>NZ_JQMW01000014.1 GCF_000744935.1 Clostridium sp. KNHs214 | reverse complement strand
ATTTCTCCTTATGAAAAGATAGAATTAAAGGTTAATATTAAGCTTATAGATTCAGCACCATATTCCACAGAAAATAGAAGTGCAAGTTTTGATATAGTGCTAGATGCAAGGCAAGTCAATGATAAAGCTTATAGTAATGATAGATATTTTAGTTATGTAACTAGAAGTAAAAAATAATATTATTACTACAGGAGAATATCCAAAGCCTATAGTTAAAATATATGCTTCGGCAGGGCCAGTTTTTAAAGGCGCACTTCCTGATAAGCCAAATTATGAAAGTCCTAGTTATGTTCAGTGGTTTATAAAAATGCTGAATCTTATATTCCTGAATGATATAGCTAGTAATAGTCAAGGAAATACAGTAGGTGAATCCTTTAATCAATATAGTAATATACCTAACTTAGGTGAAACTAGTGTCAGAAATAATATGGGAAGCACGTACTTTAAAAGCTGGAAGGGAAATGTTATATCGAAAAAAGATGATGTACACGATAAGAGAAATGAACATGGAACTATTGTTCATTATATTGTAGCTATTGCTAATCCTGTAAAAGAAGATTTAGATTATGGAAAGATACAACTGGATAGTTCAAATATAAATATTTCTCAATGGGATATATTTAAGAGTATAAAATATAAAAATGAATATAAGGTTGATAGGGAGAGTGAAGATTTAGCTCCTATAGGTAATCCAAGAAGGGTTCTCACATACCAGTGGAAAGGCAATGAATATAAGCGAAATAACGGATATGGTAATTCTGTGGCAAAGGAAGCGGATTTAATAATTTTTGATATTGGAGGTAAAGGATATTATTCATTAAATGAATATAGTGGAATTTTTGCAGATAGATTAGCTCAATCATCTTTAGATAACCTAAGAGAAAAATTACAAGGTTATAGGGCACATGCGGATTTAGTTGGATGGCCTTGGAATAGGTATTGGGAAACCAGTTGGCAAGGAAAAATGAGAGATATAGTTTTAAATAAAATGGTACCTAAAAATGATGTATATTGTAGGTTAGATAGAACGGAATGTAATATAAAATTTAAATACAAGGATTATGAAGTTAATTCTGGCACATATACTATTAAATTTATGGATAATAGAAAAGCCAGTGAAAGTTTAAGTAAAAAGCCAAATAAAACTGATGAAAAAGTTTCAAATAAGACTAATGAAGATACTTTAAATAAAAATAATATTGAGGAATTTAGATTTAAGTAAATAATAAAAACGCAAAGAGCAGACCAACTCCCAATGCTTTCTGATTTGAATTTAGATTTAAATAAACAATAAAAATTCACGGCTGATAGTTTTTAGCCGTGGGTTTTTATAAAGCTAGAGTGTAAGGCATATTCAAATAAATAACAAGTCAGTATGCTAGCCTATTTTGCGTCATACTGCGTTAGCAAAACTTGTCGATAGTTCTTACCAAAAGCGGAATCTGATTTCTTGTCTGACACAAAATATACTAGCATCTTTGACTTGTTATTTCTTTTCATTTACCTAAATGTTAATAACTCTGTTGATAAGATGTGGAAAATGCGAGGATAAAATGTGTATAAGTATTAAGGAATTATACAACATTTCCTAGTATATCATTACATAAAAAATAAAGAAATTTAAAGCAAATGATAAGAATTAGAGTATAATTAATCATAATAAAATTTTATATAAAAACAACGTTATTTATGAAGTGGTAAGATAGTAAACGTTGCAGGAAACAGACAATAAAGATTCTGATAACTGCCGTAAATTAATAGTCAATAAAAAAATGTTGACAAAGTAATTTACAAATGATAAGATGATTAAGTCGCTTGAAGCGGCAGAGAAAAGCTGGTCTTTGAAAATTAAACAGAGATAAAGATGTAAATCATAAAGTCAGTGAATTTGAGTTTGAGATTAAATTCTTAAAATTGAGAGTTTGATCCTGGCTCAGGACGAACGCTGGCGGCGTGCCTAACACATGCAAGTCGAGCGATGAAATCCCTTCGGGGATGGATTAGCGGCGGACGGGTGAGTAACACGTGGGCAACCTGCCTCAAAGAGGGGAATAGCCTCCCGAAAGGGAGATTAATACCGCATAAAATTATGGAATCGCATGGTTCTGTAATCAAAGGAGCAATCCGCTTTGAGATGGGCCCGCGGCGCATTAGCTAGTTGGTAAGGTAAAGGCTTACCAAGGCGACGATGCGTAGCCGACCTGAGAGGGTGATCGGCCACATTGGAACTGAGACACGGTCCAGACTCCTACGGGAGGCAGCAGTGGGGAATATTGCGCAATGGGGGAAACCCTGACGCAGCAACGCCGCGTGAGTGATGAAGGCCTTAGGGTTGTAAAGCTCTGTTATCTGGGACGATAATGACGGTACCAGAGGAGGAAGCCACGGCTAACTACGTGCCAGCAGCCGCGGTAATACGTAGGTGGCGAGCGTTGTCCGGATTTACTGGGCGTAAAGAGTGCGTAGGCGGATGTTTAAGTGAGATGTGAAATACCCGAGCTCAACTTGGGTGCTGCATTTCAAACTGGGCATCTAGAGTGCAGGAGAGGAAAGCGGAATTCCTAGTGTAGCGGTGAAATGCGTAGAGATTAGGAAGAACACCAGTGGCGAAGGCGGCTTTCTGGACTGTAACTGACGCTGAGGCACGAAAGCGTGGGGAGCAAACAGGATTAGATACCCTGGTAGTCCACGCCGTAAACGATGGGTACTAGGTGTCGGGGGTCCAACCTCGGTGCCGCAGTAAACACATTAAGTACCCCGCCTGGGGAGTACGGTCGCAAGATTAAAACTCAAAGGAATTGACGGGGGCCCGCACAAGCAGCGGAGCATGTGGTTTAATTCGAAGCAACGCGAAGAACCTTACCTAGACTTGACATCCCAAGAATACTGTGGAAACACGGTAGTGCCCTTCGGGGAACTTGGAGACAGGTGGTGCATGGTTGTCGTCAGCTCGTGTCGTGAGATGTTGGGTTAAGTCCCGCAACGAGCGCAACCCCTATTGTTAGTTGCTACCATTAAGTTGAGCACTCTAGCAAGACTGCCTGGGTTAACCAGGAGGAAGGTGGGGATGACGTCAAATCATCATGCCCCTTATGTCTAGGGCTACACACGTGCTACAATGGTCGGTACAAAGAGACGCAAGACCGTGAGGTGGAGCAAATCTCAAAAACCGATCTCAGTTCGGATTGTAGGCTGCAACTCGCCTACATGAAGCTGGAGTTGCTAGTAATCGCGAATCAGAATGTCGCGGTGAATACGTTCCCGGGCCTTGTACACACCGCCCGTCACACCATGAGAGCTGGTAACACCCGAAGTCCGTGAGGTAACCGTAAGGAGCCAGCGGCCGAAGGTGGGATTAGTGATTGGGGTGAAGTCGTAACAAGGTAGCCGTAGGAGAACCTGCGGCTGGATCACCTCCTTTCTAAGGAGAACATGAAAAGGAAGTCACCTTTTCGTAAATTATGACAAGTTCACTGATATCTCTGTTTAATTTTGAGAGACCAGATACAATGGTCAATTAACAATGAGCAATGATCAGTTAAGTGATTGATTGTAGAAGAAAATCTCTCAAATGAAGTTAAATACGTTAGTGTTTAACTAATGTTCTTTGAAAATTGCACAGTGAAGAAAAGTAGAAATTATTACAATTGTGATGATTTCACTGGAGAATCAATTATAGAAACAAACTAATCAGTAACTAGTCGCTAGAAAACTAGCACACTAGCAAACTGACGAAAGGTCAAGCTACAAAGGGCGCATGGCGGATGCCTTGGCACTAGGAGCCGACGAAGGACGTGATAAGCTGCGATAAGCTGTGGGTAGGCGCAAATAGCCTGTGAGCCACAGATTTCCGAATGGGGCAACCTGCTCAGCTACGCTGAGTACTGTATGCTGAATTCATAGGTATACAGAGGCAAACCCGGGGAACTGAAACATCTAAGTACCCGGAGGAAGAGAAAGAAAAATCGATTTCCTAAGTAGCGGCGAGCGAACGGGAAAGAGCCCAAACCTAAGTCTTCGGATTTAGGGGTTGAGGATAGATCATAAAAGCTTAGATTTTCTAATCGAAGAGAGCTGGAACGCTCCACCACAGAAGGTAATAGTCCTGTAGGTAAAAGAAATATAAGTAAGATCTACTCCAGAGTACCACGAGACACGTGAAACCTTGTGGGAAGCTGGGAGGACCACCTCCCAAGGCTAAATACTACCTAGTGACCGATAGTGAAGAAGTACCGTGAGGGAAAGGTGAAAAGAACCCCGGGAGGGGAGTGAAATAGAACCTGAAACCGTGTGCCTACAAACTGTCGAAGCACTTTACATGTGTGACGGCGTGCTTTTTGTAGAACGAGCCAGCGAGTTATGGTATGTAGCAAGGTTAAGCACTTTTGGTGCGGAGCCGCAGGGAAACCGAGTCTGAATAGGGCGATTAGTTGCATGCTGTAGACCCGAAACCGAGTGACCTATCCATGGCCAGGTTGAAACGGAAGTAAAATTCCGCGGAGGACCGAACCGCGTTGGTGTTGAAAAACCATGGGATGAGCTGTGGATAGCGGAGAAATTCCAATCGAACTCGGAGATAGCTGGTTCTCCCCGAAATAGCTTTAGGGCTAGCGTCAGGTAATGAGTAATGGAGGTAGAGCACTGAATAGGCTAGGGGGCATATCGCTTACCGAACCTTATCAAACTCCGAATGCCATTTACTTTTATCCTGGCAGTCAGACTACGAATGATAAGATCCGTGGTCAAAAGGGAAACAGCCCAGACCATCAGCTAAGGTCCCAAAGTGTAAGTTAAGTGGTAAAGGATGTGGGATTTCTAAGACAACTAGGATGTTGGCTTAGAAGCAGCCACTCATTTAAAGAGTGCGTAATAGCTCACTAGTCAAGAGATCCTGCGCCGAAGATGTCCGGGGCTCAAACTTACCACCGAAGCTATGGATATACAATGTATATGGTAGGGGAGCTTTCTGTACGGGTTGAAGTCGTACCGTAAGGAGCGGTGGATTGTACAGAAGTGAGAATGCTGGCATAAGTAGCGAGAAATGAGTGAGAATCTCATTGGCCGAAAATCTAAGGTTTCCTGAGGAAGGCTCGTCCGCTCAGGGTTAGTCGGGACCTAAGCCGAGGCCGAAAGGCGTAGGTGATGGACAATCGGTTGATATTCCGATACCACCATGATCCGTTTGAGAAATGGGGTGACGCAGTAGGATAGGATGTGCGCACTGATGGATGTGCGTCTAAGCACTTAGGATGATTGAACAGGCAAATCCGTTCAGTCTTAAGTCTGAGGTGTGATGGGGAGTGAAATTTTAGTAGCGAAGTATCCGATTCCACACTGCCAAGAAAAGCCTCTATCGAGGAAAATGGTGCCCGTACCGCAAACCGACACAGGTAGATGAGGAGAGAATCCTAAGGCCAGCGGAAGAATTGTTGTCAAGGAACTCGGCAAATTAACCCCGTAACTTCGGGAGAAGGGGTGCCTACGAGAGTAGGCCGCAGTGAATAGGCCCAAGCAACTGTTTAGCAAAAACACAGGTCTCTGCTAAAGCGAAAGCTGATGTATAGGGGCTGACGCCTGCCCGGTGCTGGAAGGTTAAGGGGATTGGTTAGCGTAAGCGAAGCCTTGAACTTAAGCCCCAGTAAACGGCGGCCGTAACTATAACGGTCCTAAGGTAGCGAAATTCCTTGTCGGGTAAGTTCCGACCCGCACGAATGGCGTAATGATTTGGGCACTGTCTCGACAACAAATCCGGTGAAATTGAATTGGAGGTGAAGATGCCTTCTACCCGCGATTGGACGGAAAGACCCCGTAGAGCTTTACTGTAGCTTAGCATTGAATTTCGGTATTGTCTGTACAGGATAGGTGGGAGACTTAGAAGCAGGGGCGTCAGCTTCTGTGGAGTCATCCTTGGGATACCACCCTGACAGTATTGAAATTCTAACCGGAGGCCATGAATCTGGTCACGGGACATTGTTAGGTGGGCAGTTTGACTGGGGCGGTCGCCTCCTAAAAAGTAACGGAGGCGCCCAAAGGTTCCCTCAGCGCAGTCGGAAATTGCGCGCAGAGTGTAAAGGCAGAAGGGAGCTTGACTGCGACACATACAGGTGGAGCAGGGACGAAAGTCGGGCTTAGTGATCCGGTGGTTCCTCGTGGGAGGGCCATCGCTCAACGGATAAAAGCTACCTCGGGGATAACAGGCTGATCTCCCCCAAGAGTCCACATCGACGGGGAGGTTTGGCACCTCGATGTCGGCTCGTCGCATCCTGGGGCTGAAGTTGGTCCCAAGGGTTGGGCTGTTCGCCCATTAAAGCGGCACGCGAGCTGGGTTCAGAACGTCGTGAGACAGTTCGGTCCCTTTCCGTCGCGGGCGTAGGAAATTTGAGAGGAGCTGTCCTTAGTACGAGAGGACCGGGATGGACCAACCTCTGGTGCACCAGTTGTCACGCCAGTGGCATAGCTGGGTAGCTATGTTGGGAAGGAATAAACGCTGAAAGCATCTAAGCGTGAAGTCCACCTCAAGATTAGATTTCCCATAGCGTAAGCTAGTAAGACTCCTGGAAGACTACCAGGTTGATAGGTCGGAGGTGTAAGCATGGTAACATGTTCAGCTGACCGATACTAATAAGTCGAGGGCTTGATCAAAATATAACTGACAATTGATAATTGACAGTTGATAATTAAAAGATTTTCCACACTGTGCAATTTTGAAAGAACAATAAGTTCTTTTAAAGGAAACTCGCTCAGCAGAGCTGAGGAGTACTATATGTCTAAGGTCTAAAGACCTAAGAACTATGGCATCTGGTGATTATGGCTTGAAGGTAACACCCCTTCCCATTCCGAACAGGACGGTTAAGCTTCAAAGCGCCGATGGTACTGCAGGGGAAGCCCTGTGGGAGAGTAGGTCGTCGCCAGGTTATTTGGCTGGATAGCTCAGTCGGTAGAGCAGAGGACTGAAAATCCTCGTGTCCCTGGTTCGATTCCTGGTCCAGCCACCAACTAAATAAGGCGCTATGGCCAAGTGGTAAGGCAAAGGTCTGCAAAATCTTCATCCCCGGTTCAAATCCGGGTGGCGCCTCCAAAAAAAGAACTATGAGTTATCATAGTTCTTTTTTTAGTGGACTAGAGTGTTAGTGGGCCAGTGTGCTAGAGAAGCAGTTAGAATGGAATATTTAAGGATTTATAAGATTACCTGTGAGACTAATTATTGTTAGTTTTGGAGGTTTTTTTATTTTAATTATTTTTTTAAATACTAGTATTTTTATGCTTTAAACTGACAGTCTATGTCATTTATGAGGTATATAATTAAAATAAAGCTTATTAATTATATATAAAGGGTGGGGACAATAAGTGGATTACAATAAAGAGGATTTAAATAACAAATATAGAAAATAAAATATGCATAACAATACCTAAAGGAGTAAGATTTTTATATGGGAAGGAGGAGTAAAACATGAAAATGCAGCTTTGCTCTAAAACGAAAGCTGGGAAATGGGCAGCTATCTTAACTCTGCTTTTTATTGTATTGATGGCATTAAAATTATCGACTTTAGCTATACGTATAAGACTTCCCCTGCCAACTCCATTTATTGCGGTTATAGGGGTTGTGGGATTTATAGTCGCAGTTGTATCAATAATAAAGAATAAAGACAGAGCTTTATTGACATTGCTATCCATACTAGTTGGACTGTTGATTATTTTTTGGACAATAGCAGAAACAGCATTTCCTCATTAGTACATTATTCTAAGATTTTAAATAGAAACAGTACATTAACCTGATAGTCTATTAGTTAGGGAGTGATCATGATATATAAAATTAACACATGCAGGATAACTTATATATTCTAGTCAATGCTGCTAGGGAGGCCAACATTTCTGATATTATTGCAATCATCTTGATGGGGAGTGTTTTTGGAGTAGTTTTTGGGGCAATGGTATATAGGCGTAAATCCATATTGTTATTTTCTGTTGTATGTGGGATTGTTTACATTCCTTTTGGATTATTAGTAAGAGCTATGAATTCAGGACATTGGATAAAAGTATGGTTGGAGAATTTTTTAAGGCATTTAGCAATATAGAGTTGAATTTTCAGCTGTTTTTTCTGAAACAACAATGAAAGAAGCAATATTAAATGATTAGAGTGACATATATTTTCGCTCTAATGTTGTATAATTAGTTTTAGTAATCTTTACATAAGGGTGAAAGGATTAGCATTAGAAAAATAGTCAATGAAAATATAAGGAGGAGTGGGGTATGCTGAATGCTGGATATAAAAAAGAAGCATTAGCTGAATTGGATAGGGTGAATAGGAAATATCAGAGTGCCTATGAAGCAGCAGTAAAAAATATTTCAGATTTACATGAAAAGCGATTATTTTCAGTAAAAATATTAAAAAATGTTGAAACATACATATTGAATCTTGCCAACAGACCTAAAGAGTACGAAAAAATTGTAAGTGAGATTGTTTTAAGAAGGGAGAGATTTGAATCAGACTTACATGCATTGGAACTGGAAAGCAACAAGGCTCATAAAGTTAGTGGTAGTGTAGCTGGAGCAGGAGTTGTAGCTGGAGCTGGTGTAGCTGCATTAGGACCGTCAGCTGCAATGGCTATAGCAATGACCTTCGGAACAGCATCTACTGGAACAGCAATTGCAACCCTCTCAGGTGCAGCCGCTACAAATGCTGCATTAGCATGGTTAGGAGGCGGTGCTTTGACAGTTGGAGGTGCTGGTGTTGCTGGGGGGGAGGCATTCCTAGCATTAGCTGGTCCTGTGGGCTGGGCCATTGGTGGTGCCGCACTTTTAGGAGGAGGTGTATTAGCGAACAGCAAGAATAAAAAAATAGCTGAAAAAGCTGAATCAAGTAATAGAACGGTAAGAAAAGAAACAGAACGAATTCAGGAAATTGATGTTAAAGTTACTGCACTTCAAAAAACTACTGTTTTACTTAATTCACAAATCAGTCAATTGCTTGATAACATGAAATACGTAGGATTGAATGATTACAAGCATTTTACAGATGATAACAAGAATAACTTAAGAAAGATGATGAACTCAGCGGAAGCATTGTCTAGAAAGATTGGAGAAACTGTTTCATGATAGATGAAAATGAGTATAGTTCATCAGAAGTAAAAAAAGAAGAATGGGTAAATACAAAATGTGATAAATATGACTATATGATTGCTGCTTTTTGTGGCGCGGCAGCAGGCTTGGTAGACATACTGTTTGTTGGTGCACCTGGTATGAGTAAGTTGAGAAACTTTACAGATGTAGCTGCCGATGAACTTGTAAAAAAGGCAGCGAAACTGGCTGGTTGGAAACCGAAGCCAGAGAATGAAGATAGTGTGTCATCTGCTATAGGTTTTTTTGAAAGAAATTATTCTGTGAATTATGATCAGAAAAGCACTAGCGAAGTTGGTGGTTTGTTCAATATGGCAGCAAAAAATCATCATTATAAGTCTTTATCGCATTCTCCAGATCCAATTGGATTGTTTTTTTCAATATTAGACCAGTTTATGAACACGTCAAGTTTTTTGAGCGATGGTCAATTGATTCGAATTGATACATTAGATGAGGAATCACCATTAAAAGGTGGTAATTTTTTAGCAAAATTGTTCTCTGGATTTTGTAACTGGCTGGGTCACATTATGTCAGATATGGCGGGAAGTTCTGGTAATAGAGGCCTCGGCAGTACCAGACGTGGAACAGGCGTTTCTATTCCTTTTATGGAATTGTTTCAGTTATGTGATTTTGGTAAACTGCAAGTTGGAAAAGACAGACAAACACTTGCAGTAGTAATGACACGAGTATTTCAAGAAGGGTATGACTTAAGATTTGGTGCGGCTATGGCGATACCAGTATTGATGGGAGAATTGATGATTAAAGCAATATGGGTTATTCGTCAAAGATTCTTTGAAAAGAAGGAATGGTCTGAATGCATTCCAACAAAACAACATGCAGAATTACGCATTATGTTAATTGTAGGAAATAGCACATTATGTCTTATTGATGGAACAGATGCTGCAGTGCATGGTGTAGTTGAAAGCAGTAATGTTATGACATTTATCCTACATCTGAACTATGTAGCATGGGCAAGATTAATTATGCTAGTATTGCGAGAGTTGTGTATAAGACTTGGGCCTGTTATTGCTGCTGCTCTTAGAGAATTTGAGGAGGCAATACTCTACATTGTAACACCGAAGGAAAGAGTGGTGATACAGCAATTTTATGATAGAATGCAGCAATTGGATGTGTCGCTTGAAATATTATTAAGGGAGTTTATAATTCAAGTTGAGCAGGAATATCAGTTGATATATCATGAGATTGCAGAAACTTTTTCAAGTAAAAAATCTTCTGCGGTACAGGCTGAACATTCTGTGGCACTTGCAAAAGCGTGCGGCGTTGATGATTTAAAAATAATGAAAAATAATAAAGATTTAGATGATTTTTTTGGATAGGAGGAAGCGTAATGTTTTTACATATATTCAGGCAAGAGGAAAAAGGATAATAAAGAACTGCAAAATATTCATTCCCGAGTTCAAATCCGGGTGGCGCCTTCAAAAAAGAGGCTGTCGCATTAAGGAATTTACATAAAATATATTGTTTTGCAAGTTTAAAGTTAACACAATATATCCTAGAATTTATTTTTAGTGCAACAGCCTCTTTTTAGTTTTGCGTCAGTATGGGCGCAAAATTAAGTATGAATTAGTAGGTTAGAAGTAAGAATACTAAAAAATATGAATAGTATTGTGTAGATAGCTTTTTATTCTATTAGGTACATCAAAATAAATAACAAGTCAAAGATGCAGGTATATTTTGTGTTAGACAAGGAAGCAGGTTCCGCCGCTAGTAGAACTATCGGTGGGTTCTGCTGACGCAAAATAGACTAGCATACTGACTTGTTATTTATTTGAATGTGCCTAAGGTTTATAGGGGTATAGGGCCAGAACTTACTACTGATTCTAATACTTGAATCTTGCACTTCACGCAATTAAGTCTTATTTTACCTCCTATAGGTAATGTTATATTGGGATAGTTGTGCCCAGAGGGAAAATTAAATAAAGTTGGTCTATTTAAAGACAGAATTTTATCCTTGAGTACTTCATTTAAGGATAAACTTTTTTCGCGATTTTCTGCATCACAGTTGGTGAAATGACCTAGTATAAATCCTCTGCATTTTTGAAGTTTATTTGCATTATAAAGCTGTGTAAGCATTCTATCAATTTTATAAGGTTCTTCACCTATTTCTTCTAAAAAAAGTATTTTATTTATAGTGTCTATTTCGTAAGGAGTACCCAAAGAGCTACACAGTAAGGAAAGATTACCGCCTACTAAAAAGCCTTCTGTTATGGAATTGCTGAAGCTTTTAATATGAGAATCGTAGGAATTTATACAGTATGGTCTAAATCCGTTTTTTAAAGTACTTAAAAGACTTTCTAGGGTGCGTTTTTCTAATAGATTGGATGTGAGCATTGGACCATGAAAAGTTATAAGGTTGCAACGTCTGTACATTTCATTAAGAAGGATAGTTATATCACTGTAGCCTATAAAGGTTTTAGGATTATTTTTTATTATGTTCCAATCTATAAAAGGAAGAATTCTACTGCTACCATAGCCACCTCTTAAACACATAATTATATCTACAGTTTTATCTTTAAACATGTCCATTAAATCGCAAACTCTATCCACATCATTTCCAGCTAGATATCCATTTCTATTAAAAACATTCTTACCAAATTTAATTTTAAATCCTAAACTTGTTAGTAATTCAATGTTCTTTAAAACATTTTCTCTGCTTTCAGGTCCTGATGGGGCTACTATGCCTATAGTGTTTCCATCTTTTAATTTATTACCTAGCATTTTTACACCCCTTTCTTATAATTTTTTATGGCATTTTATATATTTGAATGTGCCTAACTTTATTAGACTCTTTATAAGTTATTATTAAATAGTACAATTTATTCTTATAATATATTCTTCTTATATTATATTAGCAAATATTTAAGTATATAAATCATATTAAAAAATTTAGTAAAATATATCTAATGATTATCCCACAATAAGTATTACATTGCTTGAATTATGAAATTTCTCTGGAATGAATTGCATAAGAAGCGAAGGAACTATTTAAATTTATTGTTCCAAGCTCTTATGCAAGTCATGGAGGAGAAATTTCATAATTCCATTACATTCTACCTTATTGTGGGTTAATCATCTAATATGTAATATCATTGCTGATTTAATTCACAAAGAAAGTAGAAGTGTAATGGAATATGCTTTAAGCTGTGAAGTAAATATGGTAATCAAACATATACCTGCATATATTATAAGAGTAAATGAATAAAAAGATTAAATTAGAGCCTGAATCATTATAAATAAGTTTTTATAAGCTTTAGTGGAAGAGAAGTAGCTAGAAGTAGTCCTATTAAGTAAATTCAAGCTGAAGCTAAGAATTACTCCATATTCATTTGATAGTAAATGAAGAATATTGGCAAAATTAAACTGAAATTACATACTTAATTTAATAAATGAAATTTTTCCTTCACAATTTGAATGCAACAAAATAATTAATGAAAAATGTTACGGAAACACGAAGTATTAAAAGAAAATTAATAAAAAAATGAATCACATGAAGCTAAATTGATTTTTAAGATTAATTTAAGCATATTCATTGATTAAAGGGCTTTAAACCTGAGTGGAAGCCCTAGCTTATTTGCAAAAAGACTAGTATAATCTCTATATGCCCACAGAAGGGGATATTTAACATATCTTTAACAAAGATATAATATAATTGTAAAGCTATAATATATAATTATATTATATGTTAATAAAATTTAAGTATTAATGATAGAAGGGTGAGGGAATTGTATAAAGAAATAATTGAAAGAAAGAAATTGCCAATAGCGACTTTTTTAATAACTTTGCTATGTGTATTTATATATGTGTATAAATTTATTGCTATGTGGATTACGGGTGATGACAGCCTTGTGGAGGACGCATTGGGTCTAGCTATTTTTATATTTATGGCCATAGTATCAGTTGGAGAAATATATAGATCTGGTATAAGATATAAATATTCTATAATTGCGGATCAATTTATAATTCACAAAATCATTAGAAATAACAATATAGAAGAAGAAAGCATTAAATTTAAGGATATAAAATTTTTAGGCAGAGTTAAAGATTTAAAAGAGAATTACAAAGTTAATTCTACTAAGAAATATTTATGTTCAGTGGTTAACACCAACAGATATTGTTGTGTATATTCTAGTGGTGGGAAGCTTAAAAAGTTCTATTTTGAACCTAGCAAAGAGATGATTGGAAAGTTAAGATTTATGATGAACAAAGATGAATGTAGAGCATATATGAGAAATAGAGTTAGTATTTCTATATAAGATAATAGGCTATCTAAGTTATCAACAATTGATTTATTGAAGTTTTGATAACTAAAGATAGCTTTTTTTATTTTGTAATTATTGCATGTTCTTCTTTTATTTTAGATAGTAAGTCTGTATTTTCTATTAAATCTAAACCAGTTATGGCAAGTGCTGTGGATGCTTTTATGCATTGCTCAAGAGCAAATGTCTTTATTGTCTCTGCAGCAAATTCTTTTGATGGATAAGTGATTTTGGTGTTTTCTGTTATTTTTATAAAAGGATTTATGCATGGGACAACATGACTTACACTGCCGAGGCTTAAGCCAGGCATCATTTTTGGAAAATCTTCAACGTATATAATTCCTGCTTCCTTTAGATTATGTGAAAATATCCTGCATAAGGTCTCATTGGGGTGCATTTCTTCATAAGGAAGAGCATATATGCTTACGCCTATATCTAGGGAGAATATATTGCCAATACAAGTTACAAAGGATTTTATGAAGTCTAAAATTTTATGACTTTCACTTAAGGTAGTAGAATTAATTAAATAGTTAATTTCAAATTCTGAACATGTTTCATAGGGATTACAAGAACCTCTCCAATTAACAGCTTTTATATCATAACCCTGTGGTAGATTTTCTTGAAGAAAATTTGTAAAGCTATAGGTAAGAGTACCACAGTGGCTAGGAGTACATGTGGATAAAAGATAATTCTTATCTTTTGGAATTGAAAAATTTACTTTAACCGGAAGCATTGCATTGGATTTTAATGTTTTTGTTGTGATTATATTGGGATGTGCAACTAAAACAGCATCTATATCCCTGAAAGTGCCTTGTTTTACCATGGTTGTTTTAGAACCATTGATATATTGTCCTGGACAGCCTATTACAACTACAGTGCCACCTATCTTAGGTATTACTTTAGAAAGGCTTATAGCAGCTCCTAAGGACATGGTGGTAACTAAATTGTTGCCAGATATATGTCCATACTTAGAATCACCATCGTATTCACATAAATAACATATTTTAGGATGACCACTGCCAATTTGGGCATAAAAGCTTGTAGGGATTTCAAGATAATTTTCTTTTACATTAAAGTTATGTTTTTTTAACATGTTGATTATGTAATTATAGCAATTGTATTCTTTAAAACTTTCCTCAGGATTATTATATATATAATTAGCTGTTTCATATAGTTCATTTTTTAGAGTACTTAAGTAGCTTATAATTTCTTGTTTCATTATAATTATTTCTCCTTTCTAAAATAACTGGAAACATTTAATTGATTTCTATTTATTTCTTATTTAGTATGCCCAATAAATAAGTAGATATTTGTCGCATGAAAAGTTATATGGACAAAATAAATATACGTGGGTGATTGAATAAAATATAGTAAGAGAGGCAATAATTTAAATATTAAAAGGATAGCATGATTCAAGGGGGATTTATATGAATAAAAGAAATTGTATTATATGCGGCAAGCCTCTAAATAATGGTATAATTATTAAAGGAAGAGGAATTTGTAAAAAGTGTGAAGAAAAAATAGTAGGTTGTAATATAGAAACAGACTTCTATGAATACTACAAAAATTGCATAAGAAGAAACTTAATAGGCGATTTACTAAAGGGAGAGGATTTGATTTGTCAGGATTACCGTTATTAGAAGGTGTATTAAGGTATATAAAAGAAAAAAATCTATATTTTTGTATGCCGGGTCATAAGGGAGGTAAGGGATTTCGTACTACTGAAATAGGGAAGAAGTTTTTAGATAACTTAGCCCAGTTTGATATTACAGAAGTAGATGGAGTGGATAATCTTCACAATGCTGAAGGAATAATAAAGGAGTCTCAAGAGCTTTTGAGTGCATATTATGGGAGTAAAAAATCCTATTTTTTAGTTAATGGAAGTACTAGTGGCAATTTGGCTATGATATTTTCTTCATTTGAAGAAGGCGATAAAATAATAGTAGAGAGAAATTGCCACAGATCCATATTCAACGGAATTATAATGAGAAAGTTGAAGCCGGTTTATATAAAAAATAAAATAAATGAAAAATTTAATGCTCCTCTTTCTATAGATATGGAGCATTTTTTGTGTACATTGGAGAATAACAAGGATGCAAAAGGCATAATTTTAACTTATCCTAATTATTATGGTATATGCTTAGATTTAAAAAGAGTTGTAGAGGAAGCTCAAAAATACAATATGAAGGTTTTAGTGGATTCTGCCCATGGGGCTCATTTTGGAGTTAATTCTAAATTACCTCCTCATGCAGTAAAACTGGGAGTACACATGGCAGTTATGAGTTCACATAAGACACTTCCAAGCTTTACTCAAACAGCATATTTACATATAGGAAATCATGAGATAGATGAGGAAAGGGTAGATTTTTACGTAAGTTCATTTTTAAGCACTAGTCCCTCTTATATGTTAATGTGCTCTATGGATTATGGTAGATACTATCTTCAAGAAAATGGTGAAAAGGATTATGAAAAGCTTATAGAATTATGTACAATTTATAGAGATAAAATTAATAAACTTAAAGGATTTTATATATTAGGAACTGATGATATAAATCAGGGGGAGAGTATAGACTTAACTAGGTATATATTAAATGTAGAAAAAGGATACAGTGGGCATAAACTTTTAAATTATTTAAGAGAAGATGGTATTCAGTGTGAAATGAGTGATAGCCAAAATGTAGTGCTTATTTTTTCTCCATTTAATGAAGAAAAGGAGTTTGAGAAGTTGTATGAATGTCTAAGAAAGTGCAATTTAAAGAAGCTTAAAGAGCAATATAAAAAGAGCTTCATAGGTGAAATGCCTAAGATGGCTATAGAGCCTTATAAGGTTATGGGAAAACTTAAAATAAAGGTAAATTTGAAGGATTCACTAGGTAAAATAAGTGCTAGGGCAGTGGTGCCATATCCACCGGGTATTCCAGTGGTAATGCCAGGAGAAATTATAACTAGCGAAGTAATAGATATGATAAAATATAACTTAGAAAACAATATAGATGTAATGGGATTAGATGAAAAGAGTAAGGACATAGAAGTGCTAGATTTTTAGCAAATAAAGCATAATGGAGGAATGAAAATGAGCAGAGGACTTCTTATAACATTAGAGGGACCTGATGGTTCAGGAAAAACAACTCAAATAAGTTTATTAGAGAAATACCTTAAGGAAAAGGGATATGGGGTTATAAAAACCAGGGAGCCCGGTGGAACAGCTATAAGTGAAAAAATAAGAAATATTATACTAGATAATGGAAATAGTGAAATGTGCGGTATGTGTGAGGCGCTTTTATATGCGGCATCAAGAGCGCAACTTACCAGTGAGGTTTTGAAACCAGCTTTACAAGATGGAAAAATGGTAATATGCGATAGATTTGTTTATTCCTCAATAGTTTATCAAGGTATAGGAAGAGAATTGGGAGAGGATAGGGTAAAATACATAAATGAAGCGGCATTAGATGGATTAGAGGCAGATTTAACTATAATGCTTACAATTCCATATGAAGAAGGATTAAATAGAAAGTACAAGCAAAAAGAACTAGATCGATTAGAGAATAGCGGTAATGATTTTCACAAAAAAGTTTTTGAAGGATATTTAGAAATATCTAGAAAATGTGATAAAATAAAAGTAGTAGATGCAAATAGGGATATCAATGAAATACACCAAGACATAATAAAATTAGTGGAACAATTAATAAAAGCATAATAAAGCTAAAATTATAATTGGCAATGTACAAATACATGGTAAGACTTTAAACTTACACTTTAAAATCTAGAGTTTAAAGTGAATAAAGGCTAAGTCTCCTTCTAGAGTTTTCAATAAAATAATAAAATTGAATAATAAAGACACTTGTATTATAATAATATATTAATAATTAACAATTAATAATATATTTTTAAAATAAAAATATATTGCTAGTTAACTAGCGGGATATTAATACTAGCACTTTGGCCCACTAGCCACTAGCCCACAAAAAAGGGGGTAATATTTTATGAAACTTGTTATTGTAATAGTACAGGATGACGTTGCTTTGGATTTAATAGATTCTTTAACGGAATCTGGATACAGGGTTACTAAATTAGCTACTACAGGAGGATTTTTAAAATCAGGAAACACAACTCTTTTAATAGGTGTTGAAAAGGAAAAACTTGAGGAAGTTTTAGCTATATTAAAAGAAGAGTGCAGAACAAGAAAACAAGTGGTAACATCTCCATCACCAGTGGCAGGCTCTACAGGGGTATATGTGCCATATCCAGTAGAAATTGAAATAGGAGGAGCTACAGTTTTCGTGCTAGATGTAGATAAGCATTTAAAGATTTAGGTCTTTGGAGGTAACTAATGAGTTTTGAAGAAATAATTGGGCATGAGAGTATAAAGAAACAAATGATGCGGGCTATAGAAAAGGGAATGTTATCTCATGCCCATCTTATAATAGGAGAAGATGGAATAGGAAAGAGCACCATAGCTAAGGCTATGGCTCTTAAAATTCTAGGAAAAACTAAGGATATTGAGTATCCAGATATAATTCAGTGGAAAATACCTAACAATGAAAAGTCACTGAAAGTAGATCATATAAGACAGCTTATAGAAGAAATAAATAAGAAGCCTTATGAAGGTGATAAAAAAGTAGTAATAGTATACCAGGCACATAAAATGACTGAACAGGCTCAAAATGCTTTGTTAAAAACTATAGAGGAGCCTCCTAAGGGTGTATTTATAATTCTCCTCTGCGATAAGCCACAGGTAATACTAGAAACCATAAAATCCAGGTGTCAAATACATACATTGAGAGCTTTAGGTGAAGGTGAAATTAGAAAATTTGTCCTTAGAGAGTATAAGGATTTAAATATAGAACAGGTAGATGCGGTAGTAGCATTTAGTGCAGGAATACCAGGGAGAGCTGAAAAATTTGTTGAAGATAAGGATTTTCACTATATAAGAGATGGAATTCTGCAAATTCTTATTGCTATAACGAAAGTAGATGAATTAAAAGCATTAGAATATGAAAATTTCTTTAATAAGTATAAAGAAGATTGGGAAGAGGTTCTAAATTGCGGCTTAACTTTTGTAAGAGATGCTATGATTTTTAAAGAAACAGGTAATAGGGAACTTATAATAAATAAGGATAAAATTAAAAATGTACAAGAATTGGCCAATGTATTTTCATATATAAAATTAAATGATATTATAGATATAATAGGATCTGCAATAGATGGCTTACGTAAAAATGTTAATTCATCATTGATTTTTCAAATGATGCTACTTAAATTACAGGAGGTTTAGCATGGTAACAGTTATAGGAGTGCGTTTTAGAAAGGCAGGTAAGATATATTATTTCGATCCAGCGGGATTACAACTAAATGTTGAAGACAAGGTTTTGGTTGAAACTGCCAGAGGTATAGAGTTCGGAGAATGTGTAATAGCAAATAGAGAGATAAGTGAAGATAAAATTGTAGCTCCATTAAAATGTGTAATAAAAAAGGCTGATAAGATAGATATAGAAAAAAACGCTGAAAACAAAAGGAAAGAAGAAGAAGCTTTCCCAATATGCGTTGAAAAAATAGAAAAACATAATTTATATATGAAACTTATAGATGTTGAATATACCTTTGATAATAATAAAGTTATATTTTATTTTACAGCAGAAGGAAGAGTGGACTTTAGAGAATTAGTCAAAGATTTGGCATCGGTATTTAGAACAAGGATTGAATTAAGACAAATAGGTGTAAGGGATGAAGCTAAAATGATAGGGGGACTTGGTCCTTGTGGTAGACCTCTATGCTGTTCTTCATTTCTAGGTGATTTTGAACCCGTGTCCATAAGAATGGCAAAAGAACAAAACCTCTCTTTAAATCCATCCAAAATATCAGGCATATGTGGAAGACTTATGTGCTGCTTAAATTATGAGCAAGAAAATTATGAAGAAATAAGAAGAAAATTACCAAAGGTAGGGTCTGTAGTAGATACACCTTATGGGGAAGGCGAAGTTTTAGGAAATAGTGTAGTAAAAGAGTCTGTTAAGATAAAAATAAAAATAGATGGTGAAGAAACTATAAGGGAAGTACCTATTAAGGAAACAAAGCTTATATCTGGTGATTATGAAGATGTAGTTAAGGAAGAAGAAATAGATATAGAAATCCAAGATGAAGAGGACAGGAAAATAATTAAAGAGCTATTCAAAGAGGACTAGGGGGTTTCAAAATGAAATCTGTATTTAGAGTTGCTGGAATGAGAACTTGTAAGGATGTAAGTAAAATTAAAAACGCTATTGCAAACAATGAGGGTATAGTGGCTTGCCAAATAAACAAAGAAAATTCTCAAGTTGAAATAATATATGATGATTATTTTGTAAATGAAGATGAGTTGATGGAATGTATAGAGAAACTAGGATACACTGTTATATAAAAATCTTCTTTAAAAACTTAGTGAAACATGATAAAATAATTAATGGATAATGATTGTCCAAAATGTTAAGGAGGTAACTAACAGTTACAAATAAGTTATAAAAGCTATAATTCACTGTAAAGTTTTATAACTTTTAACTTAGAAAATTGTTGACAGCCTCCCATGTTCGTAAAGAGCATGGAGAGATGTATGAAATACATCCAAAATCCTTTGAATTGCTGGAAACCCCTAAAGCTAACTAAACTACAACGTAAGGATGAAAAAGGCCTAGGCGTGATAGTTGCGAAAGCAGAAAAAATTAGTTAGATAGCATAAGGTTAAATCCTAAGTGCCAACAATCTTATGGTTAAAAACCCTTAGGTTGCGATAATGGGCAATCAGCAGGTAAGCTTCGAAAAGAGGAAACTTCAACGACTATCCTGTTATGGGAGTACACTACAAGCTATTGGTAGTGGAAGTGGAGGACACCTTATAGTAATTTGGAATTGAAAATTGAGAATTTAGAATTGAAAGTTGATAATTTTAATATAATTTTCAAGTGGAAATTTTCAATTTAATCTAGGTGATGATATAGTCTACGCTCATATGAAAGTATGAGAAGTTCGTGAGTTTTACAAGACTTTGAGAACTGCCTAGTATTAGCGATACTAGGTGAATATGCGTAAAACTTGTAAGAAGTTATAAATATATAATGCAATGACTAATTTTAATACATTGCCAATTAAAAAACTTACCACTTTATATTATTGGCGTATAAACCTAATAATATAGGGAATACTAATACTATAAAGGAAGGTGAGAATTAGCACAATATCACCTAAAAATAATGCTAATGTGTACCCTGCGTTGTGGGGGAATTTAAGTCCTTGGAGAGTTAAACAGCTAGAGTAGAATAATTAATTATTCAAAATAGAACTCTATGAACAGGAAATGTTATTTGGTGACAAATAACGTAAATAAAATTTATATATTTATAACTTTTTATAAGTTTTATGCAACGGTGTGTTACTATGGCATATAAAATTACAGATGCTTGTGTAAGCTGTGGAGCATGTGCTTCAGAATGTCCAGTTAACGCTATAAGCCAAGGAGATGCTCTATACGTTATAGATGCAGATACTTGTATTGATTGTGGAAACTGTGCTAACGTTTGTCCAGTAGGAGCACCAGTTCAAGAATAATATTTACTTATGGAAAAAGACCGCATTTGCGGTCTTTTTTATATGGTTATGGGTAAAAAATATATTAGTCACATATTATAGTAATGATAAATATAATATATTAAAAATAAAATATGCATAGCTTCTATTCTCAAGACATATTTGTTTAATATTCATATAATTCTAATCCCTAGGGGTATCTCATATATGAGATATTAACTGGGGATTTATTTTTCATAATATTAAAATATGACTAAGGCCTTCAAAATTAAGTTTAACTTGATAAAGCATAGAGAGAAGTTTATAATATAATGATTACATATTTAAGAAATGTTTAAGAACAAGGGGTGAGAAATATGATTTCTATATATAAATCACTAGAAAATCAAGGATTACAAGAAATTGAACATATAGAAAATGGCTGTTGGATAAATATGGTGGCACCATCAGAAGAAGAGATAGCTTTAGTTTCCAAAAAGACAGGAACACCAGTAGAAGTTTTGAAAGCGGCGCTAGATGAAGAAGAGACTTCCAGAATAGAGTTGGAGGAAAATATACTTATAGTAGTCGATATTCCTTTTACGGAAATGGAGTATAATTCTCTTACTTATGATACATACCCTCTTGCTATAATACACACACAAAACGAAATAATAACGGTTTGCTTAAAGAATAGTAGAATACTGCAGGATTTTGCAGAAAAGAAGATCAGTTCTTTTTATACTTTTAAGCGCTCAAGATTTATACTTCAGATTTTATATAGAATAGCTAATTATTATTTAATATATTTAAGGCAAATAGATAAAAAGAGCTTATTAGTGGAGAAAAAACTGCATAAGTCAATGAAAAATAAAGAATTAATTCAGTTATTGGCTTTAGAGAAGTCTCTTGTTTACTTTTCCACATCACTAAAGGCTAATGAAATAACCTTAGAGAAAATGCTTAAATTATCCATAATGCAAAAATATGAGGAAGACAAGGATGTTCTAGAAGATGTAATAGTAGAAAATAAGCAGGCTATAGAGATGTGTAATATATATAGCAATATATTAAGTGGGACTATGGACGCTTTTGCATCAGTTATATCCAATAACTTAAATATAGTTATGAAATTTTTAGCGGCGATAACTATAGTAATGTCAATTCCTAATATGGTTTCAGGATTGTTTGGTATGAATGTAAATGTTCCTTTTGCCAATTCACCACATGGTTTTTGGTTTGTATTAGCTTTAATTGCAGGAATATCTTCTATAGTTACATTTATACTTGTAAAAACAGATATGTTTTAAGAGGTAAGGTAAGAAGTAAGAAGTAAAAAGTAAGAGGTAAGAAGTAAGAGTTTTTGGGAGTTAAAATTAATACATGAAAGGGTGAATTGAAGTATGCTGGATTGTTTGTTTGCTTACAAAGTAGATAAACTGCCGGTTTATATAAAAATATGAGTATAATAAGAGAAGATGAAACCTTAGATGATCTTCAATTAGGTGGTCTATGTGTTATACAGAAAAAAGAAGGCTTTAGATTTGGAGTAGATGCAGTACTTTTAGCCAACTTTGCTAAAGTTAAAAGTAGAGATAGGGTAATAGATTTGTGCAGTGGAACAGGGATTATCCCTTTTATAATAGAAGGAAAAAGAAAGCCACAGTATATATGTGGTGTTGAAATACAGCAGGACATGGTAGAAATGGCTATAAGATCTGTAAGCTATAATAAATTAGAAGAGAAAATGGAGTTTATAAATGGGGATTTAAAAGATAATGAGCTTTTGAAGAATTTAGGAAGATTTAATGTAGTAACAGTAAATCCACCCTATAAACTAAAAAATTCAGGTATAACTAATTTAAGAGACAAGGATGCCATAGCTAGACATGAGATACTTTGCACATTAGAAGATGTAATAAAAGCCTGCAGAAATGTGCTTAAGGACAATGGCAGGATGTACATGGTACATAGACCGGATAGACTTGTGGACATAGTAACACTTATGAGAAAGTATAAAATAGAACCCAAGAGAATAAGAATGGTACATCCATCTGCAGGAAAAGCTCCTAATATAGTTCTTGTAGAAGGACAGAGAGATGGAGGAAAATTTTTAAAATGGGATGAACCTCTATATGTACACAATGAAGATGGAAGTTATACAGAAGAAATAGATGATATTTATGGAAGGATTAGATAACAAAGGGAGGATAAAATGAGTTTAGGAAAGTTGTTCCTAGTAGGGACACCAATAGGGAACTTATCGGATATAACGTTAAGGGCTTTAGAAACTTTAAAAAATGTAGATTTAATAGCAGCAGAGGATACAAGACAAACATTAAAGCTATTAAATCATTTTTCCATAAAAAAGCCGCTGATAAGTTATCACAAGTACAATGAAGCGGAAAGAGGCAGCGAAATAATATATAAATTAAAGGATGGAATTAATATAGCTTTAGTTACAGATGCAGGTATGCCGGGTATATCAGATCCAGGTAGTGTTGTGGCGGAAAAATGCATAGAAGAGGGAATAGAATTTGAAGTAATACCAGGAGCTACTGCGGTTATAACGGCTCTTGTGTATTCTGGCTTAGATACATCATCTTTTATTTTTAAGGGATTTATTCCAAGAGAAAATAAAGAGAGAAGGGAATTTTTAGAAGACTTAAAGGATAGACAGGAAACTCTTATATTCTATGAAGCACCACATAGGCTTAAAAAAACTTTAGAATTTTTGAAGGAGAATTTGGGAAATCGTAGAATATCTATATGTAGAGAATTAACAAAGATGCATGAAGAAATTTTAAGGTTTACATTAGAGGAAAGTATAGAGTATTATGAGAAAAATATGCCCAAAGGGGAATTTGTTCTTATTTTGGAAGGAAAAAATAAGGCGGATATAGAAAAGGAAAAAATGGAACTTTGGGAATATATTACTATAGAAGAGCATATTAAAAAGTATATAGAAAAAGGGATGCCTAAGAAGGAAGCAATAAAATTAGTGGCTAAAGATAGGAATTTACCAAAGTCAGAGATTTATAAGCACTCATTGAATTTATAATGTTTGGTTAAAAAAGGAAATGTTAACATTCCCTTTTTTACAAATTTAACGTTGAGTTTAAATTTCATAAATGATATAATTAAAAATATGATTTAGTGTAAAGAGCAAAATACACAACTAACTATAGTATATGAAGATTTATAAAAATTATTCAACAGCTTTAGGAAGTTAGATTAGAATATACGACGACAGAAGTTTTTTTATAATAATTTATAGTAGGGAGGAAATGGGAGTGAATAAGAAGATAATATCAGTATTAGTTGCTGCGGGAATCGTAATGGGGACAACTCTACCAGCAATGGCTACTCCAAATAGTACAGTTAATAAAAGAAAAGCGGAGTTACAGCAGAATAAGGATGCTTTAAAAAATGCACAGAAAAAGAAAATAGACTTAGAAGAAGAAATTCAAAAGTTAGATAGTAAAATAGAAGGTTTAATGAGAGAAAGTAGCAATATAACAAATAAAATATCAAGCACTGAAAAGAATATAGAAACTACAAAGAAGCAATTAGAAGAAGCAAAAAAAGAGTTGGAAAAGCAACAGGCTATATACAATCAAAGAGTAAGAACTATGTATATAAATGGTGCAGATAGTTATGTAGAAGTTTTATTAGATTCTGAGAGCTTTTCAGATTTAATAAGCAGAGTAGATGTGATAAAAAGTATAGTAACTAGTGATAAAAAAATAATAGGTGAATTAGATGCTAAAAAAGAAGAAGTAAATAGTAAAAAGTTAGCATTAGACACTGAAAAGCAAAAGCTTGTAGCATTAAAATCAGAAAATGAAAACAAGTTAGCTAAAATGGATGCAAATAAAAAGGAACAAGAAAAAGTTCTAGTACAATGGAGACAAGAAGAAAACAAATATAAAGATAAAGTTGAAAACTCTGAAAAAATGTTAGCAGATGCTAAAAGAGCAGTAGAATTAGCTATGGCATCACAAAATAGACCATCAAGAGGTGGCGGATACGCAGGTGGATCTAACAATTCAGGTTCAAATACAAGTTCAAGCTCAAACTCAAACTCTGGTTCAAGTAATGTGGTAGTGCCAGGTTCTTCAGTGGGAGCTGCAGCTGTGAATGAAGCAATGAAGCATTTAAATACTGCTTATGTATATGGAGCGGCTGGACCATCAAATTTTGACTGTTCAGGTCTTGTTCAGTATAGTTATGGTAAGGTAGGCGTGAGTCTTCCTAGAACAACTTATGATCAGATAAATGTTGGTATACCAGTTCCAAGAAATCAACTGCAAGTGGGAGATTTAGTATTCACGAGCGGACATCATGTAGGGATGTATGTAGGAAATGGACGAATGATACATGCACCTCAAACTGGAGATGTTGTAAAAATTTCAAATATATGGAGCTTTTATGCTGCAAGAAGAATAAGATAATAAATTAAGCTTATAAACCAGAGTTTTATTTTCAGATTCACCACCAATGATAAAGAAAATAAAACTTTGGTTTTTTATTTT
The DNA here is from genome assembly GCF_000744935.1 of Clostridium sp. KNHs214. Lineage (GTDB taxonomy): Bacteria > Bacillota > Clostridia > Clostridiales > Clostridiaceae > Haloimpatiens. Next base: position 206,373 of record NZ_JQMW01000014.1, on the reverse strand, counting down.
TTTGAATGTGCCTTATCACTAAACCTCCATCTATAGTGTCCTGCCACTTTAGCTCGCCATAAATTAAAGTTTCGAACTTCACTGGCGTGGGGATTGCTGTTGTGTATTATGTATGGCACACCATCCTTGCCTCGCTTATTCGAGATAATACCGATATGCTCATAAGGTTCTAAAAAGACCACTATGTCTCCAGGTTGCCACTGTCTTAAATTATCTATATTAAATGGTTTCACCTCTTTGGTTAAACTCAAAGCATGTCTTTGAAAAAATACGTTAAGGTTTGGAACTCTTCTGAAATCTATATTAGGGTCAGGGGCGTTTTTTACCCTAGGATAATCTTTTAAATAGTCCTGTATATCTTTATCCACCATTTGTTTTAAATCTATGCCAGCACCATTAAACGCTCTCCAAATCACATCAGTGCAAACACCTTCTCCTTTTGGAGGATATCCTCCCACATAATAAGCACTTTTATATTTTGTCTTATTTTTAGCTTCTTCTCTAGCGGCATTTACTAAATCTATGGGGTCAAAAACATCATTTTTGTTTTTATCTACCATTTCATATTCCTCTGGTACTTTTACTTTTTTTAAAGGAATTTTAACAATAGGATTTTTAATAGAAGAATTATTTTGGTTTTTAAAAATAAAAAAAGAAAATATTATAGCGATAATACATAAAACGATAGGGATTTTAACTAACTTTTTCAAATAAAGGCACCTCCTACTATAGAGTTTTTTATAAAAATTAAAGTTATGAGATCAATTTAAATAAAATTTATATAGACAAAAAAATTTAGTTAAATTAAGGTATATTCTATATAAAATTATATTATATAATTTAAAGAAAATGGTGAATTATTAGTTACGAAAATATGGCGAAATTATAACAAATACAATAAAAAACCGCATGACGGGAATCATGCGGAACTAAGCAAAAATTATGTAATTGTAATTTTAATATATTATTTTTCGTTTTTTATTTCATTTAAACAAGATTTACAAATGTTTTTGCCTTTGTAGTTTATAACGTCTCTTGCATTTCCACAGAAGATACAAGCAGGCTCATATTTTTTTAATATTATTTGCTCACCATCTACATATATTTCTAGAGCATCCTTTTCAGCGATATCTAAAGTTTTTCTTAATTCTATTGGAATAACAATTCTTCCCAATTCGTCTACTCTTCTTACTACACCAGTTGATTTCATTTTAAAAATTCCTCCTTATATTTTAAATTCATTTCATACACTTTTCGACAAATTAACTGGATGTTCCTAGTTAATTTGACACATAAGATGATTTAGTGATTAAATAATTATTCGGTAAAATTACAAAATAATTATTAACTTCCATCTATAGTTAATATACTACCATTTTATACAAATGTCAATATGTTTTTTAAAGTTTATACATTTTTTACTATTTGTTAAGAAATTAGACTTATCAACGGGTTAGACTGAATTATATAACATAAAGCATTAAAACTTATAAAAATACTGTAAAAAACAATATAGAATAAAAAAAGTAATTATTTGGATTAATCATACTATATGTCGAAAGGCTTGTCTAATGGATTAATAAAAGTATACTATTTATTAAATTATTGTCTATAGATGAAAAAAATATTCATAAATTTTGAAGAAAAAATATATATACCTATTAAATAATCATAAGCCAATGTCATTATAAAGGAATTTTTAAGTAATTGTTTTTTTATGGAACACTAATTGTAAATAATAAGAAAAATTTTAAAAATTAATTTATAAATATTTTAGGATATAATATTAACTATATATTGAGAACAGAGGATTCAACTTTTGCACATAAATTTCGAGTTTTACATTATATAAATAAAAGAAATATAAATAGATGAGGTGTTTTTTTCATTTATAGATGTGAATACCAAATATTTTGAAGGGTTAGGTAAATTTTATGAAGGATATAATAAAGAAATTAAAAGAGTTTGCAGTGGAAAGTAATAAGGACTTATATATAGTAGGTGGATATATAAGAGATAAGCTAATGAATTCTAAAAGACAACCAGAGGATATAGATATAGTTTATGAAGGAGATATTAAAGAAATAATAGATTGCATGGGACTAAATAGTTATGGCATATATCCATTAAAAGCTGAAATGGGTATATATAGAGCCGTGATAATGGGCAAAGTAGTTGATATAAGTAATTTAAAGGGGAAGAATATAGAGGAAGATTTAAGTAAAAGAGATTTTACTGTAAATGCCATAGCTCTAAATTTAAAAAATAACCTTATAATAGATCCATTTGAAGGAAGAAGACATTTGGCTAATAGAGTATTAAAGGAGGTAACTAAGGAGAGCATATCAAATGATAGAGTGAGAATACTTAGAGGAATTAAGATGATTATAAAAAGCGGAATGCATTTTTCAGCGGAAACAGAAAATACCGTAAGAATTGAAAGTTCATATTTAAAGGAATGTACTAAAGAAAGAGTTTTTAGTGAATTTATGAAAATAATAAGCTGTGATGAATTTGGAGAGGCATTTAGTGTATTAGATAGCTATGGTGTTTTAAAGGAGCTAATACCCTATGTAGAAGAACATAAAGCCATAGGGAGATGTAAATATCATGTAGAAGATGCTTTTACGCATATGAATGCTTCTTATAAAGCTTTTAAGGAATTAATAAGAGGAGATATAAAGTTAGATGGGTTAGATTTAAGTATACTAGATAGAAGAGTAGGGGAGTTTAACTTACAAAACTATATAGCTTTTGGCATATTTAATCACGACATCGGTAAGTATTCCTGTTATAGAAAAGAGTCAGGAAAGGTAAGCTTTTTAAATCATGAAAAAGTTGGAGCTAAAATAATAAATGAGTTCTGTGATTTTTGGAGATTCCCAAAGGAAGGCACTAGAATAATAACTAAATTAGTGCAAGGACATATGTATCCTTTAGGGTTATTTAAAAGTAATTTAAAGGACTATAAAAAAAGTTTTTATAAATTTTTTAAAAAATATGAATATGTAATCCCTTATATATTAATCACTTCATTTTGTGATATGTATGCAACTACTATTTTTATCAATACTTATAATGAATGGGAGGTTTATAAAAAGTTTTTGGAAAAACTTTTTAAGGAATATGAAATTTATATTACAGTTAAAGGTAATCCAATAATCCATGGTGATGAACTTAAAAAAATATTTAATTTGAAGCACAGAGAAATAGGAGAAGCGTTGTCTCTAGTAGAAGAGATGAATTATAGAGAATTAATAGAAAGTAAGGAAGAGGCAGTGAACTTTTTATCAAAAAGGTGTATAATAAATGAGAATATGTGAAAACGATACAAGGAGGAATACAGCATGAAATTTTTTATTGATACAGCTAATGTGGAAGAAATAAGAAAAGCTAGTGAACTTGGAATAATAGATGGAGCAACAACTAACCCATCTCTTATAGCAAAAGAAGGAAGAGACTTAAAAGAGGTTATTGCAGAGATTTGCTCTATAGTAGATGGACCTATAAGTGCTGAAGTTATGAGTCTTGATGCAGATAATATGGTTAAGGAAGCAAAGGAACTTTCTAAGCTTCATAAAAATGTAGTTATAAAAATACCAATGTGTGAAGAGGGTTTAAAAGCAGTAAGTAGACTTTCAAAGGAAAGCATAAGAACAAATGTAACATTAATATTCTCTGCTCAACAAGCATTACTTGCAGCTAAAGCAGGAGCAAGTTTTGTAAGCCCATTCATAGGAAGACTTGATGATATAGGTAATGGTGGAATGAGTATAATAGAAGATATAGCTGAAATATTTGCTATATATGGCATAGAAACAGAAATAATAGCTGCTAGCGTAAGAACTCCTATGCATGTACTTGAGTGTGCAAAAGCTGGCTGTGATATAGCTACAATACCTTATAAAGTTATAATGCAAATGGTTAAACATCCATTAACAGATGCAGGTATTAAAAAGTTCATAGAAGACTATGAAAAAAGCACAAAGGATATGTAAAATTTATCAAAGATAGTTTGTACATTTTAATAAGGAACATTCAAATAAATCCATTAGTTTTAAAATTAAAGCCTATGGATTTATTTTTTTGAATGTGCCTTAGGGCTTTTTTACTATTAAAATAAAGTTTCGAATAAATTGTAAAATAATGTTTAAAAATATATTTATAAAGTTATATTTCATTTTTCTTAGCTATAATAATATATGTAAAATGAATAAAAATTATAAAGTAAAATTAAAAAACTCACATAAATTCAACAGTTTATCCACATAATAATTGTGGATAGTGTGAATAACTTTTGTACAAATAATCAGAGAAAACCATTAGAATTATTTAAACATGCAATTTAAATTTTAAACAAGTTGTCCACAAAAGATGTGGATTAAATGTTGATAAATGTGGATAAGTATAAGTTATGCACATTTTTATTATAAATTTATATAAAAATACTAAAATTATTTTAATTTTTAAATAAAAAAATAAAATTGATAACTTGTAATAAGGTTATGAATACCTTATAATATATTATATAAGTGAAATTTTTATAGCTTAATATTGACTATTATACTATTTAACATGGTAATTTTAAGCGTCCACTTATATCAAAATTCATAAAGGAGGGGGTTTTTGTTAAGTGGAGGAAAAAAAAGTTTTTTCTATTAAGTCTATAAATCAGTTAGCTAGAGATGTATCTACAAACAATATAGTACCTTATGATGACTTACCACAGTATGATTTGTTCTTATCACAAGTAATAGATTATTTGAATGATAGATTTGAAAATGAGAAATATACGAAAAATATTGTTCAAAATTACATTAAAAGTGAAATTATATCTAAACCAGAAGATGGTAAAAAAAGAGGATATACTAAGCTTCATTTAGCTCAATTAGTACTTTTAAGTTATATGAGACCAATACTTACAACAGATGAGATAAGCAAAGTCTTTAGGTTGGCTTTTAATCAGATTAATGACAGAAGTGATGATATAATATCTTGGGAAAAGGCATATAAGATATTTTCCAAGATTCAAGAAGAGAGTTTTTCAGATTTTTTAGCTAAAGATTATTTTAAAGAAGAAGAGTTTAATGAAATAATAAGTGGATTAAATTTAAAAAATACAGATGAAGAAAGAATACTAGTATTTTTAGTAGTAATGACTTTAATAGCACAAGCCAGCGCTATAAAAAAATTAGTACAAAAAATAGTAGATGAATATAAAGAAGAACAGTCTGAGAATTAGAAAGAAAAGAATATAATAAAAAAATAAAAGCTTCATGTTAGAGCATATTTAACATGAAGCTTTTATGCTCACTAGCTAACAAGTGCTAGTTTTTATATTTGCAGGGACTATTTTAACACCATTGCCAAATACACCAGATTGGTAAACTAATTTGGCATTTTCGAAAAGAAATGATTCTTCTCTATCAGCTACAAATTTTATTCCTTCTACTGTAGTTTCTACGTCTCCATCTCTTTGTTCATCCAGAACAATGCCGAGTTTAGGACCGCCTCAGCCAAAGCTTTTTATCATTAATCTAACAGCAGATTTATTGTTTTTAGTTAGACCTGAAGAAAGTATTTCTTTTGATTTTTCATCTAAAATTAAATTCATATATAAGCACCTCCTATACCCCTGCGGGGTATCTTTAATATTATTATATGCATTTACTATTAGTATGTCAACTATAATAAGAAAAAAACGCTACATATATTTACAATTATTTTTAGAGTAATGTTACTTTTTATTGACTGAGCTTTCGCGTATAAATTTTAGCGTTATTTATTTTTTATTTAAAATTTACAATGTAAAATGAATGTTGAAATTCCTAGGAAATTTCTTAAATTAAATTTATTGTTCGGAGTTCTTATGCAAGTCATAGAGGAGAAATTTCATAATTCCATCACATTATACCTTATTGTGGGTTAATCATGGAATAAAATAATTTTATATACAAATTTGACCTATATTTATGCATAATATGAATAAAATTTTTAAAAATTCAAACAATAATTAAGTGATAGGCTAAATTTAGGTGATTTTTTAGTTTGAAAATTAGAATAGTTATACAAGAAGCGGCTATTTCAAAGAGTTGACAAGGTTTTCAATTCATAGTACTATGACTTTGCACAGACTTTATTCCATACCTATTTATTGTAATACTTTTATCTTTATAGAAGAGATATACAGTAATTGGTTAGTGGATGGAAATTTCTAAGTTTTAGCTAAGTAAGAAAATTTATTTACAACTAAGAAATTTGTTTATGTTAGTGTTGAGTTTTAATGATAGGGGGAGGTCAACATATGAAAATAGTTTTAGCATTAGGCGGTAATGCCTTGCAATCAGATCCAAAAGATAGAACAGCTGAAGCACAACTTAATACTTGTAGAGAAACGGCTAAATCAATAGTTGATTTGATAGAAGAAGGTCATCAAATATCTATAGTTCACGGTAATGGACCACAAGTAGGTCAAATAGTAGCATGTACAGAAACTGCATATAAAGCAGATAGTTCTAATGTTTTATTTCCATTTGATGTTTGTGGATCATTTTCACAAGGATATATAGGATATCACCTTCAAAACGCTATTTCAGAAGAATTAAGAAAGAGAAATATAAAAAAATCTGTAGGAACTGTAGTTACTCAGGTGTTGGTAGATAAAAATGACAAAGGATTTCAAAATCCAACAAAGCCTATAGGTTCATTCTATAGTAAGGAAGAAGCAGAAGAATTACAAAAAGAAAAGGGATATATCATGAAGGAAGATGCGGGAAGAGGATATAGAAGAGTGGTAGCATCTCCAAAACCTATAGATGTAGTAGAAAAGGACTTAATAAAGAATTTAGTAGAATCTGGTGCAGTGGTAATATCTTGCGGTGGCGGTGGAATACCAGTTATAGAGGAGAACAATTCTATAAAAGGTGTAGCTGCAGTTATAGATAAGGATTTTGCAGCAGAAAAGCTGGCAGAAATACTAGAAGCAGATGTACTTCTAATATTAACAGCAGTAGATAGAGTGTGTGTGAATTTTAATAAACCAGATCAGAAGTCAATTGAAGTTATGACTTTAGCAGATGTTGATAGATACATAGGGGAAGGACAATTTGCACCAGGAAGTATGCTTCCTAAGGTTGAAGCTTGTAAGAAATTTGCACAATTTAAAGATGGAAAAACAGCTATAATAGCATCTCTATCAAAGGCAAAAGAAGCTTTGAAGGGATTAAGTGGAACTAAAATAGTAAAATAGTATATGGGGTTATAGGCCTTATAGGAAGGGGGATATATTCATAATGAGTGGTAGACATATACATGTATACTCCGAAATTGGCAATTTAAAAACAGTTATACTTCATAGGCCTGGTGAGGAAATAGAAAATCTAACGCCAGACTATCTAGAAAGGCTTTTATTTGATGATATACCTTTTTTAAAGGTAGCAAGGGAAGAACATGATAACTTTGCAAAGATTCTTCAAAATAATGGTGTAGAAGTTTTATATCTTGAAAAGCTTGCTGCTGAGGCAGTGGAATGTAAAGATGTTAAGGAATTGTTTTTAAATGAAGTTATAGAAGAGTGTGGCATAGAACATAAGGAACAAATAGAGAAGCTTAAGGAATTTTTAAAATCATTGCCAACAAAGGCTATGGTGGATAAAATAATGGCAGGAGTAAGAAAAAAGGAAGTTGGATATAAAGAAGATTTTAATGAATATCCATTTCTAATGGATCCAATGCCAAACCTATACTTTACTAGAGATCCATTTGCTTCTATTGGAAAAGGTATAACTTTAAATTCCATGAGAACAAAAACTAGAAGAAGAGAAACTATATTTGGTAAATATATTTTTAAATATCATCCTGAATTTAAAGATTCCAATGTGCCTTTATGGTATGACAGGAGTCATCAATACAATATAGAAGGTGGAGACGAATTAGTATTATCTAGTGAGGTTTTGGCTGTTGGTCACAGTGAGAGAACAGATAGAGAAGCTGTCCTAACTATGGCTAAAAACATATTTGAAGCAGGCGAATCCTTTAATACAGTGCTTATATTCGATATTCCTAAAATAAGAGCCTTTATGCATTTAGATACTGTATTTACTATGATAGATTATGATAAATTTACAGTTCATCCAGGTATAGAAGGAAGTTTAAAAGTTACGGCTGTAACTTTTGATAAAAAGAATAAAGAGCTTATAACTAAGGATGAAGAGGGTTCCTTAGAAAAAATACTTTCTAAATACTTAAATAAGGATATAACTTTAATTCGCTGTGGAGGAGGAGATAAAATTATCTCTGGAAGAGAACAGTGGAATGATGGATCAAATACTTTAGCTATAGCACCAGGTAAAGTTGTTACTTATGAGAGAAACTATATTACAAATGAGATATTAGATAAATATAATATAACAGTGCTTTCAATGGCATCTTCGGAATTATCTAGAGGAAGAGGGGGCCCAAGATGTATGTCTATGCCTATATATAGAGAAGACTTATAGCACAAAAGCAGGTAGCCTTTAAAAATTAGTAGTTTATAACTAAGGCACGTTCAAATAAATAATACCTTTAAATGAAGGAATTTGTATTTATTTGTTGAATTTAATCTGCGTGGAATTTATTATGACAATATTATAAAAAATATCAAGGCTATGTAAATAAAAGCCTAAAGATAAAATAGAGGAGGAATAACAATGGCTATAAACCTAAAAGGAAGACACTTTTTAACATTAAAGGATTTTACACCACAAGAAATAAGATATTTATTAGACTTATCTCATAATTTAAAGGATAAAAAGAGATTAGGAATAAAAGGAAATTCATTAGAAGGAAAAAACATAGTTCTTTTATTTGAAAAAACTTCTACAAGAACTAGATGTGCTTTTGAAGTTGCCGCTTTAGATGAAGGCGCTCATGTAACATTCCTTACAAATTCTCAAATGGGTAAAAAAGAATCTATAGAAGATACTGCAAAAGTTCTTGGAAGATTTTATGATGGAATAGAATTCAGAGGATTTAAGCAAGAGACAGTTGATTCTCTAGCTAAACATTCAGGAGTTCCTGTATGGAATGGTCTTACTGACATAGATCACCCAACACAAGTACTTGCTGACCTTTTAACTATAGAAGAACATATTCATAAACCACTTAACAAAGTTAAATTTGTTTTCGTTGGAGACATAAGAAATAACATGAGCTATGCTTTAATGTATGGTGCAGCTAAAATGGGAATGCACTTTGTAGCTCTTGGACCAAAGGAATTAAATCCAGATCCAAAGGTAATGGCAGAAGCAGAAGCATTTGCTAAGGAATCAGGAGCAACAATAGAAGTTACAGATAACGTAGATGAAGCTGTTAAAGGTGCAGATGTAATCTACACTGACATATGGGCATCTATGGGAGAAGAAGATCAATTAGCTAACAGAGTTAAATTATTAACTCCATATAAAGTTACAGAAGAAATGTTTGAGAAAACTGGTAATCCAGAAACTTTATTCATGCATTGCTTACCATCATTCCATGATTTCGAAACAAATGTAGCTACAGAAGCTAAAGAAAAAACTGGTTTAGACATAAGAGAAGTAACTGATGAAGTATTCAGAAGCAAAAACTCTGTAGTATTCGATGAAGCAGAAAACAGAATGCACACAATCAAAGCTGTTATGGTTGCAACATTAGGAAAATAATTACCATTATATAAGGAAAAGCTTAAAGTCCTTGGACTTTAAGCTTTTTTTATATCAAATATTTAGCGCAAAAATCATCTGAATCTCTAATTCACTAATACTGGCCCTCTAATATCGGCTCTCTGACACCCTAACCCTCGACTATCGAGCCACCAGCCAACTCTTCTAGCCCCCTAACCCTCTAGTACTCTAATACGCGCCTCTTCCTGTAGAAACTATTTTAACTTTAGCCTTTACATCTATTTGTGATTGCTCAGAAATAACTTTATTCCAGTCTACTCCAGTACGACGTCCATATTTTGCAGCAGCAACTTTACCGAGCTCTAGGCAGTCAACTTTATATTCATTTTGCATTTTATTTATAAAGCCATTACAGGAACTCTCTACTTGCCTGATCATATCTGCTTCAAACTTACTGCGCATTGTTTCATCATGAGCTATATGTGGAAAAATTGTATTGGCGGATATGTCTCCTACTAGGTCTAATTCTATTAAAAAGTGATATTTATCGCCAATTTTAGTGCATTTTACCTTTCTTTTACTGGTGGCGTAGTAATCTATATTTTCCTTAGGGCTGTGCTTCAATGTAAGCATGCCTTTTACATTATTTTCTCTTAACAAATTCATAATTTTAGTATCTTTTATATCTAAAATTTTAGCCATTTTATCTTTGTTAAATACAGCCATCCCTACAATTCTAGGTTCCTTTTCTATAAGAGCTATGTATGGAAGTACTATATTTCTACCTTCGGCATCTAATCTTACATATATGTCCATAAGCTTATAATTATCTGAAAAAAAGTTATAATTTGTGGAACGTTTTAAAAGTCCTTCTATAAAATCACCAACGCTGGGGTAGTTATCTATTTTAGCTTTTAAAAGATCTTCTATTTTTCCATGGAATACGCAGGCATTGGAGGTATCGTTAATGTTGGAATTTTCAAAAGTTACATTTATAAATGGATTTATACCGTTTTCAGCGAAATTTGAGGAAAAAATATCAACCTTTTCTAGTCCTAATATAAATTTATGATCTGAATGAAGTTGTCTGTTTTCACGAGTTCTTGCTAATGTTTCTGCTCTACCCATCTGCACGGTACTATTATTGCTGCTATTTTGGGAAAAAAGGTAAGCAGAAATTCCAGCTTCATATTCTACATCATTTCTAGAAAATTTATTTATATCTATACCTATGGCAGAGGGAACGTATAAATCTTCCACTGAGAGAAAATCGACGTTAGAACGAAAATATGTGTATATGGCTATGCATAGAAAAACTATAGCAGATAATTTTCTTAATTTCCATTTAGCGCTAGGGTAATTCATTATAAATTCAAGCCTCCATTTTTATGCGTTACCAGCATTTGATTTTTTAGATTTAAAATATGCCATAAAGGCTAATAAAGTAAGAAGACATATATTGAAAATTACAAAAATAGGAGAGAGAAAATCTATAAGTTTATGTATTATAATTGTATCTCCTAATTTAATGCTTATAAAAAGCACTGGTATATACATGGCTATACATATTTTTTTTCTATCTTTTTTAATAACATCAGCAATTACAAAGCTAGAAAAGTAGTAAAAATTACTTATTACTCCTAAACATATTAAAACCCACTCAAACATAAATACATATCTAAAATTATTTATAATAGGCAGATGAATACTTTCAAATACCATTATAAAGGACCAATTGCTCTTAGGAATTATATCTACCCCTAAGTAGTATATAGTTATAAAAACACACCATATCCAAACTAAGCTGCTTATAAACAAGCCCTTAAAAGAGGCTCTTTTTATAGAAGATTTATCTTTAACTTTGTTATGGTATAAAAGTAAGGATTCAAATCCAGTAAAAAAATAAAGACCATCTACAGAACCTTTAAGAACATCTTTCATAGGACTTTGAAATACTGGTTTTAGATTTAATATATTTCCATACTTTAAAGCAACACTGGAAAGCAAAATAATGGCTATAAGCATATAACCTATGTATTGATTTAATTTACTTAGTGGTTTAAGTCCAGAATAAGCTGTATAAGCAACTACTAAAAGAGATATACTCATTACTTTATTTTTATTTAAAAAGGCTACTATATAGGTAATAATAGTGGTGGTATAATCTGAAGTTACGGAAATTATGTAAAAAGCTAAAGGAATCATAAATAGTATATTTAAAATATTGCCTATTATATTGCCAAAGAAGTTTTTATTTATTTGTAGTATGTTTTCTTCTGGATGCTTTTTAATTATATAATTACCTACTAAGAGTACATATATAGGATAAATAAGGCCTAATAGTGCAGAGAGCCAAGCATCTTGATAGGAAGCTCTAACTAACACATTAGGAAGTCTTACAAAACCTGCCCCTATAGCAATGCCAACTATTAAAAAGGTAACTTGGTTAGCAGTTAAAAAGTCACTTTCTGGTATAACATTATCTTTATTCATTTTTCTTCCTCCAGAATTTTCTAAAATCCAATTGTCTTATAATGTCTTTAATAGGTAGTGACTCAGGGCGCTTATTCATTTCCCATAGAGGGGCTCTTATGAATATATCTTTCAAATCTTCTAGTTTTAGTTCAAAGTATGGTACAGTAACACTTTTTAAGGAAGATATATGAACTGCTATAAAAAACCATCCTAGGGCAATGCCTAAAAAACCTAAGGCATTAGTAATAAAAAGCATAGGAAACCTGATAAAACGTAAGCTTAAGGACATTTCATAGTTAGGTATTAAAAATGAAGAAACTACAGAAATACCTATTACAAGGAGAGTAGTAGGGCTTACTATTTTAGATTCTACAGCAGTATTTCCTATGATTATACCGCCTACAATACTAAGGGTTTGTGCTATTTTGGGTGGAAGTCTGAGGCCACCTTCCCTTAAAAATTCAATTATTATCTCCATGGAGAGTATCTCCATAAAGGGAGGAAGTGTAATGCCCTTTCTGGACTGCACAAGAGGAGTTATAAACTTTATGGGAATTAACTCCACGTTGTATTGCATTAAGGATAAATACAATGATGGAAGCGTTATAACAGTAAATATAGCTATAAGTCTTAAAATTCTTACAAAGGAAGAAACAATGGTTCTTTGGTTATAATCTTCTACGCCTTGAAAGAACGTCACAAATATTCCCGGTAGGGTAAGCACCTGTGGTGTACCATTCAATATTATAGCTACTTGACCTTCCATTAAATTACTTTTAACAATATCCGGCCTTTCGGTTGTATATATTTGGGGAAAGGGTGAAAAGGGGCTATCTTCAATATATTGCTCTATCATGCCAGTATCTGTGACAGAATCCACGTCTATAGAGTTGATTCTCATTTTTATTTCATCTAGAACTCCGTCATCTACAATGTCCTGTATGTATAAAAGCGCAAGTGTAGTTTGAGATCTCCGGCCTACCTTAAAGTCTTCTATGCATAAATTTTTATCACCTATTTTTCTTCTAAGAATACTTATATTTGTTTCTATATTTTCAATAAAGCCCTCTCTTGACCCTCTAATGGAGGATTCATTTACTGGATCAGATATGGAACGATAATTACCAGCAGTGGTATCCAGCAAAATATATTCAGAGGAATTATTTATTAATAAAGCCGTTTTACCAGTTTTAATTTCCATAACTATCTTGTTTAAATCGTTTTCTAATATGGTATTGCATATAGGTATATAGTTTTCACAGATATAATTCGACAAATTTCTTTTTGAATATAGATTTTCATCGACCCTAAACATCAAAGGAGTTAACACATCCCTGTCTAAAAGGTCTTTACTAACTAATGCATTTATATATATTAGAGCAGCGTTTACAGGATTAGAACCTTTTCCTATATTAAAAGTTCTAACAATAGCAGTGCTTTTAGTGCCTAGTTCACCTATTATATAATCTATGTTGTTTTGTAAATTGTTTTTTACCATTTATATCACCTAATATATAGTATTTTCAAAAGTTCTTACAATATACGCAAAAGCTGTTAAGAAAATAGCAATTTCAACGAAGATAGTAATGTATTATGTAATTGACTAAAAAATATATTTTTAGGGGAGGATTAGTATGTCTCAAAAACGCAGGGGGATAAAATCTAAGTTGATGGGAATATTCATAATTATTATGTTAATTCCTGTGCTTGGTATAAGTATATTCAGTTATGTAGAGTTAAAAAATAGTAATGCAAATAAATTTAAGGAAGAGATGTCAGGTTATTCAGCAGTGGTAAATAACGAATTAGAAAATATGGATGAGAGTAATAGACAAATAGTAGATATGTTTTCTAAGAGAGAAGAGTTTGTAGAGCTTGGAAAAGATGCTAAATTGACTGAAAAAGTTAAAAAATCACTGTCATATTATAAAGAGTCTAATAAACAAATTTCACAAGTGTACATGTGTACTCCAGATAAAAATATGATAACTGCAACTGATGTTCAGTTGCCAGATGGATATAATCCTACAGAAATGGAGTGGTACAAAAATGCAGTTGAGGCAGATGGAGGAGTAGTAGCATCTGAACCTTATGAGGATAATGGTAATAAAGGATCGTATACTATAACTTATTCTAAAGTAGTTAAGGATAGTAGTTCAGCATTAGCAGGGGTAGTAGGCCTGGATGTAGATATAAATTTATTGACTAAAGAAATTTCTAAAATAAAGATAGGGGAAAAAGGCTATGCTATGCTTGTGGATAAAAATGGTAAAATAATATCTCATAAAGATAGCAAACTTGTGGGTAAAGGTAAGGAACAGCTTCCATGGCTTAAAGATATATTACAGGAAAGTAAATCTAGTTTTTATAAAAAAATAGATGGAAATGATTACTTTGTATATAGACTTACTAATGTGAGTAATAAAAATAACACTATTTGCATATTACCAAAATCGGAAATTACTGCAGAATTAAAGTCTATGATAGTAATTTCTTTATTGGTGATTGTAGTAAGTATAATTATTGCTGTATTACTTATATCGCTATTTGCAAAAAAAATATATAAACCTATAAAAAGAGTAGAAACTTACTTAGATGAAGTGGGAAATGGGAATTTGTCTATTGAACTGGAGGGAAACAGTTCAATAAGAGAATTAAATAGTATAAATATCTATGCTAATAAAATGAAAGATAATATATTAGATATAGTCGGCAATATACAAGATGGCTATGGGGAAATGAATAAATCTTTAGAAACTTTATCAGTTTCTATGAAGGAATCCAGTGCAGTAGGAGAGGAAATATCTTCAGCAGTTCAGGAAATAGCAACTGGAGCAACACATCAGTCTTCAAAATTAGAAGAAAGTGTAAATTTAATTACACAGTTAGAAAGTGAAATTAACAATTCTGTAGCTAGTGAGCAAAATATGATAATAGCACTTCAAGGAGTTGGAAGCGCTACTCAAAAGGGCATGGAAGTAGTAGGTGATTTAAAAGAGGTATTTAATGATAATACCAGGGCTAATGAAGAATTGGCAGTAGAAATGAAAGAACTGGGAGAAAAATCTAAACAAATAAAAAAAATAACGGGAGCTATTCAACAAATTACAGAACAAACAAATCTTCTTGCACTTAATGCATCTATTGAAGCGGCAAGGGCAGGAGAAGCTGGAAGAGGTTTTGCAGTAGTAGCAGAGGAAGTTAGAAAATTGGCAGAGCAGTCTTCCAATGAAGCATCCAATATTGAAATAGTTATAAATGAAGTATATAAAAGTATGGAACTTGTTATGGATAAAATAAATAGAACATTAGATATAAATAATAAAACAGGAGAAAATGTAGAGGCTACTTCAGTTACATTTAAAGATATTATGAATCAAATAGAAGTGCTTCAAGAGGCTATAAAGGAAGTGGACAATTCCCTAGGCATTATATCGGAATATAAGGAAAGCGTAGTACAAAACATACAGGATATATCAGCTCTATCAGAGGAAACAGCAGCTACCACAGAAGAGGTTAGTGCATCCACAGAAGAACAGGCTTCAGGACTTCAACAAATAGAAGTAGTAGTAGAAGAACTAGAAAAGCTCTCAAAGAAACTTCAAGGAGCTGTGGAGAGATTTAGAGTTTAATATGAATTGGGGTAAGAAGTACGAGGTACGAGGTAAGAAGTAAGAAGTAAGAGGTAAGAAGTAAGAGGTAAGAAGTAAAAGTTAGTTATTTAATTTTCGTATTTAATTTTCGTATTTAATTTTTAGATTATATTAAAAGTATTAAAAAGGTAAACTGTACTCTATAAGATGGACACAGAAAAGAGGCTGTGCTACCTCATGGGGTGTAGTTTACCTTTAAATTTGTAATTTTATAATTAAGGGCTATTTGAACAATGAACAATGAACAATGAACGATGATCAATGAATAATGAACAATGATCAATAATCAATAATCAATAATCAATGAACAATGAATAATGAATAATGGGCAATGCTCAATTATCAATGAACAATTATCATTTGTACATTGTTCATTGATAATTCGTACATTGTCCCTATGTAGCACTAACAATCAATTGTTAATTCTGAACTTTCATCAACGTGGGCCTCGCCAGCTTTGAAAATAGCTATTTTAGTTATTAGGGGTCCTATAAGTTCATAAATAATTGTAGCAGAAAGTATTATGGTTCTTATGGCTGCTCCGAATTCTGGAACTGCAGTTTCTGCTACCATAGCTAGACCTATAGCTACACCTGCCTGAGGAATTAATGTAAATCCCAGATATTTTTGAACCACAGCAGGAGCTTTAGCTAGTTTAGCACCTAGGTAAGCGCCAAGTATTTTACCAATAACTCTAACAATAATATACACAACACCAATAAGTCCCACATTTTTTAATATGGTTAAATTTAGTTCTACTCCAGCTAAGGTAAAAAAGGCAACGAAAACTGGAGGAGTAAATACATCAATTATAGATAATACTCTATTACTGTTAGGGGCTATATTACTTACAGTAGCACCAATGGACATACAAGTTAAAAGAGGAGATATGTTTAACTTCATAGCTATACCCACAGTTATAAATATGGTGGCTAAGGTAATGGTTAAAAGCTGATCTTGACCCTCTGAATATTTTGATATTATGGAAAGAATTACACCTATGCCTATACCTATGGCAAAAGCTAAAGCTATTTCTTTTACAGGTAAAAATATAGTTTTTAATCCTATGGCTTTTGTGGAATCTAATAGAGATTTAGCTATAGCCATAGAAATACCAAAAGCCATAATTCCCACAGCGTCATCTATAGCAACTACAGGTAGAAGCGTGTCCACCAAAGGACCTCGGGCATTATATTGCTTTAACACCATTATGGTGGCAGCAGGAGCAGTAGCAGCAGCTATAGCACCTAGCATTAGACTGAAGGGAACAGGTTGTTTTAATAATACTATCAAAACAAAATCCACAGCTACAACAGCAGTTAGGGATTCGAAAAGAGTAATTATTATAATTCCATTTCCTAATTTTTTTAAGTTATCAAAATTAAAAGAACTTCCTATGCTATAAGCTATAAAACCTAAAGCTGCCTCAGAAATTATAGACAATTTTGAAGCAGCAGAAGCTGGAACTAAACTTAAGATAGAAGGACCAATAATTAGTCCAGCTATTAGATATCCGGTTACTCTAGGAAGTTTTATAAAGGATACTAACTTTCCCATTATTAATCCTGAAAAAAGTATAATACCCAGGTAGTATAAAGAGTGCATTTTAAATCATCCTTTCTTTAGTGTGCATACTAGAAAATAGTGTCATAAGCAAAGACTAGAAACTAACACCTTCCACAAAGTTTATAGGAAGTGTAAATAATATACCAACTCCCGGCTTTTTCAAGTCGCCAACTACATTTTTTATAGCATCCACAGCTATTTTAACTTGTTCATCCTTTAGTACAGTAAATATTGTCTTATTAAAAGGTCGTTTTTCATTTAATAACATTTTTAAAGAACCAAACATAGGAATTTCTTCACCACAGGATGTTAAAATTTCCGCCATGCCTGTGCTTTCGATAATGGTTGCACCTCTTATGCCACAATTATTAAATTCTTTTATTATGTCCTCAAGATAGTTAGTTTTGTTTAATACCATTATTAAAACTTGCATAACATTACTCCCTTCATATTTTCTATATTTTTTTTAAAATTAAAATAATTCCTTACATATCATATTTTCTATATTTTTTAAAATTAAAATAATTCCTTACATATAGTATAACACTAATATATATATATTTTAAAGTTTATGAATAATAGAACTAAAATACTAAAATACAATGTTGGATAATTAGAGTGTAAAAAAGCAATAATAAATATAGTATAAAACATAAATAAAGTAACTATTTTATGTTTTAAAAATATCAAATTACTAGTTTGATTTTTAGAAAGGAAGTGAAGTTTTTAATGAAAGTAACTAATGCTCAAGAATTAATGGATAAAATAGCAGAAGTAAAAAAAGCTCAAAGGGAATTTGGAACTTACAGTCAAGAAGAGGTAGATGAGATTTTTAGAAGGGCAGCTATAGCGGCAAATAACAATAGACTTAACCTTGCAAAAATGGCAGTAGAAGAAACGGGGATGGGCATTGTAGAGGATAAGGTAATTAAAAATCACTTTGCTTCAGAATATATGTATAACAAATATAAAGATGAAAAAACCTGTGGGGTTATAGAAAGAGATGAAGCTTTTGGTCTATGCAAAATTGCAGAACCCATAGGAGTAATTGCAGCAGTTGTTCCTACCACAAACCCCACATCCACTGCAATATTTAAGGCATTAATAGCACTAAAGACAAGAAATGGTATAATTTTTTCACCACACCCAAGAGCAAAAAAGTGCACCATAGCAGCGGCTAAAATCATACTTGATGCAGCAGTTGAAGCAGGAGCACCAGAGGGAATAATAGGATGGATTGATGAGCCATCCATTGAGCTTTCTCAGGTAGTTATGAGAGAAGCTGATATGATTTTGGCTACAGGTGGCCCAGGAATGGTTAAAGCTGCTTATTCATCAGGTAAGCCAGCCATTGGTGTTGGTTCAGGTAATACTCCTGTAATAATTGATGAAACTGCAGATATAAGGATGGCAGTGAATTCAATACTTCTTTCAAAGACCTTTGACAATGGAGTTATCTGTGCATCTGAACAATCAATAATAGCACTTAATTTAATATATGATAAGGTTAGAAAAGAACTTTTAGACAGGGGTGCTTATATACTTAATGGAGATGAGCTAGATAAAGTAAGAAACATAATTTTAATAAATGGAAGCCTAAATGCCAATATAGTTGGTCAGACAGCGTATAAAATAGCTGAGCTGGCAGGAGTTAATGTGCCAGAAAATGCTAAAGTTCTTATAGGAGAAGTGGAGTCAGTAGAACTGGAAGAACCATTTTCACATGAAAAGTTATCAACAGTACTTGCAATGTACAAAGCTGAAAACTTTGATGAAGCTTTAGTAAAGGCAGAGAGACTTGTGGAATTAGGTGGAATTGGTCACACTTCATGCCTTTATATAGATGCTAATAGGGGAAAAGAAAAAATTGAAAAGTTCAGCCACAGGATGAAAACAGGTAGAACTATAATAAATATGCCATCATCACAAGGAGCTATAGGTGACATATACAACTTTAAATTAGCACCATCCTTAACTCTAGGCTGCGGTTCTTGGGGTGGAAACTCTGTATCTGAAAATGTGGGACCTAAGCATTTATTAAACATAAAGAACGTGGCTGAAAGGAGAGAAAATATGCTTTGGTTTAGAGTGCCAGAAAAAATTTACTTTAAATACGGCAGTATAGGAGTTGCACTAAAAGAGTTAAAGGATTTAAATAAGAAAAGGGCATTTATAGTAACAGATAGAGTTCTCTTCGATTTAGGATATGCAAATAAAATCACATCAGTACTTAATGAAATAGATGTAAACTACAAGATATTTACAGATGTAGAACCAGACCCAACACTTGCAGCAGCTGAAAAAGGTGCAGAAGAAATGACAAGCTATAAGCCGGATACCATAATAGCTCTTGGTGGTGGTTCAGCTATGGATGCTGCTAAGATAATGTGGGTATTATATGAGCATCCAGAAGTGAAATTCGAAGATTTAGCTATGAGATTTATGGATATAAGAAAGAGGGTTTATAAATTCCCTGTCATGGGAGAAAAAGCAACTCTTATATGTGTAGCTACATCTGCAGGAACTGGCTCAGAGGTTACACCATTTGCAGTTATAACTGATGAGAAAACAGGGATTAAATACCCTCTTGCAGATTATGAATTAACCCCAGATATGGCCATAGTGGATGCTGAACTTATGATGAATATGCCAAAGGGATTGACTTCGGCTTCTGGTATAGATGCATTAACTCACGCAATAGAAGCTTATGTATCAATTATGGCATCAGATTTCACCAATGGCATGGCATTAGAGGCTATAAAATTAATATTTGAATATCTACCAGTGGCCTACAATGAAGGAACAACTAATGTAGAGGCTAGAGAAAAAATGGCTCATGCTTCAACTATTGCTGGTATTGCTTTTGCCAATGCATTTTTGGGCACATGTCACTCTATGGCACATAAACTAGGCTCAGCACACCATATACCACATGGAATTGCCAATGCGCTGTTAATAAATGAAGTTATAAAATTCAATGCAGTAGACAATCCAAGAAAACAAGCTGCTTTTCCTCAATATAGATATCCAAATGTTAAAGAAAGGTATGCAAAAATTGCTGATTACTTAGGATTAGGTGGAGAAACAGCAGATGAAAAAGTAACATTGCTTACTAAGTCCATAGATGAGTTAAAAGCTAAAATAAATATACCAATGTCCATAAAGGAAGCAGGAGTTTTAGAAGAGGATTTCTTTGCTACACTAGATGTTATGTCAGAGCAAGCCTTTGATGACCAGTGCACTGGGGCTAACCCTAGATATCCTTTAATAGAAGAAATAAAGCAAATGTATATAAATGCTTTTGGTAAATAAGAAATAAAAAATAAAAAACACTATGAAGATTTGGTAAGTTTTACAATCTTCATAGTGTTTTTTTTATTATTCAAATAAATTAAGGGTTTTGTTAAATAAATCCTTGTTTTCTGAAATTTTATTTTCATTTCCAATGACGCAGATGTAATTTTCATTAGCTAGCTTTTGGAAAAGGTCTTTTAGGCTCTTTAAGTTTTCTACATTGCAGCCTAATATTTCATTTCTTTCCTTCTGGATAGTGTTTTGAGAAATTCCTCTTATATAGTTAACTGCAGCGGCATCTCCCATCATAGATGGTGTTAATGGAGAGTCTACGTCACTCATGGTTCCTATGATATACTTAGTCATTTCTCTTTCATCCACATCCAAGGCTTCAACATATTTATAAATATCATTGTAGGTATTTAGAGTCTCCTTTAAGTTAGGGTCTCTGTAGGAGGTGAAGAATAAGTTGCCGTTCATTTCAAAGTGAGACACGCATCCGTAAGCACCACCTTGAACACGTACCTTATTCCATAAGTAATCAAAACTTATTATAGTTTTCAAAACCTTAAGAACTCCAGTATAATCATAGCCAAATTTTCTGAAGTTATAGCCTTTTGCTACATATTGAACTTTGGCAGAAGTCATGAAACCTTCATTTTCTGCTTTGAAATTAAAATTGGGTTTACAGCAAGTAACTTTACTGTCATTTAAATCATTATATAGGCTACAGAAAGTTTCCTTAAATTTATCATAATCTTTTTCTTCACCGGTGAAGCTTACTATAAGGTTTTCCTTATTAAATACCATATTATATACTTTTTCTAAATTAGACTTAAGTTCAGCCCAGCTATTTTCAAAATTCTTTTCAATAGTACATATAAACTTATAAAAGTCTATACCGTTTATCATTTCATTGTATTTAGTTGAAGGAGAGAAGTAGGAGCATACACGTTTTGCAGCTACCATATGACCTCTATCAAACATAGACATTTCAAGTCTTGATTTTATTTTTTGAATCATTTCTTTTATCTTTTTATCTTCATCAAATTCAGTATTTGATATTATTTCTCCTAAAAGTTCCATAAGTCTAGGAAGTTTATCTATTAAAACTTTAGCTCTAACATTAAACTTAGGATAGAAAGTGCTAGCGTCATCAAACTTGCTGTAACATGCAGCACTAAAGCTCATACCGCCTGTATTTATATCGATTTCGTTGGTCAAATCTTCATAGTTATAATTTTTTGTACTTATATTAGTTAAAAGTGCAGATAAAAGTGATGCATAAGGAATTAAATCCTCAGAAACTTCACTCATATCAAAGTACATAGTCAAATAACCAATGCCGCTGGTAAAGATAGGGTGATGAAGAACTTTAACGCCACATTCCTCTTTTTCCACTAAAGGAAGAACATCTGATTCTTTTCTTATGTCTTTTAAAGACAAAAGAGGTATAACCTTTAAATCTTCAGGGGAATCAGGAGTTACCTGTCTTTCCATAAGCTTTTTGGTATCTTCTATTATTTTATTTATTTCTTCTTCACTTAGACTTTCTTTATACTTTTTAAGGTCTTCGCTTATTTTTGCATCTTTTTTCTCTGTAAGCCCTTTTTCAGGTTTTACTATAAGTATAGAACTATGAGTATTGCCTAAAAGATATTTCTCAATTAATTTTTCAAAATAATTTGTAGTAAGAGCAGTTTTTATTTTTTTAAGAGTATCTTCAAATTCTAAGTGCATAAATGGGCTTTCTTCATATAGCCAGCTATCCATGCATTGAATGCCATATGCAAGTCCTTTAGGCAAACTTTGATAATTAGCTTCTCTAAGGTCAAATTCTTTTCTATTTATACAAGCCTCAATTAACTTCTTATCTAAGCCTTTAGATGCTATGTCTTTAAGAGTATTTGTTACTACATTTTTAAAATCTTCTTTTTTATTCTCATTGGAATTTTTAACCACTATACTGAATAAAGGTTGAATAATACTTCTGTCATAGAAGCCATAAACGTCTTTTCCAAGGTTTGCTTCTATAAGAGCTTTTTTAAGTGGAGAAGATTCACTTTCAAGAAGAATGGTTTCTAAAATATCTAGAGCTAGGTATTCTTCAGGATCTGTGGAGCTTCCAGTTACAAAGTTATAACTTAGGAAGGTTTTATCCTCATGATTTTCATTTGGAGATATAGGATAATTAACCACAGTTTCAACAGTATTATTAAATGGTTTTTGCTCATGGATTTTTGAGTCTATTTCTAATTTATCAAAATCCTTTAAGTAATTGTCGTTTATAAATTTAAGTTTTTCTTCTATGTCCATATTTCCATAAAGATAAATATAACTGTTTGAAGGATGATAGTATCTTTTATGGAAGTTTATAAATTCTTCATAAGAAAGTTCAGGAATATTGTCAGGGTCTCCGCCAGATTCCACACCATAGGTGGTATCAGGGAATAAGGATTCCTGTATTTTTCTCATAAGTACAGAATCAGGTGATGAGAAAGCTCCCTTCATTTCATTGTAGACAACACCTTTGTATGTTAATTCGTCTTCTTTGTTTTCCAGTTCATAGTGCCAGCCTTCTTGCATGAATATTTCACGATGCTTATATATATCAGGATATAAAACTGCATCAAGGTAAACATCCATAAGGTTTAAAAAGTCTTTATCATTTTTACTTGCCACAGGATACATGGTTTTATCTGGAAAAGTCATGGCATTTAAAAATGTGTTTAAGGATCCTTTTATAAGCTCTACAAAAGGCTCTTTAACAGGAAATTTTCTAGAACCACATAGAACGGAGTGCTCTATTATATGTGGGACTCCAGTGCTGTTTTCAGGTGGAGTTCTAAAAGAAATAGAAAACACCTTATTATCGTCTTCATTTTTTAAGAAAAAAAGCTTTGCACCGGTTTTTTCATGCTGAAAAATCATTCCAGTAGAATTTATATCTTTAAGCTCCTTTGTTTCTAGTAGCTTAAAGCCGCCGTATGTTTTATTTAATTCCATATAATTATTACCCCTTTCTATATATAATAAATTTAAAGTTTACATATTTTGTTTTTTACATGTGCTTGGTTGGCTGCATTTTTATTACTTAGTATTCCACTAAATATAAATATAATAATCATATATGAGTTTATGAAAAAAATAAGGTGATTTTTAAGAGGATTACCTATATTATAACCCATTTGAGATATAAATTGGTAGTTAAGTTGCCAAAAAATTCAACTATGATAATGGGAATTATTTACTATATCAACAGAGATAAACCCTAAGGAGGGAAATAGTATAAAGAATCCAATAATTCATGTGATAACAGAGAATAATATAACGAGTGATTTTATATGGAGTCCCTTTTAGATTTAACTGGAAGGCTTTTCACGTGACATCAAACATACTGTTTCCACGTGGCTCGAGAGGACAGAATTGATATAGAAAAACATGGACTTATACTCTCTATCTGCTTGAATATAAGTATTTTTTAATTGTATTATAATGATGACAACGATACTGTAATATTTAATACAGTCTTATAAAAACCTTGTAACCAACCTGATTTACAGTCAGATAAGCGGCAAGGCTTTTAACTTTATTACGGTGATGTAGCTTTTTCTTCTATTGTGTAAACATCTTTATTTATGCTTGCTTTTATGAATAAAACCTTATTATTTATCCAATTATTAGATTCTGCTCCGTTAGGTGTAAGCCAAGTTTCAAGATTATAAGGTTCTACTGAAAAATTAACCATAAACTTAAAATATAAGTCGCCTTTATCTTTAATAGTAATTTGATTGATTTTATAATTTTTAAGTTTTAGATCATTTTTAACAGTATCTTTTGTATAATAGTTTAAATATTTAGTGAATAGTTTATTTGCTATGACGTTTAGATCTTTTGTATCGCTAATAGTAACACTTGCTTTGTAATTAAGATTAATATCATTATCCTGGTTTTTTATGTTTTTATTTTTAGCACAGCCTGTCATGGATAGCATTGAAATAATAAAAACACACGTTAATACTAATATTTTTTTAGACATTTTAAAAAATCTCCTTTCTAAAATATTGTATGATTAACCCACAATAAGGTAGAATGTAATGGAATTATGAAATTTCTCCTCCATGAGTTGCATAAGAGCTTGGAACAATAAATTTAATTTAAGAAATTCTAATCTTTTAGCCATATAAAATTATCTAACGCTCACATTCAGCGTCCTGCCTCAGGTTCGCTAGCCTGGCGTCCTTGCCAGGCTTACGATAATTTTATCTGTCTAAAAGAAGAATTTCTAAAATTAAATTTAAATAGTTCCTTCGCTTCTTATGCAACTCATTCCAGAGAAATTTCATAATTCAAGCAATGTAATACTTATTGTGGGTTAATCATTGTATATATTATATAACTTTTTGTAAATAAGTGCCATTATTATTTTGTAAATTATGTAATAATTAACAATAAATAGAGAAGAACGATTTGTATGAAATCACTAGAAAAATTAAAATCATTACAATTATTGTTAGTTTTATTGTTGGTCTTAAGTATTAGACCTGTTTCCGCTATAGCAAGTACTACTAATGATATTAATCAGAAAATCTTTGAAAATACTATTACAAAAGCTTATGAACAAAGAACAAAATCAATAGTAAACAATGTGCAAAGCAATAATTTAAAGAATTATTATATACAGAAGAATGAAATTTATAACTTTGAAATGAATAGATATAAGAGTTTTGAAAATACACCAAAATATTGACCAGAATATATTATAACGGATTTTTGCTTATCTTCTTTAAAATTCTTAATAATTACAGGGAGAGACTTGCCTGAATACTTATTTTCATATTACTTATTGAAGTTAATCATGAATAATATTGATAAATAGTGATTAAAAGTGATATAATATGATAAAGTATTAGAATGAATTGGGGTATAAATATGAATAAAGAAGCACTGGAAATTAGACAAAAAATAGAAAAGTTAAAGGAAAGACTTAGGGGAATATCTAAAGAAAGTTTGCAGGGAGAAGAAAGTTTATTTGTTTGTACCAGTTCCTTTTGCGGCCATGATGAAATACTAGATTCACTAAAAGTTTGGTGCAAGCAGATGGATGTGAATGAAAGATGCGTTATAGCTGGGTATAATCATAATAATAGGGATAAAAATTTCTCTTTTTATTCAACTACTATAACACCAGATATATTGCCAAAAGTAATAAAAAATAAAGATAGTATGGTACAATATTATAAAAAGCTTATGGATGTAGATATAATAAATATATTGGAAATTTTATGTTATAAGTTAATATCAGCTACAGTAGAAGAACTAAGCTTAAAATTAAAATGTTCAGAGGATAGTTTGAAAGGAAAAATACAAACTTTATTGGAATGTGGATTTGTAGATAATAAAGACGGTATGTTAAAGGCTACTGCCATAGGTTGGCAATTCTACTGTGTAGCAGGTCACATATATTACAATAATGTGGAAAAGGTCCCTATAGAAAAAGCACAATTATTTATTGAAATTATGAGGGAGAATTTTGGATTGGAAATAGGAAATAAATTAGAATTTAGCACTGCTGAATATATAGATAAAATAAAAAAGTCTCATGTATTTAATAAAATTCAAGAAAAACATATTACATTGGAAGATATAGAGAAGATACTTTTTCAGTATTATATAGCTTGAGTTATATTAAGGCTAGTTATTGATTGAATGTAGATTAATGGCTAAATAAACATTAAAGAGAAAATTGAAAAGGGTCTTGTTAACAGTTAAAGAAAGACTATAAAACTATATAAAAGTCTACTATTTTTTAATAGGCTTCAAAATTATCTAGTAGAATCACCTCAAAATATTATAAAAAATAAGTTATTGAACATAATGATATATAAATAGCAAAGTGAGGTGATAAAACATGATAAAGGCATTAAATATACGGCTATATCCAACACAAGAGCAAATAATTTTAATGTATAAGCATATAGGCTGTATGAGATTTGTTTACAATTGGGCGTTAGACAAGCAAATAGATAGCTATAAACTTAATAGTAAAAAGCTATCAGTTGCAGATTTAGGTAAACAATTAACTGTTTTAAAGAATACCGCAGGTTACGAGTGGTTATATGAAGTATCTAATGCAACACTTAAAGAGAGCATTAGAGATTTAGATAAAGCATATACTAATTTTTTTAATGGAAGTGGCTTTCCTAAATTTAAAAGCAAGAAAAAATCAGAACCTAGGTTTTATAGCAGATATGACAAAATTTATTTTAAAGATAACTTTGTTAATCTTGAAAAGATAGGTAAAGTTAAATATAGGGTGGATTATGATATTGATTTAACTACTGTAACAAAGTTTAAAAATCCTAGGGTATATTTTAATGGCAGAGTATGGGTACTTTCAGTAGGCATCGAAGATAATATTAAAACTGTTAAATTAAATGATTTTAGCTTAGGAATTGATTTAGGAATATCTCAACTAGCAATAACAAATATAGATAATTTAGACACTAGGAATGTTAATAAAACAAACAAAGTTAAAAAACTAAGTAAAAAATTAAAAAGGCTTCAAAGACAATGTTCAAGAAAATATATTATGAATAAGAAAGGAGAGAGTTACCAAAAAACCAGGAACATTGCAAAACTTGAAAAGAAGATTAAAAAACTTCATAGTAAACTTAAAAATATTAGATTAAATCATATACACCAAACTACTTCCAAAATGGTGAAAGCCAAACCATATAGAATAGTTATGGAGGATTTAAAAGTATCTAATATGATGAAGAATAAGCACTTATCAAAGGCAATAGCAGAGCAGGGATTTAATATTTTTATCAATCAGATAAAATATAAATGTGAAAAGTATGGTATTAAGTTTGTTCAAGTACCTACATTTTATCCTTCAAGTAAAACCTGTAGTCATTGTGGCAATATCAAGAAAGACTTAAAACTTTCAGATAGGGTTTATAAATGCAAATGTGGATTTACTTGTGATAGAGATAAAAATGCTTCATACAACCTTGCAAACTATGGTTTAGTATAATCACCTAAAGGATTTACTAAACTGGGTAATCGTTACAACCCACTATACTTATAAAGTATAGCAAAGCCTATGGAGTGTTACACAAACGAAAGTAGCCGCAATATAACCTCCTTGCAGAAGGTTATAAATAGGCAAAATCGGACATTATGAAGTAGGAAAGAAACAAAACTATATATTTATATAATCTTTTTATAAAGTTTTATAAGGTTTTGGTAACGGGATTTTGGTAAAGAGTTCATATTTATAGTGTGAGCTTTTACCAAGGAACATTTATAAAAAACAAAATGTATTCTATAGAAGAAACTGCAAAGATACTTAATGTTCATGCCATCACAGTAAGAAGATACATAAAAGAAGGCAAAATTGTAGCAAGTAAAATAGGTGGGAAGTGGAACATAACGTCTTCCTCAATAGAAGAACTTTTGGACAAGAGTATTAATATTAAAAAGTCTAATGATAAAATTAAAGATTTTACAGAGAACTTTAGTACAAAAGATAAGAAAATATCTGTATGCTCTATAATAAATGTGAAAAGCGAGAGTCCAGAGGAATTAGGCCCTATTTGCAATGAGCTTATGACAGCCATAAATGCAAATGATCCCTTGCGAAAGTGGGTAAATTTTGAATATATGTTTTTACAAGAAGAGCACATAGGCAGATTTACTATATACGGAAACCCTAAATTTGTGGGAAAGCTGCTGAGTATAGTGGGAAAATATGAAGAATAGATTTTTTAAGACAATAAGCTAGAAATCTACCTATATCATGGATAGATAATTTACAAGTTCAAGTATAAAGAAAAAATACTTGGACTTTTTTTGTCTATAAATAAAACCACCTGCTATGCAGGTGTGTTCAGAAAAGCTTAAGCGTTGAAAAAAAATACCTCACTTTGATAAAATAGAAATGGTTTCGTCAGCCAATCTAAAATCAAAGGAGGTATTGCCCAAAATGGACAATAATAGTTTAGCACATACTAAGTGGAGATGTAAATATCATATAGTATTTGCACCTAAATATAGAAGGAAAGAAATATATGGAGAAAAGAAAAAAGAAAAAAGAAATAGGAAAAATATTGAGAACGTTATGTGAATGGAAAGGAGTAGAAATAATAGAAGCTAATGCATGTAAGGATCATATACATATGCTTGTATCAATACCCCCAAAAATGAGTGTATCAGGATTTGTAGGGTTTTTAAAAGGAAAAAGTAGTTTAATGATATTTGAGAAATTTGCAAATTTAAAATATAGGTATGGAAACAGACATTTTTGGTGTAGAGGTTATTATGTGGATACAGTAGGAAAAAATAAAAAGGCGATAGAAGAGTATATAAAAAATCAACAAAATGAAGATATGATCGCCGATCAAATAAGTATTAAAGAATATATGGACCCTTTTAAGGGTGGCAAGTAACAGTTAAATTGCGGCTGGCGATACTTTTACACGTGCCTTAAGGCACAATGCTGGTAAAATGCCCTTATAGGGCTTAAGAAAAACCACCAGCTAAGCTGGTGGATATTTATTGGTAACAAAAGTTACCGAAAAAACTAGACTAAAAAGGTACAATATGATTACAGTAGGGATAAAAACCTGGTGAATAAAGCATAGACAACTGAAAGAAAAAAATTAAGCCTATATAAATTTAGGTAAACAAGGTACAGAGGACAGATAATTAAAATACAAAAGAAAAAATACAAGGTGGTGAAGAGATCCGTTGTTAAAGGATTTTATATTAGAAAAACTGGGATTTAAAAAAGAAATTAGGAGGGCTAATATGGAAAATGTAACTAATATGTTTTGTTATCAATGTCAAGAAACAGCAGGCTGCAAAGGATGTACTCATAGAGGGGTATGCGGAAAAACTGCAGACGTGGCAAACTTACAGGATTTATTAATTTATAACTTAAAGGGAATAAGCATGTATGCTATAAAAGCAGAAGAAGTAGGCATAGACAATATAGCTGCAGACAGATTAATAATGGATAGCTTATTTACTACTATAACTAATGCTAATTTTGATAGAGAATTCTTTATAGAAAGAATTAAAGAAACTTTAGAAGTAAAAGAGAATTTAAGAAAGGTTTTAGAAGATAAAGGGGTAGATTTAAGTTCAGTAAAACATGATGCTGCATTATGGACAGCAAATACAGTAGAAGAATTTGAAGCTAAAGCTAAAACTGTAGGGGTACTAGCTACAGAAAATGAAGACGTAAGATCTTTAAGAGAGCTTTTAATATATGGAGTAAAGGGACTAGCTGCTTACTTACACCATGCTTATGCTCTAGGCTATGAAGATAAAAATATATATGCTTTCATAAGAAAGGCATTAGTATCCACAACAGAAGCTTTATCTGTGGATGAAATGGTTGCTATAGTTTTAGAATGTGGAAAATTTGGTGTAGATGGCATGGCTATTTTAGACAAGGCAAACACTACTACTTATGGGCATCCTGAAATAACTAAGGTTAATTTAGGTGTTAGAAATAACCCGGCTATATTAATAAGTGGACATGATCTTAAGGACTTAGAAGATTTACTAGAGCAAACTAAGGGGACAGGAGTAGATGTATACACTCACGGTGAAATGCTTCCAGCTCATTACTACCCAGCATTTAAGAAATATGATAACTTTGTAGGAAACTACGGAAATGCTTGGTGGAAGCAAAATGAAGAATTTGAAAAATTCAATGGCCCAATACTTATGACTACAAACTGCTTAGTTCCACCAAAGGATTCATACAAAGATAGAGTATACACTACAGGAGCAGTTGGATTCTCAGGACTTAAGCATATAGAAGAAAGAAATGAGGGAAAATCAAAAGACTTTTCAATTATCATAGAACATTCTAAGAAGTGTGCTTCACCTACAGAATTAGAGAAAGGTGAAATAGTAGGAGGATTTGCTCACAATACAGTATTCTCACTAGCAGATAAGGTAGTAGAAGCAGTTAAATCTGGTGCTATTAAGAGATTCTTCGTAATGGCAGGCTGTGATGGAAGAGCTAAATCAAGAAACTACTACACAGATTTTGCAAAAGCTCTACCAAAGGATACTGTAATATTAACAGCAGGTTGTGCTAAATATAAATACAATAAGTTAGACCTAGGAGATATTGGCGGAATTCCAAGAGTTTTAGATGCAGGACAATGTAACGATTCATACTCATTAGCATTAATAGCTTTAAAATTAAAAGAAGCATTTGAACTTAATGATGTAAATGAGCTTCCAATAAGCTACAATATAGCTTGGTATGAGCAAAAGGCAGTTATAGTTCTTCTAGCTCTATTACACTTAGGAGTTAAAAATATTCACTTAGGACCAACACTACCAGCATTTCTATCACCAAATGTTGCTAAGGTTTTAGTAGACAACTTTGGAATAGGTGGAATAACTAACGTAGAAGACGATATGAAAATGTTCATGGAATAGGGATAAAGTAAGTGCCGTAGGAAAAATCCGCTTTTAATTCCGTGATAAATGTGAAATTTTGGACTGTGAACAATACGCCAAGAACTTCTAATATTTGTCCATTTAAAGCTCCTAAAGTTTTCAAACTCACTCGTGCCTCGCTCAGACAATGAAAACTTCTTAACGGTGCTTTAAATGGACAAATAAGGAAGTTCTAAGGCTAGTTCAATAGTCCTAAATTTCACATTTATCACTCCATTAAAAGCAGATTTTTCAGTTACAGGGTACTTACTTTGTGGGGGAAGAAGGACTACTAAAGGAGGATTTTCCTCCACTATGTTACGGAAAATCTTTAATTGAATAAATGACATACAAAAAAGCTATAACTGTTTCACTAAATGGAGTAGTTATAGCTTTTATTTTTAGGGTTTTAAAATTATTTTTTCCTTTTATTATAACATATTTTGTTGAATTATCATTATTTATGGTACAGTTAGTTCTTCGTAACTACTCTAAATGAGGTTTTGAACGCTTTATCCTCCTTAGGGGCTATTGGTGAATTATTTTACTGTAGCTTAGGAGGTGGAATCTATGGTAGACGATATTCTGTAATAAAATAATAGTATTGTATAATAAAATAATAGTATTGTATAATAAAATAATAGTATTGTATAATAAAATAATAGGGTAATGTAAATAAATATATTATTAATTCTTATGGAAAGTCTTATAGTGAGGTGGGTTTAAAAATAATTTAATGGGGGTAAAAGATGAAGAAAAAACTTATAATTGGATGTTTGTTTTTTTTTTACTTATTACAAACATAATATTTATCAGCTCAACTATAGTGTATAAGACTAAAATTGATAAACAAGAATTTAAAGTGTATTCATTTGAGGGAGAAGATAAAAATATACGAATAAGTAGTGGGATTATTATTATATCTCCCAGCAAGCAGACAGTTAGTGGTGGCAAAATACAGTATATAGGAAATAAACACGAAAATATACAATCATATTCTAAAAATATTTATTTGAATAAAAAAGGAAATAAACATAGCATATTGCTTGATTCTGTATCATTTGAAGATGAAAATAAAAGAACAACGTTTCTTGATGAATTTTTGTTAAATGAGAATTTAGGACAAATAAGTTCAGAGAAATTGTTCACTGAAGAGGATATAAAAATAATTAAGGATAATCTCTATTTTTCTCTTAATTACTTAACAGCTGATGGACAATCAGGAAATTTTATAGTGAAACTAAAGGTAAAAGAATTTGGTGTGGATAAAAATAGAAAAAATTAACGTTTGGTTCTATTTTAATTATTCCTATTGTGAAAATCACCCCTTAAGTAATTATTATTTTACAAATTTTTAAAAATTGTTCTGTGGAAAATATGAAAAAGTATGTTACAATATAAATAATCAGAAAATTCTAAAATGAATTAGTATTTGAAAGTTCTGTTAACGAAATATTCATTTTAATATTTTAAATGCAATAGGGAAATTTATAAAATAAATAGAGTTTTTAATTTTAAAAGAAGTTTTTTATCTAAATTTAAATTAGAAAATAGTTATACAGAAGTGCAGGCATTAGTGGCTGAGCTTTAATAAAAAATCAGAGTGGTTATGGTAGATAGACATTGGTAAATACGTATAATTTTAAATAAAAACTTTATGCAGAAAATAAAAAAATAAGGGGGTTTTACGATGGTAACACGTGCTATAGAACTAGCTTTAAGAGCTCATGAAAATAAAACGAGAATTGGTACAGATATACCTTATGCAGTACATCCTATAGAGGTAGGTATAATTCTTTCAAGGAATAAAATGGAAGAAGAGACCATAATAGCAGGAATAATACATGATGCGGTGGAGCAGGAGTATTTATCACTAGAAGAAGTAGAGGGGATATTTGGACCTAAAGTTAAGAGGATAGTAGAAAAGGTATATATAGCAGATAAGTATCAGGATGGAGAGGATTATACAGCTAGAAAGAAACGTACTCTAGACTACTTAAGAGAAGAGGCTTCTCCAGAGTTTAAATTTGTAACTTGCGCAGATAGATTAAGCAATGTGAAGATGATGCAAGATGAATACAAGGTAATAGGCGATAAGGTTTGGGAAAGATATAAGGAAGGATATGAAAAAAGGAAATGGTATTATCAGAGTTTGGTGGTAAGTTTAACTCAAATTTCTAGTTATGATATGTATAAGGAGTTTGTTAAAAGGATAGAGGAACTTTTCGGACCTGTTTCAGCTTCTGTATTTATAAATGACGACCTTCAAACTATAGAAGATAGATTTGATATGGACGTGGCAGAACAATCTACATGGCTTACAGAACATATGATAGGATTCTTAGGACAGATTATAGAGGAATTTGAAATAGAAAAGGATGCAAATATAAAAGAAGATTTAAGAAAAGCAATGATAAAGACTTTGGATATGTATCATAATCAAAATAACAACGAGGAATTTAATATTTCTCACGATGATTGGGTTAATTGCATCAAGATATTCTATATACTAAGGAGATTCTTTAAGTTTAATAATACTTGGATAAGAGAGCACATAGGAATAAATTATCTTGCATGGTATAAGTTATATGATACAGAGTTTAAATTAAAAATAAAATAAGCGTGTAGTAAAGATTGTAATTTGAGCCTTTTAGCTTAAAGCTAAAAAACTTAAATTACAATCTTTTTTATTTAGTGGAATATCATATAATGATTAACCTACAAAAAGGTACAATGGGATGGAATTATGAAATTTCTCTGGAATGACTTGCATAAGAAGCGAAAGAACTGTTTAAATTTATTGTTCCGAACTCTTATGCAAGTCAGGGAGGAGAAATTTTATAATTCAAGTAATGTAATGCTTTTTGTGATTTAATCATATAATGCAAATTACATTTTAAGTGTAAAAAAGGTTATATAGGCATATTTAGATAGTGAAAGGGGATGATTCTATGGCAGCTATGGAAAACAAAATCGGAAGTTCCTTGATTTTAAGGAAGGTAGTGTCAACTACTTTAGAGGGAAAAGAAGTGTGTAAAACTCAAAGATTTTCTAAAGTGAAAATCACAGCTACAGCTCAGGATATATTTGATATAGCTGAAGCAATGTCAGCTCTTATAGTGTACCCGGTTAAAGAAATCTTAAAGGAAGACACTAGTACAGTAATAAATGGTTAGGTAGATATTGCAGTAATTAAGAATAAGGGGGGATTTTAAATGGCTAGAGATTTAGTTATGTACTTTATAGATCAGGATAGAAAAAAAGTATCTTTAAGGCTAAAAGATGTAAAGGAAGATATAACCCAGGAGAAGATAGAGGGGATAATGGATTTAGTGATTCAAAAGAATATATTTAAATTATCTGCTGGAGATCTTGTAACTAAGGATAGAGCAGAAATAGTAAGCAGCACAGTTGAAGAAATTAAATTTTAGTTAGAAAAGGAGAGGGAGGGGAGTACCCCTCCCTTATTTTTGTATAATTAAATGCTACTGTTTTAGTATATAGGAGTAGAATTTAGTTTTGCAATTAAGCCTCACCAGAGATTTTGCAAATAAATTATAAAATGATTAACCCACAATAAGGTAGAATGTAATGGAATTATGAAATTTCTCCTCCATGAGTTGCATAAGAGCTTGGAACAATAAATTTAATTTAAGAAATTCTAATCTTTTAGCCATATAAAATTATCTAACGCTCACATTCAGCGTCCTGCCTCAGGTTCGCTAGCCTGGCGTCCTTTTAAGGCTTACGATAATTTTATCTGTCTAAAAGAAGAATTTCTAAAATTAAATTTAAATAGTTCCTTCGCTTCTTATGCAACTCATTCCAGAGAAATTTCATAATTCAAGCAATGTAATACTTATTGTGGGTTAATCATAAAATACTATTTACAAAATAAAAATAAATGATATAATGATGGAGTAGATAGTAATGAAAATCATTATCAATGAGTTACATATTAAATTAATAGTGTCCAGCTGTAGAATGAGCATTATATATGACATGAGAGCCATTGGGTATATGTCGGCATCACATATGGTATTCATGTTGTGAAATGGGCGTTATGCGCAAGAGTAAATAATATAGGAATTTAAGAATTAAAATTAAGATGGGGGGAAATATTTTATGAAGAGTAAATTTTTAGATGAGCTTTCTATAGGAGAGCAGGGAAGTGTAGTTACAATTTCAAAAGAAAGTTCAGTTAAAAGAAGGTTAATGGATATGGGAATACTTCCAGGAACAAAGCTTACAGTAGAAGGAAAAGCACCTATGGGAGATCCTATAGAGATAAAATTAAGAGGGTATAAGCTTACTTTAAGGAAATCAGAAGCCAGTGATATTTTAGTGGAAATTACAGCTTAGAATAACTTATTAAGGGTTATGTTGACTATAATTTTAATATAATTTTCATCTCATGGAAGATGGATTGATAGAGTTGTTAGGTATGATATAAATTAAAGTTAAGAGAAGAAAGGGTGAGCAATATGAAAGGAATGCCTTTAACTTTTGCTAATATAGGACAAAACCTAACTATTACAGATATAAACGGTGGGGAATGTATGTGTAAAAAGCTTAAGGAAATGGGTTTTGTGAACGGAAGCAAAATAAAAGTTATGAGAAATGATGTAGGACCTATAATTGTAAAAATAGGTGATGGAAGAATTATAATAGGCAGAAGTATGGCTACAAAAATAATGGTGGCAGCGGGATAGGAAAATTTTTAAATTTTATTTATTAGAATAAAGAAGAAGAATATTGAAAATAATATTTTTTTTGACGTAATATTGAGAATGAGTATCAATATTAATTTCAAGCTTCATTTTAATGTGAATGTTAATGTTCATCTGGAATGATGAACTAAATTTATTATAAATAAGGGGTGTGATTTAGTTGAATAAGGAAATAATAGTGGCATTAGCGGGGAACCCTAACTGCGGAAAGACCAGTCTTTTCAATGCTCTTACAGGAGCAAGACAGCACGTAGGTAATTGGCCGGGTGTAACAGTAGAAAAAAAGGAAGGAAAGCTTAAACGGGAAAATGAAATACTTAATATTGTAGACTTGCCAGGAACATATAGTCTTGGGGCTTATTCAGAGGATGAAGTGGTGGCTCGTAACTTTATACTGGATGGAGATGCAGATGTAATAATAAATGTAGTAGATGCCACTAATGTAGAGAGAAATTTATATTTGACTACTCAAATATTAGAAATAAATCCTAATGTAGTAGTAGCTTTAAATATGATGGATGAAGCGGAAAATAAGGATATAAAAATAGATATAAATAAGATATCTAAGAGATTAGGAGTTCCAGTAGTTCCTATAGTTGCAACAAAAAAAGAAGGTATAGATAAACTTATAGAAGAAGTTATTAAATTAAGCAATAATAAGAAAAAACAAGGCTTTAAGATAGAATACGGAAAGGATATGGAGAATCAAATATTGCAGGTGCAAAATGAAATTTCAGCTTGCGTGGAGAAAAATTCTTATCCTTTAAATTGGATGGCTATAAAGCTATTTGAAAACGACAATAAAATAGTAGAACTTATAAAATCAAAATCCTGTGGGGATAAAATTTTAAAAAAGGTTGAAAGTGGCGCAGATATTGTAACCAAAGCTGTTGGATATGAGCCAGAAGCACTTATAATAGATAAAAAGTATGAATTTATTGGAAAAGTAACAGAGGGTGCCATTTTAAGAAAAGATGAAAATAAGGATACGCTAACAGATAAGATAGACAAGGTTGTAACTAATAAGTGGCTGGGCATACCTATATTTGCAGTAATTATGTTCTTTGTTTATCAAATTACTATGAAATTTGGTAACGATTTTTTAGGAGGGTATGTAGAAACTGCATTTGAGGCTTTATCAGAGTGGGCAGGTACGTTGGTACCAGATAATATGTTTGGAAGATTTATAGTTGAAGGAGTTATAGGCGGCTTAGGATCTATATTTCCATTTGTACCACTCATATTAGTAATGTATTTATTAATTTCTTTACTAGAAGATGTAGGGTATATGGCTAGAGCGGCTTATGTTATGGATAGATTCATGACTTCTATAGGACTTCATGGTAAGACAGCTGTATCTATGATAATAGGTTCAGGTTGTAATATAGCAGGAATAATGTCTACAAGAACTTTGGAAAGCAAAAAAGATAGAATGGTTGCCATACTTATAAATCCTTTTGTATCTTGTAGTGCTAGACTTCCAGTATATGCACTATTTGCTGGAGCTTTCTTTGGAGAGACTAAGGTAGGACCTTTCTCAGGTGCAGGTATAGTAATATTTTCATTATATGCATTAGGAATCATAGTAGCTATAGTAGCAGGAAAATTTTTAAGCAGTACTTTATTTAAGGGTGAAAATTCATACTTTGTAATGGAATTGCCTCCATATAGAATTCCTACAGGAAAGAGCATACTTACTCACATGTGGGAAAAAGCAGCAGCCTTCGTTAAAAAGGCAGGAACCATAATATTTGGAGTAGTAATATTAGTATTCTTCTTAAGTAACTTCCCATTGGGAGTAGAGCCAGGAAGTGCAGAAAGCATACTTGGAAGAATAGGTGGATTTGTAGCTCCTATATTTAAACCAGCAGGCTTTGGTACATGGCAAGCAGGTGTTTCCCTAGTAACAGGTATATTAGCAAAGGAAACAGTAGTTACTACATTAGGTGGTATATATGCTGGAGGAGATGAAGGGGTTAAATTAGCCATGGCATTAAAAGAGGTATTTACTCCACTATCCGCTTACGCATTCATGGTTATGAATCTTCTATACACACCATGTGCCGCAGCATTAGGAGCAGTGAAAAAGGAAACTAACTCTGTAAAATGGACTATTTTCTCAGCAGTATACAGCTTTGCTATAGCCTGGGTATTTGCAGTACTTATATTCCAAGTGGGAACATTATTGGGACTTTAATTTTAGTCCCTAATCCTTAGTTATTAGATTAATAAAATATAGAAATATGTAAGGCACATTCAAATAAATAATAAGTCAGTATGCTAGTCTATTTTGCGTCATACTGCGTCAGCAGAACCCGCCGATAGTCCTACTAGCGGCGGAACCTGATTCCTTGTCTGACACAAAATATACTAGCATCTTTGACTTGTTATTTCTTTTCATGTACCTAATTGGGTAAAAGAGAATGTAGAATTATGAGGAGGGGATTTTGTTGTTAATGAAATTACTAAAGATAATAGGAAATAAAGGATTTTATTCTAAAAAATCTATAGCCAAGGAACTAGGTATAACTGAAAGCTTTTTAGAGGAAATGGTAGAACAACTTTTTAGAATGGGATATATAGAAAGGGTAAAAGAAGAGGCATGCGCTGGAGGCTGTAAGGGTTGTGCAAAAGCTTGCTGCTGCTCTTCTAATAATTCCAATGTGAATTTTATAAGGGTAACAGAAAAAGGCAAACTACGATTGTAATAGTGAATGGTGAATAGTGGACCTTCAATGGAACTATAATGACCTTAATGGAAGGTTATAGTGGACCGAAAATTAAAGATAATCTTATCATAATAGAGATTAAATAGGATTAATGAAACTATTAGTGGTATATAACAATAATATGAATGTTGAAATATGCACATTAAAGTATTACAATTAAGCCATAATAAAAATTAAATATTGAATTAATAAGTTTTGGGTTTTCTTTTAGGAAATTAAAAGGGAATGTGGTGAAATACCACAGCAGCCCCCGCTACTGTAATAGTGGACGAATCTTATAGCCACTGGTTTTAAAACTGGGAAGGCAAGAGGAGAAAGAAACTAGAGCCAGGAGACCTGCCTTGAACTTCTGTAACAATCTTTCGGTGGGAAGGATTTCAGGAATATAATAGTAACAATTATGCACTATAATAATATTTATTAAGGAAAATTATGTTTGTGCATTTAAAAATATAAAGTATTGTTACAAAACTATTGTATACTGTAAAGACTTCGCAAGGGGTCTTTTTTATTTTGTTGTTTTTAGCAAAGTAAGAACAACGTAAAAACAATCACGAAGCAAAAATAAGCATAAAGCAAAAATAAGAACAAAGTAAAAATAAGAACAAAGTAAAACAAGCTCAAAGAAAAAAATAAGCACAATATAAAAAAAGCGAGTACATGCTAAGAAATCAAAAATTAATATTTTAAATAAGCCTTTTAAAGCCTATTAAGGTTTTTATATAAAAAAGTTACAATATTGGTCAGAAAAAACTTACTCCCAACTTATTAAGTATAAATTGTAAAAGATTCAAAGTTTTCTTTTCCAACTACTGACCAATTACAGCATCTCTGTATTAATATATGGAGGTGCTCTTTTTTATTTACTCAACTTTCGTACATAAATATTTCAAGAGCTACATTAGATGAGTGAAGGTTTTCAATTCTAAATTCTAAATAGCTCCTAAGGGAGTTTTATACTTTTAGAGGATAACCTAACATTCTTTGGAATATGTAGATGCGGGGAACATAAAATTTAATATCAGTATATGTTAAAATAATTTAATGAGACATAAAAATATAAAATATATTTAAGTATGATTTAAATAATAAGAGCGTGATTTCACGAGAAAATATAAACTTTTTAGCCATTGTTGAAGTATAAATTGCTTGTGTTTTGTTAATTTCTGCAATACAATTAGCATGTGTAGAAGTAGTTAGATTTAAAGGAGGAAGATGGGTTGAGAGATAAAAAGTTTTTAATTAGAATACTTTTTATAGTTTTAGGAACCTTTATATATGCAGTGGGAACTAATATATTTATTACACCACATAAGCTTTTAAGTGGAGGGGTGGCATGAATATCTCTTATGGGTCAGTATATAACTAAAATACCTTCAGGATATTGGATATTCATAATAAATATACCGTTATTTATAATTGGATACAGAAAAATAGATTTGGATTTTATATTGTATAGTGCTGTAGGAGCTGTATCTGTATCGGTTTTTTTGATTTTAACAAAGGATTTATCAAATTATGTAATTGTAAAAGATATAAATATAGCTACACTCTTTGGCTCCATAATCACAGGCTATGGATTGGGACTGATATTTAAGCATAGAGCTTCTTTAGGTGGTACGGATATAATTATGGTAATTATAAGAAAAAATACAGGGGCAGATGTGGCAAAATTATTTTTCTTAATAAATGGTATAACAGTATTACTAGGAGCTTTTGTTATAGGACTGCAGAATACATTGTACACTTTAGTATTAATGTATGTAACTGGTGTGGTCATGGAAAAGGTAATGAAGGGTTTCGATAAACAAAATATAGTTATAATAGTTACAGAAAAAGAAAAGGAAGTGTCTGATGCCATTATGGAGGCAACAGGCAGAGGTACCACTTATCTATACGGAGAGGGCGGTTATACTGGTAACCGAAAGAAAATAATTTATTGTCTTATGACTAATAGCCAACTTAATAAGGTAAAAAAATTAACAGAATCTATAGATTCATCAGCTCTTATATCTATATCGCAAGCACAGGAGATAAAGGGCAAAGGATTTTTTACACCAGCAATATAGCACCTAGTAGCAGAAATGCACTAAGGTGCTTTTTTCTACAATTTCTCACTTTACAACTTTACCATGATAAAGTATAATAAAAAACATGAATTGAATTAATGATTAATGCTTAGTTCTTAATTGTTAATTCTTAACTACTGATTATTAAATGTTATTGAAAGGGGATGGAAAGATGAAAAAGGTGGTATTAGCATTAGTTGCAGTTTTATTAGTAAGTGCATTATTGGCAGGTTGTGGGGTGAATAAAGACCATAGCAGCTCAAAAGGAAGCTCTAAAGATAAGTTTGTAGTAGGATTGGATGACAGCTTTCCTCCTATGGGTTTTAGAGATGAAAATGGCGAAATTGTTGGATTTGACATTGATTTAGCTAAAGAGGTTAGTAAGAGGACAGGCCTTTCAGTGGAATTTAAGCCAGTGGATTGGGATGGAATACTTTTAAGTTTAAACAATAAGGACATAGATCTTATATGGAATGGACTTACTATAACTGAGGAGAGAAAAGAAAAGATAGGTTTTTCGGAAAGCTATTTAAAAAACAGACAGATAATTGTGGTATCGAAGAACTCCAATATAAAAAGCAAAAAAGATTTAAATGGCAAAGTAGTAGCAGTTCAAATGGGCAGCAGCAGTGATGAAGCTTTAAATAAAGAAACAGATTTAGTTAAGGGAATAAAAGAAATAAAGAAATACTCAAACAACACAGAAGCTCTTATGGATTTAAAATATCAGCGTGTAAGTGCAGTGGTTATAGATGAAGTGGTGGCTAGATATTATATTAGCAAAAAGCCAGGGGATTATAAAATATTAGAAGATAATTTTGGAGAAGAAGAATACGGTGTAGGTTATAGAAAAAATGATACAGAATTTGGTGCAAAAATAGACAAGGCTTTAAAGCAGATAAAAGAAGATGGAACTATGAATACAATATATAAGAAATGGTTTGGAGAAAAGTAGAAATTTCTCCTCCATGACTTGCATAAGAGCTTGGAACAATAAATTTAATTTAAGAAATTCTAATCCTTTAGCCATATAAAATTATCTAACGTTCACATTCAGCGTCCTGCTTCAGGTTCACTAGCCTGGCGTCCTTGCCAGGCTTACGATAATTTTATCTGCCTAAAAGAAGAATTTCTAAAATTAAATTTAAACAGTTCCTTCGCTTCTTATGCAAGTCATTCCAGAGAAATTTCATAATTCAAGTAGTGTAAGGAGCTTTGTAGGATAATCATGACAGAGAAAGGAAGGTAATTTTTAATGGATAAGATGATAATTTATATATTAAAAGGCGGTATTGTTACTTTAAAGCTATATGCATTAACTATAGTTTTATCAATACCTTTAGGCACTATAATAGCTTTGGCAAAAACTTTTAAGCCCTTTGAAAAGGTACTTGGAATTTACACATGGATTTTTAGGGGGACGCCGCTGCTATTACAACTGTTTTTTTTATACTACGGGCTTCCAGTGCTTGGTATAAAGCTTACGGAATTTTCAGCAGCATTAATTACCTTTATACTAAATTACTCAGCTTATTTTGCAGAAATAATAAGAGGAGGTGTACTGTCCATAGACCAAGGTCAATATGAAGGAGCTAAGGTTTTAGGCATGAATTATGTAGAGACCATGAGGAGAATAATACTTCCTCAGGCATTCTTAAGAATTATACCTTCTATTTGCAATGAAGCTATAAATTTAGTAAAAGATACTGCACTGGTAACGGTAATAGGTATGGGGGAAATCCTTAGAAATTCTAAAGAAATAGTAACTAGAGAATTTACCATAGTACCTTTTTTTATAGCTGCAATTATATACTTAGGTATAAGCTCTTTGATTGTAATATTCTTTAGAAGGCTAGAGAAAAATAATAAATTAGCCATTTCTAAATAAGGTTTTTCATAGAGTAGTTGCAAGGAAAAATAGATTTGTGGAGAGTGGTATAAATGAATGCTATAAATTTAGTTAATGTAAGTAAAAGCTTTGGGGCTTTAAAGGTATTGAAGGGTATAAATTTAAATGTAAAATCAGGAGAAATAGTAAGCATAATAGGACCATCAGGCAGTGGTAAAAGTACTTTGTTAAGGTCAATAATAAAACTTGAAGAAATAGATGAAGGTATAATAGAGATTAAAGAAAAAACAATAGTTAATATAAAGCAGGGGAAAAAGGAAAAAGTCGAAAAGGATGTATTAAATAACTCTCTTAAAAGTATTGGTATGGTGTTTCAAAACTTTAACTTATTTCCTCATAAAACAGTGATGGAAAATATCATGGAGGCTCCACGGGTGGTAAAAAAGATGCCTAGGGAGAAAGCAGAAAAAAATTGCCAAGAGCTTCTTTCCATGGTAGGACTTTTGGATAAAAAGCATTCATATCCCTGTGAGCTTTCAGGAGGACAAAAGCAAAGAGTTGCTATAGCTAGGGCTCTTGCTATGAATCCAGATGTACTTTTATTTGATGAGCCCACATCAGCTTTAGATCCAGAGCTTGTTAGGGAAGTTCTGCAGGTCATAAGTAAACTTGCTAAGGAAAGTGGTAAAACTATGATTATAGTCACTCATGAAATAGCCTTTGCTCTAGAAGTAAGTAATAGAATGGTATTTATGGACAAGGGAGAAATACTAGAAGATTCAACTCCTGAAAAAATGAAAAATACGGTCAATACAAGAATAAAGGGATTTTTTGAATTTATATTTTATAACTGCGAAAGTTAAGTTAGTAACTTTTCCGGGGAAATATCTTGTTACAACATGTAATTTATTACCATATTGCAGACGGGTTTTGTAGATAAAAGAAAGTAGAATTATAAATTTAGATATTTACATACCATTTCCAAGGAAATAATATAAAATTAAATATAAATTTACAAAATATTATTAAAAACTCAATTTTTTTAAATGAAATTTATTGTTCCAAGCTCTTATTAAAGTTATGGAGGAGAAATTTCATAATTTCACCACATTGTACCTTATTGTGGGTTAATCATAATACATATATGAGAATGTTTTTAATAATTTTGTAACCTTTTTAATACTATTTTGTAACTCAAAAAAATTTCTTTTGAGTATAATATTAAATAGGT
The DNA here is from genome assembly GCF_000744935.1 of Clostridium sp. KNHs214. Taxonomy (GTDB): domain Bacteria; phylum Bacillota; class Clostridia; order Clostridiales; family Clostridiaceae; genus Haloimpatiens. The sequence continues at coordinate 162,663 of NZ_JQMW01000014.1, read as the reverse complement.
AATCAAATTTGCTACACCAATTAGGAAAGATAATGTAGGGCGAATTTAATGCTCGATACACTATCTCCCTTTTCCCGAATGTTTTCCAGAAGTACCCCAAAGCTTCTGGAAATTTTTTTTTGCATTTTTTGCTACTATTGAATAATACACTTTAGTGTATTAAAATTGTATTAATATATAAAATAATAAATAGATTCTAGACACTGGATACTAATTATAGCTATGATTGAATAATAGTATTGGAGACTAGGAATGGAAAACTAAATACTACCTAGTGTATTAAAGTTATTGTAAGGAAAGAAGGTGGAGCGGTGAAAAGAATAGATAAAATATACAATTATATAAAAGAAAGGTCAGAAAATACTTCTATGGATGAGCTTAGAGAAGTAGGTGGCTTTAGTGCTCAGGAAATAGGAGAAGACTTGGACATACTTAGAAATAATGCAAGTAAAGAACTAAATGAACTTTGTAGAATGGGCAAACTTATTAAAATAAAAGGTAGACCGGTATTATATTTTCATAGAAAAAGTATTGAAAGCTTGATACAGAAAAAAATACCGGAAGAGCTTTTAGAAGTGGATAGTATAAATAAAATTTTGGGAAAAGGTGAAATTAAAGAGGAAAAATCTCCTTTTCACTACCTTATAGGAGCTGAAAATAGTCTTAAGAATCAAATAGAGCAGGCGAAGGCAGCTATACTATATCCGCCTAATGGGTTACATACTTTGATAGTAGGTCAAACAGGGGTTGGAAAAACTTTATTTGCAAATATGATGTATAACTATGCCAGATACATAGATAGATTGCCAAAGGATGCACCTTTTGTAGTTTTCAATTGTGCAGACTATTATAATAATCCTCAGCTTTTATTATCTCATGTATTTGGATATATTAAAGGAGCTTTTACTGGAGCGGATACAGAAAAGCAGGGCTTGGTGGAAAAAGCTAATGGAGGAATACTTTTTTTAGATGAAATTCACAGATTACCTCCTGAGGGTCAGGAAATGCTATTTTATTTCATGGATACAGGCACCTATAATAAATTAGGAGAAACTGAAAGAAAAAGAAGGGCAAATGTTTTCATAATAGGAGCTACTACAGAAGATCCTACCTCAGCGCTTTTAAAGACATTTATAAGAAGGATACCTATTACCATCACTATTCCTAATTTTGACGAAAGACCTATGGAAGATAAGGTGGATATAATAAAACACCTTTTATCCAACGAAGCCCACAGGGTAAATAAACCTATAAAAATCACTTCTGAAGCAGTAAAGGCATTGATAGGAAGTACGTCCTATGGCAATATAGGTCAGCTTAAATCTAATATTCAGCTTATATGTGCCCAAGGTTTTTTAAATAGCATAAATACAGATAATTATATAGAAATAGATTTTAAAACCCTGCCAAACAATATCAAAAGCGGACTTATTTCCATGGGAGCTAAGAGGAAAGAGTCAGAAGAACTATGGAGAATTATGCCTTCAGATATAGTAATAACACCACAAGGATATAAAGAACTTATAGAGGAGGATCCTTATGAACCTCCATTTAATCTTTATAAAATAATAGAAGACAAAGCATCTATTTTAAAAGAAGAAGGCATGGATGATGAAAATATAAATAAATTCATAACTACAGATATAAATGTACATATTAGATGTTTTTATGATAAATTTAAAAATGATGGAAAAAATAGAGAGAGAATATTAAAGATAGTGGATGATCATATATTAAAGTTCTCAGAAGAAGTACAAAAGCTTGCAGAGAAAAGACTAAATAAAAAATTTAATGATAGATTTTTGTATGCTTTGAGTCTTCATTTAAGCGCATTTTTTAATAGAATGAATAAAAAAACGGAGCTGAAATACACAAATGTAGACAGCATAATAAAAGATAATCCCATGGAGTACAAGGTTGCGGTAGAAGTCAAGAGCATGATAGAGGAAAGATATAAAGTAAAAGTTCCAAAGGTGGAGGTTATATATTTAACGCTGCTTTTAAATTCCATTCAGGATACTGGTAATACTGGTAGAGTGGGAATAATAGTAGCAACTCATGGCAGCAGCACTGCCAGCAGCATGGTGGGAGTAGTTCAAAAACTTTTAGAAGAGGAGAATGTAGAGGCTATAGATATGCCACTAGAAATAAGTCCTAAGGAAATTTTGGAGGAAATGACTCAAAAGGTAAAGGAAATAGATAGGGGAAAAGGCGTGCTAATACTAGTAGACATGGGCTCTCTTACAGGGTTTGGAAGTATAATATCTGAAAAAACTGGCATAAAAATTAAAACTATAGATATGGTATCCACCCCTATAGTTTTAGAGGCAGTTAGAAAGTCTAATATATTTGATATGGATTTGGAAAGTGTATACAATTCTCTAAAAGATTTCAAAGGATACTCTAATAAAATTCAAGAGAAGTCTAAATCTAGTGATGGGGTAATAGTAACCTTGTGTACAACAGGTGAAGGAGCGGCACTAAAACTTAAAAAGCTAGTAGAGGATATTGTAACAAATGTATCAGAAAAACCAGTGAACATAATACCAATAGGCATTAAGAATATGAAAGAGGATTTGGAGAAAATATCTGAAGATTTCCCTATTTTAGCTACAGTAGGAGCAGTAAATCCAGAAATAGAAGCTCCCTTTATATCATTAGAATCATTAATAAATGGAGAAGGGGAAAAAATAATTAAAAACATAATAAGGGGAAATAAAGAAGAAACTGAAACTGAAAAAGAACAAAATGTAGTAGTTAGAGAGCTATGTGAAGATAGTTTAAAACAGTTTTTAACATATCTAAATCCAGAAAAAATAATAAGTGTATTGATAAGATTTGTAAGTGTATTAGAAAAAGTCATGGAAAAAGAGTTTTCAAATTCTATGAAAATAAGAATAATTCTCCATGTTGCCTGTGCTCTAGAGAGAATGGTTATAAAAGACGGCTTAGAGTATAAGTACGATAAAGAAAAATTGGATAAGGATAAGCTCATAAAAGTAAAGTCTGCTTGTGCTATATTTAAAGAAAGTATAAATTTAGAACTGACAGAAGATGAAATTTATTATATAGTTGAAATGTTTATGTAAGGTACATTCAAATAAATAACAATAAGGATTTAAATTTTCAATTTTACATTTTTATTTTATAACTACGAAAGTTGAATAAGTGATAAATAATAAATAATAAATAATAAGTAATAAGTAAGAAGTAATACAGTATTAAAATAAAAGGTAATGGGATTAAAAGAGTTATAAAGCGTATTGAAATTAGAAATAGTGTATCAAAAATTAAATTAATGTATTAAAATTTAAAAAAATAAAAAAATAATGCGTCTTTAAGTTAGATATTAAAAAAGATCTACTAAAGACGTTTTTTTGATACACTTTTTTGGCACAAGCTTTGCTATAGATATATGCATAAGAAATAATTAATATGAAGGAAAGGCTTAAGCAAGGCATAAATTTAAAAAAGTAAGCAAAAATAAATTAAAAAGATAATAAAAGTTAAAGATAAAATACTAAGGATAAAAATAGTAGATATAAAAATACTAAAGATAAAAATAAATTTCAAAAACAGATAAAAGAATTACAGAGCAATTTATAGTTTGGTACAAAAAATAATATGTAAAAAAGTTAAAGTCAGATCAATATAAAGGGAGGAAAAAAATGACAGCTATAATAATAGGAACCCATGGTAATTTTTCAGAGGAATTAGTTAAGTCATCAGAAATGATTTTTGGAAAACAAGAAAATGTAGGATATGTAACTTTTAAGCCAGGTGAAGGTTCAGAAGATCTTATCAATAAGTATAATGAGCTTTTAACTACTTTAGATACTAAGGATGGAGTGCTTTTCATGGTAGATCTTTTTGGAGGAAGTCCATTTAATGCGGCTAGTAGAATTGCAATAGGAAAAGAAAATATGGACATAATAACAGGTGTAAATTTACCAATGCTTTTAGAAGTTTATGGATCAAGAGGTTTTTCAAATTTAGAAGAACTAGTTAATGTAGCTAAAAATAGTGGAATAGAAAGCATAAAGGCTTTTAAAGAAGTAATGAATTCACAAGAGGAGGATGATTTATAATGAATATTGTATTAGCAAGAATAGATGATAGATTAATTCACGGACAGGTAGCAACTATATGGACAAAGGAAACTAAATGCACAAGAATAATAGTTTGCAATGATGATGTGGCTAATGATGACATAAGAAAAACCTTATTAACACAGGTGGCGCCTCCAGGAATAAAGGCACATGTAGTTGATTTAGCAAAAGCAGTAAGAGTTTACAACAATCCTAAATATGAAAATGACAAAGTTATGTTTCTTTTTACAAACCCATCAGACGTTTTAACTTTAGTAGAAAATGGAGTAGATATTAAAAGTGTAAATATAGGTGGTATGTCTTTCAAAGAAGGAAAGAAAAAAATAACAGGAGCAGTTTCTGTAGATGATAAGGATATAGAAGCATTTAAAAAGCTTAGTGAAAAAGGAATAGAACTTGAAATAAGAAAAGTTGCTGCAGATTCAAAAGCAGACATAATGCCATTAATACAAAACTTAATTCAAAAATAAAAGGAGGGCTAAATAATGGGAATTAGCACTATACAGATTATATTGGTATTTATAGTTGCATGTATTGCTGGTATGGGTAGTGTTTTAGATGAATTTCAAACCCATAGACCGCTAGTAGCATGTACATTAATTGGACTTGTATTGGGAGACTTAAAGACAGGTATTATAATAGGTGGAACTCTTGAGATGATGGCCTTAGGCTGGATGAACGTAGGAGCAGCTATGGCACCAGATGCAGCTCTTGCAAGTATTGTTTCTGCTGTAATAGTTATAGCAGGAAAGCAAAGCATAGGAGCTGGTATAGCAGTGGCAATTCCAATAGCAGCTGCAGGGCAAGTTTTAACTATATTTGCAAGAACTTTAACCGTTGTATTCCAGCACAGAGCTGATAAATATGCTGAAGATGGAAACATAGCTGGAATAGATAGATGTCATATAGGAGCATTGGCAATACAAGCATTGCGTGTGGCAATACCATCACTTTTGGTAGCTATGTTTGTTGGAACAAATGTGGTACAAAATATGCTTAATGCAATACCAGATTGGATTACTGGAGGACTTGGGGTTGCTGGTGGATTCATAGTAGTTGTGGGATATGCCATGGTTATAAATATGATGGAAGCAAAATACTTAATGCCATTTTTCTTCTTAGGCTTCGTAGTGGCAGCATTTACAAACTTTAACTTAGTTGCTCTAGGAATTATAGGAACAGTGTTTGCTATAGTATACATTCAGTTAAATCCAAAGTACAGCAAGGTAGAAGTAGCAGCGGTACCTGCAGGAGCTGTACAATCAAATTTAGATGATGATCTAGACGATGAATTAGATTAGGAAGAAGGAGGGTTAAGGATGGAAAATTATAAGGAATTAGAAAAGAAAATAACTAAAAAAGATCGTATAAATATGTTCATTCGTTCAAATTTCCACCAAGGTTCCTGGAACTTTGAAAGAATGCAGGCATTAGGATATTGTTTTGCAATGATACCAATAATAAAAAGATTGTATCAAGGTGAAGAGAGAAAGAAAGCATTAAAAAGACACTTAGAATTCTTCAACACTCAACCATTCGTAACAGCTCCAATTCTTGGAGTTACATCAGCTATGGAAGAGCAAAGAGCTAATGGCGCCGACATAGACGATGGTGTTATAAACGGTGTAAAGATAGGCCTTATGGGACCTTTGGCAGGAGTTGGTGACCCAATATTTTGGGGGACTTTAAGACCAGTAGTTGCAGCTCTTGGTGCATCTTTAGCTCAAGGTGGCAGCATACTTGGACCTTTACTATTCTTCCTATTATTTAACGTAATTCGTTTAGGCTTTAGATGGTATGGAATAGAGTATGGATATAAAAAGGGTACTGATATAGTTAAAGACATGGGTGGAAACAGACTTCAAAAATTAACAGAAGGAGCTTCAATACTTGGATTATTTGTAATGGGAGCATTAGTAAGCAAATGGACTACCTTAAACATACCAGTAGTTATATCTAAAGTAACTAATCAACAAGGTAAAGTTATTGAAACTACAGTTCAGGGCATACTAGATCAACTATTACCAGGATTAGTACCATTATTATTAACATTCTTATGTATGAAACTTTTAAAGAAAAAGGTAAATCCAATTTGGATAATATTTGGATTGTTCGCTATAGGTATAATAGGATTCAAACTTGGCTGGTTAGCATAGTTAACAATTTTAAGAAAGGGCTGGAAGTAAGATTCTAGCCCTTTTTCCATTGAGTATTGAGTATTAAATATCTATGATTAAACTTCAAAAGATGCAATGTGGTGAATTGTGAAATTTCATAATTAGAGTAGTGTAATACCTTTTTGTGATAAAATAATATAATGTTATTATAGAGACAATAGGGAGTGATATTATGTATCCATTAAAATTTGAAAATTTATATTATGAAAAAATATGGGGCGGAAGGGATTTAGAAGAATTTAGAGATAACCTTCCAGAAGGCAATATAGGTGAAAGCTGGGATATAGCTTGTCATAAAAATGGCACCAGTGTAGTAGCTAATGGAAAATTTAAAGGAATGAGACTAGATGAACTTATAGAAAAATGTCATGAGAAAGTTATAGGAACTAAAATTCATAAAGAATGGTTTCCTCTTTTAATAAAGCTTATAAATGCAAAGGATAAACTTTCTGTACAGGTGCATCCAAATGATACCTATGCAAAAGAAGTTGAGGGAGAAATGGGAAAAACCGAGGTTTGGTATGTGGTAGAGGCTTTTGAAGGAGCTAATTTAGTAGTAGGTACTAAGGAAAATTGCACCAAGGAACAATTTCAAAAAGCAGTGGAAAGTGGAAATTCAGACGAATATATGAATAGAATACCTGTTAAAAAAGGTGATGTTTATTTTGTAAAAAGTGGACTTATTCATGCCATAGGAGAAGGGGTTATAATAGCGGAAATACAGCAAAATAGTGATACTACATATAGAGTTTATGACTATAACAGAGGAAGAGAACTACACATAGAAAAAGCACTGGATGTTATAGATTTAAATTTACAAGGAAAGAAAAGAGATGGAATAAAAGTTAAAAAGTCAGGGTATGAAAAGAACTATTTATGTCTCTGTAAGGATTTCTCTTTAGAATTATATAACATAGAAAAACAATGTGCTGAAAAAAGTGATGAAGAGAGATTTTTTGCTTTTACTTGCGTAGAAGGTCAAGGAGAGATTTTATATAATAGTGGAAAAAAAGCTATAAAACAGGAAAAAGAAATTATAAGGAAAGGAGATAGTATTTTAATACCTGCTTTTCTTGGGGAATATACATTAAAGGGGAAAATGAAACTTTTAAAAAGTTATCTTCCAAATATAGAGAAGGTAGAAAAAGAAATTTTGCAAGAAATAGAATAGTAAATAATCATTAAATGATTAAACCACAATAAGGTATAATTCAGGTAATGTAATGCTTTTTGTGGTGCACTAGAAATGGAGATAAAAGCTGAAAAACAATGGTATTTCCATGAAACTATGGAAAAATTAAAGTGCAAATATATTATGGGAAAATTCAGAAAAATTCAAAAAGTGGTATAATGGTGCAAATGGGTATTGTTTTGGAGGGGTTCTAATATTATAGAGGCTAAAGGGTTTCTTAATAGTGATTGGGGTGAGAATATATGGTTAACTTTCTGATGGCTTTAAATTTAATTCTTATACTGGCTGCTATAGTACTTTTTGTTAGAAGCTTTATAATAAAATATATAGCTAGTTATAATGAGAGTAAAAACATATTGTTTGTAGGTTTAATAGTTGCTTGTTTGCTTTTAAGCATAAATGGTGTGGTAAAGTGTGCTCAAGTTAATGAATTTAAAGAAGTATTAAAACTTGAAGGTTCTTTTTTCGGGGATGGGACAATAAAGATGATTGAGGATGGCATAGCTATGTTAACAAAGAGTATGATAAAGACCATATCTATTGGCTATGGATGCTTACTGGCAGCAATTTTATTAACGTTTAGCTTTAAAAGGGAATTTAAAAGGGAACTGGCAAAGCCAAAGTATAGATGGGATTGGAGCAGAATCATTTTAAAATGAAAGTAGAAATATGCTACACAAAAAATTCTTGAATATACAAGGAATCCCTCACTTAAGTGTTAAGAAGCGAGGGAGAATTCAACTAGGCATTTGTAGGTTACATCTCTACCGCAAATGTCTATTTTACTTTTATAGAGAATTAAAGTATATTCAAATAAATAATAAGTCAGTATGTCAGTATATTTTGCGTCATACTGAGTCAGCAGAACTTGACGATAGTCCTGCCAAAGGCAGAACCTGCTTCCTTGCCTGACACAAAATATAATAGCATCTTTGGCTTGTTATTTCTTTTTTCATGTACCTAAAGTTATTACGAAAAAAGGAGGATAATGATATAATGGAAATAGTTATTTTATTTCTATATATGAAAATTCAGCAGGTAAGAGAATAATAATGTAAAGTTATTTTGTGTATTATAATTAAAAATGGAGGGAAATTATGAACGGGGCACAACTTAAATTAATAGCCATAATAGTTATGTTAATAGACCATACAGGGGCATTGCTTTTTCCAAAAGTGTACATTTTAAGAGTGATAGGAAGATTGGCTTTCCCTATTTTTGCTTATTTTATAAGTGAGGGGTATATAAAAACAAGTGATGTTGAAAAATACAAGAAAAGACTGTTTGTGTTTGCACTTATATCTCAAATACCTTTTTATTTGGCTTTTAAAAATATAGTTTATTTAAATATATTCTTTACATTATTTTTAGGTCTTTATGCCATAAAGGTTTATGATGAAAATGGAAGCATAGGGACAATATGGCTTATGGGCATTTTGGCACAAGTAATTAACACTGATTATGGATTATATGGAGTATTTACTATATACTTTTTTTATAAATATCATGAAGATTTTAAGACTATGGCAAAAAAACAGGTGTTTTTAAATATAATATTTGTGTCAGTTATATTTTTAATAACTGTTTTAAGTCCATTTAATAGAGGTAAGGATGCGGCATGGATTTTAAAGGCATTCGTGGGGACAGGTATGCAAGCAATTTCTCTACTATCATTATTTCTTATAAAAAGTTATAATGGTCAAAGAGGTAGGAGTATGAAATATCTATTTTATGCCTTTTATCCTGTGCATCTTATGATATTATGGATGATTAAAAATATAGTATAATGTATTAGGCACATTCAAAGAAATAACAAATCAGTATGCTAGTCTATTTTGCGTCATACTGAGTTAGCAGAGCCCTCCCATAGTCCTACCAAAGGCCGAACCTGCTTCCTTGTCTGACACAAAATATACCAGCAGCTTTGAATTGTTATTTATTTTAATGTACCTTAAGTAAAGGAAGGATCAAGATGAGAGCTACTATAAACTTAGAATTAAAACAACCTATAAAGCTACCTATTCAGTACAATCATATAATAAATGGAGCTATATTGAATTGGTTACGGAACGTGGAAAGTAACAAATTTATCCACGATGAAACATTTAAACAAAATGCTAAAAATAATAAATTCTATACTTTCTCAAAGCTTCAAGGCAAATTTACTATGGATGTTAAAAATAAAAAAATAACTTATTATAGTGGTGTGAATTTACTTATATCTTCTTATGATGATAAGTTTCTTTCGCACATAATAAATTCTTTGGTAATGAAGGAAAGTATGAATATATTAAATCAAGAAATAAAAATAGACAATATAGAAACCTCACTTTATTCTGTAAATCAGGAGGAAATAAAGGTATACACTAAATCACCAGTAACTGTGTATAGTACCTTTAAGGAAGAAGGAAAGAATAAAACACGCTACTATAGCCCTTATGAAAAGGAATTCGAAGAAATAGTAAGGAAGAGCTTAATAAATAAGTACAAGTCATTTTATGGAAAAATGCCAAAGGATAATAGATTTTCCATAGAGCTTTTAAATAGAAAGCAACCTAAGGAAAGCGTAATTATATATAAGGGAATAGTGATAAAAGCATGGAGCGGAGAATTTGTAATGAGGGGCTCTAAAGAGCTTTTAAATTTAGCCTATCAAGCGGGAATAGGAGCTAAAAATTCTCAAGGCTTTGGATGCGTAGAACTTATAGATAACTAAAGCGTATCAATTCCAAAATTAAAAGGAGGATTTGCGTTGGATAGAGTGATTTTTCACGTGGATGTAAATTCGGCTTTTTTATCATGGGAGGCAGTGGAGAGACTTAAAACTGAAGGAGGACAGGATATAAGAGAAGTTCCATCAGTAGTGGCAGGAGACCCTAGAAGCAGGAGGGGTGTAGTTCTTGCCAAGTCTCAGTCTGCTAAGGAATTCGGCATCAAAACAGGGGAACCTTTATACTGGGCAGTACAAAAATGTCCTTCAATTATAATAGTTCCGCCACATCATGAAATGTACCTTAGATACAGTGCAGACATGTTAAAAATATTGAAAAGCTACACTCCTCTAGTGGAAAGATACTCCATAGATGAGTGTTTTTGTGATTTCACAAATATGGTAAAAGGTAAAAATGAAACCTTAGATTTAGCTTATAGAATAAAAGACCATATAAAAAATTCTCTAGGTTTCACTGTAAATGTAGGGATTTCAACAAATAAACTTTTGGCAAAAATGGCATCGGATTTTAAAAAGCCGGATAGGGTGCATACTTTATATTCTGAAGAAATAGAAAAAAAGATGTGGCCGCTTCCTGTACAGGAACTTTTTATGGTAGGGAAGGCTACAGTGCCAAAGCTTCATAAAATGAACATACACACCATAGGGGATTTGGCTAAATATGATGTAAACTTAGTTAAAGATAAGCTTAAAAGCCATGGAGTCACCATTTGGAATTATGCTAGAGGCGTTGAAAATTCACCAGTAGATGAGAATTCTAGGGTGAAGTCAAAGGGTATGGGAAATTCCACTACCATTGCTTCTGACGTGGTGGATAGAGAAAATGCCCACAAGATTTTAATATCCCTTTGTGAGGAACTGTGCGTGCGACTTAGAAAATCTGAAAATCGCTGCTACGTGGTGGCAGTAAATATAGGGCTAAGCGATTTTAATTCATTTTCAAGACAAAAGAAGCTTTTTACTCCTACAGATTCCACCAAGACCATAATGGATGTGGCACTGAAGCTTTTCGATGAGCTTTGGGATGGTGCACCCATTAGAAAATTAGGCATATATCTTTCAGAACTAACCGACCATGAGTATTATCAGCCATCTTTTTTTGATATTGAAAAGGATGAAAAGCAAAAAGCTCTAGACAATGCGCTAGATAAGCTTAAAGAAAAGTATGGCAGTGATGTGGTTACTAGGTCGTGCCTTTTGAAAGAGAAGAAATGAGGAATGAACAATGAGCAATGAGGAATAACATCAAACATCAAATATAAATTGTAGGTGGAGAGTTGAGGGTTCTTAAGAAAGACTAGAGGGGTGAAACTTAATTGATCATTGAGCATTGAAAATTGAGCAATGAAAAGGGGTTGAGTTACATGAAAATAGGGTATGCTTGTATTCCTTTAACAATGCCATACAAGACCACTAGGAGCTTTATGATAAAAAATTTTTCTGAGGATAGATTCTATCAGTGTGCTTCAGAAAATCTTGAGGATTTAAAAAATATATTGAAGTGCAATGTGAAAAAAGGCATATATCTTTTTAGGATAAGTTCAGATATAATTCCCTTTGGGAGTCACAGGATAAATAATATAAAGTGGTGGGAGATTTTTAAAAAGCAGCTAAGTGAAATAGGGCAGTATATAAAGGAGCAGGGGGTAAGGGTTTCCATGCACCCAGGTCAGTATACAGTTTTAAATTCACCTTCCAGTGAGGTTTTAGAAAATAGCTTAAGGGATATAGAATATCATTGCAAATTTTTAGATTCTCTAAAGCTTGATTGTACCCACAAAATAGTTTTACACATAGGTGGAGTTTATGGGGATAAAAAGCTTTCCATGAAAAGATTTGTGGACAATGCAAATAATATAATAAGAATGTAGGAAAAATACAAAATAAAAATGTATAAAAACCTACATTCTTATTTTGTATTTTGGACATAATTGCTATACTTCTACATGGAGGTATAACAACTATGATTAACAACTTACAAGGAGAGCTATTTCTAATGAATAGCATAGGAATTAAACCAAATTACGCCCAACTGGCAAAAAAATATGGTATGGATTGGAGGACTGTAAAAAAGTATGATCAAGGCTACAAAGGGAAACCAAAAACGAGAATTAAGAAAAGCAAGCTTGACCCATATCGTGTAGAAATTACTGATAAGTTAGCAATTCGTAGGATTACAATGAAAGGTGTTTATGAATTTATGGTGGATAAACATGGGATTAATACTATAGGTACCTATTCAAATTTCATCACTTATATCAAGAAAAACAAGTTACTACCTAAACAAAGTAATACTGGCCATCCACGTTATGAAACAAAAATTGGAAAACAAGGGCAAGTTGACTGGAAGGAGGATATAACACTTACTTCAAGATCTGGGGAAAAATACACTATAAATATTTTGCATGTAACACTTAGTTTTTCAAGATATAGCTACTTAGGACTATCCATTCAAAAAAAAACAGATGATGTTTTTAGATGTCTTATTAATTCCTTTGAAGCCTTTGGAGGAATACCAGAAGAGCTTTTGTTTGATAACATGTCCACTGTTGCAAATGTACATGGAGTAAAGAAAAAGATTACTGAAACAATGGGTAAGTTTGCAAAAGATTTTGGATTTAATGTCAGATTGTGTGGGGCAAGAAAGCCTGAAACAAAAGGGACTGTTGAAGCAAAAAATAAGGTAATTGACTGGATTCGGGCATATGATGGTGAATTTGATACATTAGATAATTTATTAGAGAAACTAAAGGAAATTAATTTAAAAATGAATATAAATATTAATACGGAAACAGGCATGTCGCCAACCGCTCTGTTTTATAAGGAAAAGGAATATCTGCATTCTTTACCAAAAGCTTCAATTATTGATACCTATCTATCACCAAATAAATATAAAGTTTCAAATGAAGCACTAATTAGATTTGGAGAGAGCAAATATTCCGTACATCCTAAGCTTATTAATGAGGAAGTTAGCGTTGATATCCTCGACAATAAACTATATATCTATTATAAAGGAAAACTTGTAACATTTCACTCAATTAATAAAAATCCAATTAATTATGTTCCAGAACATTACACGATACTTATGAAAGGGAAGGTTAAGGCTGCAGATTTAGAGGCTGTAGCTAATGAAAATTTAAAACTTATGGATAGATTATTAGAATCAAGAAAAATAGATATTTCAAATATAGAGGCTACAAAGTCACCCGAAGCATTATTAGCATATATGAATGGGAGCCCCTATGGTAACTGGATTATAGGGCAGTATGCCCATATGTCAAAAGAAAATCGAAGCACCTTTATTAAAGGAATGAATTTAGTACTTCCTTATGTAAAGAATAAAGAAATCTTCATGTCTAATTTAAAATTTTCAGTTAAAAACAATTGGTGTAAGCAATTAGATTATGATTGCTGGATAAATGATTTTATGGCAGTATGCGATGCAGAATGCATTCTAACAGATGAAGGATATAAAATAATTCATAATAAATATGAAAAAGAAATACAGGAGTTTACCTTAGGGCAGGCTCCAGGGATCGTGAGGATGAATTGCTAAATGAACAACTACAATACCCTTATTAATAACCTGGACACACTTGAATTAGTGCGAATTAGAGAGAACATTGATAGATACATAGATATGATGACAGACGGTAGCAAAACACCTGTTGATGCCTTATATGAATTAAGCCAATTAGAAATAAATTTCAAGAAGGATGCTGTAATAAAAGGGAATGTAAAAGTTGCTAATTTTCCGTTTTTAAAAGAAATTGATCAGTTTGACTTTGGATTTCAACCCTCAATAGATAAGGGAAAAATCATGGATTTTATAACACTTAGATTTTTAGAAAAGACGGAAAATATAATATTTTGTGGAAGTCCAGGAGTTGGGAAAACAAATTTAGCTGTATCAATAGGTATTGAAGCGGCTAAGCAACGTAATTGTGTGTATTTTATCACATTCCAGGAACTTATATCACAACTAAAAAAAGCAAGTGAAGAAAACAGGTTAGAAAGAAGAATAAAGTGGTTTTGCCGTTATAAACTTCTTATAATAGATGAACTGGGATATCAAAAGATGAATAATGAGTCTGCCAACTTATTCTTTAATCTTATAGCCAAAAGGTACGAGAAATCTTCTACAATAATAACAACTAATTCTCCCTTTTCAAAATGGGGTGATATTTTTCAGGAGCCAGTATTAACAAATGCTCTTTTGGATAGATTACTGCATCATTGCTCAGTTATCAATATAAATGGTCCATCATATCGCCTTAAAGATCAACTTCAATCAATCACTGCTGAGGAGGGGTAAAAGTACTAAATAAAAATGTAGGTTTTCCTACCATATTATTTTTGAAAAAACCTACATTTTTATATTGACATTTGCAGACAACTTTCAAAAATTATCGCCAAGTGCTAAGAAAAGACTCATACTCGAAAATGATGACAAGTCCTACAACATAGAAGAGGTTTTAGAAATCTGCAATAAACTAAACATACCTGCGGTATTTGATAATCTTCATCATAGGTTGAACCCATCTGTAAATTGTGAAGACGCTAAAGAGAGAAAAAGGCGTTATAACCAATGTACCTACCAGGACACATTTAAAAGGGTTAAGGCCACCTGGAAGGAAGAAGACGGTGCCATGAAAATACATTACTCAGATAAAGATCCAGATAAAAAAGGTGGAGCTCACTCCAAATTTGTTCTAACAGAAAACTTCCTTAATTACTATAAAAAAATACAAAAATACCAGCCGGACATAATGCTAGAGGTGAAAGACAAGGATATTTCTGCCATAAAATGTGTAAATTTAATATTTAATGAGGGCAAGAGGGTTGTGCTTTATGATGAGTGGGCAAGGTACAAATATCTTGTGATGGAAAAAGGATACGACCTTTATAAAAAATGTAGTTCTCTAGTGAAAGGAAACTGTTCTCTAAAGGAGTTTTATTCCTTTGTGGATGCGTGCCTTTCAATGTCCTATAACGAAAAAAACTTCAAAAATACAGCTCTTCATATATGGGGGTATTTCAAAGACTGTGCTACAGATAAGGAGAAAAGGGATTTTTTAAATTTAATGGATGAGTATAAGAACCCCCAAAAGGTAAAGGAAAAGCTTTATAAATTGGCGGTTAATTACGAGAGGGAGTATTTGGTGGGGAGTTATTATTTTGTTTATTAGTATTATAAACTCCAGAAAGTGCAGCATTGAGCAGTATTAATGTGGTGTATTTTCTGGAGTTTATTTATTGTATTCTATTTATTATATTTTATAAGTTCTAGCTGGTAGTTATATAGGTGGGAGATTGTAAACCTAGTTTTTATGAGAGTTAATGTACATGTCGATGTCCTCTACAATATATGCTTCTCCAGTGGAATGAAGTATATCGTAAAAAGATTTAATATAATCAAAAACTCCATTTTCATTAAAAATTTTAAGTGCAGACTTACCACTTATATTATGGGCTTGTTTATAACTTTCAAGACAAAATACTGTAAAATCTATAATATTCTTCATTATTTATCACCTCATATTTCAGGGAAATTTATTTTCCCTTGGTGTAATTCTTCTAAAAACATATCTAAAAGTTTTTCAGTGCTGTATTGCCAAAGTTTGGTTTCCTCTTTTTCTAATAGTTCATATAGTTGGGATGAATATAATTTTTCGATGGCACCTTCATCAGATAAATTTAATTTTATAGCAATTTTTTCTACTAGATCTGCCGATATTATTGGAAGTACCGCATTAAACTTAATTTTATCCATTGCTATTACCTCCTAAATCTTCATAATAATCAAATAAACAGTATTTCAATGATTTATGGGTATGAAATAGTATCTGGTTGAAAAGTTTTTCTATATCAAAGTTGTATACTGACAAAAATTTTTTACCAGTATTATTTCTTAAACTAACCTTTTCTGCCCAACGGATGGCCTGTTCCTTATTACTTGTTGTATAAAAGCCTATGCCAAAATCAAGCAATCTATTACTTTGTAAAATTTTGGGGTTTTCAACAATAACATCACTGCCGTATATATTTTCACTTAAATCCCTCCTTTTTTTTAGTATATATAGCTAATAATATTTTATCCTAGTAATACGCTTTAATCAATTGTATAGTAACTGTTACTTGTTGGCTAAAGTTGCTGAGATGGGAGATGTTGTTTTCAATTAAACTAAATTCACAATGGAATTTAGGAGGGAAAAAAGAATGTATATAGAAGTAAATAATGTATTAAATGTAAAAAAATAAAATAGAGCAAGTGTTTACTGGTATATAGAGTGGGGGAAATGGGGCTATGAAGAAAATATATAAAATAGTAATAATAATTATAGCTGTTATAGCTTTAATTGTAGGGGGCTTTTACGGATATAAAAGGTACAAGAGGTATAAAAGTTATAAGGAAGATGCAGTATTTTTGTTAGACTTTTTAGAGGACAATTTTTGCTTTAATAATAACTTAAGGCAGATTAATTCATCAGAAGTACCTAAGGCACATTCAAATAAATATAACTTAGATGGCTTTGAAGTATTCAAACAAACGCAAAATATTGAGCCATATAAAGACTCAATAAAATTTAAAGGAAATATATATATACTAGTAGACGAGTCAGTTTATTCTGCATCGGAATATTTTGTAGATATAGCAAAAAGGTCTGGATTTGCAAAGATTATAGGCACTACTACAGGGGGAGATGGAACAGGTTTTGAACCTATAGCAACCTATCTTCCAAACAGCAAGTTAGTAGTAAAAATGCCACCAGCTTTTACTATAAGTGACGACGGTACAGTGAACGAAGAAATCCACACTGAGCCAGATATTTATATAGAGCAAAGTTTGGAGGACTATAAAAAATTTCTAAAATCAGGACTGCAGGATATAACTAGGAGTGAGTATGATACGGTTTATAGGAAAGCCTTAGAAATGATAAAAAAATGATGCTGTAATAAAATAAACAGCTACTTATATATTAATAAATGTCTCTGGTTGCGTGCCGGAGATATTTATTTTATGATTAACCCAAAGTAAGGTATAATTCAGGTAATGAAATACTTTTTGTGGGTTAATCATACTTATAAAACTGAAAAAGGTAAAAAGGGGAAATGTAAAAATGAAAATTATAAAACCTAGGATTGGTGAGGGGTTAGAAAATACCAACCATTTACTGAACTTAATATCACAAAGCAAAATTGATGAAGCAGATATCACCTATAAGCATATAAGGGGAGTAAGTTTTTCAGGGGTTGATTTCTCTGACATTTGTTTTAAACAGGTTATTTTTGAGAACTGCCGATTAATACAATGCTCTTTTGATAAAAGTACATTTATGGATACTATTTTTAAATGTTGTGATTTGTCTAATAGTAATTTTAGCAATGGTTATTTTAATCGTTGTGAGTTTATTGATATAAAAGGGATGGGTACAAATTTTATAGAAAGTAGCATTTTTAATGTATCAATTATAGACAGTAATCTAAAGTATTCCAATTTTGATTCTGTAAATTTTGATAGGATTGCTATTTCACAAAGTGATTTAACGGAATCATTGATTACTCAGTGCAAATTAAAGTCAGCTTCCTTTAATAAGACCCAATTTATCGGAACAAACTTTTTTAAAACCTCTTTAAAAGGAATTGATTTTACTTCAAGCCAATTGGAAGGCATTGTTATATCTTCAGAAGCAGTAGAGTTAAAGGGTGCAGTTGTGAATATGTATCAGGCAGCGGATTTGGCGAAGATGTTGGGGGTAGTGGTGAAGTGAGCAGAGAGATGGTAATTCAAAGGGGAGAATCTAATGAAATTTTAATGGCAGCAAGTCTTCGTTTATATGGTTTTTCCTTTATTCCGTTGATATTATTCATTCCTTGTATGTTGTTCCTTTCAAAATTTTTTGGTGTTAATGCCGTATGGGTTACTCAACCCTTGGTAGATTTTGTTATGATTGCTTTAATAATGCAAATAAAAGAGGTTAAAAAGATCATGGCAATGGGAGGGTTTAATTAAATATATATTTTGAGATGAAGTTTTGAGAGGGTAAAAAGGCTTGTTTAGTTTTATGGAAACAAGCTTTTTGCTATTTATCTGAAAAAATTAATTTTATTTCAAGTTAGCTAGGAGGGAGCGGTGTATTTTGAAAGGAGTGGAGTTGACGGGGGAGATGAAAAGGTATTTCAGGCAGCGGATTGAGTAAACATGTTGGGGGTGGTGGTGAAATACAATTTTATAAGTATATTTTAAGTGTATAAGAAGGAATTTAGAGAAAATTAAAGAAAAGTAGTTATATATAGGTAATTATAGATATGAGGGTTTTATAAAGCATTAATTCAAATGAGTAGTATAAAGTTTTATCGAATAAATAATAATAAAATATAATAAGTCTAATAATATTAAATAAAAGTAAAGTTTTAAAATAGGATAGAAAAGCGGTGGATTGAGATAAAAATAAAAATAAAATTAATATTAATACATAAAAGCATTGGTAATAAAACATATAATATGTCTTGAAATATATTAATTATGTAAGATGTAAACTGATTTAAAGATACATGTTTACATTAGGTATATAAAAATTTTATATTAACTATGTGATGTTATTTAAGTAAAAGAAGAGTTTGATTTTAAAACTCTTTTTTTATTAATATTTTAAATATAAGCCACATATAAAATTTAGTTCCATGATTAAAAGATATATGCATAAAAAAACTTACTAAGCATACAATAACATTAAATTATATGTTTATAAGAAATTAATTTTAAGGGAGGGATAAAAATATGATTATAGATTTTGAATCTATAATAAAAATATTTAATAGTAAGGGGAAGGAGGCAGCTACTAATTTTGTAGAAAATATTTATGGAGTGCCTTATATTAATATACAAAGAAAAATAAAGAAAGAAACTAATTATAGATATAATAGACATACAAAAAAATATGAAGATTTTAATACATTAAGTAGCTTCCATAATAAAGAGACGATAATTATAGAAAATAAGCGTGAAGATAATGATAAGAACAATTTACTATATAATGATGGAATTGAAAAAATAATTGCAAATTTATTGGAGTACGTATTATTAAAAAGAACTGCCCGAATAATATTTGAGTCAAATAACAATTGCATAAAAATTAAAATTAATTATGAAAAAAATAAGAAATAAATTTTAAAAAATAAAAATATTACTTTCAAGGAAAATTTTATTGGCATATATATTGTATAATGTATATATGAATTACAAAAATGGAATAAAGGAGGTGATTTTAGTGAGAATATCCTATGAGGGTAAATGTGAAATTATACCTGTAGCATATCACATGTTGTTTGTAAGCATGATAAAGGAAGCTTTAAAAAATGTATGTTCAGAATATTACAAAAAAATATATTTTTATGATGGATACAGAAGTAATAAAAGGAGTAAAAATTTTTGCTTTTCTGTATTTATGAAAGATTTTAAAATACAAGAAAACAACTTCATAGTAAATGATAGAGTTATTTTTAATATAAGTTCTCCAGATTATGAGTTTATGGTTAATGTATACAATGGATTGCAAAAGATGAGCAATTTTCAATACAAGAATTTTAAAATTGAAAAAATTAGAATAAGACTCATAAATGAAAGAAAAATAGCTTCTGGAACTACTATTTTTAATACATTGTCGCCTATATGTGTAAAAGATAAAGATAATAATATGATTGATATATCACACAGTAATTATGTTCAAGAATTAAATTATATATCAAATAAAGTCTTGGAGAATTTTAGAGGAAGAGGGCTTAAAAAAGAATTGCAATTTATGCCTATAGATATGAGAAAGAAAATAGTTAAAGAAGATATAAAAGCATTTAAGGATAATACAAATAGAGAATTTTTTTATGTTAATGCATATGCAGGTAGATTTGCATTGACTGGCGATATTGAAGATTTAAGAGATATTTACATGTTAGGGTTAGGATTCAAGAGAAATCAAGGATTTGGAATGTTAGAAGTATTGGGATAGGAGGTGAGAAATTGGATATTAAATTGTATTTAGATGATTGGTTTATAAATATGGGTTTAGTAGGATTCATAAGAATTTTAGAACATGTAGACAAAAAAGATGAAATTGTAATTAAGGATAATTATATAGAGCTTGATGTAGAATTACTAGAAGAATTCCATAGATACTATTTTGATTATTTTCTTCATAGATATAATATTTGCAAGAGAGAAAGTCAAAAGGTAGATAAATATTTATTAATTTCAAATAAAGAAGAGAAATTTAAAGATGCAGTAAAATGGATTAGACAAGTAGTAGACAATAATAGAAAAAAATTAAAAGGAAAATTAGATAATAAACAGTATGAAGAGGATTTGAATAGTGTATATAAGGAATTGGGGAAAATTAAAAAATTTAATCAATTAGAAGAAGTGCAGGAATTGGTAAAAAAGTTTAAAGACGTGATGAACATTACAGAAGTAAATAATAAGTTAACTATTAATTTTGTTAGAAGCATATTAAACACCCAATATTTTGGTCAGGCCAGTTTTTTGCAAAAAACCTGTGCAAGTAAGACGGTAGAAGAACAGAGTCAAATAGTATTTAAAGATTATGTAAAGTCGATAATTGAAGATGTACAATTTGACAATGCGTTAGATAAAGCTAGTACCGTTGAAGAATTAAAGGAGTTTATTGATAAAAATCTTAAAGAAGGAAACTTATCAAAAGCATATGATAATTTTTTAAAAAATATAACTAAACGTATTAAGAAAAAATTTACTTTGGAAGATATAAAAAACTATATAGATAAAGAAATTTTACATTGTTCTATTTGGGAGCAATATAGAGCGTATTATGATTTTACAGAAGGTGTATTTGTACCATTGGCTGTGAGCAATAGTAATTCAAAAAATTTTATGTGGGATATGAATACTTCTTATCCTATAAGTAATTTAGTTAAATTTATATTATTATGTTCACCAGCAGGAGCTGTGGATATGGATGGGGGATACTTTGCTTTTTTAAACTTGGCTGCAGATATAGATGAAATTTATGATCAAAATGAAAATCTTAGATTGAGAGAGGATAAAGAAAATCCATGTGAAAATTTAATTTATGACATAGTTGATGAGGCAGAACAGAAAAGTAAATGGACACTTGAAAATATATTATTTGTGGAGTTTAACGCTAACTATGATGCTAAAAGTTGCAAATTAAATTATTTTAGTATACCTAAAAATATAGCTAAATATTTTAAAGAATACGCTCAAAAAGATTTAAAGGGAATAAAAGATGTAAAATTTAGGAAAAATTTAATTTCATTGATTCTAGATAGCAAGGCTATTAAAAATATAGTTTATAAAAAAGGTAGTAATGATAAGGATATAGTTGTAGTAAATAACATAAATCAGTTAATAGATGCTAAGTTAAGAAACGGAATAGAAAGAAAAATTAACTTTGCTTATGATGTCTTGGCTGGAACAATATGCAAATATAGATTTGATAAAGTGAAGAAGGGGTGTGATCATGTGGATAGTGATAAAATATGGAAAATATTTGAAGAAGGGCAAAAAATGAACACGTATTTTAATGAAAAAGAATCAGCTAATAAAATTCAAGGAGTTGCATATAGACTTTTAAATGCAAGTAAGGCTGGCAATAAAAAGCAATTTATGGATTCTTTGTTGAGAATATATATGACAGCACAAAAGAAAGTTCCAGCGATATTTTTAAATATATTACATGAAAAAGATATAGATTTTCAAACAGTTGCTCATGCTTTTGTGTGTGGATTAATCTCTAATAAAAAGGAAAATAAAGTTGTAGAGGAGGAAAAGTAATATGGGTAAGGGATTAACAATAACTAGTATTTTTCAAGCAGGTTCGTTAAATTATGGTGAGGGAATAGGAAATATATCGGAGTTAAAAAAATTAAGAAGGGCTAATAATGAAGTGTATACATATGCTTCAAGACAATGCATAAGGTATGACATTGTAAGATTAGGTTATGAATTATTTAACTGGAATTTACAAGTAGTGGATAAAAGCAAGAAAACTATGCAATTTAAAGATGAATTTACAATTAAAGATTCAGAAGAAATGGATCTATTTGGATATATGAAAACAAAAGCTAAAGGAGATAAGGAAAAGGGCGGTGCAGATACTAGGTCAGCTGCTGTAAGATTAAGTCATGCCATATCATTAGAACCATATAAAAGTGACATGGATTTTATGACTAGTAAGGGATTGGCAGATAGAATAGGAGAACAGTGTGATCCAGTAAATGTTGAGCAACACCAAAGTTTTTATACTTATACAGTAACTATAGATTTGAACAAAGTTGGAATTGATGGAGAAATCAAATTAGATAATGATGAAAGATTAAGAAGAATTAAAGAACTTCTTACAATATTAAAGATATTAAACAGAAATATAAGAGGAAGACAAGAAAATTTAGCACCGTTATTTGCTATTGGCGGCATATATGATATGGCAAATCCATTTTTTCAAGGAAGAATTCAATTACAAAACAATGATTTAGGATATAAAATAAATACTGGTGCAATTAAAAACACATTAGAAACTAAATTATTTGATAAGAACATAAAAGAGAATACATTTATTGGTATGATAGATGGGGTATTTGAAAATAAAGAGGAGCTTGAAGAAATATTAGGTGATAAAGTAATATCTATAGAAACTTTCTTTCAATCATTGGAGAATGAATTGCAAGAAGTTTATAAATAGATAGGAGGAAACTATGAAGGTTTTAAAGTTAAATATTTTTCAAGAAACAGCATGCTACAAGAAACCGTTTGCATTTAAGGCTTGGGAGACATATCCGCTACCACCGTATTCTACAGTAAAAGGTATGTTTCATAAGATACTAAAGGAAGAGAAAGAATTCATACCTATGAGGATTTCTATTCAAGGAGATTATGAAAATAAATTTGTTAACTATCAAAGCATGTATTTTTTTAAAGGTAAAGAAAATACTAAAATGCCATTGAATATTCATCTTCTATATAATGTAAGCCTTATAATACATGTGGATGCAGAAGAGGAGGTATTAAATAATATAGTAAAAGGTTTAAAAAACTCTGATGAGTACTTAAGTTTAGGGAGAAGAGAAGATATTGTAAGAATAGATGGGGTTAAGTTTATAAATGTTAATGAAATAGATATAAATAAATTAGGTAAAATTAAAGGAATAGAAAAACCTATATATATCCCTATTAATCAATTACCTGAGGAAGTAAACGGAATTAATTACAGATTAAATTGGAAATACAATATAGTTAATGATTTAAGACAGTGGGAGAAAATCGATGTTAAATATGTTGAAGAAGGCGAAATGATATATAATGACAATTATTTAGAAGATGAAGAAGGAGATATTGTTTATTTTAACACCACACTTATTTCCTAACGTGTGGTATTTTTTAAGGAGGTAATATAGAGTGTTATATGCAAAATCTGAAAAGGAGGAAACATTAGCTGATCATACAGATAAGCTTGTAGAGAATTATGATTTATTGAAAAGATCCTATGGTAACAAAATTAATAATGAGGAGATTTGGAGACTATTAGATGTAGCTGTTAAATATCATGATGCAGGTAAAGCATATAGTAATTTCCAAAACATTATAAGAAGTAAAATCGGCAAAGAAAAGATAAAAGAGCCTATCAGTTATTACATACCTCATAATTATCTTTCACCTGCATTTATACCTTATAATAAATTAGATATAAATAAGGAACAGAAGAAGGTACTTGTCCAAGCTGTAGGATATCATCATGAAAGAGATAGTGAAATAGATTTTAAACACATAGAGAAAGCTTTAAATTTAGATTTAAAATTTAAAATTGAAGAATTAAGAAAAGAGCTTAAGGTTTATATTCCAAATGAAATAAACAATTTATATTTGGGTTTGTTAAAAAATAGGATTACCCATAAAGATAGGAATTATAAATTATACGTTATGGTTAAGGGATTACTTCATAGATTAGATCATTCTGCATCAGCACATAAAGATGTAGAGGAAGACGTGGGAGAAAATGTGGCTCAATACACAAAAGAATTTTTTAAAAGACAAGGAAATAAGTTAAGAGAGGTTCAAGAATTTGCTGAGGATAATAAAGATAAAAATTTAATAGTAATTGCTTCAACTGGTATGGGGAAAACAGAATCAGCACTTTTATGGATAGATAATGACAAATCGTTCTTTACTTTACCTTTAAGAGTTAGTATAAATGCCTTATTTGATAGGGTTACAAAAGATATTAATACAAAAGATAATAATAAAGAAGAGGACGGTATTGGATTTAAATACGCAGGATTACTTCATTCAAGTAGCATGGATTATTTAGAGGAAGAGGGTTATGAAAATTCACAAAAAATATATGACAAATCAAATATATTATCTAGTAAACTTACATTTAGTACAATTGATCAAATTTTAAAATTCCCATTTAAGTATAGAGGTTATGAAAAAATGTATGCTACTATGGCATATTCAAAGCTTGTAATTGATGAGATTCAAGCATATACTCCAGAAATTGCAGCAGTCATACTTAAGGCTATAGAGATGATTTATAACATTGGTGGAAAATTTATGATTATGACAGCTACTTTGCCTAGGATATATACTGAATACTTAGAAAAAAAAGGTATAATTAATAAATCAGATGTAGTTAAAGGGGAGTTTTTAAGTAAAACGATTAGACATAAAATAAATGTTAAAGAACAATCAATAATTAGTGATATTGATGAAATAGTTAAACGAGGCAGGAAAAATAAGGTTTTAGTTATTGTAAATACAGTAGATAAAGCTGTAAAAGTATTTAATGAAATTAATGAAAAAAATGGGGGCAAAGATACATTTTTATTACATTCTATGTTTATTCAAAAGCATAGAAGTATTTTAGAACGTAAAATCACGAATTTTACAAAAGATAGTGAAAAGATTAAAAATAGAAATGGTATATGGGTGACTACTCAAATTGTAGAGGCATCTTTAGATGTTGATTTTGATTATTTATTTACAGAGTTATCTACTTTGGATAGTTTCTTTCAGAGACTGGGAAGATGTTATAGAAAGAGAATATTTGATTTAAAAGAACCTAATATATATGTTTACACAGAAGATATTACTGGTGTTGGAACTATATATGATAAAGATGTATGGGAAAGAAGCAAAAAAATGATTATAGGATATGATATGAAAGAATTGGAGGAAGGGCAAAAGGTTAAGATGGTAGATGTACTATATTCAAAAGAAAATTTACAAGGAACTCAATTTTTAAATGACTTTAAATTTGCCCTTAAATATTTAGAAACTGTAAAGGACATGGATATGACATCTAAAGAGGCACAAAAACTTTTAAGGGATATAAAAAATGTTTTGGCGATACCAAGGGAAATTTTTGATAGTAATGAAATGCAAAATTTAATTAATGATTTTCAAAATACAGAAAACGGCAACATAAAGAGAGAGAAAATGAGAGAAATAAATAAGTATACAGTAAGTATACCTATTTACAAGGTAATTAAAAAGGATGTATTAAGTAATAGTTGTATACGTGGGTTAGAAAATATATTTGTATTAGAATGCCAGTATGAGTTTGATGAAGAAACTTTAAATGGCAAGGGTGTTTTAATAGATGAACGATTAGCTAGTTTTATATAAATATTAAAAAATGAATAGGGTGATATCATGGAATTCCAACTAGATAAATTTAAAACTCAAGGAACTAAAGTTAACTATTACTTTATATGCAAAAGAAAACTTTGGTTATTTTCTAAAGGGATATCTATGGAGGATAATAGTGATAGAGTTCTTAGTGGAAAGTTAATACATGAAGATGCTTATCCAAGAATGAAAAAAAGAGAAAGACTTATAGATGATTTACTAAGAGTTGATATATTGGACGGAGAATATGTAAGAGAAATTAAGATAAGTAGTAAAATGCCTCTATCTGATAAGATGCAATTGATATATTATTTATTTTATCTTAAACAGTTAGGAATAAATAAAAAAGGTTTATTAAATTATGTAAAAGAAAAGAAACAGGAAGAAATTGAACTAACTGAGGAAATGGAAGAAAAAATAAAGGAAGTTTTAATAGACATAAAAAATATAGTTCAATCTGAAGTGCCTCCTAAGTTAAAAAGGTTACCTTATTGTACCAAATGTGCATATTATGAATTTTGTTTTGCAAGGGAGGAATAAAGATGGGAAAAGATTATTATATATTCAGCAATGGAAGAATAAAGAGAAAGGATAATACTGTATATTTTATAAACAGTGAAGAAAAGAAAAGACCGTTACCTATAGAACAAATAGATAAATTGCATTTTTTTGGTGAGGTGGATCTAAATAGTAAGTTTTTAAATTATTTAGCTCAGTACGGATTAATGCTTAACTTTTATAATTATTATGGATATTATTGTGGCACCTATTATCCTAGAAAGAAAAATGTTTCAGGATTCTTGTTAGTTAAACAGGCAAAACATTATTCTGATTATATGAGAAGAATGTTTTTAGCACAAAGTTTTATAGATAGTGCGGCACATCATATATTAAGGAATATAAGGAGATACGAAGTAGATGAAGAAATTATAAATAAAATAGAAAAGGAAAGAGAAAATGTTATAAAATCACAAAGAATCGATGAATTAATGGGAGCGGAGGGAAGAATGCGTGCTGCATATTATGAATCTTTTAATACTATTTTAAAGAATGGATTTGAAATGGGAAAAAGGGAGAAAAGACCGCCAACAGATCCAGTGAATGCATTGATGTCTTTTGGAAATAGTATGATGTATACTACGGTACTAGGGGAAATATACAAAACACAGTTAGATCCTACTATAAGCTATTTGCATGAGCCTTCTACTAAAAGATTTTCTTTAAGTTTGGATTTGGCAGAAATATTTAAGCCGCTAATAGTAGACCCAATTATATTTAGCATTATTAATAATAGAATTATTGCTAAAAAGGATTTTGATATAGAAGAGGGAATTTGTTTTTTAAATGAAAGTGGAAAGAAAAAGTTTATATCAGAATACGAGAAGAAATTAAGTACAACCATAAAACATAGACAATTAAAGCGAAAGGTATCATATAGGACTTTCATAAGGCTGGAGTGTTATAAATTAATAAAGTATTTTTTAGAGGATGAAGTATATAAACCTTTGAAGGCGTGGTGGTAGTATGTTCGTCATAATTACTTATGATATAGAGGAGAAAAGAATAAATAGAGTTAGAAAAATTTTAAAGAAGTATTTAATTTGGACACAAAACTCTGTTTTTGAAGGAAAAATTACTGAAGGGAAACTTCATAAATGTTTAAGTGAAATTAGTAGGTTTGTAAATAAAAATTCTGATTCTATTTATGTATACAAGGTAAATGTTGATAAAAATATTACGAAGAATGTAATAGGACAAGAAAAAAGTTTTGATGAAATGTTTTTATAAATAAACTTTGCAGTAAACCTAATTCTAAAGGGAGAGTTGCTAAGCCCTTGATACAACTAGTGTTGATGATGTTATTCAAGAATAAGGAAATACACTATTGAAGGTATACTGCAATTTGATACATTTTAAGGGCAAACAGTAATTGCTAAAACCTAGATGTATCAATGGATTGAGGTGTTTTAAAAAAATGGGTTTTATAGGAACTATGTGAGATGTAAATACAACACAAGGTTAAGAGTAGATTTATAGTCTACTCTTGTTTTATAGGAACTATGTGAGATGTAAATATGGATAAATATTGTCTAGAAAATGTAACCGCAAAATGGTTTTATAGGAACTATGTGAGATGTAAATTTTGGAACTTTAGAATAATTTTTTCTAACCGTTTCAAGTTTTATAGGAACTATGTGAGATGTAAATTCAAAAATGAGGAATGGAAAGACAGAGAGATAACGGTTTTATAGGAACTATGTGAGATGTAAATTATTGTGGAGAGAAGTATGAGGAAGGAGAAGAAAAATGTTTTATAGGAACTATGTGAGATGTAAATTAGGTAGAGGACTAAATAGTGGCAGTTTTCTACCTAGTTTTATAGGAACTATGTGAGATGTAAATTTCTATGTTGTCTTAAGTATTACGTTATTACCAAGTCGTTTTATAGGAACTATGTGAGATGTAAATAATATAAAATTACTTCTAAAAGAAAATACCTTTTCGTTTTATAGGAACTATGTGAGATGTAAATTTTGAAGGTGGAAATGTTAGAAATAAATCTCTTAACTAGTTTTATAGGAACTATGTGAGATGTAAATCACAAGGTTGCAAATGATAAGAAACTTACTAAGTTAAGTTTTATAGGAACTATGTGAGATGTAAATCATATAAAATTACCGCATTTCAGCGTTAGTGGTGAGTTTTATAGGAACTATGTGAGATGTAAATGTTTTTTTAAGGCTCTGTGTTGCATCACAGAGCCTTATGTTTTATAGGAACTATGTGAGATGTAAATCGAAAATATTTTAATTCTATTATCTCTTTCATGTCTCCAGTTTTATAGGAACTATGTGAGATGTAAATGAATTTGAAATTGTGCCTGAAGGATGGGAAGGTTCGTTTTATAGGAACTATGTGAGATGTAAATAAGAATATTCCTTTAAGATTTTTCCTAGTAACTTTGTTTTATAGGAACTATGTGAGATGTAAATAATTCCTCTTCCGCTACAATGTTATATACTTTAGAAGTTTTATAGGAACTATGTGAGATGTAAATAATATAAACATCATTGTAATATAATTTAGCTTGTCGTTTTATAGGAACTATGTGAGATGTAAATGTATTTTGTTGTTGTGCTACAATTCCTATGCCTTGAGTTTTATAGGAACTATGTGAGATGTAAATCAACTTACAGAACCTTTGATTATTAATCTCACCGCTAGTTTTATAGGAACTATGTGAGATGTAAATGGAGTTGGATAAACTAATCGTGGCAAATATGAAAGGGTTTTATAGGAACTATGTGAGATGTAAATGCAAAAATAGTTGATGTTTGTGACTTTTGTGGCAGTAAGTTTTATAGGAACTATGTGAGATGTAAATATTATTTAAATTCTCTAGGCTATAAAACTAAATTCGTTTTATAGGAACTATGTGAGATGTAAATAGTATTTTTTACAGTAACTTATATAGATCCTCAATCGTTTTATAGGAACTATGTGAGATGTAAATAAGTCATACTAGAGTTTGAACCTAAAAGCGTAAACTGTTTTATAGGAACTATGTGAGATGTAAATGGAGCAGGCAAGACAACATATGTTATAAATAATAAGTTTTATAGGAACTATGTGAGATGTAAATTTTATTATCATCTCTTTTAATAACTTTGCTTTACGTTTTATAGGAACTATGTGAGATGTAAATCTTTTTGCTAATTGTATTGTCTTCATGTTGTTGGTAGTTTTATAGGAACTATGTGAGATGTAAATTTTAACTTTATTTTATTTTCCTTTCTATCTTTTATTGTTTTATAGGAACTATGTGAGATGTAAATATACGTGCAGACTTCAACAAGAGATTACAAGAAGATAATGTTTTATAGGAACTATGTGAGATGTAAATCAATAATAGGAAGTATTTTATCACGATAATAATAAAGTTTTATAGGAACTATGTGAGATGTAAATAATGGTGTTAGAGATATTGCTAGTGGTGATACAGTGTTTTATAGGAACTATGTGAGATGTAAATCGATTAGCATCTCCAACACCTATACCACCTAGTACAGTGTTTTATAGGAACTATGTGAGATGTAAATAGCTACAAAAGAAAAATATGAGCCTGCAACTATAGAGTTTTATAGGAACTATGTGAGATGTAAATAAAAATACAATGATGATGATTCATAACCCTTGGACAGTTTTATAGGAACTATGTGAGATGTAAATTTGTGAAAATAAATCTTTTTCATTTCTACTAATTGGAGTTTTATAGGAACTATGTGAGATGTAAATGCATCTATACCGAATTCATTGGGCGTGTACTGTCCAAGGTTTTATAGGAACTATGTGAGATGTAAATTAAGTTTCTATTTGCCTAACCCGATTTAGTTCTTCAAGTTTTATAGGAACTATGTGAGATGTAAATATTCAATATGTCACCAGAAACAATTAAACTAGATTCTAGGTTTTATAGGAACTATGTGAGATGTAAATGTGCTACTATAATATTTCCCCATCATCGTATAAAAGTTTTATAGGAACTATGTGAGATGTAAATACTTACAAAGAATAGTAGTAATGTTGAGAATGAGGAATGTTTTATAGGAACTATGTGAGATGTAAATTGTGCTAAAAGTAAAATATTATATGGATTATATAAAAGTTTTATAGGAACTATGTGAGATGTAAATATACTGGAACTAATGGTTTATTTAATACTGTATTAACGTTTTATAGGAACTATGTGAGATGTAAATTTTGGAATAAAGTCTAAAAGAATATAATCCTACCACGTTTTATAGGAACTATGTGAGATGTAAATTTGTAAATCTAACATATATAAACATTTCTCTAATGGTTTTATAGGAACTATGTGAGATGTAAATTACATCCATCAATTTAATTATTTATCTCTATATCGTTTTATAGGAACTATGTGAGATGTAAATGCATTAAGCCCTATAACTTCATTTACTTCTAAAACGTTTTATAGGAACTATGTGAGATGTAAATGCAAATGCTAAGAACATTGTAAACGCACAAAAAAAACGTTTTATAGGAACTATGTGAGATGTAAATAAATTATCACCGACATATCCAGCGTCGGGATTCTTTATGTTTTATAGGAACTATGTGAGATGTAAATTCTTTTGAATATACAGTAGCAAAATTGTCTTCATTTACTAGTTTTATAGGAACTATGTGAGATGTAAATACCACTAAATCAAATTTAATGTTATGGTTATAGGCTGTTTTATAGGAACTATGTGAGATGTAAATTCCTTGAACATTTCATAATCATTACTTTCATAAGCTCCGTTTTATAGGAACTATGTGAGATGTAAATATATACCGTATATTATAACTCAAATCAATTCACATTATGTTTTATAGGAACTATGTGAGATGTAAATTTATTTTCTACATATTCAGCTACTACAGTTTTTGTAGTTTTATAGGAACTATGTGAGATGTAAATCTGTTTTTAATTCGCATATTCCATGTTTGGTTTTTTTGTTTTATAGGAACTATGTGAGATGTAAATACAGGAAATGAAGAACTTTTCAAAGAAATGTCAAGCGAGTTTTATAGGAACTATGTGAGATGTAAATAAAATTGGGCAGAATGAAACGGATATAACAGGCGGAAGTTTTATAGGAACTATGTGAGATGTAAATTATATATTAAGTATTAAATAACTCTTATAATACTATGCGTTTTATAGGAACTATGTGAGATGTAAATATACTAATATGACTATAAAAGAATTAAAACATTTGGTTTTATAGGAACTATGTGAGATGTAAATGAAGTTGCAATACTTTTTAAAGCTAATAAGGGAAAAGTTTTATAGGAACTATGTGAGATGTAAATTATGTTTTTAAAGATAATAAAGTTATAAAAATAAATACGTTTTATAGGAACTATGTGAGATGTAAATGCAAAACTTTCTTACAATTAGCACAAAACTTATCTTTAGTTTTATAGGAACTATGTGAGATGTAAATATATATCTTATTTGCATTCCTGAAGCTGATACTTGGTTTTATAGGAACTATGTGAGATGTAAATAGAATTAATTAAGAGCGGGAAAAGTGTTGGCGATGTATTGTTTTATAGGAACTATGTGAGATGTAAATGACATTTGAAAGAATTCATAAATTTCACCCCCTTTCAAAGTTTTATAGGAACTATGTGAGATGTAAATAAGATTGTCCAGCTTCAGCGTATCCAGCCTTAGCTAAGTTTTATAGGAACTATGTGAGATGTAAATACTAATCCTGGACTGCAAAAAAGAACAGAAGCTGCAGTTTTATAGGAACTATGTGAGATGTAAATCAACATTCATCTGAGTCATAATTATGAACCTTTTTGTTTTATAGGAACTATGTGAGATGTAAATATTCTAAATTATCATTATACTTTTGTTTTATTGATTGTTTTATAGGAACTATGTGAGATGTAAATTGAAATCTATTGTGTTCTTTATTGTGGCACTGCTGGTTTTATAGGAACTATGTGAGATGTAAATTGTTATCGTCAACGTTCTTTTTATTATGCAAAAAAGTTTTATAGGAACTATGTGAGATGTAAATTTATTTTGTATATCTTTTAGTGTTTTAGCTTTATTAGAAGTTTTATAGGAACTATGTGAGATGTAAATTAGCTTTATTTCCAGTTGGTTTGCTTAAATTTTCTAGTTTTATAGGAACTATGTGAGATGTAAATGCCAATGCTCCACCTACAACTGCTCTACCTATACTCAAGTTTTATAGGAACTATGTGAGATGTAAATGTGGATTTCTTTAAAGTTTCTAACTGTGTAGCATTTTGTTTTATAGGAACTATGTGAGATGTAAATAGAGATTAATACTTACAAGCTTATCATCCTCGTACTGTGTTTTATAGGAACTATGTGAGATGTAAATATAATTAAGATACCATACTATCATCATGGTGTCAAGTTTTATAGGAACTATGTGAGATGTAAATTATTCATAAAAATCATGATTAACTTTTTTAATTTTACCGTTTTATAGGAACTATGTGAGATGTAAATAAACACACTTATACGCTCTCTAAAGCTTATATATTACGTTTTATAGGAACTATGTGAGATGTAAATTTTAATAAAAAGTTAATTGTAACTGGGAAAGTTGATAGTTTTATAGGAACTATGTGAGATGTAAATTACGGTATATTACAAGGTGGAACTAAGGATATAGATGGGTTTTATAGGAACTATGTGAGATGTAAATAAGTATAGGGAGATATTTAGTGTTAATACGGGCGGAAATGGTTTTATAGGAACTATGTGAGATGTAAATTTTTAATTCCTAGTGCAGACTTAAAACTATTATTATCGTTTTATAGGAACTATGTGAGATGTAAATAAACTTCACCTCATTTCTTTTGTTTTATCGTTTAACCGTTTTATAGGAACTATGTGAGATGTAAATAGTATGGAAACCTAGACGAAAGAACAGTACAAGTAAGCCGTTTTATAGGAACTATGTGAGATGTAAATGTGCGTGAACAACAAAAGTTTATCACTTCATATCTTTAGTTTTATAGGAACTATGTGAGATGTAAATCAATAATAGAAATTATCTACGGTACCATGCACCAAAGTTTTATAGGAACTATGTGAGATGTAAATTTATATCCCTCCTTCGCCACAAGTATAGGCGCCACGTTTTATAGGAACTATGTGAGATGTAAATTAAATTTAATTGTAGTTTTTAATCAATTTCGGATTCGTTTTATAGGAACTATGTAAGATGTAAATCAATTACGATAAAATTTATTTGACAAGTACGGAAGTAAGTTTTATAGGAACTATGTGAGATGTAAATCATCCCTTATAAACAAACTTGTGGACCGTCTAACCCATTGTTTTATAGGAACTATGTGAGATGTAAATTTGCTTCGAAGTAATTTAAGCGCATCAGCTTTATTTTGGTTTTATAGGAACTATGTGAGATGTAAATGAATGTTGGGAAAAACACTTGGAAGAGGAAAAAGAAAGTTTTATAGGAACTATGTGAGATGTAAATGTTACATTTGAACAATATCCGGATGAACTAATTGTAAGTTTTATAGGAACTATGTGAGATGTAAATTGAATTTAAACATTATATCTTTAGCTTCCAATGAATGTTTTATAGGAACTATGTGAGATGTAAATCTACGTGGTGTCATTAATTTTATAATTTCGTCAGTATGTTTTATAGGAACTATGTGAGATGTAAATAAATAAGTATTTTTTAATTTTAACATTGTTTAACCCGTTTTATAGGAACTATGTGAGATGTAAATTTTTTTCACCCCCTTAACGCACAAAAACATGGGTATGTTTTATAGGAACTATGTGAGATGTAAATAATTTCCGATAATAATCAAAATTCCAAAATTTATTACGTTTTATAGGAACTATGTGAGATGTAAATACTTGAAGGATTACTTAATGTAGTAGTTTCATTTTTGTTTTATAGGAACTATGTGAGATGTAAATTATAACAAGTATTAAATAACTCTTATAATGCTATACAGTTTTATAGGAACTATGTGAGATGTAAATCTGCACTGCTTAACATTCTTAAATTTCCTTAAGTCGTTTTATAGGAACTATGTGAGATGTAAATTGTTTAATCTTTTCTTCATAACCCTGTTTTATTCTTGTTTTATAGGAACTATGTGAGATGTAAATTATTTCTTATCAAAGTCTTTCATTTCTTTAATCTCAGTTTTATAGGAACTATGTGAGATGTAAATAGAGAATTATCTGATAATGAAGGATTGAATTTGTCTGTTTTATAGGAACTATGTGAGATGTAAATTTTGCTATATCTGCAATGCAAGCAACCGCAGAACCAAAGTTTTATAGGAACTATGTGAGATGTAAATGCAATATAATCAGATGGAGTGGGTAATTCCACTCCAGTTTTATAGGAACTATGTGAGATGTAAATTATTTTCTCTGAATGCCACCTCGTCCAATATTATTTTGTTTTATAGGAACTATGTGAGATGTAAATCAGTATATTCAGACGATAATGTTAAATGTTGTTTTAGTTTTATAGGAACTATGTGAGATGTAAATTTGAGTCATTTACATTTATGCAATCGTACAATTCCTTTGTTTTATAGGAACTATGTGAGATGTAAATTGAATTTAAACATTATATCTTTAGCTTCCAATGAATGTTTTATAGGAACTATGTGAGATGTAAATCTACGTGGTGTCATTAATTTTATAATTTCGTCAGTATGTTTTATAGGAACTATGTGAGATGTAAATAAATAAGTATTTTTTAATTTTAACATTGTTTAACCCGTTTTATAGGAACTATGTGAGATGTAAATAATTTCCGATAATAATCAAAATTCCAAAATTTATTACGTTTTATAGGAACTATGTGAGATGTAAATACTTGAAGGATTACTTAATGTAGTAGTTTCATTTTTGTTTTATAGGAACTATGTGAGATGTAAATTATAACAAGTATTAAATAACTCTTATAATGCTATACAGTTTTATAGGAACTATGTGAGATGTAAATCTGCACTGCTTAACATTCTTAAATTTCCTTAAGTCGTTTTATAGGAACTATGTGAGATGTAAATTGTTTAATCTTTTCTTCATAACCCTGTTTTATTCTTGTTTTATAGGAACTATGTGAGATGTAAATTATTTCTTATCAAAGTCTTTCATTTCTTTAATCTCAGTTTTATAGGAACTATGTGAGATGTAAATAGAGAATTATCTGATAATGAAGGATTGAATTTGTCTGTTTTATAGGAACTATGTGAGATGTAAATTTTGCTATATCTGCAATGCAAGCAACCGCAGAACCAAAGTTTTATAGGAACTATGTGAGATGTAAATGCAATATAATCAGATGGAGTGGGTAATTCCACTCCAGTTTTATAGGAACTATGTGAGATGTAAATTATTTTCTCTGAATGCCACCTCGTCCAATATTATTTTGTTTTATAGGAACTATGTGAGATGTAAATCAGTATATTCAGACGATAATGTTAAATGTTGTTTTAGTTTTATAGGAACTATGTGAGATGTAAATTTGAGTCATTTACATTTATGCAATCGTACAATTCCTTTGTTTTATAGGAACTATGTGAGATGTAAATTTGGAAAGTTTGCATTTCTAAACTTTTCAAGCTAGTGCTGTTTTATAGGAACTATGTGAGATGTAAATCCAGAAACTCTCTACAATCCATTTCCACGCATCCAATCCGTTTTATAGGAACTATGTGAGATGTAAATATGATTAATAATGCTAAAAATAAAAATAGTAGTATTGTTTTATAGGAACTATGTGAGATGTAAATCATATTATTAAATAAATAATATTATCAACTATTTACTATGTTTTATAGGAACTATGTGAGATGTAAATAGGAGAAAAGGATATAAACGAGATAAAGGATAACCGTTTTATAGGAACTATGTGAGATGTAAATGAGCAATAGAATCTATAGAGAAATATAAAGAAAGTGTTTTATAGGAACTATGTGAGATGTAAATTAGATATCTTTCCATAGAAATGTGCAACCCTAAAAATCGTTTTATAGGAACTATGTGAGATGTAAATAACTAAAGAAAGTCGCACGACTTAAAAGTAAATCTAATGTTTTATAGGAACTATGTGAGATGTAAATCCAGAAACTCTCTACAATCCATTTCCACGCATCCAGTTTTATAGGAACTATGTGAGATGTAAATTCAAAACAATAATTAATAAACTCTAATAACCTATAACCGTTTTATAGGAACTATGTGAGATGTAAATCATTAATCGTATACTATAATCATACCAAGCAACACAGTTTTATAGGAACTATGTGAGATGTAAATTCAAATTTAAAATTTTTGAACTACAAACTGTTTCTATGTTTTATAGGAACTATGTGAGATGTAAATTTTGAACTGTCTACAACTATTACAGACAAATTCAATGTTTTATAGGAACTATGTGAGATGTAAATTTGGATAATCCTAGAATACAGAAACTACTTGAAACCCGTTTTATAGGAACTATGTGAGATGTAAATGAAAATAAATATGTTATTAATGAAAACAATGTCCCTTGTTTTATAGGAACTATGTGAGATGTAAATTATTAATTCTGAAATTTTATTCACTGCAGTTCTCTGTTTTATAGGAACTATGTGAGATGTAAATTAAGAGAGATATTAAAAAACATTGTACCGGTGATTTAGTTTTATAGGAACTATGTGAGATGTAAATTAAAGACATATATGAACGTGAGAATGGGCAGTTGCCGTTTTATAGGAACTATGTGAGATGTAAATATCTCTCTATAACTTCAAATGCTCTATCAATATCATCTGTTTTATAGGAACTATGTGAGATGTAAATTTAGGAAATCTTATTTGCATTGGAGAAGTAATACATGTTTTATAGGAACTATGTGAGATGTAAATCCGTACCAACCCCAGCCACCATTCCAATTAGGAACTAGTTTTATAGGAACTATGTGAGATGTAAATCATTTTATATATTTCACTATGTGTAGCTTCCCAAAATTCGTTTTATAGGAACTATGTGAGATGTAAATGAGTTTGATATCGAATGTAGAGAAAATACATTAGCGTTTTATAGGAACTATGTGAGATGTAAATCCAGCTGGAGTTTGTTTTATGAAAACCTCTCCATCAGTTTTATAGGAACTATGTGAGATGTAAATTAAATCATCAGCCTTTAATATTAGAGTAGGCTTTGTTTTATAGGAACTATGTGAGATGTAAATACCGTTCAAGCTATTTTAATTAAATTTTAATAACATGTTTTATAGGAACTATGTGAGATGTAAATAAACAATAAACTTCAAAATATTTATATAGATGATGTAAGTTTTATAGGAACTATGTGAGATGTAAATAAATTACTTAAAAATTATTATGAAGATACAATTAAGTTTTATAGGAACTATGTGAGATGTAAATTTCTTGAAAGATCAAAAGATAATGAGTCTAGTGAACGTTTTATAGGAACTATGTGAGATGTAAACATACATTCTTGATAAGGCGAACTACTACCATCAGCTCCTGGTTTTATAGGAACTATGTGAGATGTAAATTTATGATAAAGAATATAAAAAAGGTGAAGTATTTGAGTTTTATAGGAACTATGTGAGATGTAAATTACAGAAAAAAGATACGTCTATATGCAAATCTTTTTCGTTTTATAGGAACTATGTGAGATGTAAATAAGACTAATTAAACTAGAAAGGAAATCAGATGTATCGTTTTATAGGAACTATGTGAGATGTAAATTATGCTTTTTGATATGCTTTAGTAGCATTAAAATAGTTTTATAGGAACTATGTGAGATGTAAATTTCTCTCTATTACAGTAACTGTTAAGACTTATTCCTGTTTTATAGGAACTATGTGAGATGTAAATTGTGTTAGATTTAAAATTATCTCATGCAGAGCTTACAGGTTTTATAGGAACTATGTGAGATGTAAATCTGCAAAATGTCATATCAACGGTTAACTTTCTTTTGTTTTATAGGAACTATGTGAGATGTAAATGTTGATATAATATATCTTTAGTTTCACATTCTAGCGTTTTATAGGAACTATGTGAGATGTAAATTCGTATATATCTTCTTGTTTTTCTTCCTCTGGAATGTTTTATAGGAACTATGTGAGATGTAAATATGGTAAACATCGCTATCTTTTTTATAGTAGTATGGGTTTTATAGGAACTATGTGAGATGTAAATCCTTACCTAACTTTTTATAATAATTAAATAATCCAGTTTTATAGGAACTATGTGAGATGTAAATTTTAACTTCTTTACCTAATAGATAGATTATTAAGAGTTTTATAGGAACTATGTGAGATGTAAATACCTTATCAACTAGAATACTTACTTGTAGGATGTCGGGTTTTATAGGAACTATGTGAGATGTAAATAATGGAATAACTCGTGAGCAAATGATGGATTATATAGTTTTATAGGAACTATGTGAGATGTAAATTATTATCATTAATCATTAACAATGCTCTCTATCTGTGTTTTATAGGAACTATGTGAGATGTAAATCTGCAAAATGTCATATCAACGGTTAACTTTCTTTTGTTTTATAGGAACTATGTGAGATGTAAATCTGTTAACAATACAAATTCTTTTCCACAAGTCCTGCGTTTTATAGGAACTATGTGAGATGTAAATATAAAAAGTCCGCCTCTAGCACTGTAGAATTAACTAGTTTTATAGGAACTATGTGAGATGTAAATCAGATTAAATTTGCAACTCCTATTAGTAGAAATGTGTTTTATAGGAACTATGTGAGATGTAAATATTTGCGTTAAATAAGAGATAGACTATTCTAGTTCGTTTTATAGGAACTATGTGAGATGTAAATTGATTTTCATGGAACTCTGGATTATACCTTAATCTGTTTTATAGGAACTATGTGAGATGTAAATTGAACAAATACTGGCACCACTTCCGTTGCATCATCGTTTTATAGGAACTATGTGAGATGTAAATTCATTACCCCTCCTAACATCTTTTAAGTACTTCCCCGTTTTATAGGAACTATGTGAGATGTAAATTTTTATAATGACAGTAGGAATAAGAGATGAAATAGTGTTTTATAGGAACTATGTGAGATGTAAATGCTAACTCTTGCTGGATAATTTCATCCTGGGTATCTATGTTTTATAGGAACTATGTGAGATGTAAATTTTAGTAAATTTAATCAATTTAATGTTGCATTCATTTGTTTTATAGGAACTATGTGAGATGTAAATGTAGAAATAGCTAGTGTTTTACAAAGTGTTTCTTTGTTTTATAGGAACTATGTGAGATGTAAATACTATATTACCTTGTTTATCATAATCATCAAGTTCCGTTTTATAGGAACTATGTGAGATGTAAATAATAGTGTAGCTCCACCAGAAATGAAATTGTTATATCAGTTTTATAGGAACTATGTGAGATGTAAATACTGCAATGGGTTGGAAATCTATAAAATTACCTAAGGGTTTTATAGGAACTATGTGAGATGTAAATTTAATTTTTAGAACTTTATGTTGAAGATCATCCCTTACCGTTTTATAGGAACTATGTGAGATGTAAATTCAAAAACAGAATCGCAAGTGGAATGGTTAAATAGTTTTATAGGAACTATGTGAGATGTAAATTCAGAAGCTAGTTTTAATTCAGCTTGGTGTTTTTTCAGTTTTATAGGAACTATGTGAGATGTAAATATTTATATAGCAAGTACCTGTGCATTTTAGTACGTAGTTTTATAGGAACTATGTGAGATGTAAATACACACCTAGCAAGCTTACAAATATTATCTTAAGCGTTTTATAGGAACTATGTGAGATGTAAATACTAATTTTTCATAAGCCCAGTTGCGAGCAATTTTTGTTTTATAGGAACTATGTGAGATGTAAATGTTTCTCCTTCTGCAGGAGGTGTAATTTCAGTTTTTTGTTTTATAGGAACTATGTGAGATGTAAATCACTCTATTATTAAAGTTTCTTCCTTCCCTTGTAGGGTTTTATAGGAACTATGTGAGATGTAAATGCGTGTCAAACAACTTAAATGATACATACTTGAATTGTTTTATAGGAACTATGTGAGATGTAAATAGTGTTTTTCCCTACCACACCATCTGCTGCAAAACCGTTTTATAGGAACTATGTGAGATGTAAATTTCCAGCTTCATCCATAATTATTAAAGAATCTTCAATGTTTTATAGGAACTATGTGAGATGTAAATTTTTCTAAAGTTGGTTTATTTTCCTTTACTGGTTCTACGTTTTATAGGAACTATGTGAGATGTAAATGTAGCTAGTGCTTTAGGAGTTAAAACAGAGGAACTATTGTTTTATAGGAACTATGTGAGATGTAAATACTGCAGAAGAAATTAAATCTAAAGAGGCTAAAGGTGTTTTATAGGAACTATGTGAGATGTAAATGGAAGTAACACGATAACATTAAGTAAGAGTAGTTGTGAGTTTTATAGGAACTATGTGAGATGTAAATACTAGATCATTAACTACTAAGAACATAGTAAACATAAGTTTTATAGGAACTATGTGAGATGTAAATTATGCTCTTAGGAGACATGAAGAACCGTATAAACCGTTTTATAGGAACTATGTGAGATGTAAATGTGGAGAATTATAATAAATTGGAAGGGGGTGGCTAGTGTTTTATAGGAACTATGTGAGATGTAAATTTGTTAAACCACTTTCCTTTGTAAAATTAAACATATTGTTTTATAGGAACTATGTGAGATGTAAATATTAAAATAGTACAGGGGTGTTATGAAGTAGAAGTGTTTTATAGGAACTATGTGAGATGTAAATTATAAAGCCTATGAAGCTGATGTAATAGACTTAGCGTTTTATAGGAACTATGTGAGATGTAAATCAGCGTTAGGCTATGTTATATTTTAGGAGGAATGCAGTTTTATAGGAACTATGTGAGATGTAAATCTTTTACCCACCCCCATAAT
This sequence comes from Clostridium sp. KNHs214, assembly GCF_000744935.1. GTDB lineage: Bacteria > Bacillota > Clostridia > Clostridiales > Clostridiaceae > Haloimpatiens. The sequence continues at coordinate 121,240 of NZ_JQMW01000014.1, read as the reverse complement.
CCGAAGAATAGCGAGGTTTTATAGGAACTATGTGAGATGTAAATTAACTAATGTTCAATTAGGGATAGACAGTAGCATAGTTTTATAGGAACTATGTGAGATGTAAATGAGGATGTAGAAGCACAATTATCAGATACTGAACAGTTTTATAGGAACTATGTGAGATGTAAATGATGAAGCATTCTGTGTATTTTAATAACTGTGTTGTTGTTTTATAGGAACTATGTGAGATGTAAATCCAGTCTGCTTGTCTTTAAGCATATATTTAAACATCGTTTTATAGGAACTATGTGAGATGTAAATCTGTGTGGCACATTATAAGCAACCGTAAAAGTGAACGTTTTATAGGAACTATGTGAGATGTAAATTGTTTTGTTAAATCAATTACAACATCACTCATAGAACGTTTTATAGGAACTATGTGAGATGTAAATAAATGAAAAAGCATCAATCGCAATTAAAGTTAGCAGGTTTTATAGGAACTATGTGAGATGTAAATTTGTGAAAATAGGTCTTTCTCATTTCTGCTTATCGGGTTTTATAGGAACTATGTGAGATGTAAATATGGGAAGAATTAAGTATTATAAACTCTGCAACATGTTTTATAGGAACTATGTGAGATGTAAATTTGAAATTACAAAAACCTATTGTGCCCTCAAATATGGTTTTATAGGAACTATGTGAGATGTAAATAAATAACAGTGAAGCACATAATAAACCACATAGTTCGTTTTATAGGAACTATGTGAGATGTAAATGAAATAGAAAGATTGTTGAAATATGAATTTTCAGGAAGGTTTTATAGGAACTATGTGAGATGTAAATGTTAATGCACCAGTAGGAACAGTATGGATATAAGGGTTTTATAGGAACTATGTGAGATGTAAATTACGCCACGAATGTCTCCTGTAGCTTCATCTACTTCAACGTTTTATAGGAACTATGTGAGATGTAAATTCTTATCGATTCTGTAGTGCGACCAACTCTGGTCTCAAGTTTTATAGGAACTATGTGAGATGTAAATCTGAAAGTATAGGAAATAGCATGAAAACAATTTTTACCGTTTTATAGGAACTATGTGAGATGTAAATTGTATTACTATTAATTTTATATTCTTGACCATCTAGTTTTATAGGAACTATGTGAGATGTAAATTTTTAAATTATTATAGAAAGGAAGTAGGAGGGTGTGGTTTTATAGGAACTATGTGAGATGTAAATGAAAGTTTCTTATGATAATTTAAATAAGCAAACTAGTTTTATAAGAACTATGTGAGATGTAAATAGGGGAAAAACAGTAGTATCACAAAGCTTATCTTCGTTTTATAGGAACTATGTGAGATGTAAATACAAATATATTAGGAAGTTTTCAGAGATTTCGCACCTAATTCCAGTAAAAGTTTTATTTTTACTGGAATTGTATTTTTTTACACTTAATTAAAGGGCTGGTAAGCCCACAGACCGATAGGTCGCAAAAATAGCTACACTTTCCCCTACTCCATGAAACCTTAATAAATAATTTCCAATTTTATTTTTATTTTAAGTTTTCACAAAAAGTGGGTTATCACAACTATCTTCTATAATAAATCTTTCATCTCTTATGTCTTCAATAATATCTATCTGAAGCATGCGTTTCTTTCTAAAATTACGTATACATCTAAAAAAATATAATTGCATTAAATTAAATGCTATTAGTATAAACATCAATATAGTTTCTACGCCCGTAGGGCTATGAAGAAAACAATGATCTAAATGCCATTCTGTTTTTAACTGATGAAATGCATTATTTTCAATGTCCCATCTCTTATGCATTATCTTCCATAAGGTTTCCACTGACGTTAATTTATCAGTTGTTATAATCCATGCCTCTTTAATTTCTATTTTATCTCCATTATGTATTTCTTCTATAAATTTTATAAATCTTACTTTTATTTCTGAATCATGCATTTCAAAATTATCTTCATCCCAAGCTTTTATCTTTATATAATTGTCACTTTTTTTATTAACCCTCCATTCTTTATCTGCCTCACGGCATTTAAATAAAGCTAATGCATCTTTTACAATATGAAGTCGTTCATCTTTAACCTTTACTACTGCATCCATTCCTATAGAGAGTACTTCTTTAATCCAAGGTGACTTACAATACAAAGCATCTGCTACTATTATATCTGCAAAGTGATGATACTCTTTATAAAGTCTTCTAATTAGCCTTTTACCACCTGTGATTTCACCTTCATCTTTATCTGAGCCATCTTGCTGTCAAAGGTATTTTTGTTTTAACTAATTTTCTGCAAATCCTCCTGCCATTTCAGCTTAACTGTCCCCACTTTTCCATTTCTATTTTTTGAAATTATGTTTTCTATTATGTCTTTTTCTTGGCTGTCTTTATTGTAGTAGGCGTCTCTGTAGAGAAACATCACTACGTCTGCGTCTTGCTCTAGGTTTCCGGATTCTCTTAGGTCAGAAAGAAGGGGCCTGTGGTTTAGTCTGGCCTCTGGAGCTCTTGATAGTTGAGAGAGGGCTATTACGGTTACATCTAGTTCTTTGGCAAGCAGCTTTAGGTTTCTAGAAATTTTGCCCACATCAATGCTACGGTTTTCACTTTTTTCACCGGAGTCTATAAGTTGTAGATAATCTATGATTACTAGGTCAAGCCCCTTTTGTAGTTTTAATTTTTTACATTCATGTTTTATATCCTTTAACACAAAAATGCTGTCATATATGTGTAAGGGGCAGGAGCTTAGGGAGCTGGTGGTATTTATAATGTCTAGCCACTGCTTGTCTGTAAGTGTGGAATGTTTTATGTGGTCACAGGAAATGTCGGAGCATATGGAAAGGGCTCTTTCAAGCACGTGCTCCTTGGACATTTCTAGGTTGAAAAAAGCAACTTTTTCCTTCTTTCTTAAAGCCACATTTAAGGCTATATTTAGGGCAAAGGAGGTTTTTCCCATGGAGGGCCTTGCAGCTAGTAAAATAAAATCTTTGTAGGACAGGCCGCCTATCATGTAATCAAGGTTTTTATAACCAGTAGATATACCTCTTATGCCGCCGCCTTTTTTATACCTAAGCTCCATGTTGTTAATTACGGATTCTAGGGCAGGTATTAGGTCACCTTGGTCTTGCTTTTTTACATTTTTTAGTTTGAAAAAGTTTTCTTCCATATAATCCATGACTTTATCTGAGCAGGAATTTTCTTTTTCAATAAGCTTCACGCCTTTTGTTATAAGGAGTTTTAGCTTTCTGTTTGTGGATTTTTCCTTTAAGGTAGCTGCGTAATGATTTATATTAAATGTTGGTAGGGCACTGGATATTATGCTACTTATGTAGGAAATGCCACCGGCATCTACCAGGGATGAGCCTAGTTTTTCACAGAGGGAGGTTATTTCTATAGCTTTATTTTCCTCAAAAATCTTAACTGCAGCGGAAAAAATCAATTTGTGCTTTGCATCGTAAAAGTCTTCAGGTTCCAAAGTGCTCATAACTTCTAACATGTAATCATTTTTTAGTATTATTGCGCCGAGAAGTTCGCTTTCCATTTGAATGTTATAAAACTTATTCATTTTTTAGCCTCCTATTGGTTGGTATTTTCATTTTGATTGTTATTTTCGGATTCAGTGAAATCTACATAGTCATAGGCGGCTGCGTTTGGAATGCAGTAGGGTTCTTTGAAGTCTTTGTTTTTACTCTGCTTTTCATTCCACTCCTTTTGGTAATTTTGTACTTGGGACTTGGATTTAATGCCGAGAGAAATCCAATTGTTTAGAATGCAATTAATATAGCTCATACTTCTAGCGTTGTGATTTACGGCCTCAAAGATAGCTATTTCTATGGCCTTTGGTTCTATGTCCTTTGACCAATCAGAAAGTTTTGCATATTCTAATGGGGTTATAGGATGGATGTTGCTGCTAAATAGATTTATAAGGTTTTTAAATTCAGGGTTCATTTTCTCTAAGGCACTGCTAGATTCTAAAGTCATAAGAGGATTTTCGCCTTCAGTATTAGCTTGGCTTTCCTGCATTAAAACATTAATAGGTTCTTGGATTCTATCAGTAGTAGTTTCTTCTAAGGAACCAGCAGGATTATTAGTTTTATTGGAAGCCTGGAAGGAGTTTGCTTGCAAAGTTTTATTAAGTTTAACATTGGCACTGTCTGAAGATTTTAAAGTGAGAGCATTTGAAACATTAACAGTGTTTGAAGTATTGTTTGTAGTATCTATAGTATTTGACACATTGGTTGAAGTGCTATTTTTTATAGTATTTATAGCCTTTGGCACATTGGTTGCAGTATTGCTTTTTATAGCATTTATGGTCTTTGAAACATTGCCTGAAGTGTTATTTGCTGAATTATTGTTTAAAGAATTGTTTACAGAATGTTCCTGAACGCTTAAAAAATTTAGTTTTGTGCCTTGAAATAGCTTGTCTAAAGGATATCCTTCAGCTGTACAAATATTATAGAATTTCTGTAGAAAGTCTTTATTTATAACTTTTTTAAGCTCACCGTTTAAGCTTTTTATGTTGTTTGGGCTGTTTATGAAGTTTTCTCTTATCCAATTTGTTATCATAAGTTCCTTTGAGCTTTCACAGTATTTTATATAGCCACATTCAGTGAGTTTATTTAAAAGATTCTCCACTTCTGCTTCAGCAAAGCCAGTTTCAAAACTCATGGTTTTCTTGGATATTTGATAAATGCCACATTGATTGGTGTTAGGGTTGGTCATCGTGTATATATAAAAATATTTTTCTTCAGGGGTAAGTTCCACTATAAAAGCATCTCTCCAAAAATTAATATAAAACATTCTAAATACTGCCATGTCTATCCCTCCAAATAAATTTTATGATTAACCTACAAAAAGGTACAATGCTATGGAATTATGAAAGTCATTCCAGAGAAATTTCATAATTCCAGTAATGTAATGTTTTTGCGGGATAATCATTTTATTTTTTAATAAAATAAGGAACCAATAAAATTCTAATGATGTAATGAGCTTTAAAAATAAAATTCATTCTTTAATTATTAGGTATGCAGTAAGGAATGTTTATTACACTTTTAATAAAAATAAAAGTAAATAAGTTTTATCAGAACCTTTTACTATTACAGAAGGTAAAACTTATAATATAAAAATAGAAGCAAGTAAGTTTTATGAGAACTCACTTGCTAGGAAATGTTTATTATACTTCAAATAAAATTTTTCAAAAGCTTTAGCTTATATTTTATTAAAAACTTATGGAGGTGTTTTTGTCATAGTTTTAATTTTAACTTGTGCTTTATGAAAGTTAGCCTTAGTTTTTTTATTATGCTACTGGTTATTTTAATTAATGTTAATCTTTTCTATTATTTTGATGATTATTTTTATTAATTTTATTCTCTTTATTATTATTATTTATTTATATTATTTTTTTATTTTAATAACATGGAAGGGGCTTATAAGGGGGTAGAATGAGTAGAATGAGGGGACAGTTAACAACTTTTGGGTTATTTATTACATTTCCATTATTATAAAATATAAATTATAAAAATAATCTGTACATATAGTATAAAACCAAAATCCAGAATATGATGCAGGAGAATGTATATTGTTTAGAATTTTTAAATTTTCTAAATAGCCATATTCCAATTATAGAATTAAGGAGTAGAGCTGAGAAAATTATAAGCATGATATAAATTTCATAGATTTCTGAGTTTGATATATCAGAATATGAAAAAAAGGGATATATTAAGAAAAGTAAGCTTCCAAGGTAATAATAAAAAATCTTTCTTCTTCTTGCTAATTTTTTAGCTGTATCATCCATACCTGTATACTCTAAATAAGTGTTTCTAGAAAATAATTTCATATATTTTTCGTGTAAACTGATATTTTTGCTAAATAGTATGCCTAAGAAGATTAAAATAAGTCCGAATACTATAAGTGCTGTTTTGATATTTAAGATTAATATTAGCATTAATAGAAGTGTTCCAAAGATTAGCCTAATTAGAGTGCTCTCTAAAAAATTACCCATTTTGCCCCTCCTAAATTTGTTAATTTATCTATAGTATAACATTTATTATAGTAAATGTTAAAAAACATGTATTAATATAGATTGATACTAGCAACATTAAAATATACATATGGATTAAAAATTTCTATTAATAATGAAAAATTGTTATACAAGGGGGAAGTTAAAATGGGTTTTGATGAATGTGCTAAAAATTGGGATACAGAAAAAAGAATTAGTAGAGCAAAGATAGTAGCTGAGGAGATAAGTAAGTCTATTGATATTCATAAGGAATATTCTGCTATGGAGTTTGGATGTGGGACTGGTCTTGTGAGTTTTAATCTTTATGATAAATTTAAAAAAATTACTCTTGTTGATTCATCAAAGGGAATGATAGATATATTGAATTCTAAGATTGATAAATATAAAGTAAATAATATGATTGCAAAGAATGTAGATATATCCTTTAAAAATTCATTGGATATGAAGTTCGATGTTGTTTATAATTCTCTGGTACTTCATCATATTTATAATACGGAGGAAATAATAGATAAGTTTTATGAATTAATTAATGAAGGTGGTTACTTGTGTATAGTGGATTTGGATGAGGAAGATGGTGGCTTTCATAAAAAATATCCTGATTTTGATGGACATAACGGATTTAATCAAGAAAAATTAAAAGACATTTTACTTAGGGCTGGGTTTAGTGATGTAGAGTCCCATACATTTTTTTATGGTGAAAAAATTATAGAAGGGGAGAGGATCGATTATTCATTATTTTTGATTAAGGGGAGAAAATAAAGATAGATATTAATTTATTTTTCAATATTAATATTAAGGATTATTACAAATTAATTTCAATAGCTTCATAGGAATTATTATATGTAATAATGGGGGACGGTTAATGGCCATTGTTAGATTCAATATCAAAATGGTATTAACCGTCCCAATAAACTTAAAATAAAAGGAGAGGACAATTTTTCTTCAACTGTTTACCTATAGGGTACATTCAAATAAACAATAAGTCAGTGATAGTTTATTTTGTGTAATACTACGTCAGTAGAACCCGCTGATAGTATTACTAGCTACGGAAGCTGCTTCCTCGTATGACACAAAATATACTATCATCTTTGACTTCTTATTTCTTTCATGTACCTAATTGTATTTTAGGCATTTGAAGTTTTTATATTATTTATAGTAAATGTCTTAATTAATCAATAGCAATATGTGGCATTGCTATTTAGGAAATTGAGATTTTATAAAAATTATGGTGTTACCTATAGCTATATTTAAAGGTATTTTTCATAGAAGATAGTACAATGTCCATTTTCTTATATTTTTTTGCTTCATTTATAGCTTCTTTTAAATATGTTTTGCTCATTTCAAGTTTATTTATAGCATAAAAACCTAATCCAATATCATTATATATTTCAGAAGAATATTTCTTATTTGGAAGTTTTTCATATTGGTTTAAATAAAAAATACACTTTTGCATATATTCTTTTATATTTTTGATATCATTTATTGCAATATAAATTTCTAATATATTGCACAATGTAACAAGATACATTTCTATATTATTTTCGCTTAAAGTTAATATTTTTTTGTGTACTTGTAGAGCAGCAGAATAAAATTTTTTTTCTTTAAGGCAATTAGCTTTTAATATAAGTATACTTATTTTTTCAAATAGGTAGAAATTCAATTTATTTTGAAACTTATGTTCAATTTCTTCAATTTCTTTTAAAGCTGAGTTGTAGTCTTTTAGATTTTTATAGGCTATGATACTGTTATATTTAAGCTTATATTCTTGCTCCTCTGGAATGTTATTCATGTAAGTATAGGCTAATTTAGTGAAATGTAAAGTTTCTTTATATCTTCTTAAATTGTTGCAGCAATAGGTGATGTCAATAATTAAAACTATTAATTGAAGATTATCAAAAAGGTAGTTAGAATTTTCAAAAGCTATTAAAGAATAACTATATGCTTTATTGAAATTACGAGAAGTTTTAAATATTTTACCTAGCTTTGTATATATTGCTGTTTTTTCTTTTTTTAATTTATATTTATCTAGTAAGTTTTGGATTTCATCTAGATCTTTTTGAAATTCATTTTCAAATACTTTCTGCGGAGTGGAATTTAAGAATTTAATAAAACAATCACATATTTTTTTTGCCTGGCACTTAGGTGATTCTAGTAAGTATTTCAAAGTAACGTCGCATCTTATAGAGCGTCTTTTACATATCTTATGTAGGTTTTCCATTAAAATTTCAGCAGTAGCTTTTGTAAGGCCAGTCTTATCAGTTTCCAGCATACTTATCATATTTCTTGTAAGTCTATCTCCGCTTAGCTCATATTGCTTTATGTTATATTTTTTTCTTATGTCTTTAAGTTTTTCTCCTGCTGTAATAATTTTAGTATTCATAAGATCTTCTCCTTACTATATATTTTATCTAATTAAAGTATACTAAAGAATTCTATAGAAGTAAAGATAAATCCTTTACTTTTATAAAAATCAATGATACAATATATGTAAAATAAAGAATAATTCACTTTCATATTTGCATTTAATTATAAAATATATAAGGAGGAGATATTATGAAAAAAGTAATAAAAACTATGGTATTGACACTATGTACAATAGCCATTTTCAATAATGGGACAAGGATTGTTAATGCAAAGACTTTGGATACTAAATCTAAAAATTTAATATCTATTAACAGTCAAATAAAAGCTATTAATAATAGTATTGATCCAGACTCAATAGGAAGCTAATGAAAGTAAGGAAGTTACATTTACTTTAATAAATTATGTGGCAATATGAAATAGTTGGTAAATTTACTGATTATTTACTGTAACAGTTATGCTAATATGATACCTGAACATTTTCGCCTCAAAAAACTTAACTTCTTAAATTTAAGAAGTTAAGTTTTTTTTATTGTCTATAAATAAAAAAAGCTTAGCTAGTGAATGTTTATTTGAAGTTCTTATATTATATTTTTTTCTTATATCCATAAGTTTTTTGCCTGCTGTAGTGACTTTAGTATCCATAAGTTTTTCTCCTTACTAAATATTTTATCTAATTTTAAGTGTACTAAAGAATTCTTTTTAAATAAATTAAGAAATCTTTACTTATTGTTAAATGGATGATACAATATATGTAAAATACAAACTATTTACTTTAATGGGTATATTTTAATAGAGTACTATATTCTATCCAAATATCAAATCATATATTCTTCATTGCTTGAAGTACTAATCCTTAAAATCAGAGTATAAAATCTTCATTATTTATATACTCTAATTTTAAGGATTACTGTAGTGGATGTCCTATATCAATAAGAAAAGTAGAAGGTATTGACATAGTACCATAGATGTAAAGAATGTACTATGAATTAAATAGGAGGTTTTTAGATGCTAGATTTTATATATTATCTTATTAAAGTTATAGTATTATGTATAACTGGACCTATCATTACTTTTATTCACGAATTAGGACATGCTATACCAGGGTTATTATTAACTGATGGTGATGTAACAATTCAACTTGGAGAGAAAAAGGGGCTTAATGAATCTAAAACAATAAAGATTAGGAGATTGAAAATAAAATTCAATTTTCATAATTGTTTTAGAGGAATAACTTTTTGGTCTGATTGTGATATAAGCGAAAAAGATTATTTTATTATAATTTTATGGGGTCCACTAGCAAGTTTAATAGTATTTATATTGCTTTTTTTAATTAATCTTTTAAGCCCAATAGAATTAAGAAAATTTATTAGTGTGATTATTCTTTATGATCTTTATTTATTAGTACGTTCATTAATTCCTAGAATTGATCCTTATGGTTTAGGTGAAGGAAACTTAACTGATGGATATAAAATAAGAGAATATTTAATAAGCAAAAATAAAGTATAGTTTTAGTAAAATGATACAATTAAGAATAATATTCAAGTGAATTTGGCATTAAGTGATGGAGAAGTATTGGAGATTTGCAAGTAGTTAAACTTGAAAATCTTGATAAAGCAACTGCCAACTTCATTGAAAAATTTATTTTAGATACAAATGCAATGGCTATTATGATTTCCCATCATTTAAGTGATGAAATTAAACAGCAACTAGATGGAGTAGTAAAAATTTCATAAGATTTATGAAATATTAGAGATAGCATATGTATGATAGAAAAAAAGGGGACGGTTAACAACTTTTTATTAAATTCAATATCAAAAGCTGTTAACCGTCCCTAAAACTTTAAACTTGAATTTATATAAGTTTAAAATAAAAGGAGAGGATAATTTTTTTTACTGCTTATCTAATTGTGGTTTTGGTATTTCAAGTTTTTATATTATATATATTAAATATCTTAATTAAATATTTTTACTAAATGCAATGTAAAAATACTATTTCAAGAATAGGGATTTTGTAAAATTCACTATGTCATTGATAGTTTCTCTATCCCCTAAATCATTATAGTATTTAATAAACTCAAATATTAAAGCGTTGTTTATAGGCAGTAAATTAAGAGACATAATTTCAACTAGCTGATTTTTTAAATTATCCACTTCATCTGTAGCTTTATCATCTGCAGCTATATTTAAAAGTTTTTCCATAGAGGATAGTATGATGTCTACTTTCTTATACTTTTTTGCTTCCTTTATAGCGTTGTTAAAGTACGGTTTACTCATTTCAAATTTATTTATAGTATAAAAGCCTAGTCCTATATCATTATATATTTCAGAAGAGTATTTCTTATTTTGAAGGTTTTCATATTGATTTAGATGAGAAGTACACCTATCAACGTATTCTTTAAGATTCTTACTGTCATTCATTTCAATATAAATTTCTAATATATTACACAATGTAACAAGATACATTTCTATATCATTTTGGCATAAAGTTAATATTTCCTTGTGTATTTTTAGGGCATCAATGTAGAAGTTTTTTTCTTTAAGGCAATTGGCTTTTAAAATAAGGACTTTTATTTTTTCAAATTGGTATGAATCTAATTCATTTTTAAACCTATATTCAATTTCTTCAATTTCTTTTAAAGCTGAATTGTAATTTTTTAGATTTTTATAAGCTATAATATTGTTATACTTAAGTTTATATTCTTGATCCTTTGGAATATTATCCATATAAATATAGGCTAATCTGCTGAAATCTAATACTTCTTTATACTTCTTTAAATTGTTGCAACAACAGGTAATGTCAATAATTAAACCTATTAATTCAAGATCATTAAAAAGATCATTAGAGTTTTCAAATGCTCTTAAAAGATAGGTATATGCTTTATGAAAATTACGAGAGATTTTAAATATTTCACCTAGTTTTGTATATATAATTGTTTTTTCTTTTTTTAATTTATATTTATCTAGTAAACTTTCAATTTCATTGAGAGTCTTTTGAAAGTCACTTTCAAATACTTTTTGTGGTGTGGAATTTAATAACTGGATGAATTCATTACATATTCCCTTGGCTTGATATTCAGGACATTCAAGTAGGTATTCCAATGTGATATCATATTCTATATTGCGATCTTTACATATTTTGTGTATGTTCTCTAGTAAGATTTTGGCTGTATATTTTGTAAGTCTAGCCTTGTCAGTTTCGATCATGCTTATCATGTTTCTTGTAAGTTTATCTCCGCTTAGTTCATATTGTTTTATGTTATATTTTTTTCTTATATCTTTTAATTTTTCGCCTGCTGTAATAACTTTAGTATTCATGAACATTTCTCCTCGTATAATTAATTTAATTATATTATAATAAAAAATAATATAAAAGTAAATAAAAACTATTTACTTATTTTTAAATTAATGATACAATATATGTAAAATAAAAGGTATTTACTTAAATGCATATATTTTACTATTAATAATATAAGGGGGATATTAATATGAAAAAAATAATGAATACTATTGTATTAACACTATCATTGATAGTGCTTCTGAATGGTGGATCAAGAATTGTTAGTGCCAAACCTATAGAAAATCAAAGTAAGTATTTGGTAAATGCTAAAAGTATTAGTAGTTGTATTGATCCAGAACCAACAGGAAAATAAAAAAAAGTAAAAAAATATATTTACTTTCTCAAAATCAAATGATTTTATGTATATAAAAGAGAATTCACTAAGAAAGTAGGTGAAAAAGTGTATGATATTTTAAATGTTTATCTAGAAAATGGACTCAGGGTTATAATGCATAAAATTCCTTATGTAAGAACAATGGCTTGTGGTATTTGGGTAAAGCAGGGCAGTAAATATGAGAATGATGATGAAAATGGATTATCACATTTAGTAGAACATTTAATGATAAATATAGAAAATGATAGTAATCAACGGTTTAAGAAATTAATAAATGAAGTATCTTCAGAAGGAATTGTGTATAATGCAGGGACTACAAAAGAAACTACTTCATATTATTTTACTGGTCTATCAAATATGCTAGAAAAATGTATAGAAACAATATCTACTATAGCTATAGATAATAAAACTTTTGCTAATGAACTTCTGGAAAATGAGAAGAAGGTTGTATCTCAAGAGACTATATCTTTTTACTCTTCATTTAACCAAATAAAAGAAAGAACTAGTCAGGCACTTTGGGGAAATATGGGTGTAGGAAAAATAATAGTAGGTAATTTAGAAAATATAAATAATGCTAAAATTAGTGATATAGAAAATATTATAAAAAATTCTTATACACCTGAAAATTCAACACTTGTAGTTGTAGGTGGTATAGAATATCAAAAAACATTAGATACAATAGAAGAAAATTTTTCAAGGTGGAAAGATACACAGACTAGGAAATATAAAGAAATAGTGGATAGTGAACCTGGTATCTATTTTAATTCTGCTGGAAGTGGAAAAAGTACAGCAATATCTATAGGTTTTAGAACACCATCTTATATGGATGCAGAAAGAACTAATATAGATATTATAGCTAAAATACTGGGAGACACTAGCTTGGAATCAAGATTGGTTCAAGAAATAAGAATGAAAAGAGGACTTGCATATAGCATAGGAGCATTTACAAGTTTTTATGAGAAGAGAGGAACCATTGGTTTTACAGCAGTTTGTGCTAGTGAGTCAGTAAATGAAGTAGTGAAAATTATGATGGATGAATTTCATAAAGTAAAAGTTGAAGGTTTTACAGATAAAGAAATTAATAGAGTTAAAAAAGTACTTGAAACAAGAACCTTACTTGATTTAGATGATTTAACATCACAATTAAAATTTTTAGGTAAATGTACTTCAAATGGTCAATTATTTTCATTAGAACAAGAAATAAGGAACATTAAAAAATCAAATAGCGAGAGTTTACATAAAACAGTTCAAGACATGTTTGTAGAAGAAAAAATGGGATTGGCGGCTATTGGAAACTGTGATGTAGACCAAGTGATTTCATTACTCAAATTAAACTAGGAAATGGAGGAAACTATATGAGTGATATTCCTTGCATATACGATATGTCCTTAATAAGTGAAGAAGATAAACTTAAAGAAGACATATTAAGTGGTAAAGCTTTGGATGTTTTATTAATACTCCTATCAGGATCAAAGACAGTGAAAGAAATATCTAGAGAATTAACTGTACCAAGTTTTTCAGTACAGTTGTATATTCAAAGGCTTATAGAAGCAAAGCTTATTAAGATAATTGATGTAAAGGTTATCGATGGAAAAGTAGAAAAAACCTACGAATTAGCATCTACGGATGTAGATATATTAAATTACCTAAGGAATAATTGCAAAAGTGATGACAGTAAAGATGATGTAGAATTATCAGCTCAGCATTTTTCTTCATTAACTAGGGAAATTATAAGAAATATAAATAACTTTGGTGATAAACCTCATAAAATAAAGGCTTATTTTATAAAAACTGACGAAGAAAAAATGATAGAGTTTAAAAAAGAGCTAGATGAGTTATTTGATAAATATCAAGCTATGGAAAAATTAGATGCTTCAGATACTTATGGATTTATAAGTGTTTTGGCTCCATATAATTTGAAAAAATAATTTTTTTAAATCTTAATATTAAAGCAACAAATATAAGAAATATTTAAGAAAGTAATGATTTATGGCGAAGGGGTGAAATGATGGAGAAGAAAAAAGTAAATGTTAAAATTGAAAAGGATAAGAAAGGATTACCCAAGGATTTGGAAATACAAGACTCCTCTTTAAATGTAGACTCTTCTGAGGAAAGACCGGGGGTTGGGTATGAGATTCTTATAAATCCAACTAATCATTAAATAACATCAAGAATATGATTTTTATAGAGAAGGATGATATATATCCAATTGTGAAAGAAATATATGATGTTAGAAGAAAAAAAGTTCAATCTAGCAGCACTATAAGTATTGAAAAGAATGAAGAAGTTAGTTTATTTGAATATGAAAAAGCGAACTTAGGATATACGGGAGTTTATGAAAGTAAAAACCACTAGCTAGTTAATAATTTAAATTATTATATATAACAAATTAAATAAAATTTAGGGAGGAATATATAATGGAAAACAAAAATGTTGAAGAAAAAAAGGTTATGGCTTTAGGAAAGGAAATGTACAAAGTTGAGAATGGAAGAATTTACATTGAGTCTGAAGAATTAGCAAATGCTATACAAAATGAAGGAATGGACTTATTTGTAGATGAAGAAGCAGCGTCTAATGGACATAGTTGGTGTGGAATAGGCTGTTAATTGTTGGTTATAAAAAGGTACTAAACTTTTAGTGCCTTTTTATATTAATATGGAAACAAGAGAGGGGTATGTAAGTGAAACAATCAAAATATAATGTTAAGTTCAATATAGAAGCTGATACAAATATTCTTTATAATACTCTATCACGTAAATATGTTATATATAATGATTTTCAGAAAAATGTCGTAGATAACTTATTACAAAATTTAAATAAAGATAGGTATGAATTGAAAGAGGCTACGGTATTAAAACAATTGTTAGGTAAAGGTATTTTAATAAAAGATGATTTTGATGAATTAGAAGAAATTAAATTTAATGAATGCGCTAGTAGATTTGGAGATCAAGTGTTTTATTTAACAATACAGCCAACATTAGACTGCAACTTCAGATGTACGTATTGTTACGAAGAACATAAAAAACTCAAAATGGATGATTGCACAACTGAGAAAGTTTTAAAATTTGTAGATAATATAACCAAAAGAGTAAAAAGATTAGAAATAGGATGGTTTGGTGGAGAGCCAACTTTAGAATTTAAAAGAATTATTGAATTGACTAATAAGTTTAAAGATATATGCAAAAAAAATGGATGTGAGTATAAAGCATGGATGACTACAAATGGTTATTTATTTTCAGATAAAAATATAGAAATAGTAGATAAACTTTCAATAGAAAAATTTCAGATAACGTTAGATGGACCACAAAAATGTCATGATAAGCAAAGGCCCCTTATTAATGGAGAAGGAACCTTTAATAAAGTTAAGGAAAATATATTAAAATTGTTAAGTAAAGATGTACGAATTATTTTAAGAATTAATGTGACTAAAGATAACTCTTTTTATATTACTGAATTATTTGAGCAGATTCCGAGGGAAAATAGAAAAGATATTGAGCTTAGATTGTCAAATTTAATGCAGGAACGTGAAAAAATGAATTTGTATAATGTTTACAAAAATGCTATAGATAATGGGTTTAAGTTCTATCATACTATGTCTATAAAAAATGGTTGTGAAGCTTCATGTAAAGCATCATTTACAATAGAGCCAGATGGTAAAATATGTTCATGTTCAACGGCTGCAGAGAATGGGCTGCACTTTGGTAAGCTAACTGAAGATGGTAATATTAAATTAGAAAATAGACATGAATATTATAAATTTAAGAATACTTCAGCTTTGAATAGTGAACAATGCAAAAAATGTATACAACTACCAATGTGCATGGGTGGCTGTACTTATTCTAGATTTAATAATCCAAATATATGTAATGGACTTGTTCCAGATGGATTAAGTTTAGAAGATAAGATAAGATTACATTACTATAGCGATTTAAAACACAGTGATATTAGGAGGAATAAAATAGTATGAAAGTAAGCATTTTAAAACAAAGAAATTTCGTACTTCTAATGCAAGGGAAATTAGTATCTCTTATAGGTAGCCAAATGCAGAATTTTGCACTTTCTTTGTATGTTTTAAAGATAACAGGATCTGCTACTAAATTTGCATCAGTTTTAGCTTTGACCATAGTACCACAGATAGTTTTGGGACCTATAGCTGGAGTTTTTGCAGATTGGTTTGAAAGGAAAAAAATAATAGTATATCTGGATATGCTAAATGGGATTATGATTGGTATATATGCTGTTATTTATAAAGTTAATGGGGGATTAACTTTAACACATATATATTTTTTAGTTATTGTCATGTCAATAATATCATTGCTATTTAACCCAGCCATAAGTACAGTCATACCAACTATTGTAAAAAAGGAAGAATTAGTAGATGCCAATGGAATTAATTCTTTTATTATGAATTTAGGTAATCTAGTAGCACCTGCCATAGCAGGATTCTTATTTGGAGTTTATGGATTGTTTACTATATTAGTAATAAACTCCATAAGTTTTGTTTTATCATCCATAAGCGAGATGTTCATAAATATACCTAAAACAAATAAAAAGCCTGAAAAAATTAATTTAAAATCTTTTTATGTTGATTTTTCAGAGGGAATTAAGTTTATAAAGAAAAAGAAGATAATGGTTAGTGTAATAACTATAGGAGTAATACTTAATTTTGCCTATTCACCTGTATTTTCTGTAGGATTAACTTATATATCGAAGCAAGTATTAAAAGTAACTGATTACCAATATGGTATTTTAGAAGCTATATTAGTAATTCCTATGATAATTGCTCCATTTTTTTGTAGTATTATTTGCAAAAAGATGAAATATGGTAAAATTTTATTCTTAGATATTTTAATTCAATCGGTATTAGTGGGTATTATGGCAATAGTACCATCTGCATTGTATTTAAATTTATTTAGAACTAATTTTATACCATATATAAGTTTAATATCAATTACTTTTGTAATTACATTAATAACAACTATTGGAAATATGGCATTGAATATTATGTTTCAAGAAGTAGTGCCCTTATCAATGATGGGGAGAGTAAGTGCTGTATTGGGTGCGGGATGCATGGCAGCTGTACCACTAGGACAAATGGTGTATGGAGTTTTATTTGATAAAATTCAGCCTTGGATTTGTGTAGCTATAACTGCCATAATATTACTTGCTACTACTTTAATTTCTAGAAAAACTTTATTGAGTTCTGATAAAGAAGAGACTGGTGATGAATATCATGTAGATAATGAAGAATTAATAGTATCTTCAGCAGAAGTAGCCAATGCTGTTTCTCAGGAGGATTAATTTCATAATTCCACCACATTGTATTTTTGTGGTGGAATCAATATATTGTAGTATTTATTTTTAGTGCGACAACCTTTTACATTGAAATATGTTTGCTATTTTAATACATATGCGGCTAGTACACTTTGAAGTTCGTATATATTTAAACTTTTGTTAAATTGTTTTTCTATTGGCATTTGAGTTCCTGAAATCCATATTTTTAGTTCAGCGTCTAAATCGAAGTGACCTGCAGTTTCTATGCTGAAGTGAGTTATTGCTCTATATGGAATTGAGTGCTCCTCCTTGATAATAAAAAATGTAGTATTACTTTAATAGTATACCATGATTAACCCACAATAAGGTAGAATGTAATGGAATTATGAAATTTCTCCTCCATGACTTGCATAAGAGCTAGGAACAATAAATTTAATTTAAGAAATTCTAATCTTTTAGCCATATAAAATTATCTAACGCTCACATTCAGCGTCCTGCCTCAGGTTCGCTAGCCTGGAGTCCTTGCCAGGCTAGCGATAATTTTATCTGTCTAAAAGAAGAATTTCTAAAATTAAATTTAAATAGTTCCTTCGCTTCTTATGCAAGTCATTCCAGAGAAATTTCATAATTAAAGCAATGTAATACTTATTGTGGGATAATCATACCATGAATTTATTGATTTGCATTTTTATTAAGTCTTTTAGTTTGTATTAGATTTATAGATAATTTAATCAAGAACTTCCCTCAGCGTGAGCAAGTGGATGGAGATTTTACGTATAAATACTCATTATGAAATCTTATTAACCATGTCATTAACTCCGCTATTTTTTAAATGTTTTTTATAGAAAAATGTAAAGCAAATTATAGTGGAAAGAGAAGCTAATATATCTGCTACTGGTTCTGCCATCAATACTGCCTTAAGTTTATCGTCAAAAAATGCGGGAAATATAAAGATAAACGGTATAAGTAGTATTATTTTTCTAAGTAAAGCTAATACAACGGATATCTTAGCTTGACCTAGAGCAAGAAATGTCTGTTGGCATGCAATTTGTGCTCCGAATATAATAATCCCACCAAAGAATATTCTCATGCTCCAAGAGGTGAATTTTACTAATTCAGGGTTACTGTTAAAAATCGTTACAAGAAATTTTGGGCATAGCATAATTATAGACCACACAATTGTTGTATAACTTAAGCAACTTGTAATAAGTAATTTAAAGGTTTTTTTCACTCTTTCTATATTTTTCGCTCCGTAATTATAGCTGATAATTGGTTGAGCTCCTTGGGTTAATCCCGTCAGTGGTAATAAAATTATTTGCATAAGGCTGCTCATTATAGTCATAGCGCTTACGGCTAAATCTTTACCATAAAGCAAAAGTTGGTTATTTAATGATATTAAAACTAAACTTTCAGTAGATTGCATTATAAATGGAGATACTCCAAGAGAAATTATTGACAGTATTACTTTAAAATCTGGTATTAAATATTTCCTTCTTATTTTAAGTATGCTTTTTTTGCTAAATAAAAACCGTAAAACCCATATTGCTGATACTGTTTGAGAAAGTATTGTAGCCAAAGCCGCGCCTTTAACGCCCATATTAAAACCAAATATTAATATAGGATCAAGGATTATATTAATAAGTGCCCCTATAAGTACAGTTACCATTCCGATTTTAGTGAAACCTTGAGTATTAATGAATGGATTCATGCCAAGTGCTATTTGCACAGCTATGGTTCCAATAAGGTATATGCCTAAATAATCCTTAGCGAAATCTATGGTTACTTTACTAGCGCCAAAAAGCCAAAGCAATGGTTCTTTAAATATACTGAATATTATTGTTAAAATGATTCCTATTATTATAAGAGACGAAAAGCTATTACTCAATATTTTTTCAGCCGCATCATTGTCTTTTTCACCCATCTTAATAGCTGCAATTGGTGCTCCACCCATTCCTATCAATGCGCTAAATGAAGATATTATAATAATTATTGGAAAGGATATACCTACCCCTGCCATGGCAATATGTCCATTAGGAATTCTTCCAATAAATATCCTATCTACTATGTTATAGAGCACGTTTACAATTTGAGCAATAATAGCTGGAAGAGCTAATCTAAAAAGAAGTTTTCCAACGGAACCTTTCCCTAAATTTATACTAATTTTGTTATCAGTATTTTTTTTCACTATCATCTACTCCTTTCATAATTTTTGTCATAGCAAATAAATTCAAGTTTCTTTCCTATATTGAAAATCTTTAAGGAACATGAAAATAAATAACAAGTCAAATAGACTAGCATAATGGCTGATTATTTATTTGAATGTGCTTTAATATATCTTTAATATATTTACAGGCCTATAAATAAGTATTATATCACTTATCTAGTAATATTAAATTTAAAGATTTATGAATTTTAACTTATAACTTCACGTATTTTTTTACTATGGTAAAATGTAAATGAGGAATGAATAAGAAAAGAGAATAGATAGAAAAAGAAAATATATAAGAAGAAATAATAGATTAAGAAAATACATAAGGTACATGAAAGGAAATAACAAGTCAAATATATTAGCATACTGACTTATTATTTATTTGAATGTGCCGAAGAAAAGGATGGATGATACTTATGATAAAATTTATAGCGACAGATATGGATGGTACATTGATAAATGACAATGGAAAAATAAATGAGCAGGTATTTGATATAATTGCTAAGCTTAATAAGAGAAACATAATATTTGCAGCAGCTAGTGGAAGATTTTATTCTCAGCTTAAAGTGAACTTTCAAAAGGTTAAAAATGACATGATATTTATTGCTCATAATGGAGCATTTGTAAAATATAACAATGATGGTGAAGTTCTTTACTCTCAAAGTATTTCAAAAGAAAATGTTCAAAGTGTATTGGAATTAAAACCTAATTTAGGAGAAATATTAATTTTGGCAGGGGAAAATGAACCTCATATAGTAAATCCATCACAGTATATTATGAATATTTTTCATAAAGTTAAGGTTCCAGTGGTTATATTGAATTCTTTAGATGAAATGAAGGAGCCAGTGTATAAAATATCCTATCATATGCCCAGTGGTGTCACTGAAGAGATGATAAATTATTTAAATGAAAATCTAAACCATGAGCTTGAATTTGTTGTATCTGGTCGTGAGTGGATAGATATAATGAATAAAGGGACAAGCAAAGGAAATGCCATAAAAATTATTCAAGAAAAGTTTAACATAGATTCTAAAAATACAATGGTTTTTGGTGATTATTATAATGATTTATCTATGTTCAAAGTTGCTCATTACAGTTACGCCATGGGTAATGCTCCGGAAGATGTGAAAAAAGGGGCCAACTTTGTGGCAAAGACTAATAACGAAGATGGCGTATACAATGTGTTAAAAGAATATGCTTAGTCGCTAAACAATACTTTAGGTGGCGCATTCAGCTAATCTGTACTAGAGAAGATGGGGACAGTTAACAATTTTTAGCCAAATTTAAAGTCTAAAAGTTGTTAACCCTCCCCATCTTATTTGTTTATCTAGCACTCTAACAGTATAATAAAATTAGAAGTATAGTGAAAATATAGTAAAAATGTAGTGAAAATGCAATGTAAGATAAATAAGTGTGGTAGGATAAATAGGTAAAATAGATGAAGTGTAGGTAAAATGGAGGGGACAGCATGTACAAAATAATGATAGTGGAAGACGAGGATAAAATAAGAGATATATTAAAGACATCCATTGAAAAATGGGGATTTCAGGTGTATTGTGCTGAAGATTTTGGGGAGGTATTTCAGGAGTTTTCCAGAATCAAGCCCCAATTGGTGATTATGGATATAAACCTTCCTGAGTATGATGGATTCTATTGGTGCAGCAAAATAAGAGAAATATCAAAGGTACCAGTGTTATTTTTATCATCTAGAAGTACAAATATGGACATTGTTATGGGTGTAAATATGGGCGGAGACGACTATCTTACCAAGCCTTTTTCAATGGAAGTGCTTATGGCTAAGATAAATGCACTTCTAAGACGGGCATACTCCTATGCAGGGACCTCTACGGATACTCTAAATTATAAGGGGGTAGTGCTTTCTCTAAAAGATAATATGGTATATTACAAGGAGGAAAAGCTGGAGCTCACCAAGAATGAGTTTAAAATACTTTATGTGCTTATGAAAAATCATGAGAGCATAGTTAGTAGAGAAAAACTTATGCAGGAGCTTTGGGACCATGAGAGCTTTATTGACGATAATACATTAACTGTTAATATAAATAGGCTTAGAAGGAAACTTAGTGAAGTTGGCATAGAGGAATTTATAAAGACAGTAAAGAATCAGGGGTATATGGTGAAATGAATTTTGTAAGATATTTAAAAGAAAACTTTAGATTGTTGATTTTTTATATTTTCTTTATGACATTTATATTTATGACTACTTACCTTGATAGAAGCAACAGAATGCTAAAGTCCAATATGTTGTATATAATTTCTGTGTCACTTTTTATGATGGTTATATATTTTGTGTGGGATTATAATGTGAGATACGGATATATAAAGAAGCTTCTTAAGTTTAAAAGAAATAAGGAAAAAGTGCCTATTTTCCCTAAGCCTATTGAGTATAAGGATGAAGTTTATTCGGAGATTTTAGAGGATTTATACAAATATTATGTTGTATCCTTAAGGGATATGGAAAATCAAGTTGTAGAGGACAATGAATTTATAACCGCATGGGTACATGAGATTAAAACTCCAATAACCACTTTAAAGCTTATTACAGATAATATGAATAGTAATGGGGAAAACTTATTGTCCCTTCAGGAGGAAATTGACAAAATAGATGATTATGTTGAAAAGGTCCTTTACTATTCACGAAGTGATAACTTTTCTAAAGATTATATTATATCGGAAGTGTTTTTAGATAGTGTTGTGAAGGAAAGTGTGAAAAAGCATTCTATAATTTTTATAAGAAAACATATAAGTTTTATTAATGATGTAGATTCTAATATGTGGGTGGATACGGATAGAAAGTGGATTCTTTTTATAGTGGATCAGCTGATTTCTAATGCACTTAAATACACCAAGGAAAGCCCAAAGGTAAATATAAATGTAAATAAGGATATGAAATCAGAAATAAATACAGAATCAATGGCTGCTGTAAATGCAGCTGAAAGATCTGTTGAAGATTTAAATTTATTGACAGAGGCAGATGAATTAACAGAAGCAGATGAATTAATGGAAGTAGATAAGTTAATAGAATTAGATGCAAGGGTAAGGCCAATGGTTAAAGTCAGTACAGTGGAAAATGAACGGGAAAAGATTTTGATTGTACAGGACAATGGAAGGGGAATTAAGAAGGAAGATATAGAAAGGTTATTTACAAAAGCCTTTACAGGAAACAATGGGAGAAATTTTAACTCAAAATCCACAGGCATGGGATTATATCTTTCTCAAAAATTGGCTAAAAAGTTAAATCACTATATAACCATAGAATCCCAGTATGGAAAGGGCACTTGTGTGTATGTGCATTTTCCCAAGTGGGAAGAAAGCATATAATAACTTCATATGACAAAAAAATGTTTATGTATAAGTAATGGAAGTGATATAATGGGAAAATTAGCACTTTGGAAAAAGGAGTAATATGAAAGTATAAATCGTATGCTAATATGTGATATAAAACTCATTTTAGTTTGTATAAAATGAGTTTTATAGATTTATTTTTTAGTTACAGAGTCATATTTGTATATAGTGGTTAAATATAATTATGTTAGTATATATAAAATACACAGGATAATGCAAATACTTTGCATTATTGTGTGTTTTTTTCTTTTTTAGAATTATAAATTTTGACATTTATCTCATTTAAAGTATGATACCTTTAAAGGTGGACAAGCATATCAAATGAACTATCAATATACAAATTTTTTAGGCAATTAAATTTTGATAGGAGGAAATTGTGATAAGAATTGAGATAAAAAGAATATTTAAAAGGAAATCCTTATATGTAGCTCTTTTAATTGGAATAGTAATAGCTTCTTTAGAGGCTTTTAGTAACAATCATATAAGATTAAAATCTAAGGATTTTATAGATTTTTCAAATGGAGTTTATAACAATTTGATGTTGTATAATGTTGGAAAATACATGCGAATGCTTCAAATTATATTTCCCTTAATGGTTACTATTGTTTTTGCAGATTCTTATTTAGAAGATGTAAAAAGCGGTTTTATAAAAAATATGCTCACTAGATATGATAAAAAGAAATATTTAATCAATAGGTTTTTTGTAAACTTTGTTATTAGTGGATTAATTATTAGCATTCCATTTATAGTGAATTACCTATTATATGCATCTTTCATTCCTAGTATAGAGCCAAAAATATTTTTTAGTTCACCAGCTTTAGAGGCAAGAAATTTTTTACCACGGATATATTATAAATTTCCATTATTACACGTATTTATAAGAATTTTTTTATTATTTATATATGGAGGAACATTTAGCAGTATTGCTTTAGCTAGTAGTATATATTCTAGAAATAAATATGTTATTACAATTATTCCTTTTATAGTTTATATGGCCATGGATGTTATAGCTCCCATGGTATTTCCGATGGTATCAGGCTATAGATATTCTCCAATGATGTTTTTGTTTAATCCTACTGGATATAATCATATGTTTATAGCTGTTCCACTTATATTAATCACAGCTTGTTTTTCAATATTTATAATTGGGGGAATGAAAAATGAGCTTATTTAATAACTTAAAAAGGGAAATTAAGAATAAAAAAATATACTTTATTTTAATTTCAGTATTTATTTTAATTTATTCATTAGCTGTTTATTTTGCCATGTATTCATCAGAGGATAAATCAGTAATAAATATTGTTTCAACTTTAAATGGACAAGGTGGAATGGCTGGAGGCTTAGCATGTATATATTTATATACACCTATTTTATTCTTTGGAATTAATTCTTATATGGTAAATAGTGAGAAAGGGAATTTCATAATAAAGATGAAGACTCGCAAAAGTATATTTAATAGTCATGTGATTTTTGTTATTGCTCTTTCAATTATTATATCTATGTTAATTATATGCTTGGGGTACTCTATTGGAGGCATATATGCAGGGGGCTTTAAAAATTTATGGCCTAAAGATGATGTTACATACGCACTTCCGCAGTATGTAGATTTAAACATACCTGCAATTTTAAATTCTATACCACTATATATTGTTATTTTGAAAACTTTCATAATAAAATTCATAGGGTTTTCTGTAATAGGACTTTTGGTGGTAATTTTAAAGAATGCTATAAATAATAGTGGTATTTTGGGGTTGATCGTAATATTAATTCCATTTATAGATGTTAACTTTCTTAATGGTTCGTTATTTATGAGTAAATTTTCTTTAACCATAGAAAGCTGGATTAATCCAAATGATTTTTTAATAAATATTATATATTTAAATTTTCTTTTTATAGCTTTTTATTTGATAGGCAGAGAGGTTTATAAGAATAAAGATTTTATAAGTAAAGGATATTAGTGTAATGGATAATTTAAAATCATTTAGAAATATATTAAAGCTAGATCTTATTCAAGGATTTAATTTTTATAAGAAAAAACTCATATTATTTTTAACTATTATGCTTATTTTAAATATAGGAAGCATAGTAAATATAATTAATTATAATGGAAATTTAATGGATTTGTTTTTCCTTATATATAAAGACTTAATATTTAATATGTACTCAATAAATATCCCTATGAATTGGTTAATTATAAACGTCTTTATAATATTCATTTTAGGAGATTTTATTAGTGAAAACATTAAAAGAGATTCCAATTACGTTTTACTTAGAAGTAAGAAAATTTCTCTATATTGGATATCAAAGTGTGTCTGGATCATTATAAATGTAGTTTTTATATATTTAATATTAATGCTTTTAACATATTTATTAGGAGGGATAGCTTTAGGATTTAGTTTAGATAGTAGTAAATTAATGAATGATGAACTGGTTATGAAAGTACCACATTTAACTATTATTATATGGATGATTATCACTTACATATTAACTTCTATAGCAATGGTATTTATTCAATGCACACTATCAATAGTTATAAATTCTAGATATTCATTTTTAATAACAACTATAATTTTAACAATGTCTATAGTATCTAAAAATAAATTTCTTATAGGAACTCATTCTATGATTTTAAGACATAATTATTTTAATATTAAAATTGGATTATCAATAACATTCTCAATTATTTATACGGTACTCATAAGTGTCGTATTGATGATTTTGGGATATAAGTTATTAAAACATAAAGATTTTATATAGGATAGAGTAAAGTGAGATGTGAAAAAAATAGCCTTAAAAAATATGCTTGTGAGAGCTAAAATGGTTAAAGTTAGTGGGGTGTATTCATGAATGAAAATTATTATTTAAAAGTGGAAAACTTATCTAAGGAAATAAAGAATACAAGGGTTCTTAATAATATAAATTTAAAGCTTAATAAGGGAAAAATATATGGATTTAGAGGTAAAAATGGTTCAGGCAAAACTATGTTATTTAGAGCTTTGTGTGGATTAATAAAGCCAACAGAGGGAAAGGTAGAAATTAATGGACACGTGTTAGGAGAAGATATTTCATTTCCTGAAAGTGTGGGGGTTATTATTGAATATCCTGGTTTCTTACCAAATTTAAGCGGCTATGAAAACCTTAAGCTTATTTCTGAAATTAATAATAAAATAGGAGAGAATGAAATTAAAGAAACTATAGCAGCAGTAGGATTAGATCCCGAGGATAAAAAGAAGTTTAAAAAATATTCATTAGGTATGAAGCAACGTTTAGGAATAGCTCAAGCCTTAATGGAAAATCCAGAGCTAATAATATTAGATGAGCCCACTAATGCATTAGATTCAGATGCGGTGGCATTAATTAAAAAATTACTTATGAATATGAAAGAAAACAATAAGTTAATTTTAATAGCAAGTCATGATAAGGAGGAATTAGAGTTTTTAGCAGATGAAATTTTTTACATAGAAAGTGGCTCTATTGTTAATCATGAAATATTAGGGGAGGAGCAGTGATGAAAAAAGGTAAAATCGCTATGTTTTTATTAGTTATATTACTTGTAATATTTGGATATCGATATTACAAGGTTAACCACAATGTTCCCTTAAAATACACGATGGAGTATTACAAAGATGGAAATTATGCAGACTGTGAAGGACTTCAAATAAAAATACTTTCAACGGAAACCAGAAAATCTAATGCCAAAAATAAAGTAGGAACAGAATTTATGGAACTTGTGGTAAAGTCAGAAATTGTGAACAACACATCTGAAGTGAAAAATGCTATTAGTTTTCAAGAGTCGGATATAGTCATAGATTGTTATAGTGTTAGTACAGGCCCTCCTGAGGTTACTGGAGGAGATTTAAAAAATATTAAGCCAGGAGAAAAGTTACTTCTTACACAGGTGTATACACTTGAAAAAGAGCGTTACGAAAAAGGAAAAGATAATGTATATATGTATTTAAGAGAAAAACTATATCCTAATGAAATAAAAGAAAAATTTTATAAGGGTATTAGATATAGAAAGGCAATAAAAATTTAGGGGGAAAGTATGGATAAAAAATCTAGGGGCTACATAGTAGCAATAGTATTGACAATATTAGCTGTGTCTCTTATAGTCTACGAAATTAAATTAAGAGGGCCTAATGCTAATGTAAGTAATTCCAATAAGAAGAAGGAAGTTACAGTAGTACAAAAGGAAAATCTAAAGGAAGATAATCTTAACAAGGAAATAAAACTTTCAAAGCAAGAGGAAGACGCGCTAAAATCAAATCCAATAGGAGAAAGAGTCAAAAATAATTTAAAGTATCCTGATAAGGAAGAAATACATTTTAAGATGATTAATGCTGTAGATAATTTTAAAACCTGCAAAGGGGAATTTACGGAAGAAGGAACTATCCAAAACTCTCGCATGAAATCCACCTTTGCAGTTGATGTGGAAAATAAATCTTCTGTATCTGTAATTGCAGAAGAAGGAAAAAAAACTATAACGTTAATTTATCATAATGATAAAAGAAAGGTTTTTGATGATAATGATAAAAGCTATAGGGAGTTTGAGGAAAGACAGTTCAGAGGAAAGCCTACAATAGTAAGACCCATTAGATTATTTATAGAACCATCACTTAAGAGAGAAGACATTGGATATTTAGGAATAAGTAGTAATATTATTTGTGCGGAGGCAGTTCCAACATATCTATTTATTTATGAAGATTGGAATTACACAGACTCTACCTTTTTAGGAAGAGATGTATATAAGTTAACTGGAGTAATTGATTCAAATCTATCTAGTAATATGCAAGGAAAATTTTCTTTACTTATGGATAAAGAAACTGGAATAATACTTCGATTTTTCTCATTTAATGATAATGGAAAAATAAAAGAAAAATTGGAATGTACTAAATTAGAAGTAAACACTCCAATAGATGAAAGTTCATACAATAAAAACACTTCTGGATATGTAAAAAAATAAGTTCAAAAATGGGGACAAAGATGGGGACGGTTAACAACTTTTAGCTAAATTTAAAGTCTAAAAGTTGTTAACTGTCCCCGATTTATTCTTTGGGCAATAGTAATATGGATGGTATCTTCCAAAAGATTATAGACAGGAACCCAATATTTCCCTGTGGATTCCATGCATACATCGTAGCAATTATTGTCAATTAGCCACTGCTTAAATTGATAAATGGAATTGTTAAAAGTTGAAAATTTTTTTTTTTGAATAATGTGGTGTAATACCCTGTGAAGTAATAATTGTGGCAACGAGAAAAGTTTTATGTACATCGACACCACAGCAGATAGGGTAAACAATTTTCATGGCACAGCCTCCTTTTATAAATGAGGAGAAGACATTGACTGAACCATTACACATTTAACAAAGAGCTAAAACAATGATTAGCGTGCGGTCTCATAGAACCATTTATTTGTGCTTGAAAGATGATACTTACACTGGTTAGTATGCTGTTTTAAACTGAGAAGTAATCTACGACTTACCTCATCGTGCTTTGTAGTATATCTTCTCCTCAATTTAATTATTGACAAATGGTGAAAAACCTACACCATTTTTTCATTACTATTTGTGTCGCAGCGGTAGCGGCGAAATGGAGGTTAGTATTGAAAGTATAAATCGTATGCTAATATGTGATATAAAACTCATTTTAGTTTGTATAAAAAGAGTTTTATAGATTTAAAAACTACCACCAAAACATCCTGGTGTTATTAAAAATTTAGTTGAACAAGCTCTTACGGGACGAACCATCGAAACTCGCCATGAAAAGCTATTTCAACAAATTTTTGCAAAGTTAGCTGTTGAGCCTTCTGCCAAACTAGGTCTCCTTGGTGATACTCAAAAACTTGATATATCTGGAGATGGCACCTGTCTTGAAACAGGCGGAAGCTCATTAGGCATTAAGACCTGCGATTGTGTTAAAAAAGGTGTTTTTAACTGCAAATGCAATAGAAGATTCTCTGACCCTGACGCTAGACGCGGTTGGGACAGTTACCACGAAAAGTGGTATTATGGTCATTGCCTATATTTTCTTAGTGTCTATAATCCTAATGTTAAAAAGGATCTTCCTATATATTTTAGGATGGTACAAGCACAGCGTTATGATGGTGTTACTGCAATTTTTGCACTTTCAGAAGTTAGAAAGATGTATCCTTTGTTTAACTTCGATAAGTTCATCGCAGATGCTGCTCATGATAACTATCCTACGTATAAACTTCTTAATGAATGGAATATAAAAGCTGCTATATCCCTTAATCCAAAGGGTAAAGGTAAAAATAAATATGAACCACCAATTGGATATACTAAGGACGGTATTCCTATCTGCAAATGCAACCAACCAATGGTATATGATTGGTACGATAAAGGTAGAAGTAGAATTAAATATAGATGTCCTTTAGTAAAAGGTAAAATTAAAGAATGTCCTCATAAGGAAGAATGTTCTCCTAGTGCCTACGGCCGTGTAATATACGTAAAGCCAAGTGATGACTTGCGTTTATTTACTGCTATACCTAGAAACTCTGACCTTTGGAAACAAATAATGAAAAAGAGAACTTCTTCAGAGCGAGTAAATAAAAGAATACTTGAAGACTATAATATGGAAGAATCCCACTGCCGTGGTAAAAAACGTTGGTGTTGGTGGACATTAATCCATAGCATCAATATTCATTTGGATGCTCAACTATCTATTTTTAAAACTAACCTATTGAACATTCTAGAATTAGCTATAAATAAAGCATGCTAATCTAGATAATGTTAAGTCTTGAGAAAATTCACCTATCGGTGAGTTAGCTTTGCTATACTCTTTTTTAAGTAAAACTAAATAAAAACCATAATATAATAAGTGCTCCGCACTAAAATAATATTAGTGTTATTGAAAAACTTACTGGAAATTAGTTTCCTAATTCACTCATATAATTAATCTAAGTATAGTATAATAAAAAAAACATATGAAAGTAAATATAAACTATTTACTTATTCTAAAATAAGTGATACAATATATGTAAAATACAAACTGCTTACTTTAATGGTTATATTTTGCTATTAAAACATAAGGGGGATTATTATGAAAAAAGTAATGAAAACTATGGTATTAGCATTATGTACAATAGCTATTCTTAATAATGGGACAAGGATGGTTAAAGCAAAGAAAGACTATAGGCACTGAATTTAAAAACTTAACATCCAGTAACAGTGAGATAAAAGGTATGAATAACTGTATTGATCCAGATACAGAAGAAAAATAAAAAAAGTAAAAGGAATATGTTTACTTTATAAATTAAGTGTTAACATATGTGTATATCAACAAAAAAATACAAAAAAAGGGGGGTGAAAGTGATGACAGTAGTATGGTAAGTTGAATAATTTTGCTTTAATAATTAATTTCCTTTGATAAACTTAAGGAGGATGATATTTAATGAATTTAGAGTTTACAGATAATGGATTTACTCCATTTAAGTTTAATTTACCAATATATAACTGGTTTTTTCCCTTTGCGTTTGAAAAGTTAAATAATGATATTGAAAAAAAAAATAAGTAACAACAAAATGGAGATATTTGATGTAGTTGGTGATTTGCCTAAAAATAGAGCATTATATTTTCACATACCGTTTTGTCAAGATATATGCGCATTTTGTCCATTTTCAAGAGAAGTATGTAAAGATGAAGAAACGTTAGACTTATATACAGACGCATTAATTAAAGAAATATATTTAAAGAGTAAATATAAAAATATTAAGAAATTCCCTATAAATGCAATTTTCTTTGGTGGGGGGACACCTTCTATACTAAAGCCAAGGCACATATTAAAAATAGGAAAAGCAATACATGAGAATTTTGACTTATCACAATTAAAGGAATTTTCATATGAAATGAATGCTAAAACGGTAACGCCAGACAGAGTAGAAGCGTTAAAATCAATTGGCGTTACACATGCTAGAATGGGAGTTCAAACATTTAATCCTAAATATAGAGAATTATTTAAACTCTCTGCTACACTAGAACAAATTTATTATGGGGCAAAATTATTAAATGATAATTTTAAATATGTATGTATTGATATGTTGTATGGGATGCATGGACAAACAATTGATGAATTTATAAGGGATTTAAACTGTGCTATTAAATTAAATACTCCGACAATCGATATATATCCTATAAATAATTTAGTTACTCAAACAAGATTGAGTACTGAATATAAAAATCACAACTTAAATGCAACATCTGGTTTAACAAAATTTCTAATGAATGTAATTTTAAGAGAATCTATGAAAAACAATGGATATTTACCTCATAATGGCCATGGGTATATAAAATCTAGTAAAAATATTTTTAATAATCATAATGTAGTTACGGATGAATATAGATTCCAATATCATGAGGCGGTATACGGGTATAAAGGACATGAAGTCATAGGTTTTGGTAGTGCTGCATGTTCTATTTTTGATGGGTTTTTAATTAGTAATAGTAGTAATACAAAAAAATATATAAATGATCTACTAAATAGCAATTGTTATGATTTTGATATATATCAATATGATAAAAAAGTGTGTGAAAATAAAGGGATCTGTTTACATTTACCATATCATGGTGAAGTGGAGAAATCAAAAATAAACTATGAGTTAGTTGATCCAGAAGTTTTGTCAAGATTAAGATTAGCAATAAATCATGGATTAATTATAGAAAAAGAAGATAAATTTGAACTTACTCAATTAGGATGGTATTGGTATGTTAATCTTTTATACTATTTATCACCCACATCAGATCAAAAGAAACTTGAAGATTATATTAATGGAAGGTGTTTAGAAAAAAATAGGTTTGTAGAAGAGTGGAACATAGATTTGGGGTTTAATTAATATGATGGATTTAAATAAGAATGAATTAAAGTCAGGAAAGAAACATAGATTTTTAGGAAGACATATATTAGGTGAATTATATGGTATAGATTATGAAATTTTAGATAATTTATCTATTTTAGAGAAAGCATTAAGTTTAGGGATTAAAAGATCAGAAGCTAGATGTGAGGGAATGTTAGTAAAAAAATTTAATCCTTCTGGAGTGACAATAGTAGCACTTTTATCGGAATCACATGCTTCTATTCATACTTATCCAGAATGTAATGCGTTATTTATAGATGCGTTTACATGTGGGAATACATGCGACCCTCAAGCTATTATTGATGTTGTTGTTGAGATAGTTAAACCACAAAAAATTGCAGTTAAGGAAATGAAAAGGGGAAATGAGTTGTGAAGCTGAATATTAATAAAAAAGTACTTGCAATTACAATTATAAATTTCCTATATTGTTTTGCGCAATATGTAACATTACCTATATTGGCAGTATATTATAATGTTGAATTAGGTATAGATATATACAAAGTAGGATTATTATTAGGAATAGCACCTATTGTTTCGGCGGTTTTTGGGTCAGTTTGCTCGCCTGTCTCAAAAAAAATAGGAAATATAAATAGTTTAATTTTGGGTATAATGCTAATAACTGTCCCATATATATTAATATTATTTACTAAAAATTTTTATATCATTATGATTTTGTGTTTTTTAGAGGGATTTAGTAGAGTTTTTTGGGAACCAGTAATAAAAACGCTATTTACTTATCATGCGGATAACTCTGAGAATAAAAATTATGTATTTAGATTAAAATACATAACTGTTTGTCTTGGTGCTATATTAGGACCTTTTATAGGAATGTTTATTTCAAAGAATGGAAGAAAGTTTAATATAGTATGTTCCATATTTTTATTTTTTAGTATTATATTAGTGCTCATTTTAACGAAGAAGAATATTAATACTCATGAAATCAGTATAGACGACTTTGGTAGTAATTTGAAATATCTTAAAGTTTCAACTATTGAAAGTGTAGATTATAAATTAATAGTTTATATTATTGCTGCAGTTTTATTATTTTCTGCATTTTCTGAATTTGAAAGTGTTTTTCCGCTGGCGCTGAAAATATCAAACCCTAATATTGAAAATTTATTTTCGATATTGCTTATTGTAAATTCAATTGGCGGAATAATTCTTCAATTTATAGTAATGTATTTTGTAAGAAAGTTAAATAATATTATCTGTATATTATTAGGTAATGGATTCTTTATTTTAGCATTTTTAATGTTTGGAATATCAAAAGGTAATGTTGCATTACTCATTTTAGCTGTAATAGTATTTAGCATGGGGGAAGTTTTATCTATACCTACCACCGATATTATAGTTAACGATATTGCTCCAGATGGAAAAAAAACGCTTTATTTTGGATTGGCGGAATTTAGAACATTAGGATTTTCTATTGGCCCTATATTTTCTAGTTATATATTGCAAAATTATGGATATGAATCTATGCTGTTATACTCAATACTAATTTTAGTTATTTCGAGCAGTATGTATTTAGCTCCTAATGTATTTAAGCAATTAAAGATGTATAAAATAATTAGAACGAAAAAATAATTTTAAATTTATAAGAATTTAATATTTGATGTTGATATATTTTGAAAATAATTTATATGTATAAAGAATAAGTTTATTTCTATTTTAATATAAAGATACTTTTATCTATAATTCGGTGTTTATCAAGAGAGTTGTCACATAAAGCATGAAAACTAATGTGATGATTCTCTTTTTATATATGGATAAATGTACAAATAGCAACGCGTAACATTGATATTTAGAAAATAGGGATTTTGTAAAATTAACTATGTCATTAATACTTTCGTGATCAACAGCATCATTGTAGTATTTAATAAATTTAAATATTAAAGTGTTATTTATAGTCAGTAAATTAAGTGACATTATTTCAATGAGCTGATTTTTTAAATTATCCACTTCATTTGTAGCTTTATCATCTGCAGCTATATTTAAAAGTTTTTCCATAGAGGATAGTATGATGTCTACTTTTTTATACTTTTTTGCTTCCTTTATAGCGTTGTTAAAGTAGAGTTTACTCATTTCAAATTTATTTATAGTATAAAAGCCTAGTCCTATATCATTATATATTTCAGAAGAGTATTTCTTATTTTGAAGGTTTTCATATTGATTTAGATGAGAAGTACACCTATCAACGTATTCTTTAAGATTCTTACTATCATTCATTTCAATATAAATTTCTAATATATTACACAATGTAACAAGATACATCTCTATATCATTTTCGCATAAAGTTAATATTTCTTTGTGTATTTTCAGGGCAGCAATATAGAATTTTTTTCTTTATGCGCACACAAAGATGGCACACACAAAAAAAAACACAAACACAAACAAAGATGTGGACGGTTAACAACTTTTAGCTAAATTTAAAGTCTAAAAGTTGTTAACCGTCCCCGATTTACAAAACTCTCGCATGAAATCCACCTTTGCAGTTGATGTGGAAAATAAATCTTCTGTATCTGTAATTGCAGAAGAAGGAAAAAAAACTATAACGTTAATTTATCATAATGATAAAAGAAAGGTTTTTGATGATAATGATAAAAGCTATAGGGAGTTTGAGGAAAGACAGTTCAGAGGAAAGCCTACAATAGTAAGACCCATTAGATTATTTATAGAACCATCACTTAAGAGAGAAGACATTGGATATTTAGGAATAAGTAGTAATATTATTTGTGCGGAGGCAGTTCCAACATATCTATTTATTTATGAAGATTGGAATTACACAGACTCTACCTTTTTAGGAAGAGATGTATATAAGTTAACTGGAGTAATTGATTCAAATCTATCTAGTAATATGCAAGGAAAATTTTCTTTACTTATGGATAAAGAAACTGGAATAATACTTCAATTTTTATTGCTTGATGATAATGGAAAAATAAAAGAAAAATTGGAATGTACTAAATTAGAAGTAAACACTCCAATAGATGAAAGTTCATGCAATAAAAACACTTCTGGATATGTAAAAAAATAAGTTCAAAAATGGGGACAAAGATGGGGACGGGTAACAACTTTTAGCTAAATTTAAAGTCTAAAAGTTGTTAACTGTCCCCGATTTATATCTAGAATCTAAAAAGGTATTTTAGTGTAAAAAATTCCTAAAAACATCAATATTACAAAAATGTAAGTTTAGAGAGCAAAATGTAAGGTCAAAAAATGGCTGAGCATTTTGCTTTTTTATATAATATAAGTGTAGGTGAAGGAGCCGTAAGAAATTTAGTTGTCTAGTGTGCTAGTTGGCTAGTAAATCGAGTTTAAGTAGAATGGGATAAGGATAAAGAAATTAGTTGGCTAGTTAGTTGTCTAATGTGTAATTAACAAGTAAGTATATAGTTGTGGATAAGTTAATAAGTTTGGGCGTATAGTTGGGGACAAGTTGACAAGTTAGGGAAAAATAGAGGATAAAATAGAGAAAAAGTAAGGGACGGTTAATAAGTTTTAGATCTTGG
Source organism: Clostridium sp. KNHs214 (assembly GCF_000744935.1). Lineage (GTDB taxonomy): Bacteria > Bacillota > Clostridia > Clostridiales > Clostridiaceae > Haloimpatiens. Next base: position 85,970 of record NZ_JQMW01000014.1, on the reverse strand, counting down.
AAAGGGAAAATAAATAGTATAGAGAGGAAGTTTGTAAAATGGAAGTATTAAACATACAGAATTTAAGAAAAGTTTATGGTTCAAGATTTGGAGGAGTAAAATATACTGCTCTAAATAATATAGATTTAAAGGTTAATGAAGGTGAGTTTGTAGGCATAATGGGACCATCAGGTTCAGGAAAAACAACTTTCTTAAATGTTATTTCTACCATTGATAAACCTACATCAGGTAAAGTGGAGATAGATGGACGAGATATATCACAGCTTAAGGAACCTCATTTGTCAGCATTTAGAAGGGATAAACTTGGATTTATATTTCAGGATTTTAATTTGCTGGACAATATGACACTTAAGGAGAACATTGTATTGCCTCTTGCTTTATCAAATACATCCTATGGAGAAATACAAAAGAGATTAAAAGAAATTACGTCCAAGTTAGGCATAAGTGAAGTTTTAAATAAGCATCCATATGAAGTATCTGGTGGTCAGAAACAGCGTGCTGCTGCAGCTAGAGCCATCATATCTAATCCATCACTTATATTAGGAGATGAGCCTACTGGTGCTTTGGATTCGAAATCCTCCAAGGAACTTTTAAGTGCTATGCAATATCTTAATGAAAAAAACAAAGCCACAATACTTATGGTAACCCATGATACATTTGCTGCATCCTATTGTAAAAGAGTTATATTTATAAAAGATGGAAAATTATTTAATGAAATATATAAGGGAGATATGTCTAGAAAGGAGTTTTATCAAAAATTATTGAAGGTGTTGTCTGTAATCGGAGGTGACATTGATGAAAATATTTAGGATGGCCATTAGAAATATTAGGAGCAATTTTAAAAATTATTGGGCTTATTTTTTAAGTTCATCCTTCAGTGTTTTTATTGTTTATCTTTTTATGTCTATCTTGTACAGCAAAAATATACAGGACAATTTAGGCGGAGTAAAAAAGTTTATAACGCTTTTTAATGTGGGAGCCACTATGATTGCATTGTTTTCAGCTTTCTTCATATGGTATTCTAACTCATTTTTTATTAAATCAAGAAAGAAGGAATTTGCTACATATATGCTGCTAGGTATGTCTAAAAAGCAAGTATCTAGACTGAATTTTTTAGAAAATATATTGATAATGCTAGCATCTCTAATAACAGGGGTTGTATTAGGATTGGTATTTACGAAGTTCTTCATTATGCTTCTGTTTTTTATAATTAAGGTTTCAGCGGATGTGCCATTTCAGTGGAATTTAAAGGCTTTAAAAATTTCTGTTGTAATATTTTTAGGGATTTTTGCGGTAATAACATTGCATGGTGCATTTGTAGTGAGGAAAAGTAACCTTATAGATCTTTTTAATGCATCAAAAAAGGTAGAAAAGGGACTTAAGGTGTCTTTTGTTACCATTGTATTTGGTATATTGGCTATGATTTCTATGGGTTCAGGATATTATATAGCTATTAAAAAAATGCCTACAGATATTACGAAGTCACCTATAGTAGTGCTTTTAGTTGTAGTAGGGATGATATTATTTTTTACATCTACTACATCTTTAATAATTCATATGAATAAGAAAAATGAGAGGAAGCTTTTTAGAGGTACAAAACTTATATCAGTGTCTCAGTTATATTATAGATATAGAGGCAATGCAGGTACACTTAGCACAATAGCAATAACTACAACAGTGGCTCTTTGTGCGCTTGTTACTTGTGTAGGAACTTATACAAAATGTGAACAGAATTCAAGATACATGAGACCTCTGTCTGTAGAATATTTTAATGTAGACAAGGCTCAGAGTACTTTTGATAACATATTAAAAAACCATAAGGAAATATCAGTTAGGCATAAAGATAATATTGAGTTTCTTAACATTATAGAGGTTGATAAAAGTTCAGAAATAGCACGAGGTTTTTATGTAATAAATGAAAGTAAATTTGATAAATTAAGTGAGCATGAGGGTATTGAACGTAAAGCTAATCTTAAATCTGATAGTGATTGCTATTTTATTCAAATTAATAATTTCGTTCAAAATGAAGTAGTTTCAAGTGAAAAAATTACTTTGAAAGTTGGAAAAAAGGACTATAAAATGAATGTGGCAGGATCAGATGGAACGCCATTTATATCGTTGGATCATTTTAATAAGACTGTGGTAGTTACAGATAATGTATATAATGAAATGAAAAGCAATGTTAGTAAAAGAAACATTATTAGTATGACAGGATACACTTTTAAAGATGATTTTTCTTCTGGAAAATTTGTAGATGATTTAGCTAAAAACATGTCTAAAGATAGTGGACTGCGTACATTTTACGATCATTACAGCGATGGATTAAAGCTTTTAGGGATGATGGCTTTTATAGGACTATTTATAGGAATATTATTCATCATGGCTACAGGAAGCATAATATATTTCAAAATGACCATGGAAGCTAGAGAAGATAAAAGTAAATATAAGACTCTTAGAAATATAGGAGTAAGTAAAAAAGAAATAAAGAAGGCAATATCAAAAGAATTACTAGTTTTATTTGGGGCGCCCCTTGTGGTTGCAATTATAAGCACATATCCTGCAACTTATGCTCTTGAGAAAATGCTGTTCCTTGATCTTATGAAGAGCTACGCAGTAATATCCCTTGTATATGCTGCAATCTATTGTTTATACTACTTTGTTACCTTGAATTCCTACGTAAAAACTGTGGAATAGCAAGGAAAAACTGGGGAGAAAAATTGGGGACAGTTAAGAATTTTTAGTTAAGAACTTTTAAGCTTTAGAATAAAGAAAATAGATGAAAATAAAGGAGAAAGATAGGGGACGGTTAAGAAGTTTTCAGTAGAATAAAAATAAAAAATAGATTGGAAGTGTGTGAAATGAAAAGGAGATTGGGCGTTATAATAACTTTATTTTTGATTGTTTTATGTGTTAGCTTTTTAGGCTGTTCAAAAATAAGGCAACTTACAACTAATGCTTATAAAAATAAAGAGGCTCAAAAGAATTTGCCAAAGTATACTTTCAATGAAGAAAACCTTAAGGAGATATCCTATAAAGGAAGGGTTTACTGCATTAAGGAAGATTCATTTGCTGTTGATGATTTAGATAAGCCCATAGGAAAAATCTCCGAATGCGTTACAGTAGATGTGAATAATAAAAAGCTTAGAAAGGAAGAGCTTAAGAAAATTTATGCAATTTCATCAGAAGAGTTAAAGGGTAAGAGCGCTGATTTAAATTTTGGCTGGGTATACAGTGTTAAGCATAAGGATTCTAAGAAGGTTGTTGCTATTGTTGTAAATCAAAACCTTAGAAAAGCAGAAATAAAGAAATGAGAATTTATCGATATTAAAGGACAATTTATAAGTGAAGGGCTATTACAACTAATTGAGGGTTTAAATTTTTAAGTTAGCAAAAATTAAAAAGTGAAGATTTTAGTGGACAATCAATTAAAATAAATTAGCAAGTACTATGAGATAGCAAGCACAATAGCAAACTTATAATTGGCAAATTTATAAGGATATATTTGAGAGTGTAAAATAAATATAATTAAATAAGGTAGTTTATAACTACTAAGATTATAAAAAAACAGCAAATCCACTTTTGCTGTTTTTTTATGGAATCATGTTTCAGAAAGATTTTCAAAGTTATTTTCAGGCAATGATAGCTATGATTTTTTATTTCAATATTTTTAAGTATATAATTTGCCAGTATATAATTAGCTATGCAATTGTAGGTGACGCTATAAATGAATTTCTGGCATTTCATAGAAAAAACGTATTAGTTATGATAACATATCATGTAGAATAATTGTTTAGCATTGCAGCTTTTATATTCATAAAATCACATTTTTGCTTAGTTATGAATAAGAAAAGTTGTAGTCAGTGATTATTGAGAATTAAGGTTTATATTTGTATTTTCTTTATTTATTAATGTAAAAATTATAATGTAGAACTTAAAATTATGTGTAAAAGTTAAGTTAGGCTGCAAATGAGATGCAAAGAAAATAAATATGAAATTATATACTATGATTATCAGCAAGAAGTATTACATTACTTGAATTATGAAATTTCTCCCCATTGTACTTTTTTGTAGTTTAATCATACTATATATTACTATGTATTATTAGTGGCTTGTAGAATTGAAAAATAAAAACTGTGGATAATTTTTAAGATTTGGCTTAAAAGCGTGCAAAAAAAGACACGACAAAAAGCCTTTTGTTAAAAAGGTATGCGTAGCATGTGGAAAGATATTTATTTGTGGATATGTTAATTATGAAGCTATTTTAAGAAGTTTATTTATACTTCTAATGTATTCTGGTTTATTTATAGCGTAAGCTAGTATAACATTTATGAGTTTAGAAATAGCCGTTAGGCACAGGTCAGCACGCATAGTTGCGGTGTTTAAAGTTCTTGGTGATTCAATGCATGGGTTAGATTTTAACGATGAAAGAGTTCGTTCAATACATGCACGATTAGGATATTCATCGTCCCATTCATTAGAATTTCTTTGAACACCAGGATAAAGTCTAAAGTCTTTATTGGGATAAACATAAGTCATACGACCACTTTTTTTATCAGTACATGGATTTTCACAAGTATGATAGCACTTACCTTTTTTATCCCTATGGGCTTTGGGACAAGTAAATTTGAATCTTAAGCTTCTATTTTTGCCTTTACAAGGACCTTCAGCTTTAAAAGGGGTTTTGTCTAAAGGACATAGAGGAACACCTTCTATATCATATTCAAGATCACCTATTTTACTGTTACTTTGATTACGAGGGTTAAGAGGTATAAATACTTTTTCAAAGCCACATTGTTGAAGAAAACCAAAGTTATCATAACTATCAAATTCTGAGTCACCTAAGAAATATTTAAATTTAAAGTTAGAGGTGTTACTTAATGTTTCTAAGAATGGCTTAATTACTGGTTTTAAAGAAGCATTATCATAGCAATATTTTTGCTCTTTAGGAGTTTCAAATTCTTTATCAATAGGGTTATAAAAATCTTCATCAAAAAATTTGATATTCAACGGAATGCCCCAACCATTAGTAATTAGACCAAATTTGTAAAAATAGCCGAAATGTCCATTTACGAAGTCTAGCTTAATACTATGGTTTGCAAAAGCAAATTTAGGCATGTTCTTATATGCGACAGCATAAGGATTGAGCTGTTTGTTATTGGTAGCTTTAGCATAGGATTTTACCCTATTTACTTCAGAAACAAGAGTTTTGGGATTATTTTCTTTTACTCTTGGTTTTAAACCTGAAGTATCATATATAAGTTGATAATTACGGTTTTTATGAGGTGAATCATCAGGAAGAGATTCATTGATATTGTTACAAATATCAATGACTTGAGGAACCATTGAATTAAATAAGTCGGCAAGATCACCTTCAAAATCCGTTTTAAATCTACTGAAAAAAGATTCATCAGGAATATCATCATAGAAGCAACAAAATTCTCTTATTTCAGTAGAAAATATAAGAAAAAGATTTAACAGAACAGTAGTAGGAATATGAAATATCTGCATTAGAATTAAAGCAGATAACACTGATGAAAGATTATATTTCCTATCTCTGCCTAAATCGGCATAGTATTTTTGAGTAAAAGATTCTGGAATAAAAGATTGGATATCAAAATTATCAGCAAGTAATTTGATGAAGCCTACAGGTTGCTTTTTTCTAAGGTCTTTAAGTTCGGTTAACTGCTCAAAAATATTAAGTTGCTTAAGTTTATTAATACAAAACATGTAATTCTCCTCCTCTGTGGATAATATTTTGTGTGGTTACATTTATTTTCTCACAGTGGAGGAAAATATAAAAGCCTATCGGCTAAAAAGATAGGCAAATCAACGGTTGTGTAATTTCACAATCGACTACTATGTATTATGATGGTGAGGATTATGAATAAAGGTTCTGAAATTTTAGTTGTGGAAGATGAAAATGATATAAATAAATTGCTTTGTACTATGCTGGAAAATGAAGGTTACTTAGCTAGAGGAGCATTTTCTGGAAGTGAAGCTTTAATGTGTGTACAGCAGAAAAATTGGGATATGATTTTACTTGATTTAATGATACCAGGAATTAGTGGAGAAGAAGCTATATTAAGCATAAGAGAAATCACAAAAGCTCCAATTATTGTAATAAGTGCTAAGACATCTAAAGAAACTAAGTTAGAGTTACTTGAAAAAGGAGCGGATGATTTTGTGTGCAAACCATTTGATCCAGATGAATTAATTGCGAGAGTTAATTGTAACTTAAGACGTTATTTGGATTTTAATGGTGACAATATGGCGAGGAACAAAATATTAAGCTATAAAGATATTAATTTAAATACGGAAAGTAAAGAAGTTAAAGTTGGGCAAAATGTAGTTATATTAACAGCAAGGGAATTTTCCATATTGGAATTATTATTAAGCAATCCTAAAAAGGTATATAGTAAATCTAATATTTTTGAAAGTGTGTGGAATGAAGATTTCTTAGGTGATGATAATACTGTAAATGTACATATGAGCAGATTGAGAAAGAAGTTAAGTGTATATAACAATCATGAGGATTATATAGAGACAATATGGGGTATGGGTTATAGGTTGAGAAAATAAATAATTTATTGAACAAATTTAAGGTTTTTGAAAGGTTTTAGCAAAGTTTTCTTATGAAATATTGTTTAATATAAAAACATAGTTCATAAGGAGGGAGAAAAATGAATGAATATGTAATGAGAGCAATTAATGTTACAAAAGTTTACAGCAATCATAAAGTTTTAGACAAGGTAAATATGAATATTAAAAAAGGAGATATATACGGATTCATAGGAGAAAATGGTGCAGGGAAAACCACTATGATTAGAGTAATTGCAGGGCTTTCTATACCAAATGATGGACAAGTTCTATTGTTTAACAGTGTCCAAGATACTGTTATCAATAACACTGCAGGTTATGATGTAAATAATGCTCCAAACAATGCTACAGATAATGTAGAGAATTGCACTGATGATTGTGCTGTAAATAGTACCAAAGATTATACTACAAATATCACTAAGGATAGAGCTAGAATAGGCTCACTTATAGAAACGCCAAGGCTTTATTTAAACATGACTGCAAGAGAAAATCTTAATCTTATAAAAATCCAAAGAGGAATTTCGGGAGTAAAATGCATCGATGAAGCTTTAAATTTAGTAGGACTTAACCATATAACAAATAAAAAGGTTAAGAATTTTTCTTTAGGAATGAAACAGAGATTAGGAATAGCTATGGCTATATTAAGTGATCCAGAGTTTTTAATTTTGGATGAACCTATAAATGGATTAGATCCAATGGGCATAAAAAATACAAGAGAATTATTGCTTAAGCTGAATAAAGAAAGAGGAACAACTATTTTAATTTCAAGTCACATACTATCGGAGCTTACTCAAATTTCAAATATGTATGGTTTTATAAATAATGGAAAAATCATTGAAGAAATTACCCATAAAGAATTATTAAACAAGTGTAGAAGTTATCTTAATCTAAAGGTAAGAGATGCTTCAGAGACTTCAGTTATTTTAGAAAAAGAACTTGAGGTTAAGGACTACGAAATTTTTCCTGATAACACCATAAGAATATATGATAATTTTGATAGTGAAAGAATTAGTCTATGTCTAGCCTCCCATAAGTTAGGGGTTAAGGAAATTGTGCAAAGGGGAGAATCTTTAGAAGATTATTTTGCTCATTTAATTGGAGGTAGGGATAATGATTAATTTAATTAGAGGTGAATTTTATAAAATAAAAAGAAGTAAATACTTTGTTGGAATAATGTTTCTGTGGGCTTTGCTTGGAGTTTCAATTTCATATATTATTATAAAAGAAGCCAATGCACATAGGACTGTTTCAGGCATAAATGCTGTAGTATTCTTTTTACAATTTCAAATTTTAATTAATTTTTTATATGCTGCATTTGCTGGGGTTTTTGTAGCCAGTGATTTTGAACATAACACCATAAATATGACTTTTACCTATGGATATAGTAGAAGTAAAGTTATATTAAGTAAAATAATAGTTTATATAATTTATTCTTTGCTTATGGAATTAGTTACAGTGGTTATTATGGGAATAATTTTTTCTGCCGTTTACGGTTTTAATGATTTTGGTGAAATTAATTTAGGTTTATATTTAATTAGAATAATATTTATTGAATTACTTTGCAGTACAGCCACTACATTAATAATAGCAGCTGTTTCTGTTATATCAAAAAGTATTATAATAACCTTAGCTTCACCGGTTGTGATGTTTATTCCTATGCTTTTAAATAATGAGCATATATTTGCTTTTCTTCCATATAGAGCTGCTACCATAGGCATAGCACCATTTGCACCTAAAAATACAATTATAATCTCTGCAGTTTCATCAATAATAACAATTTTTGTAATTACTATGGTTTTGAGAAAATATTTAAGTAAATTAGATATAAAGTGATTGAAATAATATGAAAACATGTAAATTGTAGTCATGAGATAAAATGATTTAACCACAAAAATGATTAAATTACTTGAATTATGAAAACTACATTGTACATTTTTATGGTTGAATTATAAAATATAATTTTCTTTTTAAGGATGAATATTATGTACATAATTGTTATTTTAATTTTTAGTTTGCTGTTAGTAATTTTCATAACAGTTTTGATTAAATTATTTTTATACAAAAAACAAATAAGGGATATTGCTATGCAAATTAGAGAATTTAGAGAGAAGAAAACAGGTAAAAAAATTACTACTGAAATATATGATAAGGATATAGAAGATTTAACCTATGAAACTAATGAGTTTTTAGAGCTTTATAGAAAGAGCGAACAGGAAAAAGTTCAGTTTGAAAACACATTGCAGCAGGGTATAGCTAATATGTCTCATGATTTAAGAACTCCATTAACATCAATAATTGGGTATTTAAAACTTCTCCAAAATGATGAAATAAATAAAGAAGAGGCTTTAGGGGTAATAAAAAGTAAAACAGATAAATTAAATGTTCTTATAAACGATTTTTTTGAATTAGCGTTTATAGAAAGTAAGGATTATAAATTAAAAATTACAAAATTAAATTTAACTAATATAATACAGGATGAGATTTTATCTTTTTATGAAGCCTTTGAAACAAAAGGTATAGAACCTATTATAAATATCCCAAAGGAATCTATTTTCATAAATGGGGATAAGAATAGTTTGGAGAGAATAATAGATAATTTGCTTTCTAATACATTAAAATATTCTCAAAGATATGTTGAAATAAATGTAAAAAGTTCTAGAAGCACAGCGACTTTAACTATTTCAAATAAATGCACAAATATAGATGAGAAAGATGTTATCTATATGTTTGATAGATTTTATAGGGCTGATAAAGTTAGAAAAGGACAAGGCACAGGGCTTGGGCTATCCATAGCAAAGAGCTTAATGCAAAAGATGAATGGCTCCATAAGATCTGATTTTGAAAACAACAAGATTACAATAGTGTGTGAATGGGAGATAAATAATGAACAATGATTTAAAAGCATATCTGGAAAATTTAAAAAAACCTTGGTGGAAACTTTTTTTTAGGGTAGTTTGGGAACAGATGCTTAAAGTAGCTAATTCTAAAATACTTGACTTTGGAAGTGGAGTTGGTGTTACTGCGAATCATTTGGCAAAAAATAATGATGTAGTAGCAATAGAACGCGATGCTGATATGGTGAATATGAGAATATGCGAAAACAATTATAGGCAAATTGTTGGTGATATAAAAGAGCTAAAAGAGCAAGATGATAATTCTTTTGATGTTGTAGTATGCCACAATGCTTTGGAGTATGCAGAAGATCGAAAAGAAATATTTAGAGAATTTTATCGAGTTCTTAAGCCTCATGGAGTAATATCTATTGTAAAACATAATCATACAGGAAGAATCATGTCCAAGATTATTTTTGAAAATAATCTGAACGACGCAATGATGCTGCTTAATGGAGAAGAGTGTGATGCAGCTTATTTTGGACAGATAAATTATTATAATATAGATGATATTAGAGAGTGGATAGGTGATTTAGACATTAATATTGAAAAAGTTCTTGGAATTAGAACGTTTTGGGGTTTGAATCCAAACAATGAAGTTAAATATGAGCCAAACTGGCAAGAAAAAATGTTTGAAATCGAGATGAAGGCTTCTGATATAGATGATTATATAAATATATCTTTTTTTAATCACATTTTGTTAAGAAAGTTAAGTTGAATATTAGAATATTGTGAAGCGATACATTGAAGAAAAATCTGATTTTAATTCCGTAATAAATGTGTAATTTGGGACTGTTCACAATACGCCAAGAACTTCTAAATGTCTCACAGTTAAAGCACCTAAAGCTTTCAAACTCACTGGTTCCTCGTTCAAACATGAAAGTTTCTTAACGATTCTTTAACTGTGAGAAATAAGAAGTTCTAAGGCTAGTTCAATAGTCCTCAATTCCACATTTATTACTACATTAAAATCAGATTTTTAGTTTAATAGAAAATTGTATAAATATAAAATATAAAAAAATATATATATGATTATCCCACAAAAAGCATTACATTACCTGAATTATGAAATTTCTCTGGAATGACTTGCATAAGAAGCAAAGGAACTATTTAAATTTATTGTTCCGAGCTCTTATGCAAGTCATGGAGGAGAAATTACATAATTCTATCACATTATACCTTTTTGTGGTTTAATCATATATATATAATGGTATAAAATGGGGACGGTTAACAACTATTTAGCTTAAACTACCTAAAAATTGTTAACTGTCCCCATTATTTATTTATGCAGTAATGTACTACTAAACGTCATTTAATTTTCTACCTATAAGTAGTTTAAATAACTCTGCTGATTTTTCCTTGCCCAATCGAATGTACTTACCTTCATTGGAAACAACAAGATCTATTTTATCTTTCTTAGAACTTATCCATAGTTCATAAATTATTTCATTTGATTTTTGTTTTTGGTTAGTATCTTCAAAGTGAAATTTATAATCTGGAGGGTATACCATACTTACTTTTGCGTTTTTCCAACTAATGTTATTAAGAATGTCCCTTACACTTTGAACTTCTTTACTATTTTTAATTTCATTATAATATTCATATTTATTTGTTTCCTCAACGCGTTTTTCAACTACGATTTTATCACCCGCTATTTTAGTACTATTTGTACAACCTGAAAATAAAAGTAAAAATATTGAAATAAGAACAATGAAGGTTTTATTAATGTTTATATTGATTGCCCCCTTTTTTATTATATTTGTATGAAGGAATATCAAAATAGTTTGTCTTAAATTATATAGGTACTAAAATATAATATCTTTATGTGAAAATTATAACACAAATTACAATATGTTACATATAATTGAATAAAATAAATGAGCAATTATCAGTGAAGGATGGATTTCCCAGAATTTCTTTGAAAGTGCCTTAGGCATAATACATATATAAAATATATTTACTTTGTAGGAACATTCAAAATACATTTACAATTATGGTGTATTAGGCTATAATATGGTAACAAATGAATATCCAAAAATCCTAAGAAGAGGAAAGTAGCCATGAAGATTTTTTACAGCGAGCAGGAACAGAGTGGAAGTCCTGCAAGAAAAATTGTGGTGAAAAGGACCTGGGAGGAACTGCCTGAGCATAGCATGGTTTTAGTATAGGTGAATTTGTGAGGGTAAGTCGCAAGCTGCGTTAAAGTTTTGAGTGGACTATGTTTAGTCAATTTGAGTGGTACCGCGGAAATACACCCGTCTCTAAGTAATAGAGATGGTTTTTTTTGTCTATAAATAAAACCACCTGCTATGCAGGTGTGTTCAGAAAAGCTTAAGCGTTGAAAAAAAATACCTCACTTTGATAAAATAGAAATGGTTTCGTCAGCCAATCTAAAATCAAAGGAGGTATTGCCCAAAATGGACAATAATAGTTTAGCACATACTAAGTGGAGATGTAAATATCATATAGTATTTGCACCTAAATATAGAAGGAAAGAAATATATGGAGAAAAGAAAAAAGAAAAAAGAAATAGGAAAAATATTGAGAACGTTATGTGAATGGAAAGGAGTAGAAATAATAGAAGCTAATGCATGTAAGGATCATATACATATGCTTGTATCAATACCCCCAAAAATGAGTGTATCAGGATTTGTAGGGTTTTTAAAAGGAAAAAGTAGTTTAATGATATTTGAGAAATTTGCAAATTTAAAATATAGGTATGGAAACAGACATTTTTGGTGTAGAGGTTATTATGTGGATACAGTAGGAAAAAATAAAAAGGCGATAGAAGAGTATATAAAAAATCAACAAAATGAAGATATGATCGCCGATCAAATAAGTATTAAAGAATATATGGACCCTTTTAAGGGTGGCAAGTAACAGTTAAATTGCGGCTGGCGATACTTTTACACGTGCCTTAAGGCACAATGCTGGTAAAATGCCCTTATAGGGCTTAAGAAAAACCACCAGCTAAGCTGGTGGATATTTATTATTGGAGCAATTTAGCATCATAGTAATGCAAAGTGATTTATAAAAAACTAATATATGTTTAAATTTTAGAAAGCTAAAGGGTTATTTAAAACTAAATAGTAAATAGTAAAAAGTAACTATTAAAAAAAGTATTAAAAAAACCTTGTGTGTTTAAACATACAAAAACAAAATTATTAAAAAATCTTTGTGTGTTTGAATGTATGTTTAAAGATTAAAAAAGTATTAAAAATTATTGGAAGGTGAGAATATGGAACATTTAATCAAGAAACTAAGTAATCTGGTTCAAGAAGAATTTGAAAAATGTGGATATGATAGAGAATATGGCAGGGTTAATGTATCAAATCGTCCTGATTTATGTCAATTTCAATGCAATGGAGCTTTGGCGGCAGCAAAAAAATATAGAAAACCCCCTATTAACATTGCAAATGAAATTGTAGAGAAATTAAAGAATAATGAGGAGTTTGAAGCTGTTACTGCTGTCATGCCTGGTTTTATAAATATTGTACTAAAAGACAGTTTCATAATAGACTATTTAAATAATATGCATAATGATAAAAAACTTGGATGTACGGAGGCGACAAAGCCTTTAACTATAATTGTTGATTATGGCGGGGCAAATGTTGCAAAACCTCTTCATGTGGGCCATCTTCGTGCAGCAATAATTGGTGAGAGCATAAAGAGAATTTCTAGGTTCTTAGGACATAATGTCATAGGAGATGTGCACTTAGGGGATTGGGGATTACAGATAGGTATGGTAATCTCTGAAGTTCAAAGACGTAAGCCTGACTTGCCGTATTTTAATGAAGGCTTTAAAGGAGATTATCCAAAGGAGGCGCCTTTTACTATAGATGAACTGGAGGAAATATATCCAGCAGCAAGCAAGTTAGCTAAAAGTGATGAAAAGGCAATGGAGGAAGCAAGGAAGGCAACCTATGAGCTGCAAAATGGGAGGGCTGGTTATGTTGCCCTTTGGAAACATATACTCAATGTTTCTGTTGCAGACCTTAAAAAGAATTATGGAGAGCTAAATGTTGAGTTTGACCTGTGGAAGGGAGAAAGTGATAGTCAGAAATATATAGGAGAAATGATAAATTACCTTAAAGAAAATAACTATCCCTATGAGAGCCAGGGAGCTCTAGTCATTGATGTTGCTAAGGAAGGTGACACTTATACAATACCTCCATTTATACTCCTGAAATCTGATGGAGCAACCCTTTATAGCACTACAGATTTGGCTACTATATGGGAGAGGATTAAGGAATATGATCCGGATCAAATAATTTATGTTGTTGATAAAAGACAAGGCTTACATTTTGAACAGCTTTTTAGATGTGCAGAAAAAACCAAAATTGCAAGCGAAAGGTTAAAACTTAATTTTATAGGTTTTGGTACTATGAATGGTAAGGATGGCAAGCCTTTCAAGACAAGAGAAGGGGGTGTAATGAGACTTCAGGATTTAATAAAGATGATAAAGAATAATGTAAGAGGAAAATTAAAAGAAAGTCAGTCCATTGATGAAATTGAGATGGAGGAAATTTCAAGAAAGGTTGGATTAGCAGCCTTAAAGTATGGGGACTTATCAAATCAAATTACAAAGGATTATGTATTTGATTTAGATAGATTTTCATCCTTCGAAGGAAATACAGGTCCATATATACTATATACAGTAGTAAGAATTAAATCTATTTTAAATAAAAGTTCTGATGAAATATGTAGGCATGGAGCTAAATTCACTAAGCCATATAGTGGAGTAGAAAGAGATTTAATGTTGAAGCTCTCAGCATTTAATGAAACAGTGGAGCAGGCCTTTATAGATAAGGCACCAAACAGAATTTGTGAGTATATATATGATACATCTAATCTGTTCAATAAATTTTACCATGATAACATAATCATTTCAGAAGAAGATACAGCTAAAAAGATGTCATGGATAAAGCTTTTACTACTTACTAAGGAGGTTTTAGAGACAGGACTTGACCTTCTTGGAATGGAAGCTCCAGAAAAAATGTAAGTTAAAGCAAAATAGGAAAAAAGAGAAAATATGGGACAGTTAACAACTTTTAGCTGGTAATTTGCATATTATCTAGCTATTTAAGTTTAACTGTCCCTAAATATAAATATATCCCTAAATAGATTACAAATAAGTATACTATTTAGCTATTGCGTCTTAAAATATCTTGGAGAAAGTGTATGATATTAAAGGTAACTTAATAAAATTATGATTAACCCACAATAAGAATTACATTACCTGAATTATGAAATTTCTCAAATTAAATTTATTGTTCCAGCTCTCATGTAAGTCATGGAGGAGAAATTTCATAATTCCATTGCATTGTACCTTTTTGAGGGTTAATCAAAATTATATATTTTTAGATATAAAATTAGTTGTTATACATTATTAAGGATCTATTTGATATAATCTCACCTGTTGTAACAGAAACATATACATCCGCTAGTCCCATATTTTCAATCTTATAAGTTTTAAAGTATTTTCCTTTTTTGAATTCATCATATCCTGTATATTTGCAGATATATGTTTTAATCTTATTATAGTCTGGGCATTCTAGTCCAATTAAAGTCTTTATAAGATTCTCTTTTGATCCAGCTGGTAATCTAGGGTCGTTATGAATATTTGATATTTCATGTGCTTTTGCTATTTGGAAAGCTTGTCCTTTTGTAATTATAGGTGTTACATTTGCTTCAGAATTTGCTTCGTAAAGACTATTATCGAATACTCCATGAACAGTTTCTATTTGGTTGTTGTCATTAAAAATAACAATATAAGTGTTATCAGTAGTAATGCCGTTAACTACCTGTGAAAATCTAAAAACATTACCAGAATCCCTTAGGAGTTCAAGCTGGTTCTTTGGATCGGATATTCTAAATATATCTTTATTAATTTCAAAGAATTTTACTATGTTGTCGGAATTTTTCGACATTTTAGGTGAAAGTACACCATTAACATACTTAGGTGCATTTTTGATTTCCTTATCTCCTAAAAATACAGATGGAGATTGTTCAATTTTTTTAATGTACATTTTGTTATCTTGAGATTTTTGTGGTAATGTACTAGAATATTGAACTGGTTTAATGTTTTGGCACTCAGTGGTCTTAGCTTGTACCTTTGGTATTGATACAAGAGATAAAGTAGTGGTCGTGCAAACTACTAAAGACATAAATTTACTTTTCATTAAAAATTCCCCCTTAATATTAAATATTTACATTTGACCCAAAGCAAGTATAACATACTGATATTTTTTTATCAACTTTACAAAAAAAGTGTTTTAAACATAATTTATAATTTCATATTTTATGGAAGTGTGAAATTGTAAAAAAAGTAAATGATATAATGAATACCAGTACTATCAGTGCTATATAAAGTTTAACTTAAAATTTTGTTAATTATAGTATGTGATTATTTTGAATTTTTATAATTAAATTATTCACAAGATTTATTACAGAGTTAAGCGTATCGATACAATATGCTCATGAAAAACTATATATAAATTACAAATTTCTTATTTAAAGTCCAAAAGATTTGATAATAAATTTTATTTTTACTATATAACAATGATAGAAAATTTGTATCTATTATTTTGAAAAGCACAAAAATGTTAATTACTAAAAAGGTTGTTTTTGGAAAAAATATATGTTAAAATTACACAAACATGTTATAAAATATAATTGCATAAGTATAAAAACATTATTTATGAGACATAGAATTAAAGGAATATCAATAATTAATAGAATAAAGATTGTAAAAATATGCGATTTTTATTCATTATACATATCTGGCAGATTATAAACTTTATTAGTGGTATTTTAAATAAAATTAAAGATTACAGAGGAGGTTTTAAATAGTGAATACTGATAAAAAGGATATTAATACAAAGCCTGAGATAGAAATTGAAAATGATATTAATTTAGAAATTATAGAATTGGAGGATAAAATAGCCCCAAGAAACTGGGATGTTTATGCAATGCTTAATAATTAATTAAACTAGTTTAAATTTAAGTTATAGTCTGCCAGATAAATTTTTTAATAATAAAATAAGGAATGATTATTTTGAGAAAAAAATTACTCCAAGTGGATTTTAATACATGGCATTTTATATGCAACATGCAATGTCAATATTGTATAAAACATTATGATTATAAAATAGAAAAAAATAATTTATTAATTCGAAAGTGTAAAAATGAAGAGTATAAATTCTATGCGAAAATTGAACATCTATTTATTAGGGCATATGAAGTATTAAAAAAGTTAGCTGAGAAATATGATGTAGGACTTCTAACATTTTCAGGTTCGGAGACTTTTTTGTTTGATAATATCTTTGATTTATTAAAAAAAATTGATGGAATGTTCTCTAAGGTTCAATTAATAACAAATGGTATAAATTTAGATAAAGATAATATTATTAAATTGAAAGAACTTAAAAATATACATATCACTTTGTCACTTGATGGAAATATGGTTAGGTCTAATTATAGTAGAACAATTAATGATAAGGATAAATTAAATAAAATATTGAGGAATTTGGATTATCTTATAAGTGGAGAAATTCCCTTTGATATTTATACAGTGATAACTAAATACAATATTGAAGAATTAGAAAATTTTTTTAAGTTTTTAGAGAATAAAAAAGCTGGTACAAGCATTCAGTTATGGCCGGTTTTTGGAAGCAATAAATTAAAACCAAAGGAAGAACAACTAATTTCATTAGAAAAGTTGATTAAAGAATATGATAATTTTAATTTAAAGTTGCAACCTAAGGTATATTATCAGTACTTAATTGATTATTTAAAAACTGGTAGCAGACAGATACCCTGTTGGTTACCTTATTATAGCTTTTATTTAAGTGATAATGGTGATGTTAAGGCTTGTTTATGTAACGGCATAGTAGATATAGGAAATATTTTAAGGAATTCTTCTGAAGAAATAGTCAAAAATCAACAAAAGAAAGAATTTTATAAAACCATATTAAAGCATGATCATAGAATGATACCGTGTAGTAAGTGTTTTATTAATTGGGACATTGTAAATTTGTATTTTAGCAATAGAATATCTATTGAAGATATTAAAAATATTCCGCTTTTTAATAATGAAAAAATAATTTCAATGTTGAAGGAATTTAAAATTTTATCATTACAATCTAAATAATAATAGTTTATCACTTTTGAAATGTTGTTATATGAGGTGATATATAGTGAAGTATTATATTAGAAATTTTTCTACTAAGATATGTTTTTATAATGAAGATTTAATAGTAACAGGTGGTAGATATAATAAAAAGATTAAAGCTAACGATAGTATTTTTCAAATACTGAGGAAGACTTCAAAAGCTATGAAAGAAGAAGAGCTATTAGAGTATCTAAATATTAACTTTAAAATAGAATATGATATAGGCGAAATATTACTATCAAAGCTTTTGAAGCTAGGTTTTTTAGAAACTAATATAGTATATTCTCTTCAGGGTAAAGATTATAAATCAAAAGATTTTAGTAAGATAAAAAGTTTTAATATACCAACCTATTTAAGACCAAAGGAGTTATATAAATGTATAGAAAGTTATTCTAATAATTTCCAGAAAAATTCTCATTATATTGACTATTATGTTTTCGATGATACTCCATTAGATAAAAGCAGAGAAAATTATAAGGCTTTAAAACAATTAACAAATAATATCCAAATCAATATTTTCTATATAGGTTTGGAAGAGAAGAAAAAATTTATAGATATTATAGCTAGAGAATGTGGAGTAGAGAGAAGGCTAATAGATTTTGCATTTATGCCTAATAATTTATTTGAATCTCATAAGCTTTTTATGTCAGGAGCTAATAGAAATTGTATATTAGCATATACAATTGGAGATTGCTTTCTTATGGCAGATGATGATAGCTGCTGCTTGGGTTTTGAAAATAATATAAATTCAGGTGTATGCTTTTCAACAGGAAGAGGAAGTATTAGTAAACAATATATACAAAAAGAAGATTTGAAGCAAATTACACATATGGATAATTTGGATATATTAGGTGAGCATGAAAAATATATTGGAAAGTCTTTAAAGGAAATACTATACAATAAAAAAATTAAAGATATTACTTTTGATATGATTACACCAAATAATGATATTTTCCCCAATAATTATGTTTTTTATGAAAACTCAAAAGTACATTTTACTTTTAATCCTACACTTGGATGGCCTGATCAAACTGCTGATGATGCATTATATGATTATTTATATAATAAAAATAAGGAATATTTATTAGGAACTTCAAATAAAACTATTTTTGAAAGTGTAGAAGAAGATACTATTTATTCTAGTCCATTTTTATTAACTACAACACTAACAGGCATAGATAACAGAAAGAGCCATTGTCCTTTTATGCCTATATATCGTAATGAAGATATACATTATGGGTATCTTTTGAACTATTTAGATCCATATACTTTATCTAGCTGTATAAATGTAGGTCTTCTACATAATAAGAAAAAGAGTACAAATCAGCTAGAAGCTTTTTATAAAAACTTTTATGGTGATATTGTATTATCTTATATTTTATATAAAATTTTGAGAAGAATAAAAATTAAATTACCAAAGGAATATTTAAATACTAACATACGGAAATTAATATTCTCTAGTAGCATCAAGAATATATGTGGTAATAATCAATATGATTTTACAAATAATTTGTTAGGTTTGAATATTGGTTTAAAGAAGCTTTGGTATGAAAAAAAAGATTTAATCAGTAGTGTTTATAACGATATTCACGAAGACAAAAATTTATTTCAAATAAGTGAATGCTTTATAGATTTTAATAAGTTTATGGCTAGCCAAGAATGGGAACTAATGCGTATAACTTTAATATTATATTCCGATTTACTTTTAGAATGGGATAACATTATGGACGCTTGTTATAGATTAAAATTACAAGGAAGGCTTCCGCAGAAAAAAATATAAATTTAGAATATGGAGGTGAAACAAATATTGATAGACTTTCTTAGGTTAAAAGTTAGTTTTTATCAATATGATATTTATGAATAATGAATTAATCAAAAGTAAGTATTTAAAAGTTATTAAGCTAGATAATAGCTTTTCTTTAATATATCACTCATTACATGGAAATTTGGTTAAGGTTAATAATGATGTTGTTAATTTAATAGATAAGATAGAATTATTGAATAAAGATTCTGAACAAAAATTTAATAGTACAATAAAGTATTTGAAAAGTAAACGTTTTTTGGTTAACAAAGGAGAGGATGAATTTTCAATTATTAAAACTAAATTAGAAAAAAGGGATGAAAAACTTAGGAAAGGTGAATTTGTCAGTGATATCCAGCTCTCCGTCAGCAATAAATGTAATATGAACTGTAAATATTGTTTTGAAAAAAAGTTTGATAATTCCATTAGAGATTGGTCTAAGAAAATGGATTTTGATATGGCAAAAAAAAGTATAGAAAAGGTAGTGGATTTAGCTAAGAAAAATGGACGAGATTATATAAGTATAAATTTCTTTGGTGGAGAGCCATTAACAAATATGGAGGTTATAAAAAATGTTCTGCAACATTTTGGAAGAGGTGAAAAATACGATATTAATATTGGATATAGCATTGATACAAATGGAATTTTAATTAATGAAGAAGTTGCAGAAATGTTTTCAAAGTATAAGGTACTTGTAAATTTAAGTATAGACTATATTTCTAATACTTCGGCTTATCGTGCTGATGGTAATTCAGGAGTTAGCTTTGAACAATTTGATAGAAATTTAAAAATTCTAAAAAATAAAGAAGTTTTAACTTATTTTTTAACAGTTCTATCTAAGGATACTTTTGATAAGTTTAGTACAAGCCTATTGGATTATGCAAAAGATAATAATGTACAGGGTAATGATGTTATATTATCTTTTGATTTAGACTTTGAGAAACAGCATTCAGCAGAAGAGATTGTTAATAAATTAGTACAGTACTATGTTTATGCTAGAAAGTTAGGAATATATGTTGGAGGGTATTGGGGCTCTATAATAGATCAAATAGAAAGAGTTAGTTCAAGGAATATAGAGGGATTTAAATGTTGTCCAGCTATAGGAAGAAGACTAAGTATTGAACCTAATGGAGATATATTTCCATGTAAATCAAGTTCAAAAATCTATGGAAATATAGAGGATATTGAAGGAGCTTTAAGTTCCAAACAATATCATGACTATGGAATGCGAGCATTTAGAAATTCTCCTAGTTGTGAAGGGTGTAGTATTGAAGGATTTTGTTCTGGTGCTTGTTTAGGAATGCTTGAAAAAAAATATGGAAATATATTAACTATGGATCCGTTCTTATGTGATATTTATAGGAATTTGACAAGAGAGATACTGAAAGCAAAGTATGCTAATAGTTAAGGGGAGAATATTATGGGGAATAAGATAACTTATCTGGATTTAAATAATCCCATTACTAGAGAAAGCGAGCAAGAAACTACGGCTAATTTAGGTGCTTTATATATAATATCAGCTTTAGAGAATGAGGGTTATGAAGTTGATTATAGAGATTATCAAATAAGTAAATTTTATAATAAGCTAAAAGTCGACAGTATAGTAAAATTTGCGGAAGGTTCTACAAAAATAATATTAATTTGTTGTATGGCATACATGCTTCCATTAGTTATTTTAGCTATAAGGAAAATCAAGGAGGAAGATCCAGAAAAATTAATTATATTAGGAGGCGTAGGACCTACAGGAGTTGCTGATAAACTTATGAGGGAGTTTGAAGATATAGATATTATTGTAAAAGGCGAAGGAGAATTTACAATAATAGAGCTTCTTAATGTTTTGCAAGTAAAGGAAGCGTATAGTAGATATGAAGCTTTAAGAAAGGTTGAGGGTATAGTTTTTAGAGATTTAAATTCAAATGTATTAATTAATTCTGAAAGAGAGAGGAACAAGGAATTAGATTTAATAGATTTTCCTGCATATCACATTATTGATAAAACAAAATACAAAGAATTTGGATTGATTACAGGTAGAGGATGTGCTTTTAAATGCAAATTTTGCGATATTCATGGCTTGTGGGGGGAAAAATACTTTCAACGAAGTCTAGATAATGTATTTAAAGAACTGAATATATTGGTTAAGGATATGGGAGTAAAACAAATTAGAATATGGGATGATACTTTTACTATGAGTAATAAACGAGTAATAGAATTTTGCAAACGAATAAAGAAAGAAAAGCTTAATTTCCAGTGGAGTTGCTTTGGAAGAGTAAATTTAGTAAACGAAGAGCTTATTGAGTCTATGGCAGATTGTGGATGTGGTGGCATATTTTATGGCCTGGAATCTGGATCAGAAGATGTCTTAAAGAAAATTGATAAGAAAATAAATATAGACTTAATGATAAGGGCTATAGAAACTTCAGTGAAATATATGAATGTAAAAGGTCATTTAATTTGGGGATTCCCTTTTGAAAGTTGCGAGGATTTATATAAAACTATTTATTTATATAATTATCTTAAAAACAAGATAGACATAGGTATAAGTGAGCTATGGCCATATCCTACGTCTCCATTATATAAGGAATACAAGCATTTGATTAAGTTTAATCCTAATTTAGATACTTTTTATAAAATTCTACCTTTTAAGGAGGACGAACTAGAAGATGAAAAAGAAGTTTTAAAATTAGTTATAAATCACAGTGATATATTTACTCAATTCTATTATTACCATACTGATAATTTTATGGATAAATATATGATGATTAAAGATTTGTATACTTTTTGCTAATTTTATTGTGTATAGAATATTCAATAAAAACTATGGGTAGTAAAATGAAAAAATATAGAAAGGGGTAAGAATTTTGGATGTAATGGATAAAATGGTAGAAAATAATTTAAATCTTTATTTTGTTGAAGGGTTTTATGGGAAGCATTATTTAATAAAAATGTCCCCTTTTATTAGTGAAGTAAAGATGTCTTATGAACTTTTGAATTTATTAAAGGTAAGTCATGATGAAGGCATTCCAATTAAAAATGCTTGTGAAAAAATTTTAGGTGATAAAACAAATAGTAAATGTTTGAATCAAATTTTAAATCAGATAAGCTGGTTAAATGAGAAAGGAATGATTAATTTAATATGAAAGATATATTAATAATTCAGCCGCCGGTATCTTTTAATAATTCCAGACCAGTTTTACCACAAAGTGCAATAGGAATAGGCATGCTTACTATCATGGCGTATATAAAGCAATTTGGGTTTAAAGGTGAAGTAATTCATATTCCGAGAGCATTAAGTATGGGGTACAGTTTAGAAGATATTTTTCAAAGAATAAAAAATGAAAATCCTAAGCTTATATCTATAGGGCTTAACTGGCTCCATTTCAGTGAAGGTGCATTGCAACTAGCTAGCATTTTAAGAAAAATGCTTCCAAATACAACTATAGTTGTGGGAGGACAACATGCTACTTTATTTGCTAAGGAAATTTTAGAAAGTAGTAAGGATATAGATGGAGTGGCTGTAGGAGAATCTGAAAGGACAATCTATTATCTGTTAAAAGAATTAAAAAGAGGTATTCGTTACATACCTAAAGATATACCAGGTATTATGACCAATCATTCAAGTGATGGAATTACAGGTTTAATACCAGAAGTAATAGAGGAATTAGATAATTTACCATTTTATTCTTATAAGGATGTATGGCCTTATACTAAAGAAATTTGTGCTGCATTGGATACTGTAAGGGGAGAATGTATAAGAAATTGTTCCTATTGTATAGAGTCAAAAACTAATTCTCTTCAAGGAAGAGGGAGGTTTACTCAGCATAGTCCTGAATATTTGGCAAAACAGGTTAAATCCTTTATAGATGAAGGTATTAATAACGTTACCATACAAGATCCATTCTGCTTAATAGGTGATAAAAAAGTTCAAGAGTTTTGTTCATGCCTAAAAGCTAAAAATATAAAATTAAATTTATTAAATATATTTGTTGAGCCTAGAGCTTTTGATTATGAGGAGACATTAATGGCATTAAAAGAAGTAGCTAATATTGTTAGTTTAGATTATGGGATGGAAACTGGTTCTACTAAAACAGCAGATTTTATAGGCAGAAGTTATAGTAAGGACAAATTATTACAGAGCTTAAAGTGTACCTCTAAAATGGGAATTAGAGTACTTACTTGGTGGATGACAGGACTTCCAGGGGATAATAAAGAGAGCTTAAAAGAAAATATGGATTATATAGAAAAAACGATTAAATGCGGAACAATTCCTCGCTGGATAACCCCCCTCATATTATTTCCACATACAGATATGGCAAAGAAAAATAAATATTATGGAATAAAGCCTTATATGAGTTCCTTTAAAGACTTTTGCAATTATTCTAAGGTTCAGGCTAATACTTATGGTGTTTACCCTGAATTATTAACTCATGAAACAACTGATCAAAATAAAAGAGCAATAGTTGAATCAACTATTGCATTAAAAAAAGCCATATTAGATAAAATAGATGAACATAAAAATACATTAATGTCTTTTGGATGGACCAGCAAGGAATTAGAGGCTATTGAAAATGAAGCTAAAGGTAGTTTTTATTAGGAAACATTAAGAAGAGTATTTAGTATTAAGGAGGTTTTTAATGTATAGTATACCACTGGAAAAGATTAATAAGTTGAATGAAGAATTTAAAAATGAAATTCCAATTTTAGATTGTAATGCTCATTTGTTTGCAAGTAGCATTAATTTATTAATCTCAGGAAATTATTTTGAAGGGTATAAAAAGTATAAAGAATACGCTAAAAATATAGATCATATCGATAGGGATTTGGAATTAAGAATAATAAATTTTGCTTCTTGTAAATTGATATATGAGAAGAAATTAAATGATGCAAGAATGATATTGGAAGATAATATATACAATTATTCAAAAGAGGTTTCATTGAATAATAATTTAGCAGTTACATTATTTAAACTAAATAAGCCAGAATTAGCATTTAAGAGATTGGTTTTTGCTTTAGATTTAGAGCCAAATAATAAAGAAATTAGGAGTAATTATGAAAAATTGGCTAAGTATTTAAATTTAGAGGGGAAGTTATTAACTTGAACTTTGAGGGTTTAAATGAAGAAAGAGTTTCTATTGTTAAGGGATTACAAATTACTGAAAGGTATGAAGAAAATAAAAAGAAATTTTTTATAAAAAATCCTATTACTAATAAGTTCTTTATATTAGGAGAAATGCAATATAAACTATTAATGGCATTTGGTGAAAATAAAACTATTGATGAAGTAGTGGAATACATGAATCATATGGGTTTAAATATATCTTTTGAACAGGTGAAAAAGTTTAAAGAAAATCTTATAAGCGTGAAAATTTTAAGTTGTGGTGATGAAAGTCATCCATTAGAGAAAAAAAGAGTTGAAACTCAAAGGGGGAAAACATTTTTTCAACGGCTTTTATTTATAAAAATTCCTGTGGTAAATCCGGATAATTTTGTGGAGAAAGTTTTAAAAAAAGTATCATTTATATTTTCACCATTGTTTTTAGTATTAATGGCTGTGTACGTTATACTAGGATTAGGTATATATATTTATAGATTTTCACCGTGGGTATCGGAAATTATTACAGATTCTTTATCAAAAAATGTAATGATTATAGTTATATTGTACTTGATAACTATATTTTCTTCTATTTTTCATGAAATGGCCCATGCATTAACTTGTAAGAGATTTGGAGGAAAAGTTAATGAGATGGGGTTTTTAATTATATACTTTAGGCCAGGATTATTTTGCAACATATCAGACTCCTATTTATTTAAAGAAAGAAAACATAGAATTTACGTGTCAATGGCAGGAATTATTTTAGATTTTATAGTGTGGTCTACAATTATAATTGTTGGGTATTTATTTGAATTAAACGGGCTTAACGTATATTTTATATCTGCCTTTGGTTTTTATGGATTAGTGACAATTTTATTAGAACTGAATCCCTTGGTTAAATTGGATGGATACTATATTTTAACGGAAATAGTTAATATATATAATTTGAGGGAGAATTCATTTAAATATTTAAAAAATGTGTTTTTAAAAAATATGTCAAAGACATACAGCAGTAAAAAGGAAAAGGGAGTTTATATAGCTTACTCAGTGTTTTCAGCAGTGTACTCTATTTGGCTAATTTTTTATACCTTTTATATAATAATCAAATATTTAGTATTAAAGTTAAATACGTTAGGAATGGTTATCTCAATAATAATATTAATTCTACTATTCTATGATTTAGTTAAAAAAATGTTTCTTTTAATATTAAGAATGTTTAACCATAGCTGTAAAAATATTGGAGGTTAATTTATGATAGATAAAAGAGTAATATTAACACCTTATGTATTTAAAAAGAAAATACATGATAATGAATATATAGGCAATTTGTTGAATAACAAATGTTTTATAAGAAATACAGAAAGTATAGAAAAAATAATAAATTATTTTACTGAACTTAAAAGTATACCACAGAAGCTAAAGGAAAATGTTAAGTTAATAGAGAGGTTAGTTGAAATGAAGGTATTGGTAAATGAAGAAAGTTTAATGTTACCTTTGCCTAATGTTGAACTTGAAATAACTAATTATTGTAATTCATCTTGTGTAATATGTCCTCGTGAAAAGCTTTCTCGCAAGAAAGGTTTTATGAGTGAAGATACATTTAGTATGGTTATAAGTGAATTGAAAAAATTAACTGTTAATGAAGTTGAAATCTGCGGAGTTGGTGAGCCTTTACTTCATAAAAATGTGGCAAAATATATTAAAAAATTAAAAGATATTGGGATTAAAAGGGTTAAGATGGTTACTAATGCTTCGCTACTTAGTGAAGATAAAGGAAATGAGCTAGTAGATGCTGGATTAGATTCTATAATGATATCTTTTCATACAATTGACCCATATAAGTACTCTAAGATGATGAGAGGGTTAAATTATAATAATGTACTTGAGAATATCAAAAAATTTATTAACAAATACAATATGGATATTGAAACCATAATAACTTGTGTTATTTGTGAAGATAATTTTAAAGAAATAAATGAATTTAAGAGATTCTGGAATGAATTTGAAGTTAATGATTTATATTTTCAGAATCTTCAATCTAGGGCAGGGAAGCTATGTAATGTTAAAAATCCAGTAGAAAAGTATAAATGTCCAGTTTTAGAACAGGGATTATTTATTTCCTTTGAAGGAGAATATTTATCTTGTTCAAATGATTTTTCAGGTGAAAGTAGTTGGGGAAATATTAGTGATATTGGTTTTGAAAAGTGTTTAAATCACAAATTGGATATCATAAGAAGTCAAAGTCTCTTTGAATTTTGTAAGTACTGTGACTATGATTTTCATGAGCAACAGTATTTAAATACAGATTTCTATAAATATGTTACATATGAAGGAGTGAAAAAATGAGAAAATTCTATTATTCAAATTATATAGAAACACTTACGAATGGCAAAAGAGTAGCTTTTTATCATAATTTAAATGGTAATTTTGTAATTTTTTCTAGATTAAATGTAATTAAGTTAATAGATGATATTATGAGTAAAGATGAGGAAAATTTAAAACAGTATGAGGGAATATTAGAAAGATTATTGGATGAAGGTTTTTTACTTAGGAGCTTTATGACAAAAGAAGAAGAAAAAAAAGCTTATGAAAATTATTATATAGTTCCCAATAACACCATATTTTCTACTTGGATCGAAGAAAATTTAGAGCTTTCTATTCCAAGTGCAAAAAAAATAAATAGGATTAAACTTAATAAAAAGGACGGAGAATTATGGCTAAGATTGAGTGAAAATAGAATCAAATTTAAAGATGTAGAAAAAGGCTTTCTATATTTAAATAACTTATCAAATTACAATAATTCTATGTTCAAACTTATTTCTAAGCAAAAATTAAATTCAAAGTATACGTTTTCTAATTTATATTTAAGTGACTTTTATAAAGTGGATATATTAAAAAATGAACCTCATCCTAGATCTTTATATCTCAAACTTACGAATGTATGTAATTTAAACTGTAAAATGTGTGGTCAAGCCAATAATAAGAAATTAGGACTTATAAAAAATGATGATTTTTTAAATTTTAACAAAGTTAAACAATTTATTGAACCAATAATGAAAGATTTGGAATTTATAAACTTATGGGGTGGCGAACCTCTTTTACATCCTGAATTTATAAAATTTATTAAATATTTTACCGAAAATAAAAAATACATTTCAATTGCAACAAATGGTACAGTCTTGAGAAAATATGCTAAAAATTTAGTGAAACTTGGAGTTGATGAAATTGTAATTTCCTTAGATGGACCTAAAGAGATACACAACGGTATTAGGGGAAATAAAAGGGCATTTGAAGACGCAAAAGTTGGAATTGAACAGATAATTGAATTAAAAAATCATATGCAAATAAAGCCTAAAATTATTTTGAATTGTACTATAACTGAAGAAAATATAGACTATTTACAAGAATTATTAGACATTTGTAAAAACTGGAAGATAAATAAGTTAATATATCAACTGCCCATGTTTATAACAGAAGATCAGGGAAAGAAATACAACTCTATATGTAATAAGCTATGGAAAATAAACTCTACTAGCTGGAAAGGATTTTTAAAAAATTATACTTTGGATTTACATAAATTATATAAATTTTACTATAATGCTAAAAGTAATTATGGTGATTTTGTAAATTTTTATAATATAAGTTTTGACAGTGAAGACAAACTTAAGCGATATTTTAATAATCCAGATGACTGTCTTGGGAAGTCTAAGTGCATAGTATTAAACTCAGCTATAGTAATAGAGTCCAATGGCGATTTAGTAACTTGCCCCGATTTTCCTGATATAAAATGTAAAAATATTCAAAATACTGATTATGATCAGTTTTGGAATAACGAAGTGCGAAGAGAGTTTATTAAAGGATTTAATGATAATAAAGGATATCCAATTTGTAAGCGCTGTTGTCAGTTTATTTAGATAAGTAAATGTTTATTTAGAACATATGGCTAAAAATAATTTATGCAAGTTTAAGGGTATACCATAAGTTGTGGATATTTATGATTATTTTGTTGAATTTATTAACAATTGTTACAATTACATTATAGTATGGAGGTAGGAGGTAATTTAATGTGTTCAGTGGATAGGATAACATTAAGTTTATATAATATTACACCCTCTAAATTGTGTATATACAGTATATTTTTAGATGGATTTTTAATCGAAATAGAACAAGAAAAAGTATTAAAGTGGAATTTAAAGGAGGCAGTTGAACTATTTAATAAAGATAATAAGGTTACGTTTATAGGCAAGAAGAATATAAATAAACTCAAGCATTATGTGTATATTCCTAAGGAAAGAATAGAAGATTTTTTAGACTTTTTCGGACAACCTACATGTAAGATCTTAAAATTTTTTTCACAATTTGAATTTACACCCAAAATTAGCTTTGGATTTTTATATGTATTTTTAATATTATACTATTTAATATTACCTGTAATGTGTATTTTCATATTTTTTAAAATAATATTTAAAGATAGTAAAGATGAGCTCATGTTTAATTACTATCATACAGTTAACATATCTGAAGAATTATATGATGTGATTTTGAAAAATCATTATCCAATGGGGTTTGATTTGAAAGAAAGAAAAGATATTCTTAATAAAGTAATATGTGATATTAAGGAAATTAGAGGCCCTTGGCTGGATTTAGGATGCGGAATAAATTCATTATTATTAGAAGCAGAACAAGGCAATGAGGCAGAAATATATTTATTAGATCCTAATCCTCTCTCTGAGAAATCCTATGAAAAATATAAATGTAAAATGCAAAATACAAAAATTAAATTTATAAAAGGCAGTGGAGAAAGGCTGCCCTTTGATGATAATTACTTTTCTTTTATATATTGCGGTGGGGTTATAGCTCATGTTTGCTATTTAGATAAGTTTTTGTTAGAGTGCAAAAGGGTACTTAAACCTGGAGGAATTATTCTATTTGACGAATCCAATGAATGTCCTAGAAAAAAATTTATTAGCACATTGTTTTCAACAAAATTAAAGGAAAAAATAAATTTCAATTATAAGATTAGTAAAAATTATGCCTTTAACCCACCAAAAGATTATATATCAAATCCTTGGTGTTATTGGGGGTGCTCAACAGATCATTTTTGGATTTTTAATTTAAAAGGATTAACTAGACATCTAAAAAAATTTTTTAATATTAAAGCTAAGGGAGGAGTAGGTTCTTATCTATGCAATAATGGAAAATGTGGAAATTTTCCACTGTTTTATTCATTGAATTTAGGTAGATTTACTAATATATATTTAGATTTTAACAATTTACCTAAATGGTATTTAAATATGATGAGTAATATTTTTGGTGATATGGGTATCTATATTTATGCCTTATGTGAAAAAGAGGTTACTAAAGTTTAAAATTTTAGATTAAAGTATAACACTATTAAATATATATAAATTTATATATAGTATCAAAAATACTAAACAATACATTAAAAATATTTTGGGAGGTATAATTTATGTTATATGTATTTATGGGATCAAGCTGTTCAGGTAAATCATCTGTGGCAAAGGAGTTAAAAAAGTTTATTGATGTGGAATTTTATACTGGCAAGGATTATTTACGTATGTCAAAAAATGAATATGATGCTTGGAAAATATTTAGCGAGAAACTAGAAGAAGCTTCTAACAATATGAATTTAAATTCTCAATCAATTGTTTATATTATATCAGAAAGAGATGATGTATCAAAAATCAAAGGTCTACATAAAGCTATTACAGTGAAATTTACAGCTGATTCAGATATCATTAAGTCAAGATTTTCTCAAAGAATGAAGGGAAATCTTCCAAAACCAGTAGAAAAGATGATAGAACGTCAATTAACAGAATGGGAAAGTATAAATGCAAAATTGTATGCTGATACAAGTGAATATAAACCTAATGATGTAGCTAAAAAAATTTATGATTTTACTTTGAACAATTGTAATAATTTAGAGGTGTAGAGGTGCAAGTTTTACAAACAAAGTTTCTACTTAACTACTTAAATATTGGAGATGGTAATCTTCGGTGGAACACTGAACACTGAATTTAGACAAGCAAAGAAATAAGAAGAAAGAAATAAACAAACGTAGGGTTATCAGGGCTAGGTTTATAATAAAAACAGCAGAAAGTATTTTCTTATTAGAGGGATGTTGTATTAAGAAATTTATATAAAATATATTGTTTTGCAGATTTAAAACTAGCAATATATTATAGTATATGTTCTTAGCATGGGCCTTTTAATAGGTCATTTATCTGCTGTTTTTTATTGCTAACTTGCTGATTTTTCATTTCTTATTATTCTTTTTATATTACTCTTGGAAAGATAATATTCTTCACATAGTTGTTCTGAACTAAGTTCATATATTTCAATATTTCTAGCTTTTAAGGCACCTTTTGCGCCGTTGCTTTCTTCCCAAGATTTCTCATTAACTTTTTTTATAGGGGTAGCTGGTGGTTCATTATTACTCATTCCTTTAGCATGTAGCTTGTTCGGCATTCCAAACGATATTGCTATGAAGGTAGTAGGTGTGGGATTTATAGTAGGTGTACTGCAAGATTCTTTTGAAACAGCACTTAATTCATCCACAGATGTACTTTTTACAGCTACAGCTGAATTTGCAAAATGGCGTAAGGGAGGAAAAGAAATAATCATAAAGAAATAATCATAGATAAATAATTATAGATAAATAGCCATTTGGTAAATAAACTGAATAAAAACTTTATGATAGGTCAAGAACTTCACGCAAACTTTTGTTTATAAGACATTATTACTAAAATAGCTTCAATTGCTCAATTTCTTCATGGTAATAGGCATCTTTCATTTGGCTGCCCAGACCGTATTGTGCACATTTTTCTTTAAAAAAATTATATAGAGAGTTATTATTGGGAACATTGCACATGTATTTATTTCCATAAATATTTTCATACTTAGCTTTTAAATCAGGAAATAGGGCATTTAGTTTTGAGTAATAGTAGCTGCGTTGCCTGTCTCTTAGAGTTAATCCAAACCAAGGGACTATATATTTACCACCATATTTGGTGGTGTTTTTTATGATGCTTTCAATATTTTCTTTATTATCTTCAATAAAGGGAAGAATAGGCATCATTGTAACGCCTGTGCGTATTCCAGCCTTAGAAAGCTCTTTCATAGCTTCAAATCTTTCGGAAGGAGATGGAGCTAGAGGCTCGATTTTTTTTGCTAAAGCATCATCTGTAGTGGTAATGGTAAAGGCTACATTGGCATAGTTTCTGTTAATTAGTTTTAATATATCTAAATCCCTTAATACTAAATTACTTTTAGTTACAATATGCACGGAGAAATTATAAAATGCTATTAAAGATAAAGCCTTTCTTGTTAATCCATATTTTGCTTCCGCTGGAGTATAGGGATCGCTCATAGAACCAGTGCCAACTATACCTTTGACTTTTTTACCTTTAAGCTCTTTATTTAGTATTTCTTCAGCGTTTATTTTTACTAGCACATCATCAAAATTTTCTATTTGGTAACATTCACTTCGGGAGTCACAGTATATGCATCTGTGTTCACAACCTTTATATAAATTCATATTATATTTTACTCCGAACCAAGAATCTGGAGATTTCATAGTACCCAATATGGTTTTGGCTTTAATTTCTTTAATTATGATCCTCACCTCCAATAATAATTACCATTTATATCAAAAAATATATATTATTAAAGAGTATATATTTTTTCAAAGATTATGTATATTATAAACTATTTATTTGGCTTATGCGATATGCAATATAGGTAATATATGTAATATATAATGAGAATTTTGAAATACAATGTTACAACTAGGTTAGTTTTATGTTATAATTTAGTAAAAAAGTTTATATAAGGAGAAAAAATATATTTAAAAATGAAGTGAAAATAAAAACCGATATATTAAATAGTGAATGGTAATTCTATATAATAAGCATATAAATTTTACACCCTTAGGAGCAGTGGTGTATAATAATACTAGAATGATACAAATAATATATTGGTTAATGTATTGGATAACAAATGAATAGATAATGAATAAAAGAAGATATATTTTGCTTGTAAAGAATTAAAATTTTGAAAAAATGCACTCTTCAGGTGCTTTTATTAATGGAGGAGTATTATGTTAAACAAATATTATACTAAGGGTGAGGAGATTGCAAATGCTGTAATTCACGGGGTTGGAACGTTGATAGCTATTGCGGAACTTGTAATTCTCATTGTTTTTTCGGCTATGTATGGAGATGCTTGGTATGTGGTGTCTTTTACAATATTTGGTTGTGGTCTTGTGCTTTTATATTTATTTTCAACTTTGTATCACAGTATACAGTCTAAAAAAGCAAAGAAAGTATTGAGAGTTTTTGATCATTCTTCTATATTTGTGCTAATTGCAGGAACGTACACTCCATACACTTTAACTGTTTTAAGAGGGCCTTTGGGATGGACCATATTTGGAATCCAGTGGGGGCTTGCAATTTTGGGTATAGTTTTTAAGGCAATTGTTTTAGGAAGGCATGAAGAGCTGGAGGACGGAAGGCTTGGTAAAATTTCAACTATAATCTATATAGCTATGGGCTGGTTCATAGTTATTTCACTAAAAAAACTTTACTTTTCAATATCGACTATAAGCTTAATTATGCTTATAGCTGGTGGAGTGACTTACACTGTAGGTGCATATTTTTATTCTAGGAATAATCTTCGTTGTGCTCATCCTATTTGGCATGTGTTTGTGCTTGGAGGAAGTATATGTCATTTTTTCTCAGTGCTATTTCTTTTGCCTTTTAAATAAAATAAGAGCAAGAAGAAAATTCATTTAACCAAGAAGTCATTACTTCAGTGTGAGTAAGTAAAGGCAGAGTACACAAGAGTTATTTGAACCTTGTACGGGTATTGTTGACTTAAAATAAAATAATTGTAAAAAAGGTGTTGCTTTATATAATAAAGTATGCTATTATTAATATATTGCTTAAATGAATAGTAAATAATATAACACAGATATATTTCAATTAGTATTATAAAACAAATGATTTATTAATCGAAATTTTATTGGTGCATTATTACAAAAAGTTTAAGGAAAATAAAATTTCGGAGGTACACGTTATATGACTGGTACAGTTAAATGGTTTAATTCAGAAAAAGGATTTGGATTTATTACAGGAGAAGATGGAAAAGATGTTTTCGCACATTTTTCTCAAATAAATACAGATGGTTTCAAAACTCTTGAAGAAGGTCAAAAGGTTTCTTATGACGTAGTTCAAGGACAAAAAGGACCACAAGCAGAAAATATTACTATAATCTAATTAGTGAATATTTTACCCCTTAAATAGGTGACTATTTAAGGGGTTTTTTAATTTCTAAGAAAAGTATAAATTTTTAGGTCAATTTTAATCATTGAATTTTAAATAATTTTAAGCATTCTATGATTTTTGTGAAATTGTACCAGTAAAAATTTATACTTTTTTTACTTTAGTATATGTAAAATTTATATCAAGTGCAAATATTTTACCATATAACCCTTAGGCTATTGGACACTCGCATACGCATATGGAAAAGCTATGTTAAATATAAAGAAAGCTTGTTCTTTTAAAGGAAGTTGAGAAATATTTTATCTATAATTGTAAAATTATAGAACTGGAAAATAATTGACAGCTTTATGGCAAAAGATGTAAAATAAGTTTAAGATATCTAATGCCTATAAATTTATAATTTATTTTGCATATAGATAAGGCACATTCAAATAAATAACAAGTCAGCATGCTAGCTTTGCGTCATATTGCGTCAGCAGAACCCGTCGATAGTTTTACTAGCACAGGAACCTGGTTCCTTGTCTGACACAAAATATATCAACGGCTTTGAATTGTTATTCTTTTCATGTACCTAACAGCAATTAATGAGGGGGAGATATTATGAAACCATCAAGGTATAATTTTTTCTTACCATTTCAAATGGATAATTATCAAGTAATAGCATATAATGCCTTAACTAATTCTTTGGCAGTAGTAGAAAAAGATAAGTATGAAAAATTAACGAACTTTATCAATAACCATAAAGAAATAGATGATGAAGATTTTTTAGATGATTTAAAAAAAGGCGGCTACTTAATTGAAGATGATGAGGATGAACTTAAGCTTATTAAATACAGAATGTTAAATACAAGATATTCTGATAACAGCCTTTCATTAACAATAGCGCCCACTTTAAACTGTAATTTTGAATGTATATATTGTTATGAAAAAAATAGTAGAGGAAAATTAATATTGTCTGATGATATTCAAAATAAAATTATTCAATTAGTTAAAGACAATCAGAAGTATATAGAGTCTTTAGATGTTACGTGGTATGGTGGAGAGCCCCTCTTAACTTTAGAGATTATCGAAGATATGTCTAAGAAGTTTATGACAATATGCAAAGAAAATAATATTAGATATAGTGCAAGTATGGTAACTAACGGATTTAATTTAAGTAAAGAGACAGCAATTAAACTTAGGACTTATAGTATAGATTCTGTTCAGGTTACACTAGATGGACCACCTGAAATTCACAATAAAAAACGTCCTCTAGTAGGTGGAAGAGAGACCTTTCATGTGATATTAAAAAATATAACTGAGTGCGTTGATATATTTAAAAATATAGCTATAAGAATTAATACGGATATTGATAGTAAAGACACGGTTTATGAACTGCTTAATATATTACACCAGAATAATTTGCAGCATAAGGTATCTATTTATTTAGGATATGTAGAGCCTTCAAATAATTGTTATAACAGTTGCGATTGTTTAAAATTTGATGATTTCGCAAGTGTAGTTTATCAATTTGAAAATAAGTTAATTGATACTGGTTTTTCAAAGGATTTAACGCAAATGTATCCCAAAATAAAGCACACGTATTGTGGTGCAGATTATAAAAAATCGTATGTTATTGATCCAGAAGGATATTTATATAAATGTTGGACTGATATAGGGATTGAAGAGTACAGAATAGGTCATATAGATAGTAAAATAAATGAAAAAATGCCTTACAGTAAGAGATTATTTGATTTTATGCTATATGATCCTACAGAAGATGAAAAGTGTAGGGAATGTTCTATTTTGCCTATATGTATGGGAGGCTGCCCACGCAAAAGATTAGATCAATCTGAAAGATGTGTTGAATATAAGTATTCGTTAGATTTATATATTAAAGAAATTGCTGCTTCTCTTTATAAAGGTGAACAAGAAAATACGGTAGCTAAATAGTTAATAATAAAAAGGCATATATATTCGCTTTTTTATTAAATATATTTTATTGTTAAAAGGAGTGATATTATGAAATTTTTAGTTCTACCAAATCTAAAGAACTCTGGAAAGACTCAGGCTGTATTATGTAGATATTCTGATCCAAATTGTCCTGATAGAGTATCATGTAGTACTTTTAAAAGACCATGTTACTATGCAAAACCATATTCTGAAAAGGAGTAGAAAGTTAGTTAAGAGTATTAATACTAATTTTTTAGCACAAGAAAGTTTTAAAGCTTCAAGGATTTCTAGTTATATTTTTTCATAAACATTACGAAAAAACAAAAAAAGTTAACTTTATAATATAAAGATGAAATCATATATTATTAAAGTTAACTTTTATAATATGTAAGGCACATTCAAATAAATAATATAGTCAGTATGTTAGTTTATTTTGCGTCATACTGTGTCAGCAGAATCCGCCGTAGTCCTATTAGCCACGGAAACTGCTTCCTTGTCTCACACAAAATATACTAGTATCTTTGACTTGTTATTTCTTTTCATGTACCTAAAAGGAATTGATATAAATGAAAATAAAAATATTATATAAAGGAATGATTGACAATTTAAATCTTGCTGAAGCTGATGAAGAGAAATTTTTAAATTATTACAATAATGAATATATTAGTGATAACAAAGACATATTAACATATTATTTTAAGTATTATGTGCCCTTTAGTGGTGATAGGATTAAAAAATATTCCTTACAGCTATATACAAACCTTAGAGAAAATTTGAAAAAATATCATGAACTTATGAATTTTAATGTTCCACAGGATTTAGTTGAAAGGTTTTTTTATGACATGGATATACCCTATAATTTATTCGAAAATGTTACCATCAATCTTTTTTGTGGCTTAGATACCTGTGAAGCCTTTCCTATACTCTCTTATACTAATCCTTCTATAAATATTGCAGTGGAGAAATTTCTACTAGACCAGGAGCCATATATACGCATGGGTGTTACTATGGGACATGAATTATCACATATAGTTAGATTTTTTTATGGATTATTAGACATAAATCATACTTTAGGGGATATGTTAATTGAAGAAGGATTAGCTTGTCTTGCATCTAGAAAATTTTTGAATTCTAAAGAAGATGAAGAAAAGTATATTTTACCTAAAAATATTAATTCTAAAAATATAGATTATAATAAATTACTTAATATATACATAAAAAATATACACTCAACAGACAGTAATCTAATCTTAAAATTAATGAATTTAGGTTGTGCAGAAGGGAATATAGAACCTGGCACTGGATACGTTATAGGAATGAGATTGTTAACTGATTATATGAAAACTAAAAATATCCAATTAAGCGATATATATTCTACTAAGAGTGATAAAATCGTAAAAGATATTTTAAAAAGTAGGTGATATGGTGAAAAAGTATAAAATGGCTTATAAAATTATAAAACCTTATATATTGAAGCAAATTATGGCACTTATACTTATGATATCATCCACTATACTTTCACTGTTAACACCTTTTATTGTAAAGCAAATAATAGATGTATCTATAGCCAATAGAGATTTGAATAGTTTATATAAAAATATAATTATATTTATAGTGATTTTTGTTATAACACAGTTACTATCTATAATTCAAACCTATTTGTTTACATATATAGGTGAAAAGATTTTGTATGACCTTAGAATGAATTTGTATAGAAAAGTGTCCATTAAAGATATTACATTTTTTAACAAGGTACAATCAGGTGAAATAATGGCAAGGTTACTAAATGAACTTCCAGAGGTAGGGAATTTGTTTACAGTAACAATAGTTTCTATTATTAATCAAGTAGTAACGTTTATTACTACCATAATTATAATGAGTTATATCAATACAACTATAATGTTGCTTACACTGGCACTGACACCTTTTATATACGTAATAATTAAATATTATAATCCTAAATATAAACAAGCAAACAAAATGATTATGGAAGGGTATTCTAATATAAATAATGTACTGCATGAAAATTTATATAATATTAATTTGATAAAATCTTTAAAGATATATAACTATGGAGAATTAAGGCTTTCTAGGGCTTTGCATAAATATATAAAATATAAATATGGATATCTTTTTATTAGTACTGTAAATGCGATTTTTTTATCAATAATTTATTTTATACCTTCTTTAGTGATTATTTTTTATGGAGGATATTTAGCTATAAAAGGGCATTTGACCATTGGAAGTATAGTAGCACTGAATTCTTATGCAGAATACATCTTTGCTCCAATAAAAGCATTAACAAATATAAATATAGGTTTGCAAAAATCTTTAACAGCATTTAATAGATATTTAGATATAATCAAAGATGAGGATGATGAGGATAATGTAGATAAAAAATGTATCAATATAGATGGAATAAAAAAGGGGATAGATATTAAAGCTTTAAGCTTCTCCTATGATAAAAATAAAGATATCTTTAAAAATTTTAATCTTTCAGTTAAGATGGGAGATGTAGTGCAGATTAAAGGGGTGAATGGGTCTGGTAAATCAACTTTTATAAATCTTTTAAGTGGTATATTAAAGCCTGATAAAGGTATTGTAACTTATGATGATGTACCTGTTAATTATATTGATAAATGTTGCATGAGGAAGGTTTTGGGCGTAGTACCGCAAAATGTCTATTTGTTTGATGATACAATTAGAAATAATATAAATTTAGGTAAAAGTATACCAGACAGTATTATAGTAGAATTAAGCAATCAATTGGGATTTGATGATGTTATATGCAGCAATCAAATAAACTTAGATACTATAATCACCAATAATGGCGGAAATCTTTCAGGTGGACAAAGACAAAAAATATGCATACTGAGGGCTTTAATTTTAAATGCTGATATATTAATATTAGATGAAGTTTCAACATTTCTAGATGTAAATTCTAAGCAAAATTTATATAGATATTTGGACAAAAATAAGGAAGATAAAATAATATTTATTATATCACATGAAAAAATTGAACAATTAACGTCAAATATTGTTTTGGAATTTAACATTCTTTGACCAAAGAGAGTGGAATTATGAAATTTCTCCTCTATGACTTGCATAAGAGCTTGGAACAATAAATTTAAACAGTTCCTTTGCTTCTTATGCAATTTAGGCACATTCAGAGAAATTTCATAATTCAAGTAATGCAATACTTTTTGTGGGATAATTATAATATAAATATGCAAATATAATAAATTATAAGTAATGATTTCAAAACAACATAAAATCAGAAGAAATGAGGTAGATACTAATGATGAAAAAGAAAGTTATAATTGATTGCGATCCAGTAAGAACTAATGGAAAAGTTCTTAACTGTCTTAAAAGTTTTCACCAGGATTACCCTTCTATTGGCTGGGTTTTAGGAGCAGATTTATAAGCAAATTTGGTTAACATATAGGATATAATACTAATTATTAAGCAGCTTAAGGCAAGGTATTTGAAAATAACAGGAATAAATATTTTGTCCGCTAAAGCACCAAATATTACTCCAGATAAAGGAGAGCTTATTAAACAAATCATAGTTATTATGGAGCCTACTCTACCTAAATAATTTATATCCACAAGCAACTGAATTTCTGTAAAGCTCCAAACCCCTATGAGAGACAAAATTAAGCCACAAATAAAAAACATAAACGCGAAGTAAAAAGGAGTAATTAAGAAAGTACTAAATCCTAGAGCTATAGCGAAAAATGATAACCCAAAAAGATAAACATGTTGGAGTTTGATTTTGGTTTTTACTAGTACAGGATATAGTATGGTTCCAATTAATGCGCCTACAATTGTAGCAGTGGAAAAGTAGCCAGCCCAAGTGTTTGAAACTTTTAGAACTTTGTTTATTATAAGTGGAATATAAGTTTCAAGAGGAGTACTTAAAAATTGAGCTAAAAGTACAACAAAAAGAATAACCACAATTAAGTTATTTTTAATTACATAAGAAAACCCACTTTTAAGTTCCTGTATGAAGTTATTTGATTCCTCATCCTTTGTTTTCTCCATATTAGGAATAGTAATAATTATAGCAGTAATAGCTGATAGGAGAAAGGTT
This sequence comes from Clostridium sp. KNHs214, assembly GCF_000744935.1. Lineage (GTDB taxonomy): Bacteria > Bacillota > Clostridia > Clostridiales > Clostridiaceae > Haloimpatiens. The sequence goes on along the minus strand of NZ_JQMW01000014.1, from coordinate 46,092 downwards.
AAAGAGTCAATGATAAAAAGAGGTTCTTTGCCTATGGTTGTCATAATGATACCGCTTAAACTATAGCCAACAATTCGCATAATGTGATTTAAAGTGGTACCAACGCTATTAGCTAAAGGCATATTTTCTTTACCTACAACTAATACAAAGGTTATGCCTACTGTAGGTTCAAAGAAACTTTCAGCTATGGATACCATTACGGAAATTAAATAAATATGCCATAGTGCAATGGAGTTTGTGTACATTAAAATAGGAATAATTAGTATACATATAGTTCTTGCCATTTCAGCAATGAACATAATTTTCTTTTTATTATACTTATCTGCAACCACACCGGCAAAAGGACTTATTATGGCATTAGGAAGAACACTAAAAAGCATTAAGCTTCCCATGGCAAGTCCAGAACCAGTTAAGTCATAGACAAGGTAAAGAAGAGCAAGAGTTTCAAGAGCATCTCCAGACCTAGAAAAAGCCCTTGAAATTGTCAATAACATGGCACTTCTATTTTTTAATAATGATTTCATATTTACAGCCCCCATTTTTATTAATATTAAATATTTAATATCAAGTAATAAATTTTATTTAACGTTATCAAATTTTTTTATAGTTAATAGACTACAAAAGAACGGTTTAGAATCTTTTGTTTTTTGTCTACTTTTTATGTACTCAACGCACATGTCATGTAATTCTCTGGTTTCAGCAGGAGTTAGATATCCCTCTAGATTGCTTACGAGTCTTCCTGCATCTTCGTTTGGAGTGGCATTATCCCTAAAATCATCAAGGTTTTTTATTATTTCTTTGGTTATTATTCCTATGAAATCCTCTTGTCCATCATCATAAACATTATTTTTGCTGGTTTTAACTACTTGATCTACATAAAAATTTTCAGCGGTAGGTAAATAGTATTTTTCTGTTATACCAGAATTATCTTTAGTTTCTACAATTTCAAGCACACCTATTTTTTCAAGAGCTTTTACATGGTAATGTACTTTTGACGGAACCTGCCCAAGTTTATCCGCCATTTGCTTTACAGTTAGTGGAGTTTTTCCTTGAGTAAATAAATTTATGATTTTAAACCTAAAGGGATTTGAAAAAGTTTTAACTTCCTGTGGGGTAGTTAAGCGTTTGCTTTTTAACATAATTTAGACCTCCTTAAAACAGTTAGTGTTAGTCGATTGTGAAATTACACAACCGTTGATTTGCCTATCTTTTTAGCCGATAGGCTTTTATATTTTCCTCCACTGTGAGAAAATAAATGTAACCACACAAAATATTATCCACAGAGGAGGAGAATTACATGTTTTGTATTAATAAACTTAAGCAACTTAATATTTTTGAGCAGTTAACCGAACTTAAAGACCTTAGAAAAAAGCAACCTGTAGGCTTCATCAAATTACTTGCTGATAATTTTGATATCCAATCTTTTATTCCAGAATCTTTTACTCAAAAATACTATGCCGATTTAGGCAGAGATAGGAAATATAATCTTTCATCAGTGTTATCTGCTTTAATTCTAATGCAGATATTTCATATTCCTACTACTGTTCTGTTAAATCTTTTTCTTATATTTTCTACTGAAATAAGAGAATTTTGTTGCTTCTATGATGATATTCCTGATGAATCTTTTTTCAGTAGATTTAAAACGGATTTTGAAGGTGATCTTGCCGACTTATTTAATTCAATGGTTCCTCAAGTCATTGATATTTGTAACAATATCAATGAATCTCTTCCTGATGATTCACCTCATAAAAACCGTAATTATCAACTTATATATGATACTTCAGGTTTAAAACCAAGAGTAAAAGAAAATAATCCCAAAACTCTTGTTTCTGAAGTAAATAGGGTAAAATCCTATGCTAAAGCTACCAATAACAAACAGCTCAATCCTTATGCTGTCGCATATAAGAACATGCCTAAATTTGCTTTTGCAAACCATAGTATTAAGCTAGACTTCGTAAATGGACATTTCGGCTATTTTTACAAATTTGGTCTAATTACTAATGGTTGGGGCATTCCGTTGAATATCAAATTTTTTGATGAAGATTTTTATAACCCTATTGATAAAGAATTTGAAACTCCTAAAGAGCAAAAATATTGCTATGATAATGCTTCTTTAAAACCAGTAATTAAGCCATTCTTAGAAACATTAAGTAACACCTCTAACTTTAAATTTAAATATTTCTTAGGTGACTCAGAATTTGATAGTTATGATAACTTTGGTTTTCTTCAACAATGTGGCTTTGAAAAAGTATTTATACCTCTTAACCCTCGTAATCAAAGTAACAGTAAAATAGGTGATCTTGAATATGATATAGAAGGTGTTCCTCTATGTCCTTTAGACAAAACCCCTTTTAAAGCTGAAGGTCCTTGTAAAGGCAAAAATAGAAGCTTAAGATTCAAATTTACTTGTCCCAAAGCCCATAGGGATAAAAAAGGTAAGTGCTATCATACTTGTGAAAATCCATGTACTGATAAAAAAAGTGGTCGTATGACTTATGTTTATCCCAATAAAGACTTTAGACTTTATCCTGGTGTTCAAAGAAATTCTAATGAATGGGACGATGAATATCCTAATCGTGCATGTATTGAACGAACTCTTTCATCGTTAAAATCTAACCCATGCATTGAATCACCAAGAACTTTAAACACCGCAACTATGCGTGCTGACCTGTGCCTAACGGCTATTTCTAAACTCATAAATGTTATACTAGCTTACGCTATAAATAAACCAGAATACATTAGAAGTATAAATAAACTTCTTAAAATAGCTTCATAATTAACATATCCACAAATAAATATCTTTCCACATGCTACGCATACCTTTTTAACAAAAGGCTTTTTGTCGTGTCTTTTTTTGCACGCTTTTAAGCCAAATCTTAAAAATTATCCACAGTTTTTATTTTTCAATTCTACAAGCCACTAACAGTTAGTGTGTTAGCTTACTAAACTGTTTATATGTATTTAAATATCTGTATTTAAATATATTTACATATGATAAAAAATTATTTTATGATTAAACCACAAAAGAGTACAATGAGGAGAAATTTCATAACGCAGGCGATGTAATGATTTTTGTGGGATAATTTTTTTATAGAAAATATGTTTAAAACACTGTTGTTTATCTTAGCGATATTTTATGAATGGGCAATTTTTTATTGTCTAGCTATTAACATTAATAAAAATATATTTATCAATAAAATAAATTTTATTGATAAATATATTTTTATTATACGATTCAAAATGAGATTTGTGAAGAGCTTTTTCGAAATTTTTAGATTTTTGTTTATAGTTTGCATAAAAGTTTTTATAGAATTTATATATAGAATTTGTATAATATAATAAAAGTGATAAATAATAAAATGATTATCCCACAATAAGGTACAATGTAGTGGAATTATGAAATTTCTCCTCCATGACTTGCATAAGAGCTCGGAACAATAAATTTAATTTAAGAAATTCTAATCTTTTAGCCATATAAAATTATCTAACGCTCACATTCAGCGTCCTGCCTCAGGTTCGCTAGCCTGGCGTTCTTGCCAGGCTTACGAAAATTTTATTTGTCTAAAAGAAGAATTTTTAAAATTAAATTTAAACAGTTTCTTTGCTTCTTATGCAAGTCATTCCAGAGAAATTTCATAATTCAGGTAATATAATGCTTTTGTGGGATAATCATAAAATATAAAATAATAAAAGGGATGGTTAACAACTATTAGTTAAATTCACAGTAAAAGTTGTTAACCGTCCTTAGTTTTTTCCGAAGTTTTTAAGTTTTTGTTATTGCCAAAAATGAAATAAATCCAGTACAGATGTAAGAATTCCATTACACCAACTTTTATAAATTTCTATTCCAAAAGACACTACACTAACTATTGTTAATGGTATCCCTAATGTTGCATTTGTTTTATCTTGAAATGCAAAGGAAAAGTAAATCATACTTCACCTTTATATCATAATTACCCATAAATATCTCAGACTTTGTGTTGATAATGCTGATATGTGGAGTTATTTTAGTGGGGGAATCGTTACTGGAATTGTTTGAGGCGGTCTATTAATTATACAAGTTTGTAAAGTAGTTATAAAGGGGGTAGCCCTCTTAGCTAGCGTATAAGTATGAAATTTAAAAAAAATAATTTAATAATAGTATTATTTTAAGAGGTATATATTAATGGGTTTGTTGGGGAAAATCGCAAATTTATCCTCTATTTCGCAACAGATCTTTAAATAATTACTTTTTTATTGCATTTAAAAAGCAAAGCTTTTCATCGTTATTTTTGAATGCTTCATTGGGCACTGTTAAAAAGAGGTGATTTTTTAATAGTATATATATCTTGTTATTATTTTCAGCTACTTTTAATATAGATTCAAATGTAATTTCTTTACAACTATTAATTGATTTTATTATAAGTTTATCTAATTTTAAATTCAGCTCTTTTTCTTTTATTAGTTCAGGATGTTCTTGTATAAGTGATTTATATTTTTTCTTTAAATAATTTAATTGCCTTTTGGGGAATAATTTTATTAATATAAATGATATTATTGCTAATAGTATAAATGTAAAAAACATAACCATTATCTTAGTATCAAAATAAAATTTATATTTATATATTGATATTGACATATACAATCCAGCCAGTATAAAAAATAAACAGCTTACGTACTTTATTATTTTATTAATTTTCATACGAATAATCGAACTTTTATCTATTGTTGCTACGAATAAACTTCCTTCTACTAAATCGTCAAAGCTATTAGTATATTTTAAAACCATAAAATATCACTCCTTATTAACTTGTAATATGTATATTACGAAAAAATTCTATATAATATTAAGTATGTAAACTACCATGTATTAAAAAAGTTTCATAATGAAAAATACACATATTATAATTATAGCACAAGTATGGTTAAAAATAAGTTAAAAGTAAAAAAATGTATGAAAATAATTTAATGTAGGAAGAGAAGGATAGAAATCACTTTAAGTTAAATAAAAATTTGCCGAATTATATTTTAAAAGATAGGGCATAGGGATTCAGTAGCCTCCTTGTTGTGTATTTTTGGTAATTATACTAAAGCATAGGTTGCTGATTTTTTAATTGTAAAATTTATGGGTAAATTTTAATATTAATCTTCTCAATAGTATGTTAATTCCAATCGTTGAACGCTAATGATTACATATTACTAAAATATGCTCTAATTTATATCAAAGTAAAAATATATAACTAGGCACAAGATTATATTTTTTAAAATCCTTATTTTAATTAGAATTAATGGATATATATTGAAGAAAAAGGAACAGAATGGTACCATATAAGTAAATAATATTTAAAAAAGGAATTAGGAGGTAGTATGAAAAGGACTATATTTTCTAAAATAAAAATACCAAATATAAAAAAATTAAAAGTTATTATAGCTTGTGCTGTTATAATTACAGTTTTCACAAGTGGATTTGTCATATATGCTATTAATATTTCTAAACCAGAATGTAAGTCATCAAAACAAAAAGTTCAACCTAAAATTAGTTTAGCAGATTCAAGTCAAGATAAAAAATTAAGTCAAAGTGGAATTAAAGCTGAAGAAAAACCTAAAATAGAAAAGACTTTTATAAAAGAGAATAAATTAAAAAAAAGTTATAATAAAGTAACACAAAAAAATATAAATAATAAAAATAAACCAGCAAAAAAACAATTAGTGAAACAAAATAAAATTAAAAATAATAAAGTTAATCCTACTAAAAAAGAAGGTATACAAAAAAAACAAGTATCTAATAAACCAATTACTTATAAAAATAAAAAGTTAGGAATCTGTTTTGATATGCCAGCAAGTTGGGCAAATAAATATTTTATAAAAGATAATGGAACAGAAGTGAGGGTTTATATGAGAAATAAACACAATTTAGATAGTGAAGATGGATTTTTATTTATAATAACTACTGATATTCATGATTATAACGATGGAAAATTTTTAGACAGTATAGGTGGAATAGATAAAATAAAGGTAATAAATGATAAGAAATATCTTATCGGTGGGCCTACAGGTGTAACTTTCCCTGGTGATAATTTTAATGATAATCCAGAATTTAAAACTTTTTCGCAACTTAATAATGATCGAGCAGTAGTTATAAAAACACTTAGAAGTGTAAATTAATTGATTAAAAAAATATTGACATATAGCAAATAAGCATATATTATATTAACAATAAATAAAATAAATTCGATGAAGAGAAGAAGTAAGTAATATTTTGTTCCACAGAGAGTTGGCACTTTGCTGCAAGCCAATGTTCAAGATATAGCTGAAAATCACCTCTGAGAAGTAAAGCTGAACTTTAGTAAGCTTTGTCGGAGTTTCTTACCGTTAAAAGAGAAGCGTATTGATGGATACGTAACTGAGTGCTATGAAGTGGCTTATTTGTTATAGGCTTATTTTATAGAATTAGGGTGGTAACGCGGATTATTCCCGTCCCTTGTTTTTCAAGGGACGGGTTTTTTATTTTGTCCGTTCATTATAGGCGTGCTAATCCGTGAAAGTTCTATATGGCAGTTGATAAGGCTAAACAGCATTTTGAGTCAATATAGGAGCTCATAGCACCAAGCAGTAGTTTAAGACGATAAATTATTATACTAAGGCACATTCAAATAAATAATAAGTCAGTAGGCTAGTCTATTTTGCGTCATACTGCGTCAGCAGAACCCACCGATAGTGCTACTATCTGCGGAACCTGCTTCCTTGTCTGACACAAAATATACCAGCATCTTTGACTTGTTATTTCTTTTCATGTACCTAATAGGGGGCTGATTTTATGGATATAGAAGAGAACATTATAAGTTAGAAAAGTGTAGATTATGAATTATCTAAATTAGAAGTTTTATTACTATAGTTTGCATCAACAGTTAGTAATAAAGAAGTTAGTAAAAAGGAAGAAACATAACTAAGGAGGATTTATAAAATGAAAAATTTACAAAAGAAGGACTTACTATTAATAGGTTTAATGCTTTTTTCATTATTTTTTGGGGCAGGAAATTTAATATTTCCTCCATTTTTGGGGCAATCAGCAGGTGTTGCAACTTGGAAGGCAATGGCTACGTTTTTTATAACAGCAGTTGGATTCCCGGTTTTGGGGGTAGTTGCAGTTGCAAAATCTGGAGGACTTAGTAATTTAGCTAAAAGAGTTAATCCGATGTTTGCTAGTATTTTTACAGTTCTAATATATTTATCTATAGGACCATGTTTAGGTATTCCAAGGGCAGGCAGCTTGCCTTTTGAAATGGCAGTGTCACCATATTTGCCATCAAGTATATCAAAAACTTTAGCGTTATTTTTATTTACATTGGTATTTTTTATGGTGGCTTATTGGCTTTCCTTATCACCAGCAAAATTAGTAGATCGTATGGGTAAGGTTTTGACACCTACTTTATTATCTCTAATTGTGTTTATGTTTGTAGGAGCTTTCTTTAAACCGCTAGGAGGTTACGGTGAAGCTACAGGGGCATATGTGGATTCTCCTGTTGTTAAAGGTTTCTTAGAGGGATATTTAACAATGGATACCATAGCAGCGTTAAACTTTGGGATAGTCATTGCATTAGCAATAAAATCAAGAGGGGTTAAGGATGAAAAACAGGTTGTGTCATACTCTATTAAGGCCGGTGTTATAGCAGGAACTTTGCTAATAGTTATTTATTCAATGCTTGCACATTTAGGAGCCACCAGCGGCGGAAGATTTGGAGCAACTAAAAATGGAGCTGAAACTTTAACAAATGTTACTACGCATATTTTCGGAAGGTCAGGAGCTGTTTTATTAGCGGTTATATTTACTTTAGCTTGTTTGACAACTTGTATTGGGCTTATAACCTCTTGCAGTCAATATTTTTGTACATTAACTAATAAAATATCATACAAAAATTGGGTTAGAATATTAGCTCTTTCTAGTATGAGTCTTGCAAATATGGGACTTACAAAAATTCTTGCTATATCAGTACCAGTGTTAGTGGCCATCTATCCTATATCAATAATGCTTATAGTACTTGCTATATCAGACAATTTATTTAAGGGAGACTCCACAATTTATGGTTTAACCATATTATTTACTGGGGCTGTAAGTGTAGTTGATGCACTAGGACAAGCAGGTATAAAATTAGGTATGATCAATGATTTATTTAGCAGACTACCTCTCTATTCAGAAGGCTTAGGCTGGGTTATTCCAGCAGTAGTTGGTATGCTTTTAGGTACTATGTTTAAGCTTAAAGAATGGGGACGGTTAACAACTGTTAAAGAAAAGTAAAGAAAAACAATGGGGACAGTTAACAATTATTAGCTAAGTTTGATAGCAAAAAGTTGTTAACCGTCCCCGCTTTTTTTCTATTTAAACCTATTTAAATCTATTTAGAACTATTCAAACAATCTATTAGTCAAAGAAGAAGTATAGACTATTTCTATTGGACAAGAATTATGTCTAAATATAAAATGTCACTTAGAGAGAACTTAAAAAATTATATTGATATTTTAAATTTGGGGGGATAATTTTGAAAAAAAGTAAGTTTATTAGAAAATTTGCAACGCTTTTTTTGTCGATGACATTAATATTGTCGTTTGCAGGATGCTCTAAAAATAAGGACAATGCAAGTAGCAAATCTAAAGACGTAAATACTGAGAATAAAGCTGTAAAATATGATTTTGAAAACTTTGATAAAAGCAAGTTCAAGGATACAAAATTAAATGTTTATTGTGTAACTGATAGTATTAAGCCAATACTTGAGGATTTTGAGGCAGATACAGGTATAAAGGCTGAACATATAACAATGAAAAATGGTGAAATACTTCAAAGAATTAAAAGTGAAAATAAAGCAGGAAAGGCAATAGCTGATATATGGTATACAGGCGGAGCGGATGCCTTTATAGAAGCTTCACAAAAGGGGTTGCTTGAACAGTACAAGTCTTATGAAGGCAAAAATTTATCAGAAAATGTAAAAGATCCTAATGGATATTGGTATGGTACTCATTTTACAATTGTAAATTTTGTAGTAAACACTAAGTTAATAAAGGAAAAAAATTTAAAAATGCCAGAAACATGGGATGACTTACTTCAAACAGGACTAAAGGGAGAAGTATCAATGTCAAATCCAGCATCATCAGGCACAGCTTATAACATTCTTTCATCTGTTCTTCAAAGTAAGGGAGAAGAAAAAGGATGGGAATACATTAAGAAGCTAGGAGAACAAGTGCCTTTTTTCCCACCAAGAGGAAGTGATCCAGCACAAAATGTAATTAATAATGAAGCAATAGTTGGAATAAATCCATGTAGCGGTGACAATGAGCTTGAAAAGAAATATGATTACATAAAACTTATATATCCTAAAGATGGAACTGGATGGTGGCCACAGCCTGTTTCTATAGTAAAAGGAACTAAAAATTTAGAAGCTTCAAAGGTTTTTGTTGAGTGGTTACTTTCAAAAAAAGGAATGGAATCAATAGTTAATAAACTAAATGTTTCTGTTTCAAGAAGTGATGTTGAAATGCCAGATAATCTTGTGAAAATTAAGGATATAAAATTATTTGAAGCAGACTTTAAAAAGGGTGCTGAACAAAGAGCAGCAGTACTTAAAAAATGGAAAGAAATAATAAAAAAATAATAAAAAAATAATAAAGACGTAATAAAGAAATAAAAAAAATAGATTTATTAAAATATTCAAATCTACAAATTACTTTATATTTTTAAAGTTAATTTGTAGATTTAATTTTATAAAAAGGAGAATGGCATGTGATGAAAACTAAGAAAAGTTATTTCTACTATATGTATATATTTTTTCTTATACTTTTAGTATGGTTCATTTTTATGCCTGTAATTAGTGTGGTTTTAGAAAGTGTATTTTCTGATGAAGGTATTGGAATAAAGATAAGTGAGATAAAGAGAACACTTACATATTTAAATAATAGTTTAAAAGTATCTATTGTGGTGACTATATTTTCAACTTTTTTTGGATTTATTATAGCCTTTACTCTATATAGAATAAAGTTTCCTTTAAATAACGTATTAAAAAAATTGATTCTATTACCTCTTTTTAATCCACCCTTTGGAAATACGGTTGTTTTTATAATGTTATTCGGTAAAAGAGGAGTTATAACCCATAATTTATTAGGATTAAATAAAAGTCCATTTGGATATAAAGGTATCGTAGTTATGCAAACAATTAGTTTGGTGGTGCTAGCGTACATATTAATATCTAGTGCTATACAAAAGGTGGATACTAATCTTGAAGATGCTGCGAGAAATCTTGGAGCAACAGAAAAAACTATATTTTTTACCATAACTATTCCTATGATGTTGCCTGAAATATTAAGTGCCGCGCTTTTGGTTTTTCTTTCATCTATGGCTGATTTTGGTACCCCCCTTATAATTGGAGGGCCCTATCAAACGCTGGCTTCAGATCTGTACATACAAATAATAGGTCAATATGATATGAGGCAAGCATCTATTTCAGGAGTATTTCTTTTAATTCCTTGTTTATTGGCTTTTTTATTTCAAAGACATATATTATCAAAAAAAGGTTATAGCATAAAAAATACTGAAAACAAAAGTATATGTTATAGAAATCTTAATAAGACAATAAAAATAATATTTGTATGCATCACATATGTATTTATAGCTTTTGTAACCATACAATATATTTTAATTGTTCAAGGAGCGTTTGTGACTAAATGGGGAAGTGATTATAGTTTTACATTGAATAATTTTAGAATGGCACTAAAAAATGGATTTAAACCTTTCGGAAATAGTATAAAATTATCCATAGTAGCTTCAATTATTTCTTCTTTTATGGGTATATTAATTTCCTATTTAATAAATAGAGGAAACTACAAGTTTAATAAATTAGCAGATTTTTTAGTTGTGTTACCATCAGCAGTACCAGGAATATTATTTGGAATAGCATATCTTGTTGCCTTTAGTAGGCCACCTTTAATATTAATAGGTACAGAAATTGTAATTTATATAATATGTATTTCTAGATCATTAAGTGTGGCATATAAATCTGGCAGTTCCATTTTACAGCATACGGAAGAGGATATTGAAATAGCCGCGTATAATTTAGGAGCTAGTGAGATTAGAACCTTTAGAGATATAACATCACCTATTTTAAAACCTGCTTTTGAGGCATCTATGACAAAAGCAATTTCTAAAAATATGGTGACCTTAGGAGCTATAATTTTTTTCCTCTTACCTTCTAATAAGGTTGCAGTTCAAATGATATTTCAAGTTTTGACCAGCAGTAGTATAAGTGAGGCATCAGCACTATCTGTTATGCTTTCATTTATAAGTATACTATTGGTTTTAGCATTAAAGATTGTTTTTAATGGCAACCATTTGAAAAGGATATTCTTAATAAATAAAAATGATTAAATAACATAAAATTGGTGTGTGAAATTTTTAAAAGGTGGTGATGTAATGGAGCTTACTATTAGTAATGTAAATAAAAAATATGGTGATATACAAGTGCTAAACAATATAAATTTAAAAATTAATGATGGAGAATTAGCAGTTATACTTGGACCTTCAGGGTGTGGAAAGACTACTCTTTTGAAAGTAATTGCTGGAATTATGGAAAAGGATAGTGGAGAAATATGCATAGGAGAAAATGATATAAGTAATATGCCTATGCAAAACAGAGGTATAGCCTTAGTATTTCAAAACTACGCTCTTTTTCCACATATGAATGTGGAGGAAAATATTGAATATGGTCTTAAGGTTAAAGGAATAAAGCAACCACAAAGAAGAGAAATGGTAAAAAGGACGATATGTAGTGTAAAACTTAATGGTTATGAAAAGCATAGAATAAATGAAATAAGTGGTGGACAACAGCAGAGAGTTGCATTGGCAAGAGCTCTTATAGTTAAGCCTAAGATTTTACTATTTGATGAGCCTTTAAGTAATTTAGATGAAAAATTAAGGGTGGAAATGCGAGAAGAGATAAGGCATATTCAAAAGGAATGGGGTATAACTACATTATATGTTACACACGACCAAGAGGAGGCTATGTCTATAGCTGATGAGATAGTTGTTATGAAAGATGGTGTAATTCAACAAAAGGATACCCCAGAACATATATATCATATGCCATCCAATATATATGTTGCAGAGTTTGTTGGCGAAACAAATATTTTTAAAATTAAAGGTAAAATGATCAGTGAAACTATTTTACAATCGGAATTGTTTAAAAAGAAGTATTTAATAAGTTGTGATAGAAGGGTGGACATTGACAAGTTCAGACTTATGATAAGGCCGGAAGAAGCATATTTTTGTAATGATGGAATTAATGGAATAATAAAAGATGTAGTTAAACTAGGAAGTGTGTGTGTATATATTGTTGAAGCACAGAGTGGAGAAAAAATAAAAATAAAGGTTTTGAATAGAAGAGATTGTAAAAGATATTTAGTGGGAGAACATGTGAATTTTAATTTTGATGAAAAGGCATTAATGTGTTTACAACCTTGAGAAGAAAGATCATAAGTATATCTGTTTTATTATTTTATATCCCAAGATAAATTTATAAAAAATAAGAGAAAATTTGTAATTAGTTAAAGAAAAACAATGGGGACAGTTAACAATTATTAGCTAAGTTTGATAGCAAAAAGTTGTTAACCGTCCCCACTATTTTCCCCACTATTTAAAAAAAATAAGAGAATAGTTGTAAACAGTAAAAAGGTAATAGATAATGATCTTTCTATAGAAATTACCCATAGCTGTAGAAAACGATATATGTAACAAGTATAATTCAATCGAAATATTGAGAAAAAAGTTAAGTTGGGAGAGTGTAACATGGAAAAAGAAAAGTTATTTAAAAACATAGCAGAAGCAGTAGTTGAGATGGAAGAGGACACAGTGGTTGAGTTATGTAATAAGTCTTTGGAATTAGAAATACCTGCTTATGAAACAATAACAAATGGACTTATAGTAGGAATGAATGAAGTTGGAAGACTTTATGAGGAAGAAGAATACTTTTTACCAGAGGTATTAATATGTTCAGATGCCATGAATGCAGGATTGGAGAAAGTTAGGCCTTATTTAGACAAATCTGTAGTTGATACTCCTATTAAAGTAGTTATAGGGGTAATTGAAGGTGACACACACGATATTGGAAAAAATCTTGTTAGAATAATGATGGAAGCAGCAGGATTTGAAGTACATGATTTAGGAAGAGATGTGCCATTAGATGAATTTATTGAAAAATCAGAAGAAATTCAAGGAGACATTATCTGTATGTCAACTTTAATGACTACCACTATGGATGGAATGAAAACAGTAATTGATAAATTAAATGAAAAGGGTATTAGAGATAAGTATAAGGTTATGATAGGAGGAGGTCCAATATCTAGTAATTTTGCAAAGAGAATAGGTGCTGATTTATATACTAAAGATGCTAATGAGGCAGTGAGAAAAGCAAAAGAAATGATGGGGGTAGTGTAGGATAGCTTAGGATAGAGGTGTTTATCATGAATCAAAAAGAAAGACTATTAAGGGTTTTAAAAGGAGAAAAAGTTGATAGACCACCAGTTATTTGTCCAGGTGGAATGTTAAATGCATGTGTAACTGAGACACTTGATGACATTACTGGAAATCATAATACAGAAAAAGCTGCTATGCTTGAAGCAGCAAAAAGAGTTTATGAACTTACAGGGTTTGAAAACTATGGGGTTCCATACTGCATGACTATTGAAGCGGAGCCTCTTGGAGTGAAACTTGATGTAGGAAACAAATTTGTAGAGCCAAGAGTTATGGAGTACAATAGCAATCCTTTAGAGGATATAATGGCAGAATATTCAGTTGTACCTAAAGAGGAAAAGAGAATGAATATGGTGCTTGAAGTTATAAATGAGCTTAAAAATGATGAAGTACCTGTGATTGGAAGTATAACTGGACATGTAAGTACAGCTACATCAATAGTAGATCCTCTTATGGCATTTAAAATGATAAGAAAAGAACCGGAAATGCTATACAAATTTTTTAAGTATGTGAATGATTATTTAATAGAATATGCTATTGAAATGATTAAAGCAGGTGCTGATGTAATAGCAATTTCAGATCCTACAGCTACAGGAGAAATACTTGGAAGTAAAAACTTTGAAAAGTTTGCAGTACCATTATATAAGGAAATTATATCTGCCATACATAAATTAAATGTTCCTGTGATTATTCATATCTGCGGTAATACAAGGACTATAATAGATAGTCTTAATTTAATAGGCGCAGATGCAATTAGCTTTGATTCTATAGTAAATTTAAGAGATGCAAGATCAAGAATAAGCACAAGACTTATGGGAAATGTGAATACGCAATTGCTTCATACAGGAAAGCGGGAAAAAATAATATCTATAACTAAAAATTGTATAGATTCAGGAACTGACATTGTATCCCCTGCCTGTGGATTAAGTATGGGGACGCCTGTGGATAATTTGAAAGCTATGACAGAGTATGTTAAGAAGGGAATATATGAGTAATGGTTAAAGTGGTTTTTAAAAATGAAAACATTGAAGTTCAAGTAGAGGAAGGAACCAAGTTAACAGATTGCATAAGAAAGGCTAATCTTCATATTGAAACTCCATGTAGCGGCATAGGCATGTGCGGTAAGTGCAAGGTTAAAGTAGTAGGGGAGTTATATCCTCCTACTTTGGAAGAAAAGAAATTTACCCATGAAAAAGATAATATTAGATTGGCATGTCTTGCTAGAGTTAAAGGCGATGTGGAGGTAGAATTATTAAATTCTAAAAAGGTTCTTAAAACAATAAATAGAGGATATTCAGTAGAGGCAGAAATAGATAGTTCAATTAAAAAAGTAAAACTGCCTATGAAAGATAAGAAAAATTCTACGCCTTATGTTGAATTTATTGATTATAATATAAATTCTGTGGACATATATGAAAAGATTGCTCAGCTTGAGAAAGAAAATGATGAAGAGATACAAGGTGTTGTTTGTAATAATTATCTTTTAGATATTGGAAAATATTTTGGAGATATATTGGGAGTGGCAATTGATATTGGAACTACAGGAATGTCTGCTTATTTAGTAAATTTAGAAGATGGTGAAGTATTAAATAAGGTATCCTCTTTAAATCCTCAAACTCAATATGGTGGAGATGTATTAACAAGAATAAGTTACTGCATTAATAATGAAAATGGAACGGAAATACTAAGAGATACTATAGTTAATAAGATTAATGGTATGGTAAGTGAACTTTTGGATGAAAGATTTAGTAGAGATAATGTATATCGTATTATGATTGCTGCAAATACAACAATGCTTCATTTATTTTTAGGTGTAAATCCAAAATCCATAGCCAGGGCACCTTATAGGTCAGTATTTTTAAATGAACTTAATTTTAAAGGAAAAGATATTAATATAAGCATTAATCCAGGTGGAATTGTAACACTTCTGCCTTCAGCATCGGGATATGTTGGTGCGGATATAATAGCAGGGGTTATAGCTGTAGGGTTTAATGAGAAAAAACACTCTTCAATTTTTATTGATATAGGTACTAATGGGGAAATTGTTGCAATTTCTAATGGCAAATTAGCAGCTACTTCTACTGCAGCAGGACCAGCCTTAGAAGGCATGAATATAGATTGTGGATGTAGGGCTGAAGAAGGGGCAATAGATACATTTTCTATTGATGAAGATTTTAACATAAATTATACAACTATAGATAATGCTCCGGTAAAGGGTATCTGTGGAAGTGGACTTATGGATATTGCAGCTAGCTTAGTAAAAAACAATATTGTACTTTCCAGTGGAAAGTTTAATTCTAATTTGGATGAAAGAGTTAAACACAGATTGAGAGATAAAAAATTCTATATAACTGAAGAAATTTATATATCACAAAAGGATATAAGACAAATTCAACTGGCAAAAGGTGCAATTGCCACAGGGGTAACAATGCTTTTAGATGAAATTAATGTTTCTATAGATGAAGTGGAAGAGGCTGTAATTGCCGGCTCTTTTGGATATCATATAAATCCTGAAAGTATTATGGATATCTCACTTATACCTAAGAATTTTAAAGGTAAAATAACTTTTGTGGGCAATTCATCTATTGAAGGAGCTAGATTGGCACTTATTAATGATAATATGCTTAGAAGTATGACAGCGGTGAAATCCGGTATAGAGGTTTTAGAACTCTCTACAAAGCCAAAGTTTCAGGAGTATTTCGTTAAGGAATTAAAGTTTTAGAATTTCTTAAATTAAATTTATTGTTCCAAGCTCTTATGCAAGTCATGGAAGAGAAATTTCATAATTCCATTTGTGGGTTAATCAGATTATAAATTTTACTATTAAACTAATATGTTAAGAAAATAAGATTATAGAATTCATATTACACTAAAGATGTTAAGAATTTATAGTTATAAAATTTAATATTGCACTGGTTGTATTAATAAATTAAAATTTTAGATTTAATAGTATGTTAGAGAATAAAAAATATTATTTACCGAATTATGGGAAAGAAGGTTTTTGCTTTTGACACAGGATATTTTAGAATCTAAAGTTGCATTTAAGTGTGCTGGAGATAATTTTGAAGCAATACCGAAAAATATAGTTGAAGAAAATGGCATATGTTTTCCGGTGGCTCATACAAATAAGGAGGATATAAGTCTTTTAGCCAGAAAATTAAAAGATTATAGAAAAGATAGTATATGTAGAATACCTTTTTGTGCTACCGTTGAAGCTGAGGCCATAGGAGCAAATATAAAGCTTGGTGATGAAAAAACAGGACCAAGGGTGGACAGCTACGTCTACAGTAGTATTGAGGAATTAGAGAATATAAAAGAAATAGATTTGAATAAAGGTAGAATAGAAGAAGTATTGTGTGCAGTTGAGGATATTAAAAAGCATGGAGAAATAGTTTGCTTAAATGTAGAAGGGCCTTTTACGATAATTTCTTCTCTTGTAGATCCTATGATTTTTTATAGAGGTATAAGAAAAAATAGGGATATAGTTGATAATTTTATAAAGGTTATTGAGGATAGTACTGTAAAGTATATGTTAGAAGGCATAAAAAGAGGTGCAGATATTATATCTTTTGCTGACCCTGCAGGGGCTATGGACATAGTTGGACCTAAGATGTATAAGGATGTAAGCGGAAAAATTAGTCTTAATATATTAAAAAAAGTTCAACCGTTTTTGAATAATTCTATAATACATTTATGTGGAAAGACCTCCACAGCATTTGAGCAGTTAGGTTTTTGTGAATCAGCTCCCATAGAGTTTGATGAGAACCTCACTTACGGACAAGCTCTACTTAAGTTATTAGAACAAAATAATGATATAAAAATAATAGGACATTGGTGTATAAAAAGGACTCCTATAAAGAAAAGAGAGTCAGTAATATGGAGAATAAATTTAAAATAAGTATAAACTGTGATATAAGAATAAAGTAAGAACAAGAATAAATTTAAAATAAGAATAAAATTAAAAAAATTGCGTCTCGAAAGGGATGCAATTTTTTTACAGTTTATTTAAAGTACGCTAATATACAATTCATATTCTTTTTATATGTTATTATTAGTAACCTGTAAAATACAAAATTCAAAGGGCATTATAAAATTGTATAACAAAATAAAGAAACATAGTAACACAGTGAAGTATCATAATAAATTAAAGGAGTGATAAGGTTTGATTTCAGTGAATAACTTGGTTAAGTGCTATGGAAATCATAAGGCATTAAAGGATGTAAGTTTTAATGTAGACAAAGGCGAAATATTAGGGCTGCTAGGGCCTAACGGAGCAGGAAAGTCCACTACTATGAATATTATTACAGGGTATTTGTCTTCTACAGAAGGAAGTGTAGAAATAGGTGGATGCGACATATTAGAAAAACCCTTAGAGGCAAAAAAGAAAATAGGATATTTACCAGAGGTACCACCTTTATACACAGATATGACTGTAGAAGAGTATTTGATTTTTGTAGGCAAGATAAAAAAAGTGTCCAAAACCACCATAAAAGATCATGTTAATGAGGTAATGGATAAGGTAAAGTTAATGGAAGTAAAAGATAGATTAATTAAAAATTTGTCCAAAGGATATAAGCAAAGAGTAGGTATAGCCCAGGCCTTAATAGGTAATCCAGAAGTGCTGATTTTGGACGAGCCTACTGAAGGATTGGACCCTAAGCAAATCATTGAAATAAGAAATTTGATAAAAACTTTAGGTGAGGAGCATACAATAATTTTAAGTTCTCACATTCTTTCAGAAGTAAGTGCAGTATGCGAAAGAATTATAATTATAAATAACGGAGAAATAGTGGCAGAAGGAACTCCAGAAGAACTATCTAAACAGCTTAATTATAGTAGTAAGATTTCCTTAAGAATAAAAGGTTCTTTTGAGGATGGGAGTGACATATTAAAGTCATTAGAAAACGTAGAAAGTATAGAAAATATCGGAACTGTAGAAATAAACACTACAGATATAACTATAGAATCCAAAAATGACATGGACATAAGAGAGGATGTATTTAATGCATTTAAAAATAGCAATGTACCTATTCTTATGATGAAACCAGATAATATATCCCTAGAACAGATATTCCTAGAGGTAACTAAAAATGAAAGGGAGGATATAAAAAATGATTAATATATTTAGTAAAGAAGTTAAATCTTATTTTCGTTCTTCAACAGGGTATATCTTCCTATTGGTGTTTTTATTGCTTGCAGGAGCATTGTTCAGTTTAACCAATTTAATACCTGGAAATGGATTTTACACAGATACCTTGTATAGTTTAGTATTTATATTTTTATTTTTAACACCTATTTTAACCATGAAAACTATATGTAGTGAAACAAAGGAAAAGACTGACCAACTGCTTTTAACGAGTCCTTTGAAAATATGGCATATAGTTTTGGGAAAATTTTTCGCAGCTTCATTTGTATTTATATTGGCAGTAGCTATAACCTTCTTGTTTCCGATTATTCTTAGTAAATTTGGTAAAATTCCTACAGGTGAAATTGTAGGAGCTTATATGGGCTTTATTTTAATAGGTATGAGCTTTATATCTATAGGTATTTTTATTTCTTCACTAACAGACAATCAAGTAACTGCGGCTATAGGTACTTTTGGGGCTTTATTCATAATATGGATAGCTGAGTGGATAAGCAGTGCACTACCTACAAGTGTAAATTCCGGTTTGATTTTTG
Source organism: Clostridium sp. KNHs214 (assembly GCF_000744935.1). Classification (GTDB taxonomy): domain Bacteria; phylum Bacillota; class Clostridia; order Clostridiales; family Clostridiaceae; genus Haloimpatiens. The sequence continues at coordinate 26,924 of NZ_JQMW01000014.1, read as the reverse complement.
CGGCAATATTAGTATTTATAATAAGTTTTTTAGTTTACCGCAATATTAAAAATAAATATGTAACATTAGGTATATCTGCCCTTGGAATTTTAACTATGGTGATTGTTTATTTTAAAGATAAAGCTCTTTATGAAGGATTTTTGGTAAAATGCTTTCAATGGTTTTCTTTGATAAAAAGATACGAATCTTTTAATATGGGTGTATTAAGTCTCAAGTCTATAGTATACTATATAACTTTTTGCGCCGCATTTCTATTTTTAACTATACAGATAATATCTAGAAGAAGATGGAATTAGGGGGTGCTTTAGTTGAAAAGATTATTTAATAAAAAATTATTTAATAAGAGTAAAGCTAATGACGGTAGAAATTTAAAGCAAGCTAGTATAGCTACCATTAGCACTATAATATTTTTAGTTGCGCTTATAGTTATAAATTTAATAGTTGGAAAAATAGATTTAAGTAAAGACCTTACTAAAAATAAGATGTTTACTTTGTCAGATCAAACAAATAAAGTATTGGATAATTTAAAAGAAGATATAAATATATACGTACTTTATGAGACTGGAAAAGAAAACTATACTGTAAATACCCTTTTAAAGGAATATCAGTCTAGCTCAAAACACATTAAATTAATATATAAAGATCCAAATAAAAACCCTCAGATAATTGAAAAGTATACTAAGGATGATGTGAAACCAGAGGTGGGTTCTATAATAGTTGAGTATGGAGCTAAATTTAAAGTAATAGAACAAAGTTCATTGGTTAATATTGGATATGACACTAGTGGAAGTACAACAATTGATTCTCTAGCTATAGAGCAAAATATAACTTCAGGGATAATTAGCGTTACCTCTTCAAGTACAGCCACTGTATCTGTTTTGGAAGGTCACGGGGAAACCTCGTTATCCAGTGAAATTTCTAAACAACTACAGCTTGAGAATTTTTCAGCGGATAGTGTAAATCTTTCTATGAAAGATGCAAAATTAAAAGAGAACTCACCACTTATTATAAATTCTCCAAAACGAGATTTATCAGAGCCAGAAACTAAGACTATTAAAGAATTTTTGGCTAAAGGGGGGAAGGCACTGTTTTTAATGGATTTAACAGAGGATACAATGCCTAATTTTAATTCTTTATTTAAAGAATATGGAATACAGATACAGAGAGCTATAGCAGTTGAGTCTAACAGCATGTTTGTAACTCAAAATCCATTGTATTTGCTTCCACAGCAGAAATCTCATGAAATTTTAAATCCACTAAATAATAATAAATTACGCACTTTAATACCAGGAGCTCAAACTATAAAGATTTTGGAAAAACCTAAAAGTTCTCTAAGCATAGAACCTTTATTGGTAACCTCCGATAAATCTTGGGCAAAAACAGATTTGCGTTCTGATACTGTAGAAAAAACCTCTTCAGATATTAATGGACCTTTAAATGTAGCGGTAAGTGTTACTAATAAAATATCTTCAGATAAGGAGTCTAGAATTGTAGTTGTTGGAAATGGAAGCTTTATAAATCCACAAATATCTTCTTTAAGTAGCAATGCCAATTTAAATTTCTTCATGAATTCTGTAAATTGGTGTGCTGACAAAAAAGATAGTTTATCTATAAGACCTAAGAGTTTTGAAGATTATTCTATTCAACTAAATGCATTCCAAAAGCTTACCTTTACAGGAATAGCTGTTATACTAATACCTGTCATAGTTTTAGTTTGCGGCATTACAGTTTGGATCAAGAGAAGGAAAAAATAAGGGGACGGTTAACAACTATTAAACAAGAGAAGAGGAAAAATAAGGGGACGGTTAACAACTATTAAATAATAAAATAAAGAAATAGAGGGGACGGTTAAGAACTATTAGACATTAGACAAGAGAAGAAGATAAAGAAAAGGAAATAAGGGGGACGGTTAAGAATTATTAGCTAAGTTTAATAGCAAAAAGTTCTTAACCGTCCCCAGTTTTTATGCCCAGTTTTTAATTCCAGCACATTGTATTTTTTTGTGGCTTAATCATAACATGAATATATCAAATTATAGAAATTATTGGTACAATATAAGTATTGAGAAAATTCTAGAAAAAAAGATTTTTATAGACAGGTATAAATCTAGAGATTTCAATATTTTGAAAGTTTTAAAGAACACTATATTGGATTAGATTGGGGTGAAAAATATTGGAAAAGATAATTAAAGTGACAAATTTGAAAAAATCATATGGACAGGTTAGAGCTGTAAAAGGCATTGATTTTTATGTGGAGAAAGGAAAGTTGTTTGCTTTTTTAGGGCCAAATGGTGCAGGAAAGTCTACAACAATAGATATGATTTGTACCTTTCTAAGACCAGACGAGGGTGAAATTATTATAGACGGTTTTAAAATAGGCAAAGAGGATGATAATATACGTTCAATAATTGGTGCGGTATTTCAGGATGGATTGCTGGATAGTCTACTTACGGTTAAGGAAAATCTTGAAATACGGGGTAGTTTTTATGGTCTTAAAAAAGACAAGCTTCAGGAAGCCGTGAAACGTGTTATTCATACTGTAGGACTTGAAGAGTTTGCAAAACGTCCCTATGGCAAGCTTTCTGGAGGACAAAGACGTCGGGCGGATATTGCTAGGGCTTTAATAAATACTCCTAGAATTCTTTTTCTTGATGAACCAACTACAGGGCTTGATCCTCAAACTAGAAAAAATGTTTGGGAAATTATATTAAAATTGCAAAAAGAAAATAACATGACTGTGTTTTTAACTACGCACTATATGGAGGAGGCTGCTTCTGCTGATTATGTTATGGTTATTGATAATGGACTAATCACAGCAAAGGGAACTCCAACTGAACTTAGAGAAAAATATTCTAGCGACATCTTGATGCTTTCTTATTCAGATGAAGCTAAGGTTTGCCATATGCTTAAGGAGGCTTCTATTGAATATGAGAAAAAAGGCGATAGAATAGTTATAAAAATTCCATCAACTATGGATGCAATTTCTATTCTTGAACAATGCAAAGAATATATTATGGGTTTTGAGGTGCATGCTGGAACTATGGATGATGCCTTTATTGGTATTACGGGAAAGGAGATGAGAGAATGATTTCTTTTGCAAAGAGAAATTTAAAACTCTTTTTTAAAGATAAGAGTGCTGTATTTTTTTCTCTCTTAGGCGTATTTATTATTATTGGACTATATGCTCTTTTTTTAGGTGATGTTTGGACAAAAAGCTTAGACAAAATTTCTAACGCACGGGCATTAATGGATTGCTGGATTATGGCGGGGCTTGTGGCTGTAACCTCTGTGACAACAACAATGGGTGCATTTGGCACAATGGTTGATGATAAGGTTAAGAAGATTTCAAAGGATTTTAGCTCATCACCATTGAAACGCAGCAGTATTGCAGGAGGATATATAGTAAGTGCATATGTTATCGGTGTTATAATGAGCGTTGTTGCTTTAGTTTTGGCACAAATTTATTTAGTTGCAAGCGGCGGAGCTATGTTATCCTTTGTGGCAATAGTAAAATGTCTAGGACTGATACTTCTCGCTACTCTAACAAGTACATCAATTGTTTTATTTATTGTTTCTTTTTTTAGCAGTGTCAATGCTTTTGCTACAGCTAGTACAGTAATAGGTACTCTTATTGGTTTTTTAACAGGTATTTATCTTCCTGTGGGAAACTTGCCGGATACTGTTCAAACATTTGTGAAGATTTTCCCCATATCTCATGCTGCAGTACTATTGAGGCAGGTTGTGATGAAAGATCAATTGAAAATTGCATTTAAGGGTGCCCCAGCAGAATATTTAACTAAATTCAATGAAATGATGGGTGTGACCTTTAAATTTGGAGAGTATGAAGTAACGACATTTGTTAGTATTGCTATTTTAATTGGTACTGCTGTTTTATTCTTTATACTATCAATTTTAAATATTTCTCGTAAAAAGAGATAAGAATGATTACCCCATAAAAATCATTACATTACCTGAATTATGGAATTTCTTTGGAATGACTTGCATAAGAAGCAAAGAAACTGTTTAAATTTATTGTTCCCAGCTCTTATGCAAGTTATGGAGGAGAAATTTCATAATTCCATCACATTATACCTTATTGTGGATTAATCATAAGAATTAGTTTCCCACAAAAGGTTATATCTAAAAGGCTTACTTCTTAAAATTATTTATATTGTTAAACATTTGTATTTAGATATAGTTAGATTTTATAAAGTTTTTAAATTCCATAATAGGGTTAATGGGTTTAGTGAAAAATCCAAAAGGGAGGAATATAAATTGGAAAAACAAGCACTAAAAGAATTGTTAAAGAGCATAAAAAACAATGACTATGCAGTACCAGAAGGTGTAAATCCATATGAATTATCTTTAGTGATGATGGAGAATATAGGCGATATTGATAGTGAACTTAGAGATGATTTGATACTTTACAATCTATTTAAATGGATAAATGAGGGGATTTTATCAGCAAAGGAAGTTTATGAGTTGTTGATGATAGCCATAGATGAGGAACATCTTCTTAAGGGACTAGGAAATATTAATGACTCAGTTTTCGCTAGAACCTTCTCAAGTGAAATAGTTGCAGCAGCCATTTATAAACATAGGAAGGCAAAGTTCATATCCGAAAGCGATATCCAAAAGGCTTTTAATACTGTTTTGAAATTTTATAATGAAGACAGGGATGTTAGAGGGTATATAGAAGGTAAAGGTTGGGCTCACGGGGCTGCCCATGGTGCTGATGCCTTGGATGAATTTGCTAGATGCGAAGAAATTGGATATCAGGGATTAAAATTAATATTAGATGCAATTTACAAGAAGGTGAACGTAAATTATTATGGATATATCCACTTTGAGGATGAACGTATGATTACAGCTGTTAAAGCTATATTAGAAAGAAAAATTATACCTACAAAAGAAATAGAAGAGTGGATTAAAAATTTTAATAAAATAGAGAAAACAGGTAGATATCCAGAAGATTTAGTTATTCAATTCAATGTAAATGTTTTCTTGAAAAGTTTATATTTTAGATTGATTGATAAACCGGAGTATGAACAAATCACAAATACAATTAGAGAGGTATTAAAGGGAATAAGTCGATTTAGTGAGTGCTAATACTGAAAAATTGGGGACGGTTAAGTAATTAGTTAAGTAATTAGTTAAGTAGTTTATAGTGTTTATTTGAGTTTCCATTGAAGTATATAGAAAATGCAAATTAATTAAAAAGTGAAGGAGTATAGATATGGATAAAACTTTAGTTTATGTTACAGGTAATGATGTTAAGTTTAATGTTGCTTCACAAGTATTTACAAATACAGGAATAGTCCTTTTACAGGAGAAATTGAGTACTCCGGAAATTCAGAGCAAAAATGTGCGAGAAGTAGCTATATACTCAGCTAGCTGGGCAAGTAAGCAGTTAAATAAATCTGTTATAGTGACAGATGCTGGATTTTATATTGAAGCTTTGAATGGATTTCCTGGTCCATTTATCAAGTTTGTAAATGAGTGGTTTTCTGCAGAAGACTATATTAATTTAATGCAAGGAAAAAACAATCGTACTATTATTATTCAGGACTGTTTAGCGTATTGCCGCCCTGATGGGGAACACGTTGTTTTCACTGGATCATATAGAGGAAAATTGGCAAATGAAACTAGTAAAAAATCTGGCACTTCAATTGAAAAAGTTTTTATTCCTGAAGGCTATGGCCGTCCTATTTCAGATATACCTCAGGAAGAAATGATATCTTACTGGAGTAATGGTGAGATAATGAGTAAGTTTAAAGAGTATTTTTGCAATACCATTAAATAAAAAAAGTGTTATGGTGGGATAAGCGTATCGGGCAATTTTTTAAATGCATAAAAGCATGTAAAAGTAATATATGTTAACTTTTAATTGACAAATAGAATAATATGGTATACAATACTTTTATTGAATAAGCTGAAAATTATAAGTATTCGTAAAATAAAGAAAGAAGGATTGGGTGAAATGTTAAAGTTGTTCTAATGTCAATTTAGATTAATCAATATTAAATTAATTTAACTTAACTAATTTAAATGTAGGTTAAGTTATGCACAATTTTAATAATCGTTGCTTACTAATTTGTTTATAAGCTAGATAAATTTGTTTATTAGTTGAGCAAATGAAAAATATTGATTTATAGATATAGAACAACAGCAGCTATAATCCTAAATTCTGTGTAAAACATTTACTTATAGGATATATTTTTAAAATATATTTTGTAATATGTGTTGTAATATACATTATAAAGATTTAATGTTAGAAGTTTACGCTGTGCTGTTTTATAGTACAGCGTTTTTGTTTTATACCAATGAAATCTATCATATAGCTACAAATGTTTATAAATATTTTTAGTTATATGATAAATAATTAAAGTTATATGATAAATATTTGGAGTTATGGTGATTATTCTATTAATCAGTAGAAAATATTAAGTTTTACAGCGGTGGGTGAGATTAAATGAATTACAATTTTTGAAATGATGAAAAAATAAGACTTAGGTCAATTGAATCTAAGGACGCAGGTACATTTTTTAAATGGTCATCAGATTATGACAATGAATCAGATAGGTTTTGTGATGAGATTTTATATGGAATGACTTGTGAAGAATTTTGTGATATTTATAAAAAAATTGAATTGTAGAAGTTAATTTATTTGAGTGTATATATTCTTTTTATAAAATGTCACAGGGATAAATTATCACTAACACTATTTATATTTTACGTTTTTACGTTGTTTGGAGGAATATACATATGGATATAATTTTTGATTTGGGAAAAGCAGATGATATTGATGAATTAGAACAGCTCTATAACGACTTGAATGACCATTTAGCAAAAGAAATAAATTATCCTGGATGGAAAAAGGGTATATATCCTGTTAGGAAAAATGCAATTGATGGGGTTAAACATGGTAATCTCTATGTAGCAAAATATAATGGAAAAATCATTGGTTCTATTATTTTAAGCCATGAACCTGAACCAGCATATTATAAAGCTAAATGGGAAATTGAATCTGATTATTCAGATGTTTTTGTTGTATATACATTTGTAGTGCATCCAAAATTTTTAAAATGTGGCGTAGGTAAAGCATTAATGAATTTTTCTATTGAACATGGTATTAAGTCACAAGCTAAATCAATTAGATTAGATGTTTATGAAGGTAACATACCTGCCATTAGGCTGTATGAAAAATGTGGTTTTAAATATATTAATACAGTTGACTTGGGACTTGGAAACTATGGGTTGAACTGGTTTAGATTATATGAAAAATTACTATGAGATAATGAGCATAATCTTATTAGAAAGATAGGAAAATAGTAAAATAATTTTATGGAGTGTAACAAGATGGTAACTGAGTTTAAAATCAAGTTTGAAACCAAAATGAAAAATAGGGACGGTTAACAATAATTTATTTGTTAATAAAGAATATATTAAGAAAAGGGGTATAATTTATGCTAGATGTTATGGAATTTTATAAAGAGGAAAACGAAAAGGTTTTAGACAGCTACAAGAAGGGACTTTTAGATATCGAGAATATGTGTACAAGCACAGAAAAGTATCAGGAAGATAAAGAGCCTAAAGAATACTACAGGTTTTTAAATCATACTGGTAGATTTCTTTTAAAGATTGCTAAGTTTGAAGAAAATCTAAATGATGGGTATTTTGAAACAAAGAATTTTCAAGAGTTAAAAGAAGAAAATAATGGGCTTTACACTGAGCTTTTAGAAGAAAATTATAAAACAAGTTATGCCAATCCAACCTATACCGTTGAAGTGTTTGGTGATAACATGGGGCAGCTTATGGCAGCTTTTTATGCTAGTTGCAGAGAGTCTATATCTTATGCATATAGACATAGAATATTCAATATGGATAAAATAAACAATACTTTACTAAGGGTATTTGAATATGTTAAAAATAAGAAAGTTAACTATGATGAGTTGAAATCTATAATGTACCCTACAGATGCAGAGTGGATTTTCAAGAACGAAAAATATTTAAGACGTGAAAGAATGGACAAGAACTTTGGATTTTATTTAAGCACCATATTAGAGAAGGATTTAAGTGATTCAAGGTATTTATTTAGATTAGACAAGTATATAAGTGACATTGAAGTTGGTACAGCGAAGTTTTTATCAAATTATCCAAAGGAGAAAATAGAAACCTTATCAAAAACAACAGTGGATGCATTTATAAGAGGCTTCGTGGTGGATAATAAAAACAGAGGAAATAGAAATAGTGTACAAATAGTCTACACAGCAGGCCAAGAAATTATTATAAGGCAACTTATAAAAGACTTTGAAAAAGCAGGATTTGAATCAACTATAGCTATAGTGGATTCATCTGAAGCTAATAAGCAGTATAACTACGATCATAGATTTGACAATGCTATATATTTAAATGAAGAATATATACAAATAAAAGAATCCATGATGGAGAAGGCTTTTGAATTTAACAAAGACATTTTTAGCGTACAGGCAGGTCCTATGGTTTTCGAAAGCTTTGGAGAGGTACCATTTTCGCCAGAAAATAAGAAAGAATGTCTTAAATTATCAAAAGAACAGCAGGATTTAATGCAAAAACATAAAAATAAGGTTAATCAATTATTTGATAAATTCGAGCCAGAAGAAAATACAAGCTTTAGCATAATTGCTTTTCCAACTGCTGAAATTGGGGATAAATTTGAAGAAATCTTTAATGATGTTTTTCAAATAAATATGATGGATAACAATATTTATGAAGGCATTCAGCAGAAGATAATTGATGCTCTTGATGAAGGCGAATACGTGCATGTTAAGGGTAAGGGCAACAATAAAACAGACATAAAGGTTAAATTGCAAAAACTTAAGGATAAAAGTAAGGAAACTAATTTTGTAAATTGTGTGGCAGACGTAAATATTCCATTGGGAGAGGTTTTCACTTCACCACAACTTAAGGGAACCAATGGTGTTCTTCATTTAGAAGATACTTATCTTGATCTTAAATATAAGGATTTAAAGCTAACATTCAAAGATGGTTATGTAAGTGATTATACTTGCGGCAACTTTGAAAATGAAGAGGACAATAGAGCGTATGTAAAGGAAAATTTATTACAGCTTAATGATACTCTACCTCTAGGAGAATTCGCTATAGGAACCAATACAGAAGCATATGTAATGGCAGAAAAGTATGATATCATTGAAAAACTACCAGTGCTTATTATTGAAAAAATGGGACCACACTTTGCCATAGGCGACACATGCTTTGGCTACGCTGAAGATTTGCCAGTATACAATATGCTAGATAAAAAAGAGATAATAGCAAGAGATAATGAAAAATCAATTCTTAGGAAAGAAGATATAAATAAGGCATATACCAATGTTCATACAGACATTACTCTTCCATATGAAGGAATAGAATTTATTTCCGTTGTTACAGAAAAAGGAGAGTACATTGACATTATAAGAGATGGAAGATTTGTACTAAAGGGCACTGAGAAGTTAAACGAGCCATTTTAAAGAGGAAAATGGGGACGGGTAACAACTATTGGTATCTAATTGAGGATAAAAAAGTAGCGCTCAGTAGCAACTTTAGGAAAATAGACAAAAATAAAAGTGAATAACAATTATTGGTATCAAGTTAAAGATAGAAAAAGAAAGAATAGGGGCAGTTAACACTTTTATCTAATTTTAATGATAAAAAGTTATTAACTGTCCCCAATGTTTTTTAAAATTTCTAAATTTAAAATTTTACTTAAGAAACGGAAAACAAGTGATATAACTCTTATATATATGGGACGTAAAAAATAGGGATGGTTGATAAATTATAGACATATATATGGTCTTAAATTTGTTAACCGTCCCTTAAAACTTTCCCTTAATAGTTACTTCTTTATCTCCTTCTTAATTTTAATTTAAATCTAATTTTTTTGCTTTTTAAAAATTTCTAAATTTTAAAATTTCAGTTTGGAAATGAAAAACAAGTGATATAATTTTCATATTGTTTAAGTGGAAATCAGTAATAAATTGCGAATAAAATATATAATTATGCTTAACCCACAATAAGGTACAATGCAGTGAAATTATGAAATTTCTCCTCCATGACTTGCATAAGAGCTAGGAATAATAAATATAATTTAAGAAAATTTAAGCTTTTAGCCATATAAAATTATCTAACGTTCACATTCAGCGTTCTGCTTTAGGTTCGCTAGCCTGACGTCTTTGCCAGGCTTACGATAATTTTATCTGTCTAAAAGAAGAATTTCTAAAATTAAATTTGAATAGTTCCTTCGCTTCTTATGCAAGTCATTTCAGAGAAATTTCATAATTCAAGTAATGTAATACTTTTTGTGGATAATCATAATTATTAATACTTATGAATATATGAGGTACATAAATGGATATAGCAAGAGGCTTATAACACTTTGTGTACAAGATACGTAAGATATAGAAAGGAAGTGAATATTTAGTGTTTTGATGTGTAATTAAAATGCGCATTCTCACTAAAGATAAAAAATGGAAATAAGGAGTATAAAAGGAAACACATTTTGTATTGATACAGGGATGACATATATACCTTTTTATAAAATTAATGATGAAAAAATTATTATGTTAGATTCTGGATGGTCAAAAGGAGAAAGAGAAGGAATAGAAGAGCTTCTTGAAAAAAATAATTTTAAAGTAGTTGGTATCATATGTAGCCATTTCCATATTGACCATGTAGGAAACAGTGCATATCTTAAGGAAAAATACAACTGTGTTATTGCTATGCCAGCCTATGAAGCTTTTGTTTGCAGTTCTACAGTTAATTTAAAGCTTTATTACAGCAGCCAAACATTATCTGATGTTACAGAGCATTATGGACATTCTGTTTGCAAAACAGATATTATGATTTTTGATAATCAAGATAGCGTATGTGTTCAAGGGATTAAATTTAAAATTTTTCATACACCAGGACATAGCCCTGCACATATATGCATTATTACTCCAGATGATGTTGCATATTTAGGAGATTCTCTTATAAGTTATGAAGTTATGGAAGGGGCTAAGATGCCTTATGCATATATACTTTTAGAAGATTTGAAAAGCAAAATAAAACTTTATGATTTAAAATGCAGCAGATATGTAGTGGCACACAAAGGAATGTATTATGATATTGAAAAACTTATAACTGATAATATAGATTTTTATAAAGGTAGAGCAAAAGGCGTATATTCTGTTATAGAAGGTTCTATGACAATGGAGGATATTCTAAAGGCTTCTATTAAAAAGTTTAATATTAGTGTAAAAACTAAATATAAGTATAATTTAATGGAGAGAATGCTAAGATCATATGTGGAGTATTTGTGTGAGGTAAAAATTGTGAAATTAAATATGGAAAATGGATTCCTTAAATATTCAAAATGCCTCTAGAGTAGAAGAGATAAATAGGGACGGTTAACAACTTTTAGCACCTTTTAGTTAAGTTTAAGGATAAATAGGGACGGTTAACAACTTTTAGCACCTTTTAGTTAAGTTTAATGGCAAAACTTATTGACTGATTCTTAATATTTCTTAAAAAATGATTATTATTAAATTAATTTGAATAAAAGCCTCATTTTATGACTATAATTCAAATATAAATAACTGTGAAATGAGGCGAGCAGATGGCAAGAGGAAATAGAATAAAAGTGGATGGAGGCATATACCATGTAATGATAAGGAGTATAACGGAGGTTCCACTATTTAAGCTGGATGAAGATAAGGATATATATTTAGAAGAAATGAAAAAAAAGCAACAAATGTATAAGTTTAAGTTGTATGCATACTGTCTTATGACTAATCATGGACATTTTATTATTGACCCAAATGGTGCGGATATATCAAAAATAATGCATGGTCTAAACCATAAATATGCTATAACATTCAATAAAATTCACCAAAGGAAGGGAACTTTATTCCAGGATAGATTTAAAAGCAAAGTAGTAGATACAGACAGGTATTTAGTGGTTTTATCTGCTTATATTCACAATAACCCATTAAAAATAAGGGGATACGAGCACCATCCAGAGAAATATAAATATTCAAGTTTAAGTGTATATTTGGGCTTTGAAAAGGACAAAACAGGACTTCTAGATGAAGATTATGTAATGAAATTTTTCGGTTCGGATGTAAAGACAGCAAGAGAAAATTACATGAAATTTGTTTACATTTGTGATGAGGATAAGTTAAAGGAAGAAGTAGAATTTGAAAACGAAAAGACGGAGTACATAAGTGAAAAAACAGTATTAGTAAGAGATTTTGATTCGGATAAAATAATGGAATTTGTAGCAAAGGAAACAGGCACTAAAAAGGTAATGTTATACATAAAAAACTGCAGAAAAACTAAGGTTGCTAGGGCACTAGCTGCGCTTTTAATGCGATGTCTTTGTGATTTCAAGTGCAGTGATATATGTAAAATACTTGGAAATATAACTCAATCAAGAGTGTCAAAGCTATGTGCTATAGGGGTTGAGCTAACATCAACAGAGGATAAATATAGAAATATAATAGAGAAATTTATTTCTCAATATAAATCGCAGGCATCGTGATGAAGTTAAATTATGATGAAATTAATCTATGAGCTACATAATGTACAGTAATAGAACATTAAGATTACTACATTAGCGATGTGAGCATCATAATATTTTTTAAATTTAAAATTTCAATTGAATTTTTTTGATTTGAAAATAAACCTTTTATTTTGGTGTTAATATAAGGTATTAATATAAGGTATTATTTGTGTGTCTATATTTAATATGTACAAGCCTATTGATATAAAAATTTACAGAACAAATACAGATATATGTATATTTATTGACTATCCCTAAAAATCTTATGAAAGTTTTATATTGTTAACCGTCCCTAAAGACTATCCCTAAAGAAGGTCCTCACTAAAAATATCCTAAAGATATCTTGAACAACTTACTTACAACTGTTATAATAACATTAAGTTTTTTAAAATTATTGAAATTAATAATTGGTTTAAAGAGTTTAAAGTAAAGGAGAATGTTTTGTGAGTGAGGTTGTTCTTAACTAAGTAAGTAAATTTAATATAGTAGTCTAGAGAGTTTTTTTAACCTGTATTAAAGGGTTTATTTGGTTTAAACTTTTTTAGACACCACTTAGATAAGAACACGGTAAAACGGCATCCTTTTTTGTATTGGTAATAATTAACCGTGCACTAGCACGGTATTTTTATACCTAAAAATGCTTTTACGTTTATAACATAAGTTTTTATAGAATAGTGAAGGGCAACTAATAATCTTATAAAGATTATTACTATGATTATTCAAGTATACATTAATATTAATATACGTATATTAATACAGATATAATGCAGAAATGGTGAGATATGTGTGTTAATATATTAGATACTAATGTATATAATAGCATAAGTAATTCAAAACCTGTGAACACCATGGTAAAATTCTAAATTTGAATTATAATTGGAATTTAAAAGTATTGGATTAGTTGCAGATACGTTTGTTATAAACTATAAAACAAAATGCTAATTAAGGCTGTAAGTGAGCTGTTGTTCATTTGCAGCCTTTTTTTAATACAAAAAAATAGGAGGAATTAGTATATGTTGAGTGTTTTTAACTTGAATTTATTGGTATTAAGTGTATTGGAAATGAGTGATTTGAGCGTATCGGCATTAAATAGAGAGGCTTATAAGCCTAAATAAATGGAGGGATTAATAGTGAATAAAAAGGCTACTGAAATATTAGAATACAATAAAATAAAGGGAATATTAAAAAGTTATGCATTGTCAGATTATGCAAAGGATATGATTGATAAGTTAGAACCTTATTTAGATCAGAAAATAATTGAAAGAAATATGCAGGAAACTACAGAAGCAAGGGCAGTGGTGGATATAAGTTCTAGCGTTCCAATTAATAGTTTAAGCGGCATAAAAATTGTTAAGCAGAAGATTGAAAAGGGAGCAATACTTGTTCCAGAAGATTTAGATATTATAGCTAGTTTATTAAGAGAAATTAATAAGCTTAAGAGATTTATGAAAGATAAAGAATTTGTTGCACCTAATGTAAGCAGTTATGTGATGTCAGCCTATGAACTTGAGGAGGTAAGAGAAGAAATTGAAAGATGCATTTGTCATGGAAGAGTGGATGATAGAGCTAGTTCTAAACTTTTAAAAATAAGGAAAAGGGTATGGATTTTAGAAGATAGAATAAAAAACAAACTTGAAAGTATGCTTAGAAGCGATAAGTATAGGAATTATTTTCAAGATGCATTAGTAAGTCAAAGAAATGGCAGATATGTAATTCCAATAAAGAGTGAGTATAAAAACAATGTCCATGGAAGTATTCATGATAAATCGGGTAGTGGTTCTACGGTGTTTATTGAACCAGTAGAAGTTAAAAAACTCCAGGATGAGCTTAATTTATATAAAATTGAAGAGGAAAAAGAAGTTTATAGAATCCTTTCAGAGCTTACTAATATGGCATGTAGTTTTGAAAAAGAGATAAATATTAATATTGAAACTATGAGTTATTATGATTTTATTTTTGCTAAGGGTAAGTATAGCAGGGCTTTGGGTGGTAAGAAAGTGAATTTTAATAAGAAAAATTATATAAATATTAAAAATGGTAAACATCCCTTAATAGGTAAAAATGCTGTACCATTAAATTTTAAAGTTGGGGACGGGTATAAAGCTGTAGTGATTACAGGTCCAAATACTGGTGGAAAAACTGTTGCTCTTAAAACTGTGGGACTTTTGACAATGATGGCACAGTCAGGACTTCATGTACCAGTAGATGAAGGAAGTGAATTTTCGGTGTTTGCAGATATATTAGGGGACATTGGGGATGGTCAGAGTATTGAGCAAAGTTTAAGCACTTTTTCATCTCATATTAAAAATATTATAGACATTATAAATTCTGCCGATAAATATTCTCTTGTTATTATAGATGAGATTGGCTCAGGTACAGATCCTGGAGAGGGCATGGGTATAGCTGTTGCGGTGCTAGAGGAAATATATAAAAAAGGTGCTACTATATTAGCTACAACTCATTACAATGAAATAAAGGAATTTGCAAATAATCATGAGGGCTTTGTAAATGGATGTATGGAATTTGATATAAATACTTTAAAGCCGCTTTATAGGTTGAATATAGGAAAACCTGGGGAAAGTAATGCATTTTTGATATCGTTAAGGCTGGGCATACCTGAAAAAATAATAGAAAGAGCTCATGAAATAACTTATAAAGAGCAAAAGGATTACTCTAGTTATAAGAAGGAATTTGATGAATTTTTATTAAAAAAGAATGAAGGATATGAGGAACATCAAGAGCAAATTGAAAAGCTTAAAAATGCAGAAAAAATGAGAAAAATATCACAAAAGCAAAAGGTAAAACCTAAATTTAATATTGGTGATTGTGTCTATATAAGTTTTATGGATAGAACAGGAATTGTATGTGATATTGAAAACAATAAAGGGGAGTATGGAGTTATGGTTATGCAGAAAAAGATTAAAGTAAATAAAAAAAGACTCTCTCTTTATATAGATAAAGGGGAACTTTATCCAGAAGATTATGATTTTGATATTGTTTTAAAATCAAAAGAGGATAGAAAAAAGGATAAAATCATGAGCAAAAGGCATATAGAAGGAGTAAAAATTCAAATAAAATAGAAGCAAAACAAAGGAATAAAACATAAAACAAGGGAACAGTTAACAACTTTTAACGGTGATTTTTATAGGTGTAATGATGTAAGCTATTATCAAGATAAGATACATTTTGCTGATTCAGGTGATTAGGAGCTGTTTAAAGCATTATTTTCCATAGGTAATTCTTATATTTGGGATATGAAATACAGTGATTAAATTAATTGTTAACCGTCCCCCTTTTTTTCCCCCTTTTTTTCTTTTTTCTCCTAATTTGTTCTCTATTTATCTTGTGCTTTTAATGATTTTTATGCTTAAGTTTGTTAACCGTCCCCATACTTTCTCATACTTTCTCCCCATATTTTTCCCTAGATTTTTCTGAAGTGTTCTTGAATGGAACAAAAATATAAAAAATGTGTCTAGTTATAAGAATAATTTCATATATGTATTGAAGTGATACAAAATATTATATAATATAAGAGTATAGATAAATTTCTATTTTCAGAATGTTAGAAAATTTAGTCCAGCTAAGAAATGTCAATAAGAATTAAAAAAATAATTAATATTTTTATTATCTTAAAAAAGGGTAACCTTAATAAACTTTTGTTAGACTAACAAAAAACGGAAATTATATTTATGGAATTATACTACGCAGCGAAGCCGCATTTCGCTTTGAGATAATTCTTTTGGTGTTCTTCTGGTGTAATTATTTCAAATTCTTTCCCATCACGAAGAATGGCAAATAATATGTTACAAACTTTATGCATAACTGCCCCAAGAGCAATCATTTTAGGCTTACTTTGGCACTTTAAAAGATAGTATTCTCGAAGTACTTGATTTTTGGCGGAGCCATCTTTGTTTTTGCTTATGCTGATTAATGCCATAGTGTGAATTACTCTTCTGGCAATTCGAGAGCCTCGCTTTGACATACTGATTTTTGTGCCATTAAAGTTGCCAGATTGCTTTACTGCTGGATCTAAACCAAAATAAGCAAAAAGCTGTTTTGGTGAGTTGAACGCAGAGAAATCTCCGATTTCTCCCATGAGGCTTACAGCAGAAAGAAAACCTGCACCTTTAAATGTTTCAATCAAGTGAATTTGCTTTACAAAATCAGTATTTTCATTTTCATCAACAAGCTTATGCATTTCAGAGAGTATAGAAGAAATCTCTTCATCATACTTTCGAATAAAGCTTATGTATAATCTAATACGCTTAAAATTACTACTTACAGAATAACCGAAGGTCTTTGCATCATTGGCAGCCTTTATAATGGCATTATACTTATTATTAGCATATGTAAGCCCAAAACGAGCTGTAGATCTTATAGAATCAATAATCTCTTCTTTGGAAGCATTTAAAAATGCATCTGGAGATGTGTATGTTTCTAATAAGGTTAATGATGTATTAGTAGTTATTTTTGAAAAAATTTTAAGGTATTCTGGAAATACCATCCGAAGTTCACTTTGAAGTTTGTTCACATAAGCAGAACGGTTGTCCATCAAATCATAATACTCTCTTGAAAGATTTCTTAAATCAAGAGCAAGATCTGATGGCATAAGAGATACTTTTAAATCTGGCTTTAAGCCTATTAAGGCAGCTTTTTTTGAATCAAATCTGTCATTATGCACTTTTCTAATGTTAATGTTTGTGCTATTCTTAGTGATGATAGGATTAATTAGGTTAACATTAAATCCAGTATCACGAAGATAGCAGAAGAGTGGGTAATGATAAATTCCCGTGGATTCTAGGAAAATGCGACTTTCCAAAGAATACAACTCTTCTGCTTCTTTTATTTTAGAAACAGCGAGTTCAAGGGAATCAATGTTTGAATGTAGTATTTTAAAAGGCTTTCCAACAAAGGTCTGGTTAGGAAGTGCGATAGACATCCAACTGAAATCTGCACCAACATCAATACCGACCGAGATAAATAAATTTTTAAATAAAATGTTTGACATGAGCAAAAGCTCCTTTCCGATAGGAATCCATTTCCATCTAATGAGTACACAACCTTGCGAGTTATACAGGTATGGCCTGAGGCTCCCAACCAGCCGAATCATAAAACCTCATTGAATGGACTAATTGACTAAATCACGGGTATGAGTCAGCAGATACTGACTTCCCAAGGAGGAAAACATTATTTGTCCTATCCTTGAAGATTATACTTTATGAAAAGTCTGGAGTCTATATAGGAACCGTCAAGCATGATAATTAACTAAGATAACATCTGATGAAGGAAGAAATCCTTCTTCTGTTATCTATTATAGAAACAATTAAATTGAGATGAGTAGTCTTAATGACTACATCATTATTATACAAGGAGGGAACCTTATGAAAAAAAGCATTTTATTACTGACTAGTTTTTTTATGGCATTAAGTATTGCAGGCTGTGGTAATGCTTCGAAAAATGATGCTGCTAAAAAAAATACAGAAAAAAAAGAAAACAGAACCATGATACTGGCAACTACTACAAGCACTCAGGATTCAGGACTTTTGGACTATTTATTACCTGAGTTTAAGAAGGATACAGGAATAGATGTTAAGGTAGTTGCAAAGGGAACTGGAGAAGCTCTTAAGCTTGGACAAAATGGCGATGCAGATTGTCTTTTAGTACATGCTAAGGCTAAAGAGGAAGAATTTATTAAAAAAGGCTATGGAACAGAAAGACATGATGTTATGTATAATGATTTTATAATAGTTGGACCCAAGGAAGATGCTGCAAAGATAAAAGAAAAGGCACCGAATGATGCGGCAGAAGCTTTAAAATTAATTAGTGAAAGCAAAACACCATTCGTATCTAGAGGAGATGAATCAGGTACTCATACTAAAGAAAAGAACCTTTGGAAAGACACAAAAGTAGATCCTAAAGGAGAATGGTATATTAGCGCTGGTAAAGGTATGGGCGCAGTGCTACAAATGGCAGATGAAAAAAAGGCATATACATTAACGGACAGAGCAACTTATTTGTCTATGAAAGACAAGCTTGATTTAGAAATTGTAACAGAGAAAAGTAAGAATTTATATAATCAATATGGAGTTATAATGTTAAATACGGAAAAACATAAAATTAAAGAAAAGGAAGCTAAGGAATACATAGATTGGATGCTTTCTGATAAAGGACAAAAGCTTATAGGCGAATATGGCAAAGATAAATTCGGACAAGCATTATTTGTACCTAATGCAAAGAAGTAGATACAAATAAATGTAATGAAGTAGATGTAAAGAAATAGATGAGAAATAGGTGATTTTTATGGAACAGGGAATTTTTAATATGGTTAATTTTAGGGAAATTATTCCTGTGGTATTGATGTCTCTTTATGTTTCATTATCATCAACTTTAATTGCTTCAGCACTGGGAATGTTTTTAGGCATTCCCTGTGCTTTATTAGAATTTAAGTTGAAGAGGACAATAATTCAAATTACTGATACTCTAATGAGTGTACCTCCAGTTCTTATGGGATTATTGGTGTATCTTTTATTATCCAGAAAGGGACCTTTAGGTGATTTGGAATTATTATTTACGCCTACCGCCATGATAATAGCGCAGACATTGCTTATATTTCCTATAGTATTTGGACTTACTGTGTCCATTATATCTAAAAATGGTAAGAATATAAAAAATACATGTACCACATTGGGGGCTCATAGGCTTGAGACCTTTTTTATTATCATAAAAGAAAATAAAATACAGTTATTGTCGGTTATAACAGCAGGCTTTGGACGAGCTATATCTGAAGTGGGAGCGGTTATGATAGTTGGTGGGAATATCAAGGGATTTACAAGAGTAATGACCACATATATTGCACTGGAAACAGGTAAAGGTAATTTTAATGAGGCTATAATAATAGGTGGTATATTATTAATTATATCATTTACAATTAATGCTCTTCTTCATTTCTTTCAATGTAATGAAAAATCATAAATTTAATGAAGGGTCATGATAATGAACATAGTGAAAAATTATGAACATCAAAATTATGAGAATGTGAATAGCTAAAGACTATTTAACAGTAAAAAATCATGAAAATGAAAATAGTAAAAAGTCATGATTACTTCCAAAGGAGTGAAGAATTATGAGAATAGAAGTAATTAACGGGATAAAAGAGTATAGTGGCAGAAAAGTGTTAGATGCAGAACGTATTGTTTTTGAAGAAGGATGTATATATGCTGTGTTGGGGTTAAATGGAAGTGGTAAAAGCACGCTTCTTCAATGCATAGCAGGATTTAATGAATTAACTCACGGGAAGATTTTATATGATAAAGGAGATTTTAATGAGAAAAAGCAAAAAATCTCCATGATGTCTCAGCAACCTTTTTTGTTTAATTCTTCTGTGAAGGAAAACATTATAATGGGACTAAAATTCAGAAAAATTTCTAAGGAAATTATTAATAAAAGATTTCATAATTATAGTAAATACTTTGAAATAGATGAGATTCTTAATAAAAATGCAAAAAAACTATCTGGAGGGGAATCAGCAAAAGTTGCGCTTTTGCGTACAGCCATATTGGAAACAGAGGTTGTAATATTGGACGAACCTACAGCTAGTATGGATATAGAAAGCACCATGGCAGCAGAGAATTTGATCAAGGATATTATGAATGAGAAAAAACCATAATCCTTGTTACCCATGACTTGTACCAAGCTGAGAGAATAGCAGATTATGTAATATTTATGGATAAGAGTAAAGTCATAGAGCAGGGTAAAAAAAATACCATATTTAATAACCCTACAAACTCTAAAGTTAAACTGATTTTAAACAAGTAATTTAACTTTTGAAGTTATAAAATAAAGAAATTAATTGTCAAATGGCGTAGAGTAATTAAAAGAAATTATTAGGGGTGTATATGTAATGAATTTAACGTTAGTGGATTTTACAGAAGTACATGCGAAAGAGATTTGTGATTGGAAATATGAAGGCGAATATTCTATATACAATTACCCAGAATGGGACAAAATATCTAGTGCAAAATGGGGAGTTACAATAGAAGAAAAGAGAAAAAGTGAATTTAAAGCTGTAATTGATGAATGCAATTACTTATGCGGATATATAAGACTAATAAACAAAGATAATTATGTTCTTATTGGCCTTGCACTAAAGCCATCTCTATGCGGAAAGGGTTTAGGAAAGGTTTTAATGGAAATATTAAAACAACAATGCAAGAAAGTATACCCAAATAAAAAGATTGTTTTAGAAGTCCGTTCTTTTAATGAAAGAGCTATTAAATGTTATAAGCGTGCAGGATTCAATGTAATAGATACTTATGAAAGAGATACGCCTCTTGGTTGTGGACAATTTATTAGAATGGAATTTATATATTAGTTTGACATATTCTTATTTAGTTAATTTAACCAAAGTCATAAATAAGGTATCTGCAAAATTATAAAGTATAGAATATAGAGATTATGCTTAACCCACAATAAGGTACAATGTGGTGGAGCTATGAAATTTCTAGAATATACTTACATTTTACGTAAATATATACATTAAATAGATTATATATAGTATATGCTATAAGTAAATAAAATAAGTAAATAGAATTAATTAAATAAAATAAGTAAATGTATAGAATTATAGATTATATTAAAGAAAGGAAGTGAGTATTTAGTGGGAAATGAGTATAACATTATATATGTTATAAATCATAAGCTATCAAAGGTTAATACAAAAATGTTTTGATAACTACAGTACATGTTCTCACTAAAGGTAATTTATGATAAAAACAGCCATTCTTACTATAAGCGACAAAGGTTCTAGGGGAGAGAGAATAGATGAAACGGGACGAGTTTTAAAGGAACTTTTACAAAAAGAGGACTATAAAAAAGCTGATTATCAGGTGGAATACTACAAAGTAATACCAGATGAAATAGATATTATAAGTGGTGAACTTATTAAGCTATGTGATGAGGGAAAAGTAAATCTAATCATTACTAATGGAGGCACAGGTTTTTCTAAGAGAGATGTAACTCCAGAGGCAACAGAGAGGGTAATTGAAAAGCGTGTACCAGGTTTTGGTGAGGCCATGAGGGCAGGCTCGCTAGCTATAACACCTAAAGCAGTGCTTTCCAGAGGAATTGCTGGCATTAGAAAAGAGTCTCTTATAATAAATCTTCCAGGGAGTCCTAAAGCAGCAGTGGAAAATCTAGAGGTAGTGTTGCCAGCGATACCACATGGAATAGAAATTTTACTAGGACAGGCATCAGAATGCGCTAGATAATTTAATTATACGCATACCAAGGCAAAATTTGTGGGATAAGTTAAGTATGACTATGTGGAGGGTGTTAGATAATTTATATATTATTTCTTCAACTTTAGCAGTTATAAAATAAAAATTTAAAATTTAAAATTGAAAATTTAGAATGAAGAATAAAACTCCTTTAGAGCAGTTTTTGAAAATATGAATTGAGGAAATTCCATAGGAATTTCACCATTATATTGTTAAAGAAATATTACTAAAGAAACACTACTAAAGAAATATTGTTAAAGAAATAATATTAAAGAAACATTGATTTAAGGAGGATATAAACGTGGATTTATTTAATGTTGTGTCTATTGAAGAAGCTAGAAATCTTATAGAAAAAAACTTTAATATAAAGCCTTTAAGTGAAAAAGTAGAACTTTTGGACAGCATGGGCAGCGTCATATATGAGGATATAATTTCGCAAATAAATGTACCACATTTTAGAAGATCCACTGTGGATGGTTATGCTGTAAACTCCAAGGATGTGGCTGGAGCCAGTGAGAGTATGCCAGCCATGATGAATTACAAGGGTGAAGTGCTTATGGGGAAAAAGCCTGAGGTTAGCATAGATTTTCCTGGAGATTGCATATATGTCCCTACAGGAGGCATGCTTCCAGAGGGAGCAGATTCAATGGTTATGGTGGAATATACTGAAAAAGTTCATGAGGACACAGTGCTTATAGATAAAGCTACAGCCTATGGAGAAAATGTTGTGGAGATAGGTGAGGATATAAGTGAAGGTGAGGTAATAATTAAAAAAGGCAAGAAACTTAGGCCTTATGAGATAGGAGTGTTATCAAGCCTTGGAATATATAAGGTGCCTGTATGCAGAAAGCCTAAGGTAGCTGTAATATCCACTGGAGATGAGATAGTAGAACCTCATGAAACTCCAAAGAAAGGGGAAGTTAGAGATATAAATTCATATCTTTTAGAAGCTTGTATTATTGAAGATGGTGGAGTTCCAGTTAATTATGGAGTAATAAGAGATGACTTTCAGCTTTTAAAAAGTACCGTTAATAAAGCGGTAGATGAGGCAGATATTGTACTTATATCCGGTGGCAGTTCAGTGGGTAAAAAAGACGTTACTATAGATGTTATAAATAGCCTAGGAGAGCCAGGGGTTTTTGTACACGGTATAGCAGTAAAGCCTGGAAAGCCAACCATCATAGGAAAAGTTAAGGATAAAATTGTTTTTGGATTGCCAGGACATCCTCTTTCAGCGGCTATTGTATATAAGGTTGTGGTTAAATACTATATTGATAAAATCACAGGACGCGAGGAAGAAATTTTCCCTATAGTTTGTAAGTTTGATATAAATTATCACAGCGCAAAAGGGAGAGAAGAATATTTGCCAGTTACATTGTCTTGGCAGGGAGATGAAATAATTGCATCGCCTGTATTTTCTAAATCAGGACTTATAAGTGTTTTTCCAAGGCCTATGGTTTTGTAAAAATAAACAAGAATCTTGAGGGATTGAAAAAAGGTGAGAGGGTATTTGTATATAGATTTTAATTACTATAAGTTCAGCTAAGAAATGGCAATAAGAAATAAAAAAAATTATTATTATTTTTATAAACCACAAAAAGGAGGTGAACTCTGTTGCCATAAATCTATAAAAATCTTAAAAATAAACTTGCATAAAATATATGTATAATATGCGTGTAATTTAAACTTAGACTCAACTAGTTATATTATATGGAAAATTAAACCTAAGGAATAGTATTATATGGAAAACTAAACCCAAGAATGGTATTATATGGCAAGTTATGTGCTGAGAATTTTATAGCAAACCAAAGTAGTTTTATAGAAGAATCTGACACGTTGAACAAGAAATTGAATAATGGTATAGATTTTTATAGTATATTGGCAATGGAAATAATATGGGTCAAAATATTTATCTTCAAATTATGAATTAGAAGAGGCAATGAAGCTTTATTTTAGTAAAATATCACCAACAAAGCAAAAAGAAGTAATGAAAACAGAGGATGCCAGTGGAAGAATAACAGCTTCACCAGTGTATTCTAAGATATCATCTCCATTTTATAATTCGGCAGCTATGGATGGAATCGCCCTTAATAGCGAAAAAACTTTGGGAGCAAATGAAAAGAAACACATAGTTCTCGAAGAAGAAAAAGATTATATAGTGGTGGACACTGGAGACCCTATTCCTAAAGAATACGATTGTGTAATAATGGTGGAAGATTTAATAAAAGTAAATGATAAAAAGGTGGAAATATATAAAAGTGCAGCTCCATATCAGCATATAAGACCTTTAGGTGAAGATATAGTAGAAAAATCACTTATTGTGCCATCATCACATAAAATAAGGCCTGTGGATATATCAGCAATGATTGCAGGAGGAGTAAATGAGGTAGAAGTTTACAAAAGACCTGTGGTAGGCATAATTCCAACGGGCACAGAGTTGGTGGAGCCAAGAAGTGAACTGAAAACAGGGGATATAATAGATTTCAACTCAAGAACCTTTGCAGCACAGGTTTTTGAATATGGTGGTATTCCTAAAAGATATCCAATTGTAAAGGATGATTATGAAAAAATTAAAAACACTATAAAAAAGGCAGCGGAAGAATGTGACATGGTTCTTGTAAATGCAGGTTCCTCTGCGGGAAGAGAAGACTACACATCACAGGTTATTAGTGAACTTGGTCAGGTGTACATACATGGAGTGGCTATAAAGCCAGGAAAACCTGTAATTCTTGGCCAGGTAGACCGTAAACCTGTTATAGGAATACCGGATATCCTGTGTCAGCCTATGTGTAATGGAAATGTTCGTAAGTAGAATTGTGGAAAACTTTGCTGGAGAAAAACCACGTCAGTTTAAAACTGTAAAGGCCATTTTATCTAAGAGGGTCATGTCATCACTGAAATATCTTGAATTTGTAAGAATAAAATTAGGAAAAGTTGGAGATAAGCTTGTGGCTACACCTTTAAATAGGGGCGCTGGAGCTACCATGTCCTTAGTTAGAGCCGACGGAATACTTGAAGTCCCTCAAAATGTTGAAGGTATAGAAAGAGGAACGGAGGTAGAGGTAAAGCTTTTAAAGGATGAAGAGGAAATAAATAATACTGTAGTTTGTATAGGCAGCCATGATCCTATTATAGATGTGGTAGCAGATTTAATTCATGTAAAGCGTGATGAATATTACTTGTCCTCCGCTCATGTAGGTAGCATGGGAGGAATAATGGCACTTAAAAATGGAGAAACTCACATAGCTCCTGTACATCTTTTAGATATGGAAACAGGCGAATATAATATAAGCTATATTAAAAAATATCTTGAAGATAAACCTATGGCTCTAATAAAATGCGTAAAGAGAATTCAAGGCATTATGGTGCCTAAAGGAAATCCAAATAATATAACTTCTATTAAAGATATAAAGGATAAAAAAATGAAATTTGTAAATAGGCAAAGGGGTGCAGGTACAAGACTTCTTTTTGACTACAACCTTAAGAAATTAGGTATAAATCCTAGAGAAATAGACGGTTATACAAGAGAGGAATACACTCATTTAGCTGTGGCAGCTGCTGTGGAAAATGGGGACGCTCACTGTGGTTTAGGAGTATACTCCGCTGCAAGCATGATGGACTGGATTTCATACCGGTTTGCAATGAGGAATATGACATAGCAATTCCAGCAGAGTTTTTGGACATGGCAACTATAAAAGAATTCATAAATATTATAAAGAGCCAGGAATTCAAAGAAAAATTGGACGAATTAGGTGGATATGACTACAGTGAAGCGGGAAATATTGTTTTGCTATAGGATGAACAGGTGAATGGAGCAGAAATTCATGCATGGAGCAATATGGAAACTTTAAATCTATTTTAATTTTATATTTTAGCTCTATATTGAAAATTATTGTACATTAAGTTAGTAATGTAAATTACTAATTGTGGTTATAAGAGACAAGTAATTGGAATGGAAAGTAAAACAAAGGAGAATCTAATGTTAGACAAGCATGGAAGAAAAATTAATTATTTAAGAGTGTCCGTAACTGATAGATGTAATTTAAGATGTATTTACTGTATGCCATCTAGGGGTGTTGAGAAAAAAGAGCATGAGGACATAATGAGATATGAAGAGATTTTTAATGTGGTTAAGTCGGCGGCAACTATAGGAATAAATAAGGTTAGATTTACTGGGGGAGAGCCGCTTATACTTAAGGATATGGATAAATTAATTTATTATACATCAAAAATAAGCTCCATCCAGGACATTGCTATGACCACCAACGCCATGCTTCTACAGGATAGGGCGGAGGATTTAAAGAAAGCTGGATTGAAAAGAGTTAATATAAGTCTGGACTCATTAAAAGGGACAAATTTAAGAATATTACAAGAGGTGGAGATATAAATAAGTTTTTAACAGCATTGAAAAATGTCTATCCATTGGTATGGAGCCTATAAAAATCAACACTGTAATTATGAAGGGCATTAATGATGATGAAATAGATGACTTCATGAATTTAACAAAGGAATATCCTATATCCGTAAGATTTATAGAGCTTATGCCAATAGGTGAAGGAAGCAAAATATACAAAAACAGTTATATTAGTTCAGAAGAGATAATATCAAAACATGGAAATCTTATACCTGTGGAAACTAATAAAAACAGTACAGCTGCATTGTATAGATTTAATGAAGCTAAAGAAAATATAGGATTTATAAGTCCTATGAGTTGTAAATTTGTAGCAATTGCAACAGGGTAAGGTTAACGGCTGAAGCACATTAAAGCCATGTCTTCATTCTGAAAAAGAAATAAATATAAAAGAGTATGTGAATGATAGCAAAATTCTTTTATCTAAGATAACCGAGGCCATTTATGATAAACCATTAGAACATCATTTGGTGGAGGATGAAAAGAGCAAAAGTAAAAAGATGATGTATCAGATTGGAGGCTAAAACATGGAATTAACGCATATAAATGAGCAAGGAAGAGCTAAAATGGTGGATGTAGGCAGCAAAAAGGACACAGAAAGAGAAGGGGTTGCCTATGGATGTATAAATATGAAAAGAGAAACTTTGAATAAAATAAAA
>NZ_JQMW01000013.1 GCF_000744935.1 Clostridium sp. KNHs214 | reverse complement strand
TTATTATTAGCATATTGTAAGCCAAAACGAGCTGTAGATCTTATAGAATCAATAATCTCTTCTTTGGAAGCATTTAAAAATGCATCTGGAGATGTGTATTTTCTAATAAGGTTAATGATGTATTAGTAGTTATTTTTGAAAAAATTTTAAGGTATTCTGGAAATACCATCCGAAGTTCACTTTGAAGTTTTGTTCACATAAGCAGAACGGTTGTCCATCAAATCATAATACTCTCTTGAAAGATTTCTTAAATCAAGAGCAAGATCTGATGGCATAAGAGATACTTTTAAATCTGGCTTTAAGCCTATTAAGGCAGCTTTTTTTGAATCAAATCTGTCATTATGCACTTTTCTAATGTTAATGTTGTGCTATTCTTAGTGATGATAGGATTAATTAGGTTAACATTAAATCCAGTATCACGAAGATAGCAGAAGAGTGGGTAATGATAAATTCCCGTGGATTCTAGGAAAATGCGACTTTCCAAAGAATACAACTCTTCTGCTTCTTTTATTTTAGAAACAGCGAGTTCAAGGGAATCAATGTTTGAATGTAGTATTTTAAAAGGCTTTCCAACAAAGGCCTGGTTAGGAAGTGCGATAGACATCCAACTGAAATCTGCACCAACATCAATACCGACCGAGATAAATAAATTTTTAAATAAAATGTTTGACATGAGCAAAAGCTCCTTTCCGATAGGAATCCATTTCCATCTAATGAGTACACAACCTTGCGAGTTATACAGGTATAGCCTGAGGCTCCCAACCAGCCGAATCATAAAACCTCATTGAATGGACTAATTGACTAAATCACGGGTATGAGTCAGCAGATACTGACTTCCCAAGGAGGAAAACATTATTTGTCCTATCCTTGAAGATTATACTTTATGAAAAGTCTGGAGTCTATATAGGAACCGTCAAGCATGATAATTAACTAAGATAACATCTGATGAAGGAAGAAATCCTTCTTCTGTTATCTATTATAGAAACAATTAAATTGAGATGAGTAGTCTTAATGACTACATCATTATTATACAAGGAGGAATAGCTATGGGGAGAATATTAGGAAAAAGAATTATGCTGAGAGAGTACAAAAAAGAAGATTTAATTTACATTAGAAAATGGGTGAATAATCCCAATATTACTAAGTATTTATCAGACATATTTTTATATCCACATACATTGAATGAAACGGAGAATTTTTTAGACTCAATATTGGAAGGAAAAACTAAAGGAAAAAATTTTATAATTGCCAATAAAGATACAGAAGAATATTTAGGACAAATAGATCTTTTAACAATAGACTGGAAAAATAGAGTTGGTTTATTGGGAATTGTATTAGGTCAAGAAGCTAATCTAGGAAAGGGATATGGTGAGGAAGCTATAAGGCTTCTCTTGGATTATTCTTTTAATAACTTAATTTAAATAGAATAGAACTTTTGGCTTCATGATTTTAACAAAAGGGCATATAGATGCTACTCAAAATGTGGTTTTAAAGAAGAAGGTAGAAGGAGAAATAGTTTTTATGTAGATGGTAAATATACGGACTATGTTTTGATGGGCATATTAAAGGACGAATTCACGGGGATGGTTAAGTAGTGTAGTAGTTTTTATGGAAACAAAATGCAATGATAAATATATCGGTTGTTAATTTAGGATAAAGCTTCAAAGGAGTTTCAAACTTAAGGGATAGTTTAAATAATAGTAATTTAAATTACTATTAAAAAATGGAAAATTAATTTTTCAAAATAAGGAGGAAGATTACAATGAAATGCAATAAGTTGAAATTTGGTGATGAAATAAGAGTGATATCACCAGCTAGAAGTATGAAGATAATAACTGAGGAGTTAAGAGAAATAGCTAAGAGGCGATTTGAGGAAATGGGGCTTAAGGTGACTTTTGCTAAACACGTGGAGGAATGCGATGATTTTTCATCAGCTAGTATAGAATCCCGTGTGGAAGATATCCATGAGGCTTTCTTAGATAAGAATGTAAAAGCCGTTATAAGCACAATAGGGGGGTACAATTCAAATCAGTTATTAAGATACATTGATTATGAAATTATAAAAAGTAATCCTAAAATATTTTGTGGTTTTTCAGATATAACCGCCTTATGTTGTGCAATTTATAAGAAAACAGGACTTATAACTTACTACGGACCTCATTTTTCATCTTTTGCCATGGAAAAAGGTATTGAATATACAACAGAGTATTTTAAAAAGAGTTTTTTAGATGAAGAAAGCAAAGTAAAAGGGGAAAATAACCAAGAAAACATTGCTGGGATAGATAGTGAGGGAAATTTTAATAGTCAAGAAAGTATTGATGAGGCAGATAATGTGAAAAACTTTAAAAAACCATGAAGTTTGTAAAAATAAAGTTAACAGGGAGACAAACACTAAAAATAAAACTTATATGGAGATTAAACCTTCAGAATTTTGGAGTGATGACCCTTGGTATAGAGAGCAGGGAAGTAGAAATTTTATTTCTAACGATGGGTATTTAGTTATAAATGAAGGGGAAGCAAAAGGAACTTTAATTGGAGGAAATTTATGTACATTCAATCTTCTTCAAGGCACAGAATATATGCCTTCACTAAGAAATTCCATATTGTTTATAGAAGATGATGACTTGGTTGATGCGGAAACTTTTGATAGAGATCTTCAATCTACCATACATCAACCAGGATTTGAAGGAGTAAGAGGAATTCTTATAGGGAGATTTCAAAAGGCTTCAGCTATGACAAATGAAAAGCTTATAAAAATAATAAACACAAAGAGAGAACTGAATAATATACCAGTTATGGCCAATGTGAATTTTGGACACGTAACTCCAATTGCAACTATTCCTATAGGGGGTTGGGGCAGAATGTCCACTGGCAGCAAGAAGATAGAAGTAAGAACGAATAATTAGTGTATTAGTTGGTTAGTGTGCCAGGTAGGAACTGGAGAACAGGAATTAGGGACGGTTAAGTAGAAATTGGGAAATTGCAATATTAACTCAGATGTAGGTTAAGTAGAATAATATAAATAAAGTTAGTAAATTAAATAGATTAAATGAGTAAAGGCATTGATGATACTAAGGGGGAATTGGTTATGCTAAAAAAGGAATTTCCAATACTAGAATTTGATGATACAAAAGAGGCAGTTATCGAACCTCATAAGATAATAGAAAAGTTAGATATACCCGAATATGCGGTGATGTGTTTTTTTAATGATGTTTTAGAGAAATTAAAGAATCAGGGAAAATTAAAGCCTATAGCATCTTTTAAATCTGAAATAGGAGAAAATCCTATTTATGAATTGGAGTACGAAGGAAGGAAAGTTGTTGTTTTTAATCCAGGAGTAGGGGCGCCACTAGCAGCTGCAGTGTTAGAAGAGGCAATAGCTATGGGGTAAATAAATTTATTGCTTGTGGTGGTGCAGGGGTTTTAAATAGAGAAATTGCTGTTGGACATCTTATGATAACAGCTTCAGCAGTAAGAGACGAAGGAGTGTCATACCATTACCTTGAACCAAGCAGAGAAATAGAAGCTAATAAAGAGGCGGTAGAAGTAATAAAAGGAGTTTTAGAAAGACATAAATGTAAGTATTTAATATCAAAAACATGGACAACAGACGCCTTTTACAGAGAAACTCCACAAAAAGTAAAATTGAGAAAAGAAGAAGGATGTGTAACCGTTGAAATGGAGGCAGCAGCTTTCTTTGCAGTGGCAAAATTTAGAAATGTAAAGCTTGGACAAATATTATATAGTGGAGACGATGTAAGCTGTGAAGAATGGGATTCAAGAAATTGGCATGCAAGAGGTGAGATAAGAGAAAAGTTATTTTGGTTTGCCGTAGAAGCATGCTTAAAACTATAAAGAGGCAATTTTAGTGGGCTAGAAGTCAGTGTGACAGTTGGCCAGTGTGATAGATTTAAGTGGCTAGTGGAATAGAGGGCTAGATGAGAGTGACACAGCGTGCTAGTGGGATAGAGAAGGTGACGTTTTCTAGGCGGTGTTGAGGAAAATATTTGAATTGAACACTGAAAAACAATCATTGTGAAGAAGGAGGAGTTAGAATGTACTTTAAAAAACTTATAGGACAAAAATGTTATTTGTCTCCTATAAATGTGGAGGACTACGAAAAATATACTAAATGGGTTAATGATATGGAAGTATCTGCGGGCCTTGTATTTGCATCCAAACTTATTGGAATCGAAGCAGAAAAATCAGTTTTAGAAAGGATTTCTACTAATGGATATAATTTTGCAATTATAGATGTAGAAAAGGATGAACTTATTGGAAATTGTGGATATCCAAAGCTAGACCATATAAATAGAATAGGAGAAGTAGGTATATTTATTGGTAATAAAGATTATTGGGGTAAAGGCTACGGTCAAGATGTGTTAAATCTTTTATTAGACTTTGGATTCAATGTATTAAATTTACACAATATTTCTCTAAAAGTATATTCATTTAATAAGCAAGCTATAAAATGTTATAAAAAAGTGGGATTTAAAGAGGCTGGGAGACTTCGAGAAGCAAAACTTATAGCTGGAAAAGCTTATGATGAAATCTTTATGGACATTTTAGACAAGGAATATCAATCAATTTACGTTAATAATATAGTAGATAAGAAATCACAGAAATAAATTACAGAAATAATACGATAAAAATGGGGACGGTTAAGTAGAATAATACGATAAAATAAAAATGGCGATGGTTAAGTAGAACAATTAAACTAAGTAGATAATAATTAAGAAAAAATAAAACGATGTTAAGTAAAATTCAAACAACGATACTTAACTGTCCCCAAAAAAGCTCCTTAAGAAAGAGGGAAAACTTAAAACTAAGCAGGGGGTAGTATGGAGTTGAGTATGAACTTAAAAATAAGACCAGTAAGAATTGAAGATGCAGAACCTATAAATGAAATAAGAAGGCAAGATGGAGTAAGAGAAAACACCATGGGTATTATCAGTGAAAGAATTACAAGAATTCAAAATATCATAAATAATCTTACTGAAAATGACCATATGTTAGTTGCCGAGATTGAAGAAAATGGCATTATAAAAGTTGTAGGAGCTGCAACTTTATCAGTTAATAGATCAAATAGGGTAAGACATTCAGGGAGTATGGGTATATCTGTACACAAGGATTATCAAGGCAAGGGCATTGGAAGAGCTTTGATGACTAGTCTATTGGATATAGCAGATAACTGGCTTATGCTTGTAAGAATTGAACTTGGAGTTTTTGTTGATAATGAAAAGGCCATAAATTTATATAAATCATTAGGCTTTGAAATTGAGGGCAGAAAAAAATACGTAGCCATCAGAAATGGAAAATATGAAGATGAGTATATAATGGCAAGATATAATTTACACAGAAATTAAAAGTTCAGTAGCAAACTAAGGGGGGAACAAAAGCAATCATGTATAGAGGTGTAAGCATCAAATTTTCTATATGGAAAAAGTATAGATAAAAAATGGGAGAGATATATATGTTAATTAGGTTTACTAAAAAAGATGGGGTTTTAGATGATGAAGAATTTTTAGATATAGAGATTATAGGGTCTAAATAATATCTTAGCAAAACATAAAGTAATTATTAAATAAAAGTATGTTTTAGGATTTAAGCAGGGATTAATAAGGTCTAATTAATACTTTGATAAAACTTATAGTAATGATTAACCCACAATAAGGTAGAATGTAATGGAATTATGAAATTTCTCCTCCATGACTTGCATAAGAGTTTGGAACAATAAATTTAATTTAATAAATTCTAATCTTTTAGCCATATAAAATTATCTAACGCTCACATTCAGCGTCCTACCTCAGGTTCGCTAGCCTGGCGTCCTTGCCAGGCTTACGATAATTTTATCTGTCTAAAAGAAGAATTTCTAAAATTAAATTTAAATAGTTCCTTCGCTTCTTATGCAACTCATTCCAGAGAAATTTCATAATTCAAGCAATGTAATACTTATTGTGGGATAATCATAGTAATTATAAAATAAAAATATGAGAAACAGGAGGATTTTATTTATGTATGTAGGAGAAAAGGTAAAATTACGTGAATATAAAAGGGAAGATATTAAATTAGCTCAGGAATTTGTAAACGATGTGGAAGTAAAAAAAATGCTAAATCCGGGTATTCCATTTTTATACACTTATGAAGATGAGGAAAAATGGTTTGAAAGCCAATCAGCTACAAAAGAGCTATATAATTTTGCCATTGAAACATTAAAAGAAAGGAAATATATAGGTGGTTGTGGAATAAATAATTTAGATTGGAAAAACAGCGTAGCAACTATTGGCATATTTATAGGAGATAAAGAATATTGGAGCAAAGGTTATGGAAGTGATACCTTAAATATTTTAATTAAATTCATTTTTGAACAAATGAATATACACAAAATTAAACTAAATGTATTTTCTTTTAATAAAAGAGCTATAAAATGCTACGAGAAATGTGGCTTTAAAACAGAAGGTGTATTGAGGGAAGAAATATTTAGAGATGGAAAGTATTATGATGAGATAATTATGGGGCTTTTAAGAGATGAGTATTATAAGAAATAGCAGAATATTTGGCTACATTGCTGTAGTATATTTTTAGTGTTATTAATAAAAAGTTAGGTGAATTTTATGGATTGTCCATATTGCAATCAGAAGATGGAAGAAGGCTTTATACATGGAGACAGATTTGCATTAAAGTGGATAGAGAAATCAAGGGATAACGGATCAATATTGAGTATGTTCCAAAAGGGTGTAAAGTTAACAGATCCTTGGATGCATAATGAATTGGAAGTATATTACTGCCGCAATTGTAAAAAGATGATTATTGATCTCAATGATAAGCTTGAGTAAGTTAAGCAAATTTTTAGGAAATTGAAGCTAAAAAATTAATGCAAATAACATTAATTTTTTTTATTAATTAAGCAAATAACGATATTTACGTTAGAAATGGGTGGTTAATCTTAAATAAAAACAAAAAAATGTTAACCGTCCCCAAAAAACTATTCCAAATATAAGGATTATAGGGGGCATAAATTTATGAGAGGAAAAACTGATATTTTACAAATTGCAAAGGCTCAGTTGGCGCTAGATTATAACTGTAAGGTATGTGACTTTGAGAAAAATGGGAATACAATAGTTCGAAACAAGCTTATTGAAGGTAGACGAATATATGAAAGTGATGGATGCTTTTTTAAAGTAATTTGTTTTGGAGGTAGGGCAATTATTAGCACAGATGAAAAAATGATTTCTTGGTGTGAAGAGAAGCTTTTGAATAGAGACGCTGCATGGTTTTTTGAATATCCAAAGCTTCGAGAAATAGATAAAAAATTACAGGAATTTGGACATGAGATTGCTGATGTTCATCACTACTATCTTCCAAAACTAGATGAAATGGATGTAAAACCTATTACAAAAGTAAAATGGTATGAGTGTGAGGAAATTTTACAATTTAAGGATGATAACAGATTTTTAGAGGCATTTGCCTTCAATAAAAATTATCCAGACATGCTTGGAGTTGCAGCCTTAGATGGAGATAATATAATGGGTATGGCAGGTGCTAGTTCAGATAGTGAAAATATGTGGCAAATAGGCATAGATGTCTTGCCTAAATATCGTGGACAAGGCATAGGAACAAATTTAGTTGTACTTTTAAAGAATGAGATTTTCAAGAGAGGCAAGGTGCCATTTTATGGTACAGTGGAATCCCATATCCATTCTGAAAATATTGCTGTAAATGCTGGCTTCTTCCCAGCATGGGCTGAACTCTATTCAGGTAAAAGAGAGTAAAATAAATTGATAACTATGAATTACTTAAGTTACATGATAGCTTTCAAAAAAATTCTATAGAAAAAAATAATGGATGGACACCTCATGCCACAATTTTGATAGATGAAGATAAAAATATCCAAAATGCACTTCCATTAGTTGCGAAAAGTTTTGAAAAATTCAACGGAAGAGTGGAAAGTGTTAGCTTATTTCATTCTTTGTTTTTATATGTGTATTTTATAATTGTGATTATAGGAAAAAAGCAATTTTCAGAAGAAATTTTAAAACTCAAAAATTCTTATTTAAAAGCAATGAGTTCAAAACAGCCCTTAAGATTATCAGAATAGATTTCTATAGAGGATTTTTAAAAATTTATTTATATGATGGGGGAAATGAATTATGGATGAATTGAAATATTTGACACAATACTATAACAACTACGATGAAGAGGGGCGTCTTACATCTAAACATGGTCAGGTTGAGTTCCTTACCACAATGAAGTACATAAATAAGTACTTAAAAAAAGGAATGCGCATTTTAGAAGTAGGAGCTGGAACAGGTAGATATTCACTTTCACTTGCAGAAAAAGGATTTAGAGTTGATGCAATAGAACTTATTCAACATAATATTGATATTCTTAAGAGCAAAATGGGAGAAAATTGCACTATAGATATTAGACAAGGTAATGCCGTAGATTTGTCCTGCTATAATGATGAAACTTTTGATATTACATTAGTTCTTGGGCCTTTATACCATTTGTTTAATGATAAGGATAAAAAACAAGCTATCAGTGAAGCGATGAGAGTTACAAAAAAAGGTGGAGTTATATTTGTATCCTATTGCATGAATGAAGCAACAATTATAAGCTGGGGTTTTCAGAAAGGTAATATTCTTGAAGGCATTCAAAGTGGTATTATTCATAAAGATACGTATAAATGTTTGTCCAATCCATCTTTGCTGTTTGAAATGTACAGGAAAGAGGAAATAGATCATTTGATGGCAGGATATGCTGTTGAACGTCTTCATTTTGTTGCAACTGATTTAGCAACAAATTATATGCGTGATGAAATTGATGCTATGGATGAAAAAATGTTTGAAGCTTACCTGAAATATCATTTGTCTATATGTGAACGTTCTGATTTGGTTGGGGTAACACACCATAGTTTAGACATTTTTAGAAAAAATTGATACAAGTTTAAACACAATATTTTTAAATAAAAATGGGGTACTGTCATGCAGGATATAGGGGGAGCTAACAAAGGGGACGGTTAACAACAATTAGATAAATTTAAAGGCGAAAAGTTGTTAACCGTCCCCAAAAAAATTCCCCCAAAACCTTCCCCAAAAATCCCATATACATGGAGGAGATATAATTAAAATGAATAGAGAGATAAAGGTACAAAGGAGGGAATAATTATGATTATTGCTTGGATAGTTGCAGCTATTTGTGGAATTATAAGTATATTTATTCTTTGCGGTAAAGGAAGCTGGCTGGTTGCAGGGTATAATATTATGAGCAAAGAAGAAAAAGCTCAATATGATGAAAAAAAAGTTTGTCGCCTTACTGGAATTTTAATGTTAATTATTACAATTCTAATAGTAATTTTGATACAAATAACTGAGTATGGAAGTAGAAATGATTCCCCAAGCATAATTTCTAATTCAGCATCAGTTTTTGGTTTTATGGTGATAGTGTTATGTATTGGATTTTGTATATTTTTTGATAGACTAACTAAAATTAAACATAAAAAATAACTTAAGAACATGTAAAATATTTCAGGAGGACATGCTGTGGGTAAAAAAGTAAAGAAAAAGAATGTTAAGGATTTATTAAAAAAAATAGGTGTCATTGTACTATCCATGGTGATAGGAGCTATTATAGGTATTTTCGTGTGTAAATTAATTGAGGAAGTGGTTGGTGATATTGGCCCATTTACAATTATAATTGGTATGGCTATTTTTGTAGTTGCATTTATATTGCAACTGATTCTACATGAAGTAGGTCATTTGATTTGTGGACTTTGGTCTGGATATGAATTTGTATCATTCAGAATTGGAACTTTAACATTTGTAAAAGATAATGGGAAGATAGTAACTAAAAAATTTACTATTAAAGGTACAGCTGGACAGTGTATTATGATGCCGCCTAAAGATAAAAAACATGATTGCCCATACATCCTTTATAATTTGGGTGGTATACTCATGAATGCTGTAATAACATGTTTGTGCATAGCCATTTATTTATGGTGTCCTATGCCTAATATGTTATCTATATTTTTTATTTTTGTTGCTATTAGTGGAGTTTACGATTTAATATTAAATGGTATTCCCATGAAAATAACTGGTGTTTGCAATGATGCATATAATGTGCTTTTCATTGGAAAAGATGAAATTGCAAAGTATTCATATTATACAATGCTTAGAGTAAATGGACTTCTTTATAGGGGCATTCGTGTAAAGGACATGCCATTTGAGTGGTTTGAACTTCCTTACGGGGCTGATTTAAATAATCCTATAATTAGCACTATGGAAATTATAAAAGCAGGTTATTATTTAGATAAAAAAGAATTTCATAAAGCAAAAGAATGTTATGAAAAGCTATTAAATGATGTACCTAATCTAATTAAGTTATACCAAAATGAAATCAAATGTGATCTTCTTTTTTTTGAAATTATAGGCGAGGCTAGGAAAGATATAATTGATAAGCTATATACCGAAGAATTAAAAAGTTATATAAAGGCAACGGATTGTTATATGTCAAGAAAACGGTTAATGTATGCCTATTCGCTTATAATAGAACAAAATATACAAAAGGCGGATAAGCTATTGAATGAGGCTTATATAGCTCAAAAAACATGTCCCGCGAAAGGCGAGGCCGAAAGTGAAATGGAAATAATAGAGTTTGTAAAGGAAAAGTATGCAGATTAACTAAGAAATTAAATTTAAACTATAGCACATATAAAATAGTATAAATACGCATTTAGTGTAGTTACCACATAATATATTGAAAGGAAGTGAATTTTAGTAGCGAGTGAATATAATAAGTTGAAATATTAATTGAAAAGATTATTGACAACTTGTAATACACTTTGGTGCTAAATAAATTATGTTAGATTTAAAATTATCAGAAATAATGTCTATGCAAAAGGAACTTCAGGAAAAATATAAAGGAAAATGGGCTCCACTTACTGCGGAAAATGGTCGTAATTCTTTACTGTGGATGATAGAAGAAATGGGAGAAGTTGTATCAATTATAAAAAAACGTGGAGAAAATGATATCATGAATGATCACATAGTGAGAGAAGCATTTGTGGAAGAAATGGTTGATGTGATGATGTATTATAGTGATGCATTGATGTGTTATGAAATTACTCCAGAGGAATTATCTAAGGCTTTCGTAAAAAAGCACTCTAAAAATATGGGCAGAGATTTTATCCATGAACATGAGGAATATTTACATAATAAATAACAAGTCAGTATGCTAGTCTATTTTGCGTCAGCAGAACCCACCGATAGTTCCACTAGCTGCGGAACCTGCTTCCTTATTTGACACAAAATATACCTGCATCTTTCACTTGGTATTTATTTTCATGTACCTAAAGTGATTTAATAGAAAGGGGAGATGAAAATTGAGGATAGGAATAGTAGGCCCTACTGAAACAGAGATAATGCCTTTTATAAATAAAATATCAAATAAAAAGCTTAGTGAACATGCTATGCTAAAATTTTATTCAGGAGTTTATGAAGGAGTAGAGGTTGTAGCAGTAATTTGTGGAGTATGTAAAGTTAATGCTGCCATAGCTACACAAA
This sequence comes from Clostridium sp. KNHs214, assembly GCF_000744935.1. Classification (GTDB taxonomy): domain Bacteria; phylum Bacillota; class Clostridia; order Clostridiales; family Clostridiaceae; genus Haloimpatiens. The sequence goes on along the minus strand of NZ_JQMW01000013.1, from coordinate 633,729 downwards.
TTTTAATTGATAAATTTGAAGTTACGCATATTATAGTGACAGGAGTTGCAGGAGCATTAAGTAAAAAGCTTAACATTGGAGATATAGTTATTTCAAGTGACATTGCCTATCATGATGTTGCTGAAGGAATTTTAACGGAATATCATCCGTGGATGGAAGACATATATTTTAAGCCAGATGCTGAATTATTAAGAGTGTGTAAAAACGCTGCTAATTCCTTGAGGATTTCGAACGAATGCTTTACAGGAAGGATTATTACTGGGGAAGCATTTATTACACATAATGAAAGGGATGGGTTAATAGAGAAGTTCAATCCTCTATGTGTGGATATGGAAAGTGCTAGTATAGCCCATACATGTTATGTGAATAACATTCCATTTATAGTTATTCGTTCAATATCAGATGGGGCAAATGAAAATGCTTCAGAAACATTTGAAATGAATGCGGAAAGGGTAGCGCTAAATTCTATAAAGTTGGTTGAAGAGCTTATTAAAAAGTTGAAGATGGAGGAATAGAATATGTTAAACTTGGGATCTACTTATCTCATAGTAAAGGATATTAAAAAATCAGTTATGTTTTATGAAGCTTTATTGGGAATGAAGGTATCGGCACAAAATTTTGATAGATGGGCACAGTTTAATTTTAATGGAAATTGTATTGCATTATATAATCCTAAATATGATGAAGAATTAATTAATAAAGGGGAAAATCTAGATTTACATTATAACAAAGAATATCTTAAATACTGGGAAAATAAAGAAATTCAATATGGTAATAATTTTGTATTGAATTTTTATATAGATAATCTTGATGATGAATATAAAAGAATTAAAGAACTTAATATAGGAAAAGTTACTGAAATTATGTATGTAAATATTGCATCACCCTATTATCATTTTTTACTAGAAGATCCAGACGAAAACATAATTGAAATAACAGGAAATTATAATGGAATTATATAGATAGTAAATGCAGTTTAAGCTATATTTATTTAATTAGGGACAAGCAGTAATATTAAATAATAAATTTAATTGGAGAGTAATACATGGATTATAATAAAATGTTTAATTTCTATTATTTAAATTATTTAGGATTATCAATTAAAGATTTGAAAGAAAAAAAGTTTATTTTTCAAAGTAACCAAAGAGAAAAGCCAATAAATAATTGGTATTTTCAACCTTTAATAATAACTAATATAGAAGGTGTTAATGTTTTTTCAATTTCACCAGTATTTTATAAAGAGTTTAAAGATTATATTGGGTATTTCAACAATATGGATATTGATAGAACTATCAATATATTAAAAAGGTTCTTTGATAATAAAGTCAAAAATTACACCATTAGGAAAATGTATAGAATGACTTTGGATAGTGACAATATGCCTAAAGAATATGTATTAAAAGATAATGTAGTTCAGCTTACCAAAGAAATATTAATGAATAATTTATGCACTTACAGTGATGAAGAAAAGTATAAGGTATGGTCAAGAAAACGTGAAGAGGTGAATGAGGGAAGACAATATGTAATTTTAGATGAACATAAAATTATTTCATACTGTAAGGTTTCTAACATAGATTTTGCTGGAGGAAATCTTACGGTTTTTACAAATGAAAAATATAGAAATAAAGGTTATGGGAAATTTGTAACAATTGGATCATTGAAATGGTGTTATGAAAATGATATTATTCCAATTTATTGGGTAGATGCAAAAAATACGTATTCAGTTGCTTTAGCAAAGAGTTTAGGTTTTAAGGTGAAATCTGAAGAAATAGTAGTAGGAACGTATCTTAATGAATAGTTTTAATTTGATAATAGTAAAAAATACTTCATAAGATTAGAATACATATTGCAAGGAGTGGCGTGAAATGAAATTTAATAAGTTGGATTTAATATTATATATAAAGAATGGAAATTTAAATTGGATATTATATTTAATAGCTTCATTAGTCATCTTAATTCCAATAGCTATAGTTTTTATTACTGACAATCCCTTTAGTTCATCTTTTAGTAAAATATCCATAGGCATAGCATTTATTTTTGTCATATTAGGAAAATTATTTGCACTACTTAAAAAGGAAAAAGGCGATAAAAGTATTCCTATAGATATTGGAATTATCATTGGTATTTTAATTGCATTTATATCTCACGTTTTGAAGTAAATACAATGAGATAATTTATAATTAAGCTGGGTAGACAATTCAATAAATAATAACTTGAAAAGGAGATTGTTATGACAGAAAGAGAAAAAATGTTAGCAGGTCAGCTTTATGATTGTGGAGATGTAGAATTGATTACACAATGGCATAAAGCAAAAAACTTGATTAGGGAATACAATAATACTATGTCTGAGGATGCAGATACAAAAAACAATATCCTTGATCAATTGCTTGGCAGTAGAGGAAAAAATCTTTGGATTACTGCGCCTTTTTTTGTTGACTATGGAAATAATATTTATTTTGGGAATAATTGCGAAGTGAATATGAATTGTACTTTTTTAGATGATAATAAAATTATCATCGGAGACAACGCATTGATTGGGCCAAGTGTTCAGATATATACGGCATTTCATCCTCTAAATGCAAGGGAACGTTTTGGTAAGCCTAAAGAAGATGGGTCTTTTGAATTTTGTAAAACGCAAACAGCACCTGTCACTATAGGCAATAATGTTTGGATTGGCGGTGGGGCAATCATAATGCCTGGAGTAAAAATTGGAGATAATGTTGTAATAGGTGCAGGAAGTGTTGTTACAAAAGATATTCCATCTAATAAGATTGCATATGGTAATCCATGCAGAGTGGTTAGAGAAAATATTTAGAAAGACAAATAATTTTATGGATAAAAAATTAGATTGGTGAGGGAGATCCACTATCTATAAATAACATATAGTTCTTTTAAAAGTTAGGAGGATGTATGATGAAGACAGTAGTTTATTTTATTAGGCATGCTGAACCAGATTATTCTGTTCATGATGATGCTATTAGACCTTTAACAGATAAGGGTAAAAAGGATGCTTTAAAGGTTGCAGCTTATCTTAAGGATAAAGGTATAGAAGTTGCATTGTCAAGTCCATATAAAAGAGCAATAGATACAATAAAACCATTTGTTGATACAAATAATATAAATGTTGAATTAGTTGATAATTTTAGAGAAAGAAAAGTTGATAGTTGTTGGATAGAAGATTTTCATGGATTTTCTCAAAAGCAATGGGAGGACTTTAATTACAAACTATCAGATGGAGAATGTTTGCATGAGGTACAAGAACGAAACATAAAAGCATTGGAAAAGGTTTTAAAGAGGTTTTATGGGAAAAATATAGTTATAGGAACACATGGAACTGCACTGAGTACAATTATAAACTATTATGAATCTTCATATGGATATAAAGATTTTGATGAAATAAGGTTACTTACGCCGTGGGTAGTGAAATTTACTTTTGATGAAATGATATGTGTTAAAATTGAGAAGATAGATATATTAAAAGTATAATAATGTATTTTATGTGTGCGACTTCCAATTTTAAAGTTAAGTATTAAAAATGAAGCTCTAAAGTTAGTCCAATAGTGCAAAATCTCAATTTTATCAGTCAGTTAAAGGTAGTTTTTTCAGTTATAGCGTGCTTGCTTCGTAGGCGTAGCCTTTCGTTTAAGCCCTAATTCTCGATTACCGTAAGGTCTAAAAAATAAAAGAATAATTTAAAACATAGGGAATTTTTAAAATTAGATAAGTAAAAGGGGGTAATAACTGTATGTTTAAAAATATTTATGCTGTTGAATCGGAAGAAGAACTTAAAGAGCAAATGAAGATTAAAGAAAAATATATGGTAAAACTTTTGGATTATGTAGAACTTCTCAAAAGAAAATATAGGTTAATTGATTTACCAGAAGCAATTTTATGGACAAAAAATGAGATTGCAACTGAAATTATATCTAATATAAAGTATCCTGCTTATACAAATGATATCCGAATTGTTTTTGATGGTAATCCTAAAATATGGAGTAAAATTTTGTTAGATTGTTTTAAAGATATAGATATTACATTTGTTCAAACTTATTTTAGAAACCTTCCAGAAGATTATGTTTTGAGCATTTTAGGCCATGAAATAACACATCATCTTGATTTATTTGATGGGGATTTTTCAGACGAAGAGTATTCTGAAATATGGTTTGAAGAGGGCATGTGTCATTATTTAAGCCGCAGATACTTGATGAATGAGACAGCTTTTCAGAAATTACTTGAAGTTGATAAGGAGATTTATCTTTTTTATAAAAAAACACATACACTTTCACCTTTATATGAATTTGATATTAATACTTATGAAGATGAAGAAGCAGATATCATTGAACTTTTTTATATAAGAAGCTTCTTAATGATTAATAAATTAGTTGATGATATTGGTGAGGGAGATCCACTATCCGTATTTTCTTTATATAAAAAATGGATTGATGCAGGCAAAAAAGAAACACTATTCTCTTTTCTTGGAAAAGAGGAATACTAAAGTGGAAGAAAAATGCTATTCAGATTGCGAAATAATAGCCATGACTGAAAAAGAAAATATTCCCTCGAAAAATTTGTTACTTAAATTGGGTTTCGTATATGATGGATAGAAAAGTTCCAATCACAAGTTTATGTTTATTCAAAATGAAATGAGTATAGCTTTTGTAAATAAGATTATTATGCTTTTTTCTTTAAGCTGATGATCAAGAAACCCCTAACTTTAAGTGTAATTCGTAATCTTTTCATGTTGCTATACATTAAAGGAAGAATTGTAATACATAAGACGAGGTAAAATAATTCACTAAATAGTAAATTGTGAGGGATAATACATGGTGACAAAAGTAAATTACAATAAATGCGAATTAATACAAAACTTAGATAAGTTGCGCACAACGGAGTTGGGAGTGGGACGAATTAAAAAGAATCTTTCTTTAGATGTGGACGATGTAGTAAAATGGTGTAGTGACAAAATACTAAAATCCAATGCTATAATAACTAGAAGGGGTAAGAACTGGTATATAGACATAGATAATTGTGAAATAACAGTTAATGCATATAGTTATACTATTATTACTGCTCATAAGATAAAAAATAGATTGGAATTCTCATAAAAGATTAAAAAAACAAATTTCAATTTATCAAGTTAATTTCCAAACCGATTATTTATATAGTAAGAGGTAAAAATCTAATGAAAGAAATTCAAGATTTACTTATGTGTCCTGTATGCAAATGTGATTTGTCTGAAAATTTGGAATACAATAAGTGGGGAAATAAATTCTCATATGAACACGGCGTTTTTGATGTTGTTTTTCCAAAATTGTCAAGTAATCAGGAGATATTGTGGCGGATAACTGATGATATGATTGAAAACGATATCGAAGCCACAAAACAGGAAGATAATGATAATGCCTGTATTAAAGATTATAATGCACATAAAAACAAAGAAGTTTAAAATATTAATGATAAATGAGGTGTAAACAATGATAAAAAAAATTTATAGGGTTGAGGAAGTAATGGATTTTGCATGGGAATTGAGTCAGAATGATTTGTATGCCAGTTATCCAAGGAGAAACTCAATAGAGGAGATTAAAAAAGAACTTGAAAGGGCCATTAATTTGGAGGAACGTAATATAATAGCCTATTATCACCAGAATGTACTATGCGGGGTTTGCGCTTATTTTTGGGAGTGTGATGAAAAATATGTACAAACAGTAGTATTCTTAATAAGAGGAGATTATGACCAAATTGCAGATGAATTTATTAGTCATATAAGTAAACAGTTGCCAGGATATGAACTATTCATAGGGGTACCCTTTACTAATAAAAATGCAAATGAATATTTTATGAGAAAGAATGTTGAACTAGTTGAATCCAGCATTGTTGCAGCACTATATAATTTAGAGTCACATGGAAATGAAAGCCATAATAAGGTAGAAAGGATTACAAATAGCAATTTTGAAGAATATGCTGCGTTCCATGATAAATATGCAATGCCATCAGGAATGTACTATAACAGCAAAAATCTTCAAAAGGATATAGATTACTTTCGTATATTTGCTTTCAGACAGGATGAAGAGGTACGTGGAAGTATTTTCACAAAGGCTTCAAAAGATGGAGCAAGTGTTGTTGGTTTATTTGTTGATAAGGAATATAAAAATAAGGGTATTGAGAGCATTTTAATTAATGAAACGCTGATGCAATTGTATAATGAATTTGGCTCATTAAGGGAATTTTTATATTTTATTGATGAGGACTCCCTGGATGAATTAAATGCAGCCTTGAATGCAGGCTTTGAAATTAAAGAAAAGTATAGATGTTATAAATGTATACTTTAGTTCGTTGATTTCTTATATTTTGATACATGAGAAGGGTAAAACAATTCACTAAATAGTAAATTGTTTTTTAAGTAAGAACTAATAGATAAAAAGTAAGAGTTCTTGAAAAAATTCAGCAAGGCTGAATTTTCGCCACAACTATTACTTCTTAGCTATTACCTATTAATTATCTACAAGTTTCCAATTTTAAAGTTAAGTATTAAAAATAGGAATTTGTTGAGGGAAGTATAGTAACTATAAAATGAGCGGAACTATAGTATGCTAAGGCAATAACTATATAGAAAGAGAGGATAAAGACTATGGAATATGAAATTATACATTTACCAAAAGAGAAATGGAAGGGAACTATAATTCCAATAAAGTATAAAACGGATAAATACTATGATGTTATAGTAAATAAAACAGATAAAGGATTTGCTATTGAGATAGAAAAGAAAGACTTTACAGAGCCAGTAACTCATACACCAGAAGAATATGACTTCCCAGATAAGTTATATGAAGATCACTGGGAGAATGCTTATGCCTGGGGAGTGTTAGTTAATGATAAATTAGTTGCTGCAATTGAAACTGATCAAGAATTATGGTCTAATCGTCTAAGAATTACAGAACTTTGGGTATCAGAAAAATATCAAAAGCAAGGAATAGGACATGCATTAATTGAAATAGCAAAGGAGCAAGCAAGAAGAGAACGTCGTCGAGCTATTATACTAGAAACACAATCGTGTAATGTTAATGCAGTGGATTTTTATCAGCATGAGGATTTTACCTTGATTGGTATGGACACTTGTTGCTATAAGAACAATGATTTACAAAGAAAAGAAGTGAGGTTAGAATTTGGATGGTTTCCAGAGGAAAAGAAAAGATTAAATCGTGAAGAAATAGAAATAAGAATGGAAACAAAGGATGATTGGTACAATGTAGAGCTAATGACACAGCATGCATTTTGGAATAAACATCATCTTGGATGTGACGAACATTACCTCGTGCACAAATTACGTCAAGATAAAGACTATCTTCCAGAGCTAAGCAGAATAGCAGTAAAGGATGGAGAGGTAATAGGATGTATAATGTATTCTAAGGCACGAGTTGTTGATGGTACAGATACACATGAAATTATAACCTTTGGACCTCTTTGCGTAGAGCCTAAATGGCAAGGTTGTGGAGTTGGTGAACTGCTATTAAGGGAAACAATGAACTTAGCTGCAAATAAAGGGTATAAAGGTATTGTAATTTTTGGAGAACCAGATTACTATCCTCGAATAGGATTTAAAACATGTGACAACTTTAATATTACCACTGCAGATGGTAAAAACTTTGATGCATTTATGGGAATTGAATTGGCAGAAGATAGTATGAAATGCATAAAAGGAAAATTCTACGAATCTGAAGTTTTCGAAAATCTTCCAAAAGAAGAAGTGGAAAAATGTAATAAAAAGTTTCCACGACTACAAAAATTAAGATTTCCAGGGCAATGGGATTAATTAACTATTAAAAAGAATTTTTTTCTGTAGGCAATTATTATAATAATTTATGTGACTATATAAGATTACAGGAGAAAAATGAGTGTGTTTTAATATGATTTAAAATTAATATTTCATGAAGAATATGAAATAAAATGGAATAAGTTTTGTAATGATTTTTTTAAAGAGAGGAAATAAAAAACTGAAGGTTATATTTGGGTTGAATAGCTTTAAAAAATAAAATATTGATTTTGTAATCCTTTTACTATTGTGATGCATGCAAGATGTGAAATAATTCAGTAAATAGTAATTTTGTAGAGAAGATTATTTATAAACAGAAATTGAGAGGAGAAATAATATGTCACAAAATTATTACAAACCATGTAAAGAATTTGATGAGTGCAATGAACTGATTGAGAAATACTTCTTGACTAAACAGTATGGAAAATGCTTTGAAGGTCATCTGAAAATTGCTGAAAAGGGCTATCCATTGGCTGAATGTCAAGTTGGATATTTCTATTATGATGGACTTGGTGTTGATAAGGACTTAGAAAAATCTTTTTATTGGACAGAACGTGCTGCAAAACACGGAGATAGAGACGCTCAGAATAATCTTGCAGAGTTATTTTATGCGGAAGGCGTTGTTGTGGAAAAGGACACTGCGAAAGCCAAAGAATGGTATAAAAAGGCTGCAATTAATGGACACCCAGAAGCCTTGGAGAAGTGCCGAGCATTAGGGGTTGAAGTAGACATATAAATTTCAGTTTATTAATGAGATTATGAGCATAACACGAAGTTGATAAATTCCCAATTTGTAGGATTAAAGTAACATAATTATAGGTTAATGGATAGCGTATCCTTCTTAAGATATAACATAATATAAGGGTCTCATTGTGAATGCATTTAAATTTTGTGTAAGAAACCAATAGGTAGAAAAGCCAATGATATTAAAAGTATCATTGGCTTATGTTATAATGGGTTAAAGGATAAAATAGATATATAAACTATACTGATCCTAGAACCTAGAAAAAAATTAGCATGGCTACGAAATTTTTTAGGGACTAGAGATTGGGGATTAGGTATTAAAATAAATTTACAGGTATAACTTGAAAATTATGTGTGGAAGTTAAGTAACTAAATTATAGGTGGTGAAAATTCATTTATGAAAAAAAGATTTAATACTACAGGAGTGTGTGTTAGTAGAAAACATTACATGGTTGATATAAGTAGTAAGGTTAAGGAAATAGAAAAATTAATAGAAAATGAATTTTACTTTACTATAAACAGACCAAGACAGTATGGTAAAACCACTACTTTAAATGTAATAGCTAACTATTTAAGAGAAAAATATTTAGTTATAGATATTAGCTTTGAAGGTATTGGAGATTCTGTTTTTGAAGAAGAAAAGATTTTTTGTAATAAATTCTTAAAGTTAATGATTAATTCTTTAAGGTTTAGTGATAAAAAAGAGAGTGATAGATTATCTAATATAACAGGGGAAATTAATGATATTGCAGAACTGTCAGAAGTAATAACGAGCTTCGTAGAAAATGGAGAAAAAGAAGTTATTTTAATTATAGATGAAGTAGATAAAAGCTCGAACAATCAATTGTTTTTAAGTTTTATAGGAATGCTTAGAAATAAATATTTATCAAGGGAAATGGGCAAAGATTATACCTTTAAATCTGTTATATTAGCTGGGGTATACGATGTAAAAAGTTTGAAACTAAAATTGGGATCAGAACAGGAATCTAAATACAATTCTCCTTGGAACATAGCAGCAGATTTTAATGTGGATATGAGCTTTTCACCAGCTGAAATTAGCACAATGCTAAGAGAATATTGTGATGAGAATAATATTTCTATGGATATAAAAGAACTTAGTGAAGAAATATACTTCTTTACAGAAGGCTACCCATTTTTAGTTAGTAGGATATGTCAAATTATAGATGAAAGAATTAATGAATTGGATAAAAAGCCTTGGAGTATATGGGATGTTCAAAAGGCTGTAAAAATAATTTTAGATGAAAAGAATACTTTATTTGATACTATGATAAAGAACTTAGAAAATAACGAAGAACTTTATGATTATATAGAAGATATAATCATAAGAGGAGTGCAGAAGACTTTTAACAAAGATAATCCACTTATAGATTTAGGAATAACTTATGGATATTTTAAAAATAGCCATGGAAAAGTTGCTATAGCTAATAAGATATTTTCAGAAAGAATGTATAATTACATGGTATCAAAGCTTGAAAATATATATAGTAAAATGGATGATTATAATTTTAAAGGTGCATTTATAGAACCAAATGGAGGACTTAATGTAGAAAAAATACTCCAAAGATTTATGCAGTTTATGAAAGAACAATATTCCTCTAAAGATCAAGAATTTATAGAACACCACGGAAGGTTATTATTTTTAGCATTTATTAAGCCAATAATAAATGGAGTTGGATTTGATTTTAAGGAAGTTCAAATTTCCGAAGAAAAGAGATTAGATGTGGTTATAACCTATAATAAGTTTAAATATATCATAGAAATGAAGATATGGAGAGGGCAGAAATATCATCAAGATGGAGTAAATCAGCTTTGTGATTACTTGGACATTAACTCTTTGGATAAGGGATACTTAGTTATATTTAATTTTAATAAAAATAAAGAGTTTAAAGAAGAGAGAATAAGAGTACAAGGGAAAGATATATTTGGGGTTTATGTTTAGAAATAGTTAAAAGCATTAAAGTAAGGGAGTGACGAGGTATGTACGCTAAGAATATACACTACACAGAAGATGATTTTGAAAATATTCAGGCTAATTATAATGGTAAGGCTGAATATAGTAACGGATATATTATATTATCATCTAATACTTCCATTCAACATAATAAAATAATATCAAGATTAAATTTTAAATTAATGACGTTTCTTGATAAAAGTAAATGCGATGTATATACGGAATCTATTGAAGTAATTTTTAGAAATAATGAAGAAGTGTATAAGTATAAACCAGATGTATTTGTAATGTGTGAAAAATTTACTAGGCAAGGTGAAAGTTTCACATCAGCGCCAAGGATTGTGTTTGAAGTTATTTCAAAAAGTACCGCAACTCATGACTATATAACAAAGTTAGATGTTTATCAAAGATTTGGTGTTCTTGAATATAATATAGTTGAACAAGAAGGGTATATAGTACAATATTCATTAATAGATAATCAGTATAAAATAACAAATGTTTTTAAGAATAATGATAACTATATAAGCACGGTTTTTCCAGATATGTCTATAAACCTAGAAGATATATTTAAGTTTTGACATTACCTTAGGTGATTATAGAAGATTATTTTGGAAATGCCTAATTTATTAAGTTGAAAATTAAAAAATAAAAAACATGAGGTTTATTTTTTATAAAAATTTGATATAATATAAATAAGAAATCCAGAAAATAAAAATAGGGTGCTACTAACACCCTATAGTATATAATTCTAGTTGCTTAGGCAACTGGCATCACTATAATATATATAATAAAAAATTAGTAGCTAACCAATTGGACTTGGGGCTACTATTTTTTTGACATTTTATCAATAAGTAACACTATAAATGTTAATAGTGCTAATAAAAATAATCCTGCCTGAAATAGTAACATTAAAGTATCGTTACTTATATGTATCACCTCCTTTCACAAGAAAGGTGAGTGATACCAGTAGCCCACATTCAACTATAAGTGAAACTCTGAATCTCTGATTTGGTGAGTTGAACTTATTCATTCAAACAAATGTGAGGAGAAGTTTTCTTGAATTGTACTTTAGAATTATACCATAATTATGTAGAATATATGCAGAAGAATAAAATGGAAAAACGTATTTCTTAATTTCTAGCTTTTGTGTAAGAGTAAAAGAGGTAGAAAAGCCAATAATATTAAAAATAGTATAAAATAATTAATACTATTTAAGTAAATACATGGAATTATTTTATATATTATAGTATAAATGTTATAATTAATATAAATGTAAAATTATTCATGGGAGGGTGGTTTATGCAACAAAAAATAGGCTTATAAAGATAGGTATCATTATGGCCATTTTGGTTGGTGGAGCAGCTTATGCTATCAATTGGGTATTTTTTGATATTCAGAGAATTAAAGGTCAAGAATATCTTAGTGAATCAACTTCACCTAATGGAACATATACTGTAACCGCTTATTTGAATAATGGTGGAGCCACAACAGGTTTTGCAGTTTTAGGTACATTAAAGAATAATAAAACAAGGAAAACGAAAAATATTTATTGGCAGTACCACTGTGAAAAAGTTCATATGGAAGGGATAAATGATGAGACAATAAAAATAAATGGTGTAGAATTAAGAGTTAAAAATGAAATTTATGATTATAGAAGAGAATAAATGATAGGCAATTTTTTCTCTTTATTCTAAATATGAAAAAGGTGCATTGATAGATACAATTAAAATTACAGTATTTATAGTAGCTGAATAGGTACTGATAAAGTTAGAAAGGAGAAAGAACATGAAATTTTCAAAAAAAATTATAGTAACATTATGTATTTTTACAATAGTTATATGTGGATTTATCATAGCTCATATAAATCCTTCAATGTCCATTAGAGCACATTTATTTATAGATGGACATCCAATAGGGGCATTTAGAGGAAATATAAGAACTATGGATTCTTTATATAAAGCAGATAAAGATATGCTTGATAAGGAAAATGCTATGGTTTACACTATTGAGGGTTATAAGGTATATGATAGATTAACAGGTAATGTGATAAGTAATTATAAGGTTAAAAAAATAGGATTTTTATATTTCACTGAAACATATGGAGAGGGATAAATTATTAAGTTTAATATATTCAATGTTTTTATCTAATTGGCTTGATGAAACAAATCCGTATACACTTAAAGAATGTGAAGACGGTAGATTTGAGTTTTTTGGATATAAGCAGAAAGATGAATAATTTTTGAAAGAATAAATAGGAGGGTACAAGCATGGATATAAAAGTAATATCCTCTCAAAATAGAAAACAAATTAATGGTTTTATTATTTCACATTGGTTTACTACTGATATGGCTGTCAGAGGAGAAATAGTTGATATGACAAAATTGGATGGTTTTGTTGTATATGATAAAGAAACGATTAATGGATTAATTACATATAAAATTAAGGGTAATGAATGTGAAATTATGTCTTTAGACAGTTTAAAGAAAAATCAAGGAATTGGAACTGCTCTTGTAAATAAAGTTATTGAAATAGCAAGAGAGAAGAAGTGTAGGGAAATAAAATTGATTACAACAAATGATAATATCAATTCCATAGGATTTTACCAAAAACGAGGATTTGAGATGTCAAATCTATACTGCAATGCATTGGACATTTCTAGAAAGCTAAAACCATCAATTCCATTAATAGGAGATTTTAATATACCTTTAAAACATGAGATTGAGTTTAAAATGGATTTAGCTAGTACAAGGCTTGAAAATCACCAGATAAAAAGCCTATAGTAATTGTAGTTGCTGCTGTATCTGGTGGTGGAAAAACAACTATTATAAATGAATTAAATAGAATATTACCTTTGTCAAAGTGTATTTATTTTGATGATTATGATTTTGAAGAATGTCCTAAAGACTTTTTTGAATGGGTGCAAAGTGGGGCATAAAAGCATTCATATTTAATAAAGTAATGAAAAGGAGTGTTATTATGAGGAACGAGCAGGAAATGTTCGATTTAATATTAGGTGTTGCAAATAGAGAGGAACGAATAAGAGCTGTTTATATGAATGGTTCTAGGGCAAATTCTAATGTGAAAAAGGATATTTTTCAAGACTATGACATTGTTTATGTAGTTACTGAAACAGAGTCATTTATTCAAGATAAGGATTGGATAAATGTATTTGGGGAGCAGCTTATTTTTCAATTCCCTGATGAACTGGATAGAATGCAAGGAAAAGATATTGATTTTAAGAAGGGTTATACATATTTAATGCAGTTTACAGATGGAAATAGAATTGACTTGCATATTCAGCCTATGGAAGTATTAATAAAAGAATATGGAACGGACAAGCTCACTGTTCCTTTGCTTGATAAAGATAATTGTTTGCCACAAATTCCAGTAGCATCTGATGAAGATTATTGGGTTAAAAAGCCTACATACGGACAATATTTTAGCCGCTGCAATAACTTTTGGTGGGTGGCCCCATATTGTGCAAAGGGACTTTGGAGAGAGGAGATTCTTTTTACAATAGAAGTAATGAATAATTATGTACGACAAGAGTTACTAACCATGTTAGATTGGTACGTTGGTACTGAAACGAAATTTAAGGTAAGTATGGGAAAAGCAAGTAAAAATTTAAAAGAATATCTAGATTTAGACTTGTGGACGAAATTCATGAGTACCTTTAATATGGGGGATTATAATTCTGCGTGGAATGCATTGATTGCAACATGTGAGTTATTTATGGAGGTTGCACCTAAAGTAGGTAAGATGCTTGGGTATGAATATAATTATGATGAAGCCAAAAGAAGCTTTGCATTCATAAAACACATTAAAGAATTGCCAAGGGATGCAACAAAAATTTATTAATTAAAATACAAATTTAGTATTATCTATAGTAATTTATATGAAGGGCAAAGGCTTTCCATAGAAAATGAGATTATGAAATTAGAATTTAGTAAACATAAAACTTTATGTATATAATATGAAAATTAAAGAGGGGATGTATAAATGAGTAAAATAGCTTATTTAATAATAATATTCATAATATTATTTTCGTATAAAGCATTGGAAAAGTTTTTTAAAAAAAAGTTTCCTATGCTAATAAAATATCAACTATGGGATAGCGTATTCTATTACTTTTGGGGATTAATACTATTAGTTGTATATTTAATTGTCAAACCTATTGACTATATAATTAAATATCCTGTAAATAATGAATTTGGAATTAGGTGTATATTGTATATTGCAATAAGCACGGTTTTTGTTTGTATATATAATGAAAATGCTTATTATCCACCAATAAATGGTAAATTAAGATGTTTTCATTATGGAGTAGTACAACCCATATTTGAGGAAGTAGCGTTTCGGGGGTTAATTTTGCCTATAACGGTTTATCTATTAGGGAATCATGCTAATATAATTATATTACTAAATGGAGTTATTTTTATGCTTTTTCATTTAAATTATTGGTCTATTGAAAAGAAAACTCTATTAATGTTTTTTGGTTTTTTAATATTCGGATTGTATTTTACTTATTTGACCCTTGTTACTCAATCTATTATTTATTCAATTTTGTGTCATATCATAGTTAATGGTGGTAATACATTATATAGAAATTGGAAGTACGAAATGTAATCAAATGAGTATAATTCTTATTTCTTATTTAAAATATAAAAGTATTGATTGTGAAAAGAAACATCCTTAGCGTAACAGTTGGAAACTTGGAAATACTTACAGAAATGGGGTGTGACTATATTGGAGTGGATACACTTGAATAGCTTAAAGACAACTTTTTAAAAGTTAAATGTTAATGCAAAAAAACTAAAATCTGATGTTATAGTTTTGTATATAGCGTATAAAAGATTTTTTTAAGGATGGAAAGCCACAGAATCGTATTGCAGGATTTATTATAGTTTTACTGCTCCTTTAATTATCTTAAAAATATTACATTAATGGTGTTTTTGAGGTATAACATTTTTTATTTGTGTAACAACAGTAAAAAATGGCTAATTAAGTACACATAGATAAATTAGTTAAGAGGTGATTGTGCATGTTGATATTATCAGGAGGAGGAGATGCAGAAAAAGTTAAGCCAATTGATAGTTTTTTTGCTAATAAAATAAATAAAGAAAAGGTGTTGATATATATTCCTGTTGCAATGGAGGAAGCATGCTTTACATATGAAGAGTGCTATAATTGGTTTTCAAAAACTTATAGCGAATATGGAATTTATAAAATTGAAATGTGGACTGATTTGCAAGAAAAGAAATTGTCCAATGAATATGCAGGCGTATTTATTGGAGGAGGAAATACTTATCGACTGCTAAAAACATTGAAAGATACTAAGTTTGATAAAGAATGCATTAAATTCTTAAATAATGGTGGTGTTATTTATGGAGGTTCTGCTGGAGCTATCATATTTGGAAAAACAATTGATTCTGCAAAACATGCAGATAAGAATATTGTTAATTTAAAAGACTCAAAAGGTTTAAATTTTTTAAACAATAAAGATGTTTGGTGTCATTATAAAGAAACAGATGATGAACTTATTGATTACTATAATAATGAATTATATATTCTATATGAGGAATCAGGAATTATTATTGATGGGAAAGATGTCAAAGAAATAGGAAAAAAATATAAAATAAAGTTGTTATGATTTTGAACACAATGATGATTGTTTGCTTCGTAATTTTCTTATTATATATATTTTAATACAATATCTGTATAAAAAGTATACCAGTTACAAGCAAAAACTAACCACTTACTGTTGTTATATTTACAAAGGGAAAAATAGTTAATATAATAAAAATATGGAGAGTGGAAATATGAAAATATAAATTGAGGTAGATAATAAAATTGAAGAAAATGAAGTTATTATTAAATGTAGTGAATTAAGCGAAGATGTTAAAAATATTCAAATTATGCTTGACCATATGCTATCATACAAAAAACGCATAACTTTTTACAAAGGTGATACTGAGTATTATATTTCCTTAGAAGAAATTTTATTTTTTGAAACTGAAAGAAATGGGATTTGCGCACATACCATTGATAATATATATAATGTGAAATATAAGCTTTATGAGCTTGAAGAATTTTTACCAGGATATTTTATGAGAGTTTCAAAATCAACTATTCTAAATACAAATCATATTTACTCCATTACACGTAGTATATCATCATAAAGTAAGGTTGAATTTCAAAATACTCATAAACAGGTGTATGTTTCAAGATATTATTATAAACCATTAAAAATTAAATTATTAGAAAAGAGGAAATGATATGAAAAAAGAGAAGATTTTTTGGGGATTTATACTTATATTAGGAGGGATTTTCTTAATTATAAATAAGCTTGGGTACTTTCCTGATGTAAATGTATTTAGCTTATTGTTAACAGTTTTTTTAGTGGTGGTTATTGTTAAAAGTTTATTTACTCTTAATTTTTCAGGTATTTTATTCCCTATTGCATTTATTTGTATAATATATGATAAACAATTAGGGATAACAAAGATTACACCTTGGACTGTATTACTTGCAGCAGCACTTGGTAGTATTGGTCTTTCTATGATTTTTCATAAACATACCAAAATGGTTAATTTCAAATGCGATTGTGAAGATGGCAAGTTTGAGAAAATTGATATAGAAGATGAAAGCTATGTTAGATTTAATAATTCGTTTAGTGGTACTATAAAATATATAAATACAGATAAGTTTGAGCAAGCGGATTTTAAGTGTTCTTTTGGGGCGATGAAGGTGTATTTTGATAACGCAGTCATGAGTAATAATAATGCTATAGTTAGGATTAATGCTTCTTTTTCAGGCGTAGAACTATATATACCTAAAAGTTGGAAGATTGAAAATAAAGCGGATGTATTTTTAGCTTCCATTGAAGAAAAGAATAAAAGAGATGAAATAACAACAAATACTTTAACATTGGTTGGTAATGTTAATTTTTCAGGAGTAGAAATAATTTACATCTAATTATAAACAGAGCTCTTAGCTTAAGATGGAGTTTTTACTCCAACTGAAGGTTAGAGATCGTTATCCAGGGACGTAGCTGCCGTTATCTCCCACTTTGTTAGAAGAGGGAGTGTTACGGCAGGTAGTCATCGGATAAATTATGAAGATGGAAGATTAGATTTTGAAACAGATATAGAGGCATTAGTAAATTGAGCAATGCTATATAATTAATGTATTAAAACTAGTAATACTTTTATATTAAAAAGTATTACTAGTTTTAAACATATTTTATTTGTAAAAACATATAATGAATGAATTTAGTAAAAGGCACAATATAGTAAGAAATTAGGAATGATTAATATACACTTAAGGGGGATATATTTATGGAATCATATACTATACCTTATTATCAAAAGGCAAAATTTAGTGTATTTTTAAATTTCATTTTTATATTTACTTCAATTATGTTTGGTATAGGTGCGGGGTTTTGTCTAATTGTTATGACTAAAGAGCAATTAATAGTAGGTTTACTTGCAGGTTTATTTTTATTGGGGTTAACTATTTTCTTTGGATATATGATTATATTTGTTTTGGTTTTAAAAAA
The DNA here is from genome assembly GCF_000744935.1 of Clostridium sp. KNHs214. Classification (GTDB taxonomy): domain Bacteria; phylum Bacillota; class Clostridia; order Clostridiales; family Clostridiaceae; genus Haloimpatiens. The sequence continues at coordinate 615,645 of NZ_JQMW01000013.1, read as the reverse complement.
GGGTTATATTGAAATCACATCAGAATATTTGGAAGCCTCAGTTCCTTTTAGGACTTTTAGAGCTTATTGGAAAGAAATTTACGAATTTGGAGTATTTGAATATAACAATAATACTATGTTAGGGATTCTGCTTGAAAAGGATAGATATAAAAAAAGAAAAAGAACCATAGGAAGTAATTTTAATTCACTTAATGGTATTCCAACTTGTTCTTTTCAAATTTCTCTGATGTTTTTTAAAGGTATAAATATTGAAAAGCTGTTATTGACCATGGAAGAACAAATAAATAAATTTCCATTAGATGATAATGTTACACTAGAAGAAATGATTGAAGATAATAAAGAAGTTGAAAATAATATATTTAAGGCAATTCTGGGTTCAGTTATACTCTGCATTTTCATAAGTATTGTTTACGGGTTTTCCATTCATAAACTTAATACAAATTATGTTGTAATTCCTATTTTTAGTTCAATGATTATTATTTCAGTGTTTAATAAGTACTACATAGAAAAAGTCTTTAGCCTAGGTGTAAGATTATTTTTAGGATTTTTATGCTTAGTTCAGATTCCTATCGCAGTAGTAGAACAGGTTATGTTAACAGCAAATATAGAATTTACAAGAAGTAATATATTAGATATTACAGTTGATTATTTTCAATATTTAATTGATTATCCTTCAGAGCAAATTGCTGTAATAATTGCCGCAATTATATGTTTTGGTATGGGATTATTAGCAGGACGTGTAGGTAGAGAAACAAGATAGTTTTAATAAACAAGAAAAGAGATATATAGTTTAAATTTAAAAAGATTATTTTTTATGGTTGAGGTGTAATATGAAAGATGTAAGATTCTATATAAATACAGGTATTATAGCTTTGGTACTAGCAATATTATGGTCTATTGTAGAAAAAAAAATTATTTTATCAAAAAAGATTCTTAAAATACAGTACATAATATTTATGCCCATACTTCTAATTCTTTCAGTAGTAAAGTGGATAAAGACTCATCAATTGTTAGGAGAACAAAATTGTTATTTTCTATTTTTTATGATTAACGTTTTTAATATTTTACTATTTTTTCTAGGCAAATTATCAGATAAATATTTCCTTCCCTACTTAGGATTAGGTAATGAATATATTAATCAAACAAAATATAAACGTGAATGGGCCATTTTAATGAGTAATGTATGTATAGTTTTTTCAGGGATAGCTGCAATTGTTTTTTTTATTAATGATTTTATAGTTAAGCTTAATTTATAAAATGGTAGGAGAAGAGTAGGGATAGTTAAGTAGAATCTATATAAATTTAAGGGGTAAAAATTATTAAATACCTCAAATTTATGTTGAAAATTTTGGAGGATATTATGAATAATTTAATCATTCGAGAATGTGTATATAAAGATTTAGATTATATAATAGCTTTACAACAGCAATGGGCTAAAGAAGATATAACTTATGGATTTGTTGCTGCTGATAAGGATTATTTAGAAAGTAAACTGGGTAAATATTTTCTTGTGGCTGAGTTAAATAAGAAGATTGTAGGATTTGTTTACGGTACAGTTCATAAATCGCGAAATATGGCTGTAATGGATAACGGACAACTTTATATTGAAATAGATGATATTTATGTGTGTATTGATAATAGAGGCTTTAATATAGGTACAATTTTATTAGATAAAATATTAGAAATTGCTAAAGAAAACGGAGTTAAAAGATCCTTAATTTATTCTTCTACAAAAGATATGGAAGGTATTATTAAATTTTATAAAAAACATGATTATAAAACTTGGTGTATTCAGATGTTTAGGTAGAGCAGTCATAATTGTAACGTATAGTGCTGTAATTATGTGCTTACAATAAATGGAGTTTTTAACTAAGCTAAAATAATTATAAAGAGGTAAATAAATATGAGAATCTTAATAGGACAACCAATACATGAAGAAGGAATAGAACAGTTAAAAAATGATATAGAAAACAATAAAGGAATTGATATTGTATTATACCCTGAAGGATATTTATCAAGCGAAGAAGCATTAGAAAGTGCTTGTAAAAATTAGAGACGATTAATTATTTTTAACAAAATACATACAAAGAAGGACGGAGAAAATATGAAAAAATCTAAAATATATAACCTTTTGTTCTGGGTCATTGGAATTATTTTCGCAGAGTTTTGGAGAAAGTTATTAAAAAATGTTCAAATACCAGAATTTTTTAAATGGCTAATGGGTATTGGAATAATAATTCTTGTGTTTTTTGTAATAGATAAGGTGACAGGTTTATTGAGAAAATAATTAGATTATTCAGGAAATTTAAAAGGAAATGAGAGCATGGATAATATTTGAGGGATTTTAGGGGGTTTGTTAACAGCTAAAGAAAGACTATAAAACTATATATTTATATAATCTTTTTATAAAGTTTTATAAGGTTTTGGTAATGGCATAAATTATGAATTTAGTTTATCATGGATCACCAATTGGAGGGGTAAAAGTAATTAAGCACATGTTTCTACAATATTAAATTATAAGATAAAGGGGAGTTTAAATGATGGAACAAGAGCATAAATCAGTGAAAAAAATGTGGGAAGATTATTTGACATCTATAGGGGAGAATATCACCACTACTAATAAAAATTACACTTCATGGTATTTTTGCAATAATGAAAAAAGTGCTAATAATTTAGCTGAATTAGTTAATAAGGGAATAAAAAGAGGAACCTCCTCACTTTATTGTCTTTATGAGTTAGAAAAAGAGGAATTGCCTAAGGAAGGGGAATATAGTGTTATTACTGATTGGAATGGAATAGCAAATTGCATTATAAGAAACAAAAATGTTGTTTTAGTTCCGTTTAGAGATGTAAATGAAGAATTGGCTGAAATAGAAGGTGAGGGAGATAAATCTTTAAAATATTGGCGAAAAGTGCATATAGACTTTTTCACTAAAGAATTAAGTGAGAAAGGAATGAATTTTTCAGAAGACATGTTGATAGTATTTGAAGAATTTCAGGTGGTGTATAAAAATTGATATTAAAATACTATTGGAGGTGAGACTATGGAAATAACCTTTAAAAATGCTACAGAGGAAGATAAAAACAAAATATTTGAGCTAAATAAAAATCTCATTGAAAAGTACGAAACTAATTTAGAGCTTGATTTTCAAAAGATATTTACTTGGATTAAGAAAAAGATACAAAATAATATAGAAAGTTATATGTGTATTTATATTAAGGGTGTTAAGGTAGGATATTTTTACTTGCACACTTATGGAGAAAAGCTTGAACTGGATGATTTATATATTTTTAAAGAATTTCAAGGAAGAGGCATAGGAACGGAAGTTTTGAAATATGTTGATTTAGTTTCAAAAGAGAAAAATAAGGATATATTTCTATATGTATTTGTTAAAAATAAGGGAGCTGTTAATTTGTATCTTAGAAATGGATATAAAATTGTACAGAATATCCATGATAGTAGATATATAATGGAAAAGTTTATAACTATTAAGTAAGTTTAGAACAAAACGAGGAAGAGTAAGAGAATTTAGGATTAAATTATATAAATACAAATGAACTTAAAAAATAAACTAAATAACATTAGATATAAAATAATATTATTTATGTTTAGAAATGGGGTGGAAGTATGTTCAAATATATAGTAGACAATGATATTGAGTTAAAGCTGCCTAATAAACAGGATGCTGAGCGTTTTTATAAATTAATTGATAACAGTAGAGAACATTTAAAAAGGTGGCTGCCTTGGGTGATAGAAACTAAATCAGTAGATGATATAATGTCTTTTATAGAAGAAGCTCAAAGGCAATATGTTTCAGATGAGGGATTTAAAGCAATAATTATTTTTAAAGGGAAGTTTGCAGGATTGATAGGTTACTATAATGTGGACAAGAGTAGAAGGTCTGCATCTATTGGATATTGGCTTGGACAGGAATACCAAGGGAAAGGAATAATGACAAAAGCTTTAAAAGTGTTTATTGACTATGGATTTAAAGAAATGGAATTAAATAAAATTGAAATCACTATTGCAGAAGAAAATTTAAAAAGCAGAGCACTTCCTAAAAAGTACGGTTTTGCAGAAGAAGGGATAATTAGAGATGCTGAATGGCTAAATGATAGATATGTGAACCATATACTATATGGATTATTAAAAAGAGAATGGATAGGAAAGGAGTTTTAAATTATAGTAGACCTTAGTAAAGCATTAAAATTAATAGGTGGTAAGTAAGTATTTGTTAAAAATATAAATGCAAAGCTTTGTTAAAATGTAGATGGTTATAGAATATGACGATATAAATATAATTTATAGTAAGTTTTACTGAGCGGAAAAGAGGAAATAATGAGGAATGTGGTAAAAAGGGTAGGAAAAGGAGCATTAATAATAATAAAAATATTAGTGGTAATTATTTTAATTAGCTTGATTAATCATAAAATCAAGTTGAATAAAGAGTCTAAATTGTTTCAGCCCTTAGGCAAAATGGTTAAAGTTAATAAACATGATATGCATGTTTATACTGAAGGTAAGGGTAAGATTACTTTAGTATTTATGTCAGGAGGCGGGACTTGCTCTCCAACCTTGGATTTTAAAAGCGTATATTCTCGGTTAAACGGTGATTATCGTATTGCAGTTATAGAGAAAGCAGGATATGGTTTTAGTGAAGTTGTGGATGCTCCAAGAGATATAGATACAGTTTTAGAAGAAACAAGAAAAGCATTAACTATAGCTGGAGAAAAAGCTCCATATGTATTAGTGCCGCATTCAATGTCTGGAATAGAGGCATTGTATTGGGCACAAAAGTATCCAGATGAAGTTGTAGCAATTGTGGGCTTAGATCCAGCTGTTCCGGAGGCATATGAAACCTATTCAATGCCAAACAAAGTGTTTTTAAACATGTCCTCATTTGCAGCTAAAATTGGCTTGACACGATTTATTCCATCAATTTGTAATAGCTCAGCAGCAATTAAATATGGAACTTTAACTGATGATGAAAAAGAAATTTATAAAGCAATTTTTTATAGAAGGACAGCTACAAAAACAATGTTACAGGAATTAGGACGTATTCAAGAAAGTGCAAAGAAAGTTAATAATATGGGTACACCAAAAGTTCCTATGCTGTTCTTCATTTCCAACGGCAAAGATACAGGATGGGATAAAAAACAATGGCAAAAATATTTAATGGGATATATTTCAGGAGTTCCTGAAAGCCAATATGTTTTATTAAATTGTGGCCACTATATTCATGATTACGAGTATGAAACAATTATGGTTGAAAGCAAAAAATTTTTAGACAACGTTATACTAGAAGGGAAAACGAAGGCATATGATAAATGATAATGATATGTTAAAACAAGTAATAGACCTTGAGAAAAAATCACTCAAGTCAGAAATACGAGCATCTAGAGAAGAGTTAGATAGATTGATAGCAGATGAATTTATTGAGTTTTGTTCATCAGGTTTTGTATGTGATAAAAAAGATGTTTTAGAAGGTATACCTAATTCAAAACCAATAGAAATAAATGCATATGACTTTAAGGGTAAGATTTTATCCAAGGAGGTTGCTTTAATTACTTATTATACAATTATAGGTACTGGGGATGGAGTGAAGGCCATGAGAAGTTCCATATGGAAACTTCTTGATAACAGGTGGCAGTTGATTTTTCACCAAGGAACAAAAGTTAAAAATAAATATGTTAACTTATAATAAGGTATAATGTGATGGAATTACGAAATTTCTCCTCCATGACTTGAATAAAAGCTCGGAACAATAAATTTAATTTAAACAGCTCCTGTGCTTCTTATGTAAGTCATTCCAGAGAAATTTCATAATCTGGGTAATGTAATGCTTTTTGTGGGATAATCATAAATATAGTTATTTGCAATAATCTTATGATTTTGCAAATATGAATTCAAGGATATGCAAAGGATATAAGGGTATATAATATAGGATTTTACTTAATGGGGGATTAAAATGGTAAATATATTATTAAGTGAGTATAATTTTAATGAAAAATGGGCTAGAGATAAAGTGAGAAAATATATAAAGTGTAATGATAAAGTTACGATTATTCCGTTTTCATTTGGTAAAGGAATAAGTAATGATATGAATTGGCAGAGTATGTACAACAAAAATAATGGTAAGTACTACAGAGAAACAGTCAGGCCTTTTGTAGATTTAGGAATTAGTGAAGAAAATATTATATGGATTAACTATTTTCAGCATACTATTGAGGAGATGAAAAAAATTATAGAAAGTAGTGATATTTTATTTTTAACAGGTGGTGACACTGAAAATGCAGTTGAACGTGTTTTAGAAAAGGACTTACTTCAAAGCATAGAGAAGGGTAAAGTAGTTATCGGATCAAGTGCAGGAGCTTTAATGCAACTTAAAAATTATTATATATCTCCAGATGAGGGTAATCCAGAATTTAAATATTGCGAAGGGCTAGGATTAATAAAAAAGAATTTTTACACTGAAGTACATTATGAAGATAATCATATACAAAACAAGTGCATCGAACTGGTATTAAAAGAAAAAACAGATAGGGTTTATGCTATTAAAAACACTGGAGGAATTGTAGTAGATGAGGATGAAATAACACTAATGGGTGATGTGGTTACGTTTAATAGATAGGGTTAGAGTCTTAAAAATAGTTCGACCAAATTATACCAATTCTATTTGACAGTTTGTACATTTTTACGAAAAGTGATGTATAATATAATAAAAAGCATAGGAGAGGGATTTAGATGAATAGCTTTGTAAAAGCAATGGCTGTTTTTGAAGGTGGAGGTATAAGAGGAATAGGCATCGTAGGAGCTCTTAAGAGCTTTGAGGAATATAACTATATATGGAAAAGGGCAGCAGGAACTTCTGTAGGAGCTATTATAGCAGCACTTGTAATAGCAGGATATAAAGCTGAGGAATTAGAGAAGATACTGTCTGAAATGGATTTTATAAAATTTCTAGATAAGGATTCTGTCAATAGGATTCCAGTATTTGGAATGGCATTAGGAATTTTTAGAGATAAGGGTATATATTCGGGGGATTATTTTGAAAACTGGATAAAAGAGCTTTTAGAGAAAAAAGGTATAGTTAAATTTAAAGATGTTATGGAAAACGGGGAGAGTAAGCTAAAGGTTATAACCTCGGATATAACATTAAAAAGGAAAGTGGTCCTTCCGGATGATTTGGTGGATTATGGAGAAAAACCAGGAGAATTTTCAGTGGCTAAGGCTGTTAGAATGAGCATAAGCATCCCACTTTACTTTAAGCCTGTGGAGTTTAAACATAAAGATGGAATTAGCTATATGGTAGACGGAGGAGTAACTTGTAATTATCCTATAGATATATTTGACACGGATAATATAAAAATACCTATAATAGGATTCAAATTTAAAGCAAAAGAGAAGGATGAAAGTTTGACTTCAAAAGGTAAAAATGATCCTATGTCTTTTTTATTTGATATAGCTAGTACTATGAGTGAATACTCTGTATACAAAGAGCTCAGTAAAAGAGATGCTACTAGAACCGTATTTATTCCTGTAGATGGTGTAAAATCAACAGAGTTCAATATTACTAAAGAAAAAACTGCAGCATTATATAAAGCAGGATATTATGCAGGAAAAGAATTTTTAGAGATTTGGGATTTTAAGGATTATCAGAAAAGGTTTATAATAAAAAATAATTTTAAATCTAATATATATAGTTTTATAAATAATTTATTTAGTAAGAAAAAACAGTAATTTTAACATTAATAAAATAGATTGCACAATAAGAACACCCTAAAAAAGGGTGTATTTTTTACAAGTTCACGAGCTTTAATAAGTCAATTTTGATTAAAATATTATAGATAGCTTATTATATATTTGAAAATTTGTTGATTTATGAATAAATTTATACTTGTCCATTATTTAGTTAGCTTTTGTTCGTGTACTTTATGATTATATGACATTTTGTTTAATCTTCTTTGAATTTTATATGTTATTTTATTATAATCTTTAGAATTAACACCATATTCTTTTGCAGCAAGAGATATAGCGGCTCTATAGTATTCTTTTTGAACTTCATCATAGCCAATAGAATCTAGAGTTTTTCCAATATAAAAATAAGTATTTATAATACTAGCATTGTCACTAAATTTAGATGATATAAGTGATTGCATGGCTTTATCTAGGGTTTTTAAAGCAGCTTCATAATCACCAAGGCGCCTTAAGGATTCTCCTTTAAGAGATAAAAGCATTCCGTATAAAGCGCTGTCATCGTTTTTAAGATTAGATATACCCTGTTCAATAGAAATAAGTGCCTCTTTTGGTTTGTTCATCTTTAGTTCAGCGTCACTTAGGTAATACCACATTATTGGGCTCTTGCTATTATAGGGTTTTTTAAGTTGTGTTTTATAGTAGTTAACTACATTTTGAAAATAGTAAGGATACATAAGAGGATCGTCCACATAATCAGAGTCATTTTTCCTTAAAACCTCTACTTTGTAGGCATCTCTAGTATCATGGTTCCATATAATAAGTTCTTTTTCTCCATCTCTATTTATATCTTCATTTATTGAATAAGAAGAATCTTTTTCACAAGAAGTTTTTTTGTTGTCATTGGAAGGGAAAGATGTATTTAAAAATTGTATTAAGTTTTCTATAGAAATTTTAGTTCCAAATGCATTTGCTGTTTTATAATTAGCAGGTATAAAAAGGCCTCTAATGGATAAAACAAAGCAAAAAGCTAAAGGAAGTGTTAACTTAGCTAATTTTTTACTATACATATGTTAATCACCTCGATAAAGTTTAATCTTAGGTACATGAAAAGAAATAACAATTCAAAGTTTCTAGTGTATTTTGTGTTAGACTAGGAAGCAGGTTCCGCCTTTGGTAGCACTATCGGCGGGTTTTGCTGATGCAGTATGATGCAAAATAGACTAGTATGATGCAAAATAGACTAGTATGATGATTTATTATTTATTTGAATGTGCCTTAATAACTATTTTAAAACAATTTATTAATAAATTCAAATTTTCTACATTAATTATACAATAAATAGCAAATATATGTATTACAAAAGATTTACAAAGTATTGCAATATTAAGGGTAAATTGTTAATATAAAAATTAAGAAGAAGATAGCTTATATGGGCAGTAGAAATGTAATGGTTTGATTAAACCACAAAAAGATACAATGCGATGGAATTATAAATAGACTAATAAAGGGGGAAAAAATATGGCTAAGATAATGATTCAGGGTACAGCATCTTCTGTAGGTAAGAGTATATTAGTGGCAGCTTTATGTAGGATATTTAAGCAAGATGGATATAAGGTATGTCCGTTTAAATCCCAAAACATGTCTTTAAATTCATACATAACATTAGACGGAAAGGAAATGGGTAGAGCACAGGTGCTTCAGGCCTATGCTGCAGGACTTGAGCCAGAGGTATATATGAATCCTATTCTTTTAAAACCTACTTCAGATAAAAAGTGCCAGATAATAGTCAATGGTAAGGTTTATGGAAACAGTACTGCTATGGAATACCATAACATGAAATTAGAATTTAAGGATATGCTAAAAGAGCATTTTGAAAAATTGGAACAAGAATTTGATATAGTGGTAATGGAAGGTGCTGGTAGCCCTGCTGAGATAAATTTAAGGGATAGGGATATAGTTAATATGGGTATGGCAGAGCTTATAGATGCTCCTGTACTTTTAGTAGGAGATATAGATAAAGGGGGAGTTTTTGCTTCTCTAGCAGGAACAATGCTTCTTCTTAATGATGAGGAAAAAAACAGAGTAAAAGGAACTATAATAAATAAATTTAGAGGAGACGTGGAAATATTAAAACCGGGTCTTACTATGTTAGAAGATATAATAAAAATACCATGCTTTGGGGTAGTCCCACATTTTAGATTAGCTCTGGAGGATGAGGATGGAGCTGTAAGTTTTAATAAAGAAATTAAAGGAGATATTGATGTTGCTGTAATTAAGCTTCCACACATATCAAACTTTACGGATCTAGATGCACTTAAAAATGAAGAGGATGTTTCAGTAAGATTTGTTGAGAAGGTAGAGGAATTTGGAAATCCAGATCTTTTAATAATACCAGGAAGTAAGAACACTATAGAAGACTTGATTTCTTTAAGAAAAAGTGGATTAGAAGACGAAATTAAAAGATATAGTGAAAAAGGAATGGTCATTGGAATATGTGGTGGATATCAAATGCTAGGAGCCATACTTAAGGATCCATATGAAGTGGAGACAGCGGTAAAAGAAGTAAAGGGCATAGGACTTTTAAATATGACTACTACTTTTGAGCAGGAGAAGGTTACCACTAGAGTAAATGCAGAGCTTCTACAGGAGTTAGAAGGACATCAAATTAGAGATAAAAAGGTCTATGGTTATGAAATACACATGGGCATAAGTTCCTATGGTGATGGATGCAAACCACTTTTCAAAATAGAGGACAGAAATGGAGAAAAGGTAAATGTATTTGACGGTGCTATAAATGAAAAGGGTAATGTAATGGGTACATACATACACGGAGTCTTTGATGGCTTAAGTTTTAGAGATTATGTAGTAAATACCTTGAGAATAAAAAAAGGATTACAACCCAAGGGAGTTAGCGAATATGAAAGTCTAAGGGAAAGGGAACTAGATAAATTAGCAGATATAGTTAGAGAAAATCTGGATATGGAACAGGTATACAAAATAGTAGGCATAAAATAAGGAAAAACCACACTTTAAGTCCGTAAAAAATTGTAATTGTTGAGTAATTACAATACGTTAAGAGTTTATAAATGTTTTAAGGTTTCAATCTCCTAAAACTTTAACTCGCTTCTTGTGATACTGGAGTAAGAAGGTTTCTTAACGGTATTGGTAGTTTTAGGAATTGGTGGCTGGGTATTAAGAAAGCTAGGGCTATTCCAATAAAGGGAATGCTCTAGCTTCTAATCATTTCTTATTTTTTTCACTTTTTATAAAGTTTTCAAAGCTTTCGGTCCATTTTTCTACGTAATCTCCAGTAGCCCATTCTGCCATAATTATTGATTCATTATCTTTTATAGGAATTTCTTTTAGAGGTTCTGAAGATAGAGTTTTGTTTTCTATAGAGTAAATGTAAAGGTTGTTTCTACAAACCACTAGTGCTATATCACCATTTGGTGAAGTAAATACATCTGTAGCACTAGGAATGTTGTTTTTTACATCACTCCAGGATAAAGACAATTCATCGTAGGTCAAAAGTTTCTTAGGAGGAAAAACATTTAAGTCAAAATCTATATAGTCATTTTGATTTTTAGGAGAATTTAATCTTCCTGCCATAACCCAATGACCATTTCTTCTGGATAATCTGAAGTTTTCTTCATCAACAGTCTGGTCTTGAAAAGCTTGCTTTTTGTCACTGCGTACAGATAAAAAAGAATTTATACTATCTTTTAAAATTCCAGAGCCTATATCTCCCACTAAATCAGATATTTTTAATCCTTTCTTATTTTCTAAGTTGTCTACTGGCAGTACTTGAAGTTTATTTAAAGTATTATCAGATACAGAATCCATTGAATATTCAGTACCGATGTAATCATTACATATAAATAAAATGTTTCTAAATAAGTTTTGTTTAGAACTTTTAAAAAGAGCTCTAACGGGTTTAGAATTTTTATTATCACTGCCATCTACTGGATGAGCTTCTATATTATCTTCCGTAATACCTGCATTTGAAATCCTATTAACATTTATAGACCAAAATCCAGTTTTTCTTGGGAAAAATATTCCTTTGTCTTCTAATGTGCTAACTGCTTTTTTATTTTTTGAGGAAATCCATATTGTCCTATAGGTGGAAGGAGAACTTAATATATCTGAGCTTTCAGAGCGAAGTGCGATGAAAACTCCTGAATTAAGCCGAGAAGCTTCACTAGTATTTTTGTTTTTATAACTAGTGTTATCCTGTATTTTTTCCACATTTTTAGTGTCGTCAGAAATTTTGTCTAGTATAAAAAATGTTTCATCCATATAAAGTAAAAGTTTGTTCTTTTCTATGAGTATAAAATCATAGAAAAGATTCTCATTACAGGTTACAGAAATAACCTCTATTTTATCTTTTTTTATACCTAAATCCTTTGGCACTACCTTATAGTTGTAAAATAAGTAGTCAACTGCGTTTACTACTTTAACCTTATATTTAGGATACTTACAAGCCTCATCCGAAAATATAGCTCCCTTTTGGTTGAACTCCGCTGTTTTGCCAATGATAGATTTATTGGGTTTAGAATTTTTATTAGGAGCTTTATAATCTACAACTTTCCAAGTCCCTTGTATAGGAATAAGTTTATTTCTAGGTGCAGATATTTTTTCCATAGGGTTAATCTCAGGAAATTTGCAGGCTTGTGTGAAAAATGCCAGTAATAATATGATTATTAAAATAGGTATAAATATTTCCTTTTTTTTCATTATATATTATCTCCCTGTGTATTTTTTCGAAAATTAAATTTCTATTGGAATTTTAACAGAAATATTTGTTCCAATATTAAGTTCACTGGTTATGATGAAAAATCCATTATGTAATTTTATTATTTCATCGCATATTGATAATCCTATTCCATTTTTAGATTTGCTGCTTTTACCTTTGTAAAATTTTTCTTTGATTTTTGGAAGGTCATCTTCACTTATGCCACAACCAGTGTCGTCCACATGAAGTATTAGATATTTATTTTGAATTTCTGTCCAAACAGTTACGGTACCACCTTCGGGTGTAAAATTAAAAGCATTATCTACGAGATTTAAGAGTACTTGCTTTATTCTATTAGGATCCATAGCGACAGTTGGGATGTTTTCTGTTTTTTTAACTACAAAATTTATATTATCTCTATTAGCACGAGGACTCAGTTGCTTTCTAATGTACTCTAGTAATATGTTGATGTCTACCATTTCCTTATTTAAAGTAATTTTACCAGATACAAATTTTGAGAAATCTAAAAGTTCTTCTACCATGCCAGTAAGGCGTTCACTTTCTTGTTCTATTATTTGAAGTCCATCTCTTATAAGGTCTTTATCATTTAATTCATCAGTTTTTAAAGTTATAGCCCATCCCTTTATGGAGGTTAATGGGGTTCTCAGTTCGTGGGAAACTGAAGATATAAATTCATTCTTTAGCTGTTCCTTTTTTAGAATTTCATCTGCCATGTAATTCAAGGTATCGGAGAGTTTTCCAACTTCATCATCAAGTGTCTTAGTATTACGTACGTTTAAATCCCCGGCAGCCATTTTCTGTGCTACTGCTGTTAAATTTTTTATAGGACCAACTATTGTATTAGACATAAATATACTTACCACCAGAGCTGTAAACAAAGTGATAAACCCAATAGCTGATAGTATCATCGATATAGCAAAAATTTCTCTGTCTACAGGAGCTAAAGAAGTTATAAATCTAAGGGCACCCACTATTTTATTATTAGATTTTAAAGGATATGTTACAGAGAATACTTTATGTTTAGAATAGGATACATTGCCATGCCATTTTCCTAATTTACCATCCATGGCATTTTTAAAGGAGTCATCTTTAATTATTTCAGAAGGAATTACACCTATAGAATCCATTAGTATATTGCCTTTTTCATCTATTATCTGAACTTGGGCTGAAGTTTGTTTCCAAAAAACATCTACATTTTCTTGGACGTTCTCCTTTAAAGATGAATTTGAAAAATACTTTGTATAAAATTCAGAGGACATTTTTACCTGATTAGTAAGTGAGTCCTCTATATTTTTATAATAATATTGTTTAGTACCACTTATAATAAGGGTTTCAAATATAGCTACAGTTATAAATATTACCGTTAGAAAATTTAAACTCAGACGTTTTTTAATGCTGTTCATTTTTATTCCACCTGTAGCCTGTTCCCCAGACGGTTTCTATATATTTAGGACTTGAGGAACATTCTTCTATTTTTGTTCTAAGACGTCTTATATTTACATCTACTATTTTTGTATCTCCTATAAAATCCAATCCCCAAATTGTGTTTAATAATTCATCTCGACTAAATGCTTTGCCAGGGTTTTCAATAAATATTTTTAGAATCAAGTATTCTTTAGGAGTTAAATCTAGTTCTAATCCATTTTTATACGCCTTTTGAGAATAAGTATCTAATTTAAAAGGATAAAACTCTATTATGGTGTTGTCTTTAACATCCCCATCTTTTTCTTCAATTCTTCTTAAAAGAGCTTTTATTCTTAAAACTAATTCCAATGGATTAAAAGGCTTAACAATATAATCATCAGCACCAAACTCTAGCCCCATTATTTTATCCATATCTTGGCTTTTTGCTGTTAACATTATTATACCCATATGAGGAAATTTTTCTCTAAGTTTTTTGCAAACTTCAAAGCCATTTATTCCAGGAAGCATTACATCTAATAAAGCAACCTGAGGTTTTTCTATAAAGGCTTTTTGTATGCCTTGTTCACCAGTTTCAGCTTCTATAACCTGAAAATTATTTCTCTGTAAATTTATTTTTAGGAATCCTCTTATGGAGCTCTCGTCTTCTACTACTAATATTTTTTCTACCATATAAAACACCTCAAACTTATAATTTCATTTATATATTAATTATATACTCTCATAAAGATATAAGTAACCCCTAATAAGATTTCTGTGTATATTAAAAAGTACCTTATTATAATAATTTAATAAATATAAAGCTCTAATGAGTTACAAAATTATAAAAAAATATTACAAAAAGATTACAATAATTAAGGTAGCAGGAATCGATAGTTATATAAATACCTAATCTTTATTTTGTTTACGCATTTATTATCCAGATAGTGGGCATACCTTGATAAAAGTTTCTAATTTATAAGACCTAAAATATCACATTTTAAATTAGAAACTATATTTCCTTTATTCATCTAACATAGAGCTTGAAATTTATTTGAATGTGCCTTAAGTTAGTAATCAAACAAAGAACTTAAATATAGTGTTTAAGGGTTGAAGGTTAATGATTGGGGATTTATAAAAAATAAGAGATACTATAAAAAAGAGTATAAAAAAAAGGAAGCCCTACGCTCTGGCTTCCTAAGGGGGTTAAATTTCTAATAATTAGAAATTTGAGGGGAATAATTGTTAAGGAAAACAATTTTCAAGGGAAATGCTAAATGGAGAAACTAAACATTTCACACATTTATGAAAATAGCTTTACTGTAATTTAATTATACAAGAAAAATGAATTATTATCAATAGATAAATTCAAAAAATACAAAAAAATCAGGCTCAAAAAGTAAATAAATTATTAACAAAATCTATGTTTGGACTAATGATTATAGAGATTAACAAGATATGAATAATTTAAGTACAAAAAATCACTTTTTTAGACAAATGAAAGAAGTCAGGAATACGTTTTCAATGATATGTACTATATAAGTACATATTATTCCATTACATGGATGATAATGATAATATTTCATATAAGTAAATCGAATTTGAGTACTAGAAGTTAGAAAATAGCTAGGGTACATGAAAATAAATAACAATTCAAATATACTAGCATATTGACTTGTTATTTATTTGAAGGTGCTTAAATAAAGTATTTGAATAAAGTTTTTATTTGGGCCTTGGAGCTTGAAGAGCAGTGAGCGATAAAAAAGCTTTACTAATTTTATTTTAGGGAGTATAATAAATTTTGTAATATTTAAAAGTTTATGAATATCAAGGAGGTGTGAGTATGTTTTTACAATCTTTAGTATATGAAAATGATAATATTATAGAAAACCTTAATTTAAAAGCAAATTTTAATTTTAAGGGGAGAAGTGCGTCAAAAATTAAATATAGTAGTATGCTGAAAGAGAGTAAAGATGTATTTGCTGAAATTCATGATTCATAAATTAATTTGAAATTATATAGTTTATATAAAATATATGAATTTATTACCGCTGACATTTTTGCTTAGCGGTTTTTTATTTTTATAGAATTAGTTTTTTTCTAAATGCTAAGGTAATGAAATTGTATTAGAATTCATTAAGGTTTTATAATATTAGTGTTAATGAGCGTTTAGGAATAAGAAGAATTTTACGATATTAAACCCTTCAGTATAGCAACGTTGTACTGAGGGGTTTTTTATATATTAATATTATTTTAGATTTTGTAATTTATAGAGTTAGAGAGAAGAGGTGGATATCAAAATTTATCATGGGGATAGATTTATTACAATAAAAATTATGACAATTAAGATTATTAAAACTTTATATGCACAAAAGGGGGAATTTATAATGAATTATTTAAAGAAACTTTTAGAACCGTACAGGGGACTGCCCAGCGAGATATATGTAATATTTGCATCTAAAATTATAAATGCTATGGGATGTTTTGTAGGACCATTGATGACACTTATCTTAACTAAGAAGATAGGACTTTCAACAGAAGCAGCAGGTTTTTATATGAGTATATCAGGAATGTTATTTATGCCAACGGGTGTAATTGGGGGAAAACTTGCAGACACCATTGGAAGAAAGAAAATGATAATTATATTTGAAAGTTTAGCTTGTTTTCTATATATAGTATGTGGATTTATGAAACCTAATATATATATGATATATGTGCTTATGATAGCAGGTGCTGTCATGGGATTTGCAGGGCCTGCACATGATTCTATTATAGCAGACTTGACAGAACCAAAGAATAGAAATGCAGCTTATGCTCTTGATTATATGGGATGGAATATTGGATTTGCTGTAGGTCCTGTAATTGGAGGACTTTTGTTTGAAAATCATCTTAAATGGGTATTTATAGGGGACGCTTTAACAGCACTTATTGGTTTAGGACTTATATTTTTCTTTGTTAAGGAAACCATTCATCTTACAAAGGAAGATATAGCTGATGAGAGTAGAAAACTTGAAAAGAAAGAGGAAGGTTCTATATTTAAAGTTTTATGGAATAGAAAAATTTTATTGTATTTTGCTATTATAACATTTGGATACAATTTTGTTTATAACCAATGGGGATTTATGTTTCCTCTTCAAGTTTCACAGACTTATGGAGCCCTAGGATCAAAATATTATGGATACTTAGCCAGTTTTAACGGAATTGTAGTTATGATTATGACGCCATTAATTACAAAGCTTTTAAATAAAACAGAAAACTTAACTAGTATAGTATATGGAGGCATATTTTATACTGTAGGTTTTGGAATGCTTGGGTTGGTAAACAGCATGACATTTTTCTTCATATCTGTTTTTGTGTTTACTGTAGGAGAAATAATTTTATCTATAAGTGTTATGCCATTTATAGCTAATCACACTCCTATTTCTCATAGAGGAAGAATGAGTGGAGTACTTCCACTTATAATGGGCTTAGGATATATAGTAAGTCCTGTGGTTATGGGAAAGGTTTTGATGTATATAAGTGTCCAAAAGTCCTGGTTTATATTGGGGGCAGTGGCTCTTATATCCTCCATGTTTATGAAGGTGCTTAAGAAGTTAGAAGACAACAGTGTGGAAGTGGAAGAGGCATAGAATAAGAAAATTTTGATGTAAGTGCCGTAAGAAAAACCACACTTTAAGTCCGTGAAAAAAATTGTAATTTGGGACTAATCACAATACGCTAAGAACTTCTAAAGCTAGTTTCGTAGTCCCCAATTCCAATTTTTTCACTCCCTTAAAGTATGGTTTTTGGTTCATGCATAAGCTAAAATTATTTCATTCAATGAAATAGTTTTAGCTTTTCTCTTTATCGCTTTAAAAATCTTTTATTGGCGGAAGCCAGCATAAATACGAAGATATGGTTAAGAACTCGGATTTAGCATATGAATTTCAAGAGTTACATTATTTTTTAAATTAAAATTACTACTAATCCATTTGTAGCCCGGTGATTAGAGACTAGGTGCTAAACGAAAGGCTACGCCTAAAAAATATTATGAGCGCTTTCTCATTTATAAATTAAAGATTTTCCATAGCGAAGCGGAGGAAAATAATCCTTTAGTCGGCTACTCTTTCCCTTTGATAGCTTATGCATGAACCGAAAAATATGTCTTTAAGGTAACAATGAATATATTTTTTAGACTATTGAGCTAGCTTTAGAAATTCTTTGTTTTCAAATTTCAATACCCGTTAAGAAGCTTTCATGTTTGAGCGCCGTTAGAAACGAGTTTGAAAGCTTTAGGGTATTGAAATTTAAAAACATTAGAATTTCTTGGCGTATTGCGAATAGTCTAAGAAAATATATTTATTGTGGACTTAAAGACATATTTTTCTTATTGCACTTGCTTTAAAATATATTCTAAGTATTTTAATTTTTTTGATATACTAATGTCAGAAAAGCATAAGTCCCTTCGTATTATGTTATGAGAAGCTTCTCAAGGAGGTACAGACATGATTGTAGATGAGAAAAACTTTATAAAGCAAATGAGAAATAGAAACCCAAAGGCTTTGGATTATGTTGTGGATAATTATAGTAATTTGGCATTCAAGGTTGTGCGTAGTGTTTTGAATTCAAGTTTTCATTCACAATATGTGGAGGAATGCGTGAATGATATATTTTGGTCTATGTGGAGTAATATCCAAAGCTTTGATGAGGAGAAGGGAAATTTTAAGTATTGGATAACAGCTATATCAAAATATAAGGCTATAGACTATAAGAGAAAATTATTTAAGCATAGTATTGTTGAATGTATAGATGATTATTCACTAAGTGATGATGGAAATACAGAGGAAACCATAATATTAAAAGAGGATAAAGAAGAACTTATGAAAGCAATAAATAGTATGAAGAAAGAAGATAAGGAGATATTCATAAGAAGGTACTTTCTTTGTGAGAAAATAGAGGATATAGCAAAAGATTTTGGAGTAAATAGAAATTTAATAGATAAAAGACTTTCAAGAGGACGAAATTTCTTAAAAGAAAAGATTGTATGTTTGGAAGGAGAGGTATAGTTATGGATAAAAATGATTTAATACTACAAGAAAAAGATTTATATAAATTGTTTAATGAAATAGAAATAGACGAAAGTGAGTTTGAGGATAAGTCTGAAGAGGTAGGTACTATTCAAAAGGAGAGAATAAAGAAAAGTCTTCGCAAAAAAATGAGAAATAAAAAGAAAAAATCCATATTAAAGTATGGTTCTGCAGTAGCAGCTATAAGTTTGGTATGTTTAATAGGTGTAGGAAAGGCGGCGCCATCTTTTGCTAAGGATGTACCAATTCTTAATTCTATTATACAAGCACTTAATGCAAATATGGGTGTTTATGAAGAAAATAGTAAATATTCTGAGGTAATAAATAAGAGTATTAAGGATAATGGAGTGACATTTACGTTAAACGATATAATAGCTGATGATTCAAAAATGATATTAAGTTATACTATAAAAAGTGATAAAAAAATTAAAGATTTACATGGAGTTGGTTTGGGAAGATTTTTAGAAATAAATAATAAATATTTCTCATCAAGTGGAAGTAGTGTGGGACAGTATATAGATAATAATACTTATGTTGGTAGGGAAGAGCTTAGTATTAGCCCATTTCAAATTCCTAAAAAATGCAAAATTAATCTTAATATAGATGAAATAGGCGATGTAAAGGGAAAGTGGAATTTAGCTTTTACCACTTCAAAGGATGAAATATATAAAGAAAGTGTTACGTTTAAACCAAATACTAAAGTGGATTTTCCACAGAGTACAGTAAATGTAAATAAGGTTACTGTTTCTCCAATGGGAACTTATATTTCAGTAAATGGAAATTATAAAGATGAAAGTTTTAAAAATCCATTTAATGTTGGGGTGTTTGATTATTTTTATTGGATTGTTTATGATGACAAGGGAGAGCAAATTGTATCAAAGAGTATGGGCGGTGGAAACATTGATATGAATAAGGCAACTTTTGAATCTCAAATGCAATATAATAGATTGAATCATATTCCTAAGTATTTGACTGTTGTACCATGTAAAATTAATCCTTATAAAGGCAGTGTAATAGGTTCTTATAAAAATGGTAAAGAAATTACAAAGATAAATAAGGAGGGGTATGAATTTAAAGAGGTTAGTAGCATTATAGATGGAGCATATCCTAAAGAACTTTCTCAAGGTAAAATGGGAAAAGTTGTAGTGAATAATATAAAGGTAGAAGATGATAAGACTATAGTTAATTTTACAGTAAAGGGAAAAGCACCATATCTTCAATCCTCTGAAGTTTATATAAAGGATCAGCGCGGAGAAAGAGTTGAGGTAAAAATACCTTTAGCAGCAATGAACCCAGAAAAGCCTAATGAATATACTGTAGTATATGAAGCTTTAAAGCCTGAACAAAAATATAGCATTTGTACAAGTGATCTTTCTAATGTGGAAGTGAGAGAAGATTTGAAGTTTAAAATTGAACTTAATAAATAATAAGGGACATGAAAAGAAATAACAGGTCAAAGATGCTGGTATATTTTGTGTCATATAAGGAAACAGGTTCCGCCTTTGGTAGGAATATGGACGTGTTCTGATGGCGCAGTATGACGCAAAACAGACTAGCATACTGACTTGTTATTTATTTGAATGTGCCTAACTATGTAAGGTGATGAAAATCATTTCATGCAATATGATGAAAATGAATTTCATGTTGTTTTTTACTTATATTGGTGATATAATAGATTTGTGATATTTTTATAATTTTTGAAAGGAGTGATGTCTTATGAAAAAAATGAGAGAGTTTTTATTAATGAAAAATTTCATAGGGGCTGCTCCTTGGGTAAATTATGTTTTATCCATTAATGATTAAATTATGTTTGGATTATTAAGAGGTATAAAATCTTATTCAGATAATTCTCATATTATTATTGTGTATATTACCCTGGAGTAGCAGAAGCAAGACTTCAGGGTATTTTTATGCCCAAAATACACTATTTTAATATGGAGGAATGGAATTTGAATAAATTTAATTTAAAAGAATTGGGATTAAAGGATAATACAATAAAAGAATTTAAAAATTTATATGAGGGTATGTATTTAGGTAGAGTGGCTTGTGAGCAAAAAAATTATTATAAAGTCATTACAGAAAAAGGAGTTATAAGTGCTAGAGTTTCAGGTAAAATAATGTATAATGCCTGTAGTATAGCGTCTTATCCAGCAGTAGGAGATTGGGTAGCTATGGATAGAGATGAGGATTCTCAAGGAGAGGCTATAATTCAAGGGATACTCAAAAGATGCAGTAAATTTTCAAGAAAAGTTGCTGGAATTAAATATGAAGAACAGATCATAGCTGTAAATATAGATACTGCATTAATAACTATGTCTCTTAATGATAATTTTAATTTAAGAAGACTTGAAAGATATATAAGTACTGCATGGGATAGTGGCGCAAAGCCCATTGTACTGCTTACAAAGTCTGATTTATGTGAGGATTTAGATGAAAAACTACTAGAGGTTTCAAAGGTAGCAATTGGTGTAGATATATTAGTGGTAAGTAGCTTGACTAATGAAGGTATAGATAAAGTTAAGGAATATATTACTAAGGGGAAAACAGTGGCGTTTATAGGTTCATCTGGTGTTGGAAAGTCTACTCTTATAAATAAACTTCTGGGATATGAAAAGATGAAGGTTTCAGAAATTAGAGAAAGTGATGGAAGGGGAAGACATACCACTACTTATAGGGAATTGATAGTGATTCCTGAGGGAGGAGTAGTTATAGATACTCCTGGTATGAGAGAACTTTCTATTATGGATATAGAGGATGGAATAGAAAGTGCTTTTAAGGATATAGAACAATTAACGATTAATTGTAAGTTTGGAAACTGCACTCATAATGAAGAGCCTGGCTGTGCTGTAAAAGAAGCTATTAGTACAGGGATAATATCTGAAGAGAGATATAAAAGTTATATTAAATTAAAAAAAGAAGCGGAGTTCATGGCTAAAAAGGAAAAGATAAGAAAGCTTAAGGAATCTAAAAAGGGTAGGACAAAGAAAAACAATTATAAAAAGGATTTTGTAGAAATAATATGAGTCAGCAGCTCTTTAGATTTATGGTAATTATCAATATATAATTTGATTAACCCACAATAAGGTAGAATGTAATGGAATTATGAAATTTCTCCTCCATGAGTTGCATAAGAGCTTGGAACAATAAATTTAATTTAAGAAATTCTAATCTTTTAGCCATATAAAATTATCTAACGCTCACATTCAGCGTCCTGCCTCAGGTTCGCTAGCCTGGCGTCCTTTTAAGGGTTACGATAATTTTATCTGTCTAAAAGAAGAATTTCTAAAATTAAATTTAAATAGTTCCTTCGCTTCTTATGCAACTCATTCCAGAGAAATTTCATAATTCAAGCAATGTAATACTTATTGTGGGTTAATCATAATTTAATTAAATAACATGGTAATATGGGGACAGTTAAGTATTTTTGGTTAATAGATAACCAAAAATACTTAACTGTCCCTTATTTATATACTTACTTATATCAATACTCTAAGTTTATTTATCCAATTGACGTTTGATTTTAAATTATTTATTTTAATGTGCCTTAATATTCTATTAAAAGTTGGAATGCTGTAGTAGATGCTTCTATAAATATAAGTTCTAAATTTAATATGTATTGAAAAATTCATATTAAATTTAGAACTTTGCTATGTTTATACAATATTTAACATGTAAATAAAATTAATATTATCTAGGTATTGATAAACTATGTGTTATATGGTAGAATTTACATAGAAATAAATGGAATTGATATAAGTATATGTAATTTTATTCATTTCTATATAGTTCATTGGGGCGTTATTAGAACTATGATTAACTTTTTTAGTAAAGTTAATAAGCTTTATTAAAAATTTTAAAATATAAAAGGGGGGTTATTATGAAAAGAAGGAATCAAAAATTATTGTCATTGTTTGTTACAACAATGATGATAATGTCTTTTGTGTCTGGATTTGGGAGCAAGGAAGTAAAAGCTCAAGAGAATACAAATACAGCACAAATGTCAGCTGACAATACGTTAAGGATTAAGTATTCAGAAAAAGACATTGAAACCTTTCTGAAGGCTAAATACGGAAAAGGCTTTGTTTTAAATGAAAACAAACCACTAAGTATAAAGCCTGAGGAGACAGTTAGAGTTATTGTACAGCTAAAGGACAAGCCTTTATTGGAAAAAGGTAGTAAGGGGCTAAACTTTATACAAAATGCACAAAAGTCTGTAAAGTCAAAAGTTGCAGATTTAGAAGGTGCTAAAATTAGGAATTCTTATACTAAAGTTTTAAATGGCTTTAGCATGATGGTAAAGAAGAGTGAAATTTATAAAATTAAAGCTTTACCAGAAGTAAAAAGTGTAACTTTAGTTAATAAGTATTATCCTGATATGACATCTGCTAAAGTTTTAACTCAAGCTTATGAGGCTCAAAGTTCTTCTTATGGATATAAAGGACAAGGCATGGTAGTATCTATTATAGATACTGGTATAGACTATAGACATAAGGATATGAAACTTTCAGATGCTTCACAGGCAAAAATAAAATCAAAAAATTCACAAGGACCTGGAAAATATTTTACAGATAAAGTACCTTATGGTTACAATTATGCTGAACAAAATTATAACGTAATAGATACTGGAAATATGCATGGAATGCATGTTGCTGGTATAGTAGGTGCTAATGGAAACCAGACAGAAGTAGATAAAAACGAAGCTATACAAGGTGTAGCTCCAGAATGTCAATTACTTGCAATGAAAGTATTTGCTAATGATCCTGAAATAGGCGGGGCATATTCTGATGATATAGTGGCAGCTATTGAAGACTCAGTTAAGCATGGGGCAGACGTTATAAACATGAGTCTTGGTTCTAATTCAGGATTTCAAGAATCAGATGAGCCGGAACAAAAGGCAATAAAAAATGCTACTGAAAGTGGAGTTGCTGTAGTAGTATCTGCAGGAAACTATCAATACAATACAGCTCCATATAAATTTGGTGATTTATATGATACAGGAATAACAGGATCACCAGGTATTGCTAAAGAAGCCATACAAGTAGCTTCTTATGAAAATAGTAACATTATGTTATTTAGTATGGAGTATACTTGCACAAGTGGTAATGGAAGTTGTACCTATGAAGTAAATAATGTAAACCCATCAGAGGTTTTTAAATCAGAGCTTGAATTGGTAGATTGTGGTTCAGGACAAGAATCTGATTTTCAAGGTAAAGATCTCAATGGAAAGATTGCTTTAGTACAAAGAGGTTCGAATACTTTTGGAGAAAAAGAAATTAATGCTCAAAAAGCAGGCGCAAAGGCTATAATTATTTACAACAATAGAGAAGGCTATATTGGAGGTATGTTTGTAGATCCAACAGTTAATATTCCAGTTATAGGCATGACAACAGCTGATGGTTTAGTTCTTAAGGAAAAAGTTTCTTCAGGATTAAAGGTTAAATTTCCTGGAACCTTGACTTCATTAGAAAATACGGATAAAAATGATATGTCTGATTTTACTTCTTGGGGTCCAGCTCCAAATCTAGAATTTAAACCTGAAATATCGGCTCCAGGCGGAAATATATGGTCAACTGTTAATAAGGATAAATATGAGAATATGTCTGGTACATCTATGTCTGCACCTCACACATCAGGAGCTGAAGCTTTAATATTACAAGGAGTAAAGAAAAATTATCCAAGCTTAACAGGAAAGGAATCGGTGGATTTTGCAAAAGCTACATCCATTAATACGGCAAAAACTCTTATGGATAAGTCTCACACTGCAGTGCCTTATTCTCCAAGAAGACAAGGTGCAGGATTAGTTCAAATAGTAGATGCTGTAAACAATGGTGTAACAGTAAAAGACGATAGGGGCAATGCAGCAGTAGCTTTAAAGGAAATAGGGAAAACTAAAACTTTTGCTTTGAATTTAAAGAATTATAAGGATAAACCTATTACTTTTAATTTAAGTGATATGGGTGGAGTTTTAACTGAACAAAAAGTTCCATTTACAAGTAACATGTCTTATGACGTAAAAATAAAGGACGCTAAAGTTACTTTTGATAATTCTACAATAACGGTACCAGCTAATGGAGCTTTAAAAGTAAACGTAACAATTAATTTACCAGATAACTTGCCAGAAGAAAGTTTTGTGGAAGGTTTTATTAAATTAAAATCTAACGAACCTAAAGACAATCCAGATTTAGTAGTACCATATATAGGTTTCTATGGAGATTGGTCTAAACAAGATATAATAGATAAACCTATTTGGGATAAAGATAACTATTTGGGTGGAACAAGAATGTTGACTTTGGGAGAAGATGGCAATACATTATATTATTTAGGAGTTACAGGAAAAGATGAAGAAGGAAATCCAATTATAGAAGAAGATAAAATTGCTATTTCCCCTAATGGTGATAATCAAAATGATAATATATATCCATTCTTAACATTCTTAAGAAATGCTAAGTCTATGGAAATTAAGCTATTAGATAAGGATAAAAAGCTAGTAAGGCAATTGGCAACTTCTAATCATATTAGAAAGAATGTTATTTCAGATCCAAATGACTCAGGATATAGAGAGGACATGGATTGGATGTGGGATGGAAAGATTTATGATCCATCTACAGGTAAAATGGGTGTAGTTAAAGATGGTCAGTACTATATTGACTATGTAACAAAGGTAGATATAGATAATGCCAAAGAAAAACATTTTCAAATTCCATTAAAGATAGACACAGTAGCTCCAACTATAGAAGTGATATCAGCAACAAAATCCAATGATTCTAGTTATAAGTTACAGTGGAAAGTATCTGATGAGTTATCTGGAGATGGAAAATTTGGTTTGGTTTATTTGAATGGAAAGCAACAAGATGTTTCAAAAATAACCATAGATCAAAATGGAGTATATAGTTGCGATTTAATACTACAAGAAAATGCAAATAACTTTATATCTATAGGTGCTATAGATTATGCATCTAATGTTGGGGTTAAAGACGTAACAGTTGTACAAGGTAATCCATCATTTGATCTAAAATTTGATAACTTATCCTCTAGAATGTCTGTAGATTATAAAGATTTAACTATAACTGGTTCTGTAGGATATGTTCCAAAGGTATTTAAGATAAATGATAAGGATGTTAAGATAAACAAAGATTTAACTTTCTCGATGGATGTTACATTTGAGGAGGGAAGAAATTTAGTGAAGATATATGCTGAGGACTTTGATGGTACAGTCCTAAAGGATTTTGCATATAAAGTAGACTGTGATATTACCGCTCCTATTATAGAACTTGAAGCTCCTAAGATTGCAGAGGATGGAAAGGTATATGTTAACAATGACACCGTTAATGTTAAAGGAAAAGTATCTGATAATACTTTTGGATACAAGCTATATGTTAATGGAGAACAAAAACTAAATATATTTGTAGACGGTGAAATGGGTAACGATGTAACAGAAAGGACTTTTGATTATGAAGTTCCTGTTACTAATAACTCTTTCTTAGAAATAAAAGCTGTAGATGTATTTGGTCATGAAACTGTTAAAAATGTTAATGTAGTAGTGGATAAAGAAAAGCCAGTTATTACAGTAGCAGGTGTAGAAGATGGCAAAGTTTATAATAATAATATTACACCAAAGATTACCTCTAATAAAACTGCTGCTATAACTTCTACTCTTGACAAGAAGCCATACAATGGAGAAGAAATTACTGCAGAAGGTGCTCATGAATTAGTAGTAAAAGCTGTGGACTTAGCTGGAAATACTTCAGAGTATAAGGTTAACTTTACAATTGACAAGACAAAACCTGTAATAACAGTTACTGGTGTAGAAAATGGAAAGGCATATAGCAGCAATGTTATAGCAAAAGTGTCTTGTAATGAAAATGCAAAAGTTACTACGGCTCTTGATGGTAAAGCATACAATGGAGAAGAGATTACTGCAGAGGGAATTCACGAATTAGTAGTAACTGCTGTAGATTTAGCAGGAAATACTTCTGAATATAAAGTTAAATTTACAATTGATAAGACAAAACCTGTAATAACAGTAACAGATGTAGAAGAAGGAAAATTATATAATAAAGATGTTATGCCAAAAATAACATCAAGTGAAAAAGCAACAATAACATCAACTCTTGATGGTAAAGCATATAAAGGAGAGAAAATTACTACAGAAGGTATACATCAGTTAGTAGTAAAAGCTGTAGATTTAGCAGGAAATACTTCTGAATACAAGGTTAACTTTATTATAGATAAGACTTTCCCAGTGATAACAGTAACTGGTGTAGAAGACGGCAAGGTTTATAATAATAAAGTAACTCCTGTAATTAAATGTGATGACAACACAGCTAAAGTTACAGTAACACTTAATGGAAAGAATTATGATGGCAAAGAAATAGCTTCAGTAGGAGATTACACTTTAATAGTAACTGCAAAAGATTTAGCAGGAAACACTTCTTCTAAAACTATTAAGTTTAGTTTAAAAGGTACAGCAGCTAGTGGCTCGAACAGTGCTTCAAATAATAATAATGTAAATGGACAAGGTAGTCAAACTTCTAATAATAAATTAGTTCAAACAGGTGGCAGAATGAACGCGCCTCTATTAATAGCTATAGGTGGAGTTTTAATAGCTTGCGGATGCGTATTTATTAGGAGAAGAAAAAGGGCATAGATAAAAATAAAAAGGGGCAGCTAGTTAAATTAGCTGTCCTTTTTTAATAGAGAAATGTATAGTCCATATGATTTTTTTAATGAGATAAATTAAATTTTAAACTATAAAAGTTTAAAAAGCTTTGTGTATATCTTATGAAGATAATTAAGTTAATTTTTAAGTTTTAACTTTATTAGCATTTCACCAGATTTAACTTGTTGGCCTTTAGCCACGTGGATGGATTCCACTATGCCTGAAACAGGGGAGGTAATTATAGTTTCCATTTTCATGGCTTCAATAACTACTAAGTTTCCGTTTTCCTTTATTTCCTCCCCTTCTTTAACAAGTATATCTAAAATAGTTCCAGGTATGCTGGCACCTATTTCGTTTTTGTTTTCTGGGTTAGCCATTAAAATATCAGAAGTTTGCTTTAATTCTGATCTTGTTTTATCCTTTATCTTAATTTCACGTCTATTGCCGTTTACTTCAAATATTAAGGTTCTAAAACCTTCTTTGTTTAGTTTTGTAATTTCTAAGAGTTTTACTACTAATATTTTGCCTTCAGCTAATTTGATTTCACAAGTTTCACCTTCACCTAACCCGTGGAAGTATATATCACTACCTACACTGCTTAAGTCACCATTTTCTTTTATATATTTTACATAGGCTTCAAATACATCTGGATATAAGGCGTAGCTTAGGATATCTTGTTTTGTTGGCTCTAATCCTAATTTTTCCTTAAGGTGTTTTTCTATTTTACTAAAGTCTTCAGGTTGCAAAAGTTCCCCTGGTCTGCAGGTTATAGGTTCTTCTCCTTTTAACACCATCTTTTGAAGTTCCTTTGGAAAACCATGCTCTGGTTGCCCCATCATCCCTTTAAAATAGGATACTGCTGAGTCTGGAAAAGATAAGTTTGAAGCTTTTTCTAAAATATTTTCAGGAGTTAAATTGTTTTGAACCATGAATATAGCAAGATCGCCTACCATTTTAGAGGAAGGAGTTACTTTAACTATATCACCTACCATAGAGTTAACTTTCTTATACATTTCTTTTACTTCTCCAAATCTATGGCCAAGTCCGAAACTTTCTACTTGAGGTTTTAAGTTAGAATATTGTCCACCTGGAATTTCATATTTATATATTTCTGTGGAGCCAGATTTTAGTCCAGATTCAAAAGAAGTATAAACAGGTCTTACAGCAGACCAGTAATTTGATATCTTTTGTATATCACCAAGGTTAATGCCCGTATCTCTCTTAGTGTTTTCAAGGGCAGCCACTATAGAATTTAGAGATGGCTGACTTGTAAGTCCTGCCATGCTATCAAAGGCTGTATCCACTATATCAACGCCCGCCTCTGCTGCTAGTAAGGCTGTAGCTACACCATTTCCAGTAGTGTCATGAGTGTGTAGATGAATAGGAATACTTATTTCCTGTTTAAGGGCTTTTATAAGTTTAAAGGCAGCATAAGGCTTCAATAGGGCAGACATATCCTTTATGCCCAGTATATGAGCTCCCATTTTTTCAATTTCTTTAGCTTTTTTAATGTAGTAGTCTAAAGTGTATTTATTTCTAGAATTGTCAAGTATATCTCCAGTATAGCAGATGCAGCATTCAGCTACCTTACCTTGCTTTAATACTTCATCTAAGGCTACTTCCATACCTTTAAGCCAGTTTAGAGAGTCAAATATTCTAAATACATCTATGCCTGCATTTGCAGATTCTTTTATAAATTCTCTTATAACATTGTCAGGATAGTTTTTGTATCCTACAGCATTGGCTCCCCTTACAAGCATTTGGAAAAGTAAATTAGGGCATTTTTCTCTTAATTTTTTTAGTCTTTCCCAAGGAGATTCTTTTAAAAATCTATAACATACATCGAAGGTAGCGCCTCCCCACATTTCCAGGGAAAATAAATCTTTGCCTAAATAGGAAGTGGCATCAGCTATTTTAACCATGTCTACTGTTCTCATTCTAGTGGCCATAAGTGACTGATGAGCATCTCTCATGGTAGTGTCTGTCAAAAGTAGTTTATCCTGTGCTTTTATCCACTTAACTAATCCTTCAGGACCTTTTTCTAAAAGTATATTTCTTGTGCCTCTTAAATCTTTAACTTCAGGTATTATAGGAACTACAGGTACATCAAAGGATTTTTTTACGCCATGGGTT
This sequence comes from Clostridium sp. KNHs214, assembly GCF_000744935.1. GTDB lineage: Bacteria > Bacillota > Clostridia > Clostridiales > Clostridiaceae > Haloimpatiens. The sequence goes on along the minus strand of NZ_JQMW01000013.1, from coordinate 585,934 downwards.
TCATTAACCACTTTTTCTCCTATGAATTTTAGAAGGTTGTATTCCTCATCAGCTTTAGCGGTAGTTACAAATAAATCAGGATTTTCTCCTATGAAATTAGTAGTACAAAGACCCTTTTGGAAAGTAGGGTGATTTAGTACATTTATTAAAAAGTCCACATTGGTTTTTACTCCAGATATTTTAAGTTCTTTTACAGAACGAAGGGATTTTCTAACAGCATCCTTAAAGGTTCTGGAGAAAGCTGTAGTTTTAACTAGCAAACTATCATAATAGGGACTGATTACTGCTCCTGTAAAGCCATTACCGCCATCCAGCCTTATACCAAAGCCAGAACCGGTTCTGTATACATCAATTTTACCTGTATCTGGGGCAAAGTTGTTGGACGGATCTTCGGTAGTTATTCTGCATTGAATAGCATAGCTGTTAGTTTTTATAGAATCTTGAGAATATAATCCTATTTCTTCAGAAGCTAAAGCATGACCTTGAGCTATAAGTATTTGGCTTTGAACAATATCTACTCCTGTTATTACTTCTGTTACAGTATGCTCCACTTGGATTCTAGGGTTCATTTCTATAAAATAGTGATTTCCCTTGCTATCAAGAAGAAATTCTAGCGTGCCTGCTCCTCTGTAGTTGACACTTCTGGCTATTTTAAGAGCATCATCACAAATTTCTTTTCTCTTTTCTTCTGAAAGAGATAGTGATGGAGCAAATTCTATAACCTTTTGGTGACGTCTTTGAATAGAACAATCTCTTTCAAAAAGGTGAACAATGTTCCCGTATTTGTCTCCGAGAACCTGTACTTCAATATGTTTTGGATTTTCTAGATATTTTTCTATAAATATATCATCTATACCAAAAGCCTTTTTGGCTTCATTTTTGGCACTTTTGAAAGAGGAAACTAAGTCTTTTTCTTCCTTTACGATTCTCATACCTCTTCCTCCACCACCAGCTGCTGCTTTAAGCATAACTGGATATCCGCAGAAACTTGCAAATTCTAGTGCTTGTTCTTCAGTTTCTATAGGCTCTTCAACTCCAGGTATGGTAGGAACTCCAACCTTCTGAGCTACTAGTTTAGATTTTATTTTATCGCCAAGCTGCTCCATCATAGTGGCAGTTGGGCCTATAAACTCAATGCCAGCTTCTTCACACTTTCTAGCGAATTCTGGATTTTCTGAAAGAAATCCATAACCAGGGTGAATGGCATCCACACCTTTTTTTAGAGCTAGATTTATAATTTCATCTATATTTAAATATGCATCAACAGGATTGTTATTTTTACCTATTTGATAAGATTCGTCTGCTTTAGTTCTAAAAAGAGAACACTTATCTTCGTTTGAATAAATAGCTACAGTTCGAATGTTCAATTCATTACATGCTCTGAATATTCGTATAGCAATTTCCCCTCTATTTGCCACAAGAATTCTTTTAAAGTTTTTGATTGACATATTAACACCTCATTCATATATGAAATATTTATGTAATTACAAATTCATTTTTTACGTATGGTATCATTATATGACACATATATGTATAATGCAATGCAATTTATTAAAAAATATAATTCTTTTTAATGAAATTTAATGGATTTAATAGTAAGGACATAATAAAGAGGAAAAAAACAAATAGTGTAGCACATTACAAAAATATAAATATTGACTAAACATTGTAACTTAATTAGAGTATTTTAAATATAAATATAATATAACCAATAATAGGGTGAAAAATTAAACTATAAAATTAAAGAGCCAAATAAAAAAGGAGTGATTATATTATGTTAAGACCGCAATACGATAGATTAGCAGCTAAAAATTATGCAGAAGAATATGCTTTAAGTCCTAATGTTCAAGAATATCCTTATTACAAAAATGACGATTGTGCTAATTTTGTATCTCAGGTGTTAAAAGCTGGTGGAATGGAAGAAATGGGAAATAAATGGGATGATTTAAATTCTTGGTTTTGCAGAACTTCAGAGGAAAAAGCATTGAAAAAAGTTGCTATTACTTGGAGGGCTGCTAGATATTTTATGCGACATTGGGGTAACGAAAATGGTATGGGGGCTAACAGAGCACATAATTTTTATAAAATAACTCCAGAGGAGGCTATAGCAAATTTTTCATTTATTTATAATACACTTCAAGTTGGAGATGTGGTTCAATATGGAAAACCGTTTCCTTATCACACTCAAGTGATTCACAATAAAGTTTTTAATCCATTTATGGGTCAGTACGATCTTTTCATGGCGCAGCACACTGCCAATAGAATTAACGTCTCTCTTTATGGATATATACTAAAACTTTTAGGAAAAGGCAATATTTATATTTATTTATACAAACTATAAGAATATTGTGATGTAAGTGCAATAAGAAAAATCACACTTTAAGTCCGTGAAAAAATTGTAATTTGGGACTAATCACAATACGCTAAGAACTTCTAAATGTTTGCAGATTTCAATCCCCTAAAACCTTAACTCGCTCCTTGCGTCCCTCAAACAGGAAGGTTTCTTAACGGGAATTGAAATCTGCAAACATAAGAAGTTCTAAAGCTAGTTCCATAGTCCCAAATTCCAATTTTTTTCACTTCCTTAAAGTGTGATTTTTCGGTTCATGCATAGGCTATCTGGGGTGGGGAATACGGCTAACTAAAGGATGATTTTCCTCCACTACGCTATGGAAAATCTTTAATTTATAAATAGAAAGGCGCTCATAATATTTTTTAGGCGGAGCCTTTCGAAAAGTTATATGGTACCTATTAAAATAAAATAACAACTAAAATTCAATTCATTTTGCCGTAAGGCAGTTATTTGTATAAATGAAAATTTGTAAGTTAGAACAGGTAAGAGGTAAAAAGTAAGAAGTAAGAGTTAATGATAAAACTCAAGAAGTTTTTTTATGATTAATTTGTGAATAGTAAGAAGTAATAGTTGTGGTGAAAATTCAGATTTGCTGAACTTTTCAAGAACTCTTACTTATTACGTTCTTACCTATTACTTATTTACAAGTTCTTATTTATCCAACAATTAAAGTTATATATTCTTATATATAACTCCTAAACATGCCTACGTATTTACGCGGGCTACCGCCAATAAAGGATTTTCCATAACGTAGTGGAGGAAAATCATCCTTTAGTAGGCCGTCTCCCCAGAAGCAATGTACGCATGAACTGAAAAATCTGTCTTTAAGGTAACAATAAATATATTTTCTTAGACTATTGAGCTAGCCTTAGAAATTCTTTGTTTTCAAATTTCAATACCCGTTAAGAAGCTTTCATGTTTGAGCGCCGTAAGAAGCGAGTTTGAAAGCTTTAGGGTATTGAAATTTGAAAACATTAGAATTTCTTGGCGTATTGCGAACAGTCTAAAAAATATATTTATTGTGAACTTAAAGACAGATTTTTCTTATGGCACTTGCTTCACAATATATTCTTATTGGATTTATAATAAAAACTCTTAGGAACATATTGAGTTATAGTGTATTTAATATGTATAATATCTATGTATGGTGAATTTCATAAAGATATAAAGGGAAGTGGAGAATATTGGCTGGGGGCATAAAAAAAGAGAAATTAATACATATAATGTTTATCTATATATTTCTTTGGATTTTTTATATTTGTACATTTGGAGAGAATAATTTTTACAAAGTATTGGGAAATAACATATTCCTTATAATAGGCGAGTTTGTAGCTTGTAAAGTTATGTTTAATACTTACAAGAAAAGTTTTGGTGTAGAAAAACGATTTTGGCTTTTTATGAATTTGGCTATAATAAGCTATTTCATAGGGGATTTAATTTGGATAGTTATGGAGGTATATCTGGGAAATGTCTTAACTACCTGCTATATATCAGAAATTTTTTATCTAATTCAGTATCCTTTAAGTATAGTAGCAATATTGTATATAGTATATAAAAAGAAAAGCAGGTTTCTTACTTTTCAGATGGTTATGGATATTCTTATAACGGTTACTGCAATTGCATCTATAAGTTGGTTTTACATTATGGAACCTGTTTATTCAGAAATAGGATTAGAAATTTTAAGAAAAGTTGCACTATTGGCAAATCCTATATCGGACTTAGGGGTATTGCTTTCAGGATTATTTATGATACTATTAGCAAGAGATGCCTTTCCTAGTAAGGTGATTTTTCTCATTATGTCAGGATTGCTTTTAGAAAGTTTTGTAGATTTATTATATTGTTACATTACCTTTAACAACATTAATATTTCATTAGAAATTTTAGATCCATTTTGGGTCACAGCTTTATTGTTCATATCTTATTCAGCTATTGTTTATGATGAGATAGCAGAAAATGGGGAGGATGAAATAGAAAGCAGGATTTATAGTAAGGAAATAAATGCATTAAAAAGATTTATTCCCTATATAGGAGTTATAATTTTAGTAATTATAATTGCTCATAAAATTGAAAGATTTAATAGTATTATAATTGGTTTTGGTATTTGTTCATTGCTTATAATCACAAGACAATTCTTTACTTTGATGGAAAATGAAAAATTAATGAATTTGCTTATTAAATCCAATCAGCAACTGGATTATAAAAAGAATCAGCTAGAGATTATTAACGAAGAACTTCATGCATATAATTTGATGAAGGAACGGGAAGCTAAGACGGATTTCCTTACAGGATTATATAACAGGCGATACGTGGATGAAAAGCTAAAATTGCTTCAAAAACAGAAAAATCTAATTGAAAATTATGTTGTGTTAATGATAGATATAGATTATTTTAAAAAGATTAATGATACTTATGGGCATGAAGCTGGAGATAAAATTTTAAAGGAATTTTCCAATATAATGAAAAAATATAGCACAAAAGATGATATATTAGTAAGGTTTGGAGGAGAAGAGTTTATATTTGTTTTATTTAATGCAACTTTGGATAAAGGACAATTAGTGGCTAAAGAAATAATAAAGGAAGTAGAAAACAAAAGATTTGATATTCAAACTTGTGAAGTTACTATAACTATAAGTATTGGTGTAGCTGCTGGTGATGTAGGAAAAAGTGAGAATATCCAAAAAGTTATTGATAATGCAGATAAAGCACTATACAAGGCTAAAAATGATGGGAGAAATTGTGTAAGGGTTTATTAAGAAGTTATTTATAAAATTGTTATCCAAATAAATATGCACCTATTGTAATGTTATGTTTTCATAAAGATGATAGTATTATGGTAGGTAGAATTAGTTACAAGATAAATAAATTATTAGGTAGGGGGAATAACAAATGAATTTAATTGACATGCACTGTGATACTATACTTAAAATGATGGACAAGGATGAAAAATTTAATTTTAAAAACAACAATTATGGAATAGATTTAAGTAAGTTAAAAAGGTCTAATTCTATTGCTGAGTTTTTTGCTTGTTTTGTAGATTTAAAGGGAGACAAAGATCCTTTGGAAAGAGCATTAGATATGGTGGATAAGCTTTATTTAGAAATTAATAAATATAGAGAAACTATTGCTATTGCTAAAAGCTATCAGGATATAATGACAAATCAAAAAGAAGATAAAATATCAGCAATATTAACTATAGAAGGTGGAGAAGCCTTAAAAGGAAAACTTTCAAATTTGAGAAATTTTTATAAGTTAGGGGTAAGGTTAATAACTTTAACCTGGAATTATCAAAATGAAATAGGATGTCCGGGCTGTGTAGAAGAGTTTAGAGATAAAGGACTTACTGAATTTGGAAAGGAACTTATAGTTGAAATGAATAAGCTAGGTATGATAGTAGACGTGTCTCATCTTTCCGATGGTGGATTTTATGATGCTATAAAATATTCTAAAAAGCCAATAGTGGCATCCCATTCTAATGCAAGAGAAGTAAAGCATCATTCAAGGAATTTAACAGATCCTATGATAAAGCTTCTAGGAGAAAATGGGGGAGTTATGGGGCTTAATTTTTGTAATCCATTTTTATCTAAAGAAAAGGTAGCAACAGTTGAAGATATGGTTAGTCATATAAAACATATAGTAAATGTAGGTGGAATAGATGTAGCTGCAATAGGTACTGATTTTGATGGCATTGATAACCCGCCAGAAGTAAAACATATAGGGGAAATGCATAAATTAGTAGATGCACTACATAAGCATGGGTTTTCAGAATTGGATATAGAGAAAATTTTCTATAAGAATACTTTGAGAGTTATAAAGGAAAATCTCTAATTTTTTTATTATAACATACAAAAAGAAAACTACATCATTCACATGTTTCAAGGATATACCTTCTTCTATAAATGAATTTTAGAAATATTAGATATAGATATATTTAAGTTCAAAATGCAAGAAAAAATTCAAAAGTTAATAAAATTTTAAATATTGTATACAATTTTTTAAATAATTGTGTTATAATAATAACAAATAATAAAATATACGGGCAGAGTAGATGTAAGAGCGTCAAGTGCTAGGGGATGGGAGGTTGCCTCTAGACGAAAACCCTTTACCTGTGGTAGAGAGTTACGATTCTTAATTCGCTTCCGCTGTCATAGAAGGTATAACCTCTATGTGGCATGTCCTGTTGTAGGAGGTTTTTTTAATGCAAAAAAAACAAATATTTAACACAAAAACGCTAGTTTATCTAGCAATGTTAGGTGCTATACAAATAGTACTTACAAGATTTCTTTCAATCCAAACACCTATACTTAGAATTGGTTTTGGATTCATACCTTACATGCTTACAGCTATGTTATTTGGACCAATAGTTGGTGGAATCTATGGAGTTGTAACAGACTTTATAGGAGTAATGATAAATCCAGCTGGAGGGGCATATTTTCCAGGGTTTTCATTAAGTGCATTTTTAGGTGCATTTGTCTATGGAATAATCTTATACAAAAAGCCTAAAAACCTTTGGAGAATGGCTACATCAGTAATTATTGTAACTGTATTTGTGGATATGTGCTTAAATACTTTATGGCTAACAATGATAACAGGAAAGGCTGCTTATGCAATATTGGCTCCAAGAGCTGTAAAAAACGCTATAATGGCAGTTATAAAAATAGTCACCATGTTAGCAGTATGGAAATGTGTGGGCAATTATATAGAGCAAACATTTATACGAAAAAATGAAACAAAAATAACTCACGCTTAAAAATTCTATAATAAGGAACATTCAAATAAATAATAAGTCAGTATGCTAGTCTATTTTGCGTCATACTACGTCAGCAGAAGTTGCGATAGTACTACCAAAGGCGGAACCTGCTTCCTTGTATGACACAAAATATACCAGCATCTTTGACTTGTTATTTCTTTTATATATCTAAACTGATTTAAGTACAAGTGTTAAATAAAAAAATTAAAGCAAGCAGAACAAATAAATTAATTAAGGAGCATTCTTACATTCATGATTATCCCACAAAAAGCATTACATTACCTGAATTATGAAATTTCTCTGGAATGACTTGCATAAGAAGCAAAGGAACTATTTAAATTTAATTTTAGAAATTCTTCTTTTAGACAGATAAAATTATCGTAAGCCTGGCAAGGACGCCAGGCTAGGGAACCTGAGGCAGGACGCTGAATGTGAGCGTTAGATAATTTTATATGGCTAAAAGATTAGAATTTCTTAAATTAAATTTATTGTTCCGAGCTCTTATGCAAGTCATGGAGGAGAAATTGCATAATTCTATCACATTATACCTTTTTGTGGTTTAATCACATTCATTATTAAATTTTTCTAAAGTTATAAAACTTTGCTTAAGAAGTCTTTTGTTCTAGGGTTGGTTGGATTTGCAAAGATTTCTTTAGGGGTTCCGTCTTCTAAAATTTTTCCCTCGTCCATAAAGAATAAACGAGTACCCACCTCTTTGGCAAAGCCCATTTCATGTGTCACTACTATCATAGTCATGCCTTCTTTAGCTAAAGATTTCATTACGTTTAAAACCTCTCCCACCATTTCAGGATCTAGGGCAGAGGTGGGCTCATCGAATAGCATCACATCAGGGTTCATGGCTAGAGCACGAGCGATAGCTATTCTTTGTTTTTGTCCTCCAGATAATTTATTAGGATATACGTGAGCTTTGTCTTTAAGTCCTACCTTATTTAATAACTCAAAAGCCTTTTTTTCAGCAGCTTCTTTGGTTAGTTTTTTTACTTTTATTGGGGCTAAAGTTATATTCTCTAAAACAGTCATATTAGGAAAAAGATTAAACTGTTGAAAAACCATTCCCATTTTTTCACGCATTTTATTTATATTAATTTCCTTGGACAATATGGATTTTCCCTCAAATATGATATCACCAGAAGAGGGTACCTCTAGTAAATTAAGGCATCTTAAAAATGTACTTTTTCCAGAGCCAGAAGGACCTATTACCACAACTACTTCGCCCTTTTCTATGTGAGTATTTACCTCTTTTAACACTTCTAGTTTTCCAAAGTTCTTTTTTAGATTATCTACATTAATCACTGGTAGCCATCCTCCTTTCAAAGATTTTTAAAATTTTAGATAGTGTAAATGTAAGTAGGAAGTAAAGAACGGCTGCTACTAACAATGGTGCAAAAGCTTTAAAAGTATTTCCTCTTACAGTGTCAGCATTGTACATAAGTTCTGGAACTCCTATAATTGAAACTATGGAAGATTCCTTTATAACTGTTATAAATTCGTTACCAAGAGATGGTAATATATTTTTGAAGGCTTGGGGAATTATAACATTTTTCATAGCCATAGAATTAGTTAAGCCCAAAGAACGAGCTGCTTCCATTTGACCTTTATTTACAGAATTAATTCCACCTCTTATTATTTCAGCCACATATGCAGTACTGTTTATAGAAAGTGTTATTATACCAGCTAGAATATCAGAAGCCTCACTGCCCATGCCAGGTATTGTAGGAAGAGGAATTCCAATACTAGGAAGACCATAGTAAACTATAAACAGTTGAACCATAATAGGTGTACCTCTTACAAATTCTATATAAGCACCAGAAATTGCTTTGAGTATTTTATTGTTAGATAATCTCATCAAGGCAATAAAAATTCCAAATATGACTCCTAAAAATACAGTGAGAATAGAAATAAGCACTGTATTTTTTACTCCAGTTAGGAAAAAACCATAATATTGAGATAAAAATGATAAATCCAATGTGAAAACCCCCTTTTATAAAATTTTGGTACTATTTACAAAATAAAGGCTAAGGAATATCCTCAGCTTTTATTTTTAATATTAATTAATCTTGAAGTTTATTTGCATCTATAACAAATTGATCTATTTTATTTCCCTTTTGAAGTTTATCTATAGTTGTATTTAAAGCTTTTACAAAATCTGAGGAACCTTTTTTCACAGCTATAGCAGAGCCACCGTCCTTATCTACTACTTTGACATTTGCAAGACTAATGGAATTATCGTGAGCAACATAAGCTCTTGCCACAGGATCCTCCATAACTACTGCATCTACTTTGCCAGTGTTAAGAGCTAGAATAAGATCCGTAACCTTTGGAAGAGATTTAACTTTTGAATTTGGTATTTGAGTTTTAGCTATCTCTTCTTGAAGTGTACCTTTCTGAGCACCTATATTAAGACCTTTAAGAGATTCTAAAGAGTTAAACTTATTGGATTCTTTAGCCTTCACTACTATAGCTTGACTTGCTTTATAGTATATTTTTGAAAAGTCCACGCTTTTAGCTCTTTCAGCTGTAGGCGTCATGCTTGCCACTATAAAATCAATATTCCCAGAAGATAAAGCAGGTAAAAGTCCATCAAATTTCATATCTTTAATTTCTAATTCTACACCTAAATCTTTAGCAACTTCTTTAGCAATTTCTATATCGAAACCCACTATAGTATCTTTTCCATTTACTTCTTTATGAAATTCATAAGGTGGATAATCAGCACAAGTTCCAAGAACTATTTTTTTATTCTTTTTAATTTTATCTAAAGAAGAGTTAGTTTTTTCTGCTGATTTACCACAAGCCACTAGCGAAAAACTTAATAATGCAACAATTGATATTGATAATAATTTCTTTAATTTAAACTTTTTCATTTACAAATTCTCCCTTTAAAGTTATACATGATTCATATTTTCAAACATTTTAAATATTTTTTTAGAGTTTTCTTAATTCATTTGACAAAATAAAGTTTCAATAAAATGGTTTTGATAAAACATAATTTAAACTTCCTTAATAAATATTAATAAATAAACTTTAAATAATTATGTGTATAATTATACATTTATAATTATAATTATGCAATATGTTTTTTGAAATATAAAAAGAAAAATATAAAAATAAAATTCCAGTTAAATAAAAGAATTAACTGTCCCTCATTGAATTAATTGTATGATAATGGTAAAATCTTATTAAGTTACTCGAAAATAGTAATATAAATATCAATATAATATTAATAAAATAGCAAGAAAGCTATCAATTAAGAATACTAATGGAAATACTAAAGAACTATCAATAAGAGTACTAATGAGGATATCTGGAGAAATATTAATAAGAATATTAATTAAAACGAATAGAAATAAGCGGGAATAAGGAGGGGTAATTGTGAATTTTTTAAAGAAATCATTTTGGAGAACTATGCCTATGGCAAAGGTAATGGTGATGTTTCTCATGTTTTTTATGATGTCTACTATGGTTCTTAGTATTACTGGTAATAGTGGTAATACTGTGAGCAAGGGTAAAGTATTCAACAACAGAGTGTATGCAAAAGGAAATTTGAAAGTAGATATGGACGTTGGGTTTGATGGTTACTATAAATTAAATTGTTGGGTCCCATTTAGATTTAAGATAGAAAATAATCTAAAGGATATAAATGGAGAAGTTCAAATAGAAATTATAAATGAAAATAATCAATTAAGAGTATATTCTAAAGAAGTAAATCTTCCTTTGAATTCCACTAAAAATATAGATATATCTGGAGTTGTAGGTAAAGGTTCTAGATATGTAAATGTTAAAATATTAGAGGATAAAAAGGTAGTTTACCAGGAAAATAAAAATATAAAACAAGGAAGCACGGGACAAGAAGCGGTAGTTGGGATTTTAAGCAATGATATACAAAATTTAAACTACATAAAGGCAGTAAAATCTTTAAGCTTAGGTGGTAATTCAGCAATTATAAACTATATAAACTTAACTGAAAGGGATTTAATAGATGAAAATGAGGAGATGGATTTATTTAATATAATAATATTAAATGACTTTGATACTTCAAAACTTTCCAATGAGCAATATAAAGCTTTAAAGGATTGGGTAAAAAGAGGTGGAATTTTAATAATTGGCACAGGATCTTCTTATAATAAAACCTTGTCAATTTTTAAAGATGATTTTTTAACTGGCAGTATAGGAAATGTTAAAAAAATAAATTCTTCAGCGCTTTACAATATTCTTCCCGAAGAAAAGAGAAACGGAAATGCACTAAATATAAATTCATTAGAGCTTAATTTTAAATCTGGGGAAAAATTATTAGAAGAAGGCAAAAACCTGTTGACCATTAACATAAAAAAAGGTGATGGGGCTGTATGTTTGAACTCCTTTGATTTGGGAGAGGAGCCTTTAACTAGTTGGAATATGAGAGAAGATTTTATATCAGCACTTATGCAAGGGGCTATAAAAAATTCTCACTTTGAAAAATTTTATATTTCTCATGGAAATGTAGGAGAAGAATTATATTCCATCAGAAGTGCCCTTACTAATATACCAGAAATGCCTCTTCCAAAGGGCAATAATATATTAATTATAATATGTATATATATAATTTTAGTATCGCCCCTATCTTATATTATATTAAAGAAAAAAGACAAAAGAGAATATATGTGGGCAGTAGTACCGGTTTTAGCTTTAGTTTTTGTATTTATAATATATATTTCAGGTATGGGAACTAGAAATACCAAAAATATAGCAAATATAATAAACGTAATAAGAATAGATAAAAGTGGCCAAGGTGAAATTTTCAGTAATGGAAATATATTTTCTCCAAAAAAAGCAGATATAAAAGTGAAGGGTAATAAGGCACTGAAGATATATCCATATCAAACAGAAATTGTGAATAGAGCGTGGGTAGCTCAAGGTGGTAATCCCAATTTGTCAAAAAATAAAAAGGTTGAAATGAAAATTAACCAAGGACAGAATAATTATGTGGAGTTTTATGATTCACCAGTTTTCTCAAACAATACTATAAAACTTAAAATGCCTAGTATATCATTGGGTAAGATGGAGAGCAATTTAAGTTATTATGATGGAAAATATATAGGAAATATAAAGAATAATACTACATTGAATTTGGAAGATTGCTATATAGTTACTAAAGATAGTTATATAAAAATAGGAAGTTTTAAAAACTCACAGGAAAAGGTTATAAATACTGAAGGAAACATCTACGGTGAGATATACAACTTTGTAGAAGCACAATATCCTACTGGAGATATGTATAATTCTAGAAATAAAAATTCTTCAAAAGAAAATATGAGAAAAAATGCTCAAAAAAGAGATATAATTAGAGCTTATTTTGTGGAAAAAGGGATAAACATAGATGAGCCCGTATTAATTGGATGGAGTAACAGAGAGTTTATTAAGGGATTAGACATAAATGAGAAAAATTTTAAAAAAATTGAAAAGAGTTTAGTAGCTATGCCTATAAATATAAGTTATAAAAAGGGAAATAAAATAGAATACCCATTTGGTTATTTTAAGCCTGAACAAAATGGCAAAGATGGTGGATATAGTGAGAATGAAAAGATTTTTTATGGCAAGGAGTATGAAGCTACATTCCATATAAATGAAAAAGTAGATATTGAAAAAATAACTATGAAGTATACCTTAGATATATTAAAGGGGCAGGAGGAAATTGTAACGCAGTTTGTTTGGAATGTAAAGGATGGAAAGTGGCAACAGGGGGATTTTAGAGATTTTGTAATAGAAAAGAAGGATTTGAATAAATATTTATCTAAAACAGGTGATTTAAAAATAAAATTTCAAATGTCTCAAGAGAGGACAAAAGGAGAAATACCTAAAATTTCAGTGAAAGGGAGTGTTAAATAATGCTTAAGATAGATAATTTATGTAAGAAATTTGGAAGATTCACTGCTGTGGATAATTTAACACTTTATGTACCGAAGGGAGATATATTTGGATTTGTAGGGCCTAATGGAGCAGGAAAAACTACTACTATGAAAATAGTGGCGGGACTTTTAAGGGAAACTTCAGGAAAGGTGTATGTAGATGGGGTGGATGCATTAAGGGATTACAGGAAGGTGAAAGAGCATATAGGGTATATGCCAGATTTTTTTGGAGTATATGATAACTTAAAAGTAAGTGAATACCTGGATTTCTATGCATCTATATATGGTATATATGATGTTGAAAAGGATAAAATATGTGATGATCTTTTAGAATTAGTAGATTTGTCTAATAAGAAGGGGGAGTATGTAGATTCCCTTTCAAGAGGAATGAAGCAAAGACTTTGCCTTGCTAGAAGCTTAATACACAATCCTAAACTTTTAATATTAGATGAACCTGCCTCTGGAATGGATCCTAGAGCTAGATTTGAAATGAAGGAGATTCTAAAATCTTTAAAGGATATGGGAAAAACTGTAATAATAAGTTCGCATATATTGTCGGAGCTTTCAGAGATATGCACCAGTATAGGAATTATAGACAAGGGTAAAATAGTGGCTCAAGGAAAAGTTCAAGACATAATGATGAAGCTTGAAAGCAATAGAACTATTAAAATGACAGTGATAAATAAAGCTGAAGAGGCAGTTGTAATGCTAAAAGAAATACCTCAAGTTATAAGTGTGGTACGAAACGAAAATAATATAGAAATTGCTATTAAGGGTGGAGATGAGGAAATACAAAATGTACTTAAGAAACTTGTAATAAATGATATTCCAGTCATTTCTTTTGGAGAGGAAAATGGAAAATTGGAAGATATATTCATGAAAGTAACTGAAAGGAGCGAAGGGTAATGGAAAAAATAAAGATGAATCCCATACTTAGAAAAGAGGCTAAAGTAAGGATGAGAACTTGGAGAGCTCCTTTTCTCATAGCAATTTATATAGGAATACTAGCCTTTATAGCTGCTTTTGCGCTTTTCAATACTGTATTTGCTCCGTACAATCAGGGATTTAATTCTAATGATATAATAACGTCCTATGCGGTACTAGCTGGAATTCAGTTTTTACTTATAGCCTTTATAGTTCCGGCTTTTACTTCTAGCGCTATTTCCAATGAGAGAGAAAGGCAAACTTTGGATTTGCTGCTTTGTACTAAGTTAAAACCTTCCTCCATAGTAATAGGTAAACTAATAACATCCATAAGTCAAATTTTGATGCTTATAATATCTGCATTACCAGTATTCTCTATAATATTTTTATTTGGAGGAATTTCTATTAAAGAGATGATTCAACTATTTGTTTATTATATAATTCTTGCAGTGACTTTTGGAAGCATAGGAATGTTTTTTTCCACATACATTAAAAAAACCACCACGGCAACAGTGCTTACTTATGGTGCTATATTGTTTTTAATGTTAGGAACTCTTATAATAAGTGCATTTTATATGAGCATAAAGTATAGGTACAGTACAAATCCTATAAGCCAAAGGTTGCCTCTTATGTATTTTAACCCTGGGGCAGGATTTGTATCCTTGGTCATGGACCAGTTTGGAAAAAGCGTAAATATTGGTATACCTGGCATTGTAAAGCTTGGTTCTATTCCATTTTGGGGAGTAAATATGATAATAGACATAGTTATTTCAGGAATAATGCTATCCTTGTCCATATACAAATTAGATCCTATGAAGAAGAAAAGAGCCAATTATTAGAATCTAAATAAAGTGATTAAAAATAGTTTTTTTAGGGTAGTGGTAATAATTAAGGAGGTGTTTTTATTAATTTGAACTCTCTAGATAATTCAATAAGTAAAGAACTTAAAAAGTGGAGAAAGAGGATTTTTTTTAAGAAAGCAATAGATAATTTAATTAATTTCTCATTTTATGCTATTACTGCTGCAATAGGCTTGGTTGTATTGTCTAAATTTATACCAATTTACGCACCTTATATTAAAAGTTTGTGGTTAATATTAAGTGTCAGCGTTATATCTGTGATTTATTCTTTTATAAAATATCCCAAGGAGCAGGAAGCAGCCATGGTAGCAGATACCTTTGGGCTTAAAGAGAGGGTTATAACTGCTTTAGAACTTAGAGAAAAAAAGTCTGAAAGTAGTGAATTAGAGAAAAAATTTCAGGACATTTATGAAATTCAGAAGAGGGATGCTTTAAATTTGCTATGTAAGACAAATCATAAAAAGATAAAACTTAAAGGAAATAAGAAATATATAAAGAGACTTTCTATTATATCATTACTTATGATGAGCACGCTTATACTGCCAGAGCCCCTAAAGGATAAGGCGCAAAATATACATGAAATTAAGGTAGCTAAGAATGCTCAGGTGAAAAAAATAGAAAAGATTAAAAAAGATGTGAATAAAAATTCTGATCTCAAGGAGTGGGAGAAGAAAACTTTAAAACACAATCTTACAAAGCTTCAAGAAGAAATAAAAAAGTCTGAAGGTAAAAAGGAAATAAATAAATCTTTGCAAAAGACTTCAAAGAAACTGGAACTTTTAAGAGAAGAATATGAAAAAAATGATTTGCAAAAAATTGCAGAGGAGTTTATGAAAAATAATATCACTAAGGAACTAGGGCAAGCTTTAAAAAACAAGGATGCCCATGGGATTAAAAAGTTTATTGAGGAAAATACAGAAAAGCTTAAAAAAATTTCTCCAGAGGACAGAAAAAAGTTGGCAGAGTCCTATAAGAAACTAGCTAATGATTTAAAAGATAATCCTAAACTTGCCTCTGCAGTTAAAAAACTAGGAGAATCAATAGCTAAAGGAGATTTTGGAGATTTAACTAGTGAAATGCAGGAGCTAAATGATGTTTTAGGTGATCTGATGGAGGATACAGATTTTCAAAAGGCTGTAAGAGCAGTTGAGAACTCACTGGCATCTAATGCAGTGGCTTTGGGACAAAATGGGGAAAATTCAAGTGGAAACTCACAGGAACAATCTCCTAAAGGAAGCTCCGGCAATGCTGAAAGTGGTAATAGCAATGTTGGAAGTGGTGATGGCGCAAGCAGTGGAGAAAGCTCCAACGTAAATGGTTCTGGTAATGGTGCAGGTAATGGCAGTAGCCAAGGAAAGGAAGAAGAAAGTAATAAAGGTAATGGTCAAGAAGGTACGGGGATAAATAAAAAAGAAAATGGAGCTGAAAATAATGTTAAGGATTATCAAAGAATATTTACAACGAGAACTTTAGGGGGACAAGGAGAGACTTCTAATATAGAAGGAAAGAGAGGAGAAAGAGGAAAGGTAGAAGAAATAAGGACTTCAAATGGCGTTACTCTAAGAGGGCAATCTGTTCCTTACAATGAAGTGGTAGGAGAATATAAAAGCAGAGCTATGGACAATATAAATTCTTATAGCATACCAGATGGAATGAAGGAAATTATCAAAATCTACTTCTCCTCCTTGGAATAACAAACACACTACTAAACTGTGAAAGTTATTAATTTGATTAAACCACAATAAGGTACAATGCAGTGGAATTATGAAATTTCATAATTCAAGCAATGTAATACTTTTGTGGGATAATCATTAATTTAACTTTCACAGTTATGAAATAAAAAAATGAAATTTAGGTGCAAGAATTAGTTACCAACTAAGGGGGAGAAATTGTGGATATAAGTGAAGTTAAGTTAAAGGAAATTGTGGATAAAATAAATAAAGTAAAAGAAGAAATTTCTAAAGGCATAATAGGACAAAATTCCGTTATAGATCAGGTTATAATAGGAATATTAGCTGGGGGAAATATACTTTTAGAAGGGTTACCAGGCCTTGGTAAAACACAATTGGTAAAGACCATATCAAAGGTTATGAATCTTTCTTTTTCAAGAATTCAGTTTACTCCAGATCTTATGCCTAGTGATGTTACAGGAACAGATATTATTATTAAAGACCAAGAAGGCAGTAAGTTTCAATATAAGAAGGGACCTATATTTGCAAATTTAGTTTTGGCAGATGAAATCAATAGGGCTACACCAAAAACTCAGTCAGCATTATTAGAGGCTATGCAAGAGGGTACAGTGACTGTAGGAAGAAACAGTTATGAGTTGCCACAGCCCTTTATGGTTTTAGCTACACAAAACCCAATTGAGATGGAAGGCACGTACCCTTTACCAGAAGCTCAGTTAGATAGATTCCTGTTTAAAACAAATGTAGAGTTTCCAAATTTACAAGAGCTTAGCAGTATAGTTGATATAACTGTTACTAATGAAAAAATACACCTAGAACATGTAATTGATGGTGAGAAGATATTGGAAATAAGAAAGGTTGCAAGAGAAATACCTATAGCGTCGTCAGTTAAGGAATTTGCTTTAAAAATTATTCTTTACACCCATCCAGAAAGAGAAAATTCTCCTGAGGCAACAAGGAAATACATTAGGTACGGTTCAAGTCCTAGAGGAGCCCAAAGTTTAATCTCAACCGCAAAGGTGAGAGCACTAATGCAGGGAAGGTATAATGTAGCTTTTGAGGATATAGAATATGCAAGTTATCCAGCCTTAAGGCATAGAATTCTATTGAATTTTGAGGCTTTATCTGAAGGTGTAACCAGTGAACAAATTATAAAGGAAATTTTACAATATTGCCATAGGGAGATTTAAAAATTGCCATGACAAGGGGCATGCCTTGTAAAAAATATATAGAAAGCAGAGTTTTGTATGTATAGTGATGTATTTAACAGTGATTTTTTAAGAAAACTACAAAATATATCTTTAAAGATAAAAATGTCGGCCCACTCTGGAAACACAGGTATTAGGAAATCTAGAGATGAAGGAGGTTCACAGGAATTCTCGGATTTTAGAGAATATTCGCCTGGGGATGATTTAAGAAAAATCAATTGGAATGCTTATGGTAGATCTGATAGGTTGCTTTTGAAACTTTTTATGGAAGAAAGAGAATCTACAGTGAATATATTTTTAGATACAAGTAAATCTATGGATTTTGGAGAAGAAAAGAAGAGTATAAGGGGACTTCAACTAGCTGCAGCTTTGACTTTTATAAGTTTAAAGGATTCTGACAGAGTATGCATAAATACCTTGGGGGAAAATGGGCTCTATAGCTCTAAGGAATTAAATAGTAAAAATGGCTTTAAGTATTATACAGATTTTCTTCAAGGCATAGAGTTTAAGGGGAAAACAAATATAAATGGATGCATAAAAAAGAAAGATAAACTTTTAGGGGGACTTTCTATAATTATATCGGATTTTTTCACAGCGGACAATTTGGAAGAAAGCCTCAAATATCTAAAATATAAAAAGCAAGATTTTATGCTTATACACATACTATCTCCAGAGGAATTAAATCCTAAATTGAGAGGACATTTAAGGCTTAAAGACAGTGAAACAGAAATATATAGAGATATTACTGTAACTGATAATATTATAAAAAAATACGATAATGCTCTAAAAGAATTTACTATGAATTTAAATAATATTTCTCGAAAATTAGGTGGTAGGTATATAGTTGTTTCCAGTGATGAATCTTTAGAAGAAATTATATTTAAAAAACTTTGGAATTACATAACAGGTAAATTTTAACTAAGAAGCCCCACTTCAGCGTAAGCAAGTGTAAGAACAATTAAAAATTAAAAGTTAAGAAAACTAAATTAGAGGGCTAGAGTGTCAGAATTTAGTATGTAAACTTTTATATTTGTATGAAAGTAGAGAATAGAAATTGAAGTATGTGGACTGAATAGGAGTACAGGTACAAGTTTCTAGTAAGGAAGGATGTGGTGATATGTCCTTTGCATACCCATGGTTTTTCCTATTTTTATCAGTGATACCTATAGTGGTAATCATGTACATGTTAAAGGAAAAGCTCAAGGAAAAACAAGTCTCAAGTACATTTCTTTGGGAAAATGCACTGAAGGATGTGGAAGTAAATAAGCCTTGGCAAAAGCTAAAAAATAATTTTCTTTTGATTATTCAGCTTTTTATTATAACCTTGTTGGTATTGGCAGCAGCTAATCCTATTGTAAAGCTAAAGGGAAAAGCCTTTCAAAACTCAATAATAATAGTAGACAACAGTGGCAGTATGAATGCTTTATACAAGGAAAAAACTAGATTAGAGCAAGGAAAAGAGGAGGCTATAAAACTTATAAAGAAAATGCCCAGCAATGCTAAAATTACTGTAATATCCTCAGCTAAATATGCAAAAGTTCAAGTTAGTTCAGGGAGTAAAAGTGAAGCTATAGATAAAATAAAGAATATACCAGCTACAGATTCTTATGGGAATATGGATGATGCTATAGCTATGACAAAATCTATGGGAAAGGCACTCAAAAATTATATAGCTTATTTTTATACGGATAATCAGGTTGAATTAAAGGATATAAATGGACAAAGTATAAGTCTCAACTCTCAAGTTGATAATGTGAGTTTGGATTATATATGGCAAAAATCCCAAGGGAATTACTTAAAAGTTTTGATAAGAATAAATAATAGGACTGATTCTAAGTTAAGTAGAGAGGTATCTATTTATAGTGGTGAAAAGATACAGGGGGTAAAAACTGTTCAGTTAGAACCTAAAGAAATTAAGACCATATATTTTGAAAATGTAAATAAATTATCAGATTATATATATGCGGAAATAAGTGAAAAGGATGGTTTAGATAGGGATAATGTAATATATGATGTGGTAAAAGAAGAAAAAAAGCGTAAGGTTTTGCTTTTTTCAAAAGGGGATTTATTTATAGAAAAAGCATTGTCTACAGTAAAAGGAATACAAGTTTATAAAACTAGTGATTTAAATGCTTTAGATGAAAATTATGATGCTTATATATTTGCAGGAGAAACGCCAAAGAGATTGCCTAAGAAGGGAAATATTATATTTATAAATCCCACAAATAATGAATTCTTTTCTGTAGGAAAAGAAATAAAAGGGGGAGAAGTCAAAGTACAAAAAAGTCCATTAACTAATTACATGGAGAATTCCAGCTTTGTGATTTCTAAAATAAAGGATATAAATGTGCCTAGTTGGGGAGAAAATATATTTAAAATTGGGGATAAAATAGCGGCTTTTTATGGGGAGGTAAAGGGTAGAAAATTACTTGTATTGGGATTTGCAATGGAAAACAGTGATTTCCCATTGAATGTGGAGTTCCCTATATTTATAAATAATTTAATGAAATATCTTTTTAAGGGGGATATCAATTTAAAAAATGGTTATATATGTGGTGATGACATAGAGATAACGCCATTACCTAATAGCAGAGAAATGTGTATAAAAACTCCTGAAGGAACTAAGGAAAACATATCTGTTAGTTACCCTTTAAGACCTTATAGTAATTCAGTAAAAAGAGGGATTTATAGAATTACTGAGAAGGGGGGAAATGGAGAAAAGAGGGAAAAAACTATAGCAGTTAATTTCCCGGTAAATAATGAGTCTCAGATAAACAAAAATGTTAAAAATACATCCAATAGTTTATTTAATAGAGAACGGACTACTGTTATAAAAAATAGTGGACTTAGCTTTCAGTGGTTATTAGTTTCACTGGTCATATTACTTTTAATATTTGAATGGATTTATTATAAAAAAAATAAATAATAACTATATGATTAAACTACAAAAAGGTACAATGCGATGGAATTATGAAATTTCTCCTCTATGACTTGCATAAGAGCTTGGAACAATAAATTTAAATAGTTCCTTCGCTTCTTATGCAAGTCATTCCAGAGAAATTTCATAATTCAGGTAATGTAATGCTTATTGTAGGTTAATCACTATATTAAATAGCTGTTGCTCATTTCATAAATATATTTAGGTACATGAAAAGAAATAACAAGTCAAAGATGCTGATATATTTTGTGTCAGACAAGGAAGCAGGTTCTGTGGCATGACTAACGGCTGGTTCTGCTGACGTAGTATGATGCAAAATAGACTAACATATACTGACTTGTTATTTATTTGAATGTGACTTAAGTCATATAATCATGTTTAAGAATTTATGAATAAATACGATAATACTACTAATCATGTTTAAGAATTTATGAATAAATACGATAATACTACAGGAAGAAGTTTTTTACAGGGGGAATGGAAATGAGCAACAGCAAAAATAAAAATAGCATAAGGTACAAAATAGTCCCTATTATGGTCTTAGCAATGATAATACCTATAATAATAATGTCAACTGTAAGTTATACTAAGGCTAAAAGGGCACTAAAAGAATCTTTTGACCAAGCTTCAAAGGCTATGGTAAAAGAAGCTAATATGAATTTGGATGAATTTTTAAACAGTATGGAGAGAATGATAAATTCAAATTATGAAAATAAGAATTTTAAGGATTTCACTGATTTAGATGAAAAACTAAAGTCTTCAGCTGATCCAAAAGTTAGAGAGGATCTTGAAAGAACTAAGGTTTATATTAAAAATACTTTAGATAACATAGCTGAAAAAGATCCAGTAATAAAGTTTGCTTACATAGGTACTAGAAATAAAACAATACTTAGTAATTCATCATCTACTGTAGATAACGATAAAAGTTATGATCCTACTAGTAAAGAATGGTATAAAAAAGCAGTAGAACATAGTGAAGATTTAATATATACAGAGCCTTATAAAGATGCTGGAACGGGCAGTCAAGTAATTACTATTGCTAGAGCATTTATAGATGCCAAAGGTACGGTAGCTGGAGTATTTGCTATAGACGTAGACTTAGATGGTTTTGTAAAGAAATATAATGGAATAAATTTAGGTGAAACAGGAAATGTGTTTATAGTAGATGAAAAAGGTAAAGTTATAAGTCATAAAGATGTAAAACGCGTAGGAAAAGATGCCTCTAAAGAAGATTTTTATAAGAAAATGGGCAAGGAAAAGATGGGAAGCTTTGAGTATAAAAAAGACGGAGTTACAAATATAGCTTCTTTTGAAACTAATGGAAAAACAGCATGGAAAGTAATATTAGGGTTCCAAGAAAAAGAAATAGGCAGCTATATAAATTCTATAAGAGGAATAAGCATAATTCTTTCAGTTTTATGTGCTGTATTTGCAGTATTGTTTGCTTTGAGATTAACTGAATATATAATAAAACCTCTTAGAATATTAGAGAATGGCATTAAAAAGGCTGCTTCAGGCGATTTAACAGAAAATATAGATACAAAAGGAAGAAAAGATGAATTTGGATCTATTGGTAATGCATTTAATAAGATGGTAGTTAGTCTTAAGAGTTTATTAGAAAACATAAAGAACTCTTCCGATACTGTAAATGAGGGAGCAAAATCCTTAAATCAAATGTCAGAACAGGTAAGTGCAGCAACAGTAGAAGTAGCTAAAACTATAGATGAAATAGCAAAAACAGCTAATGAACAAGCTAAAGATACAGAGAATGGAGTTTCTAAAGCAGAAATACTATCTAACAGCATAGGAGAGATTTCTGAAAGAATACATGTAGTTACAGATTCTTCTCAGGAGGCGTCTGAACTTAATGAAAAGGGATTAGGTGTAGTATCAGAGCTTATTGATAAAACTAGAGATACTTCAGAAGGTGGAAGAAAACTAAAAATAGCAATAAATAAAATGGATGAGGGTTCAAAAGAGATAGGAAACATAGTGAATACTATATCAGCCATAGCAGAACAAACTAATTTGTTGGCTTTAAATGCATCTATAGAGGCTGCAAGAGCAGGAGAAGCAGGTAGGGGATTTGCAGTAGTAGCAGAGGAAATAAGAAAATTAGCAGAAGGTAGTCAAGAAGCTACAGAACAAATAAAGAATTTAATAATAGACATACAAGATAAGTCTAGCAACGCAGTGAAATCTTTAAATGATACTGAAGAAAATTTAAGTGCTCAAGAACAATCTGTAGGTGAAACAGGAGAAATATTTAAACAAATATCTAATATAATATCTAAACTAAATGATGAGGTAGAAAAAGTAAGAGAATTAAATAAAGATATGATAAGTGAAAAGGAGCAAATAGTAAATTCTATTACAAATATATCAGCAAGTTCAGAGGAAACTTCTGCAGCTACAGAAGAAGTTTCAGCTAGTACAGAGGAAATACTAGCCACTATAGAAGAATTAGCATCTAACACTGAAACTTTTGATGAACTAGCAGGAAAACTTTTAGAAGAAGTTAATAAGTTTAAAATATAAATTTTCAGACTATGCTGTTGAAATAAAAATATAGATTCAATGGTATAGTCTATTATATTTTAATAATTATCTAAGGTACATTTAAATAAATAACAAGTTAGTATGCTAGTCTATTTTGCGTCAGCAGAACCAGCCTATAGTGGTCACTAGTTACGGAAGCTACTTCCTTGTCTGACACAAAATATACTAGCATCTTTAACTTGTTATTTTTTTCATGCACTAAAAATAATTTTTGTTAAAGATTGAAGAATATATACTTTGTAAAAGTATTCCAAAAAAATTTTTCTAATGTATAGATAGTAACTAAAGGGTTGACTAAAATCTTTATATGAATTATAATTCATAAAGGGGTGGTTAAAATTCCAAAAATTATAAAAAACATAGAAGAAAATATATTTAATTCAGCACTAAAGTTATTTGGAGAAAATGGTTATGAAAAAGTTGATATGAAAATGATATCTAGAGAAGTGGGGATAGCTGTAGGAACTTTATATAATTACTACACAAATAAAAAAGATTTGTATAGTAATGTTTTTATAAATAGTTGGAGAAAAACTTTTTTAAAATTAGATTGTATTTTAGAAAATCAATTGAATATAGAGAATAAAACTAAACTTTTTATATGCACCTTATATGATGATATAAGTGAAAGAAAGGGACTTGGAGTAGAACTTTCAAGAGTTATTAAAGATTTTTCTGATGAAGAAATGGTGAAAATTAATGAGGTTAGAGAAGGAATACACAATAGAATCGGATTAATATTGCAAGGATGTAGGGAGAGGGATGATATGTATATAGATAATAATATGAAAGCAAGACTTATAGATTCAATATTAGCTGCAATTACTTCTACTATACGCAATTATCCTGAACAGCGGGATGAAAATATAAAATTTATAAGCAGACTTATGAATTTTAGAGAAGTATTTGAAAAATAATGATATGCAAGTTTATAAAAGTTATAATAAAAAATAATATAAAGTGTTGCTTATTATGTAGAATTTATGGAACAATTGGTATATAATTTTATGTAGATGAAAAAATATTTAAAAATTTTTATCAAAATGAATTTTGGGGATTACTTTGTAGGAGGCGAATAAAATGACGGTTAAAGAAAGAGTTGAAGCGTTGAGAAATCTTATGAAACAAAAGGGAATGGATGCTTACATAGTTCCAAGCTTTGACGCTCATCAAAGTGAATATGTCGCAAATCACTGGAAATCGAGAGAGTGGATATCCGGCTTTACTGGTTCGGCAGGAACAGCAGTTATAACTCATGGACAAAATGGTGTATGGACAGATGGAAGATATTTCATACAAGCAGCTAGACAGTTAGAAGGCTCAGGAATAGATTTATTTAAAATGGGGCAGCCTAATGTGCCTACTTATGAACAATGGCTTTGTGATACCTTACCAGAAGGGGCAGTAGTAGGCTTTGACGGAAGAGTATTTTCTGTGGCAGTTGTTAGAATTATGGAGAAAAAATTTGCTAAAAAAAATATCAAAATAATCTCTGACTATGATTTAATAGGAGAGATTTGGAATGAGAGACCAGAGATACCAAAAGAAGCTATTATATCTCATGCTGTAGAATTTGCAGGAAAATCAAGAGTAGATAAAATTAATGAAGTAAGAAAGCACATGGAAAAGTTAGGTGCTACAACATTTTTATTAACAAGTTTAGATGATATTGCTTGGCTTTTTAACATAAGAGGAAATGATGTTAATAATAATCCAGTGGTAACTTCTTATGCTTTAGTAACAAAAGAAAAAGCTTATATTTTTATAGATAAAGCAAAGGTTTCAAAAGAAATAGAAGAAGAATTAAAAAATGATTTTGTAGAAGTTTTAGAATATGAAGAGATACAAAATTATGTTAAATCGTTTAAAGAGGAAAGAGTTCTTTTTGATGGTAATAGAGTGAACTATTGGATATTCAATTCTATACCAGCAGGATGTAGAGCTATAGAGGAAGATAATATAACATCTATGATGAAGGCTGTTAAAAGCAAAGAGGAAGTAGAAAATTTAAAGAATTGTCATGTAAGAGATGGCGTTGCTATGGTTAAATTTATGCGTTGGCTAAAAGAAAACATAGGAAGAGAAGAAATCACAGAGATATCTGCTTCAGATAAGTTAGAAGGTTTTAGAAAACAACAGAAGTATTTTATGGGCATAAGCTTTGATACTATAGCTGGACATAAAGATCACGCAGCTATGATGCATTACAAAGCTACTCCAGAAATAACATATAAATTAGATACAAAGGGATTTTTACTTGTGGATTCTGGTGGACAATATTTAGATGGAACTACAGATATAACAAGAACTTTTGTACTTGGAGAATTAACTGAAGAAGAAAAAAGAGATTACACACTAGTTTTAAAAGGAAATATAGCATTATCAAGAACTAAGTTCTTATATGGATGTACTGGAACCCATTTAGATGCTATAGCTAGACAGCCAATTTGGGAATATGGCATAGACTATAAGTGTGGAACTGGTCATGGTGTTGGATATTTCTTAAACGTACATGAAGGACCTCACAGAATAAGTCCTGCTTTCAATTCTATAAAACTAGAAGAAGGCATGATAATAACCAACGAGCCAGGAATATATATAGAAGGCAAACATGGAATTAGAACAGAAAATGAACTTTTAGTTGTTAAGGATGAAAGCACTGAATTTGGACAATTTATGAAATTTGAGTCTGTGACTTATTGTCCAATAGATTTAGATGGAGTAGTAGTAGACATGCTTTCAAAAGAAGAAATAGCTTGGTTAAATTCTTATCATAAAATGGTTTTTGAAAAATTATCACCATATTTAGATGAAGAAGAAAAACAATGGTTAGCTAATGAAACAAGAGAAGTGTAATTTAAAATTAATAGTTAATAGGTAAGAATTAAGGATTAAAAATTAGTAGCGAATAATTAAAATATAAAATAATAAAGAGAAAAAATATATTTAGTTAGTGAGAAAAAGTATAGTTGAAAAAGTAGGATTTTTATCTTTTTAAGATAATATTCTACTTTTTTATTTTTATTTTTTAAAACAAAAATAAAAAAATGAATGTTAAAAATGAATAAATTTCATTCAGCAATAATAATGAAGTGAAAAGTAAGCATCGTTTTTACAAGATCTAGTGATAGATTTTTACAAATAGTATAATTGAATACAAAAATAAATATAAAATTAACACAAAATGGTATAAAAAGTAATGTAAAAATGACTAAAAGAACAAAAAAAACTTAAAATTATAAAGAAAAGCACATTTTAAAAATGTAAAAAAATATTTGACAAGTATATATGGATATGGTATATTATTTATAATAAAGAAAATTCTATATTTTAGCAGAATACTTTTGTTTTAATACTTCTACATTTATAAAAAGGATGTTATTAAGATAAAAATATAAAAGGGGGGCTTAAAAAATGAAAAGTAAAAAATTAATTGCAGTGGTATTAGGTTCAACATTGTTGATTACCTCAGGATTAGTAGGCTGTGGAAAGAAAGGTACAGACGATAAGCAAGCTGCAGGTGCAAAATTGGACAAGGAGCAATATTTAAATTTGATTTTAGGTGCTGAACCAAAATCATTAGATGCATCAAAATCAACAGATTTATATTCATCTCAAATACTTGCAGAAATAAATGAGGGACTTACAAGAATTGAACAGGATAAGGATGGAAAAGATGTAATTAAAGCTGCTGGAGCAGAAAAATGGGAGCATAACGAAGATGGTACTGTTTGGACATTCCATTTAAGAGATTATGAGTGGAGCGATGGAAAGAAAGTTACAGCTAAAGATTTTGAATATGGAATAAAAAGAACATTAGCACCAAAGACTGGTTCACAATATGCATTCCTATTATCACCAATTAAAAATGCAGATGAATATAATTCAGGAAAAACTACAGCAGATTCAGTAGGAGTTAAGGCAAAGGATGACAAAACATTAGAGATAACTCTTAAACAGCCATGTGCATACTTTTTGGATTTAACTTATTTTAAGGTAATGTTGCCTCAAAGACAAGATATAGTAGAAAAACATAGTGATAAGTATGGATCAGAGGCAAATACTATGGTATCTTCTGGACCATTTGTGTTAAAGGAATGGGTTCACAATAGTAAGGTTGTTCTTGAAAAGAATGATAAATACTGGGATAAAGATAGTGTTAAATTATCAAAGGTTACAATGAGTATTATTAAAGATGAAAATGCAAGATATAATTCACTATATAATGGTAATATAGACTCTTTAGCAGTTACTAAACCAGAGTGGATAAAGAAATTTGATAGCACAGGTAAATTTGACGTATTGAAGAGTTATGACCCATCAACAAACTACAATTTCTTTAATACTAAAAATAAATTATTTAGCAATGCAAATGTTAGAAAGGCATTTTCTATTGCTACAACTAGAGAAGATATAGCTGACGTAATATTTAAAGGTGTAAACGAAGCTGCTTATGGATGGGCACCACCATCACTACAATTAGGTGGAAAAGACTTTAGAGAGTTAGTTGGAGAAGAACCAATAAAGAAATTAGTTGAAGAAAATAAAGATGCAAAAGCTTTATTAGCTAAGGGATTAAAAGAGCTTGGCATGTCAGAGGATCCAGCTAAATTAGATGTTACAATGTTATTTGCTGGTACAGATCAGTGGTATAGAACATATGCAGAGTATATGCAACAAATGTATAAGAAGAGTTTAGGAGTAAATTTAAAAGCTGAGTATGTTGAATGGCCAGTATTCCAAAAGAGAACTGATGAAATGCAATATCAAGTAGCTGGTAT
This sequence comes from Clostridium sp. KNHs214, assembly GCF_000744935.1. Taxonomy (GTDB): domain Bacteria; phylum Bacillota; class Clostridia; order Clostridiales; family Clostridiaceae; genus Haloimpatiens. Next base: position 557,970 of record NZ_JQMW01000013.1, on the reverse strand, counting down.
GGCTTGGACAGGCGATTACAATGACCCTAACACATTCTTCGATATGTGGATGACAGATGCAGGTATAGTTCCAACAGGATGGTCAAACAAGAAATACGACGATTTAGTTAAAACTGGTATGAAATCTTTAGATGAAAAGGAAAGATTGGCAGCATATAAAGAAGCAGAAAAAATATTACTTTATGAAGATGCAGTTATAGCTCCAACAGTTTATAGAAAGAGAAATACTTATAGATACAAATATGTTAAGAATTTAATGAGTCCTTTATTTGGTAGTGGTGTAGAACTTAAGTATACGTACACTGAGGGAAGAGATAAATAATAAGTGTTAATGGTTAAATAAATTGAAAAATTAAAATATTTTGTTAAAAAATTAATTTTACTATAGACATACATTTATATTAGTGTTACAATCTAATTGTTAGATAAATTAAATATTTGGTTGAACACGAAGTTTTAACCAAGTGGAATAGTTTCCACATCACCGAATTTAGACCACGAAGGTAGAGATATTTCTCTACCTTTTTTATTATCATTTAGAGCAAGAGGAGGTGTTGTCTGTGAAAAATAGTTCTCTCTTAAACAAAGGTTACAAGTTCAGGATTTATCCAAACATTCATCAAATAGCTAAAATTGAAAAGAATTTTGGTTGTGTTAGGTTTGTATATAATTACTTTTTATCTCAGAGAATAAGAGCCTATGACTCTGCAGGTAAAACTATTGGATATCTGGAACAACAAAATCATCTTCCCTTATTAAAAAAACAGTATCCCTGGCTAAAAGTAGCGGACAGCACTTCTTTGCAAATATCAATTAGGAATTTAGATAAGGCCTTTCAAAATTTTTTTAAAAATAAGGCCTTTGGATTTCCTAATTTTAAAAGTAAAAAAAGTATTAGAAAGTGTTACACTGTAAATTGTGTTAATTCCAATATAGTAATTAAGGATGGAAAAATAAAGTTACCTAAACTTAAATGGGTAGACGCAAAAGTTCATAGAAAAGTTGAAGGAAGAATAATAAGTGCCACAGTTATCAAAAGTTCTAGTGGTAAGTATTACGTATCCGTAATAACAGAACAGAAAAAACGTCAAATTCCTTCTACAGAAGGTAAAAATATAATAAGTCTTCAGATGAAAGATTTTATTACCATAAGCAATGATAAAAGTATTTATTATTTTAAATATATAAAAAAAATAAAAAAATTAGAAAGAAAATTGCTTAGTAAAGAAAAAGAAAGCAATAATAGAAAAAAATTAGAGAAACAAATAGGAAAGCTCTATGAAAAAATTCAAAATAAAAGAGATGATTTTTTACATAAACTTTCAAAGAATATAGTTGATGAAAATCAAATCATATATATTCAGGAATGTAATGTGAAAAAAGGCACAGATTATATAGAAAATTGTGCACATCTAAAAAGTTTTTCTTGGAGCAAGTTCTGTAAGTTTTTAGAGTATAAGAGTTGCTGGTATAATAAAAGTCTTATTTACGTGGAAAATAGTGATAGTTATTTAAATTTAGAGTACAATTATAAATCATTAAATACAAATATTCCGCTTAATTTTGGGGAAAAAATAAATGTAACTCTTATGAAAAAAATTTTGCGCCCACATTCTTTTTAAATATACGGGGATTGTATAATCCCCAGTTCTACCGTAGGACCTACGGGATTTAAAGCCTATGGAGTTTCAAGACTATGAAGTAGGAAAAGTTCTTATGTTCATTATAAGATTTAATAGTCGATATTCTAACATTTGCATAAGCATTGTGTATAAAATAAAGACTACTAAAAATCTTTATGCTCATAAAGATGCCCTTGGAGAAGTAATTTCTACCTTAGGAAGGTCACTTATAGTAAAAATTTATCCATATAAAAAATATTCTATATAGAAATAAAATAGAGTATATGAGTTTTTTAAAACATCAGCATTCAAAAAAACATTTGACATAGTTAAAGTTTTGCATTAAAATAATAAAAAAAATAAATTTAAATACACTAAAATGTATAAACTTTAATTTAGTTATATACTAAACAACAGATGAATTGCTTTAAATTGGTCCTGTGAGGCCAGAAAGGAGGAAGGATTATGTTTTTTTGTGATGCATTTTTAAAAGAGAATACCAACACAATAAATTTAAAATTCATAATTAGTAAATTTCATGAAAAATCAAATAAGGATATGAATAGTAGTAGGATAGTAGGAAAATTTTAATATTTTCTTTACTATCCTTTTTGTTATTTTTTATACCAACTTAAGAAAAACTTACGTATTGGAGGAATGAAATTGAAAGCTAATTTGATTTTAGAAAATGGTGTGGTATTTTCAGGGGAAGCCTTTGGATATTTAGAAGATGCTGTAGGGGAAGTGGTTTTTAACACTGGAATAACAGGATATCAGGAGGTACTTACAGACCCTTCTTATTGGGGGCAGATAGTGACTATGACTTATCCTTTGATCGGAAATTATGGAGTAAATTTAGAGGATTTAGAATCTAAAAGTCCAAAGGTAAAAGGGTTTATAGTTAAAGAATATTGTAAAAATCCTAGTAATTTTAGAGCTGAAATGAATTTAGACAGTTACTTAAAACAGAATAAAGTAATAGGCCTTGAAAATGTAGATACGAGAGCTTTAACGAGAGTTTTAAGAAATAGTGGCACTATGAGAGGTGTAATATCCTTAGGGGAAATTAATAAGGAGGCAGTACAAGAGAAAATTAAAAGTTTTTCAAATGTCAATGCAGTTAGAGAAGTGACTACTAAGGGAAAATACACTATAGATGGAAGTGGTAAGCATATAGCTCTTATGGATTTTGGAGTAAAAGAAAATATAATAAGATGCTTTAAAGAAAGAAATTGTAAAATAACAGTACTTCCAGCTTATACAAAGCCACAAGAAGTGCTTAATTTAAACCCAGATTTAATATTCTTGTCCAATGGGCCTGGAGATCCAGAGGATTTGACAGAGATTATAGAAAATATAAAGGATTTAGTCGGCAAAAAACCTATAGGAGGAATATGCCTTGGTCATCAGCTTTTAGCATTAGCCCTAGGAGGAAGCACAGAAAAGCTGAAGTTTGGACATAGGGGGTGCAATCATCCAGTAAAAGATTTAGAGAGAAATAGAGTTTATATAACTTCTCAAAATCATGGCTATGTGGTGAAAGCAATGCCAGAGAATATGGTGGTTACCCATGTAAGCTTAAATGATGGATCTTTAGAAGGCATGAGAAACACAGAACAACGTATATTCAGTGTACAGTATCATCCAGAAGCAAGTCCTGGACCTATGGAAAATCAGTATTTATTTGATGAATTTTTAAAGTTATAGCTTAAGAAACTATAAATCAAAACTTTATATCTAAAAGTTAATGGTTAATTCAACTTTCGCCGTAATAGGTAGAAATTTAAAATTAATATTCTATATTTTTAATTAAAAGCAGTATACACAAATATGACGATTTTCAATAGGGAGGAATTAAATATGGGTTTAAATAAATATATAAAAAAAGTATTGGTAATAGGTTCAGGTCCAATAGTTATAGGACAAGCAGCAGAATTTGACTATTCAGGAACACAGGCTTGTGAGGCATTGAGAGAAGAAGAAGTAGAAGTGGTTTTGGTAAATAGTAACCCAGCTACCATAATGACAGATAGCCAAGTGGCAGACAAAGTTTATATAGAACCACTTACTGTGGAATTTTTAAAAAAAATTATAGAAAAAGAAAGACCAGATAGCTTATTAGCAGGTATGGGAGGACAAACAGCGTTAAATATGGCTGTAGCTCTTCATGAAGAAGGTATACTAGATAAGTATGGTGTTAAAGTAATAGGTACGTCTGTAAAAGCTATAAAAAGAGGGGAAGATAGGGAAAGCTTCAGAAGCATAATGCAAGAGATAAATGAGCCGGTTATAGAAAGCATCATAGTTAATGAAATGGATGAAGGGATAGAGTTTGCAGCTAAAATAGGATATCCACTAATAGTAAGACCGGCTTATACCTTGGGGGGAACTGGTGGGGGCATTGCGGAAGCTGAAGAAGAGTTAAGGGAAATGCTTAAAATGGGATTGGAATTAAGTCCTGTACACCAAGTGCTATTAGAAAAAAGCGTAAAGGGATGGAAAGAAGTAGAGTACGAGGTAATGAGGGATTCCTTTGGAAACTCTATATGCGTATGCAATATGGAGAATATAGATGCGGTAGGAGTACATACAGGAGACAGCATAGTAGTAGCACCAAGTCAAACACTTTCAGATAAGGAATATCAACTGCTTAGAACATCAGCTTTGAAAATATTAGATGCAGTAGGTATAGAAGGAGGATGTAATGTACAGTTTGCATTAAATCCTAAGAGCTTTCAATATGCAGTTATAGAGATAAATCCTAGAGTAAGTAGGTCTTCAGCGCTAGCTTCAAAAGCCACAGGATATCCTATAGCAAAAGTAGCTGCGAAAATAGCTTTAGGTTATGGACTTCATGAAATAAAAAATGCAGTTACAAAAAAGACCTATGCTTGCTTTGAACCTTCGCTGGATTATGTAGTTGTTAAAATACCAAAATGGCCTTTTGATAAGTTTAAAGATGCAGATAGAATATTGGGCACAAAGATGATGGCTACAGGAGAAATAATGGCTGTAGGTAGAAATTTTCAAGAGGCTTTCCTAAAGGGTATTCGTTCACTAGAAATAGGAGCATATTCACTGGCATACCAAGGAGTTGCTTCAATGAGCTTGAAGGAATTAAGAGAGAGCGTAAAGAATCCAGATGATGAGAGAATTTTTAAGCTTTCAGAAATGTTAAGAAGAGGATACAGTGTGGAAAAGGTCTGTGAAATAACAGGCATAGATAGATATTTTGTGGATAAAATAAAGGATATTGTGGAGGAAGAAGAAAAACTAAAAAATAGCACCATAGATGATTTAAATAAAGAATGGATGTATAGCTTAAAGAAAAAAGGATTTTCCGATAAGGGTATAGGAGATTTATTAAAGGCAAGTCCTAATACTATATTAGAGCTTAGAACTATATGGGGAATAAATCCAGTGTATAAGATGGTGGATACTTGCGCAGCAGAATTTGAAGCATTAACACCATATTATTACTCCACATATGAAATGGAAGATGAGGTAAAGGTAAGTAATAAAAGAAAAGTAGTAGTCATAGGCTCAGGACCTATAAGAATAGGGCAGGGCATAGAATTTGATTATGCATCAGTACACTGCATAAAAGCCTTAAAAAAATTAGGAATAGAGACCATAATAATTAATAATAATCCGGAAACTGTAAGCACAGACTTTGATATATCAGATAAATTGTATTTTGAACCTCTTACAGAGGAAGATGTTTTTAATATAATAGAAAAAGAAAAGCCAGAAGGAGTAGTGTTGCAGTTTGGAGGACAAACAGCTATTAAGCTAGCAGGGTTCCTAAAAGAAAAAAATATTAGGATATTAGGAACTAGTACAGAAAATATAGATTTAGCAGAGGATAGAGAAAAGTTTGATGAGGTATTAGAAAAACTAAACATAAAAAGACCTAAAGGAAAAGCTATATGGAATGTAGATGAGGGAATAGAACATGCAGAAGAAATAGGATATCCAGTGCTAGTAAGACCATCCTATGTGCTTGGAGGACAAGGCATGGAAATAACTCATAATAAAGAGGAGCTAGTACATTATTTAGAAAAGGCCTTTGAGCAGGATAAAAAGAATCCAGTATTAATAGATAGATACCTTATGGGAACAGAGATAGAAGTGGATGCTATATGTGATGGAAAGGATATATTAATACCTGGAATAATGGAGCATTTAGAAAGGGCTGGTGTGCACTCAGGGGATAGCATAACCATGTACCCAGGAAACAGTATAAAAGAAGGAGTAAAGGATAAAATTTTAGATTATACACGTAAGCTTGCCCTAGAAATGAATGTATTGGGTATGATAAATATTCAGTTCATAGAATTTAAAGGAGAGGTTTATGTAATAGAAGTAAATCCTAGAGCAAGTCGTACAGTGCCTTACATAAGCAAAATAAGCAAAATTCCAGTAGTGGAATTAGCTACAAGAGTAATAATGGGTGAAAAGCTAAAGAATTTAGAATATGGCACAGGAATATACAAGGAACCGGATTTAGTAGCAGTAAAAGTACCTGTGTTTTCCACTGAAAAGCTTCATAATGTTGAAGTGAGTTTAGGACCAGAAATGAAGTCCACAGGAGAAGTACTAGGTGTGGGTAAAAACTTTAAGGAAGCTCTATACAAAGGATTTATAGCAGCTAATAGAAATATAATCAAGGATAAAGGTGTAGTACTAGCTACCATAAAAGAGCAGGATAAAGAGGAGTTTCTACACATAGCTAAAAAACTACATAAACTAGGATTTACCTTCATATGTACTGAAGGAACTGCAAACCTTCTCCAAACTAACGGAATAAGTGTAGAGAAGGTAAATAAGATAAGCAGTGGAACTCCAAATATATTAGACTGTATAAGTAGCAAAAAAATAGACTTTGTAGTAAATACTCCAACTAAAGGGAATAACTCAGAGAGAGATGGATTTAGAATAAGAAGAAAAGCTGTAGAAAATTCCATAAAAATATTCACTTCCCTAGATACTTTAGATGCAGCAGTGGAATCTATGGAGAAATTTTCAGAGACAGAAATTGTAGAAGTGTATAATTTAGTTTAAAACAATAAAACAAGAGTTAAGTATAATATTCTTCAATTCGTAATATACAATTTATATACTAAATCTACATAGGTTTTTGGATAAATATTGATTGTAATAACACTCTAAAACCATATTATTTCGTTAAAAAATTTTGGGATGAGTTTCAAATTACGAATTGAAGTATAATATTGAGAGTTATTGAGAAAGAGAAGTAGAATTAAAAAATACAACCCTTATTTCAAAATATAAAGAATAATAATAAGAGATAATATTAAGGCTACTGAGAAACTTAAAAATTTCATAATTCCACCACATTGTACCTTTTGTGATTTAATCATAGAATATGTTATTATAAAATTAGCGAGAATTCATTTAAAATATAACCTAAGGTACATTCAAATAAATAACAAGGCAGTATGCTAATCTATTTTGCGTCATACTGCGTCACCAGAACCCAACGATAGTCCTACCAAAGTCGGAACTGTTTCCTTGTCTGACACAAAATATACCAGCATCTTTGACTTGTTATTTCTTTTCATGTACCTAATAAAAATCATGGCATTGGAGGAAATAAAATGAAGAAGGTTTTATCTATAGTAGGCAGTCCAAGAAAGGGTAAAAATACAGATTTTCTTTTGAATAAGGTTCTAAAAGGCATGGATAAAGAAGAAGTTCATATAGAAAAGATTTATTTGAGAGATTTAGACATTGCACCATGCACTTCATGCTATTATTGTTCAAGTACTGGAAAGTGCTGTATTAATGATGATATGCAAAAACTTTATAAGGCCTTTGATGAAAGTGATTGCACCATAATAGCTTCACCGCTTTATTTCAACACTGTTAGCAGTCTTACTAAAATAATGATAGACAGATGCCAGATGTTTTGGTCCAGTAAATATCAATTAAATAATCCTTCTATAGATAGAGATAAAAAAAGAATAGGAGTATTTCTATGTGTAGGTGGTGCAAAGGAGCACCAGGGACAATTTGATGCTTCCATACCAGTTGCAGATTTATTCTTAAAAGCTGTAAATGCAAAATGTAAATATAGTTTGTTCTGTGCCAATACAGATGAAGTACCTGTGTGGGAAAGACAGGATATATTAGATAAAGCATTTATTATGGGAAAGAATATATTGAAAGAGTTATAAAAGCATAATTATAAAAGATTATTGAAAATCTGCTTTAAGATAGATAAAACTTAAAGCAGATTTTATTTGTGTGTGGAAAACTTACCTTATTTTCAACTAATAATACATGCATATAATTGAAAAAAAACATATGACATTTTTAGTAAGTGTGGTAAAATAGATATGAATAATGATTATTAATAAATATATTAATAAATATAATAATAAGTAGTTATTAATACAAGTTACTAATCATTTCAAGTCATTGATAATTATTGAATATTATCATTGATTTGGTAGATTACAAGAAATATGAAAGGAAAGATAATTAATTATGTATAAAATGGAGGTAAATAATGAATAAGGAAGCTAAGAATATAGACATATTTTTTTTGATGTTGTTTTTAATAGTATTTCTAACTACTAGCTTTTTATATTTTAATTTTGCTAAAAGCACTTTACTGGACTTTATTATGCTAACGTTGATTTTTTTAGTAGTTATTATAGCTTATTTTAAAGGTGTTGTAGGAGGACTTTTATCCAGCATAGTGATTATATTTTTTTATGCTAGTTACATACTTTACAGCAGTATTATTTTAGGAAAAACTGTAGAAATTTTAACTTATTTTTGGATGATATCTATACCTTTAAGTGGATTTATAGCTGGAAAGTTATCGGTTAATATAAATGAGATGCAAAGTATTAATAATAAATTAAGAATGCAATATAAAGAACTTATAACTATAGATAAAAATACTGGATTAAGCAATTTAAAAGCTTTTTATATGGATTTAGATAGGGCTATAAGCAGAGTTAAAAGACATGATACTACTCTATCTTTAATGATTATAAAGGTTAATTATTTTCAACAGCTAAACAGTCTTCTAGGTGAAAGTAAAATGACGGTGCTTATGAAGGAAATAAGTAAGTGTGTAATGGATTCAACTAGAAATGAAGACATAAGATATAAATTATCTAAAGATACTTTAGCCATTTTAATGGAGGACACGGACATAAGAGGAGCAGAGGTTGTAAAAGAAAGAATTAAGGAAAAAGCAAGAGAATTAAATTTACAAGAAAAAGAAAAGAGCAGAAGTATAAATATAGAAGTTAAAATAGGAGCACATCAATATAATAAATCTATAGAAAACTCCTTTCAATTTAAAGAATTAACTGAAAGGGAATTGGAATATGATGTGGATTAGAAAAAATAAGAAAAGTCAAAAGGACACAAGAGTATTATTATTTGTTCTTGTGTTTCTAGAAGTGTTTAATTCCATAAGCTTTAAGGTTAGTGGCATTGAAAAAAGAAAAAAGGCCTTAGTAATATATGATAGATATAATTATTTTAGCTATAGTGATAATGTGGTCAATAGTATTAAAGAACTTTTTGGTGCTTATGATTTAGACGGGGAAGATATAAATGTAGAAAAATATAAATCAGGTTATTTGAATAAATATGATTATGTTTTTGTATTGGGAATTGATGGAGAATTAAATAATAAAGAACTTATAAAAGATTTAAAAGAATATAAAGGAAAAGTATGCTGGATTGGCAAGGGAATAGAGTATTTTGTTCAAAATAATTCAAAATATAATTTAGAATATGCAGGCAGAAAGATGGATATTACAGAGATATATTACGGTAATAGTCAAGAAAAAACCAAGTCTGTAAAAAGTATGGGAAAATTTATAATAGAATCCAAGGAACTATTTACTATACTTAAACCTTTAAATAAGCAGGTAGAGGTGTTAGCTTACATAAGTGATGGAAGGGAATTTTATCCCTATGCATTAAACAGTAGAAATTTATGGTATGTATCTAGAGTAGATGATAATTCAGTACTTTTTTACGTATTTTCAGATTTATTAAATCATATGTTTTCTTTTAAAAGAGATAATAAGGGCAACGTATATGTAAGAATAGAAGATGTACATCCCTTTAGGAACCAAAAAAAGCTTAGAGCCATAGCGGATTATCTTAGTGAAGAAGGAGTACCCTTCATGATAGCCTTAATACCAACTTATGTAGATACTAAAACAGGATATATAAATACTATTTCACATAAGAAGGATTTTGCCGAGACCATAAGGTATATGCAAGAAAGAGGAGGAAGTGTAATACTTCACGGATATACTCATCAAAACTCTAAGGAAGAAGCTTCTGGAGAGGGATTTGAATTTTGGGATGGTCAAAAAGATGAACCATTAAAAGATGATATGGAAAGATATGTATATAATAAAGTTGGAAATGGACTAAAGGAATGTGTGAAAAATGGCATATATCCTTTAGGTTTTGAAGCACCTCACTATGCCATGAATAATAAGGGATATAAGGAAATTAAAAAGTATTTTTCTACTTATGTGGGACAATATCAAAGTAGTAATGAAAAGTTTACTACTACACCTTTTCCATATAAGATTTATAATACAGATGCATTTAATAAATTGATTCCAGAGAATTTAGGATATGTGGAGACGGAAAATCCTCTATCTATCCCTAATATAAAGGAGAATTTTAAACAAGTTTCATTATCAAAGGGTTACACTGCAGGAGTCTTCTTTCATTGTTATTTAGATATTAAATATCTTAAAGAAATAGTCCAATTTTTTAAAAGTGAAAATGTAGATTTTTTGGATTTGAAAAGAGAAGATAATTGGGTTAAATGGGAAGACATAAGCATAAAGTCTACAGGTGGAAGAATTGATATAAATTATCCTAAGGAAAAGTATAAAGACACTAAACAAGAAAAGCCTAAAAAAGTGGGGTATATAGCAAATATAAATTTAGTTTTAACAATTATAGTATCTATATTTTGCATTGTATTCTTAGTTGTTTTTATAGTATTAAAAAAAATTGATAGAAAGAAATTTTTAAGGTGATAAATATGAAGGATTTAACTTTTGTAGATTATTTATTTATATATTCTTTAGTTTCTATATGGATGTTACTTCTTATGAATATTGTGCTATCTCTATCAGGATATAGATATTACAGAAAAAACATAAATAAAGAGCTAGGGGATTTAAAGGATTATCCAATAGTTTCAATACTGGTGCCTGCGCATAATGAAGAAAAGGTTATAGGGAGAACTGTGAAATCTTTGTTGCTTTTAAATTACCCCAAGGATAAAATGGAGCTTATTGTAATAAATGATAATTCCTCTGATAATACAAGAAAATTGATCCAAGAAATAAAAGAAGATTATGGTGAATATAATTTTACAGTTATAAATATAAATGACAAAATTGGTGGTAAAGGTAAGTCTAATGCACTTAATATAGGATTTGCAACATCTAAAGGAGAATATATAGCCGTATATGATGCAGATAATACTCCAGAGAGAAATGCACTTAGATATTTAGTGAATACTATACATAAGGATGAAAGTCTTGGAGCAGTTATAGGTAAATTTAGAACTAGAAATAAAGGCAGAAATTTATTGACGAAATTTATAAATATAGAAACCTTAAGTTTTCAGTGGATGGCTCAAGCGGGGAGATGGCAGCTTTTAAATCTTTGCACTATACCGGGCACTAATTTTATAGTTAGAAGAAGTATAATTGAGGAGCTTTCAGGTTGGGATATAAAGGCAATAGCAGAAGATACAGAGATAAGCTTTAGAATATATAAAATGGGGTACAAAATAAAATTTATGCCCAAGGCAGTAACTTGGGAGCAGGAGCCAGAAAATTTAAAAGTATGGTTTAAACAACGTACTAGATGGGCTAAGGGCAATATTTATGTTTTACTTAAGTACATAAGAGGAATATTTAATAACAATGTAAAAAGCGTTATATTTGATATGTTCTACTTTTTTACAGTGTATTTTTTATTCCTTTCATCTGTAATAATATCTGATAGTATTTTCTTATTAAGCTTATTCACAAAAATAGAAATACACGTTACAGGAAATTTTCTTGTGCTGTGGATTCTTGCATATATTCTTTTCATATTAGAAGTATTTTTAACTTTAAGTATGGAAAAGGGCGAAAGTAATTTAAAAAATTTGATTTTAGTTCCGCTAATGTATTTTACTTATTGTCAGCTTTGGATGGTAGTGGCTATAAAAGGTATAATTCAGTATTTTAAAGATCTTATATTTAAAAGAGAAGTAAAGTGGTATAAAACCGAAAGATTTTAGCAGGAATTAATAAAAATTCCACAAGGTACATGGAAAAAAAACAATGGAAGGAACAATAAATTATAATAAATTTATTAGCAAGGTTATTAAGGAATTATACACAATAGCAATAAATAATGGATTACATTAATTATGTAGTCTATGTATAAAATAAGTAAAATCAATCGATGTGCAAGCAAGTACACTAGATATTTAGGAAAGGAGTATCTATGAAAAAAATATTATGTATTTTATTAGTATTTATTTTAACTTTGTCTTTGATGATTTCTAGTAGTAATTTGGTCAAGGCAGATAATTTAAATAATTCTATAAATAAAAAATCAAAAAACTATAGGTTTGAAAAGGATTGGACGGGCAGTGGTGTTTTGGCCACTAAGGCTTTTTTCTTTGATGTTAGCAACAATTGGACTATTGAAGGTTCGTATATTAATTTAGTATTTACAGAAAGTGAACTACTAGAAAATAAAAATTCTACATTAACAGTTTTAATAAATGATACACCTATTGGCTCCATAAGGTTAGGAGATAAAAAAGAATATAAAAGAACTGTTAAAATACCAATTTCAAAAGATAAAATAAAAGAGGGATTCAATGAAATAAAAATTAAGACTTATAAGAGAATCTCGGAAAAACCATGTATTGATGATGTTAATACAGGAAATTGGATAGTGATACATAAAGAATCATATGTACATATAGATTTTAAAGATATAGAAGATTCTATAGCTTTAAAGGATTTTCCTTTTCCTTATATGAAGGAAAGTGATGAATTACCAGTAAATAGTATAATGGTAGTTCCAGATAACAGTTCTAGCTCAGAAATAACTACAGCTATGATGATTTGTGCCAATTTTGGATCTAAAAGAAAATATGAAAATATAAATACAAAAGTTTATAAGTTTTCTGACGCGGCAGAAAAATCTTCAACTAATATTGTGTTTGTAGGTCAGGAAAAAAAATGTCCTAAGGAAATAATAAATCTTTTAAGTTCAGAGGAACTACAAAATATTAAAAATAGTGCTGTGATTAAGGAAGTTCAGTCACCTTACAATAAAGAAAAGAAGATATTAATAGTGGTTTCTAAGGATGAAAGTAAACTTATAAAAGCGGGGGAACTATTGAGCAGTAAAGATTTAATGAAACAAATAAATGGAAATAGTATAATTGTAGATAAAGATTTAAACGTGAAAGATCCATCAAAAACTGAAGTGGAGAATATAAGCTTTTCAAGGTTAGGGTATAATAATGTGCTTTTACCAGGGGCTTTTAGACAGGAGTCAAATTTTACAGTAACTATCCCTAAAAATAGATTAGTGAATAAAGCAGCTAATATAGTATTAAAAACTAGGTATTCCAAAAATTTAGATTTTGATAGATCATTACTTACGGTATATGTAAATGATACACCTATAGCCAGTAAAAAATTGAGTGCTAATAGTGCTGATAATGATACTTTTCAAGTGAGTATACCTGAGGATGTAAGAAATTCCAGTTATTACGATATTAAAGTAGCTTTTGATTTGCAATTAAAGGATGTGTTCTGCAGCTTTAGGGAGGAGGACAATCCTTGGGCGTACATAAGCTCAGAATCTTATGTGCATTTGCCATATAAAGAAGGGAGAGATTTTATTTTTGAGAATTATCCTAATCCTTTTGTAGCGGAAGGAAAATTCAATGATTTCACTATGATTTTACCAGATAAATTTTCTTCTGAGCAATTAACATGGGCTGGAAGCATTGCAGCTCATATAGGTCATGATGTGGATTTGAATGGTGGAAGTTTTAAAGTTTTAGCAGCAAGTGAAGCATTGAAAAATCCTCCAAAGGGGAATTTATTAGTATTAGGCACTCCTAAAAATAATGAAGTAGTGGAAAAATTTAACAAAAATATGTATGTAAAGTTTAATAAAGATTTTACAGCTTTTCAGTCTAATGAAAAAGTGAATTTACTTCCAAGTTATGCTAGCCAAATAGCTACTATACAACTTATACAATCTCCTTTTAATAGTAATAGTAAAGTTATGCTAATAACTTCTGTAAATGAAAAAGACTTGGGGTTAGCGCAAAGATATCTTAAAGATTTAAATTTAATTAGGAGCTTAAAGGGGAACTCAGTGATAATAGATAGAATGGGAAATTTAAAAAATCTAACCTACGGAGAAAAAGAAGATAATGCAATAAATAAGTTTAGTCTTAGTAGAATTACTAATATAAGTGCTGGAACAAAGTCTCTAATAATATTTTTGGTTGTAGTTATGTTATTCACAGTAACTGCAGCAATAATGTATATAAAGAAATATAAAAAGCAATAAATTGATTAAATCACAAAAAGGTACAATGTGGTAGAATTATGAAATTTCATAATTCAAGCAATGTAATTCTTTTTGTGGGATAATCATAAATTTAATTTTATAAATAGGGGAGTAAAGTTATATAATATGAAGATTAAAAAAAGAAATAAAATAATTATAGGGATAGTAGTAGTTGCTTTTATAGCATATGTTATGCAACTGAACCCATCTATGAAGGGACGTATAAATAATTTAAAAAATAAGCTTTTAGGTAAAACTTTAAATAGAGAATTTAACGTTAAAATTAAATCGGCTAATCTTTCTACAGATTATGATATAGATAAAGTATTAGACGATATAGACAAATTGGGGTTAAACACTGTAAATATACCAGTGGCAATTAATATTGAGTCTTTGACTTCGGATAATATGCATGTAGATAAAAATAGTGAAAAGAAAGCCATTAAGCTTATAAAAAAATTAAGATGGAGAAAGATAAATATAATATTAGAACCCTATCCTTGGATAAAAAATGGAGAACTTTATGAAACTCAGTGGAAGCCAAGGAATATCGATAAATTCTTTTGGAATTGGAAAAACAATGTACTAAAAGTATTGATAGATGATGTGGCGGTGCCTTATCATGTGGATGCTTTGAATGTAGCTTCTAATTTTGTTCAAATGGAGTATGCAGAAGGTTATTGGTGCGATGCGGTAGATTTTGTGAGAAAATATTATAAGGGACTTATAACCTATAGGACTTGCTGGTGGTACACAGCTAGTTGGGATAAAAAAACTCAGGAAGATTATTTAAAGAAATTAAATAACAAAGTATTTTCTAAAGTGGATTTTATAAGTATAGCAGCTTATTTTGAACTTACGGACAAAGATGAAAATACTATTGAAAATTTAAAAAATGCTTTACTTAGCTCTCAAAGATATAACAGAGAGCAAAATATAAAGGATGAAATCCATAGTTTTAACTTAAAATGGAATAAGCCTATTTTTTTCGGCGAACTGGGATTTCCAAAGAGAAATAAGGCTTCTGTGGAACCATGGAATCCAGTGCCGTCTTCCATAGTGAACAATAAGGAACAGGCTAGATGCTTTAAGGCTTACAGAGGTGTTTTTGAAAAAGAAAATTGGTTTTTAGGGTTTTCTGTATTTGCAGTAGGTATGGATGGTGAGCATAAAAATTATTATCCATCAGAAGAAAGCATCAAGGTTATAAATGAATGGTATGAAAAATAATTAATTCCCTTTTAGCAGATGTAAAATTATAATTATATTTGATAGCTGATATTTATTATTTATTTTTCTATAAGTACATAATATGATTATCCCACAAAAAGCATTACATTACCTGAATTATGAAATTTTTCTGGAATGGCTTGCATAAGAAGCAAAGGAACTGTTTAAATTAAATTTATTGTTCCGAGCTCTTATGCAAGTCATGGAGGATAAATTTCATAATTCCACCACATTGTACCTTATTGTGGGTTAATCGTTTATATTAAATATGACACAAAATTTATTTTATATCAGTAAAGTGGTGTAGCTTATTCAATTTCTAAGTTGTCAAATCCATCTCCTTTACCCCAGGCAAATATTACGGGAACAAGATTTATAAATGCGTTCTTATCTATTTTAGCTGCAAAGTTTTTAACTAGCATAGATTCTTTTGTTGAGCAAATTAAAATAACTTTTCGTTTGTTTACATTTGAGTAGGCTCCAGTTATAGTTCCTATGCTAACACTTCTTCCCAGTTCTTTTAATATAAACTCTGCAATATCATCAGTTTTTTCACTTATAACTACCATTTTAACAAGAGAGGAACCAAAACCAAATAATACTGATTCCATGACCTTAGTATAAATCATTTCCATAACTATGGCATAAAGTACCGCGTTCTTACCAAAAACAAAGGCTGATAGTGCAAGAATTAATATGTCAATTATAAGTAAGATTTGGCTTATGCTCATAAAAGGAAGTAGCTTTTTGTTAAGTATTTTAGCTACAGTGTCTGAGCTTCCTTGGGAAAACCCCTTTTTTAATATGAGGCCTGTACCAATTCCTGAAAAAATACCGTAGTAAATACAAGAGAGTAAAATACCATTGCTACTAGATTCAATAAAATTAAAACTTATATTATCAAATAAAATCAATATTAAAGGATAAGTAGTAGATAGAAGCAAAATTTTAAGCACTTCCTTTTTACCAAGTAAAAACCAAGTTAATATTAATACTGATATACAAAGAGTATAGTATATAAATGTATATTTAATATTTACTAATTTTCCAAGGACTAGGGAAACTCCCGTAAATCCACCTACTACTAATCCATTAGGTTTTAGTATGCAGGTAACTGCGAAGGCTTGTATAGCACAGCCTAAGTAAACGGTCAAGTAATCTAAGAAACCTCTTTTAACTTTTTTTTTCAATATAAAAATACCCCCTATATAATAAATTTTTTATACCGTAGACATATATCTTAATATTTTCTTTTTATATTTCATATACAACTCTTCTAACATTTCAATCTTTATAATACAAAGATAGGAGTTGTAATCACTTTAGATAAGTTTTTGTAAATTTCGTTAGAATAGATAAGTTTTAAGCAAATCTTTGATGAAGATTAGAGCGTCTGATTTAAGTGTGAGATAATGGTAAGTATTATTGCAAAATGTAAATATTGAAACAGACTCTTTACTTCATATAATACCAATAACTCTGATAAAATACAAGCAAAACTAATAATGAATACACAATAAAACGATAAAATAACAATAAAGTGCACACAAATACAAAAGCGACCTAGTATATAAAATTTCTTAATAAATTTTTAAGACTTTTATATACTTATTTTTAAAACGAAATTTGTATAATTGAGTTATAGTAAAGGAAGGAAGTGAAAAGGATGGTATAATTTATGTGAAAGGATGGGGTACGGGTGAATAAATATAATGTTTTAATAGTGGATGATGAAGATGAAATAAGAGATGCAATAGAAATATATTTAAAAAACGAAGGCATAACTGTTTTTAAAGCTAAGGATGGGATAGATGCATTGATACTTTTAGAGGAGGAAGAAATTCATTTAATATTAATGGATATTATGATGCCAAGAATGGATGGAATCAAAGCAACCTTTAAAATCAGAGAAAAGAAGAATATCCCTATAATAATGCTTTCTGCTAAATCAGAAGATACAGATAAAATATTAGGACTTAATATGGGGGCAGATGATTATATCACAAAGCCGTTTAACCCACTAGAACTAGTAGCTAGGGTTAAGTCACAACTCAGAAGATATATGAATTTTGGAAATTATAAAAGTACAGGTGATAGATTAGTAGCTAGAGACTTAATTTTAGATAAAAATACTAAGATGGTAATAGTAGATGACAAGGAGGTAAGACTTACACCTACAGAATACAATATATTAGAACTTTTGATGGAAAATAAGGGAACAGTATTTTCTATTGAACAAATATATGAAAAAGCTTGGGGTGAACCGTACTATAATGGAGAAAATACCGTAGCAGTTCACATAAGAAGAATAAGAGAAAAAATCGAAGTTAATCCTAAAGAACCGAGATATTTAAAGGTGGTGTGGGGAATTGGATATAAAATTGAAAAATAGAAGATGTGTAAATATTTTAGCTTTTATATTGGCTTTGTATATGTTGGCTTTTTCAGTTGTATGCATTATTGACTGTGTAAAAAATAGAAGATATTTTGCAAAGAATTATTATTTTAAAAGTGGAATGTTTGCAGGTACTCTTATTAATTACTATACGGATATAATTGGATATCATGAGATATTTAGGGATTATGATAAAAAATCCTTTGATGAAAAGGTTGATAACAGTATGTTAGATGTTCAAATACAGATAAGGAGGAGTGAAATTGAAGAGAAATATAATGGTTTTATTACTGATGTAGAGGGTTCTGGAAACCAAGAAGAGGTAAAAAAATTAAATGAAGAAAAAGATAAAAAGCTTAAAAATTTAGAAAAAGATATTAAGGATAAGAATTCTAAAACACTGCAAGAGTTAAAAAAGATAGTAGTAGATAATAGGGATGAACATTATAATAACTTAAAGAGCTCTTTAGATTCAAAAAGAGAGATGAAATACTATATAAATAATGAGAAAAATGGAGAGATATATACTAATTTACAAGGAGAAAAGGAACTTCAGCTTTATTTAAAAGAGGCATTATTTTCCATAAAATTACCATTGATTAAACCTGATAATGATGCTCAGAAAGAAATGAACAGCTACTTTAAGCAGAAAAATTTAAGTGGATATTTCATAGTTTTAGACGATGGTACAAATAATTCAGAGATTATATCACAATATAATAGAAGTCAAGATACTAGAAATAGAATTATAAAAGAAACAGTTATGTGTAGTATAGCTTTAGTATTGATTTATTTTATATTGAGATATTTAAGGAAAATAAGTTTTTTAAAAGAAAACTTTTTAGGGATTAAGAGACTCTATAAGAAAATATCTTTAGATTTTAAGATATTATTATTTCTGATTTTTTCATTAATATTATATTATGGATATGACAACTATGTATTTTACGACAATAATATGCCAATGATATTAGATCTTTTTTTATTAGTTTTATATATTTTTTATTTGATTATTGCCTTAGGAGAACTAATGATTATTTTGAAAGATAAGAATGAATTAAAAAATCAATGGGAAATAAGCTTTATATATAAAATCTTAAATTCTATAAAAGATAGTTTTATGTTTAAAAATATAGGATTTAAAATGCTCATGATTATTTTTACTACCGTATTTTTGGGTATGATTTTATCAGCAGCAGTGGTAATACCAGCGGTATTTGTAATACCAGCAGCAATATATATGTTCTTTTATACAGTTTTTATAATGTACAATATATTTAAAAGGGTTGGATATTTCAATAAAATATTAAAAGGTACAGAGGAAATGGTATCAGGACATTTAAACTACGCCATAGATAAAAAAGGAACAGATTTTCTTTCTAAATTAGCTAGTAATATAAACAACATTAAAGAGGGATATAAAAAATCTTTAGATGGCAGTATAAAAAGTGAAAGATTAAAGTCAGAGCTTATAACTAATGTATCTCATGATTTGAAAACTCCCCTCACTTCTATAATAAATTATATAGATTTGTTAAAACAACAGGACTTATCTAAAGATGAAATAGAAGGATATGTGGCAGTTTTAGATAGAAAATCTAAAAGGTTAAAAGACTTAATAGAAGACTTATTTGAAGCATCCAAGGTAACTAGTGGAGCAATAGAGCTCAATATAGAAAGGGTAGACATAGTGGCGCTCATGAAACAGGCTCTTGGTGAGTATCATGAAAAAATTACAAATTCATCCTTAGATTTTAAAGTAAATCTTCCTAATAAAAATGTATTTTTAAATTTAGATGGAAAAAAGACCTGGAGAGTTTTTCATAATCTAATAAGTAATGCACTTAAATATTCACAATCAAATACAAGAGTTTATATTGATTTAGCGGAGGAGGAACAAGAAGTTACAGTTACTATAAAGAATATAGCTTGTTACGAAATGAATTTTGATCCAGATGAAATATTTGAAAGGTTCAAAAGAGGGGATGAATCAAGAAGCACAGAAGGTTCAGGATTAGGCCTTGCTATAGCTAAGAGTATTGTAGAACTACAGAATGGAAGTCTTAATATAGTTGTGGACGGAGACCTATTTAAAGCCATAATTAAATTCAATAAATAAAGGGCTGTCGCACTAAGAATAGATCCTACAACATATTGTGTTAATTTAAAATTTGCAAAACAATATATTGTATATAAATTTCTTAATGCGACGTCCCCAGTGTGCTTAGAGGGCTAGCAAAGGATGATTCTCTCTAGATAGCTTATGCATGAACCGAAAAATCACACTTAGTCGGTTCTTATGATTTCAGCATTTTCTAGGGCATTATAGTGGGTGTAGCCAGCGATATGAAGAGGGGTGTCTCCTAACTCTGGATCTATTTTCATTCCACCAAGGCAAGGATAACTGTGCCAGTATTTTGCTACGGCTTTTTTTGCTTCTTCACCAAGTTTTTTACCTACTAAATGTTTAGCTACATTGTAGCCATTGCCACAAGGAGCTGATATGACAGATTCTGCTTTTATAATTATATCTTCATTATTTACATATAATTTAAACTTAGGTTTGCCAAGTTTATACTCATCTATAAATTTATCAATAGTTTCTCCATTACCGTAATTTAGCGTGCAAAATGGCTTAGGAAAGGCATATTGTAAATCATATTTTCTACACTGATTAATGATTTCATCTCTTGTCCATCTTGAAACCCAATCTCCACTCTCACAAGGAATCAAAAGGGCTTTTCCACTGCTTTTTTTAACTAATTTAGGAATTTCCACTAATATATCTTCATGTATGCCTATAGCTATAGTTATATCATGGGTAGCTAATTTTCTTGGTAAATAGCTTAGTGGTTTATCTTCAAATTTTTTATATAAGTCAGGAAGCTTTATTATTTGAACTATATGCTCACTGTAATCTAGGTTGTAAGCAGCTCTGCATCTAAAACATTCCTTTCCGCAAAGGGTACAAACATCTTTTTCATCTTTCAGATTAGGTATAAACTTAAGGTTTGCAAATCTACTATCTAGTTTTATATAAAATTCATTTTCAGGATTTAAATTGCTTTTTTCACAGGAAATTATAACTATTTTCATAAAAACACCTCCAATGGATATCTAGTATGTTATCTTAATTATAAAATGGAAGTTTTAAAAAATCGGTAACTTTTGGTACGGTAGAAAAGACCATACACGATTTTATTTAAGTTTCTGTATATTAATGTGAATGATTAAAAATGATAAGAAGGTGGTGTTAGAATGGTCATGGACTTAAAGGAGTTAGACAAGAAAGCTTGTTGATGTGAAGAAAAAAGGGACTCTAGTTTAGAGTTGAATATATCTGAAAATCATGAAGAGAATGGAAAGGTTTATAGAAATTTAAATGAGGCAATTACAGGATATATAGATACTGAAATAGGATCAATACCGAAAATAAGGACAAAGCTTAATTATAAAGATGCATTAGGATGTATAGGCATAAGATTAGGTATAAATAAGAAAAATTATTGTATAAAGCCAGGTATATATGCTGTACGAAAACCAACCAAGGTATCACCAGTTTTAGTAACCGCTAATTATAAATTTACCTTTGACAAATTAAGAAAAGAATTAGATGTAACAAAAGCTACTGGATTTAGGATAATATATGGACCAATAAGGGCGGAAGATTTAAAGGAATTTATAATAAATAGATTTAAAGCGTCAGAAAAAATGAGAAAAGTTACATTTACTTTTAAAGAGAGGCTGGTACGTACACCCTTAGAAACAATATAAAATATTTGTTTTTAATCTTTCCATTGTTTTTGATCGTGAATTATTTACTTATAATAAGAGGAGATATGATAAATGGATTGGCATACACTAGTATAATTAATCTTTCAGCTTATTTCATTGCAATATTAATAGGTACAGTGATATTTCCAATTTTATTGCCATATTTACCTTTCAGAGCTTTTTCCTTAAAGGGACTTGTGCTTGGAGTGTTTTGGTCCATAGTGGTTATTATTTTTTCAGCTCTATTTATGATTTCACCTAATTTGCTATCATATTTAGGAAATGGGCTTTTACTTACTTCATTAATAGCATATTTAGCATTGAATTTTACAGGCTCTACACCATATACTTGTTTTTCAGGAGTTTTAAAAGAAACTTTATATGCAGTTCCTACAGTAATTATATGTTCACTGTTTGGATGTATACTTTTAATAATACAAGCTATATAAAATGTAATATGAATTATTATATACATTAATGTTAAATGAAAAAAGAAAAAATTACTGATAAAATGACGAGGTTAAGAATTAACATATTCATATTAAATTGAAAAACTAATGAATTTATTGGAACATAGAATGAAAATAATATTTATTTACAAGGAGAAAGATTTTATGCAATACTTGCAGAATGTGGTGTCCTTGAAGTTAAATAAAGAAGAATGTATCGGATGCAAAATGTGTATAAATGTATGTCCTCATGAGGTTTTTACTATAGAAGATAAAAAAGCTGTTATAATGAGAAAAGATAGTTGCATGGAATGTGGTGCTTGTGCACAAAATTGCCCTTCAGGAGCTATAGAAGTAAAAAAAGCAGTAGGATGAGTACTCGCAATTTTAAGGGCATTGTTTATGAGTATTTTGCATACAAACCCATGCAAAAGCGTAGGCTAGGGCTGTAAATAAAAACATGAATTTAAATCCTATTAAATCTATAAGGCCACCTAAAAATAATGGACCAAGTATTGCAGCTAAAGATGATGAAAAATAGTATAATCCTGTATAGGTTCCTATTTTTTCTTCTGTGGTCATCTCCACTACCATAGGATAAGAATTTATATTGATAAGAGCCCAGAAAAATCCACCTATGGCCATTAGAATCAGCATAAATAATTGATTCAATGGAAATAAAGTACCTATAAGTGACAAAAGAATAAATACAATCACGTCTCCAGAAATACCTATAAGTATAGTTTTTCTCTTACCAAGTTTTCCACCTATAAATCCAGCGGGAATAGCAAAAATTAAAAATGAAAGAGCAAAAAATCCAAGTATAAAAGAAGCTTTAGTAACAGGAAGTTTTAAGAATTGAACACAATAATTGCTAAAGGTAGCTTCCACACCTTGATAACCTACAAACCAGAAAAATACTGCAAGTAAAATATAAAGAGTAGTTTTATCCTCGTCTTTGCAAATATCTTTTAGGGAAGAAATTATGCTTATTTTTTCCTCCTTCTCTACCGCAATATTCTTAGGTTCTTTTATGAACTTCATTAGTATAAATAGGGCTAAAAACATTAGAATTGCTGTTCCAAGGAAGGGATAATTTTTGTTAGCTTTATATAAAAATGAGCCACCTATGAGTACAAATACAGAAGCAAGTCCACCCATAAAATTAATTATTCCATTGGCTTCACTTCTTAAATGTGATGGAGTTATATCGGGCATAAGTGCAACGGTGGGTGCTCTATATATGGCCATGGAAAAGTTTAATATGGTAATAATTATCATAAAATTCAGAAAACTTGAGTAATTAGGAAGCAAAATAAACATTAATGAGGAAATAGGAATGCCTAATATAAGATAAGGCATTCTTCTTCCAAATCTTGTGGTGGTTCTGTCGCTTAGGGAACCAATAATGGGTATGAGTGTTACTGCCAGTATGTTATCTAATGTCATAATAGAATTGATAGCAAATTGGCTGTTAAGAAAATCTCTTAAAAATATTGGCACATAAACATTGTAAAGAGGCCACACTAGGCTTATGGCAAAGAAGCCAAAGCCAAGTATGAAGGTCTTTTTATAGTTTAATTTAGAAACCTTATTATCCATTATTTAGCCCTCCCGAATCTCGCTTAATATTTTTTTAGCTTTGTCAGGGTAGTTTGTTATTATGCCGGATATTCTAGCTGCAGCAAGTTGTCGCATTACTTTTTCATCATTTACTGTATAGGTATTTATATCTAAATTATGTGCATATGCCTCCTCTATAAAATGTTTATCTAAAGTTAAATATAAAGGATGAAGGGCATTAACTTTTACAGATTTGGCATATTTCCAAGGTTCATATAATGAAGCACTATATAAAAGTCCAGTTTTTACATTAGGATTCAGTTCCTTTACTCTAACTAGTGAATAATGATCAAAGGAAGAAATTATGCACCTATCTAGCATATTATACTTTTGTAAACAAGCTAAAACTTTTTCCTCTATATTAGGATAGATTCTATAGCCAGCCTTAATTTCTATATTTATAAAAATTTCAGTTTTGAAGATAAATTCTAAAACTTCATGTAAAGTTGGAATTTTTTCACCTTTAAATTCTTTTTCAAACCAAGAGCCTGCATCTAATTTTTTTAATTCCTCTAAGGTATAACTTGCAATTAATCCTTTTCCATTTGAAGTCCTGTTTAAATATTCATCATGCATTACTATAAGATGACCATCTTTTGATAGGTGTACATCTAGCTCTATGCCGTCAGCTTTCATATCTATAGCTTTTTTAAAAGCAGCCATGGTGTTTTCAGGGGCATAGCCAGAGGCACCTCTGTGGGCTTGAATTTTTGTAAAACTCATATTAAAACCTCCTGTTTATATTAGTATAGCTTTTGGCTAAACAAATATATTTTACTATATAAGCTTAATTGAAATTCTACCTAAATATAAATACTGAGTAATTTAAAGTTTTTAAGTATATAAATATGGAAATGTATCTTAGAACTATAAAGTGGATGGATAAAAATACAAGAATATCAATATGTAGGAGAATTACCTTATATAAATAATATACCATAAAATAATGAGAATAAAAGTAATTTTATAAAATAGAGCATAAATTTCATGGTTGTTGACTTAATATTATTATAATAAAAAACTATAACGCTCTATATTAAACTAAAGTTTTATATAAAGTATACAAAGTCTATTGAAAGCTTATAAAATAATTTTAGATTAGTCTTAACAATTTATTTACATTTTGTTGTTTATTTATTTTAATTGTTATGATAATATATATATATCCAAATAGTTACAATAATATATTTTAATTGAAAATTTAAATATATAATACAATAGTAACTATTTAAAAGTATTATATATTTATTCATCATCTTCTATGATTTTATACCAAAAATGAATGATTTTAAATTATATTGCATTTATTTTATTTAAGAAGTTTAATATCTCATATATTAGCAGAAAATATAAAGTATAAGGAGACTTATTATGAAAAAGATAGTATTCATAAACTCTGTAAATGATATAAAGAAAAAAAATAATTTTTCAATTGGTTCATTTAGCTTAGGAACTATATTAAAAAAGCATGGATATTTTGTAAGAATAATTGACTTTGATTATTTAATGCATTCATCAATAATAAAAAGTAATTTTAATAATGCTACACAGAATATTCATATAATGTGTAATTATATATTAAACAATCAACCCAATGTTGTATGCTTTTATACTATGAGCAATTCTTATTATTTAACAATTAAGTTAGCCAAATTATTAAAAAGTAAGAGCCCAAATATAAAGATTGTGTTTGGTGGACCACAAGCAACCTTAACTGCTAGAAAAACATTAGAAATATGTGGTCAATGGATTGATGCAATAGGTCTTGGAGAAGGAGAAAGCAGTATAGTTAATATAATAGATAATTTGATTAATAATACAGAGTTTACAGATGAACTAGGTGTTGCATATTTAAAAAATGGTGAAATTATGCTTAATAAAACAGTATTAATAGATGATTTAGATGATTTAGAAATGATAGATTATTCTTTACTAGAAGGAACTTTTGAAGAAAGTATAGATTTAGACGTAGGTAGAGGGTGCCCCTTTGCATGCAAGTATTGTTCTACAAAAACTTTTTGGAAAAGAAATTTTAGGCTAAAAAGTTCAGAAAGAATTATAAAAGAAATAGAAGAGCTTAATCACCGTTTTAATATAAATAAATTTAATTTTGAACATGATTTATTTACTGCTAATAAGAAAAAAGTATTAGATTTTTGTGACAAGCTAATTAGTTCTAATATAAATATAAATTGGACATGCAGTTCTAGAGCAGACACATTGGATGAAGAATTAATTAGCAAAATGAGGGAAGCTGGATGTGAAGCTGTATTTTTAGGTATAGAAAGTGGATCTACGAAGATGCAAAAAATAATAAATAAGAATTTAAATTTAAATAAAGCTTTAGAAACAACTATTTTATTAAAAAAATATAATATGGAAATAGTTACTTCATTTATATATGGATTTCCTGAAGAAAATGAAAACGATGTCAACGATACAATTGAAATGATTTATAAAATGATAAGAATAGGGGTTCATAGAACCCAACTTCATTTATTTTCATTATTTCCAGGGACTCAATATTATGAGGAATTAAAAAATGACCTATATTTATCAAAGCAAATTCCTGATGGTTCATGCAGTATATACGTGGATAATGACAGTATGCATTTCATTGAAAAAAATAAAGAGGTATTTCCTCAATATTTAGATTTTAAGGTTAGTATTAGAGAAGATTTGAAATTTTTAGATATATATATATTAACTTATTCAAGAGTATTAATGAAATATATGAATACAACATATAAATTTCTAATTAAAAATGTATTTGGAAATCATTTGGAGTTTTTTAAAAAATTTAGAGAAGTAAATATTGAACAACTTAAATTGTATGAAAATCTAATTTATAAAATACAATTAAATCCTAAAAATTGTATAAGGGACTTGGGTAATTTAATTAATTCATGCGATTTTGAAAACAAAGACATTTTATATGAAACATATTTATTTGAATCAGATATTGTTAATTTTATTTATTATAGTCAGAATGATAAATTTTTAAATAGTTATAAATATGATGTATATACAATTAAAAGTTGTAATTTAGATTTAAAATTAGCTAAACATGAAAACACTAACATATGTTTTACACGATTAAATAATAAAAATGATTTAAATATTAAAAAAGTAGTATAAATTTAGGAGAAAAATATTTATGGGTAAAATAAGTAATAAATATAAAGCTTTATTAAAAGAGACTAATTATATTAAAGAAACTACTGCCACTTTAATTTCTAGATTTGGAGATGGTATTGATACCATTGCCTTTTCATGGCTTGTTTATTCAATTACGGGATCTACATTATTAGTTGCTACTTTATTTGCTGTTAATGGTTTTCCTAGTCTTATTTTTGGAATATGCTCAGGTGTAATATGTAAATATATTGCTGAGAAAAAAATAATGGCTATATGCGATTTTGGAAGAGGAATATGTGTAGCAATAATTGCGCTATTAAGTATATTAGGGAAATTGAAGGTTTGGCATCTATATGTAATCACTTTTATGAATTCATCTTTTGAAGCTTTTAGATCTCCAGCATCCACTAGTATATTTCCTGAAATAATAAGCAAGGAAAATATAGACAATGGTATAGCATTATGTACATCTTTAAATAGGATTTCTGAATTGTTAGGATATGCTATAGCTCCAATATTAATAACTACAGTTGGTTTAGGTGGAACAATAATGGTAGATTCAGTAACCTTTATAATATGTGGAATCATTATATTGACGTTAAAAATATCCAATAACATAAAAAAAGATAATAATATTACTATAAAGGGATGTTTTATGGATTTGAAAGAAGGGTTCAAATATATTGTAAAAGATAAATTTATTTTAAATGTGTGTTTATTTTCATGTGTTATAAATGCACTAATAGTACCATATAATGCTCTTTTAGCTCCTTATGCGGTTCAAGTATTGAAAAAAGGTAATGAGGTTATTTCTATAATGAGTATAACATTGGTACTAGGGATGTCTATTGGTTCACTTTTTGTACCAAAATTAAAAGAATTAATTGGAGGACACAAAGTATTTATATTAGGAGGATGGATTATAGGATTAACTTATTGTATTTTGTCCCTTTTGGGAAAAATACCCAGCAACTTAGTATATCTTTCTTCTGGTGCAAATACATTAATTATGGGATTTGGAATTGTATTCTTAAGTTTTGTTCTTCAGATAGCTATGTTTAAAAGAATATCAAAAGAATATCTAGCAAGAGTAGCTTCATTATTTAATGCATTGGCATTATGTGCTGCCCCTATTACATCCTGTATAGTAGGTTTGGTATCTAAAGCGATTACATTAGAGCAGATATTTCTCATATTTGGAATAATTATATTAATAATTTTTACTATACAAATATTTAATAAACACATCAAAGAGTTTAATAAATGTTAATTAGGGGATGATAAGCATATGTCAAAAATTATATTTGTAAAACCACCAGATGATATAAAAAAAACAAATAATTATTCTATTGGGCTATTCAGTTTGGGAACTATATTAAAAAAAAATGGATATTCTATAAGAATAATTGATTTTGATTATATAATAACAGAATCTTTAATTAAATGTTCTAATGATAATAATGAAAACATAGAATTTATGTGTGATTATATTTTAAAAGAAAATCCTGATATAGTTGATTTTTATACTATGGGAAATTCATATTATTTATCAGTGAGTTTAGCTAAAAAGTTAAAAAACAAAAATAAAAATCTAAAAATTATATTTGGAGGTCCCCAAGCTTCCTTAATAGCAGGTGAAACATTAAAAGCATGTCCATGGATTGATGTTATAGGCATTGGCGAAGGAGAACTTAGTATACTTAATATAGTAGATAACTTATTACTAAATAAAAAATTCACAACAGAATTAGGTGTTGCTTATTTACGAAATGGGAAAGTAATATGCAATGAATCCATATTAATAAAGGATTTAGATACTTTACCTAAATTAGATTATTCTTTATTAGAAGGTAACTTGGGCAAAAAGATACAGTTAGAGGTTGGAAGAGGTTGTCCTTTTGGCTGTAAATATTGTTCCACCAAAACATTTTGGAAGAGAAATTTCAGATTAAAAAGTTCAGAAAGAATAATTGATGAAATTAGTGAGCTAAAAAATAAATTTGATATAGATGAATTTGAATTTGAACATGATCTATTCACTGCTAATAGAAATAGAATACTAGATTTTTGTGATAACTTAATAAAAAACAATATAAAGATTACTTGGCGTTGTAGTTCAAGAGCAGATACTTTAGATGAAGAAATGATAAAGAAAATGAGCGAAGCAGGATGTACTTCTATGTATTTAGGAATAGAAAGTGGATCTAAAACCATTCAAAAAATTATAAATAAAAATTTAGATTTGGATAAAGCCTTAAATACTATGAAATTATTAAATAGATACAATATTCATACAACAGCTTCTTTTATTTATGGATTTCCAGAGGAATCAGAAGATGATGTTAATTTAACTATTCAATTAATTTACAAAATGTTTCGCATAGGAGTAAATGCTATTCAACTTCATCTATTTTCGTTATATCCAGGATCAGAATATTGGATGGAATTAAAAGATAAATTATATTTTTCAAATGTATTTTCAGACGGAGCATCTAGTAAATATATAGATTTAAATGCTATAGATTTTATAGAAAAGAACAAAAATATATTTCCAGAATATTTAGACTTTGATATAGGTATTAGAAAAAAATTAGAATTTTTAGATATGTATGTATATATATATTGTGTAACTTTCATGAAATATATGAATAAAACTTATGAACTTTTGGTTTCTACATTTGGAAGTCATTTAGAATTTTTCAAAAGGTTCCGAAAAGCTAATTACCAGGATTTTGAATTGCATAAAAATTTAATATATAAGATGCATATAAATCCACAAAAATCAGTAATTGCCCTTGGAAATCTAATTGATAATATACATTGTCCTAATAAAAATATTATAAGTGAAATGTATAAGTTTGAATCTGATATAGTTAAATTTATTTATTATAGTAACAAAGTGATGATTTTAAATAGATATAAATGCAATGTATATGAAATGAAAATGCATAATTTGGATTTTAAATCAGCTAATTATGTTGAAGATGAAATATGTTTTACTCGATTGAACAATAAAAACGATATAAACATTAAAAAGGTAATTTAAAAATACTCTAAGGAAGGGATAATATATGTATGAGGTATTATCATTTTATTTGAGCAATGGATTAAAAGTTATAGTTCATAAAATATCTAAAATTAAAACAATGTCTTGCGGCATATGGGTAAAGCAAGGGAGTAAGCATGAGGACAACGATATTAATGGTTTTTCTCATTTAATAGAACATTTATTAGTTAGTTCAGTAAACACAGAAAATAAGGCATATAAAGATATAATTGATAAATTATCTCTATATGGAGTGCAATATAATGCGACTACTACTAAGGAATATACAAATTATACTTTTACTGGACTAAATAATATGTTGGATTTAAGTTTAGATGCATTAGCTAATATAGTTATGTTAAATAAAAATATAACCAAAGAAAAGCTTAAAATCGAAAAGAATATAGTAAGGCAGGAATTAATATCTTTCTATTCCTCATTTAATCAAATTGTGGAAAGAACCAGTCAAGCTTTATGGGGAAATCTGGACATAGGTAGGATTATAGTTGGAAATATGAAAAATATTGAAAAATGCAATATGGAGAATATAAGGGAGATAATTGATTTTTCATATACACCAGAGAATTCTGTACTGGTAATAATTGGCGATATAGAGTATGAGGACGTCTTAAATATGGTAAATGAAAAATTTTCAATGTGGCAAGATATAAAGACTCGTGAATATAAAGAAATAGTAAGTTCATTACCAGGTATATATATAAATAATGAGAATAAAGGAAATACGTCTGTTTTATCCATAGGTTTTAGATTGAACTCTGAGTTTATTGAAAAAAACATTCCAGTTGAGATTATATCTACTATATTAGGACATCCAAGTCTAGATTCAAGAATTATGAAAAAGATAAGAGTGGAATGTGGATTAGCATATGAGTTGAGTTCGTTTATATCTAAATATAGCACCAAGGGAAGCTTGGCATTTACAGCTATAACATCCAATGAAAACGTAGAAAAAACTATAAAATTATTAATTGAAGAAATAAAAAAAGCAAAAAATAATTTTTTCACTGAAAATGAAATAAAAAAAGCAAAAAATATATTAGAAACAGAAGCTGTATTAAAAATGAATGATTTAACAAAACATCTTAAATTTTTAGGTAACTCAGCAATTAATAATGAAATATTTTCATTAGAAAATGAGGTTAGAAAGATACAAAATTGTACTAATGAAATGATAATGTCAGCTTTAAATGATATTTTTATTAATGAAAATATGGGGTTAGCAGCTATCGGAAGTTTTGATGCTGATAAAATTATTGGATTAATTAATATTTAAATTAGGGGGGGCTATCTATGGAAAATTTAAAAGAAATACTTGATGATGATTTAATTAACGAAAACAACTACAGTTCTAGTAACTCAAGTAATTCTTATGAAATTAATACAAAGATAATATTAGAATTACTAAATAAGCCTTGTTCTGAACGAATGCTAAGTTTTAATACAGATATTCCTATGCATTTAATTCAATTAAATGTTGATAGATTAATAAAAAAACAAATTATAGGAATCAAAGAAACAAGAATTAACGATGGAAAATTAGAAAATATATATGAGTTGAAATCTAAAGATATCAAATTTTTAGCCAACAATGCTAATTCACTAATAATATCTACTAATAATATTTGTAAGATAGTAAAAGATATTATTACCAACATTGCTACAGAAGATGATAAGCCAAGTAGCGTTAAGGCTGTTTTCATAAAAGTTAATCCTAGCAGAATGAGAGAATTTAAAGAAGACTTAAATAAACTAGTTGAAAAATATGAAAAACTGGAAGATTTAAACGAAAAAGAGGTTTATGGGTTTCTACATGTTTTAGGACCATATAATAATGAAGAATAACCATATTTCATAAAAAGTCCTATAACATATATAATAAAAAAATATAGCTTTAAAAGGAGGTGAAAATATGGACAAGAAAGAAGTGAAGATTTCATCAAAAGACATTCAAGTTGTTAACGGTAAAGTTATAATACAATCTGATAAATTAGCATCTGAAGTAGAGGGCATGAATATAGTTGGAGATTGTATAAATGGAGAAGAAGGATTAAATGCGGATTCAATAACACTTACTCATAGCTAAATAAGTTAGTTGTATTAATTTACGCTTAATTAAATTATTGCAAAAAAGATGTAATAAAAAAAATATAGGTCTAAAAGGAGGTGAAAATATGGACAAGAAAGAAGTAAAGATTTCATCAAAAGACATTCAAGTTGTTAATGGTAAAGTCATAATACAATCTGATAAATTAGCGTCTGAAGTAGAAGGCATGAATATAGTTGGAGATTGTATAAATGGAGAAGAAGGGTTAAATGCGGATTCAATAACACTTACTCATAGCTAACTTGTAATAATTTGTATTGAAATTAATAAATCTCATAATTCTAATAAAGTTAAAAATATAAAGAAATCTAATAATAAAGTTAAGAATATAGATTTCAAAGGAAGTGAAAATGTGGACAAGAAGGAAGTAAAGATTTCATCAGAAGATATTCAAGTTATTAATGGTAAAGTTATAATACAATCTGATAAATTAGCATCTGAAGTAGAAGGTATGAACATAGTTGGAGATTGTATAAATGGAGAAGAAGGATTAAATGCTAATTCAGTTACACTTACTCATAGTTAAATGACTTGTGTTAGGCACACTCAAAAAAATGACAAGTCAGTATGCTAGTCTATTTTGCGTCATATTGCGTCAGCAGAACCCGGTTATAGTCCTACCAAAGGCGGAACCTGCTTTCTTGCCTGACACAAAATATACTAGCATCTTTGACTTTTTATTTTTTTCGCGTACCTTAATTAATATTTTTAAATGTGAAAGGGATTTGTTGATATTTACTAAAAATTAGTTTAGGTCAACAAGTCTTTTTTATTCATTTGTTTTCGAATAACCTAATTTTATATTTGAGATTATGGGGAAGTACATATGTAAAAGACATGATTGAACGAAAAAATAGTATCTATAGATGGTAAAACATTAAGAGGATCATCTTGTAATAGTTCAAATCAAATTAAATCACAGTAATTTGCAAATTAGTTGAATTGTTAAAATTAAAAAATACTATTGTCACAACTTATCATGGCAATGTTGAATTATTTTTTCATTCTAGATTAAGATGCTATATTATAGATGTAGAAGTAGAAAAACCTATTACTGGGGATGACTATAAGACAAATTGCAAAGATATTAATATAATATGCAGTTAACGATTTTATGTAAAGTGTTTATATGGAGCTATTGAACAAATGTTTGGACGGAATTTAAGGGATAAAATTATGATGGTGAGTTTTGTTATAATATTTTTTACAGTATGTGGTGGTGCAGTAGGAGGACCACTTTTATTGGGTATAAGTTGTGTGGTTCTTTTAATATTCTTAATATGTAGTATTTTTAAATATCTACAATTAATTTTAGATGAGGTTAAAGAGTGCAGAAAATGTTTAGAAAGTAAGAAGGAGTTTGAAAATACCCAAGAATAAGTAATAGAAAAAAGTAACATATTATTAAATAAATATTGAAAAAATTCTGGCATATGCTATAATAATATTGTTAATAAATGAACAAGCATATCTACACGAAGTAGAATGCCATTATAAATGAAAAGATACCACGAAGGTAGAACTTAGGACAGTTCTGCCTTTTTTATGCAAACAAATAGATTTTTCTAAGTTAATTAGTGCATACAGTTATATGCTTTACTTATAATTTATAAGTTTTTATTGAATGAAGTTTTATATAAATGTTAATTATTAAGTAACTTAAAAATATAATAAAAAAATATGTTTAGGAGGAATTAAAATTATGGATAAGAAATTATGGGAAAAATCAGTGGAATTTCATGGACATCAATGCCCTGGATTAGCTATAGGATATAAAGCCAGTGAGGCAGCCATGAAAAAATTAGGAGTAAATTTTTCAAAGGATGAAGAAATTGTATGTGTTACGGAAAATGATGCTTGTGGGGTAGATGCGGTACAAGTTATTACAGGTTGTAGTATGGGAAAAGGAAATTTAATATACAGAGGTACTGGTAAAATGGCATTTAGCTTTTTTAATAGAAAAACTGGTGAAAGTATAAGAATGATCTTAAAACCATTTAAAGGAGAAATGGACAGAGAGAAGAGAATGAAGTATATATTAGAGGCTGATGTAGATGATATATTTGATTTTAAAAAACCAAGCTTTCAGTTGCCAATAAAGGCTAGATTATTTTCAAACATAGTATGTGAAAAATGTGGAGAATCAGCACCAGAACATAAAATAAGGATTATGAATGGTCAAAAGGTGTGTATAGATTGTTTCGAGGATTACAATAGAGGATTTTAATAAGAAAATACACAAAGGAAATATCATATGCAATTTGTTATTTAGATTTAGTATAAGTAATTTATGATGAAAATAAACGTCTAAATAATTTGAGGAAGGATGTAGGAGATGAATAAGAAGTTAAAAAGCAAGCTATTGACTTTAATATTATCTGGAACAGTTATCTTTACAGCAGCAGGATGTGGTTCTAATACAGCAAAAAAAGATAGTGGTTCTTCAAATAATACAATAGCTAGTGCAGATAAGGTTCAGGGGAAGAAAGAGGCTGAGGTAATAAAGCTTGAAGGAGGAGATTGGGGAGCACCTAATCCATACAAGCATTATCAAAGGGGACCAGGATCTTTTAAGATGAGATTAGTATTTGATGGTCTTATAGAAAAGGATGAAAAAGGTATAATACCATGGCTTGCTGAAAGCTGGGAAGTAAACAATGAGGGAAAAGAGTATATATTTAAAATAAGAAATGGAGTAAAGTGGCAGGATGGAAAGGAATTAACTCCAGAAGATGTTAAATTTTCCTTTGAATATTTTGAGAAAAATCCACCAGTAAGTTATTCTTTAGGTGGTAGAAAAGGAAAGGAAAAAGGGAAAGGAATAAACATAATAAAGAGTATAGATATAATAGAGGGGGATAGTGTAAAAATACTTGTGAATAAGCCTAATGTAACTCTATTAGAAAAATTAGGTGACGTAAGAATAATACCAAAACATATATGGGAAAATGTTAAAGATCCAAAGAATTTTAATGACAAGGAAGCATTTATAGGATGTGGACCTTACATATGTGAAGAATACAACAAGGAAGCAGGTTCATATAAATTTAAAGCATTTAAAGATTACTGGAGGGGGGAAGCGGTTGTAAAAGAGATTCAATTTGTTCCTGTAAGCGACCCAGTACTGGCATTTGAAAAAGGAGATATAGATATGTTTTCTCCATCTGCAGATGTAGTAAAGAGATATGAAAATAAGAAAGAATATAAAATGTTTAAAGCACCGGCTTTTTGGGGATATAAGTTGTCTTTAAATATGGAAAAGTGCCCAGAGCTAAAAGAAAAAGAAGTTAGACAAGCTATGGGGTATTCTATAGATAAGAAAGAATTAATCCAAAAGGTTGCCAGAGGAGCAGCTGTACCTGCCAGCGCAGGATATTTACCACAGGATCACATATGGTATAACAAAAATGTTAAAAATTATGACTTTAATACAAACAAGGCAAAAGAACTTTTAAAAGATAAAAAACTATCTTTTGAACTATTAATAGGAAATTCAAAACCTGAGATTAGAATAGCTGAACTTATGAAAATAAGTATGGAGAAATCAGGAATAGAGCTGAAGGTTAAAAGTGTAGATGGTAAAACTAGAGACGCAGCGGTTAAAAAAGGTGACTACCAATTATGTCTTATAGGTTATGGTGGTTGGGGAAGCGATGCAGACCAACTTAGAGGGATGTTTGCTTCAGGAAAAACCACGACTTTTTCAGGTATACCAGGATATTCAAATAAAGAAGTAAATGAGTTATGTGAAAAACAAGCAGTGCAATTTGATGAAAAAGAAAGAAAAGAAACTGTATTTAAATTACAAGAATTGATAAGCGAAGAAGTACCAGTTATACCTATATACAACACTACAGGTTATACTGTATACAAGCCAGAAAAATATAATGGATGGATGTGTACATTTGATCACCATTGTCTAAGTCACTGTAAATTATCCTACTTAAAATAGGTGACAGGCACCTACCGACTTTTGTCGAAAAAGGTGCCTGTCACCTGCCGATGTTTGTTGATATTTGCAGGAAAGAGTGAGGTTTTTATGTGGAAAAAATATTGCAATAAAAAAATAATGGGATATATATTTACATTCTTTTGTGTGTTGACCTTTAATTTCATGATCCCTAGGCTTATGCCTGGGGACCCATTCACTTTTTTGTCTTCAGATGAAGGAGATGTAAATATAACTTACACTGAGGAGCAAATAGAGAAATATAAGGCTTATTATGGATTGGATAAACCTTTGTCAGAGCAATATGATAAATATATTAAGGATACTTTTAAAGGAAATTTAGGATACAGCATTTATTATAATGATCAAGTTTTAAATATAATAAAAAGCAGAATAGGATGGACTGTGGGATTAGTTTTAATTTCTACATTTTTAAGTGCAGTTATTGGTTGCGTTTTGGGATGTATATCTGCTTGGTACAAAAATAAAAAGGGAGACGGAATCCTCTATTTTATTATGCTGGGATTTTCAGAAATACCTCCTTTTTTAGTGGGGACGCTTTTTCTTTTTATATTGGCAGCTAAATATGGTCTATTTCCTTTAGCTGGTGCAACAGAAAGTTTCGCTGAGTATTCAAATAAATATGCACAAATTAAGGATATAGTTCATCATGGATTTTTGCCAGTGTTAACTTTAACTATATCAAATCTAGGTGGATTTTATTTGCTATCTAGAAATTCCACTATATCAGTGCTTTCAAAGGATTATATACAAACAGCAAAGGGTAAAGGGCTTAAAAGGAGAACTATAGTTTTCCGACATGCCCTTAGAAATGCTATTTTCCCTATAATAACCAGAATATTTTTAAGTCTTGGAGCAATGATAGGAGGAGCTATTCTTGTGGAAAATGTATTTCAATATCCGGGTTTAGGAAAGCTTATGAAAGAGGCGGTTTTTGTGCGGGATTATCCATTAATTCAAGGAATATTTATATTGGTTACCCTATTGGTACTTATAAGTAATTTTCTTTCAGATATAGTTTGTAAAAAGTTAGACCCAAGAATGAATGTGGATTAGGTGAATAGCATGGAGAGTAATAAATTATCTGTAGTAAAAAGAAAGTGTATGGATATAAAAAGAAAATATATAGATACAAGTGGAAAAGCTTTAGGAATAAGAGGAAGTAAAAGGCTTAATATGTGTACTTCAGGAAAAATATCTTTAGGAATACTTATTTTATTATTAATAATAGGGATATTTGCACCGGTTTTAAGTAAACATCCTTATAATATTCCATCAGGGGCAGCTCTTGAAGCTCCTACCAAGGCACATATTTTGGGAACAGATGATTTGGGGATAGACCTATGGGCTCAAATATGTATTGGAACAAGGATAAGTATTATAGTTGGTTTTGGAACGGCACTATTGGCAGGAGTTGGTGGTGGAATAATAGGAATTGTATGCGGATATTATGGTGGCATAGCTGACAGAGTGCTTATGAGAATAACAGATATTATGATAATTCTTCCGGATCTTCCTTTGATGATAATAATAGGGGCATTTTTTGGCCCAAGTATATTCAATATTATCATAGTGCTTAGTTTATTTTCATGGACAACCCCTGCAAGAATAGTACGAGCTAAGGTTATGTCTATAGCTAAAGAAGACTATATAATTGCTGCTAAAAGTTATGGGGGAGGATTTCTTCATATAACTAAAAAGCACATATTAAGGGATGTATTTCCGGTGCTTATGGTTAGTATAATAAAATTAGTGAATAAAGCCATTATAGCAGAGGCTTCTCTTTCATTTTTAGGGCTAGGAGATCCTAACTCAAAAAGTTGGGGAATAATACTTAATCATGCCATGGGTTTCCAAGGTATATACTTCACTGAGTATTGGAAGTGGTGGATAGTAAGTCCTTTAGTGGCTATAACAGTTACAGTTATGAGCATAGCTTTTTTAGGCAGAGAAATAGAAAAAATTTAAGGTGGGGTTTTTATGGAAAATGTTTTAGAGGTAAAAGATTTATTTGTCACATATCATGGAGGCGTAGAGGCGGTTTCTAAGGTTAGTTTCCAGGTAAAAAAAGGTGAGACTTTGGGGATAATAGGTGAATCCGGTAGTGGCAAAAGTTCTATTGCTTTAGCTGTAATGGGGCTTTTAACGGATAAGGCAGATACTAAAGGTGAAATCTTATATGAAGGCACGGACTTAAATTCATTAAAGGATAGGGAACTTAATTTTTATAGATGGAATAAAGTATCTATGGTATTTCAAAATAGCTTGGATATACTGAATCCCGTTTTAGACATAAACACCCAAATTGCAGAGAGTATTATAGAACATAAAAATATAAGCAAATTAGAAGCCTACAGAAAGTCAGAGGAACTGTTAAAAATGGTTGGACTTCAGCCTCATTGGGGAAAGAAATATCCTCATATGCTTTCAGGAGGTATGCGTCAAAGAGTGCTTATAGCCATGGCCCTTGCTTGTGACCCTGAACTTTTATTAGTAGATGAGCCTACCACAGCTTTAGACCCTGTAAGTAAAAATGAAATAGTTAATTTAATAGGGAAGCTTCAAAAAGAAAAGAGATTTTCTATGATAGTAATATCTCATGATTTATCTGTAATTAACACCTTATGTAGTAAAATAGAGGTTTTGTATAGAGGAAATGTATTAGAAGAGGGAATAGCTAAAGAAATATTAGATGAGCCTGCTCATACCTACACTAGAGGCCTTATATATTCTTCTTTAGAGCTAAACGTCTATCAAGATTTATGGGGTATAAGAGGAGTTTGTGAAGAAGGAAAAGATTCAGCATGTGTATTTTACAGTAGATGTAATCAGAGGAAAGAGCAGTGTTCTAGCTGCAGACCTATTCTAAAAAATATAGGTGAAAATAGAAAAGTAGCTTGTAATAGAGGGGGAATAATAACTTTATTGGAAGCTAAAAATGTGAAGAAAACGTACATTCATAAAGATAATCCTGTAGAAGCTTGCAAAGGTTGTAGTGTTAAGATAAGAAGTGGAGAAATAGTTAGCTTAATAGGTCAGTCGGGTTCAGGTAAAACTACTTTTGGTAAGATATTGTGCGGACTTTTGAAAGGTGATTCAGGAAGTGTAATTTTTGAAGGAGAAGAAGTTAAGGAAAATAATGTAACTTGCAAGAAAAAAGGAATACAAATGGTATTTCAAGACCCGCTGTCTTCAACTAATGGAAAATTAACAGTAGAAGAAGTGATAAGGGAGCCTTTAGACATATTAAAAGATGGAGATAAGGAATATAGAAAGAGAAAAGTTATGGAGTTATTAGAAGAGGTTCAGCTTCCTAAAGAGGAATATTTTTTAAGTAAGAAATGTAATGAATTAAGCGGTGGTCAAAGGCAAAGAATA
This sequence comes from Clostridium sp. KNHs214, assembly GCF_000744935.1. Taxonomy (GTDB): domain Bacteria; phylum Bacillota; class Clostridia; order Clostridiales; family Clostridiaceae; genus Haloimpatiens. The sequence goes on along the minus strand of NZ_JQMW01000013.1, from coordinate 518,584 downwards.
GCCATAGCTAGAAGCTTAATACTAGAGCCTAAAGTATTAATAGCAGATGAAATAAGTTCCATGCTAGATCCTTCCACCAAAGCTAATATAACAAGATTATTAAAAGAGCTTCAAAATAGAAAAGGATTTTCCATACTTTATATAACCCATGATTTGTATTTAGCTAGGAAAATATCTGATAGAGTACTAGTTATGACAGAGGGAAAAGTAGTGGAGCAGGGTAATGTGGTGAAAGTGTTTCAAAGCCCAAGGGAAGAATATACTAAAAAATTAATAGTAAATGCGTTTTAAAAGTAGTATTGGACATAAAAATCAGGCGTTGTAAATCATATACTATTTATGATAAAGGTTGAAAGTTATTTTGTAAAATGTGATACTGAGAAAATGTGAAGAGCACATAATGTCTATGACAAAAAAACTTAATACAAAATTTCAAGTTATATGAGTAATTACGGTTGACTTATTAAAGTATGTAATGTAGTATAAAATTAGTAAATTATTATTATTTTAATTATTAAGGGAGTTGAGAGTCTAGAATGTGTAATTGTGAAATTTTTGTAAACCGTTTAGCTTAAATACGGGAGAAGTGCGCCCTTTTTTAGCTAAATTAGGTTAATAAAATTTCACGAGACATATTAAAGACTCTTTTTTGGTACCCTTATTTTTTTATACAAAAATTGGTTTTCTATTTTATTATTTAAAGGGAAAGAGGAATTTTAATAGCCTCTTTCCCTTTTTGCATTTAAAAGTAATAAGGTACATTCAAATAATCAAATAATTTACAATATTTTTTAGGAGAGATAGAGATGAGTATATTAAGTATTGAAAATTTAAGTTTTGGCTTTGCAGATAAAATTTTATTTAAAGATATATCTTTAAACATTTTAAATGGAGAGCATGCAGGGTTAGTAGGAATTAATGGAGTTGGTAAAAGTACGCTATTTAATATAATAGTGGGTGAACTTATTCCTGACGAAGGAAGAGTGTATAAATCAGCTTCTACTAAAATAGGTTATTTAGATCAACATTCTGAGCTAGAGGATGGTAAAACCATAAGAGAAGTACTTAAGGAATCCTTTAGTGAATTATATGCTATGGAAGCAAAAATGTTGAAGGTGGGAGATAAGCTTTCAAGGGCTAGTGAAGTGGAAATGGAGAAGCTTCTTAAAGAATTTTCTAGGCTTCAAGATGCTTTAAGTGCTAGTGATTTTTATAATATTGATAGTTATATAGAAAATGTAGCTAATGGACTTGGATTATCCCATTTAGGCATGGAAACGCCTGTAGAAAAGTTAAGTGGAGGTCAGCGTACAAAAGTTAAACTTGCAAAGCTGCTTTTAACAAGTTATGATCTTTTGCTTTTGGATGAGCCTACTAATTATCTAGATAAGGAACATGTGGATTGGCTGGCTGGATATTTACAGAACTATGCTAAAAGTTTTGTGGTTATATCCCATGATACTGCATTTATAAACAATATAACTAATGTAATATATCATTTGCAATTTGCAGCTTTAAAGCGTTACCCAGGAAATTATGAAAAGTTTTTAAAGCTCAGTGAAGATGAAACTCAAAGGTATATGCAAGAGTATCAGAAGCAGCAAAAGGAAATTAAAAAACTTCAAGATTATATTGATAAAAATAAAGTTAGAGCTTCCACTAGTAAAATGGCTTTAAGCAGGCAGAAGAAGCTAGATAAGATAGAAAGAATTGAAAAACCTAAGACACCACCAAAGCCATATTTTTCATTTTTAGAAGCTAGAAAATCAGGAAAGCTTATATTTGAAAGTAATTCTATGGATATAGGTTATAGATATCCTATAATAAAAAATTTGAACTTAAAGCTTACAAGGGGAGAAAAAGTAGCTATTACAGGTTGTAATGGTATAGGAAAATCTACACTCTTAAAAACTTTAATGGGAGTTATATCTCCTTTGCATGGTGATATAAATTTTGGAGTTCATATTTACCCATCTTATTTTGAGCAGGAAGTGAAGCCTAAAGATATCACTCCTATAGATGAGGTGTGGAATGAATATCCTGAAAAAACGCAAGCGGAAATAAGAGAGGCTCTTGGAAAGTGTGGACTTAAGAGAGAGCATATAATGCAAAATATGTGTGCATTGAGTGGAGGAGAACAGGCTAAGGTAAGGCTTTGCAAGCTTATGATGAAGGAAAGCAACTGGCTTGTGTTAGATGAGCCTACCAATCACTTAGATGTAAGTGCCAAGGAAATTTTAAAAGAAGCACTTATAAATTTTGGGGGAACTGTACTTTTGGTTTGTCACGAAAGAGAATTTTACAAAGATTGGGTAACAGCAGAGTGGAATATGGAAGAGTATTGTTTAGGTAAATAATAGATTACTTTAAACATGTATTATACATTATTTGAGGGTTAATAAGAACTTTTAAATAATTAATATTTATGTGTAACTTTATTGAGGTTTATACGAATAAGTAGTGTAAGTATTTTAAATTAGACGTCTATATAAGATATTACGATCCATTGCAAAAGGCAAAGGGGGGAGAGCATGGAGGAAGATTTGCATCTTATGAGAAAATTCAAAGATGGAAACCTGGAGAGCTTTGAGAAAATTGTTATAAAATACAGAAAATCAGCAGTAGCTTTTTCTCAAAGCTATGTTCATGATTATTATATTGCAGAAGATATTGTACAGGAAAGCTTTGGATATATCTATGTTTATAAGGAAAAGTACAACGAGAAATATAAATTTAAAACTTATTTATTTACAATAATAAGAAATAAAAGCATTGATTATATTAGAAAAAAATCTACTGTACCTTTAACTGAGATACACAATGATATTTCTAAAGATGATACGGTTGAAAGTATATTAAATAAAGAAAAAAGAAAAATGCTTAAAGATAAAATCCATGAGCTGAAGGATGAATACAGAAATGTAATTTATTTAATAGATTTTGAGGGGTTTAGTTATAAAGAAGCAGCAGAAATTATGGGTAAAAACTTAATGCAGATAAAAATCTTGATTTATAGGGCAAGGAAAAAGTTAAGGGTGTCTATAGAAAAAGAGAGGTGTGGGTATTGAAAAATATGTCTATGGAAGATGAAAAATTTTTGCAGGGGGTCTTTGCAAAAGCAAGGTATTTAGAATATTTAAAAGCTGAAGAAGAAGCAGTAAAAGAAAACTCTAGAAGGCATAGAATGAAAACTATAAATATGGCTGCAAATTTATTAATGGTTTTAATAATAAGTTTCATTTTAATTAAAGTAACAAATTTCAATATAGCTGTTGAAATTTGTGCATCTTTAGGTATATTTTCGTTTATTAGTTTTTATGAGTATAGGGAGGAAAGAAGGACAATATATGAAAATTGTAATAAATAATTTAAAAAAATCCTATGGAAATAAACAAGTGCTTAAGGGCATTAATTTAGAGATTAATGAAGGAATGTTTGGGCTGTTAGGTCCTAATGGAGCTGGTAAAACTACACTAATGAGAATATTAACTACCCTTATACAGAAAACAGAAGGGGACATAAAAATAAATGATATAGAAATAAATAATAAAAAAAATATAAGAAGTATAGTAGGATATCTTCCACAGGAGTTTTCAATTTACCCTAATATGAATGTATATGAAGCCTTAGATTATTTAGCTATTTTATCAGGTATAAATAATAAAAAGTTTAGGAAGGAGAGAATAGAACAGCTACTTTATAAAGTTAATCTTCAAAATCACATGAAGACTAAGGTTAAAGCTTTATCAGGTGGTATGAAAAGAAGACTAGGTATTGCACAAGCCATACTTCATGAGCCTGAAGTTCTAATTGTGGATGAACCTACTGCAGGATTAGATCCAGAGGAAAGAATAAGATTTCGTAATCTTTTAAGAGACTTTTCTGAAGATAGAATAGTTATATTATCTACTCACATAGTAGAAGATGTTGAGTTTACCTGCGAAAATTTAGCTATATTGAATGAAGGAAGTATACTATATCAAGGTAAAGTTAAAAAATTACTAGAAAATGCTCAAGGATATGTTTGGATATCAAATATAGCAAGGGAAAGCTTAGATGAAGTAAGAAATAAATTTTCTATTATATCTACAGTTTCAGAAGGAGATAGTATAAAGCTTAAAATAATATCAAAGGAAAAGCCTTTTGAAGATGCAAAGAGTGTTAAACCTTCTATAGAAGATGCTTACATGAAGCTTATGAAGGAGGCGTAATATATGTTTTTGAATTTACTAAAAAAAGAATTTAAGTATTTATTTAAAAATATCACCTTTTGTATTTTGATAATAATTATAGGATTTTTCTACTTTAGTGAATTTTCACCTTCAGGTGTTCTAAAAAAATGCTCTAAGCCAAAGACACCAGAAGAATATAAAATAAATGGTATGCGTCCCTATTATGGAAATAAAAATATAACTGATCGCAATAAAGAAATTAAACAGATGTATATTCAAATGTGCAGAGATTATGAAGAGGGAAGTTTTACTAAGGTAAGAGTGATTTTAAATGTTCAAGAAAAATTAAACCTTAAGGAAAAAGAATATTTAAAAAAAGCTATGGAGGAAATAGCCCCAAAAGAATTCTTAGATAGTGAAGATAGCAGCTTAATAAAGGTATCTTATGATGAATATTTAAAAATAGTTAGAGATTTAGATAAAAAATTAGGTGGAAACACATATTACGGTGACAAGATGAGAAGTTATCTCCTATCAGAAGAAAAGACTTACAAAGAGGCTGTTAATGATTTTCAGGATATAATTTATAAGGATAAAATAACTAATGCTGGTGCCAGATATTTCTCTGACTACATGGGCATTACAGCAGGATTGTTTCCAGTATTCTTAGCGGCATTTATACTTATAAAAGATAGAAGAAGTAGAATGGAGGAATTAATTTGCAGCAGAAGTGTTTCAGGCGGTGTTTATATAATTTCTAAATATGCAGCTTTATGCCTTGGAATATTATTAATTTATATTTTGTATGCAAGTCATGCAACCTTTGTTTTTAAAAGTTTTGCTAAAGCAAATAATTATTCTATAGATATAATGGCTTTTTATAAATATACTTTATGTTGGATTTTGCCTACAATACTTTTTACGGTAGCTTTAGGTATGCTATTGTCAGTGATTTTTAACAATGGTATAGTGGCTATTTTTGCACAATTTATTTTATGGATATTATCCATAAGAACATTAGGTGGAGATTATGGATTAAGTAAGTTCATCATAAGATTTAATACATTTGGAGAACATTCACAGTATATAAAATTTCAAAATGCCATATGTGTAAATAGAATTTTTTACATTGTAGTGTCCATTTTATTGATTGTCATTACATCATTTATATGGTCTAAGAAAAGAGGTGCTGTAGGTGAACACATCCACTAAATGTAAGTCTATAAGCACATGTTTAAATATTTTCAAATATAATATTAAGATACTTTTTAGTTTAAATGTAATCATTGCGGGAGTTATGATTTTGTTAACTCCAGTTATATTTAGCCTTAAGCTTTTAGATTATATGAATATAGCAACCATAGGGGAACTATATCTTTCAATAATAGGTATAATACTTATACCCTATATGATAAATATAGAAAGCAAAACCAATATGGTAGAGATAGTATATTCAAAACGCACATCCCAGTGGAAAATTATATTAATTAGAACTTTTATAATGATGATTTTTATGTTTCTATGCATACTAGGTATTATGTGTTTGGCAAAAGTTAAAGGAAGTAGTTTTAATCTTTGGAAAGTTACTTTAGGTATATGGATATCAGCTAATTTTTTGGGAATGATAGGATTCACTGTTGTAAATATTACTAATAACTTATCCATGGGATATTTAGTATCCTTTGCATATTACTTTATAGAGTTTTTCACCAAAGGCAAATACACCAAAAAGTTATACCTTTTTAGTTTAACTAGAGGTGGTTTTGAAAAAGAAAAGTATTTAATATTATTAATTACTTTAATAATATTTATAGTTAATTTAGCTTTTATAAATAAGGCACATTCAAATAAATAACAAGTCAGTATGCTAGTCTATTTTGCGTCAGCAGAATCCATCGATAGTCCTACTAGTGGTGGAACCTTCTTCTTTGTTTGACACAAAGTATACTAGCATCTTTGACTTGTTATTTCTTTTCATCTACCAAAAGGATTGATTAAAGAATGAATTGTGGATTGTAAGGCGATTTATGGTTAAGGGATTTTTAGTAAATATATGTAAAAAATACATTTATTTATTTAATAGGAATAGAATAGAAATATATCCAAAAACATATTTACATTCGATTTATTAAACGGCAATACATGGTATAAGTGCGATGATATTTTAAATAATCAGGGGGCGAAAAAATGAATGGTAGATTAAGAAATGTACTGGCGAAATGCTTAACAGCAACTATGATGTTTGCTACTACACTAGGGGGCCAGTGTAGTAATGTACAGGCTATCGAGGGAGAAAAGACACCGTATAACACTATATCAAAGAAACAAAAGAATAAGCTTTTAGATCAACTACTAAGTAAGATTGATGGCAAGACAAAAAAGAGTAAAGTTTTAAAGAATATTGAGGGAGGAGAAAATCCAGAAAAAGTTGTTAGGGTGTTGGTAGAGCTAGAGCAAAAATCTGCCCTACAGATGGAAAAAAACAATAAGAAACCTACACTAAGAGCATTAAAAACAGTTAAGTTATCGCAAAAAACAGTTAAAGAAAAGGCTAAGAAGCTTGAAGGTGCCGAATTAAGGCATACCTATACTAATGTTCTTAATGGATTTAGTATGGATGTAAAGAAAAAAGAGATAGGTAAGATTCAAAAGATGCCAGGCGTTAAGAGGGTAAAGATAGCTAGAGTATATTATAAGGCAATGAACAATGCTACTAAATTGACACAGGCACAGAAAACATGGGAAAATTACAGTTTAAAGGGTCAAGGAATGGTTGTGTCAGTAGTAGATGGTGGAGTTGCTTACAATCACAAAGATTTCAAGGAACCTGACGTAAAAAATAAAAAATTGAGTAAGGAAGGCATAGAGAAAATAAAGAAGGATGGAGCTTTAAAGGCAGATACTAGTGCAAGTACGTACTTTACTGAAAAAGTTCCTTTTGGGTATAACTATGCAGATAGAAGTAATCAAATAATAGATACTAAGTCAGAAGATTCTCATGGTGCACATGTAGCTGGAATAATGGCAGCGGATGGAGATGAAGAAGAAGTAAAAAATGATTTAGCTATAAAGGGTGTTGCACCAAAGGCACAGGTTTTGGCAATGAAGGTATTTACAAATAACCCTAACATTAGGGGGGCATATTCAGATGATATCGTAGCTGCTATAGACGATTCAGTGGCTTTGGGCGCTGACGTTATAAATTTAAGTCTTGGTAGTGATGCAGGTTTCCAAGATGAGGAGGATCCAGAAGAAATAGCTATAAAAAATGCTGCAGAAAATGGAGTAATGGTGGTGGCAGCAGCAGGTAATGCTTATTACTCAACATATCCGCTATTGCTTCCTAATAAGAATGATTTAGCAACTACAGATTCTCCAGGAGTAGCTAAAGATGCTTTTATGGTTTCTAACTATGAAAATACAGTAATGAGAGCACTAGTAGCAGGATTTAAATTTTCAGATGGTAAGAGTGAAGAATTTAAGATGAGTACACATCAAGTATCTTCAGAGAAAATGCATGGATTAGAGCTTGTAGATTGTGGAATGGGAAAAAACACAGATTTTGAAGGAAAAGATGTAGAAAGTAAAGTAGCTTTTATTAAAAGAGGAGATAATACCTTTGTTGAAAAAATATTAAATGCTCAAAGCAACAATGCAGCGGGAGTTGTAATTTATAATAGTAAAAATGGAGATGATGAGCTTATAAATATGGCAACGGATCCAGAAATAAATATTCCAGCTGTATTTGTAACTCAAACTAGCGGAGAAAAAATATTAGAGCAATTGAAAAAAGGTAAAGTTACCATAGATACGAAGAAAGGTTTCAGAGATTTTGACAATCCATATAAAGATGGATATTCAGAAAGTACTTCTTGGGGACCATCACCAAATCTAGATTTTAAGCCTCAAATAGCAGGACCAGGAGGAAATATATACTCTACAATAAATAATAATAAATATGGTGTAATGACAGGTACTTCAATGGCTTCACCTCATGTAGCTGGTGGAATGACACTTATAATGCAATCTTTAAAAGACAAAGGCTTTAACAAAAGGGAGTTAATAGAACATGCTAAGATAAAAGCTATGAATACTGCTTCTGTAAAAATGAGTAAGGAACAAGATTTTAAAGTACCATATTCACCAAGAAGACAAGGTGCTGGATTAATTCAAATAGAGGATGCTATAAAGACAAATGTAACTGCAACCTATAAGGGAGAAGCAGCTGTAGCGTTAAAGCAAATAAGAGATAAGAAAGCAACCTTTACTGTTGACTTAAAAAATTCAGGGCATAAAGATATAGCATATGATATAGGTCTAATAAGTGGAGTTTTAACCCAAGAGGAAAAGAAAGACAGTTATAATGGGCAAGTAATGCTTAGGGATAGAATTTTACCTAAAGAAGATGCAAATGTTACTCATGTAGATAAGGTTACTATACCAGCTAATGGTAGTAAAACAGTGGAATTCACTTTAAATGTAGGAGACAAGTTACCTACAGAGAAATTCCTAGAAGGATATATTCAGTTTAAATCAAAAGATGAAAATATTCTTAATATAAATATTCCGTTTATGGGTTTCTATGGTGATTGGGGTAAGGAAGCCGTTGTTTCTAATAACATTTGGGATAAAAATAAATCTGAAGTAGTAGGTGTAGGTTTTGAAGGAATATTAGAAAATTTAGCTTTATGTTTAGATGGAAAATATAATGATAAACTTGGAATATTAGGTGACAATAATGATACAGGTGACATAGAAGGTAAACATATTGCTATAAATCCAAACAACGATATTACGCTTCGAAAGAGAAATATTTTTCCAGCAATATTTACACTTAGAAACATTAAGAATATAAATACAGAAATTGTAAATGATAAAAATCAAGTGATAAGAAAATTAGGTTCAAACAAAAATATTAGAAGAAATATATTAGAACTATCACAAAACAACATTCCAAATTTATTAGAAAATTTAATATGGGATGCAAAATCATATAATAAGAAATCTGGAAGTTATGAAAATGTTCCAGAAGGACAATATTACTATAGAATGCATATGAAGGTTGATGTACCTAACGCTTCTGAACAGGTAGTTGATATGCCTATTAAAGTTGACTATACAGAACCAGAAGTTAAGATAACTAAAGCAGAAAAAATAAAAGACGGAGAATACAAAGTTTATTTTGTGGCTAGTGACAATCTTTCAGAGGTAAATTCATCAGATTTAATTGGAATTTTTGTAAATGATGAATTAGATATAGACGCTACCTTATTATCTCCTTTAGTAAAAGAGGGTGTTGGTGAATTTGGAAAAGATCTATATAGCAAGGTTATAAAGAAACTTCCAGAAAATCAATTTAACAGAATAGATATATTGATGTTTGATTATGCTGGTAATGCAGGTGTAGCAACAAGAAATATAAATTGTGGTGTAGCACCAATTAAATTTAATCTAGAAAATCCAGAATTTAAATCATCAAATCAAATTAATACAATGAAAGATAAGTTCACATTCAAAGGAAAAATATCTAGGAAGCCAAATCTATTCACTATAGGTGGAAAAGATGTTAAATTAACTGCTATAGATGAAAAAGACAGTTCAAAAGGATATGGATTTGCTCATGAAGTGGATGTAAAAGAAGGATTGAATACATTTAATGTAAAAGTTGAAGATTTTGATGATATCAGCATTTGGGATTATGGATACAAGATATTTAAAGATACTACTGCACCAGAAATTACTTTTCCAGATGGAAATGTGGACAAAGATAATGTTATTCATATAAATAATAGAAGTAGAGAGATAAAATGTAATGTAAAAGATAATGTTTTTGATTTTGAATTTAGAGTTAATGGCATTATGATAAAAGAAATACAGAATGCTTTGGATGATAAATACGGCGAAAAGAAAAAGGAATTTGTTATAACTGAGGAAATGTTAGGTACTAAAATGGAGAATGATGATATTATAACTTTCACAGCTAAAGATTTACTTGGAAATGAAAGTTCAATAAAGTTAAAATTAGCTATAGAAGAAACCCCATTAGAAGTTAAAATTACAAATGTAGAAAATAATAAGATATATAATACTAATGTAATTCCTAAAATTGAAGTTAATGATGATACTGCAAAAATTCAAGCTACATTAAATAACAATAAATTTAATATGGGCGATACCATTAGTAAAGATGGTAAATATGAATTAAATATAAAAGTTATAACAGAGAATGGAGAGGAAAGAGAATTTAAATTTAATTTCCAAATTGACAAGACATATCCGCAAATTAAAGCTAAAAATCTTGAAGATGGTAAAGAGTATGAAGTTAAATTGTTACCAGAATTTGAAATTGAAGAGGGAGCAGTAGTTACTTACACATTAGATGGTAATGTATGGGATGGAAAAACTATTATAGACAAATTAGGAACCCATACATTAGTAGTAAAAGCTACTGACAAGGCTGGAAATGTATCAGAAAAGAAATTTGAATTTAAAATAGTAGAGCAAAAAGAAAAACCGGAAAAAGAAGAGACAAGTAAGGAGGACACAAACACGGAAAATCCAAGTAAGGAAGAGACAGGCAAGAAGGATACTGGTAAGGATAATAATACAACAAAAGCAAAAGATTCTGATTCAAAGGAAATATTAAAAGACACTAAAGCAACAACTAGTAAAATACCTCAAACAGGATCACCAATTACAATAGTTGGAACATTATCAATTGGAGGAGCAGTTGTATTATCAGGAATAGCTATAAGAAAAAGAAATAAGAAGAAATAGATGATTTTATAAAGAGTTTGAAAGTCTTCTTTCAAACTCTTTTAACAAAATTAAAGGGGGTTACATATGAAAGATAAATTAGGCAATAGAAAAATAATTCTAATAGTGTTGATATCAGTTATTATAATAATTTTTATATTCGTTTATATAAAAAATACTAGAAAAAATTTTAATAAAGCTATAAATACTATTGAAGGAGGAAATAAAATTAATAATATAGGAAATTCAAAAAAATCATCTTTAAAGGTAGATGAAGAGAAAATTCCTGAAAAATATAAATATAAAAAGGTATTAGAAGAAAATTATGTAGTTAAAATAGTTGAAGGAAATAGTACAGAGGTAATTGATATAAGTAAATTAAGTAATTTTATTAAAAACTTTAAAATTAAAAAGAATGATGAGATTTTTATTATTGAATACTTACAAAAGGGTGATATTAGAGTGATAAATTATGTAATAAATATGAAAATACAAGGCGATAAAGTTAAATTTACTAAATATGATGTGGACGAAAAAGGAATTCTTAAAGTTAATGTTCAAAAGAGTTTTGTTGAGATTGTTGAAACAGGAGATAATTATGGAGTAAAGGTAGTTGGAAGAGAAAATAAATTTCAAAAGTTGAAGGAAACTTATACTATATTGAATTATAGTAAGAGCCAAGCCACTGAATGGAAATAATAAAAATATTTTTAATTATATTGCCTTGGTAGTATTTATATGTTATAATCGTGTGGTAATTAATAGGCGATGGAGATCCGCCATAACCGCGATAATGCTGATGACTCCTACACTTTATAAAATTAAGGTGTAGGAGTTTTTATATTTTAATGATAAATTGAGAAACTATAAAGTAAAAGTAGCTTCGATTTATCAAAAATGAAAATCTAAGAATAAGTGAGTATGTTAAAGAAAATTAAAGATTATGCAGGGCGTATGTTATCTTAAAAAACAAATTAAAATCAAATATTAGGGGGAGAGCAAATGGCTCAGAGTATAGCAATTATAGTATTATTAGGTCTTTTAGTAAATTGGATTTTTGAAAAAATAAAATTGCCAGGATTATTAGGAATGATAATTCTAGGTATACTTATGGGACCACATGTATTTAATATTGTATCTCCAGATTTATTAAATATTTCTGGGGATTTAAGAAAAATAGCTTTGATAGTTATTTTACTTAGAGCAGGGCTGGGTATAACTAAAGAAGAACTTAGAAAAATAGGAGTTCCAGCAGCTAAACTAAGTTGTATTCCCGGAATTTTAGAAGGATTCACCATAGCTTTTGTAGCATGGAAATTATTAAAAATACCATTTATAGAGGCAGGAATGTTAGGGTTTATTATTGCAGCAGTTTCACCAGCGGTGGTGGTTCCGCAAATGATAGGTTTCATAGAGAGAAGAAAGGGAATGAAAAAAGGCATTCCAATTCTTATACTGGCAGGAGCCTCCATAGATGATGTATTTGCCATAACTATATTTTCAACCTTTGCAGGATTTTACGGAGGAAAAAGTGTAAATATAGCTTTAAAGATCTTTAAAATACCTGTTTCCATTATACTTGGAATAATTTTAGGAGTAATAACTGGCTTATTTTTATTAAGGTTATTTACAAAAAACAATATTAATCATACTAAAAAAACTCTTATTGTATTGGCATTTTCTATATTGATGGTGTCCCTTGAGGCCATTCTTAAAGGCAAAGTGGAAATAGCATCTCTTCTTGGAGTAATGGCATTGGGGTATATAATTAATAATAAGGACACTAGACTAGGGGATACTTTATCTAGGTGTTTCAGTTTTATATGGATTTTTGCTCAAATTTTATTATTTGTACTAGTTGGGGCAGAAGTAAATATATCTGTGGCTTTAAAAGCTGGTGCTATAGGAATTTTAATAATTGCACTTGGTCTTGTGGCAAGAAGCATGGGTGTTTGGATTTCACTTATGGGAACTGATTTAACTTTAAAGGAGAAGGTATTTTGCATCATATCTTATACACCTAAGGCTACAGTTCAAGCGGCCATGGGAGCAGTTCCTTTATCCATGGGAGTACCTTCAGGAGAGGTGATACTTGCCATAGCAGTTTTATCTATATTGATAACAGCACCTCTAGGAGCCATAGGTATAAAGGCTGCTGGTGAGAGATTTTTAGAGCAGGAAGAAGAAAATATGGGAGATGAAAAAGAGTTGAAAGAAAAAAGGGTTATATAATAAAAATTACATTATTGTATGAAGTTAAAAGATACCTATTATAAAACAAAAACGTATGTATATTATTTAGTAGAAAGGAAATTTAAAATTTAAGAAATAAAAGCTGCGGCAAAAAATTTGAGAATATTAATTTTTTGCCGCAGCTTTTATGGTTATTTATTTTACAAAATGATTATCTACAAAAGGTATTAAATTACTTGAATTATGAAATTTCTCTGTAATGACTTGCATAAGAAGCAAAGGAACCATCTAAATTTATTGTTCCGAGCACTTATGCAAGTCATGGAGGAGGAATTTCACAATTCCACCACATTGTACCTTTTTGAGGTTTAATCACCAAATATGATATGAACATAATTTCTATTATTTTTTCATTTCTCTAGTAACGATTTCATCTAATATATCTGCAGCTTCATACATTATAGAGTTGCAGCCGTCCACTTCTGTTCTATGTAAGGGCTTAAGGTCTACACACATTTTGCTTTTTAGTTTATCTTGAAATTTATCTTGAAACTCAATAACTAATTCTTTTAAATGTTCGCTGTTGTGAGCTACTTTGTCGGTAAATAAAATTCCTAAAACTGCTAGTGAACCAGTAAGAGCACCGCAGGCATTTTCTGTCCACATGCCGCCACTGAAAGGAGCCATAGTTCTTAAAGTTTTTTCATCTAAATTTAAATTGTAAGCTTCATTAGCAGCATAAATCATGGTTTCAGAACAGCTTAAGTCATAATTATTTTTGTCTCTGTACTTTTTCATAATTTCTCTTAACATTTTAATATTCACTCCTTTTGGGAATGCCGTATTAAGTAATTTATATACAATGTATTGTATAAATTATTCTTAGTGCCAAAGTCCCATAAAATATAAATTTAAGAAATTCTCTATGAATTTCAACCTTTTAGTTCTTCCCTCTTCCCTACTCTACAAATTCCTATTTTACATTTTAAATTAAAAACTATATTCGCATTTCCTTTATTCATGTGATGTAGCGCTTAAAATTTATGTGATAAACAGAGCTCTTAGCTTCAGATGGAGTTTTTACTCCAACTGAAGGTTAGAGATCGTTATCCAGGGACGTAGCTGCCGTTAACTCGCACTTTGTTAGAAGTGGGAGTGTTACGGCAGGTAGTCATCGGATAAAATTCAATTATAATATTATTATACATTTATACAAGAGAGTTAACAATTGGATACTCATCTATAATAGATATTTTTTTAACAAAATTTTCAGAAGATTATTATTTAAATGTTTACATTAACTTATTGACAGGTATAAATTTATAGTGTATTATTCAGTTAAACGGTTTACTAAACCGTTTAACTAAATAATACATTGAGTATAGTACAAGCATAAATTGCAAATAATCAAAATATGGAGACTTGAATTATAGATTTTAATTAAAAAATCTTCCACTTCAAAAGGAGCTAGTGGAAGGAAAGTTTGCACTTGGAAATAAAAGGAGGAAAGATTATGAATAAAGTGTGTGTGCTTGGAAGCATGAACATGGATATAGTTTTAAAAGTAAATAATATGCCTAAGGTAGGAGAAACTATATTTGCAAATAACCTTCAAAATGTTCCAGGAGGAAAAGGGGCCAATCAAGCAGTGGCAGCAAAGAGACTGGGATCTGAGGTTTATATGATATCAAAGGTTGGAAGTGACAGTACTGGTGAGGCGCTTACTAAGAGTTTAATACAGGATGATATAAATGTAGATTTTATATTTAAGGATGAAAAAAATCCTACAGGTACAGCAGTGATTTCTGTAGACCAGGAGGCAAATAATTCTATAATAGTTGCAGCCGGAGCAAATATGAGTATAAAAAAAGAAGAAATAGAGAAAGCTGAAAAAGTTATAAAGGAGTGTCAAATATTAATATCACAATTTGAGACACCAGTAGAAGCTACCATAGAGGCTTTTAAAATGGCTAAAGGTGCAGGAAAAGTTACAGTATTAAATCCAGCACCAGCTAAAGAAATTCCAGAGCAGCTTTTAAAATATACAGATATAGTTGTACCTAATGAAACAGAAGCTTATGAACTTACTGGTGTAAATGTGAAGGATTTAGACAGTGCTAAAGAGGCTGCAGAAAAGTTTATGGACAAAGGCGTTAAATATACAATAATAACTCTTGGAGCCAATGGTGCAGCTGTGATTTCAGGGGATAAATCAGAAATTGTAGAGGCTTATAAAGTTAAAGCAGTAGATACCACTGCAGCAGGAGACACATTCATTGGAGGCTTCTCAAGTAAATTAAATGCTGATAATTTATGTTTTGAAGAGATTAAAAGGGCAGTTAAGTTCGGAAATAAATGCTCTAGTATAGCAGTTCAGAGAGAAGGAGCTCAGCCTTCAATTCCATATTTAAAAGAAATAATAGAAGTTTACGGGGAGGACTAGCCATGAGAAAGACAACATTATTAAATAGCTCAATAAGTGAAGAAATATCAAAAATGGGACATACTGATTCCATAGCTATAGGGGATTGTGGACTCCCTATACCAAAGGAAACAAGAAGAATTGATTTAGCTTTAGTAAAGAATTTGCCAAGTTTTATGGATACACTTAAAGCTGTTTTGGCAGAATTAAAAGTAGAAGAAGTGGTAATAGCTAAAGAAACAAAGGAAGTGAGCCCAGAGATATTTGCAGAAATAAAGAAAGAAATAGGCCATGTAAAAATTACATTTGTAACTCATGAAGATTTGAAAAAAGAACTTAAAAATTGCAGGGCTGTAGTGAGAACAGGAGAACAAACGCCTTATGCAAATATAATATTAAAATCAGGAGTGGTTTTTTAGAAAAAGTTGCTAATTTTAAGGAGAGGATAATTATGAAGAGTAAAACACCTATACTCAAAATGGAAAATATATCAAAATCCTTCCCAGGGGTAAAGGCTTTAGATAATGTGCAACTTTCTGCTTATGGAGGAGAGGTTCTTGGACTTTTAGGTGAAAATGGAGCGGGTAAATCAACACTTATGAAGATATTAAGTGGAGTTTACAAAAAAGATGAAGGAAAGATACTTATAGAAGGACAAGAAACCGAAATAACTGGAATAAAAGACGCAGAGAGCAAAGGAATAACTATAATACATCAAGAGCTAAGTGTACTTCCTAACTTAACTGTTTGGGAAAATATATTCTTGGGAAATGAAAAATTCAATAAAGTTTCTAGGAGAATAAGTAAGAAATTATTAAAAGAAAGAAGTTTAGATTTCTTAAATCAAATAGGATGTAATATAGATCCAGATACTTTGGTAAGAGACATAAGCGTTGGAGAAATGCAGATGATAGAGATAGCAAAAGCTCTTACTAAAAATGCCAGCATAATCATAATGGACGAACCTACAACAGCCCTTACAGATGTAGAAACTAAGAATCTATTTACTGTTATAAAAAAACTAAGAGATAAGGGCATAGCTATAATTTATATATCTCACAGAATGGAAGAGATATTTAAGATGTGCGATAGAATTACAGTTTTAAGAGACGGTAAATATGTTGGAGATGCTATGGTAGCAGATGTATCTAATGATGATATTATATCAATGCTTGTAGGAAGAAAATTAGAGGAACAGTTTCCTTATAAAAAGGTAGATACTGGAGAAATACTATTAGAAGTTAAGGATTTAAACTATTCAAATAAGGTGAAAAATGCTTCCCTACAGGTTAAGGCAGGAGAAATATTAGGGATAGCAGGTTTAATGGGTTCTGGAAGAACAGAACTTGCTAAGACTATATTTGGAGAGTACAAAAAAATCAGTGGAGAAATATTTATAGATGGAGAAAAAAGGGAGATAAAATCTCCCAAGGATGCTATACACCATGGAATATGCTATCTATCAGAAGATAGAAAAAAGGAGGGTTTGGTTTTAGGAATGTCTGTTGGAGATAATATGACCCTTGCAAATCTTAAAAAATATGAAAACTCCTTTAAGGTTATAGATAGAAAAAAGGAAAAGAAGGACGTAGATGAATACATTAAAAAACTATCAGTAAAGACACCTAGCTCAGAGCAATTTATAAAGAATTTAAGTGGAGGTAATCAACAAAAGGCAATACTTGCTAAGTGGATTATGTTATCTCCAAAAGTGCTTATAATAGATGAGCCAACTAGAGGTATAGACGTAGGAGCTAAAAAGGAGATATATGATGTTTTAAATGCATTAAAAGAAAGTGGAAAGGCAGTAATAATGATATCTTCTGATATGCCTGAAGTTCTTGGAATAAGCGACAGAATACTTGTAATGCATGAAGGAAATATAACTGGTGAGCTAAATAGAGAAGAGGCAAGCCAAGAGTCTATAATGAAGTGTGCAGTAGGAATTAAATAATTGTAAAAATTGAACTCTATAAATGAAATATGAAAAGAGGAGAGAATTATGAAAAGTAATGTGAAAAATACATTAATTAAATATAAATCACTTGTTGTATTTTTAATATTGTGTGTAGCTATAGCTATAATTGAACCTAGATTTTTATCTGTAAGTAATATAAGAAATGTATTTACTCAAGTTTCAGTTAATGCAATTCTTGCTATAGGTATGACATTTGTAATTTTAACTGGTGGAATAGACTTATCTGTAGGATCCATATTGGCCATAAGTGGTGCTGTAGCGGCAGTAATTATAAAGAGTACTGGAAATGTATTTTTAGCAGTGGTTGCGGCACTAGCATTAGGTGCAGTAGTAGGATTAGTTAACGGAATAATTATTTCAAGAGGAAAAATACAAGCGTTTATAGCAACGCTTGCAACCATGACGATATTTAGAGGGGTAACGTATGTATTTACTAATGGAAAACCTATATCAGGTTTAGGGAAAAGCTTTGGTTTTATAGGTAATGGTAGATTGTTAGATCAAATTCCAGTGCCAGTAATATTTACTATAGTAGTATTTGTAATAGCATTCTATATTTTAAGCCAAACTAGATATGGAAGATATTTATATGCACTAGGTGGCAATGAAGATTCAGCAAGGCTATCAGGAATAAACACAATAAAAATTAAAAATATGGTTTATGTAATATCAGGTATAGCTGCAGCTTTAAGTGGAATTATAGTAACAAGCAGAATAGGTTCAGCTTCACCAAATGCAGGTTCAGGATTTGAATTAGATGCCATAGCAGCAGTAGTACTTGGTGGAACAAGTCTTGCAGGAGGAGAAGGAACAGTAACAGGAACCATAATAGGTGCTTTAATAATAGGAGTATTAAATAACGGATTAAACCTTATGAATGTTTCACCATTTTACCAATCTATTGTAAAGGGTATCGTAATATTATTAGCAGTACTTATGGACAGAAAAGTAAACAGCAGAAAGAAATAATAAGCTGAAATTTTATCCAATAAACATGAACAGACTTTATTTTGAAGTTTTAACGTAACTAGAAGAGGTTTCTATGTTCCATAAGTGAGGCAACTGCGTAAACACAATTTGTAAGATAATTGATTATAAAAAGAAATTAATAAGTATTAGTATGGAAAATCTATAATTTAGATGAATTGTAATTAATATAAAAAGAAGAAAGTAGTGTGAAAAATTTTAAATTAACAAGAAAAATAGGAGGTCTAAGGTATGAAAAGAAAAATGAGAGTTTTATCAATTTTAGCATCATTAGCTTTGACAACTGGGTTAATGGCAGGGTGCGGACAAAAAGCTGGAGAGACTAAGAAGGAAAATAAGAAAATAGGAATGGTGTTATCCACTTTAAATAATCCATTCTTTGTAAGCATGAAAGAAGGAGCAGAAGCCAAAGCTAAAGAATTAGGATATGAGATAGTAGTTTTAAATTCTCAGGATTCAGCTGATACAGAAAGATCAAATGTTGAGGATTTAGTTCAACAAGGGGTTTCTGCTATAATAATAAACCCTACAGATAGTGATGCTGTGGCAAATGCAGTTCAAGCAGCTAATGACCAAAAGATACCTGTTATAACAGTTGACAGAAAATCAAATGGTGGAGAAGTTGCATCTCACATAGAATCTGATAATATTAAAGGTGGAGAAATGGCAGCTAAATTTATAGTAGATAAGTTAAAGGATAAATCAGCAGTTAAAGCAGTAGAACTTGAAGGAATACCAGGAGCTTCAGCTACAAGAGATAGAGGTAAGGGATTCCACAATATAGCTGATAAAGATAATAAAATAAACTTAGTTGCAAAGCAAGCTGCAGATTTTGATAGACAAAAGGGTCTAGCTGTTATGGAAAACATAATTCAAGCTCAACCACAAATAGATGCTATATTTGCTCACAATGATGAAATGGCACTAGGTGCAGTAAAGGCTTTAAAAGCAGCTAAGAAAACAGCTATGGTTGTAGGATTTGATGGAAATCAAGATGCTATAAATTCAGTTAAAACTGGAGAGATGACAGCAACTGTAGCACAACAACCAAAATTAATGGGTTCAATAGCAATAGAAAATGCCGTTAAAGCTTCAAAAGGTGAAGAAGTTAAAAAATTAATACCAGTTGAACTCAAACTAGTAACTAAAGAAAACGCTAAATAATATAGGTAAGGCACATTCAAATAAATAACAAGTCAGTATGCTAGTCTATTTTGCGTCATACTGCGTCAGCAGAACCACCGATAGTTCTACTAGCGGCGGAACCTGTTTTCTTGTCTGACATAAAATATACCAGCATCTTTGACTTGTTATTTATTTTCATGTACCTAATTTAATTTTATAAAATTGGTACTTGCTCATAGGAAACAATATAAGTAAAATATAATTAAGAAATAGTTGCTATTTATGCTACTATAAATTCACAAGCAAAGAAATGTATTTAAAGTCCAGGGTTTATTTAATAAATCCTGGATTATTCATAGAATATCTAGCTGGTCATAGCACTTTGTTTTAGTAGGATGATGCTAGGAAATAGAAAGATCTAAGTAAAAAATATAACACCCTAGGGATTTGAGGAGATATTATGAAAAAAGCAACATTAAAAGATATAGCAGAAGCAGTAGGTGTATCTAAGGCAACTGTATCCATGGTCTTGAATAATAAAGAAATAAATGTATCAGAAAGTACTAGAGAAAAAATATTTAATTCAGCAAAAGAGTTAAATTATATACCTAATTCAGTGGCTAGAAGTTTAAGTACTAAAAAAACAGAAACCATAGGTATAATTCTTCCAGACATAGAGAATCCATTTTTTTCAGAAATAGCTAGAGCCATAGAGGATGTAGCTAATAAATTTAATTATAATGTGATACTTTGCAATACAGATAATAAAAACGATAAGGAAGAACAGTATATAAAGCTTTTAATAAGTAAATTAGTAGATGGCATAATATTTTTAACCGGAGTAGGCAAAGATGAAAGTATAGATATATTAAAAAATAATAATATACCTTTTGTATTAGTGGATAGATACATGGAAAATGTAGAAGAATTTAATGGAGTTTATTGCCTTAATGAAGAGGGAGTAGAACAAGGCGTAGATTATCTCTTACAAAATGGAAAAAAACATATAGCATTTGTAACAGGTCCTATGGAATTAAGTGTGTCAAAAAAAAGGTTAGATGGATATAAAAAATCAATGAATAATAGAAACATATATAAGGACGAGCTTATTTTTGAAGGAGATTTTACCACAGAAGGTGGAATTAAGGTTACACAAAATATATTAAAATCCAAAATAAGTGTAGATGCCATATTCTATGGAAATGATGCCATGGCTTTAGGAGGCATGAAAGTTCTATTAAGAGCAGGATATAGGATACCAGAGGATATTTCTATAATAGGATTTGATAATATAAGAATATCTAGCTTTGTGCAGCCAGAACTCACTACCATAGGTCAACCTATATACCATATGGGAAAGGAAGCATGTAAGCTTTTGATAAATACTATAGAGCATAAGGACGAGAAAAAGCAGATTTATTTTAAGCCAGAGCTGATAATCAGAGACACAGTGTAAAAATATTGTGAAGCAGGTGCAATAAGAAAAATCTGTCTTTAAGTTCACAATAAATATATTTTTTAGACTGTTCGCAATACGCCAAGAAATTCTAATGTTTTCAAATTTCAATACCCTAAAGCTTTCAAACTCGCTTCTTACGGCGCTCAAACATGAAAGCTTCTTAACGGGTATTGAAATTTGAAAACAAAGAATTTCTAAGGCTAGCTCAATAGTCTAAGAAAATATATTTATTGTTACCTTAAAGACAGATTTTTCGGTTCATGCATAAGCTATCAGAGGAGGAATATAGCTGACTAAAGGATAATTTTCCTCCGCTTCGCTATGGAAAATCTTTAATTTATAAATAGGAAGGCGCTCATAATATTTTTTAGGCGGAGCCTTTCGAAAAGTTATATGGTACCTATTAAAATAAAATAATAACTAAAATTCAATTCATTTTGCCGTAAGGCAGTTGTTTGTACAAATCAGAATTTGTAATTTAGACCAGGTAAGAGGTATTACTTCTTATCTATTACCTATTACTTATTACTTATCTACAAGTTCTTATTTATCTAACAATTAAAGTTATATATTTTTATATAAATCCTAATCATGCCTACGTATTTAGGCTGGCTATCGCCAATAAAAAATTTTTAAGCCCTTAAAGAAAAGCTATAACTACTCCATTTAATGAAACAGTTATAGCTTTTTGTTATCCCATTTATTTAATTAAAGATTTTCCGTAACATAGTGGAGGAAAATCATCCTTTAGTAGGCTTCTCTCTCCAACCATAAACATATTAAACTAAAAATCTGATTTTAATGTAGTAATAAATGTGTAATTGGGGACTATTGAACTAGCCTTAGAACTTCTTATGTCTCACAGTTAAAGAACCGTTAAGAAGCTTTCATTGTTTGAGCGCCGTAAGAAGCGAGTTTGAAAGCTTTAGGGGCTTTAACTGTGAGACATTTAGAAGTTCTTGGCGTATTGTGAACAGTCCCAAATTACACATTTATTACGGAATTAAAATCAGATTTTCTTCAATGTATTATGTCTCAATATATGCTTATTCAGTTACTTCAATGTAAGATCTTACTTTATTAATGTTAGCTTCATTACATATAAATTTAATTATGTCTCCTTCTTTAAAAATAAAATATGGGCCAGGAGATACATAGATTTCATTATTTCGTTCTATAGCTATTATAGTGGCATTAGTGTGTTTCCAAAATTCTGTATCACATATGGTTTTATTTATTATATGAGAATTGTTGCAAATTTCTACTTCATAGTGATTAGAGGAATCGGCTTTCTCAAGTTGAATTGAATATTCTAAAAGTAAATCTAGGTTCTTGTTAAGTTCTATTTCTATCTTATCTTTTTTTTCTTTAAGTTCTTTAATCTTTTGTCTTAATTGCTTTAGATTATTTTCATCATTAAATTTTTCAATGAATGAATATGCATTTTCGTAAGATTTTATGTATATTCCACTTTTCTCAGAAACAGTTACTACATTCATATCTTTTAGCAGAGAAATAGCACGTCTTATAGTTTCGGGTGATACACCGTATTTACTGGATAAAGTTGAACGCCCATGCACTTTTTCTCCAACTTTAAATTCTCCTGAATATATTTTGTAGGCTAGATCTAAGGCGATCCTAATATATCGTGGAGAGTCCATATTTGTCATTTAAATTCTCCTCACTTTACAAGGTATTTTGTGTATGAACAATATATATTATCAAGTATACTATATCAAAATTCATATGAAAAATAAAATAAATCGCGTAGATACTATAATTTTACAACTAGAACTTCTTATGATATAATAAAGTTGTCAAATCTAACACATCGATATATTATAGTAAGTTGTCAGAAAGGGGAATGATATGATTAAAAAAATAAAGGATGATAAAGTTTTTTATATTTCTTTAATTAGTTTAGTATGTTTACTGATTTATGCATTTTTTAATATACGGAGATTCGAAAATATTAATAATCATGTATTGGATTTCTTACTAAATAAATTTTCTTGGTTTTATATATTAGTAATGATATCCTTTTTTATATTCTGTATATGGGTTGGGCTTAGTAAATATGGAAAGATTAAATTAGGTAAAGATGAAGATGAACCTAAATATAGTTTAGCTTCTTGGTTTGCTATGTTGTTTAGTGCAGGAATGGGCATAGGCCTGATCTTCTGGGGTGTAGCAGAGCCATTGAATCACTATATTCATCCTCATAACATGCAAGGTTTTACAGAAGAGGCAAAGGTATTTGCTATGTCTAAGTCATTTTTACATTGGGGAATCTCAGCTTGGTCTTGTTATGCAGTTTTAGCTTTGGCATTAACATATATTCAGTTTAGAAAAGGTAAGCCAGCATTAATGAGTAGTTTGCTTATACCATTGATAGGAGAAGAAAAAGCTTCTGGATGGATAGGAAATGTCATTGATATATTTACTATATTTGCAACAGTCGCTGGAGTTATAACTTCTTTAGGGCTTGGTGCTCTTCAAATTAATTCAGGATTAAATTATCTCTTTAATGTGCCAGTGGGTATTAAGACTCAATTAATTATAATATGTATAGTGACAGTTTGCTTTATTATGTCCTCATGTTCAGGTTTAGATAAAGGAATACAAGGTTTGTCTAATTTAAATTTAACATTAGCACTTATACTTGTGTTATTAGTTATAATAATAGGACCTACATCAGAGATGTTTAAAAATTTATTCAAAGGCTTAGGAGTTTATGCAAAAGATCTTTTGATAAGCAATAATAATATATTTGTAAAGGGAGAATGGTATAAAAAGTGGACTATCTTTTACTGGGGTTGGTGGATAGCTTGGGCACCACCAGTAGGTATATTTATTGCTAGAATTTCTAAAGGAAGAACTATAAGAGAATTTTTATTGGGAGTACTTATTGTACCTTCTTTAGTTTGTTTTTTATGGTTTGCTATATTTGGAACTATGGGATTTCAGGTGGATAAAAGTATAGCTTTATCAGCTATAAAAAATGCAGAAACTGCATTTTTCGTTGTCATCAATACCTATCCTTTGGGAAAAATGCTTTCTATTATAGCCATATGTCTTTTAGGTACATTTTTTGTAACTTCAGCGGATTCGGCTACTTTTGTTTTAGGTATGTTAAGCTGTAAAGGAAGTTTAAATCCTAGTAATTTTAAAAAAATCCTTTGGGGAATATTACAAGCTACATTAACTATAGCATTTTTATCGGCTGGTGGACTTGAAATGATACAAACTGCTTCTATAGTAGCAGCCTTTCCATTTGCTTTTGTCATGATAATGTCTATGATATCTTTAAGAAAGAGTTTGTCGGAAGAGGTAATTGAAAGTAAAACTTATAAAAAATCAGTGAAGTCTAAGGCTGAATCACCATTATAAGAACATTGTGATGTAAGTGCAATAAGAAAAATCACACTTTAAGTCCGTGAAAAAATTGTAATTTGGGACTAATCACAGTACGCTAAGAACTTCTAAATGTTTGCAGATTTCAATCCCCTAAAACCTTAACTCGCTCCTTGCGTCCCTCAAACAGGAAGGTTTCTTAACGGGAATTGAAATCTGCAAACATAAGAAGTTCTAAAGCTAGTTCCATAGTCCCAAATTCCAATTTTTTTCACTTCCTTAAAGTGTGATTTTTCTCCGCTACGCTATGGAAAATCTTTTATTGGCGACAGCCAGCCTAAATACGTAGGCATGATTAGGATTTATATAAATCAATGCCACGGCAAAATATATTAGGCCTTATTTAGTGCTTTATTATGACAAGCAATTATTTATCAGTCAGAAGTTTAACACTTAAAAGTTTTTTTGGCGTGAGCCTGTTGATTTATAATGAATGATCGGCATATAGGTTAAGAAACATAAATATGTATTATAATAACAAAGTCTAACATCTAGAAACTAGAACCTAGTACTAAAAAACATTTGATGACTAAGGACTAAACGAAAGGCTCCGCCTAAAAAAATATTATGAGCGCTTTATCATTTATAAATTAAAGATTTTCAGTAGCGTAGCGGAGGAAAATCATCCTTTAGTAGGCCGTCTCCCCCAAAAGCAATGTACACATGAACTGAAAAATCTGTCTTTAAGGTAACAATAAATATAGTTTTTTAGACTATTGAGCTAGCCTTAGAAATTCTTTGTTTTCAAATTTTAATATCCGTTAAGAAGCTTTCATGTTTGAGCGCCGTTAGAAGCGAGTTTGAAAGCTTTAGGGTATTGAAATTTGAAAACATTAGAATTTCTTGGCGTATTGCGAACAGGCTAAAAAATATATTTATTGTGAACTTAAAGACAGATTTTTCTTATGGCACTTGCTTCACAATATATTCTTATAGGGCAGGTTTTAGGAAACCTCTTCCTTTGATTTCTTCTGCTTCTGATATTGATATTAAAGCTTCTTTATCTATTTCATCTACTAATCTTTTTACATTATTTAATTCTTTAGTTGTCAATAGACAATATATGATTTTTTTCTTTTCTCCAGTATAGGCACCTTCACCGTATAGATAAGTTGTACCTCTGCCTATTTGTGTCATAATTTTTTGGGACACTTGTTCTGCTTTAGAAGTAACTATCATGACTATTTTCTTTTGGTCGAAGCCCTCTATGACTTTATCAATTACTAGAGATTTTATATACATTAGGGATACTGTGTATAATGTTAATTTTAAATTTGTAGCAAATATGCCCATAACTACTATAAGACCATTTAGTATAAAATATAATGTAGACATTTTAGTACCATTTTTTTGTCTTATAATTACAGCTATTATATCTGTTCCACCTTGGGAAGCTCTATTTCTAAATATGATTCCCATACCTATTCCACTTAGTACGGCACCAAATACAGTTGACATTACTAGGTCGTCCATTGCCACTAAAGAAGATATATCTTTTGTTAGTACTAAGAAAAGAGACATGGTTAACATTCCTATTAAACTGAAAAATACAAAATCTTTATCTATCTTTTTAAGTCCTAATATAAATACAGGTATATTTAATATGAATACCCAATAGCCTGAGGGAATATTGCTCATGTATTGAGCTAGTAGTGATATACCAGCTATTCCTCCGCTTAATAATTTGTGTGGAGATATAAAAATATTTATAGCTAAAGCATATATTAAACTTCCAAAACTTATCCATATTAATCTTTTAAAATTTTTGATATTCATAAAAATTCCTTCCTTCTTTAATTTTATATGTTCTATTTTGATTAATTGAAAAATAAAAAGACTTCTAAGCGAAGTCATTACAGTAGATAACAGTTAGTTATTTAGGAGCTGATTTTATACAGCATAAAGTATTGCTCTATAAATTGGCTCATAACAGTACCATTATACTTCTGTAATTTTTCCCACCGAAAAATTCTAACAGTAAGTTCTCGGCAGGTATCCTGGCTTTAGCTTCTTCCGTCTCTTGCCTTCCCGGTTTTAACCAGTGGCTGTTAAGAGTTGTCCACTATTACAGTAGCGGGGGCTGCTGTGGTTCTTCACCACATTCCCTTTTAATTTCTCTAAAAGAAAACCAAAAACTTATTATTTAGTTTTATCTTTATTTCATCTTTATTGTACATCCCTACATAAGGGATGACAATGGTCATATTGCCTACATTTTAGGGATATACAGTGATAATAGTTTAGTATCTCCTTATTTATTATTTATTCTTAAAAATTCAGTCCATTTCATGCATTCCATTCAGGTCTTTATGGTTCCAATAAAAGTCCAATATGCGTGAATTGTGAAAATAATATGAATTTAGAAAAAATAACTAAGGATAGAAATTTAAAAAAAGATTTAAGTGTGGTAAAATGATATCATTGTAAAGTTTAATAAAGAGGGGGAATAATTTATGCTAAAATTCAAAGATCACCAATATGTAAGACCAGATATGAAAAAAGTAGAAGAGGATTTTACAAAACTAATTAATAGTTTTAGAGAGGCAGCATCTTTATCGGAGCAAGATAAAATAATGGAAGAAATAAACTCCCTAAGAAGTGAAGTAGAGTCTATGTCTGAATTAGTGGGCATAAGAAACTCTATAAACACAGTAGATGAATTCTATGAAAAAGAAAAAGAGTTTATGGATGAAAATATGCCAGAATATGAAGGATTAATATCTAAGTACTATGAAGCTTTAGTAAATTCAAAATTTAGAAAAGAATTGGAGGAAAAATGGGGAAAGCAACTCTTCACATTGGCAGAAATGCAGTTAAAATCTTTTGATCCAAAGATAATAGAGGATTTAAAAGAAGAAAATAAACTAACTACTGAATATGATAAACTTAAGGCTTCAGCTAAGATAATGTTTGAAGGAGAAGAGAGAAATTTATCCCAGCTTGAACCTTTTATGCAATCAAAAGATAGGGAAATGAGGAAAAGAGCGTATGAAGCTTCTACTAATTTCTATGTGCAAAATGAAAGTAAATTCGATGAAATATATGATAAATTAGTAAAAGTAAGACACAGAATGGCTAAAAAATTAGGTTATACTAATTTTGTGGAACTTGCATATATAAGAATGATGCGATCTGACTATAATGCAGAAATGGTAGCTAATTATAGAAAACAAGTATTAGACTATATAGTTCCTGTAGCAGAAGAATTGAAGGAAAGACAAGCTAAAAGATTAGGATTTAAAGATCTTAAATATTATGATGAGCCATTAAAATTCTTAACAGGTAATGCAGTGCCAAAGGGAGATCCTGATTGGATATTAAATAATGGAAAGCAAATGTACAAAGAATTGTCAGATGAAACTAATGAGTTCTTTACATTCATGGTAGAACATGAGCTTATGGATTTGGTAAGCAAGAAGGGAAAAGCTGGTGGAGGATATTGTACTTTCATAGGTAAATTCAAATCACCATTTATATTTTCTAACTTCAATGGAACTTCTGGAGATGTAGATGTGCTTACTCACGAGGCAGGACACGCATTCCAAGCGTATTCAAGTAGAAATTTTCAGGTGCCAGAATATGCATTTCCAACTTATGAAGCAGCAGAAATACACTCTATGAGTATGGAGTTCTTCACTTGGCCTTGGATGAAATTATTCTTTAAGGAAGATGAGTTAAAATATAAATTCTCTCATTTAGGAAGTGCTTTAACATTTATACCTTATGGGGTTACTGTAGATGAATTCCAACACTTCGTATACGAAAATCCAGAAGCTACTCCAGAGGAGAGAAAGAAAGCTTGGAGAGAAATTGAGAAAAAATACTTGCCAAGTAAAGATTATGAAGATAATGATTTTTTAAATAGAGGAGGATTTTGGTTTAGACAAAGCCATATATTCCAATCACCTTTCTATTATATAGATTATACATTAGCTCAAGTTTGTGCTCTACAATTCTGGGTTAAGGCTAATGAAAATAGAGAAAAGGCTTGGGAAGATTATTTAACATTATGTAAAGCTGGCGGAAGTAAGTCTTTCTTAGAACTTGTAGAACTTGCAAGCTTAAAGAATCCATTCCAAGATGGATGCATCCAAAGCGTTATAGGACCAGTTAAGAAATGGTTAAATAATGTGAATGATAATAATATGTAATATAGGATAATATAATTAAATATTGGCATAATAAATGTCAATAAATATACTAATAAAATAAGCACTATCGAAATTTTTAATATATTTTGGTAGTGCTTTTAGTTTAATTCAGCTTATATTGTGTGCAGAGGTGACAGATGGAGCTATTAAGACAGGGTATCTAGACGCACAAGGATTATTTGTAAGTATAATAGTTGGAATAATGGATTTCTTAGCATTTTCCAGTGTATTAATTGGTAAAACAACAAATCCATTAATTCCTTCAGTTCACATTGCTAAAAAAATACTAGATGATTATATAGAAGCGAATAAAGGATATTTCCCAGAATTAAAATAAATTTTGGGTGCTTTTAATGCATATCTTATAAATTAAAAAGTAAATAAAAAAATCAGCATATTTTTATAAAACATGCTGATTTTTTTATTTATAATTTAGTAATTGTATAAATGTTATAATATATCAGTCAAAAATCAAGCTTATAAAATACAAGATTTAGTATGATTTTTTATAAATTTTTAAATTTAGCGAGAGATGTTACTTTTTTATACGACTTAATTAGTGAAGAGCTTGAAAGTACTTTCAATATATTTAGGAGAGATAAAAATTATGAATGATAAGGAATTGATAAAAAGGCTTAAAAATAGCGACACAAAAGCATTGGATGTTTTAGTAGACAAATATGCTAATTTAATTTTTAAAATAGCGTATTCAGTGCTTAACGAAAGGTCACTAAGTGAAGAATGTACTAATGATGTACTGCTAAAGGTTTGGAATTCTATAGATAAATTTAATAAGAGTGAAGATAAATTTAAGAGCTGGATAATAGTTATATCTAAATATACTGCTGTAGATTTACTTAGAAAAGAGAAAAAGCACGGCCAAAATATTTTATTAGATGAGGAACTTTTAGTAGAAAATTCATTAGTGGAATCAGTTCTAGAGCAAAAGGAAACTAGAGATTTAATTATTGATGAAATTAATAAAATGGATGAAGTGAATAAGAAAATATGTATAAAAAGATTTTTTTTAATGGAGCCCATAAGGGAAATCGGAAAGGCTTTAGGATTAAGTGAAAGTGCTATAAATAATAGACTTTTTAGGGAAAGAAAAAAGCTTAAATGTGCACTTGAAAAGGAGGAATGTTAAATGAATATGGAAGAGAAAATACTAGATATAATTGATTTTGTAGACGTAAAGGAAGAAGATTTTAATAATATTAATGTAGACATAAGCGAAATAGAAAAGGAAAGAATAAAAAAGAATTTAAGAAAAAAAATTCGTAGTAAGAAGAGAAATAAAAGTAAGACTATTGCTGTAGCTGGTATTTTAGCAGCTGTGCTTTTATCGGGAACAATCTTATATAAACCAGCTTTTGCGGAAAGAAATCCTATTTTTGATGCTATTTATGATGGACTAGGGTATTACAAAGATTATAAAGATTATACTCAGTATATAGGAGAATCTAAAAGTAGTAACGGATATAATTTTACAATAGAGAAATTAGTAGGAACGCCAAATAAGATTATTATAGCAGTGAAGATTCACAGTGAAAAACCTTTTGGAAAAATAGAGGATGTGAAATCCATGTTTATGCCTTCATTTAAAATGAATGATATTATGATGTGGGATGGGGCATCTAGCGGATGCACTTTAATAGATAAAAATAATTTAATGATGGTTATAGAGGAGGACAGTATTAAAGGATTTCCTAAAAGAGGTAATATAAAAATGAGTATCCATTCTACTGTAGATGATAAAACTAATGTGGATTTTAGTTTTAAAACAGATTTTTCAAGTTCTTATAAAAAAACCGTTACTAAAAAGTTAAAGGGTACAGTTAAGGAAGGAAATATTAAAGTGGAAAGAATAAATTCATCTATTTTAGGAAGTGTGCTTATGGTAGATAACTATCATATAGACAAAGGAGATCTGCTTCTTAAATTAGATGACAATATATATACTTCAAATGAACGAGGTGCTAAAGATGGCAAGGGTCATATTTTCTTTCCAGCAGCTACTTATGAGAAAGTGAAGTCCGCAAACAAAATTAGCGTGATTCTTGTAAAGAATAATATGAAATTTAGTGATAAGGAACATGAAGATATTAATAAAAAAATACAAAAAAGTTTGGAAAATGAAAGCTTAGATAAAAACATTAAATATAATAAATATTTAACATTTACTGATGGCACTAAAGGAGAGTTTTATAATATAGAAAGAAGTAACAATAAAGTTAAGCTATATTTTAGAAGTGATAAATATGCAAAGGAATTTGCAACACATGTTAGATTACATGAGTATTTTGGAGACACGAGTACAGATAATTATGATGTAAAACAATATTTTTCATGTGCCTATAAAGATTCCAATGATGATAAGGGGTATGTAATAGAATTTGATAATGTGAATACGGATAAACAGTTGGAAGTTAGTTTCTACCTTGAGGAATTAATTCCTGAAAAAAATAAAATTGGTGAAGAGATTAGAGTTCGTTAAGTTTAACTATAAGAGAATAGATTATAGAATTTATGAAACAGGTAGGACCAGTATAGTTACCTAAGGTTAGTTTGGTATAAGTTATGAAAAGGCTCACTGTAGATGGATAAATGCTTACAGTGAGCCTTTTATTTATATTTTAAATTTTAAAATCATTTCATTAAGTTTTTGTGCAAGTTCCGCTTGGCTTTGAGCTGTAGAAGCTACTTGAGTCATAGCTTGAGTAGATTCATTTACACCTTCATGTATTTCATTTAAGTTTTCTGATGAGTTTTGAGCCATTTGTGCCATACTTTGAACTGACTCACTAACTTGATTTATTGTAGCTGTAATTTCTTCTGTCATAGAAGCCAATTCTTCAGATATATCTGTTACAAAGGCTCCATCCTTTTCATATTGTTCCCCGATGTATATAAATTGTTCAAATTCAGGGATAACTGTATCATTCATGAATGTTAATAATCCATTGCTGTTTTGAGATAAACTTTTAAAGGCTGAGTGTACTTTTTCTATTGTAGATTTAACATTTTTTACTGCAATAGAAGATTGTTCAGCAAGTTTTCTTACCTCTTCTGCAACTACTGCAAAGCCTTTTCCTTGTTCTCCTGCTCTTGCAGCTTCACTATTTTCTTTAACTTTAACAGCTCGTTCCTTCATTTGAAGTGCATTGCTACTTCCATCAACAGCCTTAGTTGATAATACAGTCACGCTTGAGTCTACTTCTTGTATAGATGCAGATACTTCTTCTGATGCAGCACTAGTTTCTTGTACTTCAGAATTGATTTGTTTTGTGGTTTCATTTATATTTTCAAATTTAGAAGTCATTTCTTCTACAGTTGCAGATAATTCTTCACTAGAGGCACTTATATCACTAGCATCATCTATAATATTTTTTACAAGAGTACTAACGTTTTCTTGGGCTTTATTTAAAGCAAGGGCTGTTTGTCCAAATTCATCCATACTAGATAAAGTTATAGAAGTTGAAAAATCGTAATTAGATAATCTATTTGCTAAGTCTTTTATTTTATTCAAAGGTGTTTTAATAGCTTTTATTATTAAAAATGCAAATATTGTTGAAAGTAAAAGTGCAAGAGTATTAATAAAAATGGTTAGTTTTAGAGAGCCTACAAATGTAGACTTACTATTTTCTAGGTTATCTTTTGCCCATCTGTTATTTAATTCTACTAAATTATCTATCTTAGTTCTAACATTTTTTCTTATTTCTGTAACATCAGAAAATTTGTTTATTGCTTCATTTTTTTGCCATCCATAATTAATTTAATATAATCTTCTCTAATAATTCTGTATTCTTTTAGGGTTTGTTCAAATTCACCAAAAAGCTTTCGGTCTTCGTCTCTAGTAAAGCTGGATTTGTATAATTCTAGCTTTTTATTATCTAGAGCAGTGAGTTTATTGATTTCATCTTCCATTTTCTTTATTTCATTTTTATCATTTGTGTACAGCATTAGTTTTAAATCTGAATAAATAGTCAATAAATTGTTATCCACGTAACTAATAGATGTAATTGCTATTACATTATCATTGTACAATGAATTTGAAGATTTATTGATTTTGTTCATACTTGCTGCACTTACTATACCAATGCATAGCATTAATATAGATATTATTGCAAAAGTTGATATGAGTTTTACAGATATTTTTAAATCCTTTAAAAATTTCATCAAGGTTCCCTCCTTATATTTATGATATTACCAATTAATTTCCTTATAATTGTTTTTAAACAATATTTTGTATAATAATTATAACAAAAAGTAGAAAAAAGTCAAATTTTATTAATCAATGTTAAAATATAAAGAAAAATGGTAAAAATGCTATAAGTATTGGCTTATTTAATATTTTTATTATGAATATAAATATGAATGTAAATATGTTACCGCATCCTTATAAACAGGAGATAAACAAATATATCTAAAATCAATATATATTTATTGATAATCAATAAATATATATTGATTTTTAAAGAAAATTGGTATATAATCACAATGGGTTTGAATATTATTAAATGTTAATTTAAAGGAGGTATAAAATGAAATATTACGGGAAGGAATCTCTATCAAGCTTTTTAAAAATAATAATAGATGCATTGTTGGTTGTAGGTATAGGTCTTTTTATATGGATATCCATTAACACTCTTGTGAAAGATTCTAATTCAATAGATTTAAGCAAAAAAATAGTTATATACTCTTTATTTTTAATTGGAGCTATTGCGCTTATGACTATTCTATATAATTTGAGAAAAATAATGGATTCAGTTATAAAGGTGGACCCTTTTGTAAGGCAAAATGTAAAAAGTTTGACAATTATATCTATAAGCTCTTTTATAATTGCTTTTTGTTATCTTATTAATTTTTTTATGAATATTAAATATGGTAACTATCATTTTATCTTTATAGATAAAGCAGGTATACACACAGATATGGAATTTTTAATTTTCTTCTTTGCAGGATGTTTTATTTTGGTTTTGGCTAAAGTTTTCCAGAAAGCTGTAGAAGTAAAAGAAGAAAATGATCTTACTATTTAAGGAGGAAGCATATGCCTATTGTTGTTAATTTAGATGTAATGATGGCTAAAAGAAAGATATCTTTGTCAGAGCTTTCAGATAAGGTTGGTATAACTAATGCTAACTTATCTATACTAAAAAATAGCAAAGCAAAGGCCATAAGATTTTCTACACTGGAAGCCATATGTAAGGTTCTTAATTGTCAGCCAGGAGATATTTTGGAATATTTAGAAGAAGATTAATGAGTAAGGACTAATAATTAATAGTTAAGTATATAGAAATAAGAAAAGAATAAAAAAGGGAAAATTAGTAATTGAGGGTTTGGAGGGGCAAGTTTGAGTAATAATATAAATAGCAATTTAGATGAAAATAAAAATAGCAAATGTGAGCAAGAACCATATAGAAACTCAACTAATGAATATGAACAAAATGTAGAGGCAAAGTTCAATATTGATGCTAGGCAAAAGAATGAAGAAAAAACTGAAAAGTCTAAGACGGAAATTTACAGATATTTTAGCGGCTTTGGAGATGAGTTTGATAAAGCTAATATAAAATACAAGGCTATAATTTGGTGCTTAGTGATAGGCGTTTTATATGATTACTTTTTTAAGGATTATTCTATTGGAATCTCTGTGTTCATATATAATATCATATTTTTAATAGCTGGTGTTAGATTATTGTATCCTAATGTTAATTTAAAAAGAAAGTTAAGTTCTGTGTTTTTAATTCCATATATAATGTTATCGTTCAGTTATATTATTTTTAATAATGGCGAAATGGCATTTCTGAATCTTTTTATAATTCCTGTATTAGCAGTTGGATATTTTATTTCTATAAGGTATAGTGAAAGTGATTTGAATGTCATTCTAATAAGCAATATGTTTGACAAGATATTTAAAACGGTTTTTCTATCTATAACGATTTTTTATAGATTTTGTGTAGAAAGTTTAAAAGATATAAATAAAAACGAAAATAGGAAAGACTGTAAAAATTCTAACTTAAAGTATGTTTTCAAAGGAATATTAGTTTCTATACCTATATTGTTTGTCATTATATTTTTATTGTCCTCTGCAGATATGATCTTTGCAGGATATTTTAGTAATATAGAGGATTTATTTTTAGATATAACGTTTAAAAATGCTATAGCTCATCTATGTGTAATAATTTTAATTACCATTTATGCATTTGGATTATTTTTAAGATTAAAATATGAGGAGAAACTTAAAAATGACAATAGTAGAAATAGAAAGATTAATTGGGAGGCCATAACTGTTGTAACTATTATGATAGCTATTAATTTTGTTTACTGCATATTTTCTTTAGTTCAATTTTCTTATTTGTATGCAGGAGGAAGAGGCATATTGCCAAAAGAAATTACTTATTCACAGTATGCTAGAAAGGGTTTTTTTGAATTAATACTTGTAACTCTTATTAATTTAACTATAGTTTTATTGAGTAAAAAATACGTTAAAAATAAAAATAGAAAGATAAGTATTTGTTGCAGTATTCTTTATAGTATATTAATAGCGTTTACTTATAATATGTTATTTTCAGCACATTATAGGATGAATCTTTATGAGGGAGCCTTCGGATATACTAAGCTTAGGGTATTTGTAGAATTGTTTATATTATTGCTTTCTTTAATATTTGCAGTGGTACTTTTAGGTATATGGAAGTGTGGTGTACCTGTACTAAAATACAGTTTTATAATAGCTATAATTATGTACTGTATCATGAATTTTGCTAATTTAGATAGAATGGTAGCTAAGAAAAATATAGAAAGGTATAAAAACACTGGAAAGATAGATGTAGAATATATAACTAGTCTTTCTTATGATGCAGCGCCAGAGATAGAAAGACTTTTAAAGGTAAAGGATACTACCATAAAGAAAGAGGTAAAGGATTACTTTAAGAGGCATAAGGAAGAGGTTAATATAAGAGATGTACACTGGCATCAATATAATTATTATAGAAACAAGGCTAAAAAATATAATATTAGTAAACTTGATATGTTTAACTAAGGCACATTCAAATAAATAACAAGCCAGTATGCTAGTATATTTGACTTGTTATTTTTTTATATATCTAATGAATATATTTGCTATAATAATATATAAGAATATGTGAATAATAATTGGAATAAAATGATTTAAATTTTAAATTAAAAACTATATAGGAAGGAAGTGAACATTTTAGCGACTTTGGTAGGTTAAATTCCTTTTCGCTAAATATAATTATGGCTAAACCAAGAGTAAAAGGTATTAAAATATTAGCAGATACAAAATATTTAAAACTATACGATGCAGAGTATGTAAATAAAAATGGTGATGATAGAAATTGGTCTATTGCATCTAGAAAAGATTTAAATGCAGTGAAAGATAGATTTTTTAATGGAAAAGAGGATAAAATAGATGCGGTAATAATAGTATCTACTCATGTAGAAGAAAATAAACTAGTTGTGATAAAACAATTCAGGATACCTCTTAATGATTATGTATATGAACTTCCTGCTGGACTTGTAGATAGTGGAGAAGGATTTGAGGACACTGTGAGAAGAGAATTAAAGGAAGAAACGGGACTTGATTTAGTTAAAATCGATTATAATAATACAAAGGATAAGGCATATGTATCTACAGGCATGACAGATGAATCTGTAGCAGTGGTTTATTGTACTTGCACAGGAAAAATGTCAAAGGATTATTTAGAAGCAGATGAGGATATAGAAGTTATGCTTTTATCTAAAGAAGAAGCTAAGGAACTTATTAAATCTGATAAAAAAATAGATGTGAAAACCTTACTTTCTATACAAAAGTTTATTAATGATTAATGTAAGATTTTGCGAAGCGATGGTTTGATACGAAAGAAGAATATTAATGTCAATATCAAGTTTACTGAATTTGGGAAGTCTGGTACTTGGACTTACTGCATGGATTGTTCCCATTTTAGCTATCAAACGCCCTATAAAGGGTGCGGTGAAAATATAATGGCTTTAGGCATATGCTACGAAGGCTGCCACCAATAAAATATTTTTAAAGCACTTAAAGAAAAGGGGCTGTTGCGTTAAGAAATTTACATGCAATATATTCTTTTGCAAGTTTAAAGCTAACAAAATATATTGTAGGATTTATTCTTAGTGCGACAGCTCCCTTTATTGTTTTACCTTAATTAAAGATTTTGCGCAACGTAGTGGAGAAAAATCATCCTTTATTCGTCCCAACATTCTACTCCTGTTAATCCTTTAATAGAATCTTTAGTAAACACAGGATCTTTTCCTTGCTTTTTCTGTTTAACATAATCTTTTAATGCTGCGGAAGCAATGCCACCTAGTTGAATTATGGCTATTAAATTTATAAGTGCCATTAAGCCCATAAAAAGATCTGCCATATCCCAAATTACCTGAATTTCTGTTAGTGATCCAAATATAACCATTAAGATTACACATATTCTATATAAAAATAACCAAGTTTTATTAGCTTTTATAAATTCTATATTAGTTTCTCCATAATAGTAATTTCCTATTATGGAACTATAGGCAAATAGTAAAATACATATAGCAATAAAAGTAGTTCCCCAAGAGCCTACCTGAGAAGTTAAGGCATTTTGTGTAAGTTGAATTCCTGTAAGTCCATTAGTATTATATACTCCTGATAGCAATATTATAAAAGCTGTACAGCTGCATATTATTATTGTATCTGTGAATACTCCTAAAGTTTGAATAAAGCCTTGTTTTACGGGATGAGTAACTTCTGCAGTAGCGGCAGCATTTGGTGCACTTCCCATACCAGCTTCATTAGAGAAAAGACCTCTCTTTATTCCCATCATCACAGAAGCACCTATTCCACCTCCAATTAAACCTTTAAAATCAAAAGCGTCGGTTATAATTAGTTTAAACATAGTAGGTATGTGAGCAGCATTTTTAAATAAAACAAATAATGCTACTAAAATATAGCCTATTGCCATGACAGGTACTAATATTTCTACCACTTTTGCTATTCTTTTTACTCCACCGAATATTATTATAGTTGTTATAGCTGCTAAAACTAATCCTACTATAATTTTATTAATACCAAAAGCACCTTCAAAAGCTAGTGAAATTGTGTTAGCTTGAACGGAGTTGAATACAAGGCCAAAGCTAATACATATAAGTATTGAGAAGATTACTCCCATCCATCTTTTGTTTAGGGCTTTCTCCATGTAGTAAGCAGGACCGCCTCTATATCCATCTTTATCCCTTACTTTATAAATTTGAGCCAAGGTGCTTTCTACGAAACTGGATGTGGCTCCTATTAATGCTATTAACCACATCCAAAATACTGCCCCAGGACCTCCCATAGATATGGCTATAGCAACACCCGCAAGATTACCAGTGCCCACTCTTGAAGCAGTGCTTATACAAAAGGCTTGAAATGAAGAAACGCCTTTTTTGTCTTTAGAAGATATAGATTTAGAAGCACCTTCTCCTAGTAATTTAAACATTTCACCTATAAATCTGAATTGAACAAAGTTACATTTAAAACTAAAATAAATTCCAACAGATATAAGTAGTATTATTAGAACGTAAGACCAAAGTATGTTGTTCCCAAAAGAAATAAAATTTTGTAAAGTAGTTATCATATTTATTATATTCTCCTTTCCTGGTTTGGATAATTTCATAAAGCTTATAAAAAACAGTAAAATGAATAAATTGGTAAATAAACATTCAGTAGTTAGAAGGGCAAAGTAAAAAATGTTCTAGAAAAAACTTAAATATGATTAAGATAATATATGAATAGAGTGTATATAATCAAATGTCATAATAATTATGTGAAAAAAATAATTATAATAAATTGTAACAGAAAATTATATTTAAATCAAATGTCAGAATATTCTTAAACAATTCAGGCTATATAGGAGCAATTAAGGTGATGTATATTGTGAATAAGGTATAAAGGGTTGTAGATTATTGAACTAGTAATTAGAAGCTATAAAATGCTACATAAAAATAAGGTGATTAATTATAGTATTTGTTGAGAAGTTAACACTATTTATTTCATCGTACTAAACTTTTTTTATATTTGTGAAAAAATAATAAAATATAGTGGTTATAATTACATTAATATAGTATAATTTAATTATAGATAAGATTAGTATTTCAGAAATGTGAAATATAAAAAGAGGTGGGTAAAATGGCAATTGATATAGGAGGAAAAATAAAGAAACTTAGAGTAAGCAAAAACTTAACTTTAAAAGAGCTAAGTGAAAAAGTGCAGCTCTCTATAGGATTTTTATCTCAATTAGAAAGAGGTCTTACAAATGTAGCAGTAGATTCTCTAGAAAAGATAGCAGAGGCTTTAGAGGTAGACTTGTCTTATTTCTTTTCTATACCAAAAAGCAATAATAAAAGTATTTTAAGAAGTTATGAACAGGAGATTTTTCAAGTTGTTAACTCTCAATTTATAAATTATCATTTGACCAATGATTTGGAAAATAAGGTTATGGTTCCAAGGCTTGTTCAAATACTTCCTAGTAATACAGAGGAAGATGTAACAAATTATAATCATGAGGGAGAGGAATTTGTATATGTGTTAGAGGGAATACTTACCCTTTATCTTGACAATGAAATATACGAACTCTACCCAGGAGATAGCATTCATATAAACTCTACTACTCCTCATAATTGGGCTAATTATACAAATAAGTTAGTAAAATTATTGGCAGTTAATACTCCGAATCATTTTAGAGAAGCTAAACATAAATAGGGCAAATTCAGAAGTAAACTTTAATTACTTGTTAAGGATTTTATTATGCAGTATAGAAAAGAGGGAAATTTGGTGTTTCAGGGGAAAATTATAAATATACAAAAATATTCTATACATGATGGCCCTGGTATAAGAACTACTGTGTTTTTAAAGGGATGTCCATTAAATTGTTGGTGGTGCCACAATCCAGAAAGTCAGTGTATGGAAAAAGAAATTTTGTACTGGGAAAATAAATGCACATCCTGTGGAATGTGTGTAAAGAAATGCTCTAATGGAGCTGTAGAGATAAAGGATGGCAAACTTATTAACCATAGGGAAAAATGTGCATTTTGCGGAAAGTGTATAGATTTTTGTATAAACAATGCTAGGGAGATAAGTGGCAAAGAATATACTGTGGAAGAAGTTATGAAAGAAGTGGAAAAAGACATAGTTTTTTATGATGAATCAAGTGGAGGAGTTACTTTTTCAGGGGGAGAACCTTTTTCACAAATGAATTTTTTAGAGGCTTTAGTGGATGCTAGTAAGAATAAAGGAATTCATGTAACTATTGATACCACTGGATTTACCACAGAGGAGAACCTTAGAAAAATAGCTTCTAAGGCGGACTTGTTTTTATATGATTTAAAATTTATGGATAGTGATGAACATAAAAAATATACAGGAGTTTCTAATGAGAATATAATAGAAAATTTAAAGATGCTTTCAAGCATGCACAAGGAGGTTTATGTTAGGATACCTGTAATACCAGGCATAAACGACGGAGAAAACTTAAGGAAGAGTGCAGAGTTTTTAAGAAATTTAAATATAAGTAAAGTTAATTTACTTCCATATCATAAGTATGGTATGGATAAATATAACAGGCTAGGATTAGAATACAAGCTTAAAGATACTCAGGAACCGACAAAGGATAAAATGGAAAGTATTTTAGAGATGTTTAAATCATATGGATTAAAGGCAAAGATAGGAGGGTAATTATAGACATGGAGGAAAGAGTTAAGAAATTAAGAGAGGAAAGTTTAAAGGCTATTCCATATATAACTATGGAAAGAGCCACCCTTGTAAATGAGGTTTATCAAAAATATCAGGGTAAAGTTTCAAATCCGGTACTTAGGGCTTTAAGTTTTAAAAATATAATGGAGAAAAAGACCCTTTGCATAAATGATGATGAAATTATAGTAGGAGAAAGAGGAGAAAAACCATCAGCTACTCCAACTTATCCAGAGCTTTGCTGTCACAGCTTAGAGGATTTGGACATTATGGATAAACGTGAAAAGATATCTTTTAAAGTAGATAAGAAAACTAGAAAGATACAAGAAGAGGTTATAATACCTTTCTGGGAAGAAAGATCTATGAGACATAAAATTTTTGAAAGAATGACTAAGCAGTGGCAAGATTGTTATAAAGCAGGTATATTCACTGAATTTATGGAGCAAAGGGCACCAGGTCATACAGTAGCAGATGAAAAAATATATCATAAAGGCTTTAGGGATTTCAAAAAAGACATAGAGGAAGCTTTGGATAATATAGATTATGTAAATGATATAGAAGCTATAGACAAAAGAGATGAACTAGAGGCTATGAAGATATGCTGTGATGCCATTATAACTTATGGAAAAAGATATGCTAAATTAGCTAAGGAACTGGCAGATAAAGAAAGTGATTTCAATAGAAAAGAAGAACTTTTAAAAATATCAGAAACTTGTAATTGGGTGCCAGAAAATGCTCCAAGAACATTCCATGAAGCACTACAAATGTATTGGTTTGTTCATCTAGGTGTAATTTCCGAATTAAATACTTGGGATTCTTTTAATCCAGGAAGATTAGACCAACATTTATATCCATTTTACAAAAAAGAATTGGAAGAAGGGACTATAGATAGAGAAAAAGCAAAAGAATTACTTCAACTTTTTTGGGTTAAGTTTAACAACCAACCAGCTCCTCCAAAGGTAGGAATAACTTTGGCTGAGAGTGGAACTTATACTGATTTTGCCAATATAAATAGTGGTGGATTAACTAGAGAAGGTAGAGATGGGGTTAATGATGTAACTTACATGGTATTAGAAGTTATAGACGAAATGAGACTTTTACAACCAAGCTCTAATATTCAATTAAGCAAAAAAAACCCAGACAAGTTCCTAAAGAAAGCTTGTGAAATAATTAGAAAAGGATGGGGACAACCATCTATATTTAATGCAGATGAAGTTATTTCTGAAATGTTAAGAGCAGGAAAAACATTGGAAGATGCCAGATGTGGTGGAACTAGCGGTTGTGTGGAAACAGGGGCCTTTGGTAAAGAGGCATATATATTGACAGGATATTTAAATCTTCCGAAGATATTGGAAGTAACTTTGATGAATGGAAGGGATTATTTAACTGGAGAACAAATAGGTTTGCAAACTGGAGAAGCATCAGAATTTAAGAGTTATGAAGAACTTTTTGAAGCATTTAAAAAGCAACTTCATCATTTTGCAGAAATTAAGATTAGAGGAAATAATGTTATAGAAAAATTGTATATGAAATATATGCCAGCTCCATTTTTATCAATAATAATAGATGATTGTATTAAAAAAGGAAAAGATTATAATGCAGGTGGAGCAAGATATAATACCAGCTATATTCAAGGTGTGGGCATAGGAACTATATCAGATAGTTTAGCAGCTATAAAATATCAAATATATGACAAAGAAAATATAACTATGCAGGAGCTTTTGAAAGCTTTAGAAGACAACTTTGAAGGGCATGAAGTTGTGCACAATTTGCTGTTTAATAAATCTCCTAAGTATGGAAATGATGATGATTATGCGGATGACATAATGAGGGAAATATTCGATGCTTATTATGAAGAGGTTACTGGAAGGAAAAGTATGAAAGGCGGCCACTACAGAATAGATATGCTGCCAACCACTTGTCACGTATACTTTGGTTCTGTTATGGGAGCGTCTGCAGATGGAAGAAAGGCAAGGGAGCCGCTTTCAGAAGGTATATCTCCATCTAAGGGTGCCGACAAATTAGGACCTACAGCTGTTATAAAATCAGCTGCTAAAATGGATCATATTAAGACTGGAGGAACATTATTAAATCAAAAGTTTACTCCTAAAGTTTTAGAGGGTGAAGAGGGAATAAATAGTTTATCAGGTCTTGTAAGAGCTTACTTTAAACTGGATGGCCACCATATTCAATTTAACGTGGTAGATAAGAGTACTTTAGTTGATGCTCAAAAACATCCAGAAAATTATAAGGATCTTATAGTTAGAGTTGCTGGTTATAGTGATTATTTTAATAATTTAAATAAGGACTTGCAGGATGAAATTATAAATAGAACGGAACAAAATATTTAATTATAGAAGAGCTGTGCCGCCTAATTGTAAGTGTAATTGGGTGGCAGTAGGTCTGAAAACTAAGAAATATTTAAAATGTAAATAAACATGAGTAATAAATGATTTTAATTTGCTAAGTTAAAATGATTTTAATTTATAATTTGAAAGGGGATTATTAGGATGAATAAGGTAATTGGATTTATAGGTTGCGGTAATATGGGTGGAGCTATGATGGCAGGCCTTATAAAGGCAGGTATAGCAGCTCCAGAAAATATTATAGTTGGGGATTTGAATGAAAAGAGACTAGAAGAAACTAAAAAAGAGTTTGGAGTTAGGATAACTACAGATAACAGAGAAGTAGCTAAAGAAGCAGACATGCTTATATTATCAATAAAACCAAACATATATAAAATAGTTATAGATGGTTTAAAGGATGTTGTTAAAGAAGACGTAGTTATAATAACTATAGCTGCTGGAAAGGGGATTAGGGAAACAGAAGAACTATTTGGAAGAGAAATTAAAGTTATAAAAGTAATGCCAAATACTCCTGCTCTTGTGGGAGAAGGTATGGCAGCTTTAGCTCCAAACAGTAAGGTTACAAAGGAAGAACTTCAAGAAGCTGTTAGCATGTTTGAAAGTTTTGGTAAGGCAGAAATATTGGATGAAAAATATATGGATGCTGTTACGGCAGTAAGTGGTTCATCACCAGCTTATGTATTTATGTTTATTGAAGCTATGGCAGATGCAGCAGTACTAGAGGGAATTCCAAGAGATAAAGCTTATAAAATGGCAGCTCAAGCAGTATTAGGTTCAGCTAAAATGGTTTTAGAAACAGGAAAACATCCAGCAGCGTTAAAAGATATGGTATGTTCTCCAGGTGGAACAACTATTGAAGCAGTGGCTGCTTTAGAAGAAAGAGGATTTAGAAGTGCAGTTATAGAAGCTATGAGGGTTTGTGCAGATAAATCTAGAGAAATGTCTAAATAGCTGTAACTTATAACCGGGAATTAATAATTGTAATAACAGAATGAAATTTGATATTGTATAAGGCACATTCAAATAAATAATAAGTCAGTATGCTAGTCTATTTTGCGTCATACTGCGTCAGTAGAACCCACCGATAGTCCCCACTAGCGGCGGAATCTGATTCCTTGTCTGACACAAAATATACCAGTATCTTTGACTTATTATTTCTTTTCATGTACCTAATTTATAAATAAGAATGGAGAGTGAAGATTTTGTGATGGTGGCATTAAAAAAATCTTCTTCTCCATTCGATTGTTTTTAGATGAAGTACTAAAAAATTAAATTTAAACGGTTCCTTTGCTTCTTAATATAAGTCATTCCAGAGAAATTTCATAATTCAAGAAATGTAAGGCTTTTGTGTGATAATCATGTATATGTATTAACCAGTAGAAATCAAAATTTAGCAGTGGGAATTGTACTAAAAAGGGGGAATAATCAATATGAAGATATGTAATAGAATAGAAAAACTTTTAACAGAAATGAAAAAACAGCATATAGAAGGACTTTTTTTAATGAGAGAAGCTAATGTTAGATATATAAGCGGATTTACTGATTCTGATTCCTATGTTTTTATAAGTGAAAAAAGGAATTTTTTCATAACAGATGGAAGGTATACGGAACAAGCCCAAAAGCAGTGCCCAGATTATAAAGTTATAAAATGGGGTAAACCTGTGGGAACTTTAGGTGATACTGTTAAACAGATAACTAAAGATTTGGGG
Organism: Clostridium sp. KNHs214; assembly: GCF_000744935.1. Lineage (GTDB taxonomy): Bacteria > Bacillota > Clostridia > Clostridiales > Clostridiaceae > Haloimpatiens. The sequence continues at coordinate 474,109 of NZ_JQMW01000013.1, read as the reverse complement.
TTGAAATCTATAGGATTTGAAAAGGATAAGATGACCTATGCACTTTATGAGGATTTTAAGGAAAAAATAGAGGAGGCAGAGTTAATCCCAACCAGTGGTTTGGTTGAAAGCTTAAGATATGTAAAGGATGAACAGGAAATAGCTAACACAAGAGAAGCTTGTAGAATTGCAGATGTGGCTTTTGAGAAAATATTGAATTTTATAAAGCCTGGTATGACGGAAAGTGATGTGGCACTAGAGTTGGAATATTATATGAGGAAAGAAGGCGCTTCAGGAGTTGGTTTTGACACTATTTTAATATCTGGTAAGAAGACATCACTTCTTCATGGAAAGCCAGATAACAAAGTTATTGAAGATGGAGATTTAATAACCTTAGATTATGGAGCTCTATATAATGGATATATTTCAGATATGACAAGGACTATAGGTGTGGGGCATTTGGATGATAAAAAAATAGAAATTTATAATTTAGTTATGCATGCACAAGAAGAAGGATTAAAGACTATTAAGGCTGGAGTGATTGGAAAAATTCCAGATGATAGAATAAGAGATATAATTAAAGATTATGAAGAGTATTATTATCCAGGTATAGGTCACGGAGTTGGAAGAGAGCTGCATGAGCAGCCTTTCTTGGGCAAGTATTGTAATATGACACTGAAAGAAAATTGTGTTATTACACTAGAACCAGGAATTTATATACCTGAATGGGGAGGTGTAAGAATAGAAGATACTATAGTAGTTAAAAATGATGGATATGAGATACTTACTAACTCTCCGAAAAAATTGATAATAGTAAAATAATAAAAAGGTTATTGCATTTTTATTTGGCAATAACCTTTTTTTATTATTTTATGATTAAACCATAAAAAGGTACAATGTGATGGAATTATGAAATTTATCCTCAATGACTTGCATAAGAGTTCGGAACAATAAATTTAAGTTAAATAGTTCCGTTGCTTTTTATGGAACTTATTCCAGAGAAATTTCATAATTCAAGTAATGTAATACTTTTATGGGATAACCATTTTATAGTTTATATAGAGAGTCTAAAAAAATAAAATACATCTACGAATTAAATTGTTATAAATTAGATTAATAGATGTTATAGAAAAAAACTATAGAAGCCTTAAATTAATTATTATTCAGAAAAATTTTAAAATAATGAAATACGTAATGTATACATTGGGAATACATAAGCCTTGATTTTTCTCTATCGATGTAAAGTAAATAAATATTTAAACAATTAGTAATTTCAATATATAATAATTATTTTTATATATACTTAAATAAATTTGTGATTATAGAAAAAACAAAATGAAGGCAATGAAAATAATACATGCACTAAACTAGAAAACCACGTATAAACGTGATATAATCAAGATAATAAAAGAAATATTTTATTTAAAGATTTCAGTATTCTAAAAATTCAAATTTCAATTGTGAAAAATGTTTACAAATACTTAAATTTCATAATTGGAATTACTTTCGAAAATTAATAAATTGGGGAGGCATGTTTTATGTTAGAAAAAAAAGATTTTTTAAATCTTCAAGGTAAGGTAGCTGTTATATCTGGGGCAGCATCAGGAATAGGTCTTGCAACAGCAGAACTTTTGTCCGCTTATGGTGCTAAGGTGGCTATGCTTGATGTAAGTGAAAAGGGAAATGAAGAAGCTGCAAAGTTATGTACAGCTGGAAGGAAAGCAAAATTTTACAAATGTAATGTTACAGCTATAGAAGATGCAGAAAAGGTAGTAGAACAGATAAAAAGTGACTTCGGTAGAATAGATATATTATTTAACAATGCAGGAGTTACTTTTAGAAAAACTGTAGTAGAGCTTGAAGAAAGAGAATGGGATAAGGTTATTGACGTAGGACTTAAGGGAACATATCTACTATCTAAATTTGCCATTCCGATAATGGCAGCAGGCGGCGGTGGAAGTATAATAAATACCGGTTCTGGCTGGGGATTAAAAGGTGGAGATAAAGCAGCAGCTTACTGTGCAGTAAAGGGTGGAATAGTAAACTTAACACGTGCCATGGCAATAGACCACGGATGTGAAAATATAAGAGTAAATTCAGTTAATCCAGGTGATACAGAAACAAATCTTTTAAAAGAAGAGGGACGTCAACTGGGGTGTGAAGAAAAAGCGTTTTTGAAGGATTCAGCAAAGGGAAGGCCACTTGAAAGATTAGGAATGCCAGAAGATATAGCTAGAGCAGTATTATTCTTAGCTAGTGATTTATCTTCATGGGTAACTGGCACAGCTTTAGTAGTAGATGGTGGGGGAATAGCTTAATATAAAACGTTTTATAAGGGGGAATACCAATGGCAATGAAAGAATTTAAGGCACATCCATACATTCCTAATTCATCTTTAGAAGTTCAGAATGAGATGTTAAGGGAAATAGGTTTAAATAGTCTTGAAGATTTACATGCAGAGGTGCCTGAAGAGATAAAGTTAAATAGAAAAATGAATTTACCAGAGCCTCTACATTCGGAATTTGAATTAAAAAAACATGTGGAAGGGCTTATTAAGAAGAATAAAACCTGTGAGGATAACATAAGTTTTTTAGGTTCAGGATGCTGGCAACACTATGTACCTGCTATTTGTGATGAAATAAATTCAAGAGCAGAATTTTTAACAGCTTATGGTGGAGAACCTTACAATGATCATGGTAGATTTCAAGCGTTGTTTGAATATGAAAGTCTTGTAGCTGAACTTGTGGATATGGATGTTGTAAACGTTCCAACCTTTGACTGGGCACAGGCAGCTGCTACTGGCATAAGGATGGCGTCAAGAATTACAGGAAGAAAAGAAGTCCTTATCGCTAAAACCGTAGATAGAGGAAGACTTTTAGTAATGAAAAATTATTGTAGTCCGGATATAAAGTTTACATTTGTAGAATATGACAAGGAAACTGGAAACTTAGATATAGACGATTTAAAGAAAAAAATTTCAGAAAATATATGTGCAGTTTATTTTGAAAATCCATCTTCTTTAGGATTTATAGAACTACATGGTGAAGAAATCTCTAAAATTGCCCATGAAAAAGGAGTTGTAAGTTTAGTAGGAGTTGACCCTATATCTCTTGGAGTTTTAGAAGCTCCGAGCAATTATGGTGCTGATATAGTTGTGGGGGATCTTCAGCCACTAGGAATTCACATGTACTATGGTGGAGGTCAATCAGGTTTTATAGCTACTAGAAATGAAGAAAAATATGTTATGGAATATCCATCAAGACTTTTTGGTATAGCGCCAACTTCTGTAGAAGGAGAGTATGGTTTTGGTGATGTGGCATATGATAGAACTTCCTTTGGACATTTAAGAGAGAAAGGAAAGGAATTCGTGGGAACTCAAACGGCTCTTTGGGGAATAACCGCAGGAGTTTATCTTGCATTAATGGGACCTGAAGGGATATTTGAAGTAGGTCAAAGCATAATGCAGAAATCTCAATACGCTGTAAAGCAACTTAGCAAAATTAAAGGCGTTAGAGGTTCATTATTTAAATCTCCTTTCTTTAAAGAGTTTGTGGTGGATTTCAATGGTACTGGAAAAACTGTAAAAGAAATCAATGAAGCTCTTTTAGAAAAAAATATATTTGGAGGAAAAGATTTATCCTGTGAGCATCCAGAACTAGGTCAATGTGCTCTTTATTGTGTCACTGAAGTTCATACAAAAGATGCTATTGACGAACTAGTTAGAGCTATAGGTGAGGTTATAAAATAGATATATTTCTAAAGAAAGGGATGGTGAAGGTGAAACTTATAAATAGAGATTGTAAAGTTAGAAAATTTCATCAGGCTAAATGGGATGAGCCCGTTATATTTGAACTTTCCAAAAATGGAGAGAGAGGTGTGTTACCTCCTAAGGCTGAAGAAGATATTGTAAAGATAGTAGGAGATGGAGTATCTGTTTTGCCAGAAGGTATAAAAAGAAAAGAAGCTCCAAAACTTCCAGAAATATCACAACACAGAGTTTTAAGACATTATTTAAGGTTGTCTCAAGAAACTTTAGGAGCGGATTTAAATGTTGAAATTGGACAGGGAACTTGTACTATGAAATATAGTCCTAAAATAAATGAGAAACTTTCTAGAATGCCAGAGATGACTGAATTGCATCCACTTCAACATGAGAGTACTGTTCAAGGAATACTAGAAGTGATTTACAAAACAGACTTATATATGAGAGAAATTTCAGGTATGGATAGATTCACTTTTCAACCTAGTGGAGGTAGTCAAGCAATAATGACTATGGCATCTCTAGTAGAAGCTTATCATAAATACAAGGGAGAAGGAGAAAAGAGAGATGAAATAATTACAACTATATACTCTCATCCTTCAGATGCTGCAGCTCCAGCGGTTAAAGGATACAAGATAATTAAGATATTCCCTGATGAAAATGGTTATCCAGATTTTGAGGCATTTAAAAATGCAGTATCAGATAGAACAGCAGCATTCATAGTGGCTAACCCAGAGGATACGGGAGTATTTAATACTAGAGTAAGAGAATTCACAGATCTTGTGCATAAGTTTGGAGGACTTTGTTGTTATGATCAAGCTAATGCCAATGGATTGTTAGGAGTTACTAGAGCTAAAGAAGCTGGATTTGATATGTGCTTTTTTAATCTACACAAGACTTTCTCAGCACCACACGGATGTGGAGGACCTGCTTCAGGAGCTGTGGGAGTTTTAAAAGAATTAGAACAATTTTTACCAGCACCATTAGTAGATTTTGATGGAAAAAAATATTGTTTAAAATATGAAATTGAAAACAGTATAGGAAAGGTGAGACAATTTGTAGGAGTGCCCCAAGTAATACTTAAAGCTTATGCATGGATAATGAGTTTAGGGGCAGAAGGGTTATATGAGGTAGCTAAAGTAGCGGTTCTTAATAATAACTATATGTTTAAAAAATTGATGCAGCATAAAGGAGTAGATGCAACTTATATAAAGGGAAAGCAAAGAGTTGAACAAGTAAGATATACTCTAGAAAAACTTACTAAGGAAACTGGAATTGGTACAGAAGACATTCAAAGAAGAATGATGGATTTTGGAATGCATTACTGGACTAGCCATCATCCATATTATATACCTGAACCAATGACACTTGAACCAACAGAAACTCCTTCAAAAGATGATATAGATGAATATATGAGAACATTAACGCATGTATTTGACGAAGCTTATGAGGAGCCGGAAAAAATTAAAGCTGCACCTCATGCAAGTACAATTCATAGATTAGATGAATCAAGTTTTGATGAACCTGAAAAATGGGCTATAACTTGGAGAAGTTATTTAAAGAAGGCTGAAAGAAAATAGCATGAAGGAGTGATACTTTGAAAAAAGTTGGACTCATTATAAATCCTATAGCTGGCATGGGTGGCAGAGTGGGACTCAAAGGAACTGATGGAGAAGATACTTTAGAAAAGGCAATAAAGTTAGGTGCATTACCTCAGGCACCTAAAAGAGCATTATCTGCTTTAAAAGAACTATTACTTTTAAAAGAACGCATAGAAATAATTACCTGTTCTGGAGATATGGGAGAAAATCAAGCTAGAGAATTAGGATTTAAAACTAGAGTGCTTTTAGAAGTAGAAAATAAAAATACTCAAAGTTCACATACTATAAAGGCGGCTAAAAGTATATTAAAAGAGTCTGCGGATTTACTTATATTTGCAGGGGGAGATGGAACTGCTAGAGATATATACAATGCCATAGGAGATAAAATGGTTGTAATAGGGATTCCAGCTGGTGTTAAGATACATTCACCAGTGTATGCTATAAATCCTAAAAATGCAGGAAAATTAGCTTTGGAATATGTAATGGGAAGAATTAGTTCTATTAAAGAAGTAGAGGTTATGGATATAGATGAAGAAGCTTTTAGGAAAAATAGAGTGAGCACTAGGCTTTATGGATATCTATATATACCTTTTGAAAAAAACTTACTTCAAGGGAAAAAAGCTCCTACTCCTTTAGGAGAGGAAATAGCGCAGAAGACTATAGGGCTTTATGTAGTAGATAATATGATTGATGATGTGTTTTATATAGTAGGTCCTGGTTCTACCACTAGACCTATTATGGAAACATTAAAGCTTCCTAATACTTTATTTGGTGTTGATATTGTTTATAACAAAAGGCTCATTAAAAAAGATGCTTGTGAAAAAGAAATTTTAAATACTATAGAAGGTAAAACATCTAAGCTTATAATTACTCCAATAGGTGGACAAGGATATTTGTTTGGTAGGGGAAACCAGCAGATAAGCTCGGAGGTAATTAAAAAAGTTGGAAAAGAAAACATAATGGTTGTATCTACAATTCATAAAATACAATCTTTAAATATGAAGCCTTTTTATGTGGATACTGGTACTGAAGAAATGGATAGATTTTTAAAAGGATATGTAAGGGTCATAACTGGATATAATGAAGAAATAATGTATTCAGTAAAATAATATAGGTATAACATAATTAGGTATGTTTATAATGTAAGGCATCCTGAAGGATGCCTTATGCAATAAAGTCATATGACAGAATATTATGTCATATGAAATTTATTAAAGTAGGGGGCTATTATATGAATGGTAATTTTGGATTTTGGGCACTTATACCACCACTAGTGGCAATAATTTTGTGCTTTAAAACTAAGATGGTATTAGTATCTTTGTTTGCAGGTGTATTTACAGGGGGACTTATTATATTTAAAGGAAATCCTATTTCTGCAACAACCTTTTCTATAGAGACTATAGTAAATGAACTTACGGATCCGGGCAACGCTAAGCTTATATTATTTACTATGTTTATGGGGGCAGGAATATCCTTCATATGGAAACTAGGAGGAAGCCGTGCATTATCAAATTGGGCAAGAAAAAAGATAAAAAACAGAAAATATGTAGGCATTGGGGCATGGATTTTAGGTATGCTTATAAGTGTAAATGATTGTTTAATAGCAGCTATAGATGGTAATGTATTTAGGGATATAGCAAAAGAGCAAAATGTATCATCGGAAAAACTTTCATACATACTAGATGCAACAGCGGCTCCAGCAGCTTCATTATTCATATCGGATTGGATTGCCTTCCAAATAGGAATGATAGGTCAAGGACTTAAGGCTGCTGGACTGAATAATGTAAGTCCTATGTATGCTTATATAAGAAGTATTCCTTATAATTTATATAGCATGTTTACATTAATATTTGTTGGAATAATAGTTATATCTGGACTAGATTATGGTCCAATGCTTAAAGCTGAAAAAAGAGCTTTGAAGGAAGGTAAATTCTGTAGAGATGGAGCACAGCCAATGATGGATGTGGGTACAGAATTAGGAGAACCTAAAGATGTAGAACCTAAAATAGGTACATTTATAATTCCATTTATAGCTATGATAGGAGTAACTATTATAGGCTTTGCATGGACAGGAAGAGAAGGAACTACATTTATGCAGATACTTGAAAAATCTGATGCAGTTACAGCATTGCTTTGGGGTTCTTTTGCAATGGCTATGAGTGGATTAGTTTTATCTATGGTTTATAGAATAATGGATCTTAAGGAAGCTATGGACACATTCATGGATGGATTTAAGCTGATGGTTCTTACAGCAGCTATACTTACTATGGCATGGTCACTAAGTACTGTAACTAAGGGAATGGGACTTGCTACTTTCCTTATATCAAATATAGGAGCTAATGTACCATTTGCAGTATTACCAATAATTATATTTGCACTTGGCATGATAGTTTCTTTTGCTACAGGAACATCTTGGGGAACTATGGCTATTATAACACCTATAGCAATTCCTTTGGTTTATTCAGTAACTAAGGATCCAGCTATAGCGATGGCTGTACCAGGTATTGCTATGTCAGGAGCTGTCTTTGGAGACCACTGCTCGCCAATTTCAGATACCACTGTTATGGCATCTATATTTGCAGGTGCAGACCATATAGATCACGTAAAAACCCAAGTACCCTATGGGCTTACAGTGGCTAGCGTAGTATTTTTAATGTTCCTTTTAATAGGAGTATTTAATATAAAACCTTATGTATTTATACCACTTGGGATAATATTAATGTTCTTTATATGCTTTATTTTAAATAAAATTAACAGCAAACAATTAGCTCATATTAATAACAAGGTTAATATGTAGTGCTGGATAGAACTAAAAATTAAACATGAATTTTATAAAAATAGCTCTCGTAATTTATTTTACGTGAGTTATTTTTTTATGAAATATCTTGTAAAATAAAATTATATTATTTATTAACCCACAATAAGGTACAATGTAGTGGAATTATGAAATTTCTCCTCCATGACTTGCAAAGAGCTCAGAACAATAAATTTAAACAGTTCCTTTGCTTCTTATTCAAGTCATTCCAGAGAAATTTCATAATTCAGGTAATGTAATGCTTTTGCAGAATAATTATATTAATGGGTTACTTATTTTAATATATAAGTGTAAAAGGTAAAATTTTATACTTTGAATAAAAAATTACATATAAATATATTAGTGAAAGAAATTACACAATTTTATGATAATTTTAATTGATTTTGCAGTGAGTTATCTGATAAGATTAGTATTGGATTAATAAATATACTATGTGGATGTATAACTATATCTTAGTATAATAAAAGAATACGAGTGATTTTATTTAAGGTTTAGGAAAGGTTTTCTAAGTTATAATTAACAAGAATTATTGGGGAGGGATTGTGATGGAAAATATAAAAAAAAGAAAAAATCTAATTGCAGATTTATCACTTCTTTTAGTGGCAATGTTATGGGGTGGGGGATTTGTAGTTATTAAGGATGCCCTTAACTCAGTAACTCCTTTTTATATAATGGCTATGAGATTTGGATTATCTTTTTTGCTTATGTGCTTAGTATTTTGGAAAAGGGTTAAGAGAATTGATAAAAAAAATATAATAGGTGGAAGTATAATAGGTATATTTTTATTTTTAGCTTTTGCATTTCAAACTATAGGACTTCAATATACTACAGCTGGAAAACAAGCTTTTCTTACAGCAATTTATGTGGTGGAGGTTCCTTTTTTGTGTTGGATTTTTATAAAGAAAAAACCAGATAATTATTCCATAGCTGCAGCTTTTTTAGCTTTTTTGGGAATCGGTATGTTAACTATGCAGGGAAGTATAAAAATTAATTTAGGAGATGCCCTTACGCTTATATGTTCAGTGTTCTTTGCTGCGCAAATAATATCTACAGGTTTTTATGCTGAAAAATTAGATCCGATAGTGCTTACAGTAGTTCAGTTTGGCGTAGCCGCAATTTTATCTTATATTTCTGCATTGATATTCGAACCGAAGTTACCTTATTTAAGTACTAGTGTTATGTTATCTGTAGCTTATTTAAGTGTATTTAGTACTTTGATAGCTTTTCTTGTGCAAAATATTGCTCAAAAGTACACATCTTCAACTCATGCTGCTATAATACTATCTTTAGAGTCATTTTTTGGATGTTTCTTTGCGGTGATATTTCTTGGAGAAAAGCTTACAACTAAGATAATAATAGGATGTGTATTTATATTCCTGTCAATAATAACAGCGGAGACTAAGTGGGATTTTTTAAAGAAAAGGCAAGAAAATGTAGAATTAAAAAAAGCAGCTAATGAATAGTAGGAGACGTTTTTAAACTACTATGATGTTAAAACGATAATCATAAAATGGGAAGCAAATTTATTTTACCGAAGGATTCTATTTTAAAATTTGATTTTATTTATGGAATGGAGGGGTTCAAGAATGGAAATGTGTAGGGAAAAGGAAGAATTAAAAGAAATAAGGAAAAAGATTTTTTATTTAATATTACCTATAACTTTAGAAAGTATATTAGAGATGTCTGTGGGACTTTTTTCTATGGCAATGGTAGGTAGATTGGGGGAGATCGCCATAGGTTCCATAGGTATAGGGTCTAGAATTGCTAATATTGTTTGGGCGATTTTTAAGGGTATAACCATAGGAGCTGGAGTTTTTGTAGCTCAGGCCTATGGGGCGAAAAAAATGGATAAATTGAGAAAAGTAATACAGCAAACGATACTTTCATCATTAATATTAGTTATAATAATACAGCAAATTATATTTTGGAATGCACCTAAGATTTTATCTATATTTAAGCCTGATGCTGTGCTTTTAAGTAATGCAGCACAGTATTTGAGGATAGTTTCTTTTGGGCTACCTTTTTTAGCCATAATGCTCATAGCTATTTCAGTGCTTCAAAGTATGGGAGATGCAAAAACACCATTTTATATGGCTTTAGTTATGAATATAGTTAATATTGGATTTGGATTTCTTTTTATATTTGGAAAACTAGGATTTCCAAAGCTTGGACTTAGAGGTGCAGCAGTAGCTACAGTCCTTGCACAATTTGTAGGATCTTGTATAGCCTTTTATGTGTTTTTTAGAAAAAAAGGAGTGTTAAATCCACTTTTAAATAAGAATTTTTTTCAACTTAATTTACAGGAAGTTAAAAGTATTTATAGAGTTGGAATTCCTTCTTCCATGGAATCATTGTTTTGGCAATTATCAGCTATAATTCTCACTAGGATAATGCTTAAATATGGAAATACTGTATTTGCCGCATATCAATTGGGGCTTCAAGCGGAATCCATATCTTTTATGCCAGCTGCGGGGTTTGGTATAGCAGCTACCACTTTTATAGGGCAGTGTGTAGGAGCTAGAGATGGAGAAAAAGGAAAAAAATATTTAAAAGAGATAATGAAGGGTTCCATGATGATAACTGTAGTAACTACTATTCTCTTAGTATTCTTCCCTCATGGAGTTTTGAGGATGCTTACGGATAAGGAAAATATAATAGTTTTAGGAGTTAAGTATTTAATAATAATGGGTGTAGTACAAATAGCTCAAAATGCTTCAGGAGTTTTAAATGGAGCTTTAAGAGGAGCTGGATATACAAAAGTTCCTATGATTGTATCAGGTATAGGACTTTGGTGCATAAGGATACCGGCTTCACTGTTTTTGGCTTATGCATTAAAGACTAATATAGTTATGGTATGGATAGCCATGGGAATTGATTTAGTAATAAGATTCTTTTTGAGTTTCTATTTATATAAGGCTAAAAATATATATGACACAGAAACAGTTTTAGATTAATACGATGCAGGGCATTAATAGATATTTATAGATTACACATGATGCAGAAACAGTCATAGATTAACATTGACATGATGCTTTCAATATGTTATTTTAAATTAGTATGCATTTAAAGTGAATATATTTGGTTTATTTATGTAAAATAAAAACGATGTTCATTTGAGTATCGTTTTTTAATTTTGTAAATTACAGATTTTTAGTAAATTTACTTAAATAATGGTGATCTTATTGGAGGTTAGTAGAAACGAAAAAGTATTTCCAGAGGCTTTTGAACAATGGAGCGTAGGGTATAGTTTACATCCAATAAGAGTTAATAGTGCTTAATAGCGGTGTTTATAGCTTAACCAAGCTCTAGTGTATGCAAATAAATTTGGAGAGGAAATATAGAATGAAAGAAAATACTAATTTTGAACAATTACAATTATCTAATGAAATGAAGAAAACCATAGAGGAAATGGGGTACAAAGAAGCAACACCTATTCAGTATAGAGCTATTCCATATGTATTAGGAGGAAACGATGTAATAGGTCAGGCACAAACCGGTACAGGAAAGACGGCAGCTATAGGAATTCCTATTATAGAAAAAATAGATGACGAAAGTAAAAAGCTTCAAAGTATAATACTTTGCCCCACTCGTGAGCTTGCAATACAATTTGCAAAGGAAATGAAAAAGCTTTCTGCTCATAAAAAAAGATTAAAAGTAACCCCTATATATGGTGGAGGATCAATAGATGCACAGATAAGAGAACTAAAAAGAGGAACTCAAGTGGTTGTAGGTACTCCAGGAAGAGTTATGGATCACATGAGAAGAGGAACTCTTAAGTTGAATGATATAAATATGGTAGCCTTAGATGAAGCAGATGAAATGCTTAATATGGGATTTGTAGAGGATATAGAGACAATACTTAAGGAAACACCTGAAGAAAGACAAACTTTATTATTCTCAGCTACTATGCCTAAAGCTATTTTAGATATAACTAAAAGATATCAAAGGGAGCCTAAGTTAATCAAAGTAGTAAAAAAACAACTCACAGTTTCTAATATAGAACAAAAGTATTTTGTAGTAAAACAAAAGGATAAATTAGAGCTTTTAAATAGATTAATGATTATATCTAATCCAAAACTTGCAGTTGTATTTTGTAATACTAAGAAAATGGTAGATGAATTAGTAGTTCAACTGCAGTCAAGAGGATTTTTTGCAGATGCCATTCATGGAGATTTAAGCCAAAATCAAAGAGATAAGGTAATGAACAAGTTTAGAAAAGGAATAATACAGATACTGGTAGCTACAGATGTGGTAGCAAGGGGTATAGATGTAGATGATGTGGAAGTAGTATTTAACTATGATTTACCACAATTTGAGGAGTATTATGTTCATAGAACGGGTAGAACTGGACGTGCAGGAAGAGAAGGGAAAGCCTTTAGTTTTGTATCTTCAAGAGAAATAAGAAAGTTAAAAGAAATAGAAAGATATACTAAAATGAAGATAACTGAAGCAAAAGCTCCTAATAAGGAAGAAGTGGAAGAAATAAAAGCTAAGCGTTTTCTTCAAGATGTAAAGGAAGTTGCGGAAGAACAAATTCCAAGCAAATATTACGATTATATTAAACAGCTAATTCAGGATGGTTTTAATGAAACAGTTTTAGCTGCAGGACTTTTAAAAATTTATATGGAGTCCAAAGATAGTAAAAGTGAGGAACTGGAAAACAATATTCAAGCTGAAGTAAAGCATACTGGTGCAGAAGAGGGTATGGTAAGATTATTTGTAAACTTAGGTAGAAAACAAAAGGTTACTACTGGAGATTTTGTAAATAACATAGCTAGAGAAGCTAGAATAAAGGGAAAAGAAATAGGAAAAATTGACATATATGAAAAGTATTCATTTATAGAAGTACCAGAAGAAGTAAGTGAAAAAGTTATTAAAAATGTTAGCGGAATAAAAATAAAAGGAAATAAAGTGAGACTTGAACCATCTAATTCAAGAAAATAACATTGTTTTGTTTCATGATTTATATACTGACAGTAATTTATCATCATAAATTTTTAATAAAATAATATTGTTTTTCTTCGTAACATAACTTATTTTGCAATAAAAGCATAGTATAGTAAGGAGTAATAATTTTTTTAGGAAGGATAACATGCTGCCAGTTATTTATTATGTTAAAACTAGGGATAGCCTTTATTCCATAGCTATAAAATTTAATATTACTCCGAGTAGAATAAGGGAGTACAACAATTTACAAAGTAATTTAATATATGTTGGGCAAAAAATTTATATACCTGCTAGTTTTTATATTGTTCAACCAGGAGATTCTTTATATACCATAGCTAGGACTTTAAATACTACTGTGGAGAGTATTGTAAAATTAAATAATTTAAAAAGTGTAAATCTTTATATTGGCCAATCATTGAAGATACCTTTTTATAGTGAGGTAGTAGTAAAAGTAGACAACGCAAGTATAAGAACAGGGCCAGGTGCCTCATATAGAGAATTACAAAAGATGGCGGTAAGTTCTAAAATGTCTATGGTAGAGTCTAGAGATAATTGGTACAGAGTAAAAATTCATAATGATGAGCTTGGATGGATACTTAAAGGGCAAGTAAATTTTAATGTATATTGGGTAGAAAAGCCTATAAGCACTATACTAGGCTATTACACTAGAGAAGAGGGGCCAGCACTTCCAAGCTCCTATCAATCCTTTGTGGATAATAAAAATAGTATTCCTGAACTGGGGCTATTTTTGTTTAGGATAAATCCTACAGACGCTACTAAGATAGAGAAGTTTGGAGATTTTACAGATGAGTATGTAAATAATATAGTATTAATAGCTCATAAAAGCAACGTTAAGGCATTGGCTACAGTCCATAATTTATTATACAAAGATGGAGAAACTAATTTAGCTAAGGAACTAGTTAGTAGAATGGTTTCAACACCTGAAACAAGAAGGGCCTTTATAGAAAATATATTAGCATTATTAAGAAAGTATAATTTTGATGGGGTTAATATTGATATAGAAGATGTGTATTTAAAGGATAGTGATAAGTTATCATTATTTTATGAGGAGCTTTATAGAAGGCTTAAAGCAGCGGGATTTTATGTGTCTGCAGCGCTTCCTGCTAGAGTAAGTGATGAACCCTTTAATCCTTTTTCAGATCCTTTTAACTATGGAAGAATAGGGAAAGCTTTGGATGAAGCAGTTATAATGCTTTATAATGAACACGGATGGCCAGGAAGCGGTCCAGGACCAGTAGTTTCTATAGGATGGATGGAAAGGGTAATAGGATACACTATAACCAAAATGCCTAGAGAAAATATAGCTGCAGCAGTTTCTGTATTTGGATTTGATTTTAACTTAACTACAGGAAGAAATACTTATGTTACTTATGATATGGCAGTAAATTTAGCTAAAAAATACAATAAGGACATAGTATTTGATGAAAGAACTCAAACTCCAACTTTCGCCTATACAGACGAGAATGGACAAAATCACGAAGTATGGTTTGAAGATACTAGGAGTATCAAGGCTAAAATAGATAAGGCTTATGAAATGGGTATTAAGGGTATCGCCCTTTGGAGATTAGGTATGGAAGACAAAGAAATTTGGAACATGCTAAAAAATCAAGTAGTAGTTAGATTTGGAAGCTAAGAATATTGTGAAGTAAGTACCGTAAGAAAAATCACACTTTAAGTCCGTGAAACAATTGGAATTGGGTACTAATCACAATACGCTAAGAACTTCTACATGTTTGCAGATTTCAATACCCTAAAACCTTAACTCGCTCCTTGCGTCCCTCAAACAACAAGGTTTCTTAACGGGAATTGAAATCTGCAAACATAAAGTTCTAAAGCTAGTTCCATAGTCCCCAATTCCAATTGTTTCACTCCCTTAAAGTGTGATTTTTCGGTTCATGCATAAGCTATCTATGGAGGAATACAGCTAACTATAAGGATGATTTTCCTCCACTACGTTGTGGAAAATCTTTAATTAGCGGCAGCCAGCCTAAATACGTAGGCATGATTAGGATTTATATATAAGAATATATAACTTTAATTGTTGGATAAATAAGAACTTGTAGATAAGTAATAGGTAATAGATAAGAAGTAAGAGCTCTTACCTGGTCTACCCTACAAATTTAAGATTTATATAAATCAATGCCTCACGGCAAAATATATTAGGCCTTATTTAGTGTTTTATTTTGACAAGCAATTATTTATCAGTCAGAAGTTTAACTCTTAAAAGTTTTTTTGGCGTGAGCCTGTTGATTTATAATGAATGATCCGCATATAGGTTAAGAAACATAAATATGTATTATAACAACAAATTCTAACATCTAGAAACTAGAACCTAGTACTAAAAAACATTTGATGACTAAGGACTAAACGAAAGGCTCCGCCTAAAAAAATATTATGAGCGCTTTCTCATTTATAAATTAAAGATTTTCAGTAGCGCAGCGGAGGAAAATCATCATTTAGTAGGCCGTCTCCCTCAGAAACAATGTATGCATGAACTGAAAAATCTGTCTTTAAGGTAACAATAAATATATTTTCTTAGACTATTGAGCTAGCCTTAGAAATTCTTTGTTTTCAAATTTTAATACTCGTTAAGAAGCTTTCATGTTTGAGCGCCGTAAGAAGCGAGTTTGAAAGCTTTAGGGTATTGGAATTTGAAAACATTAGAATTTCTTGGCGTATTGCGAGCAGTCTAAAAAATATATTTATTGTGAACTTAAAGACAGATTTTTCTTATGACACTTACTTCACAATATATTTTTTTAGTATTGTTAAAGCATTTCAATAAATGCTGATATCCTGGTTTTAAGTTGTCCGATATCAGATTGAGAATAATCTGTTTCTATATTTGTATAAGGGATGTCTTTTTCTTTTGTTACAAAATCTTTTATACGCTTAGTTTCTACGTTGTAAGTATGACATGCCTGTAAAATCATGTCTACCACCCCATCTATTTTATACTCATCTATTAAATTAGAAAGCAAATCTATTCTGTTGTCATTAGGGGCTATGCAGGAACAACCTATATTTAGATATCTTTCTGCTAAAGCATCATATACATCTTTTTCCTCATCTACAAGAGAGTATTTTGATTTTATGCCACTGCAGTTTTCAAAGCAAACCACAACTCCGCCACTTTCTTCAATTATTTTTATTATTTTTTCTGTAGCTCCACCCATAGGACATCCTGTTATAAGTATTCTAGGAGCTTTCTCTGATACTTTTCTGTCTCCCTTATTGTATTTATTTTTAATTTCTTCTATTAAAGCTTTTATGTCATTGTTTTGCTTATGTTTGTCCGTGCTAAAATCTGTTCCATATAGCACTTGTAGCATTTCAAGTCCAGTCATAGGTGGTGGACAAAGTTTTCCTAATTCGTAGAACTCTCGTAGAATTTTTCTTTCTTCATTTTTTAGTTTTATACTTTCTTTAATTCTTTCCTCAGGAATTTCTAAATTAAATTGATTTTCTAAGGCCTTTTTTAGGGCTACCATTTCTCCACGCCAAAGCTCCATAGATCTTTCATGATCTAAAGTTTGAGGAAGCTGCATTACGTGCATAGGCTTTATTTTACTTAAGTATTCATACATTTTCTTTTTGCCATCGCAAGTAGTTTCGCCAACTATGATATCCGAAAAATAAAAGTAAGGACATTTTTGTGTTATGGCAAAACCATAACTAGATTTTATTAAAGGACATAAATTCCTAGGTAAATCTCTTTCTGCATCAGAAACAGGTTCTTCACTCATTCCACAAAGAGAAATAGGAATGGCATCTGCAGCCATCATAATTTCACAAGGAGTAAAAGCACAAAAGGTGCCTACTATTTTTTTGCCTTCTTCTTTCAAGTTCTTAATCTTTATAAACCCTTCTCTTCTTGCTTCGCTAAATTCATTAAACATTTCAGGTAAATCGTTCATATATATGTACACTCCTTTCTTTAATAATTGTATTTGATTTTTTGAATTTAAGTTATCAATATATACAAAATCTATAAATGTAATAAAATATATTGCTTTTTTAAATATTGTTTTCAAAAGTGTATAACGCTAATAAAAATTTTATTTATTTGCTATTTCTTTTCATGTACCTAAATGAAAAAAATGATATTATTTCATAGAAATAAAGAAAGAAAGACTAAATAAATTAAAAAAACTAAGAATTTTATTTTTTTACTTGAAATTTCTTTTCTAAAGGTGTAGAATTAATAAGAACAAATTTATAGATGAAGATTAAGAAATTAGTTCCTATTTAGTATTTAATGGATATGTTTTCTATAATATTAAATTGACTCAGTTTCTCCATATGGCATTAATTCAGTATTAAGGTTATATGTGAAACACCCTTTATCTATAAAATTATTTAATTTATTTAAGGAATATGGAGGAATTTAAAATGAAAAAAGGTACAGTAAAATGGTTTAACAAAGAAAAAGGATTCGGATTTTTATCTGTAGAAGGAGAAAATGACGTATTTGTACATTTCTCAGCTATCCAAGGAGACGGATTCAAATCTTTAGAAGAAGGTCAAGAAGTTGAATTCGAAGTAGTTGAAGGACAAAAAGGACCTCAAGCTTCTAACGTAGTTAAACTATAGTAGATAGCAAATTAACGATAAGTTGATATATAAGGCGATATGATTTTAATCATATCGCTTTTTATATTTGTCTATAAATAAAGTCACCTGATATTCAGGTGGCTTTATTTATTATACGCTAAAGTACAGTTACTTACTTGTGAGTGAATCCTATAGAGTTATAGGATAGTTGTGCTAGCTTGTTACTGTAAGACAAGGGTGTTTACCGTAAAGTGGAATCATAAGAAAAATAATTATTTTCCTCCTACTGGATATTTAAATATATTTTATTATATGAAATATTCATTAAAGATTTATTATTCTTTACAAAAAAATGTTTTTCTGCCAAAATAGATATAAAGACTAGAGAAAAAAAGGGGGGCTAAGTTTGAAATTTCATTTTGAAAAACAGTTTATATTAGTTTTATTGCCTGTGCTATTGATATTTTTTTGGTATACAGGTAGAAAATTAGAAATGAATGGAATGAAAAAGAAACTATTGTTTTTAGTTAGAAGTTTGCTTATTATAGTTCTAGTTTTTTCTTTGAGTGGATTAAGCTTAGTGTGGAAGGCTAAAGATACAAGTACTATATTTTTAGTTGATTCTTCAGATAGTACTAGCAATAACAAAGAAAAAATAGAGGATTTCATAAAAGAGTCCATAGAAAATAAAGATAGAGATGATTTAATAGGTATAATGACTTTTGGACAAAATGCTATTATAGAAAATTTCGTTTCTAAAAAAACTATTTTTTCAGGAATTCAAACGGAGCCAATAAAAAGTTATACTAATATAGAAAATGCTGTAGTAAATGCTCTTTTAAATATTGGAGAAGGAAATAAAAAAAGAATTGTTCTTATAACCGATGGAAAAGAAAATCAAGGTAAAAGCTCTAAATTAATATCTACATTAAAAGAGCAAAAGGTGGATTTTAAGGTTTATAAAATAGGAAATGATGAAAAAAAGGATGTGGCAATACATAAGGTTGAAGTGCCAGAAAGCGTTAGAGTTGGAGAAGAATTTAATGTTGTAGTTAATATAAAAAGTAATATAAATACCAATTGCCAAGTTAATTTCTTTAGTGATAATGCTAAAAAAGGTGAATCTACAGTTAAGATAACCAAAGGTGACAATAGATTTATTTTTAAGGATAAAGCTGAGGAAGGAGGCTTTAAAACTTATAAAGTAGTCATAGAGCCAGAAGGTGATCAGGAGTTAAGAAATAATGAAGCAGCGGCTTTCACTAATATAAGGGATAAGGCTAAAGTTTTAGTAATTGAAGATGATAAAAAAGATTCGGGGGAAATGATTAATATATTAAAAGCATCTAATGTGGATTTTAAATTGGTAAAAGCAGGAGCAGAACCTTCGGATATAAAAACTCTTTCTAGATATAAAAGTGTAATAACTTGCAATGTATCCTCTGAAAATTTAAGCAGTGGTTTTTTAAGTTCATTGAACACATATGTAAGGGATTTAGGTGGCGGTGTTATAGCAGTAGGAGGGGATAATTCCTTTGCTCTAGGTGGATATGCTAAAACTCCACTAGAGGATGTTTTACCGGTATATATGGATATGAGGGGAAAAAAGGAAATACCCTCCATAGCTATGATACTTGTAATAGACAGATCTGGCAGCATGAGTGGGGAAAAAATGGAACTTGCTAAGGAAGCTGCGGCTAGAACTTCGGAATTTTTAAGGGACAAAGATGAAATTGGAGTAGTTGCCTTTGATGACGCACAATACTGGGTGGTTAAAAGGCAAAATGTAAAGGATAGAAAGGCCATAAGAGAATCTATAGGAACTATAAGGTCTGGTGGGGGAACTAGTATATTACCAGCGTTATATGAGGGATACAATTCATTAAAACACAGTAAGGCTGAAATAAAACATATGATTTTGTTAACTGATGGTCAAGCTGAGAGAGAAGGATATGATACTTTAATAGGAGATTTTAAAAATAAAAATATAACTGTATCTACAGTAGCTGTAGGTTCAGATTCTGATAGAATATTACTAGAAAGTATAGCAAAAGGTGCAAAAGGAAGATTTTATTATACAGATAATTCAGGCAGTATACCAAGAATATTTGCAAAAGAAACCTTTATGGCTGCTAGGAACTATTTGAATAATAAGAAATTTACTCCTGTAGTTCAATTTCCTCATACTGTAATTTCAGGAGTATACGAGAATGGTCTTCCAGATCTTTTAGGGTATATAGGAGCCACACCTAAAAAAGCTTCCAAAGTAGTACTTAAGACACCTGAGGATGACCCCATACTTACAATATGGCAATATGGACTAGGTAAGACTGTAGCTTGGAATTCAGATATGAATGGAAAATGGAGTAAAGAGTATATTTCATGGGATAAAAACTTAAAGCTTTGGCAGAACTTAGTGAATTGGAGTATAGAAAATTATAACAGTGAGTTTTTACAGCTAAGCACTAATGTAGACGGGCAGAAGGGTATTATAGAAGTTCAGGGAGAAAACCTAAATTCATCTTCTGTGGTTGAAGCTCAAATAATAACACCATCTATGAAAAATAAAAAAGTAAAATTATATCCAAAAGAAATAAATAAATTTTCTGGTGAATTTACAGTGGATGAAAAGGGTGTATACATTGTAAAAGTTAAAGATATAAAGAATGGGCAAATAGTAAATTCATCAATGGGAGGAATGAGTATAGATTATTCTCCAGAATACAGAATTGATGAGGAAAAAAGTTCTTTAGAGGAGCTGGTTAAAGAGGCAGAAGGAAGATATATAAAAAGTCCTAAAGAAGTTTTTCAAGGTAAATTAGATGATATATATACAAAGAGGGAACTTTCAAATTTTTTTATTGCCTTAGCCATAATACTATTTGTATTAGATATAGCCATAAGAAAATTAGAATTTCCTTATGAAAAATTAGAAAATAAAGTTAATGACATTTTATCTTGTGTAAGTTTATTCTTAAAACTTAATAAAAAAATAGCTCAAGAAAAAAACAATGGAGAAAGGGTAAAAGAAAGATTCAGTGAAAAAACTAAGGAAGAAAAGCTAGGAGAAGATTCTATTGAAGAAACTAAAGAAATATTAATAGATAAAAATAATACTTCTACAGAGAAAGAAAATAATAGATTATCAAAGGAAGACATTGAAGAAAAGGAGTCGTTAAATACATCAGAACTTTTAAAAATTAAAAAAAATAAGTATAAATTATAGTGGGATTTTTAGTGAAGATTAAAGAAATAAAGAATAAACAATCGGCAGGTTCTGCTGATAAAGTATGACGCAAAATAGACTAGAATACTGACTTGTTATTTATTTGAATGCGCTTAAGAATGTTAAGAATTGAGAATGGATAGTTAATAGCCTATAGGTTACAAACTATCCATTCTTAATTTTAAACTGACAAAAGGTTACAAATACTGGTTAACACTTTTCTCATTTACTGTATTAAACATATGCTCTGTGATGATATGCCTTCTTGGCGTCCAGTGAACCCAAGGCCCTCTTCTGTGGTAGCTTTTACATTTATTTGATCTATGGATATTTCTAGAGCATTGGAGATATTTATTCTCATAGATTCTATATGAGGAGCCATTTTAGGCTTCTGAGCTATTATAGTAGCATCTATATTTAATATGGTGTATCCTTTATGTTTTATAAGTTCACCAACTTTTTGTAGCAATAATATACTTGATATATCTTTAAAAGATTTATCAGTATCTGGAAAATGTTTTCCTATATCACCTAGTGCAGCAGCACCAAGCAAACTATCCATTATGGCGTGAAGTAGTACATCTGCGTCAGAGTGACCTAGTAAACCTTTTTCGTGAGGAATTTCCACCCCCCCCAATATAAGTTTTCTATTTTCAACTAGTTTATGCACATCATAACCTATACCTATTCTCATAATTATATAAAAGGGAAGAAGTCCCTTTTCCTCCTCTCTTGGAAAAAAGTAATATTTAACTATTATATTTTAGCATAAATAATAATGTAAACAAGAGTTGTATAGATATATGCAAAAAAATATAAACTCCCTTAACAGGGAGCAAGTGTTAATTTGAAAAAAGGAGATTAGCTGTTAATTTATATTTGTTATTTTTTTAGGGTAAGTATAATCACCTTTTTTATTGAACAACTTATCGAAATGTTTTTTTAAATTTCTAAAAAAGAAAAGTATGCGTTTTTTTCTTTTATAACGATTCTTATTCTTAAAATTTACAAAGATAACATTATTGTTTTGCATAAGCAACCCAACCTTTCATAGATAAATACCCCTTTTATATATTATAGCACATAATTATTGAAATATTAAGAAAATTTCAACTAATTTTTATTGAAATTTACATATAATTAAATGTAATGTAGAGTAAGTTGTAAGTAGATAATATAAAGGTTTTAATTTATTAACATGAAATTAACAACTTATCCACAAGACAAATGTGGATAATGTTAATAACTTTATGAATTTAAGCCTTTATATTAATTTTATGTATTTAAATGAAGAGTAATTAATAACAATTTATCAACATATATATAGTTTAGAACTGTGGATAAAGAAAGTTAGAAATTGTAATCAAGGAGCGTAGCTGCCGTTAATTTCTACTTTGATAAAAGATGCGAGACAGCTATGGGATATAAATAAAGTCATTAGTTTTAAATCTTTAAGTGTAATTTAATATGTTATAATATATTATATGCTTGTCTAAAAATAAATACATAAATACTAGGAGTAAATATTATGAAATTTAAAAATAAAAGTTTTGTATTTAAAACAACAGTAGTCATTTTACTGTTTATTCTATTTTTAAACGGAAGAATCGCGGAACCTTTTTTAAAAATAATAGGTAAGACAAGTAGAAGAAAGGGGGATGAAGCTTGTAAGTATTCAATACCTATATTAATGTATCATTCAATATCTGATAATAAAAATGGATTTTTTAAAGTAGACAAGAATAAATTTAGAAAACAAATGCAATACATAAAAGATAATGGTTATGAAACTTTAACATTGGATCAAGTGTACTATTATATTTCTAAAGATAAACAGTTTCCAGATAAGGCAGTAGTTATAACTTTTGATGATGGTTATAAGGACAATTACACTAATGCATACCCTATATTAAAGGAATTAGATTTAAAGGCTACTATATTTGTTGTGGCTGATTATATAACTGAAGGTAGTAGTACAATTTATTCTAGTTTGAAGGAACTTAGAGAGATGCGGGAAAATGGAATAGATATTCAATCTCATACATCTAAACATAGAAAGCTAGACAAGCTATCTTACGATGAACAATTGCAGGATTTAAGTTTATCTAAGGCAAAGATAGAAAAACTTATTAATAGTAATGTAAAATTTTTAACTTATCCTTATGGAAGATATAATAATGATACAATAAAGATAGCTAAAAAGTGTGGATATGAAATGGCTGTTACTACCCATATGGGTTATTGTAATATAGATAATGAAAGTTTTAAAGTCAGAAGGATTTGTGTCCCAGGTTTTACTAGTATGAATATTTTTAAGAGAATGATATATTAAAATTCATAAGATAAGAATATTGTGAAGCAAGTGCCGTAAGAAAAATCACACTTTAAGTCCGTGAAATAATTGTAATTTGGGACTAATCACAATACGCTAAGAACTTCTACATGTTTGCAGATTTCAATTCCCTAAAACCTTAACTCGCTCCTTGCGTCCCTCAAACAAGAAGGTTTCTTAACGGGAATTGAAATCTGCAAACATAAGAAGTTCTAAAGCTAGTTCCATAGTCCCCAATTCCAATTTTTTCACTCCCTTAAAGTGTGATTTTTCGGTTCATGCATAAGCTATCTATGGGGAAATACAGCTAACTAAAGGATGATTTTCCTCCACTACGTTACGGAAAATCTTTAATTTATAAAAAAGAAAGCACTCAGAATATTTTTTAGGCGTAGCCATTCGGTTACTTTTCAATCCTAGTTACTAGCCAATAAACAATTATTAAAATAAAATATTGGATAAAATTTATAAGGACATCATGAAACAAGTTGCTAAAAGCAGTATTCCAATACGACCTGATAGACAAAATGTACGTGTCAAAATAATTACAAGAGGAAAGTATAGAAAAAAATAAAAAACGTAGCTTATAAATCCTAAAATCAGGACTATATTTTTGATGTTGACACTATAAAAATCTTTTCAGATTTGTAGTGTCTATTTCTTGTGCAAAAAAATACAAATAACTAGCTTTACATTTATAAATTATTAATGTCATAATTAATTATCCATATTATTGAATATTAAATTGATGACATTGGGCTATCGCCAATAAAAGATTGTTAAGCCCTTAAAGAAAAGCTATAACTATTCTATTTAATGAAATTGTTATAGCTTTTTTTGCTATTCCATTTATTTAATTAAAGATTTTCCGTAACATAGTGGAGGAAAATCTTCCTTTAGTAGGCTTTCTCCCCCCATAAGTAATGTACGTATGAACCGAAAAATCTGTCTTTAAGGTAACAATAAATATATTTTTTTAGACTATTGAGCTAGCTTTAGAAATTCTTTGTTTTCAAATTTCAATATCCGTTAAGAAGCTTTCATGTTTGAGCGCCGTTAGAAGCGAGTTTGAAAGCTTTAGGGGATTGAAATTTGAAAACATTAGAATTCCTTGGCGTATTGCGAACAGTCTAATAAAATATATTTATTGTGGACTTAAAGACAGATTTTTCTTATGGCACTTGCTTCACAATATATTCTAGTTAGGGATTATGAAATAAAAGTTAGTGCCTTCATTTTCTTTACTTTCAACACCATACTTAAAGTTATGATGATCTAGTATTTCTTTGCATATGGGTAGTCCTAAGCCTATGCCGCCGCTTTTAGAATCTTTATAATATCTATACCAAATATCATTTATTATATTTTGAGGTATGCCAATGCCATGATCCTTTACGGAAACTTTAACACCTTCGATTATTTTTACAGAAGAAATTTCTATTACTGAATTTTTATTTGAAAACTTAATGGCGTTGTTTATAAAATTATACATTACTCGATACATATATTTTTCATCCATTAATACTTCTATAGGATAAGAAGTTAAAATAAGGTTTATGTTTTTTTCTTTACTTATAGCTGCAAAACTTTCTATGCATTGTTTTAAGAAAATGCTAATATCTATTTTATTTAAGGTTAATTTAAGTTTGCCTTCTTGGAGCTTAGATATTTCTAATAAATCTATTACCATAGCATTTAATTTATCTACTTCATTTATGATTTCTTTTGAATAGATGGCAGTTTCATCTTCTGAGAGTATTCCGTCAGAAATAGCCTCACTATAATTTCTTATTATGCTCAGAGGCGTTCTAAAATCATGTGAAATATTTGCTATAAACTTTTTTTGAAAGGAGTGCTTTTCTTTTAGGCTATTAGACATATTACTAATACTAGAATATAAGTCTTCTATTTCATCACCAGTATTTATGGTTTCCATTATTTCAAAATTACCTTTTGAAATTTCATTAGAGGTATTTTTCAATTGCAGTATGGGTTCTGTGAATTTTCTTCCCAAGAAATAAAAAATTGGTATGGAAATTATAATAGCTATAATAAATACTGAAATAAGTACTATATATATTATTTTTAAAAATTCTGCATAAGGTGCAGCGTTTTGAAATGTTATTATATGGCCTAGGGGTGTTTCTAATTTATACATTAAAAAAGATTCACCATTTTTGGTATTAAGTATGCCTTCCTCATGGAGAGTTTTAATATCTATGGATTTAATCATATTTACTACACCCATTTTAGATTTAGTAAGGGGAACAATTGAAGAGTTAGTAATTAGAACAGCATTATTTTGAAGCTCTTCAATAGGAGTATTGTTTTTTAAACTTTCATATATTTCTTCTCCGCTGGCCTTTAAGCTTTTGTATTGTTGTTTTCTATAGAGTTTTGATATAAAAGAGCTACTGATCAAAAAGCATATAAATATTACTAAGGTTATAGTAAACAAAAAATATTTTATTAATTTTTTAGTTATTTTACTATTTTTCATTTTTCATAATAGAAACTAAAATATTTCTATATATTCTCCTTTCATAAAATATGATTATAAACTATAAATCTAATTTATAACCTACACCCCAAACGGTTTTTAATTTTTCATCACAAAATATTAATTTTTCTCTTAATTTTTTAACGTGTGTATCTACAGTTCTTGTATCACCCATAAAATCATATCCCCATACTTTATCTAAAAGTTGTTCTCTTTTAAATACTTGATTTGGATTATTTATTAAAAATAAGAGAAGATCAAATTCCTTAGGTGTTAAAGTTATTACTTCATTATTTTGATATACAGTTCTATTTTCTACCTCTACTAGTAAATTATCTAAAGTTATTGTGGATAAGTTTGATGAATAGTTCTTAGGAGATTTTATTCTAAGATTTACTCTAAGTACAAGTTCTCGCATACTTAGCGGTTTTACCATGTAGTCATCAGCTCCTAGCTCAAAGCCAAATATTCTATCTTCTTCTTCCCCTCTGGCAGTAGTTAATATAACTGAAGGAGGATTTTCTTTGCCTTTAGCTTTTCTCAGTAGAGACCACCCATCTTTTTTTGGCATCATTATATCTAATATTATTAAATTGTAGTTTCCCTCTTGAATTTTTATTTCTCCCTCATGTCCATCATAAGCAAAATCTACTGAATAACCTTCCTTTTGAAGATATAGTCCCATTATATCTGATAACTTTTTTTCATCTTCTATTATAAGAATTTTATTATCCATAAAAAAATCTCCTTGCTATTAATTTGAACCATGTCTAGTAGCTCTAACATACCATTTTATATAAGCTGGAGGATAAGAGCAGACACGACTTTTGATAAAAGTTCTTCTAAGTTTCAGGTATATTGTACGATATTCTTTTTAAGTAAAAGTTAGCTGAAGCTAAGAAGACGTTTATTAATCTTTGTTACTTATAATTTTAGTATTTATATTAGTATTTATCAATAAAAGTTTTATTGTATACTCAATTAGTGTAATAATTAGAGTATTATAACTATGTTAAATGCCATATGATATTTACATCTCCGCTTAATATGTGTTAAACTAGTATTGCTCATTTTGGACAATATTTCCTTTGATTTTAGATTGCATGATGAAAGTATATGTATTTTATAAGGTATATGAAAATAAATAACAAGTCAAATATACCAGCATACTTACTTATTATTTATTTGAATGTGCCTAAATTAGGAGTATTTTTTTATAACGCTTAAGTTTTCCTGAACATACTAATATAGCGGGTGGTTTTAGTTATAGACAATAAAAAAAGGATAATTAGTGGGGGCTAATTATCCTTAAAATATAATGGGGGCATTTGGTTTAAATTTTGACTTCATAGGTAGTATTGACACATTTATTTATAATTATTCATTTTAGAGGAAAAAAGTTAATAATATAGAATAATAATATGAAATGCACGTTAAAAATAATAAGCTTCAGAATTTAGCATATTAATATTAATAGATATTAATATAAAATTGTTCTGATAAATATTTAAAGTGGAGGTAAGAATTAATGAGAAGGACAGGGACACTAACTATTGCACTAGCACTTATATTTTATGGTGTATGGCTAGCTATAAGTAATGTGAACTATGACCTAGCCATGCAGATATTTAAATGGTGGCCGCTATTATTCATACTATTAGGATTAGAAGTACTGTATGTAGGGAGAAAAGAAGTCAAAGACAATAAAAGAGCAGGATTTAACTATTTAATAATACCTATAATAATACTTTTTATAGCTACAAATGGTTTTAATTATATAAGGTATGGTAGTGGAAGTATTGGTCAAAGATTTAAGGAATATTTTAAAAATGATATAGGTATAAATGTAAATAGATTTAATATGGATAAAGATAAGTATAAAAGAATTAAGGTAAATAAATCTTTAGCAGACTATGGCAAAGAATTAAAGCTTGATTTACCTAACTCTAAACTTAAGATTAAAAATTCTAAGGCAAAGGAAGTGCTTTTAGATTTAGAGGTGTATGTAGATAAGTATAAGTCTATTAAAAAGTATGACATACATGCTGATAAAGAGAGTGAAGGATATAAGGTAAACTTTCCAGAGGCATTTGTAAATGAAGTGGAAGGAACCATATATGTGCCAGAAGGCATGTATGTAAAAGTAAATGGAACTAATTTAGACATTGAAGGCGATGACTTTAACGGGGATATTGATATAGATGGCTCAAACTGTGACATAAACTTAGAGGGAGATATTAAAAGAAGTGTGATTGATATTTCTAATGGAAAGGTAAATTTACAAAATAAAAAGTGTAATAATATAAAGATAGATGCATCTAATGCAACGGTTACAGTAAAAACAGAGGATAAAAACTTTAAAACGGATATGAATATAAATAATGGAGTTTGTAAATTTAATGATGAAAAGAAAGTGAACTCAGGTGTATCCAAGGTGTTAGGAAATGGTGAGGGAATTTTAAAGATTGATATAAATAATGGAATAATAAATGTTAAGAGTGAGGAGTGATATAAGTGGAGAGAAAGAATGATTTAGTGACCTTTATATGTGCATTAATACCTGGAGTTGGGTATATGTATTTAGGTTTAATGGAAAAAGGTATTGAAGCATTAGCTATATTTTTATTAATAGAACCAGTATTTAGATTTGTAGGGATGGGATCTTTAGCAGGTATAGTAAAGGTTATATTTTGGATATATACCTTTAGTGATACCTATAAAATTGCAAGTAAAATAAATAAGGGTGAGCCTATTCAGGATGGGTTTGTGTTCAGCAAAGGATTTAAAGAAAGTGCTTTTAATATGAATAATGAAAGCTATAATAATGAAACCACAGCAGCAGTTAGAAAAAATAAATTTAATATATTAGGATGGCTGCTTATAGTATTTGGAACCATAGCTGTATTAAATAAAGCTTTTGAAGGAACAGAAGTACATTATCTAATAAAATCCGCCGTGAGTGCGTATTTTTTACCAGCTGTTTTAATAGTAATTGGTGTGTATATATTAATAAAGAAAAATTAGCAACTATTAATTCATATCTCTTTTAAATGCATTTAAATTTTCTTCATCTGAAAAAGCAAAAGATGAGGAGAATTTAAATGTTTTTTTATGTCCACAATCTTCGCATACACATTGGCAAACATCAAAAGGAAAAGAATTTATTATATTTAATCCAATGGAATCTGCAATGAAATTTCCACCACATATTTCACAAGGAGTTGAGTTTATTATTTGATATTCGCTTTCAATATACTTCATCATTTCTCTTATAGTCATAATGAACCTCCAATTCGATTTCATAGCATAATATAAACAAAGTTTTTAGTTTTAGATATTTAGATAGTGCTTTTTATTTCAATTAAAATTTAAAAATCTATATCTAAAGGCTCAGCTAACGATGGTTCTTATTTTCATAAGAAACTAGAGCTGGAGTATTACATAGATATTTGCAGGATAAATGCACAAAAATAATAATAACACTATATAGATTTACTTGCAATAAATAAGAAGAAAGAAACTTAATAATACTATAATGTGATACTCTAATGATTATATATGATGGATATATAGACATTAATTTTAAATAGTATACAATTTTTATAGTAAAGAGAAGATAGAAAGATATAGATGCATGTAAATCAATTAGAGAAGGATATATATATAAATATAATCATTGACAAATAATTAGAAAATTAATATAAATAATATATAACATTTAGTTAAAAGTATACAACATTTAGAGCGTAAAGGAATATTGTATATTACATATAAAAGTATGGGGGGACATATAAATGAAAATAAGAGTAGGTATTAACGGATTTGGAAGAATAGGAAGAACAGTGCTTAGAATTGCAGAAGAGAAATTAAGTAATGACATAGAAATAGTAGCTGTAAATGCCAGAGCTAATACAGAAACTTTAGCTCACTTATTTAAATATGATTCATGCTTTGGAAGATTTAATGGAGACGTAGAGGTAAAAGAAAATTCAATAATAATAAACGGAAGAGAAATTAAGATATTACATGAAAATGAACCAAAGGACTTACCATGGAAAGAGTTAGATGTAGATATAGTTATAGAGTCTACTGGAAAGTTTAAAACAAGAGAACAACTTAATGGACATATAGAAGCGGGTGCTAAAAAAGTTATATTAACAGCACCAGCTAAGGACGGAGCAGAAGATGTAACTATAGTAATGGGAGTTAATGAAAAATCTTATGAAAATGATTCACACCATATAATATCTAATGCTTCTTGTACAACTAACTGCTTAGCACCAGTAGCAAAAATACTTGATGAAAAGTTCGGTATTGTAAAGGGTTTAATGACAACTATACATTCATATACTAACGATCAAAGAATATTAGATAAAACTCATAAAGATTTAAGACGGGCTAGAGCAGCGTCAGAATCTATTATACCTACAACTACAGGAGCAGCAAAAGCTGTAGCAAAAGTTTTACCACAATTAAAAGGTAAATTAAATGGTTTTGCTTTGAGAGTACCAACTCCAACAGTTTCAATTACAGATTTAGTTTGTGAAATTAAGAAAAATGCAACAGCTGAGGAGATAAATGCAGCATTTAAAGAAGCTTCTCAAAAAGAATTAAAAGGAATTCTTGGTTTCTCAGACGAGCCACTTGTTTCAGTTGACTATAAAGGCGATGACAGATCTACTATAGTAGATGCTCTATCCACTATGGTGATCGGAGAGAACATGGTAAAGGTAGCAGCATGGTATGACAATGAATGGGGATATTCAGCAAGAGTAGTTGATTTAACAAACTATGTTGCAAATGAAATTAAAAAGTCAGAAGCAAAAAATGAACAAATGGCAGGATAATATTAGTCTATATTGAATTAATATAGAGAAAGAACTTTTAATTGCAACTTTTTTTATTTGAGGTTATCTTGATGCATCCCTTGTGGTGTGCCCTGTGCGTGATACGCATGGGGATTTTTTTTAGGGAAAAGAAAATAAAAATATATCGTTTTTCCACCATTCTTCCACCATTTTTCCACCGAAAATTTAAATAGGTTAGAATTAATTTATTTTTACCTATTACTTACCATATTGGATCACTTTAAAAGGTTATTTAATAATCTTTCATACAAGACAAAATATAACACAAAAAGTCGGGAATAGCCGCATCAAAAAAGATAATATATATGTACAGACAGGGGGTAATGATTATGGGATGGATTGAAGGAATCCGTGAAGCTGTAAGCTATATTGAGGAGAATATAACTGAGGAAATCGTAATAGAGGACATTGCAAAAAAAATATTTATATCTCCCTTTTATTTCCAAAAAGGTTTTGCAATGCTCTGTGGTTTTACAGTGGGAGAGTATATAAGACAACGCAGGCTTACTCTTGCCGGCAGTGAGCTTGTTTCCACTGATGAAAAAATCATTGATATTGCAATGAAATATGGCTATGCATCACCGGATAGTTTTACAAAAGCTTTTACTCGATTCCATGGTGTCACACCTACTGCTGTTCGAAAGGATGGAGCAATGATTAAATCCTTTGCTCCGCTGAAAATCAAATTTTCATTGGAAGGTGGTTATATTATGGATTACAAAATTGTTAAGAAAGATTCATTTACTGTCATGGGTGTATCAAAGGTGTTTAAATATGATAGTGCAACTACAGAAGTTCCACAGTTTTGGAGAGAGCATTATGAAGCTGGAAAGGATAAATTTGTATGCGGAATGTATGGAGTAAATATAGATGAGAGCATGGGCTTAGATAAATTTGAATATTTAATTGCAGATAATTATAATCCAGCTATAGAAATACCTGATGGTTTTGTTACAAAGATTATTCCTAAACACATGTGGGCTGTTTTTGCCTGTAAGGGCGGAATGGCGAATTCCATGCAAGATACGAACAGAAAAATATTCTCAGAATGGCTACCTAATTGCAAGGAGTATGAAATTGCAGCAGGTTACAATATTGAAATGTACACAGATCCTGCTGATTATCCTAAGGGTAATCAAGATGAGAACTACTACAGCGAAATTTGGATTCCTGTTAAGAAAAAATAATTACGTAAGAGAGCATAATTAAGAGTTCATTAGATTAAAGTTTATAGGGTTGAGATAACAGAATTATAGCTTAGTGGAGAGCATATCCTCCTTAAGCTATAACAATTAATTTAAAGTAAAAGGGTCTCATACGGAGACTCTTTTGCTTTAGATTAATATTAATAGGAAGTCATTTATATTTCAATAAACTCAAATGTATATTACTAGCAATCTATAATACTTATTAATAAATCTATACCTACCACAATATTAAAGTATTCTAATCTATACATAAATATCCTCAAAGAATCCTATGAAATTTGTTGAAGGAACCAAATATTATGCAAATTTGGAAGAGATAAATATAATAGAAATGATTAAGAGGAGTATAAGTTAAGAATTTTTTTATCTACTGCATTTTATATTAGAGTTTCTTCAAAATGGCTCTCTCAATATTTCAGTTGGTTTATATAGGTTAGACTGTGTTAATAATGTTTGAAATATGTACAGTTATAGGAAATAATGGTATTATATTTATAAAAAGTACTACTTAGCAGTATAAAAATGTAAAAGAATAAAAGAAAAAGTGAGGGTATAGTATGGAATTTGAGGAAGTAAAAATTGAAATATATGTTCCTGAAGAATATATAATAAAATTACGAGATGAGCTCAATAAAATTAATGCATGTAAAATTGGAGATTATGATAATGTTATTTCAATAACAAATGTCAGAGGCTATTGGAGGCCTTTAGAAGGTTCGGATCCATTTAATGGTCAAATAGGTAAGGTGTGCGAAGGCATGGAATGCAAGATGGAGATAAGATGTAAAAGGGAATATGTTAAGAATGCAATGAAGGTTATTAGAGAAATTCATCCCTACGAAGAGCCATTAATAAATATTATTCCAATTGTAAATGAATTATTCCAATAAAAAGTTAGATGCTTTGCAGTTTTTATATATCATGGCATATGAGAGACGCAAAACAATTTGATAAATAGTAAATTTGTACTTAGACTAATTAAAGTGTTAAACAATTGTAATTTATTGTGACTTATAGATGATAATTTTGTAGTGAGGATTATATATTGATGAAGACTATCCACAAAGTCATGCTTTGTATGCACAGGCATTTCATGAAATGCGTATTAAAGTAGGAGATTTTCCAGATTCTATGGTTGAACAGCCAAGTGAAAAAAATCGGGAAGCTTGGAATGCAGATGCAGCTAATCGTTTTACATACGAAGAAAATGATGAAATTGCTGGACATGGACATTTAGAAGGAAATGAGATTGGCAGCGTATCAATAAGAACAGATTTGCAAGGGTATGGTATAGGAAAAAAATTTGTGATGTATTTATGTAACGAAATATATAATCGCGGATATAAAGAAGTAGTGTTATGGTGTGTTATTGGAAATAATGCCAGGAAATTATATGATAGTTTAGGTTTTAGAGAGCTGTATATAGCAGAATTTGATTACAAAAACATCTAGCACCAAAAGAACATGAATATCTAATATCAAAACTAGTATTGGAATATTTGGTAAATAACGGTGAAAAAGATATAATCATTGTAGGGTTTCAAATGGATTATTGCATTGATGCTACTATAAAATGTGGACTTGAAGAATGAATTACCTATAGGATGGGTTGGAATAAATGGATTACAGTCAAAAGATAGAAGTGCCTGGCTTAAAATGATAGCAATATTTCCAGAACACTGGGGGAAAGGCTATGGAAGCAGTACAATAAAAAAAATTAAGGATATTCTTAAAGAAATGGGATATAAGAAAGTTTTTCTTTGGACAGATGAATGTAATATAAGAGCACAACTATGTTATAAGGCTAATAATTTCAAGGTAATAAGTAAAAAGAAAGATACAGTTGGAAGTATAGGAATTATTAAAGATAGACTATTAATGGAGAGCTGTTTATAAAAGGTTATAACAAAATTGTATTTTTTACTTAGAGATTTTATTATATTATGATATATGAGAGGCGTAAAACAATTTGGTAAATAGTAAATTGGAAGGGGAAATAATTTATGGAAATAGTTAAGTTTAATTTAAAAGATAAAAATGAATTATTAGAGTTAGATAAAGAATGTTTTGGAGTAAATCACTGGGATAATGAATTATGGCAAGAAATTTTAGGTGATTTAGAACATAATATTATTTATTTGGTGAAACAAAATAATGAATTAATTGCATATTTAATGATATTCAATTGGGGAAAAGAAGAAAATTATGTTAAAATTACTAATATAGGAACTAAAAGTTGTTTTAGAGGACAAAAATTAGCTCATAAATTATTTGAAATAATGATAAATGAGATGAAAAAAGAAGGAATGAAAGATTTTAGAGGAGAGACAAGAGTTACAAACTACCCAATGCAAAAAGTATTTAGTGATTTTGGTTTCAGAAATGTAGAAACTTTTAAAGGGTATTATGATAACCCTACTGAAGATGCATTGAGATATCATTTAAATATATAAAAATGTAGATAGATTCCAATTTGTAGAGCTGTTTTACAGGAAGATTTTATTTAATGGAGGAAATAAAATGATAATACAAACTGAACGCTTGGAGATTATCCCTCTAACTCCTAATCAATTAAAACTATGGATTGAAGATATTCCTGAACTTGAAAAAGAATTGGACTGTTCCTATAAGGCAGAGCCAATGGAAGGATTTTTTCTTGAAATAGTAAAGGGACAATATGAAATAACTCAAAAAGACCCTAACAATTATTTATGGCATAGCTTTTTTTTCTTAATTCGCAAGGAGGATAGAGTTGTAGTTGGTTCAGCAGATTTTAAAGATATTCCTAATAAAAATGGTGAAGTTGAGATTGGTTATGGTCTAGGTAAGGAGTTTGAGCACAACGGATATATGACAGAAGCTACAAAAGCAATGTGTGAGTGGGCATTAAAACGAAATGGTGTTACAAGTGTAATTGCTGAAACTGATTTAGAAGGTTTGGCCTCCCAAAAGATTTTAGAGCGTTGTGGATTCAGAAAATATAAACGTGGAGAAACTCTTTGGTGGAGATTATAATGGAGTACAAAAGGAAATGGATGTTATTATTTTATTAAAATATATGGCAATAAGTGTTTTAATTTTTATTATTATAATCCTTGTATTAATCAACGTATATCCTCTTTTGTTTTATAAATCTCCTGCAACAAAATTAAAAAAGGATAGATTTGATGTGATAATTATTTTAGGATTTCCTGCATTACAGAATGGGAAGCCTTCTCCGATAATGAGGGAAAGAGTTATAAAGGCAGTTGAATTATTTAATAATGGATACGCTAATAACGTTATATGTTCGGGTGGAGGAGTCTATAATAAATATATAGAAGCAGATATTATGGCTAATTTCGCAGAATCATTAGGTATTCCAAATAGTTGTTTGATTAAAGAGAATAAATCAAGAAATACATATCAAAATATTCAAAATTCAATAAAGATAATGGTAGACAAAAATTGGTCATCAGCAATGGTAGTAACTTCTCCCTGGCATTTAAGACGTTCTAACTATTTTTTATCAAAATTTAACGTTACATATAAAATGGAGAAATCTAACTATCCAAGAGAATTCTCTTATCTTTATATTATTGCTATATATATGTGGGAGAATTATATAATGACCAAAACTAAAATAAAAAGACACTAATACTATACTGTTTCGTAATTTTAGTATACTATCATATAAAGAAGTACTAGCTAGCGGTCAATGTCATCAAGCCTATAATTAATATCGATAATCTTATCCATATTACAATATTCAAGATTCTAATCCAATATAAATATTTCAAAAGAATCTATCTCCAATATTCCAGTTGGATTATATGTACTTTATTGGGTAAGTTATGTTAGTGGTGCTTAAGATATGTACATTTAGGGTAAATTACGGTACTATGCTTATGAAGAGTACCATAAGATAGTAAAGATTGGTTATATAACATTATGATAAATTATATTTTAAGGAAGTTAATAATATGAAGATTCTTGTGATAAATGGAACAGAAATAAAAGGTTGTACCTATAATATAAAAGAAAGTTTTTTAGATAATTTGCGTGATGGAAATGAAATAACAGAATTTTATTTACCAAAGGATTTACCTCATTTTTGCTGCGGATGTAAAAATTGTTTTTTTAAAGGCGAGCAGTTTTGCCCTCATGCAGAGTATGTTATGCCTATTTGGAAGGCTATTTTAAATGCTGATTTGCTTATATTTGCTTCTCCTGTTTATGCCCTAAGAACTACTTCGCAGATGAAAGCTTTACTTGATCATTTGTGTGTGCATTGGATGGTACATAGACCTGATGAACGAATGTTTAAGAAAAGAGCTGTGATTTTGACAAATGCTATAGGTATATTTAATGGTGGAGCACAAAAAGACATTTCAACAAGTCTATCTTGGCTTGGAGTCTCTCACATTAAAAAGTTAGGTATAGGATTGCTTGAGGGTGTTATTTGGGATGAACTATCCAATAAGCGCAAAAGTATTATTATGAGAAAAACCAAAAACATTGCCCGAAAATATAAAAGAATGCATCCAGCACATAAAGGAATAAAAGTAAGTGTTAAATTCGCCATAACTAAAATGATGCATCAGGCTGTTGCCAAAAAAGAAAAGATATTATCTGTTGATAATCAGCACTGGGTTGATAAAGGATGGATAAAAGTATAAACGATCATTTTTAGATTGATTGTGAGCAAATCTGTTCTGGTGAAATTTGTAAAGCTATAGTAGCATAATATTAGTCTAGGGAATGTATTTTCTTTAAAATATAAGATGATTATCCCACAATAAGGTACAATGTAGTGGAATTATGAAATTTCTCCTCCATGACTTTCATAAGAGCTAGGAACAATAAATTTAATTTAAGAAATTCTAATCTTTTAGCCATATAAAATTATCTAACGCTCACATTCAGCGTCCTGCCTCAGGTTCGCTAGCCTGGCGTCATTGCCAGGCTTACGATAATTTTATCTGTCTAAAAGAAGAATTTCTAAAATTAAATTTAAACAGTTCCTTTGCTTCTTATGCAAGTCATTCCAGAGAAATTTCATAATTCAGGTAATATAATGCTTTTGTGGGATAATCATAAGATAATATTAATATAAAGCAAAAAGGTCTTATAACGAGACCTCTTAAGTTTTTATAATAGTATATTTTTTTAGATGTTTTATGGATTAAGCTGTTAGCAATTCTTGAAATATGCACAGTTATAGGAAATAACGGTATTGTATTCATGAAGAGTTTTACATAATAGCGTTTTAGAGCGAAATATTTGCAATATGCTATATTAGCATGTATGTTTGTAAGTTTGCATATAGTAAAAAGAAATCGAGATATATTTGATGAATATGCAAAAGAAATTCTTAGTAAAACAGATACTATCTGCTTTAAATTATCTTATGTTATTTTTGGTATTTTACTTTTGCCTTGCGTAATGATTAACACAAATTCAATAATTATAGGATATGGAATAGTTGGTGGTTTGTGTATACTTACTGTATTACGCAGTGTTATATTTTGTGTGCTTGATTCAAAGGGGATGTAATAATGTCCAAATTAGTAACTAAAGTTAAAGAATACAGAGAAAATGCAGGAATGAAACAAAGCGAATTATCTGAATTAATAGGAGTAAGGCGGGAAACCATTGTTCACTTGGAAAATGGTAGATATAATCCATCACCTAAAATGGCTATGGATATTGCAAAAGTATTTAATGTATCAGTAGAAAAATTATTTGAATTTAAAGATTGATATTAAAGGGAGTATATAAAAATGAAAGATAAGATTGACTTTTTAAAAGAAAAACACACATTAGTATTGTGTATATTGATACCTGCTATTTACCTAACTATACTTAAATGTACAAACTGGATAATTCCATTTTCAACAAAGTTTAAAGGCTATGGACTACAATTAATGGCAGAATGTATTGGAATAATTTTATCATTAATAATTATGCACTTAGTAGGAAAACAATATATTCTTAAAGAAAAAGGTACAGGTATATTGAAAGGGCTTTTTGTAGGAGGATTTCTAGTTGTTATATGTTTCTTAGGAACTATTTTTACATTGATGAATGTTATAGAAAATGGAGACGCTAATAAATTATTGCCTTTATCACAAATTGCAATATTTATTGCTACTATGATTGGAATAGGGATATCTGAAGAATTTATATTTAGAGGAACTATATTGAATTTGCTCTTAGATAAGTTTAATAAGACACCAAGGGGAATTTATGCTTCAATTATTATATCTAGTGTAATATTTGGTGCTGCACATATGACAAATGTTTTTTCTGGAGTTTCTATTAAAAGTTCATTCATACAAGCAGTGGGAGCTGCAGTTCTTGGAGCATTAATTGCTACTATTTACTTAAGAACAAGAAATATATGGGTAGTGGTTATTCTTCATGCTTTTATGGATTTCAGTTCTTTGATAGGATCTGGATTATTTGGAACTAATTCAGTTATCAATCAAATAAACAGTTACAGCTACGTAAATTTTATTAGTTATATTATATATTTAATACCAATATTGGTTTTGTTAAGAAAGGAAAAGTTATTAGAAATAATAGAGAATGAAAAACTGAATGAATATCATAAGAAAAATTCTTAGACAAATACGTCTAACTATTAGTGATAAGTTTTTATAGCTATACCTGTGTGTAAAACATGGGTATTTTTTATTTACGTTTCTTTATATGGTGGTAAACAAATATTATATTGAAATAAAATGTAATAATGGTATAATAATGTAAAATGGATTATGAATGTTTGAGAGGTATTAAGTTATGAAAGATATAGAATATATGAGGGAAATTTCAGAGAAGTTTAAAGCTTATTATGATATGAGTTTTAATATTAGAATGTTTAATAAGGATTTTGAAATGTTTGCAAAGTTCAATAATAGAACCGTTAAATACCTATTAACGAGAAAAAATGAAATTGATGCTTTTGAAAATAATGAGTATATATTTTATAAAAACATAAAATCGTTAAGTAGTGAATATATACATGGTATTAGAGAGTTTATAAATGAAAATGTAGAGGATATAGTGAATGTAAGTAATGAGCATATGAGTAGCATTATTACTTTTGTATTGTGTGGAGATATTCAATTAGATGAAGGTACAAAAAAGGCTATTAAGAAATTTAAATATTATAAAAGTTTTTTTTTAGGACTAAAAGGCTGGGTTAATGTGAAAATGGTATTCATAAACCCTATGACCCGGGAAATATACACTAATAAATTTGGAAAGGAGGATAGTAAAAGATTTATGCTAGAAAGTAAAAATTGAATAAAAAGGGGGCTTTATTAATGAATTCAGCTTTATTAATATTAGTGGCAATTATTCTTTTCTTAATAGCTTATACAGCTTATGGTGGATGGCTTGTGAAAAAATGGGGAATAGATGTAAATAAGCCTACACCAGCTCATACGCGAAATGATGGAATAGACTATGTTCCTACTAAAACTCCGGTGCTTCTAGGGCATCATTTTGCATCTATAGCAGGAGCAGGACCTATAGTAGGACCTATTGCAGCAGCTATATTTGGTTGGGTTCCAGTATTTTTATGGATAATTATAGGTAGTGTATTTTTTGGTGGAGTTCATGATATGGGATCACTATTTGCATCCGTAAGATATGATAGTAAATCTGTAGGTGAAGTTATAGAAAATAATATGGGAAGAAGAGGAAAAAGATTATTCTCAATATTTGCATGGCTTACTTTACTATTAGTTGTAGCAGCTTTTACAAATATATGCGCTAATACATTTGTAGCAGTTCCATCAGCAGCAACCTCTTCTTTATTATTTATGATTTTGGCAGTTGTATTTGGTGTTTGTGTTTATAGAAAAGGTTTTGGACTTGGTATAAGTACTGTTATAGGTGTAGTTTTGTTGTTTTTATGCATATGGCTTGGAATGAGATTTCCTCTTAGTCTATCCAAATCTACGTGGCTTATAATATTATTAGCATATATATTTATAGCATCTGTAACACCAGTTTGGATATTGTTACAGCCTAGAGATTATTTAAACTCTTTCTTATTATATGCTATGATGATTGGTGGATTTATTGGAATTATAGTGATGCATCCAGCTATTAAATTAGAGCCTGTAACATCTTTTAATGTAGGAGGACAATATTTATTTCCTATGTTGTTTGTAACTGTTGCATGTGGTGCTATTTCTGGCTTCCATTCATTAGTAGGTTCTGGAACATCATCTAAACAATTAGACAATGAAAAGGATATAAAACCAATAGGATATGGTGCAATGCTTATTGAAGGAGTTTTGGCTGTAGTAGCTATTATAACAGCAGCATATCTTACAAAAGGACAGCTTGGATCACTTCTTAAAGATGGAGGGCCAGTAAATGTATTTTCCACAGGACTTGGAACTTTTATGGATAGCTTTGGAATACCATTTAAAGTTGGAAAGAGTTTCACAGCTCTTGCAATTTCAGCTTTTGCACTAACTAGTTTAGATACGGCTACAAGAATTGGAAGATTTATATTCCAAGAGTTCTTTGAATCCTATAAGACTTCTGATAAAAAAGGTAATATATTAACTAATAGATTTGTTTCCACAGCTATAACAGTAGCTTTTGGAGGAATATTGACATTTAAGGGCTGGGAATTAATATGGCCATTATTTGGGGCAGCAAATCAATTATTGGCAGCACTAGCTTTGTTATCACTAGCTGTATGGCTAAAGAAATGTGGTAAAGAGCATAAAATGGCTACTATACCAATGATATTTATGTTTGCCGTAACTTTAGCTGCATTAGGATTGATGATAAAAGATAATATGAAGTTGGT
The DNA here is from genome assembly GCF_000744935.1 of Clostridium sp. KNHs214. Lineage (GTDB taxonomy): Bacteria > Bacillota > Clostridia > Clostridiales > Clostridiaceae > Haloimpatiens. The sequence goes on along the minus strand of NZ_JQMW01000013.1, from coordinate 433,480 downwards.
AATAGGTGGTGAATTCAGCAAGTATGGTGTTTTGTTAATATTGTCAGTGTTATTAGCTATTTTATCAATAGTATTAATAGTAGAGGCTATAAAATCTTTGAAGAATAAAACTATAACGGCAGGAGAGAATTACAAGGCTTAGTAACAAATAAATATAAAATATAAAGCTAGTGCTTAGGCGCTAGCTTTATATTTGTGATTTTTTAGTATATTATGATTAACCCACAGTAACTCCCCGATAGTCCTACCAAAGGCGGAACCTTCTTCTTTGTTTGACACAAAATATATTAGCATAGCATCTTTGACTTGTTATTTCTTCTCATGTACCTAAGTAGAGGTAAAAACACATTGAATAATTGTTATTAATAAATATTAAAAAGTAGTTGACAAATAATATTTAACAATATATAATAGAGCCATAAGGTTGATTACAAGTTAAGAAAAAATTAAAACCTAACTGATTATTAAAATAATAATATTAAATGGAATTTGATAGGAGGAATTTTGTTATGAAAAAATTTGTTTGTACAGTATGTGGATATGTTTATGAAGGAGAAGAAGCTCCAGAAAAATGCCCTATATGTGGAGCACCAAAAGATAAATTTGTAGAGAAAAAGGATGAAATGTCTTGGGCAGATGAACATGTAATAGGAGTAGCTAAAGATGTAGATCCAGAAGTTATAGAAGGATTGAGAGCAAACTTTACTGGAGAATGTACAGAAGTTGGTATGTACCTTGCGATGAGTAGACAAGCTGATAGAGAAGGTTTCCCAGAAATAGCAGAAGCATATAAGAGAATAGCTTTTGAAGAAGCTGAACATGCTGCTAAATTTGCTGAATTACTTGGAGAAGTTGTAACAAATAGTACTAAGAAAAACTTACAAATGAGAGTAGATGCAGAGCATGGAGCATGTCAAGGTAAGAAAGATTTAGCAACACTTGCTAAAAAGTTAAACTACGATGCAATACATGATACAGTTCATGAAATGTGCAAAGATGAAGCTCGTCACGGTTGTGCATTCAAAGGTTTATTAAACAGATATTTCAAATAATAGTAATCCCCAAAATTAATATATAAGAACACATCCCAATAATCTTCCTCAATTTTTTAATAAAAGAGCTGGCCTTTAGGCCAGGGCAAACGCATATGATTTTTTGGCGCTAGCCCTTTTATTTTGTTGAAATAATGCTTATAATTTAAATTGTACAAAAGATAGAAAGGAAGATTATTATTAAACCAAACATGTTTGATATTGAAAGTATAATATTTGATGCATTTAATGAGGTCGAAGACCCACGAGGCGATAACAAGAGACATAAATTTATAGATATAATCGGTATAGCACTATGTGCTGTAACCAGTGGAATGGAATCTTATAATGAAATTGAAGAATTTGGAGAGTCAAGTGAAGAGTGGCTAAAGCAATATTTTGAGTTACCTAATGGAATTCCTTCACATGATACATTCAATAGGGTATTTTCCCAAATAAATCCTAAACAATTTCAAAAATGTTTTAATGAATTAATGAAGAATTTAGCTGAATTAGTAAATGGAGAAGTAGTATCTATAGATGGTAAAACAGTGAGAGGATCATCTTGTAATAGTTCAAATCAAAAATCAATTCATATGGTTAGTGCTTGGGCAAATCAGAATCAGGTAGTTTTAGGGCAAATCAAAACAGATGATAAATCAAATGAAATCACAGCAATTCCAAAATTAATTGAACTATTAGAATTAAAAGATACTATTGTTACAATTGATGCTATGGGAACTCAAAAGAAAATAGCAGAAGTTATTATAGAAAAAGAGGCTGACTATGTGTTGGCATTAAAAGAAAATCAGAAAACTCTTCATGACAATGTTGAATTATTTTTTGACTCTATATTGAGATATAAAAGTACAGATATAAAAGTACAAACCCATACTACTCATGATAAAGATCATGGGAGAATTGAAGCACGAAAATACTTTTTAGTTAATGAAATTTCATGGCTAGATAATAAAGAAGACTGGAGAAACATTCAATCTATAGGTATGGTTGAAAGAAAACGAATTGTAGGAGATAAAGAAACTTTTGAGCGAAGCTACTATATAACAAGTTTAGAGTCTATAGAGTTATTCTCAAATGCAGTTAGGCAACATTGGGGTATAGAAAATAAGCTCCATTGGGTTTTAGACGTATCTTTTAATGAGGATAAATGTAGAGCTAGAAAAGATAATTCAGCTGAAAATTTGGCTGTCTTACGACATTTAGCCTTAAATCTACTTAGACAAGAAAAAACTTTAAAGAAAAGTTTAAATATAAAAAAAGTTAAATGTGCATTAGATAAAAAATATCTAGAAAAAGTTATTTTCGACCCTCTACGAGGTAAAGAATAAAGAATATTAAAATACCACTAGGGAAAGTCTATGAATAGTTTTTTCAATATTCACTTTATTTATAGTAGCTCATTTATTTTACATATTTTATAAAAACGCATCTTTATATTGAAAGAAATACAATATAAAGATGCGTTTGCCCTGGCCTTTAGGCCGGCTTTTTTGTTGGGTAAATTTATGGTGTAATGCATATAGATGTACTATAATCATTAATAAACACAGGATTAAAATAATATACTCAACTTTCTCACATAATTCTTAAGTTCTTCATTAGATGAATAAAGGAAATATAATTTTATAAATGGGTAAGTTGAATAATATATTAATGTACTTGAGAAGAATAGTTAAATAAGGGGGTATCTTTTTGCTTAAATTAGTTATATGGGATATGGATGGAGTTGTAATAGACAGTGAACCTATACATAATAAAATATCTTTAGCTGCATACAAAAAATATGGAATAAATTTAACTGATGAAGAGGCTATGGATTTAATTGGAAAAAGTAATAAGGATATTTGGAGTGATTTTAAAGAGAAATATAGTTTAAAAGAAACAGTGGAAGATTTAACTAAAGAAGAATTGCTGCAAAACATAAAATATTATAATAAAAATCATGCAGAACCTATAAAGGGAGTAGTGGATTTATTAAAAGAATTAAAAGAAACTGGAATAAAAGTAGCATTAGCGTCTTCCTCACCAATGAGTTTTATAAATTTAATTTTAGATAAGCTACAAATTAAAGAATATTTTGGCTTGGTATTAAGTGGTGAGAACTTTACTAAGAGTAAGCCAGATCCACAATTATTTCTAGCAGCTTTAGATTATTTTAAGGTAAAACCAGAGGAAGCTGTTATTATAGAGGACTCAAATAAGGGAGTTATAGCAGCTAAAAGGGCAAATATAAATTGTGTGGGTTTTATAAATAAAAATTCTGGAAATCAAGATTTGAGTTTAGCAGATGTACAAGTAGAGGATTTACACAGTTTATGTCTTAAAGATTTAGAAGATATTTGTGCTAAAAGAGACTAGCATACTGATTTGTTATTTATTTGAATGTGCTTTAATATATAAAAAAGGTATTGAGAATTTTAAATCTCAATACCTTTTTTAATTTAGGAAATGTTATATATTAATATTATAGAAACATAGAGAAAAATTAACCCTACATCTCTGGAAGGACAAATTACTTTAAATTTAATTCGTTTAGAGTCTTTATAGGAACTACCATGTAATTATCTGTATTTAAATTTTTAACTTCTGCTGTGCCTTTATCTTTATCTAATTCCTCTATCCATATAGGTGTATTTTTATAATATACAGGTATATTGTTCCTAGTATCTATAATTTGTTTTGCTCTAGAGTAGTCCAAATCTTCCACCTCCCATGTTACTTCAATACTATTTTTAACGAAAATAATTATTTTATACCTATATTTTAAAAATTAATTACAAATGTTATAAAATATTTATAATCGAGACTGTAAAATCTTTTATCTTTGTGGCAGGTAATGTTTACAAATGTTATAATTTTCATACAGATTAAATTAATTATTACGAGGGGGTTAAAATGATGGAAGATTTTAATTATTCAATGCCTACAAAGATTTTTTATGGAGAAAATATAGTAGAAAAAAAGAAGGATATCTTTAAGGAGTTTGGTAAAAAAGCTCTTATTGTTACAGGAAAAAATTCTGCAAAGAAAAATGGCTCTTTAGATGATTTAACAAAGGTATTAAAAGAAGAAAATATAGAATACTCCATTTTTGATAAGATAGAAGAAAATCCACCTATGGAATTAGCTGAAGAAGGAGCAAAAATAGGAAAAGAGGAAAAGGTAGATTTTATAATAGGGATAGGAGGGGGATCTCCACTAGATTCAGCTAAGGGGATAGGAGTTTTAATAAACAATCCACAAGCTAAAAAGGAAGACTTGTACTCAAAAACACTAATGGAATCCATTCCCGTAATAGCTATACCAACTACTGCTGGGACAGGTTCAGAAGTTACTCAATATGCTATTTTTACAAATCACAAAGAAAAAACTAAGAAGGGCTTTTCGCACAAGGTGTTCCCTAAAATTGCTCTTTTAGACGCTAAGTATCTTATGGCAACCCCAGATAATGTAACTATAAATACTGGAATAGATGCTTTATCTCATATTATAGAAGGATATTTATCTGCTAATGCCAATATAATAAGCGATGCTTTAGCAAAACAGGGGCTTACATTATTTAAAGCTTGCAAAGATGCATTGTATAAAAAAGAGTTTGCCTATGAAATAAGAGAAAAACTTATGTTAATGTCTACTTTAGGCGGAATGGTTATAGCTCAATCAGGTACTTCTCTTCCTCATGGCATGGGATATGCACTTACATATTTCCACAAGATACCTCATGGTATGGCTAATGGACTTTTACTTAAAGAATATTTAGGTTTTTGTGAAGATAAAGAAAAAGTTGACACTATACTTAATTTAATGGGTATGAGAGATTTAAATGAATTGGGAGATTATTTAAGAACTCTTTTACCTTGTGAAATTTCTATAAGTAATGAGGAAATAAATAATTATACAGAGAGTATGATAAGTAATAAAGCTAAGCTTAAAAATCATCCTTATGAAGTTAAGAGAGAAGACGTATATAATATTTATAAAAATAGTCTTATATAGAATATATTGTGAAGCAAGTGCCATAAGAAAAATATGTCTTTAAGTCCACAATAAATATATTTTATTAGACTGTTCGCAATACGCCAAGGAATTCTAATGTTTTCAAATTTCAATCCCCTAAAGCTTTCAAACTCGCTTCTAACGGCGCTCAAACATGAAAGCTTCTTAACGGGTATTGAAATTTGAAAACAAAGAATTTCTAAAGCTAGCTCAATAGTCTAAGAAAATATATTTATTGTTACCTTAAAGACAGATTTTTCAGTTCATGCGTACATTGCTTCTAGGGGATATGGCCTACTAAAGGAAGATTTTCCTCCACTATGTTACGGAAAATCTTTAATTAAATAAATGGGATAACAAAAAGCTATAACTGTTTCATTAAATGGAGTAGTTATAGCTTTTCTTTAAAGGCTTAAAAATTTTTTTATTGGCGATAGCCAGGCTAAATAAACTCCGCCTGAGAATTAAGAACTGCCACTAAATCATTTTGGGACTAATATAAATCCTTAGTCATCAAATGTTTTTTAGTACTAGGACTAGTTTCTAGTTTCTAGATGTTAGAATTTGTTGTTATAATACATATATATGTTTCTTAACATATATGCCGATCATTCATTATAAATCAACAGGCTCACGCCCAATGTCATCAATTTAATATTCAATAATATGGATAATTAATTATGACATTAATAATTTATAAATGTAAAGCTAGTTATTTGTATTTTTTTGCACAAGAAATAGACACTACAAATCTGAAAAGATTTTTATAGTGTCAACATCAAAAATATAGTCCTGATTTTAGGATTTATAAGCTACGTTTTTTATTTTTTTCTATACTTTCCTCTTGTAATTATTTTGACACGTACATTTTGTCTATCAGGTCGTATTGGAATACTGCTTTTAGCAACTTGTTTCATGATGTCCTTATAAATTTTATTTCTTTTTCTTGGACTTGGTTCCAAAAGCATTATTATTAATTTGTCTTTTAAGCTGCCTATTAAAACATTTAAATTAGTTTTATATTCATGCTTATTAGCTTTATTTTTTCTTTCACTTTTTATAATATCATCACTATCTTTGCGAGCTAGCTCAATCATATTCGATAGATAAATTGATGCGTAAAAATCCTGCTCAATTGTTATTTTGGTTGTTCCTTAAAAATTCTCTATTTCAAGTCGATTTTTCAATTCATCATATTTTATTTCAACTCCCCATCTTTTGAAATATAGTTCCTTAAAATCTTGTATTTTCAGTTTAGCTTGATGACATTGGGCTCACGCCAAAATATATTAAATTTTATCCAATATTTTATTTTAATAATTGTTTATTGGCTAGTAACTAGGATTGAAAAGTAACCCAATGGCTACGCCTAAAAAATATTCTGAGTGCTTTCTTTTTTATAAATTAAAGATTTTCCGTAACGTAGTGGAGGAAAATCATCCTTTAGTTAGCTGCATTCCCCCATAGATAGCTTATGCATGAACCGAAAAATCACACTTTAAGGGAGTGAAACAATTGGAATTGGGGACTATGGAACTAGCTTTAGAACTTCTTATGTTTGCAGATTTCAATTCTCGTTAAGAAACCTTCTTGTTTGAGGGACGCAAGGAGCGAGTTAAGGTTTTAGGGAATTGAAATCTGCAAACATGTAGAAGTTCTTAGCGTATTGTGATTAGTCCCAAATTACAATTATTTCACGGACTTAAAGTGTGATTTTTCTTACGGCACTTGCTTCACAATATTTTTAAAGTGAGTACTAACTTAAAGGCTGATTTAATGTAACTAATTACTCACTATTTTTTACGTCCATTTATATAGTAATACTTGCAATCTATTTTTTCATGATTTAGGTAGCAATAATCTATATGACGTATCCTTTCTATATCAAAATTATGAAATATGCTTAAAATATCCTCACAATTAGCATAAAAATGTGGAACATCATTCTCAGGACCATCTTCTTTATTTAACACTGTATTTTCATCTATTTTAGGAAATCCAGACTTGCTAAAATCCCAAGATTCCTTAGAGCACATTGATGTATATATTTCTCCACCTTGCTTTAGAACTCGTTCTATTTCGTATATAACTTTCTTTATTCCTTCTATATCTGCATGTGAAATAGCATGATAAGCAAATACACAGTCAAAATAATTGTTCTCATATGGTAATGAAACCATATCCCCAAGTTTAGCGTCAATATCTAAACTTTCTTTTTTAGCCCATTCTTTTAAATGATTTACTCCGTAATCTGATATGTCTATAGCTGATACATCAAAACCTTGTTGCGCAAAAAATATTGAATGTCGTCCTAATCCGGCACCCAAATCTAAAACTTTTTTAAATCCTAACTCTGACCATTTGTTAGCAAGATAATAAACATCATCAGTTGGCTTTAACCACGGTGACTGGTTTGCTTTTTCCCATTCCCATCCTTTTGACTCTACCATTTAAATCTCCTCCAATTGAAATTAATAAAATAAGTGGCCATATAGTACGGTTCTCCGTAATTACTGCAAGTGAAGTTTCCCTAATTAATACCACTATATTTATTCTACATAATTATGGTATAATATCCAAGTTGCAATATGAAAATTCCGTAATAGGATGGCTACGGGGGTTTTGAATGTTTTATCCTCCTTATGGGCTATTGGTGAATTATTTCACTGTAGCTTATGAGGTGGTATTGGATATGTTTGATACTTTTATAAAGTGTATATCAGTTGTTTATGTGATTAGATTAATTCTGAAACATAATCTTTTTATACATCATTTAAAAATTAAGATTAAGTTTCTTGGTCTTGATATAGAAGTTAAAAGCAAAGCAAAAAGTGCCCCATCCTCATAAGATTAGCACCTTTTCTTAATTATCATTATATTAATTTCATCCAATAGCCCTAAAACAAAATAAATGTTCTAAGGATTAGCTTAGCGTTGGTAGCACTAAGCTTTTCTTATTTATATTATATCAAATTTTTATAAAAAATAAACCTATATAATTTTTCTCTTTTAAAATTTTAATTGTAATAATACAAATTAAGATTTACACAAACAACTGCCTTCTGGCAAAATAAAAACTATTTAATTTCAATTCTCAAATCATAGGAACTGGAATATACATTATTATGTAAAGAATATACAGGGAGTGTAAGTTTTGATAAATATAATTTGGTTTATTATTTTAGTTTCTAGTATAGTGTTTGGAATAGTCACAGGAAATGGGGAAGTTATATCAAAATCCATTGTAAAAACTACATATTCCACAGTAGAGCTTATGATTAAACTAGTAGGTATGATGTGCCTTTGGTGTGGAGTTATGAGGATAGCTCAAGAAAGCGGGCTTACGGATAAGCTGGCAAAGGGGTTAAGGCCTATACTTAAAAAATTATTTAAAAGTGCAGGGAGAGATGAAAAGGCTTTAGGAAATATAATTATGAATTTAACTGCAAATATGATGGGACTTTCAAATGCAGCTACTCCCTTTGGAATCAAAGCTATGGAAGATATGCAGAGGTTAAATCCAGATAAAAATAGAGCTAGTGATGATATGGCTCTATTTTTAGTATTAAATGCAGCCTGCATTCAAATAGTTCCCACCTCTGTAATATCCATAAGAGCTGCAGCTAACTCTCAAAATCCTGCTAGCATAATGATACCAGCCATAATAGCTACAGGCACTGCCGCAGTGGTGGGGTGTATTTGCTGCAAAGTACTTCAAAGATATTTTTAGAAATTTAAAATTTGGAATGTAAAATGAGGGACTAGGGTGTTAATTATAGAGGAGAGGGAGCAATACTAGCCTTCTAGCCCCCTAGCCCCCTATATTTGGGGGTGTTAAAGTGGATTATGTTATAAAATCAATAATTCCTATAGTTATAGGTTTTATAGTTATATATGGTATGAAAAATGGGGTTAAGGTTTATGAATGCTTTGTAGAAGGTGCTAAAGATGGTATAGGCATATGTGTGAAGATATTTCCATATTTATTGGCAATGCTAATAGCAGTGGGGGTTTTTACAGATTCAAGACTTTTAGATGCATTCATTAATCTTGTAAGACCCGTAGTTAAAATAATAGGTCTTCCCCCAGAGGTGGTACCACTGGTAATGGTGAAGCCTCTTTCGGGTAGTGGAGCTTTAGGAGTATTTACAGATATTTTAAAGAGATATGGAGCAGATAGTTATATAGGGCTAGTAGCTTCCATAGTTATGGGGTCTACGGAAACCATATTTTATACACTTACAGTTTATTATGGTGCAGTAAAAATAAAAAAAATAAGGCATACACTATGGGCAGCTATCTTTGCTGATTTAACAGCAATAATTATGGCAGTAACTTTAGCAAGATTTATGTTTTGATAGACGCTATAGATTTAATAGAATTTTTAAATGCAATAGAGTTGTGGAGGAAAATGGAGAAATCATTAGATAGAATAATGCCAAAGAAATAAAAGGTATTGAATAACTCTTTTGAACGTAAAACGCACTTGATTTTGTTCCAATTTTTTAATATAATGTTTATAAATTCTTAACAAAGTAATAATTTAAATAGAAGGAGGCGTTTGAATAAAATGATAGAATTAATGGGGGTAAGTAAAACTTATAATGGCAGCGCTTATGCTGTACAGGACTTGAATTTGAATATAAGAGATGGTGAGATATTTGGATTTTTAGGACCTAATGGTGCAGGAAAAACAACCACAATAAAGATGATAACAGGGGTACTGTCAGCTACTGATGGAAACATAAAAATAAACGGACTAGATATAGCAAAGGAACCATTGAAAGCTAAAAAAATATTTGGTTTTGTTCCTGATAGTCCAGATATGTTCTTGAGATTAAAAGGAATAGAATATCTTAATTTTATGGCTGATGCTTATGATGTTTCTGCAGAGGATAGAAAAGCGAGAATAGAAAGCTTAAGTAAAAGGTTCCAAATGGAAGCGGCCTTAAATGATCAAATTCAAAGTTATTCCCATGGTATGAGACAAAAAATAGTAATAATGGGTGTTCTAGTACATAATCCTGAAGTATGGATATTAGACGAGCCTATGACAGGATTAGACCCAAAATCTTCTTATTTGTTAAAAGAGATGATGAGAGAACATGCTAATTCAGGTAAAACAGTGTTTTTCTCTACCCACGTTTTAGAGGTGGCAGAAAAAATCTGTGATAGAGTAGCTATAATAAACAAAGGTAAAATCTTATTCTGCGGCACTTTAGATGAAATGAGGGAGCATTTTAAAGAAAATGAATCTCTTGAAAAAATGTTCTTGGAGATGACTGAAAATGAGTAAATGTTGGCTTTTAATAAAGCTATTTTTAAAAACTAATAAAGAAGGATTTCAGCAGAATAAGAAAAAAAGCAAATTTAAACTTAATGAAAAACTTATGTATTTAATTCTGGTAATAGCATTTTTACCTCTAGCATTTATGATAGGAGATATGGTATCAAATTTCTATGAGGGACTTGAGATGATAAATCAGCAAGGCATTATACTAGGGGTAGGTTTTGCTATATCCAGTTTATTAATATTTTTCTTTGGAATATTTTATTGTATAAACACTATGTATTTTGCTAGGGATGTAGAGAATATTTTGCCACTACCTTTTAAACCCTGGGAAATTGTAACAGCTAAGTTTGTAACAATTCTAATATATGAGTATTTAACAGAAGCTATATTTATGCTTCCAATAATAGTAGTATATGGAGTAAAAAGTGGAGCATCGGTTTTATACTACTTATATAGTGCAATTGTATTTTTAACATTGCCTATAGTACCATTAGTTATTTCATCAATAATAGTAATGTTAATTATGAGTTTTACTGGTTTAGCAAAAAATAAGGATAGGTTTAGAAAGATTGGTGGTATTGTAGGTTTAATCTTAATATTGTTTATGAATTCATATATGCAAAAGATTAGCCAAAATTCATTAGATCCTAAAAAGTTAAGTAAGATGGTAATGGAAAGAAATAATGGATTTGTAAATATAGTAACTAAGATATTTCCTTCTACTAAATTTGCAGCTTTTAGTGCTATAAATAGTGATAATATAAGCGGGCTTTTAAATTTACTTATATTTCTTTCTATAAGCATACTTTCAATGTTTATATTTAATATTATAGCGGAGAAATTATACTTTAAGGGAGCTATAGGTATTTCAGAAACCTCTTCAAAGAGAAAGAAATTAAGCTCTAAGGAGTTTAGTAAAACCACCATAAAACAATCTATTTTATTATCCTATACTAAAAAAGAGTTGAAATTATTATTTAGAACTCCAATATATTTTTATAATTGTATATTGATGAATTTTTTATGGCCAGTGTTTTTTATAATTCCAATGGCAGTAAATTCAAATAATGGATTAGATCAATTGACAGGTTTAGGCGAACATCTTAAAGATCCATCTATAGGTGGATTAGTAATAGCAATAGCCTTTGCAATAGTAATTTTTGTTGCAGGAACCAATGGTATAACATCCACAGCTATATCTAGGGAAGGAAAGGATATATATGTTTGTAAGTACATTCCAGTACCTTTTAAAACTCAAATAATGGCTAAAATTTTATCAGGAGCTATTATGGGTCTTGTAGCAGAACTTATGATGCTTATAATTGCAGGAGCTATAATCAGAGTACCTATAAAACTAGTTATAATAATACTAATTTTATCACTTTTAGCTATAGCTTATGTAAATATGCTTGGTATATTAATTGATTTATACCATCCTAAATTGAGTTGGGCTAATGAACAGCAAGCGGTAAAGCAAAATTTAAATGCATTATTTGAAATGATAATTTCCTGGGTAAGTATAGGAGCCTTGATGTTTTTAGTAATAAAATTCGAATTAGATTTATTATATACTATATTACTTATAGTAGGGCTTTTCGGTATAATAGATTTAATTCTATATGTTATAATAAGTTCAAAGGGTGTAAAGAGATTTGCCAAATTAGGTGAATAATTTATTAAAAATTGTATATAGTATCTGCTACTGAATTGTTTTAAAATTATTTCAGTAGCAGTTCTTTATATTGTAGTGTAATTTATATAAAGCTTAAGTTTTATATTACATTTTAAATTTAGAATTTAAAATGTAGGTTGAAATTCCTAGGGAATCTCTTAAATTATAAATTTTCAAATTCTATTTTATAACTGTCAAAGTTGAATTTAATATTTTATAGCATATAAATTGTAGGAGGTAGATATTGTGGATAAAAATGTAAAATGGTTTATGGAGCAAAGGGTGGCGAAGACAATAGAAAACCTAGAAAAAAACAATATGGAAGGCTATTTTGTTCAAGATGAAAAAGAACTTATACAAAAGGTAAAAGAAATTGTAAATGAGGGTTCCAAAGTATCAGTAGGTGGTTCTATGACATTATTTGAAACAGGGATTATAGATTTTTTAAGGAATGGAAAATATAAATTTTTAGATAGGTATGAAGAAGGATTAAAGGGTGAAGATATAAAGAAAATTTATAGAGAAAGTTTTTTTGCAGATGCATATTTTTCATCTACTAATGCTTTAACTGAATCAGGAGAATTATTTAATATAGATGGTAATGGAAACAGAGTAGCTGCTATGATTTATGGACCAGATCAGGTAATAGTTATAGTAGGTATAAACAAAATAGTTAAGGATTTAAGGGAAGCTGAAGATAGAGTTAAAAACTATGCCGCTCCTATAAATGCTAAAAGACTTAATAAGAATAACCCATGTACAAAGGTTGGATATTGTGTAGACTGTAGCGCACCAGGAAGAATCTGCAGTCACTATGTAGTTATGGGAAAACAGAATCTTGGAAATAAAGGAAGAGTTAAAGTTATTATTGTAAACAAAGAACTAGGATATTAAGAATAAATTGTGAAATAATACATTGAAGAAAAATCTGATTTTAATTCCGTAATAAATGTGTAATTGGGGACTGTTCACAATACGCCAAGAACTTCTAAATGTCTCACAGTTAAAGCCCCTAAAGCTTTCAAACTCACTCGTTCCTCGTTGAAACATGAAAGCTTCTTAACGGGTCTTTAACTGTGAGACATAAGAAGTTCTACGGCTAGTTCAATAGTCCCCAATCCCACATTTATTACTACATTAAAATCAGATTTTTAGTTTAATATGTTTATGGTTGGAAAGGGAAGCCTACTAAAGGAGGATTTTCCTCCACTATGTTACGGAAAATCTTTAATTAAATAAATGGGATAGCAAAAAGCTATAACTGTTTCATTAAATGGAGTAGTTATAGCTTTTCTTTAAAGGCTTAAAAATTTTTTATTGGCGATAGCCAGCCTAAATAAACTCCGCCTGAGAATTAAGAACTGCCACTAAATCATTTTGGGACTAATATAAATCCTTAGTCATCAAATGTTTTTTAGTACTAGGTTTTAGTTTCTAGATGTTGGAATTTGTTGTTATAATGCATATATATGTTTCTTAACATATATGTCGATCATTCATTATAAATCAACAAGCTCACGCCAAAAAAACTTTATAAAGCACTAAATAAGGCCTAATATATTTTGCCGTGACGCATTGATTTATATAAATCTTAAATTTGTAGTGTAGACCAGGTAAGAGCTCTTACTTCTTATCTACAAGTTCTTATTTATCCAACAATTAAAGTTATATATTCTTATATATAAATCCTAATTATGCCTACGTATTTACGCTGGCTGCCGCCAATAAAAGATTTTCCATAGCGAAACGGAGGAAAATTATCCTTTAGTCAGCTGTGTTCCTCCTCTGATAGCCTATGCATGAACTGAAAAATCTGTCTTTAAGGTAACAATAAATATATTTTCTAAGACTATTGAGCTAGTCTTAGAAATTCTTTGTTTTCAAATTTTAATGCCCGTTAAGAAGCTTTCATGTTTGAGCGCCGCCAGAAGCGAGTTTGAAAGCTTTAGGGTATTGAAATTTGAAAACATTAGAATTTCTTGGCGTATTGCGAGTAGTCTAAGAAAATATATTTATTGTGGACTTAAAGACAGATTTTTTTATTGCACTTGCTTCACAACATTCTTATATTGTGTTTTTGAATTTCCTTCTAAATAAGATTATTATAAGAATTCCGTCAAAAGTCCACTGTACGGCTGTAATCCACCATACGTATGTTACAGGTAATTTTAAAACATAAACTATGTAGTACATTAGGGGAAGTCTTATAAACCAGCTGGATATAAAGGCTATTATAAACGGAGTTTTGGTATCGCCCATACCCTTTAGGGCTCCACCGTAAATCATAGAAAAGGCCATTAAAGGTTGTTCTACTGAGGCTATCATTAAGCAGATAGAACCTAAATTTATAACATCTTTAGCACTGGATTGAATGAAGAGAGATATTAAGAATTTAGGGAATAATAAAAAAGTCAAGCCACATAAACCCATTATTATAGAACCTAATATAGCACAGGTATCAGCATAAGTTTTGGCTTCTTTGTAGTTTTTTTCTCCTACTTTATGTCCAACTAAAGTAGTTGCAGCTACGGCAAAACCCCAGCCAGGCATAAATGAAAGAGATTCTATGGTGGTGGTTATTTGATTTGCAGCAAAGGGAATACTTCCTAAGTGCATTATCATAAAAGTACTTATTAATCTTGAAATATCAAATGCGCCTTCTTGAAGAGAAGAAGGTATAGATAATTTTATTAAGTTTTTTAAGCTAGAAAAATTAATGTTTTTTATGTACTTAAGGTGCAGTTTTATTTTGGATTTTTTAATATTATATATAAAGGCATATGCAAATCCAAATACTTGTGCTATAAGTGTAGCTAGCGCAGCACCTTTTACACCTAGCTCAGGGAAAGGTTTTACTCCAAATATCATCATATAGTCTAATACTAAATTTACTATATTTATTAGAGCAGAAATAAAAAGTGGCGTTTTAGTATTGCCGTATCCACGAAGTATTCCATTTAAAAGGCTAAGTAACATATTGAAAAATAGTGCTATAGAAGCTATTTTCATATAATCAATACCTAGTTTTAAAATTTCTCCTTTAGCTCCGGCTATAATTAATATATTTTTACAAAATGTAAAGCAAAGTATTAATATTAATAATGCTATAATGGAACCTATGAAAAATCCTAAGGAGGCGTATTCCTCAGCTGCCTTAAGATCTTTTGCTCCGTATTTTCTAGCTATTAAAGAAGTTACACCTACAGATATACCTACAGCAATAAATATGTTTACAAAGGTATAGAGTATCTCAGAACTTAATCCTACAGAACTTACGCCTACGTCCCCACCATACCAACCTACCATCATGGTGTCTAATACCCAGATCATCATATAAAGTGTCATTTCTCCCACAGCAGGCAAGGCTAGTTTTAAAACATCTTTTATTGTTTTTTTATTTAGTGATTTAAAAATAAAAATTCCCCCTTTTAATATAGCAATTTATTTACAGTATAATTGCAAAATTATTTAATGATTAACCCACAATAAGGTACAATGTAATGGAATTATGAAATTTCTCCTCCATGACTTGCATAAGAGCTTGGAACAATAAATTTAAATAGTTCCTTCGCTTCTTATGCAACTCATTCCAGAGAAATTTCATAATTCAAGCAATGTAATGCTTTTTGTGGGATAATCATTTAATATCTTTTTATTAAGAGCACAGTATCATGTTAATATATTTTTTATAATAAAACAATATTTATTAATTTACTGAACTTTCATTGATAATTGATCATTAAAATTTATGTGAGAAAGCTGAGTTATTAATAAATTAAATAAGAAAAAAAGGGAAATACTATATAAATGTATAATAGAAATAGAAGATATGATAGATGAATTAAGCAATGTATAAGCGTAATTTTATGTTTTAAAGTTTGGAAGGGGCGAATGGTCTGGATATAAAGAGGTTTTATAAGAAGACAAACTATCTGAGTAAAATATATGAAGTTGATGCTACAACAAAAAATTATATTATAGAAATTTCTCTTGATAAATATACTGACGTTTTTAACGATTGGGATCATGCATCTTTTAAAAAAAGAGATATAGACCCAGATTTAGTATTTTTTCTGGAGAGTTGTTCTGAAGATATACCTTTAAAATATGGTATAGATATATGTTTTTATCTTCCAAAGGAGATACAAGATAAAGATAGGGAGAGGATAATAGTATCTGGACTAAAAACTTACTATTCTTTTTATTATCATACAGAAAGAAGAACTTTAAAAGAATCTTACAAAAAATATCTTGGATATATAATAGTGGCGTTTATATTTTTAGCCCTTTCATATATTATGGCTAATTTTGCTAAAAACGAAATTGTATATGTAACGTTATCACAGGGAATTAATATTGGAGGATGGGTTTTTCTTTGGGAAGCTATATCTTTTGTATTTTTTAAGAGAAGAAAAATAGTTTATGATATAAAGACTTATGAAAGGTTAGCCGGGGCAAGTGTATACTTTAAATATGATAATGTAAAGCGACGAATAGATTAAAAATTTAAAATAGTAATCCAAATTAATAGTTGAAGAAATTAAGGATATAGTATTGACATAAGATTTACTATATTATATCATTAAGTTAAATTTAATTTTGCATATGTTATAATATGTGCAAAAGTTATTAATAATTATAGATGTTATATATGGTTATTTAAATGTTATGACGGGAAGAGTAATAAGTAGAAGTATTTAAAGAGAGCTGGATTAGGTGAAAGCCAGTAATATAGAAACTTATGAACATGGCCCCTGAACAGACTGCTTGAATTTTTAGTAGGGCAGTACGTAAGCAGACGTTATACTGCAAGATGATGATGGTCATCTGTTTGAGGTCACTTTTATAAAATTAGTGATGAATTAGAGTGGTACCGCGTATATTTACGCCTCTATGTGGAGATAAAAATTCATATAGAGGCGTTTTTTATTTTGTATTTTAATATGTATATTTAAAAAATAGTAATATTACTAAGGGAGGTAGAAAAATGGAAAATAAGAAGACTTTTTATATAACTACACCAATTTATTATCCATCAGCAAAATTACATATAGGAAACACATACACAACTGTTGCTGCAGATGCAGTGGCTAGATTCAAAAGGCTTACAGGATATGATGTAATGTTTTTGACAGGTTCTGATGAGCATGGACAAAAGATTCAAAGAATAGCAGAAGAAAAAGGGGTTAGGCCTAAAGCTTATGTAGATGAAATAGTAGAAACTATAAAACATCTTTGGAGTATAATGAATATAAGCTATGATGATTATATAAGAACTACTGATGACTACCATATTGAAACAGTTAAAAAAATATTCAATAAGTTATATGAGCAAGGGGATATATACAAAGACAGTTATGAAGGATGGTATTGTACTCCATGCGAATCCTTTTGGACAGAAACTCAACTTGTAGATGGAAAGTGCCCAGATTGTGGAAGACCAGTAGAAAAAGCTAAAGAAGAAGCCTACTTTTTTAAGATGTCTAAATATGCAGATAAACTTATAGACTATATAGAAACTCATCCACACTTTATACAACCAGAGTCAAGAAAAAATGAAATGCTAAATAACTTTTTACGACCAGGACTTCAAGATCTTTGTGTATCAAGAACTTCATTTAACTGGGGAATACCTGTGGAATTTGATAAAGGACATGTGGTATATGTTTGGATAGACGCACTTTCAAATTATATATCTATTCTTGGATATCAAAATTCAAGAAAAGATCTAATGGAAAAATACTGGCCTGCAGATGTACATCTTGTAGGAAAGGATATCATAAGATTCCATACAATTTATTGGCCAATTATGTTAATGGCTTTAGACTTACCACTACCTAAGCAAGTATTTGGACATGGATGGCTTTTAGTTGATGGCGGAAAGATGTCAAAATCAAAAGGAAATGTAGTGGATCCAGAAATTCTTGTAAATGAATTTGGAACAGATGCAGTTAGATATTACCTGCTTCATGAAATACCGTTTGGATCTGATGGAATATTTACAAATGAAAAATTCATAAATAAGACTAATTCAGATTTGGCAAATGATCTTGGAAATTTAGTTTCAAGAACTGTGGCTATGATTCAGAAATATTTCAACTCAGTAATACCTGCACCAACAGCTAAAGAGCATATAGATAATGAAATAATCTCTTTAGCATTAGCTACTCCAAAGAAAGTAGACGAGGCTGTGGATAGTTACAAATTACCAGAAGCATTAGATCACATTTGGAATCTTATAAAGAGAGCTAATAAATATATAGATGAGACAATGCCTTGGGCTCTTGCAAAAGAAGAGGACAAAAAGGAGAGATTGGGAACTGTACTTTATAATTTATCAGAAACTATAAGATTTGTATCAGTACTTGTATCTTCTTTCTTACCAGAAACTAGCGAAAAAATAAATGAAAAATTAAATGTTGAACTTACTTCTTGGGATACACTAGCATCTTTTGACGGGACTAAAGCTGGTACAAAGGTAGATAAGGGACAAAACTTATTCCCAAGGATTGATGTGGAAAAGAAATTAGAAGAGTTAGAGAAAATAAGACAAGAACAACTTTCAAAGGCAGAGGCGCAAAAAGTACAGCCTATGCAGCCATTAAAACCGGAAATAACTATAGATGATTTTGATAAGATTGATTTAAGAGTGGTTAAGGTTTTAGAGTGTGAACCAGTGAAAAAAGCTAACAAACTTTTAAAATTAAAAGTTGATTTAGATGGAGAAGAAAGACAGGTGGTATCTGGCATAGCTAAATACTATAAACCAGAAGATTTAGTAGGGAAATATGTAGTATTAGTTGCTAACTTAAAACCTGTTAAATTAAGGGGAGAGATTTCACAAGGAATGATACTTGCGGCATCCACTGACGATGACAGCAAATTATTTACTGTAAGTATTCCAGGTGATTTACCAACAGGAAGCCAGGTGAGATAATTATTAGAGTGCTAGGGTTTCAGAGGGCTAGAGTGCTAGAAGTTAGTGGGATAGTTGGCTAGTGTGTCAGTGTTATAGTTATTTAGAGAAATTAACTTCGTTTGTAGAATTATTGAAAGAGTTAAATAAAATAAAAATTAAATGAAAATAATGGGCTGTCGCACTAAGAATAAATTCTACAACATATTGTGTTAATTTTAAACTTGCAAAACAATATATTGTATATAAATTCCTTAATGCGACAGCCCCTTTCTATAATGTTTTGAATTTTTTTCAATGAAATAAATAAAAAATATCATCTTACAAACATACAAATGTTTTGCCGTTGATTAAGTTAATAATTAATCACTACTTTTCTATTGTCGTTTAATCAAATTATAAATAGAATCAACAGCGTATTTAATTTCTTCAAATGTATTAAAATGGCTAAAACTAAAGCGTACAGTACCTCTTGGAAAAGTGCCTAGAGTTTTGTGGGCAGATGGAGCACAGTGAAGTCCGCATCTAGTCATAATATTAAAATCGCTGTTTAAAATGTGAGAAACTTCACCATTATCTAAATTAGTAAAATCTAAAGAGACCACTGCAGTTCTTCCCTCTATGTTTTGTTTTCCTATTAAGTTTATTCCATTTATATTTTTAATTTCATTTATAAATTTTTTTGTGAGTTCCAGCTCTTTTTCTTTTATAGATTTTATTCCTGTATTTTCTATATATTTAAGTGCAGCATTTAGGCCAAAAATCCCAGGTAAATTCATAGTACCGCTTTCAAATTTATCTGGCATATAATCTGGTTGAGATTCGGATTCGGATAGACTTCCAGTACCGCCTTCTATAAGGGGTGCAGTTATAGCATTAAGTCTATCATTTATTAAAAAACCACCTATTCCTTGAGGACCCATAAGTCCTTTGTGTCCAGTGAAAGCTATGGCATCAGCATTCAACTTTTTAAAGTCCACATCTAAAAATCCTGCAGTTTGAGCAGAATCTATAATAAAAAATAAATTATGTTTCTTGCAAAGCTTACCTACCATTTCCAAAGGAAGAATAGTACCACAAACGTTAGAAGCATGAGTCATTATTACCGCTTTGGTATTGGGTGTAATTAAATTTTCTATTTCATTTAATCTTAAATTTCCCTCATTATCGCAGGGAATCCTAGAAAAACTAACACCTAATTTGCAAAGAGAAGTGATAGGTCGCATTACAGCATTGTGTTCCATAGAAGAAACTATTATGTGATCACCAGGTTTAATAAAGCCTTT
The DNA here is from genome assembly GCF_000744935.1 of Clostridium sp. KNHs214. Classification (GTDB taxonomy): domain Bacteria; phylum Bacillota; class Clostridia; order Clostridiales; family Clostridiaceae; genus Haloimpatiens. The sequence goes on along the minus strand of NZ_JQMW01000013.1, from coordinate 413,265 downwards.
TATTAGTACATTTAAACTCTCAGTTATATTTTTAGTAAATATAACGTTTTCTTCAATAGAAAAATTAAATAATTTACATATAAGTTCTCTGGTTTCAAATAGAGTATTTTCAGCGGTATAAGCAGTAGAATAAGCGCCTCTATTTACATTACATCCGATATTAAGTATGTAATTATATATGCTGTCAGCTACTTGTTTTGGTTTTGGAAATGAAGTAGCAGCATTATCTAAGTATAAATTATTCATTTGAAATCCTCCTAATAAAATCTTTTGTCAATGCTTAAAATGATTATCTCACAAAGAGTATTACATTACTTGAATTATGAAATTTCTTAAATCCACCGCATTGTACCTTTTGTGGTTTAATCTTAAAATATATATTTGTAAAAATATAAATATTATATGACAAAAATAAAAGTATATATTAAGTTTAACATAAAGTAGCATTTAAAATTATTATACAAATTAATTTTATAATAATTGTTCAATAGAAAATCACAATAGATAGTCTTAAATACATAGAAATAAACTATTTAACTTATGTTTATAGAATTGTTACAATCAAGATGGCAATGATTATGTAATTAATATGATAATTTAAAAAATTAAGGAGGGATAACATGTCAGGTAAAAAAGGCATAATATTTGCTGGAGCAGTAGTGGGAATACTTTCAGCAATATTAGTAAAGTTCGGAAACCCTGGTAATATGGGAGTGTGTATAGCTTGTTTCATAAGAGACATAGCAGGAGCTGTAGGACTACATAGAGCACCGGTAGTTCAGTATATAAGGCCAGAAGTTATAGGTATTGTACTAGGTGCTTTTTTAATGGCTATGGGAAGTAAGGAGTTTAGTACTAGAGGGGGCTCTTCTCCATTTATAAGATTTGTTTTGGGATTTATAGTAATGGTAGGAGCTTTAATGTTTTTAGGATGCCCTTTAAGAATGGTGTTAAGACTTGCTGGAGGAGATTTAAATGCTATATTTGGAATAGCAGGATTTGCTGTTGGTATAGCAGTTGGTATATTCTTCTTAAATAAAGGGTTTACTCTAAAGAGAAATTATAAATTATCAAATTTTGAAGGATATTTATTTCCAGTGGTAAATGTAGCATTATTAGGTTTATTATTTACAGCACCAGCAGTTATATTCTTCAGTAAGAAAGCACCAGGTTCGTTACATGCACCAATATGGTTAGCTTTAGGGGCTGGATTAATTGTAGGAATTTTGGCTCAAAAAACAAGACTTTGTATGGTTGGCGGTATAAGAGATTTAATAATGTTTAAAGATAGTTATTTATTAACAGGATTCCTATCTATATTTGTATTTACTTTAATAGGAAACTTAATATTTGGACAAGTTAAATTTGGATTTTTAAAACAACCAGTAGCACATAATGACGCTTTATGGAACTTTTTAGGAATGGTATTAGCAGGATGGGGTTCAGTACTTTTAGGAGGATGTCCTTTAAGACAGTTGATTTTATCTGCTGAAGGAAATATAGATTCAGTAATGGCAGTATTAGGAATGTTGGTTGGAGCGGCTTTCTGCCATAACTTCTCATTGGCTTCAAGTGGAAAGGGACCTACTCCAAATGGTAAAATTGCAGTAATCATAGGATTTGTAGTAGTTCTTGCAGTGTCTTATTTTAATATGGAAAAATCCATGAATTTTAAGGCAAAAGGAGATGTGAGTGTAAATGCAGATTGATGCTAGAGGAATGTCATGTCCACAACCAGTTTTAATGGCTAAAAAAGGAATAGAACAAAGCCCTAAAGGAATAGAAATAATTGTGGATAACAATACAGCTAAGGGAAACGTTGAAAGATTCCTAAAAAATGCTGGATATAATGTTGATGTAAAAGAAAAGCAAGATGATTTTGTAATTACAGCGAGGAAATAATTTATGAAATATATTGCAGTATTTTTTACTCATTCGGGAGCAGTAAAATACAATAGATTTTTAGTTAAAAGTGGAATGTGTAGTGAAATGATGCCTGTACCAAGAAAGTTAAGTTCTAACTGTGGCATAGGTGTAAAGTTTAGTTATGAAGGGGATATAAGTTCTATAGTAACTGAAGAAATAGAAAAGATATTTTTAATGGAAGATAATACTCATAAAGAAATATATTCTTGTGAATAACTTCAATGTAATATTAAATTGAAGTAAAAAAATTAAATTTTGCTTTTCACTTTATAAAAATAAATAATAAATTGAGGATAAGTTAAATATGAACTTATCCTTAATTTATTTTATCTTAAATTTATTTACAAAGATGGCTAGAAAGTTATGCTTAATTTATGTTAGTAATAATATTATTATTTAAGCCATTTACTAAAGTGACTATATGTAATAAAATTATTTGTTGTAGTGAAAACTTAAAAAGCTACAAAATAAGAAACATAAGAAATATACAGAAGTAAGGGGAGAAATTAAAATTATGAAGGTTTTAATAACTACATTAACAGGAGCTATAATAGGGTATATTACTAACTGGTTAGCAATAAAAATGCTTTTTAGGCCTTATGAAGAAAAGAAATTTTTAGGATTTAAAATACCTTTTACTCCGGGATTAATACCTAAGGAAAAAAGCAGAATAGCTAAAAGTGTAGGGCAAGCTATAGGAAATCACTTGCTTACAAAGGAAACCATGGTTAAATCTTTATGCAGTGAAAAAATCAATAAAAAATTAGAAAAATGGGTATTTAATAAAGTAGAAAGCTTAAAAGACTCAGAAAATACATTAGGTGAATTAGTTGAAGAGTTTTCAGATGGAAAGCTGCAGGAAATATGTAATTATTTAAGTGTGAGTTTAAATCAATATATATTAAATAGTATAAGAAATGAAAAATCTAAAAATGCTATGGTTAAATATATAGGAGATTACATAGAAGAAAATTTAAATAAAAGTACAGAGGTTTTAACGGAAAGTAGCATTTATAATAGAATAAGTGAAAAAATATTATCTGCAGCTTTGGAATATAAAAACAATGATAAAATAGGGGAAAAATTAAACAATGTACTAATGGAAGAATTGAAAAACTTAGAAGGTGGCTCTAAAAAGATAAAAGATATTATTCCTCAAAGTGCAATAAATAATTTAAAAGTATATTTGTATAATAGAAAAGATAATATTAGTGATTCAATAGGAGAAATATTAAATAGCGAAAAAGCTCAAATAAAAATAAAAGAGATAATTGAAGAGGCTATAAGTAAAAATTTAAATCCTATGATAGCTATGTTTTTAAATAAGGAATCGCTACATGAAAAGGCTATGGTTATTTTAAATGATTTTATGGAAAAGGAAGAGAATAAGCAAGAAGTTATAGTGCTTTTAGGAGAGATAGTAGATAAAATATTAGAAAAGGATGTAAGTGATATACTTGTAAATTCTTCTGAGGAAGGGAAAGAGGAGACTGTAAGAGTTATAGGAAGTTTAATTTGTGATAAATTTGTAACAGAAGAAAATATAAGGTCTTTAGAGAAGACATTTAAAGATAAAATTAACGGTAATAATAATATAAGAAATATAGTTATTAAATTGAATAAAGAATATAGTGAACATTTGAACAAATTTATCCACAAAAAAATAGAAGAATTTCTATCTGGAAAGGTTTTCTGTGGAAAACTTCAGAATATTGTTGAAAATTTTATAAAGTCTATTTTCCATAAAGCATTGAAGGATATATTCAAGGGCCATGAGGATACTATTACACAATATTCTTATCATATGACAAAAAATCTTTATAACAAATTTATTGAAAAAGAAGCAGAATCAGTTATAGAAGCATTAGATATAGCTGCCATAACTGAAGAAAGGATAAACTCCTTTGATGTGGCATTTGCAGAAAAGATAATTTTGGAAATAGCTAACAAAGAACTTAGTGCAATTACTTGGCTAGGAGGACTTTTAGGAGGAATTATGGGATTAGTTTCATCACTAATTGCATCACTGTAAGAATATATTGTGAAGCAAGTGCCATAAGAAAAATCGGTCTTTAAGTTCACAATAAATATATTTTTTAGACTGTTCGCAATACGCCAAGAAATTCTAATGTTTTCAAATTTCAATACCCTAAAGCTTTCAAACTCGCTTCTAACGGCGCTCAAACATGAAAGCTTCTTAACGGATATTGAAATTTGAAAACAAAGAATTTCTAAGGCTAGCTCAATAGTCTAAAAAACTATATTTATTGTTACCTTAAAGACAGATTTTTCAGTTCATGCGTACATTGCTTCTGGGGGAGACGGCCTACTAAAGGATGATTTTCCTCCGCTGCGCTACTGAAAATCTTTAATTTATAAATGATAAAGCGCTCATAATATTTTTTTAGGCGGAGCCTTTCGTTTAGTCCTTAGTCATCAAATGTTTTTTAATACTAGGTTATAGTTTCTAGATGTTAAAATTTGTTGTTATAATACATATTTATGTTTCTTAACCTATATGCCGATCATTCATTATAAATCAACAGGCTCACGCCAAAAAAACTTTTAAGTGTTAAACTTCTGACTGATAAATAATTGCTTGTCAAAATAAAGCACTAAATAAGGCCTAATATATTTTGCCGTGGCATTGATTTATATATAAGAAGATTGTGTACTTATAAACTTTAATAATTCTTTTTTATACTTCTTTAAAACCAAACTTTTTATACAAATTATAGGCTGGTTTATTATCAATATCCACATCTAAAATTATTTCCTTTATATTATTAAAGTACATATCATTTATGCACTTAGATAATAGCGCTGAGCAACTTCTTTACTCTGATAGTTTGGAGATACATGTAAAGAGTAAATGTGTAATAACCACTCATCCTTTACTATGCCTATTAAAATACCTATTGCCTCATTTTGGTCATGTGCAATTATGATATATCTTCTTGAGAAATCACCCAAAAGCCCCTTTTAAATATACTATTAATTACCATTGCGTCGCAAAAAAGAAAATTGTGAACTATCAACTATAGGTTGTACTTGCTTTATTTTTTGAATCTATTTTAAAAGTATCTCTTTATATAAAAATATATGTTTCATTATATGCCCAATATCGCCTTCTCCAGCAAATTTTGAAATGTCAAAGAAGTTCTGATTTATTTCTATCCATTCTAAATCATTTTCATCTCCATATACAGAAACTTCTTTATTTACACGCCCAACATATACTTCGACCTTAATACTGGGTAAATAATATGTAAAATCCATCAAGTGTGTTAGTGTAATATCATTTTGGGAAATGCCAGTTTCTTCTTCTAATTCACGATAAGCCGCACTTAATCCATCCTCTCCACTTTTAATCTTTCCTCCGACTAAATTGTACAGGCCTTTATATGGGTTCTTTCTTCTTTTACACATAAGAATATTTCTGCACATACTATCAAATGTAGCGATTACATTAAATTCTATATCCATTAATTATCCTCCGTCATTTGAATTAAATTTACTTTGCCTTAATTTACAGTTATGACACTATAAAAGAAAATTACAAACTAATTCTATTTTATCTTGGTTACAAATATATTGTTATTTTTAAAGTATATTAGTATGGTTGAACCAGAAGCAAAAAGGATTTCATGAGATAAAGTCTGTTCATCTACTGGCAAAAATTCATCATAACCCCAATCATCAAATCCTCTTCTAGCTGCCCAACCTTCTATTTCTTCATAATTTACGCAAAACTGTTTAATACACTTATAGGTTATTTTAAATGTATTTACACTATCCGTAACATATATATCTAATGATATAGGATTTTTAAACCCATACTCCTTATGTGTTAATACTATATTCTTTATTTGAAAGTCATGAAAACCATGATTACTCAAATATGTTCTTAAAAACTTTTGGGAAAGCCTAACCTTAATTAAATCAAATATTTCAGAGTATGCTTTGTTATTCTTATCCCATTCAAAGTCTGCTTCATCACGTTCCTTTTGAGAATCACTATTTATCTTTGACCATAATTCATTAGTAAAATATCTCACACAATTAAACCTCCCAAATTCGTAGTTTTTACAATTATTAATTAACTTATTTTACAATTATATCATACTTTTAGGCGAAATTATCATAAAAGCGTTTACTGCTTTATTGTTTACTCTACGCTTAAAGTTGAATTCTATACTTTGTTTTTCACGAGTCTTTTATTGGGCGATAGCCGTATTAAATACTAAAGCTAAGATTTATACAAATAACTGCCTTACGGTAAAATGAATTAAATTTTAGTTACTATTTTATTTTGGCAAGTATCATATAACTTTTCGAAAGGCTACGCCTAAAAAATATTATGAGCGCTTTTCTATTTATAAATTAAAGGTTTTCTAAATAAAATGAAGAAAAATTATCCTTTAGTAGGCTATTCTTTCCCCGTGACGATATATGCATGCTCTGAAAAATCTGCTTTTAATGGAGTTATAAAATTGAAATTTGGGACTATTGAACTAGCTTTAGAACTTCTTTGTTTTGAAATTTAAAGCCCCGTTAAGAAGCCTTCATTGCTTGAGCGAGGAACGAGTGAGTTTGAAGGCTTTAGGGGATTTAAATTTCAAAACATTTAGGAGTTCTCAGCGTACTGTTCACAATCCAAAATTTCAATTTTATCACGGAATTAAAAGCAGATTTTTCCTAGGGAATTCCATCACAATATTCCTATTTTGAAATAGCTGTAAAGTAGTGTATAATTGTATTAATATTTAAAGGGTGAGGGTGATAAGTGTGGAAAAGTCAAAGGTTTACTTTATGGATTTGAGGACAAAGTCTGGGAGAAATTTAATAGACAAGTTTAACAGTTTATTAATACAGGCAGGTATAAAGGATATAGATTTTAAGGATAAATTTACAGCTATTAAGATACATTTTGGGGAGCCAGGAAACTTAGCCTATATAAGACCTAATTATGCTGCTGAAGTAGTTAAATTAATAAAGGAACTAGGTGGAAAACCTTTTTTAACAGATTCAAATACACTTTATACTGGTAAAAGGGCAAATGCATTAGATCATTTAGAAACTGCTTATACACATGGATTTAATCCTTTAACTGTAGGATGTCATATTATAATAGCAGACGGTATAAAGGGAAGTAGTTATAGAGAAGTAGAAATAAACGGAAAACATTGCAAGACTGCAAAGATAGGAACGGCTATAGCGGATTCAGATATAGTTATTTCTATGAATCACTTTAAAGGACATGATATGACAGGATTTGGAGGGGCTCTTAAGAATCTTGGAATGGGTTCTGGTTCAAGGGGGGGTAAAATGGAAATGCATTCAGCCTCCAAACCATGGATTAAGAAAGAGGAGTGTGTTGCTTGTAGGTCATGTATAAAACATTGTCCAGTTGTGGCAATAACTCTTGATGATAATAAGAGTGCAGATATAAATTATGATAAATGTATAGGCTGTGGTCAATGTGTTGCAGTATGTAAATTTGATGCAGCATTAGTAAAATGGGATGAGGCTGCAGATATTGCTAATGAAAAGATAGCGGAATATGCATTGGCTGTGGTTAAAGATAAACCTAATTTTCATATAAATTTTATAATGAATGTGTCACCAAATTGTGATTGTTGGGCGCATAATGATGTGCCAATAGTGCCGGATATAGGTATTGCAGCTTCTTTTGATCCTGTAGCTTTAGATATGGCTTCTGTGGATATGGTAAATAATTCTCCAGTGGCAAAGGGAAGTGAATTGGAGGAAAAACATATACATGAAGGTGAAGATAAGTTTAATGGATTATATGTAAATACTGATTGGAAATGTAGTGTAGAACATGGTGAAGATATAGGGTTGGGAAATAGAAATTATGAGTTAATAGTAATTAATTAAAATTAAAATTAATATAATTAAAGTGTAAAACTATAAAAATTCCACTTGTACTATAAAAAATTATATTAATTTAAACGTCTTTAATTTTGTTATGCATTATATATGCTTAAATCAATACTAAAATTTATTTACGTTGAAATTAATTAATTTAATATAATTTCATGGCACAGGTTGTAAAAATTCATAATTATGATAAAAAAATCATAATATGATTTTGTAAACATAAGGAAAGAAACTTTTTTATGTATAGTTAATAGAATAAATATTAGATAAACTGAGGAGGAAAGTAATGATCTTTGATTCACATGCCCATTATGATGACGAATCTTTTGATGAAGATAGAGAACAAGTTATAAGGGAACTTGAAAAAAATAATATTATTGGTGTTTTAAATTGTGGAGCATCTATACAAGGGGCTAGGGATTCAGTTAAATTAGCTGATAAATATGACTTTTTTTACGCTGCTGTAGGAATCCATCCAGAATATGCAGATAAATTGAATGAAAATATTTTAGATGAATTGAGAGAGCTAGCTAAGAATCCTAAAGTAAAAGCTATAGGAGAAATAGGATTAGATTATTACTATGAAGAAAATCCTGAAAAGCAAGTCCAAAAAGATGCTTTTATAAAGCAGATGAAATTAGCTAAGGAATTGGAATTGCCTGTAGTTATACATGATAGGGACGCTCATAGGGATACACTAGAAATAATTAGAAAATTTCCAGAAGTGAGGGGAGTTGTACACTGTTTTTCAGGAAGTCCAGAGTTTGCAGAAGAATGCTTAAAGTTAGGATACTATATAGGATGTACTGGTGTAGTGACTTTTAAGAACGCTAAAAAAATCATAGAGGTATTAAAAACCGTTCCTATGGATAGAATATTAGTTGAGACTGATTGCCCATATATGGCTCCTGTTCCTTATAGAGGGAAAAGAAATAGATCTGATTATATTAAATTTGTAATAGAAAAGATATCTGAGATTAAGGATATATCAACAGAAGATATAGAACAAGTTACAATAAAAAATACAAAAAGCTTGTTTAAAATATAAATTTAGTGTAAAATATATTTAATATTATCTATATGGAATAAAAAGGTAACTATTTTTCATGCTTTAGCTATTATTATTTTAATAATTTTATATATATTTTATGCATGGGATGCATTGGTTAATATGACAAAAGGCATAGGAATTTGACAAAATATGCGAAAACCTATATAATAAATTTTGTCTATGCCAAAGGGAGGTAGTTTACTATGAAACAGAAAGCAAGGGACCTATCTAATAAAAGCTTTGCTAAGGGTCCAGTAGCTGTACTAGTAGTAATCCTGTTATTTATAGGAGTGACGTTAGGGATTGCTACCATAAAAAAGACAGTTTCAGTAGTAATTGACGGAAAAGAGCAAAAAATAGTTACCTATAGAAGTGACTTAAAGCGAATTCTAGCAGACAATAATATACGGATAGAGAATAAAGACAAAATCAATGTAAGTTTAGGCAGTGAAGTAAAAGACGGAGATAAGATACAAATAAAGAAGGCAGTAAAAGTTAAGGTTGATGTAGATGGAAAGACTTTATCTATAGTAACAGCTGAAGATACTGTTGAGGATATGCTAGATGAAGAAGGCATTAAGGTAAAAAAAGAAGATGCCGTAAAACCATCTATGGATGACAAAATTACTAATGGAATGAATATTTCTATCACAAGAGTTACTTCTAAACTTGTTAAAGAAAATCAGGCATTGGATTTTACTACAGTGGTAAAAAAAGACAATAACCTAGAAGAAGGAAAAAAGAAAGTTATTCAGGCAGGACAAAAAGGTGAAAAAATTATAGCCACAAGAGTAGTATATGAAGATGGAAAGGAAGTTTCTCGCAGGGTAGTAAGTGAGAGTGTAACTAAAAAACCAGTTCAACAAATGGTTGCAGTAGGAACCATGGGGGTTGTAAGACCATCACGTGGAGGTGGAAGTTCAAATTCAAGTTTGAATTTCAGAAAAGTTATCAGAATGAAGGCTACTGCGTACACTGCTAGCGAAGCCTGTACTGGGAAAGGTTCAGGTGACCCATATCAAGGAATAACAGCTACAGGAACAAGAGCAATAAGAAATCCTAGTGGTTATAGTACTATAGCCGTAGATCCAAGAGTTATACCTTTAGGAACAAAGGTTTATGTAGAGGGTTATGGTCTTGCCATAGCTGAGGACGTAGGCGGTGCTATAAAAGGAAATATAATAGATGTATTTTTAAATACAAATTCCCAAGCAAACAGCTGGGGGGTAAGATGGGTCAATGTATACATTCTAAAATAGTTAAAAAGGAGCTATATAGCTCCTTTTTTTCATTGACACATTGACATATGTAATAAAAAGAAAGAAAATATTATTTGAAAAGAATTTTTTGGAGGAGTTATTATGATTAAAGAAGTTATTGTGGTGGAAGGAAGAGATGATATTACTGCAGTAAAAATGGCTGTGGATGCAGAAGTTATAGCTGTAGGAGGCTTTGGTATAAATAAAAGAGTAATAGATAAAATAAAAGAAGCACAGAAGAGACAAGGCGTTATAGTTTTTACAGACCCAGATTTTGCAGGAGAAAAAATTAGAAAAATAATATCTAAGAGGGTACCAGGTATAAAGCATGCATACATATCAAAAATAGATGGAACTAAAGACGGGGACATAGGTGTTGAAAATGCATGTCCAGAAATCATAAGAAAAGCCTTAGAACAGGCTAAATGTGAACAAAAAGAAAAAATACAGGAGTTCACTATAGAAGATATGCTTTATTTTAAATTAAGTGGATATAATAATTCAAAGGATAGAAGAGAGAGGTTAGGAAGAGAATTAGGCATAGGTTATGGCAATGCTAACCAATTTTTATCAAGATTAAATAACTATGGTATATCTAAAGAAGAATTTGTAAAAGCCATAGAAAGAATTGATGAGGAGACTAAGGATGGAAAACTTTAAGACTAAAAATATAGTAGATAAATATGGATTTAAGTTTAGTAAAAGCTTAGGGCAAAATTTTTTAATTGATGATACTGTTCTTTATGATATAGTTAACGGAGCAGAAGTAGGAGAGAATGATTTAGTAATAGAAATAGGACCAGGAGTGGGAACATTAACAAGGGTTTTATTAGAGAAAGCTAAAAAAGTATGCTCTGTAGAATTAGATTCCAGGCTTATACCTATACTTTCAGAGGAGCTAAAAGAATATTCAAATTTTCAACTGATACATGAAGATGCTCTAAAGGTTGATTTTAATAAAATAATTGGAGAAGAAAAGAGTGTAAAGGTTGTAGCAAATTTGCCTTATTATGTGACTACTCCAATAATATCTAATTTAATTATGGGAGGATATAATTTTAAGTCACTAACTATAATGATACAAAAGGAAGTAGCAGAGAGATTGGATGCAAAGCCTGGATGTAAGGAGTATGGAGCTCTTACATTATTAGTTCAGTATTTTTGTAATACTAAGATTTTACGAAAGGTATCCCCAGGATGTTTTATACCGAGCCCTAAAGTGGATTCTATGGTAATAAGACTAGATAGAACAGAAACCCCTAAAGTTTATGTGGAGGATGAAAAGTTATTTTTTAGAGTAGTTAGGGATGCTTTTAGTATGAGAAGGAAAACCTTGTGGAATGGACTTAAAAATATGGGTTTAGATAAGGAAAAGTTGCAAAATGCTTTTGATAAAGCAAACATAGATCCAAAAAGAAGAGGGGAAACTTTAAGTATAGAGGAATTTGCCAATTTAGCTAATGAAATATATAAGTTAAGTAAATAATTTAATAAGTAGGTTCACTTTTCGAAAAGTCTCACATATATTATAATGAATAATATCAATGGGGGGACTAATTTTGGCTTCTAAAAAAAGTTATAGTAGATATTTTATCATACTCCAAGAAGATGAAAGAGGCTTTGGATTATCTTCAGGTAAAACTCCTACAGGATACGCTAAAATAGAAATAAAGAATTCAAAGTGCAAAATATCCTATTACGTTCAAAATCTAAAGCCTGATGATAAGTACTCTATGCTGCTTATATGTGGTAAAAGGGGATGTAGGAACTTAATAAATATAGGCAATATAAATTTAGACGAACAGGGTAGAGCTGATGTGAGTTATGAGTATGATGAAGAGAATATAGGAGGAAGTAACACATCAGTAGACAAGGTTATAGGGGCTTCCATAGCTAGAATAATGGATAATAACGTTATATCTCTTATGAGTGGATTTATTACTACAGATATACCCAAGGACTGGAAAACTTATAGCATTATAAATATAAACGATAAAAGGGATTTAGGTAACATATTTGAAAGCTACGAAGAAGAAATTGAGAAAAACAAGCAAACAGTAAAGGATGATGTTAAAGAATCTAAGGTTGTATCTAGCTCAGATAAAGAAGAGAAAAATATATCTGTAAATAAGGTTCTAGAAGAATTAGGGAAAAAAGAAAATACTAAAGACACTATAAATAGAGATGAAACTAAAGAAGATAAAGTTAGCAAAGATAGTAAGAAAAAGGAGCAATATGATAAAGAAAAATTAGAGGTTAATAAAGAAGAATTAAAAATTAATAAGGAAAAATTAGAAATTAATAAGGAAGAAAGAAATACAGAGCACATGGAAGAAAAATCTGAGAAGATTAAAGATACAGAAGAAATTAAAGAAGAAAATAAAAAAGAAATGAATGAAGATAGAGAAGAAAATATAGATGAATACAAAGAAGAATTCAGAAAAAATAAATGTCATATGGATTCTATGGAAATGTTTTTTGAAAATTTAGGTGAAGGTTTCGAAAAGTATGTGGACATTTTCCCTAAAATACAAAAAAGCGTTTGGTATAAAATAGATGTAGAAGATATAAACAATATGTGTGATATGTCCGACTACCAAAAGTATGTAGTTATGCATTATCCTATGATAAATTACTATCCTTATATAAAAGAATATAAACATTATTTAGTTGGGTATAAGTATGATGAAAATTGTAAGATTAAATATATAATGTATGCAATACCAGGAAATAAATCTCCAAATTGCCAGCCATTCAAGGGGAAAACAGGCTTTGTAACTTGGATGAAGAGTTGTAACTTAGATAAAAATCAAGGATACTGGATAATGTTTTATGATTTTAAAAACTATAACATATTGATACCTATAAAGAAAAATAAGTAATATAGAAAAAAATATGCGCATATAGTACTATTGTATGAATTATATGCGGGGGTAAGTTAATGATAAAGGTCATAAAGGTAAATAGAAAAAGAGTTGGAATATCTTTAATTTTAATAGGGCTTATGTTTATTTTAGTGGTTTTTCAAAAAAATTTATATGGGAAACTTAAGTTTACAGCATTAATTCATAATGATATAAAAGCATTGAAAGAATACTATATGCTTGATAATACGTATCTTTATAAACTTCCTGAAAATTGGAATACCAGAATAAGAAAATTTACTGGTAATGAGATAATATATCATAATGAATTTGTTTCAGAGGATAACGTTATACGGGGAGTAGTTCAAGCTTGGAATATAAATATGAATTTAGAGAAATTTTTAAAAAGTAGCGAGCAAATATCATCAAAGCAAAATATCATAGAGAACTATAAGATGCAACCTATAGATTTAGGTGGTAATAAAGGATACGAAGTAACATATTCTATAGTGGATAAAGAAAAGAATATATATAAGTCCTTTGAATATTTTATTCCTAAGAAAGATGGATTTGTGAGATTTTCTTTCTTTGTAAATGAAGCTAATTTTAAAGAGAGTATGCTTCAGGTTTTTAGAACAATAGTGAATACTTTTCAGAGCGTAGATATGCATAAAACATTTGATTAAATTTAAGTAAAGTATTATAATTTATATAATAGAAAAAAGAGAAGCTTAAACTTCTCTAAAATTAGAGAAGTTTAAGCTTCTCTTTATTTTATTTAATAGGAGGGTGACAATATGAAACCTGTATTATTTGAGGTGTTTGGCATAAAAGTATATGGCTATGGCACCATGATAGCTATAGGAATATTAGCAGCAATTATACTATTGAATTATAGAGTTAAAAAAAGAGGATATAATGAAGATAAGATAAGTAATATGGCTATTATAGCAATAATATCAGGTGTATTAGGTGGAAAAATATTGTTTATAATTACTGAATTTAAGAATATTTTAGAAGATCCATCTATACTTAAGGATTTACAGTATGGCTTTGTTATATACGGTGCAATATTAGGGGGAGCCTTAGGTGTTTATCTTTATAGTAGAAAAAATAAATGGAGAATATTAGACGTATTTGATTTAGTAATACCAACTATACCATTAGCCCAAGGTTTTGGAAGAATAGGATGTTTTTTAGCAGGCTGTTGCTATGGAAAAGTTACAAATAGTTGCCTCGGTGTGGAATTTAAGAATTCGGATTTTGCACCAATAGGAGTACATTTACATCCAACTCAAATATACTCTTCAATTTTCGATTTTGCCCTTTGTGCTTTTTTATTATGGTATGATAAGAAAAATGAAAAAGAAGGAAGAGTTTTTTCCATGTATTTTATATTATATGGAATTGGTAGATTTTTAGTGGAATTCTTAAGAGATGATCCTAGGGGAACAGTGGGATTGCTTTCCACATCACAATTTATTAGTATAGTTATGATTATAGCTGCAATTTTAGTTTTTAATATAGATAAGTTATTTAATAAATATAGTAGCAGGAGGAAATAACAGTGGTTAAATTTTGCAGAAAGTTTTTAGTAGCCATTATAGTATTAGCATTGCCTTTTGTTTTTATTGGATGTAATAAGATAGATAAGCTAAAAGTAAAAATGGGATTAATGAATGAAGATTTTCAATATATAAAGGATGGAAGAATTAATAAAATAGTAATTCAAAGTACTAGAGATAAGGGATTTAGATTTATGGTTGAAGATAAGAAGGCCATAAGTGATATGTATGATATTTTATCTTCAGCAAAGAAGGTAAATACTAAAACCACATTGAATCCAGATTACATATTTGAAATGTATGAAAATGATGAAAGTGTGCATCAATTTAAATATATAGTAGGTGTAGATAAAAAAAGTGGTGGTGGAAATCTATATGACGAGGAAAATAATATATATATAGTTTCTGGAAGACTTGATAATGATATAATAAAGAATTTTTGGAATATAAGGGTTCCAGAAAAGTTTTCTGAGGTATACTATGGTTCATTAATTCAAGTAATGAAAAAGTACACTGGAAGTTATAGTCCTAACTCAACTATTGGGATAAAGCTAAATGATGATGTGGAGGCTAGAAAGTTTTTATTATCTTCAGATATAGAGCAATTTAAAGAAGATATAAAAAAACAAAAAATAAATGCGGAAATAATAGAAGATAAAAACAAAAAATACGATATAGTTATGAATATAAGTACTGAAGGTTATAAGGCTTTTCTTTACAAGGGAATAGTAGAATTTGTGGATAATACTAAAAACCAAAATAAAAAGTACTATATATGGAATGAATATGATAAAGGCAATTGGGAAATAAGGATTTTCCCAGATAAGGCACCAGTAATAAAGGATAAACAGTTTTAAACCAGATGAAAATCTGGTTTTTTGCTTTTTGAGGAAATAAAATGTGGTATATATGGTTTAAAAGGGACTTTATAAATTTATTAAGATGTGCATTAATTGATATAAATATTAAATTTATTTGAAGAGAACTTTATAAGTATATGGGCAAATAAGTTTATATTCAAGTTATTTTATGCTAAAATGATTAAAATAGTGTTTTATGGGAGGAATAGTATGAGCAAGAAAAAGAAAGTTATTCTATGGCTTATACCTGTTGTAATTATAGGTGTTTTAATTTACATAGGAACTGTTAATAAGAACAGAAATAAGCATAACAAGGTTAAAACAGCAAAAGTAAGTACAGGAAATTTGGAGGCATACTTATCTACTAGTGGAAAAATAAGATCCAAAAGTTTAAAGGAGTATTTTGGAGTTCAAGGAAAGGTTAAGGGGGTTAATGTAAAAGTAGGGCAAAAGGTTAAAAAAGGAGATGTACTTATAACCTACGATGTTCCAGATTTGAATTCAGCTGTGAGGCAGGCAGAAATTCAATATGATAATGCGGTTCTTCAAAGAAAAGATTTAATAGCGCAAAGAGATGAAAATAAAAGGACTAAATTAGATATTGATAATGAAATAGCTAAGTTAGAGGAAAGCAACAATCTTCAAAATATGAAAACTATTGAAGAGTTGAAGAGTGCCAAAAGCAAAATTCAAGATATTTCAGATGAAAAAGTTAAGCAGGCAGAAAATGCAGTTGAACTTGCTAAATTAGGTCTAGATGGTGCAAAAGAAAATAAAAGTAAAAGTAAAGGTAGTATAGTGTGTGAGAAGGATGGCATAGTTACAGCTTTAAATGTAAAAGAGGGAGCTATGGATAGTGGAGCACAGCCAGTGGTAGTGGTTCAAGATGTTACAGATTTAGAAGTGGTTATGTCTTTAAATAAGTATGACTCCTCTAGGGTAAAATCTGGACAAGAAGCTTTAATAATAAGTGGAGGGAATAAGTACAAAGGCAAAATATCATCTATTGATCCAGTGGCAAAAGAGGAGGTATCTGCTGCGGGAAAAGAAACTTCTCTTGGAGTCTATTTAGACATATTAGATAAAAGTGATAATTTAAAAGTGGGATTTGATGTAGATGTTGATATATTGGTGGAAAAGGCACAGGGAGTTTTAAAGGTACCAGCAGAAGCTATAAAACTAGACAAAAAAGGAACTAGCTACGTATATGTGATAAAAGATGGAAAGGCGGAAGAAAGAAAAGTTAAAGTAGGTATTCAATCTGATACACAAACAGAGATTTTAAGTGGATTAAGCAAGGAAGAAAAAGTCATATTGAATCCTAATGAATCTATTAAAAATGGTGTTTTGGTAGAGGAAGCTTAGGAGGGATACTATGTTAGAGGTAAAAAATATAGTTAAAACATATGTTACAGGTGAATTAGAGTTTACAGCTTTAAAAAGTATAAACTTAAAAATCCAAAAGGGAGAATTCACTTCTATTATGGGCCCTTCAGGCTCTGGAAAATCCACGTTTATGAATATACTTGGATGTCTAGATAATCAATATGAAGGTGAATATATATTAAATGGAAAGGATATATCAGACTTAAAAGATGATGATTTAGCTCATATAAGAAATAAGGATATAGGCTTTGTTTTTCAAGCATTTAATCTGCTTCCTAGAATGACATTGCTAGAAAATGTAGAACTGCCTATGATATATGCAGGAATACCTCTTAAGGAGCGAAAAAGAAAAGCAATAGAGGCACTGGAAAGGGTAGGATTAGGAGATAGAATTAAACACAAATCTAATGAAATATCAGGTGGGCAAAAACAAAGAGTAGCCATAGCAAGGGCTATAGTAAATAATCCTAAAGTAATAATGGCAGATGAACCTACTGGGAACTTAGATACTAAGTCTTCTGTAGAAATAATGAAGATATTTCAGGATTTAAATGAAGAAGGTGCTACAGTTGTGATGGTTACCCATGAAGAAGATATTGCAAGATATACTAAAAGAATTGTTAAATTTACAGATGGAGAAATAATTTTAGATAAACCAGTGGAAAATAGGATGATTTTATAAAGAAATTCATGGTAGAGAATGGAGGTATTTTCTGGTGAATTTTAATTTATATGAGAACTTAAAGATGGCTATAGAAAGTATAAAAGCTAATAAGTTACGATCCTTTCTTACAATGTTAGGAATAATAATAGGAATAAGCTCCGTTATAACAATTATTTCTCTAGGAGACGGGGCTAGAGACAGCATAACAGTGGAATTTGAAAAGATAGGAGCATCTATAGTAAATATTAAAGTGGATAGCTCTAAGGCGGATAGAAGTGATTACATAGAATTAAAGGATGTAAAAGTATTAAAGGATAGAATAGATTCTATAAAATATGTAACTCCAGTAGTACAAAAGAGGGGAAATGCTGCTTCGGATAAAAAGAGTAGATTCTCTATCATTACAGGTGGCAGTCCTGATTTGGCGTATATTCAAAATGTAGAGGTTTTGTATGGAAGGTTTTTTAATGAAAGAGAGTATGCTCAAGGGGAACCGGTGGTAGTTATAGATAAAATGTCTGCAAGGGCATTGTTTGGATATGAAGATGTAGTGGGGCAAAGCATAAAGATAGGAGAGAAGACTTCTATGAAAAAAGTTAAAATAGTAGGTGTAATAAAAGGGTTTGAAAGTCCATTTGTAGGTGAAGAACAAGAAGAAGAAATGACATTATTTATGTATACCCCAATAACTTTTATTCAAACTATGTATTCTAATGATTTTTATATAGATAGTTTATTTATAATGGCAAATTCAAAGGAGACAAGTGAATACGCTGGAAACGCTGCGATGAACATATTATATAGTAGACATGGCAATAGAAGTAAAAATGTATATAGTGCAGAAAATGTATTAAAACAACTAGAGCAGGTAAATAAAGTTTTAGGTATATTTACAGCATTTATAGGAGCTGTAGCAGCTATATCTTTGTTAGTTGGTGGTATAGGAGTTATGAATATAATGCTTGTTTCAGTTACGGAAAGAACAAGGGAAATTGGTATAAGAAAAGCAATAGGAGCCACAACGAATGCAATATTAATGCAGTTCTTAACAGAATCTGTGATAATATCCCTTATGGGTGGAATAATAGGAATGTTAGTAGGAATTACTGGAGCACAATTAATAGGAATGGTAGCTAAGATTTCTCCTAACATATCCTTAAAAGTAATAATGGGAACAATATTGTTTTCCTCTGCCGTTGGAATTTTCTTTGGCATATATCCTGCTAAAAAGGCTGCCAAATTAAATCCTATAGATGCACTTAGATATGAATAAGATACATGAAAAGAAACAAGTCAAAGTGTTGGTATATTTTATGTCAGACAAGGAAGCAGGTTCCGCTTTTGGTAGGACTATCAGCAGGTTCTGATGACTAAGTATGACGCAAAATAGACTAGCATACTGACTTGTTATTTATTTGAATGTGCCTAAATACACACTAAATATATACTGGAAAATTTAGTGCCTATAGTGTTATAATTTTAAATATACGGAAGGTGTACAAATCGACATTTTTCGTGAGGTGCCTGACACCAATTAAAAGGAGGCGTAAGTCATGAGTACGTGTGATACATGTCCAAGTAAGGGAAATTGTAATACTAAGAATAAATGTGAAGAAACTAAGTTGTTACCTAAGTACGGTAAAATAAAGAATGTTATAGGGGTTATAAGCGGAAAAGGTGGTGTTGGTAAATCTACAGTAACAGGAATACTTGCTACAAAGCTTGCTAAAAAAGGTTATAAAGTAGGAGTATTAGATGCAGATATTACTGGTCCATCTATGCCAAGATTTTTTGGAATAAATAATAAGAGAGCAGCTATGTATCCTGCAGGTGATGGAAATGAGGTTAAGTTTGAGCCTGTTACCACAAAGTTAGGTATAAAGGTTATTTCTTTAAACTTATTAACAGAACAAGAAGATGAACCTGTTATATGGCGAGGACCTGTAATTACTGGTGTGCTAAATCAAATGTATGCGGATACTATGTGGGATGAATTAGACTATCTACTAATTGACATGCCGCCAGGCACAGGTGATGTGGCTTTAACTGTAATGCAGACTATGCCTGTAACTGGAATGGTAATAGTATCTACTCCACAAAATATGGTATCTATGATAGTTAAAAAAGTTGTAACTATGGCCGAAAAACTTAACATAAACCTTTTAGGAGTAGTTGAAAATATGGCTTATGTAGTTTGCGGAAGTTGTGGAGAAAAGATGAGGATATTTAGCAAGAAATCAGGAGAAGAACACGCAAATTATTTAAATATACCACTACTTGCAGAAATGCCTGTGGATTTAGAGTTAGTAGAAAATATGGAAAATGGAAATGCAGAGGAATATATAAGTAATCATAAATGTTATGATGAATTAATAGAAAATATGCTGAAGCAATATAATAAGTAGTAGGAATAGGTAATAAGTAATAAGTAATAAGTAATAGATAATAAGTGAAAAATAATAAAGCAATAAATAAAAAATAGTAGATGTATAAAAGAGTTGCGAAAAATGCGGCTCTTTTTTATTTGTAAAAAAAATATTGAAAAAATTTTCTTACAATATTCACAATGGTAGAAAAAGAGGTTTATAATAAATAAGGGAAATTTAATGATGAAAATAGTAAATAAATGTAGTATAAGGGGGAATAAAATGAAAAAACTATTTGAAAAAGATATAGTTGAAGAATCCATAATGATTGGAAGTACTATAAAATGGATTTTGTTATCCATATTTGTAGGATTAACAGTGGGATTTGCTATTGGTATTTTTGTAAAATTTGTGGAAGCAGGGGAAGTTATTGTACAAAATGGTATTAAATATTACTATATACTATTGCCTATTATATTTTTTATATGCAGTTTAATAGTTTTGAAATTAGCACCAGATGCAGAAGGTCATGGTACTGAAAAAGCTATAGAGTCCATACATAAGCGAGCTGGAAAAATGGACGTAAAAGCTATGCCAGTAAAACTATTTACTACATTTCTAACTATAATATTTGGAGGATCTGTAGGTGAGGAAGGACCAGCCACTCAAATAGGTGCAGGTATAGCATCGTTTTTCTCTAAATTTTTAAATATGAATGATATAGATAGAAAAAGATTTGTTATATGTGGAATTAGTGCAGGATTTGTGGGGGTGTTTGGATCACCTGTAGGCGCTGCGGTTTTTGCTGCAGAGGTTTTGTATATAGGCAGATTTTCTTATTTATCTCTTTTGCCAGCTTTAATTTCATCTTATGTAAGTTATTTCGTGGGAAGATTTTTAGGGACTAAACCTCTTTTAATATATTTAGTTGACTTTAAAAGATCTAATCCAGCCATGATGTTTATAAAAATGGTTGCCTTTGGAATATTTATTGGTATATTAGCCAATATATTTATAATTATAGTGAATTTAATAGAAGAAGCATTTAAAAAAATAAACATATATAAGCCTATAAAAGGTATTATAGGAGGATTAATATTAATAGCTATTGTTCTTATGAGTGGAAGTACAGATTGTATTGGCATGGGTGAAGGAATAATAAATAAAGCAGTAACAGGAGGTAGCGTTGGGAGATTTGCATTTATAGGTAAGATGCTTACATCTTCTGTAACCTTGGCATCAGGAGGAAATGGCGGAATACTAACTCCTATGGCATATATAGGAGCTACAGCAGGTAGTACTTGGGCTTCTTTAATACATGGACATGCTTCTTTTTATGCTGCTATGGGAATGGTATGTTTTTTAGCAACCTGTTCCAATACCCCTTTAGCAGGTATAATAATGAGTATGGAATTATTTGGAGCTGAAGTTGGTACTTACTCTGCTATAGTGTGTGTTATAAGCTATTTAATAGTAGGGCATAAGAGCATTTATCCAACACAAGTGTTAAAGATATCTAAAACGCCATCTATTTGCATGAAAGAGGATTGTGAAGTTGGAACCGGTGGAAGATTTAAAATAAATAAATCTCGTAAGAATATTTTAGGTAAAGTTATTGAAACAGGAAAATTAGAATTTACCGATTCAGGATATGAATAAAAACCAGTGGCTATATTTTAGTATAAGTAATTGTACTAAAATATAGCCACTGGTTTATTTTAAAATTATATAAAAAAATCTATTACCTTATTTGAAGTTGAAGAAGATGATAGGGAACTGTTCATAGCGATGTCTACAGTGTCACCTATCTTTGAGTTTTTAGGTAATCTGGTAACAGAAATATCCATAGTAGTTCCATCTTGAAAATTTATAAAGGCATCAGTTTTATTCATATCTATTATTTTACCTATCATAAAATATCACCTTTCCGAAATATATTTAATGATATTTTATGTAGTTTATATTTTTTTATTCCTCAAATAGCATTACACCTAATAAACCAGGTCCAGTATGCACGCCAGCGGCAGGGCTTATATGCCCTGTATTTAATGAGATTATATTAGAAAACTTAGAAATAACATCCATTAATTTTCTACATTCCTCTTCTGCACCTCCATGCATTACATACACTTTACATTTGCACTTTTCTAGTATTTCTTGAACCATTGATAGTAATTTAGTTATAGCTTGTTTTTTACCTCTAGCTTTTGTAACTGTGTAATACGTACCTTCATCGTCTATGGAGATTATTGGTTTTATATTAAGAAGTTGGCCGATTGTTCCAGCAACCTTACCTATTCGTCCACCTTTTTTTAAATATTCAAGGGTATCTAATAAAAAATATAAATGTACTTTGTTTTTTATACTAGGTAAAAGATCCACTATTCTTTGGAAAGGTTCACCATTGCTTATAAGTTTAGCACATTGTTCTACCATTATTCCTTCACCAACACTTATAGACTTTGAATCGAATACATGAGTTTTTATTTTTGGATGATCATAACTTATTAATTTTATAGCATTAAAAGTACCAGATAAATTAGAGGATACTGGTATTGCTATAGCATGAGTATAACCTTCCTTTTCTAGCTCAATATAAAGCTCATTTATCTCATCCATTGAAGGTAAGGAGGTAGTTGGAATTTCTTCTGGCATTCTATCATAAACATCCTTAGGAGTTATATTTATTCTATCTAAATATTCTTTATCTTTATATATTATTTTTAATGGTAAGACCTTTATATTGTATTTATCAACAAATTTCTCATTTATATCAGAAATGCTATCTGTTATTAAAGCTATTTTATTCAAAACATATTCCTCCTAATCTGCTAATGCTTTAATTATAAAATTAATTTACATTATTAGCAATACCTTATTGGAATAAATGAACAAGGTACACATAGTAGTAAAAAATAAAAGTATAATTTTAATTAAATGTAAATCATTTTTTAAAGCTATCTAATTAAAATTATACCATGTATAGTTAAAAATCATTTTAAATTTATAGAGGTATTAGTACTAACAATATGCCACCAGGTTTTCCCTGGATATAAAGGAATAGGATTTTCATTTTCATCTAGTATAGCTGTCACAGAATTTTTATCTTTTTTTACCCATTTGATTTTTTTAAATTTACCATTAGAAATTAAGTAACCTTTTCCCTGACCTGTAAGTCTTATATTTAAGTGTAGGGCATCATTTTGTAGTGAAATATCCGTAAATTGAATAACTATATTGCTACAGTATAGAGGTTCTTTTGTAATTGCATCCACAGATACATTGTTATCCATGTATTTAATATATTTATTATTTTTAAAATAGTAACTAGTAGTATAATATTTGTTTAAATTTATATTAACCTCTTTTGTAGATGGAAGGTTAGAATCTTCCCAGTATTTTTTATCGAAATTAAGTTTAATAGGAGAATTTGATTTATAGTCCACATTTTTTATATAGGTTTTTATTTTATTACTATCAGTATATAAATTATGAGGAGGTTTTCGAGTTTTGTCTCTAAAAAAGTATGATGAGTTTGAAATTTCATTAATGCTTTTTTCTTTATTTTTCAAAATTCTATTTAAAGCTTCTGCACTTCCACCGCAGTGTGCAAAGGGAAGGTTATATTCATTAGCTATATCAATAAAATAATTTCTAGCACTTCTTACAGGACCAATTTTTTTACAATCATTTTTTTGAAATAAAGCTATGAATCTAGGAATACCACCTTCTGCTACAGTTTCATATATTATGTCTGATGAATTTAAACCATATTGAGGTCTAGAATCCTTAGAATTTTCTATTATAACCATAAATGGAGTATTGGCAAAGGAGTTTTTACTTACCTCTTCACCTGTAAATTTGGAAATATATTTTTCTTCTTTTTCAATAGGTATTTCATTTTTTGTAATTGTATTATTTGAAGTAGGTGAATCAATTTTCTTTTTACCAAAATTAAATGGAAAATTACAACCTGTAAAAAAACATATGCACACAATTATACATAATAAAGTTTTTTTATTAAACATAATATCCTCCTTTATATAGTAAATATAGAAATATTTTATCACAAAAATTAATTATAGCAACTATTAAAAATATATGTTTAAAATAATATGGTACCCCTTAAAAATCAGTAAGTAACATGCTATTATATATTTTCAATCGTTAAATAAGTACAAGAAACAGTATAAAAATTAGCTATGGAGTTCTAAATTAACTTTATATATTTTTTACGTTAATTTTAAAATTGATATAAATTCAGAAGTGAAGTATAATAGCACAGTACAATATATAGTGGTCGGAGGGGTTGAATAATGCTACATGTTGTTAAGAGAGATGGAAGAACTGTTGACTTTGATGCGTCTAAGATAGCTGGGGCTATAAGAGGAGCGGCAGATGAAATAGGTTCTAAGCTTAAAGAAAGTGAAATAATAGAGATTACACAAAAGTGTATAGAAAGGGTAGAACAGTTAAAAAATCAAAAGATAAGTGTGGAGGAAATTCAGGATTTAGTAGAAGATACTTTAATAGTACAAGGATATAAAGATATAGGAACAGCATATTTTAGTTACAGAAGAGAAAGAACAAAGGTTAGAGATATAAAGTCTGATTTGATGAGGGCTATAGAACAAATAGGGGTAGAAACTGATAGAGATAACGCCAACGTAGGTAATAATTTCTCATCTAAGCTTTTAAGAATAGCTTCAGAATCTAACAAATGGCACAATCTAGCAATGATGCCTAAGAAATTAGCCAAAGCTCATGAAAATGGAGATTTATACTATCATGATTTGGATAGTTATAATCTAACTACTAATTGCCTTAATATAGAAACAGGTAAAGTATTAAAGAGAGGATTTAACACAGGATACGGTACTATAAATCCACCTAGAAGAATAGAAACTGCAGCAGAACTTTCTTGTATACTTCTTCAAAGCACTCAAAATGATATGTTTGGTGGGCAAGCTCATGTAAATTTCGATAATGATATGGCCGATTTTATACCTAGTACAAGATCAGAAGTTATAGAAGAAGTATTAGATGTGCTTAGAGATGTACCAGAGTATGAGAATGTAAAAGAAGAAAATATAGATACAAATCCTCTTTTAAAGGAATTAGTGGATAAAAAGCTAGAAAAAAGAGTTCATCAAGC
Source organism: Clostridium sp. KNHs214 (assembly GCF_000744935.1). Taxonomy (GTDB): domain Bacteria; phylum Bacillota; class Clostridia; order Clostridiales; family Clostridiaceae; genus Haloimpatiens. The sequence continues at coordinate 388,265 of NZ_JQMW01000013.1, read as the reverse complement.
AATGCAAGGGATAGTTTACAATTTAAATACAATGCACTCTAGAGCAGGTTCACAAGTTCCATTTTCATCTATAAATATTGGAATTCCTAAAAATGATGATGCAGCACTTATATGTAAAGTTTTTCTAGAAGAATATGAAAAAGGACTAGGAAAAGGAGAACAACCTATATTTCCTAATATAATCTTTAGAGTAAAAGAAGGAGTAAATAGAGAAGAAAATGACCCATATTATTATTTATATAAGTTAGCTTGCAGAGTTGCAGCTAAGAGAATGAATCCTATGTTTATGAATATAGATGCTGACTTTAATAAATCCTATTATGATAGAGGGATTATGCCAGCAACTATGGGGTGTAGAACTTATGTATGTTCTAACATAAATGGAGAAGAAGGCCCTCAAGGGAGAGGAAATATAGCACCAGTAACAATGAACTTACCTAGAATTGCAATATTATCTAAAGGGGATTTAAATAAGTTTTTTGATATTTTAAGTTCAAGATTAGAGATGGCAAGAGAAGCTTTATTACACAGATATGGTGTGCTTAAAAGCTTAAAGGTTAAAGATCTTCCTTTTGTAGCAGGACAGCATTTAATGAAAGGATCAGAAGGATTAGGTGACAATGACTTTATTGAACCAATTTTGAGACAAGGAACTTGGGGAATAGGATTTATAGGTCTTACTGAAACATTAACTTCTTTATTGGGAAAACATCACGGAGAAAGTAAGGAAGCTCAAGAATTAGGTATAAAAATTATAAGTACAATAAGGGAATTTTGCGATAAGTATAAAGAAATAGACAGGTTAAATTATTCTTGTTATGCAACTCCAGCAGAAGGATTATCAGGTAAGTTTATACTTCAAGATAAGGCTGTATTTGGAGAAATACCTGGAGTTACAGATAAGGATTATTATACTAATAGTTACCATGTACCTGTATATTTCCCTATATCTATAAAAGAAAAGATAGATATAGAGGCACCTTATCATAAAATATGCAATGGTGGACATATAACCTACATAGAGCTAGATGATTATCCACAACCAGAAGATGTTAAGAGTATAATAGATTATGCGTATAAGAACACTAATATAAGTTATATGGGCATAAATTTCCATATTAAATATTGCAGAGATTGTGGTACTTATTTAAATAATGGAGAGCATAAATGCACTAAATGCGGAAGTTTAAATATACAAGGTATATCAAGGGTTACAGGATACTTAAGTCTTGATGAAAGATTTGGCAGCGGTAAAATAGCTGAGAGAGCTGATAGAACTTCTCATACAGAAAATCATAGAGCATTTTATAACGTATAGTGTATAAAACTCAAGGAGATTTTTCTAATTAGAGATAAATCTCCTTTGACTATATGAAAAGGATTGATAATATGGATATTAGAGTGGCAGGTTTTTTAGATAATTCATTAGTTAATGGTGAAGGTATAAGAAGTGTTTTATTTGTATCTGGCTGTAATCATAAGTGTGTTGGATGTCATAATGAATCTATGCAGGATTTTAATTATGGAGAAGATGTAAGCAAAGAAGAGATATTAAGCCGTATAAAGAATAATGTGCCTATAATAAAAGGTGTTACCTTTTCAGGAGGAGAACCTTTTGAAAAGGCTAAGAAATTAACAGAATTAGCAAGAGACGTTAAAAACCTAGGGTTAAATATATGGTGTTATACAGGATATACTTTTGAGGAAATACTTGCAGGTAAGGATGAAGATAAAATAAATTTATTAAAATCAATTGATGTATTAATAGATGGAAAATTTGATATGAACCTTACAGAAAAGGCTCCTAAATATGCAGGATCTAGGAATCAAAGGATTATAGATGTTAAATCTAGCATAATGCAGGAGAAAGTAATAACTAAGCAAAATGTAAAATAATATATGTAATGAAATTGTAATTTGGTAAAAAACCACATAATGTTAATTATTTAATTATAAGCATAGATATTGTTGAATATTGAACAATATCTATGCTTTTTTAGATAATTAGATGAAAAAAAGGATCTGTAGAATATTCTTTGTGCTTGTAATATTACTTCTTTTATATCAAGTATTTATTAGAAAACCAGCTTCAAATAAAGCATAGGTGAAGTAGGATATCTTGGAGTTTGGGATTCTATATTTATGGGATAAATATTAAAATGTTAATATATTAAGAATTAAGGGCATTTTATACCTTAATTCTTTTTAAATATATTATAAACTTAACTTTCACAGTTATAAATTATAATTTAAAATTAAAAGCTAAATTTATATTTTATTTATTCACCTAAGGTAATAAGAATAGAATTAGACCAGATAGGAACTTTCGTATGGGAAAATTGTGATTGAATTAAAAACATAAATGATATATCTAAACAAATGAAAAGTCATTTTGGACAAAAAATAGAACCCGTTTTAGAGAGACTTATTACATATGTCAGAACTTTAAAAAATAGTAATTTTATAGAAATACAATAATAAATTTATGTATCACTGCATAATATTAAATTAACAATTATAAAATATGAGGGGGAGCTTCTATGAGGTATTTTATATATTTTATTTGTATTGTATTAATAACAATGATTATGGTGTACATAGGAACCATAAAAGAAAGGGATCTAGCAGCAGGACTTACCAATAAGCTTTGTACAAAGTGTTCAGAAAAAGTTCTTAAATATTTAAATAAAAATGAATATGCTAGTTTAAATGATGTACAAAATTTAATAAGAGGAGTATCTACTTCTGTATTTTGGAGCAACTAATAGTTGTATAAAATATAAACATATGTAGACAATCATAGTTAAATGTATATATTTTATTAAAAAGCTCCCTACATTCGTAAAGAGTGTAGAGTGATGTTAAAAAAGCATCCAAAACTCCTTTAATTGCTGGAAGTCCCTAAAGCTACATTAACCACAACGTAAGAATGAAATAAGTCTAAGCGTGAAGGTGACGAAAGTAGAAAAAATAATGTAGATAGTGCAAGGTTAAATCCTAAACACGGTGACAATGGGTAATCAGCAACCAAGTTCCGAAAAGGAAAAGGCTCAACGACTAGAGAGTAATCTCGTACCTTCAAGTGAGGGGAAATGGGGAGGATCCTAAATAATTAGGATTGTGATATAGTCTGTGCTTATATGAAAGTATAAGAAGTTCATAAAAGAACTGCATAAGAGTAACGACCTTATGTGAACACTCTAAAAATATTACAAATGTGCATTAGATAATTTATTAAAACAACCGTATTTTAAAATTTTATAATATAACGAATAAAAGATTTCAAAGGGGGTATACTTATAGTATAAAGGAATATTTAATCACAAATGTATGTACCCTATGAAAATAGAGCATATATTTTATCAGAAATGAGGGTTAAATAATTCTTTGATTGTAAAATTTTAAAATACGGTTGTAGGAGATTTATTTAATGCAAATTACTTTGTATTAAATAAATGTACTGGTATATCCAAGACTTTAAGCCACCATAAGGTGTGATAAGTGCGAATTATCTAATATGAGTACATTTGTACATTTTTTTAGAACCAGCAGAAAGAGAGTTCAAGTACAAAACCCATCACAGTTTTCTAGAATAGTAACGGACAAGTTATACAAGGAAGGAAAGATTTCCATACAAATGAGAAAGAATGAACAAGTTTTTACCCTAAAACAAAATCCACAGAAAGCATATATTGAGACATAATACATTGAAGAAAATCTGATTTTAATTCTGTAATAAATGTGTAATTTGGGACTGTTCACAATACGCCAAGAACTTCTAAATGTCTCACAGTTAAAGCCCCTAAAGCTTTCAAACTCGCTTCTTACATTGCTCAAACAATGAAAGCTTCTTAACGGGTCTTTAACTGTGAGACATAAGAAGTTCTAAGGCTAGTTCAATAGTCCCCAATTACACATTTATTACTACATTAAAATCAGATTTTTAGTTTAATATGTTTATGGTTGGAGAGAGAAGCCTACTAAAGGATGATTTTCCTCCGCTGCGCTACTGAAAATCTTTAATTTATAAATGATAAAGCGCTCATAATATTTTTTTAGGCGGAGCCTTTCGTTTAGTCCTTAGTCATCAAATGTTTTTTAGTACTAGGTTCTAGTTTCTAGATGTTAGACTTTGTTATTATAATACATATTTATGTTTCTTAACCTATATGCCGATCATTCATTATAAATCAACAGGCTCACGCCAAAAAAACTTTTAAGTGTTAAACTTCTGACTGATAAATAATTGCTTGTCAAAATAAAGCACTAAATAAGGCCTAATATATTTTGCCGTGGCATTGATTTATATAAATCCTAATCATGCCTACGTATTTAGGCTGGCTGCCGCCAATAAAAGATTTTCCATAGCGCAGCGGAGAAAAATCATCCTTTAGTTAGCCGTATTCCCCACCCCAGATAGCCTATGCATGAACCGAAAAATCACACTTTAAGGAAGTGAAAAAAATTGTAATTTGGGACTATGGAACTAGCTTTAGAACTTCTTATGTTTGCAGATTTCAATTCCCGTTAAGAAACCTTCCTGTTTGAGGGACGCAAGGAGCGAGTTAAGGTTTTAGGGGATTGAAATCTGCAAACATTTAGAAGTTCTTAGCGTATTGTGATTAGTCCCAAATTACAATTTTTTCACGGACTTAAAGTGTGATTTTTCTTATTGCATTTACATCACAATATTCTTATTTTAGGTATTTTTATAAATATAATTGAATATATTTGAGTATAAGCAAAAATAAAAGGGAGGATTTGTATGAGTAAAAGGGGTTTGCCTGACGGGGCTTATGGCTTAAAGGAAGGGCAAGAATATATTCCTTATGTACCAAGCGATAAGGTGATGCCTGAATTCACTGTTTTTTCTATCATATTAGGTATCATTCTTTCAATTATATTTGGTGCAGCAAATGCTTATTTAGGACTTAAAGTTGGTATGACTGTATCTGCATCAATTCCTGCAGCAGTTATATCTATGGCTATCGTAAGGGGAATTTTAAAAAGAAAGTCAATATTAGAGAACAATATGGTTCAGACGGTAGCTTCTGCTGGAGAATCTTTAGCGGCAGGGGCAATATTCACACTTCCAGCCTTATTCTTGTGGGGAGAAAGTCCAAAGGCATTGGAAATGGGATTAATAACTTTAATTGGTGGTGTACTTGGAATATTATTCATGATTCCTATAAGAAGATATTTAATAGTTCAAGAACACGGAAAACTTCCATATCCAGAGGGAACAGCTTGTGCTGAGGTATTAGTTGCTGGAGAAGAGGGAGGAGCTAGTGCAAAGGTAGTGTTTGCTGGTGGATTAGTAGGACTTGTATATAAATTTATAGGTGATGGTGTAAAATTATTCCCAACAAGCATTAGTTATGGTTTTAAGGGTAGCTTAAAAGGAGCAGGCATAGGCATGGATGTATATCCAGCATTACTTGGTGTAGGATTTATAATTGGACCTAGAATTTCAGCTTATATGCTTGCAGGAGCTATTTTAGGATGGTTCTGTTTTATGCCACTTATAGCTTTAATAGGTGGTTCCAATGTAATAGCACCAGCTACGGTAGCTATTGCAAAAATGGATTACTGGGCAATATGGAAAAACTATATTAAATATATAGGCGCTGGTGCAGTGGCAGCAGGTGGAATAATAAGTCTTATAAAGTCACTTCCAGCTATAATTTCTTCATTTAAACAAGCAATGCAGGGTTATAAAAACAAATCAACTGCAGCTAACTTTAGAACTGAAAAGGATATGAGTCCAAAATCTATTATAATTACTATAATAGTACTTATAATACTTATGGTGCTTCTTCCACAAATTAAAGTAAGGTGGCTTGGAGCTATTCTTGTAGTTATATTTGGTTTCTTCTTTGTAACCGTATCTTCAAGAATGGTAGGACTTGTAGGAAGTTCATCAAACCCTGTTTCAGGTATGACTATTGCAGCCACTTTATTTACAGCATTATTGATGAAGGCAGCTGGTTGGAGTGGTAAGGAAGGCATGATAGCAGCACTATGTGTTGGAGCTATTATATGTACAGCTTCTGCAGTAGCTGGAGATATCTCTCAGGATTTAAAGACAGGTTATTTAGTTGGAGCTACTCCAAAGAAACAACAAATAGGTGAAATTATAGGTGTAATAGCTGCAGCAGCAGTTATAGGATTTATAATAATAGCTTTAAATAAAGCATACACATTTGGATCTGAAAAATTGGGAGCACCTCAAGCTACACTTATGAAAATGATTATAGAAGGAATAATGGCAGGAAACTTACCATGGAATTTAGTTCTTATAGGTGTGTTCACAGCTATAACGGTAGAATTATTTGGATTGCCATCATTGCCAGTAGCTATAGGATTGTATCTTCCAATAGGCCTTTCTACACCAATAATGGTCGGTGGAGCTATAAAAGGTATATTAGACAAGAAGGTTAAAGATGAATCAGTATTAAAGGAAAAGACAGAAACTGGAATATTGTATTCATCAGGGCTTATAGCTGGAGAAGGATTGATGGGAGTTATAATAGCTGGAATAGTTGCATTTAATGAAAATTTTGGTCCAGAAGAACCTATATGTGCTCAATGGGTTTCTATAATATTCTTTATAATAGTAATGCTTACACTTTTATATGAAGTATTTTGGAAGAAAAGAAAAGTAGCAGTAAATAAATAGAATGTTTTAAGAAGTTGTATAAATAGGAGGATGGGGAACGAGAATAGAATCTTTAGTACCCAACTCTAAATTTATAATATTTAAGAAATTATTGATATCATTTAAGAAATTATTATTTATGGGCGTAGCTTAAGTACATTTTATTTTCATAGAAGAAGGAGCATTATGCTAGTAGTCATGGGGTAAACAAAATAATGGACAAGGAGGGTATGAGGGGTGAAGAGAAAAGTAGAAAAAAAGAATGCAGTTCTAATGACTCCATATAAAAACCCTGAAATACAGTGGGAAAGAAAAGAAAATTTAATAACATTAGTTATTAATAGAAATAAAGCTTTTGATAAAGTTATGCAGAAAATATTTAAATCACCTAAGTCAGTAAATATTGAATTGGATGAATTAGGATCTTTTGTTTGGGAAAAATGTGATGGAGTGAGTAATATTAAAGATATATGTGAATCGCTAGAGAAAAGATTTGGTAAAGAAGCAGACCCAGCTATGGAAAGGCTACTTACGTACATAAAAATACTTATTAATAATAATCTAATAAAAATGACGTAGGTAGTATTGAATTTAAAATTTAAAATTATGGGGCTGTGGCACTAAGAATAAATCCTACGATATATTGTGTTAAATTTAAACTTGCAAAACAATATATTGCATGTGAATTCCTTGATGCCACAGCTTCTTTAAACTTTAAGGACATGAAAATAAATAACAAGCCAAAGATGCTAGTATATTTTGTGTCAGACAAGGAAGCAGGTTCCGCCGATAATAAGACTATCAGGGTGTTCTGCTGACGTAGTATGACACAAAATAGTAGCATACTGACTTATTATTTATTTGAATGTGCCTAAGTATATTAAATAACATGGTGAAAATTATTGACCGCTATATAGACCTTTAGAGTTCATATAATTAAATATATCTTCTCCATGCTTTTGTTCTTCCTTTTGAATGTGGTTCAATACTTCTCTGGCATGTGAATCTTTGAATTCAAAAATTGTAGTGTCATAAGTGTTGGATACATATTTTTCTGTCATTAGCAAGTCTTCACATAATTTACCGTCAGCAACATTATCCATGCCTGCAGCTGCAGTTGAATTATTTGAAGGAGTACTGTTATTTTGCATAGAACTATTAGTGGAATTCTGTGTACCTCCAGTACTTTGTTGATTTAGGTTAGGTACTTGACCATTTAGCATTTGATTTATTGTGTTTAAGTGCTCTTGTTCTTGAGAAGCATGATTTAAAAACATTTGCTTTAAATTTGAATCGGTGGCCCTATTAGCGTAATTTGTATATTTTTCAATACACAATTGTTCATGAGATTTTTGGTCTTGTAAAAGCATTGTTTCTTTTTGAGATAAATTCATGAGAATTCTCCTTTCCACAAATGTATATTTTTGATTACCCCACAATAAGCATTACATTACCTGAATTATGAAGTTTCATAATTCCATCGCATTGTACCTTTTTGTGGGTTAATCATATTTTCATATATTCATTAATATTTTGTGTAAAAAACATTTTTTTATACCAGCTCTCATTTCAATATTTACAGTGGACTAAAAGGTAATTTGAATTAATACCAAATATGTATTATAATGAGAAATAAAAAGTTGAATAAGTAAAATATACAAGGTAGGGGTGATTAGTGTGGGGAATAGGGTTCATAAAGGAAATTCGTTTATAATGTGTTTAGTAATTCTAAATATATCCTTTTCGATTTTAGCTGCGCCGTTAAATAAAGTGTTTAAGCTTAGTAATTATTCATTAATGTTTATAGCTAACTTAGTATTTTTAGCCATACCGTTAACGGTATACTTTATAGTAAATAGGGAATCTGCTAAAGATGTATTAAGGATAAAGGTTTTAGGTGGTAAGGACTTGTTAATGATAATTTTAATATCTATGCTGGTTCAGCCTTTGCTTAATTGTTTATCTGGTATAGTTGCTTTAATACTTCCTAATAATGTAGCAAATTTGCTTTCAGGAAGTATCGATGTGCCTATATGGATTAGGCTTTTAGTTATAGCTGTTATGCCGGCTGTTCTAGAAGAATTATGTGTAAGAGGAGTGGTTTTATCTAATTATAAACATTTAGGACTTAAGAAATCCGCAATACTTACAGGGCTATTATTTGCTATTTTACACATGAATATTCAAATGTTCTTATATACTTTTGTTATGGGAATTTTATTTGCTTATTTAGTCCATATAACGGGCTCAATATTTTCTTCAATGTTAAGTCATTTTATAGTTAATGGAACCCAAATTATCATGTCAGATATATCTGTAAAAAAGGCTATGCAAGCTGGAGAAAGCATATCAACTTCAGCATCGGATATACTTAATGGATCTTTGGCTACAAAAATAGGTTTTGTTTTAGGACTAGGTATAGTTGCTATTATATCATTTATAATAGTAAATGCACTTATGAAAAAGTTAGCAAAAAATCATGGTATGGATTTAAAAAATATTGACGATATTGGGGTCAATAACAATGAATTTATTAATGAAGGGGTTATAAAAAATAAAATTTATAAAGAAGCTATATGGTCAGAGGAAGAGATAAGTTCTTCAACGGAAAATAAAGAAAAAATAATGGATGTGCCCCTTATAATTACTATTGCTATATATATTGTAGTCAATTCAATAAATGTATATAATATATTTAGTTAGATACATGAAAAGAAATTTGAAAATTTTAAAAGTTTTATTGACAATAAATTTTTGATATACTATAATAGTAGGAAGTTGAATTCTATATATTGTATTAAAAAGCTGTGATTAGGAAGAGTACTACACTTAATGCCTTAAAGAGAGTCGGGAAAGGTGGAAGCCTGGCAGGTAAGAGTTTAGGAAAATCACCTATGAGCTGAAGGCCGAATTTTATAAAGTAAGCTTATCCGTAATTCTGCGTTAAAGAATAGAGTAATCACTGGTGCAAAAGTGTTTTGTTTTGTGCAAAGAGTGCTTGAAGTGTATATTAACCATTAGGTGGTATAGCGAAGTTATGACTTCGTCCTATTGAGGACGGAGTCTTTTGTTATTTTTAAAGTAATTTATTAAAATATTATAATATTTAACAGAAAGGTTAGATGAACTTTATAGCGTGGGGAAACTGTATGGTTAGATATATTCATAATGAAGTTGTTATTTTGTATAAGTGGTGATAGTTTACACTAAAGTTTCAAAAACTAAAGTTATGATTAAACCACAAAAAGGTATAATGCGATGGAATTATGAAATTTCTTCTCAATGCCTTGCATAAGAGCTTGGAACAATAAATTTCATAATTCAGGTAATGTAATGCTTATTGTGGGTTAATCAAGTTATAAAGTTAAGGAATATTTAGTATATAAAGGAAAGGAGTTTGTATAATGTATAAAAAAGTAGACACTTCTAGAAGTTTTACTGATATGGAAAAAGACATATTAAAACTTTGGGAAGACAGAGATATAGTTAAAAAGAATTTTGATTTAAATAAAGATGGAGAGTATTTTACATTTTATGATGGTCCTCCAACAGCTAATGGAAAACCTCACGTAGGACACGTTTTAACAAGAGTTATGAAGGATTTAATCCCAAGATATAAGGTAATGAAGGGATATAAGGTTTTAAGAAAAGCTGGATGGGATACTCATGGACTTCCAGTAGAGCTTGAAATAGAAAAGTCTCTAGGAATTTCAGGAAAAGACCAAATAGAATCTTACGGTGTTGAAAAATTTATAAAACAGTGTAAGGAAAGCGTATTTAAGTATACAGACATGTGGAAGAAAATGTCTGAAGAAATGGGATATTGGGTTGATATGGATGAACCATATGTAACATATCACGATAATTATATAGAGTCTGTATGGTGGGCATTAAAACAAATGTGGGATAAAGATTTGTTATATAAAGGACACAAAGTACTTCCATACTGCCCAAGATGTGGAACAGGTCTTTCTTCTCATGAAGTTGCTCAAGGATATAAGGATGTTAAGGATTCAACAGCGATAGTTAAGTTTAAGGTAAAGGGAGAAGAAAACAAGTACATACTTGCTTGGACAACAACTCCATGGACACTACCATCTAATATGGCTTTAACTGTAAATAAGAAATATGATTATATAGAGGCTAAGGTTGGAGATGAAGTATTCGTATTAGCTAAAGAATTAGCTCCAGTTGTATTAAAGGATATGGAGTATGAAATAGTTAAGGAATTTAAAGGAGAAGAGCTTCTAGGACTAGAGTATGAACAATTATTTAAGTTCCAAGCTCCAGTGGGAAAGGCTCATTACGTTATACATGGAGATTTTGTAACTTTATCTGATGGTACAGGAATAGTTCATACTGCTCCAGCTTATGGTGAAGATGATAGCATTGTATGTAAGGCTAATAACATACCTTTAATGAATCTAGTAGATGCAGAAGGTAAGTTCGTAGAATGTGTAACTCCATGGGCAGGAATGTTTGTTAAAAAGGCAGACCCTAAAATAATAGAGTATATGGCAGAGAATAATATGCTATTTAAAACTGAAAAATATACTCACTCATACCCACATTGCTGGAGATGTGACACACCACTTCTATATTATCCAAAGGATAGCTGGTTTGTAAGAATGACATCTCTTAGAGATAAACTTTTAGAAAACAACAACAAGATAAATTGGTATCCAGATAACATTAGAACAGGAAGATTTGGAAAATTCCTTGAAAATGTCATTGACTGGGGTATATCAAGAGATAGATACTGGGGTACTCCACTTCCAATATGGGAATGTGAATGTGGTCACAGAGAATGTATAGGAAGCAGAAAAGAATTAGAAGAAAAGGGCATAAATGTTCCAGAAAATGTAGAACTTCACAAGCCGTATATAGATGAGGTTAAACTTACTTGCCCACATTGTGGAAAGGAAATGAAGAGAACTGCAGAAGTTATAGACTGCTGGTTTGATTCAGGTTCAATGCCATTTGCACAACATCACTATCCATTTGAAAATAAAGAAGTGTTTGAGAAGAACTTCCCAGCACAATTTATTTCTGAAGCAGTGGATCAAACTAGAGGATGGTTTTATACATTACTTGCTATATCTACTGGAATATTTCACACTAATCCATTTGAAAATTGTGTGGTATTAGGTCATGTACTTGATAAACATGGAATTAAGATGTCAAAACACAAGGGAAATGTAGTAGATCCATTTGATGTTATAGAAACTCAGGGAGCAGATGCTACAAGATGGCACTTCTATACAGCTAGTGCACCATGGCTTCCAACTAGATTCTCTAAGGATGATGTGGCAGAGGTTCAAAGAAAATTCTTAAGTACCTTCTGGAATGTATATTCATTCTATGTATTATACGCAGAGTTAGATGGTTTTAATCCTCTAGAGTACAAGAACTTTGTTTCAGAAAATGTAATGGATAAGTGGATAATGTCAAGACTTAATACATTAGTTAAAACTGTAGATGAAGACCTTGATAATTATAAGATAACTAAGGCAGCTCTTACTATAGAGGAATTTGTAGATGAACTTTCTAACTGGTATGTAAGAAGAAATAGATCTAGATATTGGACTACAGATTTAACAGAGGACAAAATAGGAGCATATGTAACATTATATAGAGTTTTAGTTACTTTATCTAAAGTGTCATCACCATTTATACCATTTATAGCTGAAGAAATATATCAAAATCTAGTGGTTAACTTAGATAAACAGGCTCCAGAAAGTATTCATTTATGTAAGTGGCCAGAATACAATGTAGAGCTTGTAAATGAAGAACTTGAAAGAGAAATGGATATAGCTTATAAGATAGTTAAGCTTGGAAGAAGCGCTAGAAATGGAGCTAACATAAAGAACAGACAGCCACTTTCTAAGATGCTTGTTTCTACAAAGACTCTTCCGGAGTACTATGGAGATATAGTTAAAGATGAGCTTAATATAAAAGAAATAGCCTTTGGTGCAGACTTATCAGAGTATGTTAATTTTGAAATAAAACCTAACCTACCTGTACTAGGTAAAAGCTATGGTAAGTTAATACCAAAAATAAGAAAAGCATTAAGCCAAATGAATCAAATGAATTTAGCTCAAACTGTTCAAAATGGTGGAGTTGTTAAGGCTGACGTAGAAGGAACAGAAATAGAATTCAACAGTGAAAACTTACTTGTTACAATGCAAGGTCTTGAAGGATATGCTTTTGCTGGTGAGGGAGATTTAGGTGTAGTTTTAGATACTAATATAACTGAAGAGTTAAGAGAAGAAGGACACCTAAGAGAAGTATTAAGTAAAATCCAAAACATGAGAAAAGACAGCGGTTTTGAAGTAGCAGACAAGATAAAACTTTATGTTAGCGGCAATGCTGCCCTAGAAGCTGTAGTTAAGAAGTTTGAAGACTCTATAAAGAAAGAAACTCTTGCAGTAGAAGTTTTATACAATGCTGAAGCTGAATACACTGATATGAAGATCAATGGCGAAGAATTTAAAATGTCAATGAAAGTTGTAAAATAAATTACTAGTAGCGTTAAGTTTTCTAGTAAAATAATGAGGGAGCACCTATGAGGGTGCTTCTTTTTTTATTACAATAGGAAGAGCAGGTTAAAGCCAATTCTGTTAGAATTAGATATCCAAGATATTTTGCATTAGATGTAGGATTTCAAAAGAGTGATGGTGGTTATGAATGGCATGTTATATCTTTTAATGAAGATTCAAGTCAGTGGCAGTATGCATGTGATAGAATAAAGGCAAATAATGATTATAAGAATGTAATAGTATATTGTCTATACTATCAAAATGAAAATTATGCATATTTTGATGGAATACAATTTTATAAAGAAGAGTTTGGTGAAAGCTACCAATATGACGAAAAGGGTAATGTAATATCCACCAGTGATCTTGCAGAAAAGAAGTCAAAGTTTGAATATGACGGCAATAATGATTTGATAAAATCTGTAAGTCCAAAGGGTAGCGAGTTTAAATATAAATATGATTCAAAACACAATTTATTAAATGCTACTTCTGGGGAAAATGTAGTGTATTCTTTCGAGTATGATAGCAGTGGAAATGCTAAAAAAGCTAAAATTGGAAGTAACACATTATTTATGCAGTCTAAAGCAGAGTATACCTCTGATGGAAACTATTTAAAATCAATGACTGATTCATCAGGAAATACTGTACAATATAATTACGATACAAAAAAGGGAACACTTAAATCAGCTACAGATGCTAAAGGAAACAGTATTAGTTATGAATATGATAATCTAGATAGACTTGTAAAGACAAAGGGAAAAGCTAACTCTTCTACTGAGGCAGTTAATAGTTATAGCTATAGTAATGATAAGCTTAAAAATATAGGACATAATGATTTTAACTATTCCTTTGACTATGATGCCTTTGGAAGAAATTCAAAGGTAAATATAAGTAACGGAAATGGAACAAAAAATTTAATAGAAAATATATATGAGCAAGTTACAGGAATGCTTAAAACCTCAAAGTATGGTAATGGACATGTGATAAATTATAAATATGACAATTCAGATAGAGTAAGTGAAATAAGCTATTCTGGTGGCTCCACATCACAGGGTTCGTTTTCATATGAATACGATGCTAGTGGAAATTTAGCAAATCATTATGATAAAGTCAATAATGTAAATTATAGATACATTTATGATGCGGCAGATAGATTAGTAAAAATTAAAGATTCAAAAGGTGACACATTAAAGTATGGCTATGATGAAGACAATAATGTAAGCAGCATAAATGAAAAAATAAATAATAATTCCTATGTAACAAAATATGAATACGATAATGACAATAAGCTCTCTAAGGTTCATTATAATACAAAAGGGCAGAGTAGTGAAAAAACAGAAACATTCCCATTAAATAATAGTTTAAAAAGTCTAAGTGGAATAGAGCCATATAGCCAAAATACTATATTTGAAAAGGATGAGACAACAGGAAGAAATGTACTAGGAGCCTATGAAGGAAGTAAAAATTTAATACCTAATTCATCCTTTGAAGATGGAACAAAGTCATGGCGTATATCTGATTGGAATAGATTCAGTGGAAATTGTAGAATAGTAGACGATGGGGTAAAGGGCAGTAAGTGCATAGAATCCTATGATACTAAAGGTAGTAGTGGAACTAGCAATACAAATTCAGTAGCCTATCAGGAAATTACATTTCCTTCTCCATTATCTACAGCTAAAGAATATACATTAAGTGCATATGCTAAAAGAATAGGTGCTTCTCAGCCGAAATTATCTGTGGAATGCACGGATTCATCTGGTAAACAATTATATTATATTGTAGATACAAAAGAAATACCAGAAAGACAATGGAAAAGGATTAGTCATACATTTACACTACCAGCAAAGACCAAAATGTGTAGAGTAATAATAAGAACAGGGGTTAAAAATACAGATGTAGTGCGTTTTGATGGAGTGCAATTTGAAGAAAAAGGTTTCGTAACACCATATACCTCTTCAAGTTCTAATGCTACAAAGATTTTATATAATCTAAATGTGAACAAAAATGCTGGTACTATGGGAACTTGGTTTAAGACAAGACAAACAGGAACTGTAAGGCATATAATATCCAATGAAGGTAAGAATAGTGAAATATTAAACACATATATTGATAAAAATAACAAATTAAATATTGCAATAAAAAAAGGGGATGGATCATTCACCAATTTAGTAACTTCTAAAGAAACTATAGATAAGGATAAATGGTATTTCACCGCAATAACTTGGCAATTTAAAGAAAATAAGCTTACAGTTAAATTTTACCTAAATGACAAACTAGTAGGACAAGGGATTACAGAAAGCTTTAAAGATTTTAGCAAAGGTTCAACAGCTTTGGGAAGCAGTATTAAAGGAACTGAACAATTAAATGGAAACTTAGAACAATTTACCTATAGTTCACAAACTTTAAGTGAAGAACAAATATCAAACTTATATAAAAACACATTAACTTCAAACAGTACATTAAGTTTAAACTATGACAGTTTAGGCAGAATGATATCAAAAAAACTAAGCACAGGATTAAAAGACTATATAACTAAATACGAATTTGAAGCAGGGAAAGAAGCAAATACCGCCACGTCCATAGTAAAATCAATAGATAATGGTGGAGAGAAGATATGCTACACCTATGATAAGAATGGAAATATAGAAACTATAGTTCAAAACAAAGGCACAGAAAAAGAAAAGACAATAAAATACCACTATGACGGTTTAAATCAAATTACAAGAGAAGATAATGGTATTTTGGGAAAAACTATAACTTACAGTTACGATAGAGGAGGAAATTTAACCAGTAAGAAAGAATATAAATATACAACAGCAGAATCACTAGGTAACTGTACAAAAGCTTACAACTATAATTACGGTGATTCTATCTGGAAAGACAAGCTAACAAATTTTGATGGAAAAGAAATAACTTATGATAACATAGGAAATCCATTAACCTATAACGGATACACCTTCACCTGGGAAAGAGGAAGAATGTTATCCTCAATAAAAGGTAATGGCAAGGATATAAAATTTAAATATAATGACCAAGGCATAAGAACAGAAAAAACAGTAAATGGTGTCACCACAAAATATCACCTAGTGGGCGGCAGTGTAACCTATGAAGATAATGGAAAAGACAAAATACACTACACTTACGACAGTTCAGGCAAACTTATAAGCATGAACCTAAACGGAGCAGAATACTATTATGTAAGAAATGCTCAGGGTGACATTATAGGATTAATAAATGCTCAAGGGGAAAAGGTTGTATCTTACACCTATGATTCCTGGGGAAAACTTATCTCTATAGAAGGAAGTTTAAAGGATACAGTAGGAGAGAAAAATCCTTATAGGTATAGAGGATATAGGTATGACAGTGAGACAGGACTATATTACTTGCAGAATAGATACTATAATCCAGAGTGGGCAAGATTTATAAATGCAGATGAGATTATAGGTGAAACGGGAGAATTATTAGGCCATAATTTGTTTGCTTACAGCAAGAATAACTGTGCAAATATGAGTGACTACAGTGGCTTTAGACCGGTATATACTTTAGGTGAAGAAACAGAGGCAATGAGGGCAGCGTCTTATGCGGTGATGAATAGAACTAGAGCCAATAGAACAAATGTAGTAAGTAGAACTAGAAGAAGTTCTAATACTGCAAAGAGCAGTTTTAATTATGCGAAAAGCACATTAAAGTCTATGGCATCAGGAGCAGCAGATTATGTAAGCGGAAAAGTGGCTGTAAATGCAATAAGAGGACGTTTGGTTTGGAAGCCTCATAGCACCTTGGCTATGGGGAGATATGTTTCAAATTTAGGTAGAGGTGCTAAATTTGCTAAGAAATCATTAGGAATAGCAGGAACTATAGGATTTTGCACTTGGGATGTACACCAAAGCTTACGTAGTGGTGAAAAAGTAGGAGCTTTAATTGACGTATTATCGGCAGCTGCAGGGGTAGCAGCAGGAGTGGTGATATCTGGTGTAGTAGCAGCAGCGGTAAGTGTAGGTGCACCAGCATTACTAGTAGGGGCTGTTGGCTTTGGAGTAAATGTTCTTATTGGTGTTAAGATGGATAAGTATGTAACTAGAAAAAAAGATGAATACTATGGGAGATGATAAGATGAAAAATGCTATAAAATCTAATATGTTTTGGATATGTATGAGTGGAATAATTGTAGGACGTATTGCTAGTAGAATATTAACAAATTATTTTGGATTGAAGGGCCATGATATAGTTGCCAATGTAGCTTTAGGTATTGTATTTTGTTCAATTATATGGTTGCTTATAACACGACAATATTTATGGGCTCTAGTATGTGTGTTAATGAGTGCACCTATAATCATAGCAGGAATAGGGATGGATTTAGATAACACATATATAATAATTATAGGTATATTATCAGGGGTTGTGATATATCCAATATTGATGAAGATATTCCTAAGATTAAAAAAAGGATAAATACGAAGAATATTATAAGTATTTATAATAATTTTTCAAGCAGTAGAAAAGTGTTAAGTTATCTGGAAGTAGCCTGAAGTTAATTACTTTAGGCTACTTATTAATATGAATTATAGAGTTTAAAATTTTAGCCCAATAAGGGCCTTTTTTATTGAATTAAAAATGATTTTTAGGATGAATGTAGAATTACATATAAAGGAATAAATTAAAAGATTTTAATAGTTATAGAATTAAAACATAATTACTATTAAATGGAGATAAAAATAGTAATAGGAATGACTGTATGTATTGGAGGTGCACTTGCTATAGATTATTATATAGGTAAAAAAATAGGCGGTATGCAGGAAAGAATATATAAAAAATTTGGAATGGAGTAGTTAATTATGATTTATAGAACTAAGAAGACTTCACTAATTTTCCCCTTTTTTGTTTTAATTGGTATATTATATTTTGTTTATAATGTTAATGATATTATATGGAAAATATGGGGAGGATGTAGTGGAATTTGGGCGTTAGTTATATATGTATTTGCAATATTTAAATACTACAAAGTAGAAGATACAAAGATTATTTATAATTCAGGAATAAAAAAGCATGAAATCCCATGGAAAGATATATGTAGAGTATACATAACAGGCGAAGGTGTTTTTGCAGCAATAAGAGTTGATTACGGTTTATTTGGAGAGAACGATATGATTATAGGTAGAGATATAAAAGGACAGAAAGAACTAGTAGAAATAATACTTGAAAAGACCGAAAACAACCCTAATATATCTATAGACAGAAGATT
Source organism: Clostridium sp. KNHs214 (assembly GCF_000744935.1). Classification (GTDB taxonomy): domain Bacteria; phylum Bacillota; class Clostridia; order Clostridiales; family Clostridiaceae; genus Haloimpatiens. Next base: position 369,829 of record NZ_JQMW01000013.1, on the reverse strand, counting down.
AGATGATTTTTTAGATAGCTAGGTATTTGTGAGTAGCCTAAGGGTAAGTACTTTAGGCTACTTAAATTAATATTAATTATAGAGTTTAAAATTTTAGCCCAAGAAGGGCTTTTTTTATTAAATTAAAAATGATTTTTAGGATGAATGTAGACTTATATATAGATGTAGATTTAACTTAAAGGTAAGGAAAAACGTTAGAAGTAAAGAATATAAATAAACTATAAGTTAGATTTAGATATTTAGGAAAAATAAAAAATTATTGTATGAATAACAAAATGTCAGCAGATTGTAGTAATTGTTGACGTTTATTTTTGTCTATAAATAAAACAAGCTGCTATGCAAGTGTGGTCAGAAAAGCCTAAGCGTTGAGAAAAAGTACTACATTTTTGTTTAAAAATGCTTAAAGTAGGATATATTAAACAATACATAAACTTTGTAGTAATATGATAATAAATTTACCTGCAATAGTATTTACTTTAGGAGGTTTAAGATGGAATTTAAAAGAGTGCCTAAGCATATAGGTATAATTCCAGATGGAAATAGAAGATGGGCTCAAGCTAGGGGACTTGATAAAAAAGATGGATATAGATTTGGTATAGAGCCGGGCTTTCAGCTTTATGAAATGTGCTTGGAGTTAGGGATAGAAGAAATAACTTTTTATGGATTTACTAAAGATAATACAAAAAGGCCCAGCGAACAAACAAAAGAATTTAGAAAAGCATGTGTGGAGTCAGTAATGGGTTTGGCTGAGAAAGATGGAGAGTTATTGATTGTAGGTGATACAGAATCTAAGTTGTTTCCAGAAGAATTAAAACCATTTACCAAAAGAACTAAGTTTGGAAAAGGTGACATAAAAATAAATTTTTTGGTGAACTATGGATGGGAATGGGATATATGTAAGGGGTGTAAAGAAGGAGATAGCAGTAAAATGCAGAAACATATACATTCTTCAGATATATCTAGAATAGATTTAATCGTACGCTGGGGCGGAAGACGCAGATTAAGTGGATTTTTACCCGTGCAATCTGTATATGCTGATTTTTATGTTATAGATGATTTATGGCCAGATTTTAATAAAGAACAGTTTTATGATGCATTAAAATGGTATGAACATCAGGATATTACTTTAGGTGGTTAATGTATAAAGCTAGGGTATTCGTTTAAAAGAAATGCTCTAGTTTTTTTGAGTTCACAAATTTTATATGTAGTGGTGGGGCTCATGGGAGTGCCAGTATTTACTGAAGGGGGAGGACCTGGTTATATATTAAAGCCTACCTTTGGGTATTTAATAGGATTTATAGTTGGAGCATATGTTATAGGAAAGTTAGTGGAGCGTATTTATGCTAAAAAGCAACACCTGTCCCTGGGAAAAACTTCGATGATTATACTTTCTGGGTTATTTTTTGTTTATTTGTTTGGAGTTATATATCTTTATTTAATTTACAATTTATATTTGGGAATAGGTAAAAGTTTTTATTGGGCTTTATTTTATGGATGCATAGTTTGTTCTGCAGGAGATATAGTTTTAAGTATAATTACTGCTTTTTTAAGTGTAAGAATAGTTAATATAATGAAGAAAACTGGAATGTCACTAGTTTAATATAACATAGAAATAAGTAAATGTAGATAAGTAATAGGTAATAGATAAGAAGTAATAGCTCTTACCTGGTCTAAATTACAAATTCTCATTTGCACAAACAACTGCCTTACGGCAAAATGAATTGAATTTTAGTTATTATTTTATTTTAATAGGTACCATATAACTTTTCGAAAGGCTCCGCCTAAAAAATATTATGAGCGCCTTTCTATTTATAAATTAAAGATTTTCCATAGCGAAGCGGAGGAAAATTATCCTTTAGTCAGCTGTATTCCTCCCCTGATAGCTTATGCATGAACCGAAAAATCTGTCTTTAAGGTAACAATAAATATATTTTCTTAGACTATTGAGCTAGCCTTAGAAATTTTTTGTTTTCAAATTTCAATACCCGTTAAGAAGCTTTCATGTTTGAGCGCCGCCAGAAGCGAGTTTGAAAGCTTTAGGGTATTGAAATTTGAAAACATTAGAATTTCTTGGCGTATTGCGAGTAGTCTAAGAAAATATATTTATTGTGGACTTAAAGACAGATTTTCCTTCCAATGTATTGCTTCACAATATTCCTATTTTATGGTGATTGCAAAGAATTTTCCCCATCTTGTAGCGAGGATAATAGTGTTTTCATATATGGCTGGAGAGCTTTCTATATTGCTTCCTAATTTTATAGAGTGAAGCACTTTGCCAGTGATACCTTCTATTAAAAATAGGTTTCCAGCAGAATCACCTTGGACAATATAGCTCTTGCCTTTAGAGTCGTAAACGGCAGCAGGTGAAGACCAACAGTAATTATCCATTTCTAGCTTCCATACTTCTTTACCAGTTTTTTTATCCAAAGCTAATAAAATTCCACCATTGAAATTTTTGTATCTAGCTATATTAAATATAACTAGATTTTTTATGTCATTTTTGCCTATAATATTTGTGGCCAAGGCACCGCCATTTACAGGACTTTTACCAAGAAGAGACATGGCTTCAAAGGATTTTTCAAACATAACTTTCCCTGTTAAGCCATCTAGTTTTCTTAAGTTACATATGCCCTTAGCACCCTGTTTATCTACTTCATTAGCTGTGTATATGCATGGAGTACCATTTTCTTCTTCTATGGTTATGGTAGCATCTGTATCGTCTGTGTTATCAAAGGTCCATAGGGGCTTCATATTTTGAAGATTTATGCACTGTATGTTTCCGGAATTATCTCCAAAGTAAACTAGATTTTTATATACTGCTGGAGAATTTTCCATGCCCTGTTCTGGGATTTTTTTCGTAGTATATCTATATTTAATAACTTCAGGTTTTATGGAGATTTTCTTATGAGTCATGTTAAAATTTGTGTTTAGTTTTATATTGTAAAACAGTCCATTCTCACCGCATAATATAAGGGAGTCATTGTTTCTATTTATAAGTGGAGAGCTATCAAAGGCGCCCCAGTTTCGTAGAGCTAAACTATCCCTTCCATCTATAAAGTATAAAAGAGAACTATCTATTAAGTTAAATATTCTATAGCCAATAGCACCCTTTTCAGGAATACCTTGTCCTACATAAAGTAATGGATACCCTCTTGGATCTATAGAAACACTTCCCTTTATTGGATTATTTATATTTATTGGATTTCTGGTTTCCTCGCCAGTTTCTAAATCCATAAAATATATGTGACCATCTAGTGAAGCATATATAACTTCTATAAAGTTATCATTACTTTTAAACTTATCTTTAATATTCATTATTTTAAGTACATCTTTAGGCCATTTAACAATGGCAGGTTGACCAGTCCAGCCAGCACCTCCACCCCAAGTACCGGAACGGGTATTGAAATGCCACTTTTCTTGTAGTTTTTTTTCTTTTATATTGCATATACCGAAAGAAGGGTTATTCCTTAGATTGTCTCCCCTAAAAGTAAGTATTCCATCCATAGTTGAATATTTTTTTGGGAAAATAGTATTTTCATTATTTGCATAAGTATTTATGAGCTTATTATTTAAAAATAAATCATAGTTTATATTAGGCAAAGTTCCATTATCTAAGTAGAGAAGTTTTTTATCATTTTTTACACTTTCATTAGAATTTAAAATTCCATGACTAAGAGTAGGTAAGGTTTCATTAGAGTCTACTGAATATAGATGTTTTCTTTTTTTTTGAAACTTATTTTTTTTATTTGGTGATTTAGTATAGCAGCTGCAACAAGTAGCCAGAATAGTAATACATAATAGTATTAATAGGGTTTTTCTTTTTATCATTTATTTTTTATCCTTTCTAAAATGTAAATTTGTAAATTGATAGTATACAATATGATCCCTATTATGGAATTATTACCAAATGCCTAAATAGTATTCTATGATTACCCACAAAAAGCATTACATTACTTGAATTATGAAATTTATCTGTAATGACTTGCATAAGAATCGAAGGAACTGTTTAAATTTATTGTTCCGAGCTCTTATGCAAGTCATGGAGGGGAAAGTTCATAATTCCACCGCATTGTATATTTTTGTGGTTTAAGCATTCTATTTGCTTATCAAATGTTCAGAAAATGGAGCAAGATTGAATGAAAACGTTGTGAAAACGGCATTAATAGAGGCATTTTAAGTGTGTAAATTGGATAGAAATTAAATTTTGTATTAATATATAAATGGGATACTATTTTAGTAGAATTATTAGATGGAGGTATGGCTAATGAATGGTATGAAGTATAAATTATTGGCGTTAGATATGGATGGAACATTACTCAATTCAGAATCAAGATTAGAAAAGGAGAATGTAGAGGCAATTAAAAAATGCTTAGACAAGGGAGTAAAGGTTGTACTTGCATCTGGAAGGGAATTTAATGCAATTAAAAAATATATAGATAGTTTAAATATTACTGGAGAATTAGCAACTATAAATGGAGCAGTAATAGTTAAAGCGGAAAATAAGCAAATAGTTAAAATGCATACATTAGATAAAAACATATATAAAGAGATAATTTCTAAGCTTAGAGAAGAAAACATAAATTACATTGTATTTGATCAAGAAAATTCATATGTAGATAAGGAAAATCCAGAGTTTGAATATTTAAGAGAAAAAAGTATATGTGTATGCTTAAATATAAAGGATTGCATGGAAATAGAACATGTGACAAAAATAGTAGGTGTCTGCTTCACAGAGGAGGAAAAAAATAAATTCAATAAAATTATAAAGCCATATAATATGCCTGTAATGCAAACAGGGCCGTACTATTTTGAAATAGGAAATGAAGATATAAGCAAGAAATATGCTATAGAATACATTGCTAAAATTAACAACATAAAGAGAGAAGAAGTAATAGCTGTAGGTGACAGCGAAAATGATATAGAGATGATAAAATATGCAGGATTAGGAGTTGCCATGGGCAATGCATATGATAATGTTAAAAAGGTAAGTGATTATGTAACAGATACTAACGATAATCATGGTGTAAGCAAGGTTATAGAGAAATTCATATTAGCGTAGAGTAAGAAAATTGTGATGTAAGTGCAATAAGAAAAATCACACTTTAAGTCCGTGAAAAAATTGTAATTTGGGACTAATCACAGTACGCTAAGAACTTCTAAATGTTTGCAGATTTCAATCCCCTAAAACCTTAACTCGCTCCTTGCGTCCCTCAAACAGGAAGGTTTCTTAACGGGAATTGAAATCTGCAAACATAAGAAGTTCTAAAGCTAGTTCCATAGTCCCAAATTCCAATTTTTTTCACTTCCTTAAAGTGTGATTTTTCGGTTCATGCATAGGCTATCTGGGGTGGGGAATACGGCTAACTAAAGGATGATTTTTCTCCGCTGCGCTATGGAAAATCTTTAATTAAATAAAAAAAGTAAAATGAAAAAGGAAAAAGGCTAAAATTATTTCATTAAATGAAATAGTTTTAGCTTTTCTCTTTAGCACTTTAAAAAATCTTTTATTGGCGGCAGCCAGCCTAAATACGTAGGCATGATTAGGATTTATATAAATCAATGCCACGGCAAAATATATTAGGTCTTATTTAGTGCTTTATTTTGACAAGCAATTATTTATCAGTCAGAAGTTTAACACTTAAAAGTTTTTTTGGCGTGAGCCTGTTGATTTATAATGAATGATCGGCATATAGGTTAAGAAACATAAATATGTATTATAATAACAAAGTCTAACATCTAGAAACTAGAACCTAGTACTAAAAAACATTTGATGACTAAGGACTAAACGAAAGGCTCCGCCTAAAAAAATATTATGAGCGCTTTATCATTTATAAATTAAAGATTTTCAGTAGCGCAGCGGAGGAAAATCATCCTTTAGTAGGCCGTCTCCCACAAAAGCAATGTACACATGAACTGAAAAATCTGTCTTTAAGGTAACAATAAATATATTTTCTTAGACTATTGAGCTAGCCTTAGAAATTCTTTGTTTTCAAATTTCAATACCCGTTAAGAAGCTTTCATGTTTAAGCGCCGTTAGAAGCGAGTTTGAAAGCTTTAGGGTATTGAAATTTGAAAACATTAGAATTTCTTGGCGTATTGCGAACAGTCTAAAAAATATATTTATTGTGGACTTAAAGACAGATTTTTCTTATGGCACTTGCTTCACAATATATGCATTTGATGATGCAAGGGCCTGTGATATATTTGTAAAATATGATAATTACAAAAATGAGCGTAATCTGCAACCCAATAGGGTTGGGGCGAATTATTTTTGGTTGGTTGATGATGAGAAAGACTTCTTTATAGGCGTTAAAATCTTATTTATCTAACAATTAAAGTTATATAGTCTTATATATAAATCCTAATCATCCTTTAGTAGGCTTCTCTTCTCAAAACAGATACATATTAAACTAAAAATCTAATTTTAATGTAGTAATAAATGTGGAATTTGGGACTATTGAACTAGCCTTAGAACTTCTTATGTGTCACAATTAAAGACCCGTTAAGAAGCTTTCATGTTTGAACGAGGAACCAGTGAGTTTGAAAGCTTTAGGGGCTTTAACTGTGACACATTTAGAAGTTCTTGGCGTATTGTGAACAGTCTAAAATTACACATTTATTACGGAATTAAAATCAGATTTTTCTTCAATGTATTGCTATGATATAATGTACATGGAAGTAGGCTGTATATTAAGTTTAAGCAGAGTTAGCATAGGGATAAATTATATGTAAATTAAGTCTCAATTGATTTGAGGATAAGGTGTTGAAGATGGGAAGATTTATAGTCTTAGTTATAGATGGATTAGGTATTGGAGCAATGGAGGATGTACAGATTAATAGAAAAGAGGATATAGGAGCTAATACTTTAAAACATGTATTGTGTAAGGTTAGCTCTTTGCAACTTCCCAATTTGGAGAAGCTAGGAATAATGAATGCTTTAGATTATGAAACGGAGTATATGAAAAAGAGTTTAAATTGTACTTATGGTAAATGTGCTCTAAATCACCCTGGAGCAGATTCATTTTTAGGACATCAAGAGATTATGGGAAGAAAAGATTTTAATAGGAATATGCAAGTGTTTTCTGAAAAAGCCCATGAAATAGGAAAGTTACTTGAGCATCAGGGATATAAAATAGAATATATAGTAAAAGAAAAAAACTTTAAATTACTATGTATAGGAGATTATATTATAATTGGTGATAGTTTGGAAGGGGATATAGGACAAATATATAGTGTTACAGCTGACCTGAACAAAATAGGATACGAAGAAATCTTTAAAATAGCTAATATTGTTAGAGAAGCTTCAGAAGTTTCAAGGGTTACAGTTAACGGAGCTTTTGTACCAGTAGATAAGTTAAAGTCTTTTATAGAAAAAAAGGAAAGTGGAGCTATAGGTATAAATCTAGTAAAAGCAGGGATTTATGAAGATAGGGGATATATAAATGCTAATTTGCCCTTCTATCATAAGGATAATAAACAAATTCAATATTTGTTAGGAGATAAAAACATTCCAGTAATTTTGATAGGAAAAGCAGGGGATATAATACATAATCCTTATGGAAAAAATTTAATACAAAAAGATACGAAAAATATATTAAATTTAACTTTAAGGGAGATAATAAACACTAAAGAAGCATTTATTTTGAGCAATGTGCAGGGAACGGACATAGCAGGGCATCTTCAAGATGCTTATAAATATGCTATGGAACTTAAAATAATAGACGAATATATAGGTAAAATACTTAGTGTAATGAATGAGCAGGATATATTAATAGTTACAGGAGATCATGGAAATGACCCAACTATAGGGCATAGTAAGCATACTAGAGAGTACGTGCCTATATTGATTTATGGGCAATGTAATTTAAATGGATTTATAGGTGAAATTCCAACCTTATCTTATATAAGTAGTATGGTTAAAGAATATTTTTTAATGTAATTATAAAATAACCTTTAAAATAGTAAAATAAAATATATTTTAGCTTGTAAGTGACAGTTTTTTTAGGGTATAATAATTAGAATAATATGTATAGGAGTTGATAATATGGCGGCTTCAATTAAAGACGTAGCGAGAGAAGCAGGCGTATCAATTGCAACGGTATCAAGAGTTTTGAATAATATAAATGTGGTAAATGAAGAAACAAAGAAAAAGGTATTAGAGGCAATTGATAAGTTACAATACAGACCGAATATTGTAGCTAGAAGTTTAAAAACACAAAGAACCAGTACTATAGGAATGATAATTCCTGATATATCTAGCCAATTTTATCCAGAGATAGTAAGAGGCGCTGAGGACGTTGCTAATATATATGACTATAACATAATGCTTTGCAATACGGACTTGGATTTAGAAAAAGAAATAAACTACTTAAGAGTTCTTAGGGAAAAGATGGTAGATGGAATACTTTATATGAGTAGTTCCCTGCAGCCTAAAATATTAGACTTTATAAAGGAATTGGGAATTCCAATGGTTCTAATAGAGAATACAGATAAGGAAAAGAATTTTCCAAGCGTTTCCATAGATAATGAAGGTGCAGCTTATGATGCAGTAAATTACTTAATTAAAAATGGAAATAGAAAAATAGCTTACATAGGAAATAAAGATGATGAAAATAACATAACATCTATGAGATATGTAGGATATAGAAAAGCTATTGAAGAAAATGAACTAAAATCTGAAAAATCTCTTATTTACTCTGGTGGATTAAAGGTAGAAGATGGGTATAAGGGAATGATAAAGATATTAGAAAATGAAAATGTGGATGCAGTATTTTGTGGTAGTGATGAATGTGCTATAGGAGCTATAAATGCTTTGAGAGAAAAGGGTATAAAAGTGCCAGAAGATATAGATGTAATGGGATTTAACGACATATATGAAGCATCAGTATTTTATCCTAAGCTAACTACCGTAGCACAACCAATGTATGATATGGGCTCTGTCGGTATGAGAATGTTAATTAAAATTATTAATAAACAGAAGATGGAAGAAAAAAATTATGTACTGCCTTATCAGCTAATAGAAAGAGAATCGTGTAAAAAGCAAAAATAAAAGAGAAGCTAATGCTTCTCTTTAAAATTTTATATTTTAACCATATTTTAACCATATTGAAACTATTTATATATATAATTATATATACAGTGTATAATTAAAATAGAAATTTAGGCACATTCAAATAAATAATAAGTCAGTATGCTAGTCTATCTTGCGTCATACTGCGTCAACAGAACCCCCGATAGTTCTACCAAAGGCGGAACCTGCTTCATCGTCTGACACAAAATGTACCGTTATTTTTGACTTGTTATTTCTTTTCATGTACCTTAGTGTTTAATTTTTATTAAATTTTATTAGAATAAAAAGAAAAAATGCTAGTATAAATAAAATAAGTTAAAAATAGAATTTATATAATTTTAGTTACGAGAAGGATGTGGACAATCCATGAAACGAAGAAAAAGTTTTTTTATATATCTTATAGATGTAATTTGGTTAATTACCTTAGCTGCAATACTGTTAGTGATTACTTATTTTAAGAGAATATTATGTAAGCCAATAGATATTTTTAAAACAATGCTAAATATTTAAATAATACTTATTTTAAAAAAGTTCTATGGTTATTTTAAAATTTAAATCCTCTTCTTTTTTAAGATAAAATAGCTTATTGTTTTCCTTCGCAATAGGAATAGTATCATAAAATCCGTTAGTAGGCTCTAAGGCACAATTGTAATCACCTCTAAAACCGCCTTCAGTGACCCAAAAACCTAAATAAGGAAGGGCATCTTTGTTGAAATTTATTTTGTATGTTATGTCTTTATTAGGGTAATAAACAGAGCAAATCCCTTCTTTTAGAATACTATAAGCATAGTATTTTTCTGTATTATTTAAATTTTTTCTACCTACTTTATTTAAATTATAAATCTCTCCTTTTGGAGTTGTTGTTTTAGGATAAGGATGAATAGAGTTTAAATCACCTAAATTAACACTTTTATGCACGTTTATTATTTCTTTTGTTCCCTTTGGAAAGTTGATTTTCATTTCTTCTTCGCAGTTTATTAAACAGTGCATAGCCCATATGCATGGTATAGGTAAATTACCGGTATTTTTAATATTGTAATCTATTGTTAAAACTCCTTCTTCTAAATAAAGAGTTTTCATATATTTATAAGGTAATATGGTACTGTTAAAACTTAAGAAAACTCTATTATTTTCTATTTTATAATCAAAGGATGAGCTCCAAACTTCACCATGATCAGGATATAAGATTTCTTTGTTTCCATATACAACTCTACAAGGATCTATTGTGGGAAAAGCGTCATCAAAACCAGAGGCATCAAATTTTTCAAAGGCAGAATTTAATGCAGCTTTTTCATAGCTTTTAAATTTATTTTGAAATAAAAGTTCAAATTCTTTTTTCTTATGATATAGGGAAGCTATTTTCCCACCTATTTCAGGTAGAACAACCACTCTCAAATCATCATCTTCCAAATATATACCTTTGGTGTTCATGAATTTTTCAATATGAATCATATAGCACCGCTGCTAATAATACATAAAAATTTATATAGGAAAAACCTATAATTTTACAGCAGCGTTCACCTCCTATTTGTATATTGTAATATATGATTATCCTACAAAAAATATTAAATTACTTTAATTATGAAATTTATCTGGAATGATTTGCATAAGAAGCAAGGAAAATATTTAAATTTATTGTTCAGAGCTCTTATGCAAGTCATGGAGGAGAAATTTCATAATTCCACCGCATTATACCTTTTTGTGCTTTAATCAATATATCAATTGAGTTATTTTATTTTGCATATCCATTTGGATGAGTTTTATGCCATTGCCAAGCAGTATCTATTATAGTTTCTAAGGAATTATATTTAGGATTCCAATTTAACTCTTCCATAGCCTTTTTTGAAGAAGCTATTAAGGTTGCAGGGTCTCCAGCTCGCCTTTTAGTTATTTCAGATTTTATTTTAACTCCCGTTACTCTTTTGCAAGTTTCTATAACTTCCTTTACGGAAAAACCTTCTCCATTTCCTAAATTGTAAATTTTACTTTCCCCTGTACGTTTAAGTCTTTCTAAAGCTAGAAGGTGTGCAGATGCTAAATCGCTTACATGTATGTAATCTCTTACACAAGTGCCGTCTTTTGTTGCATAGTCATCTCCAAAAATACTTACTTTTTCTCTTGTACCTAAAGCAGCTTGAAGAACTATAGGAATTAGATGACTTTCAGGATTATGATCTTCTCCAATTTTGCCATTAATATGGGCACCAGCGGCATTAAAATACCTAAGAGCTGTGTATTTAATACCATAAGCATTATCACACCATTTTAAAATTTTCTCTACAGCTAACTTAGACTCTCCATAAGGATTAGTAGGATAAGTCCTATCATTTTCTAATATAGGAATATTCTCTGGCTCACCGTAGGTAGCAGCAGTGGAAGAAAATACAATGTATTTAACTCCAAAATTTTTCATAGCAGTTAATAGGTTTATGGTGGAATACACGTTATTATTAAAATATTTTAGTGGATCTTTAACACTTTCTCCAACTAGTGAATCAGCTGCAAAATCAATAACGCCTTCTATAGAGTTTTCCTTAAAAACTTTATCAAGAAATTCAGAATCTCTTAAATCTCCAATGTATAATTTACCACCCAATAAGGACTCCTTATGTCCTTTTTGTAGATTATCTACAATAATTACTTCTTTATTATTTTCTAAAAGGTGAGCAACCATATGGCTGCCTATATATCCTGCACCGCCACAAACTAAAATAGACATTAATATCCCTCCATTTCATTTAAGAAAACCTTTTCTATAACTATATTATCATAAAAATCACTATTTTATCAACTTTTATTGAAGTTCACAGAAAGAATATATTGAGACATAATACATTGAAGAAAATCTGATTTTAATTCCGTAATAAATGTGTAATTTGGGACTGTTCACAATACGCCAAGAACTTCTAAATGTCTCACAGTTAAAGCCCCTAAAGCTTTCAAACTCGCTTTTTACATTGCTCAAATAATGAAAGCTTCTTAACGGGTCTTTAACTGTGAGACATAAGAAGTTCTAAGGCTAGTTCAATAGTCCCCAATTACACATTTATTACTACATTAAAATCAGATTTTTAGTTTAATAGGAAAAAGCTATAACTGTTTCATTAAATGGAGTAGTTATAGCTTTTCTTTAAGGGCTTAAAATTTTTTTATTGGCGATAGCCAGCCTAAATACGTAGGCATGATTAGGATTTATATAAAAATATATAACTTTAATTGTTAGATAAATAAGAACTTGTAGATAAGTAATAAGTAATAGGTAATAGATAAGAAGTAATACCTCTTACCTGGTCTAAATTACAAATTCTGATTTGTACAAACAACTGCCTTACGGCAAAATGAATTGAATTTTAGTTATTATTTTATTTTAATAGGTACCATATAACTTTTCGAAAGGCTCCGCCTAAAAAATATTATGAACGCCTTTCTATTTATAAATTAAAGATTTTCCATAGCGAAGCGGAGGAAAATCATCCTTTAGTCAGCTGTGTTCCTCCTCTGATAGCTTATGCATGAACCGAAAAATCTGTCTTTAAGGTAACAATAAATATATTTTCTTAGGCTATTGAGCTAGCTTTAGAAATTCTTTGTTTTCAAATTTCAATGCCCGTTAAGAAACTTTCATGTTTGAGCGTCGTCAGAAGCGAGTTTGAAAGCTTTAGGGTATTGAAATTTGAAAACATTAGAATTTCTTGGCGTATTGCGAACAGTCTAGAAAATATATTTATTGTGGACTTAAAGACAGATTTTTCTTATTGCACTTTCTTCACAATCTTCTTATGCTATGGCATATTGAAAAATACAATATATATGTGATAATATAGTATTATATTGAAAAGGTTTTCCCGAGGGAGTGATTAAAGCGATTACTATAGAAGATGTAGCTAAAGAGGCAGGAGTTTCTATAACTACTGTGTCTAGAGTGATAAATAATAATTATCCGGTTAAAAAAGAAACCCGTGAAAGGGTAGAAAAAGCCATAGAAAAACTCAATTTTGTACCAAATCACATGGCAAGAAGTTTGATAACCAAAAAAACTTATACAGTGGGAGTAGTGGTTCCTGGTATAACAAACTTATTTTTCCCAACCATAGTTGAAAATATAGAAAATATAATAAAAGATCAAGGGTATAGTATATCTTTGTGTAATACCGGTGGAGATTATAAGGAAGAAAAGAAACTTGTAAATAATCTAGTACAAAGAAAGGTAGATGGAATTATAGTAATAGATCCTTCAATTAAAAATTTAAAAAATAAATTTTATAAGGAAATTTCATCTAGCATACCTTTATTAATTATAAATGCATTAGGTGAAGATTATAAATTGAATTATGTAAGTTATGATGAAGAAATAGGTATAAAACAAGCATTAGAATATCTATATAATTTTAATCATAGAAAAATACTTTTTATAAGAGGTGAACAAAGCTCTTCCTATGATTTAAGAGAAAAAATTTACATGGAATTTCTAAAGGATAAAAACATTGAGTATAGTAAGGTAATTACTGTTGAAAATGGGAATAGCATGTATGCTTCTGAAAATGTTCAAAAGGCTATTGAAAAGGTTCTATTGATGAAAGATAGGCCTACAGCTATATTTGCTTGTAATGATATAATGGCTGTAGGGGCTATGAATTGTTGTAGGAATTTAGAAATAAAAATTCCAGAGGAGATATCTATAATCGGTTGTGATAATACTTTTATTTCAAATATAACAAGTCCTAAACTTACTTCTATTGATTTGGGAATAATGTCTGTAGGACAAATTGCGTCAAATGAAATGTTAAATATGATGAAGAATGACAGCAATGTAAGAAGAAAAATCATATTGGACACAAAATTAGTTATTAGGGAAAGTTGCAAACAAATATAAAGCTTGTTAACTAGGGATGCCACCACTGTTATTTTTACATATAGGAGATTCAGTCTTGGTGTTTCTAAACATGGTATAATGTTATGCTTTAGCAAAGGATCAATTAAGTCTAGCTTTGAAAGGTGTGATTTTGAAGTTAGACTTTAAAAATAATAAAACAGAAAAGGTTTTCTAAAGGGGGAATTTTATATGGCAGAATTAAGATGGAATCCATTGTTAAAAGATTGGGTAATGGTGGCTTCACATAGACAAAATAGACCTCAAATGCCAAAGGATTGGTGTCCATTTTGTCCAGGTTCAGGAAAGGTTCCAGAGGAATATGAAGTTTTAAAATATGATAATGATTTTCCAGCACTTATGGAAAATCCACCAGAGCCAGATAAAGTAGGATCAAACGTTAACCAAGAAAACTTAGGGACAGGTATAGAAAAACTGGGAGCAGGTGTAGAAAACTCAGGGACAGGTATATATAAAACAAATAGGGCTTATGGAAAATGTGAGGTAATATTATATTCTCCAAAGCATACAGTAACTCTTCCAGAATTATCAGTAGAACATATAAGAAAGTTAGTGGATTTATGGTGTGAAAGATATACTGAATTAAGTAAAGATAAAAAAATAAAATATATATTTAAATTTGAAAATAGAGGAGAAGAAGTAGGTGTAACTATGCCTCATCCTCATGGACAAATATACGCTTATTCAAAGATGCCTTTGAAGATAAAGACTGAATTAGAATCTTGCAGAGAATATTATGAAAAAAACAATGAATGTTTAATATGTAGAATGAACAAAGAGGAAGAAGAATTTAAGAAAAGAATAATAGTTGAGAATAGCAGTTTTGTAGCATACCTACCATTTTTTACTGATTATCCTTATGGCATGTTTATTGTGAGCAAAAACCACAAAAGTGCTATGATTCACTTTACGGATGAAGAAAAGAATGATTTTGCAGATATATTGAAAAAAGTTACAGGTACTTTTGATGCATTATTTAATAAAAAATTTCCATATATGATGTGTATACATCAAGCACCAGTAAACTCACCTGAATATGGAAATTATAATGATTATTATCATTTCCATGTGGAATTTTATACTCCTCTAAGGTCTGAAAATAAAATAAAGTATTATGCATCATCAGAAATGGGAGCATGGGCAGCATGTAATCCAAGAGCTGTGGAGGAATGTGCAGAGGAACTTAGAGAAGCTTATAAAAGATATTTAAAGAATTGCAAATAAAATTTAAAAGAGTTTTTAAATAACAGGATGATTTAGCATTAAGGGGTGAGTTAAATGGAGTTAAGAGAATTAAAGAAAAAGTTTCAAAATATTTATGGTGCTGGAGAAATGAGAGTTTTCCATTCTCCAGGAAGGGTGAATTTAATAGGTGAGCATATAGATTACAATGGCGGCTATGTATTTCCTTGTGCCATTGAGCTTGGAACTTATGGTATTGTTAGGGAGAGATGCGATAATAAGATAAATTTTGTATCCACTAATTTTAAGCTTAAGGTTGAGACAAATGTAGATGAGTTAGGGTATAGAAAAGAAGATGATTGGGCTAATTATCCCAAAGGTGTTATCAGTATAATGAAGAATAAGGGATATAAAGTAGGCGGCATGGATATTTTAATAAGCGGAAATATACCTAATGGGTCAGGATTATCATCTTCAGCATCCTTAGAACTTTTAATAGGCGAAATGATTAATAGATTATTTAATGAGGGAGAAATTTCTAAAATAGATTTAGTAAAAATAGCGCAGGAAGCTGAAAATAAGTTTGTAGGAGTAAACTGTGGTATAATGGATCAATTTGCAGTGGGCATGGGTAGGGCTAGTAAAGGTATTTTATTAAATTGTAATACACTGGAGTATAAGTATGCTCCAGTAGATTTAAAAGATTATACATTAGTTATAATGAATACAAAAAAGAGAAGAGAACTAAATGAATCAAAATATAATAAAAGAAGAGAAGAATGTGAAAAGGCTCTGGAGATAATTAAAACTAAAAAAAATATAAAATACCTATGTGAATTAACACCTGAAGAATTTACAAAAGTTAAAGAAATTATAGAGGATGAGGATACAAGAAAAAGAGCAGAACATGCAGTATTTGAAAATTACAGAGTAAAGGATGCTTTTAGAAAGTTATCAGAGGGGAATTTGCAGGAATTTGGGAAGCTTTTGGTAGAGTCTCACAATTCGCTTAAGAATTTATATGAAGTTACAGGAAAAGAGCTAGATACCATAGTATATGAAGCATTAAAAATAGAAGGATGTATTGGCGCACGAATGACAGGAGCTGGTTTTGGAGGTTGTGCAATAGCTATAGTTCATAAGGATGATATTACTAAATTCATGGAAAAATTGAAAGAAAACTACTTCTGTATAATAGGGTACTATCCTGAATTTTATGTTACAGGAATTGGAGAAGGAAGTAGAGAAATTTAATTTATATAGAAAATAAAAAGTATGAGATTTAGTTGAAATTTAAAGAAGTTGATAATAGAAAGTAATAAGGTACATGAAAATAAATAACAAGTCAAAGATGCAGGTATATTTTGTGTCAGACAAGGAAACAGGTTCCGCCGCTAGTAGAAATATCGGTGGGCTCCGCTGACGCAGTGTGACGCAAAATAGACTAGCATACTGACTTGTTATTTATTTGAATGTGTCTAAATAGGACTTATGTCCTATTTTATTTTTTTTATAGCAGTTATACTAGAATTTATAGAGGTGATAATTTTATGAAATTACTTAATGATAAAAATTTAATGAAACATTATATAGATAAATTTCAACTAGATACTATATTTGATAAGGATATGTTTTCGTATATGAAACTTTTTCTTTGTGAAAAAGGAGAGATGATTTGTAAAATTGGTGATGAATTAGAGTGGATATACTTTTTGGTTAAAGGAAAGCTTAAAGTATTTAATTTACTTTTAAATGGCAAGTCTACATTGTTAAGATTTAGTACTCCGTTATCAATAGTGGGTGATTTAGAGTTATTTAAAAAATATAAAATTAAAAATAATGTAGAGGCCTTAAATGAAGCTATTATAATAGGGATTAAGGCAGATGATGTAAAAAAATATGCTAGCGAAGACAGCCTTTTTCTAAGATTTGTAATTGAAAATTTAAGCCACAAACTCTATACATTTTCAAATTTATCAGCTTTAAATCAAGCTTATCCTTTTATAAATAGGTTTGCCAGTTATTTAATAGCCATAACATCTGATGAAAATAACAATAAATTAATTGATGAAATAAAAACTAATAATTTAACTGAGCTAGCGAATTTTTTTGGAGTTAGTTATAGACATTTAAATAGGGTGATTAAGGATTTATGTGACAGTGGAATTATAAAGAAAAATAATAAAGAAATAGTAATATTAGATTATGAGAGATTGAAAGATATGTCTGGGGGGCATTACGAATAGGTATTAGATATTATTATTATAAGTTGACCCAAGTAATAGTAGGGAATATCCATAAAGCTGTTTATACAAATTTATGGATGTTCCCTATTTATAGAGGTGTTTTTTATATTCCTGCTACACTTAAATCAAACATTTGAACAGTTTTGGGACCTATAAAGCCATTAAATTGCTGAAGTTCTTTAGATAAATACATTTCCTTATGAACTTCATTTATATTTCCAGATAGGGAGCCACCGGTTATAGAAATAGTTTTTTCTCCATCGAAATACCAACCTAGTCTAATTTCTCCTCCGAAATCTCCAGTTAGAGGATTAAGCTGGAAATCAGAGAAAGATACTAGTTCAATGTAAGGTGATTTTTTTAAGTCTTCTATTGTTTTAGAACCTCCTAAAAATTCCATATTATTAATAGAACCTGTGGTAGGTTGGTTTAAATAGTAGCTGTATCTACTGCTTCCGTGGTACTTGTTTAATACTCCATTTTCTAGTATGGTAACTTTGTCTAAAGCTACACCATCTTGATCATAAGGTACGGAAAAGATTGAGTTTTTCATTTTAGGATCTAAAACCATATTAATAGTGTCACCCTTAATATTTTCTCCCTGTATCTTTTGGTTTATTTTCCACTGAGATATTTGGTCGTATACAGCAGAAACATTAGATCTAGCAAAATAGTAGCTGAATAGTTCTTTTACTGGAGAACCGGTTAATAATACTGTATATTTTCCGGATTTAACAGTAGTTGTTGCCAGGGCTTTTTCTCTTGCTAATTCCAACATTTCTTTAATATTTCCAGATATAAATTCTTCATCAAAATCAGAGAATTTAATAAATTTGTAAAGTTCAATTTCTTCTCCTGATTCTTTCCAATTAACTATGAATTCTAACTCACCTTTGTATTGTTCATAATTTATGTCTATTCCTTCTGAATTAACTATTCTGTTGTATATTTTATTTAAGAATAATTCACAGGAATTTATGCAGCCTTTTTCATGATTGTCATATTTAAATATTGCGTCTGTAAGTTTAGGAATCCAATAGGAGAGTTCGTGAGAAGCAAAACTCGAAATCATCATATTAGAAATTTTACCTGATGCTTTTGGAAGAGGATAAAATTCATTTTTGATAAGACTTGCAGAATAAGCAGCATCTTGGAGTATATGCCCTATTTCCTCTTCTGTCATAGTAGGATATATATTACAGGTAGAAGAACCTGTAAACTTTTTACCATCTTCATCAAAGTTTTTATATACTGTTACATTAAAATAGTGGATTTTTTTGCTTCTATCCATATGAAGTTCTTTTTTTATAAAGAACAACTCTACAGATTCTGTAACACTTTCTATTATTTTATATCCACTTATATCTTTATCCGATAAGATATTTTTTATAGTATTAATCATTATCCTAACCTCACTTTCGCCTTAATATATGGTCCTCCACAGGATACTTTTACGTATTCTTTATAACCTTTACCGCAAGCTCCAGACCCCTCTAATTCCACATTTTTTGAAACCATAGAAATAGATTTTAAAAGGTCTGGAACATAACCTGTCAATATAACAGGAGATACTAATCTTCCTGTTAACTTACCATCTTTTATTTCTCTTCCCAAGGTAACCATGCATTGAATACCCCAGTTTTTAGGATCTTCCATTCCACTGCTCGGACATTCTAATAAAAATCCATATTTTATAGATGATATCATGTCTTCTAAATTATCATTTCCGCTCTCGAAAAATGTATTTGTCATTCTTGCATAAGCTTTTCTTTCAAAAGATTCCCTTTTACCGTTTCCACTAGATTTAATATTTAATTTTAAAGCAGATAGGGTGTCAGAAAAACCACTTTTAAGTATTCCTTTATCTATAACTATAGTGTCACCGCCTAAAACTCCTTCATCATCAAAAAGATAGGAAGAAACCTGGTCACAGCTTCGAGAACCATCGTGCATGGTCACAAGTGAGGACGCTACTTCTTTATTCATGTATTCCTTTGCTTTTGCTCTATTTTTAACGAACATATCCATTTCTACTCCATGTCCAAAAGCTTCATGAGCTATAATTCCTGAAACTGAAGGAGCACATATTACCTCATATTCACCAGGTTTCACAGGATTAGAATTTAATAGTTCTACAGAGGTATCAACTACAAGTTTAACTGCAGCTTTCATTTCATCTAAAATTTCAAGTCCCTTAAGACCTGAGAAGACTTTGTAATAAAATTTTGTCTTTGAATCTTTTCTAGCAATGCTAGCAAGAGTAGCTTCGCTCCATATATAGGATTGTTCAAGATCTTTATCCGAAGATATGAATATTTTAGATACCTTTACAGATTGAAAGCTTACTATAAAGTCTAAGATAAATTCTGAAAGAACTAGAGCTTCATCTTTTATAGAACTCATTTTTTCTAGTATTTCTCTATTACTCATAGAAGAAAAATCCAAATTTACATTTCCATTAAAAGTTTTTGTTAACTTCTCTTCTTTAATTATTGGGTAAGGAGAAATTTTTGTTTTTAAATTTTTTAAATTATTTAATTGATTATCTAGTGTTTTTATCATGGACTTTGCCATGTGTTCCACATTATTATCTATTTGATTAAATGATAGTTCTGAGTAATTTATTCCATTGTGTACTCTTAACACAAAACCTCTTTCATTCCAAAAAGAGTCATTTAAATTTGTACTAGTTCTTCTTATATTAAAGGCTTTTCCAGAGGTATCTGAACCTAAAATAGATACATATTTATAATGTTTTGAAAGAATTGATACTAGTTGTTTTATTGTTGGTTTACTTTTAGTTAAAAAATTTGATAATTGAACTTTCATTAAGCCCCCTCCTTTATTTTGATATTTGTAATAGGTACTCATAAGACCATTGTATTACTGGTAAATATGAAATACAACAAATATATGTAAAGTTAACAAAAAACTATAAAATTTTTAAATATTGTATTTATGGACTGAAGTAATGTACGTAAAGGTGAATATTACTTCAGATATTTAGAATAAGGGCTATTTTATATAGTTGCACTATGATGAATATCAACAAATTACTTATATTCTATAATTGTATGATAAAATATAATAAATGATTATTCCACAATAAGTATTACATTGCTTGAATTATGAAATTTCTCTGGAATGACTTGCATAAGAAGCGAAGGAACTATTTAAATTTAATTTTAGAAATTCTTCTTTTAGACAGATAAAATTATCGTAACCCTTAAAAGGACGCCAGGCTAGCGAACCTGAGGCAGGACGCTGAATGTGAGCGTTAGATAATTTTATATGGCTAAAAGATTAGAATTTCTTAAATTAAATTTATTGTTCCTAGCTCTTATGCAAGTCATGGAGGAGAAATTTCATAATTCCATTACATTCTACCTTATTGTGGGTTAATCAATAAATATATTAACTACATAATGATCGGTGGTGCTATTTTGATACATGGTGGAGATATTTATACAAATGGAGTATTAAAAGGAGTGGAGCTTATAGATTTTAGCTCTAATATAAATCCTTTGGGAATACCAGAAAGTTTTATAAATAATATAAATGAGGCTTTAAATAATTGTACAAGGTATCCAGATATAAAATATAGGGAGATTTTAAAAAGCTTAAGTGATTATACAGGTGTAAATGAAGAAAATTTTCTTCTTGGAAATGGGGCTGCAGAAATAATAGATTTATGTATAGCTTGTTTTAAAAGTATATTGATAGTTGTGCCTTCATTTGCAGAATATGAGATTGACGGGAAAAAGCATGGGTGTAAAGTAGAGCATTCTTATTTAAAGAAAGATGATATGAGCTACGACTATGATGATATACTAAAAAAAATTCCATATGTAGAGGCTTTAGTAATTGGAAATCCTAATAATCCTAATGGAGGAATAATTAATAAAGATAAATTTAAAAGCATATTAGATTTCTGTGAAAGAGAAGATAAAACCATAATTATAGACGAAGCTTTTATAGAATTTGTAGGAGATAATGAAAAAAGTTTTATAAAAGAATTAGAGAGTTATAAATGTATATTTATTATAAGAGCTCTTACAAAATTTTTTGGTATGCCTGGTATTAGGTTTGGGTATGGTATAAGTAAAAACAAAGATTTACTTGAAAATATAAGTGAAAAGCAAAATCCTTGGAATATAAATTGTTTTGCAGAAACTGCTGTTAAATATGTTTTAAAGGATACAAAATATATAATGAATTCTTTAATGTGGATAAATAGTCAAAAAAAGTTTCTTACAGAGCAGTTAAAAACTATAGAATTTATAGATAAAGTATTTACAACTAATGCTAATTTTTTATTAGTTAAGCTTAAGGGAATTCATTGTAATAAGCTTTACGATTATTGTTTAGAGAAAGGGCTTTTAATACGTAAATGCTCTAATTATAAGGGATTAAATGAATATTATGTTAGGTTTGCAATAAAAGATAAGAGTAGAAATGATATATTAATTAGTATATTAAAAAATTTTTATACAGATATTTTATTAAATTTATAAATAACTATTAAAGTTTTCAGATTTGTATTATAATTAACATGGTGAAAAAAATTTAATAAATTAATAAGTTTAGGTGCCAAGATAAAAATTGGTTAAAAGGGAATGTGGTTAAATTCCACAACAGCCCCCGCTACTGTAATAGTGGACAAATCTCTAAAATCCACCGGTCATACGGCTAGGGAAGGAAGAGAGGAGGACGATGCTAGAGTCAGGAAACCTGCCTAAATTAATAAACAAGGCTTTCGGAGGGAAGGTACTTTTGAAGTTTAAGATGGTAATTTCAACAGTAGTTTTCTTGGAACTACTGTTTTTTTATTTATACAAAAATTCTTATATTATACCTAAGAAACATGGTTTGAGTTTTTTAAACTATTGATTTTAGTACTGTATAGAATATAGTTAAAAAATAAAATCCCAGCTTTAGTAAAAGCAGGGAAACAAAAATAAATGAAGGGAAATTAAATTTTTATTATATTTAAATCGATAAAAATGTTAATTCTAATACTATTATTGATATGAATACGATGCCTATGAATGGAACTATGTTAAAGGATTTTTTTATAGAGGATTTTTTCATGCGAATCACTTCCTATAAATTACTTGTTAATTTAATTATATTATAAGTAATATAATTAAAAGTTAAAAAACAGTTACAATCACACAAAATATACCAGTATCTTTGACTTGTTATTTATTTTCATGTACCTTAATGATATTTAAAATAATCTGTTACAATACTCAATTATCAATAAAGGTGAAATTAATTTTAAATTTAGAGCTTTAGGTCTAAGATACTATTAATTATTTAGGCATTTGCTAATTTTTTCGATTATGAACATGGGGGAAGATATATTATGTATTTTAATTTTTTAGATGTACTAATAGCTGTAGCTATAGATTGGCTAATAGGGGATCCCTATGGCTTTCCACATCCAGTTATATACATAGGTAAGTTTATAAGATTTTTAGAAAAGGGATTTAGAAAAATTTCTAAAAAGCCTGGGCAGTTAAAGTTTTTTGGTGGAATTATTGTTATATTAGTAGCAGGAACAAGTTTTGCTATTCCTTATTTCATTTTAAAGTTTACGGAAAAGATGCCATTAATTCATCATGGATTAAGTATATTAATATTATGGACAACCATTGCATGTAAATGTTTGAAGGAGGAAGCAATGAAGGTTTATAAGGCATTAAAGAATAAGGATATTGAAGACGCCAGATTAAAGCTTTCATATATAGTGGGAAGAGAGACTAAACATCTTTCTGAAGATGAAGTTATTAGGGCAGATGTGGAAACAGTAGCTGAAAATACTGCTGATGGGGTTATAGCTCCTTTGATTTTTGCTATGATAGGTGGAGCTCCTTTGGCTATGATGTATAAGGGTATAAATACTATGGATTCTATGCTTGGATATCTGACCAAGGAATACAAGGATATTGGTTATTTCCCAGCTAAGGTAGATGATGTATTTAATTTAATTCCTGCAAGGGTTACAGGAATTTTGATGTGTATTGTTTCTCCTTTAGTAGGAGGTAACATAATAAAGTCTTTCAAAATAATGATAAGAGATAGAGAAAATCACAAAAGCCCTAACTGTGCATACCCAGAAGCAGCTGCTGCAGGTGCTATGAGAGTTCAACTTGGAGGGACAAATACATATTTTGGTGAAGTTATATATAAACCAACTATTGGTGATAAAATAATAGATTTAACTAAAGAACACATAGTTGAGGTTATAAAACTTATGTATTTTTCTGAGATACTTTTATTAATAATTTATGTTGTAGTAGGGGTGGTATTTAGATAGATTTAGCTAGACCTGTCCCTAGGGTTTAACCGGCATTTAGTTAGCGGCTTAGCCAGATCTGGTTCCTGAGGAGTTCAGAAATTTAACTAAATTTAACTATACCTGTCCCTGACTATTTTTAAATTTATTAATATAGTATTGCCGATAGGAATGTTTTTTTACAAAATCAATAGTTCTAAAACATAGGAGGTTTAATTATGAAAGATTATATAAAAATTCCAATGGATATAGAAAAAAGAAGTTTTGAAATAATAGGGGAAGAGATGGGAGCTCATAATTTTAATGAAAGAGAGATTCAGATAATAAAAAGAGTTATACATACTACAGCAGATTTTGATTATAAAGATTTAGTTTATATAAGACCTGGAGCTATAGATGAAGCGTTAAAACTTTTAGAAAAAGGTATTACTATTTATACAGATACAAAGATGGCGGCTTCAGGAATTAATAAGAGGGCTTTAGAAAAATTGAATTGTAAAGTTATTAGTTATGTAAGTAAAGATGGAATGAGTGAAATAGCTAAAAAAAGAGGTATTACTAGGTCTATGGCAGCAGTGGAGAAGGCTGTGGAGGATGGAGTAGAATTCTTTGTATTTGGAAATGCACCAACAGCACTATTTAGGTTGAAGGAAATGATTTTAGAGGGAAAATCTAAGGCTAAGTTTATAGTAGGTTGTCCTATAGGATTTGTTGGTGCAGCAGAGTCTAAGGAAGAAGCAGAAAAATTAGATGTGCCTATGATTACTGTTAGAGGAAGAAAAGGAGGCAGTACAGTGGCAGCTTCTATAGTAAATGCTTTAATGTACATGCTTATAGAAAGAGAATAATAAGAAAGCAAGAAATAAGGTGTGTAACTATGTTGGATTTATATGTTAATAGTGAAGGAAAAAAATTAAGGTGCGGATATACTACGGGTTCTTGTGCAACAGCGGCAGCTAAGGCGGCAACTATGATGCTTTTTAATAATGAGGTTTTGGATAATGTAAGAATAGATACTCCAAAGGGAATTGAACTTTATTTAGAAATTAAAAAAATTGAAAGAGGGAGAAACTTTGTTCAATGTTGTGTCATTAAGGATGCGGGAGATGATCCGGATATAACTGATGGGTTGGAGATATGGGCCAGAGCTGCGATTAGAGAAAGTGGTTATATTCTAAAAGGCGGTAAGGGTGTAGGTATAGTTAAGAGCCCTGGACTCTATGTACCTGAAGGAGAATATGCTATTAATCCAGTGCCAAGAAAGATGATAGAAAAAGAAGTTAGAGATGTACTGCCTCCGGAAAAGGGAGTAGAAATAACTATATTTGTACCTAAGGGAGAAGAAATAGCGAAGAAAACATTTAACCCTAGACTTAATATAGTTGGGGGGATATCCATACTTGGAACCACTGGAATTGTTACTCCTATGTCAGAGGAAGCCCTTAAGGAATCTATTGCCTTGGAAATAAGTCAAAAGGTTAAAAGTGGACAAAAAGATTTAATCCTTTTGTTTGGAAATATGGGCGAAGATATGGCTAAAAAACTCAAACTTAATGAGGAAGCTATGGTTATAATGTCTAATTATGTTGGATTTGCATTAGATAGCTGTGTTCAACAGGGGGTTAAAAATATTACAGTAGTTGGCCATGTAGGGAAATTAGGAAAAGTATCTGCTGGTTGCTTTAACACCCATAGCAGAGTTAGTGATGTAAGGTTAGAAGTGTTAGCATTAGAAATTGCATTAATGGGAGCACCAGTTGAACTTGTGAGAGAAGTTTATAGCCAAAAAACCACAGAAGGAGCCGTAAATCTTTTGTGGGAAAGAAGTAGAATGTACAAGGAAGTCAGGGACAGGTGTGATGAAACTGTTGAGAAAGTTAGGGACAGGTATAGTGAGGCTGTAACTGAAACTAGAGAAAAGCATAATGAATTAGCAAGTAATGGTAAAACTCCTGGGGATGATTCTTGGAATTTTACTGAGTTGTTCCAGAATATCTGTAACAAGATAGTGCATAGAATTAAAACTTATACTCACGATAAAATTTCTCCAGAGGTAATATTATACTCCATGGATATTGGTATATTATATGATACAAGAAGGGGTAAAAACAATAAAATTGAAAGAAGGATAAAGGGGAAGGAATAATAAATACATAGTTCAATTCTATAAGGAGGACTTTATGATTTACATAGTAGGTATAGGGCCAGGTCATAAGAATTATATAATTCCTAAGGCTATAGATGTGATGGAAAAAGCTAATATTGTGTTAGGATTTAAAAGGGCTATAGAAAGTCTATATTTTATAGAAAACAAAAAGGTCGTAGTAACAACTTTAAAGGAAATAATTGAATACATAAATAATAATTGTGATGAAGATATAGCAGTAGCGGCTTCAGGAGATCCCTGTTATTATGGGATAACTAATTATATTAAAAATAATTATAGAGGTAAGATAGAGATAATACCTGGAATAAGCTCTTTTCAATATATGATGAGCAAAATAGCAGTTCCTTGGAATGAAGCTTTTACTGGAAGTATGCATGGTAGGGAAGAGGAATTTGTGGATGTGGTAAGAAGTCATAAAATATCTATTTGGCTTACAGATAAAACAAACGCACCCAATGTTCTTTGTGAGAGATTATTAAAGGCGAGATTAAATTTAATAGAAGAAAGTGAGAAAGCATCAGAAACAGCAGGGACAGGTATAATAAAATACACAGAAGCAAGTAAAACAGTGGGGACAGGTGTAATGAAATATACCCAATCAGGTAAAACAGCAGAGAAAGGTTTAGAAATTAAGATTTACGTTGGAGAAAATTTATCTTATGAGAATGAAAAAATTTCTTCGGGAACTCTTTCAGAAATGGCAAGGAAGAGTTACAGTGATTTATGTGTGGTGGTGATTGAAAAATGCATTTTATAAAAGATGAAGAGTTTATAAGAGGAAATCCTCCTATGACAAAAGAGGAAGTTAGAATTTTAAGTATTTGCAAAATGAGCTTACAAGAAAATTACAAAGTTTTAGATATAGGAGCTGGAACGGGAAGTATAAGCATTCAGTGCAGTAAAATTTGCAGTGAGGGAAAAGTTGTAGCTATAGAAAAAGAGGAAGAAGCTATAGAAGTTATGGAGCAAAATAAGAAAAAATTTAACTGCACAAATTTACAGCTCATTAAAGGTGAGGCTTTAGGTGTTATAAATAATATAAAAGATGTGTTTGATGCTATATTTATTGGAGGCAGCGGTGGAAACATTGAATGTATCATAAGTAGATATAGCAGTAAATTAAAAGAGAATGGAGTTATGGTTTTAAACTTTATAACAATAAGTAATTTATATAAGGCGATGGAGTTTTTAAACAAAATTGGGTACAAGACAGAATGTACTCAAGTAGCTATAAGTAAGGTTAAAGGCAAGAGTGGTATGATTATAGCTAACAATCCAATTTTTATGCTCGTAGCTAATAAAAGGTAATCAAATTAGAAAAATAATAAGGTTTAAAAGATATAGTTCAAGAATTAGTAAAAAATGTACGAGCTTTATAGTAATATTAAAGCAATAGGGACAGGTATTGCAAAAAAATTAAAAATACATTTTAAAAAGTTCAATAATTAAAGTTCATTAATAGAAAGTGAGGATTTTAATATGGCAAAATTATATGGCATAGGTGTTGGTCCAGGAGATACGGAACTTTTAACTTTAAAAGCTGCTAGAATAATACAAAATTCAGACATTATTGTGGTGCCAAGTGCCAAAAATGGTGGAAAAAGTATAGCATATGAGACTGTTAAGGAATTTATAAAAAAGGATGCTGAGGTTTTAGTTATGCATTTCCCAATGGGAGGACCAGAGCAGAAAATAAAAATTAGAGAAAATGCTAAAGAAGTTGAAAAAAAATTGAGTATGGGCCAAGATGTTGTGTTTTTAACCATAGGAGATCCATTTATATTTAGTACTTATACTTATCTTCTACAGAATTTAAAAGATGATGGATTTGAAGTGGAGACTGTTCCAGGAATAACTTCATTTTGCGCTTGTGCTAGTGTTGCAAATGAATATTTAGTAATAGGCGATGAACCTTTATTAGTACTTCCAGCTACTAGATTAGATACTGTTAAAGGTCAAAAGAATTTAGCAATAATGAAGGTATATAAGATAGAGGAAAAGGTATTAGATTTCTTGGAAAGCAATGCTTATGATTATGTTTACATTAAAAAGACTGGAAGAGAAGGACAAGAAATTATAAGAAATAGAGAAAGAATTTTAAATAACAGGGAGTATATGAGCTTGATAATAGCACATAAAAAATAATAATTGTTAAAGAGACAAGTTTTCGTAAATGAATGGAGGAGTTAAAATGGTATATTTTATAGGTGCAGGACCAGGAGATGTGGACTTAATAACAGTTAAGGGAAGAGATATTTTAACTAAGGCAGATGTGGTAATATATGCGGGCTCATTAGTAAACAATAAGCATTTGGAATTTTGTAAAGAGAGTACAGAAATATATAATTCCGCTTCTATGAATTTGGATGAAGTTATTGATGTTATAAAGAAAGCTGAAGAAGAAAATAAGTTGGTTGTAAGATTACATACTGGAGAGCCTTCAATATATGGAGCAATCAAGGAGCAAATGGATGAGATGGATAAATTTAATATAACATATAAAGTTATTCCGGGGGTTAGTTCTTTTGCAGCAGCAGCATCAGCTATAAAAAAAGAATTTACACTTCCTAATGTTTCACAAACAGTTATTCTCACTAGAGTAGAGGGAAGAACTCCTGTACCAGAGAAAGAAGATTTGGAGAATTTAGCTAAAATAGGAGCATCTATGGCTATATTCTTATCTGTAAGCATGATAGAAAAAGTAGTAGAGAAATTGAAAAAAGGTTATGGTAGGAATGTACCTATAGCAGTAATAGAAAAAGCTAGCTGGCCGGATGAAAGAATAGTTGTGGGTACATTAGATGATATAGCTACTAAAGTAAAAGAAGCAAATATTACTAGATGTGCTCAAATACTAGTAGGAGATTTTATTGATTGCGAATATGACAAGAGTAAATTATATGATAAAAACTTCTCACATATGTTTAGAAAATAGCAGAATTATTATAGAAAATCAAGGGACAGGTGTTGAAAATATTCAGAAAAGAAATATTCAGGGACAGGTCTAATATTATAAAGAAAAATTTAGCGAGAAAAACGGGCATACATGTTAGATAAGATTTTGTGAAAGTAAAGGGATTTTATAAATGTCTTAAAGGTATTAAAAAGGGGTACTAAATATGAAAAGTGTTATAGTGAGTGTTACTAAGACTGGAGATGATATTGCAAAAACTATATCTTCTACTATGGAATGTTATGTTTATACTAGAGAAATGGTTGTAAAGGAAGGAATAAATAATATAGCTAGAAGCATAATGGGAGAGTTTCAAAATATCATATTCATATCTTCTACGGGAATAGCTATTAGATCCATTGCACCTTATATTAAATCTAAGGACAAAGATCCAGCAGTAATAGTAATTGATAGTAGTTCTAAATATGTAATAAGTCTTTTAAGCGGACATATAGGAGGAGCTAATGATTTAACAATAAAAGTTGCAGATATTATTAAGGCTCAACCGATAATAACTACGGCCACAGACAACTTAGGCATTTTAGCACCAGATATTATTGCTAAAAAATATAATTTAGTCATTGAAGATTTGAAGAAAGCAAAGGATGTATCTGCAAAATTGGTGCATGGTGAAAAAGTCATATTTTTAGATGAGGAAGGCTTCATAAAAACCCCTAGTGGATATTTAAACTTAGAGGAAGTTTCTTCTCTAAACAATAAAAAAGTAGATAAAAATGATAAAGATGATAATGAAGTATTTTTTCAGCTGAGTAAATTAGGATTTCATGATTTCCTTAAGAAAAATAATATATCAGGAGTAGTTGCAGTTACTAATAAAAGCAATTTTATGGATCTAGTAGATATACCAGTATTGAAGCTTATAAGGAAAAATATTGTTGTGGGCATAGGATGTAGGAAAAACTATGACAAAGAAAAAATGTTAAGTATAGTTCGTGATGAATTAGAAAAATTAAATATAGATTTAAGAGCTATAAATTCAGTTGCTACTGTGGAAGTAAAAAGAAATGAAACTGCTATAAGAAACCTATCAGAAATACTAAATGCAAAATTAAAGATATTTTCAATTCAGGATATAAGAAAGGTTCAGCATAAATATCGAGGGAGCGATTTTGTTGAAAAAACCATAGGGGCAAGATGTGTTTGTGAGCCATGTGTAGAGTTGGCTGGAGGAGAAACTTTTTTGATGAATAAATTAAGTAAGGATGGCATGACTTGTGCCATAGGAAAAAGGGCTTAAAATGTGGTAAGAAATATAAGCAGTACAAAAATACGGGGCTAATAGAAAAATTAAAAGGGACAGGTCTTTAATATTATATATAACGAGAGGAGAAAAACATGGGAAAGCTTTATGTAATTGGAATGGGACCAGGTGGAATTGAACATATGACTATAAAAGCTAGGAAAGCTATAGATGAAAGTGATGTTATAATAGGATACACTAAATATATTGATTTAATATCTCCATTGATACAGGATAAAGAGGTCTTTTCTACAGGAATGAAGGGGGAAATTCCTAGATGTAAAAAGGCTTTAGAATTAAGTAGAGAGAAAAAGGTTGCAATAATAAGCACCGGTGATGCTGGTATATACGGAATGGCAGGTCTTATACTTCAGATGAGAAGTGATGAAGTTGTTGAAATTATACCAGGAGTTACGGCCTCATCAGCAGCGGCATCTATTGTTGGAGCACCTCTTATGCATGACAACTGTAACATAAGTTTAAGTGACTTATTAACGCCATATAATCTTATAAAAAAGAGAGTGGAATTAGCTGCACAAGGAGATTTTATAATATCTTTGTATAATCCTAAAAGTAAATCTAGACCAAATAATTTGGCAGAGGTATTAAATATTGTTAGAAAGTATAGAAATGGAAAAACTCCAGTGGCTGTGGTAAAAAATGCTTTAAGAGATGGCCAGAAAACATATATTTTCACATTAGATAATTTTGATGATAGTGTGGTTGATATGCTTTCAATAGTTATAATAGGAAACAGTCAAAGTTATGTTAAAGATAATATTTTTATAACTCCTAGAGGATATGAAAATAAAGAAGAGTATAAGTTATAATAACATGAATGTAGGTGAAATAAATGATAGGGCTTATAGTTGGAACATCAGAAGGTAAAAAAATAGTATCTATGCTAAACGGGTTCACAGAAGATTTGTTTATTTCTACTGCTACTAAATATGGTGGGGAGCTTTTAGAAAATTATAAATATAAGGTTTTGAATTCATCACCATTGAATTTACAACAAATTATTGAAGTTATAAAGCTTAATAATATTAATATTTTTATAGATGCATCACATCCATATGCCCTAGAGGTTACAAAAAATGTGGTAAAAGCATGTGATGTATGTAAAATACCATACATAAGGTATGAGCGTCCATCAGTAGTAGAAAAATATGAAAGCTATGAGAAATTGATGCAAGTAGATACATATGAAGAGATATATGATTGTCTAAAAAATGTTAGAGGAAATGTATTAAACACTAGCGGAAGTAGAAATATGGATAAAATACTGAGGTTGGGGTTAGAAAATAGAATAATACATAGGGTTTTGCCATCTTTAAAGGTCATGGAAGAATGTTTTAATTTAGGTGTTAAGGTAGACGACTTAATAGCTATAAAGGGGCCTATAAGTTATGATTTAAATTTAAATTTTATAAAAGAATATAATGCCAAAGCCATTATTATGAAGGATAGTGGAGTAGAAGGCGGAACAGGGGAGAAGTTAGAGGCAGCCATTTGTGCAGGTATTTATGCCATTGTGATTAAGAGAAGTAATAAGAAATTAGATAAGGTATTTAGTAGCATTGAAGAGATGATAGTGTATATTAGGAACATTCAAATAAATAATAAGTCAGTATGATAGTATGTTTTGCGACATACTGCGTCAGCAAAACCCGCCAATAGTCCTAACTAGCTTCCTTGTCCGATAAAAAAATATACCAGCATCTTTGAATTGTTATTTATTCCCACGTACTTTAAAATATTTATAGTGAAAATAAGTAATTAAGAAAGTAATTGATAAATTATTAAATAAACTTTTTTAATTATAAAATTACTACTTTAAATTGAAAATTAAGGAAAAAGTTGCTTTGATAGCTTTTAATGAAATGTAGAAAGTTTGAAAAAATTCCTTAAATTAAGTAGCAGGAGGATATCAGTATGAGCAGAGTTAACAATGGTAAAAAAGGAATTCTTGTGGTGAGTTTCGGCACTAGCTATGAAGAAACAAGAAAGCTAACTATAGAAGCTATAGAAAATAAGATTAAAAATAGCTTTCAGGGATATGAGATTAGAAGAGCATTTACTTCTGGAATTATAAGAAAAAAGATTAAAATAAATGAAAATAGTTATATCGATAGTACTAAGGAAGCTTTAGATAAGATGAAAGCTGATGGATTTAATGAAGTTATAGTTCAACCATTGCATATAATTCCTGGTATAGAATATGACGCAGTAAAAGAAACTATTTATGGGTATAAAAATTTGTTTAAAAAAATAATAATTGGAACCCCGTTACTTTATGAAGAAAAAGAATATGAAGAAGCAGTAAGTGCTTTAAAAAATCAAATGCCAACTATGAAAAAAAATAAGGGCGTTGTTTTAATGGGGCATGGAACCACACACTATTCTAATGCTTGTTATGCATTGTTGCAGTACATATTAGAAGAAAGTGGACTTGAAAATGTATTTGTAGGTACTGTGGAAGGATACCCTACTTTAGATAATGTAATAAGAAGACTTAAGAAGAATAAAATAGATAATGTAGTACTAATGCCATTTATGTTAGTGGCTGGAGAACATGCAAATAATGACATGTCTGGGGATGGAGAAGATTCATGGAAAAGCATATTAAAAAACAACGGAATTCAATCCACTGTTTATCTTCATGGGTTGGGTGAAAATTTATCTATACAAGATATATATATAGAAAAAATTAGAGATTTAATTTTATAGAGCTTTAGAAATTACAAGACCTGTCCCCAGATATCTAGGGACAGATCCCAACGAATTAGCGAAAATTTACCAGGAATTTATCAGGGACAGGTCTGAGTTATTTGTGAGTTATTTGTAAGGTATTTGGAGTATTTAAAATATATTGTGACCATTGGGGGGAGATTAGTGAAAGGAATAGTTATAGGTTCAAATAAAAGTGGTGGTGGAAAGACCACTTTTACTTTAGGATTGATGAGAGCGCTAATGAATAAAGGATTTCAAGTACAAGGATATAAAGTAGGGCCAGATTATATAGATTCAGCGTTCCACTCCACAATTACAGGCAAAGCCTCTAGAAATTTAGATATTTTTCTCATGGGAGAAGAAGGTGTTAAGGCAAGTTTTTCTAGAGGTAATGCAGATATTGCTGTAGTAGAAGGAGTTATGGGTTTATATGATGGTAAAGGAATAAATTCTGAATATTCCACTTCACATGTAGCAAAGTTATTAGATTTACCAGTGGTTTTAGTATTATCTCCTAGTGCACAAATGGCAACTTTATGTGCGGAAATAAATGGCATATTAAATTTCGATAATGTAAAAGTATGTGGAATAATTTTGAATAATGTAAGTGAATCCTATTATAGAATATTAAAAATTGCAATAGAAAGTAATTGTAAAACTAATGTGTTTGGATATATACCTAAGGATGATAGATTAAGTATAAAAAGTAGACATCTCGGGTTAATACAGAGTAGTGAAATAAGTGATATTAACAGGAAAATAGATATTTGTGCTGAATTAATACATAAGTATGTGGATTTAAAAGCTCTTATAGAAAATATGAATGATTGTAAAAAGTATCAAGACAATTTTCACGTAAAAAATAAAAATATGAGAACAGCTGTAGCTTATGATAGAGCTTTTAGTTTTTATTATAAAGAGAATTTAGAGATGTTAGAGGAAATGGGAGAGGTTACTTTTTTTAGTCCCATTGCTGATAAGAAGATTCCTGAAAATATAGATTTTCTATATATAGGTGGTGGATATCCAGAAGTTTTTATTGATGAACTTTCTCAAAATACATTCATGCTAAATAGTATTTATGATAAATTAAATAGTGGACTTAAGTGTTTTGCAGAGTGCGGGGGATTAATGTATTTAACTAAGGGACTAACTAATGAATATAAAGAAGATGAGCTTAATAAGTATATGTTTAATAATTATAGCGGGATAAATATTAAGGAAACTGTTGGATTTTTCAATGGAGTAAGTTATATGACAAAGAGGCTCCAAAATTTTGGATATGCACAAATTGAAGTAAATGAGGAAAATAGTATAGTTGCTAAGAAGAGTAAGATAAATTGTCATGAGTTCCATAGATCTAAAGTAAATTGTAGTGAAAAAAAAATTTATAAGTTGCAAAAAGAAACAATTACAGGAGAAATAAAGCAGTGGGAATGTGGATATGTTAAGAATAATACATTGGGAGCGTATGCGCATATACACTTTTTTGGAAATAAGAACTTTTTTAAGTAATATTTTTATAAAGAGTTTTTTTCCTTTTATAATTTGTAGAAATTACTTTTTTGTTGTATAATTTTTTGGAAATAAAATTTAAAGTGAAAATTTTATATTTTAACTAAGAAGTCCACTTTGGTTTAAACAAGTAGAGGGAGAGTTGAATTATGCAAATTATATGAAATTAGGTGGTAAAATGAATTATGTTTTTATTAGTTTAGAAGAGAAAGGCAATGCTATAGCGGAAAAATTAAATATGTTTATTGGTAGTGATGTTTATTACCATTATGAATTAAAAGATTTTAATATGATTAAAAAATTAGAAGAATTATTAGAAAAAAATCGTAAAGTTACCATTATAACTTCCTGTGAAACTTCAATTTTATTAGAAAGGTTCAAAGAAGTAGAAAATAGAAAGTTGATATTTATATATGATTATAAAAAAGATATAATGAGACCTATGGTAGGATAACAATACCTGTCCCTAACTTGTGAAAGTTAGGGACAGGTATTGTTATTTATTAAAGAAAGAGCTTAATGTGTATGAATATAAAAATTTTTTTTGAAGATAATAATAAGGAATTAATTTATAAGGAGGGAGTTAAATATGTTTGATAAACGTAATGATAGTATAGAATGTACAGTTGATGAGTGTAGATATCATTGTAAAGATGATGATTATTGTACACTAAATAAGATAAAAGTAGTAAAAAATGATATTATGGCCGAGAATCAAGAAGCTACTGACTGTGGAAGTTTTGAAATGAAATAATATGAATTTAAATATAAACTCTAATTTAAAATTGGAGTTTATATTTTTTACTATTATTTAAAAGTGTGAAGTTAAAATATAAACTTTTAATTTAATGCATATTTATTTTTATTACATAGCATTTATTAAAGAATTAAATAGTATTTATTTAGTAAGGACACTTAAATCATAAAATATAAATAATAATAGAATAATGAAAGGTAGGTGAAAAAACTGCTTTGTAGTAGATAAAAGAAATTTGTAAGTAACAGCTAAAAATATGGTTTACAATACTACCACTTTATATAGATTATAAGGTGCAAAATCTAGTGTTAAGATTTTTGATAGCAGAAATAAAATGAATAATAGAACTATGGGCTTTAATATCGCGGAGTATAATGAAAATATAAAATGTAGTGTTAGAGAATGTAAGCACCATGCTAAAGCAGGAAATTATTGTACGCTAACAAATATAATTATAGATAAAGAATGTTCTAATGGTAAAGAGAACTATACTAAATGTGCTAATTTTCAAAAAAAAAATCAATTGAATACTTATTATTGATATCTTTGTATCAGAATAGGAATATATGAATATTAGCAGCAAACGTTTAAATTTAATATTAGTAACTTTTGAGCACTTAAGGTATTATATCTATTAATATTTTAAGTGTTTATTTTGCAGATTGTAAGAATCTTTCCACTATGTCATTATGTTTTGTCTGAATTAAAAAAACTCCGTTATTACACAATTTATAACAATCATAAACGTTAATAATATTTAGACGTTTACCTATTTCATTATAAGTTAGGTCACACAAGCATTTTAATAGAACTGTACAGAGAGATTTAAAATTTCTATATGAATTTTTGTTTAACATATTTATTTTTCCGGAGTATATGTTTTTTTTAACAAAGTTTATTATCTTATCAGAGGTATAATCCCTAGGTATAAAATTCCTTTTGCCCATACAATTACAATTTATATCTGTAGTGCAATCGGAAGAGGAGTTATTTTCTTTTAGTGATAAAGTAAAGCTAGAAGAAAGTTTAATATTTTTAGTATTTTTTAAAAAGTTTACATATAAAATCCTAGATTTTATTAAATCTTTGCTAAATAAGCTTAGAATAAATCTGGTATTTATTAAATCGTATTTATCTTTTAGTTTTCCAAGATATATACCTAAACTGGAATAACTATAATTTTCAACACTTCCCTTATATTTCTTTATATCTTTTGGATTATTATGAATATACGTACTACAGTTTAATAAATATACTTCATCCATTATCAACTTACTTTTAAATCGATCACTAAAAACATGTCCGCTTCTATTATATTTTTTATTGTAATATAGCGCGTAGCTTAAGTTCACTCCATGCATAAATTTACTTATATCGGCACCTTTGCAATATACCAAAATATGAACATGATTATCCATTAAGCAATAAGCATATATTTCAACTTTATATATAGTCTTATATTTATTTAGAATTTGAAGAAATTTATCTTTATCCTTAGAACTTCTAAATAGATAAATTTCTGATATACTCTTTAACATTATATGATAAGTTCCTAAAATGTTTTTTACCCTAGCGAATCTGGCCATTTTTAATTCCTCCTTTAAGGTACAGCATATATTATATCTATTCCCAAAATTACTTTATTTAAACATTAATACATTTATATATAAAATATGTTTGAAGTTGGAGATTGACTAGTTAAAAGATTTAAAAATATGTTCACTATATTTTTAGGCTAATAAGAATTAAAAAGAAAACTCACAACTCAGTATTAATTGAGCGGTGAGAAGATTTGATATACATTAGAATTTTAAATAAGTATTTCCGTCTAATGGAATTAAAAACTGTAAAGGTGGATTGCCATTGGAAAGACCTATGCCATATATTGAATAAAAGCGATTTGGTTTTAGATGTATTTTAGGCACAGTTAAAATAACTTTATCAGTATCTGATAAGCGAGCTTGTAATGTATACAGAGCAGGATCTACAGTAATGTAGTCAGCTACTTCTTTATATTCTACGTCTTCGAATAATTTCGTGCCATTTGGAAGTGTAATATCTACGGGAGGGCTACTAGGTGAAAGATGAATGAATCGCACTAGCGTCTTATTGCTTGGAATTTCTTTTATTGGTTCAGAAATAAGGTCTATGGATATATTATTTAGACTTCCAATAACTGCTGCGGTAAATATCTTTTTTTCAGAAATGAAAATATTGGTATTTGTAATAGGTGTTTTTTTATTACTTGCCGGAAATACCATTAAATTATGCAAGCCTGTAGGTATAGATAAATATTCTGTGAAATTTTTGTAAGATAAGTTCTTTGCAATCAGAGCATTATCTAAGTATATATCTACAGCAGGGGTATCAGGAGAAGCATGAAGAATTCTTACATATGAAAAAAATGGGGTCTGTCTATTAAATTCATTGTAGTTATAAAAATATGGATCAAAAAACATATAAAATATCCTTTCATTATAATGCTACAATATAATTATATGAGTTGGAAGGAATTATGTTACAAACCCCATACCTGTCCCTATAAATACCGTAAAAAATTCATAACCCCATACCTGTCCCTGTAAATACCGTAAAAAATTCATTCTTAAATATTGGAGATAGAGCTTTTAAGAATAGTATAGGTTTATTTGAATGTTTTTACATTTTTAAAATTGAAAGAAGTTACTAGCAGGATTAGTGATAAGCAAATTGTGATAATTCCATTTGTCATAAAGGTTATAGAAACTCCAAAATTATTACTTATATATCCAGTTATAAGGCTTCCTATAGGAGTTGAACCTGCAAAAACTAAAGAATATATGCTCATTACTCTTCCACGATATTCATCATTACAATTTAATTGAACCCTTGAATTAGCAGTGGTTGAAAATAGTATGTTAAATATTCCTGCTAAGAATAGTAAAAATCCTGTAAGTATAAAGCTTTTAGAAAAACCAATTAAAATTAATGAGAATGATACTGATAAAGCGCTAAAATACAAAAGATTTCTTTTAGAACCTGATTTATTAGAGGCTGCTACCAATATTGCAGATATTAATGAACCAGCACCCATATAAGACATTAAGTATCCATATCCTTTTGAACTTTCATTTAAAACGATTTTTGCTTGAAGAGGTATCAAAACATTATAATTCATAATGAAGGTTCCAACTACGCCTATAAGTATAATTGTTCTATATATTTTTGGATTTTTGGATATATATATTAGCCCTTCTTTAACTTCCTTAAATAAATTTTTATTCAAGTTTCTTTTAGAATTAGTATTTTTTATTTTCATATTATATATACCATATATTAAAGGTATGAAACTAAGTCCATTTAAAAAAAAGCACCATGTAAAACCAAGTATATGTATCATAAGACCAGAGATAGCAGGACCTATAAGTCGTGCAGCATTAAAAACAGATGAATTTAAAGCTATAGCATTTAAAAGGTTATCTTTTCCTACTAATTCTATCATAAAAGATTGTCTAGTGGGCATATCTAAAGTATTAGCGCAGCCAAGTAATGTAGCAAGAATTAATATATGCCAATATTGCACCTTGTTTGTAAATACTAGTAAAGCAAGAATCAATGCTAATATCATCATTGCACTTTGAGTAAAAACAAGAATCTTCTTTTTAGGAAGTTTGTCTATGACTGCACCAGCAAATAGTGAAAATAAAAGAACAGGAGTAAACTGTAGTGCATTTACCAAGCTTAATTTAAAGGGTGAATTAGTAAGGGTAAGAACTAGCCAAGATTGACCAGTATTTTGCATCCATGTTCCTATTAATGAAACTATGGAACCAAGCCAAAAATATCTGAAATTTTTATGTGTTAGAGCTGGAAAATAATCTCTTAATTTGTTTTTAATATTCATATTTAATCACACTCTCTATACATTAAAATAGTAAGCACAAGTCCCTTTAAAGTTGTATAAAGTTGCAGGGACAGGTCTAAATATATCAGGGACAGGTCTTGATAATGTTTGCTTTAAATTAATGGAGGCAGTATTAATAATATTTTATTATTTTATATAATAATATAGGTATGCTCAAAATGAGCATACCACAAAACAACTAAAGTTGTTTACCTACTGGAGCTATATATACGGTAAATTCATCTTCACCATCTACATTTATTAATTTATCTATTTTTTCTTGATCATATGCAGCTAAAGCACAAGTTCCACAATTTATAGCTTCTGCTGATAAATATAGATTTTCAAAGGCGTGCCCTGCATCTATTGCTACAAGTTTATAGGAAGCTATATCATATCTCCACTCCATTCTGTAAGGTATAGCTGTAAGTATAAAAGTGACAGCACTTTGAGAAACAAATTTCTGATTTAAGCAGCATTCAGATAATTTAACATTTAGATTTTCAATGTAACCTAAAAATACTAGTTTGTGCTCAAGTGGTAAGTATCTGTAAATGCCTTTATCTAAAGAATCTACATTCATTATTGCTAAATAAGTTTCAAAAGAGTGCCGAGCACCAGCGGAAGGAACAGTTCTTAATGTAGCATAGCCTTTGTTTACTATTTTCTTTACTCCCTGCATACTCCAAATCAAAAAAGATAGTTCTTTTAAAGTTAGAGGATAATCAGAATAAACTCTCCTAGATTTTCTATGTTTTAATACATCCATTATAGACATTGTGCCACAATCAAAGAGCTCAGGAGAAACTAAATCAATTATTTTAGCATTAGGAGAACAATTTTTTTGAACCGGCGGTTGCGGTAATTCCTTCTCTTGATCAGTTTCTAAAGAGTATAATTCTTTGAAAACATTTGATTTTAAATATTCTCTCATTACATTTTTATTATACATACGGTTACCACTACCTTTCAAAAAAAAGTAATTATATAAACTATTATATCATTTTAAATTATTAAATTAAAATACTAGTAAGTAAAAATGTAATAATTAAATAGAAAATTTGGTATTTTCACTCGATTTCAAATACTAAATGGAAAATGCCATATTAAAATATATGTTATTTAATTTTAAATATTAAATTTGAATTCTCTATAAGTTTCCCAGTAATTGTTTTTCCAATATAATATTGATATATTATCAAAATATAATTTAAAATTAGGGCAGGAATTACTTACAAAATCCCAAATAGTATGGAATTTATATTGTTGAAATTTAGTTGCTACAGTACAATGAAAAACTTTTTCTTTAGACTCATTACTTTTCCAGTCTAACCAAGAAAGTTTTTTTAATTTCTCAATGAACTCTTTATACGTATTTAACGCTTTTATTGATGGATTTATGCCCATATATATAACTCGATTTCCAAAATGGTTAAATCCGTTAATATTTATTTCAGATTTAGAATGGGTTAAACAAAATTCATTTATTAAGTTTTGTAATTCACTTATATTATTCAAATCATCAGTTTCAAAAGGAGCCTTTATTGTAAAATGAGCGGGCAATTTTTGGGGATTAACTCCAAATTTTAATTTTATAGTATTTATAAGATTTTCATGAAACTTGAGAGCATCACCTTCAATTAAACATACAATTACAAATCTATATTTTTTCATATATGCCTTAGTCATAAGTTTTAACTTCTTACGATAATGAGGCTTTTCACCTTCCTTTCTCATATTTATATGAAGTTTTCTTGTTTGGTTTTCATACTAATTTGTTATTAGTCCATCTATTTTAATATCATGTTCACTCATAGGAACTTGTTTTATTATCTGAAAGTTGTAACAAATGCCTATTTTAGGGCAATTAGCCGATAGGGTTTTTAAAAAACGATCGTAATATCCGCCACCATAACCCATTCTTCCACCATTTAAATCAAAAGCTAAGCCTGGAATTAAAGCTAAGTTTATATTGCTAGAAGAAATTTCTTTACAGTGATTTTTAGGTTCTAGAATACCATAATTACCAGGCTCTAAATCATCAAAAGAATTAATTTCTATAACTATCATATGCCCATTTTTTGAAATAACCTTGGGTACAACTATTCTCTTGTTATTTTCTAGAGCGTGCTTTATTAATCTGTGAGTATCTAATTCGTCATTGTAGCTAACAAATACGAAAATAACCTTTGATAATTTATAGTAGTCACTGTTAATTATTTTTAAAAAAATATCATTATCAAATTCATTCCTAGCAGCTTCAGTTATTGAATTTCTTTTTTCTTTCATTAATTTGCGTAGATTTTTTTTATCCATAATACTCCCCCCAATGATAAAAATTATTAATATATAATATATTTTAGCATAAGTTCCACGAATTTATCATTAGAGTTAGTGTAAAGGTATGCAAAAAACAATCATAAAAAAATTAAATAAGCACATGTAATAATTTAAGTATAGTAGTATGTTATAATTTTATAGATAATACATAAAATATATTACTTATTTTAAAATAACTAAATTTGAAGTAAATATTAAAAATAGTATAAAGTAACTATAGTTTAAAGGAGTTGTGGAAAGTGAGAAGTAAATTAACAACAGATCCCTTTAAATCTACTTCAAAATATTACTCTCAATATAGAATAGGATATCCAAGGGAAGTTATAAATATTTTTTTTAAAGAAGCTAATATTAAAAGTTATGAAAAATTATTGGATATAGGATGTGGCACCGGTAAATTAACATTTGCTTTAAGTGATAAATTTAAAGAAGTTATCGGTGCAGATATAAGCCGAGAAATGTTAGAAGAGGCAGAAAGACAAAGAAAAACGTTGGATTTACAAAATATATCTTGGCTTAATTGTTCAGCAGAAAAGATAAATCCTAATTTGGGAGAGTTTAATTTAATAACCTGTGGAGAGGCCTTTCACTGGATGAATAGAGATAAAGTGGCCAGGTTAAATTATAGGTTACTAAATAAAGAGGGGGTTTTTGCTATTTTTGGAAGTAATACTGGAAGTGTTTGGTCATTAAGTGAACCGTGGCATAAACCAGTTCTAGATGTTATACAATTTTGGCTTGGAGATAAAAGGAAAAATTCTTATTGGCTACGTAAAATGCATATAAAACATGAGGATGTATTGAGAAAATGTAGATTTAAAAACATAAAAAAAGGGATATACCAGTTTAATTACACTTGGACTATAGAATCCATTATAGGAAATCTTTATTCTACGTCATTTTGTAATATCGAATTGTTAGGGGATAATTTAAAAAATTTTGAGAAGGATTTGGTTAGAGCTCTTAAAAATTTTAATTATAAGGGAGAATATAAGGAATTAGTACAGGTATATTATATAATCGCAAGGAAATAATATATTTATAAAAAATATGGACAAGTATGAGGTTCTCAAAATTTGGGGACAGGTGATGCGGAAGCAAGAACACGGAATCTCAAAATTCCAAAATTCAGGGACAGGTGTTGGATATTTTGTTGGATATTTTGGATATTTCCAGGGACAGGTGTTGGACATTTTATTGGATATTTTAATATTTTTCATAATTATTTTTGTATAAGTATTGAAATATTATATGATACGTGATATCATATATTGAAAAATAAAATAAATCTTTAAGTGAGCCCTGTGAGGCTAGCAAGAATAGTAAAATATATTTTGTACATGTGCATATAAGTGCGTGTATGTTTAAAGTGAAATGTTAAACCTTCTTGCTAGTTTTGCGAGAAGGTTTTTATAATATAATAACTTTTAATTCAATCCAGAGAGATTGAGAAGGAGGATAAACGATGTCAGAAAATGTAATTAAAACAAAGGTTAGTTCATCAAAAGAGCAAGAAAATTCAAGTAGTTCATTAAAAGAAAACTTAATGAAATTAATATTGGCACTTCAGCATTTAATAGCTATGTTTGGAGCAACTGTATTAGTACCAATAGTAACAGGATTTGATCCGTCTATAGCTCTTATATCAGCAGGCCTTGGAACATTAACATTTCATATGGTAACCAAGAAAAAGGTTCCAGTTTTTTTAGGTTCATCCTTCGCGTTCATACCAGTAATTTTATCTGTTAAACAAATGTACAATGGGGATTTATCCTATGCACAGGGTGGAATAATAGTGGCAGGTTTGATTTATGTAGTAGTATCACTATTCATAAAGAAAATAGGTGTAAAAAGAATAGAAAAATATCTTCCAGCTCAGGTTATAGGACCTATGATTATAGTAATAGGATTAAACTTAATACCAACAGCTTATGGAATGGCATCAAATAATTTTATAGTAGCAGCCATAACACTTGGAACGGCACTAATAATAAATTTCGCAGCAAAAGGTTTTTTAAAACAGTTATCAATACTAATAGCAGTAACAGTAGGTTATATAGTATCACTTAGGCTAGGAATAGTAGACACTAAATTAATAACAGATGCATCTCTAGTGGCAATGCCAGCATTTAATTTGCCTAAGTTTTCAATACAAGCTATAGCAACTATATCTCCAGTAGTTTTAGCAGTTTTTATGGAGCACGTAGGTGATATAACTACTAATGGAAAAGTAGTAGGAAAAAACTTTATAGAAGATCCAGGTTTAAATAGAACATTATTAGGAGATGGACTTGCAACAATGCTTGCAGGATTTATAGGTGGACCAGCTAATACCACTTATGGAGAAAACACAGGTGTACTTGCTATAACTAAAAATTATAATCCAGCTATATTAAGATTAACAGCAGTATGTGCAGTAGCTCTAGGATTCATAAGTAAAGTAGGATCAGTATTAAAAAGTATACCAGTACCAGTAATGGGCGGAATAAGTTTAATGTTATTCAGTATGATATCTTTAATAGGAGTAAAAACTATAAAAAACAGTAAGGTAAAAATGAATGTAAAAAATATAGTGGTAATGGCAATAATATTAGTATTAGGATTTGGAAGTGGAATAATAGAAAAACATTTCGGAATAACTATAGGAATACCAATAACAGAAACAGTTAAAATATCAGGATTAAGCTTTGCAGCTATAGTAGGAGTTATACTAAATGCAGTATTAAATGCTTTTAATAAGAAAGCTACAGAAAATGCCTAGTACTTAATAAGTTAATAAAATAGTTGATTAGATGAGTTCATCAAATAATATAGTACATGGTCAAAATAAAAAAATATAAATAAAAAGTATAAATTATAATAGAAAAATAAAAAATACTGGCAAGTAATTTTTGTCAGTGTTTTTTTGTATATATTAGAATATAAATTTATTAATAAACTGAATTTTAAAATTATAAAAAAATACAGTTTAAGTTAATTCTCGAATACAATATCAAAAAGTGCACAGTAAAATTGTATTGTTTACAAAATGTTAAATAAAATTAACTAATTTAATTGCTATTTATAGTTTTAATATAGATGCGATTGAATTATAATATTAATGTAAAACGTATTAGTTAAACAATGTATGATTTAGTTTAGAGGTAATATTTGTAGTGTATTCCATTAAAATTTATAAGCATAGAAAATATATATGCAAAACTTTATGATATAATATTTAAGTAAATAAAATTCGAGGAGTGTAATCATGAGCAAAGACAAATTTGATGTTTTAGAAAAACTTCATAAAGATAAAATAAAGAAGATGACCCAAAAAGGTGATGTACAAATAGAGGAATGTGAAAAGTATATTAAAGAAATGCAAGAAATGGAACTTAAAAGAGAGCTAAAGTACAATACAGCTATAACAGT
Source organism: Clostridium sp. KNHs214 (assembly GCF_000744935.1). Taxonomy (GTDB): domain Bacteria; phylum Bacillota; class Clostridia; order Clostridiales; family Clostridiaceae; genus Haloimpatiens. Next base: position 325,119 of record NZ_JQMW01000013.1, on the reverse strand, counting down.
TATAATAGGTGCATTTTTAACTGTATTTCTTGTATTATGTATAAGCTCAATATCATATAGTAGACATGCTAATAAAACTAAAGTTGTACAAAAGCAAAAACAAGAACAAAATTTAGCTATTAAAAATGCAAAAACACAAGACAAGGCAGAAGTAAAAAATGACAAAAACAATACTGCTACAAATAAAAATGAAAAGCCAAAGGTAAAAGAAGTAAAGCAAGAAGAAAAAACATATTATGAGAAAATAGGCAGTTCTTTAGATAAGGAAGAAGATAGAAAAAACATATTAAAATCCGCTCTTTCATTAACAGGTGGAAAATATGAAGGAATTAACATAAAATACATGGTATCTATATTGAAAGCCAATGGTATAAATATACCTACTAGCGTATCTAGAACAGATACATTGGTAAAAGAATTAGAAAAACTAGGATGGAAGAAAAGTACTAATGCTAATGATTTAAGGAAAGGTGATATAGTATTTGCTATTGATACGGTAGGTATAGCAGGTGTTCCAAGTCATACATACATATTTATGGGATGGGAAAATTCAAAGAAAGAGAATGGATATGTAGTAGATGCTCTATCTGCAAAAGATAATGTAACTTATCATAAAAGACCTATTACGGTACAATCAGAGACTACAGATAAAATGCAATTCTTTATGAGAAAGTAGTTTATTTATTAAAATAATAATTAAAATTTAGTACATTTTATTGCACAGCAATGTTTTCATATATATATGCCTTAGCTATAATATTTAGATTGACTATGGCCAATAAAAGATTTGGAAGAACTAGAGAAGAACTAGAATAGAGGATGTAATTTTACAATATGAAATTACATCCTCTATTTTTTATATTTTAAAATTTTTCATAATGTAATAAACAAAAACTATCTTTTCCTAGCCCCCTGATCTCCTAGCCGCTAGCCCCCTAGTCACGTAGTTCTCTAATTATTGGTTCACTGGACTACTGAAAATTATGACTCCGTCACCATTGTTCCATTAAGTGTGCCTGAATTTCTTGTAAAAAGGTAATACGATTTTAGTATACTTTAAAATTTTTAGTGGCACTCCTATGCTTTTATATGTTAAAATAATTTTTGTTGCCGTTATACATTGTTATTATAGAAAGAAAGGATTGGTATACCATGCCACAAATAAGAACTAAAAATATTAAAAAAGCTCATTTGCAATTAATATGCAAGAATATGATAGATTAACTTCAAGAATTAATTGGTTGTCCCAGAAATTATTTTACAGTAGAATGCTTAAAGGCAGAGTTTATAACTGATGGAGAAATTCCTTCAAATTACCCTTTTATAGAGGTAAGTTGGTTTGATAGAGGTCAAGACATAAAGGATAAGACAGCTAAGATAATAACTAAATATGTTCATGAAGCTGGGTACAAGGATGTAGATATTATATTTAAGAGTTTAAATACAGAAGATTACTATGAAAATGGAGAACATTTTTAGGTTGTACAAAAACAATGAAAGATGTAATCGAAAAAATATAATTATAAATTAAAGCCATAAATTAAAGCCATAAATTAGAATAATAAATCAAATCAAGAATACAATTAAAAATTAAGGTAATAAATCAAATGGAAATACAATTATAAATTAGGATGATAAATCAAATTAAGAATACAATTATAAATTATAATAATAAATTAAAGCAAAAATACAATTATAAATTAAAGAAATGAAAAGGATGAGGAATTATGAATAAGGATGCTACCTTAGATTCATATAGCAAACTAGAAAATAAACTTTTTAATAAGATACAAGAAGATTATAATTTAAAAGATTTTTTAACAAGTATGACTAAGGAAGAGCTTAATGAAATAAGGAAAAATCTTGGTCTTAAAGGCATAAGTAATTTAAAAAAACAAGAATTAATTATAGAGTTAGAAAAGGGAATACTAGATAATTTAGATAAGAAAATAAATGAACTTAATAATAATGAAAAGGAAATATTAAAAGATCTAGTGAAAAACAAAGGGGTTCATCTATATAACGAAGAAATGATAGATATACTTATAAAATATAGATATAATGGAATAGCGTTTTCAGGAACTGTAAATAGCACAGAAAAGGTCATGGCAATACCACAGGATTTAATACTACCTATAAGAGAAATCATTTTAGATTCATCAGTTGTTAAGGAATCCAAATGTAATAAATTATGGATTAATATAATAAGAGGCTTGCTATATTATTATGGTGTTTTAGATATAGAATATGCACATAGGTTAACTATAAATTTATGTTGCGAAAAAATTGATTTTTATGATTATCTAATAGAAGCTGTTAGTGTGGAGAATTCATTTTATAAATATAATAGTGAAGAGAGAATTATATATTTAAAAGAAGTAGAAAAGCCTTTTTATATAATTCATCAACAAAGTAAAATTAAAAGTGATTATTTGCCAGTAACCATGGATATGGTGTATGAAGTATGTAATGATGTATTATTTGGAAGTGAAAAAGAAATATATAATTTGTTATTAGAGAATAAGGAAATTAGCGAGGAAGAAGCAAGAAGAATTACTAAAAAACTTACTATAGAAATAAGAAATGGATGGCCTTTAAAAGATTCTTTAAAAAATTTATTTGAATTTATTAATTTTAAAAATCTAAATGAAATCAATAGATTTATAAGTTCTGTTAGTAAGATTTATAATAAGATAATAATGTGGAACTTAAAAGGATACACTCCTTCTGAGATAAATAAAATACAGAGTAATAAAGGAACTACAATAATAAAACATAATAGAATAGGAAGAAATGACCCTTGTATTTGCGGAAGTGGAAAAAAATACAAGAAGTGTTGCGGAGCAAAAAAGACCATATGATGCTTAAAAAGCATTATATGGTTTTTTTTCATACTTCATAAAGTTTAAAGTTTTTTAAAAGATGTGAATGTGAGTGGATAGAATTAGTTATAATTTCTTTGCTTATAATGTGATTTTCATTAGAATCTTGAATGTATTCGTATACATCATAGGTGCATAATAAAGAGATTTTATTACTTTTAATTAAATTAGTAAGATTCCTTTCCAACTCTAAGAAAAATTCCTTTGATGTAATACTGATTATATGTGAACAATCTTCGATAAATCTTATGCCTGAAAAACCTTTAAGGGTAGCTGAATTTAATATGTCACGCATGCTATTTCTAATATCATCCATGTTTAGGTCAGCGGTAATATCATTAAAGCTTCTGTCTGTGAAGAAAAGAATGCTATCCATAGGAACGTTTTGCGCAACAAAAAAAGATGAAAGTTCTTTAAATTTATTTTCGTTCATTAAGATGTAAACAAGCTCCTTATTATCTAAAGCATTTTTTATATATTGCAATAGATTAATAAACAAATGTTCTTTGCTGTAGTAGTAAAAGGCTGAATGAGAACCAAAAACACCATTTAACGACATAATACTTTATTATCCCCCCTATTATTAGATGATTTTTTTAAATAAATTACTATTAATTCATCTAGTGTTTGGCTAAGCTCTATTACATCTGCATCTATGGGATTCTTTAAAGGATCTTCTAGAAGCTCATAGAGTTTTAAGCGAGTGCTTTCAATGTTCTGTCTTATACATTGCATATCATTAGTTGAATTGAGAAACATAAAATAATACCTCTCATTAATATAATTTTAAGATAAATGAAAATCTCAAGTGTATATTTCCAATTTTATACTAAAATATGTTAATTTTCAAGGGAATTTTCTAAAAAAACAACCTAAATTAGTTAAAATTATATTTAAATGTAAAGTTATTAAAAATTCAACTATTAAATACTGAATCATTAAATATTAGATTAGTGTTTATGCCACAGTTATGGAAATAACAAGACAAACTATGATATAATTTATTTAAGTGTTAAGTTTTGTAAGATTTCTATGACAGGAGTGATTCATGTGCTTCCGTATTCTGAGTACAGCAAATCAAGAAAATTATTAGAAATGTTTAGATTGATTAAATCAGGAGAGGCAGCTTCCCAAGAAGAACTTTCAAATATATTTGAGGTATCAACTAAGACTATTGGAAATTATAAGAGGGAATTAGAAAGAGAATGGGATGCAGAAATAACATACAATAAGAGTGAATCTAGGTATATGATAGAAAGAGAGGGGACATTAGGATTATTAAAGTCTACACAAACTATTACTGCTGATGATGTAAATCTAATATTAGCCACATTAGTGGAATCTCAAAATTTTATGGAAACAAAGATGAATATAATAAAAAATGGGTTATTGGGTCTGCTTCCAGAAGAGGAATCAAAGAAGTTAAGTAAAATGCTTCATACTGAGAAGAATGATAAATGTAATGATCAACCTATAGTTTTTAATTTAAATAAAATTAGAAGAGCTATAACAAACGAAAGAAAGATAGAATTCACCTATAGATCTGCTGTAGGCAATCATAAAACTCATAAAATAGTTCCTTATAGCTTTGCATGTGAATTTGGCAAGTACTATATAATAGGAAAACCAGAGGATAAGGAAAAACTTGTACACTTTAGACTAGATAGAATAGGAAAAGTAGATATTTTGGAAGAGTCAGGTGTAAAAAGTGATGAGTTCAATGTGTACAATTATTTAAAAAGAACTTGGTATATGTATGGTGGAGAAGAGACAACAGTAAAAGTTAAATTTAGTCAAGAATTCTACAATGTAGTAACAGAGAAAAATATGATTGAAGGCAGTTTGCTTGAACATAATGAGGATTATTTTGTATATGAATTTGTAGCTAATGGAACCTTAGGAATAAAATTATGGTTATTAGGATTTGGAGCAGGTGCTGAAGTGTTAGAGCCTAAGGAATTGAGAGAAGAATTTAAAAACATATCTAAAGATATGATGAAGCTGTACAAAATAGATAAAGCTGTTCATGAATAAAATTCGCAAAAAAAGATAAGTATGTTCATAAACTAAGTTGACAAAAATCTTATAGATGCATATAGGAGATGAAATTGACAAATTAGTATATTTTTAATGTGATAATTAGTTAACTACCACTGAGACAAGCGATGGTGGTTTTCACAAATTTTTTATAAAACGCTACAGCTAAAGTATAGGAATGGAGAATTCTTTGCCTTAACAGTAGCGTTTTTTATGTTAAATTAAAGGTTTAATTGCTAAATATTATAAAATAATACCAGGTAAATAGTGTTGTGTAAATAAAGTGTTGTGTGGAAGTTATAATTTTTTTATAGCAGGTAGAGTTTTTTTAGCTATAATTGCTGCTATACCACTTAAAAGAATATCTTTTATTATAAAAGGTGCTACACAGATTTTTATAACCTTCATTATTCCTATAGGGTTTTTCATATAGAAATTCATTATAAAGTAGAAATAAATTGTTCCAAACATATACATAATAATAAGACCTATAATTATACTTATAGATAAATTTTTATAAGTGGTTTTTCTTTTTTCTAGCAATTTACCTATTATGTAAGCACCTACCATGAAGCCTAATATATATCCAAAGGTTGGATGGACTATTGTAGTTGGTCCTGCTTTTCCTCCTTGAAAAACGGGAAGTCCAATAAGACCTAATAAAATATACACTATTTGTGATAAAACACCTAATTTAGCACCCAACAGAGCACCGGATAAACAGGCAAAGAATGCTTGGAAAGTTATTGGAACAAAGGGAGTGGGTATAGATAAATATGCACCTATTACCATAAGTGATGCAAATAAGGCTACTAAAGTAATATCTCTTGTTTTCAAAAAACATCTCTCCATTCTAATTTAGGTTATGATTATCCCACAAAAAGCATTACATTACTGGAATTATGAAATTTCATAATTCCACCACATTGTACCTTATTGTAGGTTAATCAGTTTATAAATACATTGTAAACCTAATAATTAAATAATGTTTACAAATAAAATATATATCAGCATATGATTTTTGTCAATATAAATGAGCTAGTGCATTTTGTTAATTTAATTTGGGCACATAAATTTCATAATTTCAACACATTGCACCTTTTTGTGGTTTAATCATAATATTGTAAAGGAAAAATGAATCTTTATATTGTATATTGCAAAACTTTAATTTAAAATATATAATAGAATTACCCCGTATACTACGTGGGGGTAATTTACAAAAGGAGAGGTAAAACATGAAGGATGTAAATATATTGTTAGCTTTTTCTGCAGGAGTACTTTCTTTTTTATCTCCGTGCATTTTACCACTCATTCCAGCCTATATAACATACTTAACGGGAATGAGTATAGAAGAGATAAATGAAGGAAAAGATAAAATAACTGTAATAAAAAAATCTCTTGGATTTATTTTAGGATTCTCAATAATATTTATATTAATGGGGGTATCCATAAGTAGTATAGGAAAAGCTCTTTCAAATAATAGAGATATTTTTAGAAAAGCAGGAGGAGTATTAATTATAGTATTTGGGCTACATATGATGGGAATATTAAAAATAAAAACACTATATAGGGAAAGAAGAGCTTTAAATTTAAGAAAGGTTCAAGGTACCTTTGGATCCATAATATTAGGTATGGCTTTTGCAACGGGTTGGACACCATGTATAGGCCCAATACTGTCTTCTATATTGATTTATGCAGGAAGTACAAATAGTGTAAGTAAAGGTGTACTGTTGTTAGTATTTTATTCTTTGGGTATGGCTATACCATTTTTCCTTACGGCTTTATTAATACAAAAGCTAAGCGTGTATTTAAAGAAAATATATAAGTATTTTCCTATAATAAGTTTTGTAAGTGGCGCGGTTCTTATTTTCATGGGAACAATGATATTTACTAATAAACTAATAATTTTAAACAACTATTTAAATTTTTAAAATAGAAGGGAGGATACCTTTAGTTATTTAAAATATAGATAAAAGTAATTAAATATTGTAAATGTACTTATGAAAAAGAAGTGAGTACATTTGAAGAATAATATCTATAAACCAAATGAATTTGCAGAATTAATTAATGTATCAGTTAGAACATTGCAAAGATGGGATAACGAAGGAATATTAAAAGCATTTAGAACACCAACAAATAGGAGATATTATACTTATGAGCAATACAAAGAAAATATAAGAAAAAGATAAAGGAAGATGAAGAAGTTGAAAAAAGCATACAAAATAGAAATTAAACCAACAGAAGAACAGATAACTAAAATTCATCAAACTATTGGTGTAAGTAGGTTCATATACAATTTTTATATTGCTCATAATAAAGAAGTGTATGAAAAAGAGAAAAAATTTATTAGTGGTATGGATTTTTCTAAATGGCTTAATAACAAATATATTCCTAATCATCCTGATAAAGCTTGGATTAAAGAAGTGTCTTCCAAAGCTACTAAACAAGCCATTATGAATGGAGAAAAAGCATTTAAGAAATTCTTTAAAGGGGAAAGCGGCTTTCCTAAATTTAAGAAAAAGAAAAATCAAGATGTTAAAGCTTACTTTCCAAAGAATAATAAAACAGATTGGACTATTGAAAGACATAGGGTTAAAGTTCCGACTTTAGGCTGGATTAGATTAAAAGAATTTGGTTACATTCCAGTTAACGCTATAGTTAAAAGTGGTACAGTAAGTCAAAAAGCAGATAGATATTTTGTTTCAATTTTAGTTGAAGAAGCTATTAAAGTAGATAATAAACCTTACTCAGAAGGAGTAGGCGTAGACCTTGGACTAAAAGATTTTGCAATTTGTAATAATGGCTTAACTAAAAAGAATATTAACAAAACTAAAACAGTTAAAAAAGAAGAAAAGAAACTAAAACGTGAGCAAAGAAAGCTTTCAAGGAAATATGAAAGTTTAAAATTAAGAAATAAAAAAGAGAAAGGAGAAGCTACTCGTCAAAATATCCAAAAACAAATAGTCAAGGTACAAAAGCTTCATCAAAGACTTACAGATATAAGAACTGATTACATAAATAAAACAGTGAATGAGTTAATAAAACAAAAACCAAGTTTTATCTGATGACTACCTGCCGTAACACTCCCACTTCTAACAAAGTGGGAGATAACGGCAGCTACGTCCCTGGATAACGATCTCTAACCTTCAGATGGAGTAAAAACTCCATCTGAAGCTAAGAGTTCTGTTTATAACTATTGAAGATTTAAATGTAAGTGGAATGATGAAGAATAGACATTTAGCTAAAGCGGTTGCTGGGCAAAAGTTTTATGAATTTAGAACTAAGCTTATTTTAAAGGCCAAACAAAATAATATTGAAGTAAGAATAGTTGATAGATTCTATCCAAGTAGTAAAATGTGTAGCTGTTGTGGAGCATATAAGAAAGATTTAAAACTATCTGATAGAGTTTATAAATGCAGTTGTGGACTTTCTATTGATAGAGATTTAAATGCTTCAATAAATTTAGCCAATGCTAAAGAATATAAGATAGCTTAATTAAACAAGCACTTATATGTGTACCCAAGGCTATTTGGGGAATTAACGACTGTGGAGTGCTATACAAACTGTAGTAGCTTAGGCAAGGCAGAGTACGTTGAAGCAGTAAGAATCTCAATATGGATACATTTGACCATATTTTGAGTAGCAGGATGCAAGGACTTAATAAGTATCTTGTGGGATGAAATGAAAAAAAAGTATATTTTAACCACCATACTAGTGATAGCGATAATTTCAGCGGTTTACGGAATGAAAGTTTATACTAATTCCTACAAAAATGCAAATAATATAGTACAGAATAAACAAAAGGAAAAAGGAAAATCGCAAAACACATCAGTTAAGGAACAAAAAGATAATAAAGCTAAAGAAACTACAGATTATTATAAATCCACAGATTTTACTTTAAAGGACATTGAGGGTAAAACTGTAAAACTAAGCGATTTTAAAGGTAAAAAGGTATTTTTGAATTTCTGGGCTACTTGGTGTGGACCATGTAAAAGTGAAATACCAGACATGATAAAGTTACAAAAGGAAATTAAAGATTCTAATATAGTTATATTGGCTGTAAATATAGGGGAAAGTAAAAGCAAAGTAGCAGATTTTGTAAATAAAAATAATATAAATTTTACTGTTTTATTAGATGAAAAACAAGAAGTGGCTTCAAAATATAGTGTTTCAGGCATACCAACTACTTACTTAATTGATGAAAATGGTAAGCTTATAAAATGGACTACAGGAGCTATGGAAATATATATGATGAAGGATTTTATAAAGTAAAATAGATTAAATTTTCCACATAATTTTCAAGTACTATATTAGGTTAATAAAATAAATACAAATATAATTTTTAATTTAAAATTGTGATTTTATAATTCAGCTCGTAAAACCTCGTATCCTTGTGGGTGGGGTAGTTCACAAAATATATATACTAAGTTTAGCAATAAAAAATAAAAATTTTGGAGGGATGTAAATATGAAAAAAACATTAAAAGTAGAAGGCATGAGCTGCATGCACTGTGTAAAACATGTAAAAGATGCTTTGGAAGAGTTAGAAGGGGTAAAAAACGCAGAGGTAGATTTACAGTTAAAGACAGTAAAAGTAGAAATGGAAAAGAATATAGAAGATAATATTCTAAAAAATGCAGTAGAAGATGCAGGATATGAAGTAATAGAAATTTCTTAAATAAAATTATGGATTTAGAAATTTCAAATATGAAACTTAATTTTTATTGACAATAAAATTAATAACAGTTTGTTTTGAATTTTTAAAACATATATAATTAATCTATTCTTATACTATCAATAGAATTCACAATAGTTTGGTTTGAATTCTAAACAATTGGGACAACACTATTTAGAGCTAGTAGGTTGTTGAACTTTAAAAAATATTGTGAATTCTATTGTATGATTATCCCACAAAAAGCATTATATTACCTGAATTATGAAATTTCTCTGGAATGATTTGCATAAGAAGCAAAGGAACTGTTTAAATCTATTGTTACTAGCTCTTATGCAAGTCATGGAGGAGAACTTTCTCAAAGCATATAAATGGTTTAGTTTTTCCATTATTAAAAAATACTTGTCCTACTTTTTTGTAACCTAATTTTTTAAACATAGATTGCATTTTTATATTTTCTATATAGGTATCAGTTCTAATGGAAGTAAATTTGTTATTTCGTGCAAATTTTTCTGAAAAAGATATTAACTCTTTTGCCACACCTTTTCTTTGCCAGTTTATATCTACAGCCATTCTATGAATAACAATTATTTTACCATGGGAATCAGTCCAATTAATTTCATTGTATTCTTTTGATTCAATATGATTTAATACCACTATTCCTATAATTTTATTATTAAATTTAGCAACAAATAAATATCCAGCGTCAATATCTTCTTTAATTATTTCTTTATTAGGATAAGATTGATCCCATTGATTAGAACCTTCTTCATTCATTTTCTTAACGCAAAGTTCAATTAAATGCATAATTTCTTTTAAATCATCTATGGATGCTTGTATTATTTTCATAACAAATCCTCCCTGCTGCCAATATGAGTTATATTAATCTTAGACACATTCAAATAAATAATAAGTTAGTATGTTAGTCTATTTTGGGTCATATTGCTTCAAAAGAACCCGTCGATAGTCTTACTAGTGATGGAGAACTGTTTTCTTGTTTGACACAAAATATACTAACATTTTTGACTTGGTGTCTTTTCATATGCCTTGTAAAAAAATTATGATTCATATGATTTACATGATTCATATGAAATAAAAAAACTATTTAAAATAATTTTAACATAAGAGGTATAAGTTTTCTAATGTATTATTAGTACTCTAAGGCAGAGGAGACGGGCAAAGTGCTCTTGCCCGTAAAAAAATAAGGCTATATATTATCTTTGAATAAGGAAATCGGAAAGTGAACTTTTTATGAATAAGTTACTATTTGCGTTTAAATGCCAGTTCACTGCATATCTTCTTCAAGATATTTAAATACAACCTTTTCTACTTCATCTGCTTGGTTATCGGTAATATTAAGTCTTTCTATGTATCCGTCTAGGGCTTTAAGTTCAATAACGCCATATTCTTCATTGGTTATTAAGTCTACATTTCTTTTGAACTCTAAAATTTTATACCCTTCTTTAATCATTTGTGAAATTTTATTATTCAACAGCACCGCCTCCAGAAATATTATGTATAATTTTCATTTAATACTATTATTTACTTGTAGACGTATAAATATACCTTAATATATAATCTTAATAATTAATATAAATATGAATTATTTGCATGTGAATCTTAAAAATACTAAAAAATATACGATTTTTATGCAGCAAAATATTGCATTAAAAGAAGGTATCAAATGAAAAAAGGAGAAAAATAAGGTTATATATATAAAATATCGTGGTAGTTAAGAGAAATGTAAAAATACAAACAATTTTCTTAAAATTCAGCAAAGAATAAATTTTAAGAACGTAGTATAATTTTAATTGTAGAAATTTAATTTATTTTTATATTATTTTAGGGGAGGGAACCATAATGATAGATAAGCTAATATATGAACAAGATAATGAATTAGCACTATTAATGGAGAAAGAATTAGAAAGACAAAAGGGAAATATTGAACTTATAGCTTCAGAAAATATTGCAAGTCCAGCAGTTATAGAAGCTATGGGAAACCACCTAACAAACAAGTATGCAGAAGGTTATCCAGGAAAGAGATATTATGGTGGATGTGAATTCGTAGATGAAATAGAAGACCTTGCAAGAGAAAGACTTAAGAAAATATTTGGAGCAGAACATGTAAATGTTCAGCCACACTCTGGAGCAAGTGCTAATATTGCTGCATATTTTGCTATTATTAAACCAGGAGATACAATCTTAGGAATGAATTTATCTCATGGTGGACACTTGACTCATGGAAGTCCAGTTAACATATCAGGAAGTTATTTTAATGTAGTATCTTATGGAGTAGATCCAGATGACCAAAGAATAGATTATGAAGAAGTTAGAAGACTAGCTGTAGAAAATAAACCAAAGGTTATTGTAGCAGGAGCTAGTGCTTACCCAAGAATAATAGATTTTGCTAAATTTAGAGAAATTGCAGATGAAGTTGGAGCATATTTAATGGTAGATATGGCTCATATAGCTGGTCTTGTAGCAGCTGGACTTCATCCAAATCCAGTAGAATATGCTGACATAGTAACTTCTACTACTCATAAAACATTAAGAGGACCAAGAGGAGGGGTAATCCTTTGCAAGAAAGAACTTGCTAAGGCTATAGATAAAGCTATATTCCCAGGAACTCAAGGTGGCCCATTAATGCACATAATAGCTGCAAAAGCAGTATGCTTCAAAGAAGCTTTATCAGATGAATTTAAGGAATATCAAAAACAAGTAGTGAAGAATGCTAAAGCTTTGGCAGAAGCTCTTGTAGATAGAGGATTTAACTTAGTTTCAGGTGGTACAGATAATCATCTAGTACTTGTAGACTTAAGAAATAAGAACATAACAGGAAAAGAAGCTCAAATATTATTAGACAAGATTCATATAACAGCAAACAAAAATTCAGTTCCTTTTGAAACTGAAAGTCCATTTGTAACTAGTGGAATAAGATTAGGCTCACCAGCTGTTACTACAAGAGGTATGAAAGAAGAAGATATGGTAGAAATAGCTGACATAATTGCTAAAGCAATAGAAAACAGAGAAGATTTAGAGCCACTAAATAAGAGAGTAGCAGCTCTATGCGAAAAATATCCATTGTATGAGGGATTAAAATAATACTAGTTTTGCAACAATATCAACAATAGCAAAAATAACATATAACATATAGAAATTTAAGGAATAGAGGTTTATATATTAGAGCTCTATTCCTTTTTTTACGATATATAAGGAAGTAATAAAAACATTATTCATTTTACATGCTAAATTTTAAATTAAAAACCTTTATTCATCTAATGTAGAGCTTGAATTTTATGTGCGAAAGTTGAGTATTTAAATAATAAGTGGTGATTGGGAATTATGAATTGGAGATTTAGAATTGAAAATTCATAAAAGTAGTAAAAAAATATATTATAATCAAGTTTTAAAAAGATATAATACTAAAATTTATGAATTTTAATAAAAATTCTATTTGATTTATATAAAATGTTTGGTAAAATAAATTTAAGAAAACAAAATATAATATGTGTCTTTTAAAGAAAAACAATATATATTTTTTTAAGATATAGAAAACGTTTTATTGCTTTGTATTTTATGACTAAGATTTATTTCAACATAATAGGTGAATAGGCATACATTTATAAGGTTAAATTATACAAGCAGAGTTATGTGTTTAAGCGCTAATAATGGATAGACTTAATTATATATTAAATTTGAGGAGGTATAGTATTATGGGAAGTAAGTGTCTAGAAAGTTTTTTAAAGGAAGGATTGGAGGATTTAAGAGGTAAAGGATTGTATAACCAAATAGAATCACTAGAAAGTCCAAATGGATCAATAATAAAAATAAATGGTAACGACCTTATAAATTTATCCTCTAACAACTATTTAGGATTTGCTACAAACAAAAGAATGATGGAAGCTGCAAAAAAAGCTGTAGATAAATATGGAGTAGGTGCAGGTGCAGTTAGAACAATAAACGGTACTTTAGATATACATGATGAATTAGAAAGAAAAATTGCAGAACTTAAAGATGCAGAAGCCGCTATAGCTTTCCAATCAGGATTTAACTGCAATGCTGGTGCAATTCAAGCTATTATGGATAAACATGATGCTATATTATCAGATGAATTAAACCATGCTTCTATAATAGATGGATGCAGACTTTCTAAAGCTAAAATAATAAGAGTTAACCACTCAGACATGGATGATTTAAGAAAGAAGGCTAAGGAAGCTAAGGAAAGTGGATTATACAATAAGATAATGGTTATAACAGATGGAGTATTCTCTATGGATGGAGACATAGCTAAGCTTCCAGAAATAGTGAAAATAGCAGAAGAATTTGATTTAATAACTTATGTTGATGATGCTCACGGTGAAGGCGTACTTGGAAAAGGTAAAGGTATAGTAAGTCATTTTGGACTTGAAGGAAAAGTAGATTTGGAAATAGGAACTTTATCAAAAGCATTAGGAGTTGTAGGAGGATGTGTAACAGGAAGCAAGGATTTAATTGACTGGTTAAAAGTAAGAGCAAGACCATTTTTATTCTCAACTTCATTGACTCCAGGAGCTGCAGCTGCTGTAATAGAAGCTATCAATATATTAATGGAAAGTTCAGAAGCTGTTGATAGAGTATGGAAAAATGGAGATTACTTAAAGAAGGGGTTAAAAGAATTAGGATTTAATATAGGAAACAGTGAAACTCCAATAACTCCATGTATAATTGGAGATGAAAAGACAGCACAAAAATTCAGTGCTAGATTAAGAGAAGAGGGAGTTTATGCTAAATCAATAGTATTCCCAACAGTACCTCTTGGAACAGCTAGAGTTAGAAATATGCCAACAGCAGACCATACAAAAGAAATGCTTGACAAAGCACTAGAAGTATATGCAAAGGTTGGTAAAGAGCTTGGGGTTATAAAATAATAATTGAGAATTAAGAATTGAGAATTAAGAATTGAAGGATAAAATTCCTTTGGAATTTGAACCTACATTCTAAATATTACATTAAATATTACATTTTAAATATTAAAATAAGTAAGGGGAGAACTCTAATGAAAAAAATATTAGTTACAGGATGCTTGGGACAAATAGGCTCAGAGCTTACAATGAAATTAAGAAATACTTATGGAAATGATAACGTTGTAGCTACAGACATAAGAAAACTTGAAGGAAATGAAGTAATAGAATCAGGTCCATTTGAAATATTAGATGTTAATGATGGAAAAGCTATGGGAGAAATTGCAAAAAAATATAATGTTGACTCAATTATACACTTAGCAGCATTATTATCAGCAGTAGCAGAAGCAAAACCAGTACTTGCATGGAATATAAACATGGGTGGATTATTTAATGCACTAGAAGTTGCTAGAGAATTAAATTGTTCATTCTTTACACCAAGTTCAATTGGTGCTTTTGGACCATCAACACCAAAAGATAAAACACCACAAGACACGATACAAAGACCACAAACTATGTATGGCGTAACAAAGGTTTCAGGAGAACTTTTATGTGACTACTACTTTAAGAGATTTGGTGTAGACACAAGAGGAGTTCGTTTCCCAGGATTAATATCATACAAGACATTACCAGGTGGCGGAACTACAGACTATGCAGTAGATATATACTACAAAGCTCTACAAGATAAAAAATATGCTTCATTTATAGGAGAAGGAACATATATGGATATGATGTATATACCAGATGCTCTTGATGCTATAGTTAAATTAATGGAAGCAGATGGAGCAAAATTAAAGCATAGAAATGCATTTAACATAACAGCTATGAGCTTTGCACCAGAACATGTAGCAGCAGAAATTAAAAAACACATTCCAGAATTCCAAATGACTTACGATGTAGATCCTATTAGACAAGCAATAGCTAATTCATGGCCAAATTCCATAGATGATTCCGCAGCTCGTGAAGAATGGGGATTTAATCCAAAATATGATTTAGCTTCTATGACAACAGATATGTTAGAAAAATTAAAAGTTAAATTAAACATTAAATAATGAAAAATTTTAATTAAGTTACAAAAAAGTACATTGCAGGATGAAAATCCATCAGCAATGTACTTTTTATTAACTTTATAAAATGCTATAATAGTAAAATATAGATTTTTTAATGTCATTATGGTTATTTTATGAAGGGAGAGATTTAGTTGGGAAGTAAGTATTTTATAATAGATGAAAAAGTTCTTCCAGAAGTATTTGCAAAAGTTGTTGAACTTAAAGAGCTATTATATATAGGAAAGGTAAAGGATATATCAGAGGGAGTAAAGGTAGTTGGCATAAGTAGAAGTACCTATTATAAGTATAAAGATTTTGTTTTCTCCTTATCTGAAAGTGTAAAAGGACAAAAGGTTACTATTGGACTTTTACTTGAAAACCAAAAGGGAACTCTTTCAGGAATACTTGATGAGATAGCAAGGCACAATGGAAATATACTAACTATAAATCAAGATATACCTATAAATAATGCTGCTAATGTAACTGTAACTTTTAACATATCTGATATGGACGTGGAAATGAATAAACTTTTAGAAGGAATAAATAATTTGAAGAATGTATTAAAAGTAAGTTTGATAGCTATGGAGTAAATAAAACATATAGAGCAAAAACGTTATGCAATATGTGGTAATTCCAAAATGGTTGGAAACAAGTATATATAGTGAAAATAGGGACTGTTGCACTAAGAAGAAATACTATGATATATTGTGTTAACTTTAAACTTGCAAAACAATATATATTGTATGTGAATTCTTCAATGCAACAGCCCCTTGTGATTACTCTTTAAATTTGGGAATTACTATTATATCCATTGGTACATTGACTTCTGCCTTGCCCCATTCCGCCATTACCTCGTCTTCCACCTTGTCTTTGGGAAGAATTTTTTCTGCTGTTTCTATTTTCTAATGTACAGTTTTTAGAGTTTTCTTTAATTTTGTTCTTAATATTTTCTCCTTCCTCCTTACTCAAATCACCTTTAGCTACGCTTTCATCAATTGCTTTTGATTTGCTGTCTACTAAGGTTTTTTTGAGATCCTCTTCTGATAATCCTTTCTCTTTAGCAAAACCTACTAATGTTTTTCCTTCAGCTAAAGCTTTATTTATTTCTTCATCACTTACTTTTAATTTATCTTTAATTACAGATGTGATGAAGTCGTATCCTCTTTTGCCTGTTATTCTGCGCAAACCTAGTCCAGTTTCATTATATGATTTTTGTGAGTTATTATTTTCAACTGCTGCAGGTTTTGAAGTATTTAAGTTATTTGCACTAGTGGCATATACTGTACTTCCTAAAGCTAACATGGTACACATAGATAGTGTTAATAATAAGTTTTTTCTTTTCATATTTAAAACCTCCTGTTTTTTAGTTTATATATATATATTAAAGTGTATCTGTGGTTAAAGTATGGGGTAATTGTGATAAAATTGTGAAAAGAATAAAAGATTTAAAGGAATATATGTTAAAATAAATAGTAGATAGTTATAGTCAATTTTCTTGCAATTTGCATATGAGTAATAGAATTCTTATTTTACATTCTATATTTTAAATTAAAAAACAATGTATAACTTGATTAACCCACAATAAGGTAGAATGTAATGGAATTATGAAATTTCTCCTCCATGAGTTGCATAAGAACTTGGAACAATAAATTTAATTTAAGAAATTCTAATCTTTTAGCCATATAAAATTATCTAACGCTCACATTCAGCGTCCTGCCTCAGGTTCGCTAGCCTGGCGTCCTTTTAAGGGTTACGATAATTTTATCTGTCTAAAAGAAGAATTTCTAAAATTAAATTTAAATAGTTCCTTCGCTTCTTATGCAACTCATTCCAGAGAAATTTCATAATTCAAGCAATGTAATACTTATTGTGGGTTAATCATAACTTTAAATTATGCACGAAAGTTGAGTAGATAATAAATAATAGATAAGTTAACAGCAGTGTTTTGAATGTTATAAATTTATTAGATGAGGGGTGTTATAAATGTCATATGATTTTAATAAAATAGTGGACAGGCTTCATACAAAAAGTGTTAAGTGGGATCTTCTAGAAGAAATGTACGGGGATAAAGACGTTATACCTATGTGGGTAGCAGACATGGATTTTGAAGTTCCTGAGGAGATAACAAAGGCTATAAAAGAAAGATTGAATCATGAAATATTTGGATACAGCTTTAGAGGTAAGGAATATAATGAGGCAGTAATTAATTGGATGAAACGACGTCATGAATGGGATATAAAGAGTGAATGGATAAAGTTTACTCCAGGCGTAGTACCAGCTTTGAATTTCATATTAAGGGCATTTACAAAGCCTGGAGATCATGTAATCATACAAACACCTGTATATCATCCTTTTGCTAGATCCATAAAGAACACTGGGTGTACAGTTGTAAAAAATCCTTTAAAATACGAGAACTTTACATATAAAATGGATTTACAAGATTTAGAAAAGAAGATAACTAATAGAACTAAAATACTGATTTTATGCAATCCTCACAATCCTGTGGGAAGAGTATGGAGTAAGAAGGAATTAACAGCTTTAGGAGAAATCTGCTTAAAACATGGAGTATTAGTGGTGTCTGATGAAATACATTTTGATCTTATATATAAAGAAAATAAGCACACAGTATTTGCATCTATAAGTGAGGAATTTGCTCAAAATTCTATAACTTGCACAGCACCAAGTAAAACATTTAATATAGCTGGATTCCAAACATCTAATATAATAATACCTAATGATAAGCTTAGAAATTTATTTAGTATAGAATTAGAGAATTTAGCCATAAATGATCCTAATATTTTTGGTTGTGAAGCATTAATAGCTGCATATAATTCAGGTGCACAGTGGCTTGATGACCTTATAGATTATTTAAAAGGAAATTTAGATTTTCTAATTAGTTTTATAGAAAAAAGAATACCTAAAATTAAGGTTGTTAAGCCAGAGGGCACATATTTAGTTTGGGTTGATTGTTCAGGATTAAACATGAATGGTGAAGAAATGAGAGAATTCTTTGTTAAAAAAGTAAAACTAGGTCTAGACGATGGAATAATGTTTGGAGAAGAAGGAGAAAAGTTCCAGAGGGTAAATATAGCTTGCCCTAGAATCATATTAAAAGAAGCCTTAGAAAGAATAGAAAAAGAAGCTAATAAACTTTAAATTTTACATTCTACATTTTGCATTTAAAAAATATTTATTTTTATCAATTATCAATGTTCAGCGATGCTTGATCATTGATAATTGATATTTTATGTTAGATTATCAAGTTGAAAAATTACATAAAAATATGCTTGAAATTATAAAAAAATTGACGTATACTGAAATTATGAAAGCGGTAACATATTAAGGGGGAATTTAAAATGGC
This sequence comes from Clostridium sp. KNHs214, assembly GCF_000744935.1. Taxonomy (GTDB): domain Bacteria; phylum Bacillota; class Clostridia; order Clostridiales; family Clostridiaceae; genus Haloimpatiens. The sequence continues at coordinate 306,179 of NZ_JQMW01000013.1, read as the reverse complement.
AGTTACAATAAAGCATATAGCAGATAAGGCGGGAGTATCTTTAGCAACAGTTTCTAGAGTTTTAAATGATTCAGGTTATGTTAAAGAAGAAACTAGGAAAAAAGTAGTACAGGCAATAAAAGAACTTAATTACACACCTAGTGCTATAGCTAGAAGCTTAACAAAAAAGAAGACTAATGTAATAGGTGTTGTAGTACCAGATATTAACAACCCACACTTCGGAGAATTAATAAAGGGAATATCAAAAGTAGTGGATGCTGCCAATTTAAACATGATACTATGTGACACAGATGAAAGCCCAGATAAAGAATTGAAGGCTTTACAGTTATTAAGAGAACAAAGAATAGAGGGAATAATCGTTTCACCTACGTCTAATGAAAATGATTTCAATAGCGAGTGCTTAAATACCCTAGAAAACCTAGGAATACCTATTGTGCTTTTAGATGGAGATGTTAAATACTCAAATTTTAGTGGTGTATTTGTAGATAACATAAAGGGTGCCTATGAAGGTACTGCGGCTCTTATAAAAGAAGGGCATAATAGAATAGCTATAATAACAGGTAGAATTAATTCTAAGCCTGCAAAAGATAGACTTATTGGATATAAAAAAGCTTTAGCTGCAAATAATATAGATATAAGGGAAGAATACATTTTCTATGGTGATTACAAAGAAGAAAGTGGATATAAATTGACCAAAGAAATTCTTAATATGAAAGAGAGACCTACAGCCATTTTCTCTAGCAATAATATGATGACATTGGGTTGTATAAAAGCACTTAATGAGCATGGTATTAGTATACCTAAAGATATGGCTATGGTGGCTTTTGATGAGCTAAAAGTTTTAAATATTCTTGGAATGAATATAAGTTTTATTTCAACGCCTACAGAAGAAATGGGTAGAACAGCTATGGAATTACTTTTGGAAAATTTAAAGGATAAAGAAAAAACTCAAGTTAATAGAATAACCTTGCATCCAAAGCTTTTACTAAAAGGATCAGAAAGGTTTAAATAATGGTTAAAAGGCAATTTTATAGTTGATAAGAGGAGGAGTGTCTATGTTGAGTTATAAAGAACTATATGATCAATGGCTTAATAGCGATTATTTTGACGATAAAATAAAACTGGAGTTAAAGAATATAGCTGAAGATGAAGAAGAGATACAAGACAGATTTTATAAGGATTTAGAATTTGGTACAGCAGGCTTAAGAGGAAAAATAGGCGCAGGCACTAATAGAATGAACAAATATATAATAAAAAGAACTACTCAAGGACTTGCAAACTACATAAGTAAAATGGGTAAGAAATATAAAGATAGAGGAGTTGCCATTGCTTATGATTGCAGACTCTTTTCAAAAGAATTTGCAAAATACACTGCACTAGTTTTAGCTGGGAATGGTATAAAGGCATATTTATTTGAGGATTTAAGGCCTACTCCAGAGCTTTCCTTTGCAGTAAAAAGATTGAACACTGCCATGGGTATAGTTATAACTGCTAGTCATAATCCAAAGGATTATAACGGATACAAGGTATATGGAGAAAATGGAGCGCAGATACTTACAAATGCAGCAGAAAGCATAACAGAGGAAATTTCTAAAATAGAAAACTTCTCTTGTATAAATGAAATGGAAGAAACAGAAGCTATAGAAAAAGGCTTATTAAATATAATAGGAAGAGAAATAGATGATGAGTATATAAATAAGGTTAAAGAATTGTCTATAAGGGCTTCAGAAGAGGAAATAGACAAAGGCATAGTAGTGGTTTATACACCACTAAATGGAGCTGGAAACATACCCGTAAGAAGAGTTTTGAGGGAAAGAGGATTTAGAAACATAAATGTAGTTAAAGAACAGGAGATGCCTGATGGAACCTTTCCTACTATTGAATATCCAAATCCAGAGGATATAAAAGCTTTTGAATACTCTATATCTCTTGGAAAAAAAGTAGGGGCAGACTTATTAATTGCTACAGATCCAGATTGTGATAGAGTGGCTACCATGATAAAAAATATAGATGGTGAATATTTGGCCTTAAGCGGAAATCAAACCGGAGCACTTTTAATTAAATATATATTAGAAGGAATGAAGGCAAAAGGAACATTGCCAGACAATGGTGTTATTGTTAAATCAGTAGTTACTGGTGATTTGGGCATGGCTATTGCTGAAAAGTATGGAGTGAAAACATTCCAGTGTCTAACTGGATTTAAAAATATATGTGGGTTAGGTGAAAAGTTAGAAAAGGAACAAAATTACAAATTTTTATTTGGATATGAAGAAAGTATAGGTTATACCACTGGAAGATTTGTAATGGATAAAGATGGAGTTATAACTTCAATGCTTTTGTGTGAAGCAGCAGCATATTATAAAAAACAAGGAAAAACACTAATAGATATATTAAATGATGTTTATGAAGAATTTGGATATTATAGAGAATTTTCCACTTCCATAGTTTTAGAAGGTATAGAAGGAAGTAAGAGAATTGGAAGAATGATGGAGGAATATAGAAAGAGTTACCCTAATGAAATAAGTGGAGAAAAACTCGTTAAATATATAGATTTTAAAATAGGAGAAGAAAAGAATTTAGTAACTGAAGAGATTTTTAAGGTAGATATACCTACATCAGATGTTTTAAAATTTACATTTGAAGATGATTCTTGGTATGCATTAAGACCTTCAGGTACAGAACCAAAGATAAAATTATATATATATGTTAAAAAAGACTCTTTAAAAGCGGCTGAAGAAGCTTTAAAAGGCATGTCTGAACACATATTAAATAAACTTTATTCTATAGAGTAAATAAAATTCTAAGTTTTATATGGAATTTTATTTCAGATAAAATTTAGAAGGTGTTATCCAATGGTGAAGTTGTCGTTATCTTCCACGTCTTTAAATGGTGTAAACATTGCGGTAGTGAGCTATGGGATAAAATTTTAAAATAAGGAGAGATAGTTATGAAAATACAGCAATACATTGACCACACATTATTAAAACCAGAGGCTACAGAGGAGCAAGTTATTAAAGTATGTAAAGAGGCTAGAGAATATAAGTTTGCATCAGTATGTGTAAACCCTTACTATGCTTCATTAGTAACTAAAGAATTAGAAGGAACAGAAGTGAAAACTTGTGTTGTAATAGGTTTTCCTTTAGGAACTAACACTAAAGAAGTTAAAGCTTTTGAAACAGAGAAGGCTATAAAAGATGGTGCTAAAGAAGTAGATATGGTTATAAATGTAGGAGCTCTAAAAGATAAGAAATATGATGTAGTAAAAGAAGACATAAAATCTGTAGTAGAAGCCGCAAAAGGCAAAGCACTTGTAAAAGTTATAATAGAAACTTGCCTTTTAACCGAAGAAGAAAAAGTAAAATCATGTGAGCTCTCAAAAGAAGCAGGAGCAGATTTTGTAAAAACCTCTACAGGATTTTCAACAGGTGGGGCTAATAAAGAAGATATAGCTTTAATGAGAAAAGTAGTAGGAAAAGAATTAGGAGTAAAGGCATCTGGAGGAATAAGAGACTATAAAGCTTGCATGGATATGATTAATGCTGGAGCTAGCAGAATAGGAGCTAGTGCAGGTATAAAGATAGTGCAGCAGGCAGAAAGTGAGGACATGGAAGAAACTAAGGGAGCGGGTCTTTACTAATAAATATAAATAAGTGCACAAAATTAATTGATAAATAGTGTTTTGTGAAGGGAGCTGAAGAAATATGAGAATGTATGATTTGATAATTAAAAAAAGAAATGGTGAAGAACTTACAACTGAAGAAATAAACTTTTTTATAGATAATTATACTAAAGGAAATATTCCAGATTACCAAGTAGCATCTCTTTTAATGGCTATATTTTTTCAAAAGATGAACGCTAGAGAGACAGCAGATTTAACTATGGCTATGGTACACTCAGGAGATATGCTTGATTTGTCTAAAATAGAAGGTATAAAGGTAGATAAACACAGTACAGGAGGAGTTGGAGACACTACCACTTTAGTGTTAACTCCAATGGTTGCAGCACTTGGAATTCCAGTGGCTAAAATGTCTGGTAGAGGATTAGGTCACACTGGTGGAACTATTGATAAACTAGAATCTTTTGATGGTTTCTCAGTGGAGATAAGCGAGGAGCAATTCATAAATAATGTAAATACCATAAAAATAGCAGTTAATGGTCAAACCCCAGACTTAGCCCCAGCAGATAAAAAATTATATGCGCTAAGAGATGTAACAGGAACAGTAGATAATTTATCACTTATATCTTCAAGCATAATGAGTAAAAAGATAGCTTCTGGAGCTGATGCTATTGTTTTAGACGTTAAAGTTGGAGAGGGGGCTTTCATGAAGACTTTTGGAGATGCTAAAGCACTTGGAACAGCTATGGTTAATATAGGTAAGAATGTTAGTAAAAACACTGTAGCTGTAATATCTGATATGGATCAACCACTAGGATTTGCCATAGGAAATGCCTTAGAAGTTAAGGAAGCTATAGATACATTGAAAGGAAATGGTCCAGAAGACTTATTAGAACTTTGTTTAACTTTAGGAAGCAATATGGTGCTTTTAGCTAAAAAAGCTGTAACTATAAAGGAAGCTAAAGAAATGCTTTTAGGAACAATAAAAGATGGATCAGCTTTAGCTAAATTTAAAGAATTCATAAAAGCTCAAGGTGGAAATGCGGAGCAAGTGGAAGATACTGATAAACTTCCAAAGGCTAAATACGTAGTTCCAGTAAAAAGTCCAAAAGCAGGTTATGTAAGCAAGATACACGCTGAAAACATAGGAGTGATTGCTATGGAATTAGGAGCAGGCAGAGCTACTAAAGAAGATGTAATCGACTTAGCAGTAGGCATAGTATTAGCTAAGAAAAGAGGAGAAAAGGTAGCTGAGGGAGATATAATAGCTTATGTTCATGCTAACCATGAGAAGAAAGCAGAAAAAGCAGTGAAAGATATCATAAATAACTATGAAATAAAAGAGCAATATAGCAATAAAGTACCACTTGTTTATGATGTTATAAGATGATTAACCCACAATAAGGTAGAATGTAATGGAATTATGAAATTTGTCCTCCATGACTTGCATAAGAGCTTGGAACAATAAATTTAATTTAAGAAATTCTAATCTTTTAGCCATATAAAATTATCTAACGCTCACATTCAGCGTCCTGCCTCAGGTTCGCTAGCCTGGCGTCCTTTTAAGGGTTACGATAATTTTATCTGTCTAAAAGAAGAATTTCTAAAATTAAATTTAAATAGTTCCTTCGCTTCTTATGCAACTCATTCCAGAGAAATTTCATAATTCAAGCAATGTAATACTTATTGTGGGATAATCATAAGATAGCATATATTGGGTGGAGATGCCGTAATAAAAATCTGCTTTTAATTCCGTGATAAATGTGAAATTTTGGACTGTGAACAGTACGCCAAGAACTTCTAAATAATTGTCCATTTAAATAACCTAAAGTTTTCAAACTCACTCGTACCTCGCTCAGACAATGAAAACTTCTTAACGGTTCTTTAAATGGACAAATAAAGAAGTTCTAAGGCTAGTTCAATAGTCCTAAATTTCACATTTATCACTCCATTAAAAGCAGATTTTTAAGTTCATACGTACATTACTTGTGGAGGGAGACGGGCTACTAAAGGATGATTTTCCTCCATTATGTTACGGAAAATCTTCAATTAAATAAAAGGTATAGCAAGAAAATCTATAACTATTTCATTAATGGGATAGTTATAGATTTTTTTTATTTAAGTGCTTTGAAAATTTTTTTGGCGATAGCCAGTTTAATATATGGATTTAGCTAAGAGCTCAATTTTACTATTTCGTATAAACCTCTATTTTGTTTTATCAATTTTGGAGTATCCTTTGTAAATAAGAAATCCTGAAAAACTTAATTCAAGTAGAACTATAATCTTTATTAATGGATGAATATTTTCAAATGTGTAGTTTATCCCAACACCAGGTAATGATTGAATAAATAAGATTGCAATAATTAATTGAGTAAAAGTAATAAATAGCAAATAGCTTCCCAATTTAAACATTTCTAATTTCCACCCCTTTTAATTTGTTATATTTTACAATTGTTTAATAAATTATAATTATTCTATGTTCTATTATAATATTAATTTCAATATATGGTTTTTCATTTAAGTACCTTGGAAATTTTTATTGGAGGTAGACCGTTGATTTATAATGAATGATCAGGGACTAATGACTAAAATGAAAGACTCCACCTAAAAAGATTATTACCCTTTTCCTATTTATAAATTAAAGATTTCCCATAGCTAAACGGAGGAAAATCATTCTTTGGTCAGCTGTGTTCCTCCTCTGATAGCTTATGTATGAACTAAAAAATCTGTCTTTAAGGTAACAATAAATATATTTTCTTAGACTATTGAGCTAGCCTTAGAAATTCTTTGTTTTCAAATTTCAATACCCGTTAAGAAGTTTTCATGTTTGAGCGCCGTCAGAAGCGAGTTTGAAAGCTTTAGGGTATTGAAATTTGAAAACATTAGAATTTCTTGGCGTATTGTGAACGGTCTAAGAAAATATATTTATTGTGGACTTAAAGATAGATTTTTCTTATTGTACTTGCTTCTAAAAATGATTTAATGTCAACACTAACATTTAGCATAGCAAAATTTACAAATAATGTAGTATAATAAAATAAGGGATAAAGAAGAAGTTAATTATGTGGAATTAACAAATTATTAATACTTTATTATAGGTTAAAATATAACTTATAATAAAGTTTTGTGTTATAATACATATAAATAATAAATGTAAATAATAATAAATATAGTGAGGGGAGAATAATATGAATTCTAATAAATTTAGTGATTTAATAAAATCTATATTATACATTTTAATCTTTCTTATGATATTGGCTTTGACTATAAAACTTGCTATAGGAATATTCAAGATAGGAGCTATTATTCTTTTAGCATGGCTTGCATATAGGGGAATTATGAATTTGGTAAGTTATTTTAAGAACAAGAAAAAAGATTTAGAACATAAGAAAAAGGGGTACACTGTTAACGATGATGGAATAGTTGATGTGGACTATGAGGATGTGGAAAAGTAGGCGAGTTTAATGTGCTAGTGTGCCAATTTGATAGTTGCCTAGTGGGAATTTAATTTTACATTTTTATTTTATAACTGTGAAAGTTGAATTAAATATGTATAGCTTTGGAAATTTATTTAATGTATGTGCTATAATAAGGTTAGGCACATTCAAATAAATAACAAGTCAGTATGCTAGTCTATTTTGCGTGATCTGCGTCAGCAGAACCCGCCGATAGTCATACCAAAGGCGTAAATTGCTTTCTTGTCGGACACAAGATATACTAACGTCTTTGAATTGTTATTTCTCTTCATGTACCTTAATGAAAATGTTTGGGGGGATTAAAATGACATTAATTAAAAATGGAAAAATTTTAACTATGGCTGGTGAGGTTATAGAGAATGGGGAAATATTAATACAAGATAATAAAATTGTAAAAGTAGGTAAAAATATTAATATACCTGAAAATTGTAATGTAGTAGATGCAGAAGGTGGATATGTGACTCCAGGATTTATTGATGCTCATTGCCATATAGGTTTGTTTGAACAGGATATGGGTTTTGAAGGTGAGGATGGTAATGAAATTACAGATCCAACTACACCACAGTTAAGAGCTATTGATGCTATAAATCCTATGGATTCAGCTTTTAAGGAAGCTTATGAAAATGGGGTTACTTGTGTTTGTACAGGTCCAGGTAGTGCCAATGTATTAGGTGGAACTTTTGCGATAATTAAGACTAAGGGAATTAGAATAGATAATATGATAGTAAAGGAAAATGCAGCTATGAAATGTGCTTTTGGAGAAAATCCAAAGAGATGCTATGATGCTAAAAAGCAATCTCCATCTACTAGAATGGCTACGGCTTCCATATTAAGAGAAAGTCTTATGAAAGCCAAGGATTATTTAGACAAAAAAGAAAATGGTGAAAATAAGCCAGCTTTTGATATGAAAATGGAAGCATTAATACCTGTGCTTAAAAAAGAAATTCCATTAAAGGCACATGCACACAGAGCAGATGATATATTCACTGCTATAAGAATAGCTAAGGAGTTTGATGTAAATTTAACATTAGATCACTGCACTGAAGGACATTTAATAGCAGATGAACTAGCTAAGGAAAATTTCAATGCCATAGTTGGACCTACTTTTGGATTTAGAACTAAGATAGAAGTTAAAAATAAAACTTTTGAGACATTAAAGGTTTTAAAAGATGCAGGAGTTAAGTTTGCAATTATGACAGATCACCCTGTTATACCACTTGAAAATTTACCACTTTGTGCAGCATTAGGAGTTAAAGCTGGATTAGATGAAGAAACTGCATTAAAAGCCATTACTATAAATGCAGCAGAGATACTAGGCATACAAGATAGAGTTGGTTCCATAGAAGAGGGTAAAGATGCAGACATAGCTATATTCGATAAGCATCCTTTTGATTTGCAGGCATCTACTAAATATGTATTTATAGATGGAGAAATGGTATACGGAAAATAATAGTTATGATTAACCCACAATAAGGTATAATTCAGGTAATGTAATGCGTTTTGTGGGAGAATCATATTTATGATTAACCCACAATAAGTATTACATTGCTTGAATTATGAAATTTCTCTGGAATGAGTTGCATAAGAAGCGAAGGAACTATTTAAATTTAATTTTAGAAATTCTTCTTTTAGACAGATAAAATTATCGTAAGCCTGGCAAGGACGCCAGGCTAGCGAACCTGAGGCAGGACGCTGAATGTGAGCGTTAGATAATTTTATATGGCTAAAAGATTAGAATTTCTTAAATTAAATTTATTGTTCCTAGCTCTTATGCAAGTCATGGAGGAGAAATTGCATAATTCTATCACATTATACCTTTTTGTGGTTTAATCATAGTTATATAAATGAAATAGATGGATATGGGCAGTAGTAAAGGTATAGGGATTACAAAAACAACTATGGTATAAATAAAATATTTACCGGAGTGATATTATGAAGATAGGTAGAATACTAAAGGGTACCGGGAGAGTTTTAGGTACAGTGGTGGAATATAATATAAAAATAACTGGAGAAGTGGTTGGCGCAATAGCAGATATTGCGGATAAACCTAATTTTGCCAAGGGGAGCAGGAATTTTACCAGAGCATTAGGAAACATAGTAGGAGAGACTTCTAGAAAAGCTTCGGATATTACAGGTGATGCACTAGATAGAGCTATAGACATAGGCGCTAGTGCTATTAAAAGAATTGAGGGCGTTGTAGTAAAAGAAAATATAATAGAAATAAATGAAAAAGGTCAAATTAGAAATATAAAATATGTAAATGATGTGGATTATGAGGTTATTAAAGAATAGGACTTTAAATCTTACATTAAAAAAGTACCAATCTAAATTATGAATTGTAGATAATACAGGTAGCCTATAGAATAAAAATATAAAAATAAACCCCATCTAGTATAGTTTGATATATAGATGGGGTTTTATTTAAATTGAATATTTAATTTAAATTCCTATAGTTAATAATACTGTAAGTAATTAATTCGATACACAAAAGATTTATTTATCTTCCCATTTTAAAATTAAACTTCTAGCAGCTTTGACTTCATCTAATCTCTTTAAAGGGGTAGTTAAAGGTGCGGAATGAAGGATTTCAGCATCTTTTTTTGCCTCCTCACTTATGCTAATCATGGAATCAGCAAAGCCATCTAGAGTTTCCAAACTTTCTGATTCAGTAGGTTCAATCATTATTGCAGAATCTACTATAAGAGGGAAGTATATAGTTGGTGGATGATATCCGTAGTCTAAAAGACGTTTTGCCACATCTAAAGTACCAACGCCATTAGGTTCTTTTAATCCACCTAGAACAAATTCATGTTTGCAAATGCCATCATAAGGCAGATTGTAATGATCCTTAAGTTTCTTTTGTAAATAGTTAGCATTAAGTACTGCAGTTTCGCTAGATTTTCTTAAGCCTTCTGCACCCATAGTTAAAATATATGCATAGGATTTTACCATAACTCCGAAATTGCCATAGAAGCTTTTTACTTTTCCTATAGAATCCTCTTTATCATAGTTTAGAACAAAGCTATTTTCAGTTTTTTCTACTACTGGAACTGGCACAAAAGGAATTAGATGTTTCTTAACGCCTACAGGACCGCTTCCAGGGCCTCCACCACCATGGGGAGCTGCAAAGGTTTTGTGTAGATTTAAGTGAACCACATCAAAGCCCATATCTCCAGGCCTAGATTTACCCATGACAGCATTTAAATTTGCTCCATCGTAGTATACAAGTCCACCAGCTTCATGTACTAGTGAAGAAATTAATTTTATATTAGGATCAAATATACCCAAAGTATTTGGGTTTGTAAGCATTAAACCTGCTATCTCATCATTTAATACAGATTTTAAGCTTTCAATATCTACTCCGCCATTTTCATTGGATTTTACTTCTACTATTTCAAAACCAGCTACATTGGCGCTAGCGGGATTAGTTCCATGAGCAGAATCTGGAACTATTATTTTAGTTCTCTTTTTATCTTCTCTTTTGTCATGATAGGCTTTTATTATCATAAGACCTGTAAGTTCACCATGAGCACCGGCAGCAGGTTGAAGGGATACATAATCCATACCAGTAATCTCACTTAATTTGCAATTCAAATCATACATTATTTCTAAAGCACCTTGAACTGTCTCTTCCTCTTGATATGGATGAATATTTTGAAGGGTATTTAATGCAGCCATATCCTCATTTATTTTAGGATTATATTTCATAGTACAGGAACCTAGAGGGTAAAAGCCTGAATCTACTCCAAAGTTTTTATTGCTTAAAAGAGTGAAGTGTCTTACTACTTCATTTTCACTAACTTCAGGTAGTAGAGCGTCTTCTTCTCTTAAAAGTTCTTTAGGGATTATAGTGTCTATAGATACATCTTCTACATCGCATTTAGGTAGAGAATAACCAATTCTTCCTTTTTTAGAAACTTCGAAAATTAATTTATCATAACTTAACATTTTATGCCCGTTGCTAAAAACTTATAGAATTCCATATAATGCATATTTTTATAGAATTTATCAAAGTTTTTACAACAGTTCACCTCCCTCTATAATCTTTGCCAAATAATCAATTTCTTCTTTAGTTCGTTTCTCTGTTACGCAAAAAAGAATTTGATTTTTGCAAAGAGGGTAGGATTTTTCTAGAGAATATCCTCCGGTAATTCCGTATTTAATCAATTCCGTATTTAATAGAGCTATATCCATATCTGTCTCTAATACAAATTCTCTAAAGAAAGGCTTATTCCATACAGGTCTAAACTTTCCAGTGGATATTAATTTATTATAAGCATAGTAAGCTTTTTTAGCACATTGATTTGCCACTTCTTTTATACCTTGTTTACCTAAGGTAGAAAGGTATATAGTAGCAGTTAAAGCATTAAGAGCTTGGTTTGAGCAGATGTTTGATGTAGCCTTTTCTCTTCTTATGTGTTGTTCTCTTGCTTGAAGGGTGAGTACGAAAGCTCTCTTTCCATCCAGATCTTCAGTTTGTCCTACAATTCTTCCAGGCATCTTACGCATAAGCTTTTTAGTAACAGCCATGAATCCAAGGTAAGGACCACCAAAACTTAAAGGGTTTCCAAGAACTTGCCCCTCGCCTACAGCTATATCTGCTCCGTATTCTTTTGGAGTTTTTAATATGCCAAGGGAAATTGGGTCTACATTCATTATAAACAATGCTTTATTATCATGAGCTATTTTAGAAACTTCACTGTAGTCTTCTACTACTCCAAAGAAGTTAGGATTTTGAACTATTACTCCGAGGGTATCCTTATTTACCTTAGATTTAAGAAGCTCCATATCTGTGCAGCCATCCTTAAAATCTATTTCTATAACGTCAACATTTTTAAACCTCATATAAGTTTTTACTACTCTTCTTACCTCTGGGTGAACAGTTTTAGAAATAACTATTGAATTTCCTTTACAGTTGTCTAAAGCCATATTACATGCTTCGGCAGTGGCAGAAGCACCGTCGTACATAGAAGCATTAGAAACATCCATACCTGTAAGATTGCATATCATAGTTTGATATTCAAAAATTGCCTGTAAGGTTCCTTGACTTATTTCTGGTTGATATGGTGTATAAGCAGTGTAAAACTCGCTTCTTGAAGTAATGTGGTGTATAATAGAAGGTATAAAATGGTCGTAAGCTCCAGCTCCAAGGAAGCATATGCTGTCTTCTGTGGAGATGTTTTTATTTGCTGTGTGTGTGATTTTGGTGCTTACTTCCATTTCACTTAAAGGTTCATTAATATTTAGTCTGTCCTTTAGTCTTAAATCTTCAGGAATGTCGCTAAATAAATCATCTACTTTATTTAATCCTAAATAATCTAATATTTTCTTTTCATCTTCCTCTGTGTTTGGAATGTATGGAAACATTTTTATGCCTCCTTAGAACAGAATTCTTGGTACTCTTCAGCACTCATTAAATCCTTTATTTGATCTTTGTTTAAAATTTCAACTTTTGCAATCCAGCTATTGTAAGGGTCATTATTAACTAACTCTACGTCGTCATCTAGAGCTTCATTTACTTCTATAACTTTGCCATCTATAGGCATATAGACATCAGATGCAGCCTTAACTGACTCTACAACACTTAGAGCATCTCCTTCAAGGATTTCATCATCTATTTCTGGAAGTTCTACATAAACTATATCTCCAAGGGCATCTTGAGCATAGTCTGTGATTCCTATGTAAGCAGTATCTCCATCTAATTTTACCCATTCGTGTTCTTTAGAATAATATAAGCCTTCTATAACTTTCATATTTAAAAACCTCCTAAGTTTTATTTTAAAATTTATTTTAGCTATAATTTATTATTTTGTTATAAATATTAACTTAAAGTTATTAATTACAATTTCAACTTTTGCACGTAAATTTTACAATTTCATTTTATAACTGTGAAAGTTGAGTTAAAATGCTATTTTCAATAAGTTTAATTTTGAAATTGTAACTATTTTATAATTTTTTGTAGTCCATTTCCATAAAGTGCTTTTATAAATTACTTTTATTTTTTGTAATTTCTCTTGTAGAAACTCTTTTTTATTATTCTAGCAGGTTTTACATTTTTTCTTATTTTTATTCCTATTTCGGAATCAAGAGCTGAATATTCAGCATCTATAAGAGCTAATCCTATAGTTTTCTTTAAACTTGGTGAAGAATAACCTGTTGTAACAAAGCCTATTTTAGTATCATCCTTGTACACTTCATATCCATGTCTTGGAATACCTTTTTCCATTTGAAAAGCTACTATTTTTTTCCTTAGTCCTTCTGATTTTTGTTTAACTAAAGCATCTTTTCCTATGAAATGGTTTTTATCTAGTTTAACAAAGAAACCTAAACCAGCTTCAAGAGGAGTTATTTCATCTGAAAGTTCATTGCCATACAGCGGTAAATTAGCTTCGAATCTTAAAGTGTCTCTGGCACCTAAGGCAGCAGGCTGTAGACCTTTATCTTTTCCATATGATAAAAGACTGTTCCAAACTTTTTCTATTTCTTCTGCAGAGGAGAAAATCTCAAAACCATCTTCACCAGTGTATCCTGTTCTTGAAACTAAGCATTTCACACCATCAATAATCACGTCTCTATTACAGTAAAAGAATTTAATAGAATCCAAATCTGTGTCTGTCAAAGCTGCAAGTATTTCTTGAGCTTTTGGACCCTGTAGAGCAACTTGTCCTATTTTATTTGATATATTATCTATAGTTACATTGAAATTTTTAGAATTATCCATTAGCCACTTTACATCTTTATCAGTATTAGCTGCATTTATTACTAAGAAGAAATGCTCATCATTGAATTTATAAACTAAAATATCATCTACTACACCTCCATTTGGATGGCACATAAGAGTGTATAGAGCTTGGTTTTTTTCAAGTTTAGAAGCATCATTTGTAATTATATGCTGAATAAAGTTAAGAGCATCTTGGCCTTTTACATCCACCTCTCCCATGTGTGAAACATCGAATAAACCAGCAGCAGTTCTTACTGCCTCATGTTCCTGAATAATTCCTTCGTATTGAATAGGTAATTCCCAACCAGCAAAATCCACCAATTTCCCACCTAACTTAGTATGAGCCTGAAAAAGAGGTGTTCTTTTTAAATTTTCCATAATTGTCCTCCTTCCATGATATAATTAAATAGTAATTTCCGAGAAATATTAAATTAGTAATTATTTTAAAATTAACTATATAACTATAATTAAATTTTTATAAAAAAATAACAGAGGAATATAAGGGCATAGTGGTTCCTTATGCCTTTATATCCTCTGTACTTTTACCTGAGAATTTTTATATGGATGTTAAACCATAGTAGTTCCTTCGGTGCCTTTAAAAGGTCTCTCCAGAGATCTATCCAATAGCATTATATTTGCCTGAAAGTTTCTACATAAATTTAGGCTGTTTATGTATTGCTCCTTCGGCTACCCAAGGGTATCTCATGCTATCGTCATCTAGAATATTAAATAATTTACTTATAAAACTTAATTAATCAATTGTACATTTTTAAATTTATCACTTTTTATGATTTTTTTCAAGATAAAAATTATTCAAAATATTTATAATACCTATGGAGGCTATTGAATTTACAAATACATGGTTGTTTTTAGTTTTAAATTTAACAACACATGGAGGAAGTATTAACATTCTTTTTTATATATTTTTTCCTTATGTAAAAAGCAATGCTTCCAATAAGTCTGAAGAAACCTGATGCGCATAGAGCAATATATATATTGGTATGAGAGAGTACGAGGTTTCCTACCATAGGTGCTATAGACAAGGTTAGGTTTGTAAAAGTAGCATGTATTCCCACATATAGAAGTCTATTTTCTTCAGGACAAACTTCCAATAAAGAGCTTAAAATAACTGTCAGTGTGCCAGAAGTAAAAAAACCAGTTATTAAACCTGTCAAAGTTAATATATATAAATTATAGGAAAGTGCATAAAAAATAGGTGTTATAGCCATGCCGAAAGTGGCAAACATTATTACAAAAGCATTGCCCTTTTTTTGTATAAGCTTGTTCCAATAACTATAGCAAAAAAACATAACTACATTAGAAGAAACGTTTATAATAGTAAGCCACAATTCATTAGCGTGTAGATATTTTATCTGATAAATACTAAATAGGGGCCATCCCATTTGCCATCCAAAGTGGAATATTAAGGAACAGAATAAAAAGCCACTAAAATTCTTGTTTTTTAAAATTTTAGGTATTTGAATTTTTAAATCCTTGAGGGATTCTTCTTTCATTTGGATAGTGTTTACTTCTTTTAATTTCATAAAAGTGGAAATTTCTATAAGTCCTATTATAAATGATAGTACAAATAAAATTTGGTATAGTATTACAGCTTGTTCATTGTTATGGGCTACTATGTTAAATATTTCACCTAAAATAAATAGAAAAATAACATTAAAAAGTGTTGAAAATTTATTTCTCAACGATATAGCTGTAGAACGATCTTCTTCAGGAAATATATCTCCTGAAAAACTCTGTAGTGACATTACAGATAGGGATTCAGGAAGACTCATAAGGGTAAATAGCATTATAAATATAGTAGGTCTATATTTAATTGGAAAAAAAGGAACAAATGCAAAAGAGAAAATTGTAAATCTGCTCATAAGAAAGAACTTAGACATAGTTTTTTTCTTATTTTTTGTTTTGCTTATGAGAATTATTCCGGGAAACATAAAAAAAGCGCCTATTAATCCAGGCAAAGCATTATATAAGGAAAGGTGAAAAGATCCTCCTCCTAGTCTGGTTATAAATTTATCTGCAAAGGATTTATATAATGAAGTCATAATGGTAAAAAGTATTCCATTTAAAATGTAGTATTTCATATTGTTATTTATTACAGTATTTTTTTTACCCTTAACATTCCATAATTTTTTCATTGAATACAACCTTTCTTTTAGAAATTTTAGAAGATTCACAGTTAAATATATTTTACTACCAGTGAGAAAGAAAGGCAATATTGTCGATAATCAATTATAATTTTAAATCATCAATGAAGATGAAATTTGATTTTAATTTTACATTTAAAAGGTGAACTTAATGGCTATGTTGTGGTAAAATAATACATAGTGGTACTTGCTATTTAGGTACATAGTTATCATTAAATTTTGTATTGACAATATAGAGGCATGCGTGGGGTGGTTATTGATAGATATAATTAATATTAAAATTATAAATTCAATTTTCAATAATTGGAGGCTGGAATGAGTAGAAATAATAAGAAAATAAGCACTATATTAATAATTTTGGGAGCTTTATCTTTAGTGTATTATATTGTATTGCTTTGTTTTAATTTTAAAATAAGTTTTTCACGATTTTGGCTATTTATTGGTATAATATTTATTATAAGTGGAATTTTGAAGAGAAATAATATAGAAATTCTAAAGAAATTTGTGGGTGTGAGAAAAATAGTAAAAACCATGATTTGTGTATTTGTAATTATGTTTATAATAATAGAAATTCCTATATTATATTATGGAAATAAGAATTACACAGGTGATTCGGATTATATAATAGTATTAGGAGCTGGTTTACAAGGAAAAAACATGTCACTTACTCTTTATCAAAGGGTGGAGAAGGCATGGGAGTATGTAAAAGATCATCCTAAGACTAAAATAGTAGTATCAGGAGGAAAGGGACTTAATGAGGAAATAACTGAAGCTGAAGCTATGGAAAAGTATTTTTTGAATAAGGGTATAGAAAGGAATAGAATTATAAAGGAGGATAAATCAAGAAATACCTATGAAAATTTACTTTTTTCCAGAGAAAAACTTATGAAGATTGAAAATAAAAATTTTGAAGAAATTATGAAATTAAAAATAGCAGTTGTAACAAGTAATTTTCATATTTTTAGAGCTAAAATGCTAGGAGAAAGAGTTGGTATAGAATTACAAGGAATACCTGCAAAGGTCATGACTACTCTTCAGCTTAATTTTTATGTGAGAGAAGCTTTAGCTGTAGTAAAATCTATGATTTTTGATAGATAGTATAGTAAGAGGGAGAGATAATTAATGAAAACTATATTAATAGTAGAAGATGAAGAACCTATAAGAGAACTAATAAAACTTAATTTGTCAATGGTTGGATTTGATACATTAGAAGCAGAAGATGGAGAAAGGGCCTTGGAAATTATAAAGACAAAGGCTTTAGATTTAGTGGTACTAGATATAATGATCCCTAAAATAAACGGATATGAGTTATTACCTCATATAATTGAAAGGGATGTACCAGTTATATTATTAACTGCCATGGATAGTTTAAAGGATAAGGTTAAAGGTTTGAACCTAGGAGCAGATGACTATATAACTAAACCTTTTGAAGGCATGGAATTAATAGCAAGAATAAATGCTTTATTTAGAAGAAGTGATAAAGAAGATAATATTAAGAAATTTGATAATATAGAAATACATGAGGATAAGAGAAGAGTCTTTAAGGATGGAGAAGAGGTGGAGTTGACACCTAAAGAATTTGAACTATTAAAGTTATTAGTAGATAACAAAGGCATAGCATTATCCAGAGAAAAAATATTGGAGTTAATATGGAATTATGAATATGAAGGAAATACTAGAACAGTAGATATGCATATACAAAGACTTAGGCATAAATTAGATACTGAAAGAATAAAGACCGTATACAAGATAGGATATAGACTAGAGTAGTTTAACTAAGGTGGAGGTCGTAAAGTTGAAATTTAGATGGAAGATTTTCTTTTTGTGCATAAGTATATATTTTTTCACATTAACTATTACAGGCATTGTAGTTACAGAAAAGACCTATAATGATTTATTAAGTAAGGAAATAAACAGATGTCTTAAAGAACAAAACAATGTATTTAGAAACTCTGTTTTGTATTTGATGGTAAATCAAAAGCAAATGGATGAAAAAATCGATTTGGATAGTTACAGTCAAAGAATAGTAAATATGTTTGAAGATGAAAATAGTTATATAGAGATATATAAGGAAAATGGAGAAATTATTGCTCCTAAAGAAAGCATATTTAGTTTTAATAGAGGTGAAGAATTAAAATCTGCATTAAACGGCAAACGAAATTATATACTTAGGAAAGAAAAAAATAAACATTATATTTTTACAAATCAAAGTTTTGAGGCAGAAAATAAGAAGTTTATTTTGAGTTATATAAAGGATATTACAGAGATAGACAAGCAGAAAACTGGTCAATATGTTTTCTTTTTTGAGGTTGGTATAATAGGTCTTATGATTATAACAGCAATAACTGGGACAATAAGCAAGATGATGATAAAACCTATAGAAAATTTAACAGATGTAACGTATAACATAAGTAAAGGAGATTACAAGGATAGAGTTAATGTAAAAAACAGAGATGAGATCGGTATACTTGCAGGAAGATTTAATACTATGGCAGACGAGATAGAAAGTAAAATAACTCAATTGGAAATAGAAAGCCAAAAGAAGCAGAGATTTATTGATAATTTAGCTCATGAATTAAGGACACCACTTACATCTATCATAGGTTATGCGGAACTTCTTATGAAGATAAAATATGATGAGGAAACCTTTCATAAAGGTTTAAACTATATATATTTTGAAGGAAGTAGAATGCTAAAATTAATAAACACTTTAATGAAGATGATAATAGCTAGAGAAGATCCGCTTTGTATATCTGAGCAAAGTGTAATGCCTATATTAACAGATATACGTGAAATTATGAAAATTAAGTGCGGGGAAAAAAACATAGCTTTAGAAGTAGTAGGTGAAGATATAAAGTTACCTTTAGACAAAGATATGATAAAGGGTGTTTTTATAAACTTAGTAGATAACGCTATAAAGGCATCTAATGAAAATTCAAAAATAATACTGGGAACAGGTAAAAATCATGAAGGAAATTATATATATGTGAAGGATTTTGGAAAAGGTATGGTAGAAGAAGAAATAGAAAAAGTAATAGAGCCTTTCTATAGAGTGGACAAATCTCGTTCTAGAAAAGAAGGTGGAGTAGGATTGGGATTAGCACTAAGCAGTGAAATAATAAGAAGACATAATGCTAAGCTTAAAATAGAAAGTAAGATAAAGGTGGGAACTACCGTTAAAGTAATATTCTGAAATTTACAACTATTTTACGGAGAAGATGAAGTTTCAATAAATTTACGTGATATATTAGAAACACAGGAGGGATATTGTGAAAAAGAAGATTTTTAACAATAAACCTAATAAGAATGTAATTCTTCCTATTATGGGGTTAGTGCTTATAGGAATTTTTTATGGTTGTTCCACTATGGAGACTAGAGACAATAAATTATATGAAGTTTATCAGGATAAGAATCAAAATGAAATAAGAAAAATTGATGGACAAGTAATTACTAAAGGAATAAATCCTTTTAGAAATACTAATTTTGACCAAGAATTTAACAATACTCTTATTGCTGTTTCTCCAGATAATAAATATATATTTTATATGTCTGAGTCTAAAGAAGTTGGAAATAACAAAAATATAATAAGTGGTGAAGTTTCTTCTAAATTTTATTTAATGCTTTACGATGTACAGGAGAAGAATAGTACTGTTCTTAAAAGTGATATAGATTTAGTGACTTTATCAAAATGGAATAAACAGGGGAACATAATAGCATTTTTGTCAGGAGAAAAATTATATATATATAGCATTGATAAGAAGAGATTTATGTTTCAAGATGAGACAAAGGGTGATTTTGTAACTTATTTTGGTTGGTCGCCTGATGGAAAGAGACTTTATACAGAACATGCTAATCTGGTGAATAACACCATATACTATATGGATTCTAAAGAAAAAATAGAGTCCTATAGCAGCAATGAAAGTAAATATTACAAGGGTGTTTTAGATAGAGAGCACTATTATGTTACTACCAATGAAATAACAAAATCTACTTTAAATAAAGTATCTACTTTTATAGTAGATGACAAAGGTAATAAGATAAAGAAAGTATATAATGGTAAATTTAGAGATTCATATAAAACATCTGCCTTATTAGTGGGAGAAAATGACTTTAGATTATATTATATAAATAATATAAATGATTCTTATAAGGCTACGGTGATAGATAAAAAATGCATATATGATGCTAAATTTATTTATAATGGTGATTTTGCATATACTATAAAGAACAAAGTTGAAGAGGAAAGTAAATTCACTTTAATTTTAATGGATAAAAATGGCAAGGAGAGGAAAAGATATCCGGTATCAGGAGGAAAATTTTCTATATCTCCAGATGGTAAAAAGGCTCAAATAGCTGGTGAAAACAAAGAGCAAATAGACTTTGAGACTAGTTCAGTACAATTTTCCACAGGAGCTGTAGATAAGCAAACACAAGAAATATTTAAGGCTATAAGGGGTGCATCAGAGGTTGTAGCTGAATATATGTGCAGCGGAGTATATGATATGGATGAAACTAAAAAGTATTTTTCTAACAATGATGCATTAAATCAATATGCTTTATTAGATATGGAATATATATATAAAGATAAAAATGATATAGTTGCTACTATTCCTTCTAGCGAGTATGATTTAAAACTTCAAGCTGCTAATTATAAAGTTATTGATAATACTAATGCCTATGTTGAGGTATTAGGAGTGATGAAAAATTCTGGTGGAAGTATTATAAATGTAGACGTAGAAGTAGCTCTTACCTATAATGCTAAGGAAAGCAAATGGTACGTAACTGGGTTAAGTACTTTTAATTATGCAGAAGAATATCAAAAGGTAAAAAAGCTATGCATGGACTACTTAGTTAAGGGAAAAGAAGGAAAAATGTTTATGGGAATATTTAAAGACAAGGAATTGAGTTTAGTTCAAATTCAGTTTTGGGATATAGCTAAACCAGGTTTGGCAGCTAACATATATAATGGAAACTACTGCAAGGTTTACATTAAACTTAAGGAAAAGCCTAAAGATACTATATATAAAATAATACTTCATAAGGATGCAAAAGGAAATTGGGAACTGACAGATTTGAAAAATGAAAGGCTTAGTTACTTATATTAATTTGAAAAGGTTATTGAGCTTTAATAAAAAATCCCTTAGTTAAAATTTAGCTAAGGGATTCTTATATTAATAAAGAAAGTTTTATATTAATTAATAATTGTATTTTGTATTAATAAAAGTATTTAATATGCATTTGTGTTTATATTTTAGTGCCCACAGTTTCCACCACAAGCGGCGCAGCCATTGAATTCTCCTATTTCAAAAGGTTCTATGGTGAAACTATCCAAATCATTTTCTTCAGGACATTTTATTTCAAAGCCTTTGAATTCTTCAAAGAGATTTCCAGCCACTAGGAAAGTTAAATCTCCAATTTGCTCAGATACATCTCCAATATTTTTCTCACTTAAAGCCAGATTAAATTGAGGACCACTACACCCAACTCCAGCTAAAAATATTCTTATGGTATTATTAGTTACATTATTATCATCTAAAAAACTTTTAAATTCCTTATAAGCGGTGTCGCTCATTTTTATAGCTGACATTTTAGCCACCTCCTAAAAATTATAACCATTATTAAATAATAGTATTTATAACATAATCATAATACAAAATGTAACAAAATTCAACGTATATATAATATGTTGTTGTGAAAATATTAAATAAGATAATTAAAAAAATGTCGGTATATGGAGTAATATTTGAAAATATTTGTACTATTTAGAAATATGATGTTGAAAAGTGATATTCATTTATATATGTGTATTATATCAATATAAATATAATGAATATAGTTTGTATTTAGTGTGTCTTAATAAAAAAAATGAAATGCATATATAAAAACATTGCATTTATTTGAAAATAGTGATAACATATATATAATGTAAGTTAATTATGTATATCGTATGTTTAATTTGGGGTATTTAAATATATTGATACATTTTAGAGAATAAAAATTTAAGGTTTGGTTTTTATTAATTATTCAGATGAAATTAGAGGGGGCTGATTATCCTTGAGGGCTTTTGATTTCATCTGTGATTAATTTAATATAAACATTATTTTGCAGTTGATGAATTTTTATAATGCTTGATTTAAGCATTTATAAAAATTCCCCCTTTATTTAAATTATTTTAGGTTGATTAAGCTTTTTATAAGCTTAATTTTTTTGCTTAAAAGGCATTGTCTCAAAATAGAAAGTTGTAGCTTGATTTTCTATTTTGAGACAATTACATTTTTATAGAAAATTTATGAAAACCACTGTTGTTTATCTCGGTTATAGTTCACATTGGATTATAATCTATTATATACCTTATTTTTTATCTAAATCCAAAAAGTACATTAATAATTCTTGACGTTTTTTCTGAATACTATTTATTTCTTCCTCCGTCCAGTTATATATGCCAGCACCTTTTTTTGTTCCTAATTTGCCCTCAGACACTCTTTCGCTTAATAGTTTAGAAGGCTCTGTTTGACTACATAAGTCTTTGAATAAATAAGAAGCTATATTATAAAAAATATCTAGTCCACCTAAATCGGCACTTTTTAGTGGACCTGTTAAAGGAACACGTCTTCCAAAACTATACTCTACAGCTTTATCTACTTCTTCAGGATCTGCATAGCCCTGTTCCACAATGTATAATGCCTCTCTTAAAAGAGCTAATTGAAGTCTGTTTCCTATAAAGCCTGGACACTCTTTATTCATTTTAACTGGCTGCTTACCTATGTTTTTTACCCACTGAACAGTTTTATCAACTACTTCAGCAGAAGTTTTACATCCAGGTACTACTTCTACTAAAGGTATAAGTTGAGGTGGATTCCAAAAGTGTGCTACCACAACCCTCTCTGGATTTTTAGTCTCTTTTGCTATGTCGCTAGGATTTAAGCCAGAGGTACTAGATGTTAATATTACTTCTTTAGAACATAAAGAATCCAATTGATTAAAAATATCTCTTTTTAGTTCTATTTTTTCTGCTAAACACTCTACTATTAATTGCACCCCATCACAAACTTCTTTTAAAGTTTTAACTCCCTTTATTTTGGAAAAGACTCTTTCGCTTTCTTCTTTGGTTATTTTATTATTTGAAACCATTATAGAAAGATCCTTTTTTATATTTGTAAAACCTCTATTTAAGCTTTCATCGGATCTTCCATACATATTAACTTCAAAGCCTGCTTGTGCACAAAGCTGAGCTACACCATGCCCCATAGTCCCTGTACCAAGTACTCCAATTTTTTTTATAACCATAGCATATCCCCCTTGATTTTATATATAATTATTTGTAAAGTGAATTAGGTACATGAAAAGAAATAGCAAGTCAAAGATGCTAGTATATTTTGTGCCAGACAAGGAAGCAGGTTCCGCCTTTGGTAGGACTATCTGGCGGACTCCGCTGACACAGTATGACGCAAAATAGAATAATATGCTGACTTATTATTTATTTGAATGTGCCTTAGTTGTTTAAATCTAATATTCTATAAAACAATTAACTTATCCTTTTATTATTATAAATATGTTAAAATTAGTACAGATTATAGTAATAAATAAAGACTGTTATTGTTTTACTGAACTTTCACACATAAATTTTAAGCGATGCACTAGATATATAGGAAAGGAAGTTAAAATAAATGAATATGGAGAAGAATAATCCACAAAAAATAAAAGTAAATTATCAAAAAATATTAGAGGAAGAGATTAAAAATATTACTAAAGAAAATAAATTGCCAAAGTTATTGATACATAGCTGTTGTGCTCCCTGTAGCAGTTATGTTATAGAATATCTTTCAAAGTATTTTGAAATAACTATATTTTATTATAATCCTAATATTCATCCAGAGGAAGAATATATAAGGAGGGTTCAAGAGCAAAAAGATTTTATAAATGAATTTAAATGTGAAAATAAAGTTGAATTTTTAAAGGGAAAGTATGACATAGATAAATTTTTCAATATGGCTAAAGGAATGGAAGATTTAGAAGAAGGGGGAGAAAGATGTTTTAATTGCTACAGAATGAGGTTAGAGGAAACAGCTAAGTTAGCTAAGGAAAGGGGATTTGATTATTTTACTACTACCCTTTCTATAAGTCCTTATAAAAATGCTGAAAAATTAAATAGTATAGGTAGAGAACTAGAAGAAAAATATAGAGTAAGATATCTATATTCAGACTTCAAAAAGAAAAATGGATATAAAAGATCCATTGAACTTTCTAATGAGTATGGCCTTTACAGACAGGATTACTGTGGGTGCGTGTATTCGAAAAGGTAGTGAAGAAATAAGAAATAGCTAAGAGTTAAGAATTAAGAAAGAGATAATAGCTAAGAACTAAGAATGAAGAATTGAGAAGCAGTTAAAATCTAAGGTTTTTATGGGATTTTAACTGCTTGTAGTTTGGGTAAAACTAAGTAATTTTATCTTGGAATTATTCTGTTCAGAATTTCCTTTATTTCTGTTCCTAATCCTGAAAGTGGTTTTCCAGCTCTTATGTCTGAACCTAAGTTTTTAATTCTTTCAGTTAGGTCGGCATCAGCAGTTAAAGCTACTGTGTCTATTTCTTTATCTGTATTTTTAACAGCGTCTTCTACTTTTTTTCTAAGATCATCTGTTATTTTGCCCTCGTAGTCCTTGTTAATATCTACTCCTACTAAAGCGTTCCTATTAGAAATAGCCACATAGGAACTATTTACTCCCTCTACCTTATTTACTGCATCTGCTATTTTTGTAGCTCTAGTATCCAATGTTTTATTTTCTGTGACAGTTTTTTCTTCTTGAACATTTATATTTGCATTGTCTTTTTTCTCTTCTGCAGGTTTTTTAGCAGTTGCGCAAGCGGTTAAAGATATGCACATAAGTGCTGTTATTAAAAATGTTGCTAATGAATAATTTTTTTTCATAAAAAACACCTCCATATAGATAATATTTCCTAAATATATGGATAATATGTAATAAAACTTGTGAATTGTTATTAAAGATTAGTTAATGTTAAATTGAATTTTTACATATTGCAGGAAGTCACCTTAAATTGTCTAGATGAAGTTTGGATAAACTAGATGAATCAGAATTTGAGCATGGTGGTTAAATTTCATAGAGGTTATTACTGTGGATTTTTATGTAATGTTGTTGAAAGTAATAATTATATGATATATAATTTTATATAGAAAAATATAGAATGGTATTAGGGGGAAATGATAATGTTGGCTCAAGAGAGATATGATGAAATTTTAGATATACTAAATAGGGAGGGAACGGTTAAAGTTTCAAGGCTTACAAAACTTTTTGACGTTTCTATTGAAACTGTAAGAAGGGATTTAGAATATCTTGAAAAAGAAGGTCAATTAAAAAGGGTATATGGAGGAGCTGTATTAAACAAAAAGGGAGAAGTGCAGTTAAAGTTTGAAAAAAGAGAGAAAGAATTTTTAGAAGAAAAAAAGCAAATTGCTGAAATAGCCACTAGGTTTATAGTGGAGGGGCAATCTATAGCTATGGATGCTAGCACTACAAATTTAGAAATAGCAAAGGGTTTAAAAACTAAATTTCAAAAGTTAACTATATTAACTAATTCATTAGCTATAGCTAATGAACTTATGTACATGGATAACTATACAGTTATACTTACAGGAGGAATACTTAAAAGCGATGAATTTTCATTAGTAGGAGATATAACTGAAAATTATATAAGTCATTTTAATATAGACACAGCATTTATAAGTGCCAGCGGAGTTTCATTAAAAGAAGGAATTACAGATTATATATTTGATCACCTTCAGATTCAAAAGAAATTTATTGATATATCTCAAAATATAATTATATTGGCAGATAGCAGTAAGTTTGACTCTGTTTCTTTATTAAAAATATGTGATCTAGAAGAAGTAAATGTGATAGTTACTGATAGCAATTTAAAAGAAAATGTACTTCAAAAATATTTAAACAGAGGGATAGAAGTTGTAAATAAGTAAAGAAAGTTCTTATGTAACTGTAATTTGTAATATTAAACCATGTTAATAGAAATATCCAACAAGGATAAGCTATTTAATATGGTTTTTATTTTGTGTTTACAAATTGTAAAATAGTATATGAATTTTTGTGGTATTATGATAAAATCTAGGTGATAAGTAAAATAAAACAGATACAAACACAACAAAAACAAAAACATTACACGATTTATATTTATGTATATTAAAAAACATACTATTACTATAGTTGGGAAGGTGGTATTAGATGAAGTTATTAGAAGAATTTTTTAAAAATTTTGCCGATTTAATATGGGGTAATTGGCTTATTGTAACTTTAATAGGGGTTGGACTTTATTATACGGTAATGACTAAATTTATTCAGTTTAGAAAGATGCCGTATATATTCAATGAAACCCTTATCAAACCCTTTTTAAAGAAAAATAATGCTAAAGGAGAAGGAACTCTTACACCCTTTCAAGCTCTATGTACAGCATTAGCTAGCTGCGTGGGCAATGGTAATATAGTTGGAGTTGCCACTGCATTAGTAAGTGGGGGGCCAGGAGCTATATTTTGGATGTGGATGGCTGCGCTTTTAGGTATGGCTACAAAGTTTGGAGAGATTGTTATTGGCATTGCCTATAGGGTGAAAGCAGATGATGGAACTTATGTAGGTGGACCTATGTACTATATTTCTAAAGGCTTAAAACTTCCATGGCTGGCATCTATATATGCATTTTTGCTTATTTTACAAAACTGTGGAGGTAATTTAATACAATCTAATGCAGTGGCAGGAATAGTTCAAAATCTTACAGGAATTTCACCCTTAATAACATCTATAATTCTTGTTGCAGCTGTTGGGCTTGTTATAATTGGTGGTGTAAAAAGACTTGGTGCTTTTGCAGAAAAGCTAGTACCATTTATGTCTAGTTTGTATATATTATGCGGAATCATAGTTATAGTTGTTAATTTTAGAAACGTGCCTTTAGTATTTGCAAGTATATTTGAAAGTGCCTTTAATTTAAAAGCTGGAGTAGCAGGTGCTGTGGGATATTCTATTAGAGAAGCTATGAGATTTGGAGTAGCAAGGGGTCTTTATTCTAATGAAGCAGGAGAAGGCACTGCGCCAGTACTACATGCCTCAGCTATAACAGATCATCCAGTAAGACAAGCGCTTTACGGTGTTACAGAGGTAACCATAGATACTATATTCATTTGTACTATAACAGCCGTAGCTATTTTAAGCACTGGAGTTATTAGTACAGGAAAGCCTGCATCTGTATTAACTAGTATAGCTTTTGGGCAAGTTCATCCAACATTTCAATACATAGTGGGTATAAGCATGATATTGTTTGCATATTCCACAATACCGGCAGAGTGGTATTTTGGAACTATAGGTTTAACTTATTTAGTTGGAGCTAAGAAAGCGGCATTTTTTAAATACATATTTGTATGCTTTACATTCTTGGGGTGTATAAGTAGACTTCCATTGGTTTGGTACATACAGGATTGTATTTTAGGATTGCTGATTATACCTAACTTAATAGCTATGTTATACCTAAGTCCTAAGGTGTTTAAACTTACTAAAGAATTTTTTGATCCTAAAAATGGTTATTTAGATTAAAAAAATAGAAATACACAAGAAACCACAATAAAATAATAAAAATCAAAATAAATGCTTGTAATTCCACAAAAAGTGTTATATACTTAAGTTGTTCCCGAAACAGTGAAATTCAAAAAAATTTAAAAAACGATTTATACGTTTTCAAATTATTTAGGGGAGGGTTTTCCATTGAGCAAAAAAGATAATAAAATGAAATGGATTAAACTTATTGTATTAATTTTAGGTGGAGGAACAATATTTAAATTATCATCTTTAAAAGATGCATTTTATGTTCCAATGCAGCAGTATTTACATTTAACACATACTCAAATAGGTATGGCTATGTCTGTTTATGGAATGGTTCAGACTTTTGGTAATTTTGCTTCAATCTATATAGCAGATAGATTTTCTAAGAAAAAGCTAATACCTCTTTCCTTAATAGGAGTTGGACTTGTAGGTTTATATTTATCAACATTCCCAGGTTACTTTGGAATATTAATTATTTGGGGACTATTCTCATTATTTGCAGAAGTAATTTACTGGCCAGTTCTATTGAAGGCTGTAAGATTACTAGGAAATGAAGATGAGCAAGGAAGAATGTTTGGATTCTTAGAAGCTGGTAGAGGTGTAGTTGATACTATAGTAGCATTTTCAGCTCTTGGAATATTTGCATTATTAGGAAAAGGTGCAGCAGCACTTAGAGGCTCAATCATATTCTATTCAGCAGTGCCAATAGTAATTGGAGTTATTTCATACTTTATGCTTGAAGATGACGTGATAAAAGATGTAGACGAAGATGGAAATAAAATAAGTAAGAATAAAGTTGCATTACAAGGTGTTGCAAAAGCAATAAAAACACCAGAAATATGGGTAGTATCATTATCAATATTCTCAATTTATTCAGTATACTGTGGTTTAACTTACTTTATACCATTCTTAAAAGATATATATGCAATGCCTGTAACTTTAGTAGGAGCTTACGGCATCATAAATCAATATGGATTAAAAATGGTTGGAGGTCCTGTAGGCGGATTCTTAGTGGACAAGAAGGTTAAATCTGCAACTAAATATTTAAGAGGTGCACTATTAGTGTCAGCAATAGCAATGGGCGGATTTATAATGCTTCCTCACCAAAATATGAACATATATGTAGGAATGGCCTTAACACTTGGATTTGGAGCTATAATATTCTCCATGAGAGCTGTATTCTTTGCTCCAGTAGAAGAAATAAAAGTTCCAAGAGAAATAAGTGGAGCAGCTATGTCCATAGCTTGTGTACTTGGATATTCACCATCTATGTTCGCATATACAATCTATGGAAGCATGTTAGACAGAGCACCTGGAATACAAGGATACAGACATGTATTCATGACTATGATAGGTTTCTCACTTTTAGGATTTGTAATAACTAGCATATTACTTAAAATGATAAAGAAGAAAAATGCAGCAGCATAAAATAATTAACTTAAAATTATTTATATGATTATCCCACAAAAAGCATTACATTACCTGAATTATGAAATTTCTCTGGAATGACTTGCATAAGAAGCGAAGGAACTGTTTAAATTTAATTTTAGAAATTCTTCTTTTAGACAGATAAAATTATCGTAAGCCTGGCAAGGACGCCAGGCTAGCGAACCTGAGGCAGGACGCTGAATGTGAGCGTTAGATAATTTTATATGGCTAAAAGATTAGAATTTCTTAAATTAAATTTATTGTTCCGAGCTCTTATGCAAGTCATGGAGGAGAAATTTCATAATTTCATCACATTATACCTTATTGTGGTTTAATCATTTATATAAAAATCTTTATTTTAAAATAATTAATTTACATATCTAAGTGCCACTAAGTTTTACAAAATAAAATTTAGTGGCTCTAAATTTTAATAAACTATCAGTGTATAATAATCAGTGATTAATTTGAAAAAATTTCAATTAAGTTTTTAAAAGTATAATTAAAAATTGTTGTGAAATTTACATATACATTGATAATTTAATATTTGCATTGTTAGGAGGAAAAAAATGAAAATTGGTTTAGAGACAGAAAGTTATCATTTACATTTTCAAAATGGTCGTATGGATATATTTGATTTCATAAGAAGAACTGCAGAACTAGGGTTAGATGGAGTACAAATAAATATAATAAAGGATAAAAATTTAGACCCAGAATGGGGAACATTGGGTTCAGATGATCCTGAGCATCTATTAAAAGTTAGAAAAGAAATAGAAAAATATGGATTATACGTTGAAATAGATGCTAGAGGAACAGAACCTAAAAAGTTTAAGAAAATTATAGAAGCAGCACATATACTAGGAGCGGATATAATAAGAACCTATGTAAGCTGCGGTGGAAATTTAGAAGAAGAAATGACAATGGCTCCTAAGGACATAGAAGAAGTACTTCCACTGCTTAAAAAATACAGAATTAAACTTGCTATAGAAAATCATGAATACGAAACTGCAGAGGAAATGATAGAATTAATAAAGACAATAAATAGCCCATGGGTTGGTATTACCTGTGATATAGGAAATGGAATGATGGTGTGGGAAGAACCAATAGATACAGTTAAAAAGCTGGCACCATATACTTTTACTACTCACTTTAAGGATCATGTAATTGTAAAAGAGGATGAGGAAGATTTTAGAGTTTGCGGCATTGCTATAGGTGATGGAAACATAGACACAGATGAATGCTTTAAAATATTAGTGGAAGACACTACACTACAAAGAATAAATATAGAAATGTGTCACCCATACACTGCTACCTTCAAAAAGGAAAAAGGAGCTGGTGGAGTTTTTGAATTGGGAAAAGGTGCATTTAAAGTTGAAAACCCACCAGCACCAGCAGACATAAAACCAAGTCAATACTATTATCCACCAGAAGAGCATTTAGAAGCCATGATCAAATACCAAGATAAAGAAGTAAGAAAGTCAGCAAAATACATGTTAGCTTTGAGGGATAAATATTGTAGATAATAATGCAGGTTAGATTTAAGGGATAAATATTGTAAATAGAAATACATGTTAGCTATAAGAGATAAATATTATAGATAATAATAAGGCCATAAGAAAGTAATGATATTACTTTTCTTATGGTCTTTTCTTAATATATGATCCTATAGAAATGCCAAAACAAAGCAGTGTCATCCATATGTAAAGAGGATAGCAATTTTAAGTTGTTGTTTATCAAATACTATTAGAAAGACTTTAAAAAGTTAAAGGATCTGGAAGATAAATATGAAAAAATAACAGTAGATAGAATCATTGAAATATGTAACACTGTTTACAATGATGCATGGAGTATAAGGATGAAAAGGGCTAGGGGGAATACGGAGAGGATTAGGGGAATGATCAATAATCAATGCTCGATGAACAATGATCAATGAACAGTGAGTAATGAATAATGAAAAATGATTAATATATAGGGAAAATTGTAAATTTATAATTTAGAATCGGTAAATGATAATGAGTGATTTTTAATCATGTATATTTACTTTGTAATATGTTACAATTATTACTGTAAAACTGGACCACGGAGGTGAATTTTGTTATGGAATATAAATCTACTATTAAGTCTAGACCATATTTATACAAAGAAACTAAAAAGGCTGCAGTCCTTATAAATACAGGGATATCAATAGATGAAATAAAAAATAAATCGGTAAAAGATAATATTTTCCAGCTTGAAAGTGAAGCTAGAAAGAAGGAAGTTGCATCAATTATAGTGACAAGACTTAAAGATTTAGATAATTTTATAATAAATAAAATATCAGAAGGAAATATAGAGACATCAAAAATTCTTGTTTTGTATTCAATTATTAAAACAGATAGATTATTTTTTGAGTTTATGAATGAAGTTTATAAGGAAAAAATATTATTAAGAGATTTATTATTAAGAGACAAAGATTTTAATTTATTTTTTCAAAGTAAGAAAGAGCAAAGTGAAAAAGTGGCTTCGTGGACGGAGTACACATTGAAAAAGTTAAAACAGGTTTATGTAAGAATTATTTTTGAGTGTGGACTTATTGAAAATCAAAAGGGTGATAGAAAGATAAAGATTCCTATTTTGGATAGAGAAGTTAAAGAACATTTATATAAAATAGGAGATAAAATGTATATAAACGCTATAATAGGAGATAGGGAGTAGCAAGAAGGCGTAACACATTATAATTGTTGTGTGTTTTTTAGAATATGGGAGGGTATAAATGAAAGATATATATCAAAGAATTGATGAGATAATACCTAGGATAACAGAGCCTAACTTTAGAAAAAATAAAGGGCTTGGTAATGAAATTGGATTCTATGTTTTTGACTATGAGCCCGAATATGAACTTTTAGTTAGGGATAAAGTGAAATTTATAAAAGAAAAAATTAAGAGTACATATGGATTAAATATAATAGAATTTGATCTTTATGAAATTATATTAGAGATTTTAGAATTAAAGGGATATCTTAAAAAAAATTTTCAAATGGAAGAGAAAAAGGGTAGTCAATATGTACTAAATGCAACTAAGAAAACTTTAAGATTAACTTTAGAAAATGATTTAGTAGTTAAGTATATAACAGAACGGCTGGAGGATACTGATATAGTATTCTTAACGGGCGTAGGAAAGTCATGGCCCATAATAAGGTCGCATACTATTTTAAATAACCTACATAGAATTGTGGAAAAGCAGCCTTTAGTAATGTTTTTTCCAGGAAACTATGATGGTGGAACACTTATGTTGTTTAACAGTTTAAAAGATGATAATTATTATAGAGCATTTCCACTTGTGGATAGGGTATAACTAACTTTGTAATTTAACGAAGTTTAACCAATAATTATAAAAATAAGAGTTTTATCGGTGATTAGTCATGGGATAAATATTAAAAGTGTTGGGGGGAAAATCAAATGGAATTTAAGCTGAAAGAAATGTTTTATAAGAAAATTGATAGAGATATAAAAGGTGTTATAAAAGTAGGTCAGGCAGATGATGAAAATATTAAGCAAGAGTTAGAAGAGTATGTGGTAACAGGTGAATTAAGAAAACATATTGATAGGTTTTTTAAAGCTTACAAAACAAGTATTGTAGGAAATACAGATAAAAATGGAGTTTGGATTTCTGGTTTCTTTGGTAGTGGTAAATCTCACTTTTTAAAGATACTTTCTTATCTTTTAGAAAACAGAGAAATTGAAGGAAAAAAGGCTATAAATTACTTTGATGATAAAGATTTAGATAATTTTGTTTTAGACAATATGAAACAAGCAGGTGATGTATTAGCCGATGTTATCCTTTTTAATATAGATTCAAAATCGGATTCAAATTCTAAAGCTAATAAGGATGCTATAGTTAATGTATTTAATAAGGTGTTTAATGAAATGCAAGGTCTATGCGGTTCTATGCCATGGATAGCAGATTTAGAAAGGCAATTGGTTAAAGATGAAGTTTATGGAAACTTTAAAGAAACCTTTGAAGAAATAGCAGGTAATTCATGGGTAGAAGCAAGAGAAGATTTTTACTATGAAGAAGATTCAATTGTAGAGGCATTGTCAAAAACCACCAAGATGAGTGAAGAGGCAGCGAGGAATTGGTACAATAAATGTGAAGAAAACTATTCATTAAGTATAGATAAATTTGCCTCTAGAGTTAAAGAATATAGTGAATCAAAAGGGAAAAATCATCATGTTGTATTCTTAGTAGATGAGATAGGTCAATACATAGGAGATAATACACAACTTATGCTAAATCTTCAAACTGTTGTAGAGGATTTAGGAACTAAGTGTGGTGGTAAGTGCTGGGTTATAGTTACATCACAAGAAGGATTAGATGAATTTACAAAAGTTAAGGGAAATGACTTTTCCAAAATACAAGGTAGGTTTAATACTAGATTGTCTTTATCTTCTGCAAATGTTGATGAAGTAATTAAGAAACGTATACTTAGGAAAAATGCTGGTGCTACAAGTCACCTAAAAGCATTATATGAGCAAAAGGAATCTATAATAAAGAATCTCTTAACATTTACATCGGATACTGCTGAAATGAAATTATATAAAAATGGAGATGAGTTTGCAGAGGTTTACCCATTTATACCTTATCAATTTAATTTACTTCAAGCAGCATTTAATGGTGTTAGAGAGCATGGAGCATCTGGAAAGAGTTTATCTAAGGGAGAAAGAAGTTTACTTGGAGCATATCAACAAGTGGCTATAGAGTATATGAATGAGGATACTGATATATTTATACCATTTTCAGCATTTTATAAAACTATTGAAACCTTTTTAGATTCATCTGTAAGAACAGTTATTATTCATGCAGAAAAAAATGAACATTTAAATAAATTTGATGTGGAAGTTTTAAAATTATTATTTTTAGTTAAATATGTAAAGGAAGTAAAGGCGAATATAGAGAATATTTCTACATTACTAGTAAACGAAATAAATGCAGATAAGTTAGAAATAAAGAAAAAAGTTCAGGAGTCTTTAAATAGATTAATAAGAGAAACGTTAGTACAAAAAAATGGTGATGAATATGTATTTCTAACCAATGATGAACAAGATGTAAATAAAGAAATCAAGAATATGCCAGTTGATAATGGAGAAGTAACTCAAAAGGTTGGAGAAATAATTTTTGATGATATATATGGAGACACTAAATTTTCATATTCAAGAAAATATCAATTTACATTTAATAAAATTGTAGATGACAGAACAAGAGGACCTCAAATCAGCGAAATAGGAGTTAAAATAATAACTGCAAACTTTGATTTAGTAGGTATTTCAAGTGAAAGTGAATTGAAATTATTATCCGCTAGAGAAAATAATGTGATTATAAACATATCAAATAATGTTAACTATTTAGAAGAAATAGAAAATGTATTAAAGATAGATGCTTATCTAAGGGTTAAGGGTGGAACAAAATCTAGTACTGCTATAGAGGATATTAAGGTAAAGAAAAGTAGAGAAAGGGAAGATAGAGCAAGAAGAGCAAAATTTTTAATAGAAGATACTTTAAGAACGGCTCAGGTTTATGTAAATGGTAGCTTTTTAGATATAAAGGAAAAAGGTGGGGTAGATAGAATAAATACAGGGTTAAAGGCTTTAGTAGATTCTAAATATAACAAAATAAACTATGTGAAAGAGTTTAGAGAAAATGCTAAAGAGCTCTATGACATAATAGATGCTAGATTCAATCAAATGGAATTAGTCGATACAAATCCAAATAGATTAGCTATATATGAAGTTAATAATCATATACAAACTAGTTCTTCAAGAAACCTTCAAGTTACAGTTAAGAGCATATTAACTAAGTTTTCAAATGCTCCTTATGGATGGAAAGACATAGATATACAAGCTATGATAGTAACTTTATTTAAAAAACAAGAGATCAAGGTTATATTAAATGGTGAAGTATTAACCCCTAATAATAGAGAAGTTGTAAACTATGTAACTAAGAGAGAATATGTTGAAAGAGTTATATTAAAAACTAGAGAAAAAGTAAATCAAAAATATATAGAAGTGATTAAAGATTTAAATCAAGATTTATTTGGTTTTTCATCATTACCAACGGATGAGGATGGAATGATGAGCATATTTAAGGATGAATGCAGGGAAGAGCTTTTAAAAATAAATGAAATGCTTATTAACTTTAAATTTCAAGCAGCTTATCCAGGAGAAAAGATTTTAAAAGATGGAAAAAGATTATTTGCAGAGGTAATAGCGATTTCAGATACAATGGATTTTTTTAAAAAAATATATGATTTAGAAGATGACTTTTTAGACTATGCAGATAATATTGATGAAATAAAGGGATTCTTCTATAAGAAAGAGAATGGAAGAATAGATTTTTCATCCAAAGGAGAACAAAGAAGTATATTTGATGATGCAATAGATAAGTTAGAAAACTTTAAAGAAAATAAGGAATATATAGTTAATGATGATATAGAGAGAATTGTAGAAGAAATAAAAGAAATAATAAGAATGCCTAAACCTTATGTCAAGATACCTACAATACCTCTTTTAATAGAAAGGTATAGTAATAGGATAGTTTCATTATTAGAAGAGGAAAGTATCCCTGTAAAAGGCTTCATAGAAAAGTGCAGAAACGAGGTCTTTGAAACTTTAGATGCATATGAGTTTAAGGGGAAATTTGAAGATAAAATAATTGAAGAATTTGATAATCTTTATAATAGAGCTTTAAGTGCAAGTAGTTTTGCTGTACTTTCATCAATGTCAGATCTTGCGGAAAAGATTAAGTTAAAGTGGATTAAGGAAATAGTAACAGAAGATGAGATTCAAAAGAGAATAAAGGCAAAAGAAATAAAAGAGGCAAGTAGAGTAGCAGAAAAAGTGGGAAAAGGTGAAAATAAAACCCCTACATCAGAGTATAAAGTAGAACCTATACCAGAGGTAGTTATTAAAACTAAAACCCTTAGCATGAGGGAATTAGTTAAAGGTCAAAAAACCATAAAGAATAATGAAGATATAGATGAAGTGATAGAAGTTCTAAGAAAAAAATTAAGAGAAGAATTAGAAAAAGATACAATAATTAGTTTGGTATAAAACCTAAGGGGAGGAAACTCCCCTATAAAGTTATGATGGAGGAGTACAAATGGATAAGAACAAAATAAAATCTTTTGCGGCATGGGCTAGAAGAAAACTTATAAGTTCAGTTAGTGAACGAGCCAATAGAATAGGTGTTGCTGAAAATAAAATTCAAGATGCAGTAGCAGTTCAAGGTGGATTTAAATTAGAAGGTAATAATGAGATATTTAAACTTTCTAAAGATAATAGAGATAAATTGGTGAGAGAAGTTAATGAAAAAGGTTTTGAACAAGTAATGGAAGAAGTAGCTTATACTTGGTTCAATAGATTTATGGGGCTTAGATATATGGAAGTTAATGAATATCTTCCAACAGGTATAAGAGTGCTTTCATCACAGTTAGATGGAAAAACTGAACCTGATGCATTGTCAAAGGTGTATAACATTATAGAAGAATTATCATTAGACATTAAAAAAGTTGATAATTTAATATCAGATACAGATGAAAATGGAAATGAAAAAACATCCAAACAAAAACAAAATGATATAAGAGAATTGTATAAATATATATTAGTAAGACAGTGTAACGAATTAGGTAATATAATACCTCAAATGTTTGAAAAGATAAGTGATTATACGGAATTATTGCTACCAGACAACCTTTTAGAGGAGGGTTCTGTAATAAGAAAAATGGTAGAAGATATAGAGGAAGAGGACTGGAAAGAAGAAGTAGAAATAATAGGTTGGATGTATCAATACTACATATCAGAAAAGAAAGATGAAGTATTTGCAGCATTAAAGAAGAATGTAAAAATAACAAAAGAAAACATTCCAGCAGCAACACAATTATTTACTCCAAAATGGATAGTTAAATATATGGTAGAAAATTCACTAGGTAGACTATGGTTAGAAGGGCATCCAAATGAGGAACTTCAAAAACAGTGGAAATACTACCTAGAAGAAGCCGAGCAAGAGCCAGAAGTAGAAGAGGAATTAAAGAAAATAAGAGAAGAACATAGTAAATTAAAACCAGAAGATATAAAGGTATTAGATCCATGTATGGGATCAGGACATATTTTAGTTTATGCCTTTGATGTATTATATAAAATCTATGAAACAGCAGGGTATTCCGAAAGAGAAATACCTAGATTAATATTACAAAATAATCTATATGGATTAGATATAGATGATAGAGCAGCACAATTAGCATCATTTGCTTTAATAATGAAGGCTAGGCATTATAATAGAAGATTGTTTAGGGAGATAGAAAGAGAGCATTTCGAGTTGAATTTATGTTCAATACAAGAGAGTAATAATTTAACTACAAAATCAGGCAAGGAAGCTATAAAGTATTTTGTAAGCGAAAATCAACAATTAAGAAAAGATGTTGAATATTTAGTTGAAACATTTAATGATGCCAAGGAGTATGGTTCTATACTTGAAGTTGAAAAAGTTAACTTTGAAATGATGAAGCAAAGATTAAAAGAAATTGAAAAAGAGAAAAACTTTATATTTGGTGACTATAGAAAAATGCTTTTAGATAAACTTCCTATGATAATTAAGCAGGCAGAGATAATGAGTAGGAAGTATGAGGTTTGTATAAGTAATCCACCTTATATGGGAAGTAGTAATATGAGTTTAAAACTAAAGAAATTTATAGATAAGAATTATATTTCAAATAAAAGAGATTTAGCAGTATCATTTATAGATAGAAGTTTTAAGTATACATCTAATAAAAAATTTTGTGCAATGATAACACAACAATCATGGCTTTTTAATAATAGTTATGATAAATTTAGAAACAAAATAATAGAGAGTAAAAATTTAACGAATCTTTTGCATTTAGGGTCTAAGGCATTTGAAGAAATTTCAGGTGAGGTTGTTCAAACTACAGCATTTACGTTAAGAAATATGAAAATGAAAATGCATTATAAAACTAAGTTTAAAAAATTAGATATATATAGTTATATGCAAAAAGAAGAACAATTTTTTGAAAAAACAAATAATTTTAATAAAGAAATTAATAGTTTCAAATTATTATTAGGGGCTTCATTTTCATATTGGATAAGTGATGAAATAATTAATATATTTAAGTCTAATGAGAATATATCTAATTATGCAAATGGTAAAGTAGGATTACAAACAGGAAACAATGATTTGTTACTTAGATATTGGTCAGAGGTAGACATAAATAAATGCTCTACAGAAAACAACAATTATAAAAATACAGGGTGGATACCCTATAATAAAGGAGGTACTTTTAGACGTTGGTATGGAAATAAGGATCTTCTTATAAATTGGGAACAAAATGGTGCTAAAGTAAAAAAACAAAATGGATCAGTAATAAGAAATGAACAATTTTATTTTAAAGAAGGATGTACTTGGAGTGATGTTGCAACTGGAAATTTTGCAGTAAGATATACTGATTTAGGATGTATATTTGATACTGCAGGACCTACATTATTTACAAATAATAATGATGATTTGAGTTTATTTATGGGATATATGAATTCAAATGTTTTCCAAACGTTTGTTAATATGTTTTGCAGTGGGTTACATTATAGTAACGGTATAATAAGCAATTTACCTATAAGATATAATTGTATTAATAAAAGACGAGATCGTATTAATGGTTTGGTGAATAATAATATAATAATTTCTAGAAATGATTGGGATTCATTTGAAACCTCATGGGATTTTAAAATTCACCCATTATTAAAATTACTAGATAAAGGACAAAAATATAAATTAAGTGCAGTATTTAATATATGGGAGACTGAATGTGAAGAGAATTTTAAGCAGTTAAAGCATAATGAAGAAGAATTAAATAGGATATTCATTAATATTTACGGTTTACAATATGAATTAACTCCAGAGGTTCAGGATAAGGACATAACTATTAGAAAAGCGGATAGAGAAAGAGATATTAAATCCTTTATTTCTTATGCTGTTGGGTGCATGTTAGGTAGATATTCTATTGATTCAGAAGGGCTTATTTATGCTGGTGGAGAGTTTAAGGATAAGTGGGATTTAGAAGAAAAGAAAGTTAGAAAAATAGAAAAAAATGATGATGGTAATGTTATATCAGATTCATGGGTTGATGCTACTTTTATGCCTGATGCTGATAATGTCCTTCCTATCACAGAGGACGAATATTTTGAGGATGATATAGTTTCAAGATTTATTGATTTTGTTAGAACTGTATATAGTGAGGAAACTTTAGAAGAAAACTTAGATTTCATTGCTGATTCCATTGGGAGAAAATCATCTGAAACTGCTAGACAGGCAATCAGAAGATACTTTATTAAAGATTTTTATAAAGATCATTTAAAGGTTTATAAAAAGAGACCTATTTACTGGATGTTTGAGTCTGGTAAGAATAATGGGTTTAAAGCATTGATTTATATGCATAGATACAATGAACAAACAGTTGCAAGGGTTAGAACGGATTATATTCATACATTGCAAAGAAAATATGAAGCAGAAATACAAAGACAGCAATTAATAGTAGATTCGGAAGAGTATACTGCAAAAGATAGAAGAGACGCTAAAAAGAAGATAGATAGAATAGTAAAACAAATAGAAGAGTGTAGAGAGTATGATCAAGTAGTGGCACATTTAGCTAATGAAAGAATATCTATTGATTTAGATGATGGTGTTAAAGTTAATTATGCTAAATTTCAAGGAGTTAAGGTAATTAATTCTAAAGGTAAAGAAGTTAAGATGGATTTATTAGCAAAGATATAATAAAGTTTATACAGGGTATGTAGAGTGCATATCCTGTATCTTATGAAAAGAAAGGTATAAGGTAGGTGTATATATTAGTGTTAATCAATTTCGATAAATGGGAAGTGGATGAAGATTCTCCATTCGGTAGCGGAGCCAGTGAGAAAAAATGGCTTATTAATCCTGAAACAAAGCAAAAAGGGATATTTAAGTTTCCTAAAGGTTCAGATATAGGAAGACCTACGGGTGAATATTGGGCTGAAAAACTTGCATCACAATTGGCAGAAGTTTTAGAGATAGAATGCGCTAAAGTAGATATAGGAATATTTAATGGTAGAATAGGTTCTATGAGCTATATGATATTAGATAAAGACGAGGAATTAATAGAAGGTATTCAATACATTACTAATATATATAATGAATATAATCAGGATAAGTTTATTGACTGTAAAACACAAGAACCTTATTCTATAAATATGATACTCAAATCAATTAAGGAAACAGGATTAGGAAAAGATTTTTTAACTATTCCTATATTTGATGCATTAATAGGAAATAGTGATAGGCATCACAGTAATTGGGGTATAGTAAGGAATAAAATAAATGGAAATATAAGAATATCACCATTATATGATAATGGATCATCATTATGTTGTCTTATTAATCCCAAAGATGTTAAGAATTTTTTAAAAGATAAGATGAGATTTGAATCTTTAATTTTTGGCAAATCGAAATCAATGATAAGGTGGAAAAAAATTAATAGAATAAGACATTTTGAATTAGTTGAACATATTAAAGAAGAATACTATGAAGAAACAGTTACTATAATAAATAAAATAAATGATAAGTTAAGCGAAGATAAAATTAAAGAGATAGTATATAGTTATGAGGATGATATAATTCATCCATATATAAAAGAATTGCTATATGTTTTTCTAAAGGAAAGAAGAAAAAGAATTATAGATATATATTATGGTGAAAAGGAGGAAGAGTAGTGAGTAGAATTAGTAATAGAGATTATATTTATTTAATTTGGAAAGATTATAAGA
Organism: Clostridium sp. KNHs214; assembly: GCF_000744935.1. Taxonomy (GTDB): domain Bacteria; phylum Bacillota; class Clostridia; order Clostridiales; family Clostridiaceae; genus Haloimpatiens. The sequence continues at coordinate 265,320 of NZ_JQMW01000013.1, read as the reverse complement.
CTAGACAGAGATATGTAATTGGAGAATTATCAAAGAATGGCAAATACCAATTTAATTATAGAATTGAAGATGTAAATAAGGCAATTGAAAATGGATTTGAACCATTAGTAGCATTTCCAGATATAAATGATGTTTATGAGAGTCATGACATGTTTCCTGCATTTTCAAGCAGATTACCGGATAAGAGAAGAAAAGATGTAAAAGAAATATTAGCAAAGTATCAGTTAGAGAAGTATGATACATTTGAACTCTTAAAAAAAAGTGGTGGAAAACTGCCGACAGACAGCTTAGAATTTATAGATCCGATATTTTTAGATGAGAATAATATTGAAAGAGATTTTTATATAGCAGGAGTTAGACATTATGATTATTGTGATAAAAAAATTAAACATGAAAGGTTTATATTAGAAATTAATGAGAAACTTATATTAGAAAGAGAATGTAATAATAGCCATGATAAATATGCAGTAAAAGTTATGAATAAAGAAAATAAAGTTATTGGTTATATACCAGTTTTTTTTAGTAAAGAAATAAGTGAAGCAATTAAAAATAATAGAAAAATTAGTTGTGTTGTAATTAATAAAGAATGTAGTGATACTTGTGAAGAGTGTATAAAGGTTAGAATAATTATTGTTTAATGGTATAAGAGGTGGATGGATGAACTTACAAGAAATAAGAAATTTTCTAAAAGGACTATTTTCTAAGCCATTAAGTGATGGCAGGAAGCGTCATATTGTATTTTGGTATGATAGTAATGAAGATTTCACGCAAGATATAGATGACTTTGATGTAGAAAATGTTAAGGTTATTAAATTAACCAATAATAACGCATTTTGGGCGAAATATTATATAGAAAAGGAAGATACAACAAGTAATATACTTGTGTATTCAAATATGGAAAAGCCAAGAACTTCTGAAGATTGGCTTTACGATATTTTTTGTTATAGTGAGGAATTTTCTACTGATAGAGCAACTGTAATTATGAGGGAATTAAATGTTAGTGATGGTTTATTAAAACAAGAGTTTAAACTTTATAATACTTTCTTTAAAAATAAAGAAAGAATATCAGCCTTTAAAAATTTAAATATACAAGATTATACTAAAGAAAAAGTTCACATAGGTATCCTTGCGGTTTTAACTAAGGTTAAAATTATTGATATAGAGGAAATATTAAAGGCTATATTAAAGGAGTATTTAGATGGTGGTAATAAAATATATGAGGACATAAGGAAATTTGGTGATTTAGATTCATTATGGGAGTTAATAGTTAAGTATTATGGCTATGGATTTGAAGAAAAGAGTTTAGAAAGATTTATGGCTATGCTTTTAATTACTAATATGAATGAAACAATTAAGTTTCAGTTACCAAAGCAATATACTCCGTATATATCCACTAAAACAACTAATTGCATAGTGTTTATAAACCACTTTATGAATAATAGTAGAGATGGAGAATATTATGACAAAATGCAAGAAGTTATAGGAGATAAGTTAAAGATAGATAATTTGTTGGAAAAAAATGATTCAGATACATTTATTAACTGTGATATTTTTGAGGAAATGGATAAGGTAGTTCTTAAAAGAATCACTTCTCTATTAAAAGATGAAGTGGAGGAGTATAGTAAGTATTTAAGTCTTATTAATATAAGAAGAACTATGTATTTTTATAGAAAGTATGAAAATGAATATAAAGGGATAAAATGGGCTATAAATTTATTAAGTAAGAAGAAAGATTTAGGTTCTAAAATTAAAACAGAAGTCTCTTATGATATGTTTAAGTCTTATGTGAAGGAGTATTATTTTATAGATAAAGCTTACAGAAAGTTTTATTATTACTATGATAATTGTATAGAAAAAGATGAATTAAATGATTTAAAAGAAAGAATAGAAAATGTATATAATAATTGGTATTTACAAGAGTTATCTATTAAGTGGTTTAATTCATTAGAAAAAGGAATTAATTGGAGAATTGATGGATTGAAATATCAAGATAATTTCTATAGGGAATTTATTAAGTATGGAAAAGAAAGAGTTTTTGTAATAATATCTGATGGATTAAGGTATGAGAGCGCTGAAGAACTTGCAAGTAAGCTTACTAATGAAAGAAAAGGTAAGGTGGAAATTAAATCTATACAAGGAGTAGTGCCTTCATATACAAAACTGGGTATGGCATCATTACTTCCAAATAATAGTATAGATATTAATGATAAATATGGTGTATTGGTAAATGGAATTAGTACAAATGGAACTGAAAATAGAAATACTATTTTAAAGATGGAAAATCCTAATTCCTTAGCAATTACTTATGATAAGGTTATAGATATGAAAGATGCTGAAATCAGAAAAGCATTTGCAGGACTTGAGGTAGTTTATATATATCATAATACTATAGATGCTAGGGGAGACCATGCATCTACAGAAAGAGAAGTATTTGCAGCGACGGAACTTGCATTTAATGAAATTATTGCCCTGGTAAATAAATTAGTAAATAGAGTAAGTGCAGCAAGTATAATTATTACAACAGATCATGGATATCTGTATAAGAGAAGCAGCATAGAAGAAAGTAATAAGATATATGGAGTTAAGTTCGATGATGGAGAAGATAGCAGAAGGTTTATATTGACCACTAATGATAATAAAGTAGAGGGTACTGTATCTTTTAGTATGGATTATTTATTAGGAGAAGGTTCTAATAAAAAAGTTATTACACCAAGAGGAACTTCTAGATTTAAAGTACAAGGGGCAGGTGCTAACTATGTTCATGGTGGAGCAATGCTTCAAGAGATTGTAGTACCAGTAATTAAGTTTAAAAATGATAGAAGTACATCATCAGCAAATGATATAAGAAAGGCTAATATATCATTAACAAGTGTAACAAGAAAGGTAACTAATATAATAACTTATCTTGAATTCTTCCAAGAAGAAAAGATTCAAGATAAGGTTATAGCACAAAGAATTAAATGTTATTTTGAAGATGAATCAGGAAATAGAATATCCAATGAGAATATTATAATTGGAGATTCAAGGTCAGAAAATCCATTAGAAAGAACTTATAGAGAGAAATTTGTTTTAAAAAGTATGGAATATGATAAGACAAAGCAGTATTTTTTAGTTATCAAGGATGATGAAAATGACAATGGTATGTATGAAAGAATATCATTTATCATTGATATTTCGATAGTTGATGAATTTGGATTTTAAATAGTTATCAACAAAAAAAATCTTCCACTACGCTACAGCCTTTTTCTGGCAGTAACCTAGGTGTCGTGACATAAAAAGTTAGAAAAAATAGATCTACTCATCATTGATGAATTAGGCCATTTTAAAATGGACAAAGAAAAAGAGAGTATATTTTTTCAAGTCATTCGCCAACGCTATGAAAAAAACTCTCTAATAATAACCACCAATATACCGTTAGGTAATTGGGATCAAATATTAAGCCTTTTTCTGGCACTACCCCATAGGTGTAAATTTTGCCAATAATTCAATCTATTTCAAAACCCCTTCATACTCATAACAGGCATTCCCTAACAATTAAATTGATTAGGTATATTTACATTATATAGTGTATAATTGTAAATAATATATTAGTTAGTGTTTTGTATGATAAGGAGGCTGCCTAAATGAATATTGATTATGTTCATCTTTATACAGAAGAGGAATTTGAAGAAATTCAAGCAAAATATGATGGAAAGGCTGAATATGATAATGGACTAATATACTTAAATTCAAATACATCTATACGCCATAATCAAATAATTACTAACATAAACATGTATTTATCCATGTATTTAAAAAATAGTAAATGTAGAGCTTATAGTGAGCAAATAGAGGTAATTTTTAAAGCTGATAATGACATAAGAAAATATAAGCCGGATCTATTTGTTATGTGTGATGATGCAACTAGAAATGGAGAAAGCTTTGTATCACCTCCTAAGCTAATCTTTGAAGTAATATCTAAAAGCACTTCTAGCCACGATTATATTACTAAGCTTGCAGTATACCAAAAGTATGGAGTGCTTGAATATAACATAGTTGAACAAAGTGGTAAGATCATTCAATACTCTCTTGAGGATGGCAACTATGTAATAGCAGATGTATACAAAAATCATGATGAATACAGAAGCACTGCTTTCCCAGATTTAAGAATTAACTTAAAAGACATATTTGAATAACAATTATAAGCAATACAAACTAACGGAGTGGTGGGTGGCAATATCCCAGAGGTGTAAATTTTACCAATAATTCAATCTATTTCAAAAGACTCTCATACTCAGAACAGGCATTCCCTAACAATGCCTGTTCTAGCTTATTAAAATCGTATGTTCTTTGAGTATAGTCGTTGAAGGTATTGGATTTATAGCTTCTTTTGTAGTTTTTATGGTTTTTATATTTATAGTTATCATTGCTAGTGTTGGTTTTATTAGAATCAGCACTTTTTTTAGTTTTCAATGCAGCACTAAAAGCGTTACATTTTTCTTGTATTTTTTCAGCAGTTTCTTGCACCTTTTTTATTAAGCTTCTTTGGCAATATGTATAGATTACTAGTAGAGCCACGTCTTTTTATTATAACAAGGCCTAGATCTTTTAGAGTTTTTAGGTATCTTTGTATTGTTCTTATGCTTTTATGCATTCTAGCAGCTAGAGTATTTTGAGATGGAAAACAATCATTTTTATCTCCATAGCAGTAGCTTTCTAGTAGACAGTATAGTTTTAAAGCCTGTCCATCTATATTAGTATTTAAGATTTGAGAATCAATTGATATAAAGTTCATATTCAGTACCTCCAGTTATTTTATTAAAGCTTAAGTGGCATGCCACATGATGTAGGTTACACTTTTTAGAGTTTTAAATGTTTCATAACAGGGGTTAAACCCTAGGGACACTAAGTGTAAGTTTGTGGCTTGTCCTTCTAATAACTAGATATGCACTTTTAAATAAATTTTCACTTAAATTTTAAAAATTCTTATATTTTTACTTCCTAGGGTGAATTGTTATATTTGATTTCCCTAGTGGTAGTTAATTGTAGTAGTAATTATTTAAAAATTAGTGATTAGAAATTAGTATAAATATATTTAAATTTTTATTTATTCATTTGTATTTATTATGGAGAACACAGATGTCGTATTGTATAAGACGAGGAATGTCGTATTAGATGCGACAAAAATAGAATACCATGAGATTACGTCCAGCTAATCTAAGATATTCCTAAATTAGCAAGCAGAAAAAGTATTTCGTTTCACTACAACCTTTTTCTAGAACGATTCCTGGGGTTGTTACATATAAGCCCACTCATGATGATATAGTATTTTGGCTTGAAGATAGAGTTGTACCTAAAGAAAGAGCAAATATAGATGAAATATTAAGAGCCATAGAATTAATTGATTATGATTATTGGGAAATATGTAGAAGAACTAGAGCTATGTGTATGGAAGATTATTTTTGGCTAAGTAAAGGTGAAAAATATGAAGATGTTCATATGAGATATTTGGCAGAGCATAATACGATATATGAAACACCAATTCCTTTTGAGGCAATCCCATATCCTAGTGAATATAAGATTGTAGATAATAAAATTGTGAAAAATACTGGTGGAACCACACATGAGGTAATGACATAAATTGAAAGTTTATGTTTGCTAATGGTTTAAATACCTTTAAAAATACCAATATCCATGATAGATATTGGTATTTCTATTTATGTATTAAAGTTCTTTGAAAGTATTAATGATTTTGTGGTAATCATCTTTATATTCATCAAAGTATTTTCCCATTGTCCATGTAATAATTTGATGAAAATTTTTCTTTGTCTGAACTACAGTTATAATGTATCCAGCTTTGACCTTATTAACTTCACCTGTAAGTTCCAATTGTTTTGCCTTTTGACCATTTATAGTTAAGTCTTTAACAGAACTTAACTTGCTATTAACAACAGATTTAGATAAATTTTGAGAAACTATTTTAGTGTATTCGTCTAGAGTCATTGAATCAGAAAAATTATCTTTAGATTCTGATATAGTTATTAAATATTTTTCTTTTGACATATTAGCTACTTGAATGTTAGCTACGTCATTAAGATTAGTTGCTGTTTTCCATGAATCAGGTACAGTAACTTGGCAAATATTATCTTTGCTTTTGATTTTCTTACTAGCTTCAGCTTTTTTTGTTGTAGTGTTTGATTGTTTAGTACTTTTGTTACATCCTACAAGCAAACAAAGACTACTTGAAAGCAATAGCGTGCAACATAAAAATTTAAGAATAATTTTTTTCACAATAATACCTCCTAAAATTTAATAAAAATAAGCATAACAAAGTAAGCCTCTATAAATAAGAGGTTAGAATGATATTTAGTTAGATATATCCAATGAATAATACATTTATAGGATTCATATAAAATACAAAATGTGAAATATAATCACATATTTACATTATTGTACGGTATATTATCGTAGCACATATGAAATTCTTTAAGAATATTTTTAATAATAATATTCCTAAATGTTTTATTTTGGTGTTTTTCTATAAAGTGAATTCCATTTATGCAAAATATACGAATGAAGTGATAATATATAGTGATAAATATATAGGACATAAATTTAAAGTTTATGTTTACTAAAATTATTAAATTCACATAGCGGTAAATGTTAAGATGATGAATAACATATTACCGCTACATATTATTTTACTGCACTTATGTAATAAGAAGGTATCTCCATTCCTTGAGATTTTTTTACACTTTCATTAAGTACAGCTGTTATGTCTTCCATAGCTTTAACGTAAGTTTTATTTTCAAATCTTTTAAGATATTTGTTCAGCCTTAGATTGAAAAAATCAAGACAATTTTCTCCAGAGAATTTGGAGACACTATTTTTGTATTTTATATTCTTAAATCCTAGAATAATTAATATATTCTTTAAAACCTCAGGATCCATTTCGTTATAAACACCTTCTCCAAGAAGGCTTGTACAACTTTTTAATACCTTCCATTTTTTAGACCAGATTTCCTGCATTTCATTTTCAATATGATTAATAGGAAATTCTTCTTCAATGTGAAGTTCACCACCAGTTTTTAAAACACTTTTAAATTTATTTAAAGCTAAAACTTCGCAGCCAGGATTTGAATTTATGGCACATAAGGTATAATTGCATACTAAATAATCAATAGATTCCTCTTTAATACCTTCAAGGCAGCATGCATTTGTTTTTATAAAGTCTATATTTACGTTGCAGTCCTTAAACTCATCTTTTAGCTCACTGAAATGGTCATCAACTATATCTGTTGTAATCAAACGACAATTTTCAAATTTTGATAAAAGCAAAACTAGCTCTCTTGTGGTACCACCTCTTCCCGTGCCGATTTCCAGAATGGTTTTGTTATCAAGACATTGTCCAAAAATGTTTTCCATGTTTATTCCTCCTTCAAATTTTTAATTAAGTCTTCGAGACATAAAATTAATGTTTGGAGCTTTTGTTCCTCCATTTTTGATATTGCATCTTTAACAAAGCAATTTTCAGCTTCATAGCATATAGTGTCAATAAGTTTTTTCCCTTGAATTGACAAGGAGATTTTAGAAACCCTTTTATCATTAGGGTCTTTTATTTTTTTAATAAATTTTTTTTCTTGAAGTCTTGATAATTTTTCAGACATAGTGTTTTGGGCATTGTTAAAGGAATTAGCTATTTCATTAACTGTTGGCGGAGTAGATTTCATGCTAAGATGCAGAAGTAGGTGAAATTGTTCTAAAGTAAGATTATATTTTTGGGCTAGATCATGGTGTTTGTTGTGAATAATATTTTGTATTTCATCAAGATATCCAATTACCTTTTCAGATTTATAATTATTAATCAAAAATATCACCTCTTAAATATATATCGTGTGACGATGCATTTAATATATAATTATCATATTACTTTGGGGTATACAAGTCAAGGAATATGTTTTTATGGTATATAAAAAGTATTTCTATGATTCGTTTAGTAACCTAGTACATTATCAAAAGGGCTCTCTTCTTGTATTTCTGTTTAAAAGTGTTATATAGTAATTCAGTGTTGTTACTTTATATATAGTTTATAATTATATGTTATAATTAATTTGTAATTGGGAATTTATATAGTTGAAGGATTTTGTGATGTCTATAAAAATAGAATACTTTTTTAAATGTTAATATATTTTTGAGTATAATATATAAATTAGATTGAGGTAAAGTTATGAGAAATATCTAGTCCTTGATGAAAGAGATAATAAAGGATATTGATATACAATTATATATAAATTAATATAAGCAAGAAAAAGTAATGGTGGTGATGGGGAATGTTTAAAAAAACTATAAAAAGACTATTTATATCATTAATAACCAATCCTATATTGATAATTGCATACTGGCTTTTTTGTTATGAATTATCTTTACTATGTAAATTTGGAAGAATGAATCGAAATACTTCTATTATATTAGCATGTGTAGTGTTTTTTATATTTGTAATTGTAGTTACTGCAATAAGAATTGTAAAAAAGGTAAAAAATGAAGAGGAGCCTGAAGGCTTAGCTTACAAAAGAACATGGAGGTATATTTCCATTATAACTATCGTGGCCATAACATTAGTTTATGGGGCAAAGATTTATAATAGTGCAATAAATTATAATGGCAAGCTTTCATGGGTTATAGATGATTTGAAAAACAAAAGGTCAGTGAAATTTGAACATAATAATATATATAAAGATGGAGTTGAAGGTATTTTTAATGATATTAGCGAAAAATATACCTTACCAAAAAAATTATACATATCCAATGGTTTTAAGCTTAATTTTGATTCAGATGGAACAATTACATCCTTTGAAACATTTGTTTATGGAAAAAATGATAAGGGCAAAGAAAAGACTTATTTAATTTATTATGATAAGAATAAATCTAAAGATATTAAAGTGGAGTTAAACAGAATAGTAAATGCTGATTATAGTGAGGATAAGCTTTTAGAACCATTAATTAGTACTGTTAAGGTTATTTCCATTGAGGATACAGTAAGTAAGTGGAATGAAAATAAGTACGGAATAGTTTATTATGGAAAAAGAAGCTGGGGATTTAATACAGATGGAATTGTTAATGTTGATACAGAGGGAGAAAAGAAGCCATTAACCCATGCTGATTCTGAAATAATAGGATATACTGTGTCTGTGTTTGTACCAGGAAAAGAGCAGAGCTACGCTCCTGTTAGGTATAATTTAAAATCTAATGCAGAGTGGAGTAAGTCAACAACGCCTCCTAAAGGTAAAAAAAATGAAAACAGTTCACAAAAGTCAAAAAACAATGATCAACAATTTTATTTATCCAAGGAAGCTGGTTATCGCTTAGATATTACAGGAGCAGCCTTAGGCAGCAGATTTTATTCCTTAAGCAGTACCGTTGATGGGGGAAAAACTTGGACAGTAATAAATGGTGATCCCTTTAGTGGCATGAGCGGTGGAGCAGCAGGAATAACTTTTATAGATGATAAGCTTGGATTTTTAGGTTTGTCACATAGTGGAGGCTCTAATGCGGATTTATACCGAACAGAGGATGGAGGTAAATCCTATAAAAGGATAACAATTCCAGAACATGAAGTGATATTAGACAATGGCGCAAAGATAAAGCCCTTTGATTTTCCAGCTATGCCTTATAAGCAGGATGGAGTACTTAATATGCTAGTTGGACAAGGAGCAGATGGGGATTATAATGCTAATTGCAAAGCTTTGTATCAATCCAAAAATCAAGGAATAACATGGGAGTTTATAAAAGAAGTAAAAAAAGAAAACTAGTATAATCACATATATAACCAGCTTTTCATATTATAAAGCATAGCAATTGTTGGAGAGAAGAATTGTGCTATACGCATTAATTATGGCAGGTGGAAAAGGAACACGACTATACCCTTTATCAAGAAGTAACAATCCAAAGCAGTTTTTGAAAGTAATAAATAATAAAAGTTTTTTAAGGAATACTGTGGATAGAATTAAACCATTGGTTAGTAAGGAAAATATATATGTGGTGACAAATAGAGATTACTATGAAAGCATATGTAGCGAGCTACCTGAGATAGATAAAACAAATATATTTGTAGAACCTAGTAACAAAGAGACCGCCACATGCATAGGTCTTTCAGCCGTGAAGCTTTTAAAAAAAGATCAAGATGCAACTATGATTGTTTTGCCATCGGATCATTATATAGAGGGCAATGATGAATTTATAGATACTATAAATCAAGCAGTGGAAATAGTTCAGAGGAGAAGGGGACTTGTAACTATAGGAATAAATCCTACAAGACCTGAAACTGGATATGGTTATATAAGAGCTGGAGAAAGAATAGTCAGTAGAATACCTTCATATAAGGTTGAGAGATTTTTGGAAAAACCAAATCTTGAAGTGGCCAAGGATTTAATATTGGATGGAAATTATATGTGGAACAGTGGAATGTTCATATGGAGGGCAGATGTATTTCTTAGGGAAATGGAAAAATATTTACCTAAAATGTATGAAAGGCTTATGAATATATATAAAGCTTTAGATACCGAGGATGAGGAAAAAGTTATAGGGGGTGAATATCAGTTAATAGATGGGATATCTGTAGACTTTGGAATAATGCAAAAGACCAGAAAGGCCTACGTGATAAAGAGCAATTTTATATGGGATGATATTGGTAGTTTTGAATCTCTTAGTAGATTTTTATCAGAGTACCGGGGAAATAATATATCAGGCAATGCCTATATGGAGGAGAGTGAAAATTGTTCCATATTTGGAGGAAATAAGCTCATAATAGGGTTTGGGATAAAAGATTTGGTAATAGTAGATTCTGGAGATGTTATACTTATTATGGATAAAAATAAGGATCAAGAGATGAAACATTTAGTAAACAAAATGAAGGATGACAAGGATTTAAGTGGATATTTGTAATTGTAACTTTAAAATAATTTTAGATATAAAGGCAGGATAAACCTGCCTTTAATTATTATTTGCTAGCTTTTCCTTTATTAGCAACTGATTGAGCATTTAGTCTTTTAGTTTCTTCAATAGTGTTATCAAAGTTATTAGTAGACATAGCACTGTTAGACATAGCATTGTTAGTCATTGAACTATTGGACATAGAACCAGCCATGCCTTTATTAGCTACAGATTCAGCGTTTAATCTTTTAGTTTCTTCAATAGTGTTTGTAAAATTATTAGCAGACATGCTATTAGTCATTGAACTGTTGGACATAGAACTAGCCTTTCCCTTATTAGCAACTGATTGAGCGTTTAATTTTTTGGTTTCCCCTAAATTATTATTCATGAGTATTACTCCTTTCTTTTTATAGAGTTTATTTTTTCGTACATTATTATTTTGTCTATTTAACAGAAGTATATAAGTATGTAAAGGTGGGAGTTAAGGAAATTTTTTTAAAAAAATAATATAAGATTTATAGAAGGTTTCTAATATCTCAATTGCTTGTACGAATGAATTTAATTAGTTAGTATAATAATAGTAAATTTAAAGAATTAAATGTCCCAAATTTTTCTTTTTTCTGTTATAATTTTTTTATAAGGAAATATTGTCAGGTTAAATATTATTGGGTTTATTATAGGGGGATGTATGAGAAGAAAAATATTAAATGTAATAAGTATTTTATTAATAATTTTAGGAATAGGCATTATAGGCGGTACTCTTTATTTAAGGTATAAAGCGGAAAATAAAAATAAGAATATGGTAAAGCAGTTTGAAGAGAGGGTAAAGGAAAGTAGAAATAAAAATAGTAAAGATAATAACAAAGTAGATTCCAAGGATATGAAAAAGAAAGAGGTTTCATTGTCAGAAGGGACTATAGGTATTATTCAAATACCAAAAATCGATTTAACAGTGGCCATAGGAGAGGGAGTTCAAAAGGAACTTTTAAGGTATGCAGTAGGTCATTTTCCTGAAACTGTTATGCCAGGTGAAAAGGGAAATTGTGCATTTGCAGGACACAGCAGCTATGTGTATAATGAATTTTTTAATGGACTAGAAGAAAATATAGCAAATGGAGATGAAATTTTAATAAAAACTATGCAAGGAGATTTTGTGTATAAGGTTTATGATAAATTTGTAGTAGAACCTGAAAGAGTAGAGGTTTTAGATCCTAGTGAGGAGAGTATTCTTACGTTAGTGACTTGTACTGAGAAGGGTAAAAGAAGATTGATAGTAAAGGCTAAATTAAAAGTATAAAAGATAGACTGTTGTAAAAGGGAGACTTATGGGGCTTTATAAATAGAAACTATGTGTGTAAAGGGTATATTGGGAACATCAATACATTTGTGTAAACAAATCTACAGGTGTTCCCAATATATTTTCCAATTCCTTTATAGTTTTTATTTACGGTTTTTATTTATGATTTTTTCTTATATTAATTATTTTTAAACCATTCTTTCTTTTAAGTAGTAGAGTTCCAGAACCTATAAGCAGTAATGCTGCTACTAAAGAAGTAGCCAAGTTTATTGGAGAACCTGATTTTGGAAGTATTCCTTTTTTATTTGAAATCTTGCTATTTTTGTTGGAACTATTATTAGCTGTAGTATTATTTTTAGATTTATTAGAAGTATTGTCTTTTCCAGTATTGTCGTTATTGGTTAATTTCTTTTCAGTAATTTGGAAGCTTACTGATTTAACTGTAACATTGCCAGCTAAGTCTACAGCTTTTACTTCTAGTTTGTATAATCCAGGTTTTGAAATGGATTCTCCCTTGTATGGAACACCATTAAGCTGCATTTGAACAGACGCTGTTTTATCATCAACTTTAATGCTAGGAATAACAGCTTTGTCGTAAGTTTTATCATTTTCTATATTCCCTATAGAAATAACAGGAGCTATCTTGTCTACAACTACTTTAAAGTTTTTATCTAAGGCATTTCCAAATTCGTCTTCGATATTTAGTGCTATAGTATCTCCGTTTTTAACATCAAGAGTATGCTCAAAAGTTCTTTCAGTAATCTTATTTCCAGAGTTAGCTAAACTTGAAATACGTAATATGGAACTTCCGTTTACTTTTAATGTATATCCTACAATATTATCAGATGCTGTTCCTTTTATGGTTATTTGATCTTTATTTGTGTAGACTTTTCCGTCAACACTTTCTATTGGATCTGATATAGATAGAGTAGGTTTTATTGAGTCATACCAAATACTGTATGCATAGTTATAGTATATTTTACCGTTTTTATATTTTGCTACTACGTTAAGTTTATTACAAGCCTGATTTAATTTGATTTTATGATTAAAACTTAAATCTTCATTTAATTTAACTTCCTCTCCTGCAATTGTAAAGCTAGTTATTTTTTTATTTACTCTTCCTTTTATAGTGTATATATCATTTTTAACATCCACATCCTTAGGAGAAATAAAATTTAAACTTGAAAGATTAGAAAAGTAAACTTTGAAATCTTCATTGGGATTTTCATAAACTACTTTTATAGTTTGAGAAGTTTCATTTCCTGCCTCATCTCTTGCCTTAACCTTAATTTCTCTATCCCAAGGTATTTTTATTTCAGATTCAAAAGTGCCGTCAGCATTTACTTTTCCTAAAATGTAACCTACATTTACACTGCATTTTTCAGGTTTTGAGGTTTCATCTTTTATTTTACCTTTGATTATGACTTTATCGCTGTCAGACTTTATAAGGTTATTCTCACCAAGTACAGGAGAAGTGATTTCTAATGACGGAGCTTTAGAATCTAAATAAAGTTTTAATAAAGTTTCATTGTTTATTATAGTTCCAGTAGCATCTTTAGCTACAGCATTTATATTGTTTTCTCCTTCATTTAAAGGTATATTTACCTCAAAGTCTTCAGAGGATATATTTACTTCTACATTATTAATTTTTAGTTCTTTAACTGCAGGGCTTATACGACCTAATATTGTGAAGGTTCCATCTTCATTTAATTTAGATTTATTTATTAAATCTCCATTTTTAACTTTGTGAATTGCAATGTTATTGTCTAAAATTCTTGTTTGAGTTCCAGTGTTAAAGCCTCTATCTAGAGCACCTACAGTTACCCAATTTCTCAAACTGTCATTTTTAGTTTGGAATACACATTTAAATGTATTATCACTTACTTTTTCTATTGGAAAATCATTGTCAACAATTTCATCATTTAATAGTATGTGTCTGTTATCATCGTCCACACCTGAGAAGGCATCCTTTTCAGACCAAATTATTTCGTATTTATTAGATTCTAATTTTTTTAAGCTCTTAATATTTATTTCAGGTTTTTTAGTATCTACTTTTATAGGCATGTATATATACTGTGGTTTTTGATTTTTTGAATATAAGGTTGCACCTATCCTAATATAATATTGTCCATCTTCTATATTTTTAAAGTTTCCTGTAGAAGCATCGTAAACTTGTCCATCCCATGTGCCACTAAAAATAGGATTTAACTCATTTATTTCAGTAGCTAATGGTTTTGATACATTATTTTCAGTGGATATTCTTCTGAGCAGTTTTTCTTTTCCATCATTTCTATCTACCAAATCTAATGTTAAAGTTTTTACATTTCTTTTGAGAGCTATCATAGGTATAGCTCTATCAAAGTGTGTGTCATCATTTGGTGATATTACTGCATTTTCAGGATTGACAACTTCTTCAAATTTATATTTGTCAAATGTTCCTCCTAAATAGCTTCCGCTTCCCCACATTAATCCAGTTTTCTTATAATAGGAAGTGCTTTCCCAAATAGGCATATCTATAGCACTTTCTTCAGACCAGTCTCCATAGAAGCCTACATATGGTACGTTAAGTTTAGGATTTTTACCAGTGGTGTCTCTAAAAGTTACATATCCTTCAACAAAAATATTTTTCTTTAAGTTCTCTGGTAATTTTACTGTAAAGCTGACTTTTGCGGTGCTGCCAGCTGGAATTTTTATTTCTTTTATATTTGGTGTAATGGTTGCATTTTCTATTGCTGCATCAGCAATATTTTTATTTTCATTCATAATTTTTTCTGTTAAAACTTTTGTAGTCTCTATAGTATAATTTACTGGTTCCTTACCATAATTCTTTAAATTAAGATTAAAAGTTGTTTCTTTTCCTATTTCTTTTAAAGTAGCTAATGGATTGTTTCTATCATCTAAAACTACAACTTTATTATCTATAGCATTTTTTATTTGTATTAAACCAGAACCTTGTCTTCTTGGAGAATAAGGAATTTCTCCATTACCAAAGTTCTTATCATTTAGGTAAGTTGCAGTATTGGTTATGCTGTGTTTGGCGGTTTCAACAAGAGCTCTTCCGGATAAGCTTGTATTCTTTTTTAGAGCTTGAATTATTAATGCTTCTGCACCTGAAACGTAAGGAGTTGCCATGGAAGTACCACTCATATTTTCGTAGTTGTTATTATTTATAGTGGAATATATATTTCCACCAGGAGCGGATACTTCAGGTTTTAATTCTAAATCTGGGGTTGGTCCCCAAGATGTAAATGGTGACATATCACCTGAACTTGGATTTTCTTCTAATGTCATATCATTTCCAAATTTTATTTTTCCATTGTTTTTTATTCCTTCTTTAATTGCTAAACCAAATACACGTCCACAGGCTATTGATGGGAAAGATTCTCCATCTAATCCACCCATGGTGAAAACTGAATCTCCACCAGATTCACTATTGTATATTGCAACTGCTACAGCTCCAGTTTGTTTTGCATTGGCTACTTTTTCTGAAAATAGAATATCTCCTCTTTCAATTAATGCTATTTTTCCATTTAGGTTTTTATTTTTAAAATCTTCATCTTTACCTAATCCGCAGTCTACAAATTCATAAGAATCCTTTAGATTCGATAAACTACCACTGCCCATAATGTAATGAATATCTTTAGTTGAGCTGTTTGCAGTATATTTAGCTAAACTAACAGTTTTGTTTGTATTTTCAAAGGAAGCTACAGCTAAGCAATCTTTTGCTGTAGAGGGTGAACCTACTGAAGCAGAATCTTTTAATTCCATATCATTTTTTGGAGGAATAGACCAATCATTACTAGTTGAAGATAAAGCTGCATTACCAGCAGCTACAACAACTAATACCCCTTTATTGGTAGCATTTCTTATAGCTACTTGCTGAGGATCATTTTCATCTTGGAAGCCATTGTCAGAACCTAAACTCATGTTTATAACATCAGCTCCATGCAGAACAGAATCCTCAATAGCAGCGATTATATCATCATCGTAGCATCCTTTAATTTCTGGGTTGTTAGAAAATACTTTCATAGCTAAGAGTTGAGCTTCAGGAGCAATACCTTTTATGGCTTTGTATGTGTCAACTTCAGAATCTATTCCATTGGCTCCTACAATCCCAGCCACGTGCATGCCATGCATAGATTTTGTATCTGCATCTTTTACGTTATCGTTATTATCTGCAAAATTCCTTCCGTAAGGTACTTTTGTTGTAAAGGTTGTTTCCTTACTGTTTTTAATTTCTTTTATTTTTGCTTTTGAAGCATCAGAAAGGCGCATATCCTTATGATTTACATCTATACCTGTATCTATTATAGATACCACCATTCCTTCACCCTTATAGCCATAATCATTCCAAACGCTTAAAACTTGAGTTAGCTGTTTGGCAGCAGACATAGCAGGGTAATATCTTCTAACTTCTGTTACAGATTTTACACCAGGCATATCCATAATTTTATCTATATCTGCTCTTTTTACATTGGCACTAAAACCATTTACCAAATATCCATAGGTTTGTCTAAGTTCAGCACCTTGTAATTTTTCTATTTGATTTTTTATTTCTTCTTGAGAATTTTTTATTGATGAAATGCTTTTTCCAGATTCGATGGAAGGTTTTTGTTTCATTTGAACAATTACTCTTATTTTTTCATCTGGATTTTTAGTTTTGTTTTTAGTTTTGGTGGATTTCATTTTTTCTTTTGCATGTTTAATGAAAATTTCTTTGATTTGCTTTTCTCTGTCATTGTTTTCAATGGCTTTTGCCTTTGTAAAACTAGGAGAAATAAAGGTAGATGTTAAAAATGCAAAGGATAAAAAAGTAGATAAAGTTTTTTTCGTAAATTTTTTCATCTGCTTGCCCCCTAAAATATAAATTTATAAAATCGCTATTAGTATAGCGGTTTTAAACTTAGATACTTAAATATGAGCTGTATCATGTTTTATAGATAAATATAGACTATTATCTAAATTAATCTATAAGCCCCTAAAAAAATAAAACTTAGTAATATTATACTTTTAATACATTACAATAATGTTACAAAAAGTTTACAAAAAAATGATTTTATTTGGGTGACTGTCACCTCCCGAAAAAAGTAGAAATGTGAGAGCTTGTCTTGAATAAATGTAGTTTAATTTTTGGTATTTTGTAGATAATTGCATATCGAAAATAATAAAAAATATATTGCATAATAAATATAATTATGCTATTATTAACTATGTTGTAGTTAATAAATTATAACAGAAAAGATTTAATAACGATTAAAACATTCCCTTTTTAGGTTATCGAGTAGATCCGTTTTAAATCTTGATGTAAATTAAAAGGAGGAATGTTTAAATGGCAGATAAGAATTTAACATGTAAAGACTGCGGAAAAGAATTTGTATTCACTGAGGGAGAACAAGAATTCTACAAAGAAAAAGGTTTCGAAAACGAACCTCAAAGATGCCCTGAGTGCAGAAAAGCTAGAAAGCAAGAAAGAAACAACAGAGGATTCAGAAGATAATATCAACTGATATAGAGACCTATAGGAATTTATTCCTATAGGTTTTTTGTTGTTTATTTTATATAAATTGTAGTTCCTATTGGTACAACGTCGTAAATATATTTTGCATTTTCTGTAGATAGTCTTATGCAGCCGTGAGAAAGACTATATCCAAGTCTGCTGTCAATAATTCTGCCATTGAAATCATATAAGATGGAGTGGAATAAATAGTTACCTTGTATCTGGGAGTAGTATTTTACTACGCAATAGTCTAATTTCAGCTCTCTACCTTTTGAAGTAAGCTTATAGGTACCTTTTATAGTTGGAGTAGAAGGAGCACCGGTGGTGCAGGTAAAAGATTTTGAAATTTTCCAGTTTTTACATTCTCCTGTGAATATATTAACTTTGTGAGATTTAAGGTCTACATATATAAAATAAGATGTAGTAGAGCAAAAACATTGATTATTAACATCAATAATATTATTTTTATTAGTTGATTTTTTAGAGGTTTTCTTTGGAATTTTTTTTCTGGAAGAGTTGTTAGTATTAATTTCTGGTTTATGATATTTTAATTTATTGTCCTTTGCATTTTTAAGCTTTTCTAAAGTATCATTGCCCACTATCCCATCTACTGTTAATCCAGCCTTAAATTGAAATTCCATTATATACTTAACGGTTTCTTCACCATATTGTCCATCAACAATTATAGGATAGTCTAATCTTTTTAAATGATTTTGGATAAATTCTACTGTAGGTCCCGTATCTCCAGATTTTGTTACAAAATTTTTCTCGCGTTTTGTCCTTGCAGAGTTTATGACTTCTAAATGATGATTTAAGTAGTTTTCTGAATAATATGGATTTGGAATAATTTCATCTTTGGAAGGTGAAGTATTTATTGTGTGATTTGAACTAGTTACGTTATGATTTTTGTCTTTAGAACTTACGTTATAGGCCACTATTGAAAGGACTATTGCTATTGATGAAGCTATAATTCTATTTTTTTTACCTATTTTTATCATCTCCTTACCACATAATACATTATATGAAGAACAATTTTAAATTTTACTGAATTTTTTTATTATAAAAATAAAAAAACATGTTGCATAATTATAAATAGTAATATATAATCTTTTACAATGAATAAATAAATTAAATATTATAAATAAACAAGGGAGATACTCCACTATAGAATTGAAATTAATTATTTAATGCAGTATGTTGCTATAGATTGAATACTATGCAACCAGTATAAGATGCGATGGAGAAACGATTATTTGAATTTAGTTTTAGTTTATACTTAATACGAAGTCTACACTAATATTAAAAATTGAACTAAAGGGTATATTTACTGATAAATTATACATATAAATTTATTTATATGTATAATTTATTAATCTTAATGCATAAATATTAATATGTATGAATAAAAATACATAAGGCAAAAATGCATAGTAGAAAATGTTTAAAATTAAATAAGTAAAATGGAATAAATAAAATAGTACTTAGAATTAGAATTTCATATGACTAAAAATAAAAAACAAAAATAAAAATGAAGAAATAAAAAGGGAGGAAACATATTATGAAAAAAATTTTATCTATTATTGTAACAGTATTAGTGTTAAGCAGTTTACTAGTAGCATGTGGACAAAAAAGAGTACAGGCAATGCTCTACAAAATGTAAAAATTACAGGAAAGTTAACTATAGGATTAGATGATTCTTATCCACCAATGAAATTTAGAGATTCGAAAAATAACTTAGTAGGATTTGATATAGATTTAGGTAATGAGATAGCTAATAAGCTTGGTGTTAAGGCAGAATTTGTAACTTCTGATTTTAATGGAATATTACTAGCTCTTAATGTTTCAAAATTTAATGAAAGGATTACCTTTAGCATATAATAAAGATATGCAGGAAGATAAAGAACCTTCCTTTGATGCAAGTGATACCTTACTGAAATGTATAATAATAATGAGTTAGATGTTAGAGAGTTTAAAAATAAAAAAAGAGAAGAGGATATATACGAATTTATTGATTACAAAAGCACCTTAAATAAAGGTTCAAAGAAGAATTTACTATAATAAATTTACTGTGTTAAAATTAGACCATTGCTAATATTAAAGCACTGGGTATGTTGAAATAATTTGCATAATAAGGCATATTCAAATAAATAATAAGTCAGTATGCTAATCTATTTTGCATCACACTGAGCAGCAGAACCCGCCGATATTTCTACCAAAGGCGAAACCTGCTTCCTTGTCTGACGCAAAATATACCAGCATCTTTGACTTGTTATTTATTTTCATGTACCTAATATAATAAAAATCTGTCTTTAAGAAAGTAATAAATGTGATTTTGAGAACATTCATAAAACATATTTACTACCAAATCAAAGGCAGATTTTATTATTTTAGTTTTCCTATTTTACCTTTAAGTGCTTTAATACGACCGCTTACATAGTTGAAAAGTTCATCTTTATCATCTTTAATATTAGCAGGGGCATTGGAAACTATATATATAATGTCAAACATATTAGCTTTTATTTTTTCTGAGATTTCATAAGCTAGCCATTTGTTTTTTACCTTCCAATAGGTAGAATTAAATTCATCCGCTTGCTTTTTAGTGTAGTAGCCTTTTTCGATACCAAATTGAAATAAATCTGCTGCAGCTTCAAGCTCTTCCATGTCTTCAGCTTGAAAAGTTTCATCAATAAGAGTTTCAAAATTTTTCATAGTAACACTCCTTTTCGGTGACATATTAATAGTTTAAGCCTATAGCATATTAGGTATACTGGAATATGGTGGTACAAAATATGCAAGGTTTTTTATTTTAATATCCAACGGATTTATATTATATCATAGTGCATAGTAAAATCCTTAAAAATTGAAAATTCTGTATTTTTATATTGGAAATAATATAAGGTATAATATTAGTGATTCCGCTTTTAATAGCTAATTTAATGTATAATTAA
This sequence comes from Clostridium sp. KNHs214, assembly GCF_000744935.1. Classification (GTDB taxonomy): domain Bacteria; phylum Bacillota; class Clostridia; order Clostridiales; family Clostridiaceae; genus Haloimpatiens. Next base: position 244,670 of record NZ_JQMW01000013.1, on the reverse strand, counting down.
AGGGTAAATACTATTTAGTTTTTTACATAGTGAAATATTATAATTAAGATTATCCCACAAAAAGCATTACATTACCTGAATTATGAAATTTCTCTGGAATGACTTGCATAAGAAGCGAAGGAACTGTTTAAATTTAATTTTAGAAATTCTTCTTTTAGACAGATAAAATTATCGTAAGCCTGGCAAGGACGCCAGGCTAGCGAACCTGAGGCAGGACGCTGAATGTGAGCGTTAGATAATTTTATATGGCTAAAAGATTAGAATTTCTTAAATTAAATTTATTGTTCCGAGCTCTTATGCAAGTCATGGAGGAGAAATTTCATAATTCTACCACATTACACCATTTTGTGGTTTAATCATAAAAATCATGCACTGTATATGATTAAAATATATGTAATTCACGTATTGTAATAGTTATGAACTAGTATGGAAAGAAAGGAAGTGAGTATTTAGTGATTTTGTGTGTTTAATACACTCTTTCACTAAGAAAATATATGAGTAAAATATTGGTATTAGCGGAAAAACCCTCTGTTGCACGTGAATTGGCTAGGGTTTTAAAATGTAATAAAAAAGGTAATGGGTATTTAGAAGGAGATAAATATATAGTCACTTGGGCATTGGGACATTTAGTTACTTTAGCAGATCCAGAAGCTTATGACGCTAAATACAAGTCTTGGAATATGGAACAGTTGCCAATGATGCCATCCTATTTAAAGCTTGTAGTAATAAAGCAAAGCGCTAAGCAATTTAATGCGGTAAAAAATCAACTTCATAGGGATGATGTAAAGGAAATTGTTATAGCCACAGATGCAGGAAGAGAAGGGGAATTGGTGGCAAGATGGATAATAGAAAAGGCAAAAGTTAATAAGCCAATGAAGCGTCTTTGGATTTCTTCTCAAACAGATAAGGCTATTAAGGAAGGATTTAATAATTTAAAGCCTTCTAGGGAGTATGAAAATCTATATAAATCAGCTGTATGCAGAGCAGAGGCAGATTGGTTTGTAGGTCTTAATGTTACTAGGGCTTTAACTTGTAAATACAATGCTCAGCTTTCAGCAGGAAGAGTTCAAACACCTACACTAGCTATGATAGTAGAAAGGGAAGAGGAAATTAAAAACTTTCTTCCTAAAGATTATTATTCTGTAAACGCAAAAGCAAATGGATTTACCCTTCAGTGGCAAGATAACAAAGGAGGGCAAACTAGAACCTTTAATAAAAGCAAAGGTGAGAATATTGTAACTAAGGTGAATGGCAAAGATGGAGAAATTATAGAAGTAAATAAATCTTATAAGAAAAAGTTTTCACCAGCTTTATATGATTTAACAGAGCTTCAAAGGGATGCCAATAGAAGATTTGGGTACTCTGCAAAACAGACGTTATCAATTATGCAGAGATTGTATGAAAATCATAAATTGCTTACTTATCCAAGAACAGATTCCAGGTATATAACTACAGATGTGGTGGGAACTTTACCGGAGAGAATTAAAAGCATAGCCATAGGACCATATGCTAAATCTGCTCAAATTCTTTTAAGAGGAAAAGTTACAGGAAATAAAAGCTTTGTGGATAATAGTAAAGTAAGTGATCACCATGCTATTATTCCTACAGAGGAAAGGGTTAGTTTATCACGTCTTAGTAGTGAAGAAATAAATATCTATGATTTGGTTATAAGAAGATTCTTAGCGGTTTTATATCCGCCTTTTGAATATGAACAGACTACAGTTAAAGCCTTAGTAGAGGGAGAAATATTTTTTGCTAAGGGTAAAATAGTAAAATCTAAAGGCTGGAAAACTGTGTATGATAGGGAAGAATTTTTAGATGATGACTACAATGATGATAAGGAAGAAATCATAAAAGATCAAGCTCTTCCTGAGATTAATAAAGGAGATAAAATAAAGTTAAGAGAAGTTAAATTAGTAAAGGGACAGACGAAGCCACCATCAAGATTTAATGAAGGCACATTGCTTTCAGCTATGGAAAATCCTCAAAAGTATATGCAAACAAATAATAAAGAACTAATGAAAACTATAGGCGAAACAGGTGGACTGGGAACTGTTGCTACAAGGGCAGATATAATTGAAAAACTTTTCAATACTTTCTATGTAGAAAAGAAAGGAAAAGAGATTCATCCAACTTCAAAGGGCAAGCAGGTAGTGGAACTTGTACCATCAGATTTAAAATCTCCAATACTTACAGCAAAGTGGGAGCAGCAACTAGCTGAAATAAGTAAGGGTAAGTTAAATAGCAAAAAATTTATTGAGGATATGAAAACTTATGCTTCAAAGCTTGTATCTGATGTAAAAGGCAGCACAGAAAAATATATTCATGATAATATGACTAGAGCAAAATGTCCAGAGTGTGGAAAGTATCTTCTTGAAGTTAGTGGTAAAAAGGGAAAAATGTTAGTATGTCAAGATAGGGAATGTGGATATAGAAAAAATCTTTCTAAGGTAACCAATGCCAGATGTCCTCAATGCCACAAAAAGTTAGAAATGAGAGGCGAAGGGGAAGGGAAAATATTTGTATGTCCTAATTGCAGTTATAGAGAAAAACTTTCTGCATTCAATAAGAGAAAGAAGGCAGAAGGAGATAAGGTAAATAAAAAAGATGTAGCTAAATATATGAAAAAAATTAAAAAGGAAAATGATGCACCAGTAAATTCTGCATTAGCAGATGCACTAGCTAAGTTGAAACTTTAAATAGTGATTATAGGGGGATGGCGCGCTAAAAATAAATACTACAATATGTTGTGTTAAGGTTAAACTTGCAAAACAGTATATTGTATGTAAATTTCTTAATGCGATAGCTCCTTATTTTAAAAAGTTATGATAATTATTAACTTTATTTGGTATAATATAGGTAACAATAGTAATTAACATTTTAAAAAGGTTAGTTGTATTAATATTTTAATTTAAATAAGAAAAATTACCAAATTTTAATTAATAGGTGATGATAAATGATTCAAAAGGATTTGAAAGAAGTTATAAGTATTTTAGAAGAGAATTTAGAGAAATTGGTTAAAAATTATAACATTAGATTATTATATATTTTTGGATCTTATGCTAAAGGTAAAAATGTATCTAGTAGTGATTTAGATATAGGAATTTTATTAAAAAAAGATTACAATCCGATGGAAAAACTAAATTTACTAGGAGAATTAATGGACATATTTAAGAGAGATGATATAGATTTAGCTATATTAAATTCTTCTAATTCTGTATTGAAGCACCAGATTATAAAATATGGAAAACTTGTGTATATGGAAAGTGAAGAATTGAAAGTAGATTTCGAAGTTAAAGTTCTTAAGGAATATATGGATATGGAGTATTTTAGAAAAACACAAATGAAATACATTAGTGAATGGATTGAAAACAATATAGGTGGTGAGAGGTAAATGACTAGAAATATATTGGATACAATTAACGTTAAAGTTAAGGAACTTCAAAAAAATTTAATTCTCTTAAAATCTGTTTCAATGAATATAACTGAAGAAAATTTAAAAGAAGATATGATAAGATATTGGGGAATAGAAAGAGGGATTCAAATATCTATTGAGTGTGTAATAGATATATCTAATATTATAATATCAGCATTAAATATGGAAAAACCTGATACTTACAGGGAATGTATTTTATCTTTAGCTGATGAATACATATTGCCTAAAAAGTTTGCAAAGGATATAGCTAATATGGTATCTTTCAGAAATATATTAGTTCATGATTATATGAGGATAGATGAAAAAATAATGATAGATATAATAAAAAATCATCTTAATGACTTTATTAAATTCATGAATTATGTGGATAAATGGGTTAAAAGTAATTTTTGAATTAAAAGGAATTTTGCGTTAAAGATGTAATGCAAATTACTAATCTCAGCTGTATTATAATTAACCATTAATATAAGTTTAAATATATAAGAATTAATTATCAAAAAACAATTCATACTATAATAAGAGAAAATTTTAAAGGAGATGATGGTATGAATAGCAGAAAAAACAAAAGAGAATGGACTAAGGAAAATTATTTAGCTAATGGAAACAAGACACAAAACCAATGGGCAAAAAATAAATTAAATACCACTGTAGAGGAACCAGGAATTAACGAAAGTGGAAGGGAAGCTAAGAGAAAGGGATTTTAAGTTTGTATTGACAAAATATTGTTTAAAATGCTATAATAAGACTTGTATGACCACGAAGGTTTATGAAAAAGCAAAATTATAGTAAAAATTATATTTAGATTATTGTATAGATTATGAAATTCAAGCCACGAAGGTTTGCTAGTGAAGCAACCTTAGTGGCTTTTTTGTTGTAAAAATGTGGTTTTCGAATGCGAAAGGAGCATTTTTGTGGGGAAGTTTGGTAGTGTTGTGTATCCTTTTACGGCTATTGTGGCACAAGAAAAAATGAAAAAGGGACTTGTATGGAATGCAGTTAATCCATCTATTGGAGGAATTTTAATTAGAGGAGAAAAGGGGACTGCTAAATCAACAGCAGTTAGAGCTTTAGCAGAGGTACTTCCATGTATAAAAGTAGTAGAAGATTGTGTTTTTAATTGTAATCCTGATGCAGAGATAAAGCTTTGTGATAGGTGTAAGGAAAAAATAAAAAATGGGGAAGAGATTAAAGTAGTACATAAAAAGGTTCCAGTGGTGGAGTTACCAGTAGCTGCTACGGAGGATAAGGTAGTGGGAACCTTGGATTTGGAGTATGCAATTAAAAGTGGGAAGTGTAAATTCGAACCAGGTATAATAGCAAAGGCCAACAGAGGAATTGTTTATATAGATGAAGTTAACTTGCTAAATGATCATATTGTAGATGTAATGTTGGATTCAGCATCTATGGGAATAAATGTGGTAGAAAGAGAAAGTATGTCTTATGCCCATCCAGCAGAATTTATCTTAGTTGGAACTATGAATCCAGAAGAGGGGGATTTAAGACCTCAGCTTATGGATAGATTTGGACTTTGCGTTGAAGTAGAAGGTGTAGGCGAGCCTGATGAAAGAGTAAAAATAATAAAGAGAAGAGAAGAATTTGATAAAAATCCAGTGGAGTTCAAAAATAAATGGTGTTTTGAGGAAAAGAAACTAAGGGAGAAAATAGAAAAAGCTAGAGAAATTCTTCCTAAAGTAAATATATCTGAAAATATGTTAGAGCTAATTGCTGATTTATGCATAAGGGCTTTTGTGTCAGGGCATAGAGCTGATCTTGTTATGGAAGCAGCGGCTCGTACTGTAGCAGCGTTAAATGGACGATACGAGGTTATTAAGGACGATGTTTATGAGGCTGCGGAACTTGTACTTTTTCATAGAAAGAATCCACAACCAGAGTCACCTGAAAATGAAGAGCAACAAAAAAACCAAGATAATGAGGAAGAACATAAAGATCAAAATCATATGAATGAAGATGAAGAGAAAGATAGAAATAACAATGAAAAAAAACATGGTAAAGATGAAGAAAAAAATGAGAATAATCAGGAAAATAATAGTGAAGAAGAGCAGGAAAATGATGATACTTCAGATGAAAAACAACAGAATAGAGCTTCAAAAATAATAGATAAGGTATTTTCTATAGGTAAGCCATTCCAAGTAAAAAAAATAACTTATGAAAAAGATAGAGTGCTTAGAAAGGGTTCAGGGAGACGTTCCAGTACCAAAACTCCTTCTAGGGCAGGCAGGTACATAAGGAGTACTATGGAAAGAAACAATAATGATTTTGCATTAGATGCAACACTTAGGGCAGCGGCACCTTACCAGAAAAGCAGATGTCATAAAGGAGTAGCTATAGCTATAGAGTCTAGTGATATACGAAATAAGGTACGTGAAAAGAAAATTGGAAACTTTCTTATTTTTGTAGTTGATGCTAGTGGATCCATGGGAGCACAACAGCGTATGGTAGAAACCAAGGGAGCAATTTTATCTCTTTTATTAGATGCTTATCAAAAGAGGGATAAAATAGCGATGATTGCCTTTAAGGGTGAAACAGCAGAAGCTATATTACCACCTACTAATAGTGTTGAGTTAGCTCATAAACTTTTAGAGCAAATGCCAACAGGTGGAAGGACACCATTGTCAGCGGGAATGGAAAAGGCTTATGAAATGGCAAAAACTGAACTTTTTAAAGAGCCAAATATTTCTCCAATGATGATAATAATATCTGATGGAAAAGGAAATGTTAGTGTTACTAGGGAAAAGCCCTTAAAGGAGGCAGAAAAGATAGCAGAAAACATAAGAGAGGAAGAGAGAATAAAGACATTAGTTATTGATGTAGAGAAGAAAAATTTAATAAGCTTCCATTTGGCAAAGGAATTGGCTAAAAATTTAGGAGCTCAATATTATAAAATAGATGATTTAAAATCAGATACTTTGGTACAAGCTGTAAGAAATAATATGGGAAATTAATACGAGGGGGATTAAAAATGGGAGATGGTAAAAAAATATATCCTTTTTCAGCTATTGTAGGACAAGAGGAAATGAAAAAAGGATTAATTCTTAATGCAATAAATCCTAAACTTTCAGGTATATTAATTCGCGGTGAAAAAGGTACTGCAAAATCCACAGCTGTAAGAGCATTAGCGGCACTTTTGCCAGAGATAGATGTAGTAGCAGATTGTCCATATAATTGTGATCCAAATAATGAAGTTACCATGTGTAGTAATTGTAGGGAAAGATTAGCTAAAGGAGAAAAATTGCCAAGGGCAAAACGTAGGATGAAGGTAGTAGATTTGCCTGTTTCAGCTACAGAGGATAGAGTAGTGGGAACACTTGATATAGAAAATGCTATAAAAAAGGGAGAGAAGCGTTTTGAACCAGGACTACTTGCTAAAGCAAATAGAGCAATTCTCTATGTGGATGAAGTTAATTTACTAGATGATCATATAGTAGATGTACTTTTAGATTCAGCTGCTATGGGAGTAAATACTGTAGAACGTGAAGGGGTTTCTTTTACTCACCCAGCAAATTTTATTTTAGTTGGAACCATGAATCCAGAAGAGGGAGAATTAAGACCACAGCTTTTAGATAGATTTGGTTTTTGTGTAAATATTACAGGAATAAATGATGTTAAAAAAAGAGTGGAGGTTATAAAGAGAAGAGCGGAATTTGATGATGAATCAGAGTTTTTTTATAAAAAATGGGAAAAAGAACAAAATAAAATTACTCAAAAGATAATAGAGGCAAAGGAGATACTACCTAAGGTAGAATTGTCTGATGAAATGCTTTATTTAATTGCAAATATATCTATAAAATTAGGGGTAGATGGCCATAGAGCAGATTTAATAATGATGAAGTCAGCGAAAACTATGGCTGCATTTAATAAAAGATATGTAGTTTGTGAGGAAGATGTAATAGATTCTATTAAACTTACAATGCTACATCGTATGAGAAGGAAGCCATTTCAAGATTTGGGAGTAGAAGAGGATAAGTTACAGGATATATTTAAGAAATTTAACACAACAGTATAATAGATGTAAAAACTTTATGCTCTAAATTAAAAACATATTTGTAATTCCTTTATATTTCTAATGTAGACCTTAAAATTATATATTCAATTAAGTTATATAATAATTTTTTTATTTGTTGTTTTATAGTTAGTATTTGTTATTAAAATACCCACTAGTGTAATAAACAGTAGTATTTCGGAGGAAAAATTATGAAAAAAATTACGGCGATAATGTGGCATACTTATGCCAATATAATGAGGCAAGCAAAAGAAAATGTTAAAGATGATTTAGAAGTAAAAGTATATTCAGCTCGCTTTTTAGATGAGGGAAAAGAAGAATTGGATGATGCACTTAAAGATATAGAAAGTTCAGATTTGGTTTTTTTGTATAGATCCAATGCTGATGCAGTTTGGACTGATATAGAAGCAGCCTTAAAAAACAAAAATAAGATTGTAATTTGTCTTGCGCAGGATCCAATATTATGGGGATTGTCAACTATAAATTTGGAAATGGTAGCAAAATGCAGACCTTATATATTATATGGTGGAGTAGATAATTTTACTGAGATACTTAAGTATATAGGTTCTGAGGTTTTAAATTTAGATTTAAAATACAAAGAACCACTAGATTTGCCTTGGGAAGGAATATATCATCCAAGGGCACCTAAACATTTTTCTAGTATAGAAGATTATTGTAGGTGGTATAAGTTAAAAGATGCCCCAACAGTAGGAATTCTCATGTCTAGGGGAAATTGGGTTAATAAAAATATAGAGCCTGAGAATAAAATTATTAATCTTCTAGAGAATAAAGGTTATAATGTTATCCCTGTTTTTGCATATTCTTTGAAAGATGAGGAATTGGGAACAAGAAGTGCAGCAGAAGTAGTGGAGGATTATTTTTTTGATTATAAGGGTTCACCACGTATTGATGGGCTTGTGAAATTAACTTGTTTTTTTCTAAATTCTAGGGCTAGAAGTAATGACTTTATAGATAAGAATATAGCAGCTAATGGAGTTAATTTGTTAGAGAGATTAAATGTTCCTGTTTTTCAGCCTATAACTTCTTTTTACAGCACTGTGGAGGAATGGGAAGAAGATCCTCAGGGACTTAATAAAGATATTTCATGGACTGTGGCAATGCCGGAATTTGAAGGGGTTATTGAACCAGTAATGATTTCCGGTGCAAAACGAGAAGAATATTTAGAAACAAGAATGGCTATAGATGAAAGATGCTCGCGCCTAGTAGATAAAATACACAAGTGGATTAAATTGGCCAAAAGGCCTTTAAAGGATAGGAAAGTTGCATTTATACTTCATAATAATCCTTGTGCATCGGTGGAGGCTACAGTTGGCGGAGGGGCAAATTTAGACACGCTGGAAAGTGTAGCTAGAATAATGAAAAGCATGAAAGAAGTGGGATACAGTGTAAATCCCCCTGAAAGTGGCAAGGAATTAATAAGTAATATTATGGATAGAAAGGCTATTTCAGAATTTAGATGGACTACTGCTGATGAAATAGTTAAAAAAGGAGGAGTTTTAAAAGCGCTTTCTGTAGATGATTATAAAAAGTGGTTTTATACTTGGTCACCTAAGGTACAAGAAGAGATTATAAAAGCTTGGGGAAATCCTCCAGGAGAAGAAATGGATGGTGTACCAGCTTCTATGGTTTATGAGGGGGAAATTTTAATAACAGGAGTGTCTTATGAAAATGCAGTAGTTTGCGTACAACCTAAGAGGGGATGTGCTGGTACAAGATGTGATGGAAAGGTTTGCAAGATATTACATGATCCAGATATACCACCGACTCATCAATATTTAGCAACTTATAATTATTTAGAAAAAGAATTTGCTGCAGATGTTTTGGTGCATGTGGGTACTCATGGAAATCTAGAATTTTTACCAGGTAAGGGGGTTGGGTTATCTAAAAATTGTTATCCTGATATAGCCATAGCAGATATACCTCATTTATATATATACAATGCAGATAATCCTCCAGAGGGAACTATTGCAAAGCGTAGAAGCTATGCCGTTTTAGTGGATCATATGCAGACTTTATTTGTAGAAGGAGGTCTATATGATGAGCTTGCTGAACTGGAAAGGTATTTGGAGGATTATGAAAAGGCTAAAGTAGCGGATCCTAATCGGGCACATACTTTAAAACATATGATCAAGGAAGAAATTGAAAAAACAAATTTAGATAAGCAAATAGCCTTAGATGGAAGTTTGTCTTTTGAAGAAATTGTTGAAAAGGCCCATGGAATTCTTTCGCTTGTTAAAAACACTGGAATTCAGGATGGACAACATATTTTTGGAGAAATACCAGAGGGAGAAAAGAAAATACAATTTATAAATTCTATATTAAAATTTGATAGTACCGAAAAAATTTCTCTTCGAGGCCAAGTGGCTAAGAGTATGGGATTAGAAATTAAAGATTTAATAGCTAATGGTGAAAAATTCTCGAGTAAGTTTGGGAAATCTTATGGTGCTATTTTAGAGTACATTAGTAATGTATGCGTTATTTTAATAAGAGAACTTTTAGAGAAGGAAGAAATTACAGAGGTATTTTTTAAAGAATTATTAGGAGAAAAACTTGCCAATATAAAAACATTAAAAGAAATAAATGATTTGTTTCCTAGAATACAAGATTTAAATAAAAGAATAGAAGAATCAAAAGAAATAGAAGCTTTGCTAAGAGGATTTAATGGAGAATATATTTCAGCAGGTCCATCAGGTTTAGTTACCAGAGGCAGGGATGATGTGCTTCCTACAGGAAGAAACTTTTATTCTATAGATCCATATAGAGTGCCTACTAAGGCATCATGGAGAGTTGGACAAATGCTTGCTAATGAGGTTCTAAAAAAGCATATGGAGGAAGAAAGTAGGTATCCTGAAAACGTAGCTATTCAATGGATGTGTAATGATGTTATGTGGTCAGATGGAGAGGGACTAGCTCAAATGTTATATTTAATAGGAGCAATACCTAAATGGGCTGGCAATGGTCGAGTATGTGGCTTTGAAGTTATTTCATTAGAAGAATTAGGACGTCCAAGAATAGATTTAACTGTACGTGTATCTGGAATTTTAAGGGATAATTTCCCGAATTCTATGGATTTATTAGATGAAGCAGTTCAAAAAATAGCTTCTTTAGATGAGCCGATTGAGATGAATTTTGTAAGAAAACATACTTTGGAAAAATTAGATGGAGATAAAAGTGAGGAAGCTTTTAGAGATGCAACTTTTCGTATATTTGCATCTAAGCCTGGTACTTATGGGTCAGGTGTTAATTTGGCGGTTTACGCTTCAGCGTGGAAAGATGAAAAGGATTTGGCAGATATATTTGTATATTGGAATGGATATGCTTATGGAAAAGGTGTAGCTGGAAAGGAAGCCTTTAAAGAACTTCAATGGAATTTAAAAACTGTAGATATAACATATAATAAGGTAGTTTCTGATGAGCACGATTTATTTGGATGTTGCTGCTACTTTGGAACTCAGGGGGGAATGACTGCTGCAGCAAAGGCTGCATCTGGAAGAGATGTAAAGACTTATTATGGAGACACTAGAGAGCCAGAGGTTGTGAGAGTTCGTACTTTAGCAGATGAAGTGAGAAGAGTTGTAAGGACTAAGCTTTTAAATCCTAAGTGGATAGAAGGACAAAAGAGACATGGATATAAAGGTGCCAGTGAAATATCTAAGCGTATAGGAAGAGTTTATGGCTGGGAAGCTACCACAGGACAGGTAGATGATTGGATATTTGATGATATAACAAAGAGCTTTGTATGTAATGAAGAAAATAGACAATTCTTCGAGGAAAACAATCCTTGGGCTTTGGAGGAAATAGCTAGAAGACTATTGGAAGCAGAACAAAGGGGACTTTGGAATACAGAGCCTGATCTTTTACAAGAGCTAAAGGAAAATTATATAGAAATAGAAGGGTGTATAGAAGAAAAAATGGGCGATGTGGAAGGAGAATTTCAAGGAGGAAGCATAGATATTTTTACAGCTGCAGAAGTACAGGATTGGAAAGTTAAAATGAAGGAAATTAAGGATAAGCTTAAGGATTAGGAATATAGGTTGTATGTGAACATTCCTAAAACAGCGAATTGCATACAAAAGCGTTAAGGTGACATTAATATTAAACCCTAAATTCTAGCTTTAATCTAAAAGTAAGTTTTAGATATTTTAAAATATTTTGCTTACATCCATAGAGGTAAACAACAGTGGTTTTCACAAATTTTCTATAAATATAGAGTTATGTAGTACAGTACATTAAATATTATGAAAGGAATTTTATTATGAAGATATCAGTGATAGATACGGAAGAGTTTTGTAATGCAAAAGATGAATTTTACGCCAAATTTACAAAGAGAAAAATGACAATAGTTACAGGGCTTTTCATATTACTTATTTTTATAGCTATAGTATCTATTTGTGTTGGAACTGTTTCACTAAGTTTTAAAGAAACGGTAAATATTATAATTTCTAATATCTTTAATCTTAAGGGAGTAGATGCCAATGCTCTTAACAATACAGTGGTTATGAAAATAAGATTTCCAAGGGTTTTGGCAGCTATAATTATTGGATCAAGTTTAGCAGCTACAGGAGCTGTAATGCAGGGAATTTTAAGAAATCCTTTGGTGAGTCCTTACACTCTGGGGCTTTCTTCAGGCTCTGCTTTTGGAGCAGCTTTAGCTATAGTATTAGGTACTAGTATTTTTGGAAGTAGTTTTATTGGATTTCAAAGGTGTTTTGTGGTAATAAGTGCTTTTGTGTTTGGGCTTATAACTATGCTTTTGGTGTATTTTATTGCCAGAGTTAAGGGGTTGGAACCAGGAACTTTGATACTGTCAGGAGTGGCCATTGGATATGTGTTTTCAGCATTGGTTTCTATACTTAAATATGTATCTAATAATGAACAATTAGGTGACATTGTATTTTGGACTATGGGAGGACTTTGGCAGTCTAAATGGAGTACGCTTTCAATAATTTTCCCTATAACGTTAGTTTGTAATTTATTAATGATTAAATATGCTTGGGATTTAAATGCCCTTGGTTCAGGAGATGAAGTGGCAGTAAGCTTAGGCATAAATGTTAATAAAGTAAGGATAATTTGTCTTGTATTATGTGCTTTATCAGCTTCTAGTTGTGTTGCCTTTGCAGGAACCATTGGATTCATTGGGCTTGTGGCTCCACATATATCTAGAATAATAATTGGCAGCGATTATAGATTTTTAATTCCATGTTCTTCTTTAATGGGAGCTTTAATTTTACTCTTTTCGGACACTTTGGCTAGAACTGTTATAAGTCCTACTGAAATACCTGTAGGTATTATTACTTCACTTTTAGGTGCTCCATTCTTTATATATTTACTTATAAAAAAAAGGAGGTAAATAATGTGAAACTATCAGTTGATAATATGGTATTTAGTTATGGAAGTAATAAGGTATTAAAAGGTATAAGTTTTCGTATGGATGAAGGGGAAATTGTAAGTGTAATAGGCCCTAATGGCTCGGGAAAAAGTACTCTTATAAAATGTATAGAAGGTATATTAAAACCTGAAGTTGGAAGTGTGTATGTAGGGGATAAAGAAGCAAAGCAAATGGGTTCTAGAGAGCTTGCTAAGATAATAGGTTATGTGCCTCAAGATTGTTCAAGTGTTTTTTCTCAAAGAGTTTTTGAAACAGTTCTTATGGGTAGAAGACCTCATTTGACTTGGGGTGTTAGAAAAAAAGATGTGAATATTGTAGAAAAAATACTTGATTATATGGAAATAAGTCATTTAGCATCACGATATTTAGATGAATTAAGTGGTGGACAAAGACAAAGAGTTATCATTGCTAGAGCTTTGGCACAGGAGCCAAAAATACTTTTATTGGACGAGCCTACGAGTAATTTAGATATAAGACATCAATTGGAGGTTCTGGAAATAGTAAAAAAAATAAGCAGAGAAAGCAAAAGTTCTGTATTAATGGTTATTCATGATTTGAATTTAGCAGCTAGATTTTCAGATAAATTAATAATGTTAAAGGATGGTAATGTTTTATATATAGGAAATCCCAAAAAGATTCTTACAGTTGAAAATATAAATGAAGTTTATGAAGTGGAATCAACGTTGGCAGACACTGATTATGGTCAATTTATACTTCCTGTGAGACCCTCTAGGGGAGATATGGTAAATTTTTGAAAAAAAGTTAAATAATTCAATAAATTATATATGACATGCAGTTATATGTAGTATATGTATGAAATAAAATTAACTTGTGTATATATACACTAAGTATTTAGGGGGAAAGAACTATGAAAAAATTAACATCTTTTATTCTAGCTATAGCAATGGTAATGTCACTCTTTGTAGCTGGATGTGGAGAAAAAAAGCAACAGATAACAAGGATGCATCACAAAATGCATTAACAGAAAAGAAAGAAATAGAAATAACAGATTCGTTAGGAAATAAAGTTAAGCTGCCTTCAGCTCCTAAAAAAATGGTGGTAGTTAATAATGCGGTTTCAGAAATAATTTGTGCTTTAGGAGCGGAAGATAGAATTGCTGGTGTGTCAAATGAAACTAAATTTCCAGAAAGCCTAAAAAAGAAAGAAAAAGTGGGAAAATGGAATACTCCCAATATAGAAAAAATATTAGAGATTAAACCTGATTTAGTTATAGGATATGGAAGCTTTATGAAAAATGGTACAGTAGATAAGCTTAAAGAGGCTGGAATACCATTCGCAACTATTGAATGTAGTAAACTAGGAAAATTAAATGAAAGTGTAGAGCTTATTGGAAAATTAATAGGAGAGGAGAAGAAAGCAGAGGAGTATCTAGGATTTGTTAATAAACATCTTAAATATGTAAAAGATAGAGTAGAAAAAATAGATAAAGATAAAAGAGTTAAGGTATATTGGGAAGGATATTCTGATTTCAGCAGTGTTTCAAAAGGAGCAGGTGGAGATGAAGTGGTATCTGCAGCTGGTGGATTAAATATTGCTGGTGAGGAGCCAGTAGCATTTCCAAAAGTAAGTAATGAATTTATTATTAAAAAAAATCCAAATGTAGTTGTAAAAACAGCTAAAACAGTAATTCCATTTGGATACGGTGTTACAAATATTGATAAAATAAGGGAATTTAGGCAAAATTTGATGAAAAGAACAGGATGGAAGGATATTAAAGCTATTAAAAATGATAAGGTTTATGTAATGTCTAGCGAAATAAGTACATCAGTACGTGGAGTAGTAGGAATTTGCTATTTAGCAAAATGGTGTTATCCAGATGAATTTAAGGACTTAAATCCAGAAGCTATACATAAAGAGATGTTTGAAAAATTTTACAACATGGAATATAAGGGTACTTGGGTTTGCCCATAGAGAAAATGAGCCTGTGAAAAAAAGTCTGTAAATCACAAATTATAGTAGCTTTCTATGATAAAATAAAAATATCATAGAAGGCTGTTTTATTATGAGAAAAAAGGAGAATCCTAGTATGCCAAGATAAAGAATGTGGATAAAGAAAAAATATTTTTGTGGCTTTTTACTTATAATAATAACTATTGTTCTTTTGTAAGTTATGGTAATATATATATATAATCATTAACCCACAAAAAGCATTATATTACTTGAATTATGAAATTTCTCTGGAATGACTTGCATAAGAAGCGAAGGAACTGTTTAAATTTAATTTTAGAAATTCTTCTTTTAGACAGATAAAATTATCGTAAGCCTGGCAAGGACGCCAGGCTAGCGAACCTGAGGCAGGACGCTGAATGTGAGCGTTAGATAATTTTATCTGGCTAAAAGATTAGAATTTCTTAAATTAAATTTATTGTTCCTAGCTTTTATGCAAGTCATGGAGGAGAAATTTCATAATTCCACTACATTGTACCTTATTGTGGGTTAATCATATAATTAGTAATTTGAATTAATGACGTTATCCCCAAAAACTATGTAATCTAATACACACATTTTGTGGAAGGTAGAATAAAATGATATTAATAATCATGGGAATAATTATTGTTAAATAAGGAGGGCAAGATGAAAAATTCAAAGATATTTTTAGGTATAATATTTATTTTAATTGGTGTTTTATTGCTAACTGATAAGTTTTTCCCCATAAATTTATTTAATATAAATTATTTGTGGCCATTGTTTATTCTTATACCAGGGGTTTCAATGGAGATGGGGTATTTCTCTAGTAAAAGAAATCCTGGCATTTTAGTGCCAGGTGGTATACTTACAACTATAGGATTACTATTTTATTTTGAAATATTTACAGATTGGCGTTTTGCTGAATATACATGGCCTATATATATACTTGCAGTAGCTATAGGTTTATTTCAATTGTACTTAGCAACAGGTAGGAGAACGGGTTTATTAATACCAATATTAATATTGACTACCACTGCAGTTATATCTTTTTTATCTATGTTATTTAATAATATTTTTACTTGGGTAAATGGAGATTTAGTCCTACCAATAATATTTATTATATTAGGTATTTATATAGTAGTTAAGAAAAAATAATATGTATATATTGATTAACTCACAATAAGGTACAATGTGGTGGAATTATGAATTTTGTCCTCTATGACTTGCATAAGAGCTGGGAATAATAAATTTAAACAGCTCCTTTGCTTCTTATGCAAGTCATTCAAGAGAAATTTCATAATTGAACTTTCACAGTTATAAAATAAAAATTCAAAATTTATACACAGTAAAGCAATAGGGATATAGGATATATAGTTTATATTTATCAATAGTGAATTTAAAACTTTTTTAATTTACTATTGATAATAATATGACTATTTATTCTATATCTTTTTTATATGGAATACTTTTTTAGTAGCTGAATAAATATTAATTATAGATATTAATAAATGTTTGTATACTGATTTATATGAAAGTAGGTACCATAGGAAATATATTATGAAATAATTAAATATGTTTATCAATAATTATTAACTGTTTGTAAATTAATAATTAAATGCCTTGACATTAGGATAGCGAGGAATATAATGGAATTAAATTATACTGTTAAGTATAAATTATCATTCATTTTGCAATTATGTTTTTTATAATTTATTTGGGAGGAATTATTATGAATATCAAGAATACCATTGAAAAAAGTGCTAAGGCTAAGGTCATAGACACTGTAGCAGGATACTTAGAAAAAAACCCAGAAAAGAATATCGAAAAAATATTTTCTGCTATAAAGAAACTAACTAAAGACGAGCACCAAATAGAACAAATTGAATTTGTAGAGGATTATTACAAAAACAACCCAGCCACAAATAAATACATTAACAACATATTAACTAAGACAGATTCAAAGTGTTTAAAAAAATTCTTTGTTAACTTTTTTGCTAATGCTAACTGGTATGCAGGATCAAAGAGAGCTAAATTTATGGAAGAAGAAAATACAAAAATACCATTTGTTATGCTTATGAGTCCTTCTATGAGATGTCCACTACACTGCGTAGGATGTTATGCATCAAGTTATAGCAAGGAAGATGATATACCACCAGAAGAAGTAGAAAGGTTAATAAAAGAAGCAAGAGATTTAGGAATATATTGGATAATAGTTTTAGGCGGAGAGCCATTTGTAAACAGTTATTTATTGGACTTATATGAAAAATATGATGATATGATGTTTACGCCTTTTACTAGTGGTGTGTTTATAAATGAAGAAGTTGCAGATAGACTTAAAAAATCAGGTAATGTATTCCCAATGCTTTCAGCAGAAGGTTTTGAACAAGATACAGATGCAAGAAGAGGTGAGGGAGCATTTAAAAAAGTTATGCATGCTATGGATTTACTTAATGAAAGAGGAATTTTATTTGGTGTGTCCACAGCAGTAACTAGAACAAATATAAATGATGTATTATCAGATGAATTTACAGATATGTTAATAGAAAAAGGTTCTAAAATGAGTTGGTATTTCTTGTTCATGCCAGTAGGTGCTAAACCAGAGTTTGATTTAACACTTACAGCAGAGCAAAGGGTTTTCCTAGGAAAGAGATCAAGAGAAATAAGAAAAAGTAAACCATATTTTACAATAGACTTCTTCAATGATGCTCCATTTGTTGGAGGTTGTATAGCTGGTAAGTACTATTTCCATGTTAACTCTAAAGAAGATGTAGAGCCTTGTATATTCTCTCACTTCTCTACTGTGAATTTAAAAGGAAGACCACTTTTAGATGCATTTAGGGATCCTTTCTTTAAGGAATTGAGAAGCAGACAACCATATAATGAAAATATGTTAAGGCCATGTATGATGATAGATAACACAAATGTAATAAGAGAGGTTTGTGATGTTACAGGGGCTAAGCCAACAGATGCAGGTGCAGAAGCAATGCTTCATGATGAAAAGTTCCATGAAAAATTGAATGAAATGGCAGATGCATTTGCTCCATTAGCAGAAAAAGAATGGGAAGAAGTTTTCGATAAAAAGGGTAATGATAAATTTGCAAGAGGCTAGAATAGCAAAGTCCAAAGCACAGAGCTATGTCTATAGCACTAGACTATAATGAGTTAATTATTTATATGCTAGGATGTGAGAACCAAGAAGTTAATATTGACTTCTTGGTTCTTTTTTATTAAAAATCATTTACTATTTTATTGTATGCTTCTAGTGTTAATTGAGCTGTTTTGCGCCAAGAAAAATTTTTAGCTCTGTTTAATCCCTTGACTTTAAGTTCTTCTCTAATGCATTTATTATTTAAAACGTTACATAGAGCGGCAGAAATTTCATCTAAGTTTAAAGGATCTATTAAAACAGCGCTATCACCTACTACCTCAGGTATAGATGTGGTATTAGAGGTTATAACAGGGGTACCACAACTCATAGCTTCTAAAGTTGGAAGTCCAAAACCCTCATAAAGTGATGGATATACAAAAACGTCACAGGCATTATAAAATACTGGCAGAAATCTATCCTCGATAAAACCTGTAAATATTACTTTTTCTTCAATATTCAAATCCTTACACAGCTTAACTAATGGCTTTCCCTCTTCTTTATAGGAGCCTAAAATAACTAAATTGTAATCTTGGTTTAAATTTTTATATGTTTTTGCAAAGGATATTAGAAGTGATTTGATATTTTTCCTTTGACTAAAACCTCCAAGATATAGAATGAAAGGCTTTTGTATATGATATCGTCTTTTTATAAGGGATTTACATCTATCTTTTCTGTAAGGTCTATATCTAAAGTTAGCAGCTAAGGGAGTTATAAATATTTTTTGGGGGTTAATAGGAAAGTACTTCAATATATCTTTTTTGGAAAATTCTGATACAGTTATTAGCCCATTACAATTATTAATTATATAAGGCATTTCTTTTAAAAATTTAATTAAATATCCCTTGCCTACGGTATGTGGCATAGTGTAGGGAATTAAATCATGTATGGTAGCTACTGTTTTGCAGCTTATATCAGGAGTAAATCCTATGCCATTTTGAGGAATGTGGTATAAATCTACATGGTTTTTCTGAAGATTGCAAGGAAAATAATTATGTTCAAAAAATCTTTTGTGTTTTTCGGACGTCATTAGGATTTTTGTATTGTGTTTTTGAAGAGAATTGTAATTATCTCCAGACCAGTATATATTATAAAAATTACTATTATCTATTTGTACCAGTTCTTTTAATAAATTTTCTGTATAGGTGCCTATGCCTGTTCCACTGTACCAGGTAGCACCTCTTCCATCAATTGAAATTTTCATTTAATCCTCTCCTTTTCATAGAACAAAATGTTCTTAATTTAATAATATTTTAATTTGAGCAATTATATGATATAGAGAAGAGAATTTTAACATATTTAAACCCACTCACATATAATACTTATAGAATACTGCCTTGGAGGAAAAATTGTTAGAGAATGAGATTGTAAGTATCATAGAAGAATATTACGGAATCTTTCCTGAGTCTATAGAAAAGATTAAAAACGTTTATAAAATTATATGTAATGGTAACAGTTATTGTTTTAAAATTATAAAATATAGTTTTGGGCACTTTCTATTTATAATAGGTGCTATGATGCACCTGAAAGAAAATGGATTCGGAAATATTCCTGAGATTATACCTACCAGTACAGGGGAATACTATGTGAAAGTTAAAGAGGCACATGGATATTTAACCCCATGGATAGAATCAAGACAATGCTACTATGAATGTGAAGAAGATATAAAAATAGCCACTGTTAAATTAGCAGAACTTCATTTGAAAAGTAGAGGATTTAAGGTTAGTTATAATATGAAACCTAGAATTGGCTGGCTTAGATGGATTAAAATATATAGTACTCGTAGGGATGAAATACTTGATTTTAAAAGGAGAATATTCCAAAAGGAAAATAAAACAGAATTTGATGTGATGTATTTACAAATAATGAATGAAGAATTAAAAAGAGCGGAGAAGGCTATAAAAAATTTAAGAAACAGTGGATATTCCCAAGTAATGAAGGAACATATGAAGAAAAGAGAATTTTGTCATCATGATTTTGCCCATCATAATGTACTTATAACAGAGGATAAAAAGGTATATATCATTGATTTTGACTATTGTATTTTAGACACTCATTTGCATGATCTTTCTAGCATAATGATAAGGGTTATGAAAAATGGTAAATGGTCCTTGGAGAGAGCTGGGTTTATATTAGATTGTTATAATTCTATAAATAGGTTAGAAGAAAGAGACATACCTATAATGGCTGCATTTATGGAATACCCACAGGCTTATTGGCAACTTGGTATACAGTATTATTGGGAAAAGCAACCGTGGGGGGAAGAATTTTTTATAAACAAATTGCAGAATATCAGTGAAGATAGAAAAAAAAGAGAAGAATTTATAGAGAATTTTAGAAACAATAATATTATTTGTAACTGAAATTTGGAGGAGGGATAATTATGGGCAAAAAAGAAAGAGAAAAAGAAGACATAATTATTGATAAAGATAATGAAAATATTCAGGAATACGATAAGATGCTAAATACATTGAAAAATGACGTAGATAAATTAAAGTCTATAAAAAGAAGAAAAAAGAAGATTAGAAAATTGCAAAGAGAAAAAAAAGAGATAATGAAAAAGATAAATAAAAATAATTAATGAGGTGTGCCTATGCAAGGAAGATTTTATAGAGGTGTAAAAGAATATATTGAAGAGAAGGGCATAGAAATAGTAGAGAAAGCAGATTTTCATAAAAAAAGGCTTAGTGCAATTGATGAAGAAGATGTGGAAAAACAGTTGAAATTAATTAGTAGTTTTCACAGTAAGATGAAAAAGTGTGATGAATATA
The DNA here is from genome assembly GCF_000744935.1 of Clostridium sp. KNHs214. Classification (GTDB taxonomy): domain Bacteria; phylum Bacillota; class Clostridia; order Clostridiales; family Clostridiaceae; genus Haloimpatiens. Next base: position 223,958 of record NZ_JQMW01000013.1, on the reverse strand, counting down.
TATTGGAGCGCATAGGTAACGAAACTGGAAAGTTAGTGGAAAGTTTTAAAATAGAGTTGAACAATGCAAAAAAAGTAATAGAAGATGTGCAAGAAATTGAATGTAGAAGTAATATTGAAAACATAATTATAAATCAAGGTTATCACATGATAAATATGGGAGAAAAATGCATACAGAATATATATTCTAATGGCTATATAGATACCATTGTTAGAAGTATGGATCAGGTAGAATTTTGTTTAGGAGATATATATTTTGATAATTTAAGCGAGAAAGATGGAAAACTGCAAATAAAAAACATAAAAAAAATAAGTTATAACACTGTGGAAATGGATGCTTTTAATTTACTTAGCAAACTTAAGAGAAAGGGCTTAATTATGGATTGGAGAAGTTTAATAGTATCTTTTTGCTATTTTGAAAATTTGAATTCTAACAGCGGTGAAATCATTCGTTGGCTTATGAATTATCCTTATGATTTTGTAAAGTACTGTAATTTATATAGAAAGCCAAAGAAAAAATGGAATGAGGAAAAATATAGAAAGAAGTTAATAGCTGCTATTGAACAGGCAGAAAATATGGTGTAAGGAGGTGGGGGTATGCTTAATAGCAAATATGACAGTCGTGAAGAGTTATGTGAATACGATTTAGATGTAAATTTATTTAAAAAGTTTGGGCTTTCCGTGTATGAAGTGGTACCTGTAAGAAAAGCTTTTATATTATGTACCAACAGGGGAAATAAAATTTTAAAAAAGGTAAATTATTCTTTAGAAGAACTAAAATTTATATACAATTCTTTAAATTATATAAATAAAAGCTTTAATAGAACTATAAATTTTGTAACAACATTAGATGGGAACATATATACTTTATGGAATAATGAAGTATATTTTATAATGGATTTAGTTAAAGGGCGTGAAAGTGAATTTAGCAATCCTGTAGATTTAAATATCACATCTAAAAGTTTAGCTGAATTTCATAAAGCTGGAGAAGGAATAAACTCTTATGTTAGTTTTAAAAGTAGAAACAATTGTGGAAATTTTATAGGTGTTTTAAAAAGGAAAAAGGAAGAGATGATTTTTTTTAAAAGCATATCTAATCTTTATGAAGAGAAAAATGAATTTGATGAAGTGTTTTTAAAAAATGTAGACTCTAATATATATCAGGCAGAAAAAAGTATAGACATACTGGAAAACTCAAAATACTATAAACTGTGTGGTGAAGAAAATAAGGTGGTCTTATGTCATCATGATTTGGCTCACCACAATGTAATAATAAGAGGGGATAAGGGATATTTTATAGATTTTGATTACTCCATAATAGATTTAAAAGTACATGATTTATGTAATTATATAACTAAAGCTGTAAAGAACTCTGGATATCATATAGAAAAGGCTAAAGATATACTAAACCAATATGTAAAGATTAATTCCATAGATAAAAATGAGATGAAAGTTTTATACGGAATGCTTGCTTTCCCTGAGGATTTTTATTCTATATCAAGAGACTATTATACTAAGAGAAAGGATTGGACATTAGAAACATTTATAAACAGAATAGAGAAGAAGACATATATAAATGAGGATAAAAACCAATTTATTATTGAATTTGAAAAATTAATCTAAAAAAAGGGGAGTACCCCTTTTTTTAGTTAGTTCCTAATTGTGGGTTAATCATTAGAATTGGTTTTTAATTATTTTATATATGTCTAATGTTTTTTTTGCGGTAGATTCCCAGTTTAAACTTTTACTTTTTGCGTATCCTCTAAGGATTAATTCTTTTCTTAAAATTTCGTTTTCTAAAACTTCTTCCATAGAGCTACAGAGAACATCTATATCTTCAGGATTTATTAAATATGCGGCATCACCCAAAATTTCGGGTATAGATGTTCTGTTTGAGGCTATAACAGGAGTGCCACAAGCCATAGCTTCTATAGGGGGAAGACCGAAACCTTCGTAAAGTGATGGGTACACAAATAATTTTGCGGCATTATAAAATATAGGAAGATGTTCTATGGGAATGAAACCAGTAAATATCACCTTATTTTCTATGTGAAGATCTATAGCTTTTTGTTTGTACAAGCTATATGACTTTCCTTTTTTTCCTCCTATAATTAATTTTAAATTGTTTCTATATTTTAATTTGCTAAAGGCTTCTATAAGACCGCATATGTTTTTTCTTGGACTAAAACCTCCTATATAAAGAATAAAATCTTCTTCTACTCCATAAGAGTTTTTTATGAACTTTTTAGAATAAATTTTATTTAAAGGTCTATATACATTATCACTGGCAAGGTAGGTTACATGTATTTTTTCTTCTGGGTAATTTAAATTTTCTACTATATCCTTTTTAGAGTAATTGGAAACTGTTATTATAGAATCACAGTGATTTATAATTTCCTTAATTTTTTCAAAAAAGATAGTTAAATATTGCTCGCTAACAGTACTGGGCATCTTACAAGGTATAATATCATGTAAGGTAATTACAAAAGGACAGTTTTTCTTTTTAGGAAGTCCTATGCCATTTTGAGGTACATGATATATACATAAATTATCCTCGTATATTTCATTTGGGGTATTAACATCATCCCAAAAGTTTTCTTTTTTATCATCACATATATTCTTTATAATAAAATTTTTATTAAAGTGTATGTAGTTATTATCTTTCGGCATATATAATGTATAGTTATTATCCCTATCAAAGTCGTTTAAAGAGCTTATAAGTTCGTAAGTATAAGTTCCGATACCTGTACCTCTATACCATTTTGCAGCTCTAGAATCAATGCCTATATTCAAAACACTCTCCCCTTGTGAAAATATGCTATATTTAATTTTATTAACATGTATACCATATTTATGATAAAAATTGGAGTATAAAATAAAAATCTCTCTCATATAGATTAAATGGGGGTGATAAACAATGATGAGAGAATTTGAAATTGAAAGACAGTTTGATATTAAGATTCAAAGCATTAAACCAAATAAGGGAGTATATTATTTAAAAACAGATAAAGGGAATAGGTGTTTAAAGAAAATTAATTATGGTATACAGAAATTATATTTTGTTTATGGAGCTAAAGAACATCTTCTTAAAAACGGATTTGATAATATAGATAGGTATTGTTTAAATACAGAAGGAGAACCATATGCCTTGGTAAATGAGGATATATATACTCTTTCACAGTGGATTGAAGGAAGAGAATGTAATTTTCATGATTTAGATGATGTGTCCAAGGCTGCCGCTAATTTAGCGAAAATGCATATTTCCAGTACGGGCTATGAACCACCAGAAAATAGTAAATTAAAAACAGATTTAGGAAGATGGCCATATCTTATGGAAAAAAGAGTTAAGAGTTTTGATAAAATGAGAAGTATAGTAAGAAAGAAAAAAAGTAAAAAAGGTGAGTTTGATTTAGCTTATATAAAAAATATGGAGTTTTACAAGGAAATAGGTAGAAGAGCTATGAAGGTTATGGAGGATTCTGAGTATATTAATCTATGTGCTATAGCAGAGGAGAAAAAAACTTTTTGTCATCATGATTATACTTATCATAATATAATAATAGATACAAATGAAAACTATAATATAATAGATTTTGATTATTGTAAAAGAGAACTAAGGACATATGACATTGCAAATTTTATAACTAAGGTTTTAAAGAGAAATGAATGGAACATAGATTATGCAAAAAATATAATTGATAACTATAATTCTGTTAATCCACTAAGAGAAGAGGAATACAGAGTACTTTTTGCATTTTTATTGTTTCCTCAAAGATTTTGGAGACTTTGTAATAGATATTATTACAATGAAATAAATTGGATACAAAATACTTTCTCAACAAAAATGACTAAACTAGAGGCAGAAAAAGAAGATTATATGAAATTTATAGAAGAGTTTAAAAAGGAGTACGAGCAAAAGGAGTAGTTTGTTGAAAATATTAACTTTTATATAAGCAAAAACGCTATAAAATATGGCGTTTTTGTTTTTTAACACCAAAATGTACTCTAGTGCATATAAATATAGAGTACCCATATATTGAGGAGGTTTATATATGGACATTGGTGATATAGTAGTAAGAAAATCCTATGACAAGGATATAACTTTTAAAGTCATTGATATAAGGGAAGAAAAGGGAAAAAAAATTTATATATTAAAGGGAATTAATATTAGAATTATTGCAGATTCACCAGAGGAAGATCTAGAAAGAACGGATTCGGAAGAAGCGGGGAAAAAAGATGAAGTTTTTAATAGAAAGGTTAAAGAATCTATAAAGAATATACTGACTACTAGGTCAGATGCGGTAGAAGTTATGAGCGGACTTACACTTAAAAATAAGGAGTTAAAGAATAAAGATCTGTATTTTGGGAGACCGGGTAAGGTACTGCATATAGATGGGGATTCTCAGTATTTAGAGATATGCATGAAGACTTATAAGCGAGTAGGTATAGATGTGGTAGGAAAAGTCATTTCAGAGAAGGAGCAGCCTTTAAAAGTGGTAGATTTAGTTAAGGAGTTTAAACCAGATATAGTAGTTATAACAGGGCATGATGGAATGCTAAAAGATACTAAAGATTATATGGATTTAAATAATTATAAGAACTCTAAGTATTTTGTTGAAAGTGTTAGTGAGCTTAGAAATTATGAAAGGGGATATGATGAACTTGTTATATTTGCAGGAGCCTGCCAGTCTTGCTATGAAGCTATATTAGGGGCAGGGGCTAACTTTGCCAGCTCTCCTAATAGAGTCTTAATCCACTGTCTTGATCCGGTTTTTGTATGTGAAAAGGTGTCTTATACTAATATAGAAAAAATAGTTTCCATAGAAGAAGTAATAGAAAATACCATTACAGGTACAAAAGGTATAGGAGGACTTCAAACTAGAGGAAAGTACAGGGAGGGGTTTCCTAAATCACCATATGTATAAAAATAAAATCTATTTGTAGAATATAAAATATGTATTATGCTAATAATATAGAAGGAATATGCAAAAGATAGTAAATTTCCTATGTAAATGCTATTATAGCAAGTGTTAACTAAAGAGAAATAAAAAATTAATAAAATTTTAATATTGACAAGTCTTTTACATTGATGATAAAATAATAAGTTATTTGACAAAAGTTTAAAAGTATACTATAATTTATAATAGAGAAAGAGGGTGTTGATATGCAGGGGAGAGATGTATTAGCTTCTATCAAAAATGAGATTGATAAGCATATAGGAGAAAAAGTGACACTAAAGGCTAACGGTGGAAGAAAAAAAGTGTTCATAAAAAATGGAATCATAGAAGAAACATATCCTAGTATATTCATCGTTAGATTAGAAAATGACACCCAAAGGAGAGTATCATATAGTTATTCAGATGTTTTGACGAAAACAGTACAATTAAATTTTGTAGGGTAATATATTTTATAAAAAGTACTTAAATCAGTACTTTTTATTTTTTTGCAAAAAAGAGAAAGATGGAGGGTGCCATCTTTCAACTATGGTATAAAAGGGTATTGAGAATTTATGAGAGGTTATATGGTCAACAACCATTTAATATAATACGTCAAAAAAAGATGTTTGTCAACAAAAAAATATTATAATAAATGTTTTTTTGTCAATTATGGTTTAAAAAAAATTACGATAGTTTATCATACTTTATCTCTTTTTTTTATATAAATTAATAGTAGGTAGTAAAGGGAGGTAAAGGATAATGGAACTTTTAAGGGAAAACATAGAATACGAACAGCTGCTAGGTGAAAACACTGTGGACACAGTAGTAAGACAAGAATTTATAATACCAGACACTCATCCTGATGTAGAAGAAATACTTATGGTTGAAGCTAATCCTTTAGTAATTAGTAGGGAAATTATGCAAGATAAGATTTATATTGAAGGTCAGGTTGAATATAATGTAATGTATTTAGCAAAAGGAGAAAGAGGGAATGAAGCTTTTAATGTTAGCTACGTTGGTAAATTCTCTAATGCTATTGAGCTTCAGGGTGCTGAAAGGGATATGATGTGTGACGTGGAAAGCTACGTAGAACATATGGAATGTTCCATAGCAAATGAAAGAAAGGTATCTATAGAAGGAATAATTCAGTTAAAAGCAGCGGTTTATAAAAATTATAGCTTTAATATAGTAAAAGATATAAGTGGAGACGAAAAAGTACAGTTGCTTAAAAATCCAGCATCTGTAGATAAAATAGTTTCTGTTATACCTTGTGAGGTTATAGGAAAATGTCGTATGCAAATTCCTATGGATAACCCAGAAATAAGTGATGTTATTAAATGTGATGTAAATATTCATAAAGAAGAAGTAAAGCTTTATGACGGAAAAATTAAAGTAGAAGCAATGGCACGCATAGAAGTTCTATATAAAAGTAAGGATAGTAGAGAAATAAATTATATGGAAGAGGATATTTTCCTAAGCAAGGAAGAAGAAAATGAAAATATAAGAGTTGATATGCGGGATTATACAGATTATAAATTAGATGCTATAAATGTAGAGATAAAGGAAGATGATTTAGGAGAAAAAAGAGTTATTGATGTAGAAATTTTGGTAAAAACAAATACTAAACTTATGTATAAAGAAGAAATAGATATGATAGAAGATGCATATTCTCCAGAATTAATGCTTGATATTGAGAAAAAAAATTACTTATTAAATGTTATACATGGCCAAACTTGGTGTGGAACTGTAGTAAAGGGTGACATAGCAGTAGAAGAAAATATGCCTAATCCTAATAAGGTTATAATGAGCTCTGGAGAAGTTTGTATAACAGATAAGAAATTGGTAGAGGATAAAGTAGTAGTGGAGGGCGTTGTAGATGTAAAGGTTCTTTATAAGTCTGATGACGAAAATAAGTATATTTATAGTATGAAGGATGCAATACCATTTACATGTACTGCTGAAGTTCCAGGAACTAAGATAGATATGAATTGTATAGCTAAAGCTAAATTGGAAAGCATAGAGGCTAATGTGGAGCCAGGAAATATAGCAGTTAAAGCATTAGTAAATGTGTATGTTAGAGTTAATTATACTACTAATAAAGATTTTATAGTGGATATAAAGGTTGAAGAAAATCAAATTCCTCAAAAGAAAGCTAGTATTACTATTTATGTGGTGCAAAATGGAGATACTTTATGGAAGATAGCTAAGAAATATAATTGCAGAATGGAAGACTTAGCTAATATAAATACCATAGATGATGTGAATATGATAAAGGTTGGAGATAAACTTATAATACCGGGAAGAGCGGTGATTTAGTGTGCCAGTTTGCTAGTGGGTTAGAGTGCCAGTGTGTTAGTAGGACAGAGTTAGGGTTCTGGTGAGCTGAGTGCTAGAGGATCTGGATCAGTTGGCTAGTTTGCCAGAGTACTGGTGTGCTAGGGGCTAGTGGTGATAAGTATAATATGTGAAATATGGGGTATAAGAGGAATATATATTTTTCTATTAAGAACCAGAGTTTGGAAATTTTAATTAAGGAAAAGCTCTGGTTTTTTTCTTTTGTAGGTAGAAATGACATGTATGCTGTGCAATTATAATGCAATAAATATCAGTATATAAATGTTTAAATCCATCCGCCATAAATTATAATTTTGTGCTATAATTTATCCCGTAACTATTGATTATAAAAATTTATTATATTTAAATTTTATGATTAAGGATTTGGAGGATTAAAGATGTTAATAAAGGCTTATGCCAAAATAAATATTTCACTAGATGTAGTTGGGAAGAGAGAAGATGGATATCACTTACTTAAGATGATAATGCAGAATATAGATTTATATGATGTTATAAGTGTAGAAAAAAGAAGTGATGGTATAATTATAGGATGTGATAAGACTTATGTGCCTTTAGATGAGAGGAATATAGCATATAGAGCGGCTAGATTGTTTTTAGATACCTATAGTATAGATGGAGGTGTGGAGATCTATATTAATAAGAATATACCGGTTTCTGCAGGGTTAGCAGGGGGAAGTACTGATGCAGCTTCGGTTTTAAAGTGTATGAGAGATATATATGAAGTTAATGCTTCTGATAAAGAACTAATGGATTTGGGAGTAAGAATAGGTGCTGATGTGCCTTATTGTATATTAGGAGGTACTGCTCTTTGTGAGGGTATTGGTGAGGTGATAACTCCATTAAAACCTTTTAAGAACAAAATACTAGTACTTGTAAAACCTAATTTCGGAGTATCTACAAAAGAAGTTTATAAGGCTTTAAATATAGAAAAGATATATAAGCATCCGGAAACAGAAAAATTAATTAAATATATGGAAAATGAAGACTTGATTTCTTTAAATAGAAGCATGAAAAATGTACTTGAAAATGTAACTATAAAAAATAACCCTACCATAAAGAAAATAAAAACTAAAATGATAAATTTAAATGCATTAGGTAGCTTAATGAGTGGAAGTGGACCAAGTGTATTTGGTTTTTTTGATGATATGCTCACTGCTCAGAGATGTTATGAGGGGTTGAAGGAGGATTATAGTGAGGTTTTTATAACTAGAACTATATAAATGTATAATATGATTATCCCACAAAAATCATTACATTACCTGAATTATGAAATTTCTCTGGAATGACTTGCATAAGAAGCGAAGGAACTATTTAAATTTAATTTTAGAAATTCTTCTTTTAGACAGATAAAATTATCGTAAGCCGGGTAAGGACGCGGTATAAATGAACAATGTACCAATGACTAATTGAGGAGAAAGCTTCAAATTGATATGATAAAATTGAATAAACAATAAATAAGGAACATTCTCAGTTTCAGCTGAAAATGTTCCTTATTTTATAACTGAGAAAGTTGAATTATTTACCTTTAATTATCTAATACCATCTAGTACTTGAACCATATTGGATTTTACAAACTAGTAGCTAATTCATAATTCCACTACATTGTACCTTTTGTGGTTGAATCATAGTTATATTAATTAAAAAATAAGTATATTTTGGTTTAAATGTGAAAAGATAAGATATATGATTGAATATAAATTGGTTTAAAAGCGAACATATGGAATATGGTGGTGATATTATGAAAAAACTTTTTGTAGTTCTGGATTTATTTAATGCTTATTTTTTAATGCTTATTTTGATACAGTCAGGTGTTTTGATATTTTATGATTATAATTCTTTTAAAGCACTTAATAAATTTTCCTTGGCTAAAAAAAGTAGATATTTAGGATATACAGTGATGATTATTGGAATTGCATTATTTATAGTTAGAAAGGTTGTGCTCTAGAAAAGGTAGTGGAGGGGAGTCATTTGAAAGAAGAGATTAGAGAAAAAATATCCATAAATTCTCAAGATAATATTAAATATATAAAAGAGTTATTAAAGGATAATTCAGATATAGTATATAGGGAGTTTTTTATTTGTAAAAACCTAAGAGGTGCTTTAGTTTACATAGATGGTATGGCAGATAAATTATTATTAGATGACTATGTATTAGAAAGTCTCATGTTAGAGGAAGATGAGGTAATAGATGCACAAGAAATAAAGGAGAAAATATTATCTGTTTCTGATTTAAGAGAAGTGGATAAGTTAAGTGAAGGTGTAAATGCATTTTTATCTGGAGATACGCTTTTATTTATAGATAATTTAGACGAAGCATATGTATTGGCGACTAGATCTTGGCCAACTAGGGGAGTAAGTGAACCTTCGGGAGAAACGGTAGTAAGAGGCTCTAGAGAAGGGTTTACAGAAACTATTAGATTTAACACTGCTTTGGTTAGAAGGAGAATAAGAGATACTAGATTTAGAATAAAGGCAGTTACCCTAGGGGTTAGGTCTAAAACTGATACAGCAATTATGTATATAGATGACATAGTTAAAGATGGACTAGTAGAAGAAGTAGAAAATAGAATAAGCAAAATAAATATAGATGCAGTATTGGATAGTGGATATGTAGAGCAACTTATAGAGGATAACAAAAGATCCATATTTCCACAAATACAAAGTACAGAAAGGCCAGATGTGGTGGCAGCAGCTTTGTATGAGGGAAGAGTAGCTATAATGGTGGATAATTCTCCTTTTGTATTAATAGTACCAGCTACTTTGCCTAATTTGTTTCAATCTCCTGATGATTACTATCAAAGATGGATAAGTTCATCTGTGGTTAGAGTAATAAGAGTATTAGGAATTATTCTATCACTTATAATGCCAGCTTTATATGTGGCAGTAACATCTTTTCATACAGATATTATACCCACAAAACTAGCATATTCTATAGCTGCAACAAGAGAAGGAGTACCTTTCCCAGCATTCATTGAAGCTATAATAATGGAAATAAGTTTGGCGTTTTTAATGGAATCCATAGTGAGACTTCCTAAACCAATGGGAGCCACTATAGGAATTGTAGGTGGCCTTATTATAGGGCAGGCAGCAGTAAGTGCAGGTATTGTAAGTCCTATAATGATAATAATAGTTGCAATTACGGTTATTACAAGTTTTATGACACCCAATTACGAAGTATCTTCAGCATTTAGAATAGTTAGGTTTCTTCTTATAATAGCAGCTTCTGTTGTGGGATTATATGGAATAGTTTTGGGATTGGTGATATTATTAGTACATTTAGTAAAATTAAAAAGCTTTGGTGTAGCGTACTTATCACCAGCTGTAAATACTAACACTAGAGATTTAAAAGATTTTATTATCAGATTTCCAACAGATAAAATGAAAAAAAGACCTAGATATATGAGAACTAAGGATAAAATAAGGCAGGAATAGATGAAAGAAGGTGAACCTTGCTGGGAATATTATGAGTAAAAAAGATAATTTTATTAGTGAGTATCAACTTTTTGCTACTATAGTTGTTACTATAATAGGAGTGGGCATTTTTTCCTATCCATCAAGTATAGCTAATTCAGTAGGTAATGATGGATGGATTGTAACTATAATTTCAGGAGCTATAGTATATTTTTTACTTTATGCTATTTATAAAGTTCAAAAGATTAATGGTTTTAGAGAGTTTATATATATAATTAAAGATAATTTTGGACCTTATATAGGTAAAATAGTGGGGATTGTGTTTGTTTTCTTTAACATCGCTATTGTGTCTATGGGAATGAGAATATTTTCAGAAGTTATAAAAATGTACTTAATGGAAAAAACCCCAACGGAATTTATCATTTTAATAATGATATTAATTGGAACTATAATAATAAGGGGTGGCTTTAAAAATCTAATTAAACTAAATGAATTACTTTTGCCAATAATATTTTTACCAATGACTTTTGTTATTATTATACTAGCGGCGCAAGGGGATTATACTAATATACTTCCAGTATTTCAAAACACTCCTTTTCAGTACATAAAATCAATAGCACTTACTACTTTTGCCTTTGAAGGATTTGAAATATGTTACTTAGCTATGCCACATGTGGAAAGAAAGAGTAAGATACCCAAAGTTATATTTTGGAGTGTTTTATATATAACACTTGCTTATGCAATTATTTCTATAGTATCAATTGCTGTTTTAGGAGTGGAGCAGACTAAGTTGCTAATATGGCCTACTATTACTATGATTAAATCCATAAACATTCCAGGATATTTTATTGAACAATGGGAAGGCGTTGTAATGATATTTTGGATACTTCTCTATATAAGTACATTTGTTAACTTATATTTATTTTCTTCTGTAGTAGTAAAAAGTGTATTTAATTTAGAGGATATAAAATTATCACCTATACTTATTACACCTTTTATATATGTTTTTGCTATGTATCCAGAAAACTTGGCTCAATTATATAGTCTGTACGAAAATATATCAATTTCAGCGCCTATTTTTACTGTAGTAATATTAATATTATTACTAGGAATTATTTCTATGATAAAAAGAAGGGGTAGAAGATGAAGAAAAGAAAAACAATTATTATTATAATTATAACCCTGTGTTGTACTTTAATGAGTGGTTGCTGGGATAAAGTTGAAATAGATAGAAAGATATTTGTAGTTGGCATTGGAATAGATGAGGGGAAAGATATAAAAAAAGAAACGAAAATGAAATCAGCAGAACTACAATTTCCAACTCCAGAGGAAGAAATGGAAAGATTAAGAGTTACATATTCTTTCCCAGATTTAAAAAAGATAAAGGAAGCTACAGCTGAAACAGAAACTATAACGGTTGATGCATATTCCTTATCTGCGGCTAAAAATAAAGTAACGAGTAAAAGTAGTAGAGCACTTTACAAGGGGCACGTAAAACTTTTGATGTTAGGTAATGATATTTTTCAGTATAAAGATACCGTTAAAGAAATAATAGATTATATAGAAAGAGATCCTTCTTTTAGTAGAAATATTTATGTTTTAGTATGTGATGGAAGAGCGGAAAATTACATAAAATTTAAGCCTCCTATAGAAAAAAATATAGAGACTTATATAACGGGATTAATTGACAATAATCAGAAGAATAATGTTATACAAGGGCTAACTTTAAATGAATTCTTATTATCTTTAAGTGAAAATGGCAGTGCTATGATTCCTACAATAAGTATGGATAAAAATAAAAAAGAAATAAAAATGGATAAGTCTGCTATAGTGAAAGATTATGTTATTATAGGAGAACTAAATGAAGAAGATATGTGCACTATGCAAATATTAAAAGGAAAAATGAAAGGAGGTAAGAAGGTAGTTATTTACAAAAAACATCCTATAGATTATATCATAGATGGTGGCGAAAGAAGAATAAGGTTTGATAGAAAAAATGGAAAGATGGTATTTAATATAGATATAAAGTTGGAAGGAAGAATGAACGGTCATGGAATAAATATGAATTTATTATCAAAACAAGAAATGAACAATATAGAAAAAGGGTTTGATAAAACCATAAAAGATCAGAGTGAGAGGTTTATACAGATTTCAAAAGAAAAATATAAAAGTGACTTTATTGGATTGAAAGAATATGTTAAAAAATATCATCCTAAAGTGTTTAAGGATATAGGAGAGAATTGGGATGAAGAATTTGTAAACTCTATAATTAATGTGAATATAGAAAGTGATATAAGAAGAATAGGTATAATCAAATAATAATTCAACTTCTTCAGTTATAAAATTACAATTTAAACTATATTTATATTTCATTTATTCATCAAAGTGTGTCAAGTAACCACGCTTGCTTGTCTGAGTGGTTACTTGACACTTGATAATAGGCAAAATCATTACTTACCCCTTCCTTTTGATTTAGAACTTAAAAATTATGTGCGAAATGAAGAAAATAATTAAAATATAATATGTATATAAATGTAAAATATGGACATAATGTTTAATAGTAATTATAAGAGTGAATACAATATTCATGGGGGGTATAGTATGAAAAAACTAATTACAGTATTATGCATTTTTATATTTATATTTGGAGCTGCCAATATAAAAGCTAAAGGGATAGAGTCAAAGGATATATCCAATAAATTAATAAGGTTTCATGTTATAGCAAATAGTGATAATGAAGTGGATCAGAAACTGAAATTGAAAGTAAAAGATGAAGTTATAAAATATATACAGCCTAAACTTAAAAATTCTAAAAGTATTGAAGAATCTAGAAGTATAATAAAAGAAAATGATAAAAATATAATTAAAGTGGCAAAGGAAATTGTAAAGAAAGAAGGATATGATTATAAAGTTAGTAGTACTTTTGGAAAAGAAAACTTTCCTATTAAAACTTATGGAAATATAACATTACCTTCAGGAAATTATGAAGCCTATAGAATACTTATAGGTAAGGGTGAAGGAAAAAATTGGTGGTGCGTCATGTTTCCACCACTATGTTTTGTAGATATAACAAAAGGTGAGGTTTCGTATAAAGACACAGAAAAAGAAATGAAAAAGGTGTTATCTAAAGATGAGTATAAATCCATAGATAACACATGTAATGAAAAAATCATATTAAAATTTAAAATTTTAGAACTTATAAAGTCATTGCGTTAGCAATGATTTTTTTCATTAAATTATATATATCATTACCGCAGTTTTTATTATAGAATTTACTGCAATTATTTTTTATTATAGAAAGCTTATCTTCTGAATTAAAAAGAGTTTGAAATCCCTCTTTATAGCTATTAAAATCTTCTAGATTTATGGCTAAACCATTGTTAACTAAAAAATTGGTATTTCTCTCTTCTTGCCCAGGTATAGGAGAAAATAATGCCATAGGAGTTCCGCAAGCTAATGCTTCGGTTATAGTTATTCCACCAGGTTTTGTTATTAGAAGATCACAACACTGCATATAGTTATTTACTTTGTCAGTGTATCCTATAATTCTTGTGATTTTTTGAGCGTTTTCGCTTAATTCAGATAGTTCTTTGTATAATTTCTTATTGCTGCCGGTTATTACTATAATTTGAAAAGCACTTTCAATGCTGCATAATTCTGAATATAGGTCATATATTTTTCCAATGCCTAAACTTCCACCCATAACTAAAACAGTGGTTTTATCTGTATCCAATCCCAATTCTCCAAAAATAATCTCTTTTTTACAAGGTTCTAAGAACTTTGGAAGTACGGGTATTCCATAATTAAAAATTGTATTTCTATTTATACCATTTAAAATCATTTCATTTATCATCTCTTTATTTGAGATTATATAAGCATCTATACCTGAATATACCCAAAAACTATGACAAGCATAGTCTGTGATTATAGACAGAGTAGGTATTTTTAATTTTGAATTAGAATTTAAAATAGAAAGCATTTCATTAGGAAAAGGATGTGTGGATACAATTATATCTGGCTCAAAATCTTCTATTAAAGGTAATAATCTATAAGCCATTATTTCATTTATTTTATTACTAACAGAGGCTAATGTATTATCCATTTGATAGTAATTATAGTTATATAGTTTACCATATAACGAAGGAGATTTTTTTATTGCCTTAATATACCCACCTATTACTAATTTGTCTAAAATTGGATTTATATATTTTAAAGTATCTAGAATTTCTACCTTTGAATTTTTCTCATTTAAAAGTATGTAGCTTTTTATGGCTTCAGCGGCTTTTATATGACCCCCACCAGCAGAAACAGCTAGTATTAATACGTTCATTTTAATTCACCTTCTATGTACAATTATTTCAATATATTTTTATATATTGAATCAGTAGTCTTATTTGCTTTAACTAACCTAATATTATATTTTATGGACAATTAATACTGAAATTAGTATACCCTTTTTTTTGTTTTTTTACAAGGAAAAGAAGAATTGCATCAATAAAAGTAGTGAAAAAATTGCGAAAGTACTTATTTGAAATACTAGAATATATGTATAATGGAGGACTTTTTGAGAGAAAATAATTTTAAATGGAAAAATCCTTGCAATAAACAGGACAATTACAGAAGGGAGAAAAGAAAATTCATGAAAAGTACTAAAAAAAGAATAGTATATACTATAGTAAGTACATTTATAGTTGTTTTTTCAACAACCTTTGCTATATTAATGACCCTTGAAAGAACAGATTATAGAAACTATCTTCAAGGAGAATATAGCAAAAATATGTATCAGTTAATAAGTTCTGTACAAAATATAAGAACAAACTTAGGGAAGAGTAGTATAGTAGGCTCTAAAGAGCAGAGTATGGTGGTTTTTGGAGAGATTTTTAGACATACATCTATAGCTAATGATAAAATACATTCTATGCCAATACAACAGCAGGATATAGAAACAACCAGCAAATTTCTATCACAAGTAGGAGATTTTTGTTATACTTTAACTAAGAATATTTCTGAAGGTAAGGAATTGACAGATAAGGATTATGAAACTATTGATTTGTTAGAAGTTCAATCCTATGAATTAGAGCAGCGATTATCAAGGGTTTCGGATGAAATAAACGAAGGAAAAGTTAAATGGGGCGAGATAAGAAAAAAGACCAGTGGAGTTTTAGCAAAGTCAGATGGAGAAAAAGCTGTTACTGCTAAATTTAGTAATATACAAAAACAGATAGTACAATATCCTGCACTTATTTATGATGGACCTTTTTCTGATAACTTAATGGAAATAAAGCCTAAGGTATATAAAGATCCTAAGGTTTCAGCAGATAAAGCTAAGAGTAATATTACAAACATTATAGGCAAGGATAAAATACAAAATATAAATTTAAAAGGTGAAGAAAGCAAATCAAGGATAGATTCATATAGATTTGAAGCCGATATTAAAGGAGATAAAAATAGAAATATTATATGTGAAGTAGCCAAAAATGGTGGTAAGATAGTCTATTTATTAGATAATAAAAATGTTGGAAAGCAAAAAATAGACATGGATAAGGCAGTAGGATATGGTAAAACATTTTTAGAAAAATTAGGATATAAAAATATGGAACCTAGTTATATATTAAAATATGACAGTACAGCGTTAATTAATTATGTTTATAAATTGGGAGATGTGGCAGTATATCCTGATCAGATAAAATTAAAAATAGCTCTAGACAATGGGGAGATAATAGGAATAGAGTCAGAAAAATATCTAATATCTCATGAAGAAAGTAGAAAAGTTCCTAAAGCAAATATAAGTGTAGAAGAAGCTAGAAAAAAAGTAGGTAAAAGGCTAAATGTGGATTCTACAAGACTTGCAATTATACCAACTGAGACAAATAAAGAGGTGCTATGTTATGAGTTTAAGGGAAAATATAGAGAGAAGCAGTTTATAGTTTATATTGATGCTTCAACAGGATATGAAAGAAGAATAATGCAAATAATTGATACACCAAATGGGAAACTCACAATATAGAATAAGGTACATGAAAAGAAATAACAAGTTAAAGATGCTGGTATATTTTGTGTCAGACAAGGAAGCAGGTTCCGCCGCTAGTATGACTATCGGTGGGTTCTGATGACGCAGTATGACGCAAAATAGACTAGCATACTGACTTGTTATTTCTTTGAATGTGCCTAAAGTGTTACACTATGATTTTTCTGTATATCATAGTGTAACACTTCTTTTATTTATAATAAAATCTACCTTAAAAATGTTTTTTTATTAAAAAAATGTTGATAAAGTAGTGAAAAATAACTAAACTATTATTTAGTAACATTATTAAAATAGAAATAATTTAAAATATTAATATGATACAATAAGGAGAGAGAAGTATGAAAACAAGAGTTGCAGTTCTATTCGGTGGAAAATCTACGGAACATGAGGTTTCTAGAGTTTCGGCTACATCTGTTTTAAAGAATATAGATAGAGATAAATTTGAGGTATGTGTCATAGGGATAACAAAACGTGGGCAATGGTTTAGGTATACAGGAGATATAGATAAAATTCCTGAAGGACAATGGGAAATGGATGAAAAAAATAAAGAGGCAGAAGGCTACAAAGTTTTATTTAACAAAGAAGTAGATGTGGTATTTCCTGTACTTCATGGATTATATGGAGAGGATGGAACTATACAGGGAATGTGTAAACTTGCGGGTATACCATGTGTTGGACCTGGAGTTATGTCCTCAGCAGTGTGCATGGATAAAGTATATACAAAATACGTGCTGGAGAATTTCGGCATTAAACAAGCAGATTATGTAGTAGTAAATAAAGGTGAATTTACTAAGAAAAGAGAATGTATAATAGAAGAAATAAAAAATAAATTGAACTTTCCTGTATTTATAAAACCTTCTAATAGTGGTTCATCAGTAGGTATTACAAAGGCATATAATGAAAAGGAAACAGAAAAAGGTTTAGAAGAGGCATTGAAATATGATAGAAAGATATTAGTTGAAAAGACTATAAACGCTAGGGAAGTGGAGGTAGCTGTTTTAGGAAATGAAAATCCTGTAGCTGCCACTCCAGGGGAAGTAGTGCCAGATAGAGATTTTTATGATTATGATTCTAAATATAAAAGTGCTAGCTCTAAGCTATTGATACCTGCTAATTTCAATGCAGAAGAATTAGAAAAAATTAAAAATACAGCTGTGGATATATATAAAATGTTAGATTGTGCTGGAATGGCTAGAGTAGATTTCTTAGTAGATAAGGAAACAGATGAAGTATATCTTAATGAAGTTAATACTATTCCAGGATTTACCAATATAAGTATGTATCCTAAAATGTGGGAAAATGACGGAAGAAAATATAGAAATTTGATAACTGATCTTATAGAATTAGCTATAGAAAGGAATAATAATTAGAAAATAAAGAATTGTGAGGTTGATTTTATGACAAGAGCGCTTGCCTTAATATCAGGAGGATTAGATAGTATATTAGCTGCTAAATTAGTTAAGGAGCAGGGAATAGAGGTAATAGGAATATGTTTCAAATCACACTTTTTTAATGAAGAAAATGCTGTGAGAATGACTAAACAGATAGATATTCCTTTGAAGGTAGTAGATTTCTCAAAGGTACATTTTGAAATAGTTAAAAATCCTAAACACGGACATGGCAAAAATATGAATCCTTGTATTGATTGTCATGCTTTGATGATGAATTATGCAGGAAAAATGTTAGACGAATTGAAAGGTGACTTTATAATAACGGGAGAAGTTTTAAACCAAAGACCTATGTCCCAAAATAAATCTTCTTTGAATATAGTAAAAAAAGAATCAGGATTTGCGGATAAAATATTGAGACCACTTTCAGCTAAAATATTGCCTCCAACCCAGATGGAATTAGATGGTTTAGTAGATAGAGAAAGGCTTTTAGGTATAAGTGGCAGAGGAAGAAAAGAACAAATGGAACTTGCTGAAAAGTGGGGTATAGAGGATTATCCATCACCAGCAGGAGGATGTAAATTAACAGAACCTAATTATTCTATAAGATTAAAGGATCTTTTAAAAGAGAATCAAGAGCTAAGTAATAGAGAATTAGAATTATTAAAAATAGGAAGACATTTTAGAGTAACTCCTAATGCTAAGATAATTTCTACTAGAACCGCAGAAGAAGGAGAAATGCTTAAGAAGCTATTAATAGAAGAAGATATGGTATTTTTAGCTAAGGATTTCAAAGGGTCTATGGTAGTTTTAGTAGGAGAAGCTGTGGAGGAAGATATTATCTTTGCAGCGAAGGTTACAGCTAGGTATTCTAAGGGAAAAGACGAGAAAAAGTTAGTAATAAGATATGGCAAATATAAACATCCATCTAATAATTTTGTAGAGGTTGCTTCTGCTACGGAGGAGGAACTGGAAAAATATATGATAAAGTAAGAAATGAGAGTGATTATATGAACAAGAAGGCCATTATTTCAGTTACTAGTAAAATAAAAGGGGAAGAGCAAGATAAAATAGAAGTTGTTACTCCAGGAAAGTTTTATCAAAAAGGGGATTCATTTTATGCGGTTTATGATGAAACAGAAATATCCGGTATGGAGGGGACTACCACTACATTGAAAATTTCTCCTGAAAAGGTATCACTTATAAGAATGGGAACAACTAGTACTAAGATGAGTTTTAAAAATAAATTAAAAGATACTATTTTATACAATACTCCATATGGTATGCTTCAGTTGGAATTAGAAACTAATAAGTTAGATATAGATATGAATGAAGATGGTGGGCATGTATTAGTGGATTATAATTTAGGAACCTTAGGAGATGCTATTCAAAATACCTTATTAGAAATAAAAATAAACGCTCAGTAGTTGAGTAAAGGGTTGAAGAATATGTTAGATAAATCTTTATTTATGTTTTTGGATGGGCTTAAAGAAGGAATTATAATAGTAGATAATAATTCAAAAGTACTTTTTATAAATTCTTCTTTAGAAAAAAATCATAATATAAGTAAAAATTATGAAGGTAAAAGTATACTTCAGGTTTATCCCAATTTAATAAGAAAATCTTCAGGACTTATTGAGTCTTTAAAGGAGAAAACACAATTTTTATATAGAAAAGATGAATATGTTAATTATAAAGGAGAAGAATTCATTAATGTGAATTCTTCTTATCCTATATTTAGTAATAAAAAAATACAAGGAACTATAAATATAATATACTTCCATTATGGGGAAGAAAATATAAAATTTAAAAAAGAAAAAAAAACAAGATTATTTACAGAAAAAAATAAAGGTGGTATGTATGATTTTATAGATATAGTGGGTACCAGTAAGGAAATATTAACACAAAAGAATAAAGCTTATAAAGCATCTTTATCTTCATCACCAGTGCTTATATACGGTGAAACAGGTGTTGGAAAGGAACTTTTCGTACAAGCTATTCATAATGGATCCAAAAGAAAAAAAGGACCTTTTATAGCAGAAAATTGTGCTGCTATACCAGAGAATTTGTTTGAGAGTACTATGTTTGGAACAGTTAAGGGAAGTTTTACAGGAGCCCAAAATCAAAAGGGAATTTTGGAGTTAGCTCATAAGGGTACATTATATTTGGATGAGTTAAATTCTATGCCAATAGAATTTCAAAGTAAGCTTTTGAGATTTATTCAAGAAGGAGTTATAAGAAAAGTTGGGGGACAAGAAGAAATAACTTTAGATGTTAGAATAATAGCTTCTTTAAATGAAAGGCCGGAGAAAATAATAAAAGAGGGTAAGCTTAGAGAGGATTTATATTATAGATTAAATGTTATAAGATTAAATATACCCCCTTTGAGGAAACGAAGAGAAGATATAAAATTACTTATATATCATTTCATAAGTAAGTATAATGATATGTTTAACAAAGATATAAATGGAATAAAAGAGGACGCTTTAAATTGTATGATTAATTTAGAGTGGGCTGGAAATGTTAGAGAACTACAATATTTAGTGGAGGAGCTTTTTAACTACAAAGACAGTGGTTATATAGAATACAAGGATTTAGAACTATGTAGTAAAAATCTAAAATCACCAAAAACCCTTAAAGAAAAACTAGAATCCATGGAGAAAGAATTTATAGAAAGTCAATTAATTGTGGATGATTTCAACATATCTAAAGCTTCTAGAACCCTAGGAATGCCTAGACAAACTTTGCAGTACAAGATTAAAAAATTTAAAATAGAAAAATAAATTTTTATAAGGAATTCCTCTGTGTTTAAATATATGAGATTTTGTCTATAATCATATATAAAAGAATATGGAGGAATTTTTATGGATATAAAAGAAAAATATGAAATAATAATAAAATCTATTTGTGAAGTAATCGGAGTAGAAAAAAATGATATAGTGAGCATATTAAAAGACAATAACTGCAAATATCTATTGTTTTTAACAATGAAAAAATATAAATGCAACTATATGGATGAAGTGAAAAAGAAATTAAATATAAATAATGAAAGAAGTATAAATACGAATTTAAAAAAGGCTAAAGAAAAATTTTTGATAAACAGGGAGTTTAGAGAAGTTTATTTTCAGGTAAGTGATTTAGTTGAAAATAATATTAAAAATCATGGAAGAAAAATTTCTTGAATAAAATACAAAAAAATATAGCATCAATAATGAAAGTATGATATTATAGTGAATGTATTTTTAAATACAAATACCCCATTATATTTATAGGGTAATTTCTATTATAATGTTTATAAACGTTTATGTCAATACTAAATTTGAATATATTTTGATAAAGGGGGAGTTTGAATGAAAACCAAATATGTATTTGTAACCGGTGGTGTTGTGTCTTCACTAGGAAAAGGAATAACTGCGGCTTCACTTGGCAGATTACTTAAAAATAGAGGAATGAATGTATCAATTCAAAAATTTGATCCATACTTAAATGTGGATCCTGGAACTATGAGCCCATACCAACATGGAGAGGTATTTGTTACAGATGATGGAGCAGAAACAGATTTAGATTTAGGGCATTATGAGAGATTTATAGATGAAAACTTAAGTAAAAATAGTAATGTAACTACAGGGAAAATATATTGGTCTGTTATATCTAAAGAAAGAAGAGGAGATTATTTAGGTGGAACTGTTCAGGTTATACCTCACATTACTAATGAAATAAAAAATAGAGTATATAGAGTGGCTAAAGAAAGAGATGTAGATGTTGTAATAACAGAAATAGGTGGTACTGTGGGAGATATAGAATCATTGCCATTTTTGGAGGCTATAAGACAGATAAAATATGAAGTAGGAAGAGAAAATGTTTGTTTTATACATGTTACATTAGTACCTTATCTAGGAAAAGCAGGTGAGTTAAAAACTAAACCAACTCAACACTCAGTTAAGGAATTAAGAAGCATAGGCATTCAACCTGATATAATAGTTTGCCGTTCAGAAAAACCTCTTTCAAGTGAAATGAAAGATAAAATAGGGTTATTTTGCAATATAGATGGAGAGTCTGTAATTCAAAATTTAGATGCGGATAATTTATATGAAGTGCCTCTTCTACTACATAATGAAGGTTTGGATGATTTAGTGTGTAAAAAACTTAATATGAGTTGCAGTGATGTGAAGTTGGAAGAATGGACACAAATGGTAAGTAAAATGAAAAATTTAAGCAAGAATGTAACTATAGGGCTAGTAGGAAAATATGTTGAATTACATGATGCTTACATATCAGTAGTAGAGGCGTTAAGTCATGGAGGACTTAGCAATGATGCTAATGTAAATATTAAGTGGATAAATGCAGAATTAATAACGGAAGATAATGTAGAAGAATTTCTAAAAAATGTAGATGGAATATTAGTGCCAGGTGGCTTTGGTGATAGAGGGGTAGAAGGAAAAATTAAAGCTATAAAATATGCTAGAGAAAACAAGGTACCGTTTTTAGGAATATGTTTAGGTATGCAATGTGCTGTTATCGAATTTGCTAGAAATGTAGCTGGATTTAAAGGAGCTCATAGTTCAGAAATAGAACCTAAAACTCAATATCCAGTTATAGACTTAATGCCTGAGCAAAAAGATGTAGATGAAATGGGTGGAACTATGAGACTTGGTATATATCCTTGTAAATTAGAAAAAGATACAAAATCTTTTGAAGCTTATAGTAGTGAAATTGTTTATGAAAGACATAGACATAGATATGAATTTAATAATGAATTTAGAAAAATATTGATGGAAAAGGGAATGGAGATAGTTGGGGCAAGTCCTGATGGAAGATTAGTTGAAATAGTTGAAATAAAAAACCATCCTTGGTTTGTAGCTGTGCAATTTCATCCTGAGTTAAAATCAAGACCAAATAGACCCCATTCGCTATTTGTAAGCTTTATAAATGCAGCATTAAATAAATAGAAATTTTAAATAATAGCCTTCAACTTCCATGATGATAATTATTGTTAAAGTACTTTAATAATTTTGGAATTGAAGGTTTTATATATTAAATTTTATTTTAGTAAACAAAATAAATGGAGGATTTTAATTTTAAGTATAGAACTCTTATATAAATAGAAGGGGGGTGTATTTATATGCTTTTAAATACAAATATAGTTATTGCGTTAAAAGATGCTTTTAATAAATATACTATAGAAAAAACAAATATTTTTAAAATAAAACAAATTAATAATAAAATCACCCCTTTCGAAATTTCTATTAAAAATAGAGAGTTAATATTAAAAGTTGATTGTCCTTTGTGCAGTAGAGTGCATGTCTATAAATATAAATTAAATTCACTTGTAAATAGGGAAATGCTTATAGGTGGCTGTGAAACTTTAAATACACCATTGTTTTTTATAGGTGAAGAAAATTCTGTTATGAAGAGAATAAATAAATATGAACAAGTAAATGAACAATTAAGCATGATAACTATAAAATAGTAAAAGCATAATAAAGAATAAAAGCATAATAAAGAATAAAAGTATAATAAAGAATAAAAGTATAATGAAGAATAAAAATATAATGAAGAATAAAAATATAATGAAGAATAAAAATATAATGAAGAATGAAAATGTAGTAAAGAATAAAAATATAATAAAAAATAAAGTAATAGAAATAAATTTTATAAAACAACAGATAATAAAAAAATATGTTACATTTTTTTATAGATTTTATCTATTATATAAGTTATAATAGATAAGCATTGCATTTCATGAAAGTTCTTCTATAAATCCCAAAAGGCTTAGTACAATTTATATAAGGAGATGGTTTTTTGTCAGGGATAGATTTTGAAAATATGACTTTAGCCCAATTGAAAGAAGTGGCTAAAGAAGTGGGTGTGAAAAGTATTTCTAAGTACAAAAAGGCGGAGCTTATTCAAGAAATAAATAAGATATCCCCAGTAAGTATAAATAAGAATGGAAAAGTGTTAGTAGAAAAAATTACACCTAAAGAATCTGTGGTTTTAGATAATGAAAAAAGTATAGATAGAGAAAAAAATAAAATTAGCAAGGAAAATTCAGATGGTAATAAGGTAAAAAGCCAAGGCGTGGAAGAAAATTCTGTTAATGAAAAGATTAAAATGATAAGGGAATCTGATACAGCTAAAGGTGTATTAGAAATAAATGAGAATAATAGTTATGGATTTTTAAGAGGAAAAAATTATTTAACTAGTTCGGAGGATGTTTATGTATCTCCATCTCAAATAAGAAAGTTTAATTTGAAAACTGGTGATGAAGTAATTGGAAAGGTTAGAACGCCTAAAGAAGGAGAAAAATTTAAAGCTCTTCTATATGTTCAACAAATCAATGGTGAAAATCCCCAAAAGGCTATTAATAGAAAGAAGTTTGAGACTTTAGTTCCTATTTATCCTAGAGAAAGATTAAAATTAGAAACAAATCAAAATGACTTATCTTCTAGAATGATGGATGTAATCTCCCCTATTGGAAAAGGACAAAGAGGTATAATTGTGGCTCCCCCTAAAGCAGGAAAAACAACTCTTTTAAAGAAAATTGCACACAGCATAGAAATGAATCACCCAGAAGTAAAGTTGATAGTGGTGTTAATTGATGAAAGACCTGAAGAAGTTACAGATATGCAGAGATCAATTAACGGAGAAGTTATATATTCTACTTTCGATGAGGAGCCAGAGCATCATACAAAGGTAGCTTATATGGTTTTGGAAAGAGCTAAAAGAATGGTAGAGCAAGGTCAGGATGTGGTGATACTTTTAGATAGTATAACTAGGCTTGCGAGGGCATATAATCTTACTATAAATCCAACAGGAAGAACATTATCAGGTGGATTAGATCCAGGAGCACTATTAATGCCTAAAAAATTCTTTGGAGCAGCTAGAAATATTGAAGAAGGTGGAAGTCTTACTATATTAGCTACAGCTTTAGTTGAAACCGGAAGTAGAATGGATGATATGATTTATGAAGAGTTTAAGGGAACTGGAAACATGGAAGTTCACTTAGATAGAAAGCTTCAAGAAAGAAGAATTTTCCCTGCTATAGATATCTATAAATCAGGAACTAGAAGGGAAGATTTATTATTATCCAAGGAAGAACAAGAGGTTGCATTTAATATAAGGAAATTTATGTACAAAGCTGGCAATGGAGATGCTGTTACTGAAGATTTGATAAATGTAATGTCTAAAACTAAAAGTAATAATGAATTTATAAATGTTTTTAATAAAGTAAAATGGGAAAGATAATTAATTATCTTTCCCATTGATTTTACTCTTCTAATTTCATGTTGAATTTCTTTAAGAATTTGTCAACTCTTCCACCAGTATCCACCATTTTTTGTTTACCGGTGAAGAAAGGATGACATTTTGAACAAATTTCAACCTTTAACTCTTCTTTAACTGAACCAGTTGTAAAGGTATTACCACATGCGCATTTAACAACTGCATCATGATGATATGTTGGTTGTAAATCTTTTTTCATTCTTCTCACCTCTCTCAAACTACAACTGCATAACGGCATTTTCAACTACTAGATTATATCATTAATTTTTATAATAGTCAACATAACAAAAGCGGTTATAACTAGATTATTTTAATATATTTTTTATAGGAAAATCTTTAAATATTTCCAGGTTTCTTATTTAAATATATTTTGATTATAAAATAGTTTTGAAATATAATAATAAAGTATTGACCAAAGAAAAGTGGGGGGATAAAATATGAGTAAATTATATTTCAGATATGGAGCCATGAACTGTGGTAAATCTACTAACTTACTTCAAGTGGCTCATAATTATGAAGAAAGAGGAATGAACATAATTATAGTTAAACCTAAAACAGATACAAAAGGTGGAGAAAATATAGTGTCAAGATTAGGCATAACTAGGAAAGTGGATATGCTGGTTGGCAGAGATGAAGATGTGTATAAATTAGTAGAGTTTTGGAATAAAAAAAATGGTAAAATTCATTGTATATTGGTAGATGAAGTTCAATTTTTAAAAAAAGAACAAATAGATCAGTTATTTAATATAGCAGTAAAGATGGATATACCAACTATATGTTATGGACTTAGAACAGATTTTCTTATGAATGGTTTTGAAGGAAGTGAAAGACTTCTGCTCATTGCTCATAGCATAGAAGAATTAAAAACTATCTGTGCTTGTGGAAAGAAAGCTTTAGTAAATGGAAGAAAAATAAATGGTAAGTTTGTTTTTGAAGGTAAGCAAGTGGCAATAGATAAAGAAGATAGCGTAGAGTATGAGTCACTTTGTCCAAAATGTTATATTAAGTATAAAGAATTGTATTTAAAAAATAAAGAAGCTGCATGTACTAGGGAGTAATTAAAAAAAGGATGTGTAAATATGTCTAAGGGAAAAAATATGGTTGGAGGTCAAGCTGTAATAGAAGGAGTTATGATGCGGGGAAAAGACTGTATAGCTACTTCTGTTAGAAAAAGCAATGGTGACATTGAAACAAATAAAAAATATATAATTCCTTTTACGAAAAGATTTAAAATATTATCTATTCCAATAATTAGAGGATTTGTAGTTCTTATAGAATCCATGGTTATAGGAATCCAAACATTAAATTATTCAGCTTCTTTTTTTGAAGAAGAGGAAAGCAAACCTTCTAAATTTGAGTGTTTTATGAAAAAGGTTTTTAAGGAAAAAGCTGAAGACGTGTTTATGGGTTTTTCACTTATAGTGTCATTTATATTTGCTATGGGTTTATTCTTGGCGTTGCCAACTATAGGAGCTAATTTTTTTAAAAAGAGGATTAACAGTAGTATAGCTTTAAATATAGTAGAAGGAGCTATAAGGGTAGCTATTTTTATTATATATATATATTTAATTGGGAAGATGAAGGACATAAATAGAGTGTATCAATATCATGGGGCTGAACATAAAAGTATTTTTTGCTACGAAAGTGGAATGGAACTAACTCCAGAGAATGCTAAAAAATTTAGTAGGTTTCATCCAAGGTGCGGAACTAATTTTTTATTTTTGGTTATGATAGTAAGCATATTGATTTTTTCACTTACAGGGTGGAATTCAATAATAGAGAGAATGGTTTATAGAATCATACTACTTCCTCTTATATCAGGTATAACCTATGAAATTATAAGATGGCTAGGTAAAAGTTCCAATAAAGTATCTAAAATACTAGCATATCCAGGGTTGCAGCTTCAAAGACTTACCACCAGGGAACCAGATTTAGAACAACTAGAGGTGGCTATAACTGCTCTTAAAGCAGCAGAAGGCCTCAAATAGGGTGCTAGAGGGCTAGATGGCCAGTGGGCTAGGAGAGCAGAGTTGATTTGGTAGTTGTCAGAGTGCCAGTGACCAGTCAGTTAGTAGATAGTGCGCCAGCGGGATAGGAAAGCGAAGTTAGTTTGGTGGCTGTCAGAGTGATAGTGTTCCAGAGAAACGGTATATAAGAGGATGGTGCGTTATGGGGTTAGGGTGCTAGTGTAACAGTTGCTTAGTGGAGAATAAAAAGGGTTGGTGATTTAGTGAGGATAAAGGAAATCTTATCTAGTGCATATGATATTTTAAAAGAGGAACAAATAGATACATATATGTTGGATGCTCAACTTTTATTATGCAAGGTGCTTAACAAAGATAAGTTATTTTTAATAATGAATAGAGACTTAGACGTGAACTCTAATGAGGAAAAAGAATTTTTTAAATATATAAATATGAGAAAGAAAAAGATGCCAGTAAAATATATATTGGGCGAATGTGAATTCATGGGGATGAACTTCTTTGTTAAAGAAGGAGTTTTGATACCTAGACCAGCTACGGAAATTCTTGTGGAGAAGGCTCTAGAAATAATAAATGAAAATAAATTTAAAAATGTATTGGATATTTGTTGCGGCAGTGGTGCTATAGGGGTATCCATAGCAAATATAGCTAAAGACACACAGGTTGTATGCTCTGATATTTCAGAAATAGCTAAAGAGGTTACAACTGAAAATATTAAAAGATTTAGATTGGAAAATAGAGTGGATTTTATACAAAGTGATCTTTTTCACTTTATAAAGAAAAAGAATTATAAATTTAATATTATAGTTTCTAACCCACCTTATATTGAAGAACATGTAATCCCTACGTTAATGGAAGATGTTAAGGATTATGAACCTTACATAGCTTTATGTGGTGGTAGGGATGGATTGGATTTCTATAGAAAGATAGTAGAAGAAGGTAAGAAGCTATTAACTGAGCAGGGAGTAATTGCTTTTGAAATAGGATACAATCAAAGGAAAGCGGTAAAAGAAATTTTTAAAACCAATGGCTTTGAAAAAGTGTTATGTTTTCAAGACTTATCAGGGTTAGACAGAGTGGTTATAGGGAAAATTTAATTTGTTAAGTTAAAAAAAATATGTTATAATAACTAATTGTGAAAATATAAGTACACGGAGTGATAATAATGCTTAATAAACTTGATTTTATAGAAAATAAATATGATGAATTATCCATAAAAATAAGTGACCCAACAATTATAGCAGATCAAAAGGAATGGCAAAAATTATGTAAAGAACATTCGGATTTAGAAATTATAGTTAATAAGTATAGAAAATATAAGGAAATACTTTCTACAATTGAATCTGATAAAGAGATGATAGGAGAAGAAAGTGATAAAGAATTAAAGGATATGCTTCAGGAAGAAATAAAAGAATACGAAATTAAAAAGGAAGATATGGAGAAGGAATTAAGAATAGCACTACTTCCAAAAAACCCCAATGACCATAAGAATGTTTTTGTAGAAATAAGAGGCGGTGCTGGGGGAGAAGAAGCTGCATTATTTGCATCAAATCTTTTTAGAATGTATACAAGATATGCAGAACGTCAAGGCTGGAAAACAGAAATTATGAGTTTAAATGAAACAGACATAGGTGGATTTAAAGAAGTTGTATTTATGATAAAAGGACATGGAGCATATAGTAAGTTAAAGTATGAAAGTGGAGTTCATAGAGTTCAAAGGGTTCCAGACACAGAATCCAGTGGAAGAATACACACATCAACATCTACAGTGGCTGTTTTGCCAGAAGTGGATGACGTAGAAATAGAAATAAATGCAAATGATTTAAAAGTAGATGTATTTAGAGCATCTGGAAATGGTGGACAGTGCGTAAATACTACTGACTCTGCGGTTAGAATGACTCATATACCAACAGGAATTGTAGTATCTTGCCAAGATGAAAAATCTCAGCTAAAAAATAGAGAAAAAGCTCTTAAGGTATTAAAAGCAAGAATATATGAAAAGGCTGAAGCTGAAAGAAGTGCTCAAATTTCTGAAGATAGAAAGAGTCAAGTAGGAACAGGAGATAGAAGTGAGAGGATAAGGACTTATAACTATCCACAAGGTAGAGTTACTGATCACAGAATAGGTCTAACTCTATATAAACTAGAAAGCTTCCTCGATGGTGATATGGATGAGGTTATTGATGCATTGATTACTACTGAGCAGGCTGAAAAAATGAAAGCTATGGGTGTTTAATAAATAATAAGGAAAGAGTGGAGAGTTTATGAATATAGATAAAGGAATTAGAAAACAACATAAATCTATTAAACGATTTTTGTTTTCTGGTTGCTTTATTTTTTTTGGTACATTAATTATACTTATTTCTCTCCCAAAGCTATACACGGCTTTAAAAATAAGTTTAATATTTATTCAAATGATTACAATAATAATCGTAGTAAGTAAAGTAGAAAATAACTATTTAAGATATGTTGTAAATTACGATAAGATATTGGTTAAAACAGGTATAATAGATCTTACAACAGTTATGCGAAAAAACAAAGTTTTAATGGTGCACACTATAAATGAAGGTAGAGATTTGAATATAATAATTATCATATCATCAAAAGTTAAGAAAAGAAATTTTAAAGAAGTGAATAAGAAATTTTTAGGTGAAAATGAAGATATATACATAAATATTCATAAAATGAAAGAAAAAAAATCCTCAGAAAAGTATTATTATACAGTGTTAACTGGTGGAGGTTTTTATAAATATAAACTTCTTAATGATATATATGTTAATTGTGAAAATGCTTTTTTTTCAGATGAGGCAATAGAAAACGTAAAATTATATAGAAACATAGAATAAACACCTTATCCTATAAATAAAAATATATAGGATGGAGGTGTTAATTTGAGTGGGTATAATTATCTTATTTTATTAATTGGGGTTATATCTTTGGCAGGAACTATGATAGGAGCTTTATTAGGTATTATAGTTAAAAATCCTTCAAGTAAATTTTTAAGTGTAATAATGGGTTTAGCTGGTGGAGTTATGCTATCTATAGTAATACTAGATTTAGTCCCCGAGGCTTTAAATAAGTTGAAATTTTTTTATTTTATATTATACTTTTTTATAGGTGTAATAGTGGTCATTATAATAAATAACTTTATAATAGTAAAGAATAATTCTATTAATAACTACAAAAGAGTTGCTATTTTAGTTATACTTGCTTTATCAATTCATAATTTTCCAGAGGGTCTTATAATGGGATGTGGTGTAGGTGTGGGAAGCACTTTAGGTTTAAAAATGAGTGTAATAATAGCTATGCACGATATACCTGAGGGTATAGCATCGGCAGCGCCCCTTATGGCAGCTGGGGAAAAAAAGTATAGGATCATATTCTATTCCTTTTTATCTGCGCTTCCTACTCTTATAGGTGGACTTATAGGGCTATTTTTAGGTATTGTTTCTAAGGAAACGTTGGGAGTACTTTTTGCATTTGTATCTGGTATAATGAGCTATATAGTTTGTGGAGAAATGATACCAGAAGCTTGCAGTTTGCATAATGCACAAAGCTGTTTTAAGGGTGTTTTAATAGGGATTATTTTAGGAATTACTATAACAAATGTACTTTAAGCAAAGAGCAATAACTTAACTTTTGCAGTTATAAAATCACAATTTAAATTCAAAAAATTTCTAAGAATTTCAACATTTATTTTAAATTTTAAATTATAAATTTAAAATTTAAAACTATGCTTGTATTCCTTTATTCATAATAATGTAGAGTTTGAAAATTATGTACGAAAGTTGAGTTAATGGCTAAAGAGAAAGGGATGTTAAGTTGAAAACTAAAGTCATCATATTAAAAGAAAACTATCAAGAAGGAATAGAAGAATCTGGACAAATAATAAGGAAGGGAGGAGTAGTGGCCTTTCCTACAGAAACGGTATATGGACTTGGAGCGGATGCTTTAAACAGCAATGCAGTAGAAAAGATTTTTAAAGCCAAGGGAAGACCACAGGATAATCCTCTCATAGTGCATATAGCAGATTTAAAAGATATAGAACCATTAGTTAAGCATATCCCTGATATAGCCAATAAACTTATGGAAAGATTTTGGCCAGGTCCTTTAACTTTAATATTGGAAAAGAGCAGTATTATACCTGATGTAACCAGTGCAGGATTAAAAACCATAGGTATAAGAATGCCTTCAAACCAAGTGGCTAGGGATTTCATACGAGAGTCTAAAAGGCCTATAGCGGCTCCATCTGCTAATATATCTGGAAGACCAAGTCCAACCACTGTAGATGGTTGTATAGAAGATTTAAAGGGAAAGGTAGAATGCGTAATAGGAGGAGAAAACAGTGAAGTTGGAGTAGAATCAACCATTGTGGATTGTACAGTGTATCCTCCTTGTATATTAAGACCAGGTGGAATAACTTTAGAAATGTTAAGAGATGTGCATAAGGAAATTTATATAGATTCAGCCATAATGGAAAAACCTAAAAAGCATTTTAAACCTAAGGCACCAGGCATGAAATATAGGCATTATGCACCAAAAGCACCTTTAAAAATAATAGATGGAGATTTACAAAAAACTATTGAAAAAATCAATGAAATAGTGCAAAATTATATAGATGATAAAAAAGTAGGTATAATGGCTACAGAAGAAACTAAAAATTATTACAAAAGAGGGTTAGTTGTTTCTTTAGGAAGTAGAAAAAATCCGGAAGAAATAGCTAGAAATCTTTTTAAAGTTTTAAGAAGCTTTGATGATACGGATGTAGAAGTTATATATGCGGAAGCTTTTGAAGAAAAAGAGATTGGTGTTGCTATAATGAATAGATTGAAAAAAGCAGCAGGATTTAATATAGAAAGAGTTTAGTATATTTACATAAGGGAGGTATTGCTATGAAAGTTTTATTTGTTTGCACAGGAAATACTTGCAGAAGTGTTATGGCAGAAGCTATTTTTAATAATTATTGTAAAGAAAAAGATATATGTGCATTCTCAGCGGGATTATCGATTATTCCCAATAGTGAAGCCTCTCAAAATGCAATAGAAGTTATACAAAAAAATTTAAATGTCAATATAAATAATAGAAAAGCTGTTCAGATAAATGAAAAAATTATAGAAAATTCAGATTTGATATTAGTGATGACAGCTTATATAAAGGATATGATAAAACAACATTTTCCGAAATATTCAGATAAAGTATTTGTTATAAATGATTATATTGGTGTTTCGGGAGATATAAGTGATCCATTTGGTGGAAATATAGAAGTTTATCAAAATACTTTTTTTGAATTAAAGAATAAAATATTTTTATTAATAGGCAAAATAAAAGAAGATAAGGGTATTTTTAAATAATACTAGTATCTTCTTTTTTTTGAAATATATAGATTGAAGGAGTGTTAACTTATGAGAATAGCAATAGGAAGTGACCATGGTGGCTTCAACTTAAAAAATGATGTAATAAAGCATTTAAAAGGTAAAGGAATAGAAGTAAAAGATTTTGGAACAAATTCTACAGAATCTTGTGATTATCCTGAATTTGCTGAGAAGGTAGCTACTGAAGTTGTAGCTAAAAACTTTGATCTAGGTATATTGATTTGTGGAACTGGTATAGGAATAGGCATAGCTGCTAATAAAGTTCCAGGAGTGAGAGCTGCATTATGTTCAGATACATTTAGTGCTCATGCTTGTAGAGAACATAATAATGCAAATATACTAACTATGGGAGAAAGAGTTGTAGGAAAAGGATTAGCTTTAGATATAGTAGATGCATTTATAAGTACTGATTTTCAAGGTGGAAGACATGAAAGAAGAGTAGCACAAATTAGTGATCTAGAAAAAAAATATTGTAAGTAGCCAATTATTTATATTATAAGAGTATGCATAAGAAAAGAATATAGGAAAAACGATATTATAAGTGACCAAATTAATTATATTAGGAGGAATAAAAATGGGAAAAGTAACTCAAATATCACATCCATTGATATTACACAAATTAGCTTTAATAAGAGATAAAAATACAGGATCTAAAGATTTTAGAGAGTTGGTAGGAGAAGTTGCCATGTTGATGGCTTATGAAGTTACCCGTGATATGCAGTTAGAGACAGTGGAAATAGAAACACCAATATGCAAGACAAAATGCAAAATGTTAGCTGGAAAGAAAGTAGCTATAGTTCCAATTTTAAGAGCAGGACTTGGAATGGTAGATGGTATGCTTAAACTTATACCAGCAGCTAAGGTTGGACATATAGGAATGTATAGAGATGAGGAAACTCTCCAACCAGTAGAATATTTCTGTAAATTGCCTCAAGATATTCATGAAAGAGATATAATAGTTACAGACCCTATGCTTGCTACAGGTGGATCTGCTGTAGATGCTATAAATGCACTTAAAAAGAGAGGTGCAAAATATATAAGATTAATGTGCTTAATAGGTGCTCCAGAAGGTGTGAGAGCGGTTCAAGAAGCTCATCCAGATGTAGATATATATTTTGCACAAGTAGATGAAAGACTAAATGAAAAGGGATATATAGTTCCTGGACTTGGAGATGCTGGAGACAGATTGTTTGGAACAAAATAAGTAGAGATTAAAAAACAATGTTAGATGTAAACAAAAAGGATTGTCCAAGGACAATCCTTTTGTTTTAGAAAATTTTAATGAAGATTATGCTAAAGACGTATTAATTAAGTTGCATATGGATTATAATTGAAAGTGTTTAGACAAATTTAATTTTAAATAATACAATTATCATATATAATGATAGTATATGCATTTATTAAGATTTATATATTACTAATTCAACTTTCTCAGCTATAAAATAAAAGTTGAAAATTTAAATTAGAAACATTTATTCATCTAATGTAGCTTGAAGTTTATGTGTGAAAGTTGAGTATTCAAATAATAGTAAAAATATAAAGTTTAAAATTATGATTAAATAGATATTCTATTAACAATAATGATATTATGACAAGGAGGAAATTTAGTGGAGAGAATAGATAAAAATAATTATTATCTAGATATATGTGAGACTATGCTGGAAAGAGGAACTTGCCTTAGAAGAAACTTTGCAGCTATAATTGTAAAAAATGATGAAATTATATCTACGGGGTATACTGGAGCACCTAGAGGGAGAAAAAATTGTTCTGATTTAGGTTATTGTAGAAGAGAACAATTAAATATTCCAAGAGGAACAAGATATGAGCTTTGTAGATCAGTTCATGCAGAACAAAATGCAATAATATCAGCAAGAAGACAGGATATGATAGGAGCAATTATGTATTTAGTTGGAAAGGAGATGGGAACAGAAGAACTAGTTAAAAACGCTTCTCCTTGTGCACTATGCAAAAGATTTATAATAAATTCTGGAATATCTAAAGTAGTTATAAGGGATACAAAGACGAATTTTAGAGTTATAGATGTAAATCAGTGGGTAGAAGATGATGACTCCCTTTATGGAGATGGAGGATACTAAAATATAAGACAGAATAAGGAAGGTTAATATGGAAAAACTAATTTTATTTATTATTTCTGTAGTTATCTCTTTTGCAATAACACCTCTAGTTAAGAAGTTTGCAAAAAAGGTTGGAGCTATTGATATACCTAAAGATGAAAGAAAAATTCATAAAAAACCAATTCCGCTTTTAGGAGGACTTTCAATTTATACTGCATTTGTATTAGTTTTGATTCTAAAAAAAGAAGCTTTAACCACAGAAGAAATAGGAATATTAATAAGCGCGTCAGTAATTGTATTGGGGGGGGTTATTGATGATTTAAAAGAATTAAAGCCATATGTGAAATTGATATTTCAAGTGGTAGCAGCTTTAATATTAATTAAATTTGGAACAAGTATAAAGATTATAACTAATCCTTTTAGTGCTTCAAATTTATACTTGAATTTAAAATTTCTCTCTGTACCTCTTACTATAATGTGGGTAGTTGGCATTACTAATGCATTTAATTTAATTGATGGGTTAGATGGATTAGCAGCAGGAGTAGCATTTATATCTTCTATTACCATATTTATTATAGCTATAATAAATAATAGAGCAGATGCAGCAATATTAACTATTATACTTAGTGGAGCTATACTAGGATTTTTACCTTATAATTTTAATCCAGCATCTATATTTATGGGGGATACTGGTTCTCAATTATTAGGATTTTTATTGGCTGCCATATCAATAACTGGGGCAATTAAGTCTGCAGCAGCCTTTGCCATATCGGTACCAATACTAGCTTTAGGACTCCCAATATATGATACATTATTTGCTGTGATAAGACGTAAGATAAACGGAAAACCTATAATGAAAGCAGACAGAGGCCATTTACACCATAGGCTTTTAGATATGGGATTAAGTCAGAAAAAGGCTGTGTTAATCATGTATATTATTAGTGCTATACTAGGTGGAATCTCAATAATAGCTATGGAAATAAGTAATCAAAGAGCATATTTTTTAGTTACAGCTGTAATAATTATAATAGTGCTTATAGCTTGGAAAGTTGGATTTTTTGAACATAGAGAATAAAATACATTGCAACATTGGAGGAGTTTATTGTGGATAAAATAAAAGTAATAAGTATTTTTGGAACAAGACCGGAAGGTATAAAGATGGCACCGTTAGTAAAAAAACTTGAAGAAAATCCGAATATTATATCTAAGGTTTGTGTTACAGCACAGCACAGACAAATGCTGGATCAGGTATTAGAACTTTTTAATATCATTCCAGATTATGATTTGAATATAATGAAAAGTAAACAGAGTTTAACTACTATAACTACTAGTGTATTAGAAGGGTTAGAAGAGGTTTTTGAAAAAGAAAATCCAGATATTATATTGGTACATGGTGATACTACTACTACTTTTGCAGGAGGATTGGCAGCTTTTTATAAACAAATCAAAGTAGGGCATGTAGAAGCTGGGCTTAGAACTTTTGATAAATACTTTCCATATCCAGAGGAAATGAATAGAAAGCTTACAGGTGCTATAGCTGATTTACATTTTGCTCCAACAACTGCCTCAAGAAAAAATCTTTTAAATGAAGGAGTAAATCCAAAAGATATATTTGTAACAGGAAATACAGTAGTAGATGCTATGGAATATACTGTAGAGGAGAATTATGTTTTTGAAAATGAGGAATTAAATAGAATAGATTATAAAGGTAAAAAAGTTATAATGGTCACTGCCCATAGAAGAGAAAACTGGGATGGCGGTATAGAAAATATTTGCAAAGCTCTAAAGAAAATAGTAGAAGAAAATAAAGATGTGGAATTAGTATATTTAGTCCACTTAAATCCTATAGTTAAGGATGTAGTTTATAAGGAACTTAATGGAGTGGATAGAATTCACTTATTATCGCCACTAGATACAAAGGAAACTCATAATTTAATGAATAAATCCTTTATGATTATGACAGATTCTGGTGGACTACAGGAGGAAGCGCCTCATCTTGGAAAACCAGTTCTAGTGCTTAGGGATGTAACAGAAAGACCTGAGGCAGTGGAAGCTGGTACTGTAAAATTAGTTGGAACGGATATTAATAATATTATCCAAAATGCTAATGAGCTTATCAATGACGAAACAGTATATAACACTATGAGTAGAGCTATAAATCCATATGGGGATGGAGAAGCGGCAGAAAGAATATGTCATTCTATATTGTATTACTTTGGATTAAAAGATAAAAGATGTCAAGAGTTTAAAATAAAGTAGACATAAAGATTGTTTAAATCTTAACATAAAATGTAAACGTTGATAAAAAATATAAGAATGTGTATAATGTTAACATGAGGGGTTTAAACCTCATTTTATAGATGTTAATGATATTGGGGGGTATTAATATGAAGGAAGTAGTTATTGTAAGCGCTGTTAGAACTGCAATTGGAAAATATGGTGGAACGCTAAAGGATGTTTCAGCTGTAGATTTAGGATCAATTGTAATAAAAGAAGCTTTAAACCGAGCAGGAATTAAGCCTGAGTTAGTTAATGAAGTAATAATGGGGAATGTAATTCAGGCAGGTCTTGGTCAGAGTCCAGCAAGGCAAGCTGCAGTAAAGGCTGGACTTCCGGTGGAAATACCATCATTTACTATTAATAAAGTTTGTGGTTCTGGTTTAAGAGCAGTAAGCTTAGCGGCTCAAATGATTAAAGCAGGAGATGCAGATGTAATAGTCGCAGGTGGCATGGAAAACATGTCTGCAGCACCATACATATTGCCAAACAATAGATGGGGTCAAAGAATGGGCGATGGCAAAGTAGTAGATACCATGATAAAGGATGGATTATGGGATGCATTCAATGACTATCATATGGGTATAACTGCTGAAAACATAGCTGAAAAATGGAATTTTACAAGGGAAGAGCAGGATGCTTTTTCTGCAGCTTCACAGCAAAAAGCTGAAAAAGCTATAGAGGAAGGAAGATTTAAGGATGAAATAGTTCCTGTGGTTATAAAGAATAGAAAGGGAGAAATAGTATTTGATAAGGATGAGTTTCCAAGATACGGTACAACAGTTGAAAAATTATCTAAATTAAAACCAGCATTTAAAAAAGATGGGACTGTCACTGCTGGTAATGCATCAGGTATAAATGATGGTGCAGCGGCTTTGGTTGTTATGAGCGCTGAGAAGGCTAAAGAATTGGGATTAAAACCTCTTGCCAAAATAGTATCCTATGGTTCAAGGGGAGTAGATCCATCTATTATGGGATATGGTCCAGTAGCATCTACAAAAGCGGCTCTTGATGTAGCAGGATTAAAAGTAGAGGATTTAGATCTTATAGAAGCAAACGAAGCATTTGCAGCTCAAAGCTTGGCTGTAGCTAAGGATTTAAAATTTCCTATGGAAAAGGTCAACGTAAATGGTGGAGCTATAGCTCTTGGACACCCAGTTGGATGTTCAGGTGCAAGAATACTTGTAACTTTATTATATGAAATGAATAAAAGAAATGCTAAAAGAGGTTTAGCAACTCTTTGTATAGGTGGGGGAATGGGAACAGCTATCATAGTTGAAAGATAATTAAAGTTAAATTTAAATATTGTTTTATTTAAGAGTGTTTATTTGCACTCTTTTTTTTATTTCAATGAAAAGCTATACAGTAAGAGTTTTATAAATATTTATACCACACATTGCTAATAATATATTAAATAAATAAAAAAAATTTAAGAAATCTTGAATAAATGGGTATATTTTTAGTCAATTTTAAAAACAAACTTAATTTTTAATAGAATAAGTGAATAATTAATTATTGGAACGTATTTATAAATATTTATTAATAAATTTAAATGTATTTATAAATTATTTTAAATATAAAATAAATAAGAAAAATTATTACATAAATCAGAACATTTTATATTGTCTTAAAAAAGAAGGAATTTAAAATTGAAATTTTAAAATGTAGTATTCGGAAGAATTAAATAGTCATGAAAAGAAAAAAACGCTATTTATAAACAAATCAGCTATTAAATGATAAAAATCGTGCAAAATGAGGTTAAATTAAGTTTTGTTTATAAAAAACACAGTAATATAATGTACTCTATACGAAATGTGGAGGCAAGGAATATGCAAGAGACTGTCAAGGCATTTAGGAAGATTGTCATTATTAATTTAATACTAGGAATACTTATAGGAAGTTTTGTTTTTATATTCTTTAGGCAATATACCAATTCATTTCTTATGGGCTTATTTATTAACATAATTAGTTTTTCTATAAATGCTTTTTCAACTAATTTTGCTCTTAATATAGGAGCAAAGTCACAAAAAAACATTAGTGTTATTAGTTTGGTACTAAGGGCCATATTAGTTTGTGTTATTGCATTGATTACAATAAAAGAAAATACATTTTATATATTTTCTTTTATGTTAGGATATACTTGCAATTTTATATCGTTAATAGTATATGCATTTTTAATTTGATAAGTTGAAGGGAGTGACTATATGACAATAGGGAATATTATAAACGCAGGACTTGTTGCTCAATGGGTAATAATGGCTATTCTTATTATTCTTTCAATAGTATTAACTAGAAACTTTAAAGAAATACCAGAAGGAAAACAAAATGTTGCAGAAGCTTTTGTAGAATTTATAGCAGGCTTAGTAGAAGATAATATGGGAAAAGAGTACATTGGATTTGTACCTTTTATAGGGACTTTATTTTTATTTTTGCTTTGTTTAAATTTAGCAGGTTTGTTTGGCATAAAGCCACCTACAGCTGATTATAGTGTGGCATTAGGTTTGGGATTAGTGAGCTTTATAGTTATTCAAGGATATACTATAAAAAAGGTTGGAATTAAGCACTATTTTTTAGGATTTGCTCAGCCTTATGTGTTTTTACTTCCGGTAAATATCATGGAAAGAATATCTTTTCCAATATCTCTTAGTTTAAGACTTTTTGGAAATATGTTTGCAGCTACAATAATAATGGATTTACTTTATGAGGCACTGCATCATTTGGGAGTTGTAGCTCAGTTTGGAATACCAATACCACTGCATGCTTATTTTGATGTTTTTGATGGTTCGCTTCAAATGGTCATATTTATTATGCTTACCATGATAAACATTAAGCTTATAGCAGAGCATGAATAATTAAGTTTAAAATTTATTTTATATATTGAATTTATAAAATTTATTAATTAAAAATTGAAGGGAGATTTTACAATGAATAATTCATTTGCATTAGGTATGACTGCTTTAGCAGCAGGACTTGCTGCTTTATCATGTATAGGAGGAGCTTTAGGAACAGGAAATGCTACAGGCAAAGCTGTAGAAAGTATAGCTAGACAACCAGAGGCTAGTGATAAAATAACAAAAGCATTAATCGTTGGTGGAGCATTATCAGAAGCTACTGCTATATACGGATTACTTGTGGCTCTATTATTAATATTTGTAGGAATAAAATAAGGAATGTCTCCAAATTATATCTTGGTAGATGGAAAGGAGGCTTTTCATGGAAATGACCATAGAACCTAGTAAAATCATATTTGCTATGATTAACTTCCTTGTTTTGTTTCTTATTTTAAAACATTTTTTATTCCAATCAGTTACTGAATTCATGAAAAACAGAAGAGATAAAATAGAAAATGATATATATAGTGCAAAAAAAGATAAGGAAGATGCGTTTAGGTTAAAAGAAGAAAATCAAAAGTTATTAATAAATTCTGCTCAAGAAGGTAAAGAAATAGTTGGAAAATATAAAGAAAAAGCAGAAAAAGTTTACGATGAAATATTAAATAACGCTAATACAGAAGCAAAAAGAATAATAAAGCGTGCAGAAGTAGATATTCAAAGGGAAAAGGAAAAGGCTCAGCAAGAAGTTAAAGAGCAAGTTATAGACCTATCTATAGTTTTATCAGAAAAAGTTTTAGAAAAAGCCATTGATGAAAAAGAACACAGAAAAATAATAGAAGATTTTATTGCTAAGGTAGGTATATAGCTTATGTATGAATATTTAGATAGGAGATATGCTTTAGCTCTTTATGAAGTTGCGGAGAATAAAGGTAAGATAGATGAATATATGAATGATCTGCAGGAAATAGTGGATTTAATTAAAAATAATCAGGAATTTTTGCAGGTTATAAAGCATCCAGAAATAACTACATCAAAAAAGAAAAAAATTTTTATAAATGTATTTAAAGGTAAAATCGATGAGGATTTACTATCATTTTTGCTTATATTGATAGAAAAAGATAGAATACTTTATCTAGAAGAAAAGCTTAAAGAAATGAAAAAAATACATCTAGAAAGAAATAATATTCTTTTGGCAGAAATAACCACTGCAATACCTCTAAATGATTATGAAAGAGATAAACTAATAGAAAAATTAAAAACAACGTATGGCAAGGAAATTCTTTTAGAGGAGATAATAGATAAAAAAATAATTGGCGGTGTTTATGTAAAAGTAGGCGATGATGTAATTGATGGAACTATAAAAACTAAAATAAATGAAATAAGAAGACGTGTGCTTAAGTAAGGAAGAGAGGTGATACCATGAATGTTAAGCCAGAAGAAATAACATCAATAATAAAAAGAGAAATAGAGAGATACGAGAAAAAGATACATACAGAGGATTCGGGAACTATAGTTCAAATAGGTGATGGTGTATCTAGAGTATATGGATTAGATGATTGTATGGAAGGTGAATTATTAGAATTCCCAAATGACATTTATGGAATGGCGTTAAATCTAGAGCAAGATAACGTAGGTTGTGTGCTATTGGGCTCGGAAAAAGGAATAAAAGAGGGAGATATAGTTAAGAGAACAGGCAGAGTTGTGCAGGTCCCAGTGGGAGAGGCTATGGTTGGTAGAGTAGTAAATCCTTTAGGTAAACCTATTGATGGTAAAGGTCCTATAAAGGAATCTGAGTATAGACCAGTAGAGCATCAAGCAGCAGGAGTTATTGAAAGACAATCTGTTAAGAAACCTCTGCAAACAGGAATAAAAGCTATAGATTCTATGGTACCAATAGGAAAAGGTCAGAGAGAACTTATAATAGGTGATAGACAAACAGGTAAAACTGCTGTAGCCATAGATGCTATATTAAATCAAAAAGGGCAAGATGTTATTTGTATATACGTAGCTATTGGACAAAAGCAATCAACAGTAGCACATATAGTAAATACTTTAAGTGAGATGGGAGCTATGGATTATACTATAGTTGTATCTTCTACAGCTTCAGATTCAGCACCTCTTCAATATTTGGCACCTTTTTCTGGTTGTAGTATGGGAGAATATTTTATGGATAAAGGCAAGGATGTATTGATAGTTTACGATGATTTATCAAAACATGCGGTTGCTTATAGAACCATGGCGCTATTACTTCGTAGGGCACCAGGAAGAGAAGCTTATCCTGGAGATGTTTTCTATTTGCACTCAAGACTTCTAGAAAGAGCTGCAAAACTTAGCGATAAACTTGGAGGAGGATCTATAACAGCCTTACCAATAATAGAGACTCTTGCGGGAGATGTTACTGCATATATACCAACCAATGTAATATCTATAACTGATGGACAAATATTTTTGGAATCAGAATTATTCCACTCAGGTCAAAAGCCAGCTATAAATGCAGGCATATCAGTTTCGAGAGTTGGTGGTAATGCACAGATAAAAGCTATGAAGCAGGTATC
The DNA here is from genome assembly GCF_000744935.1 of Clostridium sp. KNHs214. Classification (GTDB taxonomy): domain Bacteria; phylum Bacillota; class Clostridia; order Clostridiales; family Clostridiaceae; genus Haloimpatiens. The sequence goes on along the minus strand of NZ_JQMW01000013.1, from coordinate 181,464 downwards.
TGGTACTTTAAGACTAGAGTTAGCTCAATATAGAGAACTTGCAGCCTTTGCTCAATTTGGTTCGGATCTTGATAAGGAAACTAAAAAGAGATTAGAAAAAGGAAAAAGATTAATAGAAATATTAAAGCAAGAACAATACAAGCCTATGGCAGTGGATAAGCAAATTATGATAATTTTTGCAGCGGTAAATGACCATTTAATGGATGTGCCTGTAATGGATATTAGAAAGTTTGAAAAGGAATTTTTTGACTATGTAGATACTCATTACAGACATTTAGGCAAGAATATATTAGATAAAAAAGAGCTAACAGATGATATTAAAGATGAATTGTCAAAGGCCATTGAAGAGTTTAAAAAAGTATTTTTAGCAGGGAGGTAGTTTCCCTGCAGGAGGTGAACTATGGCTGGAGCAGGACTTATTGCAATAAAAAGAAGAATAAAATCTATAACTAATACAAGAAAAATAACTAGAGCTATGAATGTGGTTGCTACTTCAAAGTTAAAAAAGTGCAGAGATAAATTAGGATTTAATGATAAGTATTATGAATACTTAGAGGAAGTAATGAGTAAATTGGTATTTGCTGATGCAAGTACCAATATATATAAGGATGGAAATCACAACCAAAATAAGTTATATATAATGCTTACTTCTGATGCAGGTCTTTGTGGTGGTTTTAATGCTGAAGTGGTAAATCATACCATTGGACTTATTAAAGATAATAAGGATAAATCTTTAATTATTGTTGTGGGACAAAAGGGAAGAAGCTATTTAAAGAGAACTAATATTGAAACAGTAGCTGAATATGTAGATATACCGGATGTACCTACTGCCAAAGAGGGGAATACATTAGCTAAGCATGCTTTAGATATGTATGAGAAGGGCGAAGTAGGAGAAATAAATATAGTTTATAGCGAATTTATTAGCACTATGAAGCGTTCTATAAAGGTAAAAAAACTTCTTCCTTTAGAAAATAAATCTGAAAAGATAGAAAATGGAGATAATATTAATGATTATTTTGAGTTTGAACCTTCTTCAGAAGATATTTTAAAGGAAAGAATGAAAGGCTACATAACAGGAATGATACTTAATTGCCTGATAAGTTCTAAGTGCAGTGAGCAAGCTTCTAGGGTAGAAGCTATGAGTAATGCAACTAGAAATGCAAATGATCTTTTAGAAAAATTAAATATTAAATACAATAGAATAAGACAAAGCGTCATAACACAAGAAATTTCTGAAATTGTGGGCGGTGCTGAAGCTCAAAAATAAAACCTTTTGGAGGTGAGTATATGCCAGGAACTATAGGAAAGGTTGTTCAAATAATAGGACCAGTTATAGATATAAAATTTGATTCGGATTATCTTCCGAATTTATATAATGCCATTGAAATTAATGCTGGGGAAAGAATAGTAGTAGCGGAAGTTGAGCAACACGTAGGTGATGACATAGTAAGAACTATTGCTATGGAGGGCACAGAAGGCTTGAAAAGAGGCATGGAGGCTTTAGATACAGGAAATCCTATATCCGTGCCTGTTGGAGAACAGTCTTTAGGAAGACTTTTTAATGTGTTAGGCAAGCCAATAGACAATGGTGAAGATATAAAATGTGATAAATATTATCCAATACATAGACCGGCGCCAAGCTTTGAAGAACAGTCTGTAGAACCAGAAATGTTTGAAACAGGCATAAAGGTAATAGACTTGTTAGCACCATATCAAAAGGGTGGTAAAATAGGATTGTTTGGTGGTGCAGGTGTAGGTAAAACAGTTTTAATTCAGGAACTTATAAATAATATAGCAAGACAACATGGGGGACTTTCAGTATTTACAGGTGTAGGTGAGAGAACTAGGGAAGGTAATGATTTATACCATGAAATGAAAGACTCTAGAGTTATAGAAAAAACTGCTTTGGTATTTGGACAAATGAATGAACCGCCTGGAGCAAGAATGAGAGTAGCACTTACAGGACTTACTATGGCTGAATACTTTAGAGATCAAGGACAGAATGTACTTTTATTTATAGATAATATATTTAGATTTACACAAGCTGGTTCAGAGGTTTCAGCTTTACTTGGAAGAATACCAAGTGCCGTTGGATATCAGCCAACACTTGCTACAGAAATGGGAGCTTTACAGGAGAGAATAACTTCTACAAAGCATGGTTCCATAACATCTGTTCAAGCAGTTTACGTTCCAGCAGACGATTTAACTGACCCAGCGCCAGCTACAACCTTTAGTCATCTAGATGCTACAACAGTTTTATCAAGATCTATAGCAGAACTTGGAATATATCCAGCAGTAGATCCACTAGATTCTACTTCAAGAATACTAGAGCCTAGAATAGTTGGAGAAGAGCATTATGATGTAGCTCAAAGAGTTAAGCACTTACTAGAAAGATATAAAGAATTGCAAGACATCATAGCTATATTAGGTATAGATGAACTTTCAGAGGAAGATAAGCTAGTAGTGGCTAGAGCTAGAAAGGTACAAAGATTCCTATCACAACCATTTAGTGTTGCAGAACAGTTTACAGGAATGGAAGGTAAATATGTTCCGATAAAAGAAACCATAAGAGGTTTTAAAGAAATACTAGAAGGTAAACATGATGATCTTCCAGAATCAGCCTTTTTGTTTGTGGGAAGTATTGAAGAAGCAAAAGAAAAAGCTCAAAAGATAATGGAAGCCTAGATAGGAGTGAGTTAAATGGAAGGTGTTTTAAATCTACTTATAATTACTCCTGAGAAGGAGTTTTATAATGGAAATGTAAAAGAAATATATATAGAAACTTTAAGTGGACATATGGGAATACTTCCAGGGCGTTTACCTATAATAGCTCTTTTAAAACCTACAATTACTGTTTTTAAAGATGAAAAAGGTAAAGAATTTAGGACATTTACATCTAGTGGCATGTTGGAAGTGGAGAACAATAAAGTGAAGATGCTATGTGATGCTTGTGAGTGGCCTAAAAATATAGATTTTAATAGGGCTGAAGCGGCAAAAAAGAGAGCTGAGGAAAGACTTTCTAAAAAAGAGGAAAATGTAGATATTAAAAGAGCCCAAATGGCTTTGGCAAGAGCATTGGCAAGATTAAAATTAAAGGACATATAAATAAAAAACTTCTGTGCATTAGACACAGAAGTTTTTTATTGTATAAATTTAAGATAGCTTTCTACAGAATTATAAATGCAATTAAGCACACTTTAAGGGGTTAATATATATATTATTAATATATTCCTAAAGCCAAGAGTGAACTCCCATGCCTATTTACACTGAAGAACAAAATTATTGTTATGAGTAGTCTGCTTGGAGAATTCCATTAATTTGCTTTAAAATAAGGAAATAATAAATCTTTTAAGACTAATGAATAATTTTTTTGTTTTTTGTCAATAATTTCAAAAGAGAGGTAGGGGGTTAAAATGAAAAATAAAAAAAATATTATAAGAATTAACATGCTATTTTTTCTAACAATTATTTTAGCTTTAGGTATGGTTAATACACATTTTTGTGAAAGTAAAAGTAATCCAGATTTGTTTAATGAAATTATATATAAAACAAATGCCCAGGTTCAGGAGTATGGATTAATAACGTCATTTACAACTAAAAAAAATCCTAAGGAAGTTTGCAAAACTATATTAAAAAGTATAGAACCTAAAGTAAGTTATAATGAAATAGTTGGTAAAGGATTATATTGTTTAGAGTTTAATGATAAGAGTATTGAAGGATATGTTCAGAGTAGAAATTATGATGGACAACAAATAATAACTATAAACACTATATGTAAGAGTAAAGAAAATAATTGTGAGAGCCTAAAGAATAAAGTACAGAATTCAATAAAAGAAGTGGAATTTCAGGCTAAAAATAAATTATTCTGCTATATAAAGGCAGAAATATATAATGAAAATTTCCCCTTGGTTAATGAACAAGTAAATAAAATAGTTAAAGAATATAATGCTAGCAATTTGAAAACTATAAAAATAAATAATGGCTATAGCACTTGCTGCTACACTGGAAAATATGATCCTATTTTAGTCAATGGAAGTTTAGTGGATTTTAATTATTCAGTTTGTAAATATGGTTTTAGGAATTATTTAATTATAGGAACTCCGCAAATAATATTGGATTATTAGGAAAAGAAATGGGGGATAATATGGAAAAGATAATAGTTTATGGTGGTAGTAAATTAAATGGTGAAGTTAATATAAGTTCTGCTAAGAATGCTATTCTTCCAATAATAGCAGGGAGTATATTATGTAGTGAAAAATGCATTATAGAAAATGCACCAATGTTAGAAGACGTATTTGTTATTTGTGAAGTATTAAAAGGCTTAAATTCATCTATAGAAGTAAATCAAGAAGAAAATATTATAAATATTGATAATTCTAATTTGAAATTATCCCAGCCATCTTCAGAATTAGTTAGAAAGATGCGAGCTTCTTTTTTAGTTATGGGACCTATGGTAGCAAGATTTGGTGAATTTAAAATATCACTTCCTGGCGGATGCAATATAGGAACAAGACCTATTGATTTGCATTTAAAAGGATTAACTGCATTAGGAGCTGAAATATACGTAGGCCATGGCTATGTACAGGCGAAGGCTAAAAAGCTAAAAGGTAGCAATATATATTTAGATTTTCCATCTGTAGGTGCTACTGAAAATCTAATGATGGCAGCAGCACTAGCAGAAGGAGAAACTATAATAGAAAATGCTGCAGAAGAACCAGAAATAGTTGATTTAGCTAATTTTTTAAACAGTATGGGTGCAAACATAATAGGTGCTGGTACAGACAAACTTAGAATAATAGGGGTAAAAGAACTTAAAAAAACAAAATATAAGCCCATTTATGATAGGATAGAAGCGGGAACCTTCATGGTGGCTGCAGCTATAACAAGAAGTAAATTAAAGATAAATAACGTAAATCATGAGCATGTAAAACCTATAATTGCAAAATTGAGAGAGATGAATGTAGGCATAGAATTATTAGAAGAAAGTGTAATTGTAAATGGAAATAAAATTTTAAAGCCTGTAGATATAAAAACTATGCCATATCCTGGGTTTCCAACAGACATGCAGGCACAAATGATGGCTTTATTATCTACAGTTAAGGGAACTAGTATTATAACAGAAACTATATTTGAAAATAGATTTATGCACGCATCTGAATTGAAAAGGATGGGCGCAAACATAAAGTTGGATGGTAGATCAGCAGTGATAGAAGGTGTGGAAAGGTTAACGGGAGCAGAAGTTAAAGCTACAGATTTAAGGGCTGGTGCTTCTTTAATATTAGCAGCATTAGTAGCAGATGGCTGTACTTTAATAGGGGATATTTATCACATAGATAGGGGATATGTAAATATACAAGAGAAATTTAAAAAAATAGGTGCAAATATAGCGAGAATATAATTATATAAAGATACAAAAAAATGGGGCTGTTGCATTAAAGAATTTACATACAATATATTGTACTAAAAATTTAAATCTAGCACAATGTATTGTAGTATTTATTCTTGATGCGACAGCACCATTTTTTTATTATTATCTAATTTACCTAACTTTTGTACCCAATTTTTAAACCCCATATTAAATTAATAATTTCCTTTATTCATCTAATGTAGAGCGCGAAAGTTGAGTAATAAAATATACAGCTTTTTAATATATTATTAATGATAGAGTCTCATAAACAATTTTTTTAGCTTCAAATGAAACTTCGAAAATATTTGGATTAATGTGATTAACAAAAGCTAATAGTTTGAGTTTAACGAAGGGAGTGCTTAATGTGAAAATAGGGGGAAACATAAAAAATAGTGTTATTAAGAAGAGTTATAGAGGGATAAAGTCTTATTTTAAAGCTATGTCCTCAATAATAATTATAGGGATGCTTTCTACAATCTTATTTTCAATAATTTTTGTTGGGATTAATCATGAAAATAATAATGCTAATGCAGGGAAAAGTATAAAGGATTTTAAAGATGATCCTACATCAGTGATTAAGTATAAATTTAATGGAAAGGAAGAAAAGGTTAAGGTATATATAACTAGTGAGAACAAAGTAAAAGAAATAGAATTAGAGGAGTATGTATTAGGAGTTGTTTCTGGAGAAATGCCGGCTAGTTTTCAGATAGAAGCTTTAAAGGCACAAGCGGTAGCAGCTAGAACATATACTATATCTCATATGAAGAAGTTCGGTGGTGGTGGATGTAAAAATGGAAAGGGAGCTGATCTATGTGATACTGTACATTGCCAAGTTTATAAGTCTAAAGAAAGTAGAATAAGTTCTTGGCCGGAAAAGCAAAGAAATGAGCTTTGGAAAAAAATAGTACAGGCAGTTAATGAAACTTCAGGAGAAGTTATTACTTATAATGGAAAATTAATAGCATCTCCATTTTATTTTTCCACCAGCAGTGGAAAAACTGAAAATTCACAGGAGGTTTTTTCAAATAGCTTACCATATTTAAAAAGTGTTTCTAGCCCTGGAGAAGAGGTTGCTCCTAAATATAAATCTTCTAAAGATATTAATTATAATAATTTTGTAAATGCCATCAATAGTAATTTTCCAAAGGCAAAAGTATCTTCTTCCAGTGTAAAAACTCAAGTGAAAGTAATTGAAAGAACTGAAGGGGGAAGTGTTAAAGCAATAAAAGTTGGTAATGAAAATGTAACGGGTCCACAATTTAGAATGGCTTTAAATTTGAATTCTGCAAATTTCAACATAAGTTTTTTCCCTCAATATGTGAAGATAGATTGCACGGGATATGGTCATGGGGTAGGTATGAGTCAATGGGGTGCTAATGTTATGGCAAAAAATAATAAAAAATATAAGGATATATTAAAACATTATTATAAAAATACTGAAATAGAAAAGCTAGAACAAGTTGTACGATGATTGTAATACTACCTGAAAAAGTCCAATTTTTAATTGGAAATTTAGATAAAGTGTAATATTCTAAAAGCTTTCATTTATTATGGAAACAATTTAAGAATATTGCACTTTATTTATTTTTTGAAATTAAATAAAAAAATATAAAAATACATGTATTTTTTTCTATATACTGGACAAACTAGAAAATGGAGGTGGGAATATGTTGAATGACAAAAATAATGGAAAATCATCAAAAAAACTAAGAAAGGAGGCATTATATGTAATATTGTTTGTTTGCCTATGTGTTGTTGCTACAGTAGCAGCTGTAAGTTCTAGAAATAATAAAGTAGCAAAAAAACAGCAAATGGAAAATGCTAAAATACAGTCACAAAAGCCAACAGACAACGCAAAAAATCCTGAAATTACATTAATAGATGATTCATTAAGAGAACAAAAAGAGTACGAGAATTCCTTAGAAGTAAAAAATAATAAACATCAAGGTAAGGAAGTAAAAAATGAAAAAAAACAAGAAGTAAAAGTATCTGGTAATATAGCAAATAGTAAAATGGTAAAACCAGTAGAGGGTGTTATCGGAAGAGAATACTCAGAGGTTCCTGTTTATTGGGAGTCATTAGGAACATACAGACCTAATTTTGGTATGGATATAAAGGCTGAGTTAGGTAAAAAGGTAGTTGCCGTTACTGATGGTGTTGTAGTAGAAGTTGGAGATAACAAAGATAGTTATGGAAAACAAGTAGTTATAGATCATCAAAATGGTTTGAAGTCAGTTTATGCAAATTTATCAGAGAATATTTCTGTTAAAAAAGGTCAAAAAGTAAAACAAGGTGAAAAAATAGGTGAAGTTGGAAATACAAGTTTGATTTCTTTTAATGAAAAGTATAAAAGTAATCTTCACTTTGAAATTTTAAAAGGAAATGACAAAGTAAATCCAGCTAAATATGTAAAGTACTAATTTTGTAACATCCAGCCGGAAATTATTTCCTGCTGGATGTTAGATAAATAAAGGCTATAAGGTAATTAATCTAGGAAATAATGCATATTTATTAATATATAAGGAATAAGGAGGTTGCAGTTGGGTTTGAAAGATTATATTGAGGAAAGAGTAATGGAAGTGGCGGAATATATCATTAGTTCAAAATCCACTATACGCAAAACGGCTAAAGCTTTTGGAGTTAGTAAAAGTACTATACACAAGGATATGACAGAAAGATTGCCAAAACTAAATCCTCAAATTGCAAGGGAAGCTAAAAATATATTAGATTTAAATAAAGCTGAAAGGCATATAAGAGGTGGAAAAGCTACTAAGATGAAATACAAGGCAATAGGAAGTTAAATATTAAAATCTTTTAATATTTAAACATTCCTTATAATAATTGAAGGATTTTAACATATAATGTAGAATATATCTATGTTAAATGTTAAATAGTATACAAAAGTGCAGAAGTGGAGTGAAATAAGGAATGTTTTTTAGTATAGGTACGGATTTAGGTATAGATTTAGGTACTGCAACAGTACTTGTTTATATTAAGGGTAAAGGAGTAATATTAAAAGAACCATCAGTAGTGGCAATTGACAGAGTAAATAATAGAGTTTTAGCTGTAGGTGAAGAGGCTAGACAAATGATTGGAAGAACTCCAGGAAATATTGTAGCTATACGTCCGTTAAAAGATGGAGTTATATCAGATTATGATATAACAGAAAAAATGTTAAAGCATTTTATTAAAAAGGCTTGTGGTCGTAAAAAAATGGCTGCACCTAGGGTGGTAGTGTGTGTACCATGTCAAGCTACGGAAGTAGAAAAAAGGGCTGTTAGAGATGCGGCCATGAATGCCCGTGCAAAAAAAGTATTTTTAATAGAAGAACCACTAGCAGCAGCTATAGGAGCAGGGTTAGACATTACTAAAGCTAGTGGGAATATGGTAATAGACATAGGTGGAGGAACTACTGACATAGCTGTTATTTCTTTAGGTGGAATGGTAGTTAGATCATCTATAAAAGTAGCTGGAGATACCTTTGATGAGGCAATAATTAAATATATAAGGAAAAAGCATAAGCTTATGATAGGCGAAAGAACTGCTGAGGATTTAAAAATTAATATTGGCAGTGCTTATGAAAGAGAAGAAGTATGTTGCATGGAAATAAGAGGAAGAGATTTAATAACAGGTCTTCCTAAAAATATAAATGTATCTTCAAATGAAATGAGAGAAGCTTTAACTGAAGCTGTAAGTGCTATAGCAGAATGTGCTCATTCAGTTTTAGAAAAAACTCCGCCAGAGTTAGCAGCTGATATAGCGGATAAAGGCATAGTTATGACAGGTGGAGGGGCTTTACTTAATGGGTTAGACAAGCTAATTGAAAGTATGACTAAAGTCCCAGTGTATATTGCTGATGAGGCTGTATCTTGTGTAGCTATAGGTACTGGTAAAATGTTGGATTATTTAGATAAGTTAGATGCTACTTATCATAGTACAGATATAACATTAGTAGATTAGAAATGTTTAAGGGGCTGTGGCACTAAGAATAAATTCTATAATACATTGTGTTTGCTATTAAATTTCAAACCAATATATTGTATATGAATTTCTTAATGCGACGGCCCCTTCGTATTTTTATAATAAATTTACATTTAAATATTTTTATAATTAGTCCATTGCATATAGAATATTGAAATTTACTTTAACTATTATGAGAAAAATCTTCAAGATAAAGATAATAACCATGTATTAGTGCATTTTTGATTATTTTGGCCATATTCATTACAAGATTAAATCGAATGTTTCTATTGGTAAAAATCTCATTAGAAGAGTTTGTGTCTACTATGCCTATGATAGATATGTTTCCGACCTCGGGAAGATTTTTACCTACTCCTTTACCAGGATGTATGGGGTAGTCGCGAATTTGTAATTCTCCAATGCAATTATTTTCTCCAAGGCAGGCATCTATACCTATAATATTTGCATTTGGATGTAAATATTTTATTTTATTCAAATTATCCTGTAAATTTAATGCATGTATAGGGTTTGAGACCGTACCATATACAGGAAGAGGAAAGTTGGTTTCTTGTAGATAGGTACCTACTAATGGTCCCAAACAATCACCGATACATCTGTCAGTACCTATACAAACGATTAAAGAATCATCATTGATATAATCTTTTAAAAAGCAAGCAATTTTATGATAGGCTAATTTATCATTATAATGAACCTTCACTTTTTTCAATGCAAGCACCCCCTTTATACTTAATTTATATGTGTATAAAAGTTAAAATATTAAAAATAAACTATTAAAAGGGGGTAATAAATTAAGGTTACTTTTCCTTATGCCATATGCTAAGTTGTTTTTCGTTAGTTAAACAGCCTAAAAGCCTGTCTTTTACTGAAGGAATATCTCTTTCTAAATCTTTTATTAAGTTTTTCATATATTCACGTTTAGTATAACCATTAGCAGGGCATGGATTCTTAACTATAGGAAGTTCATAGCGTGCAGCTAAACTTTTAATTTCTTCTTCATTTATATAAAGCATTGGCCTTATTAGAGTTATATCCATTCTACTTAAGTAAGTTTTAGGAGCGAAGCAATGAACTCTTCCTTCATATAACATTGACATAAGAAGAGTTTCTATAGCGTCATTTTCATTATGACCTAAAGCTACTTTGTTACATCCAAGAATTTTTGCATTGTCATTTAAAGAGCCATGTCTTAGCTTAGAACATAGGGAACAGGGATTTTTTTCTTTTCTTATATTAAATACGATTTCATTTATATCAGTTTTAATTATATGATAAGGAACATCTATTTTCTCGCAAAGCTTCACAACGTTTTGAAAATTACATCCTCCACCTGTATCTAAGGTCACAGCAATTAAATTAAACTTTTCTGGAGAAAATCTCTTATAGGCTTTAAGAAGGCTTAATAAAGTTAGACTATCTTTCCCTCCCGAAACCCCTATACATATGTTGTCGCCGTCATCTATAAGTTTAAAATCATTAACACATTTTCTGAATTTACCTAATAACTTTTGCATAAAATTCCTCCTTATGAAAATAAAAATCCACTAGGATATATTGTATTATATATACTTGTACAATACAATTATTTTTACTTGGGGAAAACATTAATGAATTATATAGAAAAAATAACTTCATGGTTAATTTAAAGAATCATAGAGCATAAAAGAGTATGACAACTCTTATTTAGTATAATGACTCAATATTAAGATTGAAATGTTAAGAGTCACCGTATATAATAAAACATGTCAACGGCGCAGGAACAGAGCGCTGAAGATAAAAATTAAAAATGCTGGCATGGCTCAATTGGCAGAGCAGCTGACTTGTAATCAGCAGGTTGTAGGTTCGATTCCTATTGCCAGCTCCAAATGTGGAGGAATTCCCGAGTGGCTAAAGGGGGCAGACTGTAAATCTGTTGCGATTCGCTTCGATGGTTCGAATCCATCTTCCTCCACCACATTTAAAATACATTTTATGGGCGCATAGCTCAGCTGGGAGAGCATCTGCCTTACAAGCAGAGGGTCACAGGTTCGAGCCCTGTTGTGCCCACCATAAAATGCTGGCATGGCTCAATTGGCAGAGCAGCTGACTTGTAATCAGCAGGTTGTAGGTTCGATTCCTATTGCCAGCTCCAAATATGGAGGAGTTCCCGAGTGGCCAAAGGGGGCAGACTGTAAATCTGTTGCGATTCGCTTCGATGGTTCGAATCCATCTTCCTCCACCAAAATAAGACGCACTATGCGTCTTATTTTTATGCTATGTGTATAAATATTTAACTAACTGTTAAAAAAGTGTAAACTAATTATAATATATTGACAGTAAATTTTTGTTGTGATATCATCAAGTTATCGAAAATTATATATGTTTTCTAGTCTTATCAAGAGAGGTGGAGGGAATAGGCCCTATGAAGCCCGGCAACCGGCAATTTTTGCAATGGTGCCAATTCCTGCAGGTTAATATATTTAACACTGCAAGATAAGAGAAGGTGAATATTACCTCTTCTTATCGAAGAGGTTTTTTATTTTATTTTTTTATTTTATATTAAGGTACATTCAAATAAATAACAAGTCAGTATGCTAGTCTATTTTGCGTCATACTGCGTTATAAGAAACCACTGATAGGGAATTATGATCCCTTGTCTAAAACAAAATATACCAGAATCTTTTGAATTAGCTTGACTTGTTATCTATTTTTATGTACCTTATTGGAATTTTGAAAGGAGTATAAATCATTATGAGAACTTTGTTTACTTCAGAATCAGTAACAGAAGGACATCCAGATAAAATTTGTGATCAAATTTCTGATTCAATATTAGATGCCATACTAGAAAAGGATCCTTATGCAAGAGTAGCTTGCGAAACAGCTACTACTACTGGAATGGTTTTAGTTATGGGGGAAATATCAACTAACTGCTATGTTGATATTCCTAAGGTTGTTAGAGAAACTGTAAGAGAAATAGGATATACTAGAGCAAAATATGGTTTTGATGCGGATACTTGTTCTGTTTTAACTTCTATAGACGAGCAATCTGGAGATATTGCTATGGGAGTTAATGAAGCTTTAGAATCTAAAGCGGGACAAATGCAAAAGGATGATGCTATTGGAGCAGGAGACCAAGGTATGATGTTTGGTTTTGCAACAAACGAAACAGAAGAATATATGCCTCTTCCTATATCTATGGCACACAAACTTTCTAGAAGACTTTCAGAAGTTAGAAAGAATGGTACTTTAAAATACTTAAGACCAGATGGAAAAACTCAAGTTACTGTTGAATACGAAAATGGAAAACCAGTTAGAATAGATACTATAGTTATATCTACTCAACATGGTTCAAAAGTAACACGTGAAGAAATAGAAAGAGATTTAAGAGAACATGTAATAAAACCAATAGTTCCAACTGAACTTTTAGATGCAAACACTAAGTACTACATAAATCCAACAGGAAGATTTGTTGTGGGTGGACCACAAGGAGACTCAGGTTTAACAGGAAGAAAAATCATAGTAGATACTTACGGTGGAGCAGGTAGACATGGTGGCGGAGCTTTCTCTGGAAAAGATCCAACAAAGGTTGATAGATCAGCTGCTTATGCTGCTAGATGGGTAGCTAAGAACTTAGTAGCTGCTGGTGTAGCTGATAAAATAGAAATTCAATTAGCTTATGCTATAGGAGTTGCTAGACCGGTATCAATTGTAGTGGATACTTTTGGTACAGGAAAAATGTCAGATGATAAAATAATAGATATAATAAATAGAGTATTTGACTTAAGACCAGCTGTTATAATAAGAGATTTAGATTTAAGAAGACCTATATACAAACAAGTAGCAGCTTATGGACACTTTGGAAGACTTGACTTAGACTTACCTTGGGAAAGATTAAATGCAGTAGAAGAAATAAAGAAATATATGTAATGTAAACTAATTAAGTTTACGGATAGGGCTGATTAAATCGGCCCTATTGCTTTTTGAAGATTTGATTATGTTTTTGAAAAGTTGAATTTAGGATAAAATAATATATGATGATTAACCCACAAAAAGGTATAATGTGATGGAATTATGAAATTTCTCCTCTAAGACTTGCATAAGAGCTGGGAACAATAAATTTAAATAGTTCCTTTGCTTCTTATGCAAGTCATTCTAGAGAAATTTCATAATTCAGGTAATGTAATGCTTTTGTGGGATAATCATATGATATAATGTTATGTAGATTATTAATAAATTTTATTAGGAGAGGCTTTATGGTGGAAATAAAGGGAATAGTTGAAGATATAGTATTTAAAAATGAAGAAAATGGCTATGTGGTAGCTAAAATAGAAAATGAAAAGGAAGATATAACTATAGTAGGGTGTATACCATACATAACAGAGGGACAGACTTTGTGTATGCAGGGTGAGTGGGTTAAGCATCCTAAATTTGGTCAACAATTTAAAGTTAAAACGTGTGAAGAAATAATACCGAATTCTCTTGCGGGAATAGAGAAATACTTAGCATCAGGTATAATTTCAGGCATAGGTTCAGTTACAGCCAAGAAGATAGTAGGTAGATTTGGAGAAGAAACTTTGGAGGTATTGGATAATAAGATTGAAAGATTAAAAGAAATTGAGGGCATAGGGGATAAAAAAATTAGTTTGATTCAAGAATCCTACAGCAAACATAAGGATGTAAGAAATATAATGGTGTTTTTACAAACTTATGGGGTTACAGCTAATCAATGCGTTAAGATATATAAAAGATATGGAAAAGATTCTATAAATGTAGTTAAAAACAATCCTTATGTTCTTACAGAAGATATAACTGGCATAGGGTTTAAAACGGCGGATAAAATCGCTAGAAGTATTGGAATAGATAAAGAATCTCCTTTTAGAATACAGAGCGGTATAAACTATGTAATAAATGAATTTTGTGCTATGGGAAATACATATATGCCAAGGAATAATTTAATTGCAGAAGCTAAAAAAATACTTCAGGTAGAAAAGGATGTAATAGAAAAAAACATATATGATTCTGCGCTGGAAGGTAAAATTAAAATTGAAGATATACAGGGATGTTTGTGTGTGTTTACTATTCCTTTTTATTATTCAGAATTAAGTGTTACTAAAAAGATATTAACGTTATCTCTTGTAAGTCAAGAAGATATAAAAGTGGATGTGCAAAAGGAGATTAAAAAATTTGAAAAAGAAAATGACATTAAGTTCTCTCCTTCACAAAATGAAGCTATAGAAGGGGCTTTAACCTCAGGGATTGAAGTGATTACAGGTGGGCCAGGTACAGGAAAAACTACCATAATAAATTGCATAACTGAAATATTTCAAAGTCAAGGTATGACAGTATTTATGGCTGCTCCTACGGGAAGAGCTGCTAAAAGAATGGAAGAGGCCACTGGACATGAAGCTAAGACAATACATAGATTATTGGAACTGGGATATGGAGATTCTGATGAGGCATTTTTTTCGAAGGATGAGGATAGTCAATTAGAATGTGATGTAGTAATAGTAGACGAAGCATCTATGATTGATATAGTACTAATGAATAGTTTATTAAAGGCAGTGGGTTTAGGCACAAGAGTTATTATAGTAGGTGATGTGGATCAATTGCCTTCAGTAGGACCGGGAAATGTACTAAGGGATATAATAGATAGTAAGTGTGTTAAAGTGGTTAGGCTAAAGGAAATATTTAGACAGGGAAAAGAAAGTATGATTGTAGTAAATGCCCATAAAATAAATGAAGGACAAATGCCGATTTTAAATAAAAAAGATAAGGATTTTTATTTTATAAAAGAAGAAGATACTAATAAGATAATGGACACTATAGTAGAACTTATATATAAAAGGTTGCCTAAGTTTAATAGTAATTGGAACAAGATGGAGCATATACAAATATTATCTCCTAGTAGAAGGGGAATGCTTGGGGTAGAAAATTTAAATTTTAAGCTTCAAGAGGTTTTAAATTCCCCTGCTAAATATAAAAATGAAAGAGAATTTAGAAATATGGTTTTTAGAGTAGGGGATAAAGTAATGCAAATTAAAAATAACTATACCTTAAAGTGGAATAAGATAAATAGCGAGGAAGAAGGGATAGGGGTATTTAACGGAGATGTAGGTTTTATAGAGGATATAAGTAGTGAAGATAATACTATTACTGTTATATTTGATGATGAAAGAAGAGTGGTTTATGATTCGGTGTATTTAGATGAAATTACACTAGCTTATGCTATGACTATACATAAAAGTCAGGGCAGTGAATTCCCAGTAGTTATAATGCCAATGTTTATGGGACCGCCGCTTCTTATGAATAAAAATTTACTTTACACAGGTATAACTAGGGCGAAAAAGTTAGTGGTGCTTGTGGGAAAAGTAAAAGCTCTTCATTTTATGATAAATAATGATAGGAGTTTCGAAAGATATTCTTCATTATCTTGGAGGATAAGTAATTTAATAGAGGAGTAAGGCGCGTTCAAATAAATAACAACTCAGTATGCTAGTTTATTTTGCGTCATACTGCGTCATCAGAACCCGCCGATAGTCCTACTAGCGACGGAACCTGCTTCCTTGTCTGACATAAAATATACCAGCGTCTTTAATTTGTTGTTTCTTTTCATGTACCTAATTATGGTATTATTGATGAAGTGTAATTTTTAGATGATAAAATTATAAAGGAAATAAAGTTTTTGTAGTATAGATAAACTTATTGCCATATTGGAGGTGAATGTATTGATTATAATGGATATGGTTAAGTTTACATATGAAATAGATAGAATAAAAAGGGATATTGTCAGCTGGTATAGTGGAAAAGATAAATACTTAAATATAATTTCTCCACCATATAATTCCTGTAAAATATTTTTAGATATCATTGAATATGTTGCTAAAGAACATGGTAAAATTTTATATATATCTACTAACATTGGGTGTATGCAAATTATTAATAATATAAAAAATTATACTGATTTTAGGGATTATACATTTATTAGAAGTGAACGTTCTAAACATCACTCCAGTTTGGTTATTTGGGATTTATCATCAAATAACTATATAGATGGAGAATTTGATTTAGTTATATACGACAATATAAGCGGCATATGTGCTGTTGATTATAAATTTATAAAAAATATATGTGATAAACACTGTGCAACTAATGGGAAGATAATAATCTTTGCTATAGAGACATTAATACAAGGCAGCAAAGAAATAAATATGCCCTTGCGAGATAATGGTAAACCGGTAATAGAACCTACTTTATTGTTTACAAGGTTAAATATTAATAAAAACATCCCGTATGTTGTATATGAATATTTAAATTGGTCAATAAATATAAATAAGAAAATAATAATATATGTTCCGGATAAGGATAAAGTGAATAACTTATATAAGTATTTATTAAAACTTAGAGGTAAATTAAATACTAATATTGATTTTTTTATAGAAGACATTAGCGATGTAAAAGTTTTAATGAATTTTTCTAAAAAAAAGAAGTCCATATTAATTACAAATTATTTAGGAGAAAAATATCTAAATTTTAATGATATAAATATAATGATTTATTTTGCAGATGATGATAAGTTTGATTATAAAAAGCTTGTTTATTTAACGGGTAGGTCAGGATTAATGGAACAATTTGAGAAAGGAGAGGTTATATTTTTAGCAAAAAAAGAAACGGATGCTATGGCAAAGGCTAAAAATATAACTCGTAGTTTTAATAAAGAGGCATGGGAAATGGGATTGTTAAGTACTTAAAAAAACTCATTAGATGTTTTTTAGATATAATATATTACAGTGAACAAGAATGTGTAGTTTGTGGGAAAAAATTATTTGAGGAGTTATATTTATGTAGTACTTGCAGAGAAAAAATTGTAAGTTGTGAAGAAAGTATGAAAATTAAAATTTGTAATAAAGAAACTAGAATTTACAGTGCTTTATATTATTCATCTGCTGTTAAGAAAATAGTATTAGGCTTAAAGTATAAAAATGATTTTAGGTGTGGAGATGTGTTAGCAGATTATATGATGAAAACTATAAAGAATGAAAAAATATATTTTGATATGGTTACTTATGTTCCTCTCAGTAAAGAAAATGAAAAGAAGAGAGGATATAACCAAAGTAAATATTTAGCTAAATGTATAGGAGATAAATTTAATAAAAAAGTTATAGGTTGCATAAGAAAATCCAAAGATACTAAAGACCAAATAGGACTTAATGGAAAAGAAAGATGGAAAAATTTAAAAGATAGTTTTAGTTTTATAAAGGGAAGAAATATAAAAAATAAAAAAATATTGTTGGTGGATGATGTTATAACTACAGGTGCCACTACTTACTATTGTGTTTTAGAATTATTAAAAAATAATTCTAATGAAATTATTGTATTGACTGCAGCAAAAAGTAAGATATAATATTATTGTTGGGTTAGGTTTGTGGTTGAAAGTCGATGCCAGTCGCAGGCAAAACGATCCACGTAAGTTAAACAAAGTTTTAATGAGCATGGTGCGGCTTAGAAGTAAGTCCTGCCGCTTTAAAGCGAGAGGGTTAGTAGTGAGGGGATAATGCCTAGTAGCAAAAGCTCCAGCAGGCGAGTGTGGGGTCAAAGACCAGGTCAACTAATTCAGTAAAAATAGGGATGAATTTATTTATCTCTATTTTATTTTTTTTAAAGCCCAACAATTTTATTCTAACATAAAAACAATTTTTATGCATCTATGAGATATATGTGAAATACTTAGCAATAATAAGAATAAATAACCTAGTAAAGGCAAAGAAAGTGCAATATTTAATTAATTCTGAAAATATAATTTGAGTTATTGTCCCATAAGAGTTAAGATGATAATACAAACAAAATTTAGTATTAATTTCTAGCTAATTAAGAGAGGGGCTGGTTTCATGGTAGTAAGATTTATTGGAAAAAATATAGAAATGACTGAGGCATTAAAAAATATTGTGGAGAAAAAAATATCTAGATTGGATAGATATTTTGAACCTAACGTACCAGCTAATGTAACTTTAAGTGTACAAAAAAACAATCAAATTATAGAAATTACTATACCTTTTAATGGAATAGTATTGAGAGGTGAAGAAACCAATTCAGATATGTATGCAGCTATAGATTTAGTAGTAGATAAAATAGAAAGACAAATAAGAAAACAAAAAACAAAATTAGCAAGAAGAAAAGGTAGTCTAGATTCTGTAAGATTTAGTTCTATACCAGACTACGAATGGAAGGAAGATGAACGTAGAGATCCTAAGGTAGTAAAAACAAAGAAATTTGCAATAAAGCCAATGTCATCAGAGGAGGCTATTTTGCAGATGGAGCTTTTGGGACATAGTTTCTTTGTATATCAAGATGCAGAAACTTCAGATGTAAATGTAGTTTACAAAAGAAATGATGGTAACTATGGATTGATTGAACCAGAATTTTAATATAAAGTAAAAAATGCGGTAGATTCTACCGTATTTTTTTGTTTTTATATAAAATTCAATAAAATTTAAAGCAAATTTATATCATGTAATAAAATGGTTAAAAGTGTATTTGTAAAGTTGAATATATTTTAAGTAGATGATATAATTTATAGATATTAGAATAAAAAAATATAAGAATGGTGAGGTTTAAAATGGGACTATTAGATAAAGTATTTGGAACTTATAGTGAAAAACAGTTAAAGAAAATAAAACCTTTGGTAGATAGAATTGAAAGTTATGATGAAAAAATGCAAAAGCTAAATGACGAAGAACTTAAAGCTAAAACTGAGGAATTCAAGAAAAGATTAGCAAAGGGTGAAACCTTAGAGGATATATTGCCAGAAGCTTTTGCTGTGGTAAGAGAGGCATCTGTAAGAACTTTGGGGCTTAAACACTTTAGAGAACAGTTAATGGGCGGTATTATACTTCATCAAGGAAGAATATCTGAAATGAAAACTGGTGAAGGAAAAACTTTAGTTGCAACATTACCAGCATATTTAAATGCATTAACAGGTGAGGGAGTTCACATAGTTACAGTAAATGATTATCTTGCTAAAAGAGACGCTGAAAGTATGGGTAAAATACATAAGTTTTTAGGCTTATCTGTGGGAGTAATTGTTCATGATTTAGACAATGAAGAAAGAAGAGAAGCCTATAATTCAGATATAACTTATGGTACTAATAACGAATTAGGTTTTGACTACTTAAGAGATAACATGGTGGTATATAGGGAAGAAAGAGTACAAAGAAAGTTGAATTTCTGTATAGTTGACGAAGTGGACTCTATACTTATAGATGAAGCTAGAACGCCTCTTATAATTTCAGGTGAAGGTGAAAAATCTACGGATCTTTATAAAATAGCTCAATTTTTTGTAGCCACTTTAACTAAAGGTGAGAAGAGCGAAGATGGAGAAGAAACTGGAGACTTTATTGTAGATGAAAAAGCTAATTCAGTTATCCTAACTCAAGAAGGAGTGAAAAAAGCTGAAGCCTTCTTTAAATTAGAAAACTATGCGGATCCTAGCAACATGGAAATTCAGCATCATGTAATACAAGGTTTGAAAGCTAACTATATGATGAAAAAAGATAAAGATTATATGGTTAAAGACGGAGAAGTTATAATAGTTGATGAGTTTACAGGAAGACTTATGGAGGGAAGAAGGTATAGTGATGGGCTTCATCAAGCTATAGAAGCGAAAGAAAAAGTTAAGATTCAAAAGGAATCCAAAACACTTGCAACTATAACATTCCAAAATTACTTTAGAATGTATAATAAATTATCTGGTATGACTGGTACTGCTGCTACTGAAGAAAATGAATTTAGGGAAATATATGGACTGGACGTAGTGGTAATTCCAACCCATGAACCGATTATAAGAATTGATAGACCAGATAAAGTATATAAATCAGTAAAAGCTAAATATAAGGCTATAGTAGACGAAATTGTAGAAACATATAAGAAAGGTCAGCCAATGCTTGTAGGTACAGTAAGCATAGAAAAATCTGAGATTTTATCTAGCATGTTAAAGAAAAAAGGAGTTCCACACCAGGTATTAAATGCTAAGTATCATGAAAAAGAAGCAGAAATAGTATCTCATGCGGGAGAAAAAGGCATGGTTACAATTGCTACTAATATGGCTGGACGTGGTACGGACATAAAATTAGGAGAAGAAGTGGCATCACTAGGTGGATTGAAGGTAATAGGAACAGAGAGACATGAATCTAGACGTATAGATAACCAGTTAAGAGGACGTTCAGGACGTCTAGGAGACCCAGGTGAATCAACATTTTATGCATCTTTCGAAGATGATCTTATGAGAATATTTGCTTCCGATAGATTTAGAGCTGTAATGGATAAGTTTGGATTAGAAGATGATGACGCTATAGAAAGTAAAATGGTAACTAATGCTATAGAAAGTGCTCAAAAGAAAGTTGAAGGAAACAACTTTGATGTGAGAAAAAATGTACTTCAATATGATGATGTTATGAATAAACAAAGAGAAGTTATATATAAGCAAAGAGCAGAAGTTCTAGAAGGTGAAGATTTAAAAGAACAAATTCAGGTAATGATAAAAAGTGTTATATATAGCGCTGTAGATTCTCATGTATCTGGTGTTGAGGATAATTTTGATGAGGAAATATCTAAATTAATAAAATATTTAGAAGATATATATCTTCCAATAGGCTTTATAAAAGTGGATGAGCTAAAAAATCTTAGTAATGAAGAAATGAAGGAAAAATTATTAAATTTAGCTGAAGAAATGTATAAGCAAAAAGAAGAAGAATTTAGTCCAGAAGCTATGAGAGAAGTAGAAAGAGTTTTACTTTTAAGAGTTGTTGATACTAAATGGATGGATCATATAGATAATATGGAACATTTAAAACAGGGAATAGGACTTAGAGCATACAAGCAGCAAGACCCAGCCCAAGCATATCAAATGGAAGGAAGCGATATGTTTGATGAAATGATAGAAAGCATTAAAGTAGATACTGTAAAATATTTATATCATGTAAGATTAGAAAATGTTCCTGAAAGGGAAAGAGTAGCTAAGATAACCTCTACAAATCAAGAGTCTTCAGGCAAAAGAGAGCCAGTGAGGAAAGAAGAAAAGATAGGAAGAAATGACCCTTGTCCATGTGGCTCTGGTAAGAAATATAAAAACTGTTGCGGTAGAGGGGTAGTTTAAATAAAATTGAGTTAGAAATGGTTTCATTTCTAACTCAATTTTGATTAAGTGAACCGCATAACTACATGATATAGAAATGTCATGTTAATTTTGAAAAACAGCTATTTAAAATAAATTTATTTAAAGAAAGAGGTTAGAAATATGTTAATACAATATGAAGAGTTTATAGAAGAAGTGAAAGAGATGAGAAAAATAATAGATGAAGTGAGTGTTTCTCTTTGACCTAGCAGAACTTAAAAATCAATTATCAGAATGTGAAAGTAAGATGCAGGAACCAGATTTCTGGAGCAACATGGAACATGCACAAGAAATAACTCAAAAGTGCAAAGGAATAAAAGATAAAATAGAGTGGTATAATTCTGTAACAATTAAAATTGAAGATTTAGATACACTGATACAATTATCTGTAGAAGAAGAGGATAATTCTACTTGTGAAGAAATAAAATCTGAAATTAAAGAGCTAAAAAACAATATAGATAATATGAAAATACAGACCCTATTATCCGGGGAATACGATAGGAATAATGCTATTTTAACATTACATGTAGGAGTTGGGGGAAATGACGCTCAGGATTGGACTGAAATGTTATACAGAATGTATAAAAGATGGTGTGAAGCAAGAGGGTTTAAAATAGAAGTGCTAGATTTTATACCTGCAGATGAAGCAGGCATAAAGGGAGTTACAGTTAAGGTTATAGGAGAGTTTGCTTATGGATATTTAAATGCAGAAAAAGGAATACACAGGTTGGTTAGGATATCTCCTTATAATGCTAATGGTAAAAGGCAAACTTCATTTGCATCTGTAGAAGTACTTCCAGAGTTAAGTGAAAGTCAGGATATAGAAATCAGAAGTGAGGATTTAAGAATAGATACTTATCGCTCTGGAGGAGCTGGTGGACAGCATGTTAATAAGACTGAAAGTGCTATAAGAATAACCCATTTGCCTACAGGTATAGTAGTTCAATGTCAAAATGAAAGAAGTCAACATACTAATAAAGAAACAGCTATGAAGATATTAAAGGCTAAATTAGTAGCACTTAAAGAGAGAGAACATAAAGAAAGAATAGAAGATTTAACGGGAGAATTAAAGGATAATGGATGGGGAAGTCAAATAAGATCTTATGTATTTCATCCCTATAATTTAGTAAAAGATCATAGAACAGGTGTGGAAACAGGA
This sequence comes from Clostridium sp. KNHs214, assembly GCF_000744935.1. GTDB lineage: Bacteria > Bacillota > Clostridia > Clostridiales > Clostridiaceae > Haloimpatiens. Next base: position 158,775 of record NZ_JQMW01000013.1, on the reverse strand, counting down.
AATATAAATGCCGTAATGGATGGAGAAATTGATGAATTTATAATAGGATATTTAGCTCAAAAATAGAGTAAACCCTATACAGGTTTACTCTATTTTTAATATTCATTTTAAGTAAACTTCAATTTAAGATTAGAATTACTTGATATTTTGTTTATGCTTAGATGATGACTTTTTTCTTCCATAGATAAAATAGCATGTGACAACAATTATTCCAGTGAAAGATACTATCATAAATACTTTGTAGTAAATTATAAATGGATTATTTCTAAATGAATATTTTAAAACTTCTTTAGAAGCCACGCTAAAGCATCTTGTAATAGAATCCTCTTTTATAAATTCAACATTGTCCTTTGGAGTGTGAATTTTTGATGTGTCATTATCACAAAAGGTTATTGCATCTATATTATGATCTCTAAAAGGTTTGTGATCACTAGCATCTTCAAACATTCTATTAAAATTAATTTTTTCATTAGAGCAGGTGGTGGAAATAGAGTTTAAAAATTCATTGTTATAGGAATCTTTCTTACTTCCCATTATACAAAGGGGGACAGAGGTATCTCCTCCTATCATATCAAAATTGAATACCTTACTTCCTTTAAGTTCTGTAGAATACTTTTCTACAAAAGCTGTAGAGCCCACAAAACCAAATTCCTCACCATTAAATGCAGTAAAAATTATATCTCTATTAGGTTTGCCCAAAGATTGTATAACTTTACTCATTTCTATAATAAAAGCTACTCCAGATGCATTGTCTAAGGCTCCGTTATATACAGTGCCAGATAAATCCGCTCCTACATGATCAAAATGAGCAGATAAAACTAATGGAGGTAGATTTCTGTCCTTGCCTTCTATTTTGGCAGTGACATTATTTACATAGGTATCTTTAATAGTATAGGGAATGTAGCAGTTTAAAGCGTAGCCACTTTTAATGTAATTATAAATTTCTGATAAGGTGTCTTTTGTTATCATTATATACATACTAGCAGGAGCATCTATCATAAAGGAGCTTCTGAAATCTAAATTTTTTGAGGTACAATAAAAAACAACTGACGACTCTTTAGCAGTTGCTCTTACACCGTCGCTACTAAAATTACAATTGTCTTTAGTAAAGGTTATATTATTTTCTTTGAAATTAAGCATATCTTCTTTATAGTCTTTTCCATACTTAAACTCTTTAACTACACGGTTATTTTTATCAACTACATTTAAATATGGAGTTTTATTGTAAATTTTTGAAGGGTATTTAATTTTAAATGATTGTAAGTAGTTTTTATCTAAAGGTTGAAGTTTATAATTTTTAAACTGAGACTTCACATATTGTTCTGCTATGCGGTTTTCTAATGTACCAGGTAGCCTACCTTGCAATCGGTCAGAAGATAAGTAATCTATATGTTTTATGACTTTATTAGTATTAAATTTATTAATGCATATATAAGTTTTAAAACTAAATAAGAAGGATATAGTAAATAGAAATAATAAGAATATACTAAGAATATTTTTTAATTTTTTCATAGTAACCTCTCTATATTAATGTTTGTATATGAATATGTATATAATTTTAAAAATATGATATAACTATGGCTAAAGTGCTAGTTTTTTCTATTGCAATGTTGTAAAAATCATTAAATTAATTTAAACTTATATAGTAGCTTAGGTACATGAAAATAAATAACTGGAGGTAACTATGGAGAATATAAATAATAAATTAGGCAAAGAATTTAATATAAATCTCAATATAGTTGAGAATATAATTGGCATGTTGGATGAAGGCAATACAGTGCCATTTATAGCGAGATATAGAAAAGAAAGAACTGGCGGTTTAGATGATCAAGTGCTTAGAAAATTTTATGAGAGACTCCTTTATTTAAGAAATTTAGAGGAAAGAAAAGAAGTGGTAATAAAAAGTATAGATGAGCAAGGAAAGTTAACGGATGAAATAAAAGGGTATATTTTAAAATGTGATACATTAACTGAAGTAGAAGATTTGTACAGACCATATAAACCTAAAAAAAGAACAAGAGCTATTATTGCCCAGGAAAAAGGATTAAAACCTCTTGCGGAAGCTATTTTAAATGGAAAAATTACAGGAGGTATATTAGAATATGCCAGAGAATTTGTAAACGAAGAAAAGGACGTAAAAAATGAAGATGAAGCACTAAAAGGTTCCATGGATATAATAAGTGAAATAATATCTGATGAAGCAGATTATAGAAAATGGATAAGAAATTTTGTGAATAGACATGGCTTTATAGTAACTAAAGGAGAAAGTGAAGAAAACACTCCTTTTGAAATGTACTATGATTATAAAGAAGATGTTTCTAAAATACCTCCTCATAGAATATTAGCTATAAATAGAGGAGAAAATGAAAAAATATTGTCAGTTAAAATACAGTGTGATGAAGAAAAAATAGTAGGTTTTTTAAAGGAACAATGTTTAAAAGGAAATAGCGTTACAGATCCATATATTGAAAATAGCATAAGAGATTCATTGAAAAGACTTATATATCCTTCCATTGAAAGGGAAATAAGAAGTGAACTGAAGGATAAAGGAGAGGTATCTGCAATAAATATATTTAAAGCTAATTTGAAATCCCTTTTAATGCAACCACCTATAAAGGGCAAGGTAGTTTTAGGATATGACCCAGGGTTTAGAACAGGATGCAAAATTGCATTATTAGATGATACAGGTAAAATGTTAGACCTGGCTACAATATATCCTACAGCACCTGCAAATGATATAAAGGGTTCTATTAAAAAACTTAAGGATTTAGTTTACAAATACAATGTGGACGTAATATCCTTAGGAAATGGAACTGCCAGCAGAGAATCAGAAGAAGTTATAGTACAGCTTATTAAAGAAGTTAATGAGGAGAAAGGAAAGGATTTATACTATGTTATAGTTTCTGAAGCTGGAGCTTCTGTATATTCAGCATCTAAGCTTGCAGCTAAAGAGTATCCAGATATAGATGTATCTTTAAGAGGTGCTATATCTATAGGAAGAAGACTTCAGGATCCTTTATCAGAACTAGTAAAAATAGATCCTAAATACATAGGAATAGGTCAATATCAACATGATGTAACACCTAAGAAATTAGATGAATCCTTAAAGGGAGTAGTAGAAGATTGTGTTAATAATGTGGGGGTAGACTTAAATATAGCCACTCCATCGTTATTATCATATATTTCTGGAATAAGTGCATCTATAGCAGAAAATATAGTAAAATATAGAGAAGAAAATGGTAAATTCAGCAGCAGAAAAGAACTTTTAAAGGTAAAAAGACTTGGACCTAAGGTTTTTGAACAATGTGCAGGTTTTTTAAGAGTTATGGAAAGTAATGAACCTCTTGATAATACCGCAGTGCATCCAGAGTCATATAAGGCTGCTAAAAATCTACTTAAAATATTAGAACTTAATTTGTTGGAATTAAAAAAAGGTGGATTAAAAGAAGTTGATGAAAAATTAAAGAATAAAAATATGAGAAGCTTAGCAGAAGAGTTGGAAATAGGCGTTCTAACATTACAAGATATAATAAATGAACTTAAAAAGCCTGGAAGAGATCCAAGAGAGAAAATGCCAAAGCCAATTTTAAAATCAGGTGTAATAGACATGAATCAGCTAAAGCCAGGCATGATTTTAACTGGAACTGTAAGAAATGTTTCTGATTTTGGAGCTTTTGTGGATATAGGAGTTCATCAAGATGGATTAGTTCACATAAGTCAAATGTCAGATAAATTTGTGAAACATCCACTGGATGTAGTAAAGGTTGGGGATATAGTTGAAGTTAAAATTTTAGATGTGGATGAAAAGAGAAAAAGAATTTCTTTGACAATGAAAAAATAAAAGAGATTGTACGGCTCTAGAAATTAATTTCTAGAGTCGAATAATCTCTTTTTAAACTTCATTTTGATTTCTGTATTTTCCAAGAATATCTGTTACTGGGGAAACTGTAGTAAATGCAGCTGGATCCACGGAACGCACAATTTCTTTAAGTTGTGATAATTCATTCTTTTGAATTACTACATAAATAAATTTCTTATTCGTGTTAGAATAGCTTCCTTTAGCTTCTAGTACAGTAACTCCTCTTAAAAGTTTTATTTGAATTTCTTTTACTAAGTTATCCGCTTTGTCGCAGATTATTATACATTGTTTAGTTGAGGAGATACCTTCTTGAATGATATCCATAGTTTTAGTTCTAGTAAAACTTAATATAAATGCATATAGTACTGAATTTAATCCAAATACATAGGCAACTAGTAAATAAACTAATATATCTTCCACTAACAATATGGTGGATAATTGAAGGCTTGGGAACTTTGCGTTTATTATTTTAGCAGATATATCTAGTCCTCCGGTAGAACCGCCAGCCATAAATATAAGAGCTATAGCTACACCTATTAGTATTCCGCAAAATACTGAGCCTAGTAATACATCATCAAATGGTTTGAATTTATAATGTAAATTTAAAAAATCTATAAGTACAGAGGAAAGAAAAACTATGAATCCACTTCGTATAGCAAATTTTCTTCCTAATAATTTAAAACCAAATAGAAATAAAGGCACATTTACTAATAAGGATGCCATACCAACTTTAAGTCCAAATAACTGGTTTAAGGAAGTAGCAATACCTGTTACTCCTCCAGCACCTATTTTACTGGGGATTAATATGGCTGATATAGCTATTGCAAATAAAATACATCCAGCTGTTAAAAGAATATAATCTTTAATTGTTTTCTTCATATGAATCATCTCCAATCGATTTTCCATTAAGTATTAGAAATATAAAATATCAATATCATAAAATATATTCATAGCGAATACTATACTAGCATAAAAAGTATTACATAACAATATGGTTTTGCTTTTTTTCTTGAAATTGAAGGAGATATTGCAAAAAAAATAACAATGTAATTAAATTATATTTCGTTTTTAGATACAAATAAATGAAAATATATTTAATATGTAATATAAATTTATAAAGATATATTTTTGCATAAAAAGTATAGCATAAAAGTAGAAAATACATCATAAATAAAGAAAAAAGTATATTCTAATAATATAAGAGGTTTTTTTATGAATAAAAGGGTATTTTGAATATTGCACTTTTTCCTGCATGATGGTAAAGTAAAAGAGTGTAAATGTTTAAAAATACAATTCTTGGATCCAAGATTCATTTGATAAGGAGGCTATGAAATGAGTTTCGTAGATGAGTTAAAAGAATTAAAAATACAGACAACAAAAAATGTTTTTAGAAATTTATCAGTACCAAAGTTAGTAGAGAAAGCACTAGAAAGAGGCGAAGGAAAACTTTCAAACAAGGGTTGCTTAGTTATTGAGACAGGAAAATACACAGGAAGATCTCCTAAAGACAGATTTATAGTTAGACAAAAAAGTACAGAAGATAAAATTAATTGGGGAGAAGTTAATTTACCAACAACTGAAGATGTTTTTGATAATTTATATAATAAAGTTATGGATTATTTAAAAGACAAAGATTTATTTGTTTTTGATGGATACGTAGGAGCTATGAAAGAATATAGCCTTCCAATAAGAGTTGTAAATGAATTGGCATCTCAAGCTTTATTCTCAAATCAATTATTTAGAAGATTAAATAAGGACGAGCTTAAAAATCATAAACCAGAATTTACAATAATATCTGTACCAGAATTTAAAGCTAATGCAAAAGAAGATAAAGTAAATTCAGAAGCATTTATCTTAGTAAATTTTGATAAAAAAATAGTGCTAATTGGTGGAACAAAGTACAGTGGAGAAATAAAGAAATCAGTATTCTCAGTAATGAATTTCTTAATGCCCGACAAAGGTGTATTCCCAATGCACTGTTCAGCTAATATAGGAGAAGCTGGAGATACTTCTATATTCTTTGGATTATCTGGTACAGGAAAGACTACTTTATCAGCAGATCCAGAAAGATTATTAATTGGCGATGATGAACATGGATGGTGTGATAAGGGAACATTTAATTTTGAAGGTGGATGTTATGCTAAAACTATAAGATTAGATAAGGAAAAAGAATGCGAAATATATGAAGCATTAAAATTTGGTTCTGTTCTAGAAAATGTTATATTAGATGAAGATGGAAACCCAGACTATGATAATGGATCTCTTACAGAAAATACAAGAGGTGCATATCCTGTAGATTATATAAAAAATACAAAGTTAGACGGCATAGGTGGACAACCTAACACAGTTATATTTTTAACAGCTGATGCTTTTGGTGTTATACCTCCTATATCAAAGTTATCTAAAGAAGCTGCTATGTATCACTTTATGTCAGGTTATACAAGCAAAGTTGCCGGTACTGAAAGAGGAATAACAGAACCAAAGGCTACTTTCTCAGCTTGCTTTGGAGAGCCATTTATGCTTATGAATCCAGCAGTATATGCTGAACTTCTAGGAGAAAAAATTGAGAAATACAATACGGATGTATATTTAGTTAACACAGGATGGATAGCAGGTGGTTATGGAGTAGGACCAAGAATGAATTTAAAATATACCAGAGCCATGGTTAAAGCTGCTATTCAAGGAAAATTGAAAAATGCAGAATATGAGGAGCATCCAGTACTAAAAGTTCTTATGCCAAAAGAATGTCCAAATGTTCCTTCAGAATTATTAAATCCTAGAAATACATGGGAAGATAAAGTGGCATATGATAAAAAAGCTAAAGAATTAGCTGAAAAATTCCAAAATAACTTTAAAAAATTTAAAAATGTACCAGATGAAATAAAAAAAGCGGCTCCTAGAGTATAAAACTTTTTAAAGTAATGAAGCCTTTACACCGAAAATATAGTATAGATATATTTTCGGTGTTTATTTTTATATAAGGAGGGGCAAGAATGAAGAATAAGTTTTTAAAAATTTTACTTATGGGTTTATTAGTGGCCATAGTAGCAGTAGCTTTTAATAAATATGGATTTGTAAAGTCTAATCAGAATAAAGTCAGTGTAGAAAAGTGGGACAATTTATACTCTGAAGGTAACATTAAATTTTATTACCAAGATAAAGCAGATATGAATATTCAAAATTTAAAAGAAACTTTTAAACTTAAGGAGTTAGTTAAAAATGAAAAAGATGATTTGAAAAAAGCGTTAGTTATTATGAAATGGTTGGGTGAAAAAGTGAAATATAATCCAAATAGTATGAGCAATGAAGATTTTGCTATTGAAACAATAAAAAAAGCTGAAGAAAATACAATAACTATAAATGATCAGGATTATTGCTCAATATATACAGAAGTAGCCACAGCGGCTGGGTTAAATGTTAGAAAGGGAGAATTAAGAGTTAAAGAAGCTAATAAAGATAAGAAGAAGTATAATCATTTTGTATGTGAAGTATGGAGTGATAAATACAATAAGTGGATAATGTTAGATCCTTCAAATTTACACTATATAACTAATAAGGGGGAACCTATAAGTGTAATGGAAGTTATAAGTAAGAGAGATGATAATATAGAAATATTGGGTGGAAGTGACTCTAAAAAATATATAAAGAATCTAAAAAAATATTTATATTCTTATACTATTCCTATAGATAATAGTATATATGGCATAAGAAAAAGTAATTCATTTATAACTTATATAAATAAAGGAGATTTACCAGAGATTTATATAAAAGATTCTTTAATAAAGCCTACTATTTTTACTGATAAACAGGTTCTATTTAATATTTCTCCTAAAATAAAATATCAGTCTGAAAAAGCAGTGAAAAAAGATACTGTTCCAACATTGATATTTTCAGAAAGAAAAAGTGAAAAGGATAAAGAAAAGGATAAAGAAAAAGTGCATTTGTATGGAGGAGTATTTAAGGATAGCGTAATGGAAGAAAAATACTATATAAGTATAAATGGTGGTCAGTGGAAAGAAGTAAATAAATACTTTGAAATGACTTTATTAGAAGGGAAAAATACAATAAAGCTTTCGATGGATAAGGAAAAGGTTCAAAGAGAAGTAGTTATAAATTATAATTTACACAAATAACAAAAAAATATATGATAGCCTTTAAATTGTTAGATAAACACTGCTACGTTCCTAGGTAGTAAAATGGAGGTAAAATTTCATGTGGAGGTTAGAATTCTATTTATAAATTGGTTGAATTGTTTTAGCTATGTATTGTATAATTATTAAAGTATTACAAGAAGAGCTTTTAAAATATTGGAGGTAAATAATATGGACTTAATACTTATATTAAAGGCTATTATAACAGGAATAGTTGAGGGGATAACAGAGTTTTTACCTGTATCATCTACTGGACATATGATAATAGTACAAAATTTTATAAATTTTAATAATGATTTTTCTAAAATGTTTGCTGAAGTAATTCAGTTAGGAGCTATACTAGCTATAGTAGTTTTGTATTGGAATAAAATATGGAAGTCACTCAAGAATCTTGCACCAGGAAAATGGGGATTTAAGCTTTGGGTAAACATTGTAGTTGCTTGTGTTCCGTCGGGAGTACTGGGAATTCTTTTTCATAAGAAAATAGAAGAACATTTATTTAGTATTCCAACTGTAGCAGCAGCATTAGTAGTTGGTGGAATATGGATGGTATATGCTGAGAATAAACATAGAAAAAATTACTATACTAGGGATATGGATGATGTGACATTAGTGCAAGCACTTAAAATTGGTTGTTTTCAATGTTTAGCACTTTGGCCGGGAATGTCTAGATCTGCATCTACTATAATAGGAGCTTGGATTAGTGGACTTTCTACGGTGGCAGCAGCAGAATTTTCTTTTTTCCTTGCTATACCTACCATGATAGGCATGTCAGGAATAAGTTTATTAAAATATAAAGCTGTATTAAGTATTTCGGAGATAGTGGCTTTAGCTGTAGGATTCTTGGTATCTTTTATAGTGGCATTAATTGTAGTGGACAAGTTTATAGAATATTTACAGAAAAAACCTATGAAAGTTTTTGCTATTTATAGAATAATAGTTGGAGTTTTACTATTAGGATTATCATTTGCACATATTATTACAGTTTAGAATTATGTTGCTTTAAGTTTAATTGATAAAACAAAGAAAAATTACAATTATAATAGAATATTAAAAGAATTAAAAAGTATTTGGAGGATTCCATTGGAATTCTATTTAAAATTTAGAATGTAAAATAGGAATTTGAAGAGTAGGTAAAAAGTAATAAGTAATAGTGAAAAGGTAAGAACTAATAGGTAAAAGGTAAGAGTTTTTAAAAAAATTCAGCAAAGCTGAATTTTCACCACAACTATTACTTATTACCTGTTACTTACAAATTAATTATAAAAAACTCCTTGAGTTTTATCCTTAACTCTTACTTCTTAGATATTACCTATTACTTACCTGCAAATTTCAAATTATAGTTAGTTTCTAAAAGAATTTTATTCTTTATTTTAAATTTTATATTTTTATTTTATAACTGCGAAAGTTGAATAATTAAATGAATATTATAGATAAAAATAATTGTTTAGAGAAGATAATTGTAAGTAATAAATATGATTAACCCACAATAAGGTAGAATGTAATGGAATTATGAAATTTCTCCTCCATGACTTGCATAAGAGCTAGGAACAATAAATTTAATTTAAGAAATTCTAATCTTTTAGCCATATAAAATTATCTAACGCTCACATTCAGCGTCCTGCCTCAGGTTCGCTAGCCTGGCGTCCTTTTAAGGGTTACGATAATTTTATCTGTCTAAAAGAAGAATTTCTAAAATTAAATTTAAATAGTTCCTTCGCTTCTTATGCAAGTCATTCCAGAGAAATTTCATAATTCAAGCAATGTAATACTTATTGTGGGATAATCATAAATATGCTATAAAATAAATATAAAAAAATATTTTAATTTTGTTGACAAAGTATATCTAAGATGATAGAATATTATTCGTTGAAGGACACAAATTGGTCTTTGAAAATTAAACAGAGATAAAGATGTAAATCATAAAGTCAGTGAATTTGAGTTTGAGATTAAATTCTTAAAATTGAGAGTTTGATCCTGGCTCAGGACGAACGCTGGCGGCGTGCCTAACACATGCAAGTCGAGCGATGAAATCCCTTCGGGGATGGATTAGCGGCGGACGGGTGAGTAACACGTGGGCAACCTGCCTCAAAGAGGGGAATAGCCTCCCGAAAGGGAGATTAATACCGCATAAAATTATGGAATCGCATGGTTCTGTAATCAAAGGAGCAATCCGCTTTGAGATGGGCCCGCGGCGCATTAGCTAGTTGGTAAGGTAAAGGCTTACCAAGGCGACGATGCGTAGCCGACCTGAGAGGGTGATCGGCCACATTGGAACTGAGACACGGTCCAGACTCCTACGGGAGGCAGCAGTGGGGAATATTGCGCAATGGGGGAAACCCTGACGCAGCAACGCCGCGTGAGTGATGAAGGCCTTAGGGTTGTAAAGCTCTGTTATCTGGGACGATAATGACGGTACCAGAGGAGGAAGCCACGGCTAACTACGTGCCAGCAGCCGCGGTAATACGTAGGTGGCGAGCGTTGTCCGGATTTACTGGGCGTAAAGAGTGCGTAGGCGGATGTTTAAGTGAGATGTGAAATACCCGAGCTCAACTTGGGTGCTGCATTTCAAACTGGGCATCTAGAGTGCAGGAGAGGAAAGCGGAATTCCTAGTGTAGCGGTGAAATGCGTAGAGATTAGGAAGAACACCAGTGGCGAAGGCGGCTTTCTGGACTGTAACTGACGCTGAGGCACGAAAGCGTGGGGAGCAAACAGGATTAGATACCCTGGTAGTCCACGCCGTAAACGATGGGTACTAGGTGTCGGGGGTCCAACCTCGGTGCCGCAGTAAACACATTAAGTACCCCGCCTGGGGAGTACGGTCGCAAGATTAAAACTCAAAGGAATTGACGGGGGCCCGCACAAGCAGCGGAGCATGTGGTTTAATTCGAAGCAACGCGAAGAACCTTACCTAGACTTGACATCCCAAGAATACTGTGGAAACACGGTAGTGCCCTTCGGGGAACTTGGAGACAGGTGGTGCATGGTTGTCGTCAGCTCGTGTCGTGAGATGTTGGGTTAAGTCCCGCAACGAGCGCAACCCCTATTGTTAGTTGCTACCATTAAGTTGAGCACTCTAGCAAGACTGCCTGGGTTAACCAGGAGGAAGGTGGGGATGACGTCAAATCATCATGCCCCTTATGTCTAGGGCTACACACGTGCTACAATGGTCGGTACAAAGAGACGCAAGACCGTGAGGTGGAGCAAATCTCAAAAACCGATCTCAGTTCGGATTGTAGGCTGCAACTCGCCTACATGAAGCTGGAGTTGCTAGTAATCGCGAATCAGAATGTCGCGGTGAATACGTTCCCGGGCCTTGTACACACCGCCCGTCACACCATGAGAGCTGGTAACACCCGAAGTCCGTGAGGTAACCGTAAGGAGCCAGCGGCCGAAGGTGGGATTAGTGATTGGGGTGAAGTCGTAACAAGGTAGCCGTAGGAGAACCTGCGGCTGGATCACCTCCTTTCTAAGGAGAACATGAAAAGGAAGTCACCTTTTCATAAATTATGACAAATTCACTGATATCTCTGTTTAATTTTGAGAGACCAAAATGCAATGATCAATAATTACTTATTGGTTATTAATGAATAAACATAGTTAAGAATTAACAATTAAAGATTAATGGTTAATTCTTAAGTTATCTATTGGATAAATTCAATCTCTCTAATATATAATAAAAATTTCAATTAGATACTGTACACGGTAATAGATTATTGTGTATTGTAAAATGAAAATATGGGGGATTAGCTCAGCTGGGAGAGCACCTGCCTTGCACGCAGGGGGTCAAGGGTTCGAATCCCTTATTCTCCACCATATGGGTCTATAGCTCAGCTGGTTAGAGCGCACGCCTGATAAGCGTGAGGTCGATGGTTCGAGTCCATTTAGACCCACCACTTTGTTCTTTGAAAATTGCACAGTGAAGAAAAGTAGAAATTATTACAATTGTGATGATTTCACTGGAGAATCAATTAAAATAAACAATCAGTAACTAGTAGCTAGACAACTAGCACACTAGAAAACTGATAAAAAGTAGTTTCTAGAAGGTTACTAAACTAGCAAGCTAAACACTAGCACGCTAGCACACTGGCCAACTAGCAAACTAACGAAAGGTCAAGCTACAAAGGGCGCATGGCGGATGCCTTGGCACTAGGAGCCGACGAAGGACGTGATAAGCTGCGATAAGCTGTGGGTAGGCGCAAATAGCCTGTGAGCCACAGATTTCCGAATGGGGTAACCTGCTCAGCTACGCTGAGTACTGTATGCTGAATTCATAGGTATACAGAGGCAAACCCGGGGAACTGAAACATCTAAGTACCCGGAGGAAGAGAAAGAAAAATCGATTTCCTAAGTAGCGGCGAGCGAACGGGAAAGAGCCCAAACCTAAGTCTTCGGATTTAGGGGTTGAGGATAGATCATAATGTCTTAGATTTTCTAATCGAAGAGAGCTGGAACGCTCCACCACAGAAGGTAATAGTCCTGTAGGTAAAAGAAATATAAGTAAGATCTACTCCAGAGTACCACGAGACACGTGAAACCTTGTGGGAAGCTGGGAGGACCACCTCCCAAGGCTAAATACTACCTAGTGACCGATAGTGAAGAAGTACCGTGAGGGAAAGGTGAAAAGAACCCCGGGAGGGGAGTGAAATAGAACCTGAAACCGTGTGCCTACAAACTGTCGAAGCACTTTACATGTGTGACGGCGTGCTTTTTGTAGAACGAGCCAGCGAGTTATGGTATGTAGCAAGGTTAAGCACTTTTGGTGCGGAGCCGCAGGGAAACCGAGTCTGAATAGGGCGATTAGTTGCATGCTGTAGACCCGAAACCGGGTGACCTATCCATGGCCAGGTTGAAACGGAAGTAAAATTCCGCGGAGGACCGAACCGCGTTGGTGTTGAAAAACCATGGGATGAGCTGTGGATAGCGGAGAAATTCCAATCGAACTCGGAGATAGCTGGTTCTCCCCGAAATAGCTTTAGGGCTAGCGTCAGGTAATGAGTAATGGAGGTAGAGCACTGAATAGGCTAGGGGGCATATCGCTTACCGAACCTTATCAAACTCCGAATGCCATTTACTTTTATCCTGGCAGTCAGACTACGAATGATAAGATCCGTGGTCAAAAGGGAAACAGCCCAGACCATCAGCTAAGGTCCCAAAGTGTAAGTTAAGTGGTAAAGGATGTGGGATTTCTAAGACAACTAGGATGTTGGCTTAGAAGCAGCCACTCATTTAAAGAGTGCGTAATAGCTCACTAGTCAAGAGATCCTGCGCCGAAGATGTCCGGGGCTCAAACTTACCACCGAAGCTATGGATATACAATGTATATGGTAGGGGAGCTTTCTGTACGGGTTGAAGTCGTACCGTAAGGAGCGGTGGACTGTACAGAAGTGAGAATGCTGGCATAAGTAGCGAGAAATGAGTGAGAATCTCATTGGCCGAAAATCTAAGGTTTCCTGAGGAAGGCTCGTCCGCTCAGGGTTAGTCGGGACCTAAGCCGAGGCCGAAAGGCGTAGGTGATGGACAATCGGTTGATATTCCGATACCACCATGATCCGTTTGAGAAATGGGGTGACGCAGTAGGATAGGATGTGCGCACTGATGGATGTGCGTCTAAGCACTTAGGATGATTGAACAGGCAAATCCGTTCAGTCTTAAGTCTGAGGTGTGATGGGGAGTGAAATTTTAGTAGCGAAGTATCCGATTCCACACTGCCAAGAAAAGCCTCTATCGAGGAAAATGGTGCCCGTACCGCAAACCGACACAGGTAGATGAGGAGAGAATCCTAAGGCCAGCGGAAGAATTGTTGTCAAGGAACTCGGCAAATTAACCCCGTAACTTCGGGAGAAGGGGTGCCTACGAGAGTAGGCCGCAGTGAATAGGCCCAAGCAACTGTTTAGCAAAAACACAGGTCTCTGCTAAAGCGAAAGCTGATGTATAGGGGCTGACGCCTGCCCGGTGCTGGAAGGTTAAGGGGATTGGTTAGCGTAAGCGAAGCCTTGAACTTAAGCCCCAGTAAACGGCGGCCGTAACTATAACGGTCCTAAGGTAGCGAAATTCCTTGTCGGGTAAGTTCCGACCCGCACGAATGGCGTAATGATTTGGGCACTGTCTCGACAACAAATCCGGTGAAATTGAATTGGAGGTGAAGATGCCTTCTACCCGCGATTGGACGGAAAGACCCCGTAGAGCTTTACTGTAGCTTAGCATTGAATTTCGGTATTGTCTGTACAGGATAGGTGGGAGACTTAGAAGCAGGGGCGTCAGCTTCTGTGGAGTCATCCTTGGGATACCACCCTGACAGTATTGAAATTCTAACCGGAGGCCATGAATCTGGTCACGGGACATTGTTAGGTGGGCAGTTTGACTGGGGCGGTCGCCTCCTAAAAAGTAACGGAGGCGCCCAAAGGTTCCCTCAGCGCAGTCGGAAATTGCGCGCAGAGTGTAAAGGCAGAAGGGAGCTTGACTGCGACACATACAGGTGGAGCAGGGACGAAAGTCGGGCTTAGTGATCCGGTGGTTCCTCGTGGGAGGGCCATCGCTCAACGGATAAAAGCTACCTCGGGGATAACAGGCTGATCTCCCCCAAGAGTCCACATCGACGGGGAGGTTTGGCACCTCGATGTCGGCTCGTCGCATCCTGGGGCTGAAGTCGGTCCCAAGGGTTGGGCTGTTCGCCCATTAAAGCGGCACGCGAGCTGGGTTCAGAACGTCGTGAGACAGTTCGGTCCCTTTCCGTCGCGGGCGTAGGAAATTTGAGAGGAGCTGTCCTTAGTACGAGAGGACCGGGATGGACCAACCTCTGGTGCACCAGTTGTCACGCCAGTGGCATAGCTGGGTAGCTATGTTGGGAAGGAATAAACGCTGAAAGCATCTAAGCGTGAAGTCCACCTCAAGATTAGATTTCCCATAGCGTAAGCTAGTAAGACTCCTGGAAGACTACCAGGTTGATAGGTCGGAGGTGTAAGCATGGTAACATGTTCAGCTGACCGATACTAATAAGTCGAGGGCTTGATCAAAATATAACTGACAATTGATAATTGACAGTTGATAATTAAAAGATTTTCCACACTGTGCAATTTTGAAAGAACAATAAGTTCTTTTAAAGGAAACTCGCTCAGCAAAGCTGAGGAGTACTATATGTCTAAGGTCTAAAGACCTAAGAACTATAGCATCTGGTGATTATGGCTTGAAGGTAACACCCCTTCCCATTCCGAACAGGACGGTTAAGCTTCAAAGCGCCGATGGTACTGCAGGGGAAGCCCTGTGGGAGAGTAGGTCGTCGCCAGGTTAAATATTCCGCGATAGCTCAACGGTGGAGCACTCGGCTGTTAACCGATAGGTTGAAGGTTCGAATCCTTTTCGCGGAGCCATTTTTTGGGGTTTAGGCCTCTTTTTTTTATTTTTTGAGGATTATTTTTGTTTAATAATATACTTTTTTGTTTTATTTTACATTTATACAATTAAATATGTTATAGTATTTATGTATGTTATTCATAAAGTGCAACTAAACTTGGAGGCGATTTAAATGTTATTTATGAAAAAAAACAGTGGAAAAATAGAAGTACCTAAAGAACATAAAAGTGATAATAGTGAAGTATTAGAAAAAATATATAAAATTAATGCTAGACAAAAGTATCAAGGTATACTTAATGAAAAGGTTTACATTAGGTCGGAGGGTACTTTAGATATTACAGAGCAATTAATTAAGTCTGTAGAGGCAATAAATACTCAATTAGACATAAATTCTAGTAATATAGCTAAAACGGTAGATGTATCCTCAGAGGTAGGAGCTTTTTCAGAAGAAGTAAATGCTAGTGTACAGGAAACCTTAAATGTCGTTGGAGATATGATGCAGAAAGCTGATTTAGGTCAGGAATCAGTGGATAATTTAATAAAAAGTATAGATATAATAAAAAATACTGTTTTTAATATGGAAGAGGCGTTACTTCAGTTATCTGAAAAATACAGTAAAATAAAGGGCATAGTAGATACTATAAAGGGAATAGCTAAAACAACTCATTTATTATCGTTAAATGCTAATATAGAAGCTG
Organism: Clostridium sp. KNHs214; assembly: GCF_000744935.1. Taxonomy (GTDB): domain Bacteria; phylum Bacillota; class Clostridia; order Clostridiales; family Clostridiaceae; genus Haloimpatiens. Next base: position 142,713 of record NZ_JQMW01000013.1, on the reverse strand, counting down.
CTAGAGCTGGTGAAGCAGGAAAGGGTTTTGTAGTAGTAGCTGGAGAAGTTAAAAAATTAGCAGAAAATAGCTCTGTATCAGCAGATGAGATAGATAAAATAATAGAAGAAATCACAGATGTTACAGATAAAACATTGGAGATTATAAAAGAAGGGGCTGAAAAAGTTTCGCAAAGTACCAGTATTGCTGGGGAAAGTAAAAAATCTATAGATGAGTTAATTGAATCAGTAGATAGAACAAAGACTATTTCAGAGCAAATAGCAAATGCCGTTAAAGAGCAAACAGAAAAGAATGAATATATGATTTCTGTTATAAGTGAAATGGTGGAGGGAAGTGAGAGAGTAAAATTCTTCAATGAAGGCATATCAATAAATGCTGAAAGGCAGAGAGCTGCATTAAATGTTTTAAAAGAAACTATAACTAATTTAAATGAACTATCCAGGAATAAAGATAATGAATTCAATGAAAAAGTAAAATTCAATATATGTTTTGATAAAGTGCAGTCCTATGATCCATTAAAAGCTACTGATCTGAATACAATGTCAGTGTTATCTTTAATTAATATTGGATTAGTTCAATTTGGAACTGGTACAGATGTAATAGGAGCAATAGCTAAAAATTGGCATTTAGAAGAAGATAATGTTACTTGGGATTTTCAGTTAAGAAGAGGATTAAAGTTTCATAATGGAAGAGAAGTAACTGCTAGAGATGTGAAGTTTTCTTTTGAAAGACTATTAAGTAGATTAGAGGATTCACCTAATAGATGGTTATTAAGTGCAATTAAGGGATCAAAGGATTTCTATGAGGGAAGGATTCATGATGTTAATGGTATAATTGTTAATGGAGATTATAACTTAAAAATAGTATTGGAGCATCCTTATAGTTCTTTTGTAAATAATTTAGCTCATGGATCATGTGTGATACTTCCTAAGGAAGAAATAAATAGTATAGATAGAAAACCTATTGGCGCTGGTTCTTTTAAATTTAAAGAATATAGAAATGAAGAGAAAATATTGGTATTAGAGAAAGTTAAGGGACATGCATTAGGTGAAGCTATGATAGATGAAGTAAACATAATGTATGCACTTGAAGATACTACTAATGCATTTTTAGAAGGAGAGTTAGATTATATAACAGTTTCTCCTGAAAATATAGAAAAAATAAGCAATGAAGGATTTAATATAAATAAGAAGCCCTGTTTAGGTTCAAGATTTATAACTTTGAACTTTCAGAGAAACAATCCACTGATAAATAGCAGGAAAGCTAGACAAGCTATTAATTACTGTGTTGATAGAGAAAAAATAGTTAGAGAAGCTATGGGAGGATTAGAAATAGAAAACAGTGGTTTAATACCACCTATAATATTAAATGGAAGTAAGTCTGTAGGATATAAAAGAAATATGGAAATGGCAAAACAACTTATGGCTGAAAGTGGGATTAAAAATGGAAAGTTATCTTTATTAGTATCAAGTGATGGAAATACTAAGTATGTTCATTCTGCTATAGCTAGAATTTTTAAAAAAAATTTACAAGATATAGGGATAAAATTAAGTGTGAATGAGGTAAAAGGCTCTGAATACTATAATAAAAATAATGCAGACAAGTGTGATATGCTAATTTATGGCTGGTTAGGGGATTCAGGTACTGCGGATAACTTTATGGAACCATTGATAGATTTAGAAAATCCGGCAAATAGAAGTAGATATAATAATCCTAAATTAATGGAAATGATAAATGAAACTAAAAAAATAAATAATCCTTATAAATATAGAGATATGATTGAAAAAATAGAAAAAACCATAGTAGGGGATGCTCCATATATATTTTTAAGTAGCATATGTAATAATTATGCTTTTAGTAAAAATGTAAAAGGCTTAAAAGTAACACCTGTAAGTTTAATCAATTTACAGGATGTTTGGAAGGAATAGTTAAAAATTAATCAAGAGTTTATATTGTAAAAACAATTGTTATTGCAATATAAACTCTTTTAATTATAAGTATGATTATCCCACAATAAGTATTACATTGCTTGAATTATGAAATTTCTCTGGAATGACTTGCATAAGAAGCGAAGGAACTATTTAAATTTAATTTTAGAAATTCTTCTTTTAGACAGATAAAATTATCGTAACCCTTAAAAGGACGCCAGGCTAGCGAACCTGAGGCAGGACGCTGAATGTGAGCGTTAGATAATTTTATATGGCTAAAAGATTAGAATTTCTTAAATTAAATTTATTGTTCCTAGCTCTTATGCAAGTCATGGAGGAGAAATTTCATAATTCCATTACATTCTACCTTATTGTGGGTTAATCATAAGTATATTTTTTAATTTTTTGTAATGACTTCTATGTTTTTACCATCTCCAGATACTAATATATTTCCATCTAAATCTGACCTATATAATTTGCAATTGATTTTTTTTAATTTAGATACAGTTTCTCTGTGAGGATGTCCATATTTATTGTCTTTCCCAGAAGTAGCTATAGTTATTTTAGGGTTTACGTTTTTTAGAAAGTCTGCAGAGGTAGAAGAAACGCTACCATGGTGACCAAGCTTTAAAACATCAGCTGATACATCATATTTTTTAGATAACACATCTTTTTCTACTAAAGTTTCAGCATCTCCTGTAAAGAGAAATTTATTATCCTTATATTTTAGTTTTATTATAGGTGAATAGTCGTTTAAATCTTCATAATTACTTCTATTTGGTGATAACATTTCACATACTACATCCTTGCCTAAGTCTAAGATTACCCCCTCCTTTGCTACATGGATTTTTAAGTTTTTAGATTTTAGTGAGTTAATCATATCTCTGTAGGTTTTAGTAGTATGGGTTTTCTTAGGAGCATAAAAATTAGCTATGTTTAGGGATTTTATAACATAACTAGCTCCACCAATATGATCCTCATGAGGATGAGTAGTTATAAAATAATCTAATCTTTTCACATTAATCTTATTTAAATATGAAAGAAGTTTATCTTTACTATCTTTAGGACCAGCATCTATTAACATATTTTTGTTATTCACTTGAATTAGTATACTATCACCTTGTCCTACATTTATATAGTGTACAAGGATATTATCTTTCGATTTTTTATAAGTTTCTTCTGTGTTATTGTTATTATTTCTAGTATCTTTGTTAGAAGGATTATTAGTGCTAGAATTAGTACATCCAACTAACAAGAAAGCAGAAATCATAATTGATAAGAATAGAAAAATAGATTTTTTAAATATTTTCATAAAGTACCTCCAGTTTAAATATTAAATGCATATCTTCATTATATATGTAACTGACACTTAGTAAAAGAAATTTATTAATGTTATACAAAAAAATTTAATATTTAATATCTAATATCTAATTTAAAAATACGTTTTAAATTAAAAAGTATTCTAAATTAAAATTGCAGCAATTTAAATTTAGAATGGAATGCTTACACTGTATAGTTGAAAATAAAAATAAGCATTAGTATAATATAATTAGCTAAAAAAGTAAAAGGAAGGTATGGGACATGAGAACTTTTTTAAAAATAACAGTTTTTATATTTTATATGATAGGAGCAATTTTTAAAACAATTAAACTTAGTTTTTTAAAGAAATTTTCTTCTAAGGACAAGTATAACAAGTATTTAAATAAATCAGTTTACAAATGGGCAAAATTTTCAGTGGATTTAGTTGGAGTTAAACTTCATTTAGAGGGAGAAGAAAATATACCAAATGAAACATGTTTATTTGTTTCTAACCATCAGAGCAATTTAGATGTACCTTGTCTAATTGCGGCACTCAATAGACCTATGGGTTTTATATCCAAAAAAGAGCTAATAAAGGCACCAGTTATATCTACATGGATGAAAGCAATACATTGTGTATTTATGGATAGAAAAAATGTTAGAGAGTCTTTGAAGTCCATAAAAGAGGGTGCAGATATATTAAAAAGTGGAAATAACATGGTTATATTTCCCGAGGGGACCAGAAGTAAAAGCAATGCTGTAGGAGAATTTAAAAAGGGAAGTATGAAGTTGGCTACTAAAGCAGAGGTTCGGGTAGTTCCTATTACAATTGACGGTACATATAAAGCATGGGAAGGAAATGGAGGAAAAGGGCTTATTCCAGCAGATGTTACAATTAAAATACATAAAGGGATAGAAGTTAAAGAACTGGATAGAGAAAAAAAATCTACTTTGGCTGAAGACGTTAGAGATATTATATTATGTGGAATAGAAAAATAGCAATATAATGATTAACCCACAATAAGGTAGAATGTAATGGAATTATGAAATTTCATAATTCAAGCAATGTAATACTTATTGTGGGATAATCATATAATAATTTTTCATAGGAAATATAAAGATTAAAATTTAAAATTAATGATAAAATTCTTTTAGAAATTTTTAAAATATGAATTGAAAAAATTTTTTAAGAATTTCAATCTTTATTTTACGTTTTTAATTTAAAAGTATTATTCTAAATTTAAAGTAGTAATGTAAATTATATATAGTAAAATATATTGAAATCTTATGAAATATCATATATAATATGAATGTAAAATTAATTATATTATAATATATCTTCGGGGCAGGGTGAAAATCCCTACCGGCGGTTATAGCCCGCGAGCCGTAAGGCAGATTCGGTGTAATTCCGAAGCCGACAGTTAGAGTCTGGATGGGAGAGGAGAAATTCTTGTTTTGTTTTTTGAGCCCTGAATTATTTCAGGGCTTTTAATTTCCCCAAAACATTCCCCGATAAACCTGGGAGGGGTTTTTATGAAAAATTCAAAATTAAACAAAAACATCAAAATATCATTATTAGCAGTTATAGCTTTTTTACTTATGTTTATTGAAATATCTATACCCATATTTCCTGAATTTCTAAAAATAGATATAAGTGATTTGCCAGCGTTAATAGGAACCTTTGCCTTTGGACCTGTGTCAGGGGTTATAATTGAATTTATAAAAAATTTACTGCATGGACTATTTGCAAGCAAAACGGCTTTTGTGGGTGAGCTTGCAAACTTTTTAGTAGGTTCAATGATGGTAATAACTGCTGGAACTATTTACAATAGGAAAAAAGATAAATTAGGAGCAATTATAGCGTTGATTGCAGGTACGGTAGTTATGAGTTTAGGAGCTGCTATAGTAAATATTTTTGTATTGTTACCGCTTTATGAAAAAGTATTAGGATTTCCTATAAGTTCAGTAGTGGGTATAAGTTCTAAAGTAAACCCAAAGGTTGTAAATTTAGGTACACTTATAATTTGGGCCATAATTCCTTTTAATCTTATAAAGGGAGCTGTAGTATGTATTATGACTAGATTAGTATATAAGAGTGTTTCACCAATATTACACATAGAACAAATGAAAATAGGAAATGATAATTTAGAAAAAAATATCAGCAATAGTAAATAGAAAACACGAAATAGCTCAGCTTTTGCACATAATTTTCAATTATAATTTTATAACTGCAAAGTTGAACAAATAACAAATGTTAAATATCGAATAACAAATAATCCTCAATAGTAATTAATAATATGATTAAACTACAAAAAGGTACAATGAGGTGGAATTTCATTCTAGATAAATTTTATAATTGAAGTAATTTAATACTTTTTATGGGATAATCATAATATATAATCACTAAAAAATGGCGCTGTGACACTAAGAATAAATCCTACGATATATTGTGTTAACTTTAAACTTGCAAAACAATATATTGCATGTGAATTCCTTAATGTGACAGCCCTTTGGGGATTTAATTTATATATTTCTATTCCACATTATTAAACCGTCTTCTCCATCGGAATAGTATTTTTTTCTAATCCCCTCTTCTTTAAAGTCAAACTTCTTATATAAGTTTTGAGCGGCAACATTAGATGTTCTAACTTCTAATGTTAGTTCTTTTACCCCAAGATTTCTACATAAATCAAAAATACCATTCATTAAGTGAAATGAAATACCTAAACCGCGATAATTAGGGTGCACTGCTATGCTTATGATATGAGCTTCATCAAGTATGGCCCATATACCAACATAGCCCACCACTAAGTCATCTATAAGGGCTACTATGTAGTGAGCAAATTTATTCTCTAATTCTTTTGTAAATGAGCTTTTAGACCAAGGGTCTTTAAAACTAAGTAAATTTATTTTAAGAACTGTGTCAATATATTCATCTGAGATATTTTTTATTATTATATCATTCATATTATTCCTTCTTTTTTTCATATTCTCTTTCAGCTTGTGATTTTCTTAAATAGACGGGACTAGCAGTTAATATATCATCAGTCTTATTTTCTTTAAAAAGTTCCATACCTAACTGGCCTAATGATGCAGAATTCATTATATTCAAATGCGTAGGAGCAAAAAAGCACTGATCCAAAGAGTTCCTTAACTTAGATGAAAATTTGTAAGTGCCGTCTCCTATAAAAGTAACTGTAGAATTTTTTTCTTTTATAATATTTATTAATTCATCAATATGGATAGCCATGTAATCAGTTATTCTGCACAATTTCCCGTTATGGAATGTAAATAGGGCGGTATAAACATTGTCTCTTAAAGCGTCTAAAATAGGGCATATTAAGCCAGAGGTATAGGCTAAATTGTTAGCAAGAGAATCTAAAGAAGATACGCTCACTAAAGGTTTATTTAATCCTTGGCAAAGGCCCTTTATAGTTGCCATTCCAATTCTTAAGCCAGTAAATGAGCCAGGTCCCTTTGAACAAACAAATCCATCTATAGAGTTTATATTTAAACCTATATTTTGTAATAGATTTTCTATCATAGGCATAAGAATTACTGAATGTTGTTTTTTATAATTAAAAGTTATTTCTCCTAAAACTTTAGCATCTTCAAGTACAGCGCAACTTGCTACTTCTGTTGAAGAGTCTATACTTAAAATTCTCATATTTTAATCTCCTTTACGTAATTATATCTATCTCCAGTGTAATTAATAATTATTTTCCTAAAATTTTCTCCTAGTTCAGGGAGCTTATATATGCTTATTTCCATATGAGACTCTGGAATAAGTTCTTCTATGTAATTTGCCCATTCTATAACACTTACTGCAGGGCTAAATATATATTCATCAAAACCAATAGCATTTATTTCATCTGGATCATTTACCCTATAAACGTCAAAGTGGTAAAATTTTAATCTGCCATTATACTCATTAACTATATTGAATGTAGGACTTGTTATATAATCTGTAACACCCAATCCTTTAGCAATTCCTTTGGTAAGATGAGTTTTACCAGTACCTAAATCTCCAATTAGACATATAACATCTCCTGGCAAGGCTGATTTCCCTATTTGCTCTCCTACACATAAGGTTTTTTCAATACTATCTACTATAAATTCCATAAAATCCTCTCCTAGTTATTCAATAGTTTACACTATAAATATTCTATACTAAAAATACAAAAAATAAAAGGTAATCCTCTAATTTAGAATTACCTAATGTTATAATATAATTTAAGTGTATCTTTTAAATAGCACACAGCTGTAGGACATATTTCTCCCTCAGATGCCATATTGTCTATTATGCTGAATGCCTTTTCATTATCTAAACCTTTTCTATAAGGCCTGTCTTCTGTTAAAGCTTGATATATGTCACAAACAGATAGTATTCTAGATTCCTCACAAAGCTCAGAAGAATTTAATCCCCTTGGATATCCCTTAGAATTTAATTTTTCATGATGATTAGAAGCCCAATTTTTTATGTCATCTATATTTTTTATTCTGCTCAATATCATATTTGTATAGTAGGAGTGAGATTTTATAATAGCAAATTCATCTGAAGTGAGTGCACCATTTTTATCTAATATATCTGATGGAATAGCTAATTTACCTATATCATGTAATAAGCCTGCTATTTTCATTTTAATACATTTTTCATGAGGATAATTTAAATATTTAGATACATTAAATGCTAAATTAGAAATACCTCTAGAATGCATAGCAGTAAACTTACTTTTATTATCTATGACTTTAGAAAAGATGTATGCTATACTTTCAAATTGATTTATATCCATATAAATGTCTAGTTTAGGAGAGATGTTATCTAAAATAAAATCCATGTACTGTATATTATCCATGTTAAACCAAAACATATCTATAGAGCTTACTTTGAGAAATGCATTTACAATTTCTTTTGAAAAAATTTTATCCTCTTGTGAGATTACCCAGTTTACTATGGAGTGTTTTTGTAAATACGAAGGTAATACAGGATTGTGATAGGATTCAACTAAATCAGAAATTCTAATAATTTGACTTTCAATAGGAATTTCTGAACATTTTAAGCCGTTAGGACCGCTGCCGTCAACATTTTCATGGTGGTGAAGTATTATATTACATAAATCATCGAATATAGGAAAAGCATCTACTATGGAAGCTCCAATTAAGCAGTGCTGTTTTACAAAATTATTTGTGTCATCACTTTTTAATAAACTGTTTAAAGAGCCAATATCGTGTAGAAGAGAAGATACATATAATTCAACTGTAGAAGAGGTATCTAAAGAAAGAGTTTTACTAATTTCTAGAGCAATATATGTTGTTCTTTTAGAATGATGTATAAAAGTATGATTGTAAAAATTTGTATTTACATTTGAATTACTTTCAACAATTTTATTTTCACTTAAGCTTATTTGAGTTAAGTCTAAAGCTATGGATAAAGCCCTAACTACTTCTTCTAAATTAATTTTCATAGTGAAACCTCGCTTTACAATTATGGATTATTTTAGAAACTTAAGAATTTTGTATGAATATATTATACAATAATTTATTGCATAAAACAGTTATATTTTATAAAATATATATAAACATGTTTCTTAGTTTAAGATGGGAGGTATTTAAAGCTACCCCTAGAGATTTTTATCTAAGGGTAGAAAGTGTTATACAATGGAGTGGATGACATTATATTCTACTTCCATAAAATATGAAGTATTACAATAGGTAGCCATGGGGTAAAAACGTATTTGATTATATAAAATTTAGAGGTGTAATATAATGAAAAAATATATAATAGCTATGTTACTTATATTAGCAGTTACTATTTCAGGGTGTAACAGTGGAAAAATTAATATAAGTAATAATAAAAACAAGGTAGAAGATGTAAACACGAATAATGCGAAAAAGGACAAAGAACAAGTTAAATTAGATATATTAGTTAGCAATAAATTTTTATACAGTTGCGTGAAAAAGATAGATGGAGGAAGACACAAGGTTGATTATATTTTTGATAAAAAAGGAAATGAAATAAATGTAAGTCATTATTATGATATAAGCTATGTACCAGATATTTTTATATATGATGAATTTAATTTTTCAAAACTTAATAATAATTATATAGGCAAGATAGAAGGAAATAGAGTGGGGATAATAAATAGTTCGCGAGGAGCAAATCCTTTGTCTTATTATAAAAATGTAGACAAGTATGGTAATGGAGATGAATGTATATTTTGGAATAGTATTGATAATTACAAGGTGGTTTTAGTAAATGTCAAAAATGCAATAGTAGAAAGAGACCCTCTAAATAGAAGTTATTATGAGAAGAACTTCAAGGAGAGTTTAAAACAGTTAGAAGAATATGAAAAGATATTTAGAAAAGAAGGAGATAAAATTAAAGATAAACTATTCATAATAGAAGGCAATAGTTTGGACTATATAATGGCTTATAGTGGGTTAAAAACCATAAGCATAGATGAAAACATCCAAAGTAGTAAATCATTAGATTTAAATAAGATTATAGAAGAAAAATATGAAAAAAATAAAGATAAGATGGTATTAATATATTTTAGTGATGATTTTTTTAGCAAACATAAAGAGCTTATTAGTAAGAATCAAATAAAATGTGTGAAAGTAAGTAATTTTAATATAAATACTGAATATGATAAAGTGTTGGATTATGAAAAAAAATTATTTAGTACTCTTGTAAATATTTGTACTAAATAATAAATATGATGTATAATTGTTATAAGTAACTATAAGGAGGGGGATTTATGTTTGTCAATAATTTGATGTTATCAAAAGAAAAATTAATTACGGTGACAACGAAAGATACTATTAAAAAGGCTCTAGATTTAATGGAGAAAAATAATTTTTTATCAATTCCAGTATGTGATGGGGATAAATTCTATGGAAGTATATCTAAAGAAATGATATATACTTTTTATTATGAAAAATGTCCTGACAAAAAGTGTCTTTTAGAAGATTTTCAAGTAGAAAAGGTTATGAGAACAGATGTACCAACTATAGAGCCATTACAACAAATAGAAAAAGCTGCACATTTCTTAGAAACAAAGAATGTTTCTTTTGTAGCTGTAGTGGATAATTATGGAGAGTTTAAGGGTATTGTAACTCATCATGCTATATTCCACCAGTTTACAGAATTATTTGGATTAAATCAGGGAAAGAGATTAGCAGTTATAGCTTATGATATACAAGGGCAAATATCTAGATTATCAAAGATAATAACTGAAAATAATGGTGACATTATTAGTTTTGTTGTAGTTGATCCTAAGAGCTTAACTGAAGTAAAAGAGGTAGTTGTAAGAATAAAGGCTTCCGATGAGGTATTTAATAAAATAGAGCAACAAGTTAAAGAAAGTGGTTTTAAAGTTCAGTAAATATAATGGAAGATTTTTAAGGTGACTTATGATTTTATAGGTCACCTTTTTAATTGATTGCTGCTCATTCGTACATTGCTCATTACATAAATTTCAGATCATGTTGCAATGGTATTGTATTATTAATATAATATTGATATAATAAATCAAGTAAAGTTTAGGATAAACTTGTTTCGATTGTTATAATTGTGGGTTGATTTTATTTTTAAGTTAAAGAATAACTAATTCATTTATATCTTAAATCTTTTTAAAATGGGAGAAGATATATATGAAAGAATTTAGTATTAACACAAATGTCTATTTTGGAGAAGGTTCATTAGGTAGACTAAACGAAATCAAAAATAAAAGAGTACTGATTGTATGCGATAAATTTATGGAAACTTCAGGTATGGCTGCAAAGGTACAACAAAACCTTGTTGATTGTGAAGTAGCTATATACAGTGATATTGTACCTGATCCATCTGTAGAGGTTATTGCTGCTGGCATTCAAAAGCTCCAAAGTTGTAATGCGCAGGTTATAGTAGCTCTTGGTGGAGGGTCATCAATTGATGGAGCTAAAGCTATAAGAGAATATACAAAGAAAATTACTGGAGGAACTTCTACTATAGAGGAGTTCTACGCTATACCTACTACAAGTGGTACAGGCTCTGAGGTAACTGAATATGCAGTAATTACAAACAAACAAGAAGGATTAAAATATGCGCTTGCAGACAAATCACTTCTTCCAACAGTTGCTATTCTTGATCCAGAACTAGTAAAATCTGTACCTAAATCTATAACTGCTGATACGGGAATGGATGTAATAACACATGCTTTGGAGGCATATGTTTCAAAGAATGCTACTGACTTTTCAGATGCTCTTGCAGAAAAGGCTGTTACTTTAGCTTTTAGATTTTTACCGCAGGCTTATGCTGATGGAAATGATATAGTAGCAAGAGAAAAACTTCACAATGCATCATGTCTTGCTGGTATGGCGTTTAATGCATCAGGACTTGGAATTACTCATAGTTTGGCTCATGCTATAGGTGGTAAGTTACATATTTCTCATGGAAGAAGTAATGCAATTATACTTCCTCATGTAATAGAATATAATGCTAATTTGAATAAAGAAGGTTTTAATGCTGAATATGATTTAGCGGCTAAAAAATATCAAAGAATTGCGAAATTATTGAAGTTACATGCACCAAACGTAAATATTGGCGTTAATAATTTAATAAGAAGCATTGTAGAACTTCAAAAGATTTTGATGATCCCAACAACATTTAAAGAGCAAGGTGCTGATATGGAATTAGCTCAAGCATCAATGGGAGAAATTATTAATGCAGCTCTTAAGGATATCTGTACAACTGCAAATCCTAGAGAAGCAACAGGTGAAGATTTATTGAAAATTTTAGATAAAGTTTTAGGATAAAATATTGGATTTTATACCACTCATTAATGGGTGGTTTTTTTATGTGATTTTTCAAAAAAAAGTTGAGAAAATATCTTAAATAAAATATAATTTAAAATATAACAAAAAAGGAGGGGCTAATATGGAAGAAGAATTATATTCAATAGGGAAAGTTGAAGAAATATGTAAAATAACGAAAAAAGCACTGAGATATTATGATAAAATGGGCATATTATCTCCTGACAAAGTAGCTGATGAAAGTGGTTATAGATATTATAGCAAGAAAAACTTATTATCTGTGCCAGTAATAAAATATTATAAGCAAAGTGGATTTAAACTAGAGGAAATGAGAGTTTTTTTAGAAGGAACAACCTATGATTTTATTGATAAAAGTTTTAGAAAGAAAATTGATGAATTAAAAGAACTTGAGAGTGAAATAAATTTAAAAAAAAGATCCGTTAAAGATTGGCATGATTTAATAGTTGAAGCACAGATGGTAATTGAAAATAATGTCTGTGATGTTGCTATAAAATATATAGATAATCGCAGATTAATCTTTTTAGATCAAGATTTTAATTATGATTATATGGATTCTATAATTAATATAGAGTTTAATAATTACATTGATAGTATACACAATGCAATAACAGGTCCCGTGATTATATGTTTTCCATCTTTTGAAGATAAAATTAATGGGAAATGTAGTGGAATGAAAATAATGCAGGAGACGATTTTAAAGTGCAAGGAAGAAGAAAGTGTTCAATTTGGGGGTTGGATGGCAGCAGCTTGTTATCATATAGGAGCACATGAAACAATTAATGAAACATATAAAAAAATACAGGATTGGACAAAAAAACATGGTTATATATGTTCAGAGGAATCTTATGAAAGATATGTAACTGATTATTGGACAACTAAAAATATAGATAAGTTTGTAACAGAAATTTTAATTAGAATAAAAAGAAAAAAGTAATTTTATTATTTAGAAACGTTGACCATAGGGGAAAGGATAAATGGTTCATAAGACTCAACTTGTGAAAAAAATACCAATGTTATTGAATAAAGAAATGAATTTATTGTTTTTAAAAAATTCATTTCTTATTAATTATTAGTGATGACTCTTTGCATTTATAATCTAAAAAAAATTGATGTAACTAACTTAATAAACCACTTTAGGTTGTTTATTAGGTTAGTTATTTTTTTATAATTATAGCATTTTTGATTTTATTTAAATATTCTTGATAAATATATATTGACCTTACCCCATAGGGAAAGGCATATAATTTACTTGGAAATAAAACACCTACAAGATACAAAATGAAAAGTTTTTCAATAACTTAAAAATTGAATATTCAAAATTATAACAATCCTAAAATATTCTCACTAAAAATTTTTATTTAATAATATAAAGATGAATTAAAAAACTTATTATGTAATAAGCGAAAGGGGCTTTATTTTATGAAGGAAGTTTCAAAATCGGTAAGCTTAGAAGCAATTGCTGCAAAAGACAAATTATCATCTGATTTTCTTAAAAAAGGCATTTCAATTGCTCTTTTTTCAGGTCTAATGTATGGATTTTATTCAGCGTTTTTAACAATGGGAATGACAAAAGGAGTATGGGGTGACTGGTATGGTGCTAATAAAGCAGGTTTATCCGCAGTGGCTATTACATATGTACTTGGCGCCCTTGGTAGTGCTGTAAACGATACGTGCAGTGCTGTTTGGGCAATACTTTATGCAACTGTTAAAGGTAAACTAGGAGATTTCTTTAGATGTCTTAAAACTAAGCCAGGTGCTGTAATGATATTGGCAGCTCTTATAGGAGGACCTATTTCAAGTACAGCTTTTGTTGTAGCTTTACAGATGGCTGGATCAATTGTTATTCCGATTACTGCCCTTTGCCCAGCTATTGGTGCCATTTTAGGAAGAATATTATTTAAACAAAAGTTAGACAAACGTATGATGCTTGGTATTCTTATCTGTGTAGTATCTAGCTTTATGATTGGTAGCACTAGTATTGGCGGAGATGCTCCAAAGGGAATGTTCCTTGGAATTTGTATTGCATTTATAGCAGCCCTTGGGTGGGGATTTGAAGGATGTGTAGCTGGATATGGTACATCTATGATTGACTCAGAAATTGGTATTACAATTCGTCAAGCTACATCTGGACTTTCAAACCTAATAATATTAGTGCCTGTATTTGGTATGATATTTGGCGGTGGAATTAAATTTTCCAGTAATTTAACTGTTCAAGCATTTACAAGTGGTTCTGCAATGTTATGGTTTGCTTTAAGTGGTCTTTGTGCTTTTGTTTCATACATGAGCTGGTATAACGGTAACAGTATGTGTGGTGCTGCACTTGGTATGGCTTGCAATGGTACATATTCTTTCTGGGGTCCATTCTGTTGCTGGATAGTTCTAGGAGTAATAGGTGGCATGGAAGGATGGGCATTACCTCCAATAGTTTGGATTTCTGCTATATTAATGATGTTTGGTATTCTTGTAATAGCTATGAATCCAATGGATTTATTCAAAAATAAGGAGGTAACAGGAAATGAAGCCGCTTAATTATGCGATTTTGAAATATTTCACAAAAGTCCAAGAGGCCTGCGCTGATGATGTGATAAATGCTTTAAATGATGAATATGCTAGCTTTAAGGCTTTAACAAAGAAAGCTGTTATAACAGCTTTAATGACAGCAGAAGCCAATGGCCTTATTGAAGAAACAAGATTTAAATTAGATAAAAATGGTGAGTTAAAGGTTTATTATCATGCACACGAGGATGGTGCTGCTACGATTAATAAATACATAAAAGACTGATAAGAATTTGTAAATTGACTTTTAAACTAGTTTATTAGGCTCATCACTATAATATAAAATTCATAGGGGTGAGTCATAATTATTTATTAATATATAAGAAATAGTTAATTGAAAGGAGTTTATTTTATGAAGGAAGTTTCAAAGGCAGTAAGTGCAGAAGCTATTGCTGCAAAGAAGAAATTATCAAGTGATTTCTTCAAAAAAGGTATATCCCTAGCTTTATTTTCAGGAATTACCTACGGAATGTATACTGCATGTCTAACAATGGGAATGACAAAAGGAGTATGGGGTGACTGGTATGGTGCTAATAAAGCTGGTTTATCAGCATTTGCCTTAGCATACTTAGTTGCAGCACTAGGAAATGCAATAAACGACACATGTAGTGCTGTTTGGGCAATTTTATATTCATTAGTTAAAGGTAAATTTGGCGATTTCTTAAGATGCATCAATTCGGCTCCAGGGCGTGTAATGATATTAGCAGCTCTTATTGGAGGACCTATCGCTGGTACAGCTTATGTTATAGCACTTCAAATGGCTGGTTCAATAGTTGTTCCGATATCAGCTCTTTGCCCTGCTATTGCAGCTATCTTAGGAAGAGTTTTGTATAAGCAGGAATTAAATAAACGTATGGCATTTGGTATTGTAATATGCGTATTTGCCAGCTTTTTAATTGGTAGTACAAGCCTTAGTGGTGGTACCGCTTCAGCAAAAACTATTATTGGATTTATTATAGCTATTGTTGCAGCTCTTGGATGGGGTTTCGAAGGTTGTGTAGCTGGATATGGTACAGCAATGATTGACCCTGAAATTGGTATTTGTATTCGTCAAGTAACATCAGGTATAGCAAACCTATTTATAGTAGTTCCAGTATTAGCAGTTTTATCTGGCAAAATTGGTCTTTCGGTTGAGCTTGCTACTAAAGCATTTACAAGTGGTCCAGCAATGATTTGGTTCGCGTTAAGTAGTTGTTTAACAGTTTTTACATTTATGACATGGTACGCTGGAAACAGTATGTGCGGAGCAGGACTTGGTACTGCATGTAATGGTACATATTCATTCTTTGGTCCATTATTCTGCTTATTATTACTAGGAGTATATGGTGGAATGGATGGTTACTCATTACCTTCAGTTGCTTGGATTGGAGCAGTAATAATGATGTTTGGTATTCTTACAGTATCTATGAATCCGTTGGATCTTTTTAGAAGCAAAAAACAGGAGGTATAATAGATGAAGCCGCTTAATTATGCAATTTTAAAATATTTTACTAAAGTTGAAGAAGCTTGTGCTGAAGATGTTATAGAAGCATTAAGAGGAGAATATGGAAATTTTAAGGCTTTAACAAAGAAAGCTGTAACAACGGCTTTAATGACAGCAGAAGCCAATGGTCTTATTGAAGAAACAAGATTTGAATTAGATAAAAACGGTGAGCTAAAAGTTTATTATCATGCTCATGAAGATGGAGCTGCTACAATTAATAAATATATAAGAGATTAATTTTTAGTATTGATTAATTTTTAACATTACCCTATGGGGAATGCTTATATACAAAAAAAGCTTTTATGAATTTATTAAAATAATTATTTTTGTAAATATTAGGAGCAAATTTTGCTCCTAATAACATGCTCCATAGTGAAATATTTAGAAAATTTTATTAAAAGAAATATATTGACTTTCCCCCAAAGGGTAAGGGATATAATCAATATATAAATAAATAACAATAAACAAAAGATAAATGAGAACATAAAATAATAATAATATTTGTGCAGTCAAACAAGAATATATTGGGTTAAAAACAGGAAGGAGGAATTATCAATGAGATATTATGGAGAAGAGGCTTTAGGACTTGTAGAAACAATAGGATTAGTTCCTGCACTTGAAGCTGCAGATAAAATGCTTAAGGCAGCTAATGTTGAATTAATTTCATATGAAAATATTGGTTCAACTCTTGTAACTATTATGGTAAAAGGTGATGTGGGAGCAGTAAAATCTGCCGTAGAAGCAGGTGCCGCAGCAGCTGCAGCTATTGGTAAATTAACAGCACACAATGTTATGCCACGTCCTATTAAAGAAGTTGGAGATATTGTTTCAGTACACGATATAGATGCATAAAACGCAGAAAGGAAATGATTACATATGTCAAGATATAAAGCTTTAGGATTAATCGAAACTTTTGGTCTGGTTTTTGCTTTAGAAGCAGCAGATGCTATGTGCAAAGCAGCAGATGTTGAACTTATTGGATATGAAAACGTTGCGTCAGGTTATATATCTGTATTAGTTCGTGGCGATGTTGGTGCTTGTAAAGCAGCGGTAGAAGCTGGAGCTGCAGCAGTTAATGCAATGGAGGATGGAAATCTTTATAGTTCAATAGTTATTCCAAGTCCACATGAAGATCTTGAGAAAATAATAAACCGTTATGCTATTCCAAATCCTATAACTGAATAGTAAAGTGAACTTTTTTAAGAAAAGGAGAGAGGAAAATGAATATTATCGATAATGATTTACTCTCCATGCAGGAATCTAGAATTCTTGTTGAAAATGCTCGTGAGGCGCAAAAAAAATTAGCAACCTTTCCACAAGAAAAGCTTGATGAAATAGTTGAACGTATGACGGAAGAGATTGAAAAACACTTAAAGGAACTTGCAAAGATGTCTAATGAGGAAACTGAATATGGAAAGTGGGAAGATAAATACACTAAAAACCGCTTTGTATGTGAGTATCTGAATAATAGACTTAAAAACATGAATTGTGTAGGTATCATTAATGAAGATAAAATGAACAAGACAATGGATGTTGGAGTACCAATGGGTGTTATTATAGCTTTTTGTCCATCAACGAGTCCTGTTTCTACAACTATATATAAGGCGCTAATTGCAATTAAATCTGGAAATGCAATTATATTTTCACCTCATCCAAGAGCTAAAAATACGATTTCTAAAACAGTTGATATTTTGATTCGAGCTGCAGAGGGTGTAGGACTTCCGGAAGGTGCTATTGCATATCTGCATACAGTAACCAAAAGTGGTTCATTGGAGCTTATGAATCATAGGGATACTTCTCTTATAATGAATACAGGAGTTTCAGAAATGCTCCATGCAGCTTATAAATCTGGTAAGCCAGTAATTTATGGCGGCAATGGAAATGGTCCAGCATTTATAGAACGCACAGCTGATATAGAGAAGGCTGCCAAAGATATTATTATCAGTAAGAACTTTGATTATGGGGTTGTTTCTGCCGCTGAACAGTCAATTGTTGTGGATAGCTGTATTGTAGCAGAAGTAACACAAGAGATTCAAAAAAATGGTGGATACTTTATGACAGATGAGGAAGCTGAAAAGTTAGGAAATATCTTTTTTTACAAAGATGGAAGTCCTGACTTAGAGATGATTGGTAAATCACCGCAATTTTTAGCTAAGAAAGCTGGTTTTAGTATACCAGAGGATGTGAAAGTTCTTATTTCTAAGCAAAAGTTTGTTTCTCAAAAGAACCCTTATTCAAAAGAAAAGCTTTGTCCAGTATTAGCATTTTACATTGAAGATGATTGGATGCATGCTTGTGAAAAGTGTATAGAATTGTTGCTTAGTGAAAGGCAGGGACATACACTTATTATACATTCAAAAGATGAAGAAGTTATTCGTCAATTTGCATTAAAGAAACCAGTTGGAAGAGTACTTGTTAACACTCCGGGAACTTTTGGAAGCATGGGAGCAACTACGAATTTGTTTCCTTCAATGACTTTAGGCAGTGGTTCTGCAGGTCAAGGTATGACTTCTGATAATGTTTCACCTATGAATTTAATATATGTACGTAAAGTTGGATATGGAGTTCGTAGTGTAGATGAAATTGTTAATTCAGTAAATCATAAAGAAGATTCCAATGAGGTCTTAAACCATAAGGCAAATGCAAATGAAATAGATAACTTTAAATTACTAGAAAGTATTTTAAAAAAAGTTATGAATGACTTAAGATAAAAAATCATATTTAAAATATGAAATACACTATAGAATGTGAGGGAATGAATTGGATATTCGTGAATTTTCAAATAAATTTATGGAAGCTACTCAAAACATGTCTGAAGAAGAACGTGCTAGTTTAATGAAAATGTTTGAGAGTGTTTCTAAAGAAATAACAAAAGAAGAACCAACAACTTGTCATGTTGCATGTGACAATAATGGACAAATCCCAGATGGAATGACAGAGCGTTTAGTTAAGTTAAAAGAAAATTACTTAAAACATGTTCCATCAATAACAACTCACCGTGCAAGAGCTATAACTAAAATAGCTAAAGAAAACCCAGGTATGCCTAAGTCAGTTCTACGTGGTAAATGTTTCAAGCATTGCTGTGAAACTGCACCACTAGTAATTCAAGACCATGAGCTTATCGTTGGAGCACCAAACGGAAAACCTCGTGCAGGAGCATTTTCTCCTGATATAGCTTGGAGATGGATGGAAGATGAATTAGATACAATATCAACTCGTCCACAAGACCCATTCTATATATCAGATGAAGATAAGAAAATAATGCGTGAAGAGTTATTCCCATTCTGGAAAGGTCAATCAGTTGATGAATACTGTGAAAGTCAGTATCGTGAAGCTGGTGTATGGGAACTTTCAGGAGAATCTTTTGTTTCAGACTGTTCATACCACGCATTAAATGGTGGAGGAGATTCTAACCCGGGATATGACGTTATTCTAATGAAAAAAGGTATGCTTGACATAAAAAGAGAAGCAGAAGAAAAATTAGCTGAACTTGACTACGAAAGACCAGAAGATATTGAAAAAATATACTTCTACAAATCATTAATGGATACTGCTGAAGGTGTTATGATATATGCTAAACGTATGTCAGATTATGCTGCAGAGCTTGCTGCAAAAGAAACTGACCCTAAGCGTAAAGCAGAACTTTTAAAAATTTCTGAAATAAATGCTAGAGTTCCAGCACATAAACCAAGCAATTTCTGGGAAGCAATTCAAGCAGTTTGGACTATAGAATCATTACTTGTAGTTGAAGAAAACCAAACAGGTATGTCTATAGGACGTGTTGACCAATACATGTACCCATTCTACAAAGCTGATATCGAGTCAGGACGTATGAATGATTGTGAAGCATTTGAATTAGCAGGTTGTATGCTTATAAAAATGTCTGAAATGATGTGGTTAACAAGTGAAGCAGCTTCTAAGTTCTTCGCAGGTTATCAGCCATTTGTTAACATGTGTTTAGGTGGTGTTACTAGAGAGGGACGTGATGCTACAAACGAATTAACTTATCTATTAATGGATGCAGTTCGTCACGTTAAAATATATCAACCATCTTTAGCTTGTCGTATACATAAAGGATCACCACAAAAATATCTTAAGAAGATAGTTGACGTTATTCGTTCAGGTATGGGATTCCCAGCATGTCACTTTGATGACGTTCATATAAAAATGATGTTAGCTAAAGGATGTTCTATAGAAGACGCAAGAGATTACTGCTTAATGGGATGCGTTGAGCCACAGAAAGCAGGAAGATTATATCAATGGACTTCTACAGGATACACTCAATGGCCTATATGTATAGAACTTGTTCTTAATCATGGTGTACCACTATGGTATGGTAAGCAAGTATGTCCAGATTTGGGAGATTTAAGCCAGTTTAAAACTTATGAGCAATTTGATGCAGCTGTTAAAGAGCAAATCAAATACATCACTAAATGGACAAGTGTTGCTACAGTAATTTCTCAACGTGTTCATAAAGAACTTGCACCAAAGCCACTTATGTCTATGATGTATGAAGGATGTATGGAAAAAGGTAGAGGAGTAGAAGCAGGTGGAGCTATGTATAACTTCGGACCAGGAGTTGTATGGAGTGGTCTTGCTACTTACACAGACTCTATGGCAGCTATAAAGAAATTAGTATTTGATGATAAGAAATACACTTTAGAGCAATTAAATGAAGCTTTAAAGGCTGATTTTGTTGGATACGAGCAATTAAGAAAAGATTGTTTAGAAGCACCTAAATATGGTAATGATGATGATTATGCAGATTTAATTGCTGCAGATTTAATTCAATTTACTGAACAAGAGCACCGTAAATATAAGACATTATATTCAGTGCTTAGCCATGGTACTTTATCAATCTCTAACAACACTCCATTTGGACAGCTTACTGGAGCTACATCAAATGGACGTAGAGCTTGGATGCCTTTATCAGATGGTATAAGTCCAACACAAGGAGCAGACTTTAAAGGACCTACTGCTATAATTAAATCTGTTTCTAAAATGTGTTGTGAAAACATGAATATAGGTATGGTTCATAACTTCAAGTTAATATCAGGTCTTCTTGATACAAAAGAAGGTGAAAACGGAATAATTACATTATTACGTAGTGCATGTGCCCTTCAACTTGGAGAAATGCAATTCAACTATTTAGATAATAAGACTCTAATAGAGGCTCAAAAACATCCAGAGCAATATCGTGACTTAATTGTTCGTGTTGCTGGATATAGTGCATTCTTCGTTGAATTATGTAAAGACGTTCAGGATGAAATCATCAGTAGAACTGTACTTAACCATTTTTAATTAGAAGAATTTTTGAGATTACTTAAACTAAAACTTATAAATCTGTAATCTACAGAATACTTCTGTAGATTGCAGATTGCAATTAAGATATATATTAAAAATCAAGGTAATGAAACTGGAGAATGAAAATATGAGTAATGAAAATTTAGGTGTAATTGAACGTAAAGCGACGATTTTTAATATACAGAAATACAATATGTATGATGGAGATGGAGTAAGAACTTTAGTATTCTTTCAAGGTTGCCCTCTTCGCTGTAAGTGGTGTGCAAACCCCGAAGGAATGATTAAAAAACATAGAGTTATGTTTAAAAGTAATTTATGTGTTAATTGTGGGGCTTGTGTTTCAGCTTGTCCTGTGGGAATACACACTATCTCTAATGAAACTTTAAAGCATGAAGTTAATCGCGATATTGATTGTATTGGATGTGGTAAATGCAAAGAAGCATGTACTAAATCTGCTATATCAATAGTTGGAGAAGTAAAAACTATCTCTGAACTTTTGGAAATTATAGAAGAGGATAGAACTTTTTATGAAGTTTCTGGTGGCGGAGTTACATTAGGTGGTGGTGAAGTTCTAATGCAGCCTGAAGCAGCTTCTAGTTTATTAATGGCATGTAAGCAAGTAGGAATAAATACTGCAATTGAGACTTGCGGCTATGCAAAATTAGAGTCAGTACTTAAGGTAGCAGAGTTCACAGACTTATTCCTATTTGATATTAAGCATATTAATTCTGATAAACATTTTCAATTAACAGGTGTTAGGAATGAACAGATTTTAGAAAATCTCCAGGAACTACTTCGTCGCAAATATAATGTAAAGATTCGTATGCCTTTACTTAAAGGTGTAAATGATCAACAAGAGGATATTAAAAAAGTTATGGAGTTATTAACACCATACAAAGATTATAAAAACTTTAAAGGAATTGACTTGCTTCCATATCATAAGATGGGGGTAAATAAATACAACCAATTAGGAATTGAATATCCTATAAAGGATGATCCAAGTTTGAAAAATGAAGATTTAGATAGAATTGAAGGATGGATTAAAGAATATGATTTACCTGTAAAGGTAATCCGTCATTAAATAATTTTCAAATAGATAATAAGATAGAAGGTAAGGTTTATGGGAGATTTTCTTGATAGAAACATACAACGTGTTATACAAGAGTCAGTGCCAGGAAAGCAGATTACAATAGCTCATGTTATTGCATCACCCATGCCTGATATATATGAACGTCTTGGAATTGATGAAAAAGGAGCAATAGGTATTTTAACTCTTTCTCCTTATGAATCGGCTATTATTGCAGCAGATATTGCTACAAAGGCTTCCGATGTGCAAATTGGATTCCTTGACCGTTTTACAGGTTCTGTTGTAATAAATGGTGATGTACAAAGTGTTGAAACAGCACTTGGTGCAGTAAATGATATTTTAAAGGATATGCTTGGATTTACTCCGGCTCCCATTACAAGGACATGAGAAGAAAGCGCATAATGGTAATTGGGCCTTCAAAATCAGGCAAAACCACATTGGTTAATGCATTAAACAATTATGATGGTCCATTAAGAAGAACACCAGATTTGATTTATGGTAAAAACACCATTGATGTTCCAAGCTCTTATATAGAAAATGCATGGATGTATAAGCATGTAATAGCAGCAGCTCAGGATGCATCTCATGTGCTTATAGTGGTTGATCAGTCTAATAGCAGTGAAATATACTCCCATGGATTTGCAAAGTCCTTTAGATGCCCGGTAATCGGGGTTATAACAAAGTGTGACTTGGTACCTGAAAATGAAGAAAAATGTTTAAAACAGCTAAAGAACATAGGAGTGTCAGAGCCATATTTTCATATTAGTTTTAAAATTGGAACAGGAATTGATGCTTTGAAGAAGTATTTATTTGAAAAAGGTGAGGAGTAAAGGTCGATGATGAGATTTATTACTGAAGAGTACTTGAGAGACTTATTTAGAAAAGAACCTTTTGATACCTACAAGTTACAACAAGGACAGCGCCTTACACCTGGAGCAACTCAATATTTGTCTGATAAGAGAATAAAATTAAATGATGATGCTCCAAAAGCAAATAAGAATGTTTCTAAAAACAATAAGGCTGAAACAAAAGAACCAATGGTAAACAGCAATTTAAATTTCAATAAGAAACTTTGCTTAAAATTGAAATCTATGGAGGCAGTATTTCTTGTTACTAGTAGTGAAATATTAAAAGAGGATATTATCTTAGCACAAAACATTATAAATTTGGGTAGAAAAATATCAAATATCAGAAATGTTGTGGATGGAAAAGGTACTCTTGAGCCAATTTACTGCGGAGAGTGTGCTGGAATGAATTCATTAAATTTTATAACAGAGCTTGATGATTGTTTCGAGATAACAGAATTTCATATGCAGCTTGCAAAAAGCAATGCAATTTTAAAAATGCACACACTTCGCTGTGCTTTAAGGGAATTACAGTTTGAAATAATTGATACCTACAAAAATGATGATGACGGTTTAAAAGATAGCATTATAGGGAACGTTAACTCAATAATTAATTCGCTGTCTCAATTGATTTGTTCAGCAGTAGGAGGAAAAGAATGTCAAAGGAAAAATTAACTTTTGAATATTGTGATAATATGGTTCAAGAGTTTGAGGAAGTAATAGAAAGACCAATTGTTAATGGTTCTTCTGTTTATTATACAGGTGTAGACTTAGGTACTGCTTGTATAGTATTGGCTGTTTTAGATGAAAACTACAAGCCTGTTGCAGGTGCATATAGATATGCAGATGTAGTTCGTGACGGTATGGTTGTGGATTATATTGGAGCAGTAAGGATTGTTAGAGAACTTAAGCAGGAAATCGAGGAAAAATTGAATACAGAGCTTATTTATGCGGCGGCTGCAATTCCACCTGGAACTGATGCTTTAGATTCTGGAGCAATTAAAAATGTAGTTCAAGCAGCTGGCTTTGAATTGACAAATCTTTTAGATGAACCTACTGCTGCAAATGCTGTACTTAAAATTCAAAATGGTGCAGTTGTAGATATCGGTGGTGGAACAACTGGAATATCTGTTTTAAAGGATGGAAAAGTAGTTTATGTTGTGGACGAACCTACAGGTGGTACTCATTTTTCACTAGTTATTGCAGGTGCATATGGAATGCCTTTTAATGAGGCAGATAAATTTAAAAGAGATAATAAGAACCACAAGGAAATTTTACCAGTACTAAAGCCAGTAGTTGAAAAGGTGTCAACAATTATTAGTAAGTATATTAAAGATTATGATGTTAATGAAATTTCTTTAGTAGGTGGTACTTGTTGTTTGACAGGCATCGAAGAAATTATTCAAAAAAAGACTGGCGTGTATACACATAAACCTAAAAATCCTATGTTTGTTACACCACTTGGAATAGCATTAAGCTGTACACAAGATATTATGGAATAATAAGGAGAGTGTTTAAAAGTGGATTTTAGAATTATAAAATCACCTTCCCATAGCACTAAAGAAATTCTCATAAAACGTATCGGTGTAAAGTGCGAAACGGATTTAAACAGCGTTGATGCAATAGGACTTGTGCAAGGTAAGCTTATCGATATGATTTATGCTGCAGATATTGCCGAAAAAGCTGTTGGGGTTACTGTTGAAGAGATTAGGGGTACATGTCCCCAACACATGGTTTTAATTGGAATTTTTGGTGACACATCATCAGTTGAAGCCGCCATAAATGAAATTAAAATGAAAATGAAAGAGGGAAAAACAATATGATAGTAGCAAGACTTATTGATAATGTATGGGCCACTAGAAAGGCAGAATCACTTAGCGGACTTAAATTTATGCTTGCAGAAGAAATTGGTGGAATAGATGAAGGACGCAGATTTATTGTTGTGGATATTATAAGTGCAGGTATTGGTGATAGGGTTATCGTTAGTACTGGCTCCTCTGCCCGCAAAATGTTGGGTGACGACAATATTCCTGTGGATGCAGTTGTTATTGGAATAATTGATGATGATTGTCAGTTTGGTTAAATAAGATCTTTCTTAAAAATAATCACAGGATTTTAAGAGTTTTATGGACAGCAATATTATTTTGAAAGGAAGTGAAAATATGAAAAGATTAATTTGTGCAAAAGATGTTGAAGCATTAATACTAAAAAATGAAAAAGTATTTTATTTAGAAGGCAGTGAAATAATTACTCCATCAGCTAATGATCTTGCAAAAAATAGTGGAATAATATTCACTACAGAAGCACCAGCACCTAAAATTGAGCATGTAGAAGCTAAAAAAGCTCCAAACATAGAGGGTATGGATGTTGAAATGATGCTTAATTTCTTTAAAGCAATGATGGACAAGGGTCTTTTACAACAAATGCTTGAATGTTTAAAGCCAAAGAATGTTCTATTTGAAGCTGAGTCTGATCCTAGCGGACTTAAAGTTGTTAGAGGAAACACAGTAAAAATGGATGTATTTGACACTGGTAACCCAGATGCAAAAGTTTATTTTCAAGAGTTAGTAAACAAAGAAGAATCAAAAATGAGTGCTGGATTTTTAATTATTGAAAATTCAAAATTTGATTGGGAATTAACTTATGAAGAAATTGACTATGTTATCGAGGGAACTTTAACTGTTGAAGTTAATGGAAAGACATACACAGCTTATCCTGGAGATGTGTTATTCGTACCATCAGGTTCTAAAGTAGTTTGGGGTTCTCCAGACAAGGCTAGGGTATTCTATACAACATATCCAGCAAACTGGGCGGATCTTTTATAGAAGACTAGGAGGATTGACCTATGCAAGCGCTTGGTTTAATAGAAACAAAAGGATTACTTGCAGCTGTTGAGGCGGCTGATACAATGGTTAAATCCGCAGATGTAAGTATTATTGAAAAGACTTATGTAGGTGGCGGTCTTGTTACAATTTCAGTTACAGGTGATGTAGGTGCAGTAAAAGCAGCTATAGAAGCTGGGGTAGCGGCTGTTAAAAAACTTGATCAAGAATTTTTAGTTTCAGAGCATGTAATTCCACGTCCTCACGAAGAATTGGAGAATATAATTGGATCTAATACTACAGCAGAATGCATAGAAGAGCCATCATCTGATGAAAAGATGGAGGATGGAGAAAATGCAGATAAAGTAGAAGAACCAGAAAATCCAGAAGTTTTATCATCTGATAAGAAAGAGGATGTAGAAACTATAGAAGAAACTGAAGATGAGGCTAAGGAAAATCAAAATAAAGATGCTTCAGAAGCTGATTTAGATAAACTACATAAGGTGAATTTAGAGAATTTACATAAAGACGATGTAGATAATTTAGTAAGTAAAAATGGTATAGAAAAAACCATTTTGATATTATCTAAGTTAAAAGTAGTTAAGCTTAGAAATCTAGCTCGTGAATATAAAGATTTTGTAATTACAGGCAGAACAATTTCAAAAGCAGGTAAAAATTTATTACTTGCAAAATTCAAATTATATTACGAGAAAAATTAGATTTATATATTGTAAAGTTTACGAAAGGAAGTAAGGAATAATGGAAAACTTCGACAAGGATTTACGTTCAATACAAGAAGCAAGAGACCTTGCTAGACTAGGAAAAGTAGCAGCTAATAAAATTGCTGATTATACTGAAGAACAAATTGATAAAATTTTATGCAACATGGTTAGAGTTGCAGAAGAGCATGCTGCTTGTTTAGCACAGATGGCAGTTGAAGAGACAGGTTTTGGTAAAGTTGAAGATAAAACTTTTAAAAATCATTTAGCAGCTACTGTACTATATGATTCAATAAAAGATATGAAAACTATCGGTATAATTAAAGAAGACGAAGCAAATAAGCTTATAGAGATTGCTGAACCAGTTGGTTTAGTTATGGGTATAGTACCTTCAACAAACCCAACTTCTACTGCGATTTTCAAAGCTATGATTTCAATTAAATCTCGTAATGCTATAGTTTTCTCACCACATCCATCTGCTGCAAAATGTACAATTAAGGCAGCTGAATTAATGCGTGATGCAGCTATTGAAGCTGGTGCACCAGAAAATATTATAGGTTGCATAACTACTCCAACAATCGGAGCTACAAATGAATTAATGAAGAGCAAAGAAGTTGCTATAATAATAGCTACAGGTGGTCCAGGAATGGTTAAAGCTGCTTATAGTGCAGGAAAGCCAGCTCTTGGTGTTGGGGCAGGAAACTCTCCAGCGTACATAGAAAGAACTGCTAATGTAGAGAAAGCTGTTAGAAACATCATTGCAAGTAAGACTTTTGATAATGGTACAATTTGTGCTTCAGAACAATCAATAATTTGTGAAGAGTGCAATGAAGCTGTAGTTATTGAAGAACTTAAAAAGCAAGGTGGATATTTCATGACAGCAGAAGAAACTGATAAAGTTTGTAAGCTGTTATTCAAAAATGGTCATGCTATGAATGCTAAGTTTGTTGGAAGAAGTGCACAAGTTATTGCAACTGCTGCAGGATTTACAGTTCCATCAGAAACTAAAGTACTTATAGGAAGACAAAATGGAGTAGGTGAAGGCAATCCATTGTCATATGAAAAACTTACAACAGTTCTTGCATTCTATACAGTAAAAGATTGGCATGAAGCATGTGAGTTAAGTATTGAATTACTTCAAAATGGAATTGGTCATACAATGAGTATACATACTGAAGATAGAGATATAGTTATGAAGTTTGCTAAAAAGCCAGCTTCCCGTATACTTGTTAACACTGGTGGAGCACAAGGTGGAACAGGTGCAAGCACAGGTCTTAACCCTTCATTTACTTTAGGATGTGGTACATGGGGAGGAAGCTCAGTATCTGAGAATGTTACTCCAGAACATCTTATAAATATAAAGAGAGTTGCTTATGGTTTAAAAGATTGTGCAACATTAGCATCTAATGACCCAACCTTCAACTGTATAAAAACTGCTGAGAACTGTCATGGTGTTCAAAATGTTCAAAGTCAATTCATGAATATGAGCCCAGCTCAAATTGCAGCAGCTGCAGCAGCTTTAAATAAGGCTACTGAGTGTGTTAAAAATACTGATAACTGTACTGAGTGCGGTTGTGAGAGTGCAAAAAATGAGGAGCTTTTAAACTTAGTTAACCAAATAGTTGCCGCTATGAAGGGGGCAAACTAATGGATAATTTAGAGGCAGTATTAAAGCTTTTACTAGAAACTGTAAATGGCAAAAGTGAAAATACTGTATCTCAGGTAAATTCATCTGAGATTCCAGTAGGTATTTCTAATAGACACGTACATCTTTCACAAAGGGATTTAGAATGTCTTTTTGGAAAAAACTATCAACTTACTAAACTTAAAGATTTATCTCAGCCTGGACAATATGCGTGCAAAGAAGTTGTAACAGTATGTGGACCAAAGGGTGCAATTGAAAAAGTTAGAATTCTTGGACCAGTAAGAAGTAAGACTCAAGTTGAAGTATTAGCTGGAGATTGCATTAAACTTGGAGCAGTATCACACGTAAGACTATCTGGAGATTTAAGCAGAACGCCTGGAATTACATTAGTTGGACCAAAAGGTTCTGTTCAAATTGAAGAAGGCTTAGTAGTTGCACAAAGACATATTCATATGACACCTGAAGATGCTAAAAATTTAGGGGTCTGTGATGGAGATATAGTATCAATAAAATTTGATGATTTCAGAGGCGGAATATACAGCAACGTAGCTATCAGGGCTAATGATGCTTCAAAGCTTGAATGCCATCTTGATATCGAAGAAGCTAATGCAATGGGCATTAACTCAAAATCAAAAATAACAATAGTGAAATAGAAAAATAATCAATAACAATTAAAATAATAAAAAGTGGTAAAAAATAAATGATTATAATTAAAAATTATAATATACAAATAATAAGATAATTAGGAGGATTTTAAAATGAAATATGATGCATTAGGAATGATAGAAACTAAAGGATTAGTAGGATCAATAGAGGCAGCTGACGCTATGGTTAAGGCAGCAAACGTATATTTAATAGGTAAAGAATATGTTGGAGGCGGACTTGTAACTGTTATGGTTAGAGGAGATGTTGGAGCTGTTAAAGCTGCTACAGATGCTGGAGCTGCTGCTGCACAACGTGTTGGAGAATTAATATCAGTTCACGTTATACCACGTCCACATTCTGAAGTTGAAGTAATTCTTCCATCAACTAAAGAAGCTGCAAAATAGGATTTAATTAAATTGTAAGTAAAATGCCGCTAAAGTTATATTTAGCGGCATTTTTATTTCTGATTTTTTTATTAAATATCAATAATCATTTTCAGAATATTGATTTTATGATTATCCTACAAAAAGTATTACATTACTTGAATTATGAAATTTCTCCTCCATGACTTGCATAAGAGCTCGGAACAATAAATTTAAATAGTTCCTTCGCTTCTTATGCAACTCATTCCAGAGAAATTTCATAATTCCATTACATTGTACTTTTTTGTGGTTGAATCACTTTATTAGTTTTCAGCAAAATTTAATGCAAATATATGTTGACTTATATGCCATATCATGATACAATAATCTTCGTCAAAGGGGTATAGCTCAATTGGTAGAGTAGCGGTCTCCAAAACCGTTGGTTCCGGGTTCAAGTCCTCGTGCCCCTGCCAAAATGAAAGCCAGTAATCATAAAGGTTACTGGCTTTTTTTATATATATTAAATTTGTTTATTTTTAAGGGGTCGGTTGTCTTTTGGTTGTTAAATATCTATAAACCCCCAAAATAGATATTTATTTTAGAATTTGTTTCTAATAATTATAGTAATTAGATATCTTTACGAAATTTTTTGTGGTTCTTAGAGAATGAGATTATTAAACCAGAAACTATACCAATAATTATAAATAACCAACCTATTGGTATTAAGAAAAATGGTTCTATAAGAGTACCATCTGGAGCAATCTTTGCCCCAATGATGTTGTAAGCAACTATACAACTAATTGATATAATGAATGATATTAATGGTAAAAGATATTTTTTTATTAAAATTACCTCCTGCTAATTAATCTAAGTTTTTTATATTTTATTGAGTAATAATATAATATCACGTAATTTATCGTTTATCAATAAAAAAGTTATTTAATTCGATATATACTTGTTGCATTTCGATTTGCAAGGGTGAATTGTAACGCGAAATTATAACATATATGTGTGATTAATTATCTAAAATATACTTTTTTAAAAAATCATAAACGCCAGGTAAGGAGGCATATTTTAAATAAATTAGAATAGTTTAATTTATATTTAAAATATGATAATGTTAATAGGAATAATTGTAGTATAATGTTTATAGAATTTTGCGTAAAAACTTAGTTGTTTATTGCTGTGTAGTTCACATAGTATTTAGCTTGCATGAAAACCTTTAAATTGTACAGTAAGGGTACTGGAGGGATGGACTTGATATTTATAAATAGTAGTTGTAAGGATCCATATATTAATCACGCTGTAGAAGAGTATATACTTAAGTACAAGGATACAGATTGTTTTATACTGTGGCGAAATAGAAGATCTATACTTATAGGAAAAAATCAAAATACTCTAAGAGAAATAAATTTAGAATATGTTAAAGAAAAAGATATAGATGTAGTTAGAAGAGTATCTGGAGGGGGAACAGTTTTTTGCGATTTAGGTAATTTGAACTTTACTTTTATAACCAAAAAGGATTCTAACTTTGCAGATTTTAAAGGGTTTACTAAGCCAGTAATAAATGCTTTGAAGAAACTTGGAGTAGAAGCAGAGTTTACCGGTAGAAATGATTTAACAGTTGAAGGAAAAAAGTTTTGCGGAAACGCCCAATATTCATATAAAAATAAAGTTCTTCATCATGGAACCTTATTATTTGATGCGGATTTATCAGACTTAGTAAAAGCTTTAAAAAGCAATCCAGTAAAATTTAAGGACAAGGCTATTAAGTCTGTATCCAATAGAGTTACTAATATAAGAAAATATCTAGATGAAGATATGAATGTAGAAGAATTCAAAAATTGTCTTATAAGATTAGTGATGGAAGAATTTAATTGCAGGGAATTTTATGAACTAGATGAAGAAGAGATGCAGAAAATAAATGAAATATCTGAAGAAAAGTTTTCTACTTGGCAATGGACTTATGGGAACTCTCCTAAATTTCAATTTTTTAATGAAGATAAGTTTAAATGTGGAGTAGTTCAAATTAGTTTATCAATAAAAGATGGAAATATAAGTGGTATAGAAATAAATGGAGACTTTTTTGGAAAAAGAGAAATCGACCAATTAGAAAACATACTTTTGGGAAAGAAATATGAAGAGGAAAACATATTACAAGTTATTAAAGATGTAGATATTTCAGAATATATTTCTGATTTAACAAGAGAACAATTTATGGGGTTGATGTTTAATTATAAGTAAACATATGATTTATAAGTTGTATGTAGTTTATGCATAGAAAAATAGAATGTGTGTGTAGTATATTATATGCTGCATTGAATATTTTAAGGGGGAATTAAAATGTACGTAAGAAAACCAGAATGGTTAAAGGTAAAATTAGTTAGAAATCACAATTCTATAGAAGTAGAAAATTTATTAAAGGACTTAAATTTAAATACTGTATGTGAACATGCTTTATGTCCAAACAGGGGAGAATGTTTTCATAAAGGTACAGCTACTTTTATGATACTTGGAAGAAATTGCACAAGAAATTGTACATTTTGCAATGTAACTAAAAGTAAACCAGAGCCTGTAAATGAAAAGGAACCGGAAAATTTAGCTAAAGCTGTAGATAGACTTGGCTTAAAACATGTGGTTGTTACTTCTGTAACTAGAGATGATTTAGAAGATGGTGGAGCAGGACATTTTGCTAAGGTGATAAAGGAAGTTAAGAATTTAAATAAGAATGTAACCATTGAGGTTTTAATACCTGATTTCCAAGGAGATGAAAAAGCTCTTAAATTAGTAGCAGATGAGAAGCCAGATATAATAAATCATAATGTAGAAACAGTGCCAGATTTATATCCAGGAGTTAGACCAAGAGCGATTTATCAAAGATCTCTTAAGGTTTTAGAAAACGTGAAGAAAATGGATAGTTCTATTTTGACTAAGTCAGGAATAATGCTAGGCTTAGGAGAAACAAAAGAACAAGTGGTTAGTCTTATGAATGATCTTAGAAAAATAGATTGTGATATATTCACTATGGGACAATATTTACAACCATCTAAAAAACATCACGATGTAGTAGAATATGTTCACCCAGATGTTTTTGAGGAATATAGGAAAATTGGTGAAAGTTTAGGATTTAAATATGTTGCATCAGCTCCCTTAGTTAGAAGTTCCTATAATGCAGTAGAAGTATTTGATAAAATTAAAGGGAAATAAATAGGCCATTTTATAGTCTTCAATGTATACATACCTTACATAAACTGATAAAATATATTGTAGGTATTAGTTTAGTTGTTTTAAATTTGGAGGAGATTCTATGCAATTATATGACATTGTTGTAATAGGAGGAGGGCCTGGGGGCTTATCTGTCGCTATTTCTGCTAAAAAGCAAGGAGTAGATAAGGTTTGTATAATAGAAAGAGAAAGTTCTTTAGGTGGTATGCTAAACGAAAATATTCACAATGGATTTCGTTTAGGAGATTCTGAAGAATATGTTACTGGTCCTGAATATATACAAAAGCTTGTGGATGAAATAAATGAATATAAAATAGAAACCAAAACAAATTCTACAGTATTAAGACTTACTGAAGATAAGAAAATAACTTATGTAAGTGAAAAAGAAGGTATAAAAAATATAAAAGCTAAAGCTGTAGTTTTAGCCACTGGATGCAGAGAACAGTCTATAGGAGCTATAAATATACCAAGGAATAAGTGCGTTGGCATATATACTTGTGGAACAGCACATAAATTGGTGAATTTACACGGTTACTTACCAGGAAAAGAAGTTATAGTATATGGCTCAAGTAATTTAGCTTTATTAACCGCTAGAAGGCTGAAATTAGAAGGAGCAAATGTAAAAATGGTGGTAGAAAAAAATTCACAGCCTATAGGTAAAAAAGAATACTTTAATGAATGTATAGATGATTTTAATATACCCTTTAAAGAAAGTTGCTACATAGTTGATATAAAAGGAAAAGATAGAGTAGAAGGGGTAACGCTAGCTTCACTAGACAAAGATAAAAAAGTATTGAAGGATACTGAATGCTATGTGGAATGTGATACATTACTTTTATCTGTACAACTGTTTCCAGAGACTGATATAACAGTGAATGCTAAAATTTCCTTAAACAATTTATGGGGTGGGCCAGTAGTAGATGAGAATATGTGCACATCTGTAGATGGAATATTTGCCTGTGGAAACTTACTTAAGATCAACTATGATACTAATTATGTAGTTTCTGAAGGAAATAAAGCTGGTGAGGCTGTAGCTAGGTATATAAAAATATTAAAAAAGACTAATTAAATTTTTAGTGCTATACAAGATATGAAGTGTATAGCACTAAAAAAGTTTTTTAAAACAATTATTGCAGATAAATGAACTTCCTTTATTAATAGATATTCTTTCTTGGCTTTTTATAGGCTTGCCGCATATTTCACAGACTTCATTATTAGAACCATCAGATTCTTTTTTTAAGCTACATTGAGAAGAAGTTAGCTTATTTTTTTTATTTGCTGGTGGTGCGTAAACTATAGGTTTTTCAACTTTTTCTTTTTTTAGTATAGAGTATTCTATGGAATACTCGCTTTCAGGAAAAAGTTCTAATTCAAATCTAGGATTATCCTTATCGTAGAATTCTTCAATAATTAGTCTTCTTATTTGGGCATCATTTATAATCAATCCGCTTTTTTCTATTCCATCAAAAATACTTTTAGTTATATTTGTGGTATCTGGATGTCTTTTTTTACTTTTATAATATACCTTTAATATAGCTATTAATGATTCATTAAGTACTGTATTGGGATTTTGACATCTAGCTTCATAAGCTATTTGCTGCTCATATAAAGCGTATCTATCATGATATTTTCCTGAATTATAAGGCAGTATAGCTCGTCCTTGAATATTGGAAAGTTTAAAATTAGATTTAGTTATAGGAGAGCCCTTAATTATAACTTTAGCGTAATTACAAATCATATATAAACCCCTTTTCATAAAAGTGTGGCAAGGAAACAACCCTTACTTGTATGGGTGGTAATTGACAGTATAAAAAGAATTATATCATAATACTAATATAATACAAAATCAAAGAGAGTTAAAAGTTTTTAGGTTTTCCTTGATGATATATAAAGTTTTTTGTATTATAGAAGTTAAGGTATAAAATTAAATTCAGTAATATTTTAGGCTATATGAAAATATTGTATTACGATATTTTTTAAGTTAAGAACTAATAGGTGAAAAGTAAGAGCTATTGAAAAATTCAGCAAAGCTGAATTTTTACCACAACTATTACTTACAAATTAATTATAAAAAACTCCTAGAGTTTTATCCTTAACTCTTACTTCTTAGCTATTACCTATTATTTATTATACTTTGCATTTTAATATAGAGCTTAAATACTAAATAGTAAAGGAAGGAATTTATTATGAATAAAGATATAAAAATATTAGCCATAGAAAGTAGTTGTGATGAAACAGCAGCGGCAGTAGTTGTAAATGGCAGGGAAGTATTATCTAATATAATAGCTTCTCAAATAGATATACATACTAAATTTGGAGGAGTAGTTCCAGAGGTGGCTTCTAGAAAACATATAGAAGCTATAAGTGTAGTGGTTCAGGAGGCTTTAGATAAAGCTAATGTTACACTGCAGGATATAGATGCTATAGGAGTTACATATGGACCCGGATTAGTAGGTGCACTACTGGTAGGACTTCAATATGCAAAAGGACTTAGCTATGCGTTAAACAAGCCATTAATAGGTGTAAATCATATAGAAGGACATATAAGTGCCAATTTTATAGAATATAAAGAATTAGAGCCACCTTTTGTATGCCTTGTGGTATCTGGAGGACACACTTTCATAGTATATATGAAGGATTATGGTGAATTTGAAGTTTTAGGTGGAACTAGAGACGATGCAGCAGGAGAAGCTTTTGATAAAGTTGCAAGAGCTATAGGTCTTGGCTACCCAGGTGGACCTAAAATAGATAAAGTTTCAAAGAAAGGAAATGCTGATGCGATAAAATTTCCTAGAGCTAATTTTCATGATGATAGCTTGGATTTTTCCTTTAGTGGAGTTAAATCAGCAGTACTTAATTATTTAAATAATAAAGAAATGAAGAAGGAAGAGATAGTGAGGGAAGATGTGGCAGCATCTTTCCAAAAGGCAGTGGTAGACGTACTGGTAGACAATGCTATAGAAGCTTGTAAAAATCAAAATGTAGATAAAATAGCTATTGCAGGTGGAGTAGCTGCTAATTCATGCCTTAGAGAAACTATGATTAAAAGAGGAGAAAAAGAGGGAATAAAGGTATTGTTTCCTTCAATGATTTTATGCACAGATAATGCAGCCATGATAGGTAGTGCTGCTTACTTTGAATATAAGAAGGGAAACATAACTCCATTAACTTTAAATGCCATTCCAAATTTAAAATTAGGGGAAAGATAAAAAACTTAAAATAGTGGGGGTGAAAAATTGGGGATAAATAAAAAAGAAAGATTTAAATCTTTATTAGGAACTTATTCTGGATTGCCGAAGGAAATATATGTTTTATTTATAGCTAGAGTTATAAATTGTATTGGAAATTTTGTTTATCCATTTATGACATTCTTCTTGAAGGATAGATTGAATATGTCGCCTAAACAAATAGGTGTATTTATAACAATAACTGCAGTATGCGGTGGTATTGGAGCCTTAGCAGGTGGAAAGTTAGCTGATCATGCAGGAAGAAAACGTACAATAGTTATATCTCAGGGTCTAGCTGCTTTTTCATTAATTTTATGTGGCATATTAAATAATCCACATTTTATAATATGGCTTCTTATTTTATCAGGAATATTTAATGGTGCAGCTCAGCCTGCTAATAGTGCAATGCTTGCCGATGTCACCAATAAGCAAAATAGAAAAGCAGCATTCTCTCTTTTATATTTAGGTATAAATGTAGGATTTGCCATAGGACCATTAATTGCAGGGCTTTTATATAATAATCATATGAGAATTTTATTTATAGGTGATGGGATAACCACATTAATATCATTAATTTTGGTAGTGGTATTTGTAAAAGAGTCTATACCTGAAAAAAGTCAGGTAGAAACAATAGTTGATGATGATGAAAAAAGTGAAGAAGGTTCTACTATTTTAGCATTAATTAAGAGACCCAATTTAGTTATATTCACTTTTATTTCTATTATATATTCATTTATTTATGCTCAAGCTGGTTATATAATACCACTTCAAGTAAATGATATTTTTGGATCCGTAGCTTCTAAAAAGCTGTATGGATATTTAATGACTGTAAATGCTCTTACAGTAATATTTTTTACTACAGTTATAACCCATATTACAAAGAGGAATAAGTCAGTTTTAAATATTGCTTTGGCAGGAGTTTTTTATGCTATAGGCTTTGGAATGCTGTCTGTTATAAAAGCATATCCACTATTTATAGTCTCTACAGCAGTATGGACAGTAGGAGAGATTTTGTGCTCAACAAATTCAGGAGTGTACATAGCAAATCACAGTCCAATGTCGCATAGGGGTAGATTTAATGCCCTTATACCTATAATTTCTGGAGCAGGCTATGCTATAGCCCCATATGTAATGGGCGGAATTCTAGAAAAAAGTGGATTTAAATTATCGTGGACTTTAGTTTTAGGACTAGCTATCCTATCTGGAATCGCCATGTACGGTCTTTATCTAAACGAAAAGAGAAAATAAGAAAATTGTGACGGGGGTGCATAGGAAAAATCTGATTTTAATTCCGTGATAAATGTGAAATTTTGGACTGTGAACAATACGC
This sequence comes from Clostridium sp. KNHs214, assembly GCF_000744935.1. Lineage (GTDB taxonomy): Bacteria > Bacillota > Clostridia > Clostridiales > Clostridiaceae > Haloimpatiens. Next base: position 105,422 of record NZ_JQMW01000013.1, on the reverse strand, counting down.
CAAGAACTTCTAAATATATAAATATCAAATAATGTGGATTTTCTTCATTTTATTCAGAAAATCTTTAATTTATAAGAAAGAAAGCGCTCATATTATTTTTTAGGCGTAGCCTTAGTAAGCTCTAATTCATGGTTACTAATAATATTTTGACTAATTATAATAGCGTATGCTAGAGCAAATAATAAAATTATAAACATTTTCATGATAATCATTTCTAAAAGTATGATATAATTGAAAAATAAGTTAATTCACAATTGTAAATAACTGCGTATCTAATGAGATAAAACAAACCAGAGATTTATGAACAAGATTTTTTATATTATGGAGGATAACAAATATGGCGAAAGAATTATCGGAAATGACATTAGAGGAACTATGGGTACTATTTCCAATAATACTTAGGGAATATAATACTGCATATCCAAAATGGTATGAAATAGAGAAAGAAAAACTGGTGGAGAATTTTGATGATGGAACTATTGTAAGAATCAGCCATATAGGAAGTACAGCAGTTCCAGGAATCGTTTCAAAACCGACTATAGATATTCTCATGGAAATATCACTCAGAAGTAATATAAGCCAAATAACAGATATGTTAAAGTCAATGCAATGGGGTTTGATGAATTTTTCAGAAAAACCGACTTTCAAACAAACATACAGTAAAGGCTATACTAAATATGGGTTTGAAGAAAAGGTATATCATCTCCATGTACGTTATGCTGATAATTGGAGTGAATTATATTTTAGAGATTATTTGATTGAACATCCAGAGGTTGCTAAAGAATATGTAGATTTAAAAATGCAGTTAAAGGAAAAGTATGAACATAATAGAGATGCCTATACTGATGCAAAAGAAGAATTTGTTATTAAATATTCCGAAATAGCAAAAATACAGTACGGTGAACGATATAAGATAAACGCTGTTTAATTATTACTGTTATCAAAAGTATTATTAGATGAAGGTTCGTGTACTTTAGCAAAAGAGTCACAATACTCTTAATATTGTGATGTAGAGAGTACACGCGATTCAATAAATAGTAATTTGAAAGAGGTGTGATATGAAAAAAGATGCAAACAAGTATTTAACAATAGGTATATCACTTGGATTATGTTTTGGTGCTGGTATAGGAATTATTACTAGTATTATCATAGATGGGGCTAATTCTATATTTTCTATACCTTTAGGAGCCGGAGTAGGAATGCTTATTGGCATCGTCATTGGTTCTATTTTGGATAGTAATAACAAAATATAAAGTGGTTTACAAATTCCAATATGTAAACTAAATATAAAAATAGTAATTTATCGTTAAGTTAATTCGCAATTGCAAAAAAAGTGCGTATGAATCTATAAGAATTAAATAATTAAATTATAGACTAGATAATATATGTAGTCTATGTATAAATTCAGTAAAATAAGTGGGTGTAGTGCGTGCTACACCCACTTATTTTAAGGAGGAATAAATATGTATAAGCATATTATTTGGGACTTTGATGGTACTCTTTTTGATTCATACCCATATATGGTAAGTTCATTCCAAAGGGCTTTGCAAGATGATGGAATAGAAGAGAGTTATGAAAATATTTTGGATGTTATGAAAATATCTGTAACTAATGCTATTAATCATTATAAAAAAGTGCATAAAATAAATAATGAAATGATAAAACGATTTTGTAAATATGAAAAATAGATTAATTATGAATTGGTAAAGCCATATGAACATGTCCAAAATATTTGTAGAATGGTATATTATTCGGGAAGAAAAAACTATTTATTTACGCATAGAGATAAATCTGCATTAGAATACTTAGAACGCTATAATTTATTTGAATATTTTTGTGATTTTGTAACTAAAGAGAGTAAATTAAAGAAAAAGCCACAACCAGATGCAATCATGTATATTATTGAGAAATATAATCTTAAAAAAGAAGAAGTATTAATGATTGGAGATCGAGATATTGATATTCTAGCTGCTAGAAATGCCGGAGTAGATTCTTGTATATTTGCTCCAACTCTTATTCAAAATGCTGGCAATGCAGATTATAGTATAGGTTCAATAGAACAAGTTGCTAAAATAATAGGCTTATAATAGCCAATAGAAACATATAAACAAATATAATCCGATGATAAATACTATTATAAGTGAATGTATAAATATTTGTGGATTTCCATATATTAGGATGTGTAAAGGGTGTAAAAAATTGAAATGTTAGGCTTTAAGCTTAAGAAATATTAATGTTAAAGATTAGGTTTTAGAAAGAAGGTAATTTTTATGATGAAGGTTGAAATAAACGAATGCGAAAAATTTTTAAAGAAATGGCAGGACATTTTAAGGCTGCGTGATTGGGATATATTCATTCATATTGTAGAAACAGAATGGAGGAAGTCCGGGGATATTAAGATAGATGCTGATGACAGGAAGGCGGTATTGATGATAAATGGGTTCAATCCAAAACAGGAAAACCTTGAAGCTCTAATAATACATGAGTTACTTCATCTTAAACTCTGGGGAATGGATCAAATGATTGAAGAGCTTATCTATGCAACCTTTGGAGAGAATGAAAGTGATCCAAAGTTCCAGTTTGCTTATAACAAGTTTATGAGTGTACTTGAACCTACAACCGAGGATTTAGCAAAGTCGTTTTTAAACCTTGGAGGAGAGGACAAAAACATATCCTTTGGAAGGGTTAGAAAACAGGTTGAAGAGGAGTTAAAGAAAAACAGCAAGTAGACAAAGCTTAAAGAGGGGTACTACCATGAATTTATATATAGATATTTTTGATGACATTGAAATTAAGTAAGGAACAAGTGGATGAAATATGCAGGGGATAGGCATTCATGTTGATGATAAATCAGATTCCTGGCAAGAATTCATCCCTGGCTGTAAGTATAGGTGGCAGTGAAAATGTTCACAGATTTGAATTTTTCAGGAGGGACATCCATGTCTACAATGGATAAAATCGAAAATAATTCTTATATTGTGATACATGAAAGGTGTAAAAAATAACTAGATAGTAAATTTGTAGAGAAGATTATTTATCCGATGACTACCTGCCGTAACACTCCCACTTCTAACAAAGTGGGAGATAACGGTAGCTACGTCCATGGATAATGATCTCTAACCTTCAGTTGGAGTAAAAACTCCATCTGAAGCTAAGAGCTCTGTTTATAAACAGGAATTGGGAGGAGAAATAATGTCAGAAAATTATTACAAACCATGTAAAGAATTTGATGAGTGCAATGAACTGATTGAGAAATACTTCTTGACCAAACAGTATGGGAAATGCTTTGAAGGTCATATGAAACTGGCTGAAAAGGGTTATCCACTGGCTGAATGTCAAGTTGGATATTTCTATTATGATGGAATTGGTGTTGATAAGGACTTAGAAAAATCTTTCTATTGGACAGAACGTGCTGCAAAACACGGCGATAGAGACGCTCAGTGATGAATATAGGAAAAAAGCAGTTGGTCAGGCTTTTGAATTGGCTTTTCCATGTGAAAAACCCCATGACGTAGATGAAGCATTTAAAAAGTTAGTTGCAATGGGAGCAACTCCTATTCATGATCCACAAAATATGCCTTGGAATCAAAGAACAGCATTATTTGCGGACCCAGATGGAAACATACATGAAATTTTTGCCGAGATTAAATAAACCATAGCTTCTATAAATAGTAGATTTATATTCTGAAGGTTTATTATGGGTGTTTATTTTGGGAATGGAAAAGAAATGTTTCAGCAATAATTATAAACTAATTAAAATACTTTTTCAAAAGGATGATGAAGATCCAGAAAGTGAAGAATATACCTACTCTCTTGTAGAGCTTCCTAATTGTTCTTTATGATACAATAGATTTTATTTAAATGTTTTATTTTTTTCTTATTGGTAAATTATTGGATGTAAAACACTCATTTATAGGTTTAAAATGTATTTATAACAGTCTATTTAAGAAAAGGTTAAAAAGTAGTATTATAAAATAGTGACTGAAATAATAATAGATGGAGAGTGAGATAATGAAAAAATTAGTTTTAGCAATTATTATGGGAGCTATATTAATTTTAAGTGGTTGTGAGGAAGCACAATCAAAAGACGAAAAGTCTAAATTGTACAATGATAATGGGTCAATAGTAAAAGAGTGTGATTCATTTAATTATTTTTTTAGAGATAGTGAAGGAGAAGATTCTAATTTTAAAATGAGCTTTAAAACATTTTCTGGTACCGATACTATTATGAAGATTGATTCTGAAGGCAAAGAAGAATTAAATCTTACATATGATATAAAAGTCAATAAAGGTAAACTAAAATTAGTATTTATTAACCCAGAGGATAAAATTGAGGTAATAGTTGAGGGAAAAGGAAAAGGAAACTATAAAACTACACTAGAAAGCGGAAAGTACAGAGTTAAGGCGGTTGGTGCAGAAGCCAAGGGAAGTTTAGAAATTAAAGCTAATACTAATGCAAAAGTTGTAGTTAAAGGAGAAGAATAGAAGTGATAAAAATAAGCTAGGCGTAGCCGTTCGTTTAAGCCCTAATTCCCGGTTACTTATCTATAGATTTTCAATTTATCCAACAATTAAAGTTATATATTTTTATATATAAATCCTAATCATGCCTATGTATTTAGGCTGGCTGCCGCCAATAAAAGATTTTCCGTAACGTAGTGGAGAAAAATCATCCTTTAGTAGGCTTCTCCTCTCCAACCATAAACATATTAAACTAAAAATCTGATTTTAATGTAGTAATAAATGTGGAATTGGGGACTATTGAACTAGCCTTAGAACTTCTTATGTCTCACAGTTAAAGAACCGTTAAGAAGCTTTCATGTTTGAACGAGGAACGAGTGAGTTTGAAAGCTTTAGGGGCTTTAACTGTGAGACATTTAGAAGTTCTTGGCGTATTGTGAACAGTCCCCAATTCCACATTTATTACGGAATTAAAATCAGATTTTTCTTCAATGTATTATGTTACAATATATGCTTATTCAGAGAGTTTTTTAGATATAAAGTCATCTAAAAAAGTTTTTAATACTGCTATAACAGGAACACTTAAAAACATTCCTATAACACCAAAGGTGCCTCCGCCTACAACTATGGCTAAAATTATCCAGAAGGGACTTAAGCCCACCTTATCACCTAAAATTTTAGGTCCTAAATACAAACCATCAAATTGTTGAAGTGCAAATATAAATATAAGTACCCAAATAGCTTTTATAGGATTATAAAATAAAGTGATTACAAAAGCCGGTATCATACCTATAAAAGGTCCGAAATAAGGTATCATATTAGTTACTCCTACTATTAAACTTAAAAATAAAGCAAAAGGAGCTTTTAGTATACTTAAACCTATAAAACAAAGTATGCCTATTATAAAAGAATCTATGGCTTTTCCAATTATGTATTTAAGGAAAATATTGTCCACTTCTTTTGAAACATGTATAATTTTATCCACAGTTTCTTCTTTTAATGTTGCATATAGAAATCTTTTAAAGCCGTATTTGAATTTTTCCTTGTCTTTTAGTATGTATACAGAAATTATAAAGCCTAGAATAGCTTTAAAAAATGAGGATGTAATGGTAATTGCTTTTGCTAAAGCTATATTTAAGCCTTCTCCTATGGAAGTAGTGAATTTGCCAGCAAGATCAGTAATCTTTTCATCTAGATTTATTCCTAGCTTGTCTAAAAAATCTAAACTTAAATTAGAATTATCTATCCAATGTTTTGTCTTATCAATGTAATCAGGAATGTTTTTAACTAAGTCACTTATACTGTGAGTTATTTTAGGAGAAATCCTTGTTATTAATAGTACTATGCTACCTAGTACTATTGTATAAACTATTAATAGACTAATTGTTCTTTTTAGTTTAAATTTTTTTTCTAAGTAGTTAACAGCTGGACTTAAAATATAAGCTATGGAAAATGCCCATATGAAAGAACTAATTATGGAGAAAAATGTTTTGAGAGATTTTGCAAATAAATCGATGTTATCAATGAATTTAAATAGCAAAAAAGAGATAATCAATATGGGTATTAAATTTAAATACGGTATTTTTTTGTTTTTAATCAAAATATTCACTCCTTGTATAATAATAAATTAAGATGAACTTTTTAAAATAGTATATTTAAAATAATACCACAAATAATATGTAAACAATAAAACTTGTTGCTAGATTTTATAATGAAATTATAAGTAGGTAATATTGTTTTTATAGAAGTTATTTTTATTTTCTATTAATTTTTTACTTATAGGTATTATATGAGGTCTTAGGGTTATAGGATCTTTTATTATATTAACATCGATGTCATAGGCTAATTGTATATTATGTTTAGTTAATACCTGCTCTGGTGCACCTATGGATATTATTTTACCATCTTTTAAAAGTATTAGATAGTCACTGTATTGTGATGCCAAGTTTAAATCGTGTAGAACAGCCACGATGGTCATGTTGGAATTTACAAATTTTACAGTGTCAAGTAGTTCAATTTGATGGTGTATATCTAAATTAGAAGTTGGTTCATCTAGTAAGAGTATATCTGTCTTTTGTGCAAGAGCTCTGGCAATAATTACACGTTGGCGTTCTCCACCGCTTAATTCTTTAATATTTTTATTTTTCAAAATCCATGTGTTAGTTACTTTCATACATTCTTCTACAATTCTCAAGTCTTCAGTGCTTTCAGAGGAAAATCTACCTACATATGGATTTCTCCCCATAAGAACTATATCCATAACCGAAAAGTCAAAATCAATAGAAGTATTTTGTGGAACCCAGGATATTTTTTTAGCTAATTCTTTATTTTTAATAAAATATAAATCTTCATTTTCAATAAATATAGTATCCTTTAGTTGTTCAAGGGATTTATTAATATTTTTTAAAAGAGTAGTTTTACCAGAGCCATTTGGACCAAGTATGCTGTAAAATTTATTCTTTTGAATATTTAAGTTTATATCTTCTAATATGGTTTTTTCTCCATACTTAAAATTTAAATTTTTCACAGTTATCATAACTATAGCACCTTCTTTTTATTTTGGTATAGTAAATATAAAAAATATGGTGCACCAAATAGTGCGGTAATGACTCCAACTGGTATTTCCGAAGGGTTTATTAATGTTCGTGCTAATGTGTCTGTAATGGTTAGAAATATAGCACCAAATAGTGCGGAAAAAGGAAATAAGATTTTATGATTAGGACCCACTATTAACCTAGCTATATGGGGAATTATAAGTCCTACAAAGCCAATTATACCTGTAACTGATACACAGGAAGCAACTATTAATGAAGAGGTAAGGAGTATTATTTTCTTAATTTTTTCTACATTTACTCCAAGACTTTCAGCGGTACTATCTCCAGTTAGCATAATATTTAAGTCTTTAGATAAAGAGATTATTATTAAGGAACCTATTAATATTATTGGAACTATTATTTTCAGCTCCTGCCAGCTAGCAGAGGAAACACTGCCCATTGTCCACATGTATATATCTTCTAATTGATTTCTATTAAAGAGCATTAGTATTGATATTATAGAAGAAAGCAGAAAGTTCATGGTTACTCCAGAAAGAAGTAGTGTGTTTGTAGGAAGCTTCTTACCTACTCTTGCAATATTATAAACAAATAAAGTAGTTAAGGTGCCTCCTAAAAAAGCGAAAAAGGATACTCCTATAATACTGTTCCAAAAGGAGAAATTTAATATTATACCTATAGTAGCACCTAAAGCAGAGCCAGATGAAATGCCTAATATATAAGGATCTGCCATGGGATTTTTAAATATAGCTTGAAAAGAACATCCTACTATAGATAAACCTATACCTATTATCATAGACATTAGTATTCTAGGTAAACGTATATTTAATACTATTAAGCTTTCTGAAGCTTTAATAGTAGAAGTATCTATTAAGTTATTTATAAAGGGAAGTTTAGAAAATAAAATTTTCATAGATTTAAAAAAGTTTATATCAGCAGCACCTAATGTGGCACAAAATATTATAAGCAAAAATAAAATAACAGTAAGAATAATGAATAATATGTTATAGTGTCTTTTTTTTTCTGTAAAATGCATGATTTTTCCTCATTTCAAATTATTCTTTAAAGGACTATCGACAACACAATCATTTGTATTAAGTGTCAATAGTCCTCTAGAGCTGTTTTATTTAAATAATTCAGGATGTATAATTTTTGCTAATGCTTCAAGACCATCTGCAAGTCTAGGGCCTTGTCTATCTAAAAGATTATTATCTATTTCATATAGCTTGTTATTTTTAATAGCTGCTAAATCCTTATATCCATTTGTATTTTGGATTCCTTTTTTAGCATCAAAATATTTAGAACATATTACCATATATGGATTTTTTTCTATAACCTTTTCTATACTATATTGCCAGCCTTTAACGTCAGAAGCTATATTCTTTCCACCAGCAGTTTCTATAAGTTCATTTATAAAAGTATCCCCACCAGCAGTGTAATCACCAAATTTACCATAAGAGATTACATAATATACAGAAGGTGTAGATTTACCTTTAACTTTTTCTCTTATAGAGTTCACTTTCTTTTTCATATTTGAAACTATTTCATTTGATTTTCCTTTTGAATTTAATATTGTTCCTAATTTTTCTATAGTACTATATGCTCCATCTAGATTATCTTTACCGTAAAGCACTACGGTTTTAATATTTAAAGCTTCTAGTTTTTGTAAAACTTTCTTATCAAAATGAGTAGAAGCAATAACTAAATCTGGTTTTAATTCAGCTATTTTTTCTATATTAGGATTTTTAAGGCCACCCACAGATTGAATTTTTTTAGAAGCTTCTGGATAGTCGCAGTAATCTGTTTTTCCAACTAATTTATCTCCTTTTCCAAGAGCAAAAATAGTTTCAGTTATATTTGGAGCAAGGGAAACTATTTTTTCAGGTTCTTTTTCTATAGTAACCTCTCTATTATATGAATCCTTTATATTTAAAGGATAAGAAATCTTTGTATCATTTTTAGCCTTAGAAGAGTTAGCATTTTTATTACTGCAGGCTGATAGGGAGAATAACATTGTTAAAAACAAGCAACTTACTATAAACTTTTTAAAAATTTTCATACAAATCCTCCTAATATTTTTAATTTTAGCAATATAAAAAACCATTATCTTGCGTAATAAAAGATAATGGTTACAAAAACAAACCAATGTCAGCTTTATCCGCGCAAGCTAATATTAAACCATTATAGGCAGGTCTCCTGACTTAGAATCATCATCTACTAACGCCTTCCCTAATTAAATTAAGTGGCATAAAGTCAATAGACTCCTCATTACAGTGGCGGGACCGTATGAGCTTTTCACCCATTTCCCTTTTAAACATTATAGTACCTATAATATGAACTATTTTATAAATTTACAAAATGATTATAGCACTTATATATTTATTAATCAAATGATTTAAATGCTTTAAGTTTACTGAGTATAAAAAGACAGCTTTTTTTAAATAATAGTATAAATAATAGTTAAAGCGTGTTTATAATATTAAAAATAATAAATTTTAGAGTTTTTGGTTACTAATAATTTTATATTAATGTTATACTAGATATTAGTTAGTAAATATAATACTATTACTTGGAAAGGAGGTAACGTTATAAGTTTCTAAACTTTTTGAGCAAATATTAAAACATGCTAAACTTTAAAAGATTAAAGGAGACTTTTAACGGTAAATCAGAAGTGGGAGAAAAACCTTCGTTAAAGCGAAATAAAAGAAAAGAAAATAAAACCATTAAGAGGAATAGTTTGTATGATGCAGCATATGAATTATTTATAACTAAAGGCATAAATAATACAGCCATAGATGATATAGTAAAAAAAGCTGGAGTGGCTAAGGGAACTTTTTATTTGTATTTTAAGGATAAATATGACATATTTGATAAAATAATTTTAAAAAAGAGCTCCGTAGTAATTAAAGAAGCTATGTCAGAAACTGAAAAAAATAAAGAAAAATTTGATGATTTCATAGAGGCTATAATATTTTTTATAAACTATTTAATTGAATACTTTAAGAATAACAAAATGCTTCTAAAATTGATACATAAAAACTTATCTTGGGGCATATATAGAAAAGCTGTGTATGATATAGATACTAATGAGGATATGAAGAGGCTAGTAGATATATTTATGAGGAATATAAATTCTGGTGAATATGATATAGAAGACTCAGGAAAGACTCTATTTATAATATTAGAGTTAACAAGTTCCATATGTTATAGTGGCATAATATTAGAAGAACCTGATAATATAGATAATATGAAACCGGTACTCTTTAAGAGTATAAGAAAGATATTAACAAAATAAAATATTAACAAAATAAAAACAATTATGGTACATTTTAAGTTCCTATAATTGTTTTTTATTTTTTACTTTTCATTAGAGATTTACAATAGTTATGGAATTGTTGAAATGTTAGTGAAATAAAATGAATTTGTGTATATATAAATTTAATCATACATTTAAGAAAGTTAATGAATGAATAACTTGCAAAATATACGTAAAAACATATTCCCTTTAAAAGTTAAAAAAGTCATAACACACTATATAATCTAGTATACAACTATTACTTTGTTAAAAAAATAATAAAAAGTTTTCTGAAAAAAGATATTTTAAATTTGATAAAATTCATATATAATAGTATGTAATATTTTAAAGGAAGGGAGTATATTTATGAGCAAAGAAGTGCAGGTTAAAGAAAGAGAACAATGGGGTTCCAAACTTGGATTTATATTAGCAGCTGCAGGATCAGCAGTGGGACTTGGAAACTTATGGAAGTTCCCTTATAAGGCAGGAACTAACGGAGGGGGAGCCTTTGTACTGGTATATGTAATTATAGTTTTATTATTAGGATTTAGCTTAATGATAGCTGAAATTGCTTTAGGCAGGCATACTCAGTTAAATGCCATAGGTGCATATGCAAAAATAAATAAAAAATGGGGCTGGGTAGGAGCTCTTGGGGTTTTTGCGGCTTTCCTTATATTGTCTTTTTACAGTGTCGTAGGTGGATGGGTTATCAACTACTTAGTAAAGTCAGCAACTGGAGCTTTAAAAGTAAGTGATCCAGAAATTTTGAAGGAGATATTTGGAGGATTTGTGTCTTCTACAACTATGCCCATAGTATATCATGGTATTTTTATGATAATTACTCTTGCTATAGTATTTATAGGTATTGGTAAGGGAATAGAAAAAGCTAGTAAAATAATGATGCCATCTTTATTTATAATAATTATTATTTTAGCAATACGATCTGTTACATTACCCGGAGCTATGGAAGGGGTGAAGTATTTTATAATTCCTGATTTTTCAAAAATAACAATGGATGTAGTTTTGGATGCACTTGGACAAGTATTTTTCTCTCTTAGCTTAGGTATGGGTTGTATGATAACTTACGGAAGTTATCTTGGAAAAGATACTAATATACCTAAAAGTGGAATCATAATTCCTTTAATAGATACAGCAGTGGCTTTATTGGCAGGTTTCGCTATTTTACCAGCAGTTTTTGCTTTCGGATTTAAACCTGATCAAGGACCAGGGCTTATGTTTGTGACATTACCAGCGGTATTTTCTAAGATGCCTTTTGGAACAATATTTGCAGTACTATTTTTCATACTTGTATTATTTGCAGCACTTACATCATCTATTTCATTGCTAGAGGTAGTAGTTGCTTATATAGTTGATAAGTGGGGGTTTTCAAGGCAGAGAAGTTCAATATGTTTAGCTTCAATTATATTTTTAATAGGAATTCCAGCGTCATTATCACAAGGTATATGGAGTAATATTCACTTATTAGGCAATAGGGGATTCTTTGATACTTATGACTTTATAGCAAGTAATATATTGTTACCATTAGGAGGTTTTCTTTTATGCATATTTGTAGGATGGATTTGGAAAAGAGAAGTATGCACAGATGAGATAACTAATGGTGGACAAATAAGATTTACATTGAAAAATGTTTGGTTCTTCTTAATAAGATATATATGTCCAGTAGCTATATTTATAGTATTTCTTAGAGCTATAAGATAATAAAAAAGGAGTAAATACCAGTGCTAAATCTTCAAATTAATATAGGAATTGAATTAGACACTGGGAATTAAATTCTTTATGGACTTAAGCACATTAATTGTTTAAATAAATATTATAAAATTATAGATGATATTTGTTTATAATGTGCTAAGAGGGTGAAGAAATGTTTAAACAAGAAAAAATAATAAAAAGAGTAGAGCCTTTAGAAGATGAAAAAATAGAAAATAGAAAACCTAAAATACAGATTTACTTAAATTGTAATAGTGTAAAAAAAGATTTTTTGAATATAAAAATGTATTTAGATGGTGAGAACATTAAGCATAAAATCAGTGATAAAAAAATAAAATATACACCTAAAAATAAACTGAAAATTGGGAGTCATATTATAAAAATTTCAGTAGTGATTTCTAGTGGAGAAACATATGATTATTCATGGAATTTTACTATAGCTGAAAAGGAAATCTTAAAATGTTATTTTGGAAATCTTCATTCGCATACTTCGTATTCGAGTGGGCAAGGCACTCCCACAGAAGCTTTTGATAGTGCAAAAAACATGGGAATGGATTTTTTGGCTTTAACGGACCACTCTAGAGCTTTAAATAGTGATGAGAAATGGAAAGGATACAAAAGTGCTTCTAATAAATTTAACAAAAAACATAAAAAAAATTTAGCTATTTATGGAAAAGAAATAAGTATAAAGGGAATAGGACACTTAAATTTATTTAATTGTGATAACATGGATAAATTAAAAATAAATAGGCTGGATAAATTAGAAAGCGTAATTGATAAATATGATGATGCAATATTATGTATAAATCATCCAGGAAAATCTGTGTATAATCTAAAAGATAAAAAACACCTAAATAAAAATATATGCATTATGGAAGTAGGAAATGGTAGTTTTGGAGAAAAATATAATAGATATGAAAAATATTATTATGGTATGTTAGATGAAGATTGGCACTTGGGGGCTGTAAATGGTCAAGATAATCATAAAAAAGATTGGGGTAAATGGGAAAATCTAACAGTGATTTTAGCTCCTAAGTTAAAGGAAAAGTATATTTTTGAAGCTATTAGAAACAGAAGAATTTACTCTACAGAAAGTGGTACCATGAAGCTTAGATTTAAGTTGGGAGATATCTGGATGGGCAGTGTTGTAAAGGGATATAAAAGAGGTAACTAACAGTTACAAATAAGTTATAAAAAGTTATAATTCACTGAGGAGTTTTATAACTTTTAACTTAGAAAATTGTTGACAGCCTCCCATGTTCATAAAGAGCATGGAGTGGTGTATTATATACATCCAAAATCCTTTGAATTGCTGGAAACCCCTAAAGCTAACTAAACTACAACGTAAGGATGAAAAAAACCTAGGCGTGATAGTTGTGAAAGCAGAAAAAATTAGTTGGATAGCATAAGGTTAAATCCTAAGTGCACCAATCTTATGGTTAAAAACCGTTAGGTTGCGATAATGGGCAATCAGCAGGTAAGCCTCGAAAAGAGGAAACTTCAACGACTATCCTGTGATGGGAGTACACTACAAGCTATTGGTAGTGGAAGTGGAGGACACCTTATATTAATTGACAATTGACAATTTAATTGAGGTGATGATATAGTCTACGCTCATATGAAAGTATGAGAAGTTCATGAGTTTTACAAGACTTTGAGAACTGCTTAGTATTAGCGATATTAGGTGAATATGCGTAAAACTTGTAAGAAGTTATAAATATATAATGCAATCATTAATTTCAATACAGTATAAATTTTTAACTTTAAAATCTAAAATCTTGCCACCTTTATAGTATTAGTCTATAAACCTAGCAATATAGGAGATAATAATACTAGAAGGTGAGGTGAGAAAATGATTAAGGCAATAAAAATAAGATTAAAACCCATTAATGACCAGGAAATATTAATGTTTAAATCCGTAGGATGCGCAAGATTTGCTTACAACTGGGGACTTTCAAAATGGGAAGAGATGAACAAAAATGGGCTTAAACCTTCAAAGGCAAAAGTAAGAACAGATTTTAATAATAGCATTAAAAAGAATAAGGATTATAAGTGGGTAAATGAAGTATCTGCTCAAGTTACACAATATGCCTTTGAAGATTTAAATAGTGCCTATGATAATTTCTTTAAAGGATTATCAAAACATCCTAAATTTAAAACTAAAAGACATTCTAAAAAATCCTTTTATGTTAGATATGATGCCATTAAATTTAACCATGGAAAAGTCAATATAGAGAAAATAGGTAAAGTTAAGTATAAGACTAATTATAATATACCCAATTTGCCTAAATACAATAATCCAAGATGCTATTTTGACGGTAAGTACTGGTATTTAACATTAGGATTTGAGCACAATGAAAACCAAGTTGAGATTAATAAAGATTTATCTTTAGGTATTGATTTGGGATTAATGAATTTAGCCATTGTAAACTGTTTAGAAAAGCCCATTAAAAACATTAATAAATCCTTAAGGGTTAGAAAGTTAAAAAAGAAATTAAAAAGATTGCAAAGAAAGGTATCAAGAAAATATGAAGCGAATAGACAGGAAAATAAATTTATAAAAACTAAAAATATATTAGAAATGGAAAGACAAATCAAATTAGTCCATAGAAAGCTAAACTATATAAGACTAAATCATATTCATCAGGCTACTAATAAAATAGTTAAGTTAAGACCTTATAGAATTGTCATGGAAGATTTAAATATAAGTGGAATGATGAAAAATAAACACTTAGCAAAGGCAATTCAAGAGCAATGTTTTTATGAATTTATAAGACAAATAAAATACAAATGTGAATTTAATGGAATAGAATTTTTCATGGCAGATAGATTTTATCCAAGTTCTAAAACTTGTAGCTCTTGTAGGAATATTAAAGAAAATTTAAGGCTAAAAGATAGAATTTATGTATGCCCTAAATGTGGACTAAAAATAGACAGAGATAAAAATGCTTCAATTAATCTTGGTAACTATAAATTAGCATAATATCACCTAAAAGATAATGCTAATGTGTACCCTGCGTTGTGGGGGAATTCAAGTCCTAGGAGAGTTACACAAACTAGAGTAGAATAATTAATTATTCAAAATAGAACTCTATGAACAGGAAATGTTATTTGGTAACAAATAACGCAAATAAAATTTATATATTTATAACTTTTTATAAGTTTTATGCAACGGAGAAGTTATACAGTTTACTGTAGAATGTGAAGATGAAAAAATACCTATAGAAAAACTTCAAATAATAACTAATGGCGCGATTGTTTTAGAGGAAAAGGATGTCTTGGATTATAAGTGTTTATGGAGACCTAAAATTGAATTAGAAAGTGATAATGCTTGGTATGTGGTTAAGGTTATTCAAAATGGAGAAAGAATAGGGATATCTTCCCCTATAATAGTAAAATAGGACAAAACTTCAAGAATTCCAACTTAAACTTTAAATTCTACATTAGATGAATAAACGTTCTTAATTTAAAATTTAGTCAGATAACATAGCAGCTTTTGCTAAAATCAAACTACCTACAATTTATTATCATTTAGATAAATTTGCTGAAAAAGGTTATATAAATTTTGTTGTTGAAAAAGATGCCAATAGGCCTGAAAAAACAGTATATTCTATCACCGATTTAGGAGTTACTTATTTTAAATGTCTAATTAATAAAACTTCAGCTGAAAATTATAGTGTGGAATTTGATTTTGATGGAGTGTTATATTTTTCAGATATTACTAATAAGAATGCTATAATTAAAAACTTAAATAGAAAAAAAGAGTATATAGAAAATAAGCTAAAAGAATTAATAGGTGTTAATATTATTTCAGAATTTCGCTTTAAATGTGATGAATTGTTTTCTAGTGAAATGTGATATGATAATGTTAGAATGCTTCTTGGAATTTCCGTGCATGGGGTAATCTTTAATTATTTTCCGCATCAAATTAAAATAGAAAATATGACAGAAAATCAATGGTGGGATTTTTGCAAAGAAAAACTTCCCAAGGCATGTATAGCTCACTCAATAATAAGTAATAATGCCTAAAATTATTATATTTTCTTGTTTAGTATAGTTATGAGGTAATGTCTAAATATTAAGCAAGAAATTTTAAATATTTTTATTTATTATATATTGATTGTATATGAAAATCTAAGCTTAATTGAGTATTAGTAATAAGAAATTTCAATTAGAGTTGAAGTAATATAATAATAGCTTGGGGGATAGCGTATCCTTCTTAAGTTATAATATTAATCTAAAGCAAAAGGGCCTTATCACGAGACCCTTTAAATTTTTATAATAAGAAGTTATCTATATTTTAATAACTTCAAACCCATAATCCCTATCAATAATCCTATACCTATTACAATATCCTAAGATTTTAATATCCATATAAATATACTCAAAGGTTCCTATGAAATTTATTAAAAACATCAGGACTTAAGTAAGATTAAAAGCGTTAAATATAATAGAAATCATTAAGCGGAGTATCAGTAAGGCTATGGTTTTACCTAGTGCCTTTCATATTGGAGCCTCTACCAAGGAGTCCCTCTCTTATATAGGTATTTTATGAATTGAGTTGTGTTAATAGCGATTGAAATATGTACAGTTATAGGAAATAATGGTATTATGTTTATGAAGAATGCTACAGATTAGTAAAAACTATAAAGTAAAAATATTTATATAATCAACATATAAATAGTAATTTATAGAGCTGTTTATTTGTGATTATATTATGAAGTTTTATATAATACCTAGAAAATACTTTGAAAGTCTCTTGACTTTGACGTCGTGTCGTCCATTATTCTGATTATAGAAAGGAGATGAGCGTATGAAGTTGATGACTATCAGCGAGGTAACCAAAGCCTTTAATGTTTCTACTCGAATGCTTTGGTACTATGAACAAATCGGGCTGTTACCCAGTCAACGCAAAGAAGACTACGCCTATCGGGTTTATGATGAAAATGCTGTAAGACGCTTACAGTACATCATTATATTACGCAAGCTACGGATTCCACTAAAGCAAATTGCATTGATTTGCAAAGCTCCCGAACAAATTCGGATTATCGAAATATTCCAAAAAAATATTGCCGAGCTTAATGATGAGATAACTGCACTTATTACTATTCGTGATGTGTTGAGGATATTTGTATCACGATTGAACGAAAGTACTGAAATAACCATTAAACTTGATCTGTTGCAAGATGCTGATATCATAAAAATCATTGAACCTCTAACCCTTTCCAAAATTAATTTTAAGGAGGAACGATCAATGGAAGAACTAAATAAGGCAAATGAGACACTGGGGAAGTTACGGAATGTTCGTGTTGTTTTGCTACCACCCTGTACTGTTGCTTCGTATCATTTTGTTGGTGAAAACCCGGAAGAAACCGTTGGAGGTGTGGTAGACAAATTTGTTCGTGAGAGTAAGCTGTACGAAAAGAAACCCGACGCAAGAATGTTTGGATTTAATCATCCAAATCCATCTTCTAGTAGACCGCATCACGGATATGAGGACTGGGTGACCATTCCTTACGACATGGAAGTCCCGGAACCGCTGGTAAAAAAGAGGTTTGAGGGCGGAATGTACGCAGTGCATACTATTGTATTCCCTGATTTCCACGAATGGAAGCTTTTGAGCAAATGGGTAGAAGAAAGTGATAAGTATGCTCACAATTACAGTGAGCAGGGAGACGAGATTATGGGTGGATGCCTTGAAGAACATTTGAATTGGATTTATTGTTGTAATATGGGTTGGCCAGAAAACGGAATAGATGGGCAGATAGATTTACTTTTGCCAATAAAGTTAAAATAACATCTATGTTGAGTAAATTGAGCATACCCTGCACCATGACAAGTTGTAATTTGAGGAGGTCAAAATATGAAGATTGAAACTGATAGATTACAGATTATGGAGTTTACTATGGATATGATAGAAGATGTTCATAAGAATTCTTTAGATGAAGATAACAGACGATTTGTTCCAGATGAGGCATTTGAGACTATTGAGGATGCAAAAGAGACAGTTGAGTACCTAATGGCACAGTATAATGGTGGAGAAGGACCATTTGTATATCCTGTTATTACAAAAGAAGGACAAAACATTGGGTATGTCCAGCTGGTAGAAGTTAAAGAAGGATGGGAATTAGGATATCATATAGCAAAAGCATATACTGGAAAAGGGTATGCAACAGAAGCTGTATGTGCATTTTTACCATATATAGTTAAGAAAAGAAATTTAGAACAAATTTTAGGAATCTGTTTAGAAGAAAATGTAGCTTCGACGAAAGTTATGGAAAAATGTGGGTTTCGAAATATCTTTGTTGGCGAAGGGATGTACCAAGGTAAAACACACCGTATTGTTAAGAATGTTTGGAAACGATAAATTGGAATTTGTAGAGTAGTTAAGAATTAAGAAGTAAAAAAATAAGAGTGAAAAGGTAAGAAATAATAGGTAAAAGGTAAGAGTTTCTTTAAAAAACTCAGCAAGGCTTAATTTCACCACAACTCTTATTTTTTACCTATTACTTACAAATTAATTATAAAAAACTCCTTGAGTTTTATCCTTAACTCTTACTTACTGGCTATTACCTACTCTATTATCTATTAATCTGCAAATTTAATATTTGCACTTATAGTTTAACATTTACAAATTGGACAATTCCTCCCAGTTTTCATAAAGTATGTCTATTTCAGCTTGTAGAGCTATAATTTCTTTGTTTACATTTTCGCTTTTTTCTGGGTTTGAGTATATTTCTTCTTTGCACAGTTCCTTTTGCAACTCTTCTAGCAGAGTTTCTTTATTGGATATATCATCTTCTATTTTTTTGATTTCTAATTTTTTTTGTTTTTCAAGTTTTTTCTCTTCTCTTTTCTTCTTCTTTTCAAGTTTTATTTGAGTTTTTGTTTTTCCCTCATTTTCTTCTTCTTGCTCAAATCTTAAGGGATTTTTTTTCTTTTCTATATAGTAAGAATAGTCCCCTAAGTATTCTTTTAATTCATCTTCTTTTAGTTCGTATATTTTATGTACTACTTTATTTAAGAAGTATCTATCATGTGAGATTAATAATACAGTACCATCATAATTTAGTATAGCGTCTTCTAAAGCTTCTCTAGACATAATATCTAAATGGTTAGTAGGCTCGTCTAGAAGAAGAAAGTTGGATTTAGATAACATAAGTTTTAAAAGGTTTATCTTGCATTTTTCTCCCCCGCTAAGAGTGTGGATTTCTTTAAAAACATCATCTCCGGTGAAAAGAAAAGCAGCTAAATAATTTCGTATTTCTGTTTGAGTTAGATTTGGAAAGGTGTCCCAAACCTCATCAATAACTGTTTTATATAAGTTTAAATCAGATTGTTCTTGATCATAGTATCCTAGGAATACATTTTTACCTAAAACTTTAATGCCGGAGTCTGGGCTTAATCTGTCCATTACTATTTTAAATAGCGTGGTTTTACCTCTTCCATTTTCACCTATTAGAGCTGACACGTCCCCGCTTTTAATATCTAAATTTAAATTACTAAAAAGATGTTTTTCTCCAAAACTTTTACTCAAGTTTTCTATATGAAGCACGTCGTTGCCGCTTTTTATAGCAGTTTCAAAGGTGATTCTAGCTGATTTTGTATCTTCAGTGGGTTTTTCTAAACGGTCAATTTTATCCAATGCCTTTTGTCTGCTTTCGGCAGCTCTAATGCTTTTTTCTCTATTAAAAGATCTGTATTTCTTTATTATGTCTTCTTGTCTTTTTATTTCTTGCTGTTGAAGGTTATATGCTTTTAGCTGAACTTCATAATCTTTTTTTCTTAAATCTAATGATTTGGAGTAATTTCCAGTATACATGTTCATACATCCATTTACTAATTGAAAAGTTTTATGAGTGACTGCATCGAGAAAGTATCTATCATGAGAAATTATAAGTACAGATCCTTTATAATCCCTTAAATATTCCTCCAGCCATTCTATAGCATCTAAATCTAAATGGTTGGTAGGTTCATCGAGTAATAGAATATCAGGCTTTACAAGAAGTAATTTACACAAAGCTACTCTAGTTTTCTGACCACCGCTTAATATGTTTATAGGTTTATTAAAATCACTTTCCAAGAAACCTAATCCGGTTAATACTCTGTTAATTTCACCCTTATATACGTAGCCACCTCTATGATTGTAAACCTCTGTCAATGTTGTGTAGTCCTTTATTGCCTTTTCGTGGTAATGAGCATTATCTTCACTATAGGGTTCGTTCATTTTTATTTCTAGTTCCTTTAGTTTGGATTCTATATCCGTTAAATCACTAAATACAGTGAGCATTTCTTCATATATGTTAAGAGAGGATTCTAGAGATAGATGTTGAGATAAATATCCTATTTTTTTACTTTTATCTATAAAAAGTTCACCGCTATCTTGTTCAATATCGTTAGTAAGTATTTTAAACAAGGTGGATTTTCCAGCTCCATTTACTCCGATTAATCCAATTTTGTCTCCTTCACTTATATTGAAAGATACTTTATTCAAAATAACATCTATTCCATAACTCTTATGTATATCTTTACAACTTAAAATAATCATTTAATCACCTTCTAAAATTCTTTAGTTATCCTAGGGCTCTACCATAATACTCTCTTCTTTTATAAAAATACAAAAGAATAGTGGCTAAAGCTCTAGATAAAAATTCATAAGCATTGAAAAGAAATTTGATTTTATGGTATATTTTTAAATATGCAACTTAAAAATATGAAATAGTAATGGATACTAATTAATCATTGATCATTGGTACATTTAGCATTATTGGAATACCTTTAATAATTATATCAGAAATTTTGGCTAATATAAATGTAATAGTTAATAAAGTAAAATTGTTTTGTGAAAGGAGAATAAGTATGAATGAACTAAATATTATCCAAATAATAAAAGGAGAAGATAAGAGAAATCCTTTTACAGATAAAGAGATAGGTGAAAAACTTAATATAGCAAGAGAGGCAGTAACTGAAATGCGAATTCAAGAGGGGATACCTAACTCTAGGGAGAGAAGAGAAAAGTTTATATATGAGGATATTAAAAAAATACTTTTGGAGGATGCAAATATATCTGATAGAAAATTAGCAGGTCGACTAAAAGAAATGGGATATGAAATTTCTAGATACTCTGCAGTTCAAATGAAGAAAGATATTTTTGAAAGGCATAAAGAAGTTTTAATAGATAGTGATAAAAATGAGCATGAAGCAAAAGAAAATGCAAAAGAAAATGTAAAAGAAAATGTAAAAATGGATGAAAGGGTGGATGAAAATGTGGATGAAAAGGTGGAATCGAATGTGAAAAAGTATATGAAACATCAATCGGGGGCACCTTTTGAAAAAATAGTAGGATATAATAAATCATTAAAGGTTCAAGTTAGTCAGGCAGAAGCTGCTATATTATATCCTCCACATGGACTGCATACTTTGCTTTTAGGGGAATCCGGAGTGGGAAAAACTTTTTTTGCTCAAGCTATGTATGATTTTGCTATAAAGTCAGGAAATTTTAAAAAGGATGCACCTTTTGTAATTTTTAACTGTGCAGATTACTCAGATAATCCACAGCTTTTATTATCCCAACTTTTTGGATATGCAAAAGGAGCTTTTACAGGAGCAATTGGAGACAAGAAGGGACTCGTAGAAAAGGCTCATGGAGGAATTTTGTTTCTAGATGAAGTTCATAGATTGCCGAGTGAAGGTCAAGAAATACTATTTTATTTATTAGATAAGGGCATGTATAGAAGGCTTGGAGAAGCTGAAAGTACTAGGAAAGTTGATGTTATGATTATTGCTGCCACCACAGAGGAACCAAAAACATCTCTACTACTTACCTTTACAAGAAGGATTCCTATGGTAATTGAACTTCCTTCTATAAAAGATAAGCCTTTAGAAGAAAGATATGAGCTTATAAGTGATTTTTTCTCTAAGGAATCCTTTAGAGTTGGAAAAGAAATTACTATTACTTATGAAGCTGTTAAAGCTCTAATGCTATATGAGTGTCCAGGAAACGTAGGACAGTTAAGAAGTGATATTCAAGTAGCTTGTGCTAGAGGTCTTCTTCATGCTAAGGTTAATAATTTAAATAGAATAATAGTTGGAATAAATGAATTACCTGCGCATGTTAAAAAGGAAATACTAGAAATACACAAAAGAGAGCCTAAAATTGAAAATTTATTTAATAGTAATATAAATGTAAGTCCTAATATGTTAAATAAAGAAACAAAGGAAAAGGATAGATATGTTCTGCCACAAAATATATACCAATTTATAGAAGAAAAATTTAGTGAACTTCAAAATGAAGGATTAGATAAAAAAACAATAAATAAAATAGTCAGTGAAAAAGTTGAATTTCAATTAAATAATTTTGTGAAAAATAATGAACTAGAGTCTATGGATGTAAATAAAAAATTAAGTGCTGTGGTAGGAAGTGAAATAATAAATGCTGTAGAAAAAACCGTAGAGATAGCTAGAAACTTCTATGATAATGTACAGAAAAACTTCTATTATTGTGTGGCTATACATCTGAGTTCTACATGTGAAAGGTTAAGAAATGGTAAGAAAATAAAAAATCCTCAACTGGACTATATAAAATCTGAATATACACTGGAGTATAAAGTGGCAAAGATTATGGCTAATCAAATAAATGAAGATTTAAATATAGAGTTGCCAGAAGATGAAATAGGATTTTTAGCTATGTATTTGAAAACATTTACTAATGATAAAAAAAGCAAGGAAAGCAGGGTGGCTGTAATCGTGCTAACTCACGGCAGGGTGGCTGGGGCTATGGCGGAGGTTGCCAATAAACTTTTGGGCGTAAATCATGCTGTGGGTATAGAAATGTCTTTAGACGAAAGTCCTAAGGAAGCCTTAAAGAGAACAATAGAAGTTGTTAAGAAAATAGATGAAGGTAAAGGGTGCTTGATATTAGTTGATATGGGTTCTTTGGTTACTTTTGGTGAAATTATAACTAAAGACACAGACATTCCTACTAGAGTTATAGGAAGAGTTGATACGGTAATGGTATTAGAAGCTGTGAGGCGTGCTATGATACCTGATAGTAATCTTTATGAAATTGTAGAGGCATTAGATGGTGATAAAAGCTATGTAGGAATAGTTGAGGGAGTACAAAAAGCTAGTGGAAATCCTAAAACTATAATAGCTCTTTGTATAACAGGGCATGGAACAGCTTTGAAAATAAAAAAATATATTGAGGATTTAACAGAGAGTTTTGATGATGATATAAATGTAGTGTCTTTGGGACTTATAGGCGAAGATGCTGTGGAAGAAGAAATTAAAAAGTTATCCTCCAAAAGTAATGTAGTTGCAGTGGTTGGAACTATAAATCCTAAAATAGATAATATACCTTTTGTTTCATTTGAAGAAGTGTTGAATGGCATAGGCCTTAATAAAATAAAAAAGATTATAGGTGTAGATGACATCAGTGAAAAAGAAAAAATACAATATAAAAAGGTTACACATTTAGAAAAATTATTAGATAAAGAAATTATATTATTAGAAGAAAATTGTACTACTAAAAATGAAGCCATAGATAAATTATGTAGTTTACTTCAAGAAAAAGGATATGTATCATCAGAATTTACATTAAGTGTGTATAAAAGAGAAATAGTGGGGGCTACATTTATAGGTAATGGTGTGGCAATCCCTCATGGAGAACCAGAATGTGTTATAAAACCAGCAATTGCTATAATGAAACTAGAAAAAAGCATAAGGTGGGAGGAAGAGAGAAAAGTAGACTTCATATGTATGTTGGCTATAAATGAAAATGAAAAAGAAGGAATATTAGAGCTTCACAGTGTTATATCTGTTCCAAGCAAGCTTAATAAAATAAAAGAAATTAAAGATGCTGCAGAAATGAAAGAAAAAATAATTGATGAAATCATGTAAGTTGGCATGCAAATTGCTGTAAATATTGTCGAAGATGTATATATAATAAAGCTTCATAAAAAATTACACAACTAGCCACAAAAGTGGCACGAGATTTGCTATAGAAAATAATATGCAGGAGGTTAAACGATAACATGAACTTAAATGATTATTTTAAGAAGGAATTAATTATATGCAATTTGGAAGCAGAAAATAGAGATGAAGTTTTTGAGAAGATGTCCAATGTATTGTTAAAAGAAGGATATGTAAAAGAAAGTTTTTTTAATGGGCTAGTCCAAAGAGAAAAAGTATTTCCTACAGGATTGACTTTAACAAGATACAATGTAGCAATTCCCCATACGGATGCTGAACATGTAAATACTCCAGCTGTAGCTTTGGCAACATTAAAAAAACCAGTAGTGTTCAGTAATATGTGTGATATGGATGAAAAGGTAAGTGTAAACGTTGTTTTTATGATGGCATTAAATGAACCACACAGTCAAGTTATGATGCTTCAACAATTAATGGGATTAATTCAAGATCAAGATACCCTTGAAAAAATGGTTAGTGCAGAAAATGTGGATGAAATAGTAAAGATTATTGAAGAAATAAATAAATAAATAAAGAGCTGACTAACTAAAGATGAAGTATAAATTAAATTAAATTATTTTATAGATAAATTATTAAAATATAAACAGTAAGGGAGAGAGTAAAATGAGTATAAAAACAAAATTAGTTTTAGTAGCATGTGGAACAGGAATAGCTACATCAACTGTAGTAGCAAACAGAGTAGAGCAGTTAATAAAGGACAATGGTTTAAACGC
The DNA here is from genome assembly GCF_000744935.1 of Clostridium sp. KNHs214. GTDB lineage: Bacteria > Bacillota > Clostridia > Clostridiales > Clostridiaceae > Haloimpatiens. Next base: position 80,685 of record NZ_JQMW01000013.1, on the reverse strand, counting down.
AAGAGTTATTCAATGTAAAATGGGTGAGGTAGCATCTAAAGAAGACGAGGCTGATTTGCTTGTTACAACAACAATTCCTCCAAGACAATACAAATTTCCAGTAATTAAAGCTATGAATTATCTAACAAACATTAATACAGCAAAAATTGATCAAGAAATAATTAACTACTTAAAGTAATATTACTTTAAGTTTAGTTTGGAATGTAAACCAATACATTAATGTTAATCCAATTGTTTTAAAAAATAAATATTAAGGGGGAAAAAACATGGATGGATTATTATCGGTAGTACAATATATTTTAAATCTGGGGCCAACAGTTATATTACCACTTACAATAACAATAGTAGGAATGGCTTTTGGACAAGGATTTAAAAAAGCTTTTAAATCAGGTATTACTATTGGAGTAGGTTTCGTAGGTATTAATTTAGTAGTAGGATTACTTGTTAATAACTTAGGACCAGCTGCTCAACAAATGGTTCAAAGATTTGGATTGCAACTTAACATAATTGATATGGGTTGGCCAGCAGCTGCTGCTATAAGCTGGGCATCACCAGTAGCAGCTATTATGATACCAATAGCTATGGCAGTTAACATAGTAATGTTACTTACAAAAACAACAAAATGTATGGATATAGATATTTGGAATTATTGGCATTTTACTGCAGCGGCAGCTAGTGTATTTGTTTTAACAAATGGTAACTATTTGTTAGCTATACTAGGTGGAATCATATATGAAATAGCAGTTTTAAAGATTGCAGACAAGACTCAGCCAATGGTAGAAAATTTCTTTGAATTAGAAGGTGTTTCACTACCAACAGGTTCAACTACAGCTTTTGGATTAATAGGTATTCCAATAGCTAAAGTTGTAAACAAAATTCCAGGAATCAAGAATTTGAAAGCAGACCCAGAGACTATACAAAAGAGATTTGGAATATTTGGTGAGCCAATGATGATGGGCTTAATACTAGGTTTAGGATTAGGTGCACTTGCAGGATATGATTTTGGTAAGATACTACAAATGGGTATTTCAATGGCTGGTGTTATGCTATTGATGCCTCGTATGGTTAAGATACTTATGGAAGGATTAATACCAGTATCAGAATCAGTAAGAGAATTTTTACAAAAGAAATTTGGCGAAAAGGTTGATATTACTATAGGTCTTGACGCTGCAGTTGCTGTTGGACATCCAGCAGTAATGGCAACAGCATTAATATTAGTTCCTATAACATTGTTATTAGCAGTTATATTACCAGGAAATCAGGTATTACCATTTGGTGATTTAGCAACAATACCATTTTATATAGCCTTCGTTGTTGGTGCTCATAAGGGAAACATAGTTCACTCAGTTATAACTGGAACTATAATCATGGCATTATCATTATTGATGGCAACTAATATAGCATCATTCCACACAATGATGGCACAGCAAGCACATTTTGCTATACCAAAAGGAACCACTTTAGTATCAAGTTTAGATATGGGTGGAAACTTCTTAAACTGGATAGTTATAAAAATATTCCAAGTTATAGGTGGATTATTCTAAATTAAATAATAAAAAAATAAGGGTGTTTATATAAACACCCTTAAAAATAAAATAAATTAATAAAAATGGCATGAAAATTGCTACTATAAATTATTGAAATACAAAATTAGTACAAATTCAACCATTAATATTAAAAAATAAACCATTATTATTATAACACAAAATAAGAACAGATAATTGAATGGAGATGATTAAATGAAAGCATCAGTATTATATGGGGTAGGAGATATGCGCTATGAAGAAGTGCCCAAGCCTCAATGTGATGATGATTCTGTAATTGTAAAGGTCAAAGCCAGTGGAATTTGTGGTTCAGATCCTCCAAGAGTACTAAAAAACTGGAAATATGATTTGCCAGCTATAATAGGTCATGAGTTTTCAGGTGAAATAGTTGAAATTGGCAGCAATGTTAAAGGTTTTGAAATAGGAGATAGAGTAGCTGCTATACCATTCATACCATGTAATGAATGCTATTATTGCAAATCAGGCTTATACTCTATGTGTGAAAATCATGGAATGCTTGGAGCTAAATCTTATGGAGGATTTGCAGAATATGCAAAAGTTCCAGGAACAAATTTAATAAAAGTATATGATATGGATTTTGAAAGTGCAGCAATGATAGAGCCATTAGCAGTTTCATTGCATGGAGTTTTAGGTCTTCAGCCAGGTGTTGGAGATGCAGTTGCTGTTATGGGAGCTGGAACCATAGGACAGCTAGTTATTCAATGGTTAAAAATATATGGAGTAGAAAAAATTATAGCAGTAGACATATCGGAAGTTAAATTAGGAGAGGCAAAAGCTTTAGGAGCGGATTTCTGTATAAATGCAAAAGAATGTGATCCAGTAGAAAAAATTAATGAAATAACAGAGGGTATGGGTGTAGACATATCTATAGAGTGTGCAGGTTCTAAAATAACTGAAGAACAGTGTCTTTTAATAACTAAAAAACGTGGAAAGGTAGGCTATCTAGGAATTGCTTATACAGACGTTTTATTAAGAGAAAAAGCTTTTGAAAATATATTTAGAAGAGAATTAACTGTACAGGGATTTTGGAATTCATATTCAGCGCCATTCCCAGGAAAAGAGTGGACAAAGAGTGTGGAATACGTTAAAAATGGAAAAATAAAATTGAAAGAAATGATTTCACATAGATATAAATTAAGTGAAGCTAGCAAAGCTTTTGAAATGATAGGTTCTAGAAAAGAAGAATATAACAAAGTAATGATATTAACTGATGAAAATAAATAAACAAAGTTCTTTATTTCGGGTAGAGTGTTCTCCGTCTGAGAGTTGGAATTTGTTATACAGGGACGTAGCTAGTGTTATGTCCCATTTTCATAGAGTATAGATAAACGGTAGTAGGTATTCATGGGATAGTAAGTAATAACTAAATTATTGAGGGTGATGAAGAATGAAAGCTTTATTAAAATATGAAAAAGGTTACGGAAATATGGAGTTAAGAAATATAGAGGAACCAGATTTTAATGAAGAACAAGTTAAAATAAAGGTAAAATATTCTGGCATATGTGGCTCTGACATACACACATATAAGGGAGAATATAAAAATCCTAAAGTTCCTGTGGTTTTAGGACATGAATTTTCTGGACAGGTGGTAGGTGTAGGTAAAAATGTACAGGGTATAAAAATTGGAGATAATGTAACTAGCGAAACTACATTTTATATATGTGGAGAATGTGACTACTGTAAAAGTAAAGATTACAACTTATGCTCTAGCAGAAAGGGATTAGGTACTCAGCAAAATGGAAGTTTTGCAGAATACGTTATTGCCAGAAAAGAAAGTGTGCATGTGCTTCCAGAAGGAGTAGATTTATTATCGGCTTCCCTAACTGAACCACTAGCATGTACAACACATGCTGTAATGGAAAAGACATCAATAAAAGAGGGCGAAAAGGTATTAATTTTTGGACCTGGACCTATAGGTAATTTGGCAGCTCAAGTAGCTAAGGCTAATGGTGCTTATGTAATATTAGCAGGCATAGATAAGGACGAAGATAGATTAGAATTTGCCAAAGGTTTAGGTATAGACAAAACCGTAAATATTCAAAAGGAAAACTTGAAAGATATTATTAAAGAATTAACAAATGGATATGGAGTGGACAAGGCTTTTGAATGTTCAGGAGCGGTACCAGCAGTTAACTCTGCTTTGGATTTACTAATGAAAAAAGGTACTTTGGTGCAAGTGGGATTATTTGCTAAGTCACTAAATGAATTAGATCAAGAGAAAATAATACAAAAGGAAATTAACTATATAGGTTGTAGAAGTCAAAAGCCAAGTTCATGGGTTAAGGCATTAGATTTACTTAAAGCAGGTAAAGTAGATGCTAAAGCTTTAGTTACAGATATTTATAGTTTAGATAATTGGAAAGTAGCTTTTGAAAAAGTTATGAGCGGAGAGGCCATGAAAGTTGTTATTGAATCTTAACTAAATTATAGGAGTGATAAAATAATGAATAATGAAAAATTAAGAGAAGTAGCTACTCAGATTAGAATAGATATAATAGAAATGATAGCTCAGTCTAAATCCGGACATCCAGGTGGTTCTTTATCTTGTACAGATATATTAACGACTTTATATTTCGATAAAATGAATATAGAGCCAGAAAACCCTCATTGGGAAGGAAGAGATAGATTAGTATTGTCAAAAGGTCACGCTGCTCCAGCTTTGTATGCAACACTTGCAGAGAGAGGATATTTTGATAAAAAGCATTTAAGCACATTGAGAAAATACGGTTCTATTTTACAAGGGCATCCTGATATACACTCAACACCAGGAATTGATATGACCACAGGTTCTTTGGGACAAGGACTGTCTGCAGCAAATGGAATAGCTTTAGCTGGAAAGTTAAATAAAATAGATTATAAAGTTTATGCAATTCTTGGAGATGGAGAGATACAAGAAGGACAAATATGGGAAGCAGCTATGACTTCTTCACACTATGATTTAGATAATTTAGTAGTATTTATAGATAACAATGGACTTCAAATAGATGGAAGAAATGAAGACGTTAAAAATATTTATCCAATAGATAAAAAGTTTGAAGCTTTCGGATGGCATGTAATAAACATAGATGGACATAACTTTGATGAAATAAAAAATGCATTAGATGAAGCAAAAGCTGCAAAAGGAAAGCCTACAGTAATAGTAGCTAAGACAGTAAAAGGTAAAGGAGTGTCTTTCATGGAGAACCAAGCATCATGGCATGGTGTAGCTCCAAAGCCTGAAGAAAAAGAAAAAGCTTTAGCTCAATTGAAAGGAGATAAATAGCATGAACGTAGCAACCAGAGAAGCATATGGAAAAGCTTTAATTAAACTAGGTGAAATTAATAAAGATGTAGTAGTTATGGATGCTGATCTTGCAAAATCTACAAAGAGCATAGAGTTTACAAAGTCAGCACCAGAGAGATTCTTTGACATGGGAATAGCTGAACAGGACATGATAGGCACAGCAGCAGGACTTGCTGTTAGTGGTAAAACTGTTTTTGCAAGCACATTTGCTATGTTTGCTACAGGAAGAGCTTTTGAGCAAATAAGAAATTCTGTAGCATATCCAAACTTAAATGTGAAAATAGCGGCAACTCACGCAGGTTTAACTGTAGGTGAAGATGGAGCAACTCATCAAGCTATAGAGGACATATCCTTGATGAGAAGTATACCTAATATGGTAGTAATAAATCCTTCAGATGCTGTTGAAACAGAACAAGCTATTTTTGCCGCTGTAGAGCATCAGGGGCCTGTGTATATAAGACTTGGAAGAATGGCAGTTCCTATAGTACATGATGAAAACTACAAATTCCAAATAGGAAAAGGTGAAGTATTAAGAAATGGAAAATACGCAACTATAATAGCAACGGGTATAATGGTGTCTGTAGCTTTGGAAGCTGCAGAAGAGTTAAAAAAGCAAGGAATTGAAGTAAATGTTGTAAACATGCCAAGTATTAAACCTATAGACAAAGAACTTATTGTTAAGGTGGCTGAGGAAACAGGCAAAATAGTTACAGTAGAAGAACATAGTGTTATAGGTGGGTTAGGATCTGCCGTAGCTGAAGTGTTGGTACAAGAATATCCAACAAAAGTTAAAATGGTTGGAGTAAAGGATAAGTTTGGTCATTCTGGAACTCCCGCTGAATTATTAGAGCACTACGGATTAACAGCAAAAGATGTTGTAAATGCAGTTAAGACAGTATAATTTATAGATGACCTCGAAAACTATTAGCTGTTTATATAGTAAGGCGAAGGAAATTTAATTTAAGGTGAACATGATTGGGTATTGTATAAATGCCGGTCTTGTTCACCTTTAAACATATTTTAGAGTTTTGGGCTAAAGGAATATTTTAACTTGAAAAAACCCTATTAAAAATACTATAATTAATATAGTCTAATTAGGATGCTATTAGAATAGGGGATGTGTACAAAAAAACGTAATTATATAAAATAATATTAGGATTAACTATTGACAGGGTATATAATAAGATAATAGTATTATAATTGCGGTATAAATTATGTGATTATACAAATACTGTAGTAAAGCAAGTATAAGATAAGCTGCGAGGTAGGGAGGTGTAGAAATTGGATAAGAAAAAAAATATATCTATGGCAGTAATAAAAAGGCTGCCTAAGTATCATAGATATTTAAGAGAACTTATGGAAAATGATATAGATAGAATATCTTCAAAAGAACTTAGTGAAAAAATAGGTTTTACTGCTTCTCAAATAAGACAGGATTTAAATAATTTTGGTGATTTTGGACAACAAGGGTATGGATATAATGTAAAAGAGCTTTACAGTGAAATCAGTGCCATTTTAGGATTAACTAAAATTTATAAAACTATAATAATAGGTGCAGGGAATATAGGGCAGGCTATTGCTAACTATACTTATTTTGATAAAGTTGGTTTTAGTGTACAGGGTATGTTTGATATAAATCCTAAAATAATAGGTTTGAAAATAAACGATGTAGAAGTTTTAGATATTGATTTTTTAGATGATTTTTTAAGAAAAAATAGTATTGACATAGGAGTAATATGCGTACCTAAAAATAGTGCTCAAAAGGTTTGTGATATACTAGTCAGAAACAGAGTAAAAGGAATATGGAATTTTGCTCCTGTGGATTTGCAGATATCTGAGGATGTTGAAATAGTGGTAGAAAATGTTCATTTAAGTGAAAGTTTACTTACTCTTAGTTGTTTAATGAACGATGATATTAATTAAATTTAAAATTCTAGTATTATGTATACTTTCGCACGGTAAAATAGCCAAGAAATGCTTGTTTCAGTTGAAATTAGCACATGGTGGGGATATAATAATAATTGGAGCGTAGCTTCAATTATTTTTTTATATAGTATTGTTAATAAAATAACGAAAAAAAATAGTACATGTTAAAAATTTCACTTTAAGGTGCTTTATTAGTGTTTAAATGATAAATTTGCAAAATTATGTTATGAAATTTTCTTATTTATAGTATACAATTAATTTTTAAAAAACATATAATAATATAATATATATTTTTTTTAAAAATATGTTAATATAGATATGGGGAGGAGTAATATGGAACTTAAAAATGTTGTTTTTGAAAAGAGAGAAAATATAGGGATAATTACTATGAATAGGCCGAAGGTTCTCAATGCTATAAATACTGAAACCTTAAATGAGCTCCAAAAGGTCATAAGTTATGTTGAAAGAGACGATGATATATATGTACTTATAATAACTGGAGCAGGCAAAGCTTTTGTAGCTGGAGCAGATATTAATGAAATGAAAGATATGACAACCATGGAAGCAAGGAAATTTAGTATACTTGGAAATAGAATTTTTAGAAAATTAGAAATATTGGAAAAGCCGATTATAGCAGCTATAAATGGTTTTGCTATTGGAGGAGGTTGCGAACTTTCTATGGCTTGTGATATTAGAATAGCTTCTTCTAAGGCTAAATTTGCACAATCAGAAGTAGCGCTAGGAATAACTCCAGGTTTTGGGGGGACTCAAAGACTTGTAAGATATGTGGGACTAACTAAGGGAAAGGAATTGATATTTACAGGTAGATTTTTCAAGGCAGAAGAGGCATTGAGTATGGGACTTGTGAACGCAGTATACGAGCCAGAAGAACTTATGAATGAGGCTATGAAATTGGCTGAAGCTATAGCTAAAAATGCACCAATAGCGGTTAAATTATGTAAGGAAGCTATAAATAGAGGCATGCAGATGGATATGGATACTGCTATAAAATACGAGTCAGAAATGTTTGGGGAGTGCTTTTCAACAGAAGACCAAAAGGAAGGTATGAATGCTTTTGTTGAAAAAAGAAATAAAAATTTTAAAAATAAATAAAAAACAAAAATAAATAAGGGGGTAAAGTAAATGAATTTTGCATTGACAAAAGAACAAGAATTAGTAAAACAAATGGTAAGAGAATTCACAGAAAATGAAGTTAAGCCATTAGCAGCAGAAATTGATGAAACAGAAGAATTTCCTATGGAAAATGTAAAGAAAATGGCTAAATACAAAATGATGGGAATACCTTTTGCTAAGGAATATGGGGGAGCTGGTGGAGATACTTTATCATACATTATAGCTGTAGAAGAACTTTCTAAAGCTTGTGCTTCTACAGGTGTTATTCTTTCAGCACACACATCTTTATGTGCTTCTTTAATAGAACAATTTGGCACAGAAGAACAAAAACAAAAGTATTTGATACCTCTTGCTAAAGGAGAAAAAATAGGTGCATTTGGACTTACGGAGCCTAATGCAGGTACAGACGCAGCAGGACAACAAACTGTAGCAGTGGATATGGGAGATCATTATTTAGTCAATGGTTCAAAAATATTTATAACCAATGGAGGAGTAGCAGATGTTTTCTGTATATTTGCTATGACAGACAAGAGTAAAGGAACTAGAGGTATATCTTGTTTTATAATAGAAAAAGGATATAAGGGATTTTCCATAGGAAAACTTGAAAATAAAATGGGCATAAGAGCATCTTCAACTACTGAACTTATATTTGAAGATTGTATAGTTCCTAAGGAAAATTTAGTTGGAAAAGAAGGAAAAGGTTTCTCAATAGCTATGAAAACTCTAGATGGGGGAAGAATAGGTATTGCAGCGCAAGCGCTTGGTATAGCAGAAGGTGCATTTGATGAAGCTGTTAAATATACAAAAGAAAGAAAACAATTTGGAAGATCCATATCTTCATTCCAGGGATTACAATGGATGATAGCAGATATGGACACTAAGATACAAGCAGCTAAATTTTTGGTTTATAATGCTGCATGGAAGAAAGACAATGGACTTCCATACAGTGTGGATGCAGCAAGAGCAAAATTATATGCTGCCGAGGTAGCTATGGAAGTTACTACAAAGGCGGTTCAGCTATTTGGGGGATATGGATATACTAAGGAATATCCAATGGAAAGAATGATGAGAGATGCAAAAATAACCGAGATATATGAAGGAACTTCAGAGGTTCAAAGAATGGTTATAGCAGGCAGTATATTGAGATAGGGGGGCATTGAGATGAATATTGTTGTTTGTTTAAAACAAGTACCAGATACAAATGAAGTTAAAATAGATCCAAAAACAGGAACACTTATAAGGGAAGGAGTTCCATCCATAATAAATCCAGATGATAAAAATGCTTTAGAGGAAGCTTTAAATTTAAAAGATTCAGTAGGTGCTAAAGTTACTGTTATAAGTATGGGACCTCCACAAGCTGAAAAGGCTTTAAGAGAGGCTTTAGCCATGGGAGCAGATGAAGCTATATTAATATCAGACAGAGCTTTTGCAGGGGCAGATACATTAGCTACTTCTCGTGCACTAGCAGGAACACTTAAAAAATTAGACTATGATATAGTATTTGCTGGTAGACAAGCTATTGACGGAGATACAGCTCAAGTTGGGCCAGAAATAGCAGAACACCTAGACCTTCCACAAATAACATATGTTGAAAAAGTGGAAGTAAATGGAAATGAATTAAAAGTTAGAAGAGCTTTAGAAGATGGATATGAAACTATAAAAGTTAAAATGCCAGTGCTTTTAACAGCTATAAAAGAATTAAATCAGCCAAGATATATGAACATAGGAAATATATTTGGAGGTTATGATAAAGAAGTAAAAGTATGGAATGCAGATTATATAGAGGTAGACAAATCCCTTCTAGGATTATCAGGTTCACCAACAAAGGTTAAGAAGTCAGCTACCAAGGAAACAAAAGGAGCAGGAGAAGTAATTAACTTGCCACCAAAAGAAGCTGCAGCTTACGCAATTGGAAAATTAAAAGAGAAACATTATATTTAATGGAATCGGAGGGGTAATAAATGAACATAGCAGATTATAAAGGTGTTTGGGTTTTTGCTGAACAAAGAGATGGGGAAATACAAAAGGTTGCATTAGAGCTATTGGGAAAAGGTAGAGATATTGCAGATAAATTAGGAGTAGAATTAACAGCTGTATTGTTAGGTGAAAATACAGATTCTATGGCGAGGGATTTAGCAAGTCATGGTGCAGATAAGGTTTTAGTAGTAGATAGTCCATTACTAAAAAATTATACTACTGATGGATATACAAAGGTTATATGTGATTTAATTAAGGAAAGAAAACCAGAAATATTATTTATAGGAGCAAGCTATATAGGCAGAGATCTAGGACCAAGAGTGGCAGCTAGATTAAAAACAGGACTTACTGCAGATTGTACAGCTTTAGATATAGATAAGGAAAATAACAATCTTTTAATGACAAGACCAGCTTTTGGTGGAAACTTAATGGCTACTATAGTATGTGGAGATCACAGACCACAAATGGCTACTGTAAGGCCAGGTGTTTTTGAAAGATTACCAAAAGACGAGAATAACAAATGCAAAATAGAAAAGGCTACTGCTAAATTGGAAGAAAGTCATATTAGAACAAAGGTAGAGGAAGTAGTTAAACTTGCTAAAGAAACAGTAGATATTAGTGAAGCACAAATCATCGTATCTGGTGGCAGAGGCGTGGGTGCTGGTGAAAACTTTAAATTATTAAAAGAGTTAGCAGATGCACTAGGTGGAGAAGTTGGTGGGTCAAGAGCAGCAGTAGAAAGTGGCTGGGTAGATAAAGCTGTTCAAGTAGGTCAAACAGGAAAAACTGTAAGACCAAAGATATACATTGCTTGTGGTATTTCAGGAGCTATACAGCATTTAGCTGGAATGCAAGACAGTGATTTTATAATAGCTATAAATAAAGATGGAGACGCTCCAATTATGAAGGTAGCTGATATTGGAATAGTAGGAGATCTAAATAAAGTTATACCAGAAATGATAGCTAAGGCTAAAGAAATAGCTTAAAAAGACTGATAATTTTAAATAATGTAAAATTTCATCCAATGGCTATTTGACGTAATGAAAGCTCGTTATATATGGATTGTGAATAGTTTGCTCTAAGGCTGTATTAATATTAGAGCAAATTATTCTATATAATGATTAACCCACAATAAGGTAGAATGTAATGGAATTATGAAATTTCTCCTCCATGACTTGCATAAGAGCTAGGAACAATAAATTTAATTTAAGAAATTCTAATCTTTTAGCCATATAAAATTATCTAACGCTCACATTCAGCGTCCTGCCTCAGGTTCGCTAGCCTGGCGTCCTTGCCAGGCTTACGATAATTTTATCTGTCTAAAAGAAGAATTTCTAAAATTAAATTTAAATAGTTCCTTCGCTTCTTATGCAAGTCATTCCAGAGAAATTTCATAATTCAAGCAATGTAATACTTATTGTGGGATAATCATATAATAAAAATTATTTTGGGGTTTTAATATTAAAGGAGGGCGTAAAATATGAAAATATGTGTACTTGGTGCTGGAACTATGGGTTCAGGAATAGTGCAGGCTTTTGCCATGAATGGTCATGAGGTTTTAGTAAGAGATATAAAGGATGAATTTGTTGATAGAGGATTGCAAAACATAAATAAAAACCTTTCTAAATTAGTTCAAAAGGGAAAAATGGATGAGTCATCTAAGGAAGAAATACTTACAAGAATTTCAGGAACTACTGATTTAAATCTAGCAGAAGATTGTGATTTAGTGGTAGAAGCAGCTATAGAAAATATGGAAATAAAGAAAAAAATATTTGCTGAATTAGATGGAATATGTAAAGAAGATGCAATACTAGCTTCCAATACTTCATCACTTTCCATAACAGAGATAGCTTCAGCTACAAAAAGACCAGATAAAGTAATAGGAATGCACTTCTTTAATCCAGCTCCTATTATGAAATTAGTAGAAGTAATAAGGGGAATGACTACATCCCAAGAGACCTTTGAAAAAATTAAAGAATTAGCTATAAATATAGGCAAGGAACCTGTAGAAGTGGCGGAAGCTCCGGGATTTGTGGTAAATAGAATACTTATACCAATGATTAATGAAGCTATAGGTATATACGCTGAAGGCGTAGCTTCAGTTGAAGATATAGACAAGGCTATGAAATATGGCGCAAACCATCCAATGGGACCTCTAGCATTAGGGGATCTTATAGGACTTGATGTATGTCTTGCTATAATGGATGTTCTATATAATGAGACAGGAGACACTAAATACAGAGCTCATTCATTACTTAGAAAATATGTTAGAGCTGGCTTACTTGGAAGAAAAACATCAAAAGGATTTTACGACTACTCTAAATAAAAAAAGTTATGACGTAAGTTTAATAAGAAAAATCTGATTTTAATTCCGTAATAAATGTGTAATTTGGGACTGTTCACAATACGCCAAGGACTTCTAAATGCCTCACAGTTAAAGCCCCTAAAGCTTTTAAACTCGCTTCTGACGGCGCTCAAACATGAAAGCTTCTTAACGGGTCTTTAACTGTGAGGCATAAGAAGTTCTAAGGCTAGTTCAATAGTCCCCCAATCTACATCTATTACTACATTAAAATCAGATTTTTAGTTTAATATGTATGTGGTTTGAGAGGAGAAGCCTACTAAAGGATGATTTTCCTTCGCTATGCTACGAAAAATCTTTGATTAAATAAAAAATATAATAAACAAAGTTTAAAGTTTAAAAAGCTTTATCGGGGAATAAGCAAGGAGATAGAATATATAATATTTTATAGGAGAGCCTTTTTCAATATATAGTGAATAATGTCTAGTAAAGAAAATAAAAGAGATTTTCAAACGTGGATATATTTGGGTGGAGATGAGGGTGTTGATGATGCTCTTTATTTTCATACTGAAAATCCAGGATGTGATTTCCCTTGTTGGTTAGATAATATTGAATGGGATGTAGAAATTCCTCATATACTTATAGGAATATTAGATTTATCAAAGTTCCATATTGGTATGCTTAAAAAAATGTACATTCATATATCGTTCAAAAAAAAGGATTAGGATTGAAGATAAATAAAGGATAGATATTCATGTTATAATGTTCTTATAAAAGTATTTAACAACTCATAGACGTTGAAAAGTGTATAAAATGAAAGGAGGGTAGATTTAGTGAGAGTAGATACTTATAGTATACTTTCTCACTAATGATAAATCGTGAAACAAAAATTTAAGGATTTATTACAATTTGGGGTTATATTTTTATTTGCAATATTAATTCAAACCTGTGTAATAGGAATAAATGAGGTACAGGGAGTATCTATGCAGCCTACATTAAATATTAAAAATGACAGTGATAGAGTTATAGTTGAAAAAATAAGTAAGTTTACTAAGGATTATAAAAGAGGTCAAGTAATTATATTTAAGCCTCATGAAGATGAAAGAGTATTTTATATTAAAAGGATTATAGGGCTTCCAGGAGATGTAGTGGAAATATCAAAAGGAAAGGTTTATGTTAATAATAATGAATTGGAGGAAAATTACTTATCTAATAATACTATAACTGAACCAGAAATGAAGGTAAAAGTACCCAAGGGAGAAGTGTTCGTACTAGGGGATAATAGAGGAAATAGTGAAGATAGTAGAAATATAGGAACTATTTCTATATGCAATATAAAAGGACATGCTATTTATAGGGTGAATATTTGGAAGTTGGATGTAAATAAATTAAAATAGTATATTTTTCCTCGCATCGTCCATGAACTTTTTATATTATACGTATCCTATTAGTATAGGAATGAAACCCAAAATCACACTTTTTATGGACTTAAAGTGTGATTTTTCTTACTGAAGTTACCTTTTAAGGGTTTTCAGTTTCTTTATTATCTTTTTTTGTGTTGTTTTTATTTTCATTTTTGTTTTGAGAAGGATTTGGCTTTGTGTTTTTAAGTGGAATTTTATTATTTTTCCTATTCGTTAAGTTTTTATTACCGTTATTGCTATTATTTTTTCCTCTAGAATTCGTGTCATTTTGAATCTTCTTTGTTGGTGAATTACTTTTATTTTCATTGAATGAATTGTTAGTTTTTTTGTTAGAATTATTGTTTTCAATCTTGGAGTTATTAACTCCTTTGTTTGTTTTATTTTTAGAATTTATATCTTTGGAGTTAATATCATTAGAATTATTATTTTTTATGTCACCATTAAGTGTTTTATGTTTCTTAGAATTAGTTTTATTGCCTTTTGAAGTTTCGATATTATAGTTTACTTTTAAATTTTTAAGTTCATTTTCTATATTACTAAGGTTTAATTTTGCTGTATCACCTTTAAAGCTTAAATTTATAGATTTAGTGCCACTTCTGTAATTATCATTTATATAATTTTCACTTTGGGCTTCATTAAGTATTAGCTGAATTCCCTGTTCTAAGTTTTTATTTTTTAACTTTAAATTGTTTAGTACATTGATGCCATCATCGTTTAAAGCTGTAATTTTGATTATTTTGTTCCATATATTCGCTTCTAATTTAATGGATGGATTTATGTCTATAGTTACTGCATAAGCAGAGGTGTTGTAAAATCTAAAAAATGCTGTACATAGAAATATAATAAGCAAGGAGGCTGCAATTATAGAAAGTTTTTTTGTGCTTTTGTAAATGGAGGATTTTTTAATAAATTCTTCTGATTCATATATTTCTCCAATAGAAGGAGAAGGATTTGAATTTTTTACATAAACAAATTCTCCACCAGGGGTTAAGACTCCAATTTTATCTTTATTAAGTTCCATTACTATTCCTCTTTTAATCATTATTATCACCTGCCTTTTCAATATTGAGGTATCCTTTGATATAAGGGTAGTCATTGCTAGATAGTATTATAATTAGTGCTATTAGATATTTTCTCCAAGTTTCTATTAATTTTCTTTTGCTGTTTGTAATTAAGCATATTTCTTTAATTGGTAGTTGCTTTTTAATTTTCAAACTAGAAACTATAGTTTGGGCATGTACACAAGATAAAGCTATGTTTAGAAGGTTATTCCTAGTGTCTTTATGTTTGGGGCAATTCTTAGCAATGTCCATAAAAGATAATTTATATTTTTTTAAATCATCATTTAGTAATTTTATTTCCTCCATTCTTATAGAATTTTCAGAAGCTATGTTAAAATTATTTATAGATATATCATTGTCAATAGATTTAAAGGTATCCTCGTCATTCCATGTTAAGAGAGGAACCTTACTTGATTTTTTAAAAAAATCTATTAACGAATTTTTTATTATTATAGAAGCGTAGTTAAAAAAACTTCCTTTTTTGTGATTATAAGTATCGCAAGCTTTATTAAAAGCTATAAGAGCTATACTTATTTCATCATCATTTTTATTATCTAAACTTCTTTTACAGATTCTATTTGTTGTTTTATATATAAAATTCATACTTTCCTTTATAAAGTTATCCCTATTTTCTTTTTTTAAGAAATCCAGCTCCATATAAAATCACCTCGAATCATAGAAAATAGTATACATTATTATATACGAATTAACCATAAAATTTTTAAGTGGTACTATACCCCTTTAAAAAAATATTTTTAATCGTAAAAACAATTGTAGGATATGATTAAGATAAATTTTCATATGAGGAGGGGAAAAACATGAAAAAAATATGTATATTAACAATTTCAGCTTTGCTGGCTTTAGGAGGAGTTGCAAAGGCAGAGGGAGCGGTATCATTCAAAGATAAGGCAGGTATAGCTCCAAATAGTGTGTTTTATAAAGCTGATAGGGCATTAGAAAAAATAAGTTTAAAATTAACTTCCGATAAAAAGAAAACGGACAAGCTAATAAGTATTTCAGAAGAAAGACTTGGAGAAGTAGAAGTTATGGGAGAGAAGGAAGAAAGTGAGTTAGTAGAACAAACTTTACAAGATTATAATAATACTATAGAAGATATTCAAGATACAGTAGATGAATTAAAAGAAGAAAATGAAAATAATGTTAGTGAAGAAGAAAATAAGGAAACTCAAGATGAAATAGAAAAAGTTGAAGATGCTATTGTTAAAAATACAGAAAACTCTATAAAGGTTTTGGAAGTTGTAAAAGAAAAGTTGCCAGAAAAGGCTAAAGAAAATATAGAAGCTGTAATAGAAATGCAAAAAAATAAAAAAGAAGCCGTAAGACTTATGGTGGAAAAAAGACATGAATTTAACAATGCTAAAGAGGTATATAATAAAGCAAAGATTGCATTAGAAAATGCACAAGCTTCAGGGGATGAAAAAGCTGTAAAAATAGCAGAAGAAGAGCTTAAGAAAGCAGAGGAAGCTCTTGATTTGAAAAAGCAAGAATTAAAGGAAGCAATTGCAAAAAAAGCAGAAGCAGTTAAAGCAAAGAAAGTATCTAAAAAAGATAAAGATAAGAAAGGTGAAAATAAAGTAGAAAACCAAGTAAAAGATAAGAAAAATGAAAATAAAGTAGAAAACCAAATAAAAAATAAGGAAGAAAATAAATCACAAAAGAAAGAGCAAATTAAAATAGATAAAAATGAAATTGAACAAGGAGAAAATAGTAAAAATACACAACCGCAAAAGGGTAAATTAGGAGAGAAAAAAGTTAATAGCAATAGGGGACAAGATAATAAGATAAAAAATGATAATGTCAAATCCAGTGAAGCTTCAAAGAAAAATGTAAATAATAAATCAAATGTAAATAAAGAAAATCCTCAAGAAAAAAAAGATAAATCTAATTAGTAAAAAGGATGCACCCGATTTTAGGGTGCATTTTTGAATTGAAAATAATTTTGGAGTGTTAACAAAATGTTAACAGTTATTCTTGCTATGTGGACAATAAATTTCCAGTGTACCAATTATAATAAATATAAATGAAAGAAAAATGTAAATTCCAATGGAGTTTATCAGAAAAACTATTTGAGAAAAATAAATATTATAAGGGGAGAGGGTTGTAAAAGTGATTGGTTCAATAGCAGGGGATATAATAGGTTCAGTTTTTGAAAGAAAAAATATAAAAAGTAAGGAGTTTCAATTGTTTAATCATTGTTCAAGGTTTACAGACGATACGGTATTGACAATTGCAACTATGGATTCCATAATTAATAATAAAACTTTTACTAAAAGTTATAAAGAATGGTTTAGGAAGTATCCTGATGCAGGTTTTGGAGGGAATTTTTACAGATGGGCATTTTCGGAAGATACAAAGCCATATAATAGCTGGGGGAATGGCTCAGCTATGAGAGTAAGTCCTGTAGGATACATGTATAATTCTCTTGAGGAGGTTATGTTAAAAGCAAAGGAAAGTGCAGAAGTGACTCATAATCATGTAGAAGGTATTAAAGGAGCCCAAGCTGTGGCTGCGTCTGTATATTTAGCAAAGTCAGGAAGTGACAAGGAAGATATAAAAAAATTTATAGAGAACACATTTAAGTACGATTTAGATGAAAGTTTATATAGCATCAGAAAATGGTATGCATTCGATGTTTCCTGTGAAGGTAGTGTGCCACAGGCCATAAGAGCATTTTTAGAAGCTAAAAACTATGAAGATGCTATAAGAAATGCAATTTCAATTGGAGGGGACAGTGATACCATTGCTTGTATAGCAGGAGGCATTGCAGAAGCTTATTACAAGAAAGTTCCACAATATATTATTAGTGAAGCATATGGGATGTTATCGGAGGAAATGGTTAATATAGTTAAAAAATTTTATGAATCTGCTATCCCAGAGGGGGGGAAAGTGTTATAATTACAATTGGAATAATGAAGATCAGGAGGGGAATAGGATGGAGTTATCAATTAATAAAGAATATGTTTTAAACACAGCAAAAGAGTTGCTTCAGTTTAATAGTCCAAGTGGTTTCTGTTTTGATATTATGAAAACAATTGCAAAAAGAGCAGAAAGATTTGGTTATGCCTTTGAAACTAATAATAAGGGCTGTGGAATTATTACTGTGCCAGGTAAGAGTAATGATAAAGTAATAGGTTTATCTGCCCATGTGGATACTTTAGGTGCTATGGTTAGATCTATTACTTCTCATGGTACATTGAAATTCACTTTAGTTGGAGGGCCTATAGTTCCTACGTTAGATAGTGAATATTGCCAAATTAGAACTAGAGAGGGCAAAATATACAATGGTACATTTTTAAGTACAAGCCCAGCTATTCATGTTTTTGCTGATAGTAGCTCCAAAAAACGTGATCCAGAAAATATGGAAATAAGAATTGATGAGGTAGTTAAATCTAAAGAAGATGTAGAAAAGCTAGGAATCTGTGCAGGAGACTATATATTTATAGATCCTAAAACTACAATAACAGAAAGTGGATTTATAAAATCTAGATTTATAGATGATAAAGGTAGTGTTGCTTGTTTAATGGGATTACTAGAATTGATGAGCAGAGAAAAAATCACTCCAAATTATACAACTAAGATAATTATTTCTGTATATGAAGAAGTTGGACATGGTGCATCTAATATACCATCAGATATAACAGAAATGATGTCTGTAGACATGGGATGTATAGGTGATGACCTTAATTGTACAGAATATGATGTTTCTATATGTGCAAAGGATTCGGGCGGACCTTATGACTACAACATGGTAACTCGCTTAGTTGAATTAAGCAAGGAGAATAAACTTGACTATGTAGTAGATATTTACCCTATGTATGGTTCAGACGTAGGAGCAGCACTTCATGGTGGTAATAATATAAGAGGAGCGCTTATTGGACCTGGAGTTCATGCATCACATGGTATGGAAAGAACTCACTATAAAGCTTTTGAAAATACAATTAAATTAGTATACTTATATTTAACTAAATAGAATGTGGCTAAAAATACTTTAGCTAAATATACTTGAAGGAATGTGTACAAAACCTGTCTTTATTGCAAACTTAAAGACAGGTTTTTATTATTTTCTTTTTCATGTACCTTATAGATTTATGTAAGGAAACCATATTTGTTTGCCTGGGTGACAGGGGGCTATGTTATAATTAATTAGCAATTCAACTTTCGCAGTTATAAAATAAAAATGTAAAATTTAGAACCTTTATTCATATAATACAGAGCTTAAAATTTATGTGCAAAAGTTGAGTTAATAATTTATAAGTGAGGTATTAAATATGAATTATATAAAACAGTATGATAAAGATAACATAAATAAAATAATAGAACGTTCGCACATGAGAAGTGAAGAATATGGAATAGAAAAAGAAAGGGTTAGCCCTAGAAAGATGTTAAAGGGAGAGCAGATTTCCAATAACATAAGAAATAATAGAGGGCTATTAAAAATAGCTGCTCCTTTTATAAAAAAAATATATGAAATTGTAGCTGGTTCTGGTTTTTTATTAATATTGACGGATAGAGACGGCTGCATATTAAACATAATAGGCGATAAGGATATGTTAAGAGCAGCTAAGGATGTGGATATGATAATAGGGGCTTATATGGATGAAAAGAGCATTGGAACTAATGCTATGGGGACAGCTATTAGTGAAGATGTGGCTATTCAAATTTCTGCAAAGGAACACTTCATAAATGCTTATCATAGATGGACTTGCTCCGCAGCTCCAATCCACGATGAAGAAGGAGAAATTATTGGAACTTTAAATTTAACTGGGAAAAGTAGCGAAGTACATTCTCATACTTTGGGATTAGTTGTGGCATCAGTAAATTCCATAGAGAATGAGCTTAATAATAGAATTATAAATAATAAATTAGTAGAGGCGTATAACTACATGAATGCCATAATGGATGCCATGACTTATGGTGTAATAGCAGTAAATAATCATGGCATAATACAGAATTTAAATAAATTTGCTTGCAGAATATTTAACGTTAGAGAAAAAGAGTGTCAAGATAAACCTGTAAGTACTATCTTAGATAACTGGGAAGATATACTGAAAAAATGTCACGCTAAAGAAGTGTATAAGGAAAATGATGTAATTATAAGGGTTGGAGAAAAGAAAGAGCGATACAGTGAAGATATTCATCCAATTGAAAATGAAAATGGTGAACTTATAGGAGTTGTAATAACTATAAAAGAAATTCAAAAAGTTTTTAATTTAGTTAATAAATATAGCGGAATGAATGCTAGATATACTTTTGATGATTTGATTTGTGAAGATAAAGAAATAAAAAGAATAATACAATTTGCTAAAACTGTATCCTTAAGCCCATCTACAGTATTGATACAAGGAGAAAGCGGTACTGGAAAAGAGGTGTTAGCCCAATCAATACATAATTACAGTACTAGAAGAGAAGGGCCTTTTGTAGCTATAAATTGTGGTGCTATACCTAAAAACCTAATTGAGAGTGAATTATTTGGATATGAAGAGGGGAGTTTTACAGGAGGAAAAAAAGGGGGAAGGCCTGGTAAATTTGAACTAGCCAATGGAGGAACTTTGTTTTTAGATGAAATAGGGGAGATGCCATTAGATATGCAAGTTAACCTTCTTAGAGTTCTTCAAGAAAGGTGTGTAACCAGAGTAGGTGGCAGTAGATATATACCTATAGATGTAAGAATAATAGTTGCTACTAATAAGGAATTGAAGAAGGAGATAGAAAAAGGAACCTTTCGAAGTGATCTTTACTATAGAATAAGTGTAATTCCTATTGAAATACCTCCTTTGAGAGAAAGAAGGGCAGATTTGGATATTTTACTTAAACACTTTTTGAAAATTAAATCTTTTAAATTAAAAAGAGAGATTCCTAATATAAATGAAAATTTATACAGAGATATAATGTCTTATAGTTGGCCAGGAAATGTTAGGGAGTTGGAGAATTTTGTAGAGAATATAGTTAATTTGGGGGGCAATACATCATTTAATATAAAGCAAGAACCTACCATAAAGCAATCAAAAAATGACTTTGTATTTGATAATTTGGATTATGCATGTTCATTGGAAGAATTAGAAAGAAGAGCTATAATAGCTTGTTTGGAGAAGTTTAAAGGTAATGTGTCTAAATCAGCACATACGCTGGGAATAAGTAGAAACACTTTATATACAAAGATGAAAAAATATAAAATAATTTCATAATTCAAGTAATGTAATACTTTTGTGGTATAATCATGTTATAAGTTTGATTTTTTTATAAGAAAAAATGCGTTTAATTTAACATAAATGTATATGAAAAAGTGTTAATAAAAATGACAGTGTAATGAAATTTAACAATAAATAAAATAAAAGTGTGAGATTTTCTTACACTTTTATTTTATTTGCTTTTTAGATAATGATTAAAAATTAACAAAATAGGGGCTTTCATTGATATTTTTATGACAAAACAATTTTGGCATGATAATTGCTGAGAATATAAGTATAAAAAATAAGCATAATAAACTATGCATTATGTAAGGTAGTCATCGTATAAAATTATATAGGTAGGAGGAATGAAAATGAGTAGATTTACATTGCCAAGAGACATATATTTTGGAAAGGGTACATTAGAAACATTAAAAACTTTAAAGGGAAAGAGAGCCGTTGTAGTTGTAGGCGGAGGCTCAATGAAGAGATTTGGATTTTTAGATAAAGTAGAAGCTTACTTAAAGGAAGCTGGAATGGAAGTTAAATTAATAGAAGGTGTAGAACCAGATCCATCTGTTGAAACAGTTATGAATGGTGCTGCAGTTATGAGAGAATTCCAGCCAGATTGGATAGTTTCTATAGGTGGAGGCTCACCAATAGATGCAGCTAAGGCTATGTGGATATTTTATGAATACCCAGAATTTACTTTTGAACAAGCAGTTGTTCCATTTGGATTACCAGAATTAAGACAAAAAGCTAAATTTGTAGCCATACCTTCAACTAGTGGAACTGCTACAGAAGTTACAGCTTTTTCAGTTATAACTAATTATACAGAAAAAATAAAATATCCTTTAGCGGACTTTAACTTAACACCAGACATAGCTATAGTAGATCCAGATTTAGCTCAAACAATGCCAGCTAAATTAGTTGCACATACTGGAATGGATGCTTTAACACATGCGATAGAAGCATATGTTGCTACATTGAGATCATCTTTCTCAGATCCATTAGCTATGGAAGCTATAGAAATGATAAAGAAAACTTTATTAAAATCATATGAAGGTGACACTGAAGCAAGGGATGAAATGCACATTGCTCAATGTTTAGCAGGAATGGCATTCTCTAATGCATTGCTTGGAATAACTCATAGTATGGCACATAAAACAGGTGCTGTATTCCACATACCACACGGATGTGCAAATGCTATATTCTTACCATATGTAATAGATTTCAACAAGAAAGCATGTGGAGAAAGATATGCTAAAATAGCTAAGAGACTAGGTCTTGGTGGAACTACTCAAGATGAGTTAATAGATTCATTAACAGATATGATAAGAGAAATGAATAAGAAGATGAATATACCATTAACTATGAAAGAATATGGTGTAACTGAAGCAGATTTTAAAGCTAACTTAGAATTTATATCAGAAAATGCAGTTGCAGATGCTTGTACATCATCAAATCCAAGAGCTATATCAGTAGATGAGATGAAAAAAGTATTCGAAGCTACTTTCTACGGAAATAAAGTTGAGTTTTAGTTTGAAATAAAAGAAAACCTCCCAAGTGGAGGATTTCTTTTTATATAATTCAATATATAAATAAACAAAATAGCACCTATTTGAAAAATCTATAATGAATTTTTTTATGTAGAAAGGATTAAAAATTAGATAAAATATTAACTAAATGTTAACAAAATTTTAGTAATCCTTAGTTCACAGTCATGAAATTTCATACTATTGTGGTAAAGGTAGTTTAAGTGAAATGTTAAAAAGTTATCGAAAAAACATTGTTTTTGTACATAATATGAAAAAAGAAATTAAAAATAATTTAGAGTAGTTAAAGAAAAGTCTAAAAATTCAAATTTTAGAATTAACATTACAATAAAAATAACTTTATTAATGAAAAAATTGTGATATAATAAAACTAGTGTGTTTTTTTAATAAAAAATTTTAATAAAATTATAATAAAATATGGAGGAATTACCATGTTTAAGATAGTAGAGAAAAAATTATTAGCACCTCAAATTTATCTTATGAAGATACATGCACCAAGAGTTGCTAAAGCAGCACAGCCAGGACAATTTATAATCGTAAGAATGGATGAAAAGGGAGAAAGAATACCTCTTACTATTTGTGATTACGATGTACAAGCAGGAACTGTAACTATAGTATTTCAATCAATTGGTTGCTCAACTACAAGAATGGCTCAATACGAAGAAGGGGATAGTTTCGCAGATTTTGTAGGACCATTAGGTCAGCCTTCAGAATACGTTCATGAGAATTTAGAAGAATTAAAAGGAAAGAAAATAGTATTCATAGCTGGCGGAGTTGGAACAGCTCCAGTTTATCCACAAGCTAAATGGTTACATGAGCGCGGAGTAGAAGTAGATGTAATCATAGGAGCTAAATCTAAGGATTATATGATTCTTGAAGATGAAATGAAAACAGTTGCAAACGTATATCCAGCAACAGATGATGGTTCTTATGGATATAAGGGATTAGTTACTAATTTACTAAAAGATTTAGTAGAGAATCAAGGTAAGAAATATGATTTAGTTATAGCTATTGGACCTATGATAATGATGAAATTTGTATGTAAATTAACTGAAGAATTAGGAATCAGAACAATAGTAAGCTTAAACTCTATAATGGTTGACGGAACAGGAATGTGTGGAGCATGTAGAGTTACTGTAGACGGAAAAACTAGATTTGCTTGTGTTGAAGGACCTGAATTTGATGGACATAAAGTTGACTTTGCAGAAGCAATGAAAAGACAAGGTATGTATAAATCACAAGAATGTGAAAAAACTGAAGAATTTAATAAAAATTGTAAGCTTTTAGATGAGAAAAAAGTAGATAGAATGAAAAGAACTCCAGTAAAGGAGCAAGATCCAAAAGTAAGAGCTACTAATTTTGACGAAGTATGTCTTGGATACGATGAAGAGGATGCAGTAAAGGAAGCATCAAGATGTTTAAATTGTAAAAATCCTCTATGTAGACCTAAATGTCCAGTTTCAATAGATATACCAGGATTCATTCAACATGTTAAAAATAGAGAATTTGCTGAAGCTGCAAAAGTAATAGCTAAATATAGTGCGCTTCCAGCTGTTTGCGGAAGAGTTTGTCCTCAAGAATTACAATGTGAAGGAAAGTGTGTTCTTGGAATTAAAGGTGAGCCTGTAGCTATAGGAAAGCTAGAGAGATTTGTAGCTGATTGGTCAAGAGAGCATAATGTAGATTTATCAGAAACAGCTCCAAAAAATGGTAAAAAAGTAGCAGTAATAGGTAGTGGTCCTTCAGGATTAACTTGTGCTGGAGATCTTGCTAAAATGGGCTATGATGTTACTATATTTGAAGCTTTACATGAAGCTGGTGGAGTTTTAGTATACGGAATTCCAGAATTCAGATTACCAAAAGAAAAAGTTGTTAAAGCTGAAGTTGAAAATGTTAAAAAGCTAGGTGTTAAAATAGAAACAGATGTAATAGTAGGAAGAACTATTACTATAGATCAGTTATTTGAAGAAGAAGACTTCCAAGCAGTATTTATAGGCTCAGGAGCAGGTCTTCCAAAATTCATGGGAATACCAGGAGAAAACTTAAACGGAGTTTTATCTGCTAATGAATTCTTAACAAGAAACAACTTAATGAAAGCTTTCAAGGAAGGATATGATACTCCAATTAGAGTTGGACAAAAAGTTGCAGTAGTAGGTGGCGGAAACGTTGCTATGGACGCAGCAAGAACAGCTTTAAGATTAGGAGCAGAAGTTCATGTAGTTTACAGAAGATCTGAATCAGAACTTCCAGCAAGAGTTGAAGAAGTTCATCACGCTAAAGAAGAAGGAATAATCTTTGACCTACTTACAAATCCAGTAGAAATAAGTGG
Organism: Clostridium sp. KNHs214; assembly: GCF_000744935.1. GTDB lineage: Bacteria > Bacillota > Clostridia > Clostridiales > Clostridiaceae > Haloimpatiens. Next base: position 55,940 of record NZ_JQMW01000013.1, on the reverse strand, counting down.
AGATGAAAATAACTGGGTTCAAGGAATGAAATGTATAAAGATGGAACTAGGTGAACCAGATGCATCAGGAAGAAGAAAACCAGTAGAAATACCAGGCTCTGAATTCGTAATGGATGTAGACACTGTAATAATGTCGCTAGGTACAGCTCCAAACTCATTAATTCCTTCAACAACAAAAGGATTAGAAATTAACAAGAGAAGATGTATTGTTGCAGAAGAAGAAACTGGCGCTACTTCAAGAGAAGCAGTATATGCTGGTGGAGATGCTGTAACAGGTGCAGCTACAGTTATACTTGCTATGGGAGCAGGTAAAAATGCAGCAGCAGCTATAGATAAATATTTAAGCGGAAAATAAATTATATAATAAAACCCTAGGTTATGCATAATCTAGGGTTTTATATATAATTTTATTAGTACCAATATCCGCCGCCATACCCATAATGAGGTCTTCTGCGTCTTCTACGCCTTCCTAAAAGTTCTCTAACTAATAATATTCTAAATAAATCATTTAGAGCTCTTCTTCTTCCATAGCGGCGTTGTCTGCTATAACATTTGTTATCCTTATCTTCATCCTTTTCATCCATTTCTTCTAAGTAATCTTTAATATTTTCATACATATCTTTGCAAGCATCATCTAGGTCATTATCACTTGGTACATACATCCAACCATATTTTCTTTCCATCATGTCACAATGCATTGTAACCATAGGATAAATTTTATGATAGATTCTAGGGTACATTCTTTCTAAATCTTCATTGTCATCGTACATGTTCATATACGGCATGCAAGGCCAATAACAATTATACATAAAAGTCCTCCATAGAAATTTGCTCTTCCATAAAATTATATGATTTAACTATAGATACTGTTACTAAAAATTAGTTATTTAACTTTCAGAGTTGTAAAATGAAAATTGAGAAATTAAGAAATTCCTTTGAAATTTTAATATTCATTTTAAATTTTGCATTTTAAATTAAAATATACTTAAGATTGCAAGATGCAGAATTTGCATGAAGCAAGCTTAAATTGGTATAATAAATACATATGATTTGATATAAAGAGAAGGTGAAAAGATGGATTTTCAATATGTGGAAGAATTAAAAGGTAGAGTAATTATAAAAAATGTTAGGAATTTCGAACTTACTCATGTGTTTGATTGCGGACAGTGTTTTAGGTGGATTCAGCAGGAAGATGGCAATTATATAGGTGTGGCTATGGGTAAAGTAGTTGAAGTTGAAAAAGCAGGAGATGACATTATAATATACAATTCTACTGAAAGGGAATTTAAAGATATTTGGGTAGAATACTTTGATTTATACAGGGATTATGGCACTATAAAGGAAATTCTAAAAAAGGATCCAGTGTTAAGGGAAGCAGTAGATTTTGGGGAAGGTATAAGAATTTTAAAGCAGGAGCCTTTTGAAATGCTTATTTCATTTATTATATCTGCTAATAATAGAATACCTATGATTAAAAGAGCAATAAATAACATAAGCAAAAAATATGGGGAAGAATTGCAATATAAAGGACAAAAATATTATGCTTTTCCTAATTTAGAAAAACTTCATGAAGCCACCATAGAAGATTTGGAGGAATGTGGAGTTGGATTTAGAGGAAAATATATTGTAGATACAGTTGAAAAATTGCATAGTGGAGAATTAAATTTAGAGGAAATAAAAAGTTTAAGTGATGATAAATGCCATGAAGAAATTCAAAAATTTTCTGGCGTAGGACCTAAAGTAGGGGATTGTGTTATGTTATTTTCTATGCAAAAGTATTCAGCATTTCCTGTAGATGTTTGGGTTAAAAGAGCAATGCATTATTTCTATTTAGCGCCAGATGTATCTTTAAAGAAAATAAGAGAGTTTGCTAGAGAAAAATTTCATGAATTCTCGGGATTTGCTCAGCAATATTTATTTTACTACGCTAGGGAAAATAAAATAGACATATAATATCTTTGATTTATCAAGGCTTAATGGGCTTGAAGGGTGATTTGTCAAAAGATTCGTCAAAAATAAAAGCGTTGGTAATATAATACCGATGCTTTTATTTTTATGTCAATAATACCAGGATTAATTAGAAAAATGTTTAAAAAAGGTGTAAACTATTTTTAACTTTTTACATTTAAATAAGTTATATAATATTTAATAGAAGTGTAGTGAGTTTTTTTATAGTATTATGCATTGGTAAAGTTTTTGTTTTATGGAGTTTTACTCTAACTGAAACTTACAAATTAAATATTAAATTCTTCTAAATATAAAGTATAGTATTTAGAAAAATCTTAAAACTATATAATGAGTAAGAATATAGCAGTTACATACTAATTTATTTGATGATTACTTATGGTGTGCTGCGGTAGGTATCTATGAAGTAAATTATATGGTTTAAGGCACATTTAAATAAATAATAAGTCAGTATGCTAGTCTATTTTGCGTTATATTGCGTCAGCAGAACTCGCCGATAGTCCTTCTAGTACGGAACCTGTTTCCTTGTTTCGCGCAAAATATACTAGCATCTTTAAATTGTTATTTCTTTTAATGTACCTAAGTCTATTAGGAAAGTTGGAGAGCTTATGAAAAAGATAAATGGAAGTTTAAGAAAAATTTTAGATTTTTTAATAAAATATAAGAAGACAACTGTGTCCATAATATTTCTGGTTATATTTGGATATATAACATATGAGTATTATAAGTATTTTTCCATTTTAAAAGATCCGGTGAAGATAAAAAAGGCCATATTATCCTATGGAAACTACAGTGTATTAGTTTTTTTGACATTACAGATAATTCAAGTGGTGGTTTTTTTTATACCAGGAGAAATAATACAAATTGCAGGAGGATATATATATGGAACTGTATTAGGAGGAGCGTTCTCCATATTAGGCATATTAATTGGAAGCTTTATGGTTTATTATATATCTAGATATTTAGGAAGAGACATAGTTCAAAAAATGGTCTCCAAGGATAAATTTAAACTTTTTCATAAAATATTAGATGCAAGCAGCCATGTGAAGATTATATTTTTATTATATTTAATACCAGGGATTCCTAAAGATGCATTGGCATATATATGCGGCATAGCAGATGTTTCCTTTAAGGATTTTATAATATTTTCTACCATTGGAAGAATACCAGCTATATTTTTATCTACATATTTTGGCAATAGAATAGAAGTTGGAGAGATGGGTTCTATTGTAGTTATAGCTATTGTAGTGGTGATAATATTTATTGTAAGCACTATTAAAGGCAATAGTATATTAAAAAAAATGTCAAAGAAAAAGAAAATTAATTAGTCTTTTTACTAAAAATAAGCATTATTATGGAATTTATGGATATCAATAATAATATGAAGAAAAAGCATAAGGCAAAAAAATTTTCTGGGAGTATGTTTATTATTGGATCTTTCTCAGGGGAGAAGATCCAATAATTATTTTTAAAAATAATTTTATGAAAAATGTCAAAAAACTTTTGAAAATTAATAAATATTAGGGCTATAGTTCCCATAAAACTTAATAGAAATGCAGAGGAAAGCTTTAAAGTTTCCCTTATAATAATTATTTTTTTATTTAATAATAAAAGATATATCCATAGAAAACCAAAATAAAATATATAAAAAACAGTGGTTATACTTTGAAAAATAGTCTTTACATCAATAAAGTGCTGAATTCCTTCCTTAGAAGATGAAAAAGAAGGTAGATTCAATTCATTATTATCAGAGTACACTAAATAATCTATTAGATAATCATAATTATTTTTTATTTCATTCTTTTCTAAAGAAGAAGCCTTAGGAATTTCAAATTTATCAATACAAAAATAATAAATAGGTCTAAAATTTATGGTAAACAATATACTCCATAAAATCACAATAAGGCATATTAATGTAGAGATTATAGTTTTATAAATAGTTTTCACCTAGAAACCACCTTCCAATATGAAGTATTAAATATAGTATATAATTTAATGAGTTATATGAAAACTCATAGTTTATTATGTAAATAATACATTAAAATATGCTTAAAGTATATGAAAAATTTAATACTATCTATAAATAGAAAAGTTTTATAAAGAAAAGTTTCAAAACTTCTGTTGTTTATATTTCAGGATTAAAAGTCTTTAATAAATATTAATTATTGTATACAATAGATAAAAGAAGAAAAAGTATGAAAAATACAAATATATATTTATAAATCCATATATCGTGGGGAAAATGCCAATTTTAAGAAGTTTATGAGATTTGATATTATTAACTTCATTAACTATCATAATAATTGTATTAGCACTCGATATTAATGAGTGCTAACAGATAAAGATAAATAATATGTTTAAATATAATAAGGAGGGGTTTAAATGAATATTAGACCACTTGGAGACAGAGTTGTTATTAAAAGATTAGAAGCAGAAGAAACTACTAAAAGCGGAATAGTGCTACCAGGTTCAGCACAGGAGAAACCACAAATGGCAGAAATTGTGGCAGTAGGTCCAGGAATGTATAAGGATGGACAAAAAATCGAAATGGAAGTAAAAGTAGGTGATAAAGTTATCTTCTCTAAATATTCAGGTAATGAAGTTAAATTCGAAGGAGAAGAATACACTATATTAAAACAAGAAGATATATTAGCAGTAGTTGAATAATAAATATTATTGTAGTTAAAAAAATAAAACTACATACAGGAGGGATTTATAATGGCAAAAAGTATTACATTTGGCGAAGAAGCTAGAAGAGCTATGCAAGCTGGTGTTGATAAATTAGCTGACACTGTAAAAGTTACATTAGGACCTAAGGGAAGAAATGTTGTATTAGATAAAAAATTTGGTTCACCACTTATAACAAATGATGGTGTTACTATTGCAAGAGAAATAGAATTAGAAGATCCATACGAAAATATGGGAGCTCAACTGGTTAAGGAAGTTGCTACTAAAACTAATGATGTAGCAGGAGATGGAACTACTACAGCTACACTTCTTGCTCAAGCAATTATAAGAGAAGGATTAAAGAATGTAACAGCTGGAGCTAACCCAATTCTTATAAGAAACGGTATAAGAATAGCTGTAGAAAAAGCTGTAGAAGAAATAAAGAAAATATCAAAACCTATAAATGGAAAAGAAGACATAGCTAGAGTTGCAGCTATATCTGCAGCAGATGAAGAAATAGGAAAGCTAATAGCAGATGCTATGGAAAAGGTAGGCAATGAGGGAGTTATTACAATAGAAGAATCTAAATCAATGCTTACTGAATTAGATGTAGTTGAAGGTATGCAATTTGATAGAGGATATTTAAGCCCATACATGGTAACAGATCCAGAAAAAATGGAAGCTGCATTAGATGATGTATATATCTTGATTACAGATAAAAAGATATCAAATATACAAGAAATACTTCCAGTACTTGAACAAATAGTTCAACAAGGTAAAAAACTATTAATAATAGCTGAAGATGTAGAAGGCGAAGCTTTAGCTACATTAGTTGTAAATAAATTAAGAGGAACATTTACTTGTGTTGCTGTAAAAGCACCAGGTTTTGGAGATAGAAGAAAAGAAATGCTTCAAGATATAGCTATATTAACTGGTGGTACAGTTATTTCAGAAGAATTAGGAAGAGATCTAAAAGATGTTACTTTAGATATGCTTGGAACAGCTGAAAGTGTTAAGATAAGTAAGGAAAACACTACAGTAGTTAATGGAAGAGGAAATAAGGAAGCAATCCATGATAGAGTAGCACAAATAAGAAGACAAATTGAAGAAACTACTTCAGACTTTGACAGAGAAAAACTTCAAGAAAGACTTGCAAAACTTGCAGGTGGAGTTGCTGTAATTAAAGTTGGAGCAGCTACTGAAACAGAATTAAAAGAAAGAAAATTAAGAATAGAAGACGCTCTAGCAGCTACAAAAGCAGCTGTAGAAGAAGGTATAGTTCCAGGTGGTGGAACAGCATATGTTGATGTAATACCAGAAGTAGCTAAATTAGAGAATGGAGTACAAGATGTTCAAATTGGTATTAACATCATAAGAAGAGCTCTTGAAGAACCAGTAAGACAAATAGCTACTAATGCTGGAGTTGAAGGTTCAGTAATAATAGAAAAGGTTAAAGAAAGTGCAGCTAATATAGGATTCGATGCTTTAAATGGTGATTATGTAGATATGATGAAAAAAGGCATAGTTGACCCAACTAAGGTTACTAGATCAGCACTTCAAAATGCAGCTTCAGTAGCATCTACATTTTTAACAACAGAAGCAGCAGTAGCAGATATGCCAGAAAAGAATCCAGCACCAGCAATGCCAGCACCAGGAATGGGCATGGACGGAATGTACTAATAGCATAAATTACAAGTAATTTATGGCTATAGGGCGGCCAGTATAGTGGGCCAGTGTGTCAGAGGGCTAGAGGGCCAAAACAGTGGGCTAGAGGGTCAGTTGGCTAGTGGGCTAGGGGAGGAAAATTTTCCTTTGCTTTGCTCAGAAAATATTTTATAGAATTGCGGTAAAAAAGTCTTTTACTTGAATAGTTGATAATTTACTAATCAAAAAACAAGGTTGTAGAATATAGAAACTAGAGTTATTCCATTGAATGGAAGGCTCTAGTTTTTAATATTTATAAATAAATTTGTAAGTTTCACATAATATTTTTATTTTGAATACAATTTAGAAATTAGTGGATTTTTTATTGATGTTTGAAATATATAATTTAGTGTTAGCATATTATATATGAAACTTATTTTATTAAAAGTATTATAATTGATACTAATGTTTCATAAAACGTTGCAAATTTGCAATTTTACATGCAAAAAAATAAAAACATGCAATTTTATTTTAATTAATTGTTGACAAATAGATTATTTTTAAATAGAATGTTAATAATAAGTTTTTATCCGATGACTACCTGCCGTAACACTCCCACTTCTAACAAAGTGGGAGATAACGGCAGCTACGTCCCTGGATAACGATCTCTAACCTTCAGTTGGAGTAAAAACTCCATCTGAAGCTAAGAGCTCTGTTTATGAATCGTGTAAAAAAACATGAATATTCGCTCATATATCCCTTAAATATGGTGAGGAGTTTCTACCGGGGGCCGTAAATTCCCGACTATGAGTGATTATGGTAAGCGAAAGCATACTATTTTCACTCGTACCGTTGACGTGATTTAGTGTGCTTTTTTTATTAAAGGGATATAAAACTATACCATTTTGGCTATTATAAATGTAAGTATAAATTATAAACTTGTTAAATATTATGAGTAATTATATAAAATATAAAAATTATGAAAGGGTGTGCATAAAGTGGCAATTATATTAAAGACAGGATATACTTTTGACGACGTTTTATTAATGCCAAATAAATCAGAGGTTTTACCAAAGGAAGTTATTTTAAAGACAAATTTAACAAAAACTATAAAGCTAAGCATTCCTCTTATGAGTGCAGGCATGGACACTGTTACAGAATCTAAAATGGCTATTGCTATGGCAAGAGAAGGTGGCATAGGAATAATACACAAGAATATGAGTATAGAAAGACAAGCATATGAAGTGGATAGAGTAAAAAGACAGGAAAATGGCGTAATATCTGATCCATTCTCATTATCACCAGATAATACTATAGAGGATGCCTTATCTTTAATGAGTCAATATAGAATATCAGGAGTGCCTATTACAGTAAACGGAAAACTTCAAGGGATAATAACTAATAGGGATATATTATTTGAAAATGATTATTCTAAAAAAATATCACAAGTCATGACTAAAGAGAACCTTATAACAGCTCCAGAAGGAACTACAGTAGAAGAAGCTAAGGATATACTTAAAAAGCATAAAATAGAAAAACTTCCATTAGTGGATAATGACAACAATTTAGTTGGACTTATTACTATTAAAGATATAGAAAAAGTTAAAAAATATCCAAATGCTGCAAAGGACTCAAAAGGAAGACTTTTATGTGGTGCTGCAGTAGGAGTTACTAAAGACATGATGGTTAGAGTAGATGCTTTAGTTAAAGCTAATGTAGATGTTATAACTTTAGATACAGCTCATGGACATTCTAAAGGGGTTTTAGATGCAGTAAAGACTATAAAGGCTAAGTATCCAGAACTACAAGTAATAGCTGGTAATGTGGCTACAGCAGAAGCAGTTAAGGATTTAATAGAAGCTGGAGCAGATTGTATTAAAGTAGGTATAGGACCTGGATCTATATGTACTACAAGAGTAGTAGCTGGAGTAGGAGTTCCACAACTTACAGCAGTAATGGATTGTGTAGAAGAAGCTAATAAATACAATGTACCTATAATTGCTGATGGTGGATTAAAATACTCTGGAGACGTGGTTAAAGCCCTTGCAGCAGGAGCTAAAATATGTATGATGGGATCTATGTTTGCAGGTTGTGAAGAATCACCAGGAGAAACTGAAATATATAAAGGAAGAAGCTATAAGGTTTATAGAGGTATGGGTTCCATGGCAGCAATGCAGTGTGGAAGTAAAGATAGGTATTTCCAAGAGGATAGCAAGAAATTAGTTCCAGAAGGCATAGAAGGAAGAGTCCCATATAAAGGATATGTATCTGAGACTATATTCCAAATGCTTGGAGGAATACGTTCAGGCATGGGATACCTAGGAGCTAAGACTTTAGATGATTTATATAAAAATGCAAGATTTGTAGTTCAAACCTCTGCAGGACTAAGAGAAAGTCATCCACATGATATTAATATGACAAAAGAAGCACCAAATTATAGTGTAAATAGATAATTGGAGGTAACTTATGAAAAGAGAATTAGTATTAGTTGTAGATTTTGGAGGGCAATACAATCAATTAATAGCTAGAAGAGTGAGAGAAAATGGAGTTTATTGCGAAATAATTCCCTATGATTATTCTATAGAAAAGATAAAAGAAAAGAATCCTAAAGGAATAATATTTACAGGCGGGCCCAACAGTGTGTATGCAGAAGGTGCTCCTAGAGTGGATGAAGGAATATTTAGCTTAGGTGTTCCAATACTTGGCATATGCTATGGTGATCAACTTATGGCTCACAGTTTAGGCGGTGAGGTTACAAGTCCTGACAAGAGAGAGTATGGAAAAACAGAATTAGATATAAGCAAGGATAATTTATTATTTGATGGTGTAAAGGAAAAAGATCAATGTTGGATGAGCCACACAGACTATATTTCTAAAACACCAGAAGGATTTAAAGTTATAGCTACTACAAAAGAATGCCCTTGTGCAGCTATGGCTAATGAAGAGAAAAAATTATATGGAGTGCAGTTCCACCCAGAAGTAGAACACACTTTATTCGGAAAACAAATGCTTCACAATTTTTTATTTAACATTTGTAATTTAAAAGGCGACTGGTCTATGTCTTCTTTTGCAGAAGAACAAATAAGCAAGATAAAGGAAATAGTTGGAGATAGAAAAGTTATATGCGCTCTTTCTGGTGGTGTAGATTCATCAGTGGCAGCAGTACTTGTGCATAAAGCTATTGGAAAACAATTAACTTGTATATTTGTAGACCATGGTCTTCTTAGAAAAGACGAGGGAGATCAAGTAGAGACAATATTTAAAAAGCAATTTGACATGAATTTAATTCGTGTAAATGCTCAAGATAGATTTCTTGGAAAGTTAAAAGGAGTTTCTGATCCTGAAAAGAAGAGAAAAATAATAGGTGAAGAATTCATAAGAGTATTTGAAGAAGAAGCTAATAAGCTTGGAGACATAGATTTTCTAGTACAAGGAACTATTTATCCAGACGTAGTAGAAAGCGGAACAAAAACTTCTGCTACGATAAAAAGCCATCACAATGTAGGTGGACTTCCAGAGGATATGCAATTTGAATTAATTGAACCTCTAAGAGAGTTATTTAAAGACGAAGTAAGAGCCGTAGGAGAGGAGCTAGGCATTCCACATAAATTAGTTTGGAGACAGCCATTCCCAGGCCCAGGTCTTGCTATAAGAGTTTTAGGAGAGATTACAGAAGATAAACTAGAAATAGTTAGAGAAGCAGATGCAATTTTCAGAGAAGAAATAGCTAATGCTGCTTTAGACGAGACTATATGGCAATACTTTGCATGTCTCCCAAATATCCAATCTGTTGGAGTTATGGGAGATGAAAGAACCTATTGCCACACTATAGCCCTAAGAGCAGTAACCTCTTCTGACGCTATGACTTCAGATTGGGCAAGAATCCCATATGAAGTTTTAGATCTAGTTTCTCGTAGGATAGTTAACGAAGTTAAAGGAGTAAACAGAATTGTTTACGATGTAACGAGTAAACCACCAGCAACTATTGAGTGGGAATAGAAATCAAAATTTATATAAGCCTTATATATAAATGTGTTTGATAATTATAAATTTAAAAACGTACTGAAAACGTACTAATATAAATCGTTAAGCTTATTTGCAACAACATCACCTTTATTGGGATATAAATGAGAGTAAGTGTCAAGAGTAGTTTGTACTTTCTCATGTCCTAGTCTTTCAGAAATTAGAAGTGGAGTAAAACCAAGTTCGATTAAAAGAGAAGCATGTGAGTGCCTTAAATCATGTATTCGGATTTGTTTTACCCCACTTTTTTTACATACTCTTTGCATTTCATGTTTTAGAAAAAATTTTGTAAAGTTGAAAATCCTATCAGTTTCCTTATAATCATATAATTTATCTTTATATTCTTTTATATCTTCACATAAAGAATCAGATATAGCAATTACTCTTTTACTCTTAGGAGTTTTAGGTTCATTTATTATATCTTCACCATTAAGTCTTGTATAAGTTTTATTAATACTTAACGTTTTATTAACTAAATCAATATCTTTGAATGTGAGAGCCATTAATTCTCCACTTCTTATCCCGGTCCAAAATAATACTTTAAAGGCTAATGCTGATATAGGTTTATTATTAAATTCTATAAATTTTTTAAATTCATCAACTGTCCAAAATTGCATACTTTCAGCATTCTTTTTTCCCATAGAACCAGCTTTTAGTGCTGGACTAGAACTTAAATTGTAATATTTAATTGCAAAATTAAATATAGCACTTATTTGATTATTTATAAGTCTTAAATACGTTGATGAATATCCTTCTTTAATAAGCTTGTTTTGCCACTTCCTAATGTGATTTGGTGTAATATCATTAACATTCATTTTTTCAAAATAAGGTAGTATTTTTAAATTAATAATATATTTTTTATTTTCTAATGTAGTAATTCTAACTCTTGTGGAAGCATCTTCTAAATATAATTCCACAAGAGATTTAAAACTTATACCACAATCATTTTGTTGCTTTGACAAAAATTCTCTTTCAAATTTTTTAGCTTCACTTTCTTTTTTAAATCCCTCCTTCTTTTTTCTTTTTTTGGCACCAGTCCAGTCGGTGTAGTAAAAACTGCAATAATAGGTACCCCTTTTTTTGTCCTTATAAGTAGGCATAAAAACTCTCCTTTCAAGTGTTTGTTTTTATAATATTTATAAAATAGACAGCTATATTATAAGATTAATATAACTGTCTAAAACTTTTTAACAACAATAAGTGATGGCTCAAAGTACACTAGATATTCATCTATTTCCATGTAGATACCATATTTTTGTTTATAATGCTGTATAGCTTTTTCTAAAAATTCTTCTGTAATATTTAGGTGTTCAGCCATTTCATGTTTGGTTCTAATACCTAAATTAAATGCATTAATTATATCTATAATTCCTACAAGCTTTTCATATCCCCAATTTCTAGCTGTAAGCTCCTGTTTTCTATTTTTAATTTTAGTTTGGTCAGTAATATCACCTACAGTTAAATAATAGTGACCAAGCTCTTCTGCTAATATACAACATTTTTCTTTATCTGTTTTTAAATTTTTATTAATAGCTATTCTATTAGTTCTGCATAAACCATCTTTGGATCTTAATTCAATTTCTTTAACTTTTATGTCATTCTCATATGCTTCTTGAAGCAAAGTATCATATTTCATAAAATCACCATGCATTAATCCCAAAACTTATCATTTTTCATAATATCTAAATCATGCTGCATATCTTCATCCGGAAAAATACCATCTTTATCATGTGCTGCCAATGGAGTCAGATAATCTTCTTTAGTTGCAGATATTTCATTTTTGTTTCTAGATATCCAATTAGGCAATGCATCAACCCAATCAGTCAGAGATTTTATTTTTTGCTCTAATTCTTGTTTGAAAAATAATTCCATAATTTTTTCATCTGATAATCTGTCCTTGTAGATAGTTTTATAATCTCCTTTTGAATTTTTCCAATGAATTGTTGCATATACATAGGACTCTATCAAATCTTTATACCTAAGCAATAAATCACTAAAATGTTCCCTTAATATGATAGTGTCATTTTCGCTTAAAAGTTTATCTTCACTCCACTTCATTACACCTTGAAAATATATATTTGATAGATAAGTTACTTGTTCATATTCTGCACTATGCATTTCCTTAATATTGACTTCTCCTATAATCCACATTGGATTTACTTGAAGAGCTTTGGCAATAGATTCAATTACTGGTATTTTAATATCCTTTATATTCCCAGTCTCGTATCTTTGAATAGTAGATTTATGAACTTTAACTTTATCGGCTATATATTGAATAGTTAGACCTAATTCCTCTCTTCTTTCTTTAATTCTTTTACCTATTTCAATATTGTTTATCATTTTTAATCACCTCTGTAAAAAATAATAACACAATTATTTGCGTTATGCAACTTATAAAAAGGAATTGTATAAAAAAAGTTGTATAATGCTATTGACATTAAAATAAATTTAATGTATATTAGGTATTATAAAGTTGCATAACGCGACAAAATATACGTATAAGGAGGTAGAAACATGGTAAATACATTAAAATTAAAAGCAAGAATAATGGAGCTTGGATTAACTCAAAAAGATATAGCAGAAAAATTAAATCTTGCAGCGCCAACCGTTAGTCAAAAGATTAATAACATTAGAGCCATGAGCTTAGAAGAAGCATTCACATTATCTAAAATATTAAAAATTGACATCTCAGAATTCGACAAATATTTTTTTTGTAATGGTGTTGCATAATGCAACAAAGTTATTTGAAATGAAGGTGAATTTATGAATAAAATAACAATGTTTGAAGGTCAGGAGGTAAAAGTAAAAACTGACAAAGGAGTAACACTTATTAATTTAGTGTGTACCGCTAAAAGTTGTGGGCTTATTGGAGTTTCCACCAAGGTTGGTGGAAAGTATGAATTTGTAAGATGGGACAGAATTAAAGAGAAACTTAAACTTATTGGTAAAAATTGTGTGGACAAACCTTCGTCCAAGGAAATTTATTACATCTTAGATGAGATTGAAAACACAGATGATAGGAACACAATTTATATGAGTAGCTGGTTAAGTAAAAGATTAGCCTTAGAATGTCATAGCGATAAAGCAATGAGGTATAAGAACTTTTTAGTGACATTAGATGAAGCTAGAGAGAATGGACAACTACGAATGAATAATGGAGTACTGCAAGTTTTATCTACATCGCTACCAACATTAAATCAAATACTAACAAATTTAGTACCAGCAATGAATAACATAGAAAATCAAGTTAATAGCATGAGTAAGTTAATGTATGACCAATCAGTTATTTACGACCAAGATAGAGAAGATTTAAAGTCATTAATAGGCTTTAGGGCAGTTAATACTAAAAGACTTTCTGACAAGCTTAAAGAGGAACTAAGCGAAAAATTAGGCATTACGGTGACTGCAAATACTAATGCTTATAGAAAAGCCAAAGGTAAAATTTTTAAAGAGTTTGGAGTTGTTAAGTGGGAAGACATACCCGCAAGTAAATACAATGCGGTACATGCTTTTATTGAGGAAGTTGTAGAGGAAATAATATAGGTGATGAAAATGAGTAGTTTTTATAGAGTTGATGACGTGAGAGAAATTTTAGGTATCTCTGAATCTAAAGCTTATAAGATTATACAACAGTTAAATAAGGAGTTAAAAGAAAAAGGATATATAACAATAGCAGGGAGAGTTCCAATTAAGTATTTTAAAGAGAAATATTACTGTTAACTTAAAATTAAAGTTTGCTTATTAGGAAATAAGTATAAAAGTTCATGGATTACCAATACTAACCTAATAATAAAAACTAGGAGGTATTGAAAGTATGAAAAAGAACAAGCAAAAAATAACTGTAAGGATAACCAATAAGAGTGGCAGAGATATAAGTAAGGTTTACACAGAAGTAATTGCTAGGTTGTACATGGAAGGAAAGTTAAAAATATAGGAGGGATAATTTGAAGCATCCAAAGAGATTGACCCTTAAAGAAAAACAATTGTTATATGGACAAGGATATGATCCTAACAACTATTTAAGAATAAAAAGTTTAGCAGATAAAATCCAGGTTATAAATATTGAAACTGAACAAATAATAGAAGTTTGGAGGTAGCCATGGAAGAGTTAAGAGAAAAGCTTTATGTATCTGTAGAGAAGTATAGAGATTTAACAAATGAAAAGGTTCTGCAGGTAAGCCAAGAGTTGGACAAGCTGATAGTAGAGGAGATGAAAGACAGTGTCAAAATGCTTTAGAAGAGGTCTTAAATATGTATTTAGTGAAAAGAAATTTAAAAAGGATATGGGGTTTAAAAGTGATTTTTTAAAATATTGCAATGGTCAGATGGAGACATAAAAGACATAAAGAAATTTAGGCAAGAAGGACTTAATTGCAGCGAGATAGCAGAAATATATTTTACAAAGAAACAAGCTATTTATGCAGCTTTAAGAAAAAAATAAAAAGAGCTGCCGAAGCAGCCAAATAAAAAATTAAGAAAAAATTCGTTAACTAAATTTTAAATGAGATTGGAGGATTTGTAAAGATGGATAAAAAGACAATTGAATATATGGAACGTAGGGTTAAAAGATATAGGGAGTTAGAGGGTGAGGTTAGAGAAGCTCAAAAGCTAACTGAAAAATTAGAGGGAGTTAAGGATGATAGGTCTTTAATAATTTACATTGATGGTAAACAATTTGCTTTAACGCCAAGAATGATTAAAGCAGTTAAGAACACTATGGGAAATGAATATAACTTAGTGGTATTGGAAAGCGAAAAGGAAATGGAGGATTTGTAAAGATGCCAGAGTTTTATGGATATACCTTTTAAAAATGCTGAAAATGCTATGACATGGCTTAGAACTCAGAGTAAATCGCCTTTTTGGAAGAGAGTAATATTAACTGATACTGATGATTTTTGTGTTGCAGAGATAATAGATCATAAAGCTATATTTCCTCCAGAGCTAGTTAAGACTCAGGAGGAAGGAAGATTTTAATAAGAGCGGAGGAACCGTAAAGATGAAACAAGCAATAATTGGTTATATAAATGCAATGATAAACGAACATATTAGAGCTGATAAAAGAGCAAAAACGATAACTGACAGTGATACGACAAAGATACTTAATAAGAGAGTGATATTGAGTCTAGAAGATTTACTTGACTATGTGGCAGATATTCCAGAAGTGAAATCACCTGTAACAGTTGTTTTAAATGAAGGAAATTGCAAGTGTGAAATATATAAACAAGTGTTAGGAGAAGTATTATCTAATCTTAGGTCAATAGATAGTCCTAATCCAGCGGATAGTTATATTGATGAATCAATAGAAATAATAAAAAAAGTTATGGAGGAAACAAAGTGAAATGAAAAGCAGTGAGCTATATATAAAGCTTCATGAAAGAGATATTTTGACCTTGAAAATAATTAATGTACAACTCCAAAAACGTATTGATAAGAATAATAAAAAGATAGAGCAATTAAGAAAATACAATAGAGAGTTAAAGGGGAGAAAATAATGGTAAATTCAATATTTTTAAAAAGCTTAAGCCTTAAAAATTTTAAGGGCATAAAAGAGCAGAATATAAATTTTGGTAAGGTAACAAATGTATTTGGAGAAAATGGAACAGGGAAGACTACTATTCAGGATTCATTTACTTTTCTTTTATTTGATAAAGATTCTAAAGATAGCACTAAGTTTGATGTACAACCATTGGATAAAGATAATAATCCAATTCATAACTTAGAGACAGTTATAGAAGCAACATTAGATATAGATGGTAAGGAAGCAGTTTTAAAAAGAGTATATAAAGAAAAATATAGTAAGGTAAGAGGTACTGCTAAATTAGATTTTAAAGGATATGAGAGCCAGTATTATGCTAATGAAGTACCCAATAAGGTAAATGAGTATAAAGCATTTATAAGTGAATTATTAGATGAAAAGCTATTTAAATTAATAACTAACCCTCAATACTTTGCAAACCTTCCATGGAAGGAAAGGAGAGCCATTATAACAGAGATTGTTGGGGATATGGATTGCAATAGTGTAATTGATTCTAAAAAGGACTTAGAGCCATTAAGGAAGCACCTAACGGATAATACAGTTGATGATTTTGTAAAAGCTAATAAATCAAAGATAAATAAATTAAAAAAAGATAGAGACCAAATACCTTCAAGAATAGACGAGGTAAGCAATAGTATTCAGGAACTTGACTTTGATGGATTAGATATACAAAGAAGAGGAGTAACTGCAGGTATTAAAAACATAGATGAACAACTCCAGGATAAAAGTAAAGCCAATGAAGGGCTATTTAAATTAAAGACAGCTTTACTGGAAAAAAGACAAGAGTTAACAGAGGTTGAATATAAATTTAAGGCAAATGCAAATAAGCCAAAAATGGAGCTTGAAGGAAGTATTAGAAGTACAGAAACTAATATAAGACATTTAAAGATGACCATAGATGAACTTCAGGAAGAAATAAAAAGGAATCAGGAATATACAGAAAATGCACTTTTGAAAAGAAAAGATTTATTAAAGGCATATAACGAGATTAAAAATTCTAAATTTGAGTTTAATGATTCAACTTGTATATGTCCAACTTGTAAAAGAAAATTTGAAGCAAGTGATATTGAAGCTAAAAGAAAAGAGCTAGAAGGGAATTTTAACTCCAATAAAGCTGAAAAATCAAAGGAGAATATATCAGAAGGTAAAGCTATTGCGGTTAAGATAGAAGAATTAAAAAATAAAAATGAGAGCTTAAATAAGAAAATAGAAGATGAAAAAAATATGTTAGAGGCAGCTCAAAAATCATTGGAAGCACTTCAAGATAAGCTAAATAATTTTAAAACAGATATAGAAGAACCAGAAGAAATTAAATATATAAAACAAGAAATTTATAATCTTGAAAGCCAAATTCAGTCCTATAAGAAAGAAGATGTTACACAATTAAATAATAAAAAGGAAGAATTACAAGAGCAACTAAGAGAATTGGACAAGCAATTAGCATTTAAAGAAGCAAATGAAAAGGCTAAGGACAGAATTAAGGAACTTGAAGAAGAAGAAACAAAATTGAGTGAAAAAATAGCTGAATTAGAAGGTTTAGAAATATTAAGTGAAGAGTTTATAAGAACTAAAGTTGAGTTATTAGAAGAGAAGGTAAATTCAAAATTCAAATATGTAAAATTTAAAATGTTTAAAAATCAAATTAATGGCGGTTTAGAAGAAACCTGCGAACCTTGTATAAACGGGGTACCATACAGCAGTAACTTAAATAGTGCTGCCAAAATTAATGCAGGATTGGACATAATTAATACACTATGTAGCCATTATGGAGTACAAGCTCCAATATTCATAGATAACCGTGAAAGTATAAATGAAATTATTCCAGTAGAAAGTCAAGTTATTAATTTGATAGTAAGTAAAGATAAAGAATTGAAAGTGGAGGTAATTTAGTATGGGTCAATTAGCAAAAGTAGAAAATGTAAAATCAATTTTAGAGAGTGGAAAAGGAGTTCAAATAAAAGAAAGGCTAAATGAAATTTTAGGCAAAAAAACACCTGGATTCATAAGCTCAATGATAAATGTTTCAAATAGCCCTGCATTAAAAGAATGTGAGCCAATGACAGTTATTAGTTCTGCAGTTGTTGCAGCTACATTAGATTTACCAATAGACCCCAACATAGGGTTTGCTTATGTAGTGCCTTATAATTGTAAAGATAAAAAAAGTGGGAAGTGGATTAAGAAAGCACAGTTTCAACTTGGTTACAGAGGGTATGTTCAATTAGCTTTAAGGACTTCACAATATAAAAATATAAATGTAGTTGAAGTATACAAAGGACAATTAAAATCATGGAATCCACTTACAGAAGAACTAGAATTTAATTTTGAAAATAAAGAAAGTGAAGATGTTATAGGTTATGCTGGATTTTTTAGACTTACAAATGGATTTGAAAAAGTTGTTTATTGGAGAAAAGAAGATGTATTAAGCCATGCTAAAAAATATTCAAAAACCTTTAGTAGTGGCCCTTGGAAGGATGATTTTGATTCTATGGCCAAGAAAACTGTACTTAAAGATATGATAAAAAAATGGGGTATCTTAAGTATAGAAATGCAAACAGGAATTAAAGCAGATCAAGCAGTAATAAAAGAAGGAATTGTAAATAAAAATAGTGGATTAGATGAAAATATTGATTATGTAGACAACCCCCAAAATGCAAAAGATGTTGATTTTGAGGAGATAAAAGAAGAGATAAAAGAAGAAGCCAATAAGGAAAGTATTGATATTGAGGAAAATGAACCCAAACAAGACAAGGCTCCAGTTGTTGAAGCTGAGATAGTTGAATCAAAAGATGATGAAGAGGAGACTCCATACTAATGATTAAGGTATTAGCAAGTGGATCCAAAGGTAATTGTTACATAATTCAAACGGGAGAAGAAAAACTCCTGCTTGAGTGTGGCATAGGATATAAAGAAATATTGAAAGGCTTAAATTATAGCATTAAAGGGGTTGTTGGGTGTTTGATAACTCATGTGCACAATGACCATTGTAAAAGTTTTAAAAAAGTATTTGAGGGTTTTCCTAAAGTATGTGCTCCGTTAGAAGTACTGGAGAAATTCAAGTGTAAAGACCTCCATAAAAGTGTTTTGATGCAAAATTTAGATAAAGTTAAGCTAGGAGAATTTACAATAATGCCATTTAAGGCAGAACATACAAATTCAGATGCAACAGAATGTGAGTGTTTAGGTTATTTAATACATCATCCTAAACTAGGAAAAATAGTGTTTGCAACGGACACATATTACTTGAAATATAAATTCAAGAATGTGGACCATATATTAATTGAGTGCAACTACTCAGAAAAGTATATGGAAGACCTAGAATTATACCAAGCGAGAACATTTAAATCTCACATGAGTTTAGAAACATTGAAAGAGACTTTAAAAACTTGGGATTTATCAAAAACTAAGACAATAACATTAATTCACTTGTCAGAGAATAATGGAAATCCAGAAGGGTTTAAAAAAGAGATAGAAGCTTTAACTGGTATACCAACGTATGTTGCAGTACCTGGATTAGAAATAAGTTAGGAGAGTAGAGAAAATGAAAGATATTTTTGAGGTTAAAGAAAGAATAATTAATCTTTTGAAAAGCACTGAAAGAGAGGGGATAGATAAAGTTATTAAATACCTGGAGGAAACCGATTTCTTTGTAGCTCCAGCAAGTACAAAATACCACGGAAACTATGAAGGAGGATTGGCAGAACATAGCTTAAATGTATGCATTTTATTGGAAAAAAAGAATAGACAATTTGATTTAGGGCTTGCGCCAGATACTATAGCGATAACAGCATTACTTCATGATATATGTAAAGTTAATTTATATCATAAGTGCACTAAGAATAGAAAGAATGAGAAAACTCAAAAATGGGAGAGTTATCAAGGATATGGATTTGAAGATACTTTTCCAGTAGGGCATGGTGAAAAATCCATTATAAAATTACAACAATTTATAAGGCTATCTAAAGATGAAAATCTAATGATTAGATGGCACATGGGAGCGGCTAATGAGAATTGGGCCAATATGAATGCAATGAGTGCTTCATTTAATATGTGTAGAGGAGCCTTAGCTTTACATACTGCAGATATGGAAGCAAGCTATTTATTAGAAGAACATTTTGAACCTGGTGAAGACAGAAACCAAATGAAGATTAAAGGAGTGTAATGCATGAATAAAATACAACTTGTTGGAAGACTAACTAAGGATCCAGAATTAGCTTTTGCTTCAGGAACGGGTACCGCAGTAACAAAATTTATATTAGCAGTAAATAGACCACAGTTTGACAAGTCCAAGCCACAGGAGGCAGATTTTATTCCATGTGTATGCTTTGGGAAGAGAGCTGAAGCAATAGCAAATTATGTTTTTAAAGGACACAGATTTGGGCTTAGTGGAAGGCTTCAAATAAATAAATATGTAGATAAAGAAGGTCAAAACAGATGGAGTACTGATGTTGTTGTCGAAGATTTTGAATTTATGCAAGATAAAGGTGCAACAAATAATTCTGGTACTCAAAATAAAACTGATGATTCATATATAAATGAAGATGCAACCCTTATAGATGATGATGGAGATATTCCATTCTAAAAAAATAAAATAATAAAGCTTATTTTGCCCTTAAAATTTATATAGAAAAAATAAAGCTATATATTGTACAGGTTTTAAGGGCGTTTTTTAAAGGGGTGATAACAATAAAGAATAAAATTAGGTATTATGCAAATGGATTTACTTATAAACTAGAGCAAGAGAATGACAATTGGTGGTCTATATATAAATATAATGATGATACAGGCGAATATTATCCGCAACTACAGGCCAAGGACTTAAAACATGCTCAGAGTTGGTGCGATTTGCATGAAAGGGTACCAGTAGCTATAAATAGATTATGCTAATTTAGTCAACAATTTAAATATTGGAGGTATGTAATGAGTTTAAAATGCGTATGCGAAAGTATATTAGGAGTAATAGAATACTCCGATTTATCTACCACTAAAATCAAAACAATAAAAAAGCTTTGTAATAAAAATATTCCAAAAGAAATTAAATTTGATGAAAATGATTTAAATATATGTCCCTTGTGTAGAATGCATGTAAGAACAGATGATAAATATTGTTGGAATTGTGGTCAAAGAATTAAATGGGATAAAGACACAATTTGAAATTAATGTGAAGGTAGAAGGAGGTAATTTGAAATGTTAAGTAGATATGATTATAACGAGCTTATGGGGATACCTAATCATCCTCCATGTGATTGTTGTGGTAAAGAAAATGGAGGAATTTGTAGTGGCTCATTTATCGGAAATTATAAGGTTTGTAGTGATATATGTTACAAAAGGCTAAGAATGAGAATAGATAATGGACTAGTACCTCGTAATAAAGAAAACCAAAATACGGAAGAGTTAATGAGAATTAGAATTAAACAGCTTGAGCATAAATTAAAATCTGTTGGAATAAAGGCTAAGAAAACTTCAATTTGATAGTACGCATTTCAAAGATATTGTAATTATAAGAGGTGATTTAAATGAGAATGCCAATACTGGAACAACCTAAATTTCTTGATTTAGAATTTTGGAGATGTAAGTTGCAAGAGGAAACTAAAGAGGTATTACTAGCAAAGGATATTGATAATTTATTAGAAGAGTATTTAGATGTAATTCAAGTGTGTGTAGGAGCACTCGAACATTTAAAAAATGAATTTGATATTGATATTTCTAAGGAATTAAATAAACATGAGGAAAAGTTAAATAATAGAGGATGGGAAACTAAAGAAGTGTTAGAAATCAAGTTTATAGATGAGAACATAAATGATCATATATGTTGTGGTAAACCACCCTTTTAATGAAATGATTCAAAGAAAAAAATAGGAGGGCAAAAATGTATTATAAATTTACAGATACAGAAATAAGGAAACTTATGAAGGAAAATTTTATGATTATATATGATACAAGGGAACAGCAGAACAAGCATGTGTTAGAGTATTTTGATAGTAAAAAAGTACCTTACAAGAGAAGGAAAATTGATGAAGGAGATTATACTGCAATAATAACTAAAAGGGCAGATATGGGAATATACAGAGATATATATTTCCCAGTAGCGATTGAAAGAAAGAATAGCGTTGATGAACTTGCGGGAAATTTAGCAGAAAAGACAGATACCAGGGATGACATAAGATTGATAAGAGAGCTCCAAAGAGCAAAAACAAAAGGTATTAAAATTTCTTTAATAATAGAGGATAAGAATGGTATGGAGAATATAAAGAAAGGAAACTATAGAAGCTTATACACACCAAAAGCTTTCTTAGGAAGGTTGTCAAGTATTCAAGATTTATATCTTCAGGACACTATATTTACTGATAATCAAAATACTGGTTTTGAGATATATAGAAAGCTATATTATAGTGTTAGAAATTATCTAAAAGAATTAAGCGCAGATATAGGACCAGCAGTGGAAAATGAGTAATGATAGCTTCAACAAAAGGAGGAGGTGAGAAGGTGGAACTGCAGGATATAGACTTAAGAGACTTAATAGAAAATGAAACAGGAGAAAAATTTAACAGGCAAGGGTACATTAAGTGCCCTTTTCATTCAGAAAAAACACCTTCTTTAAGTATTAAGTTTAACTCAAATACTAATAAAGATTTTTTTAAATGTTTTGGTTGTGGCGAATGTGGGGATGCAATAGACTTTATTTCTAAATATAAAAATATGGATTATGTTAAGGCTAGAGAATATTTAGGATTCCCAATAGAAAAAACAGAGAAGGAAAAGGATAAAGACAAAATATTAAATAGAATTGAATGGGAACTTAGTGAATTTAGAAGAGGACAAAAGTTTTTAGGAGTATTTGAGTTTACTGGGGAAAAAGGAGAAGTACTTTATTATAAAGCTAAATTTGATATAGGAGAAGGAAAAAAAGAATTATCTTATTACCATATTCAAGATGGGAAAGTTATAAATAAGCGTGGAGTTGATGAAGTACCATACAACCTACATAATGCCTTAAGTGCTATAAAAAAAGATGATGTGTTAATTATAGTTGAAGGTGAAAAGGATGCTAACACAATAAATTCTATGTTTAAAAATAAGGATTATGTGTCTACAAGCTTAAAAGGATGTAAAGAATTAGATATTTTAAAAAAGGATAGAATGAGAATCTATGTAATAGGAGATACTGGACAAGCTGGGGAGCAATATAAGTGGAATGTTTATAAAGAATTTAAAGAATATGCTAGAGAATTTAAGTTTATAAATCTCCCAGGATTAAAATCTTTAGGGGATAACAAGGATGTAACTGATTGGATTGAAGCTGGCCATAATAAAAAAGATTTATTAGATTCCTTTGGTAGATCCTTAGATATAAAAAATAAATATGAGTTGCAGCAAGATGCAGGTGGAATATATAAGATAATGTTTAAAGAAAAGGCTGATGAAGTAATTGAAACTAAAAAGTATATTACAGATTTTAGATTATTAAAGGCAACTAGGATA
This sequence comes from Clostridium sp. KNHs214, assembly GCF_000744935.1. Classification (GTDB taxonomy): domain Bacteria; phylum Bacillota; class Clostridia; order Clostridiales; family Clostridiaceae; genus Haloimpatiens. Next base: position 32,626 of record NZ_JQMW01000013.1, on the reverse strand, counting down.
AAGTTTATAGATGATGAAACAGAAGGGGTAAGCATAGTACTTAAAAGTATTACTGGAGATACAATTGAAAGAACAGGAATAAGTACTGTATTTGATGATGTAAAAAGCTTTAAAAATTTTCTTGGAACAATGGATCTTTGTTTTACTGGAAGAATTGAAGATTTAAACAGGTTAAAGGGATGGATAAATAAATATTTTGCAATAGAGAACCAAGAAGTTTATGGCGGCGTTAAATTTATAGAAAAAAATGAGAAGTTAGTTTTTATTGAAAATCAAGGGAGTATATCCAAAGATGGCATTGATATAAATATAAAAAGTGATGGCCGAAATAATGCAGATGTTTTACAAGTGGATCCAATAACAAAAGAGGAGCTAAAAGAACTTATTAAACATATTTTTAAGTTTGCAGGGACAGAAAAATCTATAAGTATAATTGGAACTGTAATAAATAATTTGGCGGTATACCAATGCCAGGAGTTAAAACAAAAGTTGCATCACTTACTTATAGTAGGAGAAAGTGGTTCTGGTAAATCTACAATACTTGAAAATGTAATTGCACCACTTTTAAATTATCCTAAAAAAGATATTAAGTCTATTGGATTAATCAGTAATTTTGCATTAATGAAAGGATTGAGTGACGGGAATTACCCCGCACTATTTGATGAATTTAAGCCTTCCATGATGGATCGATATAAAGTAAACAATATATCTGAAACACTAAGAAATCTATATGATAGGGCTACAATTTCAAAAGGTAATAAAAGTTTGAAAACTACGGATTTTAACTTATACAGGCCTATCATTTTAGCAGGAGAAGAAAGCTATCCTAACCAAGAAAAAGCTTTAATAGAAAGAAGTTGTATTATATATTTATCTAGACGAGAAAGAACTCCAAAGAATACAGAGGCTATGGAGTGGCTAATAAAAAATGAAGAATTATTAAATAAGTTAGGTAGAAGTTTAATAGAAACTGTATTACAAACGCCAGTAGAAGAGTATGAGCAGCTAAGAGAGAAGGCTAAGGAAGATACAAAAGTTCTTAAGAATAGAACTCAAAACACTGCAATTAATGCTTCATGTGGTATGAGGATATTAAATAAATTGTTAGAGAAACATGGCTTGAGTCAACTAACTGATTTTGATGATTATATAACTCAAAATATTAAGGTTGAAGTGTTGGAGGATACTGAAAATGTTCGTAGTTTAGTTGAAAGAATGTTAATTTTATTTAACGATATGATAAATGACGGAAGAGCTATAGGTTGGGAAGATGTTATAAAAAATAGAGGGGATGGACTTTTTATTAAAACATCTGAAATGATTAATAAAATACATGAGCATGTTATAAGAGTTGGAGCTGATTTAATTCCATTAAACTATAATGATTTTAAAAAGCAAGCTAAGAAAGCTGGGTATATGGTTAAAGCTTCAGGAAAAGTTATAAAAATAGATGGAAAATCAATAAAATTTGATATTTATGATAAGAAGATGTTACAAACTTTAAAAGTGGACTCAATAGCTCCTCCAGATTATGAAGAAGTCGAAGGGGAAGAGGCAAAAATTTTCCCATTTAAGCAGGTTACCTAAAAAATAAAAAGGTAGCCGAAGGTAACTAAAAAGGTAACCTATGTAAAGTATTGATATTACTATATTCTTAATATAAATATATATATAAGTTACCAAGTTACCTAAATATAAAAATAATATACGTACGTGTATATTATTTTAAATTATATATATAAAAGATAGGCACATTGTTTTTACAAAAAGGTAACCTTCAAAAAAACATTTATAAAGTTAGTTATATCAATGGGTTAAATGGTTACTTTTCTATGGTAACCAAAAAGGTAACCTAAACTATAAGATAAGTAATAACCAAAATAAGGAGTGAAAATATAATGAATGAATTAATTAAAATAACAACAAATGAAGATGGAGAGCAATTAATTAGTGCTAGGGAATTACATGAGTTTTTAGGCAATAAGAGACAGTTTGCTGACTGGATAAAGCAAAGAATAGAGCAGTATGGATTTATAGAAAATGAGGATTATTCCACATTTCACAAATTTGTGAATCGTGAGAGTAGTAATTTAAAATCTAAAACTACTGAATATGTAATTACATTAGATATGGCAAAAGAATTAAGTATGGTAGAAAATAATGAAAAAGGTAAGCAGGTAAGAAAGTATTTCATAAATATAGAAAAGAACTATAAAAATGAATTACTTAAAATTCAAAATAATGCATATAGAAAAATAGGACAACTTGAAATGAAGGTACAAGCTCTTAAAGAGAAAATACCTAAACCAGTTTTAATTGCTAAAAGAGAAATAGATGTGATAGCTCTATTTAATTATATAAATGAAATATCAGGGGATGGACTATTGTTTGATGAAATGTATTATAAAATTGATAGAACCAAAGGAACTCTTTCAATTGATATAAGAAAAGTTTATAAAGTACTGAGAGAAACTTATAAAGAAGTAGAAATGTTTAAGTCACAACCAGTTGCAATAGAAAGAGCGTTGGAGCAACAAGACTTTTGTTATGGAGCTTACTTTGTGACAAATCTTTTAAATAATAAATATGAAATGAAGCCAACTCATGTTGCAATTATAGATATTAAAAAATTAGAAGAGGCAGGAGGGTGTATTGATAATCTACACTAGGAGGAATATGCATGGAAGAAAATAAATATAAAAAAGTAGAAGCTATGTTATATAATTATAAAAAAACAGTAATAGAAATAAAAAATATAGAACTTGATATTGAAGAAATAAGTAATGATTACAGAGGATGTGGGGCAATAGATTATCAAGAAAGAACTGGCCAAACTTATAAGATAAATGATCCAGTTGCTAATGAAATAGAATCTAAAGAGAAAAAAATAGAATATCTTAATAAATTAAAGAGGGCTAAAGAAATTAAAATTGAAAGAGTAGATAATATGTTATCAATATTAACCGACTTAGAATATAGATTGATAGAGCTTAGATATTTTAGAAATCTTCAATTTAAGGATATTTCTAGTATATTAAATATGTCTGATATATATTTAATATCATTAAGGAAAAAAATAATATTAGATAAATTAATACCTCTTATAAAAAACTAAGTTAAATATAATAAAAAACTAATATTTATGATATTGTATTTATTAGTTTATAAGGGTTATTATAGTATTATAAGATTAATGAAGAAAGCAAAGGACACTTAGTTATTAACTAGGTGTCTTTTTTATTGTAAAGAAGTAAAGGAGTGATAACTGTAAATATGGATAATAAAGAATTAAGTCAACAACAATTAAAAGCAATTGAGTTATTACTCAAAGGTACGAGTATTAACGATATTGCAACTATCACTGGTGTTAGCAGGCAAACGATATCAACATGGAAGAATAAGAATGAAGTGTTTAAGGCTGAGCTTGACAAAAGCTTACAGGCCTTAAAATCCGAGGTTAATAACAGAATACTACTTAACATAGAGCCATTAGTGGATAAGCTTGTTAGGATAGCTCTTAAAAGCAAGAGTGATAAGACTTCACTGGATGCTATCATATACGCCATTAACAGGCTATGTGGAACACCTACCAATAAGATGCAAGATGTTACAGATACTAAAGATGATAACAATCCTATTAATATAGATGATATGCTAAAGGAAATAAAAGAAGATAATGTTATTGAGTTACCTAACGGTAAAGCTAAATAAGGATAGTATTGAAAGGTATACTTATGATACTATTGTTATTGTAACGTAGTTAAGCCATTCAAAGCTATTTAAAATAAATAAAAAGGTATTGAAAATATATGTTGACATTTTGATACTATATTAATATAATAAGAGTATAGAAAGAGTTCGCAAGGGGGTAGGTTCTAATTTGGGACTTGCATTTTCCTTGTCGCTGGGCTCCATAAAATTTTATTATATTTTTATAGTCAAAGGAGAGTTGTCAATATGTTATATTTTGCATACCATAGAACTTCAACAGAGGATCAACATTTAGATAGAGGTCTTAAAGAAATAAATGAGTTTACCACTAATCATAATATTGAATTGGTAGGAGAAATATATACGGACCAATGCACAGGTAAAAATTTCGATAGACCACAATATAAGGACTTGATAAAAGCTATGGATTTGGCTGGACAAATTAATCCTAATGAAAAAGTTTCTTTAATAGTTACTGAGCTTGATAGATTAGGTAGAAATAAGCAACTTACATTAAAAGAAATTAGAAAGATGCAGGACAAGGGCATAAGGTTAATGGTTTTAGAAATTCCTACAACATTAACTGAACTTCCAAAAGATAATTCTATAGCAACTATGATAATGGAAACAATAAATAATATGCTTATAGAAATGTATGCTTCATTTGCCCAAGCTGAATTGGAGAAAAAAGAGAAGAGACAACGTGAAGGAATTGCAGCTAAAAAAGCTAGGGGTGAATGGGATGATTATGGAAGACCTAGAGCGTTGGCTTTTGATAAGTTTGCTAAAGAATACAAAAGAGTTCTTGATGGAGCTATTAAGCCAGTTGAATGTATGAAACTTTTAGGAATTACTAAACCAACTTATTATAGATATAGAAAAGAGTATGAAGAAAACAAATAAATTAGAATTAAGCACTTAGGGTTATTATCTTTATTATCTAGGTGCTTTTATTATGTTTATAAACTGGAGGTGTGAAGATGATTTACTTTGATGATTTAGGATTTAATACAGAACTTAAGTATGAAGTTTATTTACTAAGTAAGTACTTAACTAAGCATTATGATAGTGAAACATCTAAAGCACTCTTAAAAGCGAATAATAGTAATCTAGATAAATTAGCAAGGGCATTAGGTGAAAGAGATATAGAGTTTTTCTGTTTGTATTTTATGAGTGATACATTTGTTGTAAAAGATTCTAATGTAGCTAGACAATTATCTGAGGGGCATTATGAACTTTGGAATATAGCGAATGACATTTTTATAAAAGATAAATATGATAAAGCCACTATTATAGAACCCAGAGGATTTGCTAAAACAACTATATTTGATATGGCGGTATCTGTTTGGCTTCACTGTTATAAGAAATCCGTATTTACTTTGTTAGGGGCTAAAACTGATACAGATGCCACTCAATTTTTAGATTCAATTAAGAAGGTATTTAATGAAAACCAAAAGATAATTAAATGTTTCGGTAAACTAATTAATATTAAAGCCATAAAATCAAACGGTGAAAGATATACTGTGAATTCAAACGAAGTTGAGTTAATTAATGGAACTTATATAAAAACCGTAGGTTCTGGTACTTCTGTAAGGGGTAATAACTGGGGTGGGGTTAGGCCTACTGTATTTATCGGTGATGACTTCCAGGATGAAAAAAATATACTTACTGATGCAGCAAGAGAAAAGCAATATTCCAAGTGGACAAAAGAAATTGAAGAGGTTGGCGATAAAGCCGTATTTAGAAATGGTAAAAAGATTAAAGCGGCCACTAAGATAATTGCTATAGGTACAGTATTACATATAGATTGCCTTATGAGTAAATTAAGTAGAAATAATGATTATTTTACTATTTTAAGGCGTGCAATAATATTAAAGTCAGGACAAACAGTAGAAGATATATTTGAAAGTGATCTTTGGCAGCAATGTCATGATATTTATTTTAATGAAAAATTAAATAAAGAAGAAAGAAAAGAAAAAGCTAAGCAATTTTATGAGGACCATAAAGAAGAAATGCAATTTCCAGTATGGTGGCCAGAAAAATGGGACTGCTTTAATGATTTGGCGGTTAAGTACTGGGAAGATAGAAAGGCATTTATGTCAGAATTAATGAATGATGCAAGTTCTATAGGGGAAAAGTGGTTTAAAAGTGTTAGAACTCAAACCAAAGAAGAAATTGAAAATCATGAGTTTGTTAAAACAATGCTATGCGTGGATCCTGCATCAACAACCAATAAAAAATCTGATTTTACTGCAATGGCAGTTGGCTCTAAAGCTACTAACGATTTCACTTACGTAAGAGATTTACTTATGAAAAAATTAAGTTTCGAGCAATATTGTGCAAAAGTGGTTGAAATGCTTGAAAGAAATCTTGATGTAACACATATAAGTATTGAAAAAAACACATATCAGGGGGCTGATGTTGTTAAAATTAAAGAGTTAATAGAGAAGAGTCCAATATTGAAGAATAATCATTATGAGTGGATTAATGAAATGCAAAGAAAAAATAAAGATGAAAAGATTTCTACTGTGATAGATCCAATTAATAATGGGCAAATAATTATTTGTTCTGAATGTGAAGATAGTAAAGCTGCAGTTGAACAAATTAAAGATTTTCAGGGGCAATTATATACGTTACATGATGATATGATAGATTGTATTTCTGAACTTGAAAATAAAATAAAAACTATTGAGACTATTGAAAATGTAGTCTTATTGGATAGAAGAAAATTTGGAATTTAGGGGGTGATTGAAATAATAGATATAGACTTATTAAAAAAGGCATATGATGAATACGTAAGTAATAAAGCTATTTACGATAAAATGTATAACTACTATAAGGGTAATACAGATGCTATTGCTAATTATCAAATGGTAACAGAGCGTAGTAATAATAAGATAAATACTAACTTTATTAAAAAATTTATCAAGGAAGAGGTTAGTTATTCTGTAGGAAATGATGTAACCTATATAAGTAAATCCGGTAATGAAAATATAGTTAATGACATAGATTATTATTTAGACCACTGGAGTGAGGGACATGATAGTAATTTAGCTAAAAATATGCTTATATACAGTTTAGCTTATGAACTCTATTATGTAGATAGGGAAGGTCAATTCAGTTCTAAAATAATAAGTCCACGAGAAGGATATGCTGCCATAGATGATTTTGGTAATATATCTTTTTTCATTCACATTTTTAAATTAAGCTTTGATGATAAAACTTATATTGATGTGTATACAGACAGAGAAATATTACATTTCAACGATGAATTTGAGGAAATCAAACCAACTACTAAACATATTTTTGGAACTGTTCCAGTTGGATTATGTAAGTTATCAAATGAAGGTAAGGACGATACGTTATTTAAGGATTTAAAGGGGCTGCAGGATGCTTATGAAACTAATTTAAGTGATATATCCAATGAAATAAGTGACTTTAGAAATGCTTACATGGTTCTTACTGGGGTGGGTATAGATGAAGATGATATTCCACAAATGAAAAAACTAGGAGTAATGCAGATTAAAGATAAAAATGGAAGTGCGGCATGGCTTATAAAAAATATAAATGATACTTTTATACAAAACACATTAAACACTATGGAAGATAAAATGTATCAACTTAGTTCTCACATAAATCATAATGAGAAAATGCAAAGTAATACAAGCTCTCTAGCTCTTCGAGCTAGGTTAATATCTTTAGAGGAAAAATGTAAGCTTAATCAAAAAGCTATAGCGGATTGTATTAAAACTAGACTTAAATTTCTATTTATATACCTAGAAGTTATCAAAAATATCAAATATGACTTTAGAGATATAAAAATTAAGTTTACTCCTAATATTCCACAGGATGATTTAATGACAGCTCAAGTTATTAGCCAGTTGGGAGATAAATTAAGTACTGAAACTGGATTATCATTATTGAGTTTTATAGAGAATCCAAAGAATGAACTTGAGAAACTTAAAAATGAGAATCCAATAGACTTAGATGATTTGGTTCATGAAGGTGATGAATAATGACTAGAGAAGAGAAATTTATTGAAAGTCTTTATGATGAAGCTGACGAAGATTTAAAAGAAGTCTACAAAGAACAAAAGCAGAATAGAGATGAGTTATTACAGGCCATAGCCATGATAATCTTAACCTATACTGTTTTAGATGGGTTAATGAGCCTTAAGAGCAAAGATAAACGTAAGGAATATAAAAGGTTGTCCAAGCTAATTATTAACGGTACACAAAGCCAAAAGGGCACACAAACACGTGCTATAAATAATATTTTAGGTAACACTGTAAAAAATACTTTTAACTTCTATTCTTACAATGCTAATCTAAAAGATGTTAAAAAAATAGTGGATGCTAATTTTAAAGGAAAGCATTTCTCTGAACGTGTTTGGACTAATGAGAAAGCAGTGGGAGAGCATTTGCATAAGCAGGTTAAACAGTTTCTAGATGGTAAGATAAATGTGAATCAAATAAAAAAAGATATAGAAAAAACATTTAATACTAATGCTTATAACGCTAAAAGACTTGTGGAAACGGAAGTTGCTAGATGTTCTAGTAATGCTTTTGATAGATTTTGTATTGAAACTGGAGTTAAAAAAGTAAGATATAATGCTACTTTAGATAAGCGTCTATGTGCTGATTGTGAAAAGCACCATGACCAAGTTTTTGATTTTGATAAAAAAATCGAATTACCAAGGCACGCGCTGTGTAGATGTTTTTATACTATTGAAGATGATAGTTATAAAAAAGATGTTTCAAAAATAGAAAATAGTGGTATAATTAGTAATGAGGAGTTATTTAGAAGAGAATATGATATAAGAGAAAATTTAAAATTTGTTAGTGACACTACATTTGACAAATTAACTATCAAAGCTAGAAAAAATGGTGCTCTTATAGTTAGAGGAAATGAAGAAGTAGAAGAACATCTTAATGATTTAGAAGCAGCCGCTGCTAACATTGGCGATGTATTATTATTTAGAAAAGATGTATGTATAAGTGAAGTGTTAGAAGAAACATATCATTTTGAACAAAATTTAAAGAAACAAAATGATGATAAAGCCGAACCGTTAAGAAGTATTTTAAATGAAATAGATGCTAAGGAATACTTACTTAATAACTCTAAAAAATATAAAATTCCTAGAAATGAAATAACAATGACAAAGAAACAATTAGAGTATTATAAAAATAAATTAAAAGAAGTTATGAGGGGTGAATAATATGTGCACTGTAATTTCAGAGTTTAGAATTAAAAATTATGTTGTGTTAAAATTAAATCAAGATAAACCGTTAAAAAAATATTCTAAGTATTCTATAGATGGATTAGAATTTGAGATTGTACCAGTGTATGACGCTCCAAGGTGTATAGCAATAGAATCCGAAAAAAGTTTTTTAAATAAAGAAGTTAAGTTTATTTAAAAGCACTTACTAAGTAAAAAATAGTAGGTGCTTTTATTATGTAAAAAAATTAAAATTAGGTGAGCATTTGTGTTATAAAAATGAAAGCACCTAAATGCATAGGTGCTTTTTGATTAGTAGAATCGATATCTATATTCTTCGCCATTATCGACAATTAAATATAGTCTACCCGATTCGTTGACAGATATTTTTACTGGAGTATGGTCATAGTAACCACCGTAGTAACTAAAGGATTCGCCAGATTGATATCTTTGAAAGTTTATACTATTAACTAAGAAAACATTTGATGAATGATTTAATTGTACCTCGACAGTTACATGTCCAGAACTATCTACATAAGGAATTTGAGCCATAAGTTTCACCCCCCTTTTCTTATGATTAATTATAGCAAAAAATGTAGTATAATGTAAATAGGATAAATTTTAGGAAGAATTGGGTAATAGTGAAATGATTAAACATACTATTGGATGATGTTATCAAAGCTGCTAAAAACATGTATGGTGAAGAAAAATAGTTAATTAAGTCTTAGAAATAAGGCTTTTTTATTTTATAAAAAATTAATTGTGTTAGTAGTCTTACAAAGGTTACTAGGACAAAATGGAGGTAATGAAATGTTAAAAAGTGAATTATTAGAACTTATAAAAGATATTGCAGATGATAAGGATGTAGATGAAACCTTGGCAACTTCTGAACTGGCAACTAAGTTTGGTGGTTTAGATATGTTTAAACAAAAAATAAATACTGATAAGGACTTTAAATCTTTTATAGATTCTTTGAAGGATACTCATTTAACTAAAGGATTAGAAACTTGGAAGGCTAATAACTTACAAAATTTAATTGACGAAAAAATTAAAGAGTTATACCCAGAAGATGATCCAAAGGATAATGAATTAAAAAAGTTAAAACAAGAAATGGAGAATATGAAGAAAGAAAAAATAAAAGAGCAGCTAACTAATAAAGCTCTTAAAATAGCTACTGAAAAAGGTCTACCAGCTGATTTGGTAGATTATTTTATTGGACAAGATGAAGAAACTACAAATAAGAATTTAGAAACTTTAGAAAAAGTATTTACTGATAAGTTAGAAACTACAGTAAAAGAAAGACTTAAGGATAATTCTTATACTCCACCAGCTGGGGGAACTCCTACAACTAATAATCCATGGAGTAAGGAACATTTTAATTTGACTAAACAAGCACAAATATTAAAAGAAAATCCAGAGCTTGCTGCACAATTAAAAAATGCAGCTAATAATTAAATTTTAGGAGGAATGAGAAATGGCAACAAAAATAAGTGATATTATAGTACCAGAGGTTTTTAACCCATATGTGATTCAAGAAACAAATAGACTAGATGCTTTTGTTTCTTGTGGAATAATAGCAAATGATCCAGAATTAGATGTGTTAGCCTCTAGTGGAGGTATAATTGTTAATATGCCTTTCTGGAATGATTTAGATGGAGATTCAGAGGAACTTTCTGACGATAAATCATTAACGGTAAATAAAATTACTGCTGGGCAAGATAGAGCTAGATTACACATGAGAGGTAAGGCTTGGGGTGTAAATGACTTAGCTAAGGCTTTAAGTGGTGATGATCCGATGGGAGTTATAGCTTCAAAAGTAGCTAAATATTGGGTTGGTGAAAGAAGTAAAATGTTGTTCAAGTCTTTAGCTGGAATTGAAACTACTGCTAAAGATAACGTACATGATATTAGCAGTGAAACTGGTGAAGCTGCAGTAATTAGCGTTAGAAATGCTTTAGATGCTAAACAAAAATTAGGGGATAATGCATCTAAGTTAACTGGTATAGCAATGCATTCAGCGGTTTATACCAAGTTACAAAAGAATAATGAAATTCAGTTTATTCCAGATTCTGAAACAAAGGTTAATATACCAACCTATTTAGGATATAGAGTTATAGTGGATGATCAATGTCCAAATGATTCCGGAGTTTATACTACTTATTTATTTGGGCAAGGTGCGTTTGGTTTAGGTAACGGACAAGCACCAGTACCAACTGAAACTGATAGAGATAGCTTAGCTGGAGAAGATGTGTTAATTAATAGACAACACTTCTTACTTCACCCTAGAGGAATAAAATGGACTGAAACAACTGTAACCGGTAAAACTCCGACTTTTGCTGAAATTGCAACTGCTGGAAACTGGTCTAAAGTTTATGACACTAAGAACATTAGAATAGTAATATTCAAACATAAAATAGCATAGTGAAGGGGGATTGTTCTCCCTTTATTTTTTATTTCAAGGAGGGATATGAGTGGGATTAGCTGCATTTAATAGAATGAGAAAACAACAGGAAGAATTAAAAGTTAATAAAATTAACTTAGAAGAATTAACAGTTAAAGAGTTAAAAGAAAAATGTGAAGAGTTAGGCTTAGAAGATTATAAAAGTTTAAAGAAAGAGGAATTGCTTGAATTGTTAAAGGGTGATAAATAATGACTATAGAAGAAAGAAAAGCTATTTTAGTTATTAGAAATTATCTAAATAAGGATTTAACCGATGAGTATATATTAACTAATTATGATTTAGCAGTAGACCAATTAATTAATAATGCTGCTAAACTAGAAAATTTAAAACCAACTGGAGTAAAATCTATGAGTGAAGGTAACCAGAGCATTAGTTTTGATAGTAATCCATGGACTATAACGGATGATGTAAAAGCTTTATTACCTATACCATACGTAAGGATGTGGTAACATGGGAGTTCTATTTAAAAATGCAGACATAACTATTTATAACAAGTATTATGATGCTGCTAATGATGTAGATAAGTACCAAATGACAGTTATCAAAGGCGTAAACTGGCAAGGTAAAAGAAATGGTACTGTAAGTGATAAGGGATTACTCTTGGCAGATAGTACCCTTATTTTTATAGATAAGTTAGATAATTATGTTAGTCCTAAGAGATTTGCTAGATTAAACGATACTGAAAGAACTAATTATTTTACATTGGCTCCAGGAGATAAAATTGTAAAGGGTAAGATAAACTTTGAAATTACAGGAATTAAGCCTTATAGGGTAGCTGACTTGGAAAATGAATTTGATGATGTGATAAATATTAAATCTGTAAATATATTAACTGACCATATAGAAGTTGAGGGGGTATAAAGTATATGGTTAATGTACGAATTAACATGGACAAGACACAAAAAATACTCCTAAAGCGGCACCTAGGTAAAAATGGGAAAGCACAAATTAAATTTACCAAGGAAGTTGCGAAAAACTGTAATAATTATGTTCCATTTCTTACTGGTAGATTAAAGGACATGAGTGTTGAATTAAAAACAGATAAAATAATTTATAATGCTCCATATGCAGCAAGGCAGTATTACACCAATAAAGGTGGAAATAAAGGAGCTTTAAGAGGTAAGTTTTGGGATAGAAGAATGTGGAGTGATAAAGGCAATGGTATAGTAAAAACAATAGCCGAATTTGTAGGGGGTAAAGTTAAGTGATAATAGATAGCTTAAGAAATTATATAAGAAAATGCCCTCACTTGGACACGTTTAATAATGCAATAAGGGTGAATGTAAATTACTTAGCTCCGGATGCAGACACTTATTCCATAGAAGAAATACCAATAGAACCTATAGTTAAAAAATATGTCAATGGAGATTCTATAAGGCAGTATGCTTTTATATTTACTTCTCGGAAACCTTATGGAGCAGATGTATTACAGAATATAGATAACAGTGGATTTTACGAAAGATTTGCTGATTGGATTGAAAATAATGACATATTGCCAGTACTGGATGAAGGGTTAGAACCTTTAGAAATTAAAGTTACCAGTACTGGTTATGCTTTTGCCGTTACAGAGGATACGGCACAATTTCAAATACAGTTAAAACTAAAATATTTTAAGAAAGGAAGTAGGTAAAATGGCAGTTAGAAAGAGAAAGATACAAGCTAATTACTTAAAAATTAAAGATGCTTTTGAGTTACTAGGTACAGGCTTTACGGAGTTAAATGAAAGTCCTTCAGCTCAAACAACTTCTAAAAGATATATAAATCAATCAAGTGCATCACAGAGTGTTACTGGTTATGAGTGGGCAAGTGAATTTACTGCTGACCAGATAAATTCCGAGAAAGCTATTGAATATATAAGAGAAATTGGAGAACTGCAAAAGACAGGTCCAGATACAGAAACAGAGTATCTTATTGTGGATTTAGACAAGCCTGCTGCAACTGAAGGAAGTTATAGGGCAAGGCAAATAAAAGTTGCAATATCTATAGATTCATTTGAAGATAATGACGGTGATTTAGGTATTAACGGAAGTTTCTTAGGAATAAGTGATCCAGTAGAAGGTACATTTGATACATCAACTAAAACATTTACTGAAGGTTTTACACCTAAAACAACACAGGAGGGTAAATAATGAAAATTAATGGCGTGGAATTAGAGGATTTAGATATATTTGAAGCTGATACCGTGGAAAAATATGAAGGTGCATTAGAAAAGGTTGTTAATGGTGCGAAAGAAACTGAATCTTTAAAATCATCCGTTGCAATAAGAGAACAGTGCAATCTGGTATTTGATTGCTTTAACACTTTATTTGGTGAAGGTACTGACAAGAAGATATTCGGGAATAAGGTTAATTTATTAACATGTTTAAAAGCTTTTGAAGAATTAGTGGAGTATACTGGTGAACAGAAAAAAGAATTAGAAAAGTTTACAAGTAAATATTCTCCTAATAGAGCTGCTAGAAGAAAGAAAAAATAATGAATATCTTAATTGATTTATTACCAACTTTCGTAGAAATAGAGGGGAAAGAGTTTGAGATTAATACAGACTTTAGAACTTCTATTTTATTTGAATTACTTATGCAGGATGATAATGTAAATGAGGAAGAAAAAATATACATGGCTTTAGAACTTTATTATCCGGAGATACCACCTAATATTAATGAAGCTATAGACCAGATGTTGTGGTTTTATCGTTGTGGTAAAGACATAAAAGAGTCTAAAGGTACTGGAAAAGGAAAGAGTACACAAATATATAATTTTGAATATGATGATGATTATATCTATAGTGCATTTTTAGACCAGTACGGAGTTGATTTACAAGACGTGAATTATCTTCATTGGTGGAAGTTTAAAGCAATGTTTAAGAGTCTTAAAGAGGATAATGAGATAGTTAAAATAATGGGGTATAGAGCTATGGATTTATCTAAAATAAAAGATAAAGAACAGAAATTATATTATAAGCAGATGCAAGACTTATATAAAATACCGTTACCACAAGATGAACAGGATAAATTGGAAAAAATAAATAATATCTTATTAAATGGTGGAGATATTAGCGAAGTATTGTGATATATTCCTAATATACTGTATAATAATGTTGTATTAGGAGGGATTGCAATGGGATTATTTAGAAAGAAAGATAAATGTAATAAAGAAAAGAAATCAGCGAAAGAAGTTGCTGTCACAATGTCTAATAATGTGTTTAAAAATACATTGCTAGATGGTGAAACTATAGAACATGCTATTCAAGGAAAAGGGGAAGCAAAAAACTTAATTTTTTCAGCGGGTATTTTAGGTGCTACGGATAAAAGATTATTATATTACTTTCAAGATGGAAGTGAAACCGGTGTAGAAACAATAATGTATGATAAAATAATATCTATTACAAATATCAGTGGCTTTGAAAGTAAAATGGGAAATTTTATTGGTGTAGCAGTAGAACTTGCTAACGGAAATAAAAGAATAGTTAGATGCTTAGATAATGACGATCAAAAGAAATTGATAAATGAATTGATATTTTATGTAGAAAGTAAAAGATAATTAAAATTAGATTTCAAGCACTTACATTAGTAAGTGCTATTTTTATGTATAAAAGAAGGTGATTAATATTGAAGAGATAAGATGCCCTTATTGTAATCAGCTTTTACTAAAAGCTGATTACATTAAAGGTGAAATAAAATGCACTAGATGTAAAAGAATAATTAAATTAAAGATTAAGGAAAAGACAGAGCTTAGAGCCACACCTTAGAGTAGTGAGCCAATGCCTGCTTTTTTTATTTTGTAAATAAAAAGGCAGGTGAAATTATGTCTGATGGAAGAATTGTAATTGATACAAAAGTTGACAGTTCTGGAGCAGAAAAAGGAATAAATAAGCTTAGTGGTATTGCTAGTAAAGGATTAAAAGGATTTACTACTACTGTTGGAAAAACAAGTGGTGTAATTACCGCTATTATGGGCTCTGTTGGTGTTATTTATAATTCACAGATGGAACAATATATGGCAGGCTTTACCACTATGTTAGGAAGTGCTGATAAAGCTACAAAACACATTAACGAATTAAAAGAGTTTGCCGCAAAAACTCCTTTTGAAATGTCAGACTTAGCTCAAGCTTCTACAACACTACAGGCGTTTGGAGTTGATGTTAAAGAAGTTACACCGGATTTGAAAATGTTAGGTGACATATCTCTAGGAAATAAAGAGAAATTTAACGGCTTAGCATTGGTATTTGGGCAGGTTAAATCTCAAGGAAAACTTATGGGACAAGATTTAATGCAAATGATTAATAATGGATTTAATCCATTGCAAGTAATATCTGAAAAAACAGGTAAATCTATGTCTCAACTTAAGGATGAAATGTCAAAAGGAAAGATAACATATGAAATGGTTGCCGATGCAATGAAAATAGCTACCTCTGAAGGGGGTATGTTTGCGGGTGCTATGGATAAACAGAGTCAAACTATGTCAGGTTTATTATCCACACTAAAGGATAACTTAGGTGCATTGGCTGGTAAATTAGCTGAACCGATTTTTAAGCTTGCTAAAAAAGGAATGGAAGACTTTTTACCAGTTCTAGATAATGTAAGTGCTGCGGTTGACAAAATGTTTCAAAAAATTGAAGAGGGAAAAAGCGTGGGTCAATCTATGTATGAAGCTTTTCAAGGATTAATACCAGAAAATATTCTTTTTAGTATTACGTCTGTAATAGACGGAATTATTTTTGCTATAAAAGGATTAGTAGCTTTTATAAAGGGAGATACTGAAAAAGCTAGAGATATGTTTTATACCATGTTTCCTACTGATGACATTGGCAATGAAAAATATGTTGACATGATTATGGGCGTTTTGGATGTTATAAAAAAACTTTTTAATTTTGTAATTGATAATAAAGATTCAATTATTGCCGCATTTGTAGGAATAGGTGTTGCAATGGAAGTTTTTAAAGCAGTGGAACTTGTTCAAAAATTTATTAAGGCTTATAAAGCTTGGAAAATTGCAACTGAAGGCATGACGGTAGCTCAATGGTTACTCAATACTGCAATGGCCGCTAATCCTGTAGGTATAATTATAGCAGCAATAGCTGGACTAGTAGCTGGTATAGTTGTTCTTTGGAATGCAAATGAAGGTTTTAGAGATGCAGTTATAAATATATTCACCCAGATAGGTGAATTTTTTAAGAATTTATGGAATACCATAGTTATCTTTTTTACAGAAACAATTCCCAATGCTTTTATGCAATTTATAACCTTTATGTCAGAACTGCCGGGGAAAATATGGAGTGTAATAACTCAAATATTTAACTTCTTTGTACAACTTGGAATAGACTTAGTTAACTGGGTTGTTACTGCAATACCACAATTTATATCTAGCTTTATAAGTTTTATATGTTCCCTTCCAGGTAAAATAGGATATGTAATAGGAGCCATACTTGGTACATTTGCAAGATTTGCAGTAGATTTAATTACTTGGGCAGTAACTAATATACCTAAGTTTGTAGTTAGTGTAGTTACATTTATAGCACAGTTACCAGGCAGGATATGGACTTGGTTATGTAATGTCATATCTAAGGTAGTAACTTGGGGTGTTGAAATGGTTTCAAAAGGAATAACTGCAGCTATTAATTTTGTAAGTAATGTTATAAAATTTGTTGCATCTTTACCAAGCAAAATTTGGGAGTGGTTAAAACAAGCAGCGGGTAAAGTTTTATCTTGGGGAGCAAATTTAGCATCTGCAGGTGCAAGGGCAGCTGGTGAATTAGTTAAAAGTGCAGTAGATGGTATAAAATCATTACCGGAAAAATTTCTTGAAATAGGGGTAAATCTTGTTAAGGGACTTTGGAATGGTATAAAAAGTGTAAAGGATTGGATTTGGGGTAAAATTAAAGACTTTTGTGGTGGAATAGTAGATGGATTTAAGGATTTCTTCGGAATACATTCTCCTTCAAGACTTATGAGAGACATGATAGGTAAAAACTTAGTTCGAGGTATTGGAATAGGTTTTGATATTGAGACTCCAAACTTACAAAAAGATATAGATTCTAATTTATCTAGCCTAACCGCTAAAATGCAGGCTACAGTAGATTATGAAACTTCTAAGACATCAAGAGCAATGACTTCTGGTAACAAAACTATAAATAATAGTAACACAGTAACTAATAATGATAATGGGGTAACTCAAAATATTCATATAAACCAACCAGTAAAATCTCCTGCTGAAACCGCAAGAGCTCTTAAAAAAGTTGGGAGGGATTTAGTACTTGGATGTTAAATTTTTAAATTTAAAATTTGAAAGTGGTAATAAAACCTTAAATATAGAAAAAGATAGTGATTATAAATTGATAAAAATCGAAGGATTGGAAAGCTCTGACTACGAGGTAAATATAGAGCAAAATAACAATTATGATGGTGGTTATATAAATAAAAAAAGAGTATTACCAAGAGATGTGTTTATAGAAGTTGATTATAAGGGACTTAATAAGGAACTTGAAAGGCAAAAACTAATAGGATTTTTCAATCCAAAACAACAAGGCATTTTAACAACTAATTACTGTGGAATTGAAAGATTTATATTATATGAAGTAGAAAGTTTTAAGGCTCCTATGGATAATTTATATGCACCTTTAAACTTTAAGGTTGATTTAGTTTGTCCGGACCCATACTTAAAAGATTATATAACCGGTGAAGAAATAAGTACCTGGATTGGTGGTTGGAAGTTTAAATTTAAACTTCCTTTTAGATTTAAGCAAAAGGGAGAAACAAAGAAAAATATTTATAATAGTGGGCATGTAGAAACACCAATGGAAGTTAGATTTAAAGGTCCAGCAGTTAATCCTAGCGTTATAAACCATACAACTAGGGAATTTATTAAAGTGAATCGGGAGTTAACCTCTGATGATACTCTTTATATAACAACAGGGTTTGGTAACAAGAAAGTAGAAATTGAAAGAGAAGGTAAAAGGGTTAATGCATTTAACTATATAGACTTAGATAGCACTTTTTTTAGTTTAGTAGTAGGAGACAACCTTATGGAATATACTACAGAGAGCTTAGAACCGCAGAGTGTAGAAATTAGGTATAGAAATAGATATTTGGGAGTATAGGAGGTGTTAGATTGGAATACTATGGCTTTTTTAATGGTGATGCAGAATATGGACAAGAGGAGTTTTCTAGGTACTTTGATAATGGCTTTGAAAGCGGTGTAAGTATAGAAAATAACAATATGACTTTAGATGTTAGTAAAGCAAGCACTGGAGTTACAGTGGCTAAAGGATTTTCTATTATAAGAGGATTTTATCTTTATAACGATAACTTAAAAACTATTAGCATAGCTAGAGACAGTAATTATGACAGGATAGATAGAGTAGTTATTAGATTAAACTTATCTACCAGAAAAGTATCTATAGAGCTTAAGCAAGGTACTCCAGGAAGTTCTCCAGTAGCTCCAGGACTACAAAGAGATAATCTTATATGGGAGTTGTCTTTGGCACAAATAAAAGTCCCTAAGAGCGGTGATTTTGTTGTTATAGATGAAAGATTTAGAAAGGATTTATGCGGAGCTATAAGACCTAAAAATCTTACTGAATTTAATAACATGATAAAGGGTCTACAAAAACAGTTTGATGATTGGTTTAATAGTCAACAAACCAAAGGTTGGAGAAATATCTATATACAAGATACAGAACCAACAGGGGCGGTGGTAGGTAGCATATGGATATAAAAATTTTTGATAGAGATATAAATTTCATTGGAGAAGTGGATAAATTTACTTCTTTTTTTTATATCTCTAAATGGGAGACCTATGGAGAATTTGAATTCCATGTTACAGATTTTAATAAAGAACTAATTCAAAAAGGTAATATTATAATGATCGACAGAGATGGTTATAGAGCTGGAGTCATAGAACATATAGAAGTTGACACGGAGGACACAGAAGATATTACTATTAAGGGTTTTAGTTTAGGTTATTGGCTTACTAATAGGATTACTGTGCCACCTACTGGCTACGCTTACCATGCTTTTAATACTAATGTAGAAGATATAATGTTAGCTTTAGTTAAAGCCAATGCAATAGATCCATTAGACACTAACAGGAAAATACCAAATTTAATTACAGAACCTTCTAAAACTAGAGGAATAAAATTAGAATTTCAAACTAGATATAAAAATCTAGATGAAGAATTAACTAAGCTGTCTAAAACAAGCGGTTTAGGTTGGACTATAACTTTAGATTATAGAACTAAAAAATTTGTGTTTAAGGTATTAGAAGGAAAGAATTTAAGTACAGAACAAAGTATTAACCCCCCACAAATTTTTAGTGTTGATTATGACAATATCCGTAAAAGAAATTACCTAGATTCTAACATAGGTTATAAGAATATGGCATATGTTGCAGGACAAGGAGAGGGTAAAGATAGAGAGATTCAACCACTTAACAATACGCTTAGCGGTTTTGATAGAAGGGAAACATTTATTGATGCTAGAGACATAGAAGAAGGAGGAAATCTAGTAGATAGAGGAAAAATAAAACTAGCTGAAACACCACAAATAGCTAGTTTTGAGTGTGAAGTAGACCCTGTAGCCTATAGGGTTAATTGGAATCTTGGGGATATTGTAACTACATTAGATAAAAAATTAGGACTAATAAAACATAATAGAGTTACAGAAGTAAAAGAAATATGGGAAGATAGTTATAAAATTGAGCCTACTTTTGGGACTACTATTCCCACACTTGGGGAAAAAATAAAACAAACACAAGATACTCCACTCCAAGAATCCGTACAAGGTCCTCCAGGAGAAGCTGGAACACCAGGAGATAGAGGCCCTCAAGGATATAGTGTGCAATATCTTTGGAATGGAACTAAGTTAGGAGTTAAGAGAGAAGATGAAAGCACATATATTTTTGCAGATTTAAAAGGTGACAGGGGTGATATAGGCCCTAAAGGAGAACAAGGTATTCCAGGAATTAAAGGTGACGCTGGTCCTCAAGGGTTACGAGGAGCAACTGGTCCCAAGGGTGATAACGGAATAACACCAACTATAGGAGTGAATGGTAATTGGTTTTTAGGGAGTACGGACACTGGAAAACCTTCTAGGGGGCAACAAGGACCTAAAGGTGATACTGGATTAACTGGCCCAAGAGGTTTACAAGGGCCGCAAGGTTTAAAGGGAGATATTGGTCCACAGGGGGTGCAAGGTATTCAAGGCCCTAGGGGAGAACAGGGTATACAAGGGCCCCCTGGTAAAGATGGAAAAGATGGAACACAAATAATTTCTTCTGCCACGGAACCAGTTAATGTAGTAGAAGGTACAGTATGGATATAAGGGAGGTATAAATAATGGATGTAACAAAAATAATAAAAAGACCTTTTCAAATTAGAATTCCAGGAGGATGGGAGAAACATTATTTTGAAACTAGTGAAGACATGATTGTTAATATAATTCAATCTCTAGAAACCACTGGTTATAGAAAACTACCTGGAGGATTAATTCTTCAATTTGGACAAGGTCTTGCAAGGTTTGTAGGTGGAGCTAGTGGGTATGTAAGTGAAAGAGATGTAGTTTTCCCAGTTGCTTTTCAATCGAGGGCTTATTTTATAATTCCAAGTTGCAATAATATAACAGCATACCCTAGTGGTAGCCAACCTGGCTCTGGTGGTTACAAGACTGGTTGTAAATTACTTTTTAGAAGTACAGGCGGAGCAGACTCAGAATATCAGTGGTTTGCAATAGGATATTAATAGGATATTAAGAGGTGTAGAAAAATGAAATATATATTTGGAAGCGGAGAAAACTTCGGATTTAAAGATGAAGCTATAAATGAAATTTTAGAAACAGATATACCAATATCTAATGAAATATATAACAAGTTCTTTGAGCTGCAGAGCCAAGGAAAACAGTTTAAAATAAAAAATCTCCAGGGTAAAACCTTTGAGGAAATATTCGAGGAAGTTATTCCAGAACCAATAGAACCACTACCACAAGAACCAAGTCCAATAGAAAAGATGCAGGCAGAAAACAAGCAATTAAAACAAGATATGGACGATATGAAACAAAACATGCAGCAGACAATAGCTGAATTAACAATGATGATAGCAACACCTCAATAAGGGGTGATTTTTTATGTTTAAATTTATTAAATGATTTTATGGGAGAGTGGTAAATATGTTTAAATTAACAAAAGAAAGTGGATTAGTAAAAAATGTTTGGGTGCCATTAATATTGAATGGTACTTATACATATGAGCAAGTACCAGCACTTTTGAACCTTAGAGAGTGTGTAGGAGAAGTATTAAAGGAAATGGGAGCTATAGAACAAATTTAAATTTGTAATAGAATGTTTGTAATAATATGACTTAGTTTTAAAATAGAACTTTTCATGTTTTTTTTATAACATGAATTTATAGGATTATGAAGCATATATTAATAATAAAAAATATTGGAGTTGATATATGTTGAAGGAAAAAATAGAGTTTTTAATTAATAAATATGGTAATGTAAAGGATTTTTCAATTAATAATAAGATAATGTACCCAAAAATGAAAGAAAATATTAAAATACCAGAACATGATGTTTATGGTAAAGGTATAAGAGTTCAGGACTTACCAGATAATATAAAACTAAATATGTGTTGTGCAGTCATTGGAGCACAACCATTTGCTAGAGATGATATTATCGCATACTCTTTAATTAAAGTAGGAAAAAATAAAATGAAAGTCCTATTTAACGAGGGGCGAGATGAAGATGTTGAAGTGATGGGTTTTGACGCAGTATATTATTATAAAAGACTTAAAGACGTGGTAATAAAGAGGGAAGTTGAAATAGGGGATGTATTTTTTCAAGAAATAAAAAGAATTGAGAATTCTGTTTTTATCACTTTCTATTCGGAAATTGAAAGTGATTTATTAGATAATGTTCTAGATTTTGCGCAAGAAATATCTGAGGAGATAATGGATAACTTAAGGTCATCATTAGGTTATAACATAAGATATATTGGAGGTGTAAAGAATGAAAAGGAACTTACTAAAGAGATAATTATTCCCTTACTTAGAAAACTAGGTTTTATTAATGTTCGATACAATCATGGTACTTATGAACATGGGAGAGATATTATATTTTCTAGAAAAACAGAATTTGATGATATGGAATATTATAGTGCACAAGTGAAATTTGGAGATGTTTCAGGTGATATTAGGTCACGACAAACAATTGAACTTCTTGAACAAATAAAACAAGCGTTTGAAATTAGTTTTAGAGATATATACGGGAAAACTATTGAAGGAATTTCAAAACTAATAGTTATAATATCGGGTAAATTTTCTAAACCAGCATTAGATCAGCTTAATGATGGATTAAAAAACAATGAAGCAATAAAGAATAATGTGATATTTATTGATAGACAAAAATTAGAGGGGTTAATAGAAAAGGTAGAGCATATTTAAAATGGAGAAAGAAGTTACATTAATTAAGTCCTTTTTTATATTATTTTTTGGAGGTGCATTTTGGAAAATGAAATAATTAAAATGGTTGCTAGCCAGGGAGTGTTTGCGATTTTTTTCGCTTACCTCCTTTTTTATGTGCTAAAAGAAAATTCGAAGAGGGAAGGGAAATACCAGGAGATTATATCAGATCTAACACAGAAATTTAATATCCTAGATGATGTTAAAAAAAGTGTAGACAAAATAGAAGAAAAATTAGAAAGGTAGGAGATTATATATGAAAATAGCAGTAAGAGGTGGACATAATTTTTTAGCAAAAGGTGCAAGTGGTTTAATTGATGAAACAACGGAGGATAGAAAGGTTAAAGATGCAGTAATTAAATATTTGAAGCAAGCAGGACATTCGGTTTTAGATGTCACACCAGGAAATATGGATTCTAGTTCAGATTTGGCGTATGGAGTTAACAAGGCTAATAATTGGCGTGCAGAACTATTTATATCTATACATTTTAACAACGCATATGATAGTTATAATGGTGCAATAGGTTCAGAAGTGTGTGTATACAATACTTTTGATATAGCACAAAGAGTTGTAAATAAATTAGGTGCATTAGGATTTAAAAATAGAGGACAAAAGGTTAGACAAGGTTTATATGAATTAAGAAAAACTGCATGTAAAGCAATTATATGTGAAGTTTGTTTCTGTGAAGCAACAGAGGATGTAACACTATATAAAAAATTAGGTGCTGATGTAATAGGCAAAGCTATAGCAGAAGGTTTAACTGGACAAACTGTTAATAGTACACCTTCTACACCAAAACCACAAGCTAAAGTAAAGAAAACTTGGGAAATTAATATTCAAGGACAAATAATTAAAGACTTACAGTATCAGTTAAACGTTCAATGCAACGCAAATTTAAAAGTAGATGGTTATTGTGGAGATAATACTGTAAATAAGTTAATAACCGTTCGTAAAGGAGCTAGGGGTAATATAACTAAGATAATACAAAAACTACTTATAAGAAAAGGATATTCGGTTGGTAGTTATGGAGCAGACAGTGTATTTGGAAATGGCACTTATAACGCTGTTTGTGCAATACAAAAGGCAAATGGATTAAGTGTAGATGGTGTGGTAGGTAAGAATACTTGGAAAGTTTTATTAAAGAAATAGGAGGGATGGATAATATGAGTATATTAAGTTTAATAGTATTAGCATTAATAGGAGAATCAGTTTGGGAAACATTAAAGATGTTATGGCAGCAAGGGAAGGTATCTGTAGATAGAATAGGGGCACTTATAGTTGGCTTGTTACTTTCTTTAGGTACAGGCATAGATATTATGTCTATGGTGGGCATTCCAATGAAATACAGTATACTAGGTGTTATTTTAACTGGTATATTAATAAGTCGTGGAGCAAACTTCATGCACGATATATTAGCAAGTATAAATAATATACAAACTAATTCTAAATTAAATGCTCCAAAAGAAATAGATCCAGTAAGTATAACAGAATTTAGAGATTAACTTTTAGGCAGCAAGCGGGGAAAACTCTGTTTGCTACCTTTTTTATTTTTTGCCTTGTTGATAACATGTTAATAACATACCATCAATGGGGTATTTTTATATACCATGGATATACCACCATAGGGGTATAAAACTATATACTGGTAAGCTATATACTAGTAACCATATACGTATAATAAGACTATATTTAATAAGACTTATATAATAAGAGATATATAAAATACTATAGTATAAACAACTAAGTATTATATACCTAAAGGTATACTATAAAATAATCGTTGGCGGTTGTTTTGTCAAGTATAAATTTAAATAAAAAGGTAACTATAATTAAATTTAGTTACCTTTTTCCATATTCTTTTAATAACAATTCTAAAGCTTTATCAAATAATTTTGAGATTGGAATAGAAGTTTCAGCTGACAACTCTTTAAATTCTTTTAATAGCTCTTTATCAAATGTACTTGAATAACGTTCTCTATTAACTAAAGTATCTTTTTTATTTTCCATAAAAACCTCCTAGATTTGATTATATCTATATTATACCATATAAATTAATTAATTATAAGCAATATTAATTAACTTTTTTCAAAAAAATAGTTGATTAATGTTAATCAATGTTGTATACTAAAATAAATTAATCAATATTAATTAACATTAATCAATAAGGAGGTCAACTATGAGTAACGGATTTACTAAAATAGACAATTCTATATTAGAAGACCAAAGCATATCTTTTGATGCAAAAGGCATTTATGCAATTCTATCAAGATATATTTCAATTCCAGGATTTAAAATAAACAAATCTCATATAAAATCTGTTACTGGATTAGGGCTTATTAGGTTTAATAGAGCATGGAAAGAACTTAAAGAAAAAGGCTTATTAATACAGACTAAAACAAGTGTTAATGGTAGATTTGAATATACTTATAGCCTGGGTAAAGAAAAATCTACTGCTCCAGTAGAAGAAAAACTTAATAAAAAACCAGTGGACAGTGATGGTAATGCTCCAATAGAGGGACAAATTTATATTGATGAAGTTATAGAACCAGTAGATAAAGATGTAGATATAGTAACTAAAGAAACTGGATTTAATAAAGGAAATGCTATGGAGCTATTAAGGGCTGCTAGTAATAATATTTTAAAAATAATACAAGCTTATAAATATGCTTTGCAGCAGAGCAATGTTAAAAATCTTTTCAAATATACATTATGGTGTATAAAAAACAATGTATGCCATAAAGAAAATAAGGTGAAGACAAGTACATTTAATGATTATGCACAACGGAAATATGATTATGACAAACTTGAAAAGGCATTACTCTACGGAGAAGAATATGAGTTGCCAGTATAGGAGGGTGATTTAAATGAATATTGAACTTATAATAAAGATTTTAAAAAAATCAGTAGAGTCAAGCGAAAGGGATTACAATAGGAATTTAGAGTTATTCGGTGAAGAAAGTGAATTAACTAGTTACCATAAAGGGCAATTAGAGGCGTATAAATTACTACTAGAATTTATTGAAGTTAATAATAAAATAGATGGGGGTATGTAAGAATGAGTAATTCTTATGATGTTACAGAAGTATACGAGATTGTAGAGTTTTTTAAAACTTTAAATAAGAATGACCATAGAAGATTTGAGAGTAGAAAAAATATAAGTTTAGAGTTGAATAAAATAGAATGTACTGAAAAAGAAAATTATACGAAAGAAGATATCTTGAAGATATTAAGAAATATTCTATAAATATAAAAACTGGAGGTAATTAAAATGAGTAAAATAACAGTTGTAGATTTAGGAAATTACTACATTAAATATATAGGTGAAAACAAAGGTAGTTTTAGCTCAAAATACACTACAGATTATCAAAGTTATCAAGAAAGTTTTCAAAGGGTGGAGATAGATGGATTTATAACATACTTAACTATAGGAGAATTTTCAAAGGAGTATGATAAAACTAATAAGGAGAATTTCATTCCTCAACTAATGTATGCTATATGCAAGGCTAACAAAGAAGATGTTATAAAAACTAATTTATGTCTAATGTTGCCTATAATGCAGATGGCCAATAAAAACAAGCTATTGGATATAATAAATAAACATAAGAATACTAAATTAAAGTTTAATGGCCAGGATAAGAATATTAATATAGAAGATGCTTTAATTTTACCTGAAGGTTATAGTTCTTATTTTAGTTTAACAAAAGAACAGAGGCAGGGCGACATATGTTTAATAGATTGTGGAAGTAGAACAATAAATTTAAGCGTTTTTGAAAATGGAAAAGTAGTAAAATTGCAAACCGTTAAGCTTGGATCATATGACTTCTATACTAAAATTAAAAATATAGAGAATAAAGATTACAGTGAGGAAGATATTCAAAGGCTTATAAATAATAAAATAATTACAGTAAATCCAAAAGAGTATAATTTATTTTTAAATAATATACTAAATGCTATAAAGCCATATGTTAACCTATCAACTTACAAAGTATATTGGACTGGTGGTACAAGCTTAATGTTAAAAGACTATATAAAACAATTGAAACTGCCAAGTAATACTATATTAGAAAATGCAAGTACCAGTAATGCAGATGGGGCGCTTGAAGCAACTAAGAAGGTGTGGAATAATAATGGCAATAAGTAAGAATAGCAGAAGGGTACAATTCACACTTAATAACTCCAAAGATAAAGAAAAACAGATAATACAATTCCTTGATGGCTGCTTAAATCCTAATGCAGCCATCAAGGAGATTATTTTTAGCTATATAGTGAGTAACTGTGATACACCATTACTCAAAGTTACTCAATCAGAAGTAACTCAAGGTGATACAAAGTCACCACAAGTGAGTAACATTGACAATAATATAGTGAGTGATAGTGATGATAAGTTAGTAGAAGTGAGTAACTGCGAGGAGAAGTCACTAGAAGTGAGTGAACTTGAAAAAAATGAAATGGATGAATTAAGTAAGTTTTTATAGAGTAGATAAAATTACCCTGTTTTTCATATGTTTACAAATTGTACAAGCTATTGTATAATTTAATGGTAGAATTACATATTAGGAGGTAAATGTTATGAAAAAAGTTGTAGGAATTATCAGTATTGTTCTTTTCTTCATAGTTACATTTCAGTCATGTGCAGCGGGATTAGGAAATGCCATGTCAAATTCAAAAGAGGTGAGTGGTTCAGCTGGACTTATTTTAAGCATATGTATGCTTATAGGTGGAATAGTTGTATTAGTATCTAAGAAACACAAAGGAATGGTCATTACTTCTATAGTATTTTATGTATTAGGCGGAGTAATAGGATTTGCTAATGCAGGTACATTTTCAGATTTAAAAATTTGGTCAACATTAAATTTAATATTTGCTGCTCTATTGATTTTTCATTTAGTTAAAAATAAAGAATTATATTTAAAAGAAGCTGAATAGGAAGTAAAGAAGCTCTAGTTTACCTAGAGCTTTTTCCGTACTAAAATCGTACTAATATTTTTTAATAACCTATAAAATACAATATAATATGTATAATTAATATAATGAAAGTAAGGAATATCAACGTTTGATAAACCTTACTTAAATAATGTGATTGAGTGGGAATAGAAATCAAAATTTATATAAGCCTTATATATAAATGTGTTTGATAATTATAAATTTAAAAACGTACTGAAAACGTACTAATATAAATCGTTAAGCTTATTTGCAACAACATCACCTTTATTGGGATATAAATGAGAGTAAGTGTCAAGAGTAGTTTGTACTTTCTCATGTCCTAGTCTTTCAGAAATTAGAAGTGGAGTAAAACCAAGTTCGATTAAAAGAGAAGCATGTGAGTGCCTTAAATCATGTATTCGGATTTGTTTTACCCCACTTTTTTTACATACTCTTTGCATTTCATGTTTTAGAAAAAATTTTGTAAAGTTGAAAATCCTATCAGTTTCCTTATAATCATATAATTTATCTTTATATTCTTTTATATCTTCACATAAAGAATCAGATATAGCAATTACTCTTTTACTCTTAGGAGTTTTAGGTTCATTTATTATATCTTCACCATTAAGTCTTGTATAAGTTTTATTAATACTTAACGTTTTATTAACTAAATCAATATCTTTGAATGTGAGAGCCATTAATTCTCCACTTCTTATCCCGGTCCAAAATAATACTTTAAAGGCTAATGCTGATATAGGTTTATTATTAAATTCTATAAATTTTTTAAATTCATCAACTGTCCAAAATTGCATACTTTCAGCATTCTTTTTTCCCATAGAACCAGCTTTTAGTGCTGGACTAGAACTTAAATTGTAATATTTAATTGCAAAATTAAATATAGCACTTATTTGATTATTTATAAGTCTTAAATACGTTGATGAATATCCTTCTTTAATAAGCTTGTTTTGCCACTTCCTAATGTGATTTGGTGTAATATCATTAACATTCATTTTTTCAAAATAAGGTAGTATTTTTAAATTAATAATATATTTTTTATTTTCTAATGTAGTAATTCTAACTCTTGTGGAAGCATCTTCTAAATATAATTCCACAAGAGATTTAAAACTTATACCACAATCATTTTGTTGCTTTGACAAAAATTCTCTTTCAAATTTTTTAGCTTCACTTTCTTTTTTAAATCCCTCCTTCTTTTTTCTTTTTTTGGCACCAGTCCAGTCGGTGTAGTAAAAACTGCAATAATAGGTACCCCTTTTTTTGTCCTTATAAGTAGGCATAAAAACTCTCCTTTCAAGTGTTTGTTTTTATAATATTTATAAAATAGACAGCTATATTATAAGATTAATATAACTGTCTAAAACTTTTTAACAACAATAAGTGATGGCTCAAAGTACACTAGATATTCATCTATTTCCATGTAGATACCATATTTTTGTTTATAATGCTGTATAGCTTTTTCTAAAAATTCTTCTGTAATATTTAGGTGTTCAGCCATTTCATGTTTGGTTCTAATACCTAAATTAAATGCATTAATTATATCTATAATTCCTACAAGCTTTTCATATCCCCAATTTCTAGCTGTAAGCTCCTGTTTTCTATTTTTAATTTTAGTTTGGTCAGTAATATCACCTACAGTTAAATAATAGTGACCAAGCTCTTCTGCTAATATACAACATTTTTCTTTATCTGTTTTTAAATTTTTATTAATAGCTATTCTATTAGTTCTGCATAAACCATCTTTGGATCTTAATTCAATTTCTTTAACTTTTATGTCATTCTCATATGCTTCTTGAAGCAAAGTATCATATTTCATAAAATCACCATGCATTAATCCCAAAACTTATCATTTTTCATAATATCTAAATCATGCTGCATATCTTCATCCGGAAAAATACCATCTTTATCATGTGCTGCCAATGGAGTCAGATAATCTTCTTTAGTTGCAGATATTTCATTTTTGTTTCTAGATATCCAATTAGGCAATGCATCAACCCAATCAGTCAGAGATTTTATTTTTTGCTCTAATTCTTGTTTGAAAAATAATTCCATAATTTTTTCATCTGATAATCTGTCCTTGTAGATAGTTTTATAATCTCCTTTTGAATTTTTCCAATGAATTGTTGCATATACATAGGACTCTATCAAATCTTTATACCTAAGCAATAAATCACTAAAATGTTCCCTTAATATGATAGTGTCATTTTCGCTTAAAAGTTATCTTCACTCCACTTCATTACACCTTGAAAATATATATTTGATAGATAAGTTACTTGTTCATATTCTGCACTATGCATTTCCTTAATATTGACTTCTCCTATAATCCACATTGGATTTACTTGAAGAGCTTTGGCAATAGATTCAATTACTGGTATTTTAATATCCTTTATATTCCCAGTCTCGTATCTTTGAATAGTAGATTTATGAACTTTAACTTTATCGGCTATATATTGAATAGTTAGACCTAATTCCTCTCTTCTTTCTTTAATTCTTTTACCTATTTCAATATTGTTTATCATTTTTAATCACCTCTGTAAAAAATAATAACACAATTATTTGCGTTATGCAACTTATAAAAAGGAATTGTATAAAAAAAGTTGTATAATGCTATTGACATTAAAATAAATTTAATGTATATTAGGTATTATAAAGTTGCATAACGCGACAAAATATACGTATAAGGAGGTAGAAACATGGTAAATACATTAAAATTAAAAGCAAGAATAATGGAGCTTGGATTAAACTCAAAAAGATATAGCAGAAAAATTAAATCTTGCAGCGCCAACCGTTAGTCAAAAGATTAATAACATTAGAGCCATGAGCTTAGAAGAAGCATTCACATTATCTAAAATATAAAAATTGACATCTCAGAATTCGACAAATATTTTTTTTGTAATGGTGTTGCATAATGCAACAAAGTTATTTGAAATGAAGGTGAATTTATGAATAAAATAACAATGTTTGAAGGTCAGGAGGTAAAAGTAAAAACTGACAAAGGAGTAACACTTATTAATTTAGTGTGTACCGCTAAAAGTTGTGGGCTTATTGGAGTTTCCACCAAGGTTGGTGGAAAGTATGAATTTGTAAGATGGGACAGAATTAAAGAGAAACTTAAACTTATTGGTAAAAATTGTGTGGACAAACCTTCGTCCAAGGAAATTTATTACATCTTAGATGAGATTGAAAACACAGATGATAGGAACACAATTTATATGAGTAGCTGGTTAAGTAAAAGATTAGCCTTAGAATGTCATAGCGATAAAGCAATGAGGTATAAGAACTTTTTAGTGACATTAGATGAAGCTAGAGAGAATGGACAACTACGAATGAATAATGGAGTACTGCAAGTTTTATCTACATCGCTACCAACATTAAATCAAATACTAACAAATTTAGTACCAGCAATGAATAACATAGAAAATCAAGTTAATAGCATGAGTAAGTTAATGTATGACCAATCAGTTATTTACGACCAAGATAGAGAAGATTTAAAGTCATTAATAGGCTTTAGGGCAGTTAATACTAAAAGACTTTCTGACAAGCTTAAAGAGGAACTAAGCGAAAAATTAGGCATTACGGTGACTGCAAATACTAATGCTTATAGAAAAGCCAAAGGTAAAATTTTTAAAGAGTTTGGAGTTGTTAAGTGGGAAGACATACCCGCAAGTAAATACAATGCGGTACATGCTTTTATTGAGGAAGTTGTAGAGGAAATAATATAGGTGATGAAAATGAGTAGTTTTTATAGAGTTGATGACGTGAGAGAAATTTTAGGTATCTCTGAATCTAAAGCTTATAAGATTATACAACAGTTAAATAAGGAGTTAAAAGAAAAAGGATATATAACAATAGCAGGGAGAGTTCCAATTAAGTATTTTAAAGAGAAATATTACTGTTAACTTAAATTAAAGTTTGCTTATTAGGAAATAAGTATAAAAGTTCATGGATTACCAATACTAACCTATAATAAAAACTAGGAGGTATTGAAAGTATGAAAAAGAACAAGCAAAAATAACTGTAAGGATAACCAATAAGAGTGGCAGAGATATAAGTAAGGTTTACACAGAAGTAAATTGCTAGGTTGTACATGGAAGGAAAGTTAAAAATATAGGAGGGATAATTTGAAGCATCCAAAGAGATTGACCCTTAAAGAAAAACAATTGTTATATGGACAAGGATATGATCCTAACAACTATTTAAGAATAAAAAGTTTAGCAGATAAAATCCAGGTTATAAATATTGAAACTGAACAAATAATAGAAGTTTGGAGGTAGCCATGGAAGAGTTAAGAGAAAAGCTTTATGTATCTGTAGAGAAGTATAGAGATTTAACAAATGAAAAGGTTCTGCAGGTAAGCCAAGAGTTGGACAAGCTGATAGTAGAGGAGATGAAAGACAGTGTCAAAATGCTTTAGAAGAGGTCTTAAATATGTATTTAGTGAAAAGAAATTTAAAAAGGATATGGGGTTTAAAAGTGATTTTTTAAAATATTGCAATGGTCAGATGGAGACATAAAAGACATAAAGAAATTTAGGCAAGAAGGACTTAATTGCAGCGAGATAGCAGAAATATATTTTACAAAGAAACAAGCTATTTATGCAGCTTTAAGAAAAAAATAAAAAGAGCTGCCGAAGCAGCCAAATAAAAAATTAAGAAAAAATTCGTTAACTAAATTTTAAATGAGATTGGAGGATTTGTAAAGATGGATAAAAAGACAATTGAATATATGGAACGTAGGGTTAAAAGATATAGGGAGTTAGAGGGTGAGGTTAGAGAAGCTCAAAAGCTAACTGAAAAATTAGAGGGAGTTAAGGATGATAGGTCTTTAATAATTTACATTGATGGTAAA
>NZ_JQMW01000012.1 GCF_000744935.1 Clostridium sp. KNHs214 | reverse complement strand
ATGACATTATCTATACCAACAAGATATATGCATTCACCTAGATTAATAATTCATCGAAAAGATTATGTACAAACAGTAAAGGTTATTGCAGAGTTTTGTAAAATATTAATTGGAAATTGATAGAAGAATAAAAGATAATAATAGATAGCTTTACGAAAATTTTAGGAGAGTGAGTATTATGGATTTATTAAAGATATTAAAATAAATAATAAGTTTTTTAGAGGATTTAAAATTGTATTAAAGGAAAAAACAATTAAAGATGTGCCTGATGAATTTAATCCTTTTGGTAAGGGAGTAGCAAAAGGATTAAACTGTGTATTGGACATAGCTAAATCCTATGGATTTAATACAGTTAATTTAGATAACTATGTAGGCTATGCGGAGTTTGGACAGGGTGATGAATACGTAGGAGTATTAGGACATATAGATGTGGTGCCGGAAGGCAATGGTTGGAATACAAATCCCTTTGAACCTATAATAAAAGATGAAATTATACGCTAGAGGAGCCATAGATGATAAAGGGCCAATAATGGCAGCTCTTTATGCAGCAAAACTATTAAAGGATTCTAATGTTAAATTATCCAAAAAAGTTAGAATTATTTTTGGAACTAATGAAGAATCTGGTACAGAGGATATAGACTATTATTTAAAGAAAGAAAAAGCACCTAAATATTGTTTCACTCCAGATGCATACTTTCCAATAGTAACCTCTGAAAAGGGTATTTTTACCTTTGAATTAGTTCAAAAGTTAGAAAATAATCTTTGTGGCTATAAACATAGACTATATACTAAAAGGTGGCAAATAAAATCTAATATAGTTCCTGATTATTGTGAGTGTAAAATAATACATGATGGCAATTCTAAATTACTTCAGGTATTTAAAGATGAAGGTTTAAAGGAAAAGTATAGAATAGATTTAGAATCTCATGAAAATCACATTATTATAATAAGCAGAGGAAAAGCTTCTCATGGAAGTACACCAGAAGCAGGAGAAAATGCTATAGCTAATATGATATTATACTTAAATGAAATATTAGATTTTCAAGATAGCTTTACAATGTTTTTAAAGGATTTTTCACAGTTAATTGGAAAGGATTATAGTGGAAGTAAATTAGGAATAAATTTTTGGGATGAGGAGTCTGGAAATTTAACTTTAAACTTGGGAATTATTAATGGTAATAGTTCAGAAATACGCATGAGATTTAACATTAGGTATCCAGTTACAGTTTCTAGTGATAGTATAGTAAACAATATTAATGAGAAAATAAAAGATACTAATTTAACTTTTCATATGGGAAATCATAATCCACCATTGCATTTCCCAAAGGAGCATAAAATGATAAAAGCTTTAAAAAAATCATATGAAGATATAGTAGGGGAGGAAGCGGAACTTTTATCTACAGGTGGAGGAACTTATGCTAAATTAATGCCTAATACAGTAGCTTTTGGAGCCTTATTTAAAGGTAGTGAGGATTTAGCTCATAAAGCTAATGAATTTATAGAAATATCCTTACTTGAAAAATGTATTAAAATTTATGCTAAAGCAATTTATGAATTAGCTAAATAATTTAGTAATATTAATATCTCAACTTTGCGCATGATTTTTAGAATTTATATTAGATAATAATTGAAATTATAAATAGCAAATATCCAATATCAATAATGTGGACTTTTTTCATTTCATTTAGAAAATTTCTGATTTATTTTTCAATCAATATATAACCCAGCACTCAGTGAAAGATTAATGAATGAACTATTACTGAGTGCTGGGTTGGATTATATACTTTTATAGACTAGGTCTTTCATATAAGTATATAGTAAAAATAGTTAAGAAAAGTATTTCTGTATTAGATAAATTAATATTGTAAACTCTTTCTATAACAGATTTTAAGCTTAACGATATAGTATAGTAGTTTGGAAAAACAGATTTAATTTTATTTAAAGTAGGTAGAGAATCAAAGTCCATTAGATTAATTCTGTCATATACCATATCAAGGTGAATACGAAAGAAATTTTTTACTATATCATCAGTGAAATAGTTTGTAAGTTCATTATCTAAATTGGATAAACTTGATAAGAACTCCTCGTATGCAGAATTATTAAGGCTGTATTGATAACTTGAAGCAACATCTTTAATTATATTTAGATAATCTATAAAAAAGTCAATGATAGCTTCACTGCTTATTTCTTTATTAATCATATTACTAGCAGTATCCTTTATTAGCTTTTTAAAACTATTGAGAATAATATGCTTCTGCTTTAAAAATGAATGACTAGTTATTACGGAATTTTTATCATATATAAAATAGCCATCTACCATATCTAAGGAATCTAATAAAACCCTTTCTTGAGATAATTGAGTATTTAGCATGTTTTTTAATTCATCAGGTAAATCGGGACTATTTATTTTAATTTGTTTCTTATTATGAATAAAATAGTCTGAATAAGCGTTAGCAATGGCTAGTTTAATATCATTTTTCAACTGACCTACATTATAAGGGCAATGATAGGATAATAAACAAAGCATTGTGTTATAGGATACCCAAATAGGCTTATTTAGTTTTATACTTTCATTTTTTATAAAATATTCTACAAGGGTAAGTCTTTCCTCTAAAAGCCTTTCCTCTAATCCCGGTATGTAAATTTTTATTGGAATTCTCCTTATAAATGTATCTAAAAGAGAAGAGCTTATATCCTTATTTGTTGCACAGATTATACGAGCGGAAGAATGAATTTTTTTTGTTACCTCTCCAAATCTCTTAAAGTAGCCTGTATCCATAAACACAAAAAGCATTTCTTGACCTTCACTAGGAAGATTGTGTATTTCATCTAAGAATAAAATACCTCCGTCAGCCTGCTCTATTAGTCCAGCTCTGTTTTCAGTTGCACCAGTAAAGGTGCCTTTTTTTACGCCAAAAAGATGGGAACTTAATAGCTGGGTGTTATTTGAATAATCTGAGCAGTTAAAATGTAGAAAAGGCATGTTTTTCTTAATATCTAGTGATTTAGCATATTCATGCATTAATTTTGCTAACATGGATTTACCAACACCAGTGTCTCCGATAATCAGGCAATTCATTCCGTTATCTGGATACAAAATAGCTGTTTTAGCTAGTTTTATAGATGGTATCAATGATGGATAGAGATAAGCTAGATTATCCATAGATGATTTTGCCGTAAAATCTACATTAGTAGAATTGTTTAAAAAGTATTTTACAGGTCTCGAACTATTTTTATATAATAAGCCTTCATTAACTAGTAAATTTAAGTCTTTACTTATATTAGACCTCTCTAAATTTAACAATTCACTAACTTCAATAGTGGTTACTCCACTACCTTTATCTAATGTTTTTTATAGAATTGTATACTAAATCTATTCTTTTCATAATATCCTATCCCCTTATAAATAATGAAGTGTGTAATTAATTTTAAATTATTGTGTCAATAATTGTGTAAATAAAACACACTATGCAGAAAATAACCTATGTAAACGTGTATATGTATTATTCTACAATACACTTGATACAAAAATCAATTATTAGTTAGGAAAAGTGTTTAAAAGCATAAGTAAATTGAAAAATCATTGTGTATTTTATAGTTGGCATAGTTATTGCATAGATAATAAGTATCAATAACTAACAATTAAGAATGGAGGAAAAAGTTTATGAAGTGGGCAATAATAGCAACGTGGAGAATGGCAGTTGAAGGAATAACTAAGGCATGCAAATCATTAGAAGATAAAGCCCCAGCAGGAGATGCTATAGAAGAGGCAATTAGTATGGTTGAGGATTATCCTTTTTATAAATCAGTTGGATATGGTGGATTGCCAAATGAAAACGGTGAAGTTGAGTTAGATGCAGCTTATATGGATGGGGATACTTTATCTATAGGAGCAGTAGCTGGTATAAGAGATTTTAAAAATCCTATAAGTATAGCTAAAAAATTAAGTGACGAAAGATTCAATTGCTTTTTAGTAGGAACTGGAGCAGATGAATATGCTCATAAAAATGGCTTTGAAAGAGTTAATATGTTAACAGATAGAGCTAAAATGCATTACAAGAAAAGAGTTAAAGAAACTGTAGAAAAAGGTTTAAGTCCTTATGATGGACATGATACCGTTGGTATGATAGCATTAGATGCTAATGGCTCTATGGCTTCTGGTACATCAACTAGTGGGTTATTTATGAAAAGAAAAGGAAGAGTTGGTGATTCACCAGTTTGTGGTTCAGGTTTCTACGTAGATAGTGAAGTGGGAGGAGCAACAGCTACTGGACTTGGAGAAGACTTAATGAAGGGCTGCATTTCCTATGAAATAGTTAGACTTATGAAAGATGGATGTACTCCACAGGAAGCTGCAGATAAAGCTGTTGAAGATTTGAATGAAAAATTAATTAAAAAGAGAAAGAAAGCAGGAGATTTATCTGTAGTATGTTTAAATAATAAGGGTGAATTTGGAGTAGCAACTAATATTGATGGATTTTCTTTTTCAGTGGCTACAGATAGTAAGGAACCTACAGTTTATGTATGTAAAAATGTAGATGGAAAAACAACCTATGAAGTAGCAAGTCAGGAATGGTTAGATGCATACACTAAAAGAATAACATCTCCTATAACATTTGATTAGTTTATTATAATAGCTTAAAATTCAAATTAGTTTTACTAGCATTTTGCATCATTACAGTACTTTTCAAATACACATTTTTTAGTTTCTTGAATTAACTAGCACTATAGATTAAGAAGTGTTATAGATAAAGCAATGTTATAGGTAAAGTAGTATTATATATAGATAAAGCAATGTTATAGAATAATTAGTTTTGTAGATTAAAATACAGTTATGATATTATAAGTATGCATAGGTATATGAAATAAACTTATAATTATTAGTCAACAAAACTGCACTTTAGCATAAGAAGTGGCGGGAGAGTTTCATAAGCATATAAAACAAGGGGGAAAAGCAGTGAGTATTTATGAGGCTTGTGTAGGAAAATTCAAAGATGCTATCTCTATGGAAAAGTTAGGAGCCAACAGAATAGAATTATGTGATAATTTATTAGAGGATGGCACTACTCCAAGCTATGGTACTATAAAGACAACTATAGCTAATGTAAAAATACCTGTAATGGTTATAATTAGGCCAAGAGGGGGTTCCTTTGAATATTCAAGGGAAGAAGTAGAAATAATGAAAGAGGACATCAAAATAGCTAAAGAATTAGGTGCTCATGGAGTAGTTATTGGTGCCTTAGTCCATAGCAATATAGATATAAAAACAGTGAGAGAACTAGTAGAAATATCAAAGCCAATGAGTGTAACTTTCCATATGGCTTTTGATGAAATAGAGGACAAGTTCTCTGCTATAGATCAGCTGGTAAGTTTGCAAGTAGATAGAATATTAACTAAAGGCGGAAAAGTTAATGCCTTAGAGGGAAAAGATGAATTGAAAGCTTTAGTCCAATATGCTAATGGAAGAATTACAATTATGCCTGGAAAAGGTGTTACCAAAGAAAATAGACAATATATTTTAGATTATACAGGTGCAACTGAAATTCATGGCAGTAAGGTAGTTTAAAAGTTAAATTTAATAATGGACAGTTAAAAAAGAAAAGAGGAGATAGGTATGGAGGATTTAGAATTAATATCATTCCAATTAATTAGTAATGTAGGAGATGCAAAGTCATCTTTATTTCAGGCTCTAAAAGCATCAAGAGAAGAGAATTTTGAGCTAGCAGAAAAATGTGTTGAAGATGCAGAGGCAAGTTTATTAAAGGCTCATGAATCACATAGTTCATTAATTCAGCAAGAAGCTTCGGGCGAACCAGTAAAAGTATCATTGCTTTTAATGCATGCAGAAGATCAATTGATGACCACAGAAACATTAAAAGCAATTACCGAGGAAATGATTTTAACACATAAAAAATACTCAAAATAATCATATGATTCAACCACAAAAGAGAGTGCCCACAAAAGGTACAATGTAGTGGAATTATGAAATTTCTCCTCCATGACTTGCATAAGAACTGGGAACAATAAATTTAAACAGCTCCTTTGCTTCTTATGCAAGTCATTCAAGAGAAATTTCATAATTTAAGTAATGTAATACTTTTGTGGGATAATCATGATATAGTTTAATTAAAACATTTAAGGAAATTTGTAATTGTACTATTGACAGTTTTTATTGAACATGTTAATATATTACACAATTAAGTGATATTTCACAGCTTTCAGTGCACTGGAGTATTAGTTTTTAGTTAACTTAAAGGTTGTAATTTTTCACTTAAAATTGTCAAGAAATATACCATGAAGTGAGTGTATCTAGGGTTATACTTAAATTAGAGTTACACCTGAGCATAGCATTAGTTATTAGTGTGTTGCTGGGCTAATATTTATACTTCAATTAAAGTTATACCTGAGCGGTACAGGGAGACTTTCTAAATGTACAAAGAAATTTCCTACACGCAGATTAGAATTTAAACCTGCGGAGTCACGATTTAAGAGTGACTCTGTGGGTTTTTTGTTTTATAAACAGAGCTCTTAGCTTCAGATGGAGTTTTTACTCCAACTGAAGGTTAGAGAGCGTTATCCAGGGACGTAGCTGCCGTTATCTCCCACTTTGTAAGAAGTGGGAGTGTTACGGCAGGTAGTCATCGGATAAAAATAAGTATTTTCTAAGATTTTTCATGAAAGAAAAAATCTATATTTCATATTAATTTTTTAGTCCAGCTAAGAAATGTCAATAAGAATTAAAAAAATAATTAATATTTTTATTATCTTAAAAAAGGGTAACCTTAATAAACTTTTGTTAGACTAACAAAAAACGGAAATTATATTTATGGAATTATACTACGCAGCGAAGCCGCATTTCGCTTTGAGATAATTCTTTTGGTGTTCTTCTGGTGTAATTATTTCAAATTCTTTCCCATCACGAAGAATGGCAAATAATACGTTACAAACTTTATGCATAACTGCCCCAAGAGCAATCATTTTAGGCTTACTTTGGCACTTTAAAAGATAGTATTCTCGAAGTACTTGATTTTTGGCGGAGCCATCTTTGTTTTTGCTTATGCTGATTAATGCCATAGTGTGAATTACTCTTCTGGCAATTCGAGAGCCTCGCTTTGACATACTGATTTTTGTGCCATTAAAGTTGCCAGATTGCTTTACTGCTGGATCTAAACCAAAATAAGCAAAAAGCTGTTTTGGTGAGTTGAACGCAGAGAAATCTCCGATTTCTCCCATGAGGCTTACAGCAGAAAGAAAACCTGCACCTTTAAATGTTTCAATCAAGTGAATTTGCTTTACAAAATCAGTATTTTCATTTTCATCAACAAGCTTATGCATTTCAGAGAGTATAGAAGAAATCTCTTCATCATACTTTCGAATAAAGCTTATGTATAATCTAATACGCTTAAAATTACTACTTACAGAATAACCGAAGGTCTTTGCATCATTGGCAGCCTTTATAATGGCATTATACTTATTATTAGCATATGTAAGCCCAAAACGAGCTGTAGATCTTATAGAATCAATAATCTCTTCTTTGGAAGCATTTAAAAATGCATCTGGAGATGTGTATGTTTCTAATAAGGTTAATGATGTATTAGTAGTTATTTTTGAAAAAATTTTAAGGTATTCTGGAAATACCATCCGAAGTTCACTTTGAAGTTTGTTCACATAAGCAGAACGGTTGT
The DNA here is from genome assembly GCF_000744935.1 of Clostridium sp. KNHs214. GTDB lineage: Bacteria > Bacillota > Clostridia > Clostridiales > Clostridiaceae > Haloimpatiens. The sequence continues at coordinate 5,516 of NZ_JQMW01000012.1, read as the reverse complement.
CCATCAAATCATAATACTCTCTTGAAAGATTTCTTAAATCAAGAGCAAGATCTGATGGCATAAGAGATACTTTTAAATCTGGCTTTAAGCCTATTAAGGCAGCTTTTTTTGAATCAAATCTGTCATTATGCACTTTTCTAATGTTAATGTTTGTGCTATTCTTAGTGATGATAGGATTAATTAGGTTAACATTAAATCCAGTATCACGAAGATAGCAGAAGAGTGGGTAATGATAAATTCCCGTGGATTCTAGGAAAATGCGACTTTCCAAAGAATACAACTCTTCTGCTTCTTTTATTTTAGAAACAGCGAGTTCAAGGGAATCAATGTTTGAATGTAGTATTTTAAAAGGCTTTCCAACAAAGGCCTGGTTAGGAAGTGCGATAGACATCCAACTGAAATCTGCACCAACATCAATACCGACCGAGATAAATAAATTTTTAAATAAAATGTTTGACATGAGCAAAAGCTCCTTTCCGATAGGAATCCATTTCCATCTAATGAGTACACAACCTTGCGAGTTATACAGGTATAGCCTGAGGCTCCCAACCAGCCGAATCATAAAACCTCATTGAATGGACTAATTGACTAAATCACGGGTATGAGTCAGCAGATACTGACTTCCCAAGGAGGAAAACATTATTTGTCCTATCCTTGAAGATTATACTTTATGAAAAGTCTGGAGTCTATATAGGAACCGTCAAGCATGATAATTAACTAAGATAACATCTGATGAAGGAAGAAATCCTTCTTCTGTTATCTATTATAGAAACAATTAAATTGAGATGAGTAGTCTTAATGACTACATCATTATTATACAAGGAGGAATAGCTATGGGGAGAATATTAGGAAAAAGAATTATGCTGAGAGAGTACAAAAAAGAAGATTTAATTTACATTAGAAAATGGGTGAATAATCCCAATATTACTAAGTATTTATCAGACATATTTTTATATCCACATACATTGAATGAAACGGAGAATTTTTTAGACTCAATATTGGAAGGAAAAACTAAAGGAAAAAATTTTATAATTGCCAATAAAGATACAGAAGAATATTTAGGACAAATAGATCTTTTAACAATAGACTGGAAAAATAGAGTTGGTTTATTGGGAATTGTATTAGGTCAAGAAGCTAATCTAGGAAAGGGATATGGTGAGGAAGCTATAAGGCTTCTCTTGGATTATTCTTTTAATAAACTTAATTTAAATAGAATAGAACTTTGGCTTCATGATTTTAACAAAAGGGCATATAGATGCTACTCAAAATGTGGTTTTAAAGAAGAAGGTAGAAGGAGAAATAGTTTTTATGTAGATGGTAAATATACGGACTATGTTTTGATGGGCATATTAAAGGACGAATTCACGGGGATGGTTAAGTAGTGTAGTAGTTTTTATGGAAACAAATGCAATGATAAATATATCGGTTGTTAATTTAGGATAAAGCTTCAAAGGAGTTTCAAACTTAAGGGATAGTTTAAATAATAGTAATTTAAATTACTATTAAAAAATGGAAAATTATTTTTCAAAATAAGGAGGAAGATTACAATGAAATGCAATAAGTTGAAATTTGGTGATGAAATAAGAGTGATATCACCAGCTAGAAGTATGAAGATAATAACTGAGGAGTTAAGAGAAATAGCTAAGAGGCGATTTGAGGAAATGGGGCTTAAGGTGACTTTTGCTAAACACGTGGAGGAATGCGATGATTTTTCATCAGCTAGTATAGAATCCCGTGTGGAAGATATCCATGAGGCTTTCTTAGATAAGAATGTAAAAGCCGTTATAAGCACAATAGGGGGGTACAATTCAAATCAGTTATTAAGATACATTGATTATGAAATTATAAAAAGTAATCCTAAAATATTTTGTGGTTTTTCAGATATAACCGCCTTATGTTGTGCAATTTATAAGAAAACAGGACTTATAACTTACTACGGACCTCATTTTTCATCTTTTGCCATGGAAAAAGGTATTGAATATACAACAGAGTATTTTAAAAAGAGTTTTTTAGATGAAGAAAGCAAAGTAAAAGGGGAAAATAACCAAGAAAACATTGCTGGGATAGATAGTGAGGGAAATTTTAATAGTCAAGAAAGTATTGATGAGGCAGATAATGTGAAAAACTTTAAAAACCATGAAGTTTGTAAAAATAAAGTTAACAGGGAGACAAACACTAAAAATAAAACTTATATGGAGATTAAACCTTCAGAATTTTGGAGTGATGACCCTTGGTATAGAGAGCAGGGAAGTAGAAATTTTATTTCTAACGATGGGTATTTAGTTATAAATGAAGGGGAAGCAAAAGGAACTTTAATTGGAGGAAATTTATGTACATTCAATCTTCTTCAAGGCACAGAATATATGCCTTCACTAAGAAATTCCATATTGTTTATAGAAGATGATGACTTGGTTGATGCGGAAACTTTTGATAGAGATCTTCAATCTACCATACATCAACCAGGATTTGAAGGAGTAAGAGGAATTCTTATAGGGAGATTTCAAAAGGCTTCAGCTATGACAAATGAAAAGCTTATAAAAATAATAAACACAAAGAGAGAACTGAATAATATACCAGTTATGGCCAATGTGAATTTTGGACACGTAACTCCAATTGCAACTATTCCTATAGGGGGTTGGGGCAGAATGTCCACTGGCAGCAAGAAGATAGAAGTAAGAACGAATAATTAGTGTATTAGTTGGTTAGTGTGCCAGGTAGGAACTGGAGAACAGGAATTAGGGACGGTTAAGTAGAAATTGGGAAATTGCAATATTAACTCAGATGTAGGTTAAGTAGAATAATATAAATAAAGTTAGTAAATTAAATAGATTAAATGAGTAAAGGCATTGATGATACTAAGGGGGAATTGGTTATGCTAAAAAAGGAATTTCCAATACTAGAATTTGATGATACAAAAGAGGCAGTTATCGAACCTCATAAGATAATAGAAAAGTTAGATATACCCGAATATGCGGTGATGTGTTTTTTTAATGATGTTTTAGAGAAATTAAAGAATCAGGGAAAATTAAAGCCTATAGCATCTTTTAAATCTGAAATAGGAGAAAATCCTATTTATGAATTGGAGTACGAAGGAAGGAAAGTTGTTGTTTTTAATCCAGGAGTAGGGGCGCCACTAGCAGCTGCAGTGTTAGAAGAGGCAATAGCTATGGGGGTAAATAAATTTATTGCTTGTGGTGGTGCAGGGGTTTTAAATAGAGAAATTGCTGTTGGACATCTTATGATAACAGCTTCAGCAGTAAGAGACGAAGGAGTGTCATACCATTACCTTGAACCAAGCAGAGAAATAGAAGCTAATAAAGAGGCGGTAGAAGTAATAAAAGGAGTTTTAGAAAGACATAAATGTAAGTATTTAATATCAAAAACATGGACAACAGACGCCTTTTACAGAGAAACTCCACAAAAAGTAAAATTGAGAAAAGAAGAAGGATGTGTAACCGTTGAAATGGAGGCAGCAGCTTTCTTTGCAGTGGCAAAATTTAGAAATGTAAAGCTTGGACAAATATTATATAGTGGAGACGATGTAAGCTGTGAAGAATGGGATTCAAGAAATTGGCATGCAAGAGGTGAGATAAGAGAAAAGTTATTTTGGTTTGCCGTAGAAGCATGCTTAAAACTATAAAGAGGCAATTTTAGTGGGCTAGAAGTCAGTGTGACAGTTGGCCAGTGTGATAGATTTAAGTGGCTAGTGGAATAGAGGGCTAGATGAGAGTGACACAGCGTGCTAGTGGGATAGAGAAGGTGACGTTTTCTAGGCGGTGTTGAGGAAAATATTTGAATTGAACACTGAAAAACAATCATTGTGAAGAAGGAGGAGTTAGAATGTACTTTAAAAAACTTATAGGACAAAAATGTTATTTGTCTCCTATAAATGTGGAGGACTACGAAAAATATACTAAATGGGTTAATGATATGGAAGTATCTGCGGGCCTTGTATTTGCATCCAAACTTATTGGAATCGAAGCAGAAAAATCAGTTTTAGAAAGGATTTCTACTAATGGATATAATTTTGCAATTATAGATGTAGAAAAGGATGAACTTATTGGAAATTGTGGATATCCAAAGCTAGACCATATAAATAGAATAGGAGAAGTAGGTATATTTATTGGTAATAAAGATTATTGGGGTAAAGGCTACGGTCAAGATGTGTTAAATCTTTTATTAGACTTTGGATTCAATGTATTAAATTTACACAATATTTCTCTAAAAGTATATTCATTTAATAAGCAAGCTATAAAATGTTATAAAAAAGTGGGATTTAAAGAGGCTGGGAGACTTCGAGAAGCAAAACTTATAGCTGGAAAAGCTTATGATGAAATCTTTATGGACATTTTAGACAAGGAATATCAATCAATTTACGTTAATAATATAGTAGATAAGAAATCACAGAAATAAATTACAGAAATAATACGATAAAAATGGGGACGGTTAAGTAGAATAATACGATAAAATAAAAATGGCGATGGTTAAGTAGAACAATTAAACTAAGTAGATAATAATTAAGAAAAAATAAAACGATGTTAAGTAAAATTCAAACAACGATACTTAACTGTCCCCAAAAAAGCTCCTTAAGAAAGAGGGAAAACTTAAAACTAAGCAGGGGTAGTATGGAGTTGAGTATGAACTTAAAAATAAGACCAGTAAGAATTGAAGATGCAGAACCTATAAATGAAATAAGAAGGCAAGATGGAGTAAGAGAAAACACCATGGGTATTATCAGTGAAAGAATTACAAGAATTCAAAATATCATAAATAATCTTACTGAAAATGACCATATGTTAGTTGCCGAGATTGAAGAAAATGGCATTATAAAAGTTGTAGGAGCTGCAACTTTATCAGTTAATAGATCAAATAGGGTAAGACATTCAGGGAGTATGGGTATATCTGTACACAAGGATTATACAAGGCAAGGGCATTGGAAGAGCTTTGATGACTAGTCTATTGGATATAGCAGATAACTGGCTTATGCTTGTAAGAATTGAACTTGGAGTTTTTGTTGATAATGAAAAGGCCATAAATTTATATAAATCATTAGCTTTGAAATTGAGGGCAGAAAAAAATACGTAGCCATCAGAAATGGAAAATATGAAGATGAGTATATAATGGCAAGATATTAATTTACACAGAAATTAAAAGTTCAGTAGCAAACTAAGGGGGGAACAAAAGCAATCATGTATAGAGGTGTAAGCATCAAATTTTCTATATGGAAAAAGATATAGATAAAAAATGGGAGAGATATATATGTTAATTAGGTTTACTAAAAAAGATGGGGTTTTAGATGATGAAGAATTTTTAGATATAGAGATTATAGGGTCTAAATAATATCTTAGCAAAACATAAAGTAATTATTAAATAAAAGTATGTTTTAGGATTTAAGCAGGGATTAATAAGGTCTAATTAATACTTTGATAAAACTTATAGTAATGATTAACCCACAATAAGGTAGAATGTAATGGAATTATGAAATTTCTCCTCCATGACTTGCATAAGAGTTTGGA
>NZ_JQMW01000011.1 GCF_000744935.1 Clostridium sp. KNHs214 | reverse complement strand
CTATAAAATCTTTACCCACATCTTTAATGTATCTAATAGGTTTTCTTTTGCTTTTATTCCCCAATAAACTTATAAAAATAAAAATAAAGGGAAATATAAAAAGCGCCAAATTCTCTAATCAGCCGTTATAGGATTAGCCAAAGCATTTTAACTCTATTTTTAAATTGCGCAAAATTCAATAAAATAATAGGGTTTTAAAGTCTCGAATCATTTTAAAGCCTCCCCATAAATTCCATATTTACTTTTGTTAATTATTTTTATATGAATGTACCTTACTCTTATTAACTATATTTATCAATTTTTCAATATATAAATTCCTAAAATTTTCACATACTCACAACAAGGTTTCTTCACTACTCTGAAATCTTTAAGAATATATCCTCTAGTGACATTTGCTCTTCTGCTCCAATTGCATCCTGCAACTCCTGTTTGCTTCCGTCAGCTATAATTTTTCCCTTCTTCATTATAATAATTCTATCATTTAGTTTATCCACTGAAGAGAGTATATGTGTACTTATAAGTATTGTTTTACCATCGTCTCTTAATAACTTTAAAATATCCTTAAAATCTTTAATTCCCTTAGGATCTAAACCTACAAATGGTTCGTCTATTAAAAATATATCTGGATTATGTAAAAGTCCCATACAAATAGATACCTTTGTTTCATTCCTTTAGATAAATTTTTGCTTATTTGATTCTTCTTATCCCAAATGCCAAATAATTTTAGCATCTCCTCTGCTTTTTCTTCCCAAACTACCTAATTTATAAGCTAAAGCTATAAATTTCAAATGCTCCCATACTGTAAGATATGGGTATATATCTGGCGTCTCCGGCATATAAGCTAACTTTTCTCTTATATTTTTATCCTTAATGCTCTTGCCACATATAAAAACTTCCCCTTCGTTTTTTCTTAAAAGAGATAATATACACTTTATAGTTGTGGTTTTTCCTGCTCCATTTGGACCTGCAAGAACTGTAATCTCGCCTGCATTTAACTTAAATGAAATTCCACTGACTGCCTTCTCTTTGCCATAATTTTTTGTTAGGTTTTTAACTTCCATTGAAACCATGCTTTTTACCCTCCTCCATCAACATATTTTATCCACATATTTTACTACTTGAAATTTTAATATTCTGCATTAAAAAAAAATATTTATTTTATCTTCAGCATTGTGTTTCAGTAGATAACTTATCTCCTATTTTGTAATAAAACAATATCCACATATACATAGTTCAATAACTCTATCCTATATTGCCTTACACAACATTTTATTATAGCATTTAATTTATAGTCAATGTTTACATTTAATTTACAGCAATTATTTTGTAAATATTAATATAATACTACTTGACATTACATAGTAGTAGATATATTATATAATTTATAAAAGCTATTATGCAATACAAAGTAGGTGATTATGTGGCAAATACAACCCAAATATTAAAAGGTTTATTAGAAGGATGCATTTTAAAAATAGTTAGCAATAAAGAAACCTATGGTTATGCCATATGTGAATGTTTAACAAATTATGGCTTCAGTGAAATCTCAGAAGGCAGCGTGTATCCTATACTTATACGTTTAGAGAAAAAAAACTTATTATACTCCATTATGAAAAAGTCTCCCCTAGGCCCTATGAGAAAATATTATTATCTTACAGAAGCTGGAGAGAGCGAATTGCATGACTTCATGCTTTCTTGGAAAGAAATAAAAAGAAATGTTGAAACTGTATTGGAGGGGTAACCATGATATTAACATTGAAATTATTAAAATTAAGACTGGAACAAGAAAAAAAGCTAAATGCTGAAAATTTAGCTCTATATAAATCTATAACCACTTGCATCAAAAACAGCAATTTATCAGTTATAGAAAAAGAGGAAGTATTACAAGAAATTATATCTCTAATACTTGAAGCTCAGCTTGAAAATAAACCTATGAATTTATTTATAGGAAAAGATTATGAAAAATTTTGCATGTCCATAATAAACGAGTATAATGGAAATAAAAGCATCTACTTAAAAATACTAAATTTTATACAAAAATATTTATTAACACTTATTATACTTTCATTATTTATGGCTATAGTAAATAAACTTGTATATAAATATTCTTCATTTGGAATTACGGTTGATAATTTTATATTAGCTAATGCCATTTCATTAATACTTTATCCTATAAGTAGAAAAATTCGACAAAGAAATTCTTCCTATACTTTTTATCAAAGTATTTTTGCAAATAAAGAAAATACCTATGGCGAAATGGTTGCACTAGTTTTTTACGTAATTTTTATATTTCTTTCAAGATTTATTGTTGGCAAAATATTCGGTAAGGAAGTCTTTGATTATTTATTAAATCTAAACAATTGTATTTACTATTTAATATTAATATCTTTTATAGTAATCACTATTGAGTTTTTTAACTCAACTTTGGTTAAAATAAGAAATTTTAAGTAATAAATTTTATGTATAAATATATATGTGAGGTTCATTATGAAATTTGATATTGTTAATATAATTCAGTTCATGCTGCTTTTCATATTCTTAGCAAATTTATTTTATATAATGGTGGCATTTACCCAATGTAGGAAAAATTTTAATCTCTCATTGGTTAAAAATGTCCATATAGAAGCATTGGATTATGGAAAAAACTTAACTATAAAAAACTATCTATGTTATGAAAAGTATGACATTTGGAGGTATTGCGAACTTTTTTAATTAAAAATGATATTTATAAACTCAATAGTTAAAATGAAGTATTGTATGGTGGGATACACCATCAATAAAAAGGAGAGATTTGTATGAATATCATTTTTAATGCACTTAATTATATATTAAATTACATTTTCAATATTACTGGTGACTTAGGTATTGCCATAATTTTAATAACGATACTAGTAAGGATTTGTCTTATCCCTATATCAATAAAACAAAAAAAGAGCATGTACCATCAGCAATGCATGTCTAAAAAAATTGAAGATATAAAAAATAAGTATGGAAATAATAAAGCTAAACTCCAGCAAGAACTTCAAAAATGCTACACTGAAAATGCTAAATCTATGTTAGGTTGTTTAATAAGTTTATTGCAATTACCTATAATATCTTCATTATATTTTGTAATTATGAAAATGCCTATAAGTGTGGGTAGTATTCTTGTTCCTTGGGTATGCAGTATTAAACTTCCAGACCCCCACTTTATAATTCCAACTATATATTTATTCGTTTCAATTTGTCCAAATTTACTTTCATATATACCTTATCTAAATTATTTGAAATCTCCTTTGAAAAATGAAAGTGTTAAATTAAGCCTTTTAACCACAAGCATATTTAGCCTAGTCTTAACAGTAAAAGCACCTATTGCTTTAGGAATTTACTTTATTACTACTGGATTATTTTCATTATTTGAAGAAATAATTTATAGAATATATATGCGAAAAAAGCTTTAATTAAATTCTCCTGTTAATTATTTAGAAGCTATTTGGAAAATATAAATTTATATTTTCCAAATAGCTCTTTTAGTTATCCTTAAATCCTAGTTATGTTTAAGCTGTTATTTATTTTAATTATTTCTTATTACCTATAATACTTATTCACATTTCATGTTGTAATTATACAATATATCCACATATATTAACTATATTCTATTATATTTATCATTAAAATATTCATAGCGTTAATAACAAAAATACCATAGATATCTATCATTAATATATTTTAGATTTGTTTGTTAATTATCCTTTTTATATGCTAAAAAATATGCTCCACCCACTAAAACTGCTCCCCCAAAAATATTGCCAAGAGTTACAGGTATTAAATTATTTATAAACGCTTTCCCTCCAACAAGAGCTAACTTATCTGCTCCAATTCCAGAAGCTTGTACATAAAGTGCATTAGTCTTAGCAAACATACCTATAGTTAAGTAATACATATTAGCTACACAGTGTTCAAAGCCACAAACAACGAATGCCATTATAGGAAACCAAGGCATTATTATCTTACCTATAACATCTTTGGCTGCATAAGATGACCAAACCGCAAGACATACTAAAATATTACATATTATCCCACTAGCAAAAGCTGTACTAAAGCTTAACCCTGATTTTTTAGCCGCCATTTTAATTAGTGTGGCTCCTACTTTTCCACCATTAATATCAAGCATCCCTGAATAAAAAATTAAAAATGCTATAATTGTGGCACCTATAAAATTAGATATATATATTATTACCCAATTTCTAAGCATATCTTTAAATTTTATTCTTCCTTCTAAGGCAGCTATAATCATAAGATTGTTTCCAGTAAATAACTCTGCTCCACAAATTAATACTAACATGAGCCCTACTGGGAATATTATTCCACTTACAAGCTTCGATAACCCTATGTTATTAACACTATGCGATGCCACAGCCGCTGCCGCTCCACCTATAGCTATAAAAGCACCTGCTAGGATACCTAAAATAATTCCACTCCCTAGTTTTATCTCTGCTTTTTCTTCTGCACTTTTTATGGTTGCCTCTCTTATTTCTACTGGTTTTAATATATTGCTGCTCATAATAATACTCCTTTTTTTACTATTTCGACATATATTAAACCATAGTTTTACCATATATGCAATACTAATGTTAATTCCTTTATTTCGAAAATCATATTTTTTATTGCCACACATACCCCTAATCAACAATTATACATTTTTAATTAACAAATAAAAAAACGTACCTCTAAAAGAGATACGTTTTTTGGTGATCTACCGGGGAATCGAACCCCGGACACCATGATTAAAAGTCATGTGCTCTACCGACTGAGCTAGTAGATCAAAATAAATAACCTGGCGACGACCTACTCTCCCACAGGGCTTCCCCTGCAGTACCATCGGCGCTTTGAAGCTTAACCGTCCTGTTCGGAATGGGAAGGGGTGTTACCTTCAAGCCATAATCACCAGATGCTATAGTTCTTAGGGCTTTAGACCTTAGACATATAGTACTCCTCAGCTTTGCTGAGCGAGTTTCCTTTAAAAGAACTTTATTGTTCTTTCAAAATTGCACAGTGTGGAAAATCTTTTAATTGTCAACTGTCAATCACTAATTGTCAGTTATATTTTGATCAAGCCCTCGACTTATTAGTATCGGTCAGCTGAACATGTTACCATGCTTACACCTCCGACCTATCAACCTGGTAGTCTTCCAGGAGTCTTACTAGCTTACGCTATGGGAAATCTAATCTTGAGGTGGACTTCACGCTTAGATGCTTTCAGCGTTTATTCCTTCCCAACATAGCTACCCAGCTATGCCACTGGCGTGACAACTGGTGCACCAGAGGTTGGTCCATCCCGGTCCTCTCGTACTAAGGACAGCTCCTCTCAAATTTCCTACGCCCGCGACGGAAAGGGACCGAACTGTCTCACGACGTTCTGAACCCAGCTCGCGTGCCGCTTTAATGGGCGAACAGCCCAACCCTTGGGACCGACTTCAGCCCCAGGATGCGACGAGCCGACATCGAGGTGCCAAACCTCCCCGTCGATGTGGACTCTTGGGGGAGATCAGCCTGTTATCCCCGAGGTAGCTTTTATCCGTTGAGCGATGGCCCTCCCACGAGGAACCACCGGATCACTAAGCCCGACTTTCGTCCCTGCTCCACCTGTATGTGTCGCAGTCAAGCTCCCTTCTGCCTTTACACTCTGCGCGCAATTTCCGACTGCGCTGAGGGAACCTTTGGGCGCCTCCGTTACTTTTTAGGAGGCGACCGCCCCAGTCAAACTGCCCACCTAACAATGTCCCGTGACCAGATTCATGGCCTCCGGTTAGAATTTCAATACTGTCAGGGTGGTATCCCAAGGATGACTCCACAGAAGCTGACGCCCCTGCTTCTAAGTCTCCCACCTATCCTGTACAGACAATACCGAAATTCAATGCTAAGCTACAGTAAAGCTCTACGGGGTCTTTCCGTCCAATCGCGGGTAGAAGGCATCTTCACCTCCAATTCAATTTCACCGGATTTGTTGTCGAGACAGTGCCCAAATCATTACGCCATTCGTGCGGGTCGGAACTTACCCGACAAGGAATTTCGCTACCTTAGGACCGTTATAGTTACGGCCGCCGTTTACTGGGGCTTAAGTTCAAGGCTTCGCTTACGCTAACCAATCCCCTTAACCTTCCAGCACCGGGCAGGCGTCAGCCCCTATACATCAGCTTTCGCTTTAGCAGAGACCTGTGTTTTTGCTAAACAGTTGCTTGGGCCTATTCACTGCGGCCTACTCTCGTAGGCACCCCTTCTCCCGAAGTTACGGGGTTAATTTGCCGAGTTCCTTGACAACAATTCTTCCGCTGGCCTTAGGATTCTCTCCTCATCTACCTGTGTCGGTTTGCGGTACGGGCACCATTTTCCTCGATAGAGGCTTTTCTTGGCAGTGTGGAATCGGATACTTCGCTACTAAAATTTCACTCCCCATCACACCTCAGACTTAAGACTGAACGGATTTGCCTGTTCAATCATCCTAAGTGCTTAGACGCACATCCATCAGTGCGCACATCCTATCCTACTGCGTCACCCCATTTCTCAAACGGATCATGGTGGTATAGGAATATCAACCGATTGTCCATCACCTACGCCTTTCGGCCTCGGCTTAGGTCCCGACTAACCCTGAGCGGACGAGCCTTCCTCAGGAAACCTTAGATTTTCGGCCAATGAGATTCTCACTCATTTCTCGCTACTTATGCCAGCATTCTCACTTCTGTACAGTCCACCGCTCCTTACGGTACGACTTCAACCCGTACAGAAAGCTCCCCTACCATATACATTGTATATCCATAGCTTCGGTGGTAAGTTTGAGCCCCGGACATCTTCGGCGCAGGATCTCTTGACTAGTGAGCTATTACGCACTCTTTAAATGAGTGGCTGCTTCTAAGCCAACATCCTAGTTGTCTTAGAAATCCCACATCCTTTACCACTTAACTTACACTTTGGGACCTTAGCTGATGGTCTGGGCTGTTTCCCTTTTGACCACGGATCTTATCATTCGTAGTCTGACTGCCAGGATAAAAGTAAATGGCATTCGGAGTTTGATAAGGTTCGGTAAGCTATATGCCCCCTAGCCTATTCAGTGCTCTACCTCCATTACTCATTACCTGACGCTAGCCCTAAAGCTATTTCGGGGAGAACCAGCTATCTCCGAGTTCGATTGGAATTTCTCCGCTATCCACAGCTCATCCCATGGTTTTTCAACACCAACGCGGTTCGGTCCTCCGCGGAATTTTACTTCCGTTTCAACCTGGCCATGGATAGGTCACTCGGTTTCGGGTCTACAGCATGCAACTAATCGCCCTATTCAGACTCGGTTTCCCTGCGGCTCCGCACCAAAAGTGCTTAACCTTGCTACATACCATAACTCGCTGGCTCGTTCTACAAAAAGCACGCCGTCACACATGTAAAGTGCTTCGACAGTTTGTAGGCACACGGTTTCAGGTTCTATTTCACTCCCCTCCCGGGGTTCTTTTCACCTTTCCCTCACGGTACTTCTTCACTATCGGTCACTAGGTAGTATTTAGCCTTGGGAGGTGGTCCTCCCAGCTTCCCACAAGGTTTCACGTGTCTCGTGGTACTCTGGAGTAGATCTTACTTATATTTCTTTTACCTACAGGACTATTACCTTCTGTGGTGGAGCGTTCCAGCTCTCTTCGATTAGAAAATCTAAGACATTATGATCTATCCTCAACCCCTAAATCCGAAGACTTAGGTTTGGGCTCTTTCCCGTTCGCTCGCCGCTACTTAGGAAATCGATTTTTCTTTCTCTTCCTCCGGGTACTTAGATGTTTCAGTTCCCCGGGTTTGCCTCTGTATACCTATGAATTCAGCATACAGTACTCAGCGTAGCTGAGCAGGTTGCCCCATTCGGAAATCTGTGGCTCACAGGCTATTTGCGCCTACCCACAGCTTATCGCAGCTTATCACGTCCTTCGTCGGCTCCTAGTGCCAAGGCATCCGCCATGCGCCCTTTGTAGCTTGACCTTTCGTTAGTTTGCTAGTTGGCCAGTGTGCTAGCGTGCTAGTGTTTAGCTTGCTAGTTTTAGTAACCTTCTAGAAACTACTTTTTATCAGTTTTCTAGTGTGCTAGTTGTCTAGCGACTAGTACTGATTGTTTATTTTAATTGATTCTCCAGTGAAATCATCACAATTGTAATAATTTCTACTTTTCTTCACTGTGCAATTTTCAAAGAACAAGTTTTTCAGTTGGCTAGTGTGCTAGCCTTCTAGCGTCTAGCTACTGATGAGAGATTTAATTCTACAACCAATCACTTAACTGATCATTACTAATTAATCATTGTTAATTGACCATTGTATCTGGTCTCTCAAAATTAAACAGAGATATCAGTGAACTTGTCATAATTTACGAAAAGGTGACTTCCTTTTCATGTTCTCCTTAGAAAGGAGGTGATCCAGCCGCAGGTTCTCCTACGGCTACCTTGTTACGACTTCACCCCAATCACTAATCCCACCTTCGGCCGCTGGCTCCTTACGGTTACCTCACGGACTTCGGGTGTTACCAGCTCTCATGGTGTGACGGGCGGTGTGTACAAGGCCCGGGAACGTATTCACCGCGACATTCTGATTCGCGATTACTAGCAACTCCAGCTTCATGTAGGCGAGTTGCAGCCTACAATCCGAACTGAGATCGGTTTTTGAGATTTGCTCCACCTCACGGTCTTGCGTCTCTTTGTACCGACCATTGTAGCACGTGTGTAGCCCTAGACATAAGGGGCATGATGATTTGACGTCATCCCCACCTTCCTCCTGGTTAACCCAGGCAGTCTTGCTAGAGTGCTCAACTTAATGGTAGCAACTAACAATAGGGGTTGCGCTCGTTGCGGGACTTAACCCAACATCTCACGACACGAGCTGACGACAACCATGCACCACCTGTCTCCAAGTTCCCCGAAGGGCACTACCGTGTTTCCACAGTATTCTTGGGATGTCAAGTCTAGGTAAGGTTCTTCGCGTTGCTTCGAATTAAACCACATGCTCCGCTGCTTGTGCGGGCCCCCGTCAATTCCTTTGAGTTTTAATCTTGCGACCGTACTCCCCAGGCGGGGTACTTAATGTGTTTACTGCGGCACCGAGGTTGGACCCCCGACACCTAGTACCCATCGTTTACGGCGTGGACTACCAGGGTATCTAATCCTGTTTGCTCCCCACGCTTTCGTGCCTCAGCGTCAGTTACAGTCCAGAAAGCCGCCTTCGCCACTGGTGTTCTTCCTAATCTCTACGCATTTCACCGCTACACTAGGAATTCCGCTTTCCTCTCCTGCACTCTAGATGCCCAGTTTGAAATGCAGCACCCAAGTTGAGCTCGGGTATTTCACATCTCACTTAAACATCCGCCTACGCACTCTTTACGCCCAGTAAATCCGGACAACGCTCGCCACCTACGTATTACCGCGGCTGCTGGCACGTAGTTAGCCGTGGCTTCCTCCTCTGGTACCGTCATTATCGTCCCAGATAACAGAGCTTTACAACCCTAAGGCCTTCATCACTCACGCGGCGTTGCTGCGTCAGGGTTTCCCCCATTGCGCAATATTCCCCACTGCTGCCTCCCGTAGGAGTCTGGACCGTGTCTCAGTTCCAATGTGGCCGATCACCCTCTCAGGTCGGCTACGCATCGTCGCCTTGGTAAGCCTTTACCTTACCAACTAGCTAATGCGCCGCGGGCCCATCTCAAAGCGGATTGCTCCTTTGATTACAGAACCATGCGATTCCATAATTTTATGCGGTATTAATCTCCCTTTCGGGAGGCTATTCCCCTCTTTGAGGCAGGTTGCCCACGTGTTACTCACCCGTCCGCCGCTAATCCATCCCCGAAGGGATTTCATCGCTCGACTTGCATGTGTTAGGCACGCCGCCAGCGTTCGTCCTGAGCCAGGATCAAACTCTCAATTTTAAGAATTTAATCTCAAACTCAAATTCACTGACTTTATGATTTACATCTTTATCTCTGTTTAATTTTCAAAGACCAGCTTTTCTCTGCCGCTTCAAGCGACTTAATCATCTTATCATTTGTAAATTACTTTGTCAACATTTTTTTATTGACTATTAATTTACGGCAGTTATCAGAATCTTTATTGTCTGTTTCCTGCAACGTTTACTATCTTACCACTTCATAAATAACGTTGTTTTTATATAAAATTTTATTATGATTAATTATACTCTAATTCTTATCATTTGCTTTAAATTTCTTTATTTTTTATGTAATGATATACTAGGAAATGTTGTATAATTCCTTAATACTTATACACATTTTATCCTCGCATTTTCCACATCTTATCAACAGAGTTATTAACATTTAGGTAAATGAAAAGAAATAACAAGTCAAAGATGCTAGTATATTTTGTGTCAGACAAGAAATCAGATTCCGCTTTTGGTAAGAACTATCGACAAGTTTTGCTAACGCAGTATGACGCAAAATAGGCTAGCATACTGACTTGTTATTTATTTGAATATGCCTTACACTCTAGCTTTATAAAAACCCACGGCTAAAAACTATCAGCCGTGAATTTTTATTGTTTATTTAAATCTAAATTCAAATCAGAAAGCATTGGGAGTTGGTCTGCTCTTTGCGTTTTTATTATTTACTTAAATCTAAATTCCTCAATATTATTTTTATTTAAAGTATCTTCATTAGTCTTATTTGAAACTTTTTCATCAGTTTTATTTGGCTTTTTACTTAAACTTTCACTGGCTTTTCTATTATCCATAAATTTAATAGTATATGTGCCAGAATTAACTTCATAATCCTTGTATTTAAATTTTATATTACATTCCGTTCTATCTAACCTACAATATACATCATTTTTAGGTACCATTTTATTTAAAACTATATCTCTCATTTTTCCTTGCCAACTGGTTTCCCAATACCTATTCCAAGGCCATCCAACTAAATCCGCATGTGCCCTATAACCTTGTAATTTTTCTCTTAGGTTATCTAAAGATGATTGAGCTAATCTATCTGCAAAAATTCCACTATATTCATTTAATGAATAATATCCTTTACCTCCAATATCAAAAATTATTAAATCCGCTTCCTTTGCCACAGAATTACCATATCCGTTATTTCGCTTATATTCATTGCCTTTCCACTGGTATGTGAGAACCCTTCTTGGATTACCTATAGGAGCTAAATCTTCACTCTCCCTATCAACCTTATATTCATTTTTATATTTTATACTCTTAAATATATCCCATTGAGAAATATTTATATTTGAACTATCCAGTTGTATCTTTCCATAATCTAAATCTTCTTTTACAGGATTAGCAATAGCTACAATATAATGAACAATAGTTCCATGTTCATTTCTCTTATCGTGTACATCATCTTTTTTCGATATAACATTTCCCTTCCAGCTTTTAAAGTACGTGCTTCCCATATTATTTCTGACACTAGTTTCACCTAAGTTAGGTATATTACTATATTGATTAAAGGATTCACCTACTGTATTTCCTTGACTATTACTAGCTATATCATTCAGAATATAAGATTCAGCATTTTTAAACCACTGAACATAACTAGGACTTTCATAATTTGGCTTATCAGGAAGTGCGCCTTTAAAAACTGGCCCTGCCGAAGCATATATTTTAACTATAGGCTTTGGATATTCTCCTGTAGTAATAATATTATTTTTACTTCTAGTTACATAACTAAAATATCTATCATTACTATAAGCTTTATCATTGACTTGCCTTGCATCTAGCACTATATCAAAACTTGCACTTCTATTTTCTGTGGAATATGGTGCTGAATCTATAAGCTTAATATTAACCTTTAATTCTATCTTTTCATAAGGAGAAATAATTATTCTTTTAGAGAGCTTATTGAGATTTTTTATATTTTGATTCTCAGCAATAGTCTTAGTAGTATTTCCTTTTATCATTTTAATGTCACAGTTTATATAATCTAGCAAAGACTTATTTGCCCTATTGGAATCTTTTATCTTACTGTCCTTGAAATTGTCTAAACTTATTAAAAGCTTTTGAGTTAAAGAGCCGGTGTTTTTAATACTTATGGATTTTTCTACACTTTTACCTGGTATTAAATTCTCACCTGTAGAAATATTTATTAAGGCTCTTTCATCCTCAATAATTTTCTCATCTCCACCTAAAAAGTTAACTTTAAGACTTCCAGTTTTTATTTTTAAATTTGAATCTACTCCTAAACCTGTTTTAAAGTAACTGTAGGTACCAGATGTAGTAAATGCTACTATTAATACTAATGCAATTAATGATATTATAGTGGTTTTTCTTCTTATATTAAATTTTCCCCTAATCCTTTTTATTATATTGAATTTCCCAGCCTTAGTCATCCAACCTACCCCCTTGCTTAAAAGAGGCATTTTCTCTTTTCTTCCTATTTAAAAATATTCCACATATAACTAAACAAATTCCAGTAAAGATAAGCAATGTAGTATTTAAAAAGCCTCCTGTTTGTGGTATTATAGCCATTGCTTCATCCATGGTATAGGTTATGCCTAATTTAAACTCATTAACAACCCCTTGAAGATTATTTTCAGCTTTAGGTGATATGGCAAATACAAGTTGCATGTTCTTTTTAGTATTACCCTTTACAGTAACTTTTTCATTTAAATTTATTTCACCTTTTTCCATTAGCTTTTCAAAGGTTCCTTCATAAAGAATTTTCCCGTCACATAACAGTGAAATGTTAACATTCTTCATAAAATCCTTATATATTGTATCTTCAGTGGCAATTATTCTTTGTTCTTCTAAACTTAACAAAGAAATTGTTTGAAAGTTTATTTTTTCTACCTGAATATCCTCTTTATAATTATTGTCTACATAAAAACCTCTCACTTCTTCTCTGCCCGGATACCAAAGGCCATCTTTTAAGTTGAATATACCTTCTTTACTCTCTCCATTTAGTGGAAGTACTTTCACTTTTTCATCTTTAGAAGATATTTTGGCTTCAGCTCCTCCAAAACTAAAAAAAACCATTGCTAAAGCTATGAAGAAAATTATATATCTTTTAAATTTACACTTTACTTCCACACCCTCACCCTACCTCACTAATAGTTTATTAAAGCATCTGATTTCATTACATAATTCATTGCCAAGCTCTACTATATTATTTGCCACTAGGGTCATTTACTTGATATCCATCTATCTCTACTAATTTAGCTGTTGTTAACTTACTCATATCAAATCTGGTGTCATTGTTTTGATTTTCAAAAGTAGTTTCTGTATCTCCATTAGTTATTGTAGACTTTAATGTAGCTGTTATTTTAATATCCATAGTTTCATTTGGTGCTAATATTTTACTGTCAGTCAATCCTTCCATTTTAATATCAAATACATTATATAAACTTTCTAACTCTTGTCCTTGAACTTTTACAGCTTTAATTCTTTCATGTAAGTCTCCAGTGTTTGTTATAGTTACAACCTTTTCAAAAACATCTCCTGGCTTAACTACATCAAAGCTATTTGTTTTTTCACTAACTTTTATAACATCCTTTGTTGCTGCATCTATTTCATTCTCATCTACCTCTTCAACTACGCCTTTGTATTCCCATTTTGAGTCATTTTCTTTTGCAACCTTTAAAGTACCTGTTTTTATTACTAGATTTGCATCTACATCAGATTTTGCTTTGAAATATGCGCGAGTTCCAAGAACTCCTCCCCCTAATAATAGTACCCCTGCTAAAGCTAGTGAAATTATTCTTTTTTTACTCATACTAAAACCTCCCATAAATTTTAATTTAGGTACATGAAATGTGCCTTATATATACTCATCAATGATTTTTCAAAAATACATTAATGGGCAAAACATTTTTTTAAAACCTCTACAATTACATAAACTATAAATATTGCAATTATAATAAAAATCACTAATGGTTTTCTTAAACCAACTAAAATGTAACCAAGATATGGTACTCTAAAAGAATACTTTCCATAAACTTGAGAAGATTTAATGGGGGAATCCTCCACATTATTTGCATCACCCTTGGTTATTAAACTATTTCCTTGTATCTTTTTAATCCTATGGGTTATAAAGTTGTCCTCAGAAATATATGTTAATATATCCCCTTCCTTCAGTTCTTCTATATGGGTTTTTTTAACTAAAATCACATCTCCAGGTTTTATCTTAGGTTCCATGCTGCCACTTAAAACTATAAAACTTCTGTATCCAAAAACAGTAGGTATTTTACTTTTATCTCCTTTAGATAGTAAATTGCCAATTATCACCCAAGATAGTAACGCTATTATTAATATAAAAAATACATTCACAATAACTTTTATCCTTTTTTTCATCTCCTCACCTTACCCTCTATATTCTTCTGTATTTTTGAATTTTACATTAAAGTATATTCTGACTTTTGTTTTTTATTAAAGATTTTTTATTATTTTCATAGAGTATTTTATAGTCAAAATGCCCTATTATTCGATAAAAAAATCACTGGAAATTTTCCAGTGATTTCAAAATTATATTTTATTATTTCCAGCAATATGTCTATAATGCTCCTATCCTTATGCAGACAACTTAAATTCAGAGTATAGTAACTTATTTTTGTCAACTAGCTAATTCAACTTTCGCAGTTACAAAATAAAAATTTAAGGATAAAACTCCTTTAGAAATTTTTCATAAAGTACAAATTGAAGAACTTCTCTAGGAATTTCAACCTTCATTTTAAATTTTAAATTAGAAACTATATTTGTATTTACTTTATTCAACTAAATTTATAGCCTCAGCCATCACTTTTCCTATGCTATCATTTATAACAAGTTTAGCTTTCTTATCATATGGAGTAGACTTTTTGTTTATTAATATTAATTTAGTACCCTTAAAGTATTGAATAAGTCCTGCAGCTGGATACACTACCAAAGAAGTCCCCCCAACTATAAGTACATCAGCTTCTGCAATGTATTCAACAGACTTTTGTATAACATCCATATCTAAGCCCTCTTCATATAACACTACATCTGGTTTTACTATACCTCCGCACTTCTCACAAGTGGGAATTGTCTCTCCGCTTTTTAATATATATTCTAAATCATAAAAAGCACCACAATCCATACAATAATTTCTATTAATAGATCCATGAAGCTCTAACACATTCTTTGAGCCTGCCATTTGATGCAGACCATCTATATTTTGTGTTATTACAGTTTTTAATTTTCCCATTTCCTCTAACTTAGCTAAAGCTTTATGGGCTAAATTAGGTCTTGCCTCTTTAAATATCATATTACTTTTATAAAATCTGTAAAATTCCTCCTTATGACTATCAAAAAAGCTTCTACTAAGCATGACCTCAGGAGGATATTTAAAATTATTTTTGGCATTAAATAATCCTTTATTAGATCTAAAATCAGGAATATTACTCTCAGTAGATACACCTGCTCCACCAAAGAATACCACATTAGAACTTTCTCTTAGGATTTCTTTTAATTTTTCAACATTTTCCACTTAGAACACCTCCTAAAATCTATTCCTGCATATACTTACTGAAATTACTGAAACTACAAGGAATAAATTTCATTAATCATTAAATACCTATTCTTACATATAATTATATCATTACCCATTGCATATAATTATATATTAACAAAAAATATAAACTGCCTTAAATGATAAAAAATCTGCCTTAAGATAGCAACAACTATATTTTCTATAGTCTTTTATTGCCGCCTTATAAACAGATTTTATTTACGTGTCTTATTTAAATACTTTATTTAGATGTTTTATTTGAATATTTAATTTATATTTTTAATTTATGCGTTTAATTTATATGTTTACTTCAAGCTTTCATTTAATGTTTTTATCTAAGCTTCATCTCTTTTCCCACTACCTCTTCCCAAGCACTAAATATTGGTCTTATTATGTTAGGTCCTATTTTAGATATTATAACCATCTGTGAAGTACCTTCATCTTTATCCCAAGGTTTATAGTCAATTTTCTTATTAACTACATCCACTTGATTCCATCCATCTTCTAATTTGAAGAATCCCTTTATTCTAAATGCATCGGAGGATATTTTATCTATAAATGCTGTTAATTTATCTTTAGTAATTTCACCTTCGTAAGTTAAATTTAAAGTCTTTGGCTTATTTTCTGGAGTGTTACTGCTCTCTTCTATTTCAACCCATCCGTCTTTAGTAAGGTCTTTTTCTAAAAAGTCCAAGTTTATCTTTCCGAAAGAAGCCTTTTCTATATGTACCTTACTATTTATTTCAGCAATTTTGGCCATGACCTTGTTTAACATATCATCATTTACTAAATCTATTTTATTTAATATTACCATATGACAGTGTTTTAGTTGTCTTTCTACAGTTTCTAAATCTACAATTTGCTCTAGAAAATTAGGTGCATCAACAAGACATATAGCTCCCCTATAATCATATACATCACCCTTTACAGACGCTACACCTTCTAAAATATCGCCTATATTGGAGGGATCTGCAAGCCCTGAACTTTCAACAAATAAATATTCCATTTCCCTATCTGCCATCTCTATCATAGCTGAAGCAAAGGATAGTTTTAGGCAAGAACAGAATATAGACCCTCTATTAATTTCTACTAGCTCCATACCTTCTTTTTTTATAATTGTTCCATCTATACCAATTTTCCCGAACTCATTCATAATTACTCCAACTTTTCTTTCACTAAGGCTCTCTAATACATTAGTCAAGAAAGTAGTTTTTCCCGAACCTAAAAATCCTGTTAAAAGATAGAGTTTTATTTTTTTATCCATAATCTGGTCCCCCTATTTTAAGTAATTTTTAATCTCTTCTACAGAAAGAACTTTACCCACTGATTTTACCTTATTGTCTATTACTAATGCTGGAGTACTCATAACACCATACATCATTATACTCTTCAAATCTTCTACCTTCTCTACAGCAGCATCTATTCCTAATTCCTCCACTGCTTTTTTTATATTCTTTTGGAGCTTGTCACATTTGTCACAACCAGTACCTAAAATTTTAATAATCATAAAACAACACCTCTTTCATAGAATAATATATTTGAATTATTAATCTGCAATTTGTGATTTACATTACTACTTTAATGTAACAGTCTTTCAAATTTGCACTATGTAGTTATAATTATTAATATCCTATTCTCTTTTGCAAAGATCCTTATAATCCACATTTCTATTTTTAAAGACTTCTAAATCTTTCTTGAGGATGCCATAATCATCTATATGTTCTCCTATTTTATGGACAATATCCTTCATAACCTTATCTTCTATATTTAAATAGTAAAAAATCCATTGGCTTTGTCTGTCATCTCTAACTATCCCTATATCCCTAAGCTTTGCAAGATGTCTTGACACCTTAGGTTGAGATAATTTCAATATATAACAAAGCTCACATACACATAGAGGCTTTTGCCACAGAAGCATTATTATCCTTAACCTTGTTTCATCTGAAAGCATTTTAAAAAAATCTATTAAATTATTCAATTATTATCACCTTTTCTTTGTATATTCACATATATGGATATACGTATATAATATATCTATATTACCTTTATGTCAACGTTTTCCCTTAATTTTTACTGCAGTAAATAGTAAATCTCTACTACTAGTCTCCAATCCTACAAATACATTACTCTATCACTACTTTATCATTACTTTATCATTACCTTTAATTAGATAATGATATTTCCGCATAATTTTCTAGCTCTACATTAACGATAAATAAAGAAAATAAAAATATAGCTTTAAATTGTGATTTCATAAATACAAAAGTTATATTAAGGTTATCCCACAAAAAGTATTCCATTACCTGAATTATATTATTACCCTTACTATTTTAACTTACTACATATTTTTTATAGTTAATATACATATAATATAAATAAATTTATACTAATGATTAACCCACAATAAGTATTACATTGCTTGAATTATGAAATTTCTCTGGAATGACTTGCATAAGAAGCAAAGGAACTGTTTAAATTTAATTTTAGAAATTCTTCTTTTAGACAGATAAAATTATCGTAAGCCTGGCAAGGACGCCAGGCTAGCGAACCTGAGGCAGGACGCTGAATGTGAGCGTTAAATAATTTTATATGGCTAAAAGATTAGAATTTCTTAAATTAAATTTATTGTTCCGAGCTCTTATGCAAGTCATGGAGGAGAAATTGCATAATTCTATCACATTATACCTTTTTGTGGTTTAATCATACTAATACATTAATTAAAATTACTAAAACTATAAATTGCTATTTAGAGGCATATCTACCAATATATTTTGCCTATATACAAGTTACTAGTATGTGTAGATAGCCCTAAGATAAGAAAGTAAAATATAGAAAGGATGTTTTTATATGTATGGTGCCTCCTTAAATGGATTAGTTCATCCAATAGAACTTTTTAGCAAAGATTATATACGTAAAACAGCTGAAAAATATGGATTTTATAGAAATTATATATTAGAAAGACATATGTGGTCTTATGAAATGCTAGGTGAAATTCAAAAACTTACAAAAGATAGATGCATATTAAAGGGAGGCGCCTGTACTCAAGCATATCTTCCACTTCCTGTGCAAAGATGTACTGCTGATATAGATTTTGTTTGTAATCTATCCAATAATGAAATTATAGAAATATTAAAAAGTGTATGTAGAAATCTAACTTATAATAAGATAAAATGCTCCTTTAAAGAATATATTCCTGCAAAAGGCAAGACTCTTCCCATGGTAACTTATATGTTAGATTTGCCTTTTTATTATAATCCTAAAAAGAGAAAAAGTAATTTTCTTTTAAAATTTGATTTCTTATTTATGGATACCAACGAAATACCAGTAAACTCTACAAAGAATACTGAAACTTTTGGCATGAAGCTAAACTTTTCTCCATTATGTATTTCTCCTGCAACATTAATAAGTGATAAGCTTTTAACTTTTGCCATTAACTCCATAGGCCTCCAAATATTTAAACTAGATGGTTTCTATAAAAATATATATGATTTATACTATCTATTAAATACTTTTAAAGATGAAGATATTTTTAGTTCTGTATCATCTCAACTTAAAATAAGTCTTTATTCGGAGTTGACCATTAAAAAACTTCCTATGATACCCTTAAATAAAATATTAACAGATGTTTTAAAAACCCTATGGTACTTCTCCATAATAGACCTAAGTTACCAAGGTTCTAAACCTCCAGAAAACCTAAGAAATTTCGAAAAACTATATCTGCAGCAAAATATAAGTAATAATTTAGACTCTAATATGTGGAGTATTATGAGCATGCACTTGTATTTATGGGCTACCTCATTAAAAAATTATATTCAGAATGGAGACTTAAGTAAATTACAAAATTTAAAATCCATAGAAGGAGAATACAGATACTTTTTATCACTTAACTCCAAAAATAAAGATAGGTATATAAGAAATCTAAAAAAAATACTGAATTCTAAAAACAAGAAAGTGAATTTATCTAAAATTAATCATCCTTTAAGATTAATATATACTAATTACTTAATGTAAACTTCCTGCATATAAATAATTATACATTGCCTGTATAAATTTAATATAATTAATACTTAAAGTTATAACCGTCACATACAAGAGTATACTAGTAAAATATTTTAATCATCCCCTTTTTACTTTAAAATTCATCAAATTAATTGTATAAAATTCCACCATTTGGAAATAATAAAGATGTATTGAAAAGGAGATGATATTAAAAAATGAAAAAAATAAACCTAGGATGGATAAAACTTTATTGGAGTAAGTTAGCTATAACTTTATGTACAATATTTATATTAGCTGCAATATCATATACTGTTTATAACTATCTTGCACCTATAAATACTGAGGAATTATCTGCAGATTTATCCAATACTAAAACTAAAAATATTTCTAACACAGAAAATACTGTAGAGCCCTTTAAAGTTTCAGATAAAGATATGGAAAAAGAGGTAGTTTCAAATTCAAAGGATGACACTTCCAAATCTTCCGAGACAAAGGAGCTTTCTCAAGAAGAGTCTAAAGAAAAAATAATAACCTATAAAGTAAAATCTGGAGACACTTTGTTTAGTATTTCTAGAAAGTACATGCCCTATATAGATACATCTAAAGCTATAAATACTCTAAAGGAATTAAATAAAATAGATGAAAATTGTCTTTTAATAACCGGCAAAACTATCAATATTCCAACTTATGACTCTCCTGAAGCACAAAATCCAAACATAACAAATAAGCTAGACACTTTAACCTATACAGTAAAACCTGGAGACACATTATTTAAAATTGCACGAGAATATATGAGTTGGTGCGATTCCCGAGATGGTGTAATAGAAATTATAAAATTAAATAATCTTAAGGAATCTAGTGTAATTAGAACAGGCCAACAGATATCAATACCTTGCAACACACAAAAAAGTACGAAATAAGATAAACTATTTATAATAAAAAATTTATCACCAACCTGTCAGCTCTAAAGCTTCAATTTATATAGGCTGAACTTCAGCTCCATTGCTGCACTAGATAACAAGTTCTAAGTTTCAAATAACAACACTAAGCTTGAAACTTAGAACTTTGCTTTATACCTGCATTTAATTTTCTATCTCAATTCCACATGACTAAATAATTTCTCACTCAAATACAATATAAGCATGACAAATATAAATCCTAAAACGCCCATGGATAGAAGTGAAATATATATCATTTTAGTTGCAAAATAAATAAGAATGCCAATTATAACTGGTACTAAAAATACAATATACTGAATTATTGCCTCTATTACTCCCCCACTGCCTTTATCATCTACTGGTATAAAAAAGTGAACCACTATCTTAGATAACCCTTTAGCTAAATTAACCATTAGCAATGCCACAATATATAAAAATGCTGTTAAAATATTTATCCTAGCCATAACTGCTAAAGGAATCATTACACTTACTAAAGTCATAATACATCTAATATAATCGTGAGAAATTATATATATTATTTTCTTCTTAACACTTCCAGGCATTAAATATATATAAGTCTTTGTTAATTCATATTTTATGCTAGAAACAGGATTAACACCCATAGAAACAGACATGCCCATTAAAGCTATTATTAACTGAAGCTCTTCTTTCTTAGGAAAGTTTCTAAGAGTATATCCTATCCCACCAAATATAACCGCTAAAATTAAATATGTCATTGTCCTTTTTCTTAAGGAACTTTTTCTACTAAACAATAAAGAATTTTTGTATAAAAAGGCTCCCTCTCCTGTTACTCTATGAAGAAAATTCTCCTCTACCTCTTTCACCTTTTTTTCATCTATATTTACAGATTCCTCTAAAGCCATTTTATCTATATTTATTTCTTCAACATTAATGTTATTTAATTCCACATTCTCACTTACAGCTTCATAATAATCTACTGCTAGAATAACAGACCCTACAAACAATAAAACTGTAATGATGGATACTAAAATAAATTGCGTTACAGGGAATCCATAAGTAGTTAATGGATAAATTATTATATCTTTCATCCATGATAATATAGGCACACCTGAACTTATGATGCTAACAGTTTGTAAAAAAGATTTATTTCCATAAAACCAAAATACCAAAATTACATATAAAAATATCCCTACCACAAGCAACTTGGATATTATTTTTACTATTTTTTCCGCATTGTACCTAACCTTAATGGAGTAAAGCATGAAATTTAAACTTTTAAAAAATAAATGTATTACTCCCACGGCCAATGAACTAATGACTAGCTTTAATAAGCTCACTTTTATAGATTTTAAAAATATCACCCATATAACTATTGCAATGAAAAAATAACTTACTATAAATCCTAACGCTCCAAATAGTATAGAAAAAATCCACAAGGATTTTTCACTTATAGGTGATGGAAATAAATAATGTACATCCTGTATACTAAAGTTTAAAGGTTTGTAATCCTGAGATGCTTTAAATAAAATATATAAAACTATTAAAAGCAATATTACTATAATAAATATTCCTATAAAATCTTTACCCACATCTTTAATGTATCTAATAGGTTTTCTTTTGCTTTTATTCCCCAATAAACTTATAAAAATAAAAATAAAGGGAAATATAAAAGCGCCAAATTCTCTAATAGCCGTTATAGGATTAGCCAAAGCATTTTTAACTCTATTTTTAAATTGCGCAAAATTCATAAATAATAGGGTTTTAAAGTCTCGAATCATTTTAAAGCCTCCCCATAAATTCCATATTTACTTTTGTTAATTATTTTTATATGAATGTACCTTACTCTTATTAACTATATTTATCAATTTTTCAAATATATAAATTCCTAAATTTTCACATACTCACAACAAGGTTTCTTCACTACTCTGAAATCTTTAAGAATATATCCTCTAGTGACATTTGCTCTTCTGCTCCAATTGCATCCTGCAACTCCTGTTTGCTTCCGTCAGCTATAATTTTTCCCTTCTTCATTATAATAATTCTATCATTTAGTTTATCCACTGAAGAGAGTATATGTGTACTTATAAGTATTGTTTTACCATCGTCTCTTAATAACTTTAAAATATCCTTAAAATCTTTAATTCCCTTAGGATCTAAACCTACAAATGGTTCGTCTATTAAAAATATATCTGGATTATGTAAAAGTCCCATACAAATAGATACCTTTTGTTTCATTCCTTTAGATAAATTTTTGCTTATTTGATTCTTCTTATCCCAAATGCCAAATAATTTTAGCATCTCCTCTGCTTTTTCTTCCCAACTACCTAATTTATAAGCTAAAGCTATAAATTTCAAATGCTCCCATACTGTAAGATATGGGTATATATCTGGCGTCTCCGGCATATAAGCTAACTTTTCTCTTATATTTTTATCCTTAATGCTCTTGCCACATATAAAAACTTCCCCTTCGTTTTTTCTTAAAAGAGATAATATACACTTTATAGTTGTGGTTTTTCCTGCTCCATTTGGACCTGCAAGAACTGTAATCTCGCCTGCATTTAACTTAAATGAAATTCCACTGACTGCCTTCTCTTTGCCATAATTTTTTGTTAGGTTTTTAACTTCCATTGAAACCATGCTTTTTACCCTCCTCCATCAACATATTTTATCCACATATTTTACTACTTGAAATTTTAATATTCTGCATTAAAAAAAATATTTATTTTATCTTCAGCATTGTGTTTCAGTAGATAACTTATCTCCTATTTTGTAATAAAACAATATCCACATATACATAGTTCAATAACTCTATCCTATATTGCCTTACACAACATTTTATTATAGCATTTAATTTATAGTCAATGTTTACATTTAATTTACAGCAATTATTTTGTAAATATTAATATAATACTACTTGACATTACATAGTAGTAGATATATTATATAATTTATAAAAGCTATTATGCAATACAAAGTAGG
Organism: Clostridium sp. KNHs214; assembly: GCF_000744935.1. Taxonomy (GTDB): domain Bacteria; phylum Bacillota; class Clostridia; order Clostridiales; family Clostridiaceae; genus Haloimpatiens. Next base: position 1,438,427 of record NZ_JQMW01000011.1, on the reverse strand, counting down.
TGATTATGTGGCAAATACAACCCAAATATTAAAAGGTTTATTAGAAGGATGCATTTTAAAAATAGTTAGCAATAAAGAAACCTATGGTTATGCCATATGTGAATGTTTAACAAATTATGGCTTCAGTGAAATCTCAGAAGGCAGCGTGTATCCTATACTTATACGTTTAGAGAAAAAAAACTTATTATACTCCATTATGAAAAAGTCTCCCCTAGGCCCTATGAGAAAATATTATTATCTTACAGAAGCTGGAGAGAGCGAATTGCATGACTTCATGCTTTCTTGGAAAGAAATAAAAAGAAATGTTGAAACTGTATTGGAGGGGTAACCATGATATTAACATTGAAATTATTAAAATTAAGACTGGAACAAGAAAAAAAGCTAAATGCTGAAAATTTAGCTCTATATAAATCTATAACCACTTGCATCAAAAACAGCAATTTATCAGTTATAGAAAAAGAGGAAGTATTACAAGAAATTATATCTCTAATACTTGAAGCTCAGCTTGAAAATAAACCTATGAATTTATTTATAGGAAAAGATTATGAAAAATTTTGCATGTCCATAATAAACGAGTATAATGGAAATAAAAGCATCTACTTAAAAATACTAAATTTTATACAAAAATATTTATTAACACTTATTATACTTTCATTATTTATGGCTATAGTAAATAAACTTGTATATAAATATTCTTCATTTGGAATTACGGTTGATAATTTTATATTAGCTAATGCCATTTCATTAATACTTTATCCTATAAGTAGAAAAATTCGACAAAGAAATTCTTCCTATACTTTTTATCAAAGTATTTTTGCAAATAAAGAAAATACCTATGGCGAAATGGTTGCACTAGTTTTTTACGTAATTTTTATATTTCTTTCAAGATTTATTGTTGGCAAAATATTCGGTAAGGAAGTCTTTGATTATTTATTAAATCTAAACAATTGTATTTACTATTTAATATTAATATCTTTTATAGTAATCACTATTGAGTTTTTTAACTCAACTTTGGTTAAAATAAGAAATTTTAAGTAATAAATTTTATGTATAAATATATATGTGAGGTTCATTATGAAATTTGATATTGTTAATATAATTCAGTTCATGCTGCTTTTCATATTCTTAGCAAATTTATTTTATATAATGGTGGCATTTACCCAATGTAGGAAAAATTTTAATCTCTCATTGGTTAAAAATGTCCATATAGAAGCATTGGATTATGGAAAAAACTTAACTATAAAAAACTATCTATGTTATGAAAAGTATGACATTTGGAGGTATTGCGAACTTTTTTAATTAAAAATGATATTTATAAACTCAATAGTTAAAATGAAGTATTGTATGGTGGGATACACCATCAATAAAAAGGAGAGATTTGTATGAATATCATTTTTAATGCACTTAATTATATATTAAATTACATTTTCAATATTACTGGTGACTTAGGTATTGCCATAATTTTAATAACGATACTAGTAAGGATTTGTCTTATCCCTATATCAATAAAACAAAAAAAGAGCATGTACCATCAGCAATGCATGTCTAAAAAAATTGAAGATATAAAAAATAAGTATGGAAATAATAAAGCTAAACTCCAGCAAGAACTTCAAAAATGCTACACTGAAAATGCTAAATCTATGTTAGGTTGTTTAATAAGTTTATTGCAATTACCTATAATATCTTCATTATATTTTGTAATTATGAAAATGCCTATAAGTGTGGGTAGTATTCTTGTTCCTTGGGTATGCAGTATTAAACTTCCAGACCCCCACTTTATAATTCCAACTATATATTTATTCGTTTCAATTTGTCCAAATTTACTTTCATATATACCTTATCTAAATTATTTGAAATCTCCTTTGAAAAATGAAAGTGTTAAATTAAGCCTTTTAACCACAAGCATATTTAGCCTAGTCTTAACAGTAAAAGCACCTATTGCTTTAGGAATTTACTTTATTACTACTGGATTATTTTCATTATTTGAAGAAATAATTTATAGAATATATATGCGAAAAAAAGCTTTAATTAAATTCTCCTGTTAATTATTTAGAAGCTATTTGGAAAATATAAATTTATATTTTCCAAATAGCTCTTTTAGTTATCCTTAAATCCTAGTTATGTTTAAGCTGTTATTTATTTTAATTATTTCTTATTACCTATAATACTTATTCACATTTCATGTTGTAATTATACAATATATCCACATATATTAACTATATTCTATTATATTTATCATTAAAATATTCATAGCGTTAATAACAAAAATACCATAGATATCTATCATTAATATATTTTAGATTTGTTTGTTAATTATCCTTTTTATATGCTAAAAAATATGCTCCACCCACTAAAACTGCTCCCCCAAAAATATTGCCAAGAGTTACAGGTATTAAATTATTTATAAACGCTTTCCCTCCAACAAGAGCTAACTTATCTGCTCCAATTCCAGAAGCTTGTACATAAAGTGCATTAGTCTTAGCAAACATACCTATAGTTAAGTAATACATATTAGCTACACAGTGTTCAAAGCCACAAACAACGAATGCCATTATAGGAAACCAAGGCATTATTATCTTACCTATAACATCTTTGGCTGCATAAGATGACCAAACCGCAAGACATACTAAAATATTACATATTATCCCACTAGCAAAAGCTGTACTAAAGCTTAACCCTGATTTTTTAGCCGCCATTTTAATTAGTGTGGCTCCTACTTTTCCACCATTAATATCAAGCATCCCTGAATAAAAAATTAAAAATGCTATAATTGTGGCACCTATAAAATTAGATATATATATTATTACCCAATTTCTAAGCATATCTTTAAATTTTATTCTTCCTTCTAAGGCAGCTATAATCATAAGATTGTTTCCAGTAAATAACTCTGCTCCACAAATTAATACTAACATGAGCCCTACTGGGAATATTATTCCACTTACAAGCTTCGATAACCCTATGTTATTAACACTATGCGATGCCACAGCCGCTGCCGCTCCACCTATAGCTATAAAAGCACCTGCTAGGATACCTAAAATAATTCCACTCCCTAGTTTTATCTCTGCTTTTTCTTCTGCACTTTTTATGGTTGCCTCTCTTATTTCTACTGGTTTTAATATATTGCTGCTCATAATAATACTCCTTTTTTTACTATTTCGACATATATTAAACCATAGTTTTACCATATATGCAATACTAATGTTAATTCCTTTATTTCGAAAATCATATTTTTTATTGCCACACATACCCCTAATCAACAATTATACATTTTTAATTAACAAATAAAAAAACGTACCTCTAAAAGAGATACGTTTTTTGGTGATCTACCGGGGAATCGAACCCCGGACACCATGATTAAAAGTCATGTGCTCTACCGACTGAGCTAGTAGATCAAAATAAATAACCTGGCGACGACCTACTCTCCCACAGGGCTTCCCCTGCAGTACCATCGGCGCTTTGAAGCTTAACCGTCCTGTTCGGAATGGGAAGGGGTGTTACCTTCAAGCCATAATCACCAGATGCTATAGTTCTTAGGGCTTTAGACCTTAGACATATAGTACTCCTCAGCTTTGCTGAGCGAGTTTCCTTTAAAAGAACTTTATTGTTCTTTCAAAATTGCACAGTGTGGAAAATCTTTTAATTGTCAACTGTCAATCACTAATTGTCAGTTATATTTTGATCAAGCCCTCGACTTATTAGTATCGGTCAGCTGAACATGTTACCATGCTTACACCTCCGACCTATCAACCTGGTAGTCTTCCAGGAGTCTTACTAGCTTACGCTATGGGAAATCTAATCTTGAGGTGGACTTCACGCTTAGATGCTTTCAGCGTTTATTCCTTCCCAACATAGCTACCCAGCTATGCCACTGGCGTGACAACTGGTGCACCAGAGGTTGGTCCATCCCGGTCCTCTCGTACTAAGGACAGCTCCTCTCAAATTTCCTACGCCCGCGACGGAAAGGGACCGAACTGTCTCACGACGTTCTGAACCCAGCTCGCGTGCCGCTTTAATGGGCGAACAGCCCAACCCTTGGGACCGACTTCAGCCCCAGGATGCGACGAGCCGACATCGAGGTGCCAAACCTCCCCGTCGATGTGGACTCTTGGGGGAGATCAGCCTGTTATCCCCGAGGTAGCTTTTATCCGTTGAGCGATGGCCCTCCCACGAGGAACCACCGGATCACTAAGCCCGACTTTCGTCCCTGCTCCACCTGTATGTGTCGCAGTCAAGCTCCCTTCTGCCTTTACACTCTGCGCGCAATTTCCGACTGCGCTGAGGGAACCTTTGGGCGCCTCCGTTACTTTTTAGGAGGCGACCGCCCCAGTCAAACTGCCCACCTAACAATGTCCCGTGACCAGATTCATGGCCTCCGGTTAGAATTTCAATACTGTCAGGGTGGTATCCCAAGGATGACTCCACAGAAGCTGACGCCCCTGCTTCTAAGTCTCCCACCTATCCTGTACAGACAATACCGAAATTCAATGCTAAGCTACAGTAAAGCTCTACGGGGTCTTTCCGTCCAATCGCGGGTAGAAGGCATCTTCACCTCCAATTCAATTTCACCGGATTTGTTGTCGAGACAGTGCCCAAATCATTACGCCATTCGTGCGGGTCGGAACTTACCCGACAAGGAATTTCGCTACCTTAGGACCGTTATAGTTACGGCCGCCGTTTACTGGGGCTTAAGTTCAAGGCTTCGCTTACGCTAACCAATCCCCTTAACCTTCCAGCACCGGGCAGGCGTCAGCCCCTATACATCAGCTTTCGCTTTAGCAGAGACCTGTGTTTTTGCTAAACAGTTGCTTGGGCCTATTCACTGCGGCCTACTCTCGTAGGCACCCCTTCTCCCGAAGTTACGGGGTTAATTTGCCGAGTTCCTTGACAACAATTCTTCCGCTGGCCTTAGGATTCTCTCCTCATCTACCTGTGTCGGTTTGCGGTACGGGCACCATTTTCCTCGATAGAGGCTTTTCTTGGCAGTGTGGAATCGGATACTTCGCTACTAAAATTTCACTCCCCATCACACCTCAGACTTAAGACTGAACGGATTTGCCTGTTCAATCATCCTAAGTGCTTAGACGCACATCCATCAGTGCGCACATCCTATCCTACTGCGTCACCCCATTTCTCAAACGGATCATGGTGGTATAGGAATATCAACCGATTGTCCATCACCTACGCCTTTCGGCCTCGGCTTAGGTCCCGACTAACCCTGAGCGGACGAGCCTTCCTCAGGAAACCTTAGATTTTCGGCCAATGAGATTCTCACTCATTTCTCGCTACTTATGCCAGCATTCTCACTTCTGTACAGTCCACCGCTCCTTACGGTACGACTTCAACCCGTACAGAAAGCTCCCCTACCATATACATTGTATATCCATAGCTTCGGTGGTAAGTTTGAGCCCCGGACATCTTCGGCGCAGGATCTCTTGACTAGTGAGCTATTACGCACTCTTTAAATGAGTGGCTGCTTCTAAGCCAACATCCTAGTTGTCTTAGAAATCCCACATCCTTTACCACTTAACTTACACTTTGGGACCTTAGCTGATGGTCTGGGCTGTTTCCCTTTTGACCACGGATCTTATCATTCGTAGTCTGACTGCCAGGATAAAAGTAAATGGCATTCGGAGTTTGATAAGGTTCGGTAAGCTATATGCCCCCTAGCCTATTCAGTGCTCTACCTCCATTACTCATTACCTGACGCTAGCCCTAAAGCTATTTCGGGGAGAACCAGCTATCTCCGAGTTCGATTGGAATTTCTCCGCTATCCACAGCTCATCCCATGGTTTTTCAACACCAACGCGGTTCGGTCCTCCGCGGAATTTTACTTCCGTTTCAACCTGGCCATGGATAGGTCACTCGGTTTCGGGTCTACAGCATGCAACTAATCGCCCTATTCAGACTCGGTTTCCCTGCGGCTCCGCACCAAAAGTGCTTAACCTTGCTACATACCATAACTCGCTGGCTCGTTCTACAAAAAGCACGCCGTCACACATGTAAAGTGCTTCGACAGTTTGTAGGCACACGGTTTCAGGTTCTATTTCACTCCCCTCCCGGGGTTCTTTTCACCTTTCCCTCACGGTACTTCTTCACTATCGGTCACTAGGTAGTATTTAGCCTTGGGAGGTGGTCCTCCCAGCTTCCCACAAGGTTTCACGTGTCTCGTGGTACTCTGGAGTAGATCTTACTTATATTTCTTTTACCTACAGGACTATTACCTTCTGTGGTGGAGCGTTCCAGCTCTCTTCGATTAGAAAATCTAAGACATTATGATCTATCCTCAACCCCTAAATCCGAAGACTTAGGTTTGGGCTCTTTCCCGTTCGCTCGCCGCTACTTAGGAAATCGATTTTTCTTTCTCTTCCTCCGGGTACTTAGATGTTTCAGTTCCCCGGGTTTGCCTCTGTATACCTATGAATTCAGCATACAGTACTCAGCGTAGCTGAGCAGGTTGCCCCATTCGGAAATCTGTGGCTCACAGGCTATTTGCGCCTACCCACAGCTTATCGCAGCTTATCACGTCCTTCGTCGGCTCCTAGTGCCAAGGCATCCGCCATGCGCCCTTTGTAGCTTGACCTTTCGTTAGTTTGCTAGTTGGCCAGTGTGCTAGCGTGCTAGTGTTTAGCTTGCTAGTTTTAGTAACCTTCTAGAAACTACTTTTTATCAGTTTTCTAGTGTGCTAGTTGTCTAGCGACTAGTACTGATTGTTTATTTTAATTGATTCTCCAGTGAAATCATCACAATTGTAATAATTTCTACTTTTCTTCACTGTGCAATTTTCAAAGAACAAGTTTTTCAGTTGGCTAGTGTGCTAGCCTTCTAGCGTCTAGCTACTGATGAGAGATTTAATTCTACAACCAATCACTTAACTGATCATTACTAATTAATCATTGTTAATTGACCATTGTATCTGGTCTCTCAAAATTAAACAGAGATATCAGTGAACTTGTCATAATTTACGAAAAGGTGACTTCCTTTTCATGTTCTCCTTAGAAAGGAGGTGATCCAGCCGCAGGTTCTCCTACGGCTACCTTGTTACGACTTCACCCCAATCACTAATCCCACCTTCGGCCGCTGGCTCCTTACGGTTACCTCACGGACTTCGGGTGTTACCAGCTCTCATGGTGTGACGGGCGGTGTGTACAAGGCCCGGGAACGTATTCACCGCGACATTCTGATTCGCGATTACTAGCAACTCCAGCTTCATGTAGGCGAGTTGCAGCCTACAATCCGAACTGAGATCGGTTTTTGAGATTTGCTCCACCTCACGGTCTTGCGTCTCTTTGTACCGACCATTGTAGCACGTGTGTAGCCCTAGACATAAGGGGCATGATGATTTGACGTCATCCCCACCTTCCTCCTGGTTAACCCAGGCAGTCTTGCTAGAGTGCTCAACTTAATGGTAGCAACTAACAATAGGGGTTGCGCTCGTTGCGGGACTTAACCCAACATCTCACGACACGAGCTGACGACAACCATGCACCACCTGTCTCCAAGTTCCCCGAAGGGCACTACCGTGTTTCCACAGTATTCTTGGGATGTCAAGTCTAGGTAAGGTTCTTCGCGTTGCTTCGAATTAAACCACATGCTCCGCTGCTTGTGCGGGCCCCCGTCAATTCCTTTGAGTTTTAATCTTGCGACCGTACTCCCCAGGCGGGGTACTTAATGTGTTTACTGCGGCACCGAGGTTGGACCCCCGACACCTAGTACCCATCGTTTACGGCGTGGACTACCAGGGTATCTAATCCTGTTTGCTCCCCACGCTTTCGTGCCTCAGCGTCAGTTACAGTCCAGAAAGCCGCCTTCGCCACTGGTGTTCTTCCTAATCTCTACGCATTTCACCGCTACACTAGGAATTCCGCTTTCCTCTCCTGCACTCTAGATGCCCAGTTTGAAATGCAGCACCCAAGTTGAGCTCGGGTATTTCACATCTCACTTAAACATCCGCCTACGCACTCTTTACGCCCAGTAAATCCGGACAACGCTCGCCACCTACGTATTACCGCGGCTGCTGGCACGTAGTTAGCCGTGGCTTCCTCCTCTGGTACCGTCATTATCGTCCCAGATAACAGAGCTTTACAACCCTAAGGCCTTCATCACTCACGCGGCGTTGCTGCGTCAGGGTTTCCCCCATTGCGCAATATTCCCCACTGCTGCCTCCCGTAGGAGTCTAGACCGTGTCTCAGTTCCAATGTGGCCGATCACCCTCTCAGGTCGGCTACGCATCGTCGCCTTGGTAAGCCTTTACCTTACCAACTAGCTAATGCGCCGCGGGCCCATCTCAAAGCGGATTGCTCCTTTGATTACAGAACCATGCGATTCCATAATTTTATGCGGTATTAATCTCCCTTTCGGGAGGCTATTCCCCTCTTTGAGGCAGGTTGCCCACGTGTTACTCACCCGTCCGCCGCTAATCCATCCCCGAAGGGATTTCATCGCTCGACTTGCATGTGTTAGGCACGCCGCCAGCGTTCGTCCTGAGCCAGGATCAAACTCTCAATTTAAAGTTTAATCTCAAACTCAAATTCACTGACTTTATGATTTACATCTTTATCTCTGTTTAATTTTCAAAGACCAGTTTTCTCTGTCGCTTCAAGCGACTTAACCATTATAGCATTTAACTTTTTTCTTGTCAACGCATTTTTAGACTTTTTTCTTAACTTTTTAGTTCGTTTGAAACTTATAAGTTGTTTTAAAAGTTTATTTTGAGTTGAACTTCTTCGCCGTGTTTCAGCGACGTGTTTTATAATATCACGTATATATGCTTGTTTTCACTATATTTTTATGAATTTAACCACATTATTTTATTATTTCTGGCTTTTTATCTGTTTTTCAGCATATTTCTCATATAGACACGCTCGGTAAAGTTTTTATGCACTCCACGCATATATATTGTTCAATTTGTAATTTATGTTAATATTTATATATAATTCACCTTTCGCAGTTAAAAAATAAAAACATAAAATTTAAAATGAAGAATAAAGCTCTTTTAGAAACTAACTATAATTGAAATTTGCAGGTAAGTAATAGGTAATAGATAAGAAGTAAGAGTTAATGAAATTTTCAAGAAACCTCCATACTAGAAACCATAGCTATAGCGATTTTACTTTCTATAATAGAAAATAATTATAGAAATATATCTATTTAAGTGTATTGTAATTTTTATAGTTATTCTTATTATTAATTTTCCCACACACTTATATACATATAAAAAATATCATGAAAATAATTTAAAAGAAAAACAGTAAGAACCGTGAAGTACTTACTGCCTTTCTTTTACTTTTTATTTCATGGATACTTTTTTATTTATAACCAACTTAATTAGCTTTTAGTACTTATTAGTACTTATTTTTTGTATGCTATTTCAAGTCTATCTTTTTCTCTAAAAGATAGGAGCTAGATACAAAGAATATTACAAATAAAGCTATATCATATATACTACTAGCAATATTTATAGCAGTAACTTTTAATGGCAATACTATTCCATTTAGCCCCGTTATGTTATCCATAATATTTGATTCTATAACTGCATAATCTGTAATTCCCTTAGAACTTATATAGATTTCCTTAGGAAATGCTTTTGCTATTTTTGTCCCTAAATAACCTATGCCAACTAATATAGCTATAAAAATAACTCCAGACATAAATTTTCCTAATTTAACATTTAAATTAGCTAATCTTGGCAATATAGTACAGAGATGTATCAATAAAATGAATGAAGCCATAGAAAAAATAGCTCTAACTAAGTTTATTAAAATAACTGGCCAATATACATGATCACTAAAAGCCACATTACTTATGCCCATAATACCTGTAACTTTTTTCATATACATAATAAAAAATATAGCAATTATTATTGAATTTATAATTGCCCATATTAAATATACCACTACCTTAGAAGCTACTATCTGCGTTCCTTTAACTGGCAGAGTAAATGTTAAATAAGCTCGTTCGTCATATAATTCCTTCTCAAAATCACTAGAACAGAATATTAAAACCATTAGTGTAGAAGCAAAAGCCACTAAGAAAATAAACATTGTATTTAATGGCACATTATCACTATTCATTTTAAATAATATAATCGTATCTAAAAGTATTGTTGTTATAAAAAGTATAGCAAATTTTTTATATCCACCTTTCAGATCATATTTCATCAATCTTCCCATTATATATACCTCCCTAGATAACTAGATATTATAAATTTAATCTTTTTTTATTGAACAGGTACTTTTTATTCACCAAATATCTCTCTATATAGCTCATCTATAGACTTCTCTCTTTCCATTCTAAGCTCTTCTGCATTACCATAAAGAGCAATTTGACCATCTTTTAAGAATGCTACATCTTCAAAAACTCTTTCTATATCTCTAACCAAATGTGTTGTTATTATCATAGAACTTTCTTCATTACAGTTGCTTATAATGGCGTCAAGTATTTGCTCTCTTGCCACTGGGTCAACCCCTCCCAAAGGCTCATCTAATATATAAAGTTTCGCCTTTCTAGATAAAACTAAAGTAAGACTTAATTTTTCGTACATTCCTTTAGATAATTCCTTTACACTCATGCTTCTTTCTAACTTCATAAACTTTAGAAGTTCATCAGCTCGAGCTTCATCAAAATCTTCATAGAAATCCTTAAATAATTCTATTGCATCATCTATTTTCATCCATTTATACAGATGAGTTTTATCTGGCAAGTAAGAAACTATTGCCTTAGAACGTACACCTGGCTTTTCCCCATCTATTGTCATTTCTCCTGAAGATTGCCTTAATATACCTGCTGCTATTTTCATAAAAGTTGTTTTTCCGCTACCATTTGGTCCCAAAAGTCCTACTATTTTACCTCTTGGTATATTTAAATCTACGTCTTTCAATGCTGTCTTAGTGAAATAATTTTTAGTTAAATTTTTACAACTTAAAATATACTCCATTTACTTTTCCTCCCCTTGAATCTTTTCTAAAACTATGTCTTTTATATCTTCTAATTTAAATCCAAGTTCCTTCATCTCTTTAAAAAAGAACTCTATAACCTCACTAGCCATTTCTTTTCTTAAACTATTAATTTTATTTTCATCTTCTGTAACAAAAGATCCGGTACCCCTTTGGGTAAAAGTTAACTTTTCCTTGTCAAGCTCTCCATATGCCCTTTGAACAGTGTTTGGATTAACCTTTAAAATCGAAGATAGTTCTCTTACAGATGGCAATTTATCTCCTTTTTTTAATTCTGAAGATATAATTTGCTTTTTAATAATGTTTGCCACTTGCATGTAGATTGGAAGCTTCTCATCAAATTTTTCAATCATCTCTATTTACTGCCACCTCCATATTTTTTATTTTTACTTAAAATTCAATACCAATATTGATGTATTACTGTGTTACCAACATAATACACCAATACAATCTAAATGTAAACCCCTTTTATAAACATTTATACTTTTATCCATTGATTTATTTCTTACTAGATTGAATTATTAATAAATAAACTTCTAAGTTTTAGTTAAGGAAAAACTAAAACTTAGAAGTTATTATTAAAATTATTATAGAATTTTATTACACTCATCTCCCAGTTTAATAGAAGCTGAAATTTTTCTTTATCTATTTTTGGAATGCAACCTTTAAAGCTTCATAATTACATTTTATAGTATACTGAAGTTCTTCATCACCATGAGCAGCTGACAAGAACATAGCTTCAAATTGTGCTGGTGGAAGAAGTATTCCTCTATCTAGCATTTCCTTAAAGTATACAGCATATTTTTCTGTATCACACTTCATAACTTCTTGGAAGTTGTCAAAAGGCCCTTCTGCTAAGAACAGGCAAAGCATTGCTTTAAATCTAACCACTGTTGCCTTTATTCCTAGTTCTTTAATATTTTCATTTATTCCTTTTTCAAGCTTTATGGCCTTTTGTTCTAATTCTTCATATATGTGCTTATTATTTTTTAATATGTTTAAGTTTTTATATCCCATATGCATAGCTAATGGGTTTCCTGATAGAGTTCCCGCTTGATACACAGGACCTACTGGCGATACCATTTCCATTATTTCTTTCTTTCCTCCATAAGCACCTACTGGAAGACCTGCCCCTATTATTTTTCCAAAGCAAGTCATGTCTGGTTCTATACCATACACTTCTTGAGCTCCTCCAAAGGCAATTCTAAAACCTGTTATTACTTCGTCAAATATTAAAACTGATCCGTATTGTTTAGTTATATCCCTTAAGCCTTGTAAAAACTCTTTTTTTCCTGGAACTACTCCCATATTTCCACCTACAGGCTCTACTATAACTGCAGCTATATCATTACCATATTTTTTAAATACTTCCTTTACACTTTCCATATCATTGTACTTGCAAACTAAAGTGTCCTTTACTGTATCTGCAGGAACTCCTGGACTTGTAGGTACTCCAAAGGTTATAGTTCCTGAGCCTGATTTAACTAAAAGAGCATCTGAATGTCCATGGTAACAACCTTCGAATTTAACTATTTTGTTTCTATTTGTATATCCTCTGGCAACTCTCAAAGCACTCATAGTAGCCTCTGTTCCTGAATTAACCATTCTCACCATATCAACAGATGGATAAGCTTCTACTATAAATTTAGCCATTTTAACTTCTATTTCTGTAGGCACTCCAAAGCTTGTTCCCTTGCTTACAACCTCTTCAATGCCTTCTAGCAATTCCTCATTGCTATGTCCAAGCATCAAAGGACCCCAAGAGCATATATAATCTATATATTCATTTCCATCCACATCTTTAATCTTGCAGCCCTTACCTCTTTCTATGAATATAGGATTTAATCCTACAGATCTAAATGCTCTAACAGGGCTGTTAACGCCACCAGGTATGTATTTCTGAGCTTCTTCAAAAAGCTTCTCTGAATTGCAATGTTTCACTTTCTTCACCTTCCCCTTTCAATATATAATTTAAAATTTGCAGATAAGTAATAGATAAGAAGTAATAGTTGTAGTAAAATTTCAGCTTTGCTGAATTTTTTCAATAGCTCTTACTTTTTACCTATTACTTCTTACTTTTCACTTTTACTTCTTACCTTGTATAATCTAGAGCTTAAAATTTATATGCGAAAGTTGAGTTATTTATCTCTTATTTCTTTTGCCACATATTTTGCAAAATAAGTTATAATAATATCCGCTCCTGCTCTCTTTATAGAAACTAAAGATTCCATAATAGCTGACTCGTTTAAAAGTCCGTTATCTACTGCCATTTTAATCATAGAATACTCTCCACTTACATTATAAGCTGCTATTGGAATGTTAAAGGTATCCTTAACCTTTCTTATAACATCAAGATATGGAAGTGCTGGTTTTACCATAACTATGTCAGCGCCTTCCTCTATATCAAGTTCCACTTCTCTTACAGCTTCATTTATATTAGCAGGATCCATTTGATAAGCCTTTCTATCTCCGAAAGATGGTGCTGAATCCGCAGCATCCCTAAATGGGCCATAAAAAGCTGAGGCATATTTTGCGCTATAAGCCATTATTGGAATATTAACATATCCCGCCTTATCAAGGGCTTCTCTCATGTATCCAACTCTACCATCCATCATATCTGATGGTGCCACCATATCTGCTCCTGCCAAAGCATGACTTACTGCTATTTTACCAAGGTATTCTAAAGTCTTATCATTGTCCACATATCCATCCTCAGTTAAAATACCACAGTGACCATGACATGTATATTCACACATACAAATATCAGTTATTACATACATCTTAGGGGAATTAACCTTTATAGCTCTAACTGCCTTTTGTATTATTCCATTCTCGTCATAAGCATCACTTCCACACTCATCCTTATGCTCTGGAATTCCAAATAGCAATATAGATTTTATCCCCAATTCCTGAAGCTCTTTAACTTCCTCTAATAACTTATCTATAGAAAATCTATAATTATCTGGCATAGATTTAATTTCTTCTTTAATATTTTCTCCCTCTACCACAAACAAAGGATAAACAAGATCCTCAATGTTTACTTTAGTTTCTCTTACTATACTTCTTATAGTTTCATTTACCCTAAGCCTTCTAGGTCTCTTTACAATGTTCATTTCAAATTCCTCCTAATTTAAAATCTTCAATGTCATCCCTAAACTAATATCCCACTCTCAGTTATAGTTGAGAATTGGCAATTGACATACGTATCAACTCTTCGCTGAACTAACAAACTTCCAAATACAAACTAGCACTCTAGCCCTCTGACACTCTAGCACTCTAATACTGGACTGGCACCCTAGCCCACTAATACTGGCACGCTAGCAAACTAACTACTAGCCCCTTAATAGTATATTCCTCCGCTTCACTATAAACCTTAAGTCCAAATTCCCCTATTGTTTTAGACGTAATAGGTCCTATGGACATGAGCTTCACTTTATCTAATAAACTTAAATTTTCCTCACCTAGTATTTTGACTAAATTTTTAACTGTAGAAGAGCTAGTAAAAGTTATATAGTCTATTTTACCATTCTTTAAAAGTTTTATTATTTCTTCCTTATTTCCCTCTCCTACTATAGTATCGTATATTTTAACTTCTTTAACAATACATAATTTGCTTAGTTTTTCCACCAATATTTCTCTAGCTTCACTAGCCCTTGGAATAAGAATGTTATCTTCTTTGGTTATAACTTTTTCAAGTTCCTTAACTAATTCCTCTGCTACAAATTTATCTGGAACTATATCCGCTCTAAGTCCATATTTAGCAAGTTCTTTAGCAGTAGAAGAACCTATAGCCACTATTTTAGTATTTCCAAAAACTCTGCTGTCAAAATCCAAATTCATTAGCCTTTTAAAGAATATATTTACCCCATTTATACTTGTAAATACCACATAAGAATATTCCTTTAAATTTCTTATACTGCTATCTAATTGTTCATTAGGAGCTATTTCTTCTATTTTTATAGTTGGAAACTCTATAACATTAGCGCCTAAGTCATTTAGTTCATCCACTAATTTGCTACTTTGAGTTCTTGCCCTAGTAACTACTATGTTTTTACCGAATAAAGGCTTTTTCTCAAAGAAGTTCAGTTTATCTCTTAAAGCAACTACACCACCAACAACTATAAGGCTAGGTGGCTTTATTCCTTCCCTTTGTACCACTTCATATATGGTTTCTAATGTTCCTGTTACTACCTTTTGCTCTGGTCTTGTAGCCCAGTTTATTATGGCAACTGGTGTATTCTTGCATTTACCCTCTTTTATTAAGTTATTGCATATATTTTGCAAATTAGCCATACCCATTAAAAATACAAGGGTTCCATCTAACTTAGCTAGTGCTTCCCAGTTTAATTCCTTATCCTCTTCCTTTAAATGGCCTGTTATAACGTGAAAAGAAGATGCATAATCCCTGTGAGTTATAGGTATACCTGCATAGCAAAGCCCTCCAATGGCAGAGGTTATACCAGGAACTATTTCAAAATCCACACCTTTTTCTAAAAGAAATTCGCCCTCTTCTCCACCTCTTCCAAATACGTAAGGGTCTCCCCCTTTAAGTCTTGCAACGGTTTTACCCTTTAAAGCTTCTTCGGCTATAATTTCATTTATTTCATCTTGAGTTTTAGTGTGATTTTTAGACTCTTTACCTACATATATAAATTCACACCCCGGCTTAGTTTCCTTTAAAAAGCTATCATTAGCAAGTCTATCATAAACTACTATATCTGCTTTTCTAATACAGTTAAGCCCTTTTAAAGTAAGTAATTCATAGTCCCCCGGTCCTGCACCTATTAAATATACCTTACCTTTCAACTTTCCCCATCTCCTCTCTAATTTCTTCCGCCAATTTAAATCCTAATCTCCTAGCTTCTTCTTTTCTTCCTTTTACAGTTTTTCTAACCATCACACTTCCATCTTCTAAACCAAACAATCCATCTATACTAATCTCTTCTTCATTTACCGTACATAAAGCTCCCACAGGTATGTGACAACTTCCATCTATAGCCTCTAAAAATCCTCTTTCAGCCTCTGCTTGAATTTTACTTTCTTCATGATGAATAGGCTTTAATAACTCTTCTATTCTATGGTCATTTTCTCTTATTTCTATGGCAAGAATTCCTTGGGCTGGTGCTGGAAGTATTATATCTTCATCTACATAAAAAACTTTATTATTTATTTTATTTTCCATACCCAATCTATTTATACCAGCCGCAGCCAAAACCACTCCATGAAGATTTTCTTCTTCAATTTTTCTTATTCTAGTATCAATGTTGCCCCTTATAGGAATTATATCTAAATCTGGTCTATATTTTAAAAGCTGATATTTTCTTCTCTTACTGCCTGTACCAATTTTAGCTCCCTGAGGTAAGTCCTTTAGAGAATTATATCCTTCTTTGAGAATTATCACATCTCTAAAATCCTCTCTTTCTGGCACATAAGAAAACTTAAGCCCCTCAGGAACTATTGAGGGCATGTCCTTCATGCTGTGAATAGCTATATCTATTTTTCCTTCTAAAAGCTCCTGCTCTATTTCCTTAACAAAAATACCCTTATCACCTATTTTGTCTAAAGCTACATTTTGAATTTTATCTCCTTTTGTCTTTATCACCTTAAGCTCCACTTCCACATGTGGATTAGCATTTTTTATCTTATCTATAACCCAATTAGTTTGTGTAAGCGCCAATTTACTGCCCCTAGACCCCACAATTACTTTCATAATTTTAAAATCTCCCTTCATAAATTAGAATATGAATACCAAAAAATGAATTAACACCACTCATATAATCAAAAGTTTACCAAATAAGGCATCTATAACTATAAGGATTTCCTTAATTGCTCATAAAACTCCCTAAGCTGTTTTAAATTCAAATTCACCAAATTATTTAAAATATTTTTCTTCTCCTTATTATCCTTACAAGTTTCTAAAATATGTTTTCTTACTTCGCCTAATAACTTAACGTATTCTTCATACTCATCACCATAAGTTTCTTCCAATTCTCTTCTTATTTTACCACAGAGGGATGGACTATTCCCTAAAGTGGACACTGAAATTAAAAGGTCGCCTCTTTTCACTGTAGAGGGTACTATAAAATTGGACTCTTCTATATCATCAACTACATTACAAAGTATGTTTTTTTCAACACAAAAAGATGCTATTTTACTATTTACCTCCTTTGAATTAGTTGAGGCTACTACTAAAAAAGCATCTATTACATATTCACTTTTATAATTATCTTTAACTAAACAAAGCTTTTCTGCATAAGCTTCTTTTAAAACAAAAAAATCTTCCTGAAAGCTAGGAGCAACAACATAAACTTCAGCTCCATACTCTAAAAACTTCTTACTTTTTCTAAGGGACACCTGTCCCCCACCAATTAATACTATTTTTTTATTATCCAAATCTATCATAAGTGGATAAAACATAGCTTCTCTCCTTAAAAATCAAATAATTTATTCACCATATCTATATAATTATCCATATGCTCAGTTTCTTTTATATCCTTAAGGTTCTTTATAGGTTCTCTTATAACCCTTTTTAAAGCAGAACCCAACATCTTCTCTATTATCTTCTTTTCCCTACAATCTAAATCTAATTTTCTATTTATGTAATCTAAAGTGTCTTGTTGAATTTCACTGCATCTGTCATTCAAAGATTTTATAACAGGATCAACCTTTACCTTTTCAAGCCATTCTATAAATTCTCCCACATCTTCTTTTATTATTTCCAAAGCCTCTTCAGCCAATTCTTCTCTTCTTATTAAATTTTCCTCTGAGGTTTTCTTTAAATCGTCTATATCATAAAGATGTATATTTTTAATTTTCTCTACCTTTTCCTCCACATCCCTTGGAAGAGCCAAATCCATTATATAAAGTTCTTTTTTAATATCTGGCATATCCTTTTTAGTAAATATTATATGTGGCGCTGAGGTAGCTGTTATAATAATATCTACGTCATTTAAAACAGAGTATCTGTCTTCATATTTTATAGCTTTTAGCTCTGGAAACCCAAAACACAAATCCTTTAACTTCCCATGAGTTCTGTTGGTTATATAAATTTCATCTAAACCTTCCTCTTTTAAATATTTCAAACTTAGGCTACTTATTTTACCTGCCCCTACTATAAGAGCCTTTTTACCATTTAAGGATTGTAGTTGTTCTTTCAAAAGTTTAATGCCTATATAGCTAGTGGAAAGAGGTATTTCAGATATCTTAAGCCTACACTTTATATCTTTAGCAGCAGTTATAGCTTCCCTAAAGAGCTTATTTAATATTTTTTTACTTCCGCCAACTTCCATAGAAAAATCTAAAGCATCTCTAACTTGTCCTAAAATTTGATCCTCTCCTAATACCAGTGAATCCATGCCTGCTGCCACCATATAAACATGATTTATAGCTTCTTTACCTTTTTTGACAAATATATAGTCATGTATATGGTTTATATGAAAGAATTCCTTGTAGAATTTTTCTACATCTTTTATTCCATCATTTATCTTATTACTGCATATGTATATTTCACTTCTATTACAAGTGGATAAAATAACCGCTTCATTAATGCGTCCGTCCAGTAAATAATTTATTCCTTCTATCTTTTTAGTTTCGGTAAAAGAAACTTTTTCTCTAACTTCTATAGGAGTAGTATTGTGGTTAACTCCTACTACCGCTATTTCCATATTGTTCCCTCCAATATTTATAGAAACTTTCCTCATTTTTAAACAAAGGCACATGCAAATTTTTGTGAAGCTTCACAAGCCAAGGCTGATTTAGACCAGCTTCTTTAAGAAGCTCCTCCTTTGTAAATACTTCCTCTACACTTCCTTCTCCTACTACTTTTCCCTTACTAAGCACATACACATAATCGCATATGTCATATATGGAATCCATGTTGTGGCTAGATATAACTATCTTTTTACCCTCTTCCCCTAACTTATGTATTATTTCAGTGACACTTTCAGTCATCACTGGGTCTAATCCTGCAGTAGGTTCATCCAGTAATATTATATCACTATTCATAGCTAAAACACCTGCCATAGCTACTCTTTTTTTCTGACCATAACTTAAAAAATGTACCGGTTTTTCCTTAAATTCGTAAGCTCCTGTTTTTCTTAATGCATGCTCTACCCTTTCCTTTATTATATCCTCAGGAAAGTCTAAATTTCTAAGGGCAAAGGCCACATCATCATATACATTAGAATAAAATATTTGTTTATCTGGATCTTGAAAAACTATACTTACCTTTTGTCTAAATTCTCTTAAAAACTTTTTATTATATTGGATTTTTTCATCTTCATATATTACTGAACCTTTTTTAGGTTTTAATATTCCTATGATATTCAAAAAAAGTGTTGACTTTCCACAACCATTGGCCCCTATTATTCCTATTTTATTTCCCTTGTCCATATCTATGTTAATATTATCTAAAGCTACAGTTCCATCCTCATACACATAGGTTAAATTTTCTGTCCTAAGCATATTTTCCTCACCTTCTTTTATCCATTAAGATACATGAAAAGAAATAACATACTCAACTTTCACACATAAACTTCAAGCTCTGTATTAAATAAATAAACATTTTTAATTTAAAATTTAGAATGTAAAATGTTAAATGAAGGCTGAAATTCCAAAAGAATTTCATAAATTTAAATTTATGAAAACTCCTAAAGGAGTTTTATCCTTCATTCTAAATTTTCAATCTTAAATTTTACATTTTGAACTCCCCGTCATAAAGCTTACTTTCTAATGATATAATTAACTCTTCATGTTTTAGCATAACTCTTACAAATAAGCATCGTATTAAAAGAGAAAGAGATTTATAAGAATTTTTTCTATTGTTATAGCCAAATCTCATTTCTTGAGCAGTGTGTATTTCCTTGCACTCTTCTAAAAATATAAATATAAATCTATAAATCAATATTAAAAGTTCAATAAATACCTTAGGCAATCTAAATTTTTTAAAAACCACTATAAGTTGATTCATAGGTATAGTTAATGCCATAAAATATGTAGCAGCTACACAAGCCATAGCTCTGAAAAACACATGTCTGCACGTAACAATCGCATCTCTAGTTATACCTATGTAATTTTTTGACAGTGGCAGTGCCCATAAAAACAATTCTCTATTAGGAGAACAGGATATTAAGATAGTTATAAGACTCACAATTAAAAAAGCTATGGGAATACAAAGGAGTTTAGTATATTTTTTAAAAGGAATTCCAGCAACTCCTACTGTTAGTATCAGTAGAAATAGAAAAATACATAGATTAAATCTATAATCCCTCATATTTAGGGATAAAATTAGTATTCCTATGGCAAAAAAGAATTTTGCCATAGGATTAAAATCTCTTAATCTATTTGTATATGCATATTTATCTATCAGAAGCACTTTTTTTCTTTCCTTTAAAATAACCTAATGTATATCCTATAACTCCTGCACCTATAGCTCCTTGTGCACAGAAAAGTAAACTTTCTATTTCTCCACTTGGTGGTTCCCAAATGCTTTCAAACCATGGTTTATATCCTGGATTTATTTCCGTTATAGCTCCCTCTGCCTGATCATCAGCACCTGCAAATTCTGCTCCACTCTTTACTACTAATGGAGTTATAATAAGTGCCAATGTTATTAGAAGTAAAATTATATTCTTCTTTTTTGTTGAAGCGCCCGTATTAGTTGATGCTTTCATCTTTTAACACCCCTTCACGTTTATAATCTAAAAGTAGGTTGTAAACTACAGTAGTTAAAAGTCCCTCTGCTATAGCTAAAGGTATTTGAGTTACTGCAAAAATTCCTAGGAATTTTACAAGTGAAGCCCCTATGCCTCCTGACGTAGCTGGAAAAGCTATAGATAACTGAGTAGCTGTAACCACATATGTAGCTAAATCTCCTAACGCTGCTGCGAAAAATACGCAAGTTGATGTCTTAACATTATTTTTCTTTAAAAGTTTAAATATTGCATAAGATACTAAAGGTCCTACTATTGCCATAGAAAATGTATTTGCACCTAATGTAGTTAGTCCACCATGGGCAAGTAATAATGATTGAAATAACAAAACTATTATGCCTAGTACACTCATAATTGTAGGTCCAAATAAAATTGCTCCAAGCCCTACTCCTGTTGGATGTGAACAACTTCCTGTAACCGAAGGTATCTTTAAAGCAGATAGCACAAAGACAAATCCTCCAGCTAAAGCAATTAAAATCTTTTTGTTAGGCTGTTCTTTAAATATCTTGTTTAAATTTTTAATTCCCATTATTAAAAATGGTATTGTAACTATAGCCCAGAAAATACACCATTTTGCTGGCAAAAATCCCTCCATTATATGCATAGCTTGTACAGTGGAAGGCGTTATAACTGCTAGTAATGCAAAAGCTGCAGCTAATTCAAATTTTTCTTTACGCATTTTATATCCCCCTCTTAATTTTTTATATTTATTTTAAATAAATCACAGGATTTAAATAGTAGACAGAGCTAATAAATATATTTAATAATTGAGGTGGGAAGATGCACACAAATAAAAAACCCTAACCAATAGGTTAGGGAATTTTTTCTTATAATCATCTATTTAACAGAATTAATCCATTAAAATTATACAATAAATTATAAGTAGTCTCTTCCCTCCGAAGGCACACTTTAAAATCTTAGGCAGGTCTCCTGACTTGAGTTCTCTCTACTTGTTGGCCTTCCCGTATAATACAGTGGCGTAGTCAACTTTCGTCCCTCTTACAGTAGCGGGGGCTGTATTGGATTTTCACCAATTTCCCTTTTAATATTAATAACCTAAATTTTCATTTTTTCAATTTTACAATCTAAGAATACCACAAAAAGTCAAAATATTCAATAGTATATAAAAATTTCCCTTATAAGTTGTCCACATTAAAACTCATAAAGTACTGAGCACATGGCAACTCCTGCCCCTACAGAGCAAAATACTGCTTTAGATCCTTTAGGCATATCCTTATCTTTAATTGCATGATGAAAAGCTACTATTGGACTAGTAGTGCCAGTATATCCATATTTATCTCCAATATAAGTAAATTTATCGCTATAATTTTCTATATTTAAATACTTTGCAGTTTCAATAATAAATTGCTTTGAATATTGAGATAACAAGAAAAGTTCTATATCATCAATGGTAAAATCAAACTTTTCTGAAAAATATTCAATTGCTTTAGCCCATTCGGGAGCAAAGAAATCTAAATGAAATCCTCTCCATCTTTGCTTTTTTTCATATTCCCCTACATCATTACACCTAGCTTTTGTCATGCCACAGGCTGGAGATACTATTGTATCATAATATTTAGAAACAGTAGTGTATTTTGAATCTAATATTCCTCTAAGAGTTTCTTCCTCTTTAGCTTCTAGTATAAGAGCTGCCCCAGCATCTCCAGAAGCAGGATATGTATACTTACAATCTTCTCTGGCTATTGAAGACACATATAATCCGCCACATACCAAACAGTATTTTATATCATCGTTTGTTTTCATCATTCTAGATGCTTGATCTAATGCAACAACCATTCCTACACAATTAGAATTTAAATCATATACTATATGAGCATTATTAGCATTTAATTCTTTATTTATTATCAATGCATTAGATGGTGTTAAATATTCTGGCGTATCTGATGAAAATATTATCATGTCCAATTGTTCCGGTGATATATTTGCACTTTTTAACGCATCCTTAGAAGCTTCTAGAGCCATAGTTAATGCGTTTTCTTTGTTATTATCTATTACGTATCTATATTTCCTACCCAAATTATCTAAAAGTGCCCTTATGTCTATATCTTTATTGTCAAAATGTTTGATAAAAAATTCGTTTCCTACCCTTTTTTTTGGATGGTACACCCCTGTGCCTATGATATTTACGTTTCTAAACCCCATATATGTCACTCCCATTCGTCTATTTTAAATTAGTATACTTATTGTTTAGACTAAATATTTAATTAAACTAAATATACCTTTTAAAAATATATTATCAATTTTTTCAATATTATTCAATAACTATATTAACTTCTCATAAATCTACTATTATATTGCAAAATCGTTAAATTTTTTATAATGTTATACGATAATACTATTGTTTGTTGTTATTAATATTAATAAATAAAGAAAGGATGTAAATTGATGAAAAATGAAAAAACTATAATTTCATATCAGAAAGATACGTTAAAATTTGTAATACTAATTTATTCTCTTAGTTGTATACTTTCTCTGATTTTTTTTACATTTTTAAAAAAATTCGGAATAAACGAACAACTAAAATGGCCTACATTGATTAAGTTAGGTATTTTAACCCTTGTAGAAATATCCGTACTATTTTCAATGTATAAAATCACCATAAAAGAAGGAGTATTGATACAAAAAAACTTTAAGTTTTTAAAAGTAGCAATACTTATAATTACATATGTACACTATTTATATTTAACTTTTACAATTCCATCTAAAGATTTGTGGTGGTTTATATTTTATTTTGTAATACTAGGAGCACTGTTTTTAGACTTAAAAATGTTAACAACCTCTATCATAATGGCAGTGATAAGTGTATCACTTGTTTGGAAATTTAATTCCAGCATTCTTCCTCAGGGAAATCTACGTACTTCAGAATTACTTATAAGAGCAATAACTGTTATATTAACCTTATTGGGCATTTATGCATTTGCCTACTTTGCTGCTAATCTGTTGAAAAAAATAGATGAAAATGAAAACGAACTAACAATAGAACGTAATAACATGAAGAATATACTAGACGAATCCTCTGACTGCTCAAAATCCATCCTTGAATCTAGCAAAGTTTTAGCTGATATTGCAAGTCAAGAAAGTCTTTCTATTCAAAATATAGCTAATACAGGTTATACTTTAACAGAAGATTCTAAAAGTATATTAGATAAAACCTCAAGAAATATATCTATACTAAACAATTTTCTTGAAAATACCAAGAGCATATCCTCTAATATAAGCAGTACTAGCGAAACATCATCAAAACTTATTGAAGTATCTAATGAAAATCAAAAATCTTTAGGACAAACTTTAGATATAATACAAGAAATTGCTTCAAGTATAAATGTAACTTTAGATTCTACAAATATACTTCAACAAAAATCTGCTGAAGTGGATAATATACTATTAATTATTAGAAATATTTCTGAGCAAACTAATTTATTAGCATTAAATGCTTCAATTGAGGCAGCAAGAGCTGGAGATTTAGGAAATGGTTTTGCTGTAGTGGCAGATGAAATAAGAAAGTTAGCTGAAAATACTAAAGCTTCTCTTGAAGATGTAGAAAAAATTATAAGTGAATTAAAAATACACATTCAAGAAGTAGAAGATCACATGATAGGTAATAATGATAAAATTAAAAACGGTAATAGCATACTAAGCACTACAGTGGCCAGTCTTAATAATATGGTTGAACAATTGAAATCATCTAATAAGGATATACATTCAATAGATGAATTCACAAAATCTATGGTATGTGAAACTAACAATGTTGTGAATTTCAATAAAGAAATATCTACTACAACTGAAAATGTCATAAATAAGTTTAAAACCATATCTGACTCAGTAACTGAAACCGCCGCAACCAGCGAGGAATTATCTAGTAATGCAGAAAACCTCAAAAACGTGGCTCACAAAATCAATGATATTATAAAAATTTAATAACTTTAACTCATTACATCTAAACTCCTTTTAATAAGCTATAGGCAAATAACAAGTCATTATGCTAGTATATTTGACTTGTTATTTCTTTTCATATACCTAAGTGATTACTTTTAGCCGCTCACTACATTTACTAAAAGGAGTTTTCTTTTACATTTTATATACTCTAAAAACCTTTTTAAAACTTCCTTTACCTTTCAAAACTCTCTTTACCTTTTAAACCTATATTCACCTTTAATTTCCCTTGTTTTGTTATATAAAAAATATCAGCTTATTAGCTTTTTTATACAACAAAAAACCCTTAGATAAATCTAAGGGTTTTGGTGGCTGGACCAGGAATCGAACCAGGGACACGAGGATTTTCAGTCCTCTGCTCTACCGACTGAGCTATCCAGCCAAATAACCTGGCGACGACCTACTCTCCCACAGGGCTTCCCCTGCAGTACCATCGGCGCTTTGAAGCTTAACCGTCCTGTTCGGAATGGGAAGGGGTGTTACCTTCAAGCCATAATCACCAGATGCTATAGTTCTTAGGTCTTTAGACCTTAGACATATAGTACTCCTCAGCTTTGCTGAGCGAGTTTCCTTTAAAAGAACTTTATTGTTCTTTCAAAATTGCACAGTGTGGAAAATCTTTTAATTGTCAACTGTCAATCACTAATTGTCAGTTATATTTTGATCAAGCCCTCGACTTATTAGTATCGGTCAGCTGAACATGTTACCATGCTTACACCTCCGACCTATCAACCTGGTAGTCTTCCAGGAGTCTTACTAGCTTACGCTATGGGAAATCTAATCTTGAGGTGGACTTCACGCTTAGATGCTTTCAGCGTTTATTCCTTCCCAACATAGCTACCCAGCTATGCCACTGGCGTGACAACTGGTGCACCAGAGGTTGGTCCATCCCGGTCCTCTCGTACTAAGGACAGCTCCTCTCAAATTTCCTACGCCCGCGACGGAAAGGGACCGAACTGTCTCACGACGTTCTGAACCCAGCTCGCGTGCCGCTTTAATGGGCGAACAGCCCAACCCTTGGGACCGACTTCAGCCCCAGGATGCGACGAGCCGACATCGAGGTGCCAAACCTCCCCGTCGATGTGGACTCTTGGGGGAGATCAGCCTGTTATCCCCGAGGTAGCTTTTATCCGTTGAGCGATGGCCCTCCCACGAGGAACCACCGGATCACTAAGCCCGACTTTCGTCCCTGCTCCACCTGTATGTGTCGCAGTCAAGCTCCCTTCTGCCTTTACACTCTGCGCGCAATTTCCGACTGCGCTGAGGGAACCTTTGGGCGCCTCCGTTACTTTTTAGGAGGCGACCGCCCCAGTCAAACTGCCCACCTAACAATGTCCCGTGACCAGATTCATGGCCTCCGGTTAGAATTTCAATACTGTCAGGGTGGTATCCCAAGGATGACTCCACAGAAGCTGACGCCCCTGCTTCTAAGTCTCCCACCTATCCTGTACAGACAATACCGAAATTCAATGCTAAGCTACAGTAAAGCTCTACGGGGTCTTTCCGTCCAATCGCGGGTAGAAGGCATCTTCACCTCCAATTCAATTTCACCGGATTTGTTGTCGAGACAGTGCCCAAATCATTACGCCATTCGTGCGGGTCGGAACTTACCCGACAAGGAATTTCGCTACCTTAGGACCGTTATAGTTACGGCCGCCGTTTACTGGGGCTTAAGTTCAAGGCTTCGCTTACGCTAACCAATCCCCTTAACCTTCCAGCACCGGGCAGGCGTCAGCCCCTATACATCAGCTTTCGCTTTAGCAGAGACCTGTGTTTTTGCTAAACAGTTGCTTGGGCCTATTCACTGCGGCCTACTCTCGTAGGCACCCCTTCTCCCGAAGTTACGGGGTTAATTTGCCGAGTTCCTTGACAACAATTCTTCCGCTGGCCTTAGGATTCTCTCCTCATCTACCTGTGTCGGTTTGCGGTACGGGCACCATTTTCCTCGATAGAGGCTTTTCTTGGCAGTGTGGAATCGGATACTTCGCTACTAAAATTTCACTCCCCATCACACCTCAGACTTAAGACTGAACGGATTTGCCTGTTCAATCATCCTAAGTGCTTAGACGCACATCCATCAGTGCGCACATCCTATCCTACTGCGTCACCCCATTTCTCAAACGGATCATGGTGGTATCGGAATATCAACCGATTGTCCATCACCTACGCCTTTCGGCCTCGGCTTAGGTCCCGACTAACCCTGAGCGGACGAGCCTTCCTCAGGAAACCTTAGATTTTCGGCCAATGAGATTCTCACTCATTTCTCGCTACTTATGCCAGCATTCTCACTTCTGTACAGTCCACCGCTCCTTACGGTACGACTTCAACCCGTACAGAAAGCTCCCCTACCATATACATTGTATATCCATAGCTTCGGTGGTAAGTTTGAGCCCCGGACATCTTCGGCGCAGGATCTCTTGACTAGTGAGCTATTACGCACTCTTTAAATGAGTGGCTGCTTCTAAGCCAACATCCTAGTTGTCTTAGAAATCCCACATCCTTTACCACTTAACTTACACTTTGGGACCTTAGCTGATGGTCTGGGCTGTTTCCCTTTTGACCACGGATCTTATCATTCGTAGTCTGACTGCCAGGATAAAAGTAAATGGCATTCGGAGTTTGATAAGGTTCGGTAAGCGATATGCCCCCTAGCCTATTCAGTGCTCTACCTCCATTACTCATTACCTGACGCTAGCCCTAAAGCTATTTCGGGGAGAACCAGCTATCTCC
This sequence comes from Clostridium sp. KNHs214, assembly GCF_000744935.1. Lineage (GTDB taxonomy): Bacteria > Bacillota > Clostridia > Clostridiales > Clostridiaceae > Haloimpatiens. Next base: position 1,411,081 of record NZ_JQMW01000011.1, on the reverse strand, counting down.
GAGTTCGATTGGAATTTCTCCGCTATCCACAGCTCATCCCATGGTTTTTCAACACCAACGCGGTTCGGTCCTCCGCGGAATTTTACTTCCGTTTCAACCTGGCCATGGATAGGTCACCCGGTTTCGGGTCTACAGCATGCAACTAATCGCCCTATTCAGACTCGGTTTCCCTGCGGCTCCGCACCAAAAGTGCTTAACCTTGCTACATACCATAACTCGCTGGCTCGTTCTACAAAAAGCACGCCGTCACACATGTAAAGTGCTTCGACAGTTTGTAGGCACACGGTTTCAGGTTCTATTTCACTCCCCTCCCGGGGTTCTTTTCACCTTTCCCTCACGGTACTTCTTCACTATCGGTCACTAGGTAGTATTTAGCCTTGGGAGGTGGTCCTCCCAGCTTCCCACAAGGTTTCACGTGTCTCGTGGTACTCTGGAGTAGATCTTACTTATATTTCTTTTACCTACAGGACTATTACCTTCTGTGGTGGAGCGTTCCAGCTCTCTTCGATTAGAAAATCTAAGACATTATGATCTATCCTCAACCCCTAAATCCGAAGACTTAGGTTTGGGCTCTTTCCCGTTCGCTCGCCGCTACTTAGGAAATCGATTTTTCTTTCTCTTCCTCCGGGTACTTAGATGTTTCAGTTCCCCGGGTTTGCCTCTGTATACCTATGAATTCAGCATACAGTACTCAGCGTAGCTGAGCAGGTTACCCCATTCGGAAATCTGTGGCTCACAGGCTATTTGCGCCTACCCACAGCTTATCGCAGCTTATCACGTCCTTCGTCGGCTCCTAGTGCCAAGGCATCCGCCATGCGCCCTTTGTAGCTTGACCTGTTATCAGTTTACTAGTTTGTTAGTTGTCTAGCGACTAGTTACTGATTGTTTATTTTAATTGATTCTCCAGTGAAATCATCACAATTGTAATAATTTCTACTTTTCTTCACTGTGCAATTTTCAAAGAACATTAGTTAAACACTAACGTATTTAACTTCATTTGAGAGATTTTCTTCTACAATCAATCACTTAACTGATCATTGCTCATTGTTAATTGACCATTGTATCTGGTCTCTCAAAATTAAACAGAGATATCAGTGAACTTGTCATAATTTACGAAAAGGTGACTTCCTTTTCATGTTCTCCTTAGAAAGGAGGTGATCCAGCCGCAGGTTCTCCTACGGCTACCTTGTTACGACTTCACCCCAATCACTAATCCCACCTTCGGCCGCTGGCTCCTTACGGTTACCTCACGGACTTCGGGTGTTACCAGCTCTCATGGTGTGACGGGCGGTGTGTACAAGGCCCGGGAACGTATTCACCGCGACATTCTGATTCGCGATTACTAGCAACTCCAGCTTCATGTAGGCGAGTTGCAGCCTACAATCCGAACTGAGATCGGTTTTTGAGATTTGCTCCACCTCACGGTCTTGCGTCTCTTTGTACCGACCATTGTAGCACGTGTGTAGCCCTAGACATAAGGGGCATGATGATTTGACGTCATCCCCACCTTCCTCCTGGTTAACCCAGGCAGTCTTGCTAGAGTGCTCAACTTAATGGTAGCAACTAACAATAGGGGTTGCGCTCGTTGCGGGACTTAACCCAACATCTCACGACACGAGCTGACGACAACCATGCACCACCTGTCTCCAAGTTCCCCGAAGGGCACTACCGTGTTTCCACAGTATTCTTGGGATGTCAAGTCTAGGTAAGGTTCTTCGCGTTGCTTCGAATTAAACCACATGCTCCGCTGCTTGTGCGGGCCCCCGTCAATTCCTTTGAGTTTTAATCTTGCGACCGTACTCCCCAGGCGGGGTACTTAATGTGTTTACTGCGGCACCGAGGTTGGACCCCCGACACCTAGTACCCATCGTTTACGGCGTGGACTACCAGGGTATCTAATCCTGTTTGCTCCCCACGCTTTCGTGCCTCAGCGTCAGTTACAGTCCAGAAAGCCGCCTTCGCCACTGGTGTTCTTCCTAATCTCTACGCATTTCACCGCTACACTAGGAATTCCGCTTTCCTCTCCTGCACTCTAGATGCCCAGTTTGAAATGCAGCACCCAAGTTGAGCTCGGGTATTTCACATCTCACTTAAACATCCGCCTACGCACTCTTTACGCCCAGTAAATCCGGACAACGCTCGCCACCTACGTATTACCGCGGCTGCTGGCACGTAGTTAGCCGTGGCTTCCTCCTCTGGTACCGTCATTATCGTCCCAGATAACAGAGCTTTACAACCCTAAGGCCTTCATCACTCACGCGGCGTTGCTGCGTCAGGGTTTCCCCCATTGCGCAATATTCCCCACTGCTGCCTCCCGTAGGAGTCTGGACCGTGTCTCAGTTCCAATGTGGCCGATCACCCTCTCAGGTCGGCTACGCATCGTCGCCTTGGTAAGCCTTTACCTTACCAACTAGCTAATGCGCCGCGGGCCCATCTCAAAGCGGATTGCTCCTTTGATTACAGAACCATGCGATTCCATAATTTTATGCGGTATTAATCTCCCTTTCGGGAGGCTATTCCCCTCTTTGAGGCAGGTTGCCCACGTGTTACTCACCCGTCCGCCGCTAATCCATCCCCGAAGGGATTTCATCGCTCGACTTGCATGTGTTAGGCACGCCGCCAGCGTTCGTCCTGAGCCAGGATCAAACTCTCAATTTTAAGTTTAATCTCAAACTCAAATTCACTGACTTTATGATTTACATCTTTATCTCTGTTTAATTTTCAAAGACCAGCTTTTGTCGTTTTAAGCGACTTCTTTTATTATACCACTTAAACTCGACCTTGTCAATTTTTTATAAAATCTTTTTTATTAGATTTTCCTGTCGTTTCTTAGCGACAAGTGATATTTTATCATAATATTTCATGTGTTTACGCATTCAATACTTTAATAATTAAAATTAAACTCCTTTTTCGGATTATTTCTAGGTTTTTCTCAATATATCTAGTATTGATACACCAGGCTACTTTGTAAAAGCTTTTGCTTTAATTCGCATTCTACTAAACTATACCGCAAGGTTTTACAATATAATGATTATCCCACAAAAAGTATCACATTACTTGAATTATGAATTTTCTCTGTAATGACTTGCATAAGAGACAAAGGAACTGTTTAAATTTATTGTTCCGAGCTCCTATGCAAGTCATAGAGAAGGAATTTCATAATTTCACTACATTGTACCTTTTTGTGGTTTAATTATATAATTTATATTATTAGTGATTATATTCCATTCCACTTAACTCACTAGCAGCTTCCTTATCAATTATAAATGTTACATCTTTATGCAATTGAAGAATTGAAGCTGGTACCTCTGGAGTTATTTTACCCTCTATGGTTTTTCTTATAGCCGCTGCCTTTCCTTTTCCATTTGCTAATAATATAACCTTTTTAGACATCATTATTGTCTTTATTCCCATGCTTACTGCTGTTGTAGGAACCTCATCCATAGAGTTAAAAAATCTTGAATTATCTTTTATTGTTTTTTCATCTAATTTAACTAAATGTGTTTCAGCTTCGAATGTATCATTAGGTTCATTAAATCCTATGTGTCCATTTCCACCTATACCTAATACTTGAATATCTATGCCACCGGCTTCTTCTATTCTTTTATCATACTCAAAACATTCTCTTTCTATATTTTCTGTCATACCATTAGGTATATTAATATTTTCTTCTCCTACATTTATATGATTAAACAAATTTTTATTCATATAATAGTGGTAACTTTGTTCATTCTTTTTTTCTAAACCATAATATTCATCTAAGTTGAAAGTCTTTACACTAGAAAAATCCACTTCTCCATTCTTATACATATTAATTAATTCATTATACATACCTATTGGGGTACTGCCTGTTGCTAACCCTAGTATACTATTAGGCTTTAATATAACATGACTTGCCATCATTATAGCTGCTTTTTTGCTCATTTCTTCATAATTCTCCACAATTATTATCCTCATACTTTATTTCACTACTCCTTTATATTAGTTATTCAACTTTTATAGCTCTACAATCTTAATCGTATTTTTATTTACTACTTGTACTTTAACTTGTAATTTATAAACTATGCCTTAAAAACCACTATACCTTCAACTATAGTAGTCCTAATATTAAATTCTTCATCAAAAATAGTCACATCTGCATCCTTTCCTATTTCTATACTTCCCTTTCTGTCATCTACGCCTATAACTCTAGCTGGGTTTATACTAGCCATTGCTACTACTTCTTGTATTTTTAAATTTGTATTTTTAAATATATTCTTTATTCCATTGTTTAAATTCAAAATACTCCCGGCTAACGTACCATCTTCCAACCTCGCAGAATTCTCCTTTACTATTACCTTCTGTCCTCCCAGATCATATATACCATCATTTAAATTTCCTGCTCTCATACAGTCTGTAATTAATACCACTTTGTTAAAACCCTTTATATTTATAAGAACATTAAAAGCACCTGGATGTATGTGTATTTTATCTGCTATCAATTCACAAGTAACATCACTGTTCATTATTGCTCCTACAACTCCTGGTTTTCTATGATGTAGTGGTGTCATAGCATTAAATGTATGTGTTCCATGACTAATTCCTAACTCCATAGCTTCAATGGCCTGTTCATAAGTAGCATCTGTATGTCCTATAGACAATACTATGTCAGTATCTCTTTTAACTCTTTTTATAAACTCATATTTCTCATCCATTTCCGGTGACAAAGTTATTATTTTTATTGTGTCTAAATAGTCTTTAATAAAATTATAATCAGGCTTTTCTATGTATCTTTCATTTTGTGCACCCTTGTATTTTGGATTTATAAAAGGCCCCTCCATGTGTGCACCCAGAACTCTAGACCCCTTACCTATGTTACTCATACTTTCTCTTATTGCATTTAGTGCTTTGTAGATTTTTTCCTTAGCCATAGTCATGGTAGTAGGTAAGAACGCTGTCACTCCATTTTTGCACACATTTTCACTTATGGTTTCTATATCTTCTAAAGTTCCGTCCATGGTATCACTACCCCCACAACCATGAACATGTATGTCTATAAATCCTGGAGAAATATAATTGCCTTGAGCATCCATAATCTCATCTTTTTTTATATTATTTTTATTTATATACTGTTGTAAATTTTCTTCATCTATTATATCTAAAATCTTCCTTTTAAAAACCAATACTTTATTTTTTAAGACTTTATCCTTAATTATTATTTGGCCATTCTTTATTATTTTCACACTACCATCTCCCATTTTAAGTAAGTACTATCTCATATTTATATTTATCACTTCTATATATTTCTCTAGTATGTTCTATAGGCATATCATTTTCTAAATAAGTTGTTCTTTTAAAAACTAATGCAAGAGAATTATCCTCCTGATTTAATAATTTACTTTCAAACTCATTTAGCATTATCGGTTCTATTGTTTGTTTTGCAAACTTTAAATTAAAATTATATTTTTCTCTTAATATTTCATAGAGCGACTTCCCCTCTAAACTCTCCTTTGTTAAACCTGGACACATATAACAAGGTATAAAAACTTTTTCCAAAGCATAAGGGTCCTGTTCAATAATTCTTAATCTATTTATTTCTATTACTTCTTCTTGATCTTTCGGAAGTTTCAAAACACATTTTATTTGATTTGTAGCTTTCTTTACATTGAAGGATATTATCTTCGAACTAGACTTAAGTCCTTTTTCCTCCATTTGCTCTGTAAAACCCTTTAGTTGCAATTGTTGTTTCTCCTTAGGACAGGCAACAAAAGTTCCTTTCCCCTGCTCTCTATATAAAACTCCCTCATTTACTAAAGACATTATTGCTTTATTTACAGTCATTCTACTTACTTCTTGAAGTTGACAAATTTCTCTTTCAGGAGGTATTAATTCTCCCGGAATTAATTCTCCATCTTCTATCATGTCAAGCAATAATTGCTTTATTTGATAATACAGTGGAAGTGGACTATCCTTACAAATTTTTCTCAAAATATTACCTCCCGCTATAAATAAATATTATCATATTCACATGTTGTTATGTTGTATATACCAATTATAATATAAAATGATGTCGAAATTCAACATCATTTTAAAATTTATATGCATTTACCATGGAATAAACAGTTAACAATTGTACTTATTCATGGCAAACATCGACTATTGTAATGCTTGGATTATCCAAAAGATTCATATCATATGTATAAACATTATTCTTTTTAGATTCCCCACATGTAACTCTTATTATTGGTCTATCTGGGAAATTTTCATTTTGACCTACTACATACCCCTCTAAACCATTAGACAGTACTAATTTACATCCTAAAGGGTATATAGCAAAGCATTGTCTAAACTTTTCTACATACTTTGTTTCAAACATTATACCTGAATTACTAAGTATTAATTCATAAGCCTCATTAGGAGAAAATCTATTTCTATAGCTTCTATTAGAACTTACTGCAGTAAAAACATCGCAAATACTTATTATCTTTGCATAATCACAAATTTCATCTCCCTTTAATCCAAAAGGATACCCTGTACCTGAGACTTTTTCATGATGCTGCAAAACACCTAAAATGATATCCTCAGAAAAAATACCTTTACTCCTTAATATCTCTCCTCCAAATATAGGATGCTTTTTTATTATATTTAATTCATTTTTAGTTAGAACTCCCTTTTTATTTATTATACTATTAGGAATTTTTGTTTTTCCAATGTCGTGAAGAATACCACATATGCCGAGTTTTTTAACTTCCTCCTTATTCCATCCCAATTTAACTCCTAAGTATGTAGCCATAATTCCTGTGTTTAGAGAATGTATATATGTATAATCATCATATAATTTTACTTCATATAAATTAGTATTTACATTCTTTTCTTCAGAAATGTAATTGATAATGTTTTCAATATTTCTGAGACTCTCCTGTATTTGAGTTTTACTACCTGATAATATATTTTGAAATAACAAAGGCATTTCATTTAAGCTAGAAGATTTTAATTTATCAATTTCTTTGTTTTCTTTAGTATCTATATCGGGAAATCTGTCATCTTTTATGTATACAAGGTATATTCCATTAGCCTCTAACTGCCTTATATAATTTAAAGTTAATCTAATCCCCTTCTTTAAAAGTACACTTCCATCACTAGAAAATATACTTCTGGCTAAAACTTCTTTTCCACTTAGATTTTTTATAAATTCTAACCTCATAATTCCCTCCATAAACTCCAAATTTGAAATACTAATTTACATATTATACAATATTTCTATAAATTTGTAGTAATTCCTTTGTAATGTGTAAAAATAATTGATATTATATTTTTACACAGTTATATTTAAAGGAGGTTGTCCCATGAATACTAGCTTTATAAAAATACTTTCTTGGTTTTTTATAATTAATGCATTAATATCTATAATAGTAATAATTCTAGAACGAAGAAGACCTGAAAAAACCATAGCTTGGCTATTAATATTAATAATATTACCTCCTATAGGCTTATTTTTATACATATTTGCGGGAAGAAATTGGAAGAAGCATAAACTAAATACTGAAACTACCCAACGTACTCATAAACTTGTATCTGAAGCATTGTATAATATAAAAGATGTTAAATATCCTTCTCTTATACATTTGATAATGAATAATAATAATTGTCCTGTTTTTATAGATAATGATATATCCATACTTACTAATGGTGAAGAGAAATTTAAAATATTAAAAACTTGTCTGCAAAATGCAAAACATCATATACATCTTGAATATTATATAGTTAAAAATGACACAATAGGAAATGAAATAAAAAACATATTAATAAAAAAAGCTAAAGAAGGAGTGGAAGTTCGTTTTATCATAGATAGAGTTGGTTCTCCTACAATAAAAAAAGATTTTATAAATGATTTAAAATCTGCAGGAGTAGATGTAGTTTTTTATACTTACTTTCTGGCACCTTTATTTAAAAAGATAAACACTCAATTAAACTATAGAAATCATCGTAAAATAGTTGTCATAGATGGTAAAATAGGATTTTTAGGTGGCATAAATATTGGGGATGAATACTTAGGAAAAAGCAAATTAGGCTACTGGCGAGATACTCATATAATGATTCAAGGTGACTCTGTGCTTGGGCTTCAAGCTTCATTTTTAGATGATTTTTTTATGGTTAAAAAAAGTCAAAATACATTTCCTTGGCATAATGATTTTGAATCTTATTTTCCTACTCCCAATAATTCTAAAGGAAAAGTAATGCAGTTAGTCAAAAGTGGCCCTGACTCTGAAAATGCATCTATCATGCAGGTAATTATTAAAATGATTTCTCTAGCAGAAGATCATATTTACATAGCCACACCATACTTTGTGCCAAATTATAGTGTAATGAATGCCTTAAAAATAGCTGCTTTAAGTGGCATTAAGATAAAGATTTTGTTTCCTGGTCGTTATGACCACTTTACAGTTTATTATGCCTCCAGAACTTATCTTTCAGAGCTAGCTAAATACGGTATTAAAATCTATCTTTATAAAAATGATGCCTTTATGCACTCTAAATTTATGACCGTAGATGGAGAAATTTCTACGGTAGGTACTGCTAATATGGATATTCGCAGCTTTGAGTTAAACTATGAGATAAATGCTGTTATATACGATAAATCTTCTACAGAAGAATTAGAAACGACTTTTATAAATGATTTAAAAGAAAGTACTTTAGCTGATTATAGCTCTTTTGAAAACACTCCCTTTTACAAAAAGTCTATAGAAGCTATAGCTAGAATTTTTTCAAACCTTCTTTAATATTTTTAAATACACATTAGGCACATTCAAATGAACAATAAGTCAGTATGCTAGTTAGTCTATTTGGCGTAATACTGCGTCATCAGTACCCGCCAATAGTCTACTAGCGACGGAACCCCTTGTCTGACACAAAATATACTAGCAGCTTTGACTTGTTATTTCTTTTCATGTACCTTAATTTGTAAAAATAATCTTAGTGAAGTTACTGTAAATACAATAAAATAGTATTGAAAGAAAAGAGGTGCCCCTTTAGTATGACTCTTGAAGAGATAAAAGATGCAATTAAGACTATATCTGAGAATTATAAAGAAGAACATATAGGTGGATGGATAACTGGTGATGGTCCTGTGCCTTGTGATATTTTATTTGTAGGTGAAGCTCCTGGTAAAACAGAAGTGGAAACAGGGAAGCCCTTTGTAGGCATTGCTGGTAAAACTTTTGAAAGCTATCTAAATTCCATAGGCATTAATAGACAAGATATACGCATAACAAACACCTGCTTTTTTAGACCTATAAAAAAGAAACTTTCAAAAAACGGAAGAGAAACTATAAGCAATCGTCCTCCAAAAACTTCTGAGATAAATTTGTTTAGACACCTATTAGATGAAGAAATCAAATTGGCCAATCCAAAACTAATAGTAACCCTTGGTAATGTACCACTTAAGAGACTTACAAATTTTAGCAGCATAGGCATCTGCCATGGGGAACTTTATTTTAATGAAGAGATAGAAAGATATATTTTCCCAATGTATCACCCTTCTTCACTGACATATAATAGAAATGAAGAGTTTAAGGCTATATACTCTAAAGACTGGGAAAAACTATACACTGCTTTAAAAACAGTTGCCACGCAACAAAAATATATTACAAAGCAAGTGCCATAAGAAAAATCTGTCTTTAAGTTCACAATAAATATATTTTTTAGACTGTTCACAGTACGCCAAGAAATTCTAATGTTTTCAAATTTCAATACCCTAAAGCTTTCAAACTCGCTTCTGACGGCGCTCAAACATGAAAGCTTCTTAACGGGTATTAAAATTTCAAAACAAAGAATTTCTAAGGCTAGCTCAATAGTCTAAGAAAATATATTTATTGTTACCTTAAAGACAGATTTTTCAGTTCATGCGTACATTGCTTCTGGGGGAGGAGACCGACTAAAGGATGATTTTCCTCCCCTGCGCTACTGAAAATCTTTAATCTATAAATAAGAAAACGCTCATAATATTTCTTTAGGCGAAGCCTTTCATTTAGTCCCTAGTCGCCAAATGTTTTTTAGTACTAGGTTCTAGATGTTAGAATTTGTTGTTATAATACATATTTATGTTTCTTAACCTATATGCTGATCATTCATTATAAATCAACAGGCTCACGCAAAAAAAACTTTATAAAGCACTAAATAAGGTCTAATATATTTTGCCGTGAGGCATTGATTTATATAAATCTTAATCATGCCTATGTATTTAGGCTGGCTGCCGCCAATAAAAGATTTTCCATAACGTAGTGGAGGAAAATAATCCTTTAGTTAGCTGTATTCCCCCATAGATAGCTTATGTGTTAACCGAAAAATCACACTTTAAGGGAGTGAAACAATTGGAATTGGGGACTATGGAACTAGCTTTAAAAATTCTTATGTTTGCAGATTTCAATTCCCGTTAAGAAACCTTCTTGTTTGAGGGACGCAAGGAGCGAGTTAAGGTTTTAGGGGATTGAAATCTGCAAACATGTAGAAGTTCTTAGCGTATTGTGATTAGTCCCAAATTACAATTGTTTCACAGACTTAAAGTGTGATTTTTCTTACGGCACTTGCTTCACAATATTCTTATACTGCTGATTCTTTCTTGCTTTCAAGAAATTTAATTTCATCTGCTACAACACTGGTATAATATCTTCTAGTTCCATCCTGCTGATCTTTTGAGTATACAGAAATTCTACCACTCACAGCAATCAATCGTCCTTTTAGTAAATATTTTACTAAACTATCATAATGCTTTGTAAAATAAATAACTGGAATAAAATCTGCTTCCCTTTCTCCATTTACATTTTTGTGTCTCCTATCTACAGCTAAGGTAAATCCAATGCCCTTCCTATCACTTTCATTTAAGTCTATCAACTCTGAATCTTTAGTTAATCTTCCAATTAATGTGACTTTATTCATCGTATTCTCCTTTCTTGTTTTTAAAACATTTTCTCTATACAATGAATTCTATCCATTTAATTGGTAATTATTCAATTATATTGTATTCACTATAATTATTTATGAAAAATTAGCGGTGTCGTCTTAAGCACTAAAAATTTTCTTCCTTTTATACCAAAATATACTGATAATAAATCTAAATACCTGATCTACACATATGATAAACCAAATGTATACTATATCCATATGAAATATATAAGTTAGTATAAGGGTGAGTGGTATTCTAACTCCCCAAAGACCTAGTCCTGCTACTATCATAGGTATTTTAGTAAACCCTGCTCCCTTTAATGCTCCATTATAAACTCTTGCTAAATTTTGAGGTACTTGAATTAATCCCATTAGCCTAATGTATATAGCTCCAAGTTCTATAACTTTAGGATCATCTGTGAGTAATCTCATAATTTGGTTAGGAAAGCAAATAAGAAGAATGCTTCCAAAAGCCATTACTAACAAACCACCTTTTTTAATTACTCTTATATACCTTTTTCCAAGTTCTTTATCCATAGCTCCTAGGGATTGTCCAACAAAAGTCGTAGCTGCAACTCCAAAACCCAAGGCTGGCATTTCTGAAATAGTTTCTGCTTGAAGACCTAGCTGATATGCAGAAAAAGGTTCTTCACCAAAAGATAGCATCACTCTTGTAAGTATTATAGCTGAAAACTGCCAAAATAGTGATTCAAAAGCTGATGGTATTCCAATATTAAGTATTGATGAAGTTTCACTAAAGTCTAATTTAAATATTTTTGTTCTTTCTGACCTCTCCAGTAAACCCTCTTTTTTAAATAGTACATACAAACCCATTAATGCTGCAACAATTTGGGCTATTACAATGGCAATAGCAGCACCTTTTAGTCCCATAGGGTTAAATCCAAAACTTCCAAATATCAACGGATATCCAACTAGTATATTTATTCCGTTCATAAATAAAGATATAATCATTGGAGTTTTTCCATCTCCCACCCCCTGAAGTATGCCTGTTACTGCAATCATAATAGCTTGAAATGGAAGTCCAAAAGAAATTAATCTTAAATATGGTACGGCCATTTTCATTATTCGGGAACTAGGATTAAATATACTTAAAAAGACTTCTCCTTGCCACAATAGTATTAACTGAAAAACAATGCCTAATATAAGAGAGAGCAATAATGTTTGTTCTGATACACTTTTTATCTTATTTTTATTATTGCCTCCATATGCTCTAGCTACTAAAACTGTTGCTCCAATAGATACGCCTTTAAATATACACCATAAAATCCCTATAAGCCTTGAACATACTCCTTGAGTTGATATGGCTGTAACATCTATCCTCCCTATCATCCCTGCCGAAACAATCCCTGCAGTCATTTCCAGAATATTTTCTATTATTATAGGTAGTATCATTGAATATACTCGTTTTTTAATCTCTTTATCACTCACTTTAAACACATCCATACTTCATAATTACTAAAAGTGAACTCTCCTTACACCTGCTTACGCTGAAGAAGGTTCTTCTTGGTTAAATAATCACTTAAATGTATTAGTGTATTAATATTTAGTATTCATTTTCATTTTACTATTTATATTTCTTAAGACATGACTTTCAATTATCTAATGTTTTGTAATATTTTTATTCCATAGCTACTTAGTTCTAAAGTTTTTCCCACCTTCTTGCCAGTTTCCATATCTTTAAATATCCTTTCCCTTAAATTCACTTGCTTTTTATCCTGCGTAAAATTAGAAATAAATATAAAATCTTTTTCTCCATCTGTACGCATTTGCGCAGTAACTCCATATGGCAATTGAGCATCTATTGCTCTTTTTAAATTACAATCTTTAGCTATTTTTTCATAGAAATTTAAAAGAAAATCCTCATTACTTCTAAAAGCTATATAGTAAGCCTTTCCATTATGGAAAAGGTTTTCTGTAACAGCTGGCATTCCCGCATAAAAATCATTTTTATATGTGGCAAGCACTTTAGCCGTTTCTGCGTGAATTAAATCGCAGAATATACTAGCTTGATATTTTCCTGACATACCAAATTCATTATTATTTTCAAACTCAACATAATTCACTTCATCATCATATAATGCATCTATTTCTTCAGACCAAATTCCAGTAACCTTTCTAAGTGGTCCTGGGAAGCCTCCAAGGAAGCATAAATCATTTTCGTCTACTATGCCACTCCAGTATGTAGTTACAAAGGTACCACCATTTTTCACAAACTCCTCTATTCTTTCACCAACACCTTTTCTAACCATGTACAGCATAGGTGCTACAACTAACTTATACTTTGAAAAATCCACATCCATGCTTACTACATCTACAGGTACTCCCATGTTCCAAAAGGCCTTATAATGATTTACGCAGGTTTCAAAATAATCTTTTTTTTCTTTTCTTGGCCCCTGTGCATCTTCCATTGTCCAACAATTTTCCCAATCGTATATTACAGCTACCTCTGCCTTTACTGAGGTTCCAACAACAGAATTAAGTTTAGATAATATTTCTCCAACCTTTGAAACTTCCTTAAACACCCTAGTATTTTCATGTCCACAGTGATCAACTACTGCTCCATGAAATTTTTCGGAGGAACCTCTGCTTTTTCTCCACTGGAAATATTGAACCGTATCTGATCCGTGTGCTATAGCCTGAATTGAGCCTAAAACATGCATACCAGGTCTTCTTAACTTAGCCACTGGCTGCCAATTAGTTGCACTAGGAGAGCTCTCCATCATCATAAATGGCTTACCACCCTTTAAGGATCTATTTATATCATGTATAAACGCTCTTCTGGCTGCTTCTAAAGGTTCTGGACGCTGACCATGCCAATAAGGGTAGTTGTCCCAAGAAATCACATCTAAGTAAGGAGCAAATTCCCAATAGTTTATACTATTTGCTATATCTACATACTCATGAAAATTTGTTGTTATAGGTATATCTGGTGTAATTTCTCTTAATGGGATAGTTTCCTCCTTAAAGAAATCTAATGTTTTATATGTGACGAATCTTCTCCAATCTAAATTCAATCCATGCAAATTAGTTTCTCCCTGTAGTGACGGCGATTCTACTTGAGACCAATCAGTATATGTGTGACTCCAAAATCCCGTCCACCATGCTTTATTTAGCTTATCTAAATCACCATTATATTTTTCTTTAAGCCATTGTCTAAACTCCTGTTGGCATAATTCACAATGACATTCTCCCTCATATTCATTGGATACATGCCACAAAATCAATGCGGGATGATCTTTATATCTTTCCGCTAACTTTGTATTGATTATGCGAACTTTCTCTCTATAAATTGGAGATGTATAACAATGATTGTGACGCTCTCCATGAAGATTTCTAATTCTATCTTCTTTAACCCTTAATACTTCAGGGTACTTTTGCGACATCCAGGCTGGTCTAGCCCCGCTTGGAGTGGAAAGTATTACATAAATTCCATTGCTATGTAATTTGTCCATAATTTCATCCAGCCATGAAAATTCAAATTTTCCTTCTTCCGGTTCCAGTGAACTCCAAGAAAACATTCCTATTGACACTACATTGCAATTTGCAAGCTTCATAAGTCTCATGTCTTCATTCCAAATGCCTGGAACATGCATCCATTGTTCTGGATTGTAGTCCGCTCCATGTAACATAACATTACATTTTTTACTTACAGGTTCATATCTTTCCATGAAATTTACCCCCTTATAAAAATTGAAATTTATTCATAGCTATCTAATGTAACACTCCCTTTGTAACAAAACAGTATGTAGTTACATATAATCCTATGAACAATACTTTCTAAGTTTTAACTGAAATGAAATTCTACCTAAAGCCAAGAACTTCATTGCCTTAGGTCATGTATATTCTTTCTTAAATATTAGCTTTACAATAAGTTAATATCTTTCATTTTTTTAATCTGAAATTCACTACCATATAAGAATTGTACAGTATTTTCGGAAAAATTTCTATATTACTTAATATTTTTAACAAAAATGAACAAGTAATTTAATTAAAATAAAAGCACATCCATTCCTGTTAAAAATAGATGTGCTTTAACAAATAACTATTTCTTATTTTTATCTGCTGGGAAAACCAAACCAATTTTCTGTCTCACAGAATCCATTATCTCCATAACCCATTTAGAATTATTATAAGAATTAATATATGACTCAGTTTTATTTTCATTTATTAAATTTATAAAATGCTGTGCCTCATAATACATATCTTCTTTTATTTGAAGCTGCGTCAAGTCCTCTTCTGCTCCATTTTTAAATAGCATTTCCACCTTTTGGAAGTTATTCACTGTCTCAATTATTATACTACCATTTTCTCCTTGGATTTCTGATGGCACATACGAATTAGCAATTTTTGAATACATAATTACAGCATCCATATGATCATATTTAAATAATACGCTGCCTTCTCCATCTACTCCGGATTCTAACATTAAAGCATTAGCTTTTATTTCATTTGGCTTTCCAAACAAATTTACCATTGGATGAATACAATAGACTCCTATATCCATCAATGCTCCATTAGATAATTCAGGTTTAAATGCATTTAATACTATTCCCTCTTTATACTTATCATACCTGGATGAGTACTGACAGTAGTTTCCAAAGTATCTTCTTACTTTACCTATTCTATGTAGATTTTCCTTAATCACTTTAAAGTTAGGTAAATGAGTTGTTTTCATAGCTTCCATTAAAAGTACATTATTTTCTCTAGCAGTTTCTATCATTTCTTCAACTTCCATACTGTTAGATGCAAAAGCTTTTTCGCACAATACATGCTTTTTATTTTTTAGAAACAATACACTTTGTTCTTTATGGAGAGCATTAGGTGATGCAATATAAACAGCGTCTATTAAATTGCTCTTAGCCATGTCTTCTAAATTTGTAAACACATTGGTTACTCCATATTTCTCAGCAAAATTTCTTCCCTTTTCTTCATTTCTTGAATAAACTGATGTGAAACAAAAGTCTTCTAATTTTAATGCTCCATTTAAAAACCATTCTGTAATTTTGTTTGTACCTATAACACCAAACCTTATTTTTTTACTCACATTTTCATTCCTTTCTCTTAACAAATTTACCTTCCTTCATTATAACTTCCATTTTATCAGTAGCTACATCATGAATGTCCTTTAGTGGATTGCCATTAATTACTAAAAGGTCAGCAAATTTATCCTTTTCTAAAGTCCCTGTAATATCATTTATTCTAAGCATTTCAGCTCCATTTTTAGTAGCTGCCATAATTGTCTCCATCTCTGTTAGTCCCGATTTATTAAGTGTATACATCTCTGTGATAGCATATTTACCATAAGGAGTCAAGCTACTACAGAAAGAGTCAGAACCAACAGTAATTCTAATCCCTTTCTTATTTGCTTTCTGTAAATTGTCTATTATACGATTTAGCTCTTTTTCAGCAGTGGTTTTACCTGGATAATTATCATGAACTGGTCTGTATGGTGGCTCATACACGGTAAACCATTCATAAAAGAACTGTAGCGTTGGACAGAAGGTTATATCCTTTTCCTTCATTATTTCGAGGCACTCATCATTTAATTCTTGTCCATGTATTATTGCCGCAACCCCCGCCCTGCAGGAATTAAGTGCTCCCTCATACCCTTCAGCATGAGACCATACAGGTAATCCTACCATATTACACTCATCAACTACTGCTTGAATTTCTTCCATACAATAATGTGAATCAGCCTTTGCATCATGTCTCCAAATACCTCCACCAGTAGACCATATCTTAATGGCATCCGGATTTTCACGAATTCTTCTTCGCACTGCTTTTCTAAGATCCCAAGGTCCATCTACACGCTCAGCCCATGGATGAGAATCATTGTTATATTCTAATGGTAATTTGTGCGAGTCCCCATGACCTGCTGTTCTGCAAAAACCAAGTCCGGATGTAACCACACGAGGTCCTTCAATAATCCCCTCTTCAATCATGTTACGAATATGTATTCCTGAACGAGAAATTTCACCTACAGATGTTAATCCATGTTCAAGGGCTTCACGAGCTTGTGCCACTGCCACAATTGTCTTTTGTATAACAGGCTCAAGCACCCATTCTGTATCATCATCAGTTCTATTTCCACTAAAATGAAGGTGAGTGTCAATTAATCCAGGCATTATAGTTTTTCCTGTAATATCAACCTTTTCTAATTCTTCATCAATGTGCTTCATAACCCCAGCATATTGAATTTTTTTGTCCTCAACAATTACTAATGAGTTTTCTATAGGTTCTTTTCCAGTACCATCTATTAGTAATCCCCCTAGAAATGCAATTTTACTCATAGCTTTCCCCCCTAATATTTTATATATACTATTCTATATTTAACAATCTATAGTTTATGCTTTTTAGAAATCGTTATCAAGCTACCTATGACCTAAACAACTATAAAATTTAAATTTTAAATATATTTTTCTTCTAAACTCTTGGCTTTATAACTAATTTGCTCTGTCATATTTCACTCAATATTTTTATCATATTATACCAAATGGTTCAATTGTGCAAAATAGTTAGTGATGTTATAATTGTAACGATTAAATATTATTTAAGGGATACGTGTCCCTTTTTTATTAACGGTAATGTTATAGCTATTAAATATAAATTTTAGGGAGATAACTATGAAAACACTATTTGCTAGACATAAAAAGTTTCAACTTAATAAATTAGATAAAGTATATCTTTTTTCTATAACTATTATGGGCATATTAGCTCGTATTACTTTTATATTAAATGTACCTTGTAATCCTGTTTCTGATTTTAAAAAATATCAAATTATAGCTACAAATATTTTTATAGGTAATGGTCACTCCTATTTAGGAAAACCTACTGCTTTTCAGCCAATGGGCTATCCATATACCTTAGGTTATTTTTATAAACTGATGGGGTCTAATAATATATTCTTAGGCAAAATATTAAACCTTTTATTATCTTCTATAACTCTAATAATTATTTTACTTATACTACTTAAATTGTGTAAAAATATACTTTCAGTACATATAGCATATACAATAATAACTTTTATTCCAAACTATATTGCCTATAATAATGTTTTGGGTTCAGAAATACTAATAACATTTTTACTATCAGTAATAATCTACTTACAATTATGTAACTTTAATGTTATCATCCGATACATAACTATGGGAATTTTTATTGGATTTGCTGCCTTAACTAAACCTTTCTTTTTAGTGTACACCATAATGATTTCATTGATTTATTGGCTAAAAAACAAAAATAAAAAAGAAACTTTTAAGTTGTTTTTTATTACCACTATATTCATGCTTATAGTCGTGGCTCCTTGGACTTATAGAAACTACAAAAAATTCAATTTGATAATTCCCGTGTCTCACAATGGTGGCTATGTATTATTTATTAATAATAATAGTAACAACAAAAACGGCGCATGGATGTCTGTAGAAAATATAAACGTATCTAATGATTTAAAAAAAGATTTCTATACACATAATTTTAGCTATGGAGATAAATCTAAAAATGAAATAGATCAAATTATGTTAAATCCATCATTAGACAATTTATTTAAAAAAGAAGCAAAGAAATGGATATGGAATCATCCCCTTAGATTTTGTCAATTAGGCCTTCTTAGATTACGCAATACCTTTTTTCACGGTGCAGGAGACATATATCAATGGACAATGGCTAGTAACCAAACGACAAAATACTCAACTTTTTTAAAAACTAAATTTATCAATACTATTTTTAACGGATATGTTCATATACTAAATTTCTTTGGTTTTATTTTCGTTATATATAATATAAAAAAAATATTAGTTGGTTTATTTAAAAAAGGAACTAAAATTGATTATGTAACTTCTATACCATTTTTTAATATCGCATTCTTTATACTAATAGCTTTTGTTTTTGAGGGACAGCAACGATACAATTTTCCTATACTATTTCTATGTTCACTATGCATAGTCTCCTTCATAGAAAAACTTAATGTAGGCGATTCAACTTTAGCACATAAATTTCAAGCTCTACATTAGGCACATTCAAATAAATAAAGTAAATACAAGTATAGTTTTTAATTTTAGATTTAGAATGTAAAATTTAATATTGGGGTTGAATCTTCATTTATGGAATCCTATACACTGAAAATAAAAATGTAGATGTATCTTATATAGACACATCTACATTTTTATTTTTCTTGCTTACACTTTTTATACCAGTTATAAGTTCAGAATAAGGAATATAACTAATAAGCTTAACTAATAAAGGTGCTACTAATGATGTACTAACCCAAGTCAATAGTCCTATAACTAACCAATTCGTTAAATGAAAAGTTCCCATTAAAATTGAAGCAATACGTTGTATTACAGGCACATGAATTATATAACCAGCAAATGAGTACCTACCAATAAAATTAAATAAACTATAAATCCTAACTTTATTTGATAAATATAGTGATATTACATACCAAAACAAAATTGAGAAAACAAAATAAAGCAAACCTAGGCACCTATTATATTTAATTATTTTAATCTCGTTTAAATAAGCATATATAAGTAAACTTATATATATAAGGGTAACTGGAATTTTAATTTTTGAAATATTTTTCTTAAAGCTTTCATAATTCAATCCTATATATATACCAATTACAAAGTATAAATACCAAAATAAAGGAGATACATTTATAAATTTACGCTGAACCTTTGTAGGATTTGTAAATATAGTTTGTATACATTTATTAGAAATTACATTTTGATATTTAGAAATATAGTAATATCCTATAATTAATGTTAAAAAAGTTAGTACCCTTAATCCCATTTTTTTATTATGTATGTTATTTGCAATAAATAAAATAATAGGCAAATATAAATATATTCGCATTATCATTCCCATATACCATAAGTGATAGTATGCATTACCTGATAATATTTGTCCAAATAAGTTAGTAAAACCTTCGTACTTTCCATACCTAAATATAAATATTATAGACCAGATCATATATGGTAAAATTATTTTTTTAATTCTCTTTGTATAATATATTTTACAATCAAATTTTTCAGAATAGGATTTTAAAAGTGTTATTGCACTAATGCAAAAAAAAGCTGCCGCTGCAGGTTTAGCCATAGTGTAGACAAATTTAAATATTTTAAAATAAGAATAACTAATCCCTTTTATATTGGAATACCCGCCCATAGAATGTTGTTCTACTACAAAAATAAATGCAATAACCCTTAAAACATCTATTTCTTTTAACCTTTTACTTTTTCCTGACTCATACAAAAAAAACGCCTCCAATAAATTCAATATATGCCAACCTAAGAATTTTTATCCACTAGTATATTAGCATATATCTGAACTTATGTCAAAATAATACATTGAACACGTTTTTCTATATTAATTAGAACTGTATAACATCTCTACATGTGGAATATTATCCTCTAAATAAACCTCAGAAACTTCTTTAAAACCTAAACTTTTATAAAATTCCTTTAGGTATTCCTGAGCTGAAATTCTAATTGAATTCTCTCCTAAATTTTCTTCTATAAAATTTATTGCTTTTAGCATGCCTTTCCTTATTAAACCTTTATTCCGGTACTCTTTTTTAGTTAAAACCCTTCCTATAGAAATTTCCTTATAGGATATTCCTTTCTCTAAAATCCTTAAATAAGATACAATTTTACCCTTATGGCTATAGAACAAATGATATGAATGTTTATCTTTACCATCACAATCCTGATAAGCACATTTTTGTTCTACAACAAAAACTTCATTTCTTATTTGTAATATCTCATATATTTCTTCTATACTTAATTGGTTAAATCTTTTTATATTCCACTCCATTTAACTCTCCCTCTATTCTTCATTTTATTAATATATAGGTATGATTATCTCACAAAAATCATTATATTACCTGAATTATGAAATTTCTCCGAAATGACTTTCATGAGAAGTAAAGAAACTATTTAAATTTATTGTTCCGAGCTCTTATGCAAGTCATGGAGGAGAAATTTCATAATTCCACTGTATTGTACCTTATTGCGGGTTAATCATAGATATACTTTAAATAAATTATAGACAATAATTATTATGTCATCAATTAATTAATGTAAAAATTATAACTACCACTTAATAAAAGCTCCTGTGGATTTAAACTGTAGTTTTTTAGTATAATAGGTTTAAAGTATGTGTTTAGTATTTAAAACTATTATAAAAATTAGCCTACTTATAAATTAACGCATAAAAGGATATACTTTACATATACGTATACGTATTTGAAATCAGGTACTTATTTACTTGATTACATACTACTAATCTTTTTGTGGATTAAAAATTAGAATTTACAAATTGATAATATGATAAGGGGAGAAAACTATGAAAAAATTATTATATTCTTTGATTTTAGCTTTAACCATAATATGTTCAATAAATTTGTTTATGACATTAAAGTATAAAAAAAATAATTTAAATATAGAAAAAACTAACGATAAAATAGAGGTAACTAACAGTTACAAATAAGTTATAAAAAGTTATAATTCACTGAGGAGTTTTATAACTTTTAACTTAGAAAATTGTTGACAGCCTCCCATGTTCGTAAAGAGCATGGAGTGATGTATTATATACATCCAAAATCCTTTGAATTGCTGGAAACCCCTAAAGCTAACTAAACTACAACGCAAGGATGAAAAAGGCCTAAGCGTGATAGTTGCGAAAGCAGAAAAAATTAGTTAGATGGCATAAGGTTAAATCCTAAGTGCACCAATCTTATGGTTAAAAACCGTTAGGTTGCGATAATGGGCAATCAGCAGGTAAGCCTCGAAAAGGGGAAACTTCAACGACTATCCTGTGATGGGAGTACACTACAAGCTATTGGTAGTGGAAGTGGAGGACACCTTAGATTAATTGAGAATTAAGAATTGAAAATTGACAGTTGATAATTTTTAATTTAATTAAGGTGATGATATAGTCTACGCTTATATGAAAGTATGAGAAGTTCATGAGTTTTACAAGACTTTGAGAACTGCTTAGTATTAGCGATATTAGGTGAATATGCGTAAAACTTGTAAGAAGTTATAAATATATAATGCAATGACTAATTTTAATACATTGCCAATTAAAAAACTTACCACTTTATATTATTGGCGTATAAACCTAATAATATAGGGAATACTAATACTATAAAGGAAGGTGAGAATTAGCATAATATCACCTAAAAGATAATGCTAATGTGTACCCTGCGTTGTGGGGGAATTCAAGTCCTAGGAGAGTTACACAAACTAGAGTAGAATAATTAATTATTCAAAATAGAACTCTATGAACAGGAAATGTTATTTGGTAACAAATAACGCAAATAAAATTTATATATTTATAACTTTTTATAAGTTTTATGCAACGGTTCATCATACCAATAACACAAAAGATGTTAGCAGTAATCAAATAAATAAAAAAATAAATATTCTTTTAGTAAATGACAATAATAAATTAAGTAAATCATATATTCCCGAAAATCTTGTAACCCCAAAGGTAAAATTTATATCTTATGCAGATCCTAATGTAAAAAAATTAGATGCAGAAGCTGCAATATCTCTAGAGGAGTTATTTCTTTCTGCTTCAAGGGATAATATAAAATTACTCGCCGTATCGGGCTACAGAACTTATGAGTATCAAGATAGACTTTATAAAGATAAAAAAAATACCCGTTGTTCAACCAATAAAGACCGTGATAAATATGTCGCTAAACCTGGAGCCAGCGAGCATCAATCTGGTTTAGCTATGGATGTACTCTCAACTGAATATTCCTCATTAGATGAAGGCTTCACTAAAACAAAAGCTTATGCCTGGCTTAAAGAAAATTGTTATAAATATGGTTTCGTAATTCGATATCCTGAAGGAAAGGAAAACATTACTGGATATTATTTTGAACCTTGGCACATAAGGTACGTGGGTTTACCTGCCTCTAAGGAAATTATGGAATCAGACATTACTTTAGAGGAATATTTGATTCCCAGTGAAAAATAGGTGTAAAATATTGCCCTTACCAGAGATCAGCTCCTAGAAAAAGTATGAGGATTTGACTATGGTGGCGAAACAAGAACCGTAGATATCCATATTCAAAGACTTAGAGATAAGTTAAATTTAAAAGATAACATTAGAACTATATTTAAAATTGGTTACAGATTACAAGATTAACTTCATATTAGTAATTAATTTATGTTTTTCCACTTTATTGTTATACTAAATTTATTTTCTTTAAGCTCTGAAGAAATACTATTACCCATTTTCTCAACCAATGACTTTGTTATGGCAAGTCCAAGGCCTGTACTTTTTCCGCTTCTAGTTCGATCTTCAGTAAAAAATCTTTCAAATAAATGACTTGCATCTTCTTCGCTTAAGTATAAAGCATCATTAGTAATAGTTGTAACTATAACTTCTTTCTCTTGCTTTAACGATATGTGTACAAACTCCTTTGCATATTTCAATGCATTCTGAATTAAATTAGAAATTATTCTTCTTACTGCGTTTTCATCAGCAATAATTAATTTTGCCTTTTCATCTACTTGAACCTTAGGCTCTATACCTTTATTTACAAAGTCATAATAGAAAGCTGCCATGGTATCACACATTATGTTACATAAGTTCAGTGCCTTAAGCTCAAGTACATACTCATCAGATTGAAGCCTTGATAAATCATAGAATTCTGATATCAAAGTCTGTAAAGATTTTGTTCTATTTTTTATCACATCTATATATTGTTTCCTTTCACAATCAGATATATGTTCATCCTCCATAAGCTGCATATATCCCATTATGGATGTAAGGGGAGTCCGTAAATCATGAGAGATATTTGCTATTGCCTGCCTAAGCTCTAAATCCATTCTTTTATATTCTACTTTAACCTTTTGTTTTTCCTCTAAATTTTTATTTATTTGCAAAACCAAACTCTTTAAATGCTTATTGCACCAAGATAATTTTATCTTTGAATTAGTATTAGAATTATTTATCATGTGCAGTTGTTCATTTATATTTTTAATCTCTTTACAAAATAAAGTATAAAGGGTGGCAAAAATTATCACCAGTACCATAAGAAAAATTGTAATAATCCACTGCATGTTTTGTCACCCATCCTTTTTAACTAATTTCTTTATTTTTTAAATATACTAAACTTAAAGCGGTAAAAACTAATGTATAACCTATACCTACTAAAATTGCCCAACGTATATCTTCACTAGTAAGGCTAGGTTTAGCAAAGTTATTTAATTGAATTGTAATAAGAAAATCATAGACATATTTAAATTTATCCCAAACTACTTGTGAAAGTATAGAAATTATCCTTTTTAAAAATAAAAATATCATGGCATATGAAAAGCCTAGCATATTGCTACTTTTACATGTTAACCCCATAAAGTTTCCTATTGTTATGACCCCAATCCAAAGAGGCATGGCTATAAATAATTTTTTTATAACCTCTCCTAAAAGACTTATGGAAAAATTTGCTCCAACTCCAAATAAAGCTAGTCCACTTCCTAAAAATGTAATCAATATAATACTCCATGATAAAAAACAAAGTATTATTGATACTATAATTTTTGATAAAACCACTTTATTTCTTGAAACACCAAAACATACAATATTTTTCAAAGTATTATTTTTATTTTCTTCTGATATGACTATGTCAATAATCCCTACTGCTAAAAACACTGGTAAACTAAATAAATGAGGAACTATACTCAATAATTCAGTAAAATTAATAAAATTATAGCCCTCCTTTACTCCCATAATTATATTTAATGCCAGTGCTATAATAGCCACTCCTCCTGTATACACCCAAAAATACAATCTATTAAAATTTCTATAAAGCTCTGCTTTTATATAATTAAGCATGATATCCACCTCCAATTAAATTTATAAAATAGTTCTCTAATTTATCACCAACTACACTACAAGAGGATACCATTACTCCATTCTTTACAAGAGCCTGTACTACTATTTCAGGTTCATTTATATATTTGTACAGCCTTATTTCATTTTCATTTAAAACCTCGTAATCATTGCATTTTAAATTATTTTCAATTACAACAGTAGCCATTTCTTTATTTTTAACTCTAATTGATACACATTGCCTGCATTTTTCTTTTAATTCCTCTGCTCCTATTTGCTCTATAAGCTGTCCATTATGTATGAAACCATAAACCGTAGCAAGCTGAGAAAGTTCTTCCAATATGTGGCTAGATATTATTATGGTAGTATTTTTTTCCCTGTTAAGTTTTAATAAAATTTCTCTAAATTCTACAATACCCATAGGGTCAAGTCCATTTATAGGTTCATCTAGAATAAGCAAATCTGGGCTCGCCATTATACTAAGAGCTAAACCTAGCCTCTGTTTCATACCAAGGGAAAATTTCTTAAATTTCTTATTTCCTACATCATGAAGTCCTACAATTTTAAGAGCTTCATCTACACATTCTTTTTCTGCAATTCCCCTTTGAATTCTGTAATACTCTAAGTTTTTCTTTGCTGATAAATATGGAAAGAAACTTGGTGTTTCTATTATGCATCCAGTCCTCGTTCTAGCTTTATTTAATCCATTTTCAGAAGTTTCACCAAATAATTCCATATGCCCATCAGATTTTATTGCCGTTCCACTTATCATTTTAAGCAAAGTGGTTTTACCCGCTCCATTCTTACCAATAAGGCCATAAATATCTCCCTGTTTTACATCTATATTTACACTATTTACAGCAATATATTTGTGGTATCTTTTTGTAAGTTTATTAGTTTTAATAACTGTTTCCATAAATATTTCAACCTCCTTTTCTTTATAGCTACATATTAAAACATAATTTACAAGATAGCTTAAAGAAAGTCTTAAGAAAGTCTTAAGTTTTATCACTCATCTTAAAACCAATACCCCATACAGTATGAATATATTCTGTATTCTTATCAATTTTATATATTTTGGATCGAATGTTGCTTATATGAACATTAACTGTATTATCATCACCTATAAATTCGTCATTCCAAACATGCTGGAACAAATTGGCTTTTGTAAATACCTTATTAGGATAAGTCATAAGAAGCTCTAGTATGGAAAATTCCCTTGAAGTAAGGGATATGGCCTTGCCCTTAAGCGTAACTTTTATTTTCTCTTTGTCCAAAATTAAGTCTTTATAAGCTACTATATTTTTCTTTTCAATATTGTTAGAAAATATCATGTACCGTCTTAACTGAGCTTCAACTCTTGCCACCACTTCATTAATATCAAAAGGTTTTGATACAAAATCATCTGCACCAAGTTTTAATACTTCTATTTTAGTATCCTGCTGAAGCTTTGCAGATATAACTATAATAGGCATCGTCTTAACTCTTCTTATGTACGAAATAAGTTCCTCACCACTGACACCTGGTAACATCAAATCTAGCAATACCAGTTGAAAATCATACCTTTCAAGACACATTCTTCCCTCTGAACCTGAATAAGCGCCTGTTACCTTGTACCCTTCCTTAGTAAGTATTTTACACAAAAGATTATTTATATCCACGTCATCTTCCACAACCAATATACTTATATCATCATTCATGTCCCTATCACCACTTTATTTATAATATTATTAACTTAACCTTCGTACGTAACTTTCAAGATATTTATTTCATATGTACTTACCATCTTTATAACTAGATAAAAAAATAATTATACTTTTATATATGAATAAGTTAAATTATGATTAACCCACAATAAGGTAGAATGTAATGGAATTATGAAATTTCTCCTCCATGACTTGCATAAGAGCTCGGAACAATAAATTTAAATAGTTCCTTCGCTTCTTATGCAAGTCATTCCAGAGAAATTTCATAATTCAAGCAGTGTAATACTTATTGTGGGTTAATCAAATTATTAATTATTTCTAAATTACGTTTCACATTAATATTACCATAATTTATCGTATTTTAAACAAAAAAATATGGGCTGTAGACTAAATTTAGTCCACATACCCATATATTCCTCTAATAGATACTTCCCCTGAAATAATTTTTTCTTCTTTTTCATCTTCATGACTTACAACTAATCTACCTTCTTCATCTATGGTTATTGCTTTAGCTTTTCTCACTTCATTTCTTCCTATAATCTGAATTTCTTTCCCTAATAATATAGACTTTTCCCTACATATAGCTAAAAACTTCTCTATATCTCCCTCTTTTACAAAGCTTTCATAAAGATTTTCAAAATTATTGAGTATTTTCCCTACTAGGGCTTTTCTATTAATACTCTTACTTTTTTCTATCTTTAAAGAAGTAGCTATGTCTCTAAGCTCCTTTGGGAAATCCTTTTCTTCTAGATTCACATTTATACCCATGCCTAATGTTACATAGTTTATCTTGTCCAGTTCTCCGCTCATTTCTGTCAAAATTCCACAAACCTTTTTACCTTCTACAACTATGTCATTAGGCCATTTTATATAACCTTCTATTCCCATTTCCTCTATGGCCTTAACTGCTGCTGCCGCTGCTACTTGAGTAACCATACAAACTTTAATTGGATCTATATCTGGTCTTAAAATTATGGACATCCATATACCCTTATTCTTAGGTGAGATCCAATTTCTACCTAGTCTACCTTTACCTTGGGTTTGCTCTTCGGATATGATAACAGTCCCCTCTGGCTGCCCCTCTACTGCTAACTCCTTAGCTTTTGTATTTGTAGAATCTATAGTCTCAAAATGTACTATATTTCTTCCCATATATTTTGTATGTAAGTATTCATCTATTTCCTCTCTCGTGAGACTATCTGGAGACTCTATTATTCTATATCCTTTTCTAGACACAGACTCTATTTTATATCCTTCTTCTTTTAAACTGTTTATGTACTTCCAAACTGCTGCACGAGTTACTCCAAATTTCCTGCTTATATCTTCTCCAGAGAGAAATTCCTGCCCTGAGTTTTTTAAAAGATGAAGAATTTCTTCCTTCATTTAATCACCTTCCTTCTATACTCCTGTAGAACCAAATCCACCCTTACCTCTTTCAGATGAAGCTAGCTCCGAAGTTTCCTCTACCTCTACCAAAAATACAGGTTTAATAATCATTTGAGCTATTTTTATACCTTTTTCAACCTTAAAAGAATTTTTTCCATGATTTATTAATATTACTCCAATTTCTCCTCTATAACCTTCATCTATGGTACCTGGAGTATTTAGAACTGTTATACTGTTTTTAAGTGCAAGACCACTTCTAGGTCTTATTTGAGCTTCTGTGTTCTTTGGTAATTCTATGCTTATGCCCGTATGTACAAGCTTTGTTTCACCAGGTAATATCTCTGTTTCATCTACTGAAAATAAATCTAATCCCGCATCTCCTTCATGAGCATACTCCGGCATTTTTGCATCTTTATCTATTAGTTTAACCTTTAATTTATACATAATATCTTCCTTTCTCTATTTAATAGGCACGTATCTTTATTCTTTTATTACTTTGATTATATATAATTATTTATGCAGCTCTCGCAATTATAAAATCACAATTAAAAATTAATGTTAAAACTCCTTTAGGAATTTTAATAAAATGCAAATTGAAGAAATTCATATAGAATTTCAACCTTCATTTTAATTTTACATTCTGAATTTAAAATTAAAAATTATAACTTTATCAAAATTCTGTGCCAAAGTTAATTATATTATACCAAACATCCTCATTCCAATTAACATTATAGCTGCGTCTGCTAAAATATGAACTATCCATGAGTTAAAAAAATTCTTAGATTTTGTATCTATATAATCAAATACAAATCCTATTGTAATTAACCCAAATAACGCTAATAGTATTAATTTTATATCAAACCAAGTTTTAAAAATAGCCATGTGGTACAAAGCAAAAAACAATGATGAAAAAACATATGCAGTTTTCTTATGGTTAATTTCATATAAATTCAAAAATATAAATCCTCTAAAAAAGAATTCTTCCAAAAATGAATTTCCAAAGGTTATGTAGGCCGCCACAAATAAAAAATTAACCGGTGTCACCTTAGATTTGTTTTGTAATTCCTGAGAAATGCTCTGTAGATTAATCACATCTTTTAATATAAAATAAGTAACTAAAATTACTATAAAGCTTATGCTCCCTAATATAATACCTATTTTAATATTGTTTTTATTTGTCTCTTTACATCTTAAAGAAGTGATTATATTTGATTTCTTATATAGTCTTATGTAAATATATGGTATAATAGTAAACACTACTATTTTTGCAATTGTCTTGGTTAAATAATCTACCTTCATTACCTGCTCTACATAGTACATGAAAAAACAGGCTATTACGGAACTTATGAGTATGTATTTATATTTTTTAGCCATAATATACTCCTCCCTAATTATATTATATCATACAATTTTTTTAAAATATAGACTACAATTATACAAAATTTACCTATATAATTATAAACATGTTACTATTTAGGAGGGGGATTTTTATGTTTAAAAAGATATTGCATAATAAAAACTTTCTACTCTTAACTACAGGCTCCTTTATCTCGTCTATAGGAGATTATTTGTACAACATTGGAATAACAATTTATCTTTATAACGCCACAAAATCTATAGGTTCTATAGCACTTATGTGGCTTTCTAGAGGGGCTTTAAGAATTCCAGTACAATATCTATCCGGTATAATTGCAGATAAATGCAATAAGAAGAGAGTCATAGTACTTACTAACTTAATTAGCGCACCCATTGCTTTACTTTTTATATTTGTTAGCAGCAAAAAACTATGGCTTGTTTATCTCTTAGCTTTTCTTTTACAGTCACTTAATGATATGGATATGTGCTCTGAAAATGCTATTCTTCCAAAGCTTGTTTCAAAAGATCATTTATCTTACTGCAATTCAATATTTTCATTTTTAGAATCTATAAGTATATTTTTATCGCCTGCTATAGGAGGACTTATTTACAAATTTATAGGAACGGACTTTTTGTTTATAATAAATTCCTTAACCTTTTTAATATCTGGTGTAACTTTTTTATTTATAAAATATAATCATGAAAATGAAAAAATTTACTCTGAAAAACTAGGTATTTTCAAAAGTGGCCTAGAAGGTTATAAAATTTTATGTAATTATTCCATAGTTAAAGGTATGTTCTTAATTTCCTGTCTTTATGGACTAATGGGTAGATTTTACGAAATATTCAAAGTAGCTGTGTCCGACACACTTTTAAATATGAATGCTGAAGGAATTATATATTTCGACTATGCACTGGCCATTGGTGGACTTTTAACGCCACTTTTTATGAAGCTATTGCATAAACATAAAGA
Organism: Clostridium sp. KNHs214; assembly: GCF_000744935.1. Taxonomy (GTDB): domain Bacteria; phylum Bacillota; class Clostridia; order Clostridiales; family Clostridiaceae; genus Haloimpatiens. Next base: position 1,380,871 of record NZ_JQMW01000011.1, on the reverse strand, counting down.
TTTTAATATATATGTAAAGACTTCTTTATGTATAAGTCTTGCATATATTGTATTTGGTTTTTCTAAAAACTCTATACTTACTTTAATTATCCTAGCAATATTAGGGCTAACTTGGAGCATACAAGGTGTCTATTCCAAAACTATAATACAGAAAAATATCCCAGCTGAATACTTAGGCAGAGTGTTTTCTTTCTATAAAATAATCCTAACGTTCTTTGCCATAATAGGCATACTAATATCCACCCCCATGTACAATATTATTGGCATTGGTATGTCATTTTTAGTATGCAGCATTCTTTCAATTTTATTGTGTGTATTTTTTACTGTTAACTCTAAGGCACATTCAAATAAATAGTAAGTCAGTATACTAGTCTATTTTGCGTCATACTTCGTCAGCAGAACCCGCCGATAGTTCTTAGCGGCGCATTCTGCTCCCTTGTCTGACACAAAATATACCAGAATCTTTCACTTGTTATTTTTTTTCATGTACCTAAAAGATATTCATAATTTCAGAAAAGCATTCCACCACCTAATAATAGTTTGAATATTGCGATAACTATTAAACTATGATAAACTGTAAAAGATATGTATTTTTGTAATGCTATACAACCGTATGGAGGTGGTTTTTTGAGCAAATTATTACGAAAATGCCTACTCCCTAGTATTATAGCCACTATTTTGATATTTTTTATGTACGAGTGGCTTTTTAAAAAAATTGAATTATCTATTATGGTCTGGTTATTTATTTTTATAGGTGTTTTTGCTTATATGTACTTAGCTGAATTTTATATTTCCAAAGAGGCAAATATATTAAAAAGAATCTTATTTATAGGATTAAATAATTTAATACTACTCATAACCGTATGCATGCTTCATAAAAAGTATGCTTTTTATGAAATATTAGATACCTCTAAATTTTTCATAATGGTATTTACATTTGAAACAGTGCATATTCTTTTAGAGAAAAAAAGAAAGAATAAGAAATATATTTATACCTAAAAATCGTTTTGATTATTTTATATCTGTGAACTACCTCCGAGACAAGCAACGGAGGTTTTCCGAATTTTCTATAAAATAAAGTAGTTTTATACTTTATTTATGCTTACATATCTGCCCTAAAACTTTCCCTTAATTCACCAAAATATTTTAAATTAGTTTTTAAACTTTCAAAAAACTCTTCATCTGTGGGCATTTTATATCTATGTGCTAATCTATTTCGTAATCTTCTAGATACGGTGTAAAATCTCCCACTAATTTTAAAATTCTATCCCTATTAATCAAACAAATCACGCTCCCTCAAACGAATGAAATCACTGTTCTCTCTAAAAAAGTTTTCAATAAAACTATAAAATTTCTCATAAGCATCGTTTCTACTATAAATAACCATAGCTTCATTTGCAATATTTTTTAATAATATTCTATTTGTATCCTTTGTTATCTTTACTAAATCCACTTCACAGTTTAATTTATTTTTTAAATCTTCTTCAAGCTCTAATTCCTCTTCTAATGTTAAATTTCCTATTACAAATATGTCATAATCCGAATATTCGTTGTAATCCCCTCGTGCCCTACTACCAAATATTCCGACAACGTCTACATTATATTTAGTTACTTCTTTTTCTATTATAATTTTTTCATTCATTTAACTCACCAACTTTCTAAAAATATTTTTCTATATTTATACCAATTATTCCTTTAGTAAACAACTAAAATTATGTTATATATAAAATTCTACCCTGGTGCGTCTATTAAATACATTAACCAATACCCGAAGGCATAAAACCAATATATGTATAATACATATATTATATCAAATTACTCTTGTAATAGTGATATTCATATTTAAATTCACATATTTTTCAATAATATCTTTATATACATTTAGAATTTGTAACAACAAAATTATTACTTAAAAATACTATAAATATGAAAATTCTTAGTTTTAAAAAAGTATGGGCACTTAATTTACCCATACTTTTTATTTTTAATATTAAATTTTTAATTTTAGATGCTACACTAATAATGAAAATCTAAAATTTAAATGTATTCTCCACAACTCCAGGTAATACGGAATATACGGATTTACCCATAAGATTTTCAAAGTGATCTTTTATGCTAAAAATAGCCTTCCACTTTGGAATTATATAATCATTTAAGCCATGACGAAGTGCCACATCTATAAGCCTTTTTTCCATAAGACAACATCCGTCTGGCAACGCTAAGGCATCACAGAATTGAATTAGCTTGTCATAATCGTGAAACTCTTGCTTCTCCACATAATCCTTTACAAACTCATATTCTTCATTAGAGCAATCCCATTCGCCAAATACAGACCTCATATCTTGATATGGAAATGAATGCGTAATACATATTCTAGCAGGAAGCTCATATCCTTTTTCCTTTAAGAATTTATACCCATCTATGCTGTGTCTCATACTAGTTACCCCATATCTCCTGCCTATATCATGAAGCAGCCCACATACTAAAGCAACTTCTTCATCTAAATTTTCACAGCTTTTAGCTATTGCCTTAGCAGCTTTACCCACATTAATAGAATGTTCAAACCAAGGCCCTGGATTTAATTTATTGGCCTCCTCTAAAAGTACCATAGCTTCTTTTTCCGTAGGTATCTTGCCAAAATCTACATTTTTCATTGTCAATTCCCCAATCTTATATTTTTTATCCATAATTTTAAATTATTTATTGTCCGCTATTGATTTGGGATTGTTAATTTATAATTATCAATTTATAATTTTGAACTTTAAATTATAAATTTTATACCTCATCTTTAATTTTCAATGTCAATTTGGATTTTAAATCCTGATCTTAAATTCTTAGTTTAGTATTCCACTTATTACTTTTATAGTATCTTCAATATCCTTAACATCCATAACTTCTGATGAAGAATACTTATATCTTAAAGGTATTGATAAAACTCCTGTTCTTATGCCGCCAACTTCTTTGTGTATTTTTCCTCCGTCAGTATTTTCTCTAGTAATTCCGTATTGAACTTTCACAGAAGCTTTTTCTGCTGATTCATCTAGTAAAGCTTTAACTCCAGCATCTATTATTAAGCTGGCATCCATTATACTTATTACAGGTCCATGTGAAAGCTTAATTCTTCCATCTTCACCTTTAACATCATCAGCCTTTATACAATCTAGGACTACACAATAATCTGGCTCTATAGCATAAGCTGCTGCTCTTGCTCCTCTTCCCTCTAATTCCTTTTGAGTAGAAAATACAAAATAGTATTCCTTGTTTAAATTTTTAGCTGCTTTTATAGCCTCAAGAAGTGCATAGCATCCTACTCTATGAAGATTTGGTCCAGTAACTTTTCCATTTATCTCTGTTACATGACCTGTAAAGCAGGCTACCTCTCCCTCTTTTACCCCTTTTAGCGTTTCTTCTCTACTACTTGTAAATACATCTACATATATATCTCTTTCTTCAGGTTTTTCCTTAGAAGCACATAATCTTCCCTTTGCTCCACTTTGGAATGTAATCATTCTTCCTAGTGAGTTTTTATAATCTGTATCTCCTACAGTACCCACTCTTACAAATCCATCATCTTCTACAAAAGTAGTCATAAATCCAGCTACATCCATATGTGTACATATCATAACTTTTTCTGATCCTTGTCCCATTTTTACAATTAAGTTTCCTATCTTATCTTCTTTCATTTCACAATTTACATCTTTAAGTTCTTCTTTTATTATCTCTTTTACTTCCTCTTCCTGTGCTGCAACACCAAAAGCACCTATTAATTTATTTAAAAGTTTTTCCATATATTTTATTTAGCAAGAGGTCTATCACATCTCCTACTAAAAATTCACTTCCTTTCCCTATATTCTTGGATTTCTCAACATTCCTTAACTCATTCATATTTTTAGCTTATTAATATTCACTGACTTCTTCATGTTTATTAAATTTCTATATAATTCATAAATCACTAGTCACCATTTATAGATGTATTACTTAAATCTTTGTCATGGACAGCAATAATAAAATAGGTATAACTTAAACACTTTGTCATAAATATCAATAATATAATAGATATAACTTATCCACAATATAAAATATTTTTCTGCATTTATCCACAAATTATTATAAAGTTTTTAGATATTCCTCCATTAACTTTACTGTATTTTCGTAATCATCTAAGCTTGCTACGGATACAGAAGAGTGAATATATCTACAAGGCACTGACACTGTAGCAACCTTTGCTCCGTCTCCTACAGTATGGATAGCACCTGCATCATTACCTCCAGCTATAGCTCTTCTTCTTTGATGATTTATGCCTTTTTCCTCAGCAACTTTTATAATGGCATCAGTTATTTCATTATTGAATATACTAGTCCTATCCATTATTGAAATAGCAGGACCTTTTCCTATTTCTGTAGCCATTAAATACTTTGGAACTCCTGACATATCCGCACAAATAGTTCCCTCTAAGGCTATACCTATATCCGGCTGAATATTGTAAGCTGAAACATATGCTCCTCTATCTCCAACCTCTTCTTGAACATTAAATACTCCATAAAGGTCACAATTATAATTTTCCTTTAATATTTCTATAAGCACTGCACAGCCCATTCTATCGTCAAAGGCTCTTCCCTTTACAAGTCCTTCACCAAATTTTGAAAACTTAGTATCAAATATAGCATACTCTCCTAGCTTTACTACTTTTTTAGTTTCTTCCTTGGAATTTGAACCTATATCTATGCAACACTTGTCATAAGGCACTGGCTTTTTTCTTTCATCCTTATCTTGAAGATGTATTGGCTTAAGACCTATAACTCCTGGAAGCTTTTTATCTCCTATAAGTACCACTTTAGAAGGTATTATCTTAGGATTTATTCCGCCAAGAGCTCCAAATCTTAAAGTTCCATCATCATTATATCCAGTTATTATAAAACCTACTTCGTCCATGTGAGCGTCTACTACAACTTTAGGTCCATTTCCTTTTTTATGCGCAATTATGTTTCCCATATTATCAACTTTTACATCATCTACATAATTTTTTATTTCTTCTTTAATAATATTTCTAACTTCTCCTTCATAACCTGAAGGTCCTACTGCATTACACAATTTTTCTAGAAGCATAGCAAGCCCTCCACTTCTTCCTCTTTTATTTCCTCTATAAACTTAGCTATTAGCTTTCCTGTATTTTTAATGTCTTCCATATTAGCTACCTCCACTGAAGTATGCATGTACTTTTCTGGAATAGATATTAAAAGTGTAGGTATTCCCCCTCTAGTTACTTGGATGTCCCAAGCATCTGTACCTGTGCTACCTGGCTCTACTTCTACACTATATGATATTTTATATTTATCAGCTGTATCCATTATTCTCTGTCTAAACTTAGGATGAATGTTAGGTCCTATACATATGCAAGGGCCATCTCCTAAGGTTCCTTCCTTTTCCTTAATTCCCATAGGTCCATTATCAAAAGTTACATCAATAGCTATAGCCATGTCTGGGTGTATATCGTAGCTGGACATCTTAGCCCCCCTATGGCCTACCTCTTCTTGGCAGGAGCATACGAAGTAAACATCTAAATCATGATTTACATTAGAAAGTTCTTTAGCGCAAGAATACATAGCTACAATAGCAGCTCTATCATCTATAGCCTTGCAGCTTACATTATTATTTAAAAGCTCATAAAAATCTCTTTTTAAAGTTACGAAATCACCTGTTTTAACAATTTTCTTTAATTCTTCAGTAGAATATCCTGTATCAATAAGAAGCTTATCTGCCTCCACTGCATTTACTCTTTCTTCTTCATTCATAAGATGAGGTGGCTTTATGCCTATAACGCCCTCTATAGTTTCCTTACCATGAATTATAACTTCTTGAGAAACCAAAGTCTTTGCATCTATTCCTAATGGTTTAAATTTCAAAAATCCTCTTTCACATATCTCTGTTATATTTAAAAATACTTCATCCGCATGTCCCATAAGCATAATGCTTTTATTGCCTTTACCTTTTTTATGTACATAAAGGTTATTTAAATTGCCTTCCTTTATCTCTCCATATTCCTTGAAGGCTTCTTTTATCTCTCCGTGAATCCAATTTTCTCTTCCACTTGGCCCATGAGAAGTACAAAGGTTCCTCAGTAAATCTATTTCCCTCATAATTAAACCTCCTTCTTTCGTCTGTAATTTATATATTTTATATTTGTAAAAAACCTTACTTTTCATATTTCTACACTTCATTCCTATTTCCTTTATTAATTTAGGAAAGGTTTACGGCTTTAGTAAAAATAAGGTGATGCTTTAATAAAAACAAAGTCGTGTATTAATATAAGTAAATTTCCCTTATATCAATACACGACTTTAATTTATACCAATATTAAATGTACAGAATTAACTCCATATAAATGATGCTATTCCATTCTATCTTTAGTCTCATCTTTAACTTTATCCTCTATATACACACTAGTACTAGGGAAAGCAATGGAAACACCATTTTTTTCTAATATACTCATTATTTTAAAATTTATGTCCTCTTTTATTTGCAAAAACCTAGCTAACTCAGGTGTATTTATATAGAAATTTAAAAATATATCTAAACTGCTAGGTGAGAATTTATCGAAATTTACTATCATAGATTCTTTATTTACCCAAGCATTGTCTTTTAACATATTTCTTATTTCATCTACAGATTTTTTGATTTTTTCCACTGGAGTATCATAAGTTATTCCAACGTTAAAATTAACTCTTCTCTTTACTCTTCTGTTCCAATTAGTTATAGGCTGATTAGCTAGAGTAGAGTTCGGAACCACAACCAATCCCTGTTCAAAAGTTCTTACCCTTGTGCTTCTAAAGGATATATCCTCTACAATACCTTCTACACTAGGAGTATATATCCAATCCCCTATATTAAATGGCTTATCCATAAGTATCACTATGCCTCCAAATATATTAGCTGCAGCATCTTTAGCTGCCAGTGCAAAGGCTAAACCTCCAAGTCCCAGTCCTGCGATAAATCCTTGTATATCATAACCCCATTTTTCTATAACCATTATAGTTGCAAAAGCAACAATTAAAAACCTAACTATTTTAGCCATAAACGGAAATAATATTTTATCCAAATTAAGATCAAACTTTTCTCCCATTTTATCAAATAATATTGATGAGCCTAAGGTTAAATTATATAGTCCCCAAGCTACAATTATAATTATTGATGAGCTAAAAAGTTTTTGCATAAAAGGCGAAACTGCATATCTACTTCCTAATAAGTTAATTCTCAAATAATATATAGAAGAATAAATGCCCAAAACTAGGAAGAACATACTTAAAGGTTTTTGAAATGCTGTAAATATTTTAGAATTTAATTCTGCCTTTTTTTTGCTAAATATTTTAAGCATTAAATTTAGTAAATGCTTAGAAAATATCTTCCGTAGAGCCATAAAAAACAAAAATATTATAAAAGCTATGCCTATTATTTTTAAAGTATCATAAGAAAAATACTTACCAAGTCCCTGAAATTTTTGAATAAATACATTTATAGATAAAATAGACTCCAAATCCATCACTTCCTTTTCATTAAAGTATACTAAAATTCGCTTAAGTATCTGCACATTAAATATAATTAACAATACTTTTTTAAAATCAATTTACTATTTTTAATTAATACTATTATCTAATTATATTTGAATTATATTTTAACACATATGTTTATATTTTTTAATATACTATTTTAAAATACTGATGATACAAAAACACACCCTTAAATAAGAGTGTGTTTTCACGTGTTTTAAATTTTTTAGAGATAGTTTTATTTTTTAGGTTTGATATATTATTAAAGTAGTTCACTAACATAAATAAAGTTCTTGATTTCAGATAGTGTTTTTACCCTATCTGAAACTTAGAAATCGCTATCCAATGGCTTGGTTCCCTTTATCTACCATTTCGATAAAATATGAGAGTACTATGGTAAGTAGCCCTGGATAAATTAAATTTTTTCTTCTCTTAAAGCTTTCATAAGGGATATACATGCAAATATCATTACAAATATAAATGGAAAGGCTGCTGCTACAGATGCTGTTTGAAGTGCTTTTAACCCTCCTGCAAATAAAAGAGCTGTAGCAAGTAATGCTTGTATAAGGCCCCATAATATTTTTTTGCTATTGCTTGGATTTAAGTCTCCTTCTGAAGTAAACATTCCTAATACAAAAGTAGCTGAATTAGCTGATGTTATAAAGAAAGTACATAGTAGGAATATGGCTATTAGCGAAACTATAACTCCCATTGGATAGTTTTTCATTACTGCAAAGAATGCTGTTTCCGGTTTTGCTGCAATAGCCTTTAATGCTTCTAATTTTGCTTTACCTGTAATTCCAAGATCCATTCCTAAGCTTCCAAATATGGAAAACCATACAAAAGATGCTATAGACGGTGCTACTATTACTCCCATTACAAATTCTTTTATAGTTCTACCTTTGGATATACGAGCTATGAAAGTGCCCACAAATGGTGCCCATGCTATCCACCATGCCCAATAAAATATCGTCCAACCATTTAACCATGAGTTGTCACCAAAAGCGTTTATACCTAAACTATCCTGTATAAAAGTTCCTATATATGAGCCCATACCATTAGTAAGGGAATTTATCATTTTTAATGTAGGTCCAATAAAGAAAGATAATACAACTAACAATACCGCTGCCCATAGATTAATATCTGATAATAATTTTATACCCTTTTCTATACCACTCACTGCAGTCCATATGAATATAGCTGTTACTACACCTATTATAGCTAATTGAACTAGTTTTGTTTCTGGTATATTAAAGATATAATTTAATCCACTGTTTATCTGAAGTGTACCTAGTCCCAAAGAAGTGGCAACTCCTGCTACTGTAGCAAAAACAGCTAAGATATCTATTAACTTTCCTATAGGTCCACTAACTTTTTCTTCTCCTAGAAGAGGTATGAATATACTGCTTATTAGACCTGGTTTATTTTTTCTAAACTGAAAGTATGCCAAAGCAAGACCTATTATGCTGTAGTTTGCCCATGGATGAAATCCCCAATGTTTAAAGGAAACCTTCATGGCAAAATCAGCAGCTTCTGCTGTGCCTGGTTTTATTCCTGGCGGTGCTACAAAATGTGATAATGGCTCCGCAACTCCCCAGAAGACTAATCCTATACCCATGCCTGCCCCAAATAACATAGCGAACCATGAAGCTGTGCTAAAATCAGGTTTTGAGTCATCCGATCCCAATTTTATCTTTCCATATTTACTAAAGGCTAAGCCTATGGCAAATACTACGAAAAATAACATAGATATTAAATATGTCCAACCAAAATTCTCAGTTAAAAATGAATATATTGAGCTGGCTGCGTCATTGAACTTATCTGGAATTGTAATACCCAATAAAACGATTGCAAATGTTATAACTAAGGAAATATAGAAAACTTTATTATCTTTAGTCTTTGACCTATTCATTTTATACCTCCCTTATAATATAATAACGACACTACCTATATGACTTGTAAAAATAGCTTGAAATTTATTATCCAGTGGCCTATCCATCGCTATCTGCCACCTTGCTAGAGGATAGTATGTTACGATAGATAGCCCATAGGATATAAGTTCACAAAACTAATATTACCCTGATACTCTACTTGTATTCTCTGAAAAGCCTACCCCACTATAGGCTTTCAGTTCATGCAACCATATTTTTATAGTTTCATGATGTTGTAAATTTTAAACCAAGCTTTCAATCATCTTATAAAATAACTTTCTTCTCTACACTTTAAAATTTAACTTTAAAAATTGTTTGTTCTTTTACATCTGTAGTAAGAGCATCTAGTGCTACCCCTACTCTGTGATAACGTAATTTCCATTGTTCTTCCTTAGTAGTTGCTGGGTCTCCCAATGGATATGGTATTGATATAGTTGGAACTATTTTGTTTGATCCAACAGTTTTTGCAACTGGTATTAAGTTAGCCATTTGTACTACAGGGAAACCTGCTCTTTCTATTTCTTTAACCATCGTTGCACCGCAACGAGTACAAGTTCCTCATGTAGAAACCATTATAACTCCATCTACATTAGCTTCCTTTAAGTATTCTACTATTTCTTTAGCCATTCTAGCAGCTTCAGCCTGTGTAGTACCTGTTCCTACTGTTGAATAGAAATAGTCATGAAGTTTTCCTATTTTTCCTTCCTTTTCATATGCCCTTAAAGCATCTATAGGGGCAATTACATCTGGATCCGCATCTGCAGCTGCAGGGTCAAAACCAGCATGTATTGTCTTGAAAACTCCTCCCTTTAAATCATCTACCCCAGCAATGTTATATCTTCCCCATCTAGTAGCTGATGCTGATTGAATTCTGTCTGGGTTATCTACAGGTACTATACCACCTGTGTTTACTAGAACAATAGTAGCTTTACTTAAATCCTTTATAGCTGGTGCTATAGGGACTCTATCTGCCTTAGGAATTGGAAGTTCTGTATTAAACTCCTCACCTTTTAATTTCTTAATAAGCATCTCAACAACTCTCTCTGATGCTGGTTTTGCATCAGAAAGCCAAACTTGATGTCTTATACCTCTTCCATAATATCCTTCTTCTTCAGCACTTAATAATTCTTCACCTTTTAATATTTTGTTTCCAAAGTTAGCCATAGCCTTTATATCTGCTTTCATCTTAGCCGCACTATGTCCACCTTTGAATACATACATTTCTTTCCTAAACATTTCTACTCCAGGATTTTCTATATGCATAGAGGTTATAACTGGTACATTAAATTTTTCCTTTACAGCCTTACATATATGACCGCAAGCTGCTCCATATCTTCCTGCTTGGAATGCTGGTCCTGCAAAGAATATATCAAATTCTAAACCTTCTAATTCTTTTATTATTCTCTCTACTGCTTCCTCTTGATGAGAGCCCATAAAGTTATCTCCACATATAATTGTATGAGTAACCTCTGCTTCTAACTCTGCATTAAGCTGCATAGCAGGTCCTACTAATCCTTTTCTTACTTCTGGTTCAAAATCTGCTTTATCTTCTCCACCAATTTGTCCAAAGAATTGGTTTACATACATTATAGCCTTTTTCACTTAAAACACCTCCTAGTATTCTCTCATAGTCTTAGGTGACCATCCTATTACTTGGTCTCCACAGAACATTGCATTATTTTCCATAATTATTGATCCATCTGGTCTTACAGAAGGCCCTAGTATTTCATCGCCGGCCCATCCTCCTGATAATCCATCTCTTCCCAATGACTCTAACTCACCTAATACTGTTTCCATTGGAGGTAACTCTATAAGTTCTGAAACATTTCCACAAGAAACTATAGCGTTTGCTTTTTCATCTAATGAAACAAGAGGTTGAGAGTTTCCATCTCTTCCTGTACATTCATTTGTTATTCCTACAGTCTTCACTCCTGCATCTTCTAATGCTGCTATACATGCTATAAAGTCTGCATCTGGATTTCCATATCCCTCTTCTGCAACTATTGCACCATCTGCTCCAAGTGATTTAGCCATTTGTGCTACAAATAGCGCTGATCTTTCCTTTTGTTCTAGAGCAACATTTAAGTTTGACATTATAACTCCCAGGAAGTTTATAGATTTTCCATGCTCCTCATATAATTTTTTAATAGTAGGACAGTTTTGGAAATCATATGTTGCCCATTTAGATGAACACGGCATAAAACTACCAGAAATAATAGCTCCATCTAAAACTTCATTTGGATGCATAAATGTAGGAACCATTCTATTTGTATCCCAACCATATAGCAAGTCATTATACCCTAGCTCCTCCATTTGAGATTGTGGTTGCATTACATATACCATTGAAGGTAATTTTTGTACCTCATCACTTCTTTTAGTAACTGGTTCTAATTCATATGTCTCTACTTCTTCAGGATTTAAATCCTTTACACACTGAGCAATAAATTCTGCAAGTTTATGTCCAGCCATTCTTAATGCTTTATTTTTCTTCTGTTGCTCTCTTTTTTCAAATTCTTCATCTGTATCTGCTACAAGAACTATATTCTTTAACTGAGAGAAGTAAGTATATTTCGCTCCTTCTCCACTCATATCTATTAATCCATCTTGGAATCCACCCCAGTGTTTACCCACAACTATAACTGAAGTTCCCTTTAGTGCATGTGTTTGTCCATATCCTGCTTGAGCTAATTCTCCTGTATATCCAGGAAATAAGGTCCTTCCATCTGGTCTAACTCTAGGCTCTATAGCCTCTTTAACAGGAACTAATCTTACCTTGTCTCCTGGTTTTACAATATAAAGCTCAGCTTCTGTTATGTGTTCATCCTGCATTACAAAATCCAAAGCCTCTCTTTTACTGATTGTTAAAATTCCGTCATTGTATGATGTCTTTTCCCCAAAGACAACATCTTTTACATAAAAGTTGCCTATTTCTAATTTCATTTTTCTGCACTCCCTTCATTTTTATACTACCCTAATTTGTTAACCAATAAGTTTATTAGTTATTTAATTACCTTAGAATCCTGCAGTTTTTTGTTACTTTTTATTATTACATATAACTTTTTATTACTTTTTGTTACTCTGATTATATCATAATCGTGATTATATATACAATCGGATTATCTAATAATCATGATTATATTTTCTAATAATTGAGTATTTTCAGTATTTAGAGCTTCATAAATTGATAAATATTATACTATTAATTGATTATTACTAAATTCATCTAATATTAATTTTCAAGAAATGGATTTAGCAATTATAATTTAGCATTAAACTTTATTTATAAAGATTATGCTTTTTAAAAATTATATTTCAATTTTAAATTACAGCTTTCTGCTAAATTATGTTATAATAAGTTGTTGCAATGTAATTGCCACCTACTCACAACAACTACAAAACTTGTGTTATATTTAATGTAACATTTTCAATAGGACAGTATAACATTGTTTTGATATTTTTATTTTTGTAAAATCTAATTCATTGAGTTATGAGTTGTGCAATAATACACAATATTATTGTTCCTAATTTTAACTATATATACTACTTTAAATTATCTTTTACATATTTAATCTTAAAAATAATATGATATCCATTTCCAACCTACAGTACATTAAAATATTTGGCATAATCATATTAAAATAAATTTTGACTTAATGGTGATAATAATGATTAAAAAAACTTTACAACAAAAAAGAATGATGAGCTATTTTATTGATGCAGCAAACCAAATAATCCAAAGCGATGGTATGGAGAATGTCACCATACGCAAAGTGGCTGATATTGCAGGATATAATAGCGCAACCTTATACAACTATTTTAAAAATCTAGACCACCTTATACTATTTGCTTCAATGAAATATTTAAAGGAATATGTTGAAAATCTTCCTGAGTATATAAAAGGAGCAACAAATTCTTTAGATAGGTATTTTTTGATATGGGAGTGTTTTTGTAATCACTCTTTTAGGAGACCTAAAATATATAATTTAGTATTTTTCTCTGAATTTAGCGATACTTTAAATGATACTATATCAGAGTACTATTCAATCTTTCCTGATGAATTAGCGGATTCATCCTTAAATCTAAATTCTATGCTACTCGGAAATACATTATATAAGAGAACATTATCTATTCTAGATAATTGTGTAAAAGATGGCTTTATATCTGCTGAAAATGTACATGAAATAAACGAAATGTCTATTTTAATATATCAAGGCATGCTTAATAAAATATTAAGTAAGAACCCACCCTATACTGTGGAAGAGAGTATAGATAAGACTTTAAAATATTTTAAACAAATAATAAAATCCTATTCAAAATAACCTTTATTTTAGATGTTAGAATAAATTCTAACATCTAAATATCGTTGTGAATTACCACCGAAACAAGCAACATTGCCTTCTTAGCAGAGAATTTGCTTTTTAGACTTCATTTAACCTAATCTTATATAGTTAAAATATAAGTTGTATAATATCTTTACTAAAACAAATGATAATATATATCAAATTAATATAAAAAAACGTATCTCTAAATGAGATACGTTTTTTGGTGATCTACCGGGGAATCGAACCCCGGACACCATGATTAAAAGTCATGTGCTCTACCGACTGAGCTAGTAGATCAAAATAAATAACCTGGCGACGACCTACTCTCCCACAGGGCTTCCCCTGCAGTACCATCGGCGCTTTGAAGCTTAACCGTCCTGTTCGGAATGGGAAGGGGTGTTACCTTCAAGCCATAATCACCAGATGCTATAGTTCTTAGGTCTTTAGACCTTAGACATATAGTACTCCTCAGCTCTGCTGAGCGAGTTTCCTTTAAAAGAACTTATTGTTCTTTCAAAATTGCACAGTGTGGAAAATCTTTTAATTGTCAACTGTCAATCACTAATTGTCAGTTATATTTTGATCAAGCCCTCGACTTATTAGTATCGGTCAGCTGAACATGTTACCATGCTTACACCTCCGACCTATCAACCTGGTAGTCTTCCAGGAGTCTTACTAGCTTACGCTATGGGAAATCTAATCTTGAGGTGGACTTCACGCTTAGATGCTTTCAGCGTTTATTCCTTCCCAACATAGCTACCCAGCTATGCCACTGGCGTGACAACTGGTGCACCAGAGGTTGGTCCATCCCGGTCCTCTCGTACTAAGGACAGCTCCTCTCAAATTTCCTACGCCCGCGACGGAAAGGGACCGAACTGTCTCACGACGTTCTGAACCCAGCTCGCGTGCCGCTTTAATGGGCGAACAGCCCAACCCTTGGGACCGACTTCAGCCCCAGGATGCGACGAGCCGACATCGAGGTGCCAAACCTCCCCGTCGATGTGGACTCTTGGGGGAGATCAGCCTGTTATCCCCGAGGTAGCTTTTATCCGTTGAGCGATGGCCCTCCCACGAGGAACCACCGGATCACTAAGCCCGACTTTCGTCCCTGCTCCACCTGTATGTGTCGCAGTCAAGCTCCCTTCTGCCTTTACACTCTGCGCGCAATTTCCGACTGCGCTGAGGGAACCTTTGGGCGCCTCCGTTACTTTTTAGGAGGCGACCGCCCCAGTCAAACTGCCCACCTAACAATGTCCCGTGACCAGATTCATGGCCTCCGGTTAGAATTTCAATACTGTCAGGGTGGTATCCCAAGGATGACTCCACAGAAGCTGACGCCCCTGCTTCTAAGTCTCCCACCTATCCTGTACAGACAATACCGAAATTCAATGCTAAGCTACAGTAAAGCTCTACGGGGTCTTTCCGTCCAATCGCGGGTAGAAGGCATCTTCACCTCCAATTCAATTTCACCGGATTTGTTGTCGAGACAGTGCCCAAATCATTACGCCATTCGTGCGGGTCGGAACTTACCCGACAAGGAATTTCGCTACCTTAGGACCGTTATAGTTACGGCCGCCGTTTACTGGGGCTTAAGTTCAAGGCTTTGCTTACGCTAACCAATCCCCTTAACCTTCCAGCACCGGGCAGGCGTCAGCCCCTATACATCAGCTTTCGCTTTAGCAGAGACCTGTGTTTTTGCTAAACAGTTGCTTGGGCCTATTCACTGCGGCCTACTCTCGTAGGCACCCCTTCTCCCGAAGTTACGGGGTTAATTTGCCGAGTTCCTTGACAACAATTCTTCCGCTGGCCTTAGGATTCTCTCCTCATCTACCTGTGTCGGTTTGCGGTACGGGCACCATTTTCCTCGATAGAGGCTTTTCTTGGCAGTGTGGAATCGGATACTTCGCTACTAAAATTTCACTCCCCATCACACCTCAGACTTAAGACTGAACGGATTTGCCTGTTCAATCATCCTAAGTGCTTAGACGCACATCCATCAGTGCGCACATCCTATCCTACTGCGTCACCCCATTTCTCAAACGGATCATGGTGGTATCGGAATATCAACCGATTGTCCATCACCTACGCCTTTCGGCCTCGGCTTAGGTCCCGACTAACCCTGAGCGGACGAGCCTTCCTCAGGAAACCTTAGATTTTCGGCCAATGAGATTCTCACTCATTTCTCGCTACTTATGCCAGCATTCTCACTTCTGTACAGTCCACCGCTCCTTACGGTACGACTTCAACCCGTACAGAAAGCTCCCCTACCATATACATTGTATATCCATAGCTTCGGTGGTAAGTTTGAGCCCCGGACATCTTCGGCGCAGGATCTCTTGACTAGTGAGCTATTACGCACTCTTTAAATGAGTGGCTGCTTCTAAGCCAACATCCTAGTTGTCTTAGAAATCCCACATCCTTTACCACTTAACTTACACTTTGGGACCTTAGCTGATGGTCTGGGCTGTTTCCCTTTTGACCACGGATCTTATCATTCGTAGTCTGACTGCCAGGATAAAAGTAAATGGCATTCGGAGTTTGATAAGGTTCGGTAAGCGATATGCCCCCTAGCCTATTCAGTGCTCTACCTCCATTACTCATTACCTGACGCTAGCCCTAAAGCTATTTCGGGGAGAACCAGCTATCTCCGAGTTCGATTGGAATTTCTCCGCTATCCACAGCTCATCCCATGGTTTTTCAACACCAACGCGGTTCGGTCCTCCGCGGAATTTTACTTCCGTTTCAACCTGGCCATGGATAGGTCACTCGGTTTCGGGTCTACAGCATGCAACTAATCGCCCTATTCAGACTCGGTTTCCCTGCGGCTCCGCACCAAAAGTGCTTAACCTTGCTACATACCATAACTCGCTGGCTCGTTCTACAAAAAGCACGCCGTCACACATGTAAAGTGCTTCGACAGTTTGTAGGCACACGGTTTCAGGTTCTATTTCACTCCCCTCCCGGGGTTCTTTTCACCTTTCCCTCACGGTACTTCTTCACTATCGGTCACTAGGTAGTATTTAGCCTTGGGAGGTGGTCCTCCCAGCTTCCCACAAGGTTTCACGTGTCTCGTGGTACTCTGGAGTAGATCTTACTTATATTTCTTTTACCTACAGGACTATTACCTTCTGTGGTAGAGCGTTCCAGCTCTCTTCGATTAGAAAATCTAAGCTTTTATGATCTATCCTCAACCCCTAAATCCGAAGACTTAGGTTTGGGCTCTTTCCCGTTCGCTCGCCGCTACTTAGGAAATCGATTTTTCTTTCTCTTCCTCCGGGTACTTAGATGTTTCAGTTCCCCGGGTTTGCCTCTGTATACCTATGAATTCAGCATACAGTACTCAGCGTAGCTGAGCAGGTTGCCCCATTCGGAAATCTGTGGCTCACAGGTTATTTGCGCCTACCCACAGCTTATCGCAGCTTATCACGTCCTTCGTCGGCTCCTAGTGCCAAGGCATCCGCCATGCGCCCTTTGTAGCTTGACCTGTATAATTTGTCAAAATCTCTGATTTTGTAACAAATTAACACTCATCAGCTCTGCTGATTGAGTTTCCTTAACTTATTTCAAGATCTTTGATTTTGTTGCAAATTAACACTTATTAGATTTAACTAACAAGTTTGTTTCTATAATTGATTCTCCAGTGAAATCATCACAATTGTAATAATTTCTACTTTTCTTCACTGTGCAATTTTCAAAGAACATAAGCAGATGTTCCAAATCTATGATTTGGTACAGTCGCTTAGTTAAACATAAGCAGGTATTCCAATTTTTAATTTGGTATAATCGCTTAAGTGTTTAACTTCATTTGAGAGATCTGGTCTCTCAAAATTAAACAGAGATATCAGTGAACTTGTCATAATTTATGAAAAGGTGACTTCCTTTTCATGTTCTCCTTAGAAAGGAGGTGATCCAGCCGCAGGTTCTCCTACGGCTACCTTGTTACGACTTCACCCCAATCACTAATCCCACCTTCGGCCGCTGGCTCCTTACGGTTACCTCACGGACTTCGGGTGTTACCAGCTCTCATGGTGTGACGGGCGGTGTGTACAAGGCCCGGGAACGTATTCACCGCGACATTCTGATTCGCGATTACTAGCAACTCCAGCTTCATGTAGGCGAGTTGCAGCCTACAATCCGAACTGAGATCGGTTTTTGAGATTTGCTCCACCTCACGGTCTTGCGTCTCTTTGTACCGACCATTGTAGCACGTGTGTAGCCCTAGACATAAGGGGCATGATGATTTGACGTCATCCCCACCTTCCTCCTGGTTAACCCAGGCAGTCTTGCTAGAGTGCTCAACTTAATGGTAGCAACTAACAATAGGGGTTGCGCTCGTTGCGGGACTTAACCCAACATCTCACGACACGAGCTGACGACAACCATGCACCACCTGTCTCCAAGTTCCCCGAAGGGCACTACCGTGTTTCCACAGTATTCTTGGGATGTCAAGTCTAGGTAAGGTTCTTCGCGTTGCTTCGAATTAAACCACATGCTCCGCTGCTTGTGCGGGCCCCCGTCAATTCCTTTGAGTTTTAATCTTGCGACCGTACTCCCCAGGCGGGGTACTTAATGTGTTTACTGCGGCACCGAGGTTGGACCCCCGACACCTAGTACCCATCGTTTACGGCGTGGACTACCAGGGTATCTAATCCTGTTTGCTCCCCACGCTTTCGTGCCTCAGCGTCAGTTACAGTCCAGAAAGCCGCCTTCGCCACTGGTGTTCTTCCTAATCTCTACGCATTTCACCGCTACACTAGGAATTCCGCTTTCCTCTCCTGCACTCTAGATGCCCAGTTTGAAATGCAGCACCCAAGTTGAGCTCGGGTATTTCACATCTCACTTAAACATCCGCCTACGCACTCTTTACGCCCAGTAAATCCGGACAACGCTCGCCACCTACGTATTACCGCGGCTGCTGGCACGTAGTTAGCCGTGGCTTCCTCCTCTGGTACCGTCATTATCGTCCCAGATAACAGAGCTTTACAACCCTAAGGCCTTCATCACTCACGCGGCGTTGCTGCGTCAGGGTTTCCCCCATTGCGCAATATTCCCCACTGCTGCCTCCCGTAGGAGTCTGGACCGTGTCTCAGTTCCAATGTGGCCGATCACCCTCTCAGGTCGGCTACGCATCGTCGCCTTGGTAAGCCTTTACCTTACCAACTAGCTAATGCGCCGCGGGCCCATCTCAAAGCGGATTGCTCCTTTGATTACAGAACCATGCGATTCCATAATTTTATGCGGTATTAATCTCCCTTTCGGGAGGCTATTCCCCTCTTTGAGGCAGGTTGCCCACGTGTTACTCACCCGTCCGCCGCTAATCCATCCCCGAAGGGATTTCATCGCTCGACTTGCATGTGTTAGGCACGCCGCCAGCGTTCGTCCTGAGCCAGGATCAAACTCTCAATTTAAAGTTTAATCTCAAACTCAAATTCACTGACTTTATGATTTACATCTTTATCTCTGTTTAATTTTCAAAGACCATTTTTCTCTGCCGCTTCAAGCGACTTAATTATTATATCATTTGTAAATTGCTTTGTCAACATATCTTTTAAACTTTTTTAAACTTCATAAGTTTGTTTTGAGTTTATAATTTGTCTTCAAAGCTCATTTTAAGTTAATCATCTTCGCCACATTTCAACGACGTATTTTATAGTATCATATATGTTGCATTAATTATAGCTTAGAAAATCCCATTGTATCAAATTAAATCATATATACTTTATATTATTAAATTTTTATACTATTTTCTGATACCGATACGCCGGGTAAAGTATAAATAAAAATGGGGCTGTCACACTAAGAATAACTCCTACGATATATTGTGTTAACCTTATACTTGCAAAACAATATATTGCATATGAATCTCTTAATGCGGCAGCCACATTTTCTAATTAATATAGCTATTTAATAACCTTATTATTGAACCTTAACATCATACTTTGATTTCAACTCTTCAACATTCTTTAAATATTTTTCACTTTGTTTATCTTGAAGTAATTTGTTCTTTATAAATTCTTTTACTTCATTTAATCCTTTTATACAACTTTCAGTTTTTTCTTCAACTTTTACTAGATGATATCCAAATTGAGTTTTAACAGGTTCACTTATAACCCCTTTTTCTATAGAGAATGCTACTTTCTCAAACTCAGGAACCATTTGCCCTCTACTAAAGCTGCCTAAATCTCCACCTTGTTGTTTAGACGGACATTTTGAATATTTTTCAGCTGCTTCTTCAAAAGCTAATCCTTCACTTATTTCTTTTGCAATTTTTTTAGCTTCATCTTCTGTATCAACTAATATATGTTTTGCTGTTACAGATTCAGGTGATTTAAATTGCTCTTTATTTTCTTCATAAAATTTCTTTATTTCCTCTTCAGCTATTTCAATTCCACTTAACATCTTTTGAACTGAATATTGTATTAATGCATCCTTTTTAATCATTTCCATCTGAGCTAGGAATGCTTCATCTTTTTCTTCTCCATTTTCTTTTGCACTATTATAAATTAATTCAAAAGATATCATTTGCTCTAATAATTGTTTTTTGCCCATTTCTGATGCATAATAACTTCTCTGGTTTGCTGGAACTCTCATTAAAGCGTTTTGCAAGTCACTTTCTTTTATTTCTACTCCATTTACAACTGCTAGAACTTTATTGTCCATATTCATTTTCTCCTTTTAATTTTATATGATATAAATATAATAACATATATATTAAAGCATGTGAAACTTTGTTTATATACCCTAAGGATTTAATTTCTCATTGTAAGGTTTTATATCTAAAACAGGGGTACCATCTAACATATCCACACCTTCAATGATTATCTTATTTTCTTCTACTTCCAATATTTTCACTATAGACATACCTATAGCATTAGGTCTTCTAGGCGATCTAGTAGCAAAGACTCCTTTTTTCTCATCACTCCAGGGAGTTTTTGTCATAAGATCAAAACTCTCCGATTTATTAAAATAAAACAGAACTATTATATATGTTAGCTTCTCTAGATCATTTAAACCTTGCTTATATTCATCCTTTATATGTATAATTGCTTTTTTATCTTTAGCATAAATACTTTGAGGAGGAATTTCTTTCAACTCTTTAAATGGCGATTTTACATATCCAATAGGATTAAATTCTATAATTTCCATAAGTTCATCTCCCATATTAAAATATTATATACACTTGTATTTAAGCTACCTTAAATTATAAATACTTAATATTAAGTATAACATACAACTTGCATACCCATATGCCAATTTAAAATCTAAATTACTAACTTATTTACTTTGAATTTATACTTTTTATTTGTTTTTATTTATATTATGATTATCCCACAATAAGGTACAATGTAGTGGAATTATGAAATTTCTCCTCCATGACTTGCATAAGAGCTCGGAACAATAAATTTAATTTAAGAAATTCTAATCTTTTAGCCATATAAAATTATCTAACGCTCACATTCAGCGTCCTGCCTCAGGTTCGCTAGCCTGGCGTCCTTTTAAGGCTTACGATAATTTTATCTGTCTAAAAGAAGAATTTCTAAAATTAAATTTAAACAGTTCCTTTGCTTCTTATGCAAGTCATTCCAGAGAAATTTCATAATTCAGGTAATATAATGCTTTTTGTGGTATAATCATATTATTATTTGAAATAAACCCATATTTGTGTAATAATTTTTTATATACTAAAAATTTAAAATTATACTATTTGGAGGTCCCTATGAATATTTTTATAAAAAAGTTATCTATTGCTTTATGTGCGCTATATATGAGTACACTTCTTGTTTCTTGTAATAAAACAAACATAGATATAAATACTGATATAAATGCTACTACAACTACAGCCAAACCTGAAGTTAGTACATCAACGGTAAAAACTAAAAATATCACTGCTAAAAAACCCATTATAAGCAAGCAAATCACCCCTTCAAAACCAAAAATATCAGATAAAGGTTCTAAAAATCCCAATGATAATAAATCTGGTAGAACTACACCTGACAGCAGTAATAAAACATTGCCGAAAGCTTCTACGAAATCTTTATCAAAAACTATAGTTATTGATCCAGGTCATGCAAATAGAAGCAACTTAGAAAAAGAAAAGTTATCCCCTAATTCTAATATACTTAAAATAAAAGATGGTGGTGGAGCTCAGGGAATTATAACCAGGACTCCTGAGTATGAAGTAAATATGATTGTAACTAAATTATTAAAAAGGGAGTTAGAATCAAAGGGTTATAATGTTATACTTACAAAAACAAGTCACTCAGAATCCTTAGGTAATGTAGATAGAGCAGAAATAGGAAACAAAAACCATGCAGATTTAGTTATACGAATTCATGCAGATTCCGCGGAGAATTCTTCAGCAAATGGCGCTTCTATGCTTGTACCTGCCGCTGTAGGGTATGCTAAAAATATATGCACTATAAGCCAAAAATACGGTCAAACCATATTAAACCAATTAACAAAAGAAGTTGGTATTAAAAATAGAGGTATAAGCATAAGAGATGATATGACAGGATTTAATTGGTCAAAAGTTCCGGTTGTTTTAATTGAAATGGGATTTTTATCAAATCCCCGAGAAGATAAACTTCTTAATTCACCAAATTATCAAGCCAAAATAGCAGCTGCTTTAGCCAGAGGAATATGCCAAAGTATAAAATAAGCGGCTCATAAATATAATAATAAAACCCTAAAGATAAAAATGTATCATCTTTAAGGTTTTATTATCTAATCTACAAATTTAACTGCTGTCCCATAAGCTATAACTTCTGCTGCCCCTTGCATTATTGCACTACTGGCATATCTTATATTCACAACAGCATCTGCACCTAAGCTTTCTGCCTCTTCCGCCATTCTCTTTGTAGCTATTGCTCTTGCTTCATCCATCATTTCTGTGTATGAAGTTATTTCTCCCCCAACTAAAGTTTTTAAACCGCTCATAATATCTTTTCCAGCATGTTTTGATCTTACTGTAGACCCTTTTACCATACCTATCATGCTTAAAGTTTTTCCAGTAATATAATCAGTATTTACTAATATCATCTTTTTTCTCCTCCTTAATCTCTTTAATCCTTTCGGCTGCATTAAAAATTAACACTCCCATTAACGCTAAAAAAATAATTAAAACCAACATTATAGCGAATTTATTAATAATACTTATTGAAGAAATTACACTTACAGCGTATAGCAGAAATATTAATAAAAAAATAATAGTTATTATTATAGTTATTATTATGCTTCCCATATAAATCTCCTAAAACTTTTATAGATTGTTATTCACTCTTACCATATTGATTCTTTCTTATAGAAATCTCAAAAATTCTAATACAAAAAAATTGAAAGCTTATTTCACATAGTAATAATTGGTTTATATGATAAAATTATATCATAATATAATAAAAAAATATAATCTTTTTATGTATCCATGAATGTTTTATTGTAATATTAACAATAAATATAAAAAAACGTACCTCTAAATGAGATACGTTTTTTGGTGATCTACCGGGGAATCGAACCCCGGACACCATGATTAAAAGTCATGTGCTCTACCGACTGAGCTAGTAGATCAAAATAAATAACCTGGCGACGACCTACTCTCCCACAGGGCTTCCCCTGCAGTACCATCGGCGCTTTGAAGCTTAACCGTCCTGTTCGGAATGGGAAGGGGTGTTACCTTCAAGCCATAATCACCAGATGCTATAGTTCTTAGGTCTTTAGACCTTAGAAATATAGTACTCCTCAGCTCTGCTGAGCGAGTTTCCTTTAAAAGAACTTATTGTTCTTTCAAAATTGCACAGTGTGGAAAATCTTTTAATTATTAACTGCCAATTATAAATTATAAATTATAAATTGTCAGTTATATTTTGATCAAGCCCTCGACTTATTAGTATCGGTCAGCTGAACATGTTACCATGCTTACACCTCCGACCTATCAACCTGGTAGTCTTCCAGGAGTCTTACTAGCTTATGCTATGGGAAATCTAATCTTGAGGTGGACTTCACGCTTAGATGCTTTCAGCGTTTATTCCTTCCCAACATAGCTACCCAGCTATGCCACTGGCGTGACAACTGGTGCACCAGAGGTTGGTCCATCCCGGTCCTCTCGTACTAAGGACAGCTCCTCTCAAATTTCCTACGCCCGCGACGGAAAGGGACCGAACTGTCTCACGACGTTCTGAACCCAGCTCGCGTGCCGCTTTAATGGGCGAACAGCCCAACCCTTGGGACCGACTTCAGCCCCAGGATGCGACGAGCCGACATCGAGGTGCCAAACCTCCCCGTCGATGTGGACTCTTGGGGGAGATCAGCCTGTTATCCCCGAGGTAGCTTTTATCCGTTGAGCGATGGCCCTCCCACGAGGAACCACCGGATCACTAAGCCCGACTTTCGTCCCTGCTCCACCTGTATGTGTCGCAGTCAAGCTCCCTTCTGCCTTTACACTCTGCGCGCAATTTCCGACTGCGCTGAGGGAACCTTTGGGCGCCTCCGTTACTTTTTAGGAGGCGACCGCCCCAGTCAAACTGCCCACCTAACAATGTCCCGTGACCAGATTCATGGCCTCCGGTTAGAATTTCAATACTGTCAGGGTGGTATCCCAAGGATGACTCCACAGAAGCTGACGCCCCTGCTTCTAAGTCTCCCACCTATCCTGTACAGACAATACCGAAATTCAATGCTAAGCTACAGTAAAGCTCTACGGGGTCTTTCCGTCCAATCGCGGGTAGAAGGCATCTTCACCTCCAATTCAATTTCACCGGATTTGTTGTCGAGACAGTGCCCAAATCATTACGCCATTCGTGCGGGTCGGAACTTACCCGACAAGGAATTTCGCTACCTTAGGACCGTTATAGTTACGGCCGCCGTTTACTGGGGCTTAAGTTCAAGGCTTTGCTTACGCTAACCAATCCCCTTAACCTTCCAGCACCGGGCAGGCGTCAGCCCCTATACATCAGCTTTCGCTTTAGCAGAGACCTGTGTTTTTGCTAAACAGTTGCTTGGGCCTATTCACTGCGGCCTACTCTCGTAGGCACCCCTTCTCCCGAAGTTACGGGGTTAATTTGCCGAGTTCCTTGACAACAATTCTTCCGCTGGCCTTAGGATTCTCTCCTCATCTACCTGTGTCGGTTTGCGGTACGGGCACCATTTTCCTCGATAGAGGCTTTTCTTGGCAGTGTGGAATCGGATACTTCGCTACTAAAATTTCACTCCCCATCACACCTCAGACTTAAGACTGAACGGATTTGCCTGTTCAATCATCCTAAGTGCTTAGACGCACATCCATCAGTGCGCACATCCTATCCTACTGCGTCACCCCATTTCTCAAACGGATCATGGTGGTATCGGAATATCAACCGATTGTCCATCACCTACGCCTTTCGGCCTCGGCTTAGGTCCCGACTAACCCTGAGCGGACGAGCCTTCCTCAGGAAACCTTAGATTTTCGGCCAATGAGATTCTCACTCATTTCTCGCTACTTATGCCAGCATTCTCACTTCTGTACAGTCCACCGCTCCTTACGGTACGACTTCAACCCGTACAGAAAGCTCCCCTACCATATACATTGTATATCCATAGCTTCGGTGGTAAGTTTGAGCCCCGGACATCTTCGGCGCAGGATCTCTTGACTAGTGAGCTATTACGCACTCTTTAAATGAGTGGCTGCTTCTAAGCCAACATCCTAGTTGTCTTAGAAATCCCACATCCTTTACCACTTAACTTACACTTTGGGACCTTAGCTGATGGTCTGGGCTGTTTCCCTTTTGACCACGGATCTTATCATTCGTAGTCTGACTGCCAGGATAAAAGTAAATGGCATTCGGAGTTTGATAAGGTTCGGTAAGCGATATGCCCCCTAGCCTATTCAGTGCTCTACCTCCATTACTCATTACCTGACGCTAGCCCTAAAGCTATTTCGGGGAGAACCAGCTATCTCCGAGTTCGATTGGAATTTCTCCGCTATCCACAGCTCATCCCATGGTTTTTCAACACCAACGCGGTTCGGTCCTCCGCGGAATTTTACTTCCGTTTCAACCTGGCCATGGATAGGTCACTCGGTTTCGGGTCTACAGCATGCAACTAATCGCCCTATTCAGACTCGGTTTCCCTGCGGCTCCGCACCAAAAGTGCTTAACCTTGCTACATACCATAACTCGCTGGCTCGTTCTACAAAAAGCACGCCGTCACACATGTAAAGTGCTTCGACAGTTTGTAGGCACACGGTTTCAGGTTCTATTTCACTCCCCTCCCGGGGTTCTTTTCACCTTTCCCTCACGGTACTTCTTCACTATCGGTAACTAGGTAGTATTTAGCCTTGGGAGGTGGTCCTCCCAGCTTCCCACAAGGTTTCACGTGTCTCGTGGTACTCTGGAGTAGATCTTACTTATATTTCTTTTACCTACAGGACTATTACCTTCTGTGGTAGAGCGTTCCAGCTCTCTTCGATTAGAAAATCTAAGACATTATGATCTATCCTCAACCCCTAAATCCGAAGACTTAGGTTTGGGCTCTTTCCCGTTCGCTCGCCGCTACTTAGAAAATCGATTTTTCTTTCTCTTCCTCCGGGTACTTAGATGTTTCAGTTCCCCGGGTTTGCCTCTGTATACCTATGAATTCAGCATACAGTACTCAGCGTAGCTGAGCAGGTTGCCCCATTCGGAAATCTGTGGCTCACAGGCTATTTGCGCCTACCCACAGCTTATCGCAGCTTATCACGTCCTTCGTCGGCTCCTAGTGCCAAGGCATCCGCCATGCGCCCTTTGTAGCTTGACCTGTATAATTTGTCAAAATCTCTGATTTTGTAACAAATTAACACTCATCAGCTCTGCTGATTGAGTTTCCTTAACTTATTTCAAGATCTTTGATTTTGTTGCAAATTAACACTTATTAGATTTAACTAACAAGTTTGTTTCTATAATTGATTCTCCAGTGAAATCATCACAATTGTAATAATTTCTACTTTTCTTCACTGTGCAATTTTCAAAGAACATAAGCAGATGTTCCAAATCTATGATTTGGTACAGTCGCTTAGTTAAACATAAGCAGGTATTCCAATTTTTAATTTGGTATAATCGCTTAAGTGTTTAACTTCATTTGAGAGATCTGGTCTCTCAAAATTAAACAGAGATATCAGTGAACTTGTCATAATTTATGAAAAGGTGACTTCCTTTTCATGTTCTCCTTAGAAAGGAGGTGATCCAGCCGCAGGTTCTCCTACGGCTACCTTGTTACGACTTCACCCCAATCACTAATCCCACCTTCGGCCGCTGGCTCCTTACGGTTACCTCACGGACTTCGGGTGTTACCAGCTCTCATGGTGTGACGGGCGGTGTGTACAAGGCCCGGGAACGTATTCACCGCGACATTCTGATTCGCGATTACTAGCAACTCCAGCTTCATGTAGGCGAGTTGCAGCCTACAATCCGAACTGAGATCGGTTTTTGAGATTTGCTCCACCTCACGGTCTTGCGTCTCTTTGTACCGACCATTGTAGCACGTGTGTAGCCCTAGACATAAGGGGCATGATGATTTGACGTCATCCCCACCTTCCTCCTGGTTAACCCAGGCAGTCTTGCTAGAGTGCTCAACTTAATGGTAGCAACTAACAATAGGGGTTGCGCTCGTTGCGGGACTTAACCCAACATCTCACGACACGAGCTGACGACAACCATGCACCACCTGTCTCCAAGTTCCCCGAAGGGCACTACCGTGTTTCCACAGTATTCTTGGGATGTCAAGTCTAGGTAAGGTTCTTCGCGTTGCTTCGAATTAAACCACATGCTCCGCTGCTTGTGCGGGCCCCCGTCAATTCCTTTGAGTTTTAATCTTGCGACCGTACTCCCCAGGCGGGGTACTTAATGTGTTTACTGCGGCACCGAGGTTGGACCCCCGACACCTAGTACCCATCGTTTACGGCGTGGACTACCAGGGTATCTAATCCTGTTTGCTCCCCACGCTTTCGTGCCTCAGCGTCAGTTACAGTCCAGAAAGCCGCCTTCGCCACTGGTGTTCTTCCTAATCTCTACGCATTTCACCGCTACACTAGGAATTCCGCTTTCCTCTCCTGCACTCTAGATGCCCAGTTTGAAATGCAGCACCCAAGTTGAGCTCGGGTATTTCACATCTCACTTAAACATCCGCCTACGCACTCTTTACGCCCAGTAAATCCGGACAACGCTCGCCACCTACGTATTACCGCGGCTGCTGGCACGTAGTTAGCCGTGGCTTCCTCCTCTGGTACCGTCATTATCGTCCCAGATAACAGAGCTTTACAACCCTAAGGCCTTCATCACTCACGCGGCGTTGCTGCGTCAGGGTTTCCCCCATTGCGCAATATTCCCCACTGCTGCCTCCCGTAGGAGTCTGGACCGTGTCTCAGTTCCAATGTGGCCGATCACCCTCTCAGGTCGGCTACGCATCGTCGCCTTGGTAAGCCTTTACCTTACCAACTAGCTAATGCGCCGCGGGCCCATCTCAAAGCGGATTGCTCCTTTGATTACAGAACCATGCGATTCCATAATTTTATGCGGTATTAATCTCCCTTTCGGGAGGCTATTCCCCTCTTTGAGGCAGGTTGCCCACGTGTTACTCACCCGTCCGCCGCTAATCCATCCCCGAAGGGATTTCATCGCTCGACTTGCATGTGTTAGGCACGCCGCCAGCGTTCGTCCTGAGCCAGGATCAAACTCTCAATTTTAAGAATTTAATCTCAAACTCAAATTCACTGACTTTATGATTTACATCTTTATCTCTGTTTAATTTTCAAAGACCAGTTTTCTCTGTCGCTTCAAGCGACTTAACCATTATAGCATTTAACTTTTTTCTTGTCAACGCATTTTTAGACTTTTTTCTTAACTTTTTAGTTTGTTTTAAACTTATACGTTGTTTTAAAAGTTTATTTTGCGTTGAACTTCTTCGCCGTGTTTCAGCGACGTGTTTTATAATATCACGTATATTGCTATGCTTTTGTACTTTATATCCACATATGATTATATTATTTTTTATTTACTTTAATTTATTCTGTTTTTCTTAATATTTAACATATGGACACGCTAGGAACAGTTATCATAATTTCAATTACACCTTTACCCTTTGCCACTTTCCACTTCTAAACCTAAAAAATAAAAGAGTACCTCTAAATATCAAGTCTATAGTCATAGCAATCCATGCTCCTACTAGTCCGTATCCCAAAACTATGGCAAAAACATAGGCTAGTGTTAATCTCACGCCCCAAATTCCTAAAACTGTTATAACTAAAACACTTCTGGTATCCCCAGCTCCACGTAATCCCCCTGCAAATCCCATACAACCGGCTAAAAATGGTTGAGAAATTGCAACTATTCTGAGACACCAACGAGCATTTCCTATTATTTCAGGATCCCTTGTGAAAAGTTTTAAGAATATATCTGGAAATAAAAAAAAGAAGATTCCCACTGTACCCATAAAAAGAGCACCCATTTTTACTGACATAAAGCCACTTTTTTTAGCTATATCTGGTTTCTTAGCTCCTAAATATTGTCCTACCAAAGTAGTTGCTGCTAAAGCAAATCCAAAACCAGCGTTAAATGAAAGCGATTCTGCTGTTAATGTTATTCTATGTGATGCATAAACTACTGTACCTAAACTAGCTACTATTCTAGCAAAAAGTAATTGCCCAAATCGCATGAAAAATTGTTCTATAGCTGCAGGTATTCCTATGTTAAATATTCTTTTTATTATTCTTAAATTTACTTTTAACTTATCCTTTAAATCTATCTTCACTAAAACTCTACTACTAAATACTAAATATAAAATAATACATCCTCCAATTACTCTGGAGATAGTTGTTGAAATACCTGCTCCTGCAACACCAAGTCCTGCACCAGGTATTGTGATATCTATACTTTTACCTACTAATGGCAAATTAAAAGAAACGTCTCTTGTTTCATATATTAAAAAGAAGTTTCCTATTATATTTAATATGTTGCATCCACCATTTATGTACATTGGAGTCTTGGTATCCCCACTTCCTCTCAAAACTCCTGACATTATCATAGTTATTATCATCATTGGAAGACCTAAACTTGTTATCTTAAAGTAGTTAGTTGATATAGGTATTACTTCCTTCTCTGCTCCCATTAGTATTATTATATTTTGGGCTAGAAGCAACGCTAAAGTTGTAAAAATAATGGCCATTAAAACACTCATTATTAAAGACTGCTTGGCCACTTCACCGGCTTCCTTAATCTTTTTAGCTCCAATAGCTCTTGCCACTAGAGCAGTAGTACCTACACTCACTGCTGCAAATATAGACATAGCAGTCATCATAGGCATATCACTAAGCCCTACTGCCGCAATAGCTGCAGCACCAAGACTTCCTACCATAGCCATATCCGCAAAGCCCAACAAAGTCTGCATAACCATTTCCATTATGGCTGGTAATGCTAATCTAAATGTATCCCTAGCTAGATTGTTTTCATTTAATTCTTTAATTGATTTTGAACTTTCCAAAGTATGTTTAGATTCTCCCATATGTACCCCCTATTATAACTGCCGTAAAAAATCATTCTCCCTTATACTATTTTACGTTAATTTTCCCAACATTTCAACAATTCTTGACTTTACATATTTGTAATACAACTTATTTATTTTTTACTTACTAACATTGTAAAAGCTTATATGGTCTCTCCATTTTCCATTTATAAAAAGATAATTTTTATTCAAACCCAATTCTTTAAAACCACAAGCTCGCAGTACACTTTGAGATTTACCATTGTCAACTAATGTAGACGCCTCTAATCTATGCAGTCCCATTTCCGTAAAGCAGTAGTCTACTACCAAGCTCAAAGCTTCTTTCATATATCCCTTACCTTGCTGCTCCTTATCAATAGAATATCCCACAAAAGCATTTTTAAATACTCCATATATAATATTTGAAACTTTTATAATGCCTACAAATTGTTCTTCTTCATATATTCCAAATTCTATCTCTACTCCATTCAGGTAATTTTTATAACTTTCCATAAGGTTTCTTTTTTGATATTCTAAAGAATAAAAGCTTTCATCTCTAGACGGTTCAAATGACATCAAATAATTCTTATTTCTTACATAGTAACTTAATACTTCATCTGCATCTTCTGGAGTTAAAACTTTCAAACTTATCTTTTTACCTTGAAGTTTTAAAGGTATTCTTCTTATATTACTTTCATAAGACCTATAATCTATTCCGAATATTAGTTTTGAAAATCTTTCCCCGTTCTCCTCAATACTATCCTCCAATATTCCTTCTAATTTAAATCCTAAATTAATAAAAGCCCTTAAATCCACTTCTTCGTTTACTATTACATTTATTTTATAAATATTCATTTTTTTAAACAGTGAAATCATCATTAAACTAAGAGCATTTTTTAAACTCTCATATGCTCTTTGGCTATATCTATAAAAGTTTAACTTGAAACAACAATATTTATTTTCTTTATCCAATTCCGTTATAAAAATCCTGCCTATTGTTATTCCTGCTGCATCTTTTATTATATATTCCTTATCCCTTCCATTGACTAGTTCTAAAAGTACACCGCCCTTTTCCATAATTACTTATCACTCCTACAACATAAAATGTCTTTTGTTCTTATATGTATAAGTGCCATAAAGATTATTGATATAAATAAGCTTATAGGTATTAAATAAAATGCATATCTATATCCTATGGTATCATTAAGCTTTCCTATAACTACACTAACCACCATATTTATTGCAGATGCTGCAGTTACCACAGTACCAGTTATGGCAGATACTTTTTTTGAAAATACCTTGCTTATGGTTAAAACTGTAGTAGGGAAAATTATAGAGAAAAATAATCCTGAAATTGATATTAAAATAAGTCCCTTTTCCCCCATGAAAAGAGCTAAAGTATATATTACAAATGCTATAAATAGAGATTTTATCATCGTATTTACATATCCAAATTTCTCTACCACTGCTCCTCCTAAAAGTCTTCCTAGTGTTAACATTCCAAAGAAAATAGAAAGGTATGTAGCACTGGTTGCTTCATTATATCCATATACGTTTTTAATATAATTTATAAGCCAACTACCCGTTCCCATCTCTGCACAAACATAAAACCCTAATGCAATAATGTAGAAAAATATTAAAGTCTTATCCACTTCTCCACTTTCCTTATTTTGCGATGCCTTATGTACATCCGGAACTTTCAAAAATATAAATATAACTAATAAAATTACAAATGCCACTGCCATATATAAGTAAATATTTCTCCAACTAACTCCTTTATTTATAAGATCTCCTGCCATTTTAGGCCCTACACTAGCTCCTAAGCCATAACAAAAATGTGTTACATTCATAAGTATTGCTTGAAAACTTAATAGTAACACTGGAATTAATGTATTTACAGCTATGCTTGTAAAAGCTAAACCTAAATTCATTATAAACATACCTAATAACAGAACTTCAAATATACTAGCTTTTATAAATATACCTAAAGAAACTATCATGGTTATTATTCCTATTGATAAAACCTTCTTTTGCCCTACTTTTTCACAAAGCAATCCTCCTATAAATGTAGCAATAACATACCCTAAAGAACCTATAAAAAGAAAAATTCCTATATTAGTATCTTTAACTCCAAATTCTGATTTAAACACAGGGATAAGTACCCCCCTTATATTTTCTGATATGGCATTCATAATCATAAGTAAGAATATAAAAAATATTATTATGAATGTACTTTTATTATTTGTTGCTTTTTTCTCCATACTAAAAACCTCCTTCCATAAATAACATTGTATATTAAACTGGTAAAATGTTAAATAAGTATTTAACATCTTTCTGTAAACCTGTTTCAAAATATAATAAAAATAGTTATGTTGATATTATAATGCTAAATAATTTCTTTTTTTATATACTTATTATATAATATTATTAATTGTGAACTAAAAAATATTGTTACTGCTGCTAAATAAATCTTTTAGTAACTATTCTTTAGGAATGTTATAGCATCATATTCTATACAGTATACAGTATACCGTATAGAATAATCTTATATTACCAATAAATTTAAATATAGATTTACTTGATATTAGGCACATTCAAATAAATAACAAGTCAGTATGCTAGTCTATTTTGCGTCATACTGCGTCAGCAGAACCCGTCGGTAGTTCTACCAAAGGCAGAACCTGCTTCCTTGTCTGACACAAAATATACCAGCATCTTTGAATTGTTATTTATTTTCATGTACCTTACACGTTGTATTATAGATTGGGGGGATTTTATTGAAAAAAAAGAATAGATTCAAAACTAAATTGATTATATTAGCTATATTGATTTCTACAATTTTAGGTATATATCTAGGGTATCGGATATTCAAGAAGCCATCAAAAGGAAATAAAACATGGATTCTTCCTAAAATAAATAGTTCTAAAAAAATATTAACTGAAGAGGCAATCATAAAATCTATGAGAGATAAGAGTGAACTTATAACTCTGGAAACATCTCTTCAGCAAAAAATTGTTATTGATGACAGCTGGGGAAGTTTTTCTTTATTTAAAAAAGTCCAAAACATAAATTTTTTTGGAGATGGAGTGTACTGTGTGGATCTTTCTAAAATAAGTAATGACGATATAAAAGTAGATAATAAAAAGAGAGAAATCACCATAAAGACATCCAAGCCTTATGTAAAAAATATAACCATAGATGAAACTAAAACTGAATATGAAACTGTAGAAAAAGGAATTCTCCGCTTTGGAGAAATAAAACTTGACCCGTCTGAATACGGCGTTATGATGAACGAAGCTAAACTTAGAATGGTTAACGAGATAAAAAAATCTGAAACCTTCAATAGAGCTGAAGAAAATTCCAAAAATGCTATAACTAACTTTTTACAGGGAATATTAAAGAAACAATCTTTTGAATCATATAATGTTAAGGTTGATTTTAAGTAACACTCTTTATGCTAAAATATGATCATTTTAATTGCTTTAATAACAAGCAATATAAATTTCTTTTACAGAGGCTACATAAATAGTTATACTAGAATGTAAAATATTTACTAAACATAAGTTTAAATTTAAATATTCATATTCAATAATTAACAAAGGCACATATGCCTCTAATTTAAGAGACTATGTGTCTTTATTAAACATAAATATCCAAAGCATTATAATTATCAATTTTTAAAGGGTTCAATTGACTTAGCATTATACACCACTACAAGATACTGAAAATACCTTATCAATGGTGCCTTTTCTAACTCTTTTTTTGTGTCTTCATTCCCTTCTTGAAAATACTTATAATCCTTTAACCTATAAAAAGGAGAGCCTTTACCCGATAATCTAAACATCATTAAATCAGATTTCTTAAAAGGTTTTATTAAATCAATTAAATTTTTATTAGCATTGATTTTTATTTTCTCATATTCAACCTCACCATCATCATTACTTTTTAGCATTAATGTTTCACTATTTTCATAAATAGTTTCAATAGATAACACCTTGTCTTTCACAGGTGAATTTCCATTATTCATAAAGCTAGCTAAATTATCGCCTATTTGATATACATGAAATGCTCCAAAATGACCATAATATTTACCTTTTTCTAGCGTTGAATATACTCTATTAAAATTCTCATACATTCTTTTTTCACGATACTTCATAGCATCATCATTCATTTCCCCCATTGCCAGCCAATGAAGGTTGTAATATAAATTATCAAGCACATATGTAAATTCCTTAAAATCTTCCTTAATAAATTTTTTATATAAATTTTCATTTTCCTTAATATCATTTTTTACTCTTAAAACACTTTCCTCTAATTTTAAATATGAATAATATGGATCTTTTTTAAAACTTTCAAAATCATTATTAAGCTCCATAGTAGTTTTTTGAGCTTCTGGTGGAATTTCTAATTTACTAGTAATTGTATTCAAGTATTCAAAGTATTGAAGTGGATTAGTATTTATATCTATACCTATTACTTTAATCTTTTCTTTTTCAGATAACTTACTATTAAATTTATATATTTCTTGCCACTTCTTATAAGACTGCTTATTAATAAACTGGGAGTATCCTGGATTCTTTATTAACCTGTCTAAACAAGACTTGTCTCCAGTTTTTAAATATTCATTTAGAATGATAGAATTACAATAGTTAGTTTCTACCAAATAGTATTTTATGTTCGCTTCTTTTTTAAAATATTTGAGAAATTTTAAGTCTAAGTCATCATTCACATTTACTTTATGGTATTCACCTGTTAAAAACACTTGATTATTTTCTAAATCCTCTTTTAATATATTAAAAGTAGAAAAATCATCATTATCTTTTATATCAAGACTTGTGCTATTCTTTTTTAACCACTTTTCTTCACTCATATCTTTAGATGATAAACTAAAGATAGCTATTAAAATTAAACTTGTTAATATAGTCACACCAAATATAACCTTAGATTTTTTCATAAACCTCTTTCCCCCGTCCTTTTACAGATGTGCTTTAGAAATTCTTCATTTAACCATCATATGCTATTTTGACCAATTTACCTATGTCTAAATGCTATCATACATAAAATAAAAAAAGTATCAAAAACTGCCATATTTCCTCAAAAA
Source organism: Clostridium sp. KNHs214 (assembly GCF_000744935.1). Lineage (GTDB taxonomy): Bacteria > Bacillota > Clostridia > Clostridiales > Clostridiaceae > Haloimpatiens. Next base: position 1,345,491 of record NZ_JQMW01000011.1, on the reverse strand, counting down.
AATATATACATAATAATACAAACTATTTGCATTACCATGTATATTTCATATCTAAATATAACTAAATTTAATAATCACATATAAAGACAGATCTGTAAGTAAAAAACTTTATACCGCTGAATACTTCCCAGTAAAACATCCAGTGCAAAATCCCCCATTATGTTTAAGTTCACTTTTAAATCTTTTAAAACTTAAATATTCAAGGCTATCTGCTCCTATGTACTTTTTGATTTCTTCTCCAGAAAAATTGTTTTCTATTAACTCTTTAGAAGTTTTTATGTTTATTCCATAGGGACAAGTATATTTGATTTTAGGGGAAGCTATGCGTATATGAACTTCTTTTGCACCAGCTTCTCTTAGGGCTTTTACTATTACCTTCATGGTGTTGCCTCTTACTAGGGAATCATCCACTACAACAACTTTTTTATTGTATACTTTTTCTTTTAATACACTAAATTTTAGTCTAAGTAAATTTTCTCTATTATTATCTACTATAAAGGTTCTGCCTATATATTTATTTCTTACAATAGCTCTCTCATAAGGAATAGAAGCTTCTTTTGCATATCCTAAGGCATAGGGAATTGCTGAATCTGGTATTCCTATTACCACATCACACTTTGCTGGATACTGCCTAAATAACAATTTTCCTGTTTCTTCTCTAAAAGCATTTACATATATGTCATCTATAATACTGTCTTCTCTACTAAAATAAACATATTCAAAGGCACAGGTGCACAATTTGCAATTATTAGACACCATTGTACTTTTCATTCCTTTTTGGTTTATTATTATAAGTTCCCCTGGTTTTACATCCCTTAAAAATTTTGCTCCTAAACAATTTAAAGCACAACTCTCAGAACAAGCTATGTAGCTTTCCCCTAATTTTCCTATACATAGAGGTCTTATACCCATAGGGTCTCTTAGCACTATTAACTCTTTATCTAGTAATATTAATACGCTATATGAACCCCTAAGCTTTTCTACTAGCTTGATTACAGCTTTTTCTATACCTAAATGTAAATTTGCTTTTATAAATTTACCTATAACCTCTGAATCACTATTACTTTTAAAATATTGCCCATTTAGAGATTTTTTTATTTCATCTGCATTTGTTATATTTCCATTATGCACTACAGCAAAGCTTTTAGAATTTATTTTCTCTAAAAACGGCTGTGCACTGCTAATGCTAGGCTTTCCGCAGGTAGAATATCTTACATGCCCAATAGCTACATTGCCCTTTATTTCACTTAAAAATCTCTCATTAAATACCTCTGAAACCTTACCTATATTCTTGTATATATTAATCCTATTAGCATTAATATATGCCACTCCGCAACTCTCTTCCCCTCGATGCTGAAGTGATGAGAGACCAGCATAAATGGCAAGGCCCATGTGTATATTGTCTCTGTCTTCTGCATATATTCCAAAAACTCCACACTCCTCTTTAAACTTGTCCTCACCAGTCATGCTAGTCCCCCCTTATTTCTTAAATTGATTATTGATACTAGTCGTCTTCTCTCAAAACATTTATATTTTTACCTTCTAGAACCTTGTTCATGTTTCTTACTGCACACATTTTTCCGCACATTGTACAAGTGTGTTCATCATGAGGCATAGATTCTGCCCTATATTTTCTTGCCTTTTCATCATCTATAGCTAATTTAAACATTCCTTCCCAATCAAGCTTTTGTCTTACATCCGCCATTTGGTTATCCCAATCTCTAGCTCCTTTTACACCTTTAGCTAAATCTCCAGCATGAGCTGCTATTTTAGTTGCTATTATTCCCTCTTTCATATCCTCAAGATTTGGAAGTCTTAAATGTTCTGCTGGTGTTACATAGCATAAAAAGTCTACTCCTGCTCCCGCTGCAATAGCTTCTCCTATAGCACTAGTTATATGATCATAGCCTGGTGCTATATCTGTAACTATAGGTCCTAGTACATAAAATGGCGCTTCATGACATAATTTCTTTTCTAATAAAACATTTGCCTCTATTTCATTTAAAGCCATATGTCCTGGCCCCTCTATCATAACTTGTACATTTCTAGCCCAAGCTCTTTTTGTAAGCTCTCCTAAAATCATTAATTCCATTATTTGAGCTGGATCTGTTGAATCATCTATACATCCTGGACGACAAGCATCTCCTAGGCTTAGAGTTACATCATATTTTTCGCATATATCTAATATTTTATCGAAATACTCATAAAATGGATTTTCTTGTGAGTTTAGTTGCATCCATGCATATAGCAAAGACCCACCTCTTGAAACTATGTTCATACGTCTTTTATTTCTCTTAAATATCTCAGCAGTTTCTCTTGTAATACCTGAATGTATAGTCATAAAGTCCACACCATCTTCAGCATGCTTTTCTATAACTCTTAAAAGATCTTCTACAGATAAATCCTTAAGTTCTTTGTCATAAAATCCTACTGCATCATACATAGGCACTGTTCCTATAATAGCTGTAGACATGCCTATTAATTTTGTTCTAAATTCCTCTGTCTTTCCAAAGCAACTTAAATCCATTATAGCTTCAGCTTTCATATCTATTGCTTTCTTAGCCTTTTCTAATTCCAAATCCACATTACAGCAATCCTTAGATATTCCTAGGTTTACATTTATTTTAGTCTTAAGTCCTTTACCTATGCCTTCCGCATCTAATGCTTTGTGATTTTTGTTAGCAGGTATAACTATTTTTCCTTCTGCAATTAATTCTCTTAACTTTTCTACCTCCATATTTTCTTTTCTAGCTACAGTTTTCATTTGATCTGTTATTATGCCCTTCTTAGCAGCGTCCATTTGAGTTGTATAATTCATATTTACCTCTCCTTATCTCTTTTTATAATAAAAAAAGGAAGCATCTCTGCTTCCTCATAGTATAGGCTATATTAATAAAAAAACACACAATGTAGAAGTTGTGTGCTTTAAGCTATTAATAAAAGCGGTACTTCCCTACGTTAGAATTAACTAATTCAGGTTATGAGGGTTAGAGCAATATCTCAATCTCAGCCTGCAATTGCAAGCTCCCCTAGTAACGAATGTATTCAATTTTAATTTAACCTTATATAAAAATTATAACATAGCTGCAATTCTATTACAACAATCTAGAAGTTACTATTTTATATTTGCAAAATCATGGAGTTACACTTTGGATTAATCATTATCAAGTAAAGTCTCTCCCTATAGAGTATCAGAGACTTCTGCTATTAACGTTAAATCCTTTATAACTTCTCCGCCTATTATAAGCCCTGCACAAGACGGCACAAAGGATATACTTGAAGGCATTCTTCTGTTTTCATCCGTATCCTCAAATCCACACTCTTGAAGTTTAGGCTGCATAGGCATTTCCTCTGAATAAAGAACTTTAAGTTTCTTTACTCCTCTGTCCTTTAACTGCTTTCTCATAACTTTAGCTAGTGGACAAACTTTTGTTTTATGTATATCGCTAATTTTAAATTTAGTCGGATCTAATTTTTTACCTGTACCCATAGAACTTATAATTCTAACATCATGTTCATAACACCACTGCGCTAAATCTATTTTAGATGTAACTGTATCTATAGCATCCACCACGTAATCTACATCCTTAGTTACAAGCTCCGGTATATTCTCCTTATCTATAAAAACTTTGTGACATAGCACATGGCATTGTGGATTTATATCTAAAATTCTATCTTTCATAACTTCCACTTTTGCCTTACCTATAGTTGAGTTAAGCGCTATTATTTGTCTATTTATATTAGTTATATCAACTACATCTTTATCTACCAAAACTATAGTGCCAACTCCAGCTCTTGCTAATGCTTCACATACAAAGCCACCTACGCCACCTACTCCAAGTACCATGACTTTACTATTTTTTAATTTATCTACTGCATCTTTGCCTATTAAAAGTTCTGTTCTAGTGAACATGTTATCCAAAATAATCACTCCAGTTCTAATTACCTAAATATCTTTAACTTATTATTTACCATCCCTATTTTAACCCAAAAATTCACTGTATTCCATAACATTATATATAATAAATATATGGTAATGATTTAAAAACCACAATTTAGAAATAATATTATAATATACTGAATGATAATATAAAAAATGATAATGAGGTGATTTCTACGTTGATTAGATTAATTAAAGACGGAATTAGCTACTATAATCATAATAAATGGACTAGAGAGCAAGTTCTTTTGTACAGCCAAAAGAAATTTAGATATATATTAAAATACGCATATAAACATAGCCCATTTTATAAAAATTATTACACATGGAAGGGAATTAAATATAAAGATTTAGATGACATACCTATAAATGAAATTCCTACTCTAACCAAGGAACAAGTAAGAAATAACTTTTATAAAATTTCCACTGTTCCCATGGATTCATATTTAGTTAAGCAAGCTATTAAAAGCTCTTCTCTTCTTCCAAAAGTAAAAAATAATTATTTAGTCCATACCTCAGGGAGCACAGGGGTTCCTACTAATTTCCTATATGACAAAAGAGCTTTAGATACGCTGGAAGCTAATTTTGTTAGATTAAGCATAGAAGGTGTTAATCCCGTATCTCTAAAAGATTTTCCTATAAAAAGCCTCTATATAGCTCCTGTTGGAAGCGGCTACGCTTGCACAGCTCTTGCTGTATATGGTATGGAAAGATATAAATGTAAAAGCATTATTGTAAATGCACAAGATCCCTTAAGTCAATGGAAGGAATCCTTAAAAGATTTTAATCCTTGCTATATATCTGGCTATCCATCTTGTTTAAATATAATATCCTCCTTAGTGGAAAATAAAGAATTAAATCTTCATCCCAAGAAAATAATTACTGGTGGTGAACCCCTTACAAAAGAAAATTGCTTATACTACCATGAATTGTTTAATGCAGATGTAATTGACTATTACGGTTGCACTGAGTCTATATGCATAGGCGCATCTACTAACTACTACAACGGCATGTATTTATTTGATGATTTAAATTATATAGAAAAAGATGATGAAAATAGACTAATTATAACGCCTCTTTACAACAAAGCATTTCCACTAATAAGATATAAACTCACGGATATGGTTCTGAATTTTACCAAAAGAAGCTCTGGCCCATTACCTTATACACACATAGATAAGATAATGGGAAGACATGAAGAACTCATGTGGTTTGTAACCGAAAATGGAAATAAAGATTTTTTACATCCTCTTTTTTTGGATGATTTAAACGTAAAGGGAATACTAAAATATCAGTTCATTCAAGTAAATGAAAATAAATTTATTCTAAAATGTGTAAGTTCATCTAGAGATGCAGATTTTTTAAGTAAAAAAATAATCTCTCAAATAAACATATTCCTAAAAAATAAAAATATGAAAAATGTGAAATACTCTATAGATTTTGTAGATAGCATACCTATAAATCCTAAGACTGGCAAGAGTAAACTGGTTATAAAAGCTTTAAGTAAAAATTAAGCATAAATTGCTCTTCAATTTATGCTTAATTTTTATTTTGTCATATTGAACAATGCAGTAAAATACCCATATATAAAACTATTACCTTATGTCAATTATCCATCATTATTTAATTAAATAAATGAAATTTAAACCTACAGTAAAGCTTAATTCCTATCCATAAAACTAAAAGTGTTATACCTATTACAATAAAGCAATCAGAAACTTTATAATTAAACTTAGGTACTCGATATTCACTAGGAGGAAATATCATTCTTTTAGAATAGTTCTCTATATATTTGTAAATATGCTCCTTATATTCATATTGCACAACCCACTTTCCATTTGTTGCTGCTACTGTAGAACGATCATATGAACTTGGTGAATTAGCCATTTGCTTAGCATCATTAGGAAATACTATTTTAGCCTTCTTTATATCAGATGGATAACAATAATTGCCATATATCCCCATTTCTCCATTTTTTATAATTTTACTTTGTAATTCAGAAATATCTTCAATTTTAAATATAGCAAAATAATTAATATACTTATAGTCTTTTATAATTTCATCTATTTTAATTAACTCATCTTCTGTAATTGAGTTTTTATTTTCAATAATCTCCAAAACCCCTTTTGTTAATATTTTTTGTTCATTATGAAACTTTAAATCCTTTTGAGTCATAAAGACATATGAACTAACTCCTATTAACATACAAGTTATAGCTACAATAAAAATAAATTTAATAAATTTCCTTTGTTTATGAAAAATTTTAAATAAACCACTTGTAATTACACTAGTATCTCCAAATCTCTCATAAGCTATTTTTAGACTTTCTTCCTCTGTCTTTCCTTGTTTTTTTAATTCATTTACTGTTTCAATAAGATGGGATTTCATCTCTTCCTTTAGTTCATCTACTTCTTTTGACTTTCCATTAACCCCCTTATAAAGAGAATCAACAAATTCTTCAATACTCACCATACCCTAAATCCCCCCTAAAAATCTATTCATTATATTATTTAAAAAAACCCATTCTTCCTTCTTTTTACATAAGTATTCTTTGCCTTTAATTGTGTTTTTATAATATTTACGCCTACCTCCGCCGCTTTGTCCATCATACCAATATGATTCTACATAATTATTTTTCTCAAGTCTTTTTAAAGCTAAATACAGCGTACCCTCTTTTAACTCAAAATTCTCTTCGCTTACTTTTCTTACAGTTTGTGCCAATTCATAACCATACATGGGTTTTTCATTAAGCAAGCACATTAAGATTGTATCTATACACCCTTTTAATAACTCTTTATCAATTTCCATTATTTTCACCTCCCATGTATACTATAACATTAGGTACTCTATAATGCAATGTACTTTATAATAAAAAATATAGGATTGGATAATCCTATATTTTTATATTCTCTAGCTAAAATATAATTACTTATTTTGCTAAATTCTTATAATATCGTCTATATTTGATAACAGCTCTTGAACTTCCTGAACCGTGGCATCTCCCATGTGTCCTATTCCAAAAGTCTTTTCTTTCAACTTGCCATAACCATTGGATATAGCAAATCCTCTTTCTTTTAATTTCTTGTTTAACCCTTCTATATTTACATTTCTAGTATTTTTAATAACTGTTATAGTTTTAGATAAATGATTCTTATCTCCAAATATCTCAAAATTCTTTTCTGCCCAGTTTTTAACCACTTTAGACATTTCCTCGTGTCGCTTATATCTGTGATCTAAACCTTCTTTTATTATATTATCTAATTGATAATCTAGTCCATACATATAAGATATTGCTGGGGTAAAAGGATATTGGCACTTATTTCTTATAGCGTGCTCATATATATTAAGTAAATCCAAATAATATCCTCTATGAGTTATTTTATTTGCTCTTTCTATAGCTTTTCTGGAAAATGAACACATGGACATACCCGCAGGTAGCGCTAATGCTTTTTCAGTAGATGTTATACAAATATCTATACCTAACTTATCTACTTCTATCTTAGTACCACCAAAAGAACTTACTGCATCCACACACCACACTATTTCTGGATACTTCTTTATTATACCTTCCATTTCCTCTATAGGATTAACAATCCCTGTAGAAGTCTCATTGTGAGTTATAGCCATTAAATCATATTTTCCAGTGGATAAAACTTCATCTACAAATTCTGCATTAATAGCTCCTCCCCACTCTATTTCATATAAATCAACTGGTATATTGTTAGCTGTTGCTATTTCGTACCATCTGTTTCCAAAATTACCTATAGAAAAAATAGCTGCCCTCTTTCTAGTACAAGAACGTACAGCACCTTCCATAAGTCCACTACCTGAAAATGAAGACAATAATATAGCCTCGTCCGTATTAAATATTCTTTTTAACTTATAAACTACCCTTTCTTGAAGCTCACAGGCATTTTCGCTGCCATGTCCTACCAACGGCATAGCCATTTTCTGCAATACCTCTTCCTTAACTTGTGCTGAGCCAGTCATAAATCTTTTCTTATTCATATACAACCCCCACATTCTGACAAATGCCAGTTTCTATTCATTCATTTGTTAAAATTGAATATAATCCCACATTTAAATTTTATCACTTTGTTTAAATTTTCTCAACATTTGAAAAAGCTCAAAGTAATGCATGTAAATATAATAAAGAAGGTGATTTTACACCTTCTTTATTATGCATAAATTACCATTAATTTTTTTAAATTCTATGCCTGATCTAACCCTGCGACTACTTTATCATAAACATCGATATCACACTTATAATTTTTAAAGTGTTTACACTTCGCGCAGCTTTTGCTCATACTACTTCCAACACTGGAAACTAATCCACCCTCCGTTGGAGAAAATTCAGGACAGTTACTTCCCACACTCATAAGTTCGAACATATTAGACATTTCAGTCATATATACATCTGGTTAAGAAACTTGTAAAACTTAACCCCACTCCTTTCTATTTATTATATATAAATTAGTATTTCAAGTTTTATTAGTGAATTTAGTTTTGTCTTATTTCTTCCCTTACTTTATCAAATAAGTCTTTAATGCATCTTCCTCTTACAAAATTAGCACAATTATTGCAACTCTCTGCTAATTCACTAGAACTAGACATAAAACCCGTGTTTCTTGAAACATATCCTGGACAATTTTCTCCTATGCGCATCTTTAATTCATTAGAAACCATAAGCACAAATCTCCTTTCTTCTATTTACATTAAGTATTAGACCAGCAAATATACAAAATTTTAAACACTCTTTTGTATTTAGCATTAGAACTTTAAAATCCTGTACCTCTTTCATCTATATTTTCTATATTTACACTTATTATTTGTATCTTTTCTATATTTAATTCAAAATATAATCACCATTTTTAAACTAAACCTATTTGCTTCATTCTATAATGCCTAATTATTATACATAAAAAATAAGAGTTGTCTTTAAATCCATAAGAAATTTAACGGCAACTCTTATTATTCAGTTTAACTTAAATTCACAAAAAATCTAAATCAATTCTAGATATCATATACTCCAGCATATTTTTTATTTAAATATTCTATAAAGTACTTAGCAGTTAATTCTTCACCTGTAACCATTTTAATCAATTCTGAAGGCTTGTATACAGCTCCATGCTTATGAACATTTTCCTTTAACCAACTATGAATTACACCAAAGTTTCCTTTTTCTATTTGCTCATCTAGATCCTTAATATCATCTCTCATCTTATTTAAGAATTGAGCTCCATATAAATTTCCTAAAGCATAACTTGGGAAATATCCAAAATCTCCTCCTGCCCAGTGTACATCCTGAAGAACTCCTTCAGAGTCAATAGAAGGTTCTACTCCTAAATATTCCTTATATTTTTCATTCCAAACTCTTGGCAAGTCCTTAACTTGGATTTTTCCATTTATAAGCATTTTCTCTATTTCATATCTTATTATTACATGAAGGCTATAAGTAAGTTCATCTGCTTCTGTTCTTATAAGTGATGGTTCTACTAAATTTATAGCCTTAAAAAACTCTACAAAAGGAACTTCTTTATATTCTGGGAATCTTTCTTGAAGTATAGGATAGAAGTATTTCCAAAATTCTTTTCCTCTGGCTAAAATATTTTCATAAAATCTTGACTGGGACTCATGTATACCCATAGATGCTCCTGAGGCTAATCCTGTTGCTCTTAAACTGTCAGGTACGTCCTGTTCATATATAGCATGACCACCTTCATGTATGTTACTTAAAAGTCCGCTTATAAAATTATTTTTAAAGTAATGCGTTGTTATTCTAACATCCTTGTTGCCAAATTCAATAGTAAATGGATGCTCTGTTTCATCTACTCTTCCTGCTTCAAAATCATATTCTAGTTTTTCTAAAACTTCTTTTGAAAATTTATCCTGTCTTACAATGTCTATTTCTTTAGTTAAAATATTCTTATCTACTTTAACACTGCTGTTATTTATTTTGTTAAGTAATGCTATTATGGCATCTCTTAATTCTTTAAATACTTCATCTAACTTCTCAACTGTTATTCCTGGCTCGAAGAAATCTAACAAAGTATCGTATTTATTATCTTTATATCCCCAATATTCTATAAATTCTTTTTTAAATTCCACTATTTTTTCTAAATAAGGCTCAAATATAGAAAAATCATTTTTCTCCTTTGCCTCTTGCCATGCTGACTCTGCATTAGAAGTAAGTATTGTATACTCTTTATATTTATCCTCCGGTATTTTTTTAGTCTGATCATATTGTTTTTTGGCATCTTCTACCATGGCTTTAGTTACAGTATCTAAATCATCAAATTTAGAAAAATAGTCTAAAAATGCTTTCATTTCATTGCTGGTAGTGAGCTTATAAAGTTCTCCGGATAAATACCCTAAAACCTCACTTCTATATGGAACTCCTTTCTTAGGTACATAAACTCTCATATCCCAATATAGTACACTAGTTGCACAACCTAAATATTCAACTTTTCTTAAATAATCTTTAAATTCTCCAAGCTTTGTTTCAAATTCCATATAATTATAACCCCCTAATTTATATTTGTGTTTCTCTATATATAAATGAAAAAAAATCATTTATTTGCTTATAATTATTTAGTTGTTCCTTCCATAAGATAATACAGATTCTGTCTCTCTGCAATATCTAGTTATTAAGCACTCTGGTAAATTTCTAGGGCATCTTTTACACATACACTTATCTGTTAAAGTATCACACTCACCTTTTATATATTCTGGGCAACTTTCACAATTTTTAGGTATAACCTTCATTTTAATTCCTCTCTTGCTCTAATATATTTTTATAAGAACTCTTATAAATATAATGTTTATAAAGATTCTTTTTTTATTTTGTATTAATGTAATCATTTTGAGATATTACTATATATAACACCTTTAATTATATAATAGTTTTTATATTTTTTCACTTAAAGACTAGAAAATTCCTTAAATACTTTAAAACTATTACTCTGTTAAAGTAATTTATTGTATAATAAAATTACTTTATTATATGATTGGGGGATTCCTATGAAAAATGTAGTTAAAAGGAAAATTTTTAAGACCTATTATATATTAATAGCTTATTATATTGCTTTTATGTTATTTGCTTTTATAATAGACACTCCCTATAATATATTTAATGGATTAAAGTCAATTATTCTAGAATCAGACATACTTATAACAGACTATATTGCAATTGGTGGCATAGGTGCTACTTTTGTAAATTCGGCTCTACTTTCACTTATGTGTATAGGCATTCTTGTATATGTAGGAATCAAACCTAATGGCTCAACCATAGCTGCTCTGTCCACTATAACGGGCTTTGCCTTTTTCGGAAAAAACATTTTAAATGTATGGCCTATTTTCTTAGGAGTCTGGCTGTATTCAAAATATCAAAAGGAACCATTTTTAAATTATGTACTTATTGCTTTATTTGCAACTACTCTTTCTCCTACAGTAACTCAGTTTAAATATACTTCTAATTTTTCTCAAGTAGGAGCTCTTATTATAGGCATTTGCTTTGGAATTCTTGTTGGATTTATTTTGCCCTCCATAACTTCCTATTGTTTAAAACTGCATCAAGGATATAATCTTTATAATACAGGCTTCGCGGCTGGCCTATTAGGCACCGTTCTAATGTCTATACTTAGAGCTTTTGGAATAGATTTTAGAATAAGACTAATATGGTCTACAGGCAATAATTTACTTTTTGCAATATTACTATTTGTATTTTTTACATCGATGCTCGTTATTGGATATACTTTAGACAATCATTCATTTAAAAAATTCAAAGAATTATGTACACAGTCTGGAAGGCTTATATCTGACTTTTATATAATTTATGGCGATGGTGCTGTCTTTGTAAATATGGGTATACTAGGAATACTATGCACCCTATATATACTAATAATAGGCGGTGACCTTAATGGTCCTACTATAGGTGGAATATTCACCGTTGCTGGTTTTAGTGGTTTTGGTAAGCATCCTAAAAATACCATACCTATAGTATTAGGAACAACCCTTTGTTCTTTATTAAATATTTGGAAAATAAATTCACCTCAAATGGTTCTCTCCGCGCTATTTAGTACAACTTTAGCACCTATTGCTGGTCAATTTGGATGGCCTTATGGAATTGCTGCTGGTTTTATACATGTATGTATAGTAGCCAATACAGGCTTTCTTCACGGTGGGCTAAATCTTTATAATAATGGTTTTGCTGGAGGCATTGTAGCTATATTTTTAATACCACTCATAACCTCTTTTAGAAAGGATGATAAATAAGAAATGAAACACAACAATCAACGAAATATAAAAATAGTTAGTGAACTTTTGAATTTTTGTTACAGTAATGGCGGTAAAGACATGTCAATAGACGTTAAAACAGAAGAACATAGAACGTTAATTCATATAAAATCAAAAATAGAAAATTTAAGTGATAACACACTAGAAGTATCTAAAAAGCTGCTCAATGCCCCTAGATGTCATGAAATAGAAGAATACTATTGGAACTTAACAGGCAACGACGATACGGATTCAGAACTTACTCTTGTAGGAATGATGACAGATGAAACATCTATAGCTTATAAAGACAATATTTTAGAAATTAAAGTAGTAAGAGAACATTAAGAATATATTGAGACATAATACATTGAAGAAAATCTGATTTTAATTCCGTAATAAATGTGTAATTTGGGACTGTTCACAATACGCCAAGAACTTCTAAATGTCTCACAGTTAAAGCCCCTAAAGCTTTCAAACTCGCTTCTTACGGCGCTCAAACAATGAAAGCTTCTTAACGGGTCTTTAACTGTGAGACATAAGAAGTTCTAAGGCTAGTTCAATAGTCCCCAATTACACATTTATTACTACATTAAAATCAGATTTTTAGTTTAATATGTTTATGGTTGGAGAGAGAAGCCTACTAAAGGATGATTTTCCTCCACTATGTTACGGAAAATCTTTAATTAAATAAATGGGATAACAAAAAGCTATAACTGTTTCATTAAATGGAGTAGTTATAGCTTTTCTTTAAGGGCTTAAAAATTTTTTATTGGCGATAGCCAGCCTAAATACGTAGGCATGATTAGGATTTATATAAAAATATATAACTTTAATTGTTAGATAAATAAGAACTTGTAGATAAGTAATAAGTAATAGATAAGAAGTAATACCTCTTACCTGGTCTAAATTACAAATTCTGATTTGTACAAACAACTGCCTTACGGCAAAATCAATTGAATTTTAGTTATTATTTTAATAGGTACCATATAACTTTTCGAAAGGCTCCGCCTAAAAAATATTATGAGCGCCTTTCTATTTATAAATTAAAGATTTTCCATAGCGAAGCGGAGGAAAATCATCCTTTATTCAGCTGTGTTCCTCCTCTGATAGCCTATGCATGAACTGAAAAATCTGTCTTTAAGGTAACAATAAATATATTTTCTTAGACTATTGAGCTAGCTTTAGAAATTCTTTGTTTTCAAATTTCAATACCCGTTAAGAAGCTTTCATGTTTGAGCGCCGTCAGAAGCGAGTTTGAAAGCTTTAGGGGATTGAAATTTGAAAACATTAGAATTTCTTGGCGTATTGCGAACAGTCTAATAAAATATATTTATTGTGGACTTAAAGACAGATTTTTCTTATTGCACTTGCTTCACAATATTCTTATAGTTTGCAGTTTCCACTGTCACAGCGATAAGCTCTGTCCCCTGGATATTTAATTTCTCTTAATACCTTTCTAACTACTCCTTTTCCTATCTCATCTTCTGACATTTCACATAAAGCATCATCTATATTACTCCAATCTACCCATTCAACTTCTGAGGACTTATTTATTTCTCCATCTACATACTCTGCCATATAGGTAAGCATAATTATCTCCTTAGATTCTAAATAATTACTGCCTAAATATTTTATATTTCCTATATCTATACCCGTTTCTTCTTTTACCTCTCTATGCACCGTTTCCTCTACCGTTTCACCATTTGTTACATATCCTGAAACTAGCACTTTAGAATTTTTAAATATATAACTTTGTTTAAGTAAAAGAATTTGATTGTCTTTAATAACAGCTACTACTACACAAGGCTTAGGTGTGTCGAAATACATTATATTATCATGGGAACAATAAGGTACCCCACCTTCATCCCAACTATATTTTTCTTCAAGCTTCCTCCCACATAAAGGACAATATTTAAACTTCAATTTTTTCTCCCCCTCATTATATAATACATAGATCACTTATGTTTAAATTTAATAATTCAACTTTCGCAGTTATAAAATAAAAATGTAAAATTTAGAATGACGGATAAGACTCCTTTAGAGAATCTATTGTAACTCAACAGGTATAGCTTTCCTTAAAGTTATAAAATCTTCACCTACTTCGCAATCATAGGCATATATATCTACTCCATTAAAATAAGCCAATCTCACCGCTTCCGAAAATGCTCTATCCATTTCTTCATTAGGCATAAATCTTTTAACGTCCTCCATTTGAATTAAAAAAAGTACTCCTGCTCCATAACCCTTCTTCTTAGCTTCTATAAGTTCTAGTAAATGTTTCTTTCCTCTTTCTGTAGGCGCATCTGGAAACTTTGTAGTCCCTTCATCTTCTAAAGTTACGCCTTTCACTTCTAGATAATATTCATAACCATTATTATCAGTTAATTTAAAATCAAATCTGCTATTTTGAAAAAACTTCTCTCGTTGAACATTTGTATACATTGCTAAAGGCTTTATTCTTTTTTCCTTCAAGGCTTCCTCTACTACTTTATTAGGAATCTGTGAGTCTATGTTTATAAGCTTATTCCCTTTATATCCTGCTATTAGATCATATTTTGTCTTTCTTGTAGGATTATTTTCTTCTCTAAGTAACACGGTAGTCCCTGGTATAAGTATCTCTTTACACCTACCTGTATTAGGCACATGCACCATCTGCTCTCGTCCATCTATATAAACATAGGCTTGAAATCTGTTAGGTCTTCTTATAAATTCAGTTTTTATGATTTTCTTATCTGTTTTCATTTTTAATCATTCCTTATATATTTATTAACAATATTTTTTTTAATCTAAAATTTATCCACAGTATTATATACACTCTGTGTTTAAAATACATCAAATTTATATATTTTATTCACATAAGATAATAATTTTATATATTTTCTGTTTCTTATATGTTTAATTGTATCAGATATGAGCCAACACTGCTATAAAAGTAAATTTATCAATTTAGGCACATTCAAATAGATAACAAATCATTATGCCAGTCTATTTTGCGTCATCAGAATCTGCTCATAAAAAATAAAGCATTAAAACACACAGAAGTTAATCTCTGTATAATAAAAAAACTCTTGTTTTAAAACAAGAGTTTTTTGGCTGAGGTGGCAGGATTCGAACCTGCGAGATGCGGGAGTCAGAGTCCCGTGCCTTACCACTTGGCGACACCCCAATACTAATATTTCAAAAAAGTAAAAAATGACTCCTAGGGGATTCGAACCCCTGATGCCACCGTGAGAGGGTGGAGTCTTGACCACTTGACCAAGGAGCCATATTTCATCCGACATTTACAAATTATACTATAGTATAAAGTAATAGTCAAGATTTCAATTTATAGAAAAATGTAATAGTATATATATTTTCTATTTAATATTTTTATAGAATATGAGAATTGTCTTAGATATAACTAAGATTAGAACAAATTTATATATAAACAAAAAAAATCTGACATACAACGTCAGATAATTTTATATGGAGCGGAAGACGGGACTCGAACCCGCGACATCCACCTTGGCAAGGTGGCGCTCTACCAACTGAGCCACTTCCGCAAAAATATATATTAAAATTTAATAAGAGTTTCTCATAAGAAACTCTATTGGCTGGGATGGCAGGATTCGAACCTACGGAATGCCAGAGTCAAAGTCTGGTGCCTTACCACTTGGCGACATCCCAATGAATGGTGCGTCTTAAGGGAGTCGAACCCCTGGCACACGGCTTAGAAGGCCGTTGCTCTATCCTGCTGAGCTAAAGACGCATAAAAAATCATAAGTGGAGCGGGTGAAGGGAATCGAACCCTCGTGTCCAGCTTGGAAGGCTGGCGCTCTACCATTGAGCAACACCCGCTTAATATAATTGGTGCAGGTGAAGGGAGTCGAACCCCCACGCCGTAGGCGCTAGATCCTAAGTCTAGTGCGTCTGCCAATTCCGCCACACCTGCACAATATTAAAATGGTGACTCCTAGGGGAATCGAACCCCTGTTACCACCGTGAAAGGGTGGTGTCTTAACCGCTTGACCAAGGAGCCAAATAACCTGGCGACGACCTACTCTCCCACAGGGCTTCCCCTGCAGTACCATCAGCGCTTTGAAGCTTAACCGTCCTGTTCGGAATGGGAAGGGGTGTTACCTTCAAGCCATAATCACCAGATGCTTTTTAGTGTGCCAGTGTGCTAGAGGGCTAGTTTTGCCTACTCTAAATTTCTATCACTGCCACTTTTATAGTTTGCTAGTTGACTAGAGTTTAACTGACTAATAGACTAGCTTACTAAAGTTATAGTATATAAATTTTATATACTAGATTTAAACCTTGAAAGAACTTATTGTTCTTTCAAAATTGCACAGTGTGGAAGAATCTTTAACTATTCACTATCTTTTTGATCAAGCCCTCGACCTATTAGTATCGGTCAGCTGAACATGTTACCATGCTTACACCTCCGACCTATCAACCTGGTAGTCTTCCAGGAGTCTTACTAGCTTACGCTATGGGAAATCTAATCTTGAGGTGGACTTCACGCTTAGATGCTTTCAGCGTTTATTCCTTCCCAACATAGCTACCCAGCTATGCCACTGACGTGACAACTGGTGCACCAGAGGTTGGTCCATCCCGGTCCTCTCGTACTAAGGACAGCTCCTCTCAAATTTCCTACGCCCGCGACGGAAAGGGACCGAACTGTCTCACGACGTTCTGAACCCAGCTCGCGTGCCGCTTTAATGGGCGAACAGCCCAACCCTTGGGACCGACTTCAGCCCCAGGATGCGACGAGCCGACATCGAGGTGCCAAACCTCCCCGTCGATGTGGACTCTTGGGGGAGATCAGCCTGTTATCCCCGAGGTAGCTTTTATCCGTTGAGCGATGGCCCTCCCACGAGGAACCACCGGATCACTAAGCCCGACTTTCGTCCCTGCTCCACCTGTATGTGTCGCAGTCAAGCTCCCTTCTGCCTTTACACTCTGCGCGCAATTTCCGACTGCGCTGAGGGAACCTTTGGGCGCCTCCGTTACTTTTTAGGAGGCGACCGCCCCAGTCAAACTGCCCACCTAACAATGTCCCGTGACCAGATTCATGGCCTCCGGTTAGAATTTCAATACTGTCAGGGTGGTATCCCAAGGATGACTCCACAGAAGCTGACGCCCCTGCTTCTAAGTCTCCCACCTATCCTGTACAGACAATACCGAAATTCAATGCTAAGCTACAGTAAAGCTCTACGGGGTCTTTCCGTCCAATCGCGGGTAGAAGGCATCTTCACCTCCAATTCAATTTCACCGGATTTGTTGTCGAGACAGTGCCCAAATCATTACGCCATTCGTGCGGGTCGGAACTTACCCGACAAGGAATTTCGCTACCTTAGGACCGTTATAGTTACGGCCGCCGTTTACTGGGGCTTAAGTTCAAGGCTTCGCTTACGCTAACCAATCCCCTTAACCTTCCAGCACCGGGCAGGCGTCAGCCCCTATACATCAGCTTTCGCTTTAGCAGAGACCTGTGTTTTTGCTAAACAGTTGCTTGGGCCTATTCACTGCGGCCTACTCTCGTAGGCACCCCTTCTCCCGAAGTTACGGGGTTAATTTGCCGAGTTCCTTGACAACAATTCTTCCGCTGGCCTTAGGATTCTCTCCTCATCTACCTGTGTCGGTTTGCGGTACGGGCACCATTTTCCTCGATAGAGGCTTTTCTTGGCAGTGTGGAATCGGATACTTCGCTACTAAAATTTCACTCCCCATCACACCTCAGACTTAAGACTGAACGGATTTGCCTGTTCAATCATCCTAAGTGCTTAGACGCACATCCATCAGTGCGCACATCCTATCCTACTGCGTCACCCCATTTCTCAAACGGATCATGGTGGTATCGGAATATCAACCGATTGTCCATCACCTACGCCTTTCGGCCTCGGCTTAGGTCCCGACTAACCCTGAGCGGACGAGCCTTCCTCAGGAAACCTTAGATTTTCGGCCAATGAGATTCTCACTCATTTCTCGCTACTTATGCCAGCATTCTCACTTCTGTACAGTCCACCGCTCCTTACGGTACGACTTCAACCCGTACAGAAAGCTCCCCTACCATATACATTGTATATCCATAGCTTCGGTGGTAAGTTTGAGCCCCGGACATCTTCGGCGCAGGATCTCTTGACTAGTGAGCTATTACGCACTCTTTAAATGAGTGGCTGCTTCTAAGCCAACATCCTAGTTGTCTTAGAAATCCCACATCCTTTACCACTTAACTTACACTTTGGGACCTTAGCTGATGGTCTGGGCTGTTTCCCTTTTGACCACGGATCTTATCATTCGTAGTCTGACTGCCAGGATAAAAGTAAATGGCATTCGGAGTTTGATAAGGTTCGGTAAGCGATATGCCCCCTAGCCTATTCAGTGCTCTACCTCCATTACTCATTACCTGACGCTAGCCCTAAAGCTATTTCGGGGAGAACCAGCTATCTCCGAGTTCGATTGGAATTTCTCCGCTATCCACAGCTCATCCCATGGTTTTTCAACACCAACGCGGTTCGGTCCTCCGCGGAATTTTACTTCCGTTTCAACCTGGCCATGGATAGGTCACTCGGTTTCGGGTCTACAGCATGCAACTAATCGCCCTATTCAGACTCGGTTTCCCTGCGGCTCCGCACCAAAAGTGCTTAACCTTGCTACATACCATAACTCGCTGGCTCGTTCTACAAAAAGCACGCCGTCACACATGTAAAGTGCTTCGACAGTTTGTAGGCACACGGTTTCAGGTTCTATTTCACTCCCCTCCCGGGGTTCTTTTCACCTTTCCCTCACGGTACTTCTTCACTATCGGTCACTAGGTAGTATTTAGCCTTGGGAGGTGGTCCTCCCAGCTTCCCACAAGGTTTCACGTGTCTCGTGGTACTCTGGAGTAGATCTTACTTATATTTCTTTTACCTACAGGACTATTACCTTCTGTGGTGGAGCGTTCCAGCTCTCTTCGATTAGAAAATCTAAGACATTATGATCTATCCTCAACCCCTAAATCCGAAGACTTAGGTTTGGGCTCTTTCCCTTTCGCTCGCCGCTACTTAGGAAATCGATTTTTCTTTCTCTTCCTCCGGGTACTTAGATGTTTCAGTTCCCCGGGTTTGCCTCTGTATACCTATGAATTCAGCATACAGTACTCAGCGTAGCTGAGCAGGTTGCCCCATTCGGAAATCTGTGGCTCACAGGCTATTTGCGCCTACCCACAGCTTATCGCAGCTTATCACGTCCTTCGTCGGCTCCTAGTGCCAAGGCATCCGCCATGCGCCCTTTGTAGCTTGACCTGTTATCAGTTTACTAGTTTGTTAGTTGTCTAGCGACTAGTTACTGATTGTTTATTTTAATTGATTCTCCAGTGAAATCATCACAATTGTAATAATTTCTACTTTTCTTCACTGTGCAATTTTCAAAGAACATTAGTTAAACACTAACGTATTTAACTTCATTTGAGAGATTTTCTTCTACAATCAATCACTTAACTGATCATTGCTCATTGTTAATTGACCATTGTATCTGGTCTCTCAAAATTAAACAGAGATATCAGTGAACTTGTCATAATTTACGAAAAGGTGACTTCCTTTTCATGTTCTCCTTAGAAAGGAGGTGATCCAGCCGCAGGTTCTCCTACGGCTACCTTGTTACGACTTCACCCCAATCACTAATCCCACCTTCGGCCGCTGGCTCCTTACGGTTACCTCACGGACTTCGGGTGTTACCAGCTCTCATGGTGTGACGGGCGGTGTGTACAAGGCCCGGGAACGTATTCACCGCGACATTCTGATTCGCGATTACTAGCAACTCCAGCTTCATGTAGGCGAGTTGCAGCCTACAATCCGAACTGAGATCGGTTTTTGAGATTTGCTCCACCTCACGGTCTTGCGTCTCTTTGTACCGACCATTGTAGCACGTGTGTAGCCCTAGACATAAGGGGCATGATGATTTGACGTCATCCCCACCTTCCTCCTGGTTAACCCAGGCAGTCTTGCTAGAGTGCTCAACTTAATGGTAGCAACTAACAATAGGGGTTGCGCTCGTTGCGGGACTTAACCCAACATCTCACGACACGAGCTGACGACAACCATGCACCACCTGTCTCCAAGTTCCCCGAAGGGCACTACCGTGTTTCCACAGTATTCTTGGGATGTCAAGTCTAGGTAAGGTTCTTCGCGTTGCTTCGAATTAAACCACATGCTCCGCTGCTTGTGCGGGCCCCCGTCAATTCCTTTGAGTTTTAATCTTGCGACCGTACTCCCCAGGCGGGGTACTTAATGTGTTTACTGCGGCACCGAGGTTGGACCCCCGACACCTAGTACCCATCGTTTACGGCGTGGACTACCAGGGTATCTAATCCTGTTTGCTCCCCACGCTTTCGTGCCTCAGCGTCAGTTACAGTCCAGAAAGCCGCCTTCGCCACTGGTGTTCTTCCTAATCTCTACGCATTTCACCGCTACACTAGGAATTCCGCTTTCCTCTCCTGCACTCTAGATGCCCAGTTTGAAATGCAGCACCCAAGTTGAGCTCGGGTATTTCACATCTCACTTAAACATCCGCCTACGCACTCTTTACGCCCAGTAAATCCGGACAACGCTCGCCACCTACGTATTACCGCGGCTGCTGGCACGTAGTTAGCCGTGGCTTCCTCCTCTGGTACCGTCATTATCGTCCCAGATAACAGAGCTTTACAACCCTAAGGCCTTCATCACTCACGCGGCGTTGCTGCGTCAGGGTTTCCCCCATTGCGCAATATTCCCCACTGCTGCCTCCCGTAGGAGTCTGGACCGTGTCTCAGTTCCAATGTGGCCGATCACCCTCTCAGGTCGGCTACGCATCGTCGCCTTGGTAAGCCTTTACCTTACCAACTAGCTAATGCGCCGCGGGCCCATCTCAAAGCGGATTGCTCCTTTGATTACAGAACCATGCGATTCCATAACTTTATGCGGTATTAATCTCCCTTTCGGGAGGCTATTCCCCTCTTTGAGGCAGGTTGCCCACGTGTTACTCACCCGTCCGCCGCTAATCCATCCCCGAAGGGATTTCATCGCTCGACTTGCATGTGTTAGGCACGCCGCCAGCGTTCGTCCTGAGCCAGGATCAAACTCTCAATTTTAAGTTTAATCTCAAACTCAAATTCACTGACTTTATGATTTACATCTTTATCTCTGTTTAATTTTCAAAGACCAGTTTTCTCTGCCGCTTTAAGCGACTTAATTATTATATCATTTATTTTTTTTCTTGTCAACATATTTTAAGCTTCTTCTTAACTTTTCAGTTCGTTTTAAACTTATAGGTTATCTTAAAAACTTGCTTTGTGTTGAACTTCTTTGTCACATTTCAGCGACGTGTTTTATAATATCATGTATATACTTACGCTTTTATTACATATTATCCTATTTAATTATATTATCCTTTATTTGCTCTGTCTTTATTCATTTTTCTTATGATTTTATATACTGATACACTAGGAAAAGTTTTTTATATATTAAACTTGTATTTAAACATTTATCTCCCACCTTTAAAGGATGGGAGACTTCTTTTAAATATATTAGATTTTGTAAACCTATCATCTCTATCTATTTTCTTTAATGATATGGACTTCTTATAAGTACTTTAAATTATAGTAGATTTTGAAATATTATTAAAAATATTACTCCTGGAACTCCAAAGAAACCTGCTATTAATGCAGTAATAGCATTCACTCCTATACTTAATCCAAAAGCTCCTCCTACTAAATTCACTAAAATTAGCAATACCGCTCCCAATACACCATTAATTATTAACTTTAATAATATTTTAAGTGGCCATGCTAATAATTTTACCAGTATAACCATCAATACTATTCCTATTAAAAAATATCCTATGTACTCCACAACTTATCCCCCCTATACCTACTCTACTAAAAAATGCCCTTATACATATAGCTTATAGTAATTATTATACATCTTCTACATAATATATTACTATAATTATTTAATATAATAATTCTGCAGTCTACTACTAACTATATACATAATGATCCCTTCCCCTTTTAAACCACTTCATCACTTTCTATTAACAAATATGCATTCACCTTTATATTTTTGTTTTTAGCTTCATTTAAAAGATACATATACTTAGCTTGTGCCGCTGCTTCTCTATATATGGCATAATCAATCAAGTCAGGGTTGTGTGCCATCTGAAAAAATTCCCTAGCATCTTTTAATTCTTGCATAGCAAATTCTAAACCCTCTATTATTGTTCTTTGTTCCTTAGTATACTTAATTCTACTAAATATACCTTCTCCAAATTTTTTTTTGTTCATAAAAGCACTTCCTTTTAAATTAATACTTACTATAAATGAAAAACTCCCCACCTAGCGTCTATTTAAATTATTGACACTAAATGAGAAGTTTATAACTCCACTTACTATATTTCTTTTCTTCCTTCTAGAGCTTTTGATAAAGTAACTTCGTCAGCATACTCCAAGTCTCCCCCTACAGGAACTCCATGAGCTATTCTAGTTACTTTCACCCCTAAAGGTTTTAATATTTTCGATATATACATAGCTGTAGCTTCACCTTCCACATTAGGATTTGTAGCTACTATAACCTCTTTTACATCTCCATTTATTCTTCGTATAAGTTCTTTTAGTCTTATGTCATCTGGCCCCCTACCTGCCATAGGTGAAATAGTTCCATGAAGTACATGATAAACTCCATTGTACTCCTTAACCTTTTCCATAGTCATTATGTCTTTAGGTTGTTCAACTGCACAAATAATAGTTTTGTTTCTACTAGGATTTGAACATATAGCACAAGGATCCGTGTCTGTAAAATTACCACAAACAGAGCAATACTTTATAGTTCCTCTTGCCTTTACTAAAGCTCTAGCAAATCCCTCTACTTCTTCCTTAGGTAAATTTAAAACATGCAATGTAAGTCTTTGAGCAGTCTTATGTCCTATTCCAGGTAGCTTTGCAAATTCTTCTATTAGCTTTTCTATTGCTATAGGATAAAAATCCACTTCCTTCAGCTTTATAAAATCTATATAAGGTACATAAAAAGAAATATCAAGTCAAAGACACTGGTATATTTTGTGTCAGACAAAGAAGCAGTTTCCGCCTTTGGTAGGACTACCGGCGGTTCTGCTGACACAGTATGCAAAAAATAGACTAGCATACTGACTTGTTATTTATTTGAATGTGCCTAATTCATATAAATATATATGTCTCATAATCTTATGTTTTATAGATTTTATTCATACACTAAATCCTTTGTCTAACCCTAGATTTATAGTAATAATTAATAAGCTTAAAATTTATCATTTGCTTTATCCAAAGTTAAGAAAATAAATTAAAAAATATCCAAGCTTTTTACTTAAAACTTATTATTCATTAATCCAAAGATAAACTTACATTAATGGTTAGTGTACATAATAGCATTTTAATAACGCTATACCGTAAGCCAGCGGTCTCCTTTCCTTATTATTTTTATCATTATGCAATTTTCACTTGTATTATCTATATTCTAATATATTTATATCCTTAATAGTAATAAATTTTAGAACATTCCTGGTAAGTTCATTCCTCCAGTTATTTTGCCCATAGCATTAGCTGTGGACTCTTCCGCTTGTCTTAAAGCCTCATTGCATGCTGAAAGAATTAAATCTTGTAGCATTTCTACATCATCAGCATCTACTACTTCTGGTTTTATTTTTATATCTACTATTTGTTTTCTTCCATTAGCTACTACTGTAACAGCTCCACCACCTACTGTAACCTCAAATTCCTTTTCTTCAAGCTCTTTTTGCATATCT
Organism: Clostridium sp. KNHs214; assembly: GCF_000744935.1. Taxonomy (GTDB): domain Bacteria; phylum Bacillota; class Clostridia; order Clostridiales; family Clostridiaceae; genus Haloimpatiens. Next base: position 1,321,499 of record NZ_JQMW01000011.1, on the reverse strand, counting down.
TCCATTTGCTTTTGCATCTTTTGAGCTTGCTTTATTAAATTATTCATATTTCCTCCACCCATTCCTGGGAATCCGCCTCTTGCCATAATCATCACCCGATTTCTAAATACTGTACAAACTTGTGGTACAATATTTTCATGCCATTAAAATAATTAGCATGGTGGTATTATATTATCTAACCACAAACCAGGCTTTTCACCCGCCTTTCTTTTAATATTTTCATTTATTATATCAAATTTTTTAAACAATAACCATATTCAACACTTACTCATCTATTATCTCTATCATTTCTTTTGGAAAATTCTCAGTTAATATTTCCTCTGGGGTTTTCTTAATTTTAACCTGTTCATCTACTACATATATAACTTTAACTTTTTCCTGAAGCACATCTGAAAAAATTTCATCCACTATCTTTCTGTTATCATCTTTTTCTAATCTTTTTTTATTAAAAGCAAATTCTTTATCATACTTTATCTGTATTATTCCGCCACTACAAGCAATAACTCTGCCTGTCATTAAAGAAGCGTAAATTACCATTTTTCTCTTAGCTTTAAATACCTCTAATATGTCTTTCCAAGATTTTCTTACTGCTTCTAAGGTTAAAGATGAATCTTTATTTATTTCTTCCACATATATGCTTCTAGATTCACCTACATTTTTGTCTTCCTTTTTTACTCTTCCTTTTATTTTTTCCTCTATTCTTTTTACTTTATTGTCCACATTATCATGAGAATCCTCTTCTACTATTTTTATATTTCCATGATTTATAATATTCTCAAGCTTATTTATTCGTGCTAACAATATCTCTTTAGAAGTATCATATTGTATTTTGCACATCTTTATTACTGCCATTTCTAAGTAAATTCTGCTTTGTTTACTCCATTTAGTCTGTTCTTCTGCCTCTTGAAGAATTCTTATATATCTCATGATTTCTTCAGTTCTAAGCTTTTCTGATTGCACTCTAAGCATTTGGATATTTTCACTGGACATATCCAATACCTCTTCTGGGTTTTCCGTAACCTTAACCATTATTAAATTTCTCATATGCTTTATCAAATCTCTTGTAAACATATGAATTTCTTTACCACTAAATACTATATCATCTATAATTTTTATACACTCTTCTACTTTTTTATCTATTATTTCATCAACTAATTTAAATAAATTATCATTAGTGACAAGTCCTAACATATTAATTAAGCTTTCATACTCTACCTTACCATCTCCCATAGATATAGCTTGATCCAATATGCTCAGTGCATCTCTCATGGCCCCATCTGATATTCTAGATACCAATGAAAGACTTTTATCCTCTGCAGACACACCTTGTTCATCTACTATTTTTTTTAGTCTTATGAATATATCTTCACTTTTTATTCTTCTAAAATCATATCTCTGACACCTAGATAATATAGTAATAGGAAGCTTTTGAGGATCTGTAGTTGCTAGTATAAATATTACATTACTAGGTGGTTCCTCTAATGTCTTTAAAAATGCATTTACCGCTCCCATAGAAAGCATATGAACTTCATCTATTATGTAAACCTTATATTTAGCTTCTTGAGGGGGATACTGGACATCATCAATTATATCCCTTATTTTATCTACTCCATTATGTGAAGCCGCATCTAATTCTGTCACATCTATAGCTATACCAGCATTTATTTTATTGCACATATCACACTGATTACATGGTTGCCCATCTACAGGATTTAAACAATTCACTGCCTTTGCCATTATTTTGGCAGTAGAGGTTTTACCTGTTCCTCTTGTACCACATAAAAGATATGCATGTGCTATCCTATTATTTTTAATTTGATTTCTTAATGTAATAGTAACATGATGTTGCCCTACCACTTCTTCAAAAGTTCTAGGCCTCCACTCTCTATACAATGCAGTATAAGCCAATCCCATTCACCTTCTTCTAAATTTACTAATAAGTTTTTACTTATATGTATTTTATTATACTAAAACAATAGTCTCTAGTAAAATTTATTTTAAGTAATTCTTTCAGTATGAATAAAGCAATAACTTCTTATACTTTAGTTGACTAGTTAATTCTAAAGGTGTAAAATACAAATATACCCCCTCCCCATATAGGGGGTCTGAAAGGAGAATTTTTATGGATAATATAAAAATGAATATAGAAAGAAAACAGGCAATGCAGCTCTTAAAAACCGCTAGAGGTCAGATAGATGGCATTATAAAAATGATAGAGGAGGGACGATACTGCATAGATATATCTAATCAACTAGTAGCAGCATCTTCTCTTCTTAAGAAATCAAACAATTTAATATTAAAACAACACTTAAACCATTGTGTTAAAGATGCATTCTTAAATAATAGTGGTGAAGAAAAGGTTGATGAAATAATTAAGGTGTTAGAAAAAATTACTAAATGATTTATTTTCAAGCGATTTATTTTTAAAACCATTATTGCAAATACTTAATATATTAGACAAATAGTTTTCCAATACTATTATCAATAAGAATGCATAGCTTTATGGATATGCGAAAATTTATTTAAATGGCGTAGGAAAATATGCGATGGAATTATAGAAAGGAAGGGATACCAATTGAATAAAGTTTTTAAAATTACAGGTATGTCCTGTGCTGCTTGTTCTAGGGCTGTAGAGCGAAAAGTAGGAAAATTAGAAGGCATTAATGAGGCTTCTGTAAACCTAGCTTCTGAAAAACTCTATGTGAACTTTGATGAAAATATATTATCTAAAGAAGATATAATTTCTGCAGTAGAAAAGGCTGGTTATGGTGCAGAAGAAGAAATTACAGATAAAAAAATAGTTATAGGTATATCTGGCATGACCTGCGCCAGCTGTGCCAAAGCTGTAGAAAGAGCAGTGAATAAAATAGATGGTGTATCTCGTGCAGAAGTTAATTTAGCTACAGAAAAATTGAATTTGCAGTATAACCCTAAAAAAGTAAGGTTGTCTACTATAAAACAAACTATAATAAAAGCTGGTTATTCCCCTATAGAGGAAAAGGATGCATCAGTAGATAAGGATAAAGAGAGAAAAGAAAAAGAAATTTTAAGATTAAAAAATAATTTTATAATTTCAATTATATTCACAGTACCTTTACTTATAATAAGCATGGGACATATGCTAGGAATGCCCTTACCCCACATTATAGACCCTATGCACAATCCTATGAATTTTGCCCTCATACAACTACTTCTTGTAATTCCTGTAGTTACAAAAGGTAAAAAATTCTACACTGTAGGTTTTAAATCTTTATTCAGAGGTAGTCCAAATATGGATTCTTTAATTGCTATAGGAACCTCCGCTGCTATAATTTATGGATTCTTTGCTATGTATCAAATCAGTATGGGACACATGGAATACGCCATGGATCTTTATTTTGAATCTGCATCTACTATAATTACTTTAATAACCTTAGGCAAATACTTTGAAGCTAAATCTAAGGGTAAAACCTCCGAAGCCATTAAAAAGTTAATAGGTCTTGCACCTAAAAAAGCTACTATAATGCAGGATGGAAAAGAAATAGAGATATCTGTAGACGAAGTAGAGGTAGGAGATATAATATTAGTAAAACCTGGTGAAAAAATACCTGTAGACGGTGAAGTAGTTGATGGATTTACCGCTATAGATGAATCCATGCTTACAGGCGAAAGCATTCCAGTGGAAAAAAGCAAAGGTCACAAGGTTTTTGCTGCAAGTATAAATAAAAATGGTACTATAAAATTTAAGGCATCTAAAGTAGGTAAAGATACAGCCCTAGCACAAATAATTAAATTTGTAGAAACTGCTCAAGGCTCTAAAGCTCCTATTGCAAGACTAGCAGATATAATATCTGGTTACTTTGTACCTACAGTTATAACTATAGCCTTAATCTCAGGTGTTGCTTGGTTTATATCCGGTAAAGATTTAATATTTTCCTTAACTATATTTATAGCAGTTTTAGTAATTGCTTGTCCTTGTGCTTTAGGCCTAGCCACCCCTACTGCCATAATGGTTGCTTCAGGAAAAGGAGCTGAACTTGGAATCCTTATAAAATCTGGCGAGTCCTTAGAAACTGCTCATAAAATAAATACTATTGTCTTCGATAAGACAGGTACTATAACAGAAGGGAAACCTAAAGTTACAGATATTTATTCAGTGGATATAAAAGATGAAGATTTGCTTCTATATGCTGCATCTTGTGAAAAAAATTCAGAACATCCCTTAGGTGAAGCCATAGTAAATGCAGCTCTAGAAAAAAATATGTCCCTTATGGACGTAAAGAACTTCTCAGCTATACCTGGCCATGGACTAAAAGCTACTATAAATAATAAATCCATACTTTTAGGTAATGAAAAATTAATGAACGATAATAATATAAGCATAGAGGCTCTAAAAAATAAATTAGATACTTTGGCCACTGAAGGTAAAACCCCTATGATACTTTCTATAGATGAAGAAGCTAAGGGAGTTATAGCTGTAGCAGATGTTATTAAAGAAAATAGCAAATATGCAGTGAAAAAGCTTCAAGATATGGGTATAGAAGTGGTGATGATAACAGGAGATAATAAGAAAACAGCTGATGCCATAGGAAAGCAGGTAGGAATAGATAGAGTTTTAGCTGAAGTTTTGCCTGAAGGTAAAGCAGAACAAGTTCAAAATATTCAAAAAGAAGGTAAAAAAGTATCCATGGTAGGAGATGGAATAAATGATGCTCCTGCCCTTGCTCAATCTGATGTAGGTATAGCTATAGGCTCAGGTACTGATGTAGCTATAGAATCTGCAGATATAGTGCTTATGAAAGATGATATTATGGATGTGGTCACTGCTATTAGATTAAGTAAATCCACTATTAAAAACATAAAAGAAAATCTTTTCTGGGCCTTTGGATACAATACTCTTGGTATTCCTGTAGCCGCTGGATTATTAACATTATTTGGTGGGCCACAATTGAATCCTATGATAGCCGCTGCAGCTATGAGTTTTAGCTCTGTATCAGTTCTATTAAATGCATTAAGACTTAAAAACTTTAAATAACATCCAATATGACCGTGAACTTAGGCTCCATATTCATGTTAGTAAAATTTATAAAGGCTATACAAAATAGAAATTCCTGTTTTGTATAGCCTTTTAATCTTAATTTATTATTAACTTAGCTTTCGCACATAAAATTCAAGCTCTATCAAAACTCTATATTAAATGAATAAAAGTTTTAATTTAAAATTTACAATGTAAAATAAAGGTTGAAATTCTCAGAGAATTTCTCCAATTTATATTTTATCTCATATTTTATCAAAAAATTAGAAAGTCGTGCAGCTTGCTTCGACAGTATTTTATGAGCGTTACCTATACAGTTAACTCAAGCCAGGTTGTTCCACGGCACACGAGAGGTCTTACTTACCGCTGCTTCCTTCCGGATCTGACGGGGTTCATAAGTTCTCGTTGCGTGGGACCCAGCTCTCAACGCCACTTATATAGGCCAGGCCTCACAAAATAAAGCCTCGGCAAGCATTCGACCCTGCTGTAGCGGATTGCAGGTACAGGGCACCGCTAACTCCCCGTCTAGCACGACTATGGCGGAGAAAGGGGGATTCGAACCCCCGATAGAGTTTCCCCTATACACGCTTTCCAGGCGTGCTCCTTAAACCACTCGGACATCTCTCCATGCTTATAAATTTATTAGTCGATTGTGAAATTACACAACCGTTGATTTGCCTATCTTTTTAGCCGATAGGCTTTTATATTTTCCTCCACTGTGAGAAAATAAATGTAACCACACAAAATATTATCCACAGAGGAGGAGAATTACATGTTTTGTATTAATAAACTTAAGCAACTTAATATTTTTGAGCAGTTAACCGAACTTAAAGACCTTAGAAAAAAGCAACCTGTAGGCTTCATCAAATTACTTGCTGATAATTTTGATATCCAATCTTTTATTCCAGAATCTTTTACTCAAAAATACTATGCCGATTTAGGCAGAGATAGGAAATATAATCTTTCATCAGTGTTATCTGCTTTAATTCTAATGCAGATATTTCATATTCCTACTACTGTTCTGTTAAATCTTTTTCTTATATTTTCTACTGAAATAAGAGAATTTTGTTGCTTCTATGATGATATTCCTGATGAATCTTTTTTCAGTAGATTTAAAACGGATTTTGAAGGTGATCTTGCCGACTTATTTAATTCAATGGTTCCTCAAGTCATTGATATTTGTAACAATATCAATGAATCTCTTCCTGATGATTCACCTCATAAAAACCGTAATTATCAACTTATATATGATACTTCAGGTTTAAAACCAAGAGTAAAAGAAAATAATCCCAAAACTCTTGTTTCTGAAGTAAATAGGGTAAAATCCTATGCTAAAGCTACCAATAACAAACAGCTCAATCCTTATGCTGTCGCATATAAGAACATGCCTAAATTTGCTTTTGCAAACCATAGTATTAAGCTAGACTTCGTAAATGGACATTTCGGCTATTTTTACAAATTTGGTCTAATTACTAATGGTTGGGGCATTCCGTTGAATATCAAATTTTTTGATGAAGATTTTTATAACCCTATTGATAAAGAATTTGAAACTCCTAAAGAGCAAAAATATTGCTATGATAATGCTTCTTTAAAACCAGTAATTAAGCCATTCTTAGAAACATTAAGTAACACCTCTAACTTTAAATTTAAATATTTCTTAGGTGACTCAGAATTTGATAGTTATGATAACTTTGGTTTTCTTCAACAATGTGGCTTTGAAAAAGTATTTATACCTCTTAACCCTCGTAATCAAAGTAACAGTAAAATAGGTGATCTTGAATATGATATAGAAGGTGTTCCTCTATGTCCTTTAGACAAAACCCCTTTTAAAGCTGAAGGTCCTTGTAAAGGCAAAAATAGAAGCTTAAGATTCAAATTTACTTGTCCCAAAGCCCATAGGGATAAAAAAGGTAAGTGCTATCATACTTGTGAAAATCCATGTACTGATAAAAAAAGTGGTCGTATGACTTATGTTTATCCCAATAAAGACTTTAGACTTTATCCTGGTGTTCAAAGAAATTCTAATGAATGGGACGATGAATATCCTAATCGTGCATGTATTGAACGAACTCTTTCATCGTTAAAATCTAACCCATGCATTGAATCACCAAGAACTTTAAACACCGCAACTATGCGTGCTGACCTGTGCCTAACGGCTATTTCTAAACTCATAAATGTTATACTAGCTTACGCTATAAATAAACCAGAATACATTAGAAGTATAAATAAACTTCTTAAAATAGCTTCATAATTAACATATCCACAAATAAATATCTTTCCACATGCTACGCATACCTTTTTAACAAAAGGCTTTTTGTCGTGTCTTTTTTTGCACGCTTTTAAGCCAAATCTTAAAAATTATCCACAGTTTTTATTTTTCAATTCTACAAGCCACTATATAAATTTATTTATATTCAATTGTAACATTAATGATTATACTATAATTCATATGCCTTTTCAAGTGTATATATTATGGTATATTTTTACATAAGCATTTTTAACCTTGATATGTGGTTCTTTTAATGCATAAAAAGTTTGAAACTTATTATACATGAATACATTTATAATATATCTTACTTTATTAAAAGATGTGAACAATACAGTATTATCTAAGGCATAAAAGTTATTCTAAGAATATATCTTCTAATAAGGCTATATTAAGTATTTTTATAGAGTTTTTATAGAAATCTAGTATTCCTTCTTCTTTCATTTTTATAAGCTCTCTAGAAAGGGATGGTCTTGGAATTCCCAAATGCTCCGCAGTTTCTTTTCTAGAATAAGGCAAATTAATAATATTACTTCCTTGCTTTTTATACTCATCAAATATAACCCCAGCTATTTTTTGTCTTAAAGTCTTATAAGACATATTTTTAATCTTTCTATTCAACATTAATATTTTATTAGATAAAATGCTCATAAAATTATTTAATATTTTTTCTTCCATAGAGCATAATCTTATTATATCTTCTTTACTTATAAATAATACCTTCGAACTATTTGATGACATTATAGTTGCAGGATACTTATTGGTATTTGAAAAAATAATAGCCTCCCCAAAAGTATTTCCTATGTTAAGTCTATCTATTGTTACTATTTTTCCAGAGGCATATATCTTTTGTGCCTCTACAGCACCTTCTATAACTATACCTATCTTAGAGCACAGTTCCCCTTCTGTAGCTATTACTTCTCCTTTAGAGTAACCATTAACTTTACATTCTACATCATGAAGTACTTTGCTTATTTTATCTTCATTTATGTCCCTAAATAAGTAACATGACTTTAATGTACCCAAATGTTTATCCAAATGTTTCACCTCTTTTATTTAGTACCTTAACTTCTGCCCATAAAATTTTAATGTTCAATTATCAATGAAGGTTAAAATTTCCATGAAATTTTTTCAATCACTTACGCCTCTCAATTCTCAACTCTAACTAGCTCCCAAGGGAGTTTTTTTCTTAATTGTGCATTGATCATTTGTACATTGATCATCACTCATACCTTTTGCTTATAACTATGAAAGTTCAATTAGTAACGGATGTTACAGATTTTATTATTAAATTTTAATATACTAACATTAGAGAAACAAAAGAGTTATTATAAGGAGGAAACAGTATTGAAGAGAAAAATTGTTAATATAGATGAAAAAAAATGTAATGGTTGTGGTTTATGCGTAACTGCATGCCATGAAAAAGCTATAGAATTAGTAAATGGTAAAGCAAAGCTTGTAAGTGATATATATTGTGATGGCCTTGGCGATTGCCTTCCACATTGCCCAACTGGGGCTATAGAAATAGTAGAAAGAGAATCCGAAGCTTATGATGAAAAAGCCGTAAAAGCCAGACAAAAAGAATCTCATAAGGAACCATTACCTTGTGGATGTCCAGGTACCGCAGCTAAAAGTATAAAAAGATCAGCTACTAACTCTGTAAAGTTAAATTCCATAATTAAAAATACCTCTGCTGAAGAAACACCAGTATCTCAATTAACTCAATGGCCAGTTCAATTAAGATTAATAAATACTAAGGCTCCTTATTTAGAAGGTGCAAATCTTTTAATAGCTGCTGATTGTACTGCTTATGCTTATGGAAACTTCCACAGAGATTTCATAAAAGACCATATAACTGTAATAGGATGTCCAAAGCTAGACGACAATCAATACTATAAAGAAAAATTATCAGAGATATTATCAAACAACAATATAAAAAGTATTACTGTTGTTAGAATGGAAGTACCTTGCTGCAGCGGCATTGTAAGTTCCGTTAAATCTGCAATGCTAGAGTCTAAAGTTATAGTTCCATATAGAGAAGTTATTATAGGAACTGACGGAAGAATAATTTAATTCCTATTCACCAATCCCTAATTCCCAATACTGGATTAGTCACTAGTATTCGATTAACCCCTAAGCCATAATTTCCAGTCACCAGCTTTTTAATAAGTTGTGGTTGTTTGGAAATAATGTGGGAGAGTTTAAACAATGATCAATGTATAAATGATCAGTAATCAATTAAGAAAATTCTATTAGGATTTCAAACTTTATTGATAATTAATCATTGAACATTGATCATTATTTTTTTATTCTCTATGTCCTGTAGCAAAATATGAAGATAATTGACCTGCCAAATTATTTATAGGCATAGTTTGAAGATATACCTTTCCTGGTCCTGTTAAAGTAGAAAGGAATAATCCTTCTCCTCCAAAAAACATGTTTTTGAATCCCTTTACCATAGTTACGTCAAAATGTACAGAAGGTTCAAACATAGCAATATTACCTGTATCTACTTTCAATGTTTCCCCTTGTACTAGAGAATACTCCTCTACATGTCCATCAAATTCTAAAAATACTATTCCAGGTCCTGTTACTTTCTGAAGTATAAAACCTTCTCCTCCAAACAAACCTGAAGATAATTTTTTTCTAAAATGAGTAGCTAGTGTTACTGTGCTCTCCCCTGCTAAAAATGCAGATTTTTGACATATTAAACTTTCTCCTGCTTGTAAGTGCTTTGCTACTATTTTTCCGGGAAATGAAGATGGAAACGCTATTTTACCAAGACCGCTAGTACATGTAAATGTATTTAAGAATATAGACTCGCCAGAAAAAGCTCTCCCTATTCCTCCAAAAAGTCCACCCTTCATATTTGTATCCATATCTATATTGTCACTCATCCACCCCATGGCCCCAGACTCCGAAACTACTTTTTCACCGGGATTAAGTTCACATATAACTACTGGCAAATTACTACCTTTTATTTCATATCTCATAATCATTTGCGAAATTTTTTAATCTCGCTACCTCCCTCCAATGGTATTTCTAAAGAATCTAACCTTATGCACATTCAAATAAATAATAAGTCAGTATGCTAGTCTATTTTGCGTCATACTGCGTCAGCAGAACCCACGGATAGTCCTACTAGCGGCGGAACCTGCTTCCTTGTCTGACACAAAATATACCTGCATCTTTGACTTGTTATTTATTTTCATGTACCTTACGCTTTTATACTATTATATAACATTTGTTTACTTATTAACACTATAATATATCCATCTTTCCCATACTCTGTGACAATAAAACCGCCATGAAAATTACATCCCTTGGCGGTTTTATTTTAAAAATTCTTAGATATTTCTCTCTCTAATTTCCTTATATCTTTTAATCTAAGCCTCGTTTCTTTCATTATTTCATCCACATCCTCTCCGTCTATAAGCATTTGCCTTGCTCTTTCCATAGTAGGTGTATGTGTATCTTTCATATTGTCCACTCCTTTAAATTTTTTTCTTAAACAGTGTATTTTTATCCTTAAATTAATGCCCTTTCATCATCCGAGATGAACAATGGAGTTTTTGGAGCATTTTTCTATAAAATAATACCAATGTTATTTTTCTCATATATGATAATTTTATTCATATGTAAATCATAATTCACAACTCAGTATTTATTAATAAAACCTTTTACGCATTTTTAAAAATCTCAATATTTTATTTAACATTATTTTAACGCCAAATAGTTTGTAACAACGTTTATATAATACTATAATTAAAATAACGATTTTCTGTATGATTATTAATATATCTATGCTTTAATAATAAATTTAAAAATGTATGCTGAGGAGATAAAAATGAACCTTTTACAATTTAAAAATGTCTATTATAATTCTGATGAAAAATTAATATTAAAAAATATATCTTTTAATGTGGGAAAAGATGATTTTATATCAATAGTTGGGCCTTCTGGCGGTGGCAAAAGTACATTATTAAAACTTAGTAGCCATCTGATAAGTCCCTCTAGTGGCACTATTCTATACAAAGGAAAAGACTTATTAGAGTACAATCCCATGAAATTACGACAAAATATATGCTACTGCTTTCAAACACCTTATCTTTTTGGGAAAGATGTGAAAGAAAACTTAGCATTTCCATATAACATAAGGGATTTAGATGTCGACTTCGAAAGAATTGAATATTTATTGCTACTATTTAACTTAGATAAAAATATTTTTAACAGACAAGTAGAGAAACTTTCTGGAGGAGAAAAACAACGTATATCTTTAATAAGAACCCTGCTATTTACTCCTGATGTACTTCTTTTAGATGAAGTTACCTCAGCACTAGATGCAGATAATACTCTTATTGTAGAAAAGGCAATAAAGAAAATAAATGAAGGGGGCACCACCATACTTTGGGTAACTCACAACTTAGAACAAAGTAGAAAATTTGCCAACAAAGTATTGACTATAGAAGGTGGGCAAATTAAATCCTTGGAGGTGATAAAATGAATTCTATAGCAAACTTAAATATCTCCTCGTTACTTATAGCATCTTCATTAATATTAGTATCGCTTTTTTTATCTTATTCTCAAAAACTTAATCTAGAAAAGGAAACAATTATAGGCGTAATTAGAGCCATTATACAGCTGACAATAGTAGGTTATTTGCTTAAAATTATATTTGGTCTTAAAAATCCTATTTTCACTACTTTACTTCTCTTATTCATGGTATTTAACGCCTCCTACAATGCAGCTAAAAGAGGTAAAGGAATAAAAAGTGCAATGTCTATATCATTTATATCTATATCTGTAGGCTCTTTATTTACCCTTGCAGTACTTTTAATGGCCGGAGCTATTAAATATCAACCTTATCAAATCATACCTGTAGGTGGAATGATAATAAGTAATGCCATGATATGCTTGGGATTATGTTTTAAAGAGCTAACCTCCGGATTTAAAAACAGAAGAGAGGAAGTAGAAACAAAATTAGCATTGGGCGCTGACATATTAACCTCTTCAAAGGATATAATTAGATCTTCTATTAAAACAGGAATGATACCAACAATAGATTCAACTAAAACCTTAGGTATAGTAGCTTTGCCAGGCATGATGACAGGACTTATATTAGCCGGCACTCCTCCTATTGAGGCTATTAAATTTCAGCTTATGGTTACATTTATGATGCTTTCCACCACAGCTATTTCTTCTTTTGTAGCATGTTATTTAGCTTACTCCAAATTCTTCAATGAAAGAAAGCAGTTAATACTCTAATATTATCAAATAAAGCCAAACAGGAAATACATTTATTTATAAATCCAAAACAAAATTTAATATGTATCTTGGAGTTACCCCGACCTGTTCCGCGTAAGTCTATGACTCTGAATAAATACGCTTTAATTCCTCAACATCTGTTATTGTAATGCTTTTTGCGTTATATTCAATTAACCCTTTTGACCGCATTTTATTTAGCTCACGTGACAGTGATGGACGCTGGATTCCAAATTTTTCAGACAACTCTTTTTTAGATAGGTTCAAAAAAATAGTTGTACTTTTTTGAATTCTATACTCATATAGCAAAAATTCAATAATGCATCTCCTAATGGACTTTGTTGACAGCGTCTTGATCTTACCACTAAGAATTAATGTTTTATCGGAAAGTGATTCAAGGAAATTTTGCAAAAACCTATCATTATGGCATAAATATAGAATCAGCTGCTTGCTTAAATGTAGAATTTCAGTATCGTATTTCGTGATAATCGTCAATGGATAAGTATTATTACGTGAAAATAATAAATTTTCTCCGACAGAATCCCCAACTGTAAAATTGCATATAACAGACATATCCCCATTTGTGTCAATTTTTTGAATTTGAATCTGTCCATTTAAGACAATGTCAACACCTGTACAGCATTCTCCCTGAAAGTAAACGACGGCATTAGAAGAATATGCAGTTACATTAGCAGGATATTTTTTGAATATTTCACTTAATTCCTCGTAAGTTAATCCATTAAAAAGCTGCGTAGTAATCAACAATTTTATGATATGCTCAAATTTTATCATTTTTCCCTCCAAAAAGTAACCGTGGTTACTCTTTTTTTCTGAGCTTTATTATAATATAAAAAATAAGATAAAGCAAATACACGAGATATAAGAAGGGGGATTATTAGAATGAACGACATACAACATAAGCAAATTGAATCAGTAAATTCTATACTAAGTAAAGAATTTTCTGATATGTCTATGTCTTATTTTTTGAATGTATGGAAAGAGTATTGGAATAAAAAAATCAATTCAGATATTCCTAATATTGTTGTTATAGATACGGGTATACCAGATATTTATATACGTGCCTTAAACATAAACACACATTACATTTTTGGGGGGGTATATCAGGGTAATTCTGCTGTGCAGGAAGTATTTCCTCAAATTTCCGATCCTATTATTAAATCAGCATTTAGCTTACTAGTTTCGGAATATAACCCTCAGGAACAGCAGTTAACGGTGGTGATGCCTGTGCACAATATTACCGCCCGTAAAGCTTTGCCGTTTCTGTCGGAGGCCAAGTTTAACGTCCTTTCTACAGAGCAAAACATATTTCTTTCAAAAGAAATTTCTGATCAATTTATTGATGAACAGAACGAAGTATGGTACACATTGCAACAGGCTGTTCAAAAAGCTGTTCCTGCAAAAGAATTGCTGCAATATGCCGAAGCAATAACCTATGCATACCATGCGTTAGTAAAACTGGAGGAATCAAGCTGCCCTACATTTATTACATCCTTCATTCGTCAGACTTATTATATGGTGTCTGATTTGGAGAAATGGAGTATAGAGGTTGAGCATCTGGCAGAAAGGTATCCTAAAAATCTTAAAAGCTCATTGTTGCTTCTTACTGGCTCACCAATTTTGTTTCCAAATACGAAGCTGCTTTCTATTCTTCAAAGTTTGAGCCTTAAAAAATATCAAAACCATTGTGCTATTCCAAAGCCCTGTAATTATGATACTTTATTAAATTCAAAAGGTTTGCCTGTAAATTTATTGTACAACCAATTACATGAAATCCATTATCAAGCGGTTAAACAGGATATTAGCCATACCTTTTCTGTTAGCGCAGCAGAAATAAAACATAGTAACGGGGTTATTTATCATTTATTAAAAGGGCAGTTATTCTATGCTTATGAAGCGGAACAAGTAGAAAAAATATGTATTGATAATGGTATTCCCTTTGTTTTAATAGAAACAGATTACACGGATACCGACACCGAACAAATAAGAATAAGACTTGAGGCTTTTGCGGAACTGCTTAGGCAGCCATCTGCAAAGTAGCACGAAATAGAAAGGGAGTGTTTATATGTATCATCAATTAAAACAAGCTAATTTACGCTTAAATATTTACGCAAAGAAGCATCTACCGCCCAATGCAATAAAGCGCTTGCGGACTGCTGCTGTAGTAATTGCCCTATTGTCTTTGATTGTTTTTAAATTAAAGCAGGGGTTTAGAAACAAAAATGTTATGTCCCTGCGAGCAAAGACAGGGTATTCGCTTTTTTCAATGCTAAGCGTTATAGCAATTGCCGCGCTGACCGCTTTTACTGTCTATATTTCATACCAAAGAAAAAGAAAAGTAATCCGAGAACTGCCTATATTAGGACAGGAGGTAAAAAAATGAAAAATAACAAAATTACCTTATCTCGCTTCCTATGCTTGCTGATTGCCGCCCTCTTTTTCATATTTTGGATTAAGGGATTTAGCATAGTTCTTCTCTTGGTAAGCCTTGCTTTCACCTTGCTGTTCGGGCGTTTATGGTGCGGCTATATCTGCCCGTTAGGTTTTTATCAAGAACTTTTATCCCGTATCAGAAAGAGATTTCGTTTGCCGTCCATACACCTTTCTCCAAAAACAAAAGGTATTTTAAAACCGATAAAATACCTAGTACTGGCAGGATTTATTGCCAATGCCGTTGTATTGGGAGTCAGGCCTATTATTTATCTTCGACCTGACCTTGCGATAGCCAGCCCAAACCTCAAAATATGGGATATTGTTCTTATGGGAATTATCACAGGATTTTGCTTTTTCAATGAACGCTTTTTTTGTAAAATCTGCCCGCTGGGTACCTTAAGAGGGTTCGCAAATAAAATCAGCATGGGTAAAATTAAAAAGAAAGGATCAGCATGCACCCATTGTCGAGCTTGTTACGAGAATTGTCCTATGGATATTAAGGAAATTTTTGATGACAGAAGCAAAACAAATTTTGTTCATGCCGATTGTATCTACTGCATGAAATGTATTGAAGCCTGTCCTGAACCGGATGTGCTTTCCTATACCGTAGCCGGTAAAAAGCTCTTATCATCAAAGAGAAAGATTAAATAGGAGGTGCCAATATGAATGAAAAAGCATTAGAAAGATTTAAGCGAAACGTAGTGCGTATTTCCAGTGGTACATTGAATCAACTGGATAATGCGAACGACTTGCAGGAGATGACTTATTTTACAAATATACTTAAAAACACTTTTACAGACTTCTCTGAAAATCCAAACACCTATATAGGAAGCTATTGCGTAATGGTGCCGGATGAATTGATATATGCCTTTGGCTATACACCCATGCGATTATGCTCCGGACACAATGTAGCAGCAATGCTTGGAGATGAATTGGTACCAAGAGATGCCTGTCCAGTTATAAAGGCATCAGTAGGATTTCAATTTATGAATATTCTGCCTATCTACAAGCAATGTAAAGCTGTGATTTTGCCATTCACCTGTGACGGGAAAAAAAAGAGTGCTGATATTTTGGCAAAAAAATTGCCAGTTATTCCTCTGCCGATTTCTACAAATAAATCTGTGAAAGGGTTTGATGATGATTATAAAAATCTAATTGCTCTCACCAAATCCTTGTCCAGTCTTACAGGCAGAAAACTGTCCAATAAAAAGTTAATAAAAGCTTATAAAATGATTCGGGAAGCACAAGATGAGGTTTATCTACTGACTCAATTGCTTGCCGCTGATCATCCTCTGCTAAAAGGTAGTCAATTTTTTGCGATTGTTAACAGTTACAATTATGCCAACATTGAAGAATGGACGATGCAACTCAAAAAACTGAACCAGATACTGATTCGTAAAAAAGAATCAATACCCATAGCAAAGCGTAAAAAGGTCAGAGTTTTTTTAGCCGGCTCACCGATTATGTTTCCTAACTTTAAAATACCGTTTTTGCTTGAAAAACTTGGAGCTCATATTGTAGGTGATGAAACCTGTATGTCGGGAAGAATGCTTTATGATCCAGTTGTGCCGGATAATTACAGCACAGATGGTATTTTAAGAGCGTTAGCAGCACGGTATATTTCAGCATGCACTTGTCCTGTCTTTGAGCAAATGGACGATGCTATGTTGAAATTAGGGGAACGAGTGAAACAAACTAAGGCAGAGGGAATTATCTACCATGTTCTTCGCGGGTGCACACCTTATGATTTTGAATTGTCAAAAGTTGAAAAACTAGCACAAAAGTATAATATACCAGTTTTAAGGATAGAAACAGATTTTTCTATAGAGGATTTGGAGCAGGTCAAAATAAGATTGGAAGCATTTATAGAAATGCTTGAACAAAGGAGGTAATAGAATGAATTACTATTTTTTGGGAATGGATGCAGGATCAACTTACTTAAAGGCGGCACTGATAAAGGACGAAGAAATAATCTCCACAGCCGTACTGCCCACTGGGATAGACTGTGAAAAAACCGCTGAAACACTCATGAATAACATCTATACAGAAGCCGGTATTAATCAAAATCAAATTAAAGCAATTACTGCTACTGGCTACAGCCGACGAAATATTGAAGTCGCCGATAGTACAATTTCTGAAATAACCGCCCATGCCAAGGGGGTGAAACTAACATCCCCTTCTGGAATATGTCCTCGTCTTTTAATCGATATTGGGGGGCAGGACAGCAAAATTATAAGCCTTAATGCTGACGGACAAATTATCAATTTTACAATGAATGATAAATGTGCTGCCGGTACCGGAAAATTTTTAGAAGTGGTTGCTGATTTGTTGGAAACCTCAATTGATCAAATTGCTTCTCTAGCTAAAAAAAGTGAAAACCCCTGTCAAATCAATAGTACCTGTGCAGTTTTTGCACAAACAGAAGTCATTTCTCTTTTAGCACAGAAAAAAAGTCGTAACGACATTTTGGCAGGAATGCATCGCTCCATGGCAAACCGTATAGCTAAACTTGCCAGAAAATATAAATCCAACGGAGATATTTTGATGACCGGGGGCGGTGCTAAAAATGAAGCCCTGCGTTTAGCTTTGGAGGATGAATTATTGTGTGATATCCATGAAGCAAATTATCCTCAATTTAATGGAGCTATAGGTGCCGCTTTGATCGGAAAGCAAAATTATGAAAAAAATAAAACCCTAAATGATTAGTGTTTTCGATGTCAATCAGTGATTGCGGTAAAACTCACCTGCCAAAGAAAAAACGACACTTTAGCGGTTCTTTCCCTATGCCTAAACTATTTGAAGAAACCCTCCAAACCCGTGAAGTTTGGAGGGTTTTCTTATGTGTTAGTCTATACAGTTCACACCGCTGTGTATTGTTGCAGCGACATTAACGCCCTCCAAAGAGAGCGTAGAAGGCTGAAAAAAAGGAAAAACCTGTTGCAGACATTAACCGCAAACAGGCTCATGGCAGAGGCGGTGAGATTCGAACTCACGTGCCGATTGCTCGACAACCTGATTTCGAGTCAGGCTCGTTATGGCCACTTCGATACGCCTCCATATTTTATTTTAATGCACCAAGCCAGCGTAGAAGTTAAAGCAAGTGACCGAGTGGATTTCAAGTGATGCACCTTCGACCTCTCGGACAACTCTCCAAAATTATTACTCTAATATTCAGTTTAATTTTATCACAAACGGTTGCCTTTATCTAGCCACTTTAATTTTTAACTCAATTTTCAAATGGAAGGTTAACGGTTCTTTATTACCTTAATTTCCATCAATATATTAAATTATCAAAATGTATACATATTTCCTATGGTCTTATAAAATAAAAAACACCCTACTTTCAAATTTTTGTAATCTGGCAGTAAAGTGTTAATATTAAATTTAAGTACACTCAAAAGAGATGGTATAACTCTTTAAGTGAAGCTTTTACGATAAATGAAAAATAAATGGATTTGACATAAATACAGTGTTTGTGAAAAAGATATACTAGGAATATATTAATTATTTACTCTAAGCTAAATACCACAGTCAAAAGCATCTTAAATCTTTCTGTGGCTAACAATGCATGTGGTACTTGAGCAGGCATGACTATAGTTTCTCCCTTTTTAACATTGAACTTTTCTTCTCCTATAGTTATTTCAGCTTCACCATCTAATATGTAAACCATAGCATCTCCACCAGCTGAATGGGAACTTATTTCCTCGCCTTTATCAAAAGCAAATAATGTAACACTTAAAGGTCTTCCCTGTGCTAAAGTTCTACTTATAACTCTTCCTTCTTGATAATCCACAAGTGCTTCCATTTCTAACGGTTTTGCAAAATCTATGTTTTTTATAAAATGTTTGTTCATAATATTTACCTCCCACAAATAAAATTTCGAGTATTTAACTCAACTTTATTTTACTATTTAACACTGATTTAATCCGTAACACCTGTTACCAACTGTTAAATATTTCTGTTGTTCGTAAATATTCTTCCCTGTTCTATCAAAAATATAAATGCTAACTTTAAAGCTAGCATTTACAAAATAAAATATGAGGTTAATATGATTAAACCTTAAAAAGGTACAATGCGGTGGAATTATATACAATTTCTCTTTTTCTTAAAAAAATCCTTAAGTAAATCACTACATTCTTCACTATATATCCAACTTACATCTATCATGGTATGCAAGTGTGGATTTTGAACTATATTTATAACAGAACCGCAAGCCCCTAAAGTAGGATCAAAAGTACCTATATGTATTCTTTTGATTCTACTAGCAGTTATGGCTCCTGCACACATAGGACATGGTTCTAGAGTTACATACATTTCACATCCATTTAATCTCCAAGACTTTAAAATTTCACTAGCCTTCCTTATGGCTAAAATCTCTGCATGGGCAGTGGGGTCATTTAATGTTTCCCTCAAATTATGTGCTCTGGCTATTATATTCTTATCTTTAACTATTATGGCTCCAACAGGAACCTCATCTAGTTCTAATGCTTTCTTTGCTTCCATCAATGCTTCATACATAAAATAATTTTGCATAGAATTTTTCTCCTTAAAGTATGTATTAATTATTATTTATATATATTAGGTACATGAAAAGAAATAACAAGTCAAAGATGCTAGTATATTTTGTATAAGACAAGGAAGCAGGTTCCACCTTTGGTAGGACTATCACCAGGTTCTGCTAACGCAGTATGACGCAAAATAGACTAGCATACTGACTTGTTATTTATTTGAATGTGCCTTAGTAGTTTAATATTACACTTTTTATAATTTATAGTCATAAACTTATTAAGTTATTCTGAATCTTATCATATTTTGCTACTAATTTTAATAAAAATATTTATTAATTTACTCTCAAACTCAACAAAAATTTTCTTAATAGTAACGCCATTCTTAGAAAAACTTATATTAAATTAACTAACCCATATAGGTGGCAATTAAATCATCTAACTGCCTACTTACCCTAAGTATTTGTTCATCAAGTCCTATTTTATCTCTTTTACATACTAAATTATTTAATAAACCTCTCACCTCCTCTATTTGTTTTGTTAAATTCTTTCTGCCATCTTCTAACATTGGCTCTCCCCCTAAAACAAATTTAAATCCTTATCATATTTTCTATTCTTTTATCATACCTTTTAACATAATTATAGCATCTTTTCGCCTTTTTGTAAATTATTCTATTTTTTCAAAATATTATCATATATGTAATATTATATCAAAAGTCGACATGTAAGATGTATTTAAGTAAGATATTTTGTTATAAAAAAGAACCCTCTAAAAGTATTTTTAAATACATTTTTAGAGGATTAATTGCAAAATAAAAGACTATGTAATTGAATATATAATTTACTTCAACTACATAGTCCTTTTTAATTATTTTTTCTTTACTTAGTCCACTGTTCTGTATAAATTAAAAAATACATTATATTTTTTAATTTCCTTATCTTCCCCCGCCTTTTGGTGTTTATCAATAAATTTATTTATATAATTATTGAACTCTAAAAGTTCATCATCACTGCAATATATACTAGCAGCCCTAACGTCTCCCTCACCCTTAGTAGTTACATTGGAGTATTTATCTATTTGATTTAAAAATTCTGCCTTTGCATTATCAAAGACTTCCGCTATTATTTTTTGGCTCTCAGATAACATAAGTTTCTTTATAGGTTCCTCCACCTCTTTAGTACTCTTTATATCAAAACTATCAGCTACCAACTCATAATACTTAGCTATAATTCCATTTATCTCCTCAGTATGAGAAAGTCTTAATATTCCCACCTTCTCTAGTTTTTTTACATGATAATATACCTTAGCTGGAACTTCGCCTAATGTATCTGCTATTTGCTTTACTGTAGCTGGATTTTTTATATCTGAAAAACATTTTAAAATTCTATATCTATATGGATCTGAAATAGCCTTTATTTCTTCCATAGTAGTTAGGGTACGAACCTTTTTATCAGACATTTACTATCACCTCTTACCCTATTATACATTAATTTAATTAATTATATCTATATTGTACAATCATTAAACAGCTTTGTCAGTTTCCAAAATTTTAAAAACCTTTAAGGATATTGATACTAAACATATAAAGATCCCCATAATCAGAAATAACAACGACATAGATACATATTCAGTTACTACTCCCGTTAATGCATTACCTAAAGGAATTGTAGCATAAGTTATCATTACCATAAAAGAGCTTACGCGGCCTATTATCTGTTTTTCAGTATTCATCATAAAGTATGATTGAATAGGAGCTGATACTACCGGCATTACAAATCCAAATACGAAAAAGCATGATATAGTTAATATGGTAGCTGACTGCCCAATTCCCACTATATTACCAGGTAAGTACATCAATGCGTAAGTTATACCCATTACGAAAAATCCTATTATTATTAATAAAGTCATTTTAACCTTGGAACCAAACTTCCCTATAATTAATCCACCTAATATGGTTCCTAAGGAAATAGCCACACCAATATAACTTAATGTTTCCGCGCCACCTTTTAGTATGTCTTTTGTAAACACCGGTAGCAATACTGAAATAGGTGACAAACCAAAATTAATTATGGCAAATAAAATTAATACATTTCTTATCAGTTTATTTTCTTTAACATATATAAAGCCAACTTTTAAGTCTTCAACATAATTTTTAATATTCATTTTCTCTGCTTTCACTTCATCCTTAGGCAAATTCATAAAAATCATTAAAAAACCTGCAAAGAAAAATGTTCCTGCATCTATAAAAATTGCTCCTGATATGCCAAATAAGGCAATAATTGCTCCAGCTAAAGCAGTACCTATAAGTTCTGCAAATTTATATGCAGAAGTAGCAAAAGAATTTGCTGAAAGAAATTGGTCCTTCTGTAATATCAATGGCATTATAGACATTACGGCTGGAGACATAAGAGTTTCCAATGTAGAATTTAATGTGGTAAATAAAAATAAATGCCATACATGAAGTTTTCCCATTAAAAATAACAGTGCCGTTACAGATACAATTAACCCTCTTCCTATATAGCTCATTATTACTAATTTTCTTTTGTCCAATCTGTCTGCCAATACACCTGCAAAAGGCCCAAAAACTATGTTGGGTATGGCATTTACTGCAAAGATACTTCCTAGTAAAATCTTTGACCCTGTAAGCATGTAAACCATCCATCCGTAAGCTATACTATCTACAGAATCTCCAAATCTCGAAACAAAATTAGCTATTAATAGAACCGTGTAGTTTTTACATAAAAATAGCTGACTAATAAGTTTTTTGTCTTTTATAGTACTTATCTCCATGATAAATTCCCCCTACTTATCATTAAAATAATCTTAACGTCAAAAACATTTTAACGTTAAGATTATTTTAACATCGTTTTTTTACTCTGTAAAGACTTACTTGTAAAATATTTCATTTATTATTTCAATTATATTTCCTTATAGTATTACGGACTATAATATCAACATATTAAGCATTCAAAAAAATAAAAAGAGCTAGTAAAAAACTTACTAACTCTTTTAATCCTTGCAAGCATTACTCTTATATTTACAGTAAACTGGTGTGCCCGAGAGGAATCGAACCTCCGGCACGCGGTTTAGGAAACCAATTCTCTATATTTAACATATAATACAACATTAATTTTTTCGATTAGTGTTAGTGAATTAAGTCATTAGGATAGCTTTTATGACTTTTAATACCATACTCTAGCATTAATTCATCTGTTAGGTATTTAACGCCTTTACAATGCAAATCTCCCACTCCCTCACTTATTAATTCATAAGTTTGTGATTTATAGAAATAATCCATACTTTCCTCTAAATCCTTACCTGTTTTCTTGGAGAATTCTAAAATTATATTCTTATATAAAGATTGCAGTAATGTTTTGTTTGCTAACATATTCTACACTTCCTTACTTTCTTCATACTTTAAATACCTATCAATAATTTCTTGATTAATAATACAAATTTGTTGATTAGGTTTATAATATTGTAGTCTCTTCAACGCTTCATCTTTTTATATTAAATTATCCTGATAGAGTTCTATTGTATTATATACTCGATCATCAGCTATCCCACCTACTACCATGTGGTATTGTAAATAAATATTACTTCCTGCTCTACATCCTAATATAAAATCTAGCCATTCTATATCATAACTTAAAAACTCTCTAACCTTATATATTTCTTTAACTTTATCTATATCTAATTTATATATATTTAAGTATCCATTCTTTCCTCTTCTTTTAAATTTATTTGTCCAATTAATTGCCTGTTCTTTAATTCTCGTTACGTAAAAACCTTTACCAAAATCTAAAGCATCCCTTGAAAAAGATACATGAGGATTGTCTACAATACAGTAAGAACCATGATATACTATCAACTCAATGCTCCCCTTTCCTTCAATACCTCAATTAAATCCTGTACTATATAGTGTTTACTTTGAGAGTGTAATGGTTCGTAACATGGTATGATATAGTCATCTAAGACATTTGTATCTTTAATTAGTTTATATACTTTTTTAGCATTTATCCCCAGGCTTTCTGCCAAGCTTTCAACACAAAAAATAGTAAACTCTAATTTTCTCTCATTCACTCCATACACCTCCGAAAATACTCATTTTTATTCTTTATCTTATATATATTATAACCTTTATTTATCTACTTTAAAATATATTCATATTAATTTGGAAATAATTTCAGTAAATGGTTTACACTTATTGTTTATATTAAAAGTAATTTTAAAGCCTGTAACAGATTAATGTTACAGGCTTTATCTTGGTGTGCCCGAGAGGAATCGAACCTCCGGCACGCGGTTTAGGAAACCGCTGCTCTATCCTACTGAGCTACGAGCACATATATAATTATCATTTCTTTACTATTCTATTACACTTTATATTCTTTGTCAATTAGACATTAACTTCTTCTATAATCTGTAAATTTGCCCAGCAATAAATTCACTAGAGGATAACATATAAAAATAGACGCACTTATAGAATAATCCCTAGTCATTAATTTTATTTTGATAAATATAATGGTTGTTATAGTAAAAGGTTGAAATTCCTAAAGAATTTCTTTAATTTATATTTTAATAAGAGCTCCTTTTTGTATAGCGTTTTAAGTTTTAATAACCTATCCTAACACCAAAAGGAACTCCAAATTTTACTTCAATTTATTTTTCTGCCTTTTTATTTTTTATAAATTTTACTATTTCCCACCATATGCCTGCTAATATTCCCGTTAAAGAAGATAACAAAAACATATTAAAATTTAAACTTCTAGTGTTAAATATAGTATGAAATATAGGAACATACACTATAACTAAAACCATCACTAATGCAAGAGCATTCACAACTAATCTAGCAGTATTTTGTTTTTCCTTAAATATATGAATCAAATATTCAGTGTTAGATCTATTTACCAAAACCATGATTACATTGGACATAACTAATGTAATTAGCGAGAAACTTCTAGCTGCATCTACATGAACTCCATTATCTACTAAGTAGTGAAATGGAAGAAATGCTGCTAAAAACATTATTATCCCTTGAGATAAAACTTTAGATAACATACCTGCTGTAACTAAAGGTTCCTTTGGAGACCTTGGGGGTTTTTGCATTATATCTCGTTCTGCCTCTTCTCCTTCAAATACCAATGAACAAGTAGGATCAATTATAAGCTCTAAAAGTACTATGTGCACAGGCAAAAGCACTTGAGGTAAATTAAAAACAGGTGAAAATAATGCTAATGCAACAATTGGAATGTGAATTATCATTATATAAACCATAGCTTTTCTTATGTTATCATAAATTCTTCTTCCATCTTTAACTGACTTAACTATAGTAGTAAAATTGTCATCCATTAATACCATATGTGCAGCTTCCTTAGCTACATCCGTTCCTCTTTTACCCATAGCAACTCCAATGTCTGCACTCTTAAGGGCTGGTGCGTCATTTACGCCATCTCCTGTCATAGCTACAATATCTCCATTTTTCTTTAAAGCCTTTATTATTCTCATTTTATGCTCTGGAACCACACGTGAAAATACATCGCATCCCTTTACAGCTTCACATAGTTCATCATCTGTCATGCCATCCATTGCTTCTCCAGTTATAGCACAATTATTGAATGAAAGCCCTATTTCATTTCCTATAGCCATAGCAGTTTTACTATAATCTCCTGTTATCATTATTACTCTAATGCCAGCTTCTCTACATAAATTTATGGCCTCTTTTACCCCTTCTTTTGGAGGATCTTGAAGTCCTACTAAACCCTTAAACTCTAAAGTGTATTCTTCTAAATCGTCTTTAACTCCTATACTATGTCCATCTGCAAAAGCTAGTACCCTTAAGCCTTTTTCAGCCATTTTATCTACATGTTTCTCTACTTTTTTTTCTTCTTCCCTACTAAGATTGCACAAAGGTAATATTGTCCCTGGTGAGCCCTTAGCCGCTACATAGAAGTTATCTTCATCTTCTTTATATATATTAGCCATTCTTTTTGTTTTAGGATCAAATGGTATTTTGTTAACTATTTCTATATGACAACCAAAATCCTTACTATCTGTAGATTTTGCCATATTATCAATATAATCTTTTGTATTTTCCTCCAATTCTTTCATACTATTTATACACTTTTTTGCACTATTTACTATAGCTTTTTCCATAGGGTCATATGGATCCTGCTGGCAAGATCTTATCATTAAATTGCTAAGTTCCTTATCATTTAGATCCTCTATATTAATTATATTGTTCTTATAAAGCACTTTTTTAACTTCCATGGAGTTTTTAGTTATGGTTCCAGTTTTATCTACAGCTAAAACTGTAGCAGCTCCCAAGGTCTCCACTGCAGAAATTTTTCTCATGAGAGTATTATTTTTAGCCAATCTAAAGGCTCCTAAGGATAAAAATACAGTTAAAACTACAGGAAATTCTTCAGGAATTATTGCCATGGCTAAAGTTATACCTGAGAGAATGCTTTGTATAATGTTGTGATTATATACATACGTTAATCCTATAACCAATAAACATAAGCAAAATCCGGCTATAGCAAGTGATTTTACTAAATGCTGTGTTTTCTTTTGAAGCGGTGATAGCTCTTCTTTAGCTTCACTAACTGCCTTACTTATCTTTCCGTATTCTGAATTAAACCCTGTATTCACAACCCTAGCAGTACACGTACCAAATATACTTAACGTACCTGCATAAACCCTATCTTTTCTCCAATATTCAGAAGAACTATTTTCTAACTTCTCTTCCTCTTTAACAACTTTAAAAACTGGCTCTGCTTCACCAGTTAAAATAGATTCATCTACAGAAAAATTAGATACTTCCAAAACATCACAGTCAGCAGGTATTCTTTCACCTTCCTTTAAATATACTATATCACCTGGTACAAGTTCAAAGCTTTTTATAGTCTTTTTCTTTCCATCACGAAGTACTATAACTTCTGGAGTTGTTAATTCCTTTAGGGCATTTAAAGTTTTTTCTGTCTTCCACTCCTGTATAAAGGTAATGGAAGCCACAAACACTACAAACACTAACATTATGCAAGCTTCTTGAGCATCTCCTAATAATAAATACAATATGGCTGTACCTACTAATAATAAAAACATAGGCTCTTTAAATACACCAAGAAATTTCTTTATGGCATTTGATTTTTTCTCTTTTACAAGCTCATTTAGCCCATATCTTTGTTGGATACTTTTAACTTCACTGGAGCTTAATCCCTTAATAATATTCCTTTCCATTTTTATACCTCACTTTTAATTATATAGATCTTATATAATATTGTATGCATGTTTATCATTTTTGTTTCAATTGATAATAACATTATTTTTAATATATCACTATTATTCAGACATTTCAAGTTTAAATTAACTTATAATTGCTCTCAATTGATAACGAGATTCTATATTAAATGTTATTTGTTACCATTCGCAATGATAATTTGTATATATTTAAGTTCAACTTTGGTATATAAATTTTAAGTTCGGCATTAGATGAATAACCGTTCTTCATTTAAAATTTATAATGTGAACTTTTCCCAAAATTGTTCTATGACAATTAGCAAAACTCAGTAAGACAATATCAGTTATTGTTCCTTTGTAACCCTTTTTAGTAGAACCTTTTATAAATTCTGCAACATGCTTTAATACCGGTTTTTAGAAGTATAAGAAGAATCTAATGTTAAATAAAAATTGTCTTATTGGCAATTTTTTTTATAAAATACTTTTATGAGATATATGCTTCACTCTTGTTGTTAAAGTTTTTCTGCAAATTAATTTATACAACAAAATGTAAAGTTTGTCTCTATTTTTTTATAAATTTTTCAACTGTAAATATATGTTATGAAATTTTCTCAACTAAAGTTACGGAATAATATAAATAACATATGCATAATATTTTAAAATAGAAGTATCGACTTTCAATAACTTAAATTAAACTATAATCAAATATGAAAGGAAGTATGTAAATGAAAAAGATTTATAAAAACATAGCGATTCTTACTTCAGCATTCACTTTAATTGCCGGATTTGCATATTCAACAATAGATAGTAAGAAGTCAGCTGCAGCTACAAAATATGAACCTACTAAGATTGACAATAAAAATTTAGCTAGTAATAGGATATCAAAATCAGCTAAATCATCTAATGTACTAATTTATACATCACAACCAGATGAGAAATATGTAACTGGCAAAAAAACAACTGATATAGGGAACTTATTAAGTAGTAAACTTAATGAAAAAGGTATGAATAGTGATTTTATAAATAATAAAATTACTAAAGAAGCTCTAGAACCTAATAAGAAATATATTAGTTATCATGGTGTTGTACGCAAATTTGTAACACAAAATGTTAAAGATTATAACAATAGTATCCTTTTAAATATACGTCGTAATGATTTTCCTGAAGAAGATATAGTAATTGCACTTGTAAAAAACAACCCACATTATGCAGAAAATAAGAAGTTTGCTGATTCTCTAGTAGAACAATTCAATAAATTAGGGCAAAGAGTACGTATAAATTACTATGGTGGAAATAATAATTCTTTAAATCAAGATTTATCTAATCAAAGTATATCGCTTGCGATTGGCAATAATCAATCTAATGATAGTGAACTAAATAAAACTGTAGACGCAATAGCTACAGCCTTGCAAAATGTGCAAGATAAATAAGAAAAAGTTATTGTAGCTAATTGCTTACAATAATACTGAGGTATAAATTTTAAAAGAAACGCTAGTGGTAAGCACTAGCGCTTTTTTTAAGTTATTTTTTAGGCTCAACACCATAACTTGAAAATTAAAATTTAGATATGAATTTTGTTTTTATCTCCTCATTGTCCTCAAAAAATTTAACTAGTTTTTTTATTCCTAAAAGCGTTTCATCGTCTATGGTATGCTCTATTTTTTCCGTTTCATCTAAAACTTCTGAAACCTGTAGCAAACTTAAGAATCTCTCAATAGTATTATGTCTATCTAACAAAAACTTTCCTATGGTTTTGCCCTTATCACTTAAAACAACTATCCCGTACTTTTCATATTTAACTAAATCAATTTCAGCAAGCTTTTGAATCATTTTTGTCACAGATGGAGGCTGAACATTTAATGCTTCTGCTAAATCTCCAATTCTTGTGTAACCATTTCCAAAGGACAATCTGTACACCATCTCTAAATAATCCTCCGCAGAAGCCGTTAATGCATTGCCTTCCTTTTGCATATATTGCCTAAAGGTGAAAAATTCCTCTTTAGCCATTTAATCACTTCCCTCTAAAGATATCACTTAATCCTATGACAAAATTTCCAAACATATAACTACATGTAAAAAAATATACAAGTTCAAATATCAAATATTAATGTTGCCTATGGTAGCCCTTAACTTATTATCTGAAACCCACCACTTGCCACTTTCAACTAATCACCTAAAATTTTCAACTTATTATTTATAACTTATCGCTTGTCACTCATTAATAATTATTTATAACTGGCCAATTATAAATCCTAATTTTAAACAATCTGATATGAAAATAATCCCTTAATGATATCATTTTATTTATATACTATATCTAGTAACACCTTTAAAGGCCATTCCATAATATATATTGTGAAAGTTAGTTTAGGTTAACTTAATTAGACTTGATTAAATTAACCACCACTGACACAGCCCTTTAAGGGTTTCCCAAACTTTATATAAATGGAGGTAATAATCAATGAACGTGCTTTATAATGTTTCAGAAGGATGTGTAGCTGAAGTAAAATGCTTATGTTCTAAAGGTCTTATAAGGGAAAGAATGTTAGCTCTTGGTTTAACTAATGGGGCATTGGTAAAAGTCATACGAAAAGGTCCTGCAGACAATCTTACTGTATATGATATAAGAGGGGCTATGATAGCTTTAAGAAAAGAAGAGGCTTCGCTTATATATGTAAAGTAAGTTAAGCATTATTTAGATTTATAACAAAATAAAATTTATATGCTAAATTTGTCAAATCAATACTGTGTTTGCTAAATTAATGCTGACTTTACCAAATCAATGCTATTTTTTAAAATTAATACTAAGTTGATTTTCGCAATAAAAAATCTTCTATTTATTATTAATGTAAAAAGGAGTTTTTATATGGGTCTTACTTTTCAATCTACCGGTAAAAATTCTATGAAAGATATGTTTAAAGTTGAAAGAGAGAAAAACAAATATATAATTGCCCTAGCTGGCAACCCAAACACAGGAAAAAGCACTGTTTTTAACTCTTTAACAGGACTCCATCAACATACAGGTAACTGGCCAGGAAAGACCGTGACCAATGCCAGAGGAGAATTTTCATATAAGGAAAAAGAGTTTATACTTGTGGATTTACCTGGCACCTACTCATTATTTGCGTCCTCTGTTGAAGAAACAGTGGCTAGAGATTTTATATGCTTTGGAGAACCTGATGCAGTAGTTGTAGTTGTGGATGCTACCTGCCTTGAAAGAAACTTAAATTTAGTATTTCAGGTGATGGAGCTGACAGATAATGTAGTTTTGTGCATAAATTTAATAGACGAGGCAAAAAAGAAAAACATAAAAATAGATGCTAATGAAATAGAAAATGAACTGGGAATACCTGTAGTTCTAACTGCAGCTAGAAATAATGTAGGTATAGAAGATTTAAAAGAGACTTTATACAATTTACCAGAAAAAAGTATAAACTCTAATAAAAAAAAGATTAGCTACGTGGATTCTATAGAAAATTTAGTGGAAACCTTAGAGCCTATATGCCAAGAAAATGTACCCTTTATCAATTCCAGATGGTTATCACTCAGACTTATAGATGGAGATAAAAGCTTTTTTAACTCCATGAGCCAATATATAGATAAGAATTCTTTAGAAAAGCTTACTATAGAATCTAAAAAAATCATTTCAAATATAGACAAGGAAAAAATTAGAGAATATATAACAGAAGAAAACTATAAATCAGCTGAATATATAAAAAATAAATATGTAAAGCAGGACCATAAGAAATTCTCTAGAGATGCAAAGATCGATGATATCATAACTTCCAAGAAATTTGGAATTCCAATTATGCTATTAGTTTTAGCATTGATTTTTTGGATTACCATTGAAGGCGCCAATGTGCCATCACAACTTCTTGCTAAAGCTCTTTTTGGCTTTGAACATATGCTAACAAAGTGGTTTACTAAAATTAATGCTCCTGTATGGCTCCATGGTGTTCTAGTATTAGGCCTCTACAGGACATTAGCTTGGGTAGTGTCTGTAATGCTTCCCCCTATGGCTATATTTTTCCCTTTATTTACATTACTTGAAGACTTGGGCTATTTACCAAGGGTGGCCTTTAATCTAGATCATCTATTTAAAAAAGCATGCGCTCATGGTAAGCAATGCTTAACTATGTGCATGGGGTTAGGTTGCAACGCTGCTGGAATTATAGGCTGTAGAATTATAGAGTCTCCACGTGAAAGATTAGTAGCTATAATAACTAATAACTTTGTGCCATGCAATGGAAGATTTCCAACATTAATAGCTATTTCTTCTGTTTTCTTCGCCGCAACCATGAAATCCTCTGGAAAGATAATTCCTGCTATTTTTATAACTCTCATGGTTATAGTTGGTGTTATGGTTACTTTGCTTGTATCCTATATTCTTTCAAAAACCTTATTAAAAGGAGTTCCCTCCAGTTTTACACTTGAACTTCCTCCTTACAGAAAACCTCAAGTAGGAAGAATATTATATACATCCTTAATAGACAGAACTATATTTGTTTTAATGAGAGCTATTTTAATTGCTGCTCCTGCTGGAGCATTTACGTGGATACTAGGAAATATATATATAGGTGACTTAAGTATTATAAACCATTTGGCTTCCTTCTTTGACCCCTTTGCAAAACTTATGGGGCTAGATGGATTTATACTTATGGCCTTTATATTAGGTCTCCCTGCTAATGAAATAGTATTGCCTATACTTCTTATGTGTTATCTTTCTACTGGTTCCATGATAGATTTTGAAAGTATCGAATCTTTAAGACAAATTCTATTAAACAACGGCTGGAACTATCTTACGGCTATAAATGTGATGCTATTTAGTCTTTTACACTGGCCATGTGCTACCACTTTAATGACCATCAAAAAGGAAACTGGCAGCTCAAAGTGGACCTGGGCTTCTGCTTTAATTCCTACGGGAATTGCTATAGTAGTGTGTATGCTCACTACGGGAATCTATAAATTATTCACTTAGAATATATTGTGAAGCAAATGTCATAAGAAAAATCTGTCTTTAAGTCCACAATAAATATATTTTTTAAGACTGTTCGCAATACGCCAATAAATTCTAATGTTTTCAAATTTCAATACCCTAAAGCTTTCAAACTCGCTTCTAACGGCGCTCAAACATGAAAGCTTCTTAACGGGTATTGAAATTTGAAAGCAAAGAATTTCTAAAGCTAGCTCAATAGTGTAAAAAAATATATTTATTGTTACCTTAAAGACAGATTTTTCGGTTCATGCGTACATTGCTTCTAGAGGAGAAGGCCTCCTAAAGGATGATTTTCCTCCGCTGCGCTACTGAAAATCTTTAATTTATAAATGGGAAAGCGCTCATAATATTTTTTTAGGCGGAGCCTTTCGTTTAGTCCCTAGTCATCAAATGTTTTTTAATACTAGGTACTAGGTTATAGTTTCTAGATGTTGGAATTTATTGTTATAATACATATTTATGTTTCTTAACCTATATGCCGATCATTCATTATAAATCAACAGGCTCACGCCAAAAAAACTTTTAAGTGTTAAACTTCTGACTAACAAATAATTGCTTGTCAAAATAAAGTACTAAATAAGACCTAATATATTTCGCCGTGAGGCATTGATTTATATAAATCCTAATCATGCCTACGTATTTAGGCTGGCTGCCGCCAATAAAAGATTTTCCATAACGTAGTGGAGGAAAATCATCCTTTAGTTAGCTGTATTCCCCCATAGATAGCTTATGCATAAACCGAAAAATCACACTTTAAGGGAGTGAAAGAATTGGAATTTGGGACTATGGAACTAGCTTTAGAACTTCTTATGTTTGCAGATTTCAATTCCCGTTAAGAAACCTTCTTGTTTGAGGGACGCAAGGAGCGAGTTAAGGTTTTAGGGAATTGAAATCTGCAAACATGTAGAAGTTCTTAGCGTATTGTGATTAGTCCCAAATTACAATTGTTTCACGGACTTAAAGTGTGATTTTTCTTACGGCACTTGCTTCACAATATTGTTATATTTCATGTACATCTATTATTTCCATTATGCTACTAAAGTCTTTAGAAGAAAGTCCCCTATCCAAATATTCCGCTTCTCCCACTTGATTGTCATAAGGATCTATTCTAAAAAAATTCTTACTTGGCACAAATTCACCTTGAAAATCTGAATTGGCAACCATTCTGAAAGGATCTAAATTTCCGAAATAGAAATTCCACCTTTTTGTGTTTCCTTTCCTATGGGAACTGCCTCCAAAGGACAAATCCCCAAAAATCCATCCATAAGGTTGTATGTAAAATTGAGCCCAATCATGACAGCCAATAAAATGTGGATTTACATAAAGGCCTGATTGCCATCTTGCAGGAATTCCGGATATTCTACATAAAGTTATAAATAAAAGTGCCTGCACTCCACAATCGCCTTTTAAATTATAAGCAGCATATTCTGGTATATTAATAATGCCTGCATAAGGTCTTACATAAGAATATTGAACATTGGTAGTTATATAATCATATATTTTCCTAGCTTTTATTAAAGGATTTACCTCTTCTCCAACTATCTTCTTTGCTAAATCCTTTAAAAAAGGTGTAAAAACTATATGAGGAGATAATTCACCTGTATAAAAATCTGGCTGATTTTTAAAAACTCTAGAAGCATCTAAATTATTGTATTCCATAGAATTTTCATAGGAGTATTCTACAGTAAATTCTTCTTCCCCTTGAACGTTTTTTTCAAAATATACTGTTCTTTGTTGACAATCTTCCGGAGCTATAAAACCACCATTTGGATTAGTGGATATTATATTAATATTTTTTATCTGTTTACAAGGCTTAGGAATAGGCAAATGAACTCTTATTTTTTCACCTTTTCTTACAGCCTCTTTATTGAGCTTTATACCTGTTTTGATATGTATAAAATAACTTTTATGTCCCTTTTCTATTATTTCATTTACCACTTTGTCTAGTAACTGTTGCTTTTTTTCATCATTTTGGTCTTTTTTGTCCTTCTTTAATGTTCTATTAGCCATTTCAGGACAAACGCCTAAAATTGTATTTAAAAATCTTTTGTGAAACATAACCTTGCCATCTATATATACCCAATCAGCAAATCTCTCATCTTTTAAGTTTTCTAGCTCTTCCATAGAAAAATCTTTTATTTTTTCACAGCACATTTTTAGAGCTTCTTCAGAAGAATATATATACTCTTCTTTTATAATATTCATAACGTGCCTTTGGTAATTTAATCTTTGCTTTAACAAATCGGATATATTTCTTTTTTCGTATATATCTATTAACTTATTTGCTCTAGTAAAATCCCCGTACATTACATATTTCTTAACATCCTCTGGCAAATCTACAACTAAAGATTTTAAAATATCCATATTTACCACCCTTTATCCCTATATTTTAATTTAGGTACATGAAAGGAAATAACAAGTCAAAAATGTTAGTATAAGGAAGCTGGTTCCGCTGACTCAGTATGACCCAAAATAGACTAGCATACTCAATTGACTTATTGTGACTTATTATTTATTTGAATGTGCCTTATATCATTAAATCTTCTATATATATAAGCGATTTCCTTTAACAAACTTGAAAATAGTTATAAAAATTTTATATCATAAATAATACAAAAAAGAAGCCATGTATGTGAAAATTTATTTCATACACAGCTTCTATTTTTAGTACTATAATCTATATATCACTATATACGTATTTGTATATTTTTTCGTTTTATATACGTTTTCTTAATGTTTTACTTAGAATAATAATATCATATTTTTTATATATAATTTCTTTGTTTATTTTTTATACCAACAGTTGAAAATTCCTATAAAAATAAATTTATTATAAATGGATTAACTACTGTAATAAGCCATGCTCCTACTGGCGGAACTGTAAATAATGCCAATGGAACTGCCCCATCCTTTTCAGTGAAAACTTGAATTGAAGACATAGTGCTAGCTGGCATACCCAAACTAAATCCTATTAAGCCTACAGAAGCATAAAGTGCTAGTACATCTTTTTTATACATACGAAAAACTACGTAATAAACAAATAGAATTAAAATTATAAATTGAATCAAAAGCACCACTAAACTAAATACTGAAACATTCTTTATTAAAGTTAAATTAAACATGGCAAAATTAGTCACCAATAACATTGAAAGGCAGAAGTTTCCTAAAATATTTACCGGCGGCACCTCTACTTTTGAAATCTTAGTGCCATCTATAAATTGTCTAACAAAAACGCCTGCAAGAAACCCGCCTCCTGCAGGATTTATGTAGTTACCTATTCCTAATTGAGTTGGTAATAAACCTAAAGTTATACATATTAAAAATAAAAACATATATTTTAAAAATTCCATGGGGCTTAAGCTAGGAGCAGGTATTTTTACTGTCTTAGACATATCTACCTTTGACTTCATTTTATAAAATAGAACTACTCCTACAATAGTAGCTATATACAATGTAAGTATCGATATACCCTGTATTTGAGGTAAATATGCTTTGCCTGCTTTTAAATAATTTGGAGCTGTCTTTACTAAAGTGTGATCCCCCATTAAACTAATAGAGCCCACCACTAAACTTTCTGCAAAAGATCTTCCAAATACTTTTCCAATAAGCACTGCTACAATATTTTGAAAAAATGCTATAATGATGGTTATTACAAAGTATAACATTTGAGACTTTATTCCCTTTTTTAATATAGTGGTTAAATCAAACCTCATTCCAATAGAAGCAAAGAACCCTGCCACAAAAACAGGTAAAAAACTGTATGTAAATTTAATAGTATAAGATTTACTTATAAGCATAATAATTAAAGCAAATACTAATCCCCCTATTAAAGGAGCTGGAATATAATACTTACTAAATACAGGCACCCTTTTCTTAATTCCATACCCTATGATTAAAAAAGCTACAAGAAAAGTTAAAGTCTGAATCCAGTTAAATTCCATTTTAATCACCTAGTCCTTCTTTATAGTTTTAGCTATTTCTTCATCTTCTAAAAATTTCTCTGCTACAAAAGCTGCAACTTCTCCAGTTATTTTTACACAGTGACATTTTCTATCTGGTGAAGCAAATTCAAAATTTCTAGTCATAACTCTACAACAAGTACTTCCATATAGTTTTTTTATATGATCATGTAATGAAGCTGCTACTGGAAACATTCTTTCATTCATTTTATCCCCATGCACTCTACCATAAACCATTCCTAATGCCATTACACCACCACTGACAGCTCCACAAAGACATCCTGATTTTCCAACGCCTACTGGAAAACCTGAAGCTAATTTTGTAACGGTTTCTTCATAAGGCTTGTCTAATAGCTCATTAATAGTTTTAACTACTGCCTCTGAGCAGAAAAACTCTCCTCTGTCAAAATATCCTTCTGCTGTTTTTCTTACCTTTTCTAAAAATTCCTTGTTATCCATAAAATACCCCTCCTATGTATATCATTTATGCTTATTTTACTGAAATCTCATCCCTTATACAAATAGAAAATTTAAATATATATTAAATTTTCTATTTTAAATTTCTATACCTCTATACCTATTGTTTTATACCCTTTACCATTTTCAGCTAACCTTATATCTAATTATTGGAGTTAAAATTAGGATTTCATGTGCAAAAATTCATAAAAAAATACCAACAATACAATGCCTCAAAGATTAAACAAAACTAACCTTTGAGGTACATTACATTGAATTGGTACTTATATCTACACTAGTTTTATTTATATAAACAAAAGGGCAAGTATATTACACTGATTTAATGACTTTTATCTATAGTTTAAATTTATTTACGGAATTCACCATATCCTTTGTCATGTTATTTAATACATTAGCAGTGGCAGACACTTCTTCTGAAGATGCGTTCATTTCCTCTGCCGCAGCAGCTATCTCCTCTGAGGATGCAGAAACCTCTTCCGCTACAGATGATACTCCTTCTACCTTTTGCAGTATATCATCTTTTTTACTATTTACTTCACCAGTCATATCATTTACACCTTGTATTTTAGGCATAACTTCTTCTATTCCATTCATTATATTTTTAAAGGCACTTAATGTTTTACTCAATATACCTATTTGAGTTTCTATGTCTTTATCCATAGTAGATGTCATTTCTGAAACTGTATCTGTCTTTTTAAGTATATCATCTATTCTAACATTTATTTCTCCTGCTGAATTTTTGCTTTGTTCAGCAAGTTTTCTTATTTCTTCTGCTACCACTGCAAACCCTTGACCTTTTTCTCCTGCTCTTGCAGCTTCTATAGCAGCATTTAGGGCTAAAAGATTTGTTTGATCAGATATATTATTTATAAGATTTGTTATTTCATTTATGTCCTTTACACTCTTAGAAAATCCTTCTATATACTCTGCTAACTCTTCAAAAGACTTTTCAAACTTCTCAGTTATACCAACATATTCTTCCATTGCATCATTACTATCTTTTGCTAAAAAGTTTATTTTCTTTGAAATACTATTTATATCTTTTATAGCTTCAATAGTTTTACTAAGTAAGTGATCAAAGTCACTAAGATTACCTGTTATCTTTATTAAATCCTCTGCTTGGTTGCCTGTTCCCTTAGCCACATCCTGTATAGCTACAGAAACATTAGTTGATGCTGATGACATGCCCTCTGATATATTTGATAAGCTTTCTGATTCATTACTTATGTTTTCTGCTACATTTTTCACACCCAAAATCAATTCCCTCAAAGATGTTTGCATTTTAGAAAGAGCATTAGCTATTTGTCCTATTTCATCTTTAAGATCTAAAAATTCTTCTGGCACATCCATAGTTAAATTACCATTAGAAATTACATCTAAATGATTTACTGCTTTTTTTATAGAATTTACTATTTTGTTTATGACTAAATATATACATAGTAATGTCACTATTCCTGCAATTATCATTATTATTATAGATCTAATAAGAAGGCTCTTTACAGGAGCGTAAAGTTCGCTTTCCGCCATATATATTCCTATTATCCAGTTAGTAGTTGGAATTGATTTATAGTATATTCTATACTTTTCACCATCTTTTTCAAAGTACTCTTCACCATTTTTAGAGGATAATATATTCTTACTGACTTTAGCTAAACTGCTGTTTTTTTCTTCTTGAATCTTAGTTTTTAGTATTTTGCTCTCATCTACACCTGCAATATATGTTCCACTGCTCTCTATAAGAAGTGCTCTTCCAGTCTTACCTATTTTTATATTTCCAATCATGTTCTGTATAACACTTATATCTATATCCGCAGTAGTTACTCCTAAAGGCTTTTTATCTTTATCTAAAAAAGGAGCTGATGTTGTCACCATTGCAACTTTACTTACCTCATCATAATATGCTGGTGACCAGACTATTTTTTCTGAAGTATTTAACGCGTTTTTATACCATTCTTGATTAAAATAATCGTATTGGTCATTATTGTAATCATCAGTATATACTGTTTGTTCACTTTTCTTATATGCATAAGGCCCAAAGCTTTTTATTTTAGCATCAAACTTATAAGGTTCAAACCATATTCCGCTACCATAAGTTTCCTTATTTAAGCCAGCAGCCTTTTTTAATATTTCTTCATATTCACCTTTTTTATATATTTTATGTGATGTTTCTACACTTTTTGCCAACATTTCAGGAATTTTAGCATGTTTCAATAGTATTTTTTCAGTACTCTCCACCTTACTATTTAAATTATTTGTCATGCTTTCTTTTATTTGTGCATTTATTATTTTCTTACTACTTATGTAACTAACAGCAGTTATTGTAGCCATAGATACCACAACTAATGGTAAAATAATAGCTAATACTTTTCCTAATATACCCTGTTTATTCATCTTTTCCTCCTAAAATTAGATTATATATTCTATTAGTTTTTATTAATCTCTAATAATATCGTAAATTTGACCTTTTTCATTAGCGTAAATTCCAAATTTTATTACTTTTTATCTAGTTTATTTAAATTTATATAAAAAAAGCTATCTCAAATATTACTACTTTGAGATAGCCTACTATCATGGATTATATTATTTTTTATTGATTATTTACTATTTGTTGTACATTATTTATCACAATTATTAATTATAGGTAAATTCACCATTATCCTTAATATG
This sequence comes from Clostridium sp. KNHs214, assembly GCF_000744935.1. GTDB lineage: Bacteria > Bacillota > Clostridia > Clostridiales > Clostridiaceae > Haloimpatiens. Next base: position 1,282,665 of record NZ_JQMW01000011.1, on the reverse strand, counting down.
GAAAAAATCCGAAAAATTTAGTTCAAATATATCCTTTTTTATGCTACTAATATTTATCTTATTTTTTATTAGCTCTGTAAATACTCCACAATATGAAATATCACCTTGAAATATTGCACCATATATTATCCCGTCTTTGTGTATGATTTTTTTGTATAAATGATTTTTATCAACTACCTCTACCATATAACTACTATTTTCTGGTTCTACCATTCCTAAAGATACTGTAGGCACACTGAAAAAGCTCATAGAATTCTTTAATCCAAAATTATCTTCTAAATATTTTTCTTCACCTGCCATATTATAAGCTGCAACCTTTCCCTGTTTAACGGCTATTGGCCAAATAGGTGCTGTAAAAGTAACATCTCCAGCTGAATATATATCTTTTACTGATGTTTCACATCTGTTATTTATAACTATACCTCTTTCTATCTTTATTTCCTCACTATTTATAAAGTCTACATTAGGTCTTACTCCTGCTGCTACAACTATTATGTCACATTCTATTTCCTCTCCATTAGTAAGTTTAGCTCCCTTTATACTACCCTCTCTATTTAGTATTGCTTCTCCAACCCCTATACCTGTTGAAATTCTAACATTATGGCTCCTTAATAAATCTTCATAAGTTTTAGCTGCTCTTTTATCTAACTGCAAAGGAAGAATCCTCTCGCCCATTTCCACTAGTTCTACCTCTACACCATTTTCTATTAAACCCATGGTGGCATCTATTCCCACAAGTCCTGCTCCTATTACTAAGGCTTTTTTTATATTCTTTGACTGCTCCTTTATAGCTTTTGCATCTTCTATATTTCTTAAGGTATAAACACCTTTTCCTTCCTTTAAATTTTTAATAGGAGGAATAGCTGCATAAGAACCTGAAGCTATCAAAAGTTTGTCATAAAACTCCTTATACCACCCTTGTAATTCTACACACTTGTTCTTTATATCTATATTCCTAACATTGATACCCTTTATCCATCTTATGTTGTATCTTTCCATAAAATCTTCTTCCACAAAAGATAATTCTTCTAAACTTCTCTCTCCACCTATATAATGATGAAGTAAACATCTGGAATAAATATTTTGATCTTTAGATAGTATAACTATTTGACTATATTTATCCAGTTCCCTCAAGGTTTTAGCTGCAGAAAGTGCAGCTGCACTAGCTCCTATTATTACATACTTCATACTACTGAACCTCCTCTATATAAATAGCTCCAGTAGGACAATTTTCAACACATCTAGGTGTTTCCCTTTCACTACATAAATCACATTTTATTATAACTTTTTTATCATTATTACTTGGCTTTAGAACTCCATAAGGACAACTCATAACACACATAAAGCAAGATGCACATTTATCCTCATTGTAAGAAACTATTCCTGTTTCAAGGTCTTTTGTCATTGCTCCAGTAGTACATGTATTTACACACTCTGGGTTATCACAATGTCTACAAAATATTGGAGCTTTTTTACCATACATATCTATTTCTATATGATTTCTGCTTTCACTTTCTGTATTTTCAAGATCTAATTTTACTATGGATTTATCTTCTAAATTATGTTCTGCCATACAAGCAAGAACACAATTTAGACACCCTTCACACAAATCCTTATTTATCATTATCCTTCTCATAAATACTTCCCCCTGACCTATATAAATACAGTAATTTATTTAAGCCCTAATTTTTTTCTTCTATCAATAACTATAGCTTCTAATTTATCTGCAGCTGCTTTAACATCATCCTCTATGATTAATTGTCCTCCTGTTAATTTTTTAAGTTCTTCTGTTAATACCTTAGTTACCACCTTACTTCCTCCTATAAATGGTGATATAGCAAGATGTAGTGGCAAGCCAAGTGCTAAACCAAAAGCTCCATCTGCTAAAGCTTGTTCTTCTAACCACTGTGGTGCTGATAATACTAATGGAAGCTGTGGAATGTCTATTCCTAATTCCTTAGCAAGCTCTGTAGCTACAATTTCAAGTCTTCCTATAGCAAGACATGGCCCAAAATTCAAAACTGGTGGAATTCCTAAACTTTCACATACTTCTCTCAAATTATCTCCAGCAAGTTTTGAAGCTGATGGTGACATAAGTCCTACATTTTCAAGTCCTCCGCTAGAACATCCTGCTGAAAGCACTATAATATCTCTCTTTATAAGTTCCTTAGTTAGCTCTACTGTAAACACATCATGCCCCATGGCTGTTAAGTTAGAACATCCAACTACTCCAGCTACCCCCTTGATTTTGCCAGAAGCTATTAAGTCTAGTAGTGGCTTCCATGTTCCACCTAAGAAATTTTTAAGAGAAATCTCACTTACCCCTGTTATAACATCATCGCATCCATGATTCATTGGTATATTTATTTTAACTTTTCCACATCTTTCTTTATAACTTTTCATAGATTCTTCTATGATATATTCGCTGATTTTCTCTCTTTCTTCAAAGGAATACTCTACATATTCTGCATTAGCTTTCTTAGCTACATCATCCAAACAAATATTTTTAACCTTTAGCTCTTCACATATAGGCTCAATACCTGGAAGTGTACAATTAAACTCTGACACTACAACATCTATGGCACCAGTAGCTATTAATGCTTCACTAGTAAAATTATTTCCTGCATGACCTGAGAATACTTCTTTATAATGTTCTCCTCTTAACTGTAAATCCTGTCCTACACAAGTACATCCTACTAATCTAAAGCCCTTAGCTCCTACTTTTTTAGCCATATCCACCACATCTTCTTCTATTAATCTATCTTGAAGATGAGATATTATTGAGTGTTGATGACCTGTTATCATTATATTTATATAATCCTTATCTATCACCTTAAATCCAACCTTGGCCGGTCTTATAACTGGCTCTCCAAGCATAACATCATTTAAAAGATTAGTAAGTGTAAGCCCGTAAAGTCCAGTAGATATGCCTAAGTTTAAACAATGTAAAAGCATTTCTACTGGGTCGCTGTTTAAGTTTGTAGAAGTCTTTACTACTGCATCGAATACCTCTGATTTTGCTCCTCCAGGAAGTATATTAAGCTTCTTCCAGTTTTGAAACCTTGGCTTATAAGCCATCTTTTCTACTATCTCCATTTTTTCATATCTTGGCTTGTATAAATCTCTTAAAACTGCTTCTCCAACCAAAATAGCTTTTTTATGCATGTCATTTTCATTTATCTGGAACATTTCAGCTAATCTATTTAAGGCTGCTTCTCCTTTTATTTTCCCTTTAGATTCACCTAAAGCTTTTAAATTTCTTGCAGTGTTTTCTACTATATGAAGATAACATCCAGCTCCAGCTGCCACTGCTCTTAAAAAGTTTCTAGCTACTATAGTGTCTGCATTGGCTCCACACACTCCTCTTGGTGATTTCGGTGTAACCCTACAAGGTCCATTAGCACATAATCTACAGCAAACTCCTTGTTGTCCAAATCCACACTTAATTTTTTGAGTTTCTACCCTGTGGTGTGAAGTCTCCAAATCCATTTTTGATATAAATCCTTCCAATACCTTATCTGCTGATGCACAAGTTTTACAATTTCCACATGATGACATAACATACCCTCCTTATAATTTAAACCTTTTTGGTATAATATTGTTTTAATTAAAAGTTTTATTAGTCATACAATAATTTATATTTACCTTCTCATTAGATTCGTTTTTAATTTTATTAATCTTATTAAACTACTTTTAATGTATACTTATTTAGTACAGTTTTAATATACTACTTTACAATAAAAATGTCAACAATAATAATTGTAAAATAATAATTATTATTGTTGGCTATAAATTTTATTAATTCTTATTTAAGCTTTACAATATACATTTTATAATGATTGAATAACATTTAGAACTTCTTCTTTTTTTATTTCACTAGACTTTTCCAATTCATTTACATAACTTAAAAGTTCTTTACTTGCTTTTATATTATTGCAGCATTCTTTAAATTTATCGATTAATCTCCAAATATCTTTTATTTCTATTTCATAACCAAATTCACCAAATATCTTCAATCTTAAAAGTTTCATAAATACTTCTTCTGTTTTTTCCCATTGCTCATAGGAGTTTATATTTTTACATATTACTTTTACCATATACGTTGTTATTTTATTTACGTTCTCTATTTTTTCTTCATATATAAATTCTATAGAATTTATTTCTTTAAAACTACTTGCTATTTCCATAATCACTCTTTGTCTTATATTATCAGCCTCTTCTTCTTTAAAAGAATTGTATAGCTCCATAAACACTTTCTTATTTCCAAACCTATCTTTTAGGAAATTTATAAAGTTTTCAAAGTCCTCTGCGTTGTTTCCTAATTCAATTTGAAATAGCATTCTAAAAAATAAATTCCAATTAAAATCAGAATTTATATTACCTAATATAGCCTCTCCTAGTATACTTGAAAATTCATCCTTAAATTCTACTTCCCTTTCAAAAGTTATTTTGCTATTAAAGTCTATTCCATCCTTGCTAATATCATTTAATCTATTTAATGTTTTTAGCAATGTTTCATTGTAATCATCTAAATGTTCAGCATTATTTGTTCTAAATATATATTCCATTATTATATCGCAGGATTTTCTAAAATCCATTATAAAACCAATATCCTTTTTAATTTTAGATGAGAAAATATCATAAATTATTTTGGAAAGCATCATTTCCATTTGATGTTTCCGAACAGCAGCATCTACAGAATTTGCTTTATTAAACTGATTATATAGTATAAGAAGCTGATTATCTATCATTGAAAGATTTTTTCTTATAGAATCCATCATTTCTTTCATAAACTTATCTGCTAACATGTAATTATAATTTTTATATATAATTTTATGTTCTATTTCACCCCAAAATATATCTACCAATGATTTTATTTGAAGTTCGAAGTTGATCTTTGCGTTTTCAACTTCATATATACCGTCTATTCTATATATTTCACACCCATTTTTTTGCGTCTGAGGCTGTTTTCCTCTTAAATCTAATCTTATATTAGGATTTGAAACATTGTAATAAAGTCCATCCCCATGAACCATATTAAAGTTTTTCTTTATGCTCTTATACATTTTATTTTCATCTTCTATAAACCTGCATTCAATTCTAACCCCTATTAAATCTGATAGATGTTCAAATAATTCTTCTGGATAACTATATTTTTTGTAATAGCTATTTCTAAGTATCTTTTCTTTTAAACTTGCTGAAGATTTCACCCTTGAACTTATATTTAAATACCCTTCGCTATCATCTAATATAATCTGTTCCAAGTATTTTTCTATATAATTTGCTGCATGTTCTAAATCATCTCTCCATTTATCTAAAATCTCTACAACTTCATCTATGAATTCAAACATCTGCAATGCCATTTTATCACTCCTTTAAATCTCTACGGTATTACATTATACATTAATGTTTTTTATAAAATTACTATTAACTATAAAACTCAACATATAAATTTACTAACTTCTACCTAGTAAAATCTTCAATGAAATTTTATCTAATTATAACAAATGTTTTTTAATAATTTATGAATGCGTAGAAAACGCATAGTAAAAACCATACTTTCAGTATTTAATTAAAATAAAAAGAGTAATCCCCTAGAATTACTCTTTTACCTCACAACAGTTTTATTTCTTCCACTATTTTTAGCTTCATATAAACTTTTATCTGCTTCTTCAATGAAATTTTCAATTCCACTCTTTTCTTTATCAATGGTATGTACCCCAAAGCTTAATGTTAATTTAATTTTTAAGGAATTATATGTAAACTCCTTTTCTTCTATGTAGTGCGTCAAAATATAGCTTTTGAAAACTGCATTTCTAAGTCAAATTATAACTATAACTCCAATAACTATCCAGTAATTAAATGCATTTTAAATAATCATATTATTGCTAAATAAAACCTCCTAATGACTTGACATCATTTGGAGGTTATTTTAAGCTTATTATAAAAACTAGAGAAAGGAAAGGGAAGAACCCCAAGCCGTGCAAAGCGAAGGTTCTTCCCTAAAAATAAGAGCGTAAGCTCTTACAACCTATTATTATGATAAGATTATTTTCACAACTATGCAAGTGTTTTAAACAAATTTCTTTTGAAAATGAGATAAATATTTTTGAAGAGTATATGAAAACGGTTAATTCAGAGGCTTTGGTATGTCCAGTCTGCGGATCTAAACACGATCTATCCCTATTTGCCTCTTATAAACGCCATCTTGTGACTTATGATAATAATGAAGTTCACGATAATATAATAACTATCAATAGATATATTTGCCCGTCATGTGGACATACTCATGCTATCCTACCTTCGGTAATTGTGCCCTACATGTCATTTAGCTTTAAATTTACTGTGTCTATTATTCATGATTATCTTGTACATAAATTTACCTCTGTAGAAGCTATGTGTGAACATTATTGTATAGCAATATCCACATTCTATCGAATTTTAAATAAGTTCAAAAAACATAAACAACTATGGCTTGGACTTCTACAAGACAAGCTTATTTCTAATCTAAGTTTTATACAGCGTGTTATAAATAGTACCTTTATTGAAATTGAAACCTTTATAACAAACTTTTTTAATAGAAACGGCTTATCCTTTTTTCAAGGAACATCATAATTAAGCTATAGCTATATACTTTTTATTTTATTTTATATATACCACTTAATACGATAATGGATATTATAATTTCCCCATGATAGCATTTTTATAGAGGTGATGTTGAAATGAATAACAAAGAAATGATTGAAATAGCTTCTATTAGACTAGCACTAATAGCTCCAGCTATAAATAATACTTATACTGAAAGCTCGAAAATTGCTTACTATAGACGTGTTGCTGCTACTCCTGTAAAATTACCTAACGGTAAGTCAGTTTTATATAGTCCTGGAACACTATCTAATTGGGAATCAGATTATAATAGGTTTGGTTTTGATGCCCTTCTACCGAAGACGCGTAGCGACATAGGGAAAACCAGAAAGTTAAATGATGTAGCTATAGAACAGATATATATGCTAAAAAATGCATTTCCTAAAATTAATGCTACTCTTATATATCATAAACTTATCGAAGATGGCTTTATCAATGAAAAAAATATATCATTATCTACAGTTCAAAGATTTATAAAAAATAATGATCTTAAATCTGCTAGATGCATAAATATGAAAGATAGAAAAGCCTTTGAAGAAGAGTTTGCAACTGGCATGTACCAAGGTGATACATGCTATGGCCCGTATATTACTGAAAATGGCATACGTAAAAGAACATATCTAATTATGCTAATTGATGATAAATCAAGACTTATCGTTGGCGGAAGATTCTTTTACAATGATAACTCTTATAATTTTCAAAAGGTACTTAAAGAAGCTATCGCTAGATATGGCATACCTAATAAACTTTACTTGGACAACGGTTCTCCTTATAAAAATGAGCAATTAAGTCTTATCTGTGGATCTCTTGGAATAGTAGAACTGCACACTATGGTAAGGGATGGAGCATCCAAAGGAAAAGTAGAAAGAAATTTTAGAACATTAAAAAGTAGATGGCTAAACACTCTAGATGTAGAATCTATATCCTCCTTAGCGGAGCTAAATGATGAGCTATTCGCATATATAAACAAGCATAATGTAACAGTACATTCAGCTACATCTCAACGTCCGATCGATAGATATAAAAGCGATTTAGCTCATGTTAAGGTAGCTACTGATAGTGAGTGGCTGGATAATTGCTTTATGAATCGCATACAACGAAGAGTTAATAATGACTCAACCATAAGCATTGATAAAATATCTTATGATGTACCTATGCAATTTATAGGACAGAAAGTTGAAGTAAGATATTTACCTGATGATATGGATAATGCATATGTATATTATGAAAATGCTAAATACAGCATTAGAAAAACAAATAAGATTGAAAATGGTAAAACCAAACGCAGGAATGCATTTACTATAGACTATTCAAAGGATGGTGTTAAAAATGTTTAAACAATTTTATGGTATGACAATGAATCCATTTGAAAAAGGCATAAAAGAAAAAGATGCCTATATGTCAAATGATCTAAAAGAGATGATATCAAGACTTGAGTATCTTAATGAAGCTAGGGGAATCGGCTTATTTACAGCTTCACCAGGTAGTGGAAAAACCTTTGCCTTAAGGTGCTTTGCTAAAAAAGTAAACCCTAATTTAACAAAGGTTATATATCTTTGCTTTACCACTGTAACTACTACTGAGTTCTATAGGCAATTTTGCATCTCCTTAGGAATTGAACCTTCTTCTCGTAAATCTGACATGTTTAAGAGCATAAAAGACTATATGGAAAGTATGAGTACAGATAAACGTGTGCATTATATATTAGTTTGGGATGAAGCACAATATCTAAATAATGATATTTTAAAGGATTTAAAGCTACTTATGAACTTCTCTATGGACTCAAAAGATTGCTTTTCCTTAGTTTTGATAGGACAACCTGTGTTAAATAATATCTTAGAAAAGCAGATACACGAGGCATTAAAACAAAGAATAATAATAAATTATAATTTTGAAGGATTTTCTGAAATTGAAGCTTTAGAATATATTAATTCTAGATTATCATTAGCAGGGGCTTCGCCAGAAATATTTGATAATAATGCTGTTTTGGCTGCATATAGAAGCTGTGCTGGCTCTATAAGACGCTTAAATATGATATTAACTAAGGCTTTAATAATAGGTGCGCAGCACGAAAAAAACGTAATCGATACTGATATAATAATGGCTGCCGCCAATGAAATATCACTGCATTAAAATCACAAGGAGCGCTAGCTCCTTTTTCTTTTAGGTGCAAAATGATTTTTCATTAAAAATAAAGTGATTTTGTAGAAATAATTTGACGTAAATTGTACTATAATTATAGAAATAAACTGACGTTTAAATTAGGAGAAATTTGACGTTTAACACTTCTATGATTTTTCTTATTTTTTCAGCCACTGTATAAGCACCTTGTCCTGTAGTATCGTTCAATACAATAAAAAATTCTTCTCCACCATATCTAGCCACCCAATCGCTGCTGCGTCTAATATTTTCTTTTAAAATATTGGCTACATCCTTTATAATCTTATCACCTATGGAATGACCATATGTGTCGTTAATATTTTTAAAAAAATCTATATCTGCCATTATTATTGATATTGGTTTATTTTCTAGTATATTATTACTCACATCCACAGGCATTCTTTCATTTATATATCTTCTATTATATATTCCTGTCAATTCATCTATTATAGCCAGCTCATTTATATCTCTTATTATATTTTTAAATTTTGTTATGCTCTTTTCCCTATCTTCTGAGAAAAAACCTTTTTCCGTTATATTTTTTAATATTTCAACTACATATTTTTTAGAGTCTACAATTACTGGAGCTGCAGTTATTAAAAATACCTTTTCTTTATTGTATTCAACTTTAAAAAACGTATCTTCTTCATTATATGCCCTCATAGAAATGCAGTTTTCACAATACTTTCCACTTCTCCAAAACTCATAACAATTTTGGCCTTTTGAAACCTCATTTTCGCCTTCTACGTATAAGGTCTTTTTTCCCTTAGGATCTACTATTCTTAAAACATCATATAAATTTTTAATTACAGATAAACTTTCTTTTATATTTTTCACTGCAATAAAAAAAACCTTATTATCACTATGCTTCACAGCTACACCCTCCATTTTTATCTTCTCTAAATACCAATAAAATATACGGTTTCTCAGATATCATCAATCTATTTCTACTTAAATTTTATATTCTCAGCGTAGCTTTAATTCTGTTTGGGTTCAATAAAAGCTCTACAGCATCTACTGAACTATTTACTACTATATCTGCCTCTAGTAATGTTTTTGAATAACATCCCTCACTGCCAAGTATGGCAATAGATAATTCGCTACTTTTAAACATATCTATATCGTTTCTGCCATTACCTACAGCTATAGTGTTATCTGCCCCTAATCTTTCAACTACATTCTTTTTTTCCTCTAGCGCATCTCCCTTTGCGAAAATCTCTATATTAACTGGAAGATCTCTGCACTGCTGTGCCACAGAACCATTAGTATCAGCCGTTAACACATATACATCTAGTCCTAAATCCTTCAAGGCATGAATTCTTTCCCTTATTCCCTCTACTAAAACTCCATCTTTTGCTATGGTTCCGTTAAAATCAAACACTACATTTTTAATCTTCAGTTTTTTATATCCTGGTATATCTAACTTAATCATAATTTTACCCCTCTTTTATCAATTCTAGTATAGCCATAGCCGCTACAGCTTCTATTACTGGCACAGCTCTCTTAACAATACATGGGTCGTGTCTTCCTTCTATCTCTAAAAGGGTGTTTTCCATTTTAGAAATATCCACCGTTCTTTGAGGCTTGCCTATGGATGGGGTTGGCTTCACTGCTACCCTAAATACAATTGGCATGCCGTTTGTTATTCCGCCAAGTATCCCCCCGTTATTATTGCTGTAAGTTTTAATAGTATTTTCTTCTACATAAACCTCATCATTTACCTCTGATGCCTTTAGCTTAGTGATTTCAAAACCCAATCCAAATTCAACTCCCTTTATAGCGGGAATTGAAAACAAAAGCTGTGATAGAGTGCTTTCCACAGAGTTAAAAAAAGGCTCCCCAACTCCAGCCTTAACATTTAAAATAGCACATTCTATTACTCCACCTAGAGAATCTTTTTCTGCCCTAGCCTTTAATATTTCTTCTTCCATGATTTGTTTTTTATTTATATCTATTAGGGGAAACCTTTGAGCTAAAAGACTTTCTATGGTTGCTTTATTTAAATTATCCTCATTAAAATAGTCATCTTCAATATTTTTTATGCTTTTTATGTGACTGCCAATTATTATATTTTGTCTTTTAAGAATCTGCTTTGCTATTGCTCCTGCAAAAACCAGCGGTGCCGTTAATCTTCCAGAAAAATGTCCTCCCCCTCTGTAATCATTAAAACCATTATATCTTATTTTTCCCGTGTAATCAGCATGAGAAGGCCTTATTATTTCTTTAATTTTATCATAATCCTTGCTCTTTTTATTGGTATTTTCTATAAATACACACAAAGGAGTGCCTGTGGTTTTTCCCTTGAAATATCCACTTAGTATTTTAAAACAATCTCCTTCTTTTCTTGTGGTAGAAAGCTTATCTTTGCCTGGAGCTCTCCTTGTCATTTCCCCTTCTATAAAATCCAAATCCAATTCTATACCTGGCTCCAATCCATCTATAACCATGCCAATGCCCTCTCCATGGGATTCTCCAAATATAGAATACTTTATTTTATTTCCCCATATTCCACTCAAGTACATCACCACCTAATTTTTTAAAATCCTCCCAAAAATCTGGATAGGATTTTTCCACAACTTCACTATTTTTTATTATTAAAGGCTCCTGACAAAGGCTAGATGCTATGCCTAAAGCCATAGCTATTCTGTGATCGTTCCAACTTTCAACTTCTCCGCCTTTTAATTTACTGCCTCCGTTTATAATCAAGCCATCCTGAAGCTCTTTAATGTCTCCTCCAATTTTATTTAATTCACAAGCTATAGCATGTAATCTGTCGCATTCCTTTATTCTAACTCTTTGGGCATTTATAATTTTTGTAACTCCATATTTTGCGGTGCCGGCTACTGCAAGAATAGGCACTAAATCTGGTATTTGGGATGCGTCTATAGTCATAGTATCCCTTTGTGAAGTATTTTCAAATGTTTCTTTGATTAATTTTGAAAAATTATTTCTAATAAAATCTGTTTCATCATCAAAAGTTTTGTTTTTTTCATTAATTAATTTTAAATCTGTTTCATCATTAAAAATCCCATTTTTTTTATTAATTAATTTTAAAGTGGACTGAATAAAGCTTTCATTTATAGTTAAATTCCCGCCCATCTTTCTTATAACATTCAATATTTCTTTATCTCCCTGAAGAGAATTTATATCTAAATTTTCGCATTTAATACCTTCTCCCAGTAGGCCTCCTATAAGCCAAAAAGCAGCTTGAGAAAAGTCACCTTCTACTTTGTATTTTCTACTTTTATACTTCTGATTTCCCTTTATATAAAATTCCTTGTAACCATTGTTATCTATTTCTATCCCAAACTTTTTTAACATGTCTATGGTCAAATCCACATAAGGCTTGGATTCTAAATTAGATGTTATGATTATTTTTGAATCTCTATCTAACAGTGGAAGTGCAAACATTAAACCTGTAATAAACTGAGAGCTTATATTTCCTTTAACGTAAAAATCTCCAGATCTTAGCTTTCCTTTTATACTTAAGGGCAGTTTTCCATTATTGTTTTTATAAAATATATTTTGCTTATTAAAAATACTGTAGTACTCATCTAAAGGTCTTTCTGGAAGTTTTCCTCTTCCAATGAAAGTAACTTCATCTTCCCCTTGAAGCAAAGCTATTGGGGTTAAAAATCTAAGAGTAGACCCAGATTCTATACAATCTATAATTTCATTTTGTATTTTTATATTGCTAGTTCCTTTTATTTTTAAAGTTACTTTTCTCGCATCATTTATATATTCCATTGAAACTTCTTTGCTTATATTTTCCTTTTCAACATCGCTATTTACATATTGAACTTCATTTTTATTATTTATTTCTTTTAATTCAATTTTACTATCTATCTTTTCCACTTCATTTTTATTATTTATCTTCTCTGTATTCACTTTATTATTTGCATTTTTGGTTTCAATTTCATTATTTATCTCTTCTATCTTAACTCCAAAATTCTCCATTCCTTCTATGGTTGCCAATATATCTTTGGAATACTCTATGTTCTCTATAATACTTTCCCCATATGCAAGCCCTGCAGCTATTATAGCTCTATGTGCTAGGCTTTTAGAAGGCGGGATTTCTATAGTTCCTTTTAACTTTTTAGGGATAATTTTAACACTAGACATAACATCATCCTTTACCAACTCATTATTTACTACTTAGTTGCATTATCTAAAAGCTTTTGAACGTATTTCTCCACACTTTGTAATATATCCTTTATATCGTCGCTGTACAAACTATAATGCGTCTCCAGCCCAACCTTTTCACTTTTTAATATTCCCGCATCTTTTAAAATCCTAAGATGCTGGGAAAGATTTGCTTGGCTAAAATCAAATTCCTCATTTAGTTTGCAAACACATTTAGGACCCTTATAAAGAAATTTTATTATTTTATATCTAACTGGATGTGCCATAGCTTTAAGCACATTTATTGTAAAATCATCAAAATTCAAATCTATATCCTCCTTTTAAAATCCTTTCAAAATCAGCATAAAATTAAGTTTTGTATTTAGTATAGGCCACTTACTATATCATTTCAATATGGATTTTATTTGAAATTCTTATTGATGAAAAAAGGACCCTTAGTAGGCCCCATTAAAATTACAAATATTTTTATTTCTTCTGCTGATGGAACTCCATTATTTACACAAAAATATATGAGTATATATTAAATGAATATCCTATTATTATTATTCCTATGGCAACTATTGTTACAAACACATACAATAACTTGCGCTTTACAACTTTGCTAAGCATAATCATTGATGGTAGAGAAAGTGCTGTTACAGCCATCATAAATGATAATATAGTTCCTATACCTACGCCTTTGGCAAACAATGCTTCTGCTATTGGAATAGTTCCAAATATATCTGCATACATTGGAATTCCAACCACTGTGGCAAGTATTACTGCGAATGGATTTTTACTACCAACTACATTTTCTATTACAGATTGAGGTATCCAGTTGTGAATTGCAGCTCCAATACCTACCCCTATAAAAACATATAACCAAACTTTATGAATTATATCCGAAACTTGCCCTTTAGCATAAGATATTCTTTCTTTGCGGTTTAATTCAACTACTTCAGCATCTACATTCCCTATTTCTTTAACATAACCCTCTATATACTCTTCCATCCCTAATTTATCAATAATTGTTCCACCAACCACTGCAAGTACAAGTCCCACCACTACATATGCTATGGCTATTTTAGCTCCAAAGAATGACATAAGTATCATAAATGACCCTAAATCCACTAATGGTGACGATATTAAAAATGAAAAAGTTATTCCAAGAGGGAGCCCTGCCGATGTAAAACCTATAAATATAGGTATACTAGAGCAGCTACAAAATGGGGTTATAGTTCCAAGAAGCGCTCCCAATATATTTCCCTTGATTCCTTTAATATTCCCCAATATTTTCTTTGTTCTCTCTGGTGGAAAATAACTTTGGATATAAGATATTATAAATATTAAAACCGAAAGCAGTATGAAAATTTTTATGGTATCATATATAAAAAAGTGTATGCTGCCACCTAGTCTTTCCTTAATTGACAATCCAAATACCTTCTCCACAAGCAATCTTACAAGCTCATAAAGCCAAGTCATTTTCAAAAGTTGAGCGTTAAGAAAACTAAATATTTGACCTATTATTCCCATAAAAAAACCTCCTTTTTAGCATAAAAACATGCTCCTTATAATATTTTTAGACCTACACATATAGAATTCTTCATTCTGATTTGAATCGTAAATTTCATTTGTATAAATATATAATCACATAACTATATAACTAAATACTTATATAGTTATAATACTTCTAAGTTAGTTTTCTGTCAATACTTTATCGATTTTTAATAATAATATTTTTATTTAATCCAAACAATGCTATAGCCACTGCTTTATTTCATCATTTTTAATTCTATTTGCTAAATCCTTAATTTTTTCTTCAATAATTTTTGCCGTTTTAATGAACTCTTCATCACTCTTACCCGTTGGATCCTCTAATCCCCAATCCTCTGTATGTTTTGCTGGTAAAAATGGACAAACAACATTACATCCCATTTTTATAGCAATATCAACTGATGGTATGTCCGTAAGTAGTTTTGAAAATTGAGTTTGATTCATATCTATTCCGTATAGTTTTTTTATTATTCTTACAGCGTCCTGATTAATTAAGGGTTTTGTTTCTGTACCTGCAGAATACGACTGAAAAACATCCGAAGCAAATAACTTTCCTAATGCCTCTGCTATTTGAGATCTGCAAGAATTGTGAACACATATAAAAGCTACTTTTGGTTTCATAATAATTCATCTCCCTTTATATTATTTGTATCAATTCTAATGTTATTACATACATATGCTTTATCCACTTATGGTCTTATGCTATTTTTTCTTTTTTTTCATTTATACTATACCATATTTTTTATATATCACAACTTTATTATTTAAGTTAAACTTACATAACATTTCAGTGTAATGCTAAAATAATATTTATTGAATTAATAAGACAATATGGTAAATGATAACTATTGAATAATGTTGGAAGTATTATATGTAGTGATATATAATATATATAATAAATATAGGGAGTGGATTAAATTGGATAAATTTATAAAGAATATAAAAGCATTCAAGGATGTAAAAAACTCAATTTACTATAAACTTAGACATGAGTTCTTATATCATTCAAATAAAATAGAAGGAAGTACCTTTACTACAGAATCCCTTGCACTTTTACTTGATAAAAACGTAGTTGAAGGAAAGCATACCCTAGATGATATTCAAGAAACAGTAAACTCTTCCTACGTGTTTGATTACATTATAGAAACTATTGGTAAAAAACTTGATATGAAATACATAAAATATTTACATAGCATGCTAAAGCACAATACAACAGATTATGAACGAGGTTTCTCCGGTGTATTCAAAAAAATACCTAATACTATTTTGGGTACCAATCTGAAGTTAGCCCCACCTTATGAAGTTGAGTATAAATTAGAAAATCTTATATCATGGTATTATGAAAATAACGAAATAAATTTAGATATCATAGCAAAATTCCACTTTATATTTGAAACCATTCATCCATTCCAAGATGGCAACGGAAGAGTAGAGCGGTTTTTAATATTAAAGCAATTACTTGAAAACAATTTACCTTTATTTATAATATCCTGGGATACAGAAGACTTGTACAGGAATGCTCTTTCAAAATGTTCTAAGAAAAACTACAAGCCTCTAGTTGAATATTTAAATTCTCTTGATGATTTTAAGGAAGTGAATAGACCTTTATGGGATTTTTAAACTTTTTTCTATATATTTAAAATCACTATATATGAACTACCACCCATATAAGCAACGGAGTTTTTTAAAATTTTCTATAAGGTACATGAACATAAATAACAAGTAAGTATGCTATTTTATTTTGCATCATACCTGTTCAACAAAACCCACCGATAGTCCTGCTATCCACTTAACCTAATTCTTTGTCTGAAACAAAATATACCCGCATCTTTGACTTGTTATTTCTTTTTATATACCTTATTAATCTAAAAATAACTACATAAAAGGGATTCACATAAAATCCATGATTTTGTGTGAATCCCTTTACTTATGTTTTTCTACTCTAAAGATTAAATACTGAAATCAATCTACATTCCTTTATTTTCCAAAGACTTGCCCAAACTTCCACCTGGGTGGAACTTATGAAAATCATCTTTTGTAAAGTTTTTAGCTTCTGAAACTGCACACGCTATAGCATCACCAATTACTAATGCTACTGTGGTTGAAGATGTTGGAGCTAAATTATTTCCGTCAGCCTCAATTGGTTTATCGTATATTAATTTATAATCACATTCTTTTGCTAATATAGAATCTTTATTTCCTGTGAATGCAATCGTTTTACTACCTATTTTACGAACATAAGGAATTACATTAACAACTTCACTTGTATTTCCACTATTAGATATTAAAATTAAAATATCTCTTTCTTCTATCATTCCTAAGTCTCCATGTACACTTTCTGTAGCATGTACAAAGAAACTTGGAATTCCTAAACTAGCAAAAGACGCTGCTAACTTTTTTCCAATATGTCCAGACTTCCCAACCCCTAGGAATATCACTTTTCCTCTACAGTTAAAAATTATTTCTGCTACTTCATTATATTCTTCTTTAAAATTACATATCAAATTTTCGATTGCCTCAGACTCACGTTTCATTGTTTTTATTATATTTTGCTTAAAATCCATAAATTCATCTCCTATCTTGTATTTTTTAGATATTGAATTGTTTTGTAAACTCTGTCCAATCCGTCCCTTACCTTATCAAGTGATGAACCCACATTGAATCTTAAGTAATATTCTCCGTCTTCCCCATAAGTACTTCCTGGCATAATTGCTACTTTTCCAACATGAATTAAAGCATCTTGAAATTCTTTACTACTTACATTTAGCTTTTTAAAATCTATCCATGCAAAATAACAGCCATCTGGCATTTTCATAGTCAATTCAGGTATATTTTTTTCTAAATATTCCTTTACAAATTTTAAATTTCTATATAGATGTTCTAGAAGCTCATCTACCCAATATTCACATTCGTCATAAGCTGTAATTGTAGCTAACACACTTAAAATAGCTGGGGAATTCACGAAATCTCTATATCGTGTGATAGTCTCAAATTTTTGTTGTATATCTTCTTCTGGTATGATTATATACGATCCAGTTAACGCTGCAGTATTAAACGTCTTAGATGGCGAACTACAAATTACAATATGAATATCTTTTGTATCTGTTATCTTTAAAATAGGTGTCATTTTTTTATGATAGTCAATATCCATGTGTATATCATCAGATATTATATGCACATTATATTTTCTACAAATATCTACCATCTTTACTAAATCATTTTCGCTCCATACTTTTCCAACCGGATTGTGTGGATTACATAATATAAAAACTTTTGATTCCTTACACTTATTCTCAAAATCTTTAAAATCTATTGAATATGATGAATCATTATTTATTAGTGAAGATAGAACTAATTTACGATTGTTATTTTTAACAACATCGAAAAAAGCATTATATGAAGGTGTCAATAACAATACTCCATCGCCTTCCTCACTAAATAACTCTAAGCACTTACTTACAGAATAAATTACACTTGGACTATAGTAAATCCACTGAGAATTTATTTCAGTTTCGAATCTACGATGATACCATCCACAGATAGAGCCTCTGAAGTCCTCATGTTTCCATCTGCTGTATCCCAAAACCCTATGCTCCAAACGCTTTGTTAATGATTTTGAAATCTCCTCTGGGTATTCCAAGTCCATATCAGAAATTGTGAATGGAAGTAAATGCTTTTCATTAAACCTATCTTCAACATAATCCCATTGAGTACAATAGGTATTTGTCCTATCTAATTTTTTATTAAAATCAACCATACTTACACCCCATTCATTGTCAATAATAAATATTTTCTACATCTCCATTGCTTTACTAATTTGTTTCCTTAGTGCGTAAACTTGAGTTCCTATAATAACTTGAATTGAATGTTCATCAAGATGAACCACTGCTATTCCGCCAGCTGCCTTAACTTTATCTTCATTGACTAATGACACGTCCTTCAATTCTAATCTTAATCTAGTTACACAGTTATCCATAGAGATAATATTTTCTTTTCCACCTAAAGCTTCAAGCATTTGCTGTCCTTTATAGGTTGATAGGTTTTTCAAATCGTTTGATCCATTTTCTTCTACACTAACTGGTTCATCTTCTCTACCTGGAGTTTTAATATTAAATTTAACTATTGCCCATTTGAATAAGAAATAGTAAAGCGCCATATAGAATGCTGCAAATAGTACTGCAATAGGCCATCCTGTTCTAACACCTCTTAATACTCCAAAGCTAAAGAACTGAATTATATCTCCTGTGAATCCCATACGTACACCTAAATAAGGAAGAACCATATTTGCAAAACCATTTAAGAATGTGTGTACTAAGAATAATGGCCAGCAGGCGAATAAAAATAAGAATTCTAATGGTTCACTTATTCCACCAACTACTATAGTCAATGCACCAGAGATAAGTAATCCTTTTATTGCCTTACGTCTTTCTGGTTTTGCACAACGATACATTGCTAATGCTGCACCAACTAAACCATACTGTATCATTAATTTACCTTGCTCCATTTTACCTGCAAGATCTAAAGGAATAACCTCGTTATTTGCTACATAAGCCATAAACATATTTAATGTTCCGTAGTACTCTTGACCGTTAATAATTGCTGTACCACCTACAGGAGTAAACCTAAATGTTGATGTTACTAAGTGATTTAGTCCAAATGGTATTGTTAAACGTTCTGCTGCTGCATATAGAAAATATCCAATTGGTCCTGAAGATGATATCCATTGACCTAAAGTTTTTATAGCATAGAAGAATGGAGGCCATACAAATGGTACTATTAAACCAACTCCGCCCATAACAAATAACATTGCAATAGGTACTAAACGGGGACCACTATAGAATCCTAATGATTCAGGAAGTTTTAAATTACTAATTTTATGATATAAAGCATATACGATTAGTCCTGTGATGATACCTCCTAATACACTAGTGTTATAAGTCTGAATTCCCAAAATAGTTGCTTGACCAAATTCTTGCATTTTATCTACTGGTGCTAGTTTTCCTGCTATGGTTAAATAAAAATTAGTACCTAAATGCATTGCCATGAATCCGACAAAACCAGAAAATGCACCAAATTCTTTTTCTTCTTTTAATAATCCTAGAGGTATAGCCATTGCAAACATCATACCTAAATTATTAAATGCAAAAGCACCCATACTTAATAAAAACTTAAAGAAAGTATTCACTACTGGGTTACCTAAAAATGGAACCATTTCAATCATTTTAGCATCAGTTAGCCCCGCTCCCAAACCTAGCATCATACCTGAAACACTTAATAATGCTATTGGGAACATAAAGGTTTTACCTAGCATCTGGAAGAATTGCCAACCTGTTCTTTTACCTTTGTTTTTCATATTTTTTCTCCTTTCTTGTTTAAAAAAATAAAATATATTTTTAAAAAATAAAGACCTAAATCGAAATGGTATGCTTATACCATTTGATCTAGGTCTTGCCTTCTTCAGTAACAATCCTAAGCGATAACTTTTATGATATGAATCATTACATAAAATATTTCTTGTTTAGACAATTCATATCCATAATTATCAAATATGAAATTTTTTATTCTTTCTATACATTGTTTCATATTTTTATTTTTGTGTAAAGCAAATTCATAGAATTTTTCATCTATAGAAATGTCTTTAATTAACTCATTACTTATAATTCGTTTTGCTAAGTACTTCAAATGGGTATTTAAACGTATATAATCATCTTTGTTAAAAGATAGTACAAAACTTGTTTCAATTATATTTAAAATTCCCTTAGTTATATTAATAATTTCTTCAGCTACCCCATTATTTCCTTCAGTGGATGAATTTACAATATGCATTGCAATATATCCTGCTTCATCTTTGGAAAATTTCACTCCAGTTTTTTCCTCAATATAATCAATGGCCCATAACCCTATTTCATATTCTTGTTTATAAAGGGTTTGTATTTCTGGAAGCAATAAATTAGGAATTTTTATATTTTTCTTCTCTCTCTCAATAGCAAATGAGATATGGTCAGTTAATGCAATAACCATCTGACTTCCTAATTTGGGTCCTACAACTTTTAAAGCTTTCTCATAGATTTTATGAGAAATTTCTAAATATTCTAACGAAATCTTTTGTAACATTGGATTTTTCTTATATTTATCGGAAGTGTCAATGATATACTTTTTTTCAATCTTCTTTTCATCAATAGCATCTCCAGCTCTCTTTTGAAACCCAATACCTGAACCTGTTACAACCATTTCGGTCTTATCTTTAGTAACAGTAGCCACAATATTATTATTAAAAACTTTAATAATTTTCATATTGACCCTCCATAAATGAAAAGCTAATATAACTTATCACTTATTTTTTACAT
Organism: Clostridium sp. KNHs214; assembly: GCF_000744935.1. GTDB lineage: Bacteria > Bacillota > Clostridia > Clostridiales > Clostridiaceae > Haloimpatiens. The sequence continues at coordinate 1,261,837 of NZ_JQMW01000011.1, read as the reverse complement.
ATGTTTCTAAACAACTAGTAATATTTTGTAGCATTTTGTATTATATTTCTCATTATATTTATGTTTTTCTTTTTTGTCAACGTTTAAATGACATATTTTTTATTATTTTATTTACAAAAAATACACTTTTTTGTGTTGACATTTGAAGATTTACAATATAAAATACTTGTAACGTGTTACTTTCAGTAGGCATGAGTTTTTACATACTCATGCCTTTTTTGATTAGGAGGAAAAATCATGTTTAACTTGTTTAAAAAGTCAAAAGAAATAAAATCACCAATTAGTGGTAAAGTAGTTTCTCTAGAAAATGTGCCTGATGAAGTATTTTCAAAAAAATTAATGGGCGATGGTGTAGCTATAGTACCCACCGGTGAAACATTATATACTCCAACAAATGCATTAATCGAATTAGTTGCAGAAACAAAACATGCAATTGGTTTTAAAACAGATGATGGTATGGAAATATTGATTCACGTTGGATTAGATACTGTGAATTTGAAAGGTGAAGGATTTACTTCATTAGTTACTGCTGGACAAAAGGTTACTGCTGGAACACCTATTTTAAAAATAGACAGAAATTTCATGCAACAAAAAGGTATTAATTTAATTACCCCAATTATTATTACAAATTCAAACGAAATGACACTTTCTTTTAATAATATTGATAACGATGTACGGTCAAACGAAGATACTATCATTCTTTATAAATAATTAAAATTTGAGACGTTCTATCTCATTTTTGATGTACGCAAATTTAAGGTAAATGCCTTACTATAAAACATCTTTTATAATTTAAAAAGTTATCAAAGTAGTTTTTGCCAATAGCTCCAAGTGGAAAAGCTACTTAAACATAAGAGTAGAGGCAGTGCTAATGAAACTTTAGATAAAAACAACAGACCACATATATTAAAGTATATGCCTCTTTAGCTATGTGGTTTTGTTTTATTGCATTTATCTTATTCCACAATTGAATGTGCCATAATTATTCAATGTTTTCATTCTTAATTTTACTTAATTAAATTCACTTGTATATCTAAATCATTATGTGCTGGTAATATCTTTGTTATTTCTTTCAAACTACTAATTTTATCAATAGATTGTTTAAAAAGTATAGAATCTCTACTTAGATAAAATGCATATAAGGTTTTCTTATGAAATTCTACAATAAACTTCTATGTCATTTCCTTCAGTATCCTTAAACTCTAACACTAAATTATCATTAATTTTTGTTAGAGGAAAAACAATTTTTGCATTTAGTGTCTCTAACCTATCCATTAGTTTACTCATATCATTAACCTCAAAACTTGGCAAGCAATTATCTCCCCAATTAACTTTTTCTTGTACTTTGCTATTATTAAATAGGCAAAATCTAAAACCATCAATATTAAAAATACTAAATATTTCATCCCTTTTTTCAACAGATTGCTCTAGTAATTTCTCATAAAAATCAATTGCTCTATTCATGTCTTTAACACAAATATATAATGAATTCAACGTAAAATTTAGTTCCATATAAATCACCCCTTCAATACTTTTTTATAATTATAATTTTAACCTTCGCAATTATAAAATTACAATTTAAAATTGAAAATGAATGATAAAACCTCTTTATTCATCTAATAAAGTCCATCGTTTCTAATCCTTTGCTTGTTTAATCAAGTTTATAGATATCTTTATTTTTATCAGTATATTTATTATTAAAGCTACAATTAAAGTACATGACCAAAATGTCACAAATCTAGGTTCATTAACATTATTTAAATTAAACCAAAGGGTGATAAATAAAGCTAATAAGGCAAATATAGTTATGCAATCAGTAAAAAAAATGATTTTAAGCTTTTTCCCCTTATTTACCAATACATATAGTATTGTACTTAACAATAATATTATTAGCCACATAAATGCACTACTCATTGAAATTCCCCCTAAAATAATTATTAGTATAATTATAACATTAATGTATTTTTTTTAATAATGTAAATAGAAGAAATATCTTTAACAAATTAGTAATAACAGAAAAATTTCTCACTCCTAAGCCTAAAAACAAAAAGTCAAAAAAATAAAAACGCACCTCTACCATAAAGTGCGTTAATGCCAAAAAACTACTTTCTTGAAAACTTCTTTAACATAAAATCAATGGTCTTTATTATTACTAATAGAGATATCATTGAGTAAATGGCATTTTTAAAATCATGACTTACAATTCCCGAACTTATTACTACAAGTCCATCTAGCATAAATAAAAAAACAGGTATCTTTATCCTTGGAACCATTTTATTTAATAGAGATGCTGCTAAATCAGTTCCACCTGTTGTACAGTTTCTAATCAATGCAATTCCTATTCCTGTCCCTACAAGAAATCCTCCTAATATTGCTGACAGAATTATATTATCAAACAAATTTATCTCCGGGATTACTCTAATAAACAATGGACTTACAATAGTAACATATAATGTCTTTATACCAAATGACTTACCTAAAGCCTTTATTCCTAAAACAAGAAGTGGTATGCTTACTCCAAAATAAACAAAATCTATTGGAATTCCAAGAAGCTTATTCATTACTACTGAAAATCCCGTTATTCCTCCTGGAGCCAATGTATATCTTTTTAAAAATATATTTACAGAAAGGGCCATTAAAAACCCTCCTATAGTTATTAAAAAATAATCCTTAAAAATTTCTGATTTGTCTCTTGATATATGATTTTCCATGGTCATTCTCCTTTTCTGCATCTTTCATAGTTTTTATTATAATAACTAGTAATATCCTTTACAAGGCTGTACGTTGTATATAAATTACCCTTATATTGTGGTAGTTTTTTAACAACCTAAACCCGTTGAGTACACTGAGTTTAGCCCCATAGTTACAGGTTACCATTTCAATAGGGAAATATTATTATAACTGCACACGTGAATGAATATTATAATTTAAGAAAGTCATACCAAATATTTAATTATAAGAGGTGATTTGATGAAAGGCGATTTTTTATCACTACAAAACGGTAACGATGTAAGAGGCATCGCCCTTGAAGGAATGGAAGGAGAAAAGATTAATTTAACCCCCTATCATACAACACTAATAGGCTTAAGCTTTGTAAATTGGCTAAAAGAAAAAACAGGTAAGACTTTGTTAAATATAGCTATTGGAAACGACAGTAGATTGTCTGCATATTCATTAAAAAGAGGTATTATTGATGGTATATGCTTAACTAACTCATCAATATTAGATTGTGGACTTGCTTCAACACCTGCTATGTTCATGAGTACTATAATAGATGAAATCAAAGCTGATGGTGCTATAATGATTACTGCTTCACATCTTCCATATAATAGAAACGGTCTTAAATTTTTCACAAAGAATGGCGCTCTTGAAAAAGAAGATGTAAAAGAAATACTGACACTTGCAGAGGAATATGCAACTTCAGAATATGCATCAAGGGAAATAATAAATTGTGATACACTTATAGGTAAAGTTAACCTTATGGATGCCTATTCTAAAATACTTGTAGAAAAAATAAGATTGGCAACAGAAGATGAGAAGCCTTTACTTAACACAAAGATTGTGGTTGATGCTGGAAATGGCTCAGGAGGTTTCTTCGTTGAAAAGGTACTTGTACCTCTTGGAGCGGATGTAACTGGAAGCCAATTTTTAAATCCAGATGGAACATTTCCAAACCATATCCCAAACCCAGAGGATAAGGATGCAATGCTATCAATTAAAAAGTGTGTTCTTCATAATAAAGCTGATCTTGGTATAATATTCGATACTGACGTGGACAGAGCTGCTATTGTTGATTCGAATGGAGAAATAATAAATAGAAACAGGCTTATAGCACTTATATCTAACATAGTCCTTAAAGAATATCCAGGAACAACAATAGTTACAGATTCAGTTACCTCAGATGAGTTATCTCTATATATTGAATCCATTGGCGGAACCCATCATAGATTCAAAAGAGGATACAAGAATGTTATAAATGAGTCAATAAGATTAAATAAGACCGGTGAGGAATCTCATCTTGCAATTGAAACAAGTGGTCATGCTGCACTAAAAGAAAATTATTTTCTTGATGATGGAGCATATTTAATAGTGAAAATTCTAATTACTATGGCTCAACTTAGAAAGGAAAATAAGTCTCTTCACAGTCTTATAGACTCCCTAGAAGAACCAATTTCTTCAAAGGAAATAAGAATTAAAATAGAGGAAAATAATTTTATTGAATATGGCACAAAAGTACTTGATGCCTTTAAAGAGTTTGTAACTAATACCTCAGGCTGGAGCATTGCTCCAAACAGTTATGAGGGAGTTCGTGTAAATTGCAGCAACAGTGATGAATCAGGATGGTGCCTTATAAGAATGTCCCTTCATGACCCTGTACTTCCAATTAATATTGAATCCAAGCTTAAAACTGGCTCAGATAAAATATTTGAAAAAATCCAGATGTTTTTAAGTAGATTTAATAAACTAAAATTAAACTTATAAATATATAAACTGTAAACCATAAACGTATAAAAACGGGGCTGCCGCATTAAATAATTTACATACAATATACTGTCTTAAAAATTTAAATCTAGTACAATATATTGTAGTATTTATTTTTAGTGCCACAGCTCCGTCTTTACATATAATTTCTTATGGGTTTTTATTTTAAGCGTTTTGTGCAATGGTAACATAGTAATATTAAAATATATAACTTCTTATGCTTACAAAATTATAGAACTTCCTTATACTTCTAGCTTTTCCCAAGCTTTAGTAAAGTCTGCTGCACCTTCTTCAGTCAAACTGTTATAACACACCTTATTTAACATGTCATATGGGATTGCTGCATAATCAGCTCCACACCTAGCAGCTTCTTCTACATGATAAGGATTTTTAATGCTTGCTGCTACAATTTTAGTCTTATATTCCTTTTCCTTTGTTATGCTGCAAATACATTTAAGAGTTTTTAAGCCATCCACTCCTATATTTTCATTTCTACCAATAAAGAAGAATATATAGTCCGCTCCTGCTTCAATTGCTAACATTGCTTGACTTACTGAAAATACAAGTGTCATAGCAGTTTTTATACCCATTTTATTAAGCTTTTTAACGAATTCTAATCCCCTTGAAGAAAAATTGACCTTAATAACTATATCCTTAGATATTTCAGTTATTCTTTCTGCATCCTTAAGCATTTTATCTATGCTATTTTCCATAACCTCAGCAGTTACAATTCCAGCAGTACATTTTCTTATGTGCTGTATAAAAGAATAGAAATTGACCTTTTCTTTAACATACATAGGCGGATTTGCTGTAACTCCAGCTACCCCCATTTTTATTGCCTCATTTATTTGGTCTATATTTGCTGAATCAATTAAAAATCTCATTTATATCATCTCCTAGAATATTTTCAAAATATACAATATGTCCCTATCTATAATATTAACGCCTTACATATGCTTTTCTTATAGTTTTATTTCCTTATTAAAACGGTAATTAATAAAGAAATCCTTTTATTTTTTACCACATATATGTGTAAATTTTTATTTTATATACCCCATTAAAATTAATGTATTATAGATTTATAAGATAAAGTATATAATGCAATGGAGGTAATTCAGTATGAATTTTAATTTTTATCAACCAAGCAAAATTCACTTTGGAGAAGGAAGAATTAATGAACTTGGCTCCACAGTAAAAAAATACGGTAACAGGTGTCTTCTAGTTACAACGCCAATGGAACCACCTCTAGACGGACTTTTCAATAGAGTAATTGATATATTGTCAAAATCTGATATAGAAGTAACACATTTTGATGAAGTAGTTCCAAACCCTTCAGTTGAGGTCATAGAAAAGGGATTTAAACTTGCAAATGAAAATAATGTTGAAGTTGTTGTAGCTGTTGGTGGCGGTTCTTCTATAGACACTGCAAAAATGATTGCTTTAACAAATGGCCTTGAAACCATAGATTGGGAGTATGTATTTAAAACTTATACAAGCCCTTTTGAACACTATGCTCCTCTATCACCTAAAGGATTGCCACTAGTAGCTGTTTCAACAACATCAGGTACAGGAAGTCAAGTAACTCAAGCCGCAGTTATATCTCAAGGTGATGCAAAAAATACAGTATTTCACCCAGATAACTTTACTAAAGAGTGTATAATAGACCCAGAGCTTATGGTAACACTCCCTCCAAGAATTACAGCTTCAACTGGTTTTGATGCTTTTAGCCATGCCTTTGAAAGCTATATAAACCCTAGAGCCTCAAGATTTACAGAAATAATAGCTCTTGAAGCTATGGAGCTTGTTTGTAATAACCTTTCAAAAGTTCTGTTAGATGGTAAGAATATGGAATATAGAAGCAGCCTTGCAATGGCAGACACATTAGCTGGTACAAGTCTTGCTAATTCAGGAGCAGCAGCACCTCATCCACTTGGAGAGATAATAGGAGGAGTAGCACATATACCACACGGAGAAACCTTGGCAATTGTATTCCCTGCATTCATAAAACAACAATGGAAAAATAATATAGAAAAGTTTGCAAAGGTTGCTCATATATTTAACCCAAGCCTAAAGGAATCAACTGAAGAAATAGCTGCTGAAAAACTTTACGATGAAATAATTAAATTCCTTGAAACTATTAATCTCCGTGTTACACTAAGAGATTTTAAAGTAACAGATGAACAATTAAACACAATTTTAAATTGTCCTGTTCTTGGATATTTACCTTTTGGTTCAAAAGAAGACCTACAAAATATAATTAAAGAATCATTTTAATCATTGATATTTAAAATGCCGTGCAATGGATTAACAGAGTTTTTCTCCTTTCTCCACTGCACGGCACTTATGCTTAATTATTGACTTCTAGAGTGATTATATCACCCATTTCAACATTTCCTTTTTGGGTCAATTCAATTTCTTTTCCATTTAAGTTTGTTATGACTACAGGACAAACTATTGAAGGAACCTTAGTTTTTACACTATCAACATCTACACTAAGTATTGGCTCTCCTTTTTTTATAGTCTGATTTTCAGCCACAAGTACTTCAAAACCCTCACCCTTTAATGACACTGTATCCAAACCAAAATGAAGTAATATCTCTAATCCATTATCTGCTATTATTCCAATTGCATGCTTGGTTGGAAAAATCATTTGTACTTTACCATCAACTGGTGAAACAACACTTCCGTTAGCAGGGTCAATGGCAAATCCATCTCCCATCATTTTACCTGAAAAGGCTGGATCTGGTACCTCTGTAATGCTTAATAATCTACCCTTCATAGGTGCAACAAATTCATATTTCTCTTTATTCTTTTTAAATAAATTTTTAAACACAATGCTCACCCCGTAATAAATTTAATAAACTGCATAGTACTTATTTTTAAAAATTAAATACATTTATAGTTGTCCTTTGAGAATCTTGTCCACAGCTTCAGCAAGACCATTGCTGTCACAATCCTCAGTAACATATTTTGAAGCCTTCTTTACATCCTTTTCCGCATTTCCCATTGCAATTCCTAATCCTGCATATTCTATCATAGAAATATCATTGTGATTATCTCCTATTGCGATAATCTCCTCTTTTTTAATTCCTTTTTTCTCAGCATACAGCTTCACTGCCCTCCCCTTTGTTATGCCCTTATTCATAACATCTATTAATACTCTATCTGATTGGCAAAGCTCAATATCAGAAATTTTTTCAAGCTCATAAAATAATTTTTCTTTCATATCCTCACGTCCAATAAGTATAAATAGTACCTTTGTTATTTTTGCAGTATTTTCAGCCAAATCTGAAATACTATTGAATTTTTTTATAGGCACAAATTCATCCTGGGAAGCGTTTTTGTTATTTTCAAGATGCTTACGCACCCTATCATTTTCCCTGTTATAGAATATATTTTCCTTTTCATAAATCCAAAAATCCACATTAAACTTATTTGCAATTTCAATAGCTTTTATAACAGACTCCATATTCATTTCGCTCATGTAAAGAATTTCTTCTGACATTAAATCTTTTATCATTCCACCGTTACAACCAATAACAGGTGTATCAATGCCTAATTTTTTAGGATATCCCTTAAGTAAAGCTGGATGCCTTCCAGAAGCAAGTACCACCTCAATTCCATTTTCAATTAGCCTATTAACTGCTACTTTATTTTCTTTAGTTATTTCTTTATTTGAATTAAGAAGTGTTCCATCCATATCTGTAACAAATAATTTGTATTTCATATATATCTCCTCACTCTCTCAGGCATCTATAGAATCTAATAAATTTCTTCCATTCTATTCTTACTTAATAACATCGCTACCAAATTAGTCTAACCCCAAGATGTATAAAAAACAAAATTCACTTATATCTTAGGATTTTATATTTAAACTACTAAAAACATAGCCTGTTGCTTAAAATATTCAACAACAGGCCTATATTATAAAATCACTGTATACTTCTAATTAGGCACATTTAAATAAATAATAAGTCAATATGCTAGTAGCTTTAACTTGTTATTTCTTTTCACATACCTTATTCTATATTGTACTTTTCGGCAGCACTATCAATAGCCTGTCTACATTTTTTAACCCCTGCTGCAATGCCATCTGGGTCTTTGAATATTGCAGATGATAGTATAATTACATCAGGATTGCATTCTACAACAGGATCCATGTTATTGTATCGTAATCCTCCATCAACTGCAAGCTCACATTTTGGATTCTTTTCATCTATCATTTTTCTTGCTCTTTTTAAAAGATCAATTGCAGACATTCTCCAACCCCAATTATCCTTACCGTCAGTTTCATCAACTCCATGCATAACAATATGAAGACGATCTATATCGTATATAGATTCTTCAACAAAGGATAATGGTGTATAACATCCTACTGTTAATCCCACTTTTATTCCAAACTCTCTACAGTAATTTATGATGTATGCCAAAGGTGCTCCTATAAAATTTTCTGCAGGTAATATTAACATATCTGTTTTCACAGCTGCAAGCTTCTCTATAAAAAGTCTGTCACAGCTTTCAGTATAAATATGACATTCTATAGGTTTATCAGTAACTGGTCTAATACCTTCAATTATCTGGTGTCCTCCCATTAACTGCATATTTTTAAGGTTATGCATATCAGCTGCATCGGAATGTATATAATCAACTCCTGCATCAACTGCTTCCTTTACAACTCCTGCTATATTACCATAATTAACATGCGCAAGTCCTGCTGCTATTTTAATATGTTTCATTATATTATATCTCCTTTCATAATTAAAGCTATAATCTATCTTATATTTCAATTTTAGCACGATATAATATCTGTAATTTATAATAAAATTACCTTTAGTTGTGGTATTTTTTTATCATCTTTAAATTCATATTTTCAAAAGTACTTCTTATGAGATTAGCAAAATTTTGTATGTCCTCCTCCACAGGCAGTGATGGAAGCACAATAGTTTCAACATCTGAATTTATTTTTAGATTACTATTAGTAATAATCAAATCAACCTCTTCAAAATTCCTATCATTACTCAAAGATGTTGGAAACACTTCCATTATATTTATTTGTGCTACGTTATTTTTAAGTATTTCCATTATTAACTTAACTTCAGCATAGCTATTATTGTAAATCACATAAGTTCTCAATGGAAGTTTGCTCCTCTCTATAGCTGCAGCTATATGAAGAGCTATATATGCAATTTCTCCTTTTGATATATCATAATCATAAAATTTCTTTATGATAGGCACAGCTTTACTGGCAAGCTTAAATATCTCTGGAAAATTTCTTTCAACTTCATCTTCTAATGAATTATAAAAATCTAAACCATAATTAATCTTGTTTGCAACAGATTTTAAGTGATGAAATATACCATTATAGAAGCTTTCCTTATCCCTTATGTTGTAATGCTCATAAACAAGCTTAGTAATTTCCCCTGTTATTTCTTTATTAATTTCTAAAAAATCATCTGCTATGTTCCATTTTTTATTTTCCTTATGCGTCTTAGATGCAACTATTATTCCAAAGAGGTATCCTGCTTCATCTTCTGTAAGCTTAATTTGGAAGAGCCTTTCTATTGCTTCTGTAATCTTTGCCATTATTTTGTAATTATTCATATTTCTCAAATCATCAAGGGTATTTTCCTTCATGGTGCAATAATATCCCTTTTTAATTCGCATAATGTTTATTGAAAACTTTATCCTTAATCTTTTAAGATCTTGGGGCACAAATTTAACTCCAAATTCATGTTCTATCAAACAAACTATCTGGCTTATCTTATGTTCACTAACACCTTCAAAAAAATCACTGCTTCTAGAAAATAAATGCTTTGTAAATTCACAGTCAAAGGATTTCCCAGGCACATCATTTTCTTCCATATAAAATCTTTCCTCCTGCCTTTCCTTTAACAGTATCCAATCAAAAATAGCTTTTCTTATTCTTTTTTCTCCGCCTTCTATAACATATCCCTTCTGTTTGCTTCTTAACACCTCAATGTCCCTTTCATGAAGCCATTTTCTAGCCTCGTCAAGATCCTTATAAACAGAGGGCCTGCTTATATAAAACTGATATTCTAAAGAACTTATTTTTATCCTTCTCTTGTTTAAAAGCAAATAGATTATATACAGCTGTCTATCTTTAGAACCATAATTATTATTCAAAAGTCTTAACCCATTAATTTCTGTTATTACCTTAAGCTTTAAGGATTCATCACCAATTACCGAGACTCCTACTCCTGATTTTCTGTTTAGCTCAAGCTTCCTTTCAGAAAGGAATTTATCAACATCATCAAAATCATTCCTTATGGTCTTGTATGAAACATTTAATCTTTCTGCAATATCAGCAATTGTTATGTTATCCTGACATTGAAGTAATATTTTTGCTATTTGTAAGGTTCGAGTATGCAACATTGGCGTCAGTCCCCTTTCTAAGGTTTAATTACTTGGTTAACCCCTTTATCGCTTCATAATAAATTTCGAGAGCTTTATAGAAATTCTTAAGGTTTATACATTCATTTACCTTATGAGAGTTTGGTTTATCATCTTCAAAAGATGGCCCAAAACCTACACAGTTTTTCATAGTCCTTGCGTAACTTGCTGCTCCCTTTGTAAAAAGAAGAGCCCTTTCATTTGTTACTTTTTCATAGCTTCTACTTAATTTATCAATTAACTGGCTCTCTCCTGGAACATATAACAAATCTAAGTCCTTAAGCACATTAAAACTCATTCCAATTTCTCCAGCAATACAGGATAATCTGCCTAATACATATTTTTTATCTATACCCACAGGATATCTAAAATCGAATCCAATTAAAAGCCTTTTGTTTAGAAATTGTACATATGCTAGGTTACTTGTTGTCTTTCCTGTTTCTACATCTTCGTGAAATAGCCCTAGTTTATTTCCATATATATCATTATTAAAATATCTATTAAGTACATCAATTATACCTTTACCTGCTAGATTTAATCCCTTTACATTAATAAAATCATCTACAAATTTAAAAATGGCATTTTCACCTTTATGAGGATTCCTACTTAGAGCAAATTTTCCCTGATACTCTATCTCTATAAGTTTATCCTTTTTTGTAATATTAGAAGCTCCTTTAAGACAATCTGTCAATCCCTCTATATCCTTTGAATTAACATATATTTTAATATTTGAACACACAGCATCAATGTTTAATTCTGATTTAATCTGTACAATATTATTAATTCCATCTAACTGCACTTCTAATTCTCTCTCGTACTGACACTTAATTATACCCTTTTCACAGTTAACAATAGGGAAGTCACAATCCGGTGAGAATCCCATATCAGGCATTTTGTTGTGTTTAGCATAGTATTCCATGCACTCCCAAGTAGTTTCCTCTGCTCCGCCCAATATCAATCTTATTTTTTTATTTGGCTTATAATTAAGTTCTTTTAAAACCTTTAAAATATAAAAACATCCTATAACTGGTCCCTTATCGTCATTTACTCCTCTACCATACCAGAATCCATCTTTTTCTACCATTTCAAAAGGATTTGTACTCCATCCTTCAATATGTTTTGCATCAACCGTATCCAAATGTCCTAATATTCCAAGTGTATCTTTCCCATCACCATATTCAATATGCATTGCATATCCATCAAAATCTTTAACTTTAAAGCCTTCCCTAATAGCAAATTCCATCACTTTATCAAAACACTTTCTAATTCCTCTGCCAAATGGAGCTCCTTTATAAATAGTATGCGGATCTCTCACAGAATTAATACTAATCAATGCAGCAAGGTCACTTTTCATTTGATTTCTATATCCATAGAGCTTTTCTATAAAGTCTTTGTCAAAGGAAGTTCTATAATTTATATTCACTTTATAATTATTGTTGTTTTCTACCACATAATCCACCCTCTTATATTAATCCTTTTTTAAACACAATACGGTGTTAGCGGTAATACCACTAACACCTTCTTATGTAATCTAATTTACTTAAATGAAATTGTAATAAACAATATAGTCTTAGTTTAAACCAAGTACATCCTTTACTTGAGATGCAACCGTTATTACTCTTGGTCCATAAATAATCTGGAAGCTTGTTTTATTTCTAACTACACCATGAGCCTCAAGATTTGATGTCCATTCCTCATTACTTGCAACAAGTGATTCATCTTTAACTATTACTCTTAGTCTTGTTGCACAGTTTGTAACATCATCAATATTATCCGCTCCACCAAGAGCCTCAACTATTCTTTCAGCAAGTTTTCCCTTATTTTCTTTTTTCTCAGCTACTTTTTCTTTATAGTCACTCTTCTTGTAAAGTTTTATTTCGTTCTCATCATCTCCACGACCTGGTGTCTTTATGTTAAATTTCAATATTAATGTTTTGAATATAAAATAGTATAGTGCAAAATATACAGGAACAAGTATTAACAATGACCAAGCATGTACCTTTTGCATTTGGAATAAATTTGGAATCATAAAGAACAATGCATGTCCATTTATTGATACCTTTGTTAATTCAGTTAAAACATACGCAATTCCTGCTAATGGTGCATGAACAAGGAAGTAAAGTATTGGACTTATAAACAAGAATGTATATTCAATTGGCTCAGATATACCAACAAAGATTAATGTTAAAGCCGCTGGAAGCACTAAAGATGCAACCTTCTTTTTGTTTTCAGGCTTTGCCGTTTTATATATTGCATAAGCTGCTCCTGGAAGTCCGCCAAGTTGGAATAATATTCTACCTGTTGTAAAGTTTCTTGTAATATATCCAATCGCACCTGCTGATGCAGCTTGACCGTTCATTATATTTCTAACTCCCTCATAAACGACACCATCAATAGTCATTACACCACCAACACGTGTGTACTCTATTGGGAATGCTATTAAGTGATGTATACCAAATGGAAGAAGCGCTTTATCCATTGCACCAAATAAGAATGTACCAAAAACTCCTGAAGTTGTTATAAGTTTTGTTAAAGCCTGTAATCCTGATGCAATAAATGGCCATACATAGTAAGTTCCAATTGATAATGGAATTGCAAATAATGTTATTAATATTATTACAAATCTTGGGCCGCTAAAGAATGAAAATGCACCCTTGAATTCCTTTTCACACCACTTGTTATGTATGAATGAAGTTGTTATACCTGTTATAATTCCGCTAAATATACCCATATCAAATGTAAATATTCCAGCAATATTTGTCCATAATGCACTAAAATTTTGTGCCTTTTGAAGTGAATATCCTAAGCTTTTTGTTAAATAGTCTACAGTTGTTGTACCAGCATTCCAACCCTCTGCCCCTGCAAACGTTTTAATGCAAGTGTTGAATGCAAAAAACATTACAAGTCCACCAAAGGCTGCCCAACCTTTTTCCTTTTTAGATAATCCAAAGGCAATGCCTACTGCAAACCAGAAAGGTAAATACCTCATTACCATAAATCCTATGCCTTCAAACATTGAAAATATCGTATGAAGCAATGTATTAGGAGTTAAAATGTAGTTGGTAAATGCACTAGCAATTCCAACATAAAAACCAACAATTACGAATAAAATTACCGGTATCATCATTGCGCCAGAAAATTTTTGAATTTTCCCCTTCATAATTATAACCTCCAATCAAATTTGTATAATTCTATTTTAAATCATTTATCTCTAATAATAATTATAAAAAATTCCACAATATTATGGGAATTTTTTAACTATAGTATAAAAAATAATACATTGATTGTGGTAACTTGTAATTTATTAAGGAATAATTTAAAATATTATGATGAAATATTGTAAAAAAAGCTAAAACTAAATATAAATGCTTGATATTAAAATTTAATAATTTGTGATTATTTGCTATTTATGATATATTATTTTTAAAATTGATTATCTAATTATACTTAAAGAAAAGGTGGATTTTGATAATGACTAAGTATGCAATAGTATTTTTTATGTCTATGGTTCCAATCGTGGAATTACGTGGAGCTATACCATATTCTCAACTTTATCAGTTACCCTTACTTCAATCTTATATCATTGCAATTATTGGCAATATGTTACCAGTGCCTTTTATATATCTATTTGCAAGAAAGGTGCTTGTATGGGGAGCCGATAAACCCTTTATCGGAAATTTCTTCACATGGTGCCTAGCAAAGGGTGAAAAAGCAGGAAAAAAATTAAAAGAAACAGCAGGTAATAAAGGCTTATTTATTGGCCTATTGCTATTTGTAGGAGTGCCACTTCCTGGAACTGGAGCTTGGACAGGTACTTTAGCTGCTAGTTTTCTAGATATGGATTTTAAAACTAGTATTGTAGCTGTTATGGCTGGAGTATTATTAGCAGGCATTATAATGGGCGCTGCTAGTGTAGGTATGTTTAGTATATTTTAATTTAGAATTTCTAGACAAACCTCTGTTAAAACATATATTATTGTAAAAAACACATAGATTAAAGTATGGTTTGATGTGTACTTTATCTATGTGTTTTTATATTTATTAGTACCTAATTAAATTTAAAGTATTATTTAATCTTTTAATTGCTTAATGAAGTTTATAGATATCTTTAGTTTTATTAGTATATTTATTATTAAAGCTACAATCAAGGTACATGACCAAAATGTCACAAATTTAGGTTCATTAACATTGTTTAGATTAAACCAAAACATAATAAATAAAACTAATAAAGACAATATAGTTATAAAATCAATAGTGAAAATTAATTTAAGCTTTTTACCTTTGTTTACCAATACGCATAGTATTGTACTTAATATTATTATTATTAGAGACATAAATGGAGCATTCATTCAGCTTCCTCCCAAAATAACTTTTGGCTTAATTATAACATAAATGGTTTTTTTTTCAATATACTTATATTTTATTCTTTAAAAAAGCACAAAGGCTATAGTCATTTCTCTATAACCTTCATGCTTTATAAAACAAATTTATTAATTTTACTTTAAAGTTTTATTATTACATTTATTCCTGTTGTAGGTTTTAAAAAAAGTTTGATCAAAACCTTCTATATGAATAGCTTAAATACATGCAGTGAAAATTTGATTTTAAAATAAAGTTTGAGCAAAATATATAAAACAGCATCCATTTCATGATAATTCATGATAAATTTTTTAAAAAAAGTTTAATCAAAACTTTACTTTTATTACGATGTTAAGCCATTTATATCAGTTTTAACCTTTTATATCAGTTTTAACCTTTAATTTTGATGTAGATTTGTAAAAAAGATTGATCAAAACGTACCTTACAAAGGTTGATTTTACGTAAATTAAAAGAACTAATTTTGAAAAAAGTTTGATCAAAAGTTAGTTCTTTATTATTTTAGGTTGAATTATTTTTGTAAAAAAGTTTGATCATTATTTAAATATATCATCAATATCTACAGAGTTAGTAACTGCTGCATCAGACTGTTCATACTTGATTCCAACCGTACTTAATCGACTGCCTATATTATGTTTCAAAAAAAAATCTATTCTTTCTCCTACATATAATTCTTCATAAGAGGTACCCACGCAATCTATATCTGTATTACATGCTTCAAATGGGATAAATTTCATCTCATTACATCCTAAAATCTTATTCCGATTAAACTCTTCTACAATATCATCAAAAACTTTATATTGCTCCTTTTGCGTCATTTCATTTATATATTTCTTAATTCTTGCTAAATAATTCTTTTCTATACTAGAGATATAAGAAATGTATCCCTTGACAACATCAAGTTTTGAGTAATCAGAAGTACAAATTATGTAATGAATCATTGCTCTTACTTTACGTTTAAGTTCCCTAGGTACTATTACTTTACTATCTACGATTAATAAACCAGTAATAGATTTTCTAGTAGCTGGTCCCATAAATTTTACTTTTTTATTATTCACTTTAAAACCTTCATCTTTTATGATATCATATATCATCTTTTGTGTTTTCCTTAATAAAATTTCATCATTACATGAAAAAATCAAATCATCTGCATACCTAGTATATACTATACCTCTTTTACTTGATACTCCCTCTAATCTAGAATCCATCTTTCTACATATTAAATTTGATAAGCTTGGTGAAGTCACCGCTCCTTGTGGTAAAACATCATTATATGTGCAAATATTGCTAAGAATATTAGATACCAATTTATTATAGCCCAAGCTATAATAAAAGAAGAAAACTTTTTCTCTGTGTATATTATGAAAAAAGTCTTGTAAATCTATTTTTAGAATGTATGAATTAAATCTATGAAATTCAGCATTTTGCCTTATTCCATATCCTGATCCTACTCTAAACCCCATAGAACAGTCTGAAATAGATATCTTGTCCAATATATTGACTTTTATCCACTTCTGAACTAATTTCAAAGAGAAACTTGGTATATCCAATTGCCTAGTTCCTCCTCTTTTTTTAGGTATTTCTTTGCTAGTGTAATATCGCTGCGTTTGTTTAGACAATAAATATAAAATTGTAGTACTAAGTCCTATAGATAGGCTAAATGACTCTATATCAAATATTTTAGGCAAGTTTAAAGTTTCAAGAATAATTAAGTTTTTATATTTAACCTTTTTAATTGCAAACACCCCTTTACCATAAATTCTTTTTGATTAAATCTTTTGATTTATCCACTGTCGTGGATGAATCGGAAGATTTAATTAAAATACTCCCAGATTAAAAATAAAACTGACGGAGACGAATCATCTCCAACTACAAATAGAAGTACTCTCATGCGCAATACTATTATATAGTGCTCTCTAAAGGGGTGTTTCCAGTTAATTCTGTTAACATTATACCATACCTTATGAAATCATACAATTTTATACTATTACTTATCGGTAAATTATTCAACACTCCTTGAATATACACGTTGCCTTTTTTTGTTAATGATATTTCTCCATTCCTAATATTCTTATGAACAAGTTTATTTTTATACAGTAATTTGATTGCTGTATATAATATCATATTTAAATTTTCAGTCTCATAATTATCTTTCTTATATAATCTCTTCATTATTTTCTCTATATTTACCATAGAAATACTTTTTACAAAGTAGACTAGCAAAGGAATATAATAATATTGTCCTATTATTGTATTTATTTCTATATCCTTTTTTACAAATTCTCTACTGAACTTTTTAAACTTGTCCAATATAAATTTAATGAGCGAATCTAATTTGTCTCTATCATAGAAAATTATCCGATCCTTTTCCCTTTGATTTGATATATATTTAATTGGTCCCATCATGATAAAACTTTTTTGTTTTTTGTAATATTTATCCATAATAACAAATAACTTTTCCAATGTTTTTTCATTATTCGTAAAGGCACCCAATTCAACTAACGATCCTGAACTTTCTGGCATCACACATATTATGTCGCTATTTTCTGCTAGAAAATTTTCTAAACTTAACAAATCCATTTTCTTATCCTTATTCAATATATCCATAAATAAATCTTCTGGATATAATACTCTTATTTTATTTTTCTCAAGTTCTATTCTAACCCAATCTCTTAGGCAATTTTCATTAGTGCTTACTCCCCCACATAAGAATACATCTGTATATTCTCTATTTATTTTCTTGTATATATCTGTATAAATTTTATCAATTGAATCTAAGTAAATTTCACTAACACCCATTATAATCTCCTTTAACTACTGTTCTAGTTTCTATTATAACAACTTATTCTATTTTTGGTAAATACGTTTTTCAATCTTTATTGCATTATCATACAGGTTTGTAAAAAAGTTTGGGTATTATAAGCGTAAAAATTTAAGTACCTAGAAACCTTGAACTGCCTCCTGTCTACTTGACAGGGTGCAGTTCAAATTCTACCAGGAAGGGTACTTTTATGTAAACTTAGTTAAGAATAAATACAAATATTTTCTACAATATATTTATAAAAAGTTATCAGCAAAGGTATTACTCATTAAAAAATATAACTTACAGCTTTTCTTTTACTATAAACGTATGGCTCTTTAATCAAATTTACAAGATTAGCTTCATGATAACCAACACCAGATTATACTATTACTTCATAATTTCTACTCTCGTCTCAATTCTCATCAACCAATGCTTCGACATTAATATCTTCGCAGTTGTACGCCCCCATCGGATATTCCCAAATGCTACCAAACACTCTGAAATCTTTCTCACAGTTTTCGCATTTGCATTCTTGCCAATCAAAAGAATATTCTTTTTCTGGTCCCATTTGTCTTTCCTCATATGATGAATTACAGTCATCTGCGAAATTCATGTTATTCTCAGTTCCGCAATAGGGACATGTAATTGCACGTCTTAAAGAAATATGATCCATTTCAAATTCATCCTCTACATAGTTATTATTATAATCACATTGTAATTTCTGTTCGCATTTCTTTTCGCTTGTATATTCTATTTCAGACTGGCTTTTCTTATCTTTTAACACATTTTTAAATAATTTTGCATTCTCATAATATGACTTTAATGCATTTCTAAAAATCTCAGATTTCGCCTCTCCAGTTTCTTTACTGCAAAAACTAAGCATGTCATCTTCTACATCATTAAGTCTTACTCTGTACTGCTTATCCCTGCTATCATCTTTTGGTGGTCTTCCTACCATTAAAATCACTTCTTTCATTTTTTATTTTTGGATATCCATAAATATATTGTATTATCGGATATCCAAAAAGTCAATACATAATTTACTAATGTTTGTGTCAAGTTCCAGTGGGCAACTTTGTTTCATAGAAAACTTATCCATTATAATACAGTTTTTTGAATTTATTTTTATATTTTTTTAAATTTAACTCGTTGTGCTAATTTAAATTACTTCATTAATATTGATATTTAAGATTAATTTACCAATTGAATAATGCATAGAATGTCCGTAAATTTCTTTGTTAAAAATTGAATAATTTATCCAAAAATCAGTTCTTTACTTTAAATGAGCAAATCGCTTACATTATTTTACATTACTTAAGCACACTTATTGTGTGATAATTTAAGAACATCAAAAATAGCATTTAAACTAACTCCTTTTTTATATTGAGAATACACCCAAGCAATTACTTCTTGTTGGGATTGTTTACGAGCTATTTTTAAACCTTCTCCAAATTTAGAACAATCTGTACTTATGCCACAAGTACAATAAATATAAGTCAATTGAGTTAAAATCCAAAATCTCTTTATGGCTTTTTCACTACGAAGTTGATAATTGTCAAAACCTAATTCCATCTTATTTTGACCGAAAAATACTTCAATTGTCCAACGTTCACGGTATTGAAAAAGTATTTCTTCTGTTGTGAGATTTATATCTGTTGATATAAAAGATTTTAATGCTTTTTCATTATAGAGAGCTTCTTTAGGATAACTAATAAGAATTACAACATTTTTAAAACCATTGATTTTGCCCTCATATCTATAAACATAGTAAGAGTGCTTATTCACTGTTACAAGGTGAAAGTCTTCCTTGTTTATAGTTTTGACAAAACCATTAATTTTATGATTCATGCGCGAGCATTTTGGTATATAATTCTATTAGTTTTTAACGCTCCTATATATTCAAAGCCTTTTGCCTTTGCTGTTTTTATAATTATTTCAGCACTATACCAACTATCCCCTAAGACGAAACCTTGGATAGGTGGTTCGGGTAATGAAGATATTATATTTACAGCAATATTAATCTTAGTAAATTTTTTATTGTCTTTATCGACTTTAGTCTTATCATAAAGCGTTAGCTGATAAGGAATTGTAACATCGCCACATTGTAGTAAAGCACCTACAACTTGGTGTCCATAGACTTTTTTATTTTCTAAATGTGATTGATGGAATTGACACTTTTCTATAGGATTTTTAGCCCGTGACGAAGGCTTTGTCTTCTTACAGATAGTATCATCAATAATCACATAAATAGGCTTTCCTGTATCACGAGATAACTGCCAAATTTTGTTAACTGCGAACTTTTGTAATGCTCTCAAAATATAATCTTCATTCCATGGGCTTTTGGATAAAAATTGACCTATGGATGTTCTATAAGTACTCTGATAGCAACTTTCAGCTATATGAATAACTTTGCCATCATACCCACGACCTACGGCTGCAAAGATAAATTCACAAACATGTTTTAATTGAGGCAGTGTTAAATATAATGATAATCCAAGTTTAATTATGAAATTGTTAATCTCTTTATTATATGGTATATTATTTTCTGTAGACATTTATATTCATCCTTTGTTTATGTTTTCTGACAGAAATATAATACACTAGGATATTATGAATGTCTATTTTTATTCCATAATTTGTTATGAGATTTGCTCATTTAAAGCTATTAAATATTCTTTAGGAGATTCTTCTTTTTCTTCTCCATTTGATTCAGTGCTAAATATTTGAAATCTATACTCTTTATAATCTTCCGTATCATTTTCATCATGTATTTTTGCTAATATCAAATTAACTAGTGTGGCAAAAATTTCATTATCATTTACCGCTCCACTTCCCCATAATTTGTTATGAAGTTCTTCTTTTAATTTTTTTGTGTTTTCAACAGATATTTCTCTTCTCAAATCATTTCTTCCCTTTTTAACAAAAGGGAATATATGTGGTTTTTCACCTTTGGGAGGTAAAATATCACTAATACTCTTTCTTCCACCATTAATCCACATTTTATAATTTTTATACTTTTGATGATCAATTATTATTAATTTGTCTACTACATCATTGCCCATGAGTTCACATGTATAATATACTAAATATCTTATATTTATATCTTGATTACTTTGAATATTATTGGCTAAAATAAATAATTGATTTTCTATAGACCATTCCTTTTTATTATCATATTCTTTAAATGGTTTTACTTCAATAAAAAATAGAATATCTTTGTTCTTTGTATCTTTTACTATAACATCAATCCTTTTATCTTCTAATTTTGTACTTCCTCCAACAGGACAAGGAAATTCTAATTCTATAGATTTTAAATCATAATTTAGTTCATTAACTAATTTATCAATTAAATAAGCTGTTGTTTTTTCCTCTAAATTTAAAACAGATTTTTTTCCATTGTGCTCATATATTTGTTCGTTATATTTTATAAAATTAGTTTTCATGTCAATTTCAACAGCTTTAAACCTTCTTCCCTCTAATTTGTCTTGTATTAATTTATCTAACTTATTCATTATACGCTCTCCCCATCTTACTAGTTAATAACTTATTTGTCATAATCTAAGTAAAAAATTTTTTCTACTGATACATTAAGTATTTTAGCTAACTTTAATGCTATTTCTACGCTTGGTATATGTTTGCCGTTCACAATCATAGAAAAATAATTATCTTTAACTCTTATTTTGTTAGCTATATATTTTTGTTTAATTCCCTTTTCTTTCATAATTTTTTTAAGATTATTTTTTATCATCTCACATACCACACTATTCATTTATAGTATTATATTTGTAATTATAATATAATTATATAGAAATTACAATATTTGTATATAAAGGTTATAATTTACTGATATAATTATTATATTATTTTTAATTTTTGATTATTAAATTTAATTTCTATAAAATTAAATAAATATCCACCAGCTTATCTGGTGGTTTTTCTTAAGCCCTATAAGGATATTTTACCAGCACTAAAAGTATCACCAGCCACAATTTAACTGTTACTTTCCACCCTTAAAAGAATACATATATTCTTTAATACTTATTTGGCCCGATCGTATCTTCATTTTGTTAATTTTTTATATACTCTTCTATAGCTTTTTTATTTTTTCCTACTGTGTTGGATTAAATGAAGCAACAATAGCAAAATATATTAGAGAACAAAAAAGCATGATCAGATGATGGATAAAATTACAACAAAAGAATCAGAAGACCCTTTTAAGAGTATGGCTAGGTAATCAGTCCACAATGGGTTGAATATAATGAAAAGCCAGCACCATTTAGGTGCTGGCAGTATTACGCCCTTATAGGTCCTATGCAAGCCACCCCTTTTAGGGGTGATCATGACTTATAGATAATAATATATACTATTTGTATTTCAAAATTAAATTTTATTACAATTCAATTTTTATAAGTAATTTTAATTACATGTTGATTTGTAATTAAGTTTGATCATTTTTCTAATATTCATCAATAACATTTATCAAATCCTCTACTAACTACAAATAACTTTTTTTCTAACGTTACTTCCACATTAATTACATTCGTAGTTATATTTATTACATAAATCTTTACAATACTTTGTAGACACCGTTTTCAGCCCATTAATAATTCTATCTTACCAATTACAGCTTACTTTTTAGGATATTTTATTTTTTATATACATTGATCTCTTAATTCATTACATAAGAACTAACTTCTTTCTCATTAAATATCATAATATGAGCAGGATAAGAATACTTCTTTAATAGTTCATGTAATTCAATTAGAGAATTCCTATCTGTACAACTCATATTAGTTGAATGTTCTGGGTGTGTGTGCCAATCACCAACATAATATATCATATCACCTGTAATATCATTGATATTTTTTAGATGTTCTTTTGTACCTTCAGTTCCTTTAGCAAATAAATAAGGCCACCTTTCACTATCTTTAGGTATATATATATCGGTTACATAAATAACTTTATCCTCTATATTTGCTTTTCCTAATAATATACCTCCAGCTTCATTTGGTTTACACTTATTAAGTTCAGATAATATGCATTCATAAGTCTTTCTATAAACTTTAGTAGTCCATTCATTATCTGAAGAGCTTACTGTAATAAAATCTTGTAAAGAAACTGTTCTGCAATAGTTTTTTGAAAGATTATCTTCATTAAAATAAGAAATTAAAAATTGTCCTTCTCCATTTTCATTTATAAGAGTTCTCTTTATATAACTTGAAAAGACAGCCGCATGATAAGAAATAATATTATCTGAAAGTCGCATAGTATTTGTATTGCATCCCAAACCAATAGTTATATCCTCAAATTGTCCATCTTCAAGATTATACTTTAACTTTTTAAATCTTTTTAACCAATCAGATACCTCATTATTTGAACGAGCATAATTAAATAAACTAGCTTCAATATCATCAACTTTTGGGACTCTATCTACACCTTCTTTAATAATTAACCCTAGTTTACCTTTGTTGGCAAGTTCAGCTCTAATAACTACTGAAGGTAATTTTCCTGTATAATTGCCGAGAAATGAAAAAACTGATTTTGATGCAGAGCAATCTATTAAAACATCATACTGACTTAAACCATTATTTTCAGCATAATTAATAAAAGATACAGGAAAAGCTTTAAAATATCTATCTTTATCTAAAATATACATATTATTAAGCTTATTCGCAATATCTTCCGCTTTATTTCTAGATATTGAATCAGAAAATAATGCATGTCTTACAAGATTATGAGGTGATAATATATCCTCATCTATAATTGTAATGTTTGTATATCCATTTCTCGCAAGATGAAATATAACTTTTGAGCCTAATGCACCAGCTCCAACAAATAATATTTTAGGATTTTTTTCAGATGCTAAGGTTGATATATCAGCGGCTAATCTTCTACTTAGTGGTTCTAAATGACTAAGTGCTAAAGCCCTTCCATCTCCTTCTATCTTTGTTGTATGAGCATTAGTTATTTTTTTAATTTTGAATATATAATTTACAAACTCAATATTTTTATTAAATCCAATTACCTTAGTAGGTCTATTTATTGCCGATATTAATAAAAACTTATCTGGTATATTTCTATCCTTAAGAATCTTTAAAGCCCTTTTAAACTCATTACCTAGTTTTTCATTAAACGCATATAGTTCTTCTAATTCCATCGTAATTAATCTAAAATATTCACTATAGCGAGAGCTTTCTGTACTCCAAACAACTATGCCTACAAAATACCTGCTATTCTTTTGGGTAAGCTTTTTATTATATTGTCGTAAAAAGCTACCTAATTTTTTTCTTTTAACTATGTCTAATATTTGAACTGAAAAACTATTTTTATCCATATCTAAAGATTTGGATTCCTCTCTATTATTAACACAACATAAAGTATAAGCAAAACCACTTTTTCCTTTATTTTCACGCCAGTATGCTTCAATAAACTCTGTAAGCATATCATATGAAAATACTGCATTCCCCGTTTCCCTGTAAAGAATCATAGGTTCAAAATCGTCCCCTAGCCTTATTAAATTACCACTTGCAGCATCACTAAACCAATTACGAATTCTATTAATAAAATCTTCAACTGAATGTTCTATATACCAATCGTCAATGCTCCCTCTATGTAAACATATATAAGTAAGTCCCTTACACAAAGCTACAGTGTGTGGTAACTTCTCCAAAGGAAAGTCTAATCTTCTAGAAAAAACAACTGGTGCCTTATATCTTATTTCTCTTGTATAACATATAAAATCAATAGGTTCAATTGATTTTATGTCAACATCCATTGTAGTTTTTCTACAAGGTAAGTTTATTTTGAGTTCTAATCTTACTATAACAGAATCTTTTGTATACCTATACAATTCAACATTCTTAACATTATCACACGCTATCAACCCATTGTAAAAGTTAGAAAAGTCATCATTTATCTTATATGGTTCAGATATAGCTTTTAATTTATCTACCATATCTTTTAGGTGTTGAAGCTGTGTTAATTAATACTGATGACATTTTCTTTTTTGTAACTTCTTCTGGTTCTTGTTTTAATGGGCCATTTTTAGTGAATGTAAAAATTAATGGTTTGGGTTCATCTGTAGATGGATATTCAGATAAACAATAAAAATTATCATCTCCTACAGCCTTTTTATAAAGATTAGCAGCTCTATAGTGAGGAGGATTATCCTCACTCCTTTTAATTTCTTTACATGAAGCTACTATTACTCTTACGTTTCCATCATCTTTGCCATTTTCAATAAAACTTATTATTTCATCATCTGCAGGTGGAGAATTTTTATAATCCTCACTTGAAAAGAAATACCATGAACAATGATGAGGAGCCATAAAAATATCAAATTTAAGACTGTCTAAACTATTTTTACTCATAATTCTCTTCCAATTTTCAATTCTGCTATCACCTGCAAGTATAACTACATTATTAACTTCTTTAGAATCAATATTAAATTCTGCTTTGAGTATTATTGAACGTTTATTCCTCTCAACATCAGGTTCATCACTTTCATCTTTCACAGGACCTAACACAAAGAACTTGAAATCATCCTGTATTTTTCCATTAATAAGATTTACTGTTTCCCCAGCTGCAGTTGTAATACTCTTTATTTCTCCTAGTTCTTCATTGTCAGTTGAACCAATCATTCTAAGTCTGTTACCTGGATTTGATTTTTCACTTTTCTTATCTTCATAAAGTTTCTTTCTTCTGTTAGCTTCCTTTTTAAAAGCTTTTGCACTCTCATTTAAATCTTTATCTTCTTCCCAAAAAACATCTGGCGCAAACCAAAGTTCATCAATTAAAATTTTATCTTTTTCTTTATCATATTTGCTTGGATCACCTAAATAGAAGTGTTTTTCTATACTTCTACAATGGTCAATGTCAGGGTGAGAAAGTATAAAAACATCTAAATGAGGCATGCTGTCATCATCTTTAGGTAGTGTTTCTCGTAAATATTCTATTATATCATACCTTTCTATAACATTTTCATCACTCGAATCCTTAGTAATATTACAATCCATTAATACATTTGTACTATCTTTAAGTGTAATTAGTGTTGTATCACCATTTCCTACAGGGAAAAAAGTAATTTTATTATCTGTTTGTACCTTTGCCATAATATGAACCTCCTCATAAATTTTGATATATTCGTCATAATCATATTTAATTTAACTTAAAAATATTTTCATAACTCAAAATAAAAAATATTTGTCTAAACTCAATTAAATTCTCTCGCATACTTCTATTAATGACTTTGCATAATCAAAAGAGTTCTTCTCTACTGTTGATTTATTTACGAAAATAACAAACATTAGAATACTAAATATCATAAATATAAATGCCATATACTGTGGATATGGTTTAGTAATAAGTTCTTTCCAATTAAAACTATCATTTATGAAATATTCTCTTATTCCAACTAGACTATACAAAATAATAGCAAAAAATTTTAAACCATATAAATTTCTCCAATAATTATACTTTTTTAATTCTTGATAAACCCTTGGTTCTTTATCACGATTTGAGTTAGCATAATTTCTAAGCCAATTCATAGCCGACTCATAGTATTTATCTGATTCTCTAGTTTCATCTTTAGGTTCTATTGGTAAGCAAACTCCTTCAACTGACTTATTTAATTTTTTATGATATCGTGTTTTTGTTATTTCATCATAAGTTTTATCGCTATATCTCAATACTATTGTTGTTGGCATTGCGCCTAATTTATCATACATTCTATTCTGAAACTTTTTTCCTCTCTCTCTTGCTGCCATCGCAGCAAATGATATAAATGCTATAATAACTAATGTATAAATAGTATTAGTAACCCATGTATCAGTTTGTATACCCTTAAGAATCCATAATAATATAATTGGTATAGAAACTACCAATACTGGCATAACTCTTGAGTGAAATGTAAAATCGTCAAAATAACTTTTTATTTTATTTACCACTTTACCCCCTCCTAATATGCAAAACCTATATTAATTTCTCATAAATATGAATTTCTTTATCATATATACTTCTTTTAATATGTTTATTTCTACAAATATCAATTCCTTTTTGTCTTATCTTGTAAATAGCATTATTGCTCCATTTACCACTTTCATCAACTAATCCTAATAATATTATACTATAAATCTTTTTCCAATTCACCAATATATTACCTTTTAACAACAACATCGATAAAGCCTTATCTTCTCTCTCAACTTCTATTAAGCTACAAACTTCATTATCCATCATAGTTATTTTTCCAATACCATACTTTCTCTTAGTTATTCTATCACTCAGTTTAGAAAACCTCTTGCCCTTTTTACCTTCAGGTAATTCTCCAATTATTATTTCTACTGACCTTACAGCTTGTCTCTTTTCTAATAACTTTAATAGCTCTATAAATTCCTGTAATTCGCCTTTTTCTTTTACATTTGCTATACTCGTGAACTCCAATCCCTTAAGTAACTTTTCCCCGCCTTCATCCGCTGTAGTTCTTAAATTTTCATTTTCTAAAATATATCTTTTGGTATTTTCATCCTCTTTATTTCTTCTTATTTTTCTGCCACTTTTAATTTTATTTATTTTAGGCATTATCTCATATTCATGACTAATTAATAATGTATTTATTTCTTCTGAAGCTTTTGCTGCTCCATCTGCTTTTGAATCTAATTCTCTTTCACTTCCAATATTTTTATTAAAATAACTTCTCTTTTTAGTTTCATTGGTTGTAACAGATTCCTCTAGACTTGGGTGATATATATTTACCTCTTCTACATTTATCTTTTTTCTTCTAAGAGCTACTATTTCCAATATCCTAATATATTTTTCCTTTCTTTCAACTCTTGCTTCTATATTAAAGCTATTAAACAAGAAATCAAATTTTAATTCTTGCATTTCCCACATATTTTTTCCTATGCTATTAAACATTTTAAATACTTTAGGATTTGTAAGTATCCATGCTAAATGATTTATCTTTTCACTTTTCAAAAGATTTTTTTCATACTGTAAAGTAAAATGAATACTTAACTTACTTTGTTCTATTTCATATGTAAAATAATTTTCTAATGTATCCATTTCCACTATTCTATTTAACATGAATCTATCTGGTGCTAAAACAGCTCTTATTACTTCAATTATTGGAATAGTATATAACAATCCATTTTTATTAAAATTAAAGGTCTTAGATTTAGTTTTATCTCTAAATCCAGTACCCCATACCTCCCAATTTCTTTCTATATATTGTGCTTTAACGTTATTTAAGTTTATATCTATTGTTTCTTGATTTTCTAAAACCTCTCCATTATTCAAGTTCCCATCTGTATAATATTTATCTACTGATAAAAAATGTATACTTGCCCAATCTAACATAGCTTTTCTTGTAGAATTATCTCCTCTAAAATAAGCATAAAACACCCATTTATTATTTTGTTTAAATGGTCCTCCTATCCATATTAATTTAGCTTTTTCCCCTCTTTTAAAAGGCCAATCTTTTATTTTAATTGATATTTTGCTCATACTTTCCCCCACGATTTTTTATATTGTTATTCTTTAAAACTTTTTCCTCAATTATTTTAAAATCCTTAGTACTAATTCCAGCCTCCCTCTGTATTTTCCAAAGTATAATATCTTCTTGATTTTTTAATTTATCGTCTATAAGCTTTTTACATCTTCTAATTTGAAATTGTTGTACCGTTTCGATAATTTCACTCAAATATTTTTTTGTTTTAGGTAGCTTATTAATGTTTTTTTCTAAAGCTGCTAAAACTCCTGTAGCCTTTCCCATACTTGATTTTGTTATTGTAACAGGTATATCTTCATTTATTAATTCCTTATATTTAAGTTTTATTAAATGCAAAATTTCCTTATCTCCTTTATCCCAATCCACTCTTTTGTTGTAATTATATTTTCTAATCCTTTGTGGTAACACATTAAGTAGCCACTCTTTATCTCTTCGATACAAATATGTATATTCTTTCTTACAATTTCCCTTATTTGCGTTCTTGATAATGTAGGATTCATTTTTATATTCTTTAAAATGCTATTTTTATACTTATCCGTCATATCGTATTTTATAAAATTTTCATATTTTTCTTCTAATTTAGGTGAATGACTAAAGTAATTTATTTTAAACAATCTATCAAATTTAATTACAGTTTTAGGATCACAATTCATAAGCCTTGCTAATTCTCTAAGACCATATTTACCTTCTTTTAAATATCCCTTTAATTGGTTTTCCCAAACAAATCCAAAATCTTTTATTCTTCCTATTTTATATTTATCATCTTGCTTTTTATCAGGCCCTTTTCTTGAATAAGTAAAACCACATTCACAAGTAAATGTTCCAACAGGCAGCCTAGTTTTATAATCTTCCGTTATCTTTAAATTCTTTACAACATTTTGTTTATAGTGCTCTGCTACTTTATTTAAACAAGGCCAAGGCCCTTCTCCAAAGGGATTGTATTCATTATCAATATCTTTAAAGAATTCCTGTATATCCCCTTCTAAAAAGTTTATTAATAGCAAATGTCTTATGGGATGAACCGTTCTCTTTAAATTTCTTGTTATTAATCTAAGCCAATTATATTCATCATCATTATCTATACTAGATTCCATTATTTTTAAAAAATCTTTACCGTAAAAGCTGATAAATTGTTCATATAAATCATTTTGCCTTATTCTTCTATTTGAATTTGTTAAACCCATAAAATATAGAATATTTTTGTATTTATCTAGAACTTTTTCCTTAGAAATATTTTTTAAATCTGATTTTAGCAAACAATATGCAGACTTAGATAGTTTGTATAAATTGTCACGATATTTACTATATATTGATGTTTCGTTTTCTAAATCTAATAATTCTTTATTTAGCCTTATAAATTGGATTCTACTTGAATTACTTTTATCTATAGGGTACTTTTTTAACTCCATTCCATGGTGTGGACAAACAAATACCCCTTGTAGTTGGTGTTCTCTATGGATAAATGGCTCTCCATAGTTTTTAATCTCCCGTTTTGCACAAGAAGCACAATAATATATACCATCCTTTTTGCATATACTACCTGACACCAATCCTAATTTAGTATAAACTCCACTTCCATCTTCATATTTAATTTCTTGTAAGAGTTGTTCTTTTCTATTTATCGGCAAAAAAGCACTATAAAAAGGAAATATAGTATGCTCTTTTATAATATTGTCTGCTGTATAATTTCCGCCTAAATTCTTAGCTAAAGTATCTATATTACTTCCTATTTCTAAACTAGGTACAACACTTCTTTTTCCAAACAACTCCTCTAAAGTATCCTTACAATCTATATTTCCTGTATAATAATGATATCTTGCAATTGCAGAATATATAAGTTCATCTTTATAAGGGTCAGTAAAAAAATGTACCATTTATAAAATCTCCTTCATAATTACATTTTTTAACCGCCCATTCCCCACTAATTTTATTATTTGACCATAAGAAATTCATCAATAGGAGCTTTTATATATCCTTCTTCTTTCAAAACTTCATATGGATGTTTTTTATTCTTTTTAGCTATTTCAAATAGAGCTAATAACCCTTGATTTTGTTTTTTATTTTTCCGATTTTCTTTTAACTTATTATTTAATTTTTTCTTTTCATTAAGCTCCATTGTCGCCTTTATAGCCATAGCTTTTATTGAATTATATTCTTCATTTACAGGTATGCTCTTTACTAGTTTCTCACATAGATTTTTAATATCAATGTTGTCTAACTCTTCAAATATTCCTATAGCCGATAAATCCATAACTAGGTTTTCTACAGTATTTCTTCTTTTAAGTTCAACAGTGCTATTTCTCTCTTTAAATGATTCTTCTAACTTTCCTATTAATTCAATATCTCTTTTATAATTAATTGATATATCATCTAAATTTATAGATATATCTTCATATTTCATAACCTCTAACATATTATTATTTCTAAGGGCTTTTATCATAGGTTTAATCATATGTAAATCCTCTTTAGCTGTAGTTCTTAAAATACTCACTGTTATTTTTTCTTTTCCTTCACTTAAAGCTCTTTCTTGGGAAAGTATAAATAAATTTACCGCTACTGCTGTTATACCTTGACATTCATCATAAAAAGCATTTTTTATTTCATCTGTTAATATTGTATTTTCTTTTAAACATTGAAAATCCCATAATGTTTCTAAAAAGAAGCCCCATTCTTCACTTTCCTTAGGCATTCTATCCCACATTATAGCCCCTTCACTTGCTGCTCTTCTGGCTTGTCTAAAGTTACCTTTAAATATCCTTTGGGCTTTAGACGTACCTATTAATACTGTTGGTATACCTACCGTATTACTTAATGTAACAAAGAAGTTAAGCATCTCCTCCATGTCATTTTTAGAATTTAATAATTGTTGAATTTCATCTATAACCAGCACTCCTATGCCATAAATACTGGCTAGTGATGTCATGTGTAACATCATACTAGATGTTACCCTATTTACATATCCAAATTTCTCTAAATATCTAGTTGTAAGTAAATCATCTATTGCCTTGAAAAAGCTCTTGCATAGTGTAGATAAACTTCCATCATAAGGACAATCTATTTTAAGCCATACTATTTGTGTTCTACTAAAATTTTGTCCTTTATACTCTTCATGTTTTATTATTTGAGGATACATAAGCAGCAATCTTTCTATAGCTGTGGTTTTTCCTATCCCTGAGATACCTATTATAGCTAAACTATCCGCAGTAGAGCGTATATTGCTCATTCTTTCTTCTAATAAGGTATCATCGTATACTTCTTCATCTCTAAGCCCATTTAATATCCTTAACCTCTCAAAATAACTTTTATTTATAGGATTTCTAGCCAAATATCCTCTTCTAATAAGTGATGATAATCTTCTTTCCACTGTAAAATGAACTGGTAATGGTTGAACAAAGTTTTTAGCTCTTTTTATTATGTGATATCTTAGATTAGACTCCATATTCCTGTCCTTTTCATCTATTCTTGATATAACGCTAAATCTATCAATCACATCATCTTCTGTGAATATATTAGGCAATGCTTCTATAAAGGGATTATTAGAGTATTCTTCTATTTTCTGAGTTTTGTAATTTGCATTCTCTGTATCGCCTTTGAGAATTATAATATTTTGATTATTTTTCACGCTCTTCATCTCTTTTCTTCCTTAACTTTTCCATCAACCTCGCCTTTCCCGTAAGTTCCTTAGAACTCTGTTTCTCTTTATCTGTAGGTAACTGAATTATCTCGGCCTTTTCTTTAATTTCCCCTTTTTCTTCTCCTAAATCAAAAGCTTCAGCTATTCTATTTACTTCTTTTTCAACTGTCCTATTGTTTCTTATTCCTTTTATTTTTTTATTTTTACTTTCATCATAACTTATAGATTTTTGCTTTTCTTTTTGAGCCTTTTTCACTATCTCTTCTATTTCTTTATCTAAGTCTATATTTATTTGAGTTTGCTTATTTTTTTCCTGTTCCTTTAACTCTGATGATAGTTCCTCATTAAATATAATTTCTTCTAGTATGCAATCTTTATATTGCATACTGCCATCTAGCAGATAGCATTTTTCATAATTTATTCCATCGTCATATGGAATATATATTTGATTCATATTTCGTGGATCATATACTATCTCTATGCTTCTAATGTTTGTTTTTATAAACCATTGTTCTTCTATAGCCTTTTTAGAACCGTAATATAAATTTTTAAATCTTATTCCCGCCCTTGATACACTTGCTTTGCCCTTTGGCAATATATTTAATCTAAATCTTTCTTGATTCACAACTCTTAATCTTCCTTTTTTATTTTCTATTCCCCAATTCCAAAGTTTTAGAGGTATTGGTGTTATTCCATCTTTAATCATTTCTTTTTCCATAGGATACTTATCTATTAACTGATTATTGTGGTAAAGTACCATTTTTATGATTATAATGGTGAATTCATTTAAATTAAGAGTTGCATCTAATCTATAATCTCTATCCCCTCTCTCCCTAAATTCCTTTTGTATAGCACCTGGCGTTTTATGTTTTATTTTAGTATTAATTGTTCTAAAATTTCTTTCGACTATCCCTTTTAAATCACCTCTATATGGGGATGTATTTTCTATTTTTATATTTAAATTATTGATTAAATTTTCTACTGAATACCCTTCAAATTCTCCTCTATCAGCTATAATTATTTCTGGTAAATGCTTTGATGGCCATTGTTCTTCTAATATTTCTATATTGTATTTTCTGCAAAACTCAACTTTATCTGTTATCATATTGTCTAAAGCCATCATTGCTCCAATCCAAGAAGGTCCTTCTAATCCTACATATATTCCTGTTATTAACCTTGAAAAAGCATCTATAATTGCATATATAACTGGTCTTCCTATTACTCTGTTTCTATTTAAAGAACTTGCTAGATATACATCCGCTATAGTGGCATCTATTTGAAATCTTGTACCTGGACCATTAGTCTCTAATGTAGAATTGCTCAATATTGGTCTATATTTCAATTCAAATTCTTTTGAACTTTTCCTAAAAATAATATCCTTTTTAGGATCTTCTAACTTTTTAAACCAATAATAAAATTGACCATAAGTTGGTATTCTTGTCTTATCCCATATCCTATGTTTAACTTCATAATCTTCTATATAGCTATCTGAATAAAAATCTTTCAACATTAAATTATATGTTTCTTTTAAAGACATCTTGTTCTTTTTCCTATAATACTTATTTATAGCAATTTCAAAATGAGTCTTTATATCATCAGTTATGTTAATTCCTTGAATAACTTCACCATAATAATCAGCCTTTTTTAGGTCTACCAATCTTATTATTTGATAATTTTTTATTTTTTCCCTTTCCTCCAGAGTTTATATAATCAGGTAACAAAGCATTTTTATTCATTCCCCTCTGCCAATACCTGCTAAATACCTTTTTAACTTTTGTTAAACCTAGTCCACTTAAATTACATATCTCTTTAAAGGTTTTATTTCTACTTCTTTTTTCTAATAGTTCATACCTATTTTTATCCCAAAATTTTAAAATAAAATTCCAATCCTCCTCCCTTTTATAAATTTGCACTTTTGATAGCTTATTTTCATCAACTATCTTTACAAAGGGATCCTTAATTGGAATTAGTTTTTCACTATCAATCTCTTCTTCAATGGTCTTAATTAACTCTTTTTTGGGCATAGATGTGGCTGCATCTATGTTTACTAAATATAAAAACATATCTATTATATCTATTATTCTAATTTTTTCCCCATCTATATACTGAAATACAGAATTAACAGCTATCATATTACATTCACCTTCTTAATTGCTTCTTCCCCTATACTAATTGGTATCCTACTGTTAATATCTATTCTCTTTGTTAAATCTATCTTTATAATCCTATTAATAATTAAATATTTAAAAATGCTCAAGCCACTTCCCTTTATCAAGCCCATATCATTATCGAATTGATTGCAAATCTCTCTCATCTTTTTATTGACATCAATTATTCTTTTTATAAATTCATATATTAAATCTTGCAATTCATTTACGCCTATTTCGTAGAAACAATCTAAGTTTCTTATATCATTATAGGAATGACTAAAGCTTATATTATGAGATACAGTCTTATTTATCTCATTTTCTGTAACTATGCCCCAATCTATATTCCGTTTTTTCCAATATACTCTTTCAATTTCAAACTTTTCTATTATCCTTTTATTTATTAGATCATCTTTTGATTTTATTGTTCTTGCAACTTCACAAGGCTCTTTACCTTTCATCATAGTAATAAAAAAATCTGTAGTCATCACTATAAATTCACCAGTTTCAGGGTTTTTAGGATGTTCTATTCCTAGCTCATTAGCTATAAGAATAGTGTCCTCTAACGGTAACAAATGATACTGCTCTCTAATATCGATAACGTTTTCAGTATACTCTAAAATATAAAAATAATTTGTTTCCATATCTGAAAGAAACTCATGCTGTCTCCCTGTTTTTATTCCTTTAAGTCTTGTTGCTCTTCCTAAAGACGGTACATCTTGAATTTTAATCCATGGTTTGTATTCTACTCCTCTTCCCTGACCTCTTCCCTCTTTAATCATCTTATTTATATTTAAAATTCTCTTTCTTTTAGCCATTTAATACACCTCTAAAACAAAAACTATACATCCCTTTAAATAAGAATGTATAGTTTTATATTCAATAATATTTAACAAATTCATACTATACACTTATAAATATAGTATGTGCTACCTACTTATTTTAATTCAACTTTTTTTTAAAGGTCGTAACTTTATTTTAAATCAACACCTTTATTTGCCACAACATCTTTCCTATTCCACCGTTACTGACTTAGCCAAATTTCTTGGCTTATCTACGTCGCAACCCTTAGCTATAGCTGTGTAGTATGAAAGAAGTTGTAGTGGTATAACTGAAAGCACTGGTGCTAGAAGTTCTATAGTTCTAGGGATGTATTTTACTGAGTACACAGTCTTTTCTATTTCAGTATGACCTTCCATAGCAAAGGCAAGAACATTAGCGCCTCTTGTTTTAACTTCTTTTATATTACTTACCATTTTTTCAAATAAGCTTTCTTGAGTTGCTAAAGCTACAACTACTGTACCATCTTCTATAAGGGCTATAGGTCCATGTTTAAGCTCTCCAGCTGCGTAAGCTTCTGAATGTATATAAGATATTTCTTTTAGTTTTAAGGAACCTTCCATAGCTACTGCGTAGTCAAGGCCTCTTCCAAGGAAGAACATGTCTTTGTAAATATAGTTTGCTTCTGCAAAAGCTTTAATGTCTTCTTCATTTTCAAGAAGCTTTTCTGCTTTTTCTGGAAGAAGAAGCATTTCTTCTTTTATATTTTCTATTTCTTCTTTTGATAAAGTCTCTTTGTTTTCTGCAAAGAATAGAGCTATAATATACATTGCTATAAGCTGAGTTACGTAGGCTTTAGTAGATGCTACAGCAATTTCAGGTCCTGCCCATGTATATAGTATGTCGTCTGCTTCTCTTGCAATAGAGCTACCTACAACGTTTGTAACTGCTATTACTCTAGCATTTTGTCTCTTAGCCTCTCTTAAAGCTGCAAGAGTGTCTGCAGTTTCTCCTGATTGACTTACCACTATCATTAAAGTTCTTTCGTTTATAATAGGGTCTCTGTATCTAAATTCTGAAGCTACATCTACCTCTACTGGTATTCTAGCTAACTTTTCTATAGCATTTTTTCCTATTAATCCAGCGTGATAAGCTGTACCACATGCTACTATATATATTTTATCTATGTTCTTTATTTGCTCTTTTGTTATAGTTATATCATCAAGTCTTATTTTTTCGTTTTTCATAACTCTTGATGTCATAGTATCTTTTATAACCTTTGGCTGTTCATGTATTTCCTTAGCCATGAAATGCTCATATCCACCTTTTTCAGCAGCATTTGCATCCCAAGTTACGTGGTATACTTCTTTTTCTACCTTTTTTCCTTCCAAATCCAATAAAGTAACGCCATTTTCATCCATCACTACGAATTCTTTATCATTTAAAAGATAAACATCTCTTGTATAGTTTAATACTGCTGGTATGTCTGATGCTATGAAATATTCTCCATCTCCAAGTCCTACTATAAGTGGGCTGTCTTTTCTTACTGCCACTAGTTTTCCTGGATCATTAGAACTAACTACGCCTAAAGCATAACTTCCTTCTAATTTTTTAACAGTATTCATTACAGCTTCTACTAAATCCCCATTGTAATAGTAATCTATAAGGTTTGGTATAACTTCAGTATCTGTTTCCGATTTAAAAGTATATCCTTCTTTAATTAACCATTCTCTTAGCTGAATGTAGTTTTCTATTATACCATTGTGAACAACACTTATAGTTTCCTTTGCATTAGAGTGAGGGTGTGAATTTACATCAGATGGCTCTCCATGAGTTGCCCATCTTGTATGTCCTATACCTATATTTCCATGCACTGGAGTTTCTTCTAACTTTCCTTCTAAGTTTGCAAGTCTTCCCTTACACTTAGTTACATCTATACTTCCATCTTCAGTTATTACTGCAACACCTGCTGAGTCATATCCCCTGTACTCCAATTTACTTAATCCATCAACTAATACAGTAGTTGCTTGTTTTTTGCCTAAATATCCTACTATTCCGCACATTATTAAATTCCGCCTTTCTTATTCCATTTATATTTTTAAAAATAGAATAAGGCCTTTACACTGCCATTTATCTTGTGCTAGAAATCACTTTCTAGTTCTATAAATAGCTCTCGGTAGTGTGTACCGCAGGGCATCCGCCGAAATCTCGATACTCCCCGTCCTCGTCAACTTAAGTGACACTCCAAATTTTAATTTGGCTAGTGGAACTTACTCGGACATCAGTCCGAGTTTCCTCTATTCACTCCAAATTTTAATTTGGCTAGTGGAACTTACTCGGACGTCAGTCCGAGTTTCCTCTATTCACTCCAAATTTTAATTTGGTCAGTGGAACTTACTCGGACGTCAGTCCGAGTTTCCTCTATTCACTCCAAATTTTAATTTGGCTAGTCGAACTTTAAACTAGCTAGTGAAACTTAAGTTCTGGCGCTTTAACTTTCTATCCTCCTATTTCAATATTTAAAAGCCTTATGTTATCTCTATAATTATATTCATTTATATGTAAATGTTCAATTAGAATTTGTGCTTTTTTACAAAAAATTTGCACATTAACTAAGTAAACGTTTAAATATCCTTTATTTTCAAAGACATTTTCTTAGAATAACAATTTGCAAACCTTTCTGAAAAATAACTTTTTTGTTGCATGTGATGAATGATTTTTTTCCTATTTTATGCTAAAATAAAATTAGGTTAATTTTTGGTTAGGGGTGATTATAATTGAAAAGGATAAACATAACAGAAACTGTCTTAAGAGATGCAAACCAATCTTTGATAGCTACAAGAATGTCATTTGATCAATTTGCACCTATTTTAAGAGACCTAGACGATGCAGGATATTATTCATTAGAGTGCTGGGGTGGAGCAACTTTTGATTCCTGTTTAAGATATTTAAAAGAAGATCCTTGGGAAAGACTAAAGAAAATAAAATCAGTAGCAACAAAAACTCCTCTTCAAATGCTTTTAAGGGGTCAAAATATATTAGGATACAAACACTATCCTGATGATGTGGTTAGAAGATTTATAAAAATGGCTGTTTACAATGGCATGGACATAATAAGAGTTTTTGATGCACTTAATGACTATAGAAACATAGAAGTTG
The DNA here is from genome assembly GCF_000744935.1 of Clostridium sp. KNHs214. Classification (GTDB taxonomy): domain Bacteria; phylum Bacillota; class Clostridia; order Clostridiales; family Clostridiaceae; genus Haloimpatiens. Next base: position 1,223,540 of record NZ_JQMW01000011.1, on the reverse strand, counting down.
CCATGGATGAAACTAAAAAACAAGGAGCACATGCACAGGGTACTATAGTTTATACTGTAAGTCCTATTCACGACATAGAAAACTACACAAATCTAGCTAAGAGCCTTGAAAATATGGGTGCTGACTCTATTTGTATAAAGGATATGGCAGGACTTATAATGCCTAATATAGCTTATGATTTAGTTAAGAGCATTAAAGAAACTGTTAAAATTCCAGTATTCCTACACTCACACTGCACTAATGGCATTGCTGAAATGGCTTATTATAAAGCTGCTGAGGCTGGAGTTGATGGAATAGACTGTGCTATATCATCCTTCGCTGGAGGAACAGCGCAGCCACCTACAGAGTCATTACACTATGCTTTACAATCTGCTGGCTTTGAAACTGGTCTAAATAAGGATAAATTAACTAAAATAAATAATTTCTTTAAACCTGTAAGAGAAGAATTTATAAGTAAAGGTACATTAGATCCTAAAGTATTAACTCCAAGACCAGAAGGATTAGTTAACCAAATCCCTGGTGGTATGCTTTCAAATATGATATCTCAACTAAAAGCCCAAAATTCTCTTGATAAGCTAGATGCTGTTTTAGCAGAAGTTCCAGCAGTTAGAAAGGATTTAGGCTATCCACCACTTGTAACTCCTATGAGCCAAATGGTTGGTACGCAAGCTACAGTTAACGTGTTAACTGGTGAAAGATACAAAATGATACTAAAAGAAGTTAAAGCTTATTGTAAAGGTGAATATGGAAAAGCTCCAGGAGAAATAAACCCTGAAGTTATGAAAAAAGCTCTTGGAGATGAACAGCCTATAGAAGGACGATTTGCAGATACTCTAGAACCTGCTTTTGATAAAGCTAAAGAAGAAATAAAAAATCTTTCTACTAGAGAAGAAGACATATTGTCTTATCTTTCCTTCCCACAAGTTACAAAGGAATTCTTAGAGTATAAAAAAAGTAATCCTGACGTAGAATATACTAGGAAAGAAACAAACTCTCAGGTTATTTAAGGTAATTTAATAGTTAATTAACTTTTGTACTATATTATTTTAAAATTTATTGAAGTATAATATTATTCATAGGGTTTAAACAATATACTTCAGGAGGTTATGATTATGAAAAATGAAATAAAAAACATATTTCTTGCAGGTATCGGTTCAGCAGCATATACTTACGAAAAAGCCTCTAAAATGGTTAGCGATTTAGTTGAAAAAGGTAAATTAACTGTAGAAGAAGGCAAAGAATTATCTGAAGAATTAAAGAGAAATATTAAAAATACTACTGAAACTGTAAAAGATAAAATCGAAAATAAGCCATTGACAAAAGAAGATATGGCTAGTTTATTAAAAGAAATGAATTTTGTTTCTAAAGACGAAGTGGATAATTTAAAAGAAGAAATATCTAAACTTCAAGAAAAATTGGATTCTTTGACAAACAATCAATAATGCATTTAAAAGCCCGAAGCCTAAAATCTTACGGGCTTTTCTTTTTATACATACTGAGATTAATATATTTTAATGAACTTATTAATTTATTCTAATATTTATTTCTCCACAGGATAAAAAATTATTTAAAACAGAGGTAATAATATGATTAGAAAATCCGTACGTAGATTTAGAGAAATCATAAGAGTATTAACAAAATATGGCTTTGGTTTCATAATAGACTCTAAAATAAATAAATCCGCTAAGGCCCCTATAAATTTAAGGAGGGCTTTTGAAGAACTGGGACCCACATTTATAAAAATAGGACAAATTTTAAGTACAAGGCCTGATATTCTTCCTGCAAACTATATAGAAGAACTTTCAAAGCTACAGGATAACGTAATAGAAGAGTCTTTTTCGGATATAAATAAAGTCTTTTATAAAGAATTTAATAAAAACATAGACGAAGTGTTTTTTAAATTTAATAGAAAACCCTTAGCTTCTGCTTCTATAGCTCAAGTTCACGAAGCTATCTTAAAGACTGGTGATGAAGTTATAGTTAAAATTCAAAGGCCCGATATATATGAAAAAATGCATTTGGATCTTTCTATACTATCCAAGATTTTTTCTCTAACAAAAGCTAGATTTTCTGATGCTTTAATAGACCCAAAGGAAGCATTGGATGAATTAATAAATTCTACAAAGATAGAACTGGATTTTAATTTTGAGAGGGAAAATATAAAGAAGTTTAGAGTACTTAATGAAGAAGTTAAATGTGCCTATGCTCCTTATGTAGTAGATAAATTTTGTGGCAAAAGAGTTCTTACCATGGAGAAAATAGAAGGTTTTAAGGTAAATAACCGTGAGCTTCTACTGTCTAATGGATATGATTTAAATGACATAGGTAAAAAATTAGCCTTATGCTACTTTAAGCAAGTGTTTAATGATGGTTTTTTTCATGGTGACCCTCACCCAGGCAATTTGATAATAAGAGAGGGTAAAATATGTTTTATTGACTTTGGCATAATGGGACATATTCAACCTTCTTTAAAAGAAAGTTTAAATGATATGATATTAGCTGTAGCCTATAATGATATAAATAAAATGATATCTGTAGTTTTTTCTATAGGAATAAAGAAAGGGTTCATAGATAGAAATAAGCTTTACGAAGATATTGATTATATTTTTGCCAGTTATTTAAATACTTCTTTACAAAATATAAAAATATCTATTCTACTTCAAGAAATATTTGATACTTGCAAAAGAAATAATATCCAGCTTCCAAAGGATTTAACTTTATTAATAAGAGGCATGGTTATAATAGAAGGTGTAGTAGCTGAAATTGCCCCGGAAATTAAAATAGTAGATGTAGTTATTCCATTTGTAAAATCCAACAATAAATTTAATTTTTTAAAAGATCTAAACTTTGATGAATTAGTTATAGGGTCTTATAAATTTCTAAAAAGTATTAAAAAATTGCCCTCCAAAAGCATTGAACTTATAGATAGTATATTAACTGGAAGAGCTAAAGTTAAGCTAGAAGTAAAAAATTTACAAAACTCCATAAATGAATTAAATAAAATGGCTAATAGAATCACCTTTGCCCTAGTAATATCTTCAATGATAATAGGATCATCCTTTATTCTTAGTTCAAATACCGGTCCTAAAATATACAATATGTCTATTATAGGTGTATTCGGCTTTTTCATAGCAGCCATAATGGGTTTTTGGCTTTTAATATCAATTATGCGCTCTGGGAAAATGTAATTATACTTTTTTAAATTTATCAAAGGGCTAGTTAGCATAATTCCTATATATTCTAACAAAATAGGATACAATGGTAATTATGCCCTTTGACAATAATTTATACTATCGAGCTCCTATACCTTCAATAGTATAAGTTATAAGATTATCTATTACCTCATTCACATCTTTTATATCCTTGTTAATAAGCTCGTAAACTGCTGCAGAACACAAAACTCCAAAAAACGTATAAGCCATAAACTTAGGCTCTCCTTTTCTAACTTCACCTTTTTCCATAGCTTCTCTTAAATTTTCCTCTATAAATTCTATATATTTTCCTATAGCATCTCTTAATTTTAAATTTGTTATATGTTGACCCCACAACTGACTCATTATAACTTTAAAAAAATCACCATTTTTATATATAATACTTAGTTGTACTCTACATAGCTCTCTTAACCTAGATATATATGTCTTCTCTGCATTAACCACTTCTGCTACTTCTTCTCTTATCATATTTATACCTTTAGTTATTATATACTCAAATATCTCTTGTTTGCTTTTAAAATGATAGTATAAAGTTCCCTTAGCTACCTTAGCATTAGCTGCAATTTCATCCATAGTAGCTCCTTCATATCCATATTTGGAAAATATCTTTACTGATGATTCAAAAATTGCCTTTTTAGTTTTATTCACTTATATCACTCCATTTAAATTATCGCTATGCCTTTGCCCTTAGTTTGCCTAAGATATATTATACTATTTAGTCTTCTCATAAAAAAGGCTAAAATGTCTTTATTTTATAATTATCCGAAATTTTCTGCATATTAATTCTATATTATGCTTAGATTGTTGATTATACTTACGTTATTGATATACTTATGTTGTTAATTATACTTTACACCATTAATTACTCATCCATTTCTTTTCAAGTTTGCAAAATTCAATATAAGTAATAATGTACACTATCTTTGAATAAGTATATTCATGGAAATTTTGCCTCAGAAAGAATTATGTATGCTATAATACTAATTATATTAAATAAAATAAGCTATTTTAACTAACTGTGAGGTAAATGCGAGGTATAAATATGAAAATCAAGTTTTATGATAGAAAAAATAACTGCTATAAAATTGAGCAAGTAGCAGGTGAAAAATATTTAAACTGGACGTATTCATCACCTATGGGTATGAAGTTTTTAGAAGCAATATTAAAAAAGAAGGTATTTTCAAGACTTTACGGATGCTACTGTGACTCTTCTCTAAGTAAAAGTAAGATAAATGCTTTTATTAAAAACTTTAATATTGATATGTCCCAGTGTAAAGATAACAATTTTAACAATTTTAATGAATTTTTTATTAGAAAATTAACTCCCGAAGCTAGAGTTATTTCCTCGGAAAAAGATATTCTTATTTCTCCTTGCGATGGAAAGATTTTAGCATACGAAAATATTGATATAAATGCCCTAGTACAAGTTAAGGGCATCACTTATTCACTTAGCGAGCTTATAGGTGATATAAAACTATCTAATAAATACCAAAATGGATGTTGCCTTATATTCAGACTTTGTCCTACAGATTATCATAGATTTCACTTTATAGATGATGGTAAATGTTCTGTTTCACGAAAAATACAGGGAAACTACTATTCCGTAAACCCCATAGCTCTTAAAAATATAAATAAGCTATTTTGTCAAAATAAAAGAGAGTGGAGTATTTTAAGCTCTAAAAATTTTAAGGATGTGCTTTATGTAGAGGTAGGTGCCACTTGTGTAGGATCTATAATACAAACCTACGACCCTTACAAAAATGTGAAAAAAGGTGAGGAAAAAGGTTTCTTTAAATTTGGTGGTTCTACAGTAGTTTTATTCTTCCAAAAGAACTCCGTAAAAATTCATGACGATATATTAAAACAAACTAAATTAGGCTATGAGTGCTCTGTAATTTTAGGGGAACCTATAGGAGATGCAATTTGTAAAATTAAAGTGCAGGAATAAAGTTTCCTGCACTTTTTATAAACACTTTTTTTTGTTTTATACTTAGTTTTTTATTTTGTATTTAACCTTTACTTTATACTTAATCTTTACTTTATACTTAATCTTTTTATGTTTATTCCTTTACTTTTAATACTTTCATTTCCCTTTTTATATTTTAAACTTGGCTGTAATTTCTTTAAGTTTTTCTGCACTATACTTATTCTTTAGAGAATTATCTTTTATATTAGACAATTCATGGCTAATGCCTACAACTCTATTAGCTATATTTTCTACATCTTGAGCTTCTGAATTGATATTTTCATTAACCTCTTCTATAGCACTTACTATACTGTTTATAGTAGTATTAATTCCATCTGCTTCATTAGAAAAATGCTTCATAAATGTCTCAAAGGTATTTGCATCTTCTTTATATTGATTTCCCATGCCTATTATTTTCTCGTAATCTACTTTAATTTCCCCATCAACAAATTTTAATATCCTGTCAGAGCTAAGTGTTAAATTTTCCACTGATGAATTTACAACTTTCACTATTTCTTGAATATCCGAAGCAATTTTTGCGGATTGTTCTGCTAACTTTCTAACTTCCTCTGCTACCACTGAAAAACCTCTCCCAGCTTCCCCTGCTCTTGCTGCTTCTATACTAGCATTTAAAGCTAATAAATTAGTTTGATTTGTTATTTCAATAATTCCATTTACTAAACCCTCTATACGCTTTACAACTTTAGATTTTTCTATAGCACTTTCTAGCTCCACTTTAACTTTACTATAAACTTCATTAGAATTCTCTATAGACTTATAGGAGCTTTGTACAAGTTCCTGTGATGATATGACTATATCTTGAGTTTTGTTAAATCCTTCTTGTGATTTATCAGAAATAACCTTAACAGATTCACCCATATTTCCAGAGGAAGCTGATATTTCCTCAAAAGTAGCTGCCATTTCTTCTATAGATGCAGACATTTCCTCTGTATGGTTTGAAGTTTTTTCAGCTTCTACTTTTAACTTCTCTGTTAACTCATTTACTAAGTAAGCATTTTCATTTATATTATCACTGGCTTTTATAAGTTCAAGAACAACTTCTCTTAAGGTATTTCTCATTTGGAACACAGATCTTACTATTAAACCAACCTCGTCTTTTCTATCCGCTAATTCATTATGCTCATCACTGCCAGTTAAATCTAAATTAGATATTTTATTAATAGCATTTGTCATCTTAGCAATAGGATCTGTAATCTTTTTAGAAGCTATCATACCTACAAAAATAGATACGCCTATAATAATTAAACATATAATACTTAAATTCCTAGTTATTGTATTCAATGGCTTATTTATCTCGTTTTGCTCCGAGCTTAATATTAAAAGCCAAGATGTCTTTGGTACTACACTATATGCTCCTACTTTTTTAGAGCCCTTATATTTATATTTTTCTGTAGCATTTTCTACTTTTTTACCTTTTTTTATGTCACTTACAACATTATTAAATATATCTATATCTGAACGCTTGCCCATCTTTTTACTGTCTGGATGATAAATTATAAGCCCTTTTTCATCTACTAAGTAAGCATAGCTATTTTTAGTCTCTCCCACACTAATACTTTTTAGATTTTCTGAAAAACTTTCAGCATATACAGACATGCCCACATATCCTATAACCTGATCATAATTTTTGTGATCTATTATGGGTGAAGTAAATATAACTATAGGCTTTCCTGACTTATTAGATTTTATAGTACCGCTTACTGCAGTATTTCCACCCATTGTCTTAGTATTATATTCTTCCTTAGTTAAATCTTGTCCTATTAAGGACTGTTCACTAGACCCTATTATTTTTCCATCTGCTCCCACTAAAAATATATCTTCTATATAGCTTCTTTTATCTTTGTAATTCAAAAACTGTTCATTACCACTCTTTATCAAATCCTTATAGTTATTCTTGTTTTGAAACTTCAGCTGCAGTATATTAAATAACTCTTGTGAATTTGATAAACTTCCCACTTCTACTGTGTTTTTTTCTAGCATTACATTTATTGTTTCTATACATCTTTTGTTTATAGACATCATTTCATTTTCACTTTGTTTTAGTAACACTTTAGAACCTTCATAGTATACTACTCCATATGTAATAAAAATTGATATAATGACGATTAATGATATAAGTATTGGTATCTGTTTTCTTATAGATATTGTGCCTTTTAAACTTTTCAGCTTACTCTTTTGGGTTTTATCCTTTTGTTTCTTTTCTTTTTGAATATTAACTTCATTTTGAAGTTTTGCTTCCTCTTTAGTGTTTATTTTATCTTGTAGCTTTGTTTTTTTAACCCTTTTCCCTTTTAAAATTTTACTTTTGTTGAGTACACTTTTCTTACCTGAAAGCATATCTTTTAATTTATTCCCCATTTTTCTTATCCCACCCTTCTGATAAAAAAATAAAAATTAATTATATTTATGATATCAATTTAATATATATTTTAACACAATATTGTAATTTTTCTCAATATTCTCCCTAATATATATCATATATATTAAATTAATAATTACAAATAAAAGATTATACTATACTTATTAAAGGAATTTCCATATTAAATTAAGTTCGTATTAAGTATATTATCGGCTTCATACATAATTTGTTTAATCATATATTACATAAAGCATATTGATTTTACCAATACTTCTATTGGTATTATTAACTTTAAATTACAAATATGATTATTTTAATACATAACAAACTCAAAATTCATGGAATAACACTGTTCAACTTGTGAAATATATTATTGAGTAGCTATTAAAAATTAAAAAAAACCTGTAAGTATTAAGCTTACAAGGTTTTATGGTGCGTCAGAGAGGATTCGAACCCCCGGCCAACTGGTTCGTAGCCAGCTACTCTATCCAACTGAGCTACTGACGCAAAATATGCAATTTGAAACATTATAATATTACCACATTACAAATAAAAAATCAAATCTTTTAGCTAAAAATTCATACTATAAATTCTTCCTTTAATATACCCATAATAACCACATTAGTATATTTGCCTTTAACAAAATATCTATTTCTCTTCTGGCCCTCTTCTTTAAATCCACACTTTTTATAACAATTTATAGCTTTTAAATTTAAATCTACCACTTCTAATTCCACTCTAGCGGCTCCTCTATCTAGAAATAAAAAGCTTAATAAGGTATTTATAGAATCTTGACCATACCCTTTTCCCCAAAAGTTTTTACCTATTGTTATACCTAAAGAATATACATTTACACTATCCTTACATTCCTTATAAGTTATATATCCTATGGTAAGTCCTTTTTCATTAACTATTGTTAAATACTTAGTATTCCCCGCCATAATTTTATCAAATTTTTCAACTATATACTCTTTTCCTGGTAACATAATATATGCACCATCAAATTCCCTAACTTCTTTATCACATAATATATTATATATATTGGATACTTCTTTTCTTTCCATAGACTTTAAAATCACCTTTTTACCTTTTAACACAATATCCCCTTCTTATATTATATTTATTCAATGGATATCTACTGTAATACTCCATATGAAACCAAGAAATGTGATTATTATATCTAAGTTAATTATACTTCTTTAAGAAAAATTTTTCAACCTATAATAGGGTTAAAAATACCTTAAATTATGTCATTTTATTAATTTATAAAAGCACTTTGTTTGTAAAATGTTCAAAAAATAAAAAAACATCTAATTTTAATTAGATGTTTTGGCGGAGAAACCGGGATTTGAACCCGGGCGCCAGTTACCCGACCTACGCCCTTAGCAGGGGCGCCTCTTCAGCCACTTGAGTATTTCTCCATGCCCTCGAAATTTATTATTAAATTATGGCGGAGAGATAGGGATTCGAACCCTAGGTGCGCTTCCACGCACGCCGGTTTTCAAGACCGGTGCCTTAAACCAACTCGACCATCTCTCCAAGTTGTGACAATAAACATTATAATAAATATACATTGAATTGTCAATGATTTTTAATTTATATAATTAAATATGGCGGAGAGATAGGGATTCGAACCCTAGGTGCGCTTCCACGCACGCCGGTTTTCAAGACCGGTGCCTTAAACCAACTCGACCATCTCTCCGAGTCTCACGACAATGACTATTATAATAAATATTCTCCACATTGTCAACATATTTTTTATAATAAGAATATATTGTAACATAATACATTGAAAAAAAATGTGATTTTAATTCCGTAATAAATGTGGAATTTGAGACTGTTCACAATACGCCAAGAACTTCTAAATGTCTCACAGTTAAAGCCCCTAAAGCTTTCAAACTCACTCGTTCCTCGTTCAAACATGAAAGCTTCTTAACGGTTCTTTAACTGTGAGACATAAGAAGTTCTAAGGCTAGTTCAATAGTCCCCAATTCCACATTTATTACTACATTAAAATCAGATTTTTAGTTTAATATGTTTATGGTTGAATAGGAGAAGCCTACTAACTGTTTTATTTTGATAAGTAACTTAACTTCTTTAATTTTAAAAGCTAAAAATCCACTTATAGATAAATATTTATGTATATGAATATTATTACATTGATAATACCTATAGTTATTCTATAAATAACTAACAAAATTTTCTAACAGGCTAACTTTAGCTCGGTAAGTACTTTTTCTATAAGTACATCTTTTTTAGCTTGCTCATAAACAAAATATACTAGTTCTTTAGCCGCTAGGCTTTTGAGGGGTTTTATGGTATCTCCAATTGTTTTAAGCTCCTTAAGATGATATAACCTATAAATCTCTAGGAAATTGATTGCTAAAAATGTAAGCAGAAAGTATCTCTCGATAGAGAGTATAGTTCCATATTTATTTTTTGGTAATAGTACCAATTCAACTTTTTATTTTGCAGAATTAAAGTAAGTAATTATTTATTAGTCAGAAGTTTAACACTTAAAATTTTTTGGCGTGAACCTGTTGATTTATAATGAATGATCAATAGGTTAAAAAACATAAATATATATTATAACAACGAATTCTATCATCTAGAACCTAGTACTAAAAAAACATTTGGTGACTAGGGACTAAACGAAAGGTTCTACCTAAAAAATATTATGAGCCATTTCCTATCTATAAATTAAAGATATTCCATAGCGAAGCGGAGGAAAATCATCCTTTAGTCAGCTGTGTTCCTCCTCTGATAGTCTATGAATGAACCGAAAAATCTGTCTTTAAGGTAACAATAACTATATTTTCTTAGACTATTGAGCTAGCCTTAAAAATTCTTTGTTTTCAATTTTCAATACCCGTTAAAGCTTTCATTGTTTGAGCGCCGTCAGAAGCGAGTTTGAAAGCTTTAGGGTATTGAAATTTCAAAACATTAGAATTTCTTGGCGTATTGCGAGTAGTCTAAGAAAATATATTTATTGTGGACTTAAAGACAGATTTTTCTTATTGCACTTGCTTCACAATTTTCTTATTTTATTAGTTCTTTTCCGCCCATGTAGCATCTTAGAGCTTCTGGAATAGTTACGCTTCCATCTGAATTTTGGTAATTTTCAAGAACAGCAGCTACTGTTCTTCCTACAGCTACTCCAGATCCATTTAAAGTGTGTACAAATTCTGGCTTAGCTTTTGGATTTTCTTTGTATTTTATATTAGCACGTCTAGCTTGGAAATCTTCAAAATTACTACAGCTTGATATTTCAACATATCTTCCGTAGCTTGGCATCCAAACTTCTATGTCATATTTAAATGCTGCTGTAAATCCTAGATCACCTTTGCATATCTTAACTACTCTATAAGGAAGTCCTAAGCCTTGTAGAACGCTTTCTGCATCTCTAGTTAGTTTTTCTAATTCTTCATAAGAATCCTCTGGTTTTGTAAATTTAACTAGTTCTACTTTATTAAACTGATGCTGTCTTATAAGACCTCTTGTGTCTCTTCCAGCAGAACCTGCTTCTGATCTAAAGCATGCACTGTATGCAGCATATTTAACAGGTAAATCTTCCCCTTTTAATATTTCATTTCTATGGAGATTTGTAACTGGAACTTCCGCTGTTGGTATTAAGAAATAGTCATCATTTGTAACTTTAAAAGCATCTTCTTCAAACTTAGGTAATTGTCCAGTTCCTGTCATGCTATCTCTGTTTACCATGTAAGGAGGAAGCACTTCTTTGTATCCATTCTTTTCAGTATGAGAATCTAAAAAATAATTGATTATTGATCTTTCTAGTCTTGCTCCCATGCCTTTATAAACAGTAAATCTTGAACCAGTTACCTTTCCTGCTCTTTCAAAATCTAGCATATCTAAATCTGTTCCTATATCCCAGTGAGCTTTCGCTTCGAAATTAAATTTTCTAGGCTCACCCCATTTTCTTATTTCTACATTATCCTCATCTGTATCCCCCTCTGGCACCTCTGGGTTTGGGATATTAGGTATTCTAAGCATATTATAGTTTATTTTTTCGTCAACTTCACCTAGTTCTACGTCTAAATCCTTTATTTTTTCTGATAAGCCCTTCATATGCTCTTTAAGTTCTGATACGTCTTTTCCCTCTTTTATCATCTTTCCTATTGAAGTTGATTCTTCATTTCTTTTTTTCTTTAATTCTTCTACTTCTACTAATATTTCTCTTCTCCTCTTGTCTAAACTAACTACCTGGTCAATTAAGTTAACGCTAAAAGCTTCACCTCTATTGTTCATAGAATTTTTAATTTCTTCTGTATTATTTCTTATCTTTTTAATATCTAACATAGTATACTCCGTTGACAATAACCTATAAAATTCTATAAATATTGCTTTATTATCTATTTAGCATATCTGATTTTGATTTATATAAGATTTTATAGCATTTTTATAGATTTATCGCAACAGTTCACCTCCTCATATATATTTAAGATTTTATAATTTCATAACATTTTAATAAAATATCTATACTTTTAAATATTTTTATAATAAAAAAAGAGCCTTCAATCCCTTTAGGGACGAATAGCTCCGCGTTGCCACCCTACTTAACTAATATTAAAGCTCTAAGTTAGTTCTCTCAAATTGATAACGGTTTGAACCGTACTGCTCATCACAGTCCCTCCGAGGTGGATTCACTAAATGAAAGATATCAGTTTTCACCATGCACTGACTCTCTTAAATCTTTAATAAAGCTACTATTCTCATCAACGGTTTTATATAAATTTTAAATTATCTATTTAGTTAATAATCATTTTACATTCTCAATATAGCATTGTCAACCTTCATTTGTATATTATTATAATATTTCACTAAAACATATTTTTATACATTTTTTCTTTTAACATTTTTAGTACATACTATATCCACCCCTGTATTTAATATGTTACTACATATTATATCACCTTGTTTTATAGGTGCCCCCACATATAGCCTACTTAATGCTCTTGAACAATCTACCCATAATTCTTTTGCTATAGGGGAGCTACTTTTAACTGGAACCACATTATAATCAGAACCCTTTATTCTAACTAAACTAGTAAATATAGAATTTCCCATAAAAATCCCCCCATTAATTAAAGTATTTAAACCTCGTCAAACTCCTTGATTCTCCCTAAAACTACTTTTGAATCTTTAGAGTCCTTAACTATATCCGTAAAATTTTTATTAGTTTCTCTTGCTAATATAGATATTATTTTATTTATACAATTAGCCCCTTGGCAACCACCATAAGCTGCTCCTGTCCTTCTTTTTATTCCTTCTAGTGTACGCGCTCCTAAAGGTCTTCTTATAGAATCTATTATCTCTCCCTCTGTGACCTTTTGACAATGACATATTATCTTGCCATACTTTTCATTCATAATTACAACTTGCTCAATTTCTTCATCAGATAAATCTCTAAACTTGTAAAATTCTCTTCTCTTATCATTAAAATCCTTATTTAATTTGCAATTTAAATTATTCACCACAGTTTCACATATCATTCTAGCTATGAATGGTGTCATGGTTACTTCACTATAATTTTTTCCATCAACCTTTATATATCCCTCATCTATACTACTGTCATCTATAACTATGTTGCTTTCATAAGATTGCCCTTGATAGAAATTTCTAATATGTTTATTGTCTATATCTGGGAAAATCTTATTTATTCCATTTATGAAATAGTCATAACTTATATTTTCTTTACTATACATAGATATGATTGTACTATCTTGTAGAGTAGGTATCACCATTATTTTTTCATCATTTTCATTTGTTAGTACTAATATATGTTCTAAATCTCTTTTAAAGTTCTTATCTAAAAGAAGGTACTTAACATTACCTATAGATTTTTTAGGATATACTTTTTTATCTACATCTATGCTATAGTTTTCTCCTGGAGTAGTATTTATAACTATTTTACATTTAAATTTATTTTTATTTGTAATTACTCTATAACCTTTAGATATTTTTTCTATATCTATAACTTCCTCTTCCAACTTAAATTTAACTCCATTATCAAAAGCTACTTCTCCATAAGCAATAGCTAAATCATATGGACACACCACTCCTGTGTTTTTAGTATAAATACCTCCAACAAAGTCCATGTTCAAGTTTGGCTCTATTTGCTTTATATACTTACTGCTTAAAAAGGCCATGTCTTCTATTTTTCTTTTTATAGCTCTTTCATACATTTCTTTGAGAATTTCTTGATGTTGTATATCCCTTGCAAGCATTAAAGTTCCTATCCTTTTAAATGGAACTTTAAACTTAGAAGTTAAACTATCAAAATCTTTATTTCCCTCTTTTTCTAATCTAGCCATTAAATCATACTCATTCTCTATACCGTCATAAATCATCGCAGTATTCACTAAAGAAATATCATCAGCTATATCATAATCTTTTTCTATTAAAGCTATATTTAAGCTATATTTTGACAATTCATAAGCTATAGCACATCCTGATAAGCCTCCCCCTAATATTAAAACATCATAATCCATTTCCATTTGCCTCCTATAAGAAGAACCTTTTTATTTTTATTAGAAATTATTTTTTATTTTTCAATAATTATTTTGTATAACTATTGTTCTTAATTATTTTATTTACTAACCTCTTCTAATACCTTTCCTAACTGATTTATATATTCACCATACTTAGACCAATCACCTTTTTTCTGTGCCTCTATAGCTTTATCATATAACTCTTTTGCCTTTTTAATTTCACCATTATTTAACTGTTCAGTTTTCTCTTTTTGCTCTTCATTTGCGGGCTTTTCTTCTTCTTTACTTTTTATATTAAATATTTCTTTTAATGCCTTTTCTATGTTTTCCTCTATGACCATTTTATCTCCATATGATATAATTACTCTCTTCATTTGAGGTATACTTTCCTTACCACTGGCCCTTATATACAGCGGTTCTACATATAATAGTGAATTTTTTATAGGTATTATTTGGGTATCTCCAAATATAACTCCTGAACCAGATCCTTTTTGATTCCAAAGTGATATTTCTTTTGATATATTGGCATCCTGTTTTATGCTTTGTTTAAATAAATAAGGACTCTCCACTGATTCATTATTAAAATTATATAAAACCAGCTTGCCATAGTTTTCTCCATCCATTCTTCCACAAAGCAAAGCCTCCATATTATTTTTTCTATTTACATTAAAATATTGAGTAACTACCATCTCTTCTTTATTTTCCCCTGGTAATTTCATAATTATATATGATGGAGGATTTTTTTCTTCTTTCTTTTCATTTTCTACTTGCTTCTCGTTTTTTGATATATCCCATAAATCATCTCCACTGTAAAATACCATAGGATCTGTTACATGATATTTACCAAGAACACTACATTGTATATTAAATAAATCCTCTGGATATTTAATATGCTCTTTTAAGCCTTTTGGCATCTTTGAGTAATCTTTAAATAGTTTAGGAAATATTTTAGAAAAATTGTTGATAACAGGATCTTTATCATCTATTACATAAAAATCTGTATCCCCATTTACTGCATCTATAACAACTTTAACAGAGTTTCTTATATAATTTATACCATTGTATGGTTGTGAAAAAGGATATCTGTCCGATACACTATATCCATCTATTATCCAATATAGCTTTCCTTCATTCATAACTACATATGGATCCTTATCATATAATATGAATGGTGCTATTTTCTTTACTCTCTCCATTATATTTCTATTTATAATTATTTTACTTTGCTTAGTTATATCTCTTGAAAGTAAGAATTTGGGATTCTTCTCGTATATAGAAAATAAAACTTTATTAAGCCCATTCATTTTAATTCCTGCAGTTCCATTGTATTTAGTGGTTTTATTTGTATCGCCTTCAGGATAATCTAATTCTCCTATTTTAGTATTAACAACGGCATACTCGCTGGTTTCTTCACCAAAATATATTCTAGGGTCTTTTAAATCTATATTCATGCTGTTTTCGATAGGAATATCTTTTATTAAAAATTCAGGTTTTCCTGAGCTGGTAACTGCATTCACTTTATTCATCACAACCCCATAGCCATGAGTATAGGTAAGATGTCTATTTTGCCAAGTACTTGCTTTCTCCTTTAATGAATCTACATCTATTTCCCTAGCAGCCATGAATACTTGGGTATTCTTTCCATTAATATTATATCTATCTACATCCATATCTTTAAAAGTATAATAATACTTTAAAACTTGTATTTGGTTGTAATATTCCAATACTTGATTCACTGAATTAACTTTTATGTTTTCTATGGTTTCCTTATTATCCTTCAAATCTTTTTGGGCTAAATTATTTTCTATGGAAAAATCTTTTGAATTTATTTTATCTATATTAAAACCTTTCCTTGTGTAGTCTATATTATATTCTATATATTTCTTTTCCAATGTCTTTTCATTAGACTTAACTACAAAATTTTGCACAAATACAGCTGATAAATTTTCTCCTAATATTAAAACGAATATTAACACTATAGATATAACTATAGGTTTTATTTTAGATGCAAGCAAGCTTACTAAAACCACTATAGAGGTTATTATAGATAAAACGGCTATTACTTTATAAAAATACAAACTAACCTTAACATCTGTATAACTTGCTCCAAAAACTACTCCCCTTGGGGAATATACAAGATTCCATGCCTTTATCATATACCCCATTGAAAGTAATAAAAGTATTAAAGCTGATACCACCGCTAGCTGTCTTCCTGCAAATTCTGTTATGCCACTTTTAAAACCAGATGTAAATGACTTAACATTCCTCAAATGCACACCATTCATGATTTTATCCTTAGTATTTAATACTAAATAAACTATGAAGGTAACTATAACTAGTACTAAACATAAAGTCATTAGTAAACTATAGATAGATTGTATCAATGGCAATTTAAACACAAAAAAAGATAAATCTTTATTAAACATAGGGTCCTTTATATTGAAATCTACGCTGTTTTTATATTGAAGTATTGTATACCAATAACTTCTAGATAGATTTAATGATACTATAAATGACACTACTAAATCCAAAAGTATAAATATCTTATTATATTTTTTTGTATTTAAAGTATTCTTATCTTCTCTCAATTTATATATAGATTTTTTTAAACTCCTATAATATATCCAAAGAGCAAAAAAAACTAGAAAGAACACTGGAAGCATTATCTTTAATACTGCAAATAATTTTGTAAAATATACACTTAAATACCCTACTTCTCTAAACCATTTTATATCTACTATAAGTTTAACCATGCTATTTAAACATGCTAAAATTATAGCTATTATAACTAATGGAACTATAACTCTCCATTTCTTTTTCAAATTTATTTTCCCCTTTCCCCTTTTAACAATTTGCCTAAAAGCTTATCTTTTGTTACTATTGCTCCTACTGGACATAGCTCTTGGCAACAAAAACACCTTATACATTTATTCATATTCCACATAGGAACCTTTTTTCCTTTTTTTTCTATAAATTTTATAACATTAGGTTTTTCCGGGCAAATTTCTCCACATCTAAAGCATGACACACATTTATCATAAATTAAGTAAGGATTTGGTGCTATTAAGCTTTTTAGAAAATTATTTACCACAGGATTTTTAAAATAAAAATCTCCACCTTTTCTACATAATTTAAAGTCCTTTTGTTTCATATCCTGAATAGTTTCTCCTAAAACCTCTATATCTTCAGGTAAAACAGTTCCCCATCGGCTATCATAAACCTCTTTTAAAACTGGAGTATCTAAAGGATTATCATATCCTATTAATCTAACTGCTACAGAGTCTACAGCACTTAAACTTTTTCCCATTATTAATGTATTCATTTTTCTAGGGCTTCCATTTTTAGGCCCATTTCCTTCCATAGCTATAATCCCATCCAATATAGCAAAATTTGTTCCTACTAATGTATTTAAATCTAAAAGCATTTTACAAAAATTTTGTGCATCAGGCATTCTTGTATGCCACTGCGCCTTCTTAGTACCTGATATGCATCCAAATTGATTTTTTATAGCTCCTGTATAGTATGCCATAGCATGAGTTTTTAATTTAGGTAGAGTTATTAATACATCTGATTCATAGGCCTTCTTAGCTACATTCCATGACTTGCATAATATAGAATTATCCAATCTAACATGAACTTCTTCTCTAAAGCCATCAAATTTGATATCATATCTTTCAGCTACTTCCATAAGTCCACAAGCTTCTGCCGCTTTTCTAGAATCTCCAATTCCTGGGGAATCACCAAAAGTTATATTGGAAGAATAATCTCTAATTATTCTTATAACTGCTTCAAAGACGTTATAATTAGTTACTACAGGCGATTCTTTTCTTTCTACACTTAATAGATTAGGCTTTAATAAAACCTTACTATTGTAGGGAATAAGCTCTCTTAAAAAGCTATCTCCACCTAATAGTTGAAACCCATCTCTAAGTTTTTTTTCTATGATTTCTACATTGTATTCTTCACATTTTAAAAGTGCCACCTTTTCCATAAGCTTCCTCCATAATCACACCTTTAGGTACATGAAAAGAAATAACACGTCAAAGATGCTAATATATTTTGTGTCAGCCAAGGAAGCAGTTTCCTTGGCTAGTATAACTATCAGTGGGTGGTGCTGACGCAGTATGACGCAAAATAGACTAGCATACTGACTTGTTACTTATTTGAATGTGCCTTAATTAAAATTAATTCAATTTTTCTCATCACATTCCTTTAATATATTTAATTCTAAATCATTAGATATATCATTATTGTGATGATTTTTCACTAGAAACAAAATTCTATTCTTTTCACCTAATTTTTTTAAAATGTTATATCCTTTTTCAGGATGATTATAATACATATCTATCTTCTTATTTTTTTCATATTTTTTTATTCTTCCTTTAGATATTTTATCTAAAATTACTAAAGCAGATTTGTCTATTAAATTAAGACCACATTCTATCTTACCTATATCATGCAGTAAAGCTGCAATTATTAACTGTTCACCATAATTTATATTAAGTTTCTCACACTGTTTAACTAAATCTCTTGCTACATTTATACAATGTTTTTGTTCATATACTTTTAGCTTTTGAAATAGCTCTATTTGTTCCTTATTCAAATATTTATATACAAAATTCTTATCATCTTTATCTATTTTATAGTTAAAATATAAAAAAAATTGTTTTACTCTAGTTACCATATTTTTCTCCTTTTAATTAGAGTATTCATGAGAAAATATTCATATAAAAATCTTAATTTATCCTCTATTTTTAATTATACCAATAATAACTGTTTTATTTCAAATTCTATTAGAAGTTATATATTTTTTTATAATAAATATCCACCAGCTTAGCTGGTGGTTTTTCTTAAGCCCTATAAGGGCATTTTACCAGCATTGTGCCTTAAGGCACGTGTAAAAGTATCGCCAGCCGCAATTTAACTGTTACTTGCCACCCTTAAAAGGGTCCATATATTCTTTAATACTTATTTGATCGGCGATCATATCTTCATTTTGTTGATTTTTTATATACTCTTCTATCGCCTTTTTATTTTTTCCTACTGTATCCACATAATAACCTCTACACCAAAAATGTCTGTTTCCATACCTATATTTTAAATTTGCAAATTTCTCAAATATCATTAAACTACTTTTTCCTTTTAAAAACCCTACAAATCCTGATACACTCATTTTTGGGGGTATTGATACAAGCATATGTATATGATCCTTACATGCATTGGCTTCTATTATTTCTACTCCTTTCCATTCACATAACGTTCTCAATATTTTTCCTATTTCTTTTTTCTTTTCTCCATATATTTCTTTCCTTCTATATTTAGGTGCAAATACTATATGATATTTACATCTCCACTTAGTATGTGCTAAACTATTATTGTCCATTTTGGGCAATACCTCCTTTGATTTTAGATTGGCTGACGAAACCATTTCTATTTTATCAAAGTGAGGTATTTTTTTTCAACGCTTAAGCTTTTCTGAACACACCTGCATAGCAGGTGGTTTTATTTATAGACAAAAAAAAAGCAACCTTTTTAGGTTGCTTTTGGTGGAGAATAAGGGATTCGAACCCTTGACCCCCTGCGTGCAAGGCAGGTGCTCTCCCAGCTGAGCTAATCCCCCATATGGTGGACCTTCAGGGACTCGAACCCCGGACCAACCGGTTATGAGCCGGTTGCTCTAACCAACTGAGCTAAAGATCCATTAACCTGGCGACGACCTACTCTCCCACAGGGCTTCCCCTGCAGTACCATCGGCGCTTTGAAGCTTAACCGTCCTGTTCGGAATGGGAAGGGGTGTTACCTTCAAGCCATAATCACCAGATAATCAGACATTCAAAATGTTTGATTTTGTGATTGTCGGTTACTCATCAGCCTTGCTGAGTGAGTTTCCTCTTAGAAATTTATCAACTGAGTACATTTAGGATTATATCTTTTTTTCTTTTGCTTGTCAATAAGTTTTTAAAATTTTTTTTAAACTTATTAATTTAGCTAAAAGATTTTGTTCTTTCAAAATTGCACAGTGTGGAAAATCTTTTAATTATCAACTGTCAATCACTAATTGTCAGTTATATTTTGATCAAGCCCTCGACTTATTAGTATCGGTCAGCTGAACATGTTACCATGCTTACACCTCCGACCTATCAACCTGGTAGTCTTCCAGGAGTCTTACTAGCTTACGCTATGGGAAATCTAATCTTGAGGTGGACTTCACGCTTAGATGCTTTCAGCGTTTATTCCTTCCCAACATAGCTACCCAGCTATGCCACTGGCGTGACAACTGGTGCACCAGAGGTTGGTCCATCCCGGTCCTCTCGTACTAAGGACAGCTCCTCTCAAATTTCCTACGCCCGCGACGGAAAGGGACCGAACTGTCTCACGACGTTCTGAACCCAGCTCGCGTGCCGCTTTAATGGGCGAACAGCCCAACCCTTGGGACCGACTTCAGCCCCAGGATGCGACGAGCCGACATCGAGGTGCCAAACCTCCCCGTCGATGTGGACTCTTGGGGGAGATCAGCCTGTTATCCCCGAGGTAGCTTTTATCCGTTGAGCGATGGCCCTCCCACGAGGAACCACCGGATCACTAAGCCCGACTTTCGTCCCTGCTCCACCTGTATGTGTCGCAGTCAAGCTCCCTTCTGCCTTTACACTCTGCGCGCAATTTCCGACTGCGCTGAGGGAACCTTTGGGCGCCTCCGTTACTTTTTAGGAGGCGACCGCCCCAGTCAAACTGCCCACCTAACAATGTCCCGTGACCAGATTCATGGCCTCCGGTTAGAATTTCAATACTGTCAGGGTGGTATCCCAAGGATGACTCCACAGAAGCTGACGCCCCTGCTTCTAAGTCTCCCACCTATCCTGTACAGACAATACCGAAATTCAATGCTAAGCTACAGTAAAGCTCTACGGGGTCTTTCCGTCCAATCGCGGGTAGAAGGCATCTTCACCTCCAATTCAATTTCACCGGATTTGTTGTCGAGACAGTGCCCAAATCATTACGCCATTCGTGCGGGTCGGAACTTACCCGACAAGGAATTTCGCTACCTTAGGACCGTTATAGTTACGGCCGCCGTTTACTGGGGCTTAAGTTCAAGGCTTCGCTTACGCTAACCAATCCCCTTAACCTTCCAGCACCGGGCAGGCGTCAGCCCCTATACATCAGCTTTCGCTTTAGCAGAGACCTGTGTTTTTGCTAAACAGTTGCTTGGGCCTATTCACTGCGGCCTACTCTCGTAGGCACCCCTTCTCCCGAAGTTACGGGGTTAATTTGCCGAGTTCCTTGACAACAATTCTTCCGCTGGCCTTAGGATTCTCTCCTCATCTACCTGTGTCGGTTTGCGGTACGGGCACCATTTTCCTCGATAGAGGCTTTTCTTGGCAGTGTGGAATCGGATACTTCGCTACTAAAATTTCACTCCCCATCACACCTCAGACTTAAGACTGAACGGATTTGCCTGTTCAATCATCCTAAGTGCTTAGACGCACATCCATCAATGCGCACATCCTATCCTACTGCGTCACCCCATTTCTCAAACGGATCATGGTGGTATCGGAATATCAACCGATTGTCCATCACCTACGCCTTTCGGCCTCGGCTTAGGTCCCGACTAACCCTGAGCGGACGAGCCTTCCTCAGGAAACCTTAGATTTTCGGCCAATGAGATTCTCACTCATTTCTCGCTACTTATGCCAGCATTCTCACTTCTGTACAGTCCACCGCTCCTTACGGTACGACTTCAACCCGTACAGAAAGCTCCCCTACCATATACATTGTATATCCATAGCTTCGGTGGTAAGTTTGAGCCCCGGACATCTTCGGCGCAGGATCTCTTGACTAGTGAGCTATTACGCACTCTTTAAATGAGTGGCTGCTTCTAAGCCAACATCCTAGTTGTCTTAGAAATCCCACATCCTTTACCACTTAACTTACACTTTGGGACCTTAGCTGATGGTCTGGGCTGTTTCCCTTTTGACCACGGATCTTATCATTCGTAGTCTGACTGCCAGGATAAAAGTAAATGGCATTCGGAGTTTGATAAGGTTCGGTAAGCGATATGCCCCCTAGCCTATTCAGTGCTCTACCTCCATTACTCATTACCTGACGCTAGCCCTAAAGCTATTTCGGGGAGAACCAGCTATCTCCGAGTTCGATTGGAATTTCTCCGCTATCCACAGCTCATCCCATGGTTTTTCAACACCAACGCGGTTCGGTCCTCCGCGGAATTTTACTTCCGTTTCAACCTGGCCATGGATAGGTCACTCGGTTTCGGGTCTACAGCATGCAACTAATCGCCCTATTCAGACTCGGTTTCCCTGCGGCTCCGCACCAAAAGTGCTTAACCTTGCTACATACCATAACTCGCTGGCTCGTTCTACAAAAAGCACGCCGTCACACATGTAAAGTGCTTCGACAGTTTGTAGGCACACGGTTTCAGGTTCTATTTCACTCCCCTCCCGGGGTTCTTTTCACCTTTCCCTCACGGTACTTCTTCACTATCGGTCACTAGGTAGTATTTAGCCTTGGGAGGTGGTCCTCCCAGCTTCCCACAAGGTTTCACGTGTCTCGTGGTACTCTGGAGTAGATCTTACTTATATTTCTTTTACCTACAGGACTATTACCTTCTGTGGTGGAGCGTTCCAGCTCTCTTCGATTAGAAAATCTAAGACATTATGATCTATCCTCAACCCCTAAATCCGAAGACTTAGGTTTGGGCTCTTTCCCGTTCGCTCGCCGCTACTTAGAAAATCGATTTTTCTTTCTCTTCCTCCGGGTACTTAGATGTTTCAGTTCCCCGGGTTTGCCTCTGTATACCTATGAATTCAGCATACAGTACTCAGCGTAGCTGAGCAGGTTGCCCCATTCGGAAATCTGTGGCTCACAGGCTATTTGCGCCTACCCACAGCTTATCGCAGCTTATCACGTCCTTCGTCGGCTCCTAGTGCCAAGGCATCCGCCATGCGCCCTTTGTAGCTTGACCTTTCGTTAGTTTGCTAGTTGGCCAGTGTGCTAGCGTGCTAGTGTTTAGCTTGCTAGTTTTAGTAACCTTCTAGAAACTACTTTTTATCAGTTTTCTAGTGTGCTAGTTGTCTAGCGACTAGTACTGATTGTTTATTTTAATTGATTCTCCAGTGAAATCATCACAATTGTAATAATTTCTACTTTTCTTCACTGTGCAATTTTCAAAGAACATAAGCAGATGTTCCAAATCTACGATTTGGTACAGTCGCTTAGTTAAACATAAGCAGGTATTCCAATTTTTAATTTGGTATAATCGCTTAAGTGTTTAACTTCATTTGAGAGATCTGGTCTCTCAAAATTAAACAGAGATATCAGTGAACTTGTCATAATTTACGAAAAGGTGACTTCCTTTTCATGTTCTCCTTAGAAAGGAGGTGATCCAGCCGCAGGTTCTCCTACGGCTACCTTGTTACGACTTCACCCCAATCACTAATCCCACCTTCGGCCGCTGGCTCCTTACGGTTACCTCACGGACTTCGGGTGTTACCAGCTCTCATGGTGTGACGGGCGGTGTGTACAAGGCCCGGGAACGTATTCACCGCGACATTCTGATTCGCGATTACTAGCAACTCCAGCTTCATGTAGGCGAGTTGCAGCCTACAATCCGAACTGAGATCGGTTTTTGAGATTTGCTCCACCTCACGGTCTTGCGTCTCTTTGTACCGACCATTGTAGCACGTGTGTAGCCCTAGACATAAGGGGCATGATGATTTGACGTCATCCCCACCTTCCTCCTGGTTAACCCAGGCAGTCTTGCTAGAGTGCTCAACTTAATGGTAGCAACTAACAATAGGGGTTGCGCTCGTTGCGGGACTTAACCCAACATCTCACGACACGAGCTGACGACAACCATGCACCACCTGTCTCCAAGTTCCCCGAAGGGCACTACCGTGTTTCCACAGTATTCTTGGGATGTCAAGTCTAGGTAAGGTTCTTCGCGTTGCTTCGAATTAAACCACATGCTCCGCTGCTTGTGCGGGCCCCCGTCAATTCCTTTGAGTTTTAATCTTGCGACCGTACTCCCCAGGCGGGGTACTTAATGTGTTTACTGCGGCACCGAGGTTGGACCCCCGACACCTAGTACCCATCGTTTACGGCGTGGACTACCAGGGTATCTAATCCTGTTTGCTCCCCACGCTTTCGTGCCTCAGCGTCAGTTACAGTCCAGAAAGCCGCCTTCGCCACTGGTGTTCTTCCTAATCTCTACGCATTTCACCGCTACACTAGGAATTCCGCTTTCCTCTCCTGCACTCTAGATGCCCAGTTTGAAATGCAGCACCCAAGTTGAGCTCGGGTATTTCACATCTCACTTAAACATCCGCCTACGCACTCTTTACGCCCAGTAAATCCGGACAACGCTCGCCACCTACGTATTACCGCGGCTGCTGGCACGTAGTTAGCCGTGGCTTCCTCCTCTGGTACCGTCATTATCGTCCCAGATAACAGAGCTTTACAACCCTAAGGCCTTCATCACTCACGCGGCGTTGCTGCGTCAGGGTTTCCCCCATTGCGCAATATTCCCCACTGCTGCCTCCCGTAGGAGTCTGGACCGTGTCTCAGTTCCAATGTGGCCGATCACCCTCTCAGGTCGGCTACGCATCGTCGCCTTGGTAAGCCTTTACCTTACCAACTAGCTAATGCGCCGCGGGCCCATCTCAAAGCGGATTGCTCCTTTGATTACAGAACCATGCGATTCCATAATTTTATGCGGTATTAATCTCCCTTTCGGGAGGCTATTCCCCTCTTTGAGGCAGGTTGCCCACGTGTTACTCACCCGTCCGCCGCTAATCCATCCCCG
This sequence comes from Clostridium sp. KNHs214, assembly GCF_000744935.1. Classification (GTDB taxonomy): domain Bacteria; phylum Bacillota; class Clostridia; order Clostridiales; family Clostridiaceae; genus Haloimpatiens. The sequence continues at coordinate 1,198,654 of NZ_JQMW01000011.1, read as the reverse complement.
AAGGGATTTCATCGCTCGACTTGCATGTGTTAGGCACGCCGCCAGCGTTCGTCCTGAGCCAGGATCAAACTCTCAATTTTAAGAATTTAATCTCAAACTCAAATTCACTGACTTTATGATTTACATCTTTATCTCTGTTTAATTTTCAAAGACCAGCTTTTCTCTGTCGCCTTGCGACGAAATATATAATATCATATAAACGGAACTATATTTTTATAAATTAATCAAATTATATAGTTTAAATATAATTTTCTCTTTTTTATTCCTTTTTACTTGGTTTTTCTCATGTAGATACACAAGGTTAAGTTTATTATTAGTTTTTAGTCAAATAAAAAAATGCCACATGAAATGTAGCATTTTTTTATTTATTATTCTTCAGTCTGTTTTTGTTCTAGTGCATTATTATTTTGCTCTTGACCTACTTCATTACTATTTTGTTCTTGATTGTTTTCTTGAATATTTTCTTCGCACATTTTTTCATCTTCACAGTTTATCTTAGCCATGGCAACTACTTCTATTTCTTCTCCAGTTTTCATAAGAGTTACACCCATAGTATTTCTACTTGTTACAGATATGTCAGAGACATTTATTCTTATAACTATATCTTTACTGTTTATAAGCATTATTTCATCGGTTTCTTTTACCATCTTAGCTCCAACTATATTTCCAGTCTTATCTGTAACCTTGTAAGTTATAATACCTTTTCCGCCTCTTTTTATAGTGCTGTATTCTGAAATAGGAGTTCTCTTACCAAATCCATTTTGACTTACAACTAATAACTTTTCATCTTCATTTACTACGTTCATAGATACTGCTATATCATTCTTTCTTAAAGTTATAGCTTTAACACCAGCTGCATTTCTTCCCATAGGTCTAACATCAGTTTCTTTAAATCTTATGCTGTATCCATTTTTTGTAACCATTATAAGCTCATTACTTCCATCAGTTAACTTAGCATCAATAAGCTCATCTCCATCTTTTAATGTTACAGCATTTAATCCTGATTTTCTTATGTTACCATATTGGCTTAAGGCTGTTTTCTTTACTATACCCTTTTTAGTAGCCATCATTAGATATTTATCTTTATCAAATTCCTTTAAAGCTATTACCGCTTGAATTCTCTCATCTTGATTTAAAGGAATTATATTTATTATGTTAGTTCCCTTAGCTGTTCTTCCTGCTTCTGGTATTTCATATGCCTTTAACTTGTATGTTCTACCTTTATTAGTAAAGAACATCAATTCATTATGGGTTGATGTAATAAATAAATGCTCAACAAAGTCATCTTCCTTTGTGGCCATAGCCTGTATTCCTCTGCCCCCTCTTTTTTGAGCGCTATAGGTGTCTTCTGGCAATCTCTTAATATATCCTTCATGAGTTAATGTTATAACCACATTTTGCTCTTCTATTAAGTCTTCAATGTCTATATCGTGAATACTTTTCTCTATAGCAGATCTTCTTTCATCACCATACTTATCTTTTATTTCTACAAGTTCATCTTTTATTAAGTTTAAAAGTATATCTTTATTTTCTAATATTTCTTTTAATCTCTTTATATTTTCCTGTAATGTATTATATTCCTCTTCTATCTTTTCTCTTTCTAACCCTGTTAATCTTTGAAGTTTCATGTCTAGTATTGCTTGAGATTGCTTTTCAGAAAGATTAAATTTACTCATAAGACCTTCTTTTGCTTCTTGAGCGGTTTTAGAAGCTCTTATTAAGCTTATTACCTCATCGATATGGTCTAATGCTATTTTTAATCCTTCTAAAATATGAGCTCTAGCTAAAGCTTTATCTAGCTCAAATTGAGTCCTTCTCATTATTACTTCTTCTTGAAATTTTACATACTCCACTAATATTTGTTTTAAGTTTAAAATTTTAGGCTGGTTATTTACTAGTGCTAACATTATCACTCCAAAAGTATCTTGAAGCCTAGTATGTTTAAATAATCTATTTAAAACCACATTGGGATTTGCATCTCTTTTTAATTCAATGACGATCCTCATACCCTCTCTATCAGACTCGTCTCTTAAATCAGATATACCATCAACCTTTTTATTTTTAACTAAATTGGCAATATTCTCTATAAGTCTTGACTTATTTACCTGATAAGGAATTTCAGTAACTATTATTCTAGTTCTTCCTTTTTCCTCTTCAATATCAGTTTTTGCTCTCATGACTACCTTTCCTCTACCAGTTTCATAAGCCTGCCTAATTCCAGCAGTCCCTTTTATTATTCCAGCCGTTGGAAAGTCTGGTCCCTTTATCTTTGTCATAAGTTCTTGTATTGTAACTTCAGGGTTATCTATAAGCATGATTATAGCGTCAACCACTTCTCTTAAGTTATGAGGTGGTATATTAGTAGCCATACCTACTGCTATGCCAGCTGAACCATTTACTAATAAATTAGGAAATCTAGATGGTAAAACACAAGGTTCCTTTTCTTCTCCATCAAAGTTAGGTATAAAATCTACAGTATTTTTATTTATATCTCTAATCATCTGTAAATTTATTTTGCTCATCTTTGCCTCAGTATACCTCATTGCTGCAGCACTATCACCATCTATAGAACCAAAGTTTCCATGTCCATCAACAAGAGTATATCTCATATTAAAATCCTGAGCCATCCTAACAAGTGCATCATAAACTGCCGTGTCACCGTGTGGATGGTATTTACCTAAAACGTCTCCGACTATTCTTGCACATTTTCTATATCCTTTTTCTGGTGTTAAACCTAATTCATGCATAGAATAAATTATTCTTCTATGAACTGGTTTTAAACCGTCTCTTACATCAGGCAGTGCACGACCTACTATTACACTCATAGCGTAATCTATATAAGATTTTTTCATTTCATTCTTTATATCTACTGGTAGTATTTTACCTTCAAACATGTAGTTACACCTCTTTTATCTTTATATATCTAGGTTAACAACTTTTTTCGCATTTTCCTCAATAAACTGTCTGCGAGGTTCTACTTTATCACCCATAAGTATAGTGAATATTTCATCTGCAGCCATAGCGTCTTCTACCGTTACCTTTAGTAAGGTTCTTTTATCTGGATCCATGGTAGTTTCCCAAAGTTGTTCCGCGTCCATTTCTCCTAGACCTTTGTATCTTTGAATTTCTGTGTTTGTATCCTTTCCTCCAACTTGCTGTAATATCATATCTAATTCTTTGTCACTATAAGAATAGTATTCTTTCTTGCCTTTAGATATTTTGTAAAGTGGAGGTTGTGCAATGTACACATGTCCTTGCTCCACTAATTCTTTCATGTATCTGTAAAAAAACGTTAAAAGTAAAGTTCTTATGTGCGCACCATCAACGTCCGCATCTGTCATTATTATAATTCTATTATATCTTATTTTAGTTATATCAAATTCTTTTCCTATACCCGCACCAAAAGCTGTTATCATAGACCTTATTTCCTGGTAACCTAATATTTTATCAAGTCTTTGTTTTTCTACATTCATTATTTTACCCCTTAAAGGTAAAATAGCTTGAAATTCTCTGTTCCTTCCTTGTTTTGCACTACCACCTGCAGAGTCCCCTTCTACTAGGTATATTTCACATTTCTCTGGATCCTTTGAAGAACAATCTGAAAGTTTTCCTGGTAATGATGTACTTTCTAGGACAGACTTTCTTCTTGTAAGTTCTCTAGCCTTTTTAGCAGCTTCCCTTGCACGTGATGCAGTAAGTGCCTTATCCATTATAACCTTTGCTATTTGTGGATTTTCTTCAAGGTAAGCTTCTACTGTTTCTGTAAGTATGCTATCTACTATTCCACGTGCTTCACTATTTCCAAGTTTTGTTTTTGTCTGACCTTCAAACTGTGGATCTGTAAGTTTTACAGATATTACTGCTGTAAGTCCTTCTCTTATATCTTCTCCTGATAGGTTTTTATCAGTTTCTTTTAAAAATCCAAATTTCTTAGAATAATCATTTATTATTCTTGTAAGAGCAGCCTTAAAACCAGCTAAGTGAGTTCCACCTTCTACAGTGTCTATATTATTGGCAAAAGAAAAGATATTTTCTGTGTATGTATCATTATGCTGAAGAGCCATTTCTACAATGTAATCATCTTTAGTGCCTTCTACATATATTGGTTCTGGATACAAAGCTTCTTTATTTCTATTTAAATAACTTACGAAGGATTTTATTCCACCTTCATAGTGAAAAATATCTTCCTTTTCCTCTCTTTCATCCTTGAATATTATTTTAATTCCCTTATTTAGAAAAGCTAATTCTCTTAATCTTTGAGCTAATGTTTCATAATCAAAATCTATTTCCTCGAAAATTTCAGAATCTGGTAGAAAATCTACTCTTGTTCCATGTTTATCTGAAGTTCCTATTTTATTTAAACCTGAAGTAGCTTTACCTCTTGAATATTCTTGTTTCCAAATATCCCCATCTATAAATACTGTAACACTACAATATTCTGATAAAGCATTAACTACAGAAGCTCCAACACCATGAAGTCCTCCGGATATTTTGTATCCTCCCCCTCCAAATTTTCCTCCAGCATGAAGCACTGTCATTATAACCTCAACTGTAGGCATTTTCATCTTATGGTGCATACCTACAGGCATACCTCTACCATTATCCTCTATAGTAACTGAGTTATCTTTATGTATATTTACTTGTATTTCATCACAATATCCTGCTAATGCTTCATCTATGCTATTATCTACTATTTCATAAACCAAGTGATGAAGTCCTCTTAAACTAGTGCTGCCTATATACATTCCTGGTCTTTTTCTTACAGCTTCCAGACCTTCTAGCACCTGTATTTGACTTTCATCATAAACTCCGTTATTTTCCATTAAAACTTTACCTCCTAACCTACGCTATAGTTGAAAGTATATGGTTTTAGCTCTTTTTTGAAGAGTAGATGACGATATTGGAGACAAATATATTTTGCTCTTCTTATCAACTTCTGCAATAACAAAAGATTTAGGCTTTTCCTTAGTAACTCTTTCTACAAACCCATCCTCTTCGGCCAATCTTAAAAATTGACTGGTATCTGAACTATACATAGTGGTTTCCATATCAAAAATGCCTATGACATCTTCTACTGGCACTACTACATTTTCACCTAAATGTAAAAACATAAAATATCCTCCTTAGAACTACTTAATTCTTTCTATATTTCCATTTGTAACTTCATAAGCTAAAGAGTCTTCTCCTAGATATTCTTGAATATTATGCATGCCCGTACAGGTTATAATTGTTTGAATGTCTTTTATAGAACTTAATATATATCTTTGTCTCCTAATATCTAATTCTGATAAAACATCATCCAATAAAAGAACAGGATATTCTCCTGTAATACTTTTAATTATATCCAAAGAAGCAAACTTTATTGTTAATACAGAAGTTCTTTGTTGACCTTGAGAACCATATTCTCTAGCATCTATATCGTTTATTTTTATATCAAAATCGTCTCTGTGTGGTCCTGCTGATGTATTTCTTTTTTCCTTATCACCTTTTCTATGATTTTTTAATAAATAAAAAAGAGCCTGTTCTACGTCTTTTGTATCATTGATATTTTTAATTTGAGACACATAGCTAAAACTTATTTTTTCTTTTCCACTGGTTATATTGGAATGTATACTTTCTCCATATTTATTAAGCATTTGTATGTATTTTAATCTTTCTTTGATTAAATACGCGCCAAATGAACTCATTTGAGCATCATACACATCTAAAATAGCCTCATCGCTTTTAATACATTTTAAAAGGGAGTTTCTCTCTCCTAAGGTCTTTTTATATGCAGATAAATTATAATAATATTTTTTGCTTAGTTTACAAAGTTCTATATCTAGAAGCCTTCTTCTTGCAGATGGAGAACCTTTAACAGTATCTAAATCCTCTGGGGAAAACATAACCACATTAAAAATTCCTATAAGATCAGCTACTTTATTAACTTTTATAGAATTTACATTAATGCCTTTCTTTCCCTCTTTAAATATTTTTATGTCTATCTTTTTATCTAACCTTTCTCTTCCTACAGCAAGAGAGATATACGCATTACTGGAATCCCAATTTATAAGTTCCTTATCTCTGTTTGTTCTATGAGATTTAGCTAAACTGCAATAATATATACTTTCAAGTATATTAGTTTTTCCTTGTGCATTATCTCCTACAAGAACATTTACCCCTTTTTTAAAATCTATTAATAAATTATGGTAATTTCTAAAATTTATAAGCTGTAATCCCTTAACATACATAATTCATACACCTTTTTATTATATCACAATATGATTTAATTAATATAATAGTATTTTTTAAACTATTTCGTACTTTATTCCATGAAGTTCTATTATATCACCTTTAACTAATTTTCTTCCTCTTCTTATTTCTGTTTCACCGTTAACTTTAACGTCGCCTTCTTGTATATATATTTTAGCCTCTGATCCTAATGAAGCTGCACCACTCCATTTCAAAAAAGCATCTAACTTTATTTGTTCTGTATTTATAGTTACTTTTTCCATAATACACAAACTCCTTTTGTAATTTATCTAACAGCTACTCTAACTGGAAGTAATAAATATGTGCAATTATTATTTTCCTTATTTCTAATTATGCAAGGACTAACACTACTAGAAAATTCCATATATATTTCTTCTTCTTCTATTATTTTAAATACATCTATTAAGTATCTTGAATTAAATGCAGTTTTCAAAGATTCTCCTTGCAAAATTATATTTAATTCTTCCCTTACTTTTCCCAATTGAGAATTAGATGTAATTATCATATTATCATCTTCTATATCAAACTTTACTAAATTAGTATTTCCGTCTTTTCCCATTAGAGATGCTCTTTCAATACATCCTAATATTTCATCTTTTTTAACAGTAACTCTAAGATTATATTCTTCTGGTATTATAGAGTCGTATTTTATAAAATCTCCTTCTAAAAGCCTTGATATAATCTTAGTTTTCCCTAGATTAAATAATATATGATTGTCTGTAAAGGATACAGCAACCTTTTTTTCGTCATCTTCTAGTATTTTAGAGACTTCATTTAATGTTTTTCCAGGAATTACACAATTTATATCATTTTCTTCATCAATAGTTTCACTGCGTAAAGCGAGCCTATATCCATCTAGGGCAACTAAATTAAGTTTATTTTTTGTTATTTCAAATAAAACACCAGTTAATATAGGTCTTGTTTCATCTTGTGCTACAGCAAATATTGTTCCTTTTATCATGTTTTTAAGTAATTTCTGAGATAAGAAACATATTTTATTTTCATCTATTGTTGGTATTTCAGGGTATTCTTCTGCACTCATGTGGAAAAGCGTGGAGTTGGATTTTTCACATTTTATATCTATACTGTTTTTCTCCGTAGTACGTATATCTACAGTACTATTAGGTAATTTTTTAATTATTTCCCCGAAAAGTCTTGAATCTAAAACTATTCTTCCATTTTCAAGTACGTTAGCTTCTACTTTAGTTTCTATACTTAAATCTATATCTGATCCTACTAAAGTAACAGTATTATTTTCAGCTATTAATAATATTCCTTGTAAAATAGACATAGTTGATTTTCCTGTAATAGCTTTTTGAGCTATATTAATAGCTTCTTGTAATTTACCTTTTTCACATGTAAATATCAAAGTAAAACCTCCTTATTTATAAACAATTAAATTTTATATAGAAAGAGAAGATAATATATATATAATATAGTAGTAATAGTAGTAGGGGCTGTTAGTATGTGGATAAGTAGTTCAAGCCCTTAAAAACGGGGAAAATATAAGCAAAAATAATTGTGGATAAATAAATAATAAATTTAATATTTTATCCACAGTATCCAGAGATGAAAAACATATTTTCTTTTATCCACAGGTAGTTAAGTATATATTATAAACACATGTTAATTTTGAGATATTTTATTGCTTAAGTCCTCTATGGTACTTTTAAGTCCGTCGTCTTTTTTTAAGTTGTTTGAAATTTTTTCATAAGCATGTATAACAGTAGTGTGATCACGTCCTCCAAACTCTTCTCCTATTTTAGGCAGAGACATATCGGTTAATTTTCTACTTAAATACATAGCTATTTGTCTAGGGTAGGCTATATTTCTAGTTCTCCTAGAGGATTTAAAATCATCCACACTAAGATTAAAATAACTAGAAACAATGTCTTGGATAGAACTAATAGTTATTTGTTTATTTTGGCTATTAGATATTATATCTTTTAGTGCTTCAGAAGCCAAATCTACGCTAATTTCTTTATTAGTCAAAGAAGAAAATGCTACTATTCTAATAAGAGCTCCTTCTAATTCCCTAATATTAGATTTTATTTTATTAGCTATGTATACCATAACTTCATTAGGAATATTTAGATTTTCCACATCTGCCTTCTTTTTAAGAATGGCTATTCTAGTTTCAAAATCCGGAGCTTGAATATCTGCAATTAGCCCCCATTCGAATCTAGATCTTAATCTATCTTCCAATGTAGGAATTTCCTTTGGAGGCCTATCACTAGATAATATTATTTGTTTATTAGCTTCGTGAAGAGCATTGAAAGTGTGGAAAAATTCTTCTTGTGTTCTTTCTTTACCAGCTATAAATTGAATATCGTCAATAAGAAGAATATCTACATTTCTATATTTGTTTCTAAATTCTACGTTTTTATCGTCTTTTATAGAATTTATTAATTCATTAGTGAATTTTTCAGAAGTAACATATACAACCTTCGAATTAGGGTTATTTTCTAATACGTAATGACCTATAGCATGCATAAGGTGAGTCTTACCAAGCCCTACTCCTCCATAAATAAAAAGCGGGTTATAAGCTTTAGCAGGGGATTCTGCTACGGCTAAAGAAGCTGCATGAGCAAAGCGATTACTATTACCTATTACAAAGGAATCAAAGGTATACTTAGGATTCAGAGTAGAAGTTATCTCAGGGTTAGCTATTATTGTACTCTGTTCTTGTTTTATTTGTTCCTTTGGTTGGGCATCTACTGCCTCTTCGCTGGCAATTATAAATTCAATATCATAAGATTTTGAACCTATTAATTTAACAGCATTAGAAATTAGATTTTTATATCTATTTTCTAATATTTCCTTAGTAAAATTATTAGGCACCCCTAATTTTAAGCTATTCCTGTCTATGGATATAGGAATTATGCTTTTAATCCAAGTATTAAAGCTTACTTCTGTAAGTTCACCTTTTATAATATTTAAGGTTTTTTCCCAAATTTGAGTAAGATGAACATCCATTTCTTATCCTCCAGTTCAAAAAATAATAAACAATATATAAACAGAGTTATCTACAATTATTAACCCATCTATAAATACTAGACCAATGTACATAAAAATATTCACATGTTGATAATTATGTTTATAATTTCAGAGAATTTTATTATAACATAAATTATCAACAGATACATAAAAAAAGTTATTTACATAAAAAAAATTATAAAACCACTATATAAGCCGAATAAAAAAAATGTAATAAAAAATATATACAGGTTAAAACAGTTTATCCACAAAGTTATCAACAACCTGTGTATAACTATTAATAATAAAAAAATATTCACAGTTCACAATTAATAATATCAAAAGGGATAAAGGTATTCAAGAAGTTATCCACAAAAAGATTAAAAATATGAAAAAATATTCACAGTTTACTATAAAAATTTTAAAATATACCTTTTTAGTAATAGATTTAGTAATAGAAAATATTAAAAATAAAAGTGATTTTAATGAGGGAGATTTTTTAGCATTAATATACATTTTGTTCTTCTTGACAATGAGTATCTATAACTATATAATTTAATAGTAAAACCATAAATATAGTTAGTAAGTAATACTTTGCTATATACTAACTTCAAATGAAGGAGGTGCAGTAAGATGTTAAGAACTTACCAACCAAAGAAGTTACAAAGAAAAAGAGAACACGGTTTCAGAAAGAGAATGAGCACTAAGTCTGGAAGAAATGTTCTTCAAAGAAGAAGACTTAAAGGTAGAAAAAGATTGACAGCATAAGGCCGCAGAAGTGGCCTTTTTCTGCAACTGCAGATAGAAGGAGTAAGGTTTAAATGAAACTGGAAGGTTTAAAGAAAAATGTTGAGTTTAAAAATGTATATAAAAGAGGAAAGTCTTTTTCTAATAACTTATTAGTTTTATATAAGTATAAAAATAAAAAAAACGACAATACTAATAGATTAGGAATTTCAGTTAGTAAAAAGGTAGGAAATAGTGTAGTCAGAAGTAGAGTTAAGAGATTGATAAAGGAAAGCTACAGATTAAACCAACATAATTTCAAAGTAAATGACCTTGATTTAGTAATAATAGCTAGAACTAGTTGCAAGGATAGAACATACAAAGAAATAGAGAAAGCTTTAATCAATATAATTAAGAAAGCTGGTTTATATAATAATGAAGAGAGTTCTAATTTGCATAATTAAATTCTATAGAAAATACATATCTCCATTGAAAAAGCCCTGTTGTAGGTTTTATCCTACATGTTCACAGTATGCCTTAGAGGCTATTGAAAAGTATGGAGCTTTAAAGGGAGGTATTATGGCTATAAAGAGGATTTTTAAATGTCATCCTTTTCATGAGGGTGGATATGATCCTGTTAAATAATAATATTTAATTTTGGGAGGTTTAAAAGTGCAGTTTTTATCACAATGGTTATCGAAATTTTTTGAAATGTTGCACACTGGGTTAAATAGCTTTATACCCAACAATAATATCACGTATGGCTTAGCCATAATATTGTTTACAGCAATAATAAGAATAATATTGTTGCCTATAAACTTTAAACAGATAAGATCTACTGTTAAAATGAGTGAAATACAACCAGAAATGAAAAAATTACAGGAAAAATATAAAAATAATCCTCAAAAAATGCAAGAAGAAGTTATGAAACTTTATAAGGAAAATGGTGTAAGTCCTTTAAGCGGATGTCTACCTTTAATAATACAGATGCCAATATTATTTGCCATGTATTATTTATTTTTAAATTTACCTAACATAAGTGGTGTAAGCTTCTTATGGATGAAAGATTTAGGGGGAGTAGCATCACTTAAAGATCCACTTTCATTAATATTGCCAATATTGTCAGGGGTAACTACATACCTTTCATCAGCTATGATGGGAATGAAGGGTGATGGCATGCAGGCGAAGCAAACTTCTATTATGAATATATTCATGTCTGTGTTCATCACATATATGAGTTTAAAATTTAAAGGGGCATTGGTACTTTATTGGGTAACAAATAACTTATTCCAAATTGGTCAAACTGTTGTAATGAAAAGGAATGAGAAAAAAAGTAAGCAAAATGCCTAAGAATGATTTGTTGTAGAAAGGCGGTGTCTTACGGTAATGAGAAGTATTGAAGTTATGGGGAAAAATGTAGAAGAAGCTATACAAAAAGGGTTGAAACAGCTTAATTTAACTGAGGATAAAGTGGAAATTGAAATACTTGAAGAGGGAAGCAAAGGATTATTTGGTTTTATAGGAGCTAAATCTGCTAATGTTAAACTTACAGAGAAAAAAGATTATACAGAAGAGGCTAGAAGCTTTTTAAGAAAAGTCTTAAATGCTATGGATATAAAATCAGAAATAAGAATAAAGGAAGAAGGCTCTGCTTTAAAAATAAACCTTTCAGGACCTAATATGGGACTCATAATAGGCCATAGAGGGGAAACTTTAGATTCACTTCAATATTTAGTTAGTCTTGCTGTTAATAAGGATAATGATCAGCCGTACAAGAGAATTATTTTGGATACTGAAAATTATAGATATAAAAGAGAGCAGACTTTAAAAAAATTAGCTGAAAAAATGGCCTATAAGGTTAAACAAAAAGGCAGAAGTGTTAAATTAGAGCCAATGAATCCATATGAGAGAAGAGTTATACATTCTGCACTTCAAGGTGATTCGGAAATAAAAACTTATAGTGAAGGACAGGAACCATATAGAAGAGTAGTCATTGATTTAAAGAAAGCCTAAAGGGCTTTCTTTTTCTTAGTTATTCAACTTTCGCACACAATTTTTAAGTTTAATATTATATGAATAAAGAGAATACAAATATAGAGAATACAAATATAGTTTTAAATTGTGATTTTATAGCTGCGAAAGTTCAGTTAGTTATTGTAAATAAGAAAACCACTAATCGTCAAGCTATAAATAAAGCTTTTAGTGGGGATTGGAGACTGGAAATTAACAATTGGTAAAAGCACTTGTGAATACATAGGATGGATTTTTTTATAGGTAGTGATAAATTAGAAAATATAACCTATATTACTGTTTAAATTTATATTTTTATTTGATAAAATTAATACAGTGTAAAAAAAATATATTGGGCTAAAATAATAATATTAAGCAAACATATATAATTGGGAGGAAGTTAAGAGTATGAAAGAATTTGATACCATTGCAGCTGTATCAACTAGTTTAGGTGAAGGAGGAGTTTCAATAATAAGAGTATCTGGGGATAATGCTTTACCTATAGTGGATAGTATTTTTAATGCTAAGAATGGTAAATCCTTAGAAGGAATGAAGACTTATACTATGAGGTATGGCTTTATTGTAGATAAGGATAGTAGAGAAGTAATAGATGAAGTTATTATAAGTTATATGCGGGGCCCTAGAAGTTTTACAGCGGAGGATACTGTAGAAATAAACTGTCATGGTGGAGTGGTGGCTACCAATAGAGTTTTAAAAGAAACTATAAAGGCTGGAGCAAGACTTGCAGAAAGAGGGGAGTTTACTAAGAGAGCTTTTCTCAACGGTAGAATAGATTTGAGTCAGGCAGAGGCGGTAATTGATATAATAAATGCTAAAACAGAACTTAGTATGAAATCTGCTATCAAGCAGTCAGAAGGCATAATTTCCAAGGAAATATCAGCTATAAGGGGTGAACTCCTAGCACTTATTGCCCATATAGAAGCCACAGTAGACTATCCTGAGGATGATTTAGAAGAAGTTACTTCTAAAAGAGTAAATATTCAATTGTCAAATGTTATAGAAGATATAGATAAATTATTAAGTACTGCTGAAGAAGGAAAGATGTTAAAAGAAGGAATAAAGGTGGTAATAGTAGGTAAGCCCAATGTTGGTAAATCATCTCTTTTAAATGCATTGCTCCAAGAAAAGAGGGCCATAGTTACAGATGTACCTGGAACCACTAGAGATGTAATAGAAGAGTATATAAATATAGATGGAATTCCTATAAAGTTAATTGATACAGCTGGCATAAGAGAAACTGAAAACATTGTAGAAAAAATAGGTGTAGAGAAGTCTAAAGAAAAGATTCAAGAGTCGGATTTAATAATATTGATGTTGGATTTAAGCAGAAAATTAGATAGAGAAGATGAAGAAATTATAGAATTTATAGAGGATAAAAAGTATATTGTCCTTTTAAATAAAAAGGATTTAAATAGACAGATAGAAAACAATGAACTTTCTAAACTAGACTCCCAATACCTTATAGATATTTCTGTAAAAACCGGAGAAGGACTAGATAAAATAAGAGATTGTATAAAGCAGTTATTCTTTAAGGGAGAAATAAATACAGAAGATGTATATGTAACTAACAATAGACATAAAGAGGCATTAATAAGATCTAAGGAAAGTTTAAAGGCTGCTATAGACATTTTAGAAAATGTAGAGGCTATAGACTTAGCTTCTATAGACATAAGAAACGCATGGACGGCCTTGGGAGAAATTACTGGTGATACAGTAGAAGAGGATATAATAGATAAGATTTTCTCAGAATTCTGTTTAGGAAAGTAGGGATGAAGATGAGTTACCATGCAGGAGATTTTGATGTAATAGTTATAGGGGCTGGACACGCAGGTTGTGAGGCTGCACTTGCTTCAGCAAGACTTGGATGTAAAACTTTGGTGTGTGCAATAAATTTAGATAGCATTGCTCTTATGCCTTGTAATCCTAATATAGGGGGAACAGCTAAAGGACATTTGGTTAAAGAGATAGACGCCCTAGGCGGAGAGATGGGAGTAAACATAGATGAAACATTCATACAATCTAGAATGTTAAATACTTCTAAAGGACCAGCTGTTCATTCTTTAAGAGCACAAGCAGATAAAAGGAAGTACTCTGAAAGAATGAAATGGGTGTTAGAGAAAGAACCTAATATAGTTTTAAGGCAACTGGAGATAACTGATGTAGATGTTAATGAGGGAAAGGTGCAAGGAGTGTTAACTTCTAATGGAGCTTATTTTAATTGTAAGGCGGTTGTTTTGGCTTCCGGTACATATTTGAAATCTAGGGTTATTGTAGGTGATGTAAGTAGAAATGAAGGACCGAGCGGACTTATGCCTGCCAATGAATTATCTAAAAAGCTTTTAGATTTAGGTATTTCTTTAAGAAGATTTAAAACTGGAACTCCATGTAGGGTTAATAGTAAATCACTGGATTTTTCAAAAATGATAGAGCAGCCAGGAGATAAAAAGATAGTTCCTTTTTCTTTTATGAATGATGATATACAAAGGGAACAAGTATCTTGTTATCTAACTTATACAAATGAAAAAACTCATGGAGTTATTACAGATAATATAAATAGATCACCTCTATATAATGGAAGTATTGAGGGGGTTGGGCCTAGATACTGTCCTTCTATAGAAGATAAGGTAATGAGATTTAGAGATAAGGAACAACACCAAGTGTTTATAGAACCAGAAGGAGAGTTTACAGAGGAGATGTATGTAGGTGGCATGTCCAGCTCTCTTCCAGAGGATGTACAAGTTAAGATGGTTAAGACTGTCCCGGGTCTTGAGGAGGCTGAAATTACAAGAATAGGATATGCCATAGAATATGATTGTATAGATCCAACTCAGCTTAAACTTTCTTTAGAATTTAAAAATATTGATGGATTTTTTTCAGCAGGACAGGTAAATGGAAGTTCAGGATATGAAGAAGCGGCTTCTCAAGGACTTATTGCAGGTATAAATGCTGTTCTTAAAATTCATGGAAAGGAACCTTTTATATTAAATCGTTCAGATGCCTATATAGGGGTTTTAATAGATGATTTAGTTACTAAAGGTACTAATGAACCATATAGAATGATGACATCAAGATCTGAATATAGACTTATTTTAAGGCAGGATAATGCAGATTTGAGATTAACTGAAGCAGGATATAAGGTTGGTCTTGTAAAGGAAGAAAGGTATAAAAAATATTTAGATAGAAAAGAAGCTATAGAAAAGGAAATAGATAGAATTAAGGCATTAAAAATAACTAACAAGAGAGAAGTCAATGAATTTTTAACAGGATTAAATTCTGTAGAATTAAAGAAACCTATTAGTTTATACGAATTAATAAAGAGACCAGAGCTTAATTATTATATAGTAGAACCGTTAGATGTAGAAAGACCCAAATTGCCTGAAAATGTTAAAGAACAGGTAAATATAGTTTCTAAATATGAAGGTTACATACAAAAACAAATAGAACAGGTAAATAGTTTTAAGAAAATGGAAAATAAGATTATACCAGAACGTATAGAGTACAATGATGTAAAAGGTCTTAGAATAGAGGCTATACAAAAGCTTGATAAAATAAGACCTACTAATTTAGGTCAGGCTTCAAGAATTTCAGGAGTTTCTCCAGCGGATATATCTGTGCTTATGATATATTTAGAACAATTAAAAAGAAGCAAGAGGGAAAAGGAAGTAAAATAAAGTAATGTGTAAAGTGAGGAAGTTAAATGGAATATTACGATATTTTAAATAATGCAGCCTTAAAAGAAGGATTGGAATTTAATGAAGAAAAATATAATGAATTCATTCTATATAAGGATATGATAAAAGAATGGAATGAAAAGATAAATTTAACTGCCATAACGGATGATGAAGAAATAATAAAAAAACATTTTATTGACTCCTTTAAAATATTTAAATTTGCAAAACTTAAAGAGTGCAAAAAAATAATAGATGTAGGTACAGGAGCTGGGTTTCCAGGTATACCTATGAAGATTGTTAAAGATAATTTAGAAATAACGTTGCTGGATTCATTAAAAAAGAGAATAACTTTTTTGGATGAAGTGGTGAATAAATTAAGTTTAAATTCTGTAGAAACACTTCATGGGAGAGCTGAAGATTTTGCAAAAGATAAAAAATACAGAGAACAATATGATGCAGTGGTTTCTAGAGCTGTGGCTAACATGACTGTTCTAAGTGAATTTTGTATTCCTTTCGTTAAAAAGGGAGGATATTTTGTAGCTTTAAAAGGGCCAGCTATTGGAGAAGAATTAGAGGAAGCTCAAAAGGCTATTAAGATATTAGGTGGAAAAATTCAAGAAATAATAGAGGTAGATATTGAGGGAAGTAACTTAAGGCATAACTTAGTTGTAGTTAAAAAAGTAAAAGATACACCTAAGGGGTATCCTAGAAAAGCAGGGGTAGTTTCTAAAAATCCATTAAAATAAGGAAATAAAAGTAAAATAAGCATATAAAATAGATAAATAACAAATAAATATTAAAAAAATAAAATAAATTATATAAAAGTTTACAAAAAAGAAGGAATATTAATGTTTCTATAGAAATGTTAATATTAGGAAAACAATAAGAGGGATGGTAGCTATGCAAAAAGATATAAATTATATACCTGTAGAATCCATAGTTCCAAATGCTTATCAGCCAAGAAAACATTTTGATGAGGAAGCTTTAGAAGAATTGGCACAATCAATAAAAGCATATGGCGTTATTCAACCAATTTCTATAAGAAAGTTATCAGCTGAAAAATATGAACTTATAGCTGGAGAAAGAAGACTTAGAGCTGCTAAATTAGCTGGATTAACTGAAATACCAGCTATAATAGTAAATATAACTGATAAGGATTCAGCAGCTATTGCACTTTTGGAAAATTTACAAAGACAAGATTTAAACTTTTTAGAAGAAGCAGAAGCTTATCATAATTTAATAAAGGATCATTCCTATACTCAAGAGCAGTTGGCAGAAGTCATAGGAAAGAAGCAATCTACCATTGCAAATAAAATAAGGCTTCTCAAATTAGAACCTAAAATTCGACAAATTCTTTTGGAAAATAATCTTACAGAAAGACATGCTAGAGCACTTTTGAAATTGCCTTCAGAGGAACTTAGAAATAAGGTATTGAAAGAAGTTGTTAGTAAGTCTTTAAATGTAAAGAAAACAGAAGAAATAGTAGAAAGAGAACTTCTTAAATTATGTAGTCAAGAAGTTGCAGCCGATGGAAAGAAGAGAATAAAGGGGATTTTTAGTCCAAGAATTTATGTAAATACCATAAAGCAAGTTTTTGATAAATATGGCATAAAAGCTAATTATAAATCTAAAGAATTAGAAGACTCTATAGAAGTTACTATATGTATTCCAAAAAAATAGTTGATTTTTTATAGTCTTATATTTAGTTATAATTGTTACAAATTTATAGCAGTAATGTAATTGATATAGTGGATATAAATTAATATGAATGACTAAATTAGTAAAGTGACTATTTCAACTTTCGCAGTTATAAAATAAAAATGTAAAATTTTAAATTTTGTATTCTAAATTTTAAATTAAAGACGCTTATTAATCTAATGTCGAACTTGAATTATGTGCGAAAGTTGAGTTATTATATAAATGTTTTAGGAAATAGATATTTTTTATATTAAATAGACAAAAAACTTAAAGATAAAGTTGGTGTAAAAAAATATTATACTAATTTTATCTTTTTTTATTTTTTTATAGCATTAAGTAAGCAAAAATTACTAGCACAAGAGATGTATTAATATTATAATAGAAGTTGAAGATAATTTTATAAAATATTGGCCACCGTATACTATCGGTGGTAATTTAATAATTTGTGCTGATTTTTAAAATATAATTAAAGGTGATGAGTTTAATGAAGGTTATTTGTATTTTTAATCAAAAAGGTGGAGTGGGTAAAACTACAACCAATATAAACTTATGCTCCTATTTAGCTAATAAAGGACATAAAATACTCACTATAGATATAGATCCTCAAGGAAACACTACCAGTGGATTAGGGTTGGACAAGAGAAATATTGAAAGTTCAATTTATGATGTGTTAGCAGGAGAAAAGAGTATAAAGGAATCTATAATTAAAATAGAGCTTATTGATAATTTTTATATTGTCCCATCTACTATGGAATTAGCTGGAGCAGAAGTGGAATTAATAAATAAGGAAAGTAGAGAAAATATATTAAAAAATGCGTTGCAAGAATTAGATGATGAGTTTGATTATGTGTTTATAGATTGTCCGCCTTCTCTAGGATTTTTAACAATAAATGCCCTTTGTGCAGCCGATAGTGTTCTGATTCCTATTCAATGTGAATTTTATGCATTGGAAGGTGTGGGCCAGCTTATAAATACAGTGCAGCTAGTTAAGAAATCCTTAAATAAATCTCTAGAAATAGAGGGTATTTTAATGAGTATGTATGATAGTAGGACAAAGCTTAGCAATGAGGTAGTAGAAGAGGTAAAGAAATATTTCAAAGATAAGGTGTATAATACTACTATACCAAGAAATATAAGATTAGCAGAAGCTCCTAGTTTCGGACTTCCAATATTATTATTTGATGATAAGTGCAGAGGAGCTGAAGCTTATCAAAAACTTACTAAGGAATTTTTAAGTAGACAAAAGGTTAGAGCATAAATAATATAATATTAAACAAAGGATGGCTTAATACGGATAAAGGAGGAAGAAGCTTGAGTAAAAAGTATGGATTAGGAAAAGGATTAGGAGCTTTAATTCCAGAACAAGATTCTTCAGAAGTGGAGAATAATGAGACAATATTAAAAATCCCTTTAAATTTAATAAAAGCTAATAAAGAGCAACCAAGAAAAAATTTCGATGGGGATAAAATAATGGAGTTAGCTCAGTCTATAAAGCAATATGGAATAATTCAGCCTTTAGTTTTAAAAAGACAAGGTGGGAGTTATGTAATAATAGCAGGAGAAAGACGTTGGAGAGCAGCTAAGGTTGTGGGCGTTAAAGAAGTTCCAGCTGTTGTTATGAATATGCCAGAAAAAGAAGTCTTGGAAGTATCTTTAATAGAAAATATACAAAGAGAGGATTTAAACCCAATAGAAGAAGCTAAAGCATATAAAAGATTAATTGAGGAGTTTAATTTAACACAAAGTGATGTTTCTAGCAAAATAGGGAAATCTAGAACTGCTATAGCAAACTGTATGAGACTTTTAAATTTAGACGAAAGAGTTCAACAATATCTTATAGATGAGGTTATATCAGAGGGGCACGGAAGAGCTTTATTATCTTTAGAAGATAAGGATTTACAGTATTCCTTGGCTCAAAAAATTATTGATGAAAATTTAAGTGTAAGAGAAATAGAAAAGCTAATAAGAAGTGTTTCTAAAAACACACAGGAAATAAAGAAGCAAGCAGCCGATGCGAACCCATATTATGAAGATATTAAAAATAGATTGGAAGGTTATTTTGGAACTAAGGTATTTATAAAAAATAATAAAAATAATAAAGGTAAAATAGAAATAGAATATTATTCAGAAGATGATCTTCAAAGAATAATAGATATTTTAAATATGCAATAGGAAAGTTTAAATAGAAAAGTTTAAAAAATTGTAAGTAACTATTAGTTTTGAATTAAACAAGTATTGATAATGAAAAATAATTTATATATAATTAAAGAAGCTTTAATTTATAAAGTGGTAGTAAGAAAATATCCTTGTTTATTTAGTTGGTAATTGACATTACATAAAATATAAAAATGTTTCACGTGAAACAATAGCAGAAAGGAATGAGTTACTTGAATACAATATTTGAAAATTTATCAGCTTTTCAACCATATATTATAGCGGGAATGGCAATTATAATATTTATACTATTTATAATGCTTATTATTTCATTTAAAGCTATAGGTAAGTTGGAGAAAAAATTTAGGAAATTTACACGTGGAGTGGATAATAAAAATATAGAACAAGTTATAGAAACGTATTTTGATAAAATAGATGAAAGTAAGGATAAAGTAGATGTTTTAGCAGAAAACTATAAGGTTTTAAATGAAAAGTTAAAAAACTGTGTACAAAGAACAGCTATGAAAAGATACAAAGCTTTTGAAAATGTAGGAAGTGATTTAAGTTTTTCTATAGCTTTACTTAATGAATATAATAGTGGCATGATTATAACAGGTATATATGGAAGAGAAGATAGCGTAGTTTATGCAAAACCTATTGATAGGGGAATATCAAGATATGATTTGTCCGAAGAAGAGGAAGAGGTTCTAAACTCAGCTATTAATTAATATCACAAATAAAATTATAAATAACACTTATAAAAACCTCCATTAAGGGAATAATAATCTTAAGGAGGTTTCTTTAGTTATTTAAAATATAAATAAAAGTAATTAAATATAGTAAATGTACTTATGAAAAGGAAGTGAGTACATTTGAAAAATAATAACTATAAAGCAAATGAATTTGCAGAATTAATTAATGTGTCAGTTAGAACATTACAAAGATGGGATAACGAAGGAATATTAAAAGTATTTAGAACACCAACAAATAGAAGATAATATACTTATGAGCAATACAAAGAAAATATAAGAAAAAGATAAAGGAAGATGAAGAAGTTGAAAAAAGCATACAAAATAGAAATTAAACCAACAGAAGAACAGATAACTAAAATTCATCAAACTATTGGTGTAAGTAGGTTCATATACAATTTTTATATTGCTCATAATAAAGAAGTTTACGAAAAAGAGAAAAAATTTATTAGTGGTATGGATTTTTCTAAATGGCTTAATAACAAATATATTCCTAATCATACTGACAAAGCTTGGATTAAAGAAGTGTCTTCCAAAGCTACTAAAAAAGCCATTATGAATGGAGAAAAAGCATTTAAGAAATTTTTTAAAGGGGAAAGCGGCTTTCCTAAATTTAAGAAAAAGAAAAATCAAGATGTTAAAGCTTATTTTCCAAAGAACAATAAAACAGATTGGACTATTGAAAGACATAGAGTTAAAGTTCCAACTTTAGGTTGGGTTAGATTAAAAGAATTTGGCTACATTCCAGTTAACTCCATAGTTAAAAGCGGTACAGTAAGTCAAAAATCAGATAGATATTTTGTTTCAATTTTAGTTGAAGAGGATATTACATTAGATAATAAACCTTATTCAGAAGGAATAGGCGTAGACCTTGGACTAAAAGATTTTGCAATTTGTAATAATGGTTTAACTAAAAAGAATATTAACAAAACTAAAATAGTTAAAAAAGAAGAAAAGAAACTAAAACGTGAGCAAAGAAAGCTTTCAAGGAAATATGAAAGTTTAAAATTAAGAAATAAAAAAGAGAAAGGAGAAGCTACTCGTCAAAATATCCAAAAACAAATAGTCAAGGTACAAAAACTTCATCAAAGACTTACAAATATAAGAACTAATTACATAAATAAAACAGTGAATGAGTTAATAAAACAAAAACCAAGTTTTATAACTATTGAAGATTTAAATGTAAGTGGAATGATGAAGAATAGACATTTAGCTAAAGCGGTTGCTGGGCAAAAGTTTTATGAATTTAGAACTAAGCTTATTTTAAAGGCCAAACAAAATAATATTGAGATAAGAATAGTTGATAGATTCTATCCAAGTAGTAAAATGTGTAGCTGTTGTGGAGCATATAAGAAAGATTTAAAACTATCTGATAGAGTTTATAAATGCAGTTGTGGACTTTTTATTGATAGAGATTTAAATGCTTCAATAAATTTAGCCAATGCTAAAGAATATAAGATAGCTTAATTAAACAAGCACTTATATGTGTACCCAAGGCTATTTGGGGAATTAACGACTGTGGAGTGCTATACAAACTGTAGTAGCTTAGGCAAGACAGAGTACGTTGAAGCAGTAAGAATCTCAATATGGATACATTTGACCATATTTTGAGTAGCAGGTTTTTATTATGATTATATTTGTACCTAAAGATATGCAGTATATTAGTAATGAATTAATAAATAGAGGTTACCAAGTAACTAATGATAAGGAAAAGGCTTGTGATATTATAATATGTGATTTAAAGAATCACGGTCTTATGGATACTAATTTAGAAAACAATCTAAAGGCTGAAGGCACACTAATAATTGATTCTGGTAGAAAGACTATAGATGAAATTGATAGAATAATATTTAACAGGGTTTATAGCTCTATATATTAATGCAAATAAAAAATTCTGTTGTATTTCTTTTCTAAAATATAAATATATATTTTTATATATTATAAAATTAATTGATATTTTTATGTATTTGTTATTATTAGATATTTAAAAATGTTTCACGTGAAACATTACAATAGATTATTTTATCCCTATCACAAATAAATATAGGCATATCCAATATGTTAAGTATTAAAATAATTTGGTTATTTTGCCAAATCTTCTAAGGATTCTTTATGTAATTTTGGACCTCCTATTGTTTTTAAAATAGAATGATACAGGCCCTTTGAAATTATGTCGGCTAGATTCATAACTGTATATAACCTAGTGTTTTGAAGCACTAGAAATTCTAAGTTTCCGGAAATATTTACTATACCCTTTATACTTACATTACCAACAGGGGAAAGATTTTTATTTAATGCGGCCCCCGGAAGTAATGGACCTTTTTCAACAATAACATTTCCTACATTGGAGATATTACCTAAAGAAGCATCTATAGCTATTATAAAAGGATTTTCCAAAGTATCTTTAATATCTTGAAGATTTTCATTTAAATTCTTAGCATGAACAGGTTTTTCTAAATTACCATATAGGGCGACCTTATCCCTTACTAAAAATTTTAATTTATCACCTACCAATGGTCCCAAAGAATCTCCAGTGGATCTATCGGTTCCAATGCACAAAATGGCAATTTGTTTTTGTGAATTTAAAGCATAGGTTATTTGTTCACTTAATATGTCTCTTAATTTAAATATACAATTTCCTTCGGACGTATCTAAAATAATTTTATTATTCATAAAAAACACCTCCCCTTCTAATTATTAACAAAGGGAAGATGTTATATACTATAAAACCTCAACTTTTTTTAATATATTATAGAAAACAACTAAGAATATGCAGAAAAACATTCCACCTATACCATTAGCTTTAAGACCAATAAATATGGCGGCTAATACAGCTACAGGATGAAGACCTAATGATGAAGAAACTATTTTTGGCTCTATTATTTGTCTTATAACAGAAACTATTCCATATAAAATTAATATGCCTATTGCTGCAACATAGTTTTTAGAAAGGAAATATATTATAGCTAATGGAATGTAAATAGCCCCTATACCTAGTACTGGCAATAGATCAAAAAATCCGCAAATAACACTTAAAAGTACAGCATACTTAACTTTAAATATTAAAAATCCAATAAGAGTTTCTAAAAATGTTATGGATATTATAAATAAATAAGATGCTATATAATTTGATAACATTTTTTTAGATTCCAACACTATACTGTATAATCTATTTGATTTGCTTTCGGGTAAAAGATTAAATATCTTATCTTTTGCAGCGGAAAGGTCTTTGGTAAAAAAGTAAGTTGAAAGCAAAGTAAATAATATTACCATAATGGTGTACGGTATTTTAGTTAGAAAAATCAAAAATAAAGATAGCGCTTTTTTGGTAAATGCTACTGTGAAATTAAGGCTTTTTGATGTAAAACTTGAAAGATTCTTTTCTATAGTAGATATTATAGAAGGGTCTAAATGATGATAGTTTGTTTCCAAATTATTAAAAAAGCCCATTATCTCATCTGAATTTTTAGTAATATAAGTTTGTATATTTTTGCCTAGTTGTATGCTTTCTGATGTGAGTGATGTAATACCTAAAGAAAGTATGGTTACAATTATTGCAAAAAATATTATAGTAACTATTAGAGAAGAAAGCCAAGACTCTATTTTAAATTTATTCATTAAAAATTTTACGGGTTTTTGTAATAAAATAGCAAATAAAATACCTAGTACAAATGGAAGTGTATAGCCTATGGTTGCAAAAAATAGTATAAAAACAAGGGTATATATTACTACAAAGAGAATAGTCCTATCTAACCTTTCAAGTAAGTTATTCAAGTTATCACATCCTTTTTATAACTTTATTTATGAAATTTGGGGCATAATCTAAAACCTCTTTATAACTTTATTTATACAACTTAAAGTATAGTCCACGTCTTTTTCATCATTAAATAAACCAAAACTGAATCTGATAGTGCCACTAGGATAAGTACCTATAGTTTTGTGAGCTAAAGGTGCACAATGTAAACCAGTTCGTGTAATTATACCAAACTCATTGTCTAGTATAAATCCTAGTTCTGCATTATCTATTTTTGAAGAATTTATAGATATTGTGGAGGTTCTTGAAGAAACATCTCTAATTCCATAAACTTCTACAGTATCTATGTTTAACACGTTATTTATAAATTTTTTGCATAAATCCTCTTCATACTCCCTTATGTATTTAAGTCCTTTTTCATTTATAAAATTAATTCCTGCAAGAAGTCCAGCTATGCCAGGGGTATTCATAGTTCCACTTTCAAATTTGTCAGGTAAAAAATCTGGTTGTATTACATTAGAAGATACGCTTCCAGTGCCACCTTCTATAAAAGGTTTTGTGATTTCGTTAAGTTTGTCATCTATAATGAAACCACCTATGCCTTGAGGACCTAATAAACTTTTATGACCTGTAAAAGCTAAAGCATTACAATTTAATTTTTGAAAATCTAAATTTAAAACCCCAGCAGTTTGAGCTGAATCTATTATTAAATAAATTCCTTTTTCTTTGCATATACGTCCTATTTCCTCAAGAGGTTGAATAGTTCCTATTATATTGGAAGCATGGGACAGAACAACTAATTTGGTATTGCTTTTTATAGATTTTTTAAAATTATCTACATCAATAAAACCTTCTTTAGAACAATCTAATATAGTAAGTTCGATTATTCCCTTTTCTTTAAGAGAAGAAAGTGGTCTTAAAGAAGCGTTATGATCCATTGAAGATGTTATTACATGCCAACCTTTTTCAACTACACCTTTAATTAAAGTGTTTAAAGATTGAGTAATATTTGAAGCAAAAATTACGTTTTCTATATTTGAGAAGTTAAAAAAATTAGCTAGTGCTTCTCGGCATTGAAAAACAACTCTATTCCCTGCTAAAGAAGATGATGATGCTCCTCTTCCAGGATTAGAACCAACTTGTGTCATATATGTCATTATAGAAGATACTACAGTATCTGGTTTTGGAAAAGTTGTAGCTGCATTATCTAAATAAACTTTCATTTAAAAAAACCTCCATTAATCCAAAAGTGTATTTGATATATAAATAGAAAACGAAGCATCTATTTGAATTTATAATAGATATTGGAATATGTATAAAACCCATAACCAAGTTAAAAATCTTTGATATAATGAAAATTGAAGATTTGATGATAAGTATACTACAATTATAGTTTAAAATCTGAAGTAAGTACAATAGGATTAGTAATATTTCAAATAATATGTTTATATTTTAGGAGGGTTATTATGGCAAAGATAATAGATTGTAAGGGAATGAATTGTCCGATACCAGTTGTAAGTACAAAAAAATATTTTGATTCTATAGAAAGTGGAGAAGCTACTACTGTAGTAGATAATGAAGTTGCTAAAAATAATGTACTAAAATTTGCACAAAACAATGGATTTGAAGCTAATGCAGAAGAAAAAGAAGGATTTTACTATGTAAACATAGTAAAAGGAGAAGGTTCTACTGGTTGTAAAGAGGAAAACAAAGGAAATAAAAATACTAAATTTACCATAGCAATAATGGACAATAAATTAGGAAATGGACATGAAGATTTAGGAAATATATTAATAAAAAGTTATTTATTTGCACTTTCAGAGGCAGATGTAATTCCTACAGATTTAATATTTGTAAATGCTGGAGTAAAGTTAACAGTAGAGGGATCAGAAGTATTAGAAAGTTTAAGTAAATTGGAGGAAAGAGGAGTTAAAATTCAAGTATGTGGAACATGTCTTGATTTCTACAAAATTAAAGAACAATTAAAAATTGGAGAAATAAGCAATATGTACTCAATAGTAGAAACAATGAATACATCAGACAAAATAGTGAAACTATAAACTATATAGATACTATGATGTCCATTTTGTAGGAATTATGCAAAGTAATATAATAAGGTTAGAAATCATATAGAATTACGAAGGTGGTAAAATATGGATAAATATTATGTTGTAACTTTTCAAAACACGCATGAGGCTATGAACGGAGAAAAGGTTGCAAAAGAAAATGAATTAAAGGTACAAGTGATTCCAACACCAACATATATAACCAAAAGCTGTGGCATAAGTTTAAAAGTAACGGAAGCTTGTATAGAAAGTATAAAAAAATTAGTTGAAGAAAATAAAATGAACACTAAGAATATATACTTAAAAGATGGTGAAAAGGTAGAAGTTATAATGTAATTACATATTGTGTTTTACCATTGTGCATATTTATGTTGAGCAAAGCTATGAAAATCATAATAGAATTACATTTTTAAGGGGCTGTTGTATTAAGGAATTCACATGCAATATATTGTTTTGCAAGTTTAAAGTTAAGACAATATATTGTAGGATTTATTCTTAGTGCGACAGCTCCTTGTTATATTAGAGCTAACTATAATACTATTTTTAGTGGAAACATGGCTTTATTTTTAGCTGAGTAAGCCACTTTTATAAAATTATAGATTTTGTCCTTTGCTTAAGTTTCACTTTATTATTTTTACTGCCCTATGGTATAATATCATCACAAAAGGAAAGAATTAATAGATGTAATTGGTAATTTATAGCTGATAAAAGTTATAGTAAGGGGTGAAAAAAATGAAACAATTTGATATTGGATACATAGTAGAGATGAAAAAAGGTCATCCTTGTGGGGCTAATCAGTGGGAAATAATAAGAATGGGAGCAGACATAAAGATAAAGTGTGTGAAATGTGGTAGGATAGTTATGATTGAAAGAAATAAATTCGAAAAGAATATGAAGAAGGTATTGGAGGAACCGAAAAGTTCCTAAAATAAATCCTTGCTTTTTATTTGTACCAGTGTTAAAATATATTGATGTAATCCCTGCTGTAATACATTAAGATATTACGGCCGTTAGTCCAGAGGGAGGAGGTGAACGTAATGAGAAAATATGAAGCTCTATTTATATTACACCCATCATTAGATGAAGAAGCTCTTAATGCTAATATTGAGAAATTCAAAGGTGTTATAGAAAATGGTGGAGGACAAATCGATAACGTTGACGTTTGGGGTAAGAGAAAGCTTGCTTACGAAATCGCAAAAGTTAACGAAGGAACATATGTCCTAATCAACTTCTCTGCAGATGCTGATCTACCAAAAGAATTAGACAGAAACTTCAGAATTGCTGACAGTGTTATAAGACACTTAATAACTAATCAAGAAAACTAGGTGGTGTTTTGATGAATAAGGTTGTATTAATCGGAAGACTCACAAAAGACCCAGAGCTTAGATTTATCCAAGGTTCAGGCACAGCAGTTACTACTTTTACAATTGCTGTAGACAGAAGATTTAAAAGTCCAGGGCAGCCAGAAGCGGATTTTATTCCAATTGTGGTATGGGGTAAACAAGCAGAATCAACTGCTAACTATATGAGCAAAGGAAGGCTTATAGGAATTAGTGGAAGAATTCAAACAAGAAGTTACGAAGCTAAAGATGGCACTAGAAGATATGTCACTGAGGTTGTAGCTGAAGAAGTCCAATTCCTTGAGTGGGGAAATGGAAATAAATCATCAATGTCAAGCAATAATTCTGAGTATAATGGATCTTTTGATAATTTCTCAACGGAAGAGTCAAAGGAACAAAGTTTTGATGAGGATATAACTCCAATGGATGATGAGGATATCCCGTTCTAATTTAAAAAAAGGTAAGGAGGTATTTGGAGATGGCAAATGAACGTAAAAGAGTTAAAAGAAGAAGAAAAAAAGTTTGTACTTTCTGTGCTGATAAAGCAAAAGTTATAGACTACAAAGATATCAATACTCTTAAAAAGTACATAACAGAAAGAGGAAAGATACTTCCAAGAAGAATTTCTGGAAACTGTGCTAAACACCAAAGAGAATTGACAATTGCTATAAAGAGATCAAGGAATATAGCATTATTACCATTTACTACTGAATAGTAAAGAATTTAAGCAACACCTTTTGGTGTTGCTTTTTATTTTAACGTTGCATAAATATGAGGAAATAACTAAAATATAATATATAGGTGGGAAAGGGGATGGTATACTATGAAAAAGGACGATTTTAATATAATGGCAAATATTAAAATTATAGAAAGCTTGAAAGCTGATTTACTATGTGTCATAGGGCAATTTTTTAAACTGCTGACCAAGGGGAGTAATGTAGCTCAAAATGCTATTTTAAACTGTATTTCAGGTGCAATAATATTATTATACGTCATAGGAGATAGACTAGGATATTCTTTTATAACTATAGACGAAGAGATAAAAGATAAATTAAAATTGGGCATAATAGAAGAAGATGAAGTAGAAAAAGATGGGAAAGATTTAAGTAGACTGTATAATCATCTAAAAAAGAGAGAATAGTGGAGGACATATGAAAAATAAAAATATACGTACAAAATCTATGGTCGAAGCAGCATTACTTAGTGTATTAATAGTTATAGCTACTGCAGCAAATTTATATTTACCATTTTTCGAGTTTTTGGGAGTAGTAATTGTACCTTTGATAGTGAGTATACTATTTATAAGGCATGATTTTAAAGTTACTATATTAGCTGTAATATCTAGTTTTATATGCATAATTTTAATAGGTAACGTATGGGCAGCATTTGTATTTATATGCTTAGATGTTTTGCCAGGGCTGGCATTAGGGTATAGTATAAAAAAAGAAAAATCTGTATTGTATACTTTAATAACCACGGCAATTGCATACATTGTTGGAATGTTTTTGGCATTTTTTTTAGCAAGCAAGTTTATTTTTAATGTAGACTTATCTAGTGCTATAGATGAAACTGTAAAAATGTATAATGAAAAAATGAAATTAGTTTTAGAACAATATAAGCAGCTTGGAATAGGCGAAGATAAACTTCTAGAACTACGAAATAAAATGCCTAAATTAACTAGAGAATTAATAATTCATACTTTTCCAGGATATATGATGGTAATAGCTATGATATTTTCTTTTATAAATTATATAGTGGCAGGAACTATATTAAGTAAATTGAATATTAAAATAAACAAAATTAAGAATTTTACTAGTTGGCATGTAAATGATAAGGTGGCAGCTATTACCATAGGATTTATGGCTATTGGAGTAATAATGAAATCTAAAAGTGTACCTGGATCTGAATATATTTTATATACAGCCACTATTGTTGGTGGATTTATTTTCTTTATACTAGGTATATCTGTAATAGTTTATTTATTAAAATATAAGTATAAAATTTCAAAAACTAAGATGTTCATAATAATTTTAATTACTTTTATATTTAGAATTAGTAGTATTTACTTCATAATGGGTATTATGGATAGCATTTTTAACATAAGAAAGCTGATAGAAGATTTCCGAGGAAATAGAAAAGCTTAAATAAAAAACAAATTGAGGGGTAATTATGAAAAATGAAAGAAAAAATTCCATTGGAAACTTTAGATTACAAATAGTCATAATTATATCTTTGCTAGGGATAGTATTCTTCTATAATAAAATATTGGGCATTGTAATTTTTATGACCTGTACTTTTATAGCTGTTTATACTTTTAGATTGAATAAGGTTAAAAAGGATGAATGGAGCGAAATAGAAAAGTTTTCTTCTAAGCTGGATATAGCTAGTCAAAACAACTTAGTAAAACTACCTTATCCTCTTATAATAGTCAGTGGAAAAGGCGTTATATTGTGGTATAATGAAAAATTTCATAACATATTAAATGAACAAAAAATATTGGGAGAAAAAATTCAAAGCATAGCTAGAGAAGTGGATATATTAAAGTTTTTAAATGGAACAGAAAAAATTTCTTTAGTGCCTATAGGAAATAGGTTTTATGATGTTAGTGCTAATGTAGTATCTATAAATGGGGAAAGCGAAAATCCTGACAAGGTAGTACTTTTATATTTTATAGATGTAACAGAAAAATATAAACTTTTGAAACATGTGCAAGAGAATAAGGTTTCTATAATGTTGATAGAAGTAGACAATTTAGATGAAGTAGTTAAAACTACGGAAGAAGATAAAAGGCCGCTTTTAGTAGCAGAAATTGAAAGAAGCATAAATGGTTACGCACAAAATTTAAATGCTATGATAGAAAAGAAATCTCAGAATGACTATATATTGGTTGTTGAGGATAAATATATTCGTATGGAAATGGATAAGAAATTTGATATACTAGATCATATAAGGGATTTAGATATAGGGAATAAATTATCCGCTACCTTAAGCATAGGAGTAGGAGTAAATGGTGATAGCCCTCTTGAAAATCATAAATATGCCATAGCAGCTAAGGAATTAGCACTAGGAAGAGGGGGGGATCAAGTAGTAGTTAAAAACAAGGATAAACTTAATTTTTATGGCGGCAAAACTAAGGAGTTTGAAAAAAGGACGAAGGTGCGTGCTAGAGTTATAGCACATGCTCTAGTGCAACTTATAAACGAAAGTACTAATGTTATTATAATGGGACATGTAAACCCAGACGTAGATTCTCTTGGGGCTGCTATAGGAATAAATACTGCATGTAGAATGCTTAAAAAGAAATGTAATATTGTTATTGATGAGGTTAACAATGGCATCAAAATCATATACAATAAGGTTAAAGAGCTTAAGTCATATGAAAGTACATTTATAAATTCTGATGGTGCTAAAAAGATAATAGAGGATAATACTCTTTTAATATTGGTTGATGTACATGGAATAGATTATGTACAGAATAAGGATATAGTTAATAAGTGCAAGAGAAGGGTTATAATAGACCATCACAGAAGAGGACCTAATTATATACAGAAGAGTATTTTAAGTTATATAGAGGCATATGCGTCCTCTACTTCAGAGTTAGTAACGGAAATGCTTCAGTATATGGTAGAGAATCCGAAACTTAAAGTAGAAGAGGCTGAGGCATTGTTAGCGGGCATATGTGTTGATACTAAAAACTTTTGCTTTAAAACAGGGGTTAGAACCTTTGAGGCTGCAGCTTTTTTGAGAAAGCTCGGGGCCGATACTATAGATGTAAAAAAAGTGTTTTCAAATGACTTAGATAAATATTTAAAAAGAGCAGAAATTATAAAGTCTGCTAAGGTTAATAATAATGTAGCAGTGGCAATATGCCCGAGAGATATAAAAGACCCTATAGTGGCAGCTCAGGCTGCGGATGAACTATTGAACATTACAGATATAGAGGCGTCTTTTGTACTTATAGAAATTGATAATGATATACTTATAAGTGGAAGATCTTTAGGAGATATGAATGTTCAAATAATACTAGAAAATCTTGGCGGTGGTGGACACATTACCATGGCAGGAGCTAGAATTAAAGATAGTAACATAAATGGGGTTTATGAATTATTGAAAAAAGAAATAGATGAATACTTAAAGGAGAGTGACAAATAATGAAGGTTATATTGTTAAAAGATGTTAAGGGATTAGGAAAAAGTGGGGATGTAGCAAATACTTCTGATGGATACGCAAGAAACTATTTATTTCCAAAAAATTTAGCAAAAGAAGCAACTGATGGAAATGTCAAAGAATTAAATTTAAGAAAAGAAGTTGAGAGAAAGAGAAAGTTAGAAGAGATGCAAAAGGCCCAAAAGTTAGCTGCTGATTTAAAGGGAAAAGAAGTTAAAATTGTAGCTAAAGCTGGTGAAGGTGGAAGACTATTTGGAGCCATTACAAGCAAGGATATAGCTGAGGCCATGAATAAACAATATCATATAGAGATAGACAAAAAGAAGATAGTTTCAGATACAATAAAACAAGAAGGGGTATATCAAGTAGAAGTTAAGGTGTACCCGGAAGTATCAACAAAAATAAAAGTAGTTGTGACTTCAAATTAGTACACACCGAAGGGAGGAACATCTTCTTTATATGAAGGTGGAAGATGAATTGAACAAGGAAATTGATAAAAGTGAAGTAATGGAATTAAAGTTTGGTATATCTCTAAAGGAACATGTGGATGTGCTAGAGGAAATTATGAGAAACTCTTTTGAAAAGGGTACTATAAGAGCTAGAATAGTTAGACATAAATTAGATAAGTTTATAAAAAGTAAGAATGATTATGAGAGAATATATGCAATAAATAAGATAGTTACTGACGGAAAAGGTATAGATATAGTGCCAGATGACAACAATATTAAAGAGGTTTTAGAGAAAACAGAAGACAATATTTCTGAAATTTTAGCAAAAAGATATGTACAAAATCAAATAGAAAAAGAAATAGAAAAACTTTTAATAGAAAAACAAGATAAGTTTATGGATGAAATGAGAATGGGCATAATCAAAAAGAAAAAAGGCCCAGAAAATTCAAAAACTATTAAAAAATATGAAAGTCTAAAAAAATTAGATGAGAGAAAAATATCTAAAAGTGTTCAAGCTTTGTTAAGGCCTGAAAGCTTTTCAGAGATAGTTGGACAAGAGAGAGCTATAAAGTCTTTAATGTCAAAAATAGCTTCTCCATACCCACAACATGTTATTTTATATGGCCCTCCAGGAGTAGGAAAAACTACTGCTGCAAGATTGGCTCTTGAAGAAGCTAAAAAGCTTGGATATACACCATTTAGTAAAGATGCTAAGTTTGTTGAAGTTGATGGAACTACTTTAAGATGGGATCCTAGAGAGATAACTAACCCACTTTTGGGCTCAGTCCATGATCCTATATATCAAGGTAGCAAGAGAGATTTAGCTGAAACAGGAATTCCAGAACCAAAGCCAGGTCTTGTTACAGAAGCTCATGGAGGAGTTCTTTTCATAGATGAAATAGGAGAATTGGATAATATACTTCAAAATAAACTTTTAAAAGTGCTAGAGGATAAAAGAGTTGAATTTTCATCTTCCTATTATGACCCAGATGATGAAAGTACTCCAAAGTACATAAAATATCTATTTGAAAATGGAGCGCCAGCAGATTTTGCACTTATAGGGGCTACCACTAGAGAACCTGGTGAAATTAATCCAGCTCTAAGATCTAGATGTGTAGAAGTATACTTTGAGCCATTATCATCAAAAGATATAGAGGATATAGTTTACAACGCTGCTAAGAAGTTAAATGTGCAGTTGGAGGATGGAGTGGCAAGTTTAATAAGCAGATACACCATAGAAGGTAGAAAGGCTGTAAATATACTTTCAGATGCCTATGGATATGTACTTTATAATAAAAAAGAAAATGAACATAAAGAAGGTCAAGTTAATATAACAATAAAAGACATAGAAGATATAATATCCATAGGAAGACTTATACCTTATGAAAAAGAAGTAGACTTAAATAAATCTGAGATTGGACATGTAAATGGACTTGGAGTGGCAGGATACATTGGATCTGTTATAGAAATAGAAGCAGCTGTATTTGAAGCTAGAGAAAAGGGAAAAGGAACTATAAGATTCAACGATACAGCAGGTTCCATGGCTAAGGATTCTGTATTTAATGCAGCCTCTGTAATAAGAAAAATTACAGATAAGGATATAAGAGATTATGATATACATGTAAATGCCATAGGTGGAGGAAAAATAGATGGTCCTTCAGCAGGGGCGGCTATAACTGTTTGTATTATAAGTGCACTTTTGAATAAGCCTATAAGACAGGATATAGCTATAACTGGAGAAATATCTCTTAGGGGAAATGTAAAACCTGTAGGTGGTATTTTTGAAAAAATATTTGGAGCTAGAAGAAAGGGCATAAAGAAGGTTATAGTGCCTAAAGACAACCAAAGTGAAGTGCCAACAGGGCTTACAGATATAGAAGTTAAAACAGTAGATAATATAGAAGAATTATTAAAAATTGTGTTTTAAGGAGAAATGATATATGGAGATGCCTCTTAGAAGTTTACCTCACAATATAGAAGCAGAGCAGGCAGTTATAGGGTCAATGTTTATAGATAAGGCTGCCATAGCAGAGGTCACCGAAACATTAAATTCAGAGGATTTCTATAAGGACCATCACAAGGTGCTTTTTGGAGCAATATATCAATTGTTTCAACAGGATATACCGATAGATATGATAACCTTGATAGAACATCTTAGGGCTAATGGAAACTTAGAGGAGTGTGGAGGTATATCTTATATAACCGAAATAAGCAACTCCGTACCTACTACAGCTAATTTGACTTCACATATTAAAATAGTTAAAGATAAATCTATTTTAAGAAAACTTATAAAATCCTCCACAGAAATAATAGAAGAAAGTTATAAAAGTGGTGGTGCTGTAGAAAATGTATTAGATTTAGCGGAAAGAAGAATATTTAACATTGCAGAAAATAGAACTACCAGTGACTTTGAGCCTATGAACACAGTTTTAGAAAGAGGATTTCTAGAGATAGAAAGACTTTTTAATAATAAAGGGGAGATAACTGGGGTTCCTACAGGGTTCCCTGAATTAGATGATAAGACATCGGGATTTCAAAAGGGAGACATGATTCTAATAGCTGCAAGACCGTCCATGGGGAAAACTACATTTGCTCTTAATATAGCTCAATATGCGGCATTAAGAGGAGGAAAAAGTGTGGCTGTATTTTCTCTAGAAATGTCTAAGGAACAGTTAGCCTACAAGCTTTTGTGTGCAGAAGCAAATGTAGATATGCTTAAACTGAGAACAGGAGATTTAGAGGATAAGGACTGGGAAAACATAGCCAAGGCATCAGGGCCTTTAGCAGCAGCAAAAATATATATAGACGATACCGCTGGAGTTTCAGTTATGGAAATGAGATCTAAATGCAGAAGACTTAAAATAGAGCATGGTATAGATCTTATTGTAGTAGACTACTTACAGCTTATGAGTGGAAGTAGTGGGAGTGAAAGTAGACAGCAGGAAGTTTCTGAAATATCCAGATCTATAAAAGCTTTAGCTAAAGAGATGAAGTGTCCAGTTATAGCACTTTCTCAGCTATCTCGTGCTCCAGAGCAGAGAGCCGACCATAGACCAATGCTTTCTGACCTTAGAGAGTCTGGGTCTATAGAACAGGACGCAGACGTGGTTATGTTCCTTTATAGAGATGAGTACTACAATAAGGAAACAGAGGACAAAAATGTGGCAGAATGTATAATAGCTAAGCAGAGAAACGGTCCAACAGGTACTGTTAAATTAGGTTGGATTGGACAATATAGTAAATTTGCAAGGTTAGATATAATACATCAAGAGTAGTGAGTAAATAATGTATTAGTTAAGGCACATTCAGCGTCCTGACTCAGGTTCGCTAGCTTGGCGTCCTTTTAAGGCTTACGATAATTTTATCTGTCTGAAAGAAGAATTTCTAAAATTAAATTTAGACAGTTCCTTCGCTTCTTATGTAAGTCATTCCAGAGAAATTTCATAATTCAGGTAATGTAATGCTTTTTGTGGGATAATCATACAATTAAATTAAAAATACAAATACAGATAAATAAATTAAAAAAGTAATTAAATTTGTATAGTTTAAATAATTAATAGGCACGAGAACTCCTCTACGAGAACTCGTGCTATTCTTATCAAAAATACCTTAATAAGGGAGAATTTTATGTAAGTATTAATATTAATTTAGGATTAAGTTAAAATATAAATATATCTAATTATTTGCTGTTCCCATGCTGTTAATCTGATAGGACGAAGGGAGAATCATAAAGTTTTTATGAAAAAGGGATACATATATTCAATAATATCCGCAGTACTATTTGGAAGTGCTGGTCTATTTGTAAAATATGCTCATAGCACTGGCTTGGAATCTGTAAGTCTTTTAACTATACAATACATATTTGCTATTATAATAATGTTTTGCTTAATAATGATAAAAAATAAGAGAGAAGTCAAAGTTAATAAGAAAACACTTATAAATCTTGCCATGATGGGGGTATTAGGTAATACATTTATGACTGTATTTTACTACAAGGCTTTTGAATACCTTCCAGTTCCATTAGTAACTATACTACTTTACACTTATCCAATAATGGTGTTTTTTTATTCAATAATTTTTAAAAAAGAAAAAGTTACACTAAAGAAGTCCTTGGCAGTGGCATTAGCTTTTTTCGGATGTATTCTTACTCTAGAACTTCTAAGTGGTAAAATACAGTATTCTATAAGAGGAATAATGTACGGGGGCTTATGTGCTGTTTTTTATGCCTTTATGAATATATTTACCGAAAGCAAACTAGAAAATGTGCCTCCTCTTACAATAAATGCATACTCTACTTTGTTTTCTCTTATAGCACTTTTAATTTATAAGCCCTTGAACTATTCAACGTTAACTTCTCTAAGTGTAAAGGGGATAAGTTCTATAATAATTCTTGCAGTGTTTTGTGAAGTAATACCTCTTACACTTTTATATGCAGCCATATCATACATAGGTGCACTTAAAGTTTCTATCATAGCAAATCTTGAGGTACCCAGTGCTGTTTTTATAGCTTTTTTATTCTTAGGAGAAACAGTTTCTATTACCCAAGCAGTGGGAATTGTTTTGGTTATTGTGGCAACCATGTTGATAAAGTAAAAAAATTGTGGTGGAACACAATTTTAGAGGGCTGGAGGGCTAGAGGACTAGGGGGCTAGTTAAGGTGAATTTTCCTCCGCTATGCTATGGAAAATCTTTAATTGTGGATCATGCCATTAATTTTCAGGTAATTAGGTCCTTGAGGCATAAATTTATTACCAATTTACGTTCTTGGTCAATTTGAAAAAATTATCATAATATGATAAAATGTTCTGGTGAAATGCTCCTGTAGCGCAGCTGGTAGCGCAACTGATTCGTAATCAGTAGGCCGCAGGTTCAAATCCTGTCGGGAGCACCAAAAAAAGTAGCTATTACACTTATTAGTTAGTGTAATGGCTACTTTTTTTAACAGTTTTATTATAGAAATTAATTTTTAAAAAATTATCTATTAATAACTTGTACTATATAGCAGATCTCATCATCATTAATACAAATATCATATTCTTTTTGAAGTAAATTACAGGCGTTTTTTATGGACATGAATTTTTCTAAGTTATTTAATTTAAAGTTTTCTACATTGTCAAATTTAACTTTGTCTCCATGTATACACCTATCTAGCATACAGCCCATATGAAGCATTAAATCCATAATATTATTTTTATTATTGTAAGAATCATCTAAACCTAATTTTATGATAAATTTTTTAATATTAGATATGGCAATTTTAGGATTAACAAATTTTAAATATTCCTCTAGCATCTCCTTTGATAATTCATATACGCTTTTAGAATTCTCTTTTTCACCATTTTTATTAAATTCGTCTTTTTTAAATTTAGTGTCTAAAAATTTGGTGAATTCTTCTTTGAAAGAATTATTTAAAATTTTATTAATAGGGAAATATGGAATATTTAAATTTGGATTTATGCTGCCAACGCAAGCTATTATATGGTATCTGTTTGTAAAATTTTTTATATTATTTTTAACTTCAGAGTAATTAGTTGCGAGTATTTTAATATGTTTTTTATATTCTTCACTTAAATTATCCAATAAAATCTTTTTAGCTATCATGCCTCCACCTTGACCAGTAACACATAAAGTGAGTATTGCCTTTGGTTTTTTAATGGGTTTAAGAGTAAAAGAGGAGGAATTTGAGGAAAGAGAGTCACATATGGTATCTAAATCCTCGTTGTTATACATTACTTTTCTTAAAGCTTCTAAGAGAATCAAGGTAGATATATTACATAGGGTTCTTACCTTTATGCCTGTTTCCTTTTCCAGATTAGTACCAAAGTTACACAGTGAACCCATATCTACGGCAACAAGTATTCCATGCCCCTTATTTACAGCTACTGCTGTGGATTTAAATTTTGTGTATATGTCCTGAATGTTCGCATCTAATGGCATATCTATGGCTTTTATAATATCACTATTAAGAAGTTTATTAGCAACATCAGCCATACTAGAAGCTGTGCTATTACCATGACATAGAATAATTATTGGTATGTTTGAATTAGTACATGTATCAATTTTATTATTGGCTAAAAGTATGGATAGGAAACCCTTTTCATCTTCAGGCACAATTACACCAAATTTATCACTAATTTTTTTTACAAGTACTTTTGAAGCATTGTATTCATTAGGGTGAGATAAACGAGCTTTAAGTAAATTTGAATTTACAACAGGTTCACCCTCTCTGATTCTTTGCAGCAAAGAATTAATATGAAAAGCAAAGGCAAATATAAATTTTGGATTTAAAGAAGTATGAAGTTCTTTTTCTGCTATACTAATTAATTCTATTGAGGTATTTACCACTTCTTCAGGCACTATTTTGTAGAGAGCAGTTTTATTTATATTTTTAACATTAATTTTGTTAAGCATATTTTTGAAGTGGTCTTTTATTATATTGTCTATTTTTGAATCAATTTCTTCCTTTGATAAATTGGATTTTTTATATTTACTTACATAATATGTTATTTTTTTGTATATGTTATCGTTTATTTTTTCGGGATGAAAAATTTTATAATTTCCAGGTGATAAAACTAAATAATTCTTAAACATTTCTAAATATGATTTATCTTCATTTTTAATTTCACTGTTACTAAAAACAAAATCAATAATATCTTCGCTAAGCATCTTAAATTCTATAGTAATGGTGCTGTTGTTTTTAAGATGATTTAAAAAAGATTTAGCACATATGAGTTTTACTTCTGATTTTAATTGCCCTATATTACCTATTTTAAATGGATATAAAGCTAAAGCTTTTAAAACTTCTGGAGATATTTTTATCTCTTTATTTAAATTTGTACACTCATAGTAAAATAAAGTTTCTATAACTTCCATTTTTTCTTGAATGGATTTTTTCCTGAAAGGTGGAAGAGTAATTATAACAGGAATTCTTCTTAAAAAAGTAGATAATAAAGATTTATGAGGATCCTCTGTGGTAGCAGCAATGATCATCACATTACTTTTATGAGTACAATTGGATTCACCTAGTCTATGATATTCACCTTTATCTATAAGGGAAAATAACATCTCTTGACCATCAGAAGGTAATCTATGAACTTCATCAAGGAAAAGTATACCTCCATTAGCCTTTGAAACTAAACCATCTTTATCACAATTAGCGCCAGTAAAAGAACCTTTAACATGTCCAAAAAGTTGGGATAGTAAAAGTTGCGGATTGTTGAAATAATCAGAACAATTGAAAGAAACAATAGGATAAACTTTTTCATCTAATTTTTTATTGATTTTTGCATACTGGTACATGGCCAATGCAAAAGTGCTTTTTCCAACACCACTTTCTCCTAAAAGTAAAGTATGTAGACCTTTAGGCGGATACATAAGGGCAGCCTTAGCTTGTTCGATTTGAGTTAAAAGACTGCTATGCGATCCAATTAATTGGTTAAAAGGATCCTTCTTAATAGTACTATTATTGTTAATACTAGGATTATTTATTGAGTAAATACAATTTCTGAATTTCTCTAGACTATATATAATATTTGATTCATTTTCATTAATTAGATTACAGTCAATGAGAATTTGTTTTGGAAAAAAAGACACAGGTCTAGAGTTTATTTTAATTAATTTATCCTGCTTAACTAACTGATTTAAAATAGTACTAGCATTATTTCTTACAATGTTAAAAGTATTTTCTA
This sequence comes from Clostridium sp. KNHs214, assembly GCF_000744935.1. GTDB lineage: Bacteria > Bacillota > Clostridia > Clostridiales > Clostridiaceae > Haloimpatiens. The sequence continues at coordinate 1,158,933 of NZ_JQMW01000011.1, read as the reverse complement.
TTTCGGTAGCATCCACACCTATGTAATTATTATTATTAATACAATTTTTAATATAAGATAAAGTTATCTTGTTAGTTATATAATCAAATATTGCATCTATGTTTTTCAAAATATCACCTACAATTTTTCCTTTTTAAAATTTATAGTCTTGAATTTATCAAAGGCTTTAGGAGAAGAAATATTTTTTGAAAATTTGTTTAAAAACATAGCAAGAGTAAAGGTTAATAGAGTTAAGTAAATATTATGATATATTAGGGAAAAAATAAAAAGTATTAGATTTAAAAAAACAAAAAGGTACCAAATAGAATTTTTCAATGAAATCATCTCCTTTGGAATTTTAAATAAATTATATTTATCTCAATCATAATATAATAATTTTGAAAATACAACCATAATACTCGATTGAATTGTACGATATTAAGAATTGTTAGAATTGTTAGATATCTAAATTTAAAATTAAGGATTAAGAAAAGTTATGCACTAATAAATTTAAAATTTGTTAGTGCATAATTTAATAAGAAAACATTTACAAATCCAAGGATTGTAAGCTTATGCACTAAATTGGCATTATAATTGCTATAGATTTAAATATAAAAAGCATAAGAAAAGGAGAATAGGAACATGAAAGAGGATGTATCATTATTAAATGAAGAATTTATAATATTAGATTATGAAGCAACAGACAAAGAAAGTTTGCTAAGAGGTTTAGCAAATATATTAGAGGAAAAAGGATACGTAAAAGATACATACATTGATGGAGTTTTGCAAAGAGAAGAAGAATTTCCAACAGGACTTAATACCCCAGGGGTAGGTGTAGCAATTCCACATACATATGCAAAACATGTTAAAAAGCCAACTATACTTGTAGCAAAGTTAAAAAATCCGGTTGTTTTTAAAGAAATGGGTAGTGATATTAATGAGGTGGAAGCAAAATTAATATTTATGTTAGCTATTAAAAATCCTGATCAACAAGTAAAAACATTAAGTAAATTAATGTCTATATTTTCAAATGAGGAAATCCTTTTAAATATATATAATTCTAATGAAAAAAGTCAAATAAATTCAATACTAAAAAATGTTTTAGAAAAATAATATAGGTAATTAAAAATTAAAATATATTAAAAAAATTAAGGGAGGATATTATTATGGGTAAAATTAAAAAAATCTATGTAGCGTGTGGTTCAGGTGTAGCAACATCTCAAACTGTTGCATCAAAAATTTCTAATATGTGTGAAGATGAAAATTTACCTGTTAGTGTAGAAGCTGTAGACATTAAGTCACTAGAAAGTTTAATTGATCAATGTGATATTTATGTATCTATAGTTCCACTAAAATCACAAAACTGGGATAAACCAACTATAAGTGGAATACCATTTTTAACAGGCATGGGAATTGATGCAGAATTCGAAAAGCTTAAAAATTATATAAATGAATAGAAAAATATAAAAAATAAAAAATATCTCCCAGATTTATTTTATGAATCTAGGAGATAGAAATAAAAAAATAAGCTATATTATCTTATCATAAAAAATAAAAAAATAAAATGGGAGGTTAGAATATGAATACTATAATACATTATATTCTAGATTTAGGCGCAGCTGTATTTTTACCTGTTATAATGATTTTACTAGGACTTTGTATGAAAATGAAACCTAAAAAAGCAATAATAGCTGGCTTAACATTAGGAATAGCCTTTACAGGGATGAATTTAATTCTAGAATTTATGTTTGGAGCTATAAGTCCAGCAGCTAGTGAATTTGTAAAAGCTACAGGAATAAAGCTAAATTCAATAGATGTAGGTTGGGCACCAATGTCAGCGATTGCTTGGGCGTGGCCGTATGCACTTTTAGTTTTCCCTATAACGATAGGTATAAATATATTGATGTTAGTTTTGGGATGGACAAACTGTCTAAATGTAGATTTATGGAATGTTTGGGGTAAAATATTTACCGCAACATTAGTAACGGCTGTTACTAAGAGTGTTCCACTTGGAATAATTGCGGCAGCAGTTCAAGCAATAGTGGAACTTAAAAATGCAGATATTACACAAAAGCAATTATATGAATTAACTAAAATACCTGGAATAGCATGTACTCACTGTATGACATTAACAGCTGTTTTACTAGCACCTATAAATAGATTACTAGATTTTGTGCCAGGATTAAATAAGAGTAATATAGATGCAGCAAAACTTAAAGAGAAAATAGGTGTATTTGGTGAAAATAGTGTTATGGGATTTATAGTAGGTGCACTTATTGCAATATTTGCAAAATATGATTTAAAAGGAATATTAAATACTGCAGTTCAAGTTTCAACAGCATTGGTACTTTTCCCAATGGTAGCAAAATTGTTTATGCAAGCTCTTGCACCAATTGCTGATGCAGTAGGAGATTTTATGAAGAAAAAATTCAAAGACAGAGAATTATATATAGGACTTGACTGGCCATTCCTTGCTGGAATATCAGAAATATGGGTTGCAGCTATATTAATGGTTCCAATAGAACTAGTACTTGCAGTAATTATGGCTAAAACAGGATCAAACACAGTATTACCTTTAGGATCAATAATTAACATATCTGTAGTAGTTCCAGCTATGATAGTAACAGGTGGAAATATAATTAGAATGTTAATATTAAGTACTATAGTAACACCATTATTCTTAATAGTAGCAACTAACTTCAGTGGAACAGTTACTAGTCTTGCAAAAGCTGTTGGAAGTATAACAGTACCAAATGGACAATTCTTAAGTTGGTTTGCATTTGAAGTGCCTGCTCTAAGATGGGGATTAGCACATGGATTTAATATAATACATGGAGAAATAGCTGGCTTAGCAGTGCTAATAGGTTTAGTAATACTATTTTTCTGGTATGTTAAATATATGAAGAAAAAAGATGAGGCACTAGATTCTTTAAAGTAAAATTTATTAACATAATGAGGAGGAATTTTGATGTTAGAAGAATTAAAGAAAAAGGTAGTAGAAATTGCTATAGAGGCAGATAAATCTGGATTATGTAAGCATAAATCAGGTAATTTTAGTATAAGAGATAAAGAAACTGGATATGTAGTAATTACTCCATCAGGAGTTGCAAGAGAAAAATTAACTTATAGAGATGTTTGCGTTATAGATTTGGATGCAAATGTAATAGAGATGGAAACAAATTTAAGACCTTCTAGTGAAGTTATGATGCATCTTGAAGCTTACAAGGCAAGACCAGACATAAATGCTGTAGTACATACTCATTCTAGATTTGCAACATCCTTTGCGGTACTAAGAAAGGAAATTCCTGCAGTAGTATATGAGTCAATGTCTTATGGTGGAACAGTACCTGTAGCGTCTTATGGAAGACCAGGCACAAGAGCTCTTGCAGAGAGTGTAATTGAACCATTGAAAAAGTCAAATGCATGTTTATTAGAAAGTCATGGAGTAGTAGCTGTAGCTGGAAATATTGACGATGCACTTTTAAATGCTCATTATGTAGAAGAGGTAGCAGAGGTATATTTTAGAGCTCTCCTTATAAACGGAGGCAAAGAACCTAATGTTTTACCAGAAGATGAATTACAGAGATGGGCATATCCTTCTGAAATAAATTTTGATAAAGTGAGAAGGTAAAAAATATGAAGAAATTAATAAATAGACCAGAAGATTTTGTAAGAGAAACCGTAGAAGGAATTATAACGGCCCATAGTGAATGTCTTAAGATGGTAAATAATAATTTTAGATGTATAGTAAGAGCTGATGAAAAGAAAAAGGGTAAGGTAGCTATTGCAACGGGAGGTGGCTCAGGTCACCTCCCTACTTTTCTAGGATATGTAGGATATGGATTAGCTGATGGAGTAACTGTAGGAAATGTATTTGCATCACCAAGTGCGGAATGTATGTATGAAGTGGACAAGGCAATAGAAAATGGTGCTGGAGTTTTACATTTGTATGGGAATTATGGCGGAGACAGAATGAACTTTGGCATGGCACAGGATATGGCGGAAATGGATGATATACAAGTGGAAGAAGTACTTGTGACAGATGACGTAGCTTCAGCACCAAAAGGAAAAGAATCAAATAGAAGGGGTGTAGCTGGCCTTTTCTATGCGTATAAAATAGCTGGTGCCGCTGCAGAAAAAATGTATGAATTAAATGAAGTAAAAAGGCTAGCACAAAAAGCAGTTGATAATACAAGAACCATGGGAGTGGCACTTACTTCTTGCATAGTTCCAGAAGTAGGCAAGGAAACATTTGTAATTAATGATAATGAAATGGAAATAGGTATGGGAATACACGGAGAACCAGGTATTAAAAGGTGTGAGTTAAAACCTTTAGATGAAGTTGTAGATTATATAATTAACAAAATATTGGAAGACTTACCTTTTGAAGATGGAAGCGAAGTATCTATTTTAGTAAATGGATTAGGATCAACACCAAAGGAAGAACTATATATAGCATATAGAAAAGCTTGTAAAGTGTTAGAGGAAAAGAAAATAAAAATATATAGAAATTATATAGGCGAGTTTGCTACATCTCTTGAGATGGCAGGTATGTCTATAACATTACTTAAACTTGATGAGGAACTTAAAGAATTATTAGATTTCCAAGCTTATTCACCATTTTTTCAACAGTTTAAATGACAAAATTAATCCCCATGCTATGCATGGGAGAATAGGGTAAGCAGTAGCGTTACATGGAATAATACAAAACCTCCTATGTTATAATGATATTGGTTTCGCAGGCCATATCAAAAACAGAGGAGGCGGTCCAAATGGACAATAGTAGTTTATCACATTGTAGATGGAATTGCACGTATCACATAGTTTTCATACCAAAGTATAGGAGAAAGATATTATATGGCAATATAAAAAGAGATTTGGGAGAGATATTGAGAAAGTTATGTGAAATGAAAAGAGTAACATTGGTAGAAGGGAAGATATGCAAGGATCATATACATATGTATGTAAGTATTCCACCCAAATTAAGTATATCAGAATTTATGGGTTATCTTAAAGGTAAAAGTGCACTTATGATATTTGATAAGTACCCAAATAAAACATCAAAGTGGGATAGACATTTTTGGGCAAAAGGGTACTATGTTTCAAGTGTAGGTAACGTAGACGAGGAAACAATATTAGAATATATAAAAAATCAAGAGGAGAAAGATAAGCAGGAAGATGGTTTAAGATAATACCTCTTTAGAGGTTGTAAGTACCATGGCCTGTGAAAGACACCTTTAGGTGTGGCTGGTAAAAAGCCCTTATAGGGCTGAAAATAAACCACCACTTGGAGTGGTGGTTGTTAACTTAATTTATAAGGAGAGGCGAGCATGGAAAATATAACAAAGTTATTTATAAAGGATATATTAGAATGCATATTAGGTGTTTTATACGAACAAAAAGATTATTTAACAGAACTAGATTCTGCCATGGGAGATGGGGATCTGGGAATAACCATGACTAGTGGATTTAAGTACTTATACGAGGAATTTGATAAAATCGAATCTAGTGACTTAGGAAATGTATTTATGAAACTTGGAATGCTTATGAATTCTAAAGTTCCGTCTACCATGGGTACTTTAATATCAATATGTCTAATAAAAGGGGCTAAAGAAGCAAAGGGCAAGGAAGAATTAACTCTTGAAGATTTAGTATTGATAGGGAAAGCAGCTATCAATGGTGTTATGGAAAAGGGAAGAGCAAAAATTGGGGATAAAACTATGCTGGATGCGTTACATCCAGCAGTGGAAGCCCTAGAACAATCTTTAAAGTCAAATGCCAACATTAAAGAGGCGTTTAAAATGGCATATGAAGCTGCAAAGCAGGGAGTTGAAAATACAAAAGAATTAAAATCAGTACATGGAAGAGCAGCTTATTATGGAGACAAATCCTTGGGAAGACCAGATTCGGGAGCAGTAGCTGTTATGCTTATTTTTAAAGGTATAATGCTAAGCTTTATATAAATTAAGGTGGCTACGAAACATTGTATAGTTATCTGCAATACTATCAATTTCATGAACACGTTATGCCGTTTAAGCAAGATACTGCAGATTATCTTATAAAAAGTGTACTCAGCCAATGGAAATATATGCACAGGTAATTATCTTACATTTAAAAGGGTAAATAACACAAAATAAAAAAGAACATAGGTAAAGTGATTAAGGTGTTTTCAGTGTATATAAGTATGAAAGCACGTCAAAAGGCGTAAGGAGTTATGTAAATCCTTACGCTATATTTTTTGTTTTTATTATGGTATACCCCAATATGCTTTTGCTTCTGCTTCAAGTTTTGCAAGTCTAGTATAGTAATCAGGAAATTCTCTTAGGTGTGCTAGAGCAATTTTACCTGTAGTAATATGGTCGTCTTCTGTAACATTAGTAGGAAAGTATTTTTTGCCATGCTCTAGTTCAGTGTCTAAACCCATTCGAAATTGTTCTAAATCAAATCTTTCCTTGGTAAAATCAATACCAAGCTGTTCTGCAATTTCTGCTGCTTCTTCAGATGTAAAACCATTTTTTTGTCTAATAAGTGGTTCCAGGTTAAACATATAATGTTCTATAAACGATTTTGGATATCTAATGTATAATTCTGAAGTCATAATTCCTCCTATGAAATCATTAGTACTATTAGCAGTATATGTTCAAAACAAAAAAGATTTCTTTTAAATATGATAAAATATAATTATTAATATTTATTTTTACTATAATTTACATCTAAGACTCATAAATAAGGGTGGTAGTTTAACATGATAGATACTAAGTTAAGGACATTTATAACTGTGTCACAGACTAAAAATTTTACCAAAGCCGCAAGTCTTTTGAATATGACTCAGCCGGCTATATCACAGCATATAAAGTTTCTAGAGGAATACTACAATGTAAAATTGTTTAGGAAGAGAAAAAATGCATTAGAGCTTACATCTCAAGGAGAATTTCTTTATCAAAATGCATTAGAATTAAATAGAATAAGTAATTTTATAGAAAGCTCCTTAGAAAATAGTACATCTTTTATTAAAAAATATAAGCTAGGGGCAAGTCTTACTATAGGTGGATTTACTATACCAAATTTAATAAGTACGTACATAAATAAAAATCCCAATATAGATATAATATTGACCATAGATAATACGGAAAACATAGTAAAAAAGCTTTTAGATGGAGATATAGATTTGGGAGCTGTAGAAGGACCTTTTGATAAAACTAAGGTTAAGTATACTACTTTTAAAAAAGATGAACTTATATTAGTTGTATCACCTAAACATCCTTTTGCTAGTAGAGGGGAAGTTAATGTGGAAGAGGTTTTAAAGGATAAACTTATTTTAAGAGAAAAAGGGTCTGGAACTAGAGAGGTATTTGAAAAATATTTAATAAAATCTGGTCACATGCTTACAGATGAACATATTCATATGGAAATATCTAATATAAGTGCTACGGTGTCTTTAGTGTGTGAAAATTTAGGTTGCACAGTTATATCTAAGGAAGCAGTTAAAGAGCAATTAAAAAAGGGCACATTAATAAACATACCTATAAAAGGATTTACCATGAAGAGAGAGTTTAATTTTATATATAAAGGAAATAAAGAGCCGGAGTTTTCAAAAGATTTTATGAGTTTTTGTAAGGATATAATTTCTAACACTTAAATTAGAATTATAGTAGATATACTTGAACGGGGTTTGAAAATTTTTTAAGATATTTTTTTATAATTCATCTTATGAAATATCGTATCCTTGTGTCCGGGGTAAGTCCACTATAAAAGCTCCTTATATACCCATAACAAATCCTTATTGGATTTATTATATCTATAGTAGTATGCTATAGCTGTGGTTAGGATTTTATTTAAGAATTTAGCTGATAGATGAAGTTTTCTTAAATTTAAATTTTTAACAAGAGCCCCCACTTCAGTGTAAGCAAGTGGAGGGAGAGTTCACTGAGTAAGAATGAAATAGTTAATAAAGATAACTTAGTCTAGCGCAAAACTAAAAATTAAATAGAAGGGGGATTAAACATGGGAAATGTAACAGCTGAGGAAAAGAAAAAATTAAAAGGACAAGGATTTTTACCTCAAAGACAGGATGGTTATTTTGCTTGTAGAGTTATAACAAAGAATGGATGTAATACAGTTGAAGAGATGAAAAAAATTAGTGAAATTGCTGAGAAATATGGAAGGGGATATGTAAGTTACACTACAAGACTTACAGTAGAAATCCCATGGATAGAGTATAAAAATATAGAAAAAGTAAAAGATGAATTAAAAGAATTAGGATTATATAGTGGTGGTACTGGAGATAAGATAAGACCGGTAACTGCTTGCAAAGGAACGGTTTGTGTATATGGATTAGTGGATACTCAAGCTTTAGCAGAGGAGATACACAATACTTTTTATGAAGGATGGAGAGATGTATCACTTCCTCATAAATTTAAAATTGGTATTGGGGGATGTCCAAACAATTGTATTAAGCCAGATTTAAATGATTTTGGAATAGTTGGACAAAGAAAGATTAAAATAGTAGAAGATAAGTGTAAAGCTTGTAATAATTGTGGAATGGAAAAAGCTTGTGTTCATGGAGCTATAAATAAAAAAGAGGAGCAAAAACCAATAATAGATATAGATAAATGCGTTAATTGTGGTAAATGTTTAGAGGCATGCTATTTTGGTGCTACAGCAGTTGAAAAGGAAGGATTTAAAGTATATCTAGGTGGTAAGTGGGGCAAAAAAACTAGACCAGGACAGGCCATACAAGGAATTTTCTCTAAGGAAGAGGTTATGAACATACTAGAAAAATCTATACTTTTCTATAAGGAAAATGGAAATACAAAAGAGAGATTTGGAGATATGATTGATAGAATAGGAAAATCAAAGATAGAAGGGGAGCTTGGGTTTAAATTATTATAAAATGGAATAAAAATTATATTTTTTAATATGAATAAATAAAAAGAGGTTTTGAATAGTAAAACCTCTTTTTATTTGTATCAAATTTTACCAAGGTGAAAAGGTAGCAGTATCTACTAGCCAATTTGTTCCATCAAAAACTAAAGTAGCTTTTTCAGTTTTGAAGTCAATTTTATCATAGTATCCTTGGAAAGTTACATATAGTTTATTACCTTCATATTTTGTTGATGTTATTTTAGCATTTTTCATATCAAGAATTTGACCAAATTGGCCTACCGACATATAATATTGTCCGTCAATTTTTTTGCTAAAAACATAATTTATTAATCTTTCAATATAATCATTAGTAAAGTATTTGTTTAAGTTAAGCTTTTTGTTTAAATAAGCAACAAGTAATTCATGAGATGTTATGCTTTTAGGCATTTTCATATAAGTATGATTATTAAATTCTTCAAATGGTGGGTTATTTACATAAAAGCTCTCCAAATTCCTCATGCTATTGTATGAATTAGATAATAAATTTATAATTTCCTTATTAGAAATGGTATTATTAATTTTAATATCACTTTTGGTATTAGTCTTGATATTATTAATTTTTTTAACAGTATTCTTGTTGTCACTCTTGATGTTATTAATAGAAATGTTTGATTTTTTTTGTTGATTAATTAAGTTTTTGTTTTCAAGTTTTAAAGTACATTTTTTAGTGTTACAAGCTTTAGTGTTTTTTACTGATGATGAAGTTAGTGGTATGCTAGAATCCTTAGCTAGTATACTAGTTTTAGAAGTAACACTATTATCTTTTGCTGAAGCAATGTTTTTTAAGGTTGCATTGTTTTGTTTAAAATCAGTAGATGATGCAGCTTTAGTGTTTGATAATGAAGCAACCCCTATTAATGATGTAAAGAAAATTGTTAAAATAAAGTAAGATAAAGACTTTTTGTTGAATTTAAAGATCATAATAAGATCCTCCTTATAATTTAAGTAATTATTATAATGATTAAACCACAATAAGGTATAATGTGATGAAATTATGAAATTTCTCCTCCATGACTTGCATAAGAGCTCGGAACAATAAATTTAATTTAAGAAATTCTAATCTTTTAGCCATATAAAATTATCTAACGCTCACATTCAGCGTCCTGCCTCAGGTTCGCTAGCCTGGCGTCCTTGCCAGGCTTACGATAATTTTATCTGTCTAAAAGAAGAATTTCTAAAATTAAATTTAAACAGTTCCTTCGCTTCTTATGCAAGTCATTCCAGAAAAATTTTATAATTCAGGTAATGTAATGCTTTTTGTGGGATAATTATTATAATAACTTAAAAATAATTTATAACTACGCAAAAAATAAAAGCTTATTTAGATTATTAACTTTAATAGATATATTTAATCAATATAGTGGTTAAAATTAATAATTTTTTTAGATATATTCTTATAAGAGTTACTGTCTTATTCATGCTATACTAATAGTATATTCAATAAAACTATTTTAGTGGTTAAAAATCAATTGCTAAATAGTAACAGAAAAGTTAATGTTTAAATAAAAAACTGTCTTTAATGGTGTAAGTAAATTAGAGAATAAGCACACAGATTATTAATGTGAATAATTTCTAATATAAATTACTTACAAAATTAAAAACAGTTTTTATATATTTATTTTTAAATTTTTCTATACAAACATCACATACTTAAACATCATCCAAAAGTGACAAAAGCTTCCTAGCATCACAAACAAATGAAATATTTCATGAAATCCAAAGACTTTGGAAGCTATTCGAGGCCTTTTAGTAGCGTAGATTACTGCGCCTATGGTATAAGATAATCCACCAGCTACAAGCCAAAATATTCCTCCTAAAGATAGAGTTTTCCAAAGAGGATATATGGCTATTACAGCAATCCATCCCATGATTACATAGAATAAAGTAGAGAGCCATCTTGGTGCATTAAACCAAAATATTTTTAACATAATACCTACTGCTGCTAAAGTCCAAATAATTATAAAAAGTACTTTTCCTAGGGTTCCCTTTAATGCAATTAAGCATATAGGTGTATATGTTCCTGCGATGAGTATATATATCATGGAGTGATCTATTCTTCTTAAGATTTTTATAACCCTTTCTTGTACTGATAATAAATGATATACAGAACTAGCTGTGTAAAGTAATATGGAGCTGACACCAAATATCACAAAACCTGGTATATAGTAAGGTTTTGAAAATACAAGGGAATTGTGTATTAAAAGTATAAGCCCTAATATAGAAAGGGCAACACCTAAAAGGTGAGTTAAGCCACTTATAGGTTCTCTCATTTTTCTAATCAAATTAAACACATCCTTTAACAGTTATTATAGATTTTTTATATCTAATGTATAAAACATTAGATAACCATATGACAATACATAGTATTCGAAACTACGTATAGATATATTCATATGCTACAATAGTGATTACTAATATTCAAACTTGAAATAGGTTAATTTAAGGAAAAAATTAATAGTAATCGGTAAATAGATTGAAATATATAGTGTAAACTCTAAATTTCGTTATATATTATAATTTATTATGTAAATATGTATTTGTGTAGTAAGCAATACTATATAATGTTATACTAATATTAGTAATTTATTAATATATTGATGATTGAGGTGTTATTATGTTTTTAGATGAAGAAAAACTTAAAAAGCTTATAGATGAAGTTTGTGTAATTGAAGATATAAAAATTCATGATATACCTTGTGTAGATTTATATATGGATCAGGTAACTAGTTTTTTTGATGATAAATTAAGTAGTTTAAAGCGAGAAGAGGAAGAAAAAATATTAACTAAAACTATGATAAATAACTACGCTAAGGCCAGGATACTACTTCCAGTGAAAAATAAGAAATACACTAAGGAAAATATTATATTACTAAACTTAATATATAGCTTAAAACAAATCTTATCCATAAATGATATAAGTCTTTTACTAGGTCCACTATTAGGAGAATTACAAGGAGAATTACAAAAGGAAGAAGAGAGTAGTAGATATTTAAATGATATATACACTAAATTTTTAGAACTAAAAAACGGAAGAGAAATGGAATTTAAGGAGAGTTTCCAAAAAAGCTTAGGGGAAATAGGAGAAGAATTTCATAAGTCTGAAGATACAAATGAAAAAGAGGAAAAGGCTAAACTATTACTGATGGTGCTTCTATTAATCAATGGAGCTAGCATTCAAAAGAGAATGGCAGAAAAAATAATTGATAATTTCTTTAAGGATATAGACAGTAAGAAGAAATAAAAGGTTAAGAGCAGGATAAATAAATCATCGAGAGCGTTAATAATTTAAATCTTGATAATTTAGTAATGTATTCATCCAGCTCCTTTTATTTTTAAAAGTCAATCTTCATCATAAAAATCCAAATAAGAATGTTTTTCTCCATCCTTCTCCCAGCCTAAAATTGAGTCCATATTAACATTTTGGGCAGCCCTGAATATGGATTTATCAACATCCATAAAATTTTGCTTCATTTGCTTAATTAAATCTTTAATTTCATAACGCTTATTTCCTATTTTTTTAGCTGCCACCATGCATGCACAATTAAGAGGCCAAATGCCGCTATTTTGAGTAAAACGCTCAATATGACGCTCATTAATATAATACAGTGGTCTTATTAAATGTAATCCTTTAAAGTTAGAGGATTTTAATTTTGGAAGCATGGTTTTAAAATTCCCAGAATACAATACATTTAATAGGGTTGTTTCTATAACATCATCAAAATGATGTCCAAGGGCTAGTTTATTACAACCTAACTCCTGTGCCTTTGAATATAATGCACCTCTTCGCATTCTTGCACACATATAACAAGGATAATCTTGTGCGATATTGTCTACTATATTAAATATACCAGATTCAAATATGTTAACAGGAATATTTAAATACTTACAGTTGTCTATTAGTAATTTCTTAATATCCTCATGGTAACCTGGATCCATGGCTATAAATTCTAAATCAAATTTCATTTGACCATGACGTTGGAGTTCTTGAAATAGTTTAGCCATTAATAAGCTATCCTTTCCACCAGAAATAGCTACAGCTATTTTATCTCCATCCTCCACTAACTTATAATCCTTTATGGCTTTAATAAATTTTGACCATATATTCTTTCTATAGGTTTTTACTATACTTCTCTCAATTTCCTTAAGAGGCTTTCTTTCATTAAAGGGCACTAATATTTCACAGCCACTTCCTGCAACATTACTCATAAAAAACACCTCACTTTTCATAAAACATTATCTCAATTTTAGCACAAAAACATTGTATATATTATGAATTATTATTGGTATAAAAACCAGTGATTTCACTATGTAATAAGTGATTATAGCACTGAAGTTATATTTACACAACTGTGCAAGCAATAAAAATATTGTAATATGTTTAATTAATATTTGGAACATAATCAAATGTGGTATACTAAGACATTATCAAAAATCAATCAGAAAATTTGCTTTTGAAGCAAAAAATATGTTGACATTATAAAAAAAAGCTAATATAATCTTAAATAACGATTTAAAAATAAATATTATATCTTATCAAGAGATGCGGAGGGACTGGCCCTATGAAGCTCAGCAACCATATTGTAAATAGCAATAAAGGTGCTAAATCCAGCGGCAATTGCCGAAAGATGAGGATACATTGAAGGTTTAGCCTGAGGATGTCCTCAGGCTTTTAATTTTTTTATAAGTAGTTAATCAATAGAATTATTATTGAAATTAGTAATGGTAAATTTGAAAAATTATTTGGAAAGTTGTTTTTAAAAATAAATATTGAACTTATCAAGAGATGTGGAGGGACTGGCCCTATGAAGCTCAGCAACCATACTGCAAAAGGCAGTAAAGGTGCTAAATCCAGCGGCAATGCCGAAAGATGAGGATATTTCAAGGCTCGAGATATTCTCGGGTCTTTTCTTATTATATAAAATATTTCTTTGGAAATATTAATTGAGTTTTAAATTTAGGTTTAACCTTATAAGGAGGAAGAAGAAATGGAAAATAATTGTGAAAAATCAAGTATTATAGAGGTTACTAATATAAATAAGAGCTTTGGAAATTCTAAAGTCCTTAAGAATGTAAGTCTAAGTGTAAATACAGGTGAAATTTTTGGAATTATAGGTCATAGTGGAGCGGGAAAGTCTACTTTGCTTAGATGCTTAAATGGGTTAGAAAGCTATGATGAAGGCAGCATTAAGGTAATGGGAGCAGAAGTAATAGATTTAAAGAACAAAGAAATGAGAAATTTAAGAAAAGACATGGGAATGATATTTCAAAATTTTAATTTGTTGAACTCTAAGAATGTATATGACAATGTGGCTCTTCCACTTAAGGTTTGGAAGAAAGATAAGGGATATATTGATAAAAAGGTTAAAGAGCTTTTGAAACTTGTAGGCCTTGAAAATAAGGCTAAAAGCAAACCTAAAGAGTTAAGTGGTGGGCAAAAGCAGAGGGTAGCCATTGCTAGGGCACTAGCAATGGATCCAAAGATATTGCTATGTGATGAAGCTACTTCAGCATTGGATCCTCAAACCACAAATTCAATATTAAATCTCATAAGAGAAATAAGTGAGAAACAGGGTATAACAGTAATAATAGTTACACATCAGATGGAAGTTATAAAGCAGGTGTGTAATAGAATCGTGCTTATGAAAGATGGGGAAATTAAGGATTGTGGCTTAGTCAAGGAATTGTTCTTAACCCCTGAAGGAGAATTAAAGGATTTGCTATGTGGGGACGAGCTCTTACCAGTACAGGGAATTAATATAAAAATTTTCTTCCCTTCTGAAGTAAGTAATCAATCAATAATTACATCCATGGCTAGAGAACTTCAAATAGATTTTTCTATAGTATGGGGAAAGCTAGAGAACTTTAAACAAGAAGTTTTAGGAAGTTTAATTATAAATGTAGATAAGGACTATAAGAAAGATATATGTGATTATTTAGATTCAAAAAATATAGGATGGGAGGTGGTTTAATTGATTAATGAAGTTTTTATTCCAGCATTAAAAGACACAATTTATATGGTATTTTACTCTACGGTTTTTGCACTTATAATTGGTCTAATATTTGGAGTTGTTTTAGTTGTAACTGAGGAGAAAGGGCTTAAACCTAATAAATTTATTTATCGCATAGTAGATGGCGTTATAAATATATTAAGGTCTTTTCCATTCATAATACTTATGATAGCAGTGATTCCCCTTACTAAGGCTATGGTGGGTAAAAGTATAGGTAGAACAGCAGCAATAGTGCCGTTGACTATAGGGGCCTTTCCATTTGCAGCAAGGGTTATTGAGTCTTCATTAAAGGAAGTGGAATACGGACTTATAGAAGCCGCGAAATCTCTTGGTGCTAGTACTTTTCAAATATTAGTTAAGGTAATATTTCCAGAAGCATTTCCGTCAATGCTTAGGGGAATAACTTTAACCGTAATAAATTTAATTGGTTATTCAGCTATGGCAGGAGTTGTAGGAGCTGGTGGACTAGGTGATGTAGCTATTAAATATGGTTATTATAGATTCAACACTCCAGTAATGGTGTATACCATAATAATATTAGTGGTTCTTGTGCAGTTAATTCAGGGGATTGGAGATATTGCATACAAAAGACTAAGTAAATAAATTCTAATTAAGAAGCTTCCACTTCAGATTAAGTAAATGAAGGGAAAGCCCAGAACTAATAAATTATAGACTGCATAGATTAATGTAGTTTATGTATAAAGTAAGTAAAATCAATTGGTGTATAGGGATATACACGAGATATAAGAAGGAGGAATTTTAAAATGAAAAGGAAAATATGTGCATTGCTAGGAGTTTTATTTTTAAGCACGGCCATAGTAGGTTGTGGAGCCAAAACAGAAGGTGATCAAAAGAGTGCTAGAGATGAAAAAGATAAGAAAGAAATAGTAGTGGGAGCATCACCAGTTCCTCATAGAGAAATATTAGAAAAGGCTGGGGAATTAATTAAGAAAGAAGGATATACTATAAAAATAGTGGAATTTACAGATTATCAAACACCTAACATAGCTCTTGCAGAAGGTCAATTAGATGCTAATTTTTTTCAACATGTTCCATTTTTAAATAAGACTGTAGAAGAAAAAAAATTAGACTTAGACTACACTGTAAAAGTTCATATTGAACCTATGGGGGTATATTCAAAGAAGTTAAAGGACATAAAAGATATAAAAGATGGTGCAGAGATAGCAGTTCCTAATGATCCAACTAATGGCTCAAGAGCTCTTAAAGTTCTACAAAGTGCCGGACTTATAAAGGTTAAGGATGGAGATGTTATTTCTAAATTAGATATTACAGAAAATAAAAAGAAGTTAAAGATAACAGAAGTAGATGCACCGCAGCTTCCAAGAATACTTTCAGATGTAGATGCTGCAGTTATAAACACTAATTTTGCCATTGAAGCAAAACTAAACCCAACAAAAGATGCTCTAGTTCTTGAAGACAAGGATTCACCTTATGCAAACATAATAGCTGTAAAAAAAGAAGATAAGGATAAAAAACATATAAAAGCTTTATCAAAGGTTTTAACTTCACCTGAGATTAAGAAATTCATAGAAGAAAAATATAATGGGAGTATAGTTCCAGCTTTTTAGATGAGGAATACAAAATTCACAGAAATGCTAATAGGGGAATAAAATAAAGGGGTAAAAAGTAAAGTGGGTGCTAGAGATTGAGGATTTAAAATATATCCAAGACTCTGGTGCTTATTTTAAAATATTGTAATACTGTTTATTAGAGAAATATCAATTGTGAAAATGTAAAGAGAAAAGTATAAATATGATTATAGTCTATAATAGTTTCACTATTTGATTATTAGGAGCGTAAAGTGGAATAAAAATGAATAAATGACAGATAACATATATAGACATTTCAATATACAAAAAATTCTTAAAAAACCATCGAAAAGCATTGACAAAATTATCAGAATATTATATTATTGTAGTAACAAAAATAAAACAATAATTACTTAAGTAAAACTCCACTATATCAAAGGGTTAATGGAGTGATAGAAAATATATTGAGTAAATGGAAGGAGTGATACCACCAAAAAATTAATTTATTTACCCAAAGAATATTAAGCCACTAATTTGTAGAAAGTGAAGGTACAGACCCATGGGATAGTCAGAAAATTCTAGAGTCGTAGATCCTAATTCTTATAATAACCCTAAAGGTTATGTATTCAGTAATTAAAAATTTAGTGGAAATTTCTAAATCTTATAATAAGCAAATTATTAGTTTAGTAAATAAGATATAAGTTGTTTAAGTGATTTAAAGGTGAATTAGTAAGTGGTAAATAATGATTACTAATTTATTTAAATTAGTAGATTAATATATTATTAGAAATACAAGTCATTTAACAATAAAAAGTGTAATTAGTTGTAAAATAGTTAAAAGATTTTAGTTTAATATGTGTAGCTTCAAGGAAGAAATTTTTCTAGGAAGACTATAGGGAAAGGAAGGTTTTAGAATTCAAATAATAGATGAAAGTTTTATAAAAGAATTAGGATCTACTTAACAACCGATTCATATGTGATTAGGGCATATGTGAATCGGTTGTTTAATTTTTTGTGTTGACCTGCACCTTGGAGATAGGAATATAGTATAGTTAACATATGAATATGTAAAGATAAAAATTATTTAAAACTATTAATTAAGTCTAATATAAATAATATATTCATAGGTAAATATATACGGTGTGGAGGGAATAAAATGAATATTAAGGAAGCATCTGCAAGGACAGGATTAACTAAAAAGGCTATAAAGTATTATGAGAGTGAGGGACTTATACATCCAGAAAAAAATCCAGAAAACAATTATAGGGAATTTAGCAAAGAAGATATTATTAAACTAAACTTAATTGGTGCTCTAAGAAATTTGGACATTAGTACAAAAAATATAAAAAATGTCATGGATGGAGTTAAAACAATTCCAGAGATCATGAAGGAAAAATTAGAAAAAATACAAAATGAAATGGTAAGTCTTGAGAATACTAAAAGTGTTGTACAGAGTTTTTTAGAAAAAGAGTTTTGTGATTATAAAAACATTGAAGACATAGGCAGCAGTATAAATAAATTAAATAAAAGCTTAGAGCTTTCTATAGAAGATAAAAAGGAATATATAGGGGAGGCTATTATGCGAACTTTTCCTGGTAGCTTTGGTAAAATGTTTGTGGCAAATTATGGGGCTTTTTTAGATATACGTATATCTAATGGTGAGAAGAGAAAAACATGGTTAGATATGGTAGAGTTTTTAGATAACTTAGAAGAAGCAGAGGAAGACCATCCATTTATTAAAATGATAGATACTATGGGAGAAGAAGCTTTAGATGAGTTTATAAAAAATAAAAATAAATTTGTGAAAAGTATATTGGAGAAAGATAAAAAAACTATAAAGGAAGTTAAAGAAGCTAATGTAAAATTTTTAAAATCTTTAAGGGATGATAAAAACTTTAGGGATAGTTATATGGATAACCTGAAAAAAGGAGCAGACCTTATGAATAGCGTAGGAGGAAAGGGAAATCAGTTTGATTTGTACTTAGAAAAGCTCAATGATGACTATAGAAAATTTAGAGAAATAGCCAGAGGCATATTAAGTGAGGCAGAAATGGAAACGGGCACTAAGCTTAGTGAACTGTTAACATATATTGAGACATAATACATTGAAGAAAATCTGATTTTAATTCCGTAATAAATGTGTAATTGGGGACTGTTCACAATACGCCAAGAACTTCTAAATGTCTCACAGTTAAAGCCCCTAAAGCTTTCAAACTCGCTTCTTACATTGCTCAAATAATGAAAGCTTCTTAACGGGTCTTTAACTGTGAGACATAAGAACTAAGGCTAGTTCAATAGTCCCCAATTACACATTTATTACTACATTAAAATCAGATTTTTAGTTTAATATGTTTATGGTTGGAGAGAGAAGCCTACTAAAGGATGATTTTCCTCCACTATGTTACGGAAAATCTTTAATTAAATAAATGGGATAACAAAAAGCTATAACTGTTTTATTAAATGGAGTAGTTATAGCTTTTCTTTAAGGGCTTAAAAATTTTTTATTGGCGATAGCCAGCCTAAATACGTAGGCATGATTAGGATTTATATAAAAATATATAACTTTAATTGTTAGATAAATAAGAACTTGTAGATAAGTAATAAGTAATAAGTAATAGGTAATAGGTAATAGATAAGAAGTAATACCTCTTACCTGGTCTAAATTACAAAATCTGATTTGTACAAACAACTGCCTTACGGCAAAATCAATTGAATTTTAGTTATTATTTTATTTTAATAGGTACCATATAACCTTTCGAAAGGCTCCGCCTAAAAAATATTATGAGCGCCTTTCTATTTATAAATTAAAGATTTTACATAGCGAAGCGGAGGAAAATCATCCTTTAGTCAGCTGTGTTCCTCCTCTGATAGCCTATGCATGAACTGAAAAATCTGTCTTTAAGGTAACAATAAATATATTTTCTTAGACTATTGAGCTAGCTTTAGAAATTCTTTGTTTTCAAATTTCAATACCCGTTAAGAAGCTTTCATGTTTGAGCGCCGTCAGAAGCGAGTTTGAAAGCTTTAGGGGATTGAAATTTGAAAACATTAGAATTCCTTGGCGTATTGCGAACAGTCTAATAAAATATATTTATTGTGGACTTAAAGACAGATTTTTCTTATTGCACTTGCTTCACAATATTCTTATTTATTGTTGCAACAGATTATAAAAACATTTAATATAGCAAAAATTCCAGAGGTAAATCCAAGGAACTTAAAAGCAGTGTTTAGAGTAAATAGATCGCCTATTTTCCCTATGAGAGGGAATAGAAATATCATAAAAAAGCTAAATACCATGCTTTGGAAAGATAGAATGGTTGCTCTGTTTTCGCTAGGAATAAGTTTGTTTAAATAATCACTGGTTACAATATACATTATAGTTTGGAGTATTTCTATAGCTATAAAAAACACATAGGAATAGTTTGTAAAAGCTATGCACCATATGCAAATGCATGTGGCTATAGGTAAAAAAATTAATAAAATACGTTCTTTAAAAAGCTTTTCTATTTTATGCACATTGGGAGCTATAAAGGCATTTATTAATGAGGAAATAGCAAATATAATTCCTATTTTAAATTCATTTAAGCCGTTACCTTTCCAATAGTTTTGCAAATAGTAGAAGAGACTAGTTCCAAACACTGCCATAACTTCTGCAAATATAATAAGTAAGGATATTTTTTTAGTGCTTTTTACTATTTTAAAGCTATTTAAAGTTTGATTTTTAAAAACTTTAAGAGGATGTAGATTATCTAAATTTTTGTTTCTACCTACACTAGGTTCTTGAAAAAAAGTTGATTCTAAAAGAGCTATGCCTGCAAAAACTGCACTTAAAGCAAAGGGCCATAGGTAGTTTTTGTGAGCTAAGTATCCACCTAGCATAAGGGAAAATATACAGCTTATTTCTAATATCATTTCATTAAAACCATTTATTTTCATATAGCTTTTTTCTTCGCCTAACTCTTTAAGAGAATCATAAAGCAGAGCCTCTCCAGCACCAGATTCTAAATTATAGGATATGGCAAGTATTGCGAAAGAAAGAGCAAATAGATAGAAGTTGGTAGATAAAATCAATACAATATTACTTATAATACAGAATACCCTTCCTAAGGTTCTGCTGACTTTTCGTCCATAAATATCTGCAACAGCACCTGTGGGAACTTCCATAAGAAAGGATGTTATGTGGAATATACCCTCTAACATGCCAAGTTTAGCAAGAGATAATCCCCTACTAGCGAGGTATATCATCCATACTCCTTGAGTTAAGTCTAATCTGTTTAAAAAAACAAACAGATAATTTAAATTTATATTTCTTCGTAAATTTTTTTTATAATTCATTTTTAAAACCTCCATAATAACGCATTTAAAGTTTACTGAAAGTGTTACATTATCCCACCCATCCCTAGTGCATACAAAAAAACCTAAGCAGAGTCTTTCTACTTAGGTTTAATGAGGTTATAATAATATATTTCAACCGAAAAAAGTATAAAGATGCTACTTAAAGTTAGTTTACATAATATTTAATTTTGGACGCACTTTCCCTAAAGTACCCAAAATTGAATGTTATGTTTTGAACTATAGCAAGATAATCTTGCATACAGAAACTAACCTTTAAGTCCATTTTTACACCTCCTCTAATGTTTACGTAAAATAAAGTCTTACTAAAATAATAAAAGTATTTTTATTATAAGATCTTCTATATTTATATAAAAACTTATTTAAAATTATAACACAAAGAAGTTTTTTTGGATATATCTAGATTTATGAAAGAAATAAATTAAATTATATTGTCATTCCAAACATAGCTCCAGATAAAAAAGGAATTAACCAAATAATCCATACTATTATACTAAACTTATGGAATTTTAATTTCATTTCTTTATTATTTTTAAACAATACTACGGATGCCCATAATGCATGGAAAAGCATTAGTAATATTGCTAGTAATCCTGTTATGCCATGAAAATTAAGTTTAAAGCCTGTACCAGCTATTTTACCCATTGCAGTAGTCCCTAAGGTATCACAAACTAAGCCTAACCAAAATATAATAACATGCCACTTTTTTAATGTACCCTGTTTCTTTTCGCTCCAAACTCCTATTGTGTAAAACACAAGAGCTAAATTAATAAAGATTATAGCGTAAACTAACATAATATATTTCTCCTAGTATAATTATATTTGTTCAGTCAAATTAATATTTTTATATGCAAAATTTCAATTGTATTCTTATTTTTTAGTAATTATCATCATAGAAATGATAAATATTATTCTCACATGAACAATGTTCATTATAAAAGTTTAATTGCTTATTGTCAATAAATAAAATAACCTATAATTTATTTAATAGTAGGCTAAGGGATAATTGATATTAATTAAAAACTACTATATTATAATTTCTTATGAATTGTTTAATTTCTATATATTGATATATGTAATATAATTAATGTATTACATATTATTTATCTACAGATTAAATATTTGATATAGAAGTAAGAAAGGAATCAATATGAATAGCTTTGTTTATAAGGGAAAAGAAATAAATTATACATTAAAAAGAAGCAGGCGAAGAACCATAGGTATAACTATAACTGAAGAGGGTCAAATAATAATATTCGTGCCTGTTAATTTGAAAAAGGTTTATATAGATGAGGCGTTAGAAAAAAGGGCTAAATGGATTGAAAAAAAATTAGAATTAATGAGAGAGAGACAGATTAAAAAAGCATGTAGAAAATTTGAGAATGGGGAGAAGTTTTATTTACTGGGAAAAGAATATACTTTAAAAATATTTAGTTGCTTTAAGAACCATGAGGAAAACAGAGGTTTTTTGGACAAAGATTTTTCAGCAATTAATTGTTTTGATAAAGAATTGGTAAAGCATGTACATAATAATGAACAGGTGTATATAGATACAGGCAATTTATGTGTTAGTATTGCTCATAATCTATATGATAATGAAGCTAGAACACAATATGTAAAGGAAGCTATAAAAAAGTTTTATATTAAAAAGGCAATGAATTTTTTTAAAGAAAGAGTAGAGGTTTTTTCTAAAAATATGGGGATATATCCTAAAAAGGTAACAGTGAAAGAAGTAAAAACCTTATGGGGTAGTTGTTCATCTAAGGGAAATATAACTCTAAATTGGAAACTCATAATGGCGCCGCCATATGTAATAGATTATGTTGTAGTACATGAGCTTTGCCATCTTAGGCATATGGATCACTCTAAAGATTTTTGGATGGAAGTGGAGAAAGTTATTCCAGATTATAAATATAGGAGAAAGTGGCTTAAGGAAAATGGACATTTGTGCAAATTAATATAAACTACCACCGGGATAAGCAACAGAGGTTTTTGAAAAATTTCTATAAGTTAACATCAAATAATCAATAAAGTGAGTATTTAAATTAACTTAATTATGAAAGGGCATAATAAAGGCAAGTATTAATCGTAAATCTATTTAATAAAAAAGTAAAAAATTAAAAGTCAACTAATATTTTAAAGATGGGAGGGGTAAAATGTTCATTGGTAGAGAATACGAAATAAAAGCTTTAAATAAATTATATGAGAAAGATAGTTTTCAATTTGTGGTTATGTATGGCAGAAGAAGAGTAGGGAAAACAAGATTGCTTACAGAGTTTTGTTTGAAGACCTGCTTTTACATAATTTATAAAAATGATAATATAAACTATTATAAGTAGTGTAATGAAAATGGAGGGGTTGTAAAGTGAAAGGAATAATCGACAGGTTTGAAGGAAATTTTGCAGTGGTGGAATTAGATAATGGAGAAATAATAGATATAGAGAGAGTTAAAATCCCTAAAGAAGCAAAAGAGGGAGATGTAATAGATATAGGAGAAGAAATAAAAGTAGATGTGGAGGAAACCAAAAGAGTAAAAGATGATATAGAAAAAATGGTAGAACATATGTGGGAAGAGTGAGGTAGTTGCATTATGAGTTGACATTCTAGTCATGAAAATGATGTGCATGAGCTAGTTGACAGATAAACTAGTTATATCAAGATTTTACATGAGATAGTGAAATATTAAAAGTCCTAGCTTTGACAAATAGGACTTTTAATATTTTACTTTATTGATATTTTTATCATAAATAATCAGATAGTTAAAGAATGCCACTACAGCACTGGCGACGGCCACGTATATAAGTATCTTTCCCAATTCTTTGCTAAATATTAAAATTAATATAGATAAATAAAATAAAAGGGTAGAAATCTTGCCAAATATATTAGATGGAATTACCATGTGTTTATTCAAAAGTAAAGTACCGCCTATTATCATTGAAAGTTCTTTTAATATTATTACCCAAAGTACCCAAGACACTATATAGTTTTTGACAGTAAGACAATATAAAACAGTTACAAGCATAAGTTTATCAGCTAAAGGATCCATAACTATTCCAAATCGAGTAACTAAATTGTGCTTTCTAGCAATATAGCCATCCAGTACGTCTGTGGCTCCAGCTATTAAAAATATGGCTATGGAAAGAAAAAGGCTGTTTTTTATAGGTGAAAAGAAAATATATGCAAAAGCTGGGACTAACGCAAGTCTAAAAACTGTTAATATATTTGGAATGTTCACGGAATCACATCCTTTCCAAAAGTATTAATAATATTATTCCCTAATGAAAACAATATATAATGAAAATAATATTTTACGTTTATACATGTAACAATAACTAATTATAGCATATAAACCTTTAATATTTAAAATATTGAATGAAATTATCCATTATTTTTGAAAAATAAAAGTAAAAGCATCAAATACGAACATAACGGTAAAAAAAATAAAAAATATTCGTATTTATTATTGACTCTGTAAATTCTGTTTGCTACTATAAATAAGGAGGTGATAACCTATGAAAAATAATTATGATGTTATTATTATAGGAGCAGGTCCAGCAGGAATATTTACTGCATTAGAAGTTACTAAAAAGAATCCTAATTTGAGTTTATTAATAATTGACAAGGGTAGAAATATAGAAAATAGAAAATGTCCTGCAAGAACTACTGGAAAATGTGTGGGATGTAAGCCTTGTGGCATAACCTATGGATGGTCTGGAGCAGGTGCCTTTTCAGATGGTAAGCTATCCTTAAGTCCAGAAGTGGGCGGAAGGCTTTTAGATTATTATACAGAAAAACAGGCTAAAGAACTTATAGATTACTGCGATGAGATTTACTTGAATTTTGGAGCAAATAAAGAAATTCACGGAATTAATAATGAAAGAGTTGAGGAAATAAAATATGAAGCAAGTAAGCACAATATAAGGCTTGTAGAATGTCCTGTAAGACATTTGGGTACAGAAAAGGCCTATGAAGTTTTAAAAGGAATGTATCATTATCTAGTAGAGAAAACAAATACAGAATTTAGTGAGCTAACAGAAGCTTTAGATATAATAGTTGAGGATAATAAGGCAGCAGGAGTCAAGGTATTAAATAAGGGTGAGGAAAAGCAAATAAATGGGAAGTTCGTTGTAGTAGCGCCAGGAAGAGGTGGAGCAGAGTGGCTTTCTAATCAAGCTAAAAAATTGGACTTAAAGGTCACAAACAATGCAGTAGATATAGGAGTCAGAGTGGAGGTACCTAATTCTGTTATGGACCACTTAACAAAAGACCTATATGAAGCTAAACTAGTTTACTATTCAGATACCTTTGATAATAAAGTTAGAACTTTCTGCATGAATCCGGGTGGAGTGGTTTCAGAGGAACACTATGATGATGGCAAAATAGCTGTAGTTAATGGTCATAGTTATTCTCAAAAGGAACTTAGAACAGAAAACACGAACTTTGCAGTGCTTGTTTCTACATCCTTTACAGAGCCTTTTAATCAGCCTATAGAGTATGGCAAATACATTGCAAAACTTGGTAATATGCTTGCGGATGATAGAATAATGGTGCAAAGATTAGGGGATTTATTAAAGGGAAGGAGAACTAATGCATCAAGACTTAAAAAATCAACTACAATACCTACTCTTAAATCAGCAGTACCAGGAGACTTAAGCTTTGTGCTTCCTCAAAGGCATTTAGTTTCTATAGTTGAAGCTCTTAAAGCTTTTGACAATATTGCGCCAGGCTTATACAGTAAAAACACACTACTTTATGGTGTGGAGGTTAAATTTTATTCAAGCAAGTTTGCTACAGATGACAATTTCAAAACATCTATAGAAAATCTATATACAATAGGAGATGGAGCTGGAATAACAAGAGGTTTGATGCAGGCATCTACTACAGGAGTAGTAGTGGCTAGGGACATTACGTCTAGAACATAAAAATCATGAAGGATTTTTAAAAAAAGTATGCAAATGTTCGTAAAAAGTGTATAATATAATTTGTTAAAAATTTAAATCATATATTAATTAAGATTACTTTAAATTATGGTTAGAAATACTCTTATATTAAAGAGGTAAGAAAGCGAGGAAT
This sequence comes from Clostridium sp. KNHs214, assembly GCF_000744935.1. Lineage (GTDB taxonomy): Bacteria > Bacillota > Clostridia > Clostridiales > Clostridiaceae > Haloimpatiens. Next base: position 1,133,045 of record NZ_JQMW01000011.1, on the reverse strand, counting down.
TTATATGTCTTCATTTGTAATTTTAGGTGCCCAATGGGGAGACGAAGGAAAAGGAAAGATGACTGATTACTTAGCAGAAGAGGCTCAGGTAGTTGTTAGATTCCAAGGAGGAAATAACGCAGGACATACTGTAGAGGTAGGCGATAAACAATATAAGCTTCACTTAATACCATCAGGTATATTGTATGATAATAAATTAAATGTGATAGGTAATGGTGTAGTAGTGGATCCAGAAGCTTTATTTAGCGAAATAGATTATTTAGAGGGACTAGGAGTAAAAGTTACTCCAGAAAAGCTTTTAATAAGCGATAGAGCACAATTAATAATGCCATACCACAAGATATTGGATAAGTTAAAGGAAAGCAAAAGGGGAAAAAATGACATAGGAACTACGGGAAAGGGAATAGGACCTTGTTATACAGATAAGATGGAAAGAAGCGGCATAAGAGTATGTGATATTTTAGAAGAAGATACATTTAAAGAAAAATTACAAGCTGCTTTAGATATAAAAAATCCATTCATAACTAAAGTTTTAGGCGGAGAAGCTTTAGATTTTAATGAAATATACGAAAGATATTTAGATTTTGCAGAGAGAATGAGACCATTTGTAAAAGATATATCTGTAACTGTACACGATGCTATAAAATCTGATAAGAATGTTTTATTTGAGGGTGCTCAAGGAACACTGCTTGATATAGACTACGGAACATATCCATTTGTAACATCTTCTAACACTATAGCTGGAGGTGTTTGTACTGGAGGCGGTGTTGGACCTACTATGCTAAATAGTGCTGTAGGCATTGCTAAAGCTTACACTACAAGAGTAGGAAAGGGACCTTTCCCAACAGAGCTAGAAGATGAAATGGGTGATTGGTTAAGAGAAAAAGGTCATGAATTTGGAGTTACTACAGGAAGAGCTAGAAGATGTGGGTGGCTTGACCTTGTAATTCTAAAAAGTTCTGCAAGAATATCAGGACTTACAAGCTTTGCAGTAACTAAAATAGATACTCTAGCAGGTCTTGAAAAAATAAAGGTTTGTGTAGGCTACAAGTGCAATGGAGAAGTTATAGACTACTTCCCAGCAAGTCTTAAAAAACTAGCTCAATGTGAGCCTGTTTATGAAGAGTTTGATGGTTGGGATGAAAGTATTAAGGATGCTAGAAAATACGAAGATCTTCCGGAAAATGCTAAGATTTATTTGAAGAAAATAGAAGAAGTTACAGGAGTTAAGGTGTCTATAGTTTCTGTAGGACCAAGAAGAGATCAAACTATAAAAGTAAGTGAAATTTAATTAAACAAATTAACTAAAGAGATTAAATAAAGGTATGTAGCCTGTGATGTGCAGGTTATATGCCTTTTTTAGGTACATGAAAAGAGATAATAAGTCAAAGATGCAATGAGCTTATAACACAAATTAAATTCAAATAAACATAGAATTTTTTTCTTCCATTAAGTTCTTAGTAACAAAATAAGTTTTTGTGTAAACACTAATATTGAAAACTATAATATGATAAATTTATGGTGTTTTTACCTAGTTTTTGTGATAAAATAAAAATTGCAAAGAAGGGAGTGATATAAATGATAACTAAAGACATGACAATAGGTGAAATATTAAGCAAAAAACCAGAGGCAGCTCCAATTTTAATGAACTTTGGTATGGGTTGTGTTGGATGTCCATCAGCTCAAGCTGAAACTTTAGAAGAAGCGGCTATGGTTCACGGAATGGATATAGAAAAATTATTAGAAGCTTTAAATAAATAATGTTAGTTGAGTTTTTAGAAAATTAGTAGCTAGTCATAGACTTAAGCAAATCTTTGACTAGCTATTATTTTTTTATTTATGTTTTACAATTTTTCTAACTGCAAGTACTATAGGAATTGTTATGGCTACAGCTACTATAGCCTCAGGAATTCCGTTGGCAACTCCAATACCGAATATGGCCTTGCCTGCTAAAGAAGCATCAATACTTCTAGCTTTTGCAAATTCTGCAGCATATAATAAGTACATCATTCCCAAGACACCAACGGTGTTAGTTAAAGAACCCAATGCTGCTCCTATGCCAATTTTTATAGGATTATTTTTATTTTTAATAGGGATTGCCTTGTAAGTATAGTAGGCAACTATTGGTATTATAACCCTAGGGAGCACTGATACTAATGGATTCATAAATGCAAAAGATAAAAGTGATGGCACCATCATGTTTTGAAACACACTAAAGATTCCAAATATAAGTCCTATACATATACCTACCACAGGGCCTTCGATTAAAGCTCCTATGATAACAGGAACATGCATAATGGTTGCTTTGACCCCAGGAAGAGGTATAAAACCATAACCTGTTATGCCCAAAATGATGGATATAGCAGATAGCATACCTACAACTGTCAATTGTCTAGTTTTTGCCTTTCTGTTAGAAAGATTTGCATTATTACGTGATTCTAAATTCATAATACTACCTCCGTTCTTATTCCTTTAAGGATACAAGACGAATTTGCTGTGATCCTTATTAAATTTTATTCAGTTAAGTTTCAAAAGAATACCTGCTGAACATATTGTATTTTACCACTTTTCTATGATAAATGGAATATAGTTTTAACTGTAAATAAAATGTTTAATTAAAAAAAAGTATTTTATAATACTTTTTTTTAATTTTTAGTAAAAACTTTCATTAAACGTATTAAAATCCCCATAAATTTGGTATCATATTAAATATATAAAATTTTACTACTGGGGGTGTTAAAATGTCTGGAATAGTAACAGAAAAGGAGTATAATGTTCACTATTATGAAGTAGATTATAAAGGAAGAGCACTCATATCATCTCTTATGAATTATTTTGGTGATATAGCTATGGTACAAACTGAAGATCTAAAAATAGGCATGGAGTTTTTAAATCAGCATCATATAGCTTGGGTACTTTATAAGTGGGATATAGATATAAATAGATATCCAACATATAATGAGAGAGTAAAGGTAAAAACTTGGGCCTATGGTATAAAAAAATTCTACGCCTACAGAAAATTTACTATAACAGATAGCAGCGGAGAAGTGATAGTGGAAGCAAATTCTATATGGTTCTTAATAGATACAGAGAAGAGAAAAGCTATAAGTGTACCAGATTATATGTATGATATATTTAAAACCAACAAAGAAGAAAAAAGGACTCTTAAAATAGATAAAATAAAGAAAATGAATAAAATTGATGTAGAAAATAAATTTAGTGTGAGATATGGTGATATAGATACTAATAGGCATGTTAATAACGTAAAATATGTAGCTTGGGCTATAGAAACAGTTCCTAGAGATATAATTACAAAGTATGAACTTAAAAATGTAAAAGTAACTTATGAAAAGGAAACTTCCTATGGGGATATTGTAAAAGTTCGCACTCAAATTGTAGAAGAGGAAGATGGAGTAATATGTTTACATAAAATACAGGATAAAAATGAAATTGAATTGGCAGTACTTCAGACTTTATGGAAATAGGGAGTAAGAATATATTGTGAAGCAAGTGCCATAAGAAAAATCTGTCTTTAAGTCCACAATAAATATATTTTATTAGACTGTTCGCAATACGCCAAGGAATTCTAATGTTTTCAAATTTCAATCCCCTAAAGCTTTCAAACTCGCTTCTAACGGAGCTCAAACATGAAAGCTTCTTAACGGGTATTGAAATTTGAAAACAAAGAATTTCTAAAGCTAGCTCAATAGTCTAAAAAAATATATTTATTGTTACCTTAAAGACAGATTTTTCGGTTCATACGTACATTACTTATGGGGGGAGAAAGCCTACTAAAGGAAGATTTTCCTCCACTATGTTACGGAAAATCTTTAATTAAATAAATGGAATAGCAAAAAAGCTATAACAATTTCATTAAATAGAATAGTTATAGCTTTTCTTTAAGGGCTTAAAAATTTTTTATTGGCGATAGCCAGGCTAAATAAACTCCGCCTGAAAATTAAGAACTGCCACTAAATCATTTTGGGACTAATATAAATCCTTAGTCATCAAATGTTTTTTAGTACTAGTTTCTAGTTTCTAGATGTTAGAATTTGTTGTTATAATACATATATATGTTTCTTAACATATATGCCGATCATTCATTATAAATCAACAGGCTCACGCCCAATGTGATCAATTTAATATTCAATAATATGGATAATTAATTATGACATTAATAATTTATAAATGTAAAGCTAGTTATTTGTATTTTTTTGCACAAGAAATAGACACTACAAATCTGAAAAGATTTTTATAGTGTCAACATCAAAAATATAGTCCTGATTTTAGGATTTATAAGCTACGTTTTTTATTTTTTTCTATACTTTCCTCTTGTAATTCTTTTGACACGTACATTTTGTCTATCAGGTCGTATTGGAATACTGCTTTTAGCAACTTGTTTCATGATGTCCTTATAAATTTTATTTCTTTTTCTTGGACTTGGTTCCAAAAGCATTATTATTAATTTGTCTTTTAAGCTGCCTATTAAAACATTTAAATTAGTTTTATATTCATGCTTATTAGCTTTATTTTTTCTTTCACTTTTTATAATATCATCACTATCTTTGCGAGCTAGCTCAATCATATTCGATAGATAAATTGATGCGTAAAAATCCTGCTCAATTGTTATTTTGCTTGTTCCTTAAAAATTCTCTATTTCAAGTCGATTTTTCAATTCATCATATTTTATTTCAACTCCCCATCTTTTGAAATATAGTTCCTTAAAATCTTGTATTTTCAGTTTAGCTTGATGACATTGGGCTCACGCCAAAATATATTAAATTTTATCCAATATTTTATTTTAATAATTGTTTATTGGCTAGTAACTAGGATTGAAAAGTAACCGAATGGCTACGCCTAAAAAATATTCTGAGTGCTTTCTTTTTTATAAATTAAAGATTTTCCGTAACGTAGTGGAGGAAAATTATCCTTTAGTTAGCTGTATTCCCCCATAGATAGCTTATGCATGAACCGAAAAATCACACTTTAAGGGAGTGAAAAAATTGGAATTGGGGACTATGGAACTAGCTTTAGAACTTCTTATGTTTGCAGATTTCAATTCCCGTTAAGAAACCTTCTTGTTTGAGGGACGCAAGGAGCGAGTTAAGGTTTTAGGGAATTGAAATCTGCAAACATGTAGAAGTTCTTAGCGTATTGTGATTAGTCCCAAATTACAATTATTTCACGGACTTAAAGTGTGATTTTTCTTATTGCACTTGCTTCACAATATTCTTATTTTGCAGCGCTTTTAGCGGCTACAACGCCAGAGCTCCAAGCCCACTGCAAATTAAAGCCGCCACAATCACCATCTACATCTAATACCTCTCCACAGAAGTAAAGATTAGATATAAGATTAGATTCTAAAGTGCTATGGTTAACCTCAGTGGTATCAACTCCTCCAGCGGTTACCTGAGCATTTTTTAAGCCATTTGTGTCTGATATGGTGAAGGTCCATTCTTTAAGTAGTGCAAATATATTATTTTTTTCTTTCCAATCTAAATCCCAGCAGGGTTTATGGATGTCTGTAATTCCAGCCTCTTTTAAAAGTATAGGTATTATTTTTTTATTTATTATTCCTATAAAAGACTCCTGTACGGATCTGTAGCTAAAGGTGCCCCAATGATTTTCTAGAAATTCTATTAAGGGTTCTTTAGAAAAGTTAGGCATAAGATCCACTTTTAATGTTACTGCCTTTTTTCTCTCTAAATTATAGGAGGCGGTCCTGCTTACTTGTAAAATAGGAGGACCTGATATGCCATAGTCTGTAAAAAGTATTTCTCCAAATTCTTTTCTCATGGGTTTACCATTTATGAGAATCTCTGCAAAACCATTAAACTTTACACCAGATAGAGCTTTTAAATGTTTATATTGGAGTTTAAGTTGTACCAAAGCCGGTAAAGGAGTTATTATACTATGGCCTAGTGATTTAGCTATATTAAATCCAGAACCATCTGAACCAGTGTTAGCTGCAGATTTTCCACCTGTAGCTATTATTAATTTTTTGCACTGAAATATTTCATCGTTGTTTGTATATATCTTAAAGTGATTTTTCTCAGAGACTATATCCTTAACTTTTGTATTTAAATGCAAGGGTATATCTTTTTCACTTAGAGCCAGTCTAAGCATATCTAAGACTGAAGAAGCCTGTAGGCTCATGGGATACATTTTGCCCTCATCTAGAGTTATTAAAGGAAGTCCTAGAGAAGAAAAAAAGTTAACAGTATCCTTATAGGTAAATTTATTTAAAACATCTACAAAAAAATTAGGGTTATTGCTATGATATCTTAAAGGAATTATATTCTCATTAGTTATATTACATCTGCCGTTTCCCGTGGTGAGTATTTTTTTACCTATCCTATCACTGCCTTCTAAAAGTGCTACGTTGCATCCCATATCTTTAGCTGTGATGGCAGCAGTGATGCCAGAGGCACCAGCACCTACTATTATAATATCGTATTTCAAAATTAATCGCTCCCTTTGACTATTTATGGAAAAAAGCTTGAAGAATATCTGCAAGCTTTAAAGTATACAAGTAATATTTTATCCTATTTAGTTTAATTATAATTATTTTATAGTGTTTTTTCAATGAAAGTATTTGAATCTGCAATAATGGCTTAATTTTGTATGAATTAAATTTGTAAACATAAAAGTACATCATTGATACAATTAAAAAAGTTAGGATATAATAAAGATAAATATAATAAAGAGAGGCAGGTGAAAAGCTTGATTTTTGATAAGTATTTGTAATATAAAATATCAATAATCAAGCAAGTTTATGGTAGCCAGTGAATTATTAGATTATAAAAATTGGGTAGTGGTAGGAGACGTTATAAATCAAAGTAAATATGCATATAGAATTTTGGATAAATTAAAAAGTAAAGGTTTTAAGGTAGTGGGAGTTCACCCTAAGAAAGAGGGAAAAGGAGTTTATAAAAGTTTAAAGGATGTACCTTTTCAAATAGAAGTTATAGATTTATGCATAAATCCTGTTTTAGGCTTAGAAATAATTAAAGAAGCAAAGTCTTTAATTATCAATAAAGTACTAATTCAGCCAGGAGCAGAAAGTGAAGAAATTCTTAATTATTGTAGAGAAAACAATATAATCGCTATAGAGGACTGTGCTTTAGTACAATTATCAGGTATGAAATAATATAAGTTTTCTTCATTTCATTTAAAGAATCTTTAATTCGTTTTTAAATTAAAAATCTTTATTAATCTAATATAGAGATTGAAACTTATGTGCGAAAGCTGAGTTATATACATTTAAGTAAAAGAATAGTGATAATTTTAAATCTGTAAAAGTTGGATTATAAAAAACAGGGGGTGTTACTATGTTTAAAATATACGCCGTCTCTGACTCTATCGGGGAAACAGCAGAACTGGTAGCTAAGGCTACAGCCAGTCAATTTAAAGTAAAAATGCATGTAAAAAGAGTCCCATACATAAAGACATTAGAAGATGTTTATGAATTTATAAAAACTATAGATGTGCCAGACAAATGCATGGTAATTTCAAATATAATTTTGCCGGAGGTTAGAGATTTTTTAGTACAAAGATGTATAGAAAAGGGTATATTTGTATATAACGTGTTAAGTCCCTGTATGAACATAGCAGCTAAAATTACAGGAGAGCAGCCGATATATGAACCCGGTGCTGTATGGAATATAGATAATGAATATTATGAAAAAATTGAGGCTATGCAATTTGCGGTGCAGTATGATGATAGTAAGGATGTAAGTGGAATAAAGAATGCAGATGTAGTTATAGTAGGACTTTCTAGAAGTTCAAAAACAGCTTTATGTATGTATTTGGCCAACAAAGGTATAAAAGCTCTTAATGTGCCACTAATGCCGGAAGTTCCAGTGCCAGAAGAATTATTACAAATAGATAGAAAGAAGATAATTGGTCTTACAATAAATCCTTTGCATCTTATTGAAATTAGGAAACACAGACTTTTAAAATTTGGAGGAGATCATTTTAATATAAACTATGCCAATGAAGAGAGAATTTTAGACGAGTTTGATTTTTTAGATAAGGTATTTAAAAGGCTGGGATGTAGAGTTATTGATGTAACTCAAAGAGCTATAGAGGATACTGCTCTTATTATAATGGAGAGCATAGGATGGGTAGAAAAAAGCAACTAGAAGTATTTTTATTAATGTATGTACAAGAAATTAAAGAGGAATTTAGAAAAAGCTAAAAAAGTTTTAAAAAAATATGTTGACATATGGAGAATAATCTTGTATTATATTATTTGTCAGCGCGGCAGACTCGAATGAAAATAAGCGTTGATAAATAATTTGGCTCCTTGGTCAAGCGGTTAAGACACCACCCTTTCACGGTGGTAACAGGGGTTCGATTCCCCTAGGAGTCACCATTATGTGGGCGCATAGCTCAGCTGGGAGAGCATCTGCCTTACAAGCAGAGGGTCACAGGTTCGAGCCCTGTTGTGCCCACCACATAATATGGCCCAGTGGCTCAGTTGGTTAGAGTGCCGGCCTGTCACGCCGGAGGTCGAGGGTTCGAGTCCCTTCTGGGTCGCCATTATAAGCTGGCATGGCTCAATTGGCAGAGCAGCTGACTTGTAATCAGCAGGTTGTAGGTTCGATTCCTATTGCCAGCTCCAGTAAAAAAATAATTTGGCTCCTTGGTCAAGCGGTTAAGACACCACCCTTTCACGGTGGTAACAGGGGTTCGATTCCCCTAGGAGTCACCATACGTGGGCGCATAGCTCAGCTGGGAGAGCATCTGCCTTACAAGCAGAGGGTCACAGGTTCGAGCCCTGTTGTGCCCACCACTTATTTGTAAAAATATATATGGCCCAGTGGCTCAGTTGGTTAGAGTGCCGGCCTGTCACGCCGGAGGTCGAGGGTTCGAGTCCCTTCTGGGTCGCCATATAAGCTGGCATGGCTCAATTGGCAGAGCAGCTGACTTGTAATCAGCAGGTTGTAGGTTCGATTCCTATTGCCAGCTCCAAAATCCTAAGTAAGTAATTCTTACTTAGGATTTTTATTTTTTTGTAGGGATTAGGCTTATAAGAAAGTATAATTAGATATTAAATAACATTATTGTGTTTGAAATTAGATTTTGGCCATATAAAAATATATAATACTCTTTTAAAAGGATAATTTTATATAAATATAGAATATTATATATGCTAGTTAATATTTTATATAAATGAATTATCTTGGGGGATATGAGTATGAAAAAATGTAGAGTTATGACAAAAAGTTTTATAATAATAAGTATAATATTAATGGTAGGTATAATAGCCTATCAATATAGTGTTAATTTGAATATTAATAATCAACCACCTTCTAATAAGTGGGGAAAAGGAAAATTCCTAGGCCAAGCGTACATCAGCACTACTCCTGCAATTATTAAGGAGGGTAAAAATTACATTATTACGTATAATGATAAAAATAAATTAAAAATCCTAGTACTAGATGCACTAGGTCATAAGAAAAAGGAGAAGAGTTTAGATATAAAAGAAAGCTGTATAAATGGCATAATATTAGTAAAAGATAAAGAAAATAATTTTTATATTGAGTATGTAGGTAACTACTCAAAGACTAATTCATCAGAGAGAATTAAACTGGATAAAGATTTTAATATAATAAAAAGAGAAAATATAGCAGGGTTAATAGCAGTAAAACAGATAAATGACAATATGATTTTAAGAACTTATGGGGATTCGGTGGAATTTATGGATGTAAAAACTGGTAATAGAAAATCTCTAAAAGTATCAAGTGCAGGAGGCCTAAGCGGAGTAGATTACAATGGAAAATATGCAATATGCTACACTGGTCAGGATGTACAGGAAGTCACTCAAATGTGTGTGTTTTACGAGAATGGCAAATTTTCTGATGTAAGAAATTTATTCAATATGATAGTTAGATTTGGACAGTCTAAACCTGATACTAAATTTGCTATAGATGATGGGGTTATGTATTTTTTTGTACCTAAAATAGGAGGAGATATAGTATATGAAATTCCTATTGATAAAATAATAGAGAACAAAGATGAGTTTAAATATAAATTTAAAAAGGTGAAATTCCCAGGGATTGCTTTAAGAAAAATAAATAGTACAAACTATACAGATGGTAAGGCAAAAATTCTAGTAGAAGGAAGTAGAATCTTTGGCATAAATAGAAAGCATGATGATGTAATGGAGTATAGTTTGAGCAATGGAAAGTGTGAGCAAGAAGGAAGTCTTTCAAAATCAAAGCAATTATCTACTTTTGCAAATATCTGCGGAGAAATAGGAATATATTGCGATTTCCAAGCTAAAGCAGATGAGGGATTTAGTTGTCCATACAATTTATATATGACTTCCACAAATGAACAATATAAAAAGGAGAACAATGGACTTAAAAAAATTGAAAAAAATTTATCTATAGGAGAAACAGTTACTGGCGTTGCGTATAGTATAGTATCTATACTGCTAGTGGGAGCTGCATGGATTTTTCCAGGATTAACTTTAATGGGTATATTTACTTTATTATTAAGTAGATTTTCAGATAAGCAAAGAAAGGGTATATATATTGGGGTTCTTGTAGCTACAACAACTATAAAAGCTTTAGCAATATATGTTTCTGTATATAAAAATAGCTTTATGTTTTTGCCTAAAGAATTAACTTCTCCTATGGTGGGAATGCTTATTCTAGTATGTATAAGTGTATTTTGTTATGTATATTCATATTTATTTTATAGAGAATTTACAGAGGATCTCCCAGTTGCAAGGTATCTTCCATTCTTAGTAGGGGATACATTTCTTTCTTTATTGATTTTTTCTCCTTATATAATAAATTAGGTACATGAAAATAAATAACAAGTCAAATATGATGGTATATTTTGTGTCAGACAAGGAAGCAGGTTCCGTTGCGAAGGACTATCAGCGGGTTGTGCTGACGCAGTATGACGTAAAATACTAGTATACTGACTTGTTATTTCTTTGAATGTGCCTTAGATATATTACATAAAATATAAATTTAGAACAATATTAATATGAAAACCCCAGTCTATGATAGGCTGGGGTTTTATATTACCATCATCTTATTTTATTTAAGTTATTTTTTACTCTTATATCGTCGCCGTAGAACTTGTATAGTTCAAAATTACCAAATAGTCTTGAAGTAATTCTTTCTGAGTAGTGTTTAGAAAGCTGTTCAAGGGATAAATTAGTGGAAATAAGCATCTTTTTGCTCTTTAAAAGTTTCCAATTTATTAGATTAAACAGTTCTGATTTGGAAAAATCCGTTATCTGCTCTGTGCCTAAGTCATCTATTATAAGTAAGTCACAGTTTAATATTAAATCTTCTAATGCTTTATTTTCATTAAAACGAGCATCACGCAAATTTTCTATTAATTCTTTTGCGGTTCTGTATACTACAAAGTAACCTCTATCTATAAGCCATTTAGCTATACAGTGAGATAAAAAGGTTTTTCCAGTACCAGAGCTACCATAAAATAATAAATTTATGCCCTCCTGTGAGAAATTCTTTAAATAAGACCTTACGCTAGATGATATCTCTTCCATATTCTTTCTGGGACTTTTTATTTCTGAGTCAGTTTTTTTGGTACCGTATAGGTTTATGTTAAAATTATCAAAATTATTTTCTTTAAATGATGTTTCTAGATCAGAATTTCTATAATGGAGTTTAATTAGATACCTTTTATAGCAAGAGCATTTTTTATTTCCTATAAAACCAGTATCACTGCATTTGTTACATCTATAATGCATATCTAAATAGTCTATTGGATATCCTGATGAAACCAAAAGTTCTGTCTTTTGAATTCTTAGATCTGTTATCTTTTCTTTTAAATCTTTCAAGTATTCATCTCTGTTTTCAATATGATTTAGTATATTTATAGATAAATGTATAGAAAGCCTAGCTATTTCCTTTTCTATAGAATTTATTTTAGGTATTTTATTGTATACTTCTTCTTTTCGGTTCTTTAAGGCCTTCTCTTCATTTTCCCTTATATTTTCATACATTTTTAGTATTTGAGATTGGTATGTGTTAATCATTCATTATCCCATCCTAATAATTTTTTTTCTAGATCATCGTAGTCGTACTTACGTTGAGAATAGTCATTAAAGGTACTATTTTTACCATTGTTATATGATGTCTTTTTCGCAGGTGAATAAGAACTAGTTTTTTTCTTATCTCTTTTTTCTATATCCTCTAAAGTCTTTATGTTCTCCTTGAACCAGCTGTTTAGTATTCCATCTATATATTTAAAGTCAGCTTTATTTATTCTTTCAAAGCAAATGTCACAAGCTTTATATATAATTTCCACAGGGAATTTATAAACATTTATCCACTTATCCATCATTTGTTCTTGAGGTTTCATTATATCAGTAGATTTTATTCCTAAATAATTCAGTATTTTCCTTATTCTAATCCACTTATCTTCATGTTTCTTTATATAACTTTGAGCATCCTCTACATTTTCTATATTTTCATCATTCCAAGCTAAAGCTATTTTTTCTATATATCTATAGTCAGTTTTACCCTTAGAAACACAATACTGAATTAGAAGAAGTATTATTTCAGGAGAAAAGCTGAAGTCCTTTTGCCAGCTTAAATACATAGTCATTTCCTTAGGGGATAGAGGTCTTCCTATAAGTTTCTCTATATCTTGAAGCATATCCTTTATAGAGTTTTTATTTAATTCTTCTAGTAAATTAATTTTATCTACGTCTTCTTCCTCACCATTGTCTTTTAAATCTAAAAAGTCTATATTAAAATTGCCCATATTATCTATGGGTATTAGTTTTATTACTCCTTCTTCATTCCAATAGTTCAGAGCATTCATTATATCACTTTCTAAAAGGTTTAGAGTGGAAGCCATCATGGAAGAATTTACTCCTAGTTCTCCAGAAATGCAGTATTTTAATCCTAAAAGGTAGACTTTAACAAATTCACCTCTAGCCTTAGGCATATATTTTTCTATAAAAATGTTACTTACAGGCGTATATTCATGTATTTTATTCTTAAAAACGAAAGTACCCATGGAAAATCAACCCTTCCTAAATTATACAATATGGTATATATTAATTGCATTAGATAAAATATTATAATCTTTGCTAATGAATTTTAACTCAAAATCTCTAAAATATCAAATAATAAATTTGTATTATTAAATAAAAATTTCATTTTTAGGGTATATTAAGAAAGTTACTAAATAAATTATTAGACCTAAAGGGTCAAAATTATTGTGAAAGGAGCTGAAGACCGTTAAGTCTGTATAATATCACCTAAAAGATATTGTGCAAGAAAAGACGGTAAAAGTTTTGAGTAAAAAAAGCAAAAACTATTTTATCATATGCTTGCTCACTGTTTCTTTATGTTTATTATATTATAACATATTTAGTGACAAGTCTTATGAAGTATTATTAAATGGTAATAGTATAGGTACAGTTCAAGATAGAGAATCCTATATTAAACTAGAGAAGGAGATAAATGAATGTATAAATAGAAGATTTAAAAATAAAGAGGGAAAGGATCAGGTGATTTTTAAAAGCAATAAGAAAAGGAAAGAGTTATCCTCTGAAGAGAGTATAATAAAGAATTTCTTTAAACACAGTAATATTACTGTAGAAACCTTGGGTGTGTTTTGCAAAAATGAATATTTAGGTGCTCTAGATAATGAAAAGGAGTACAATAGCGTTCTAAATAAGGTTAGAGATAAATATAAGGAAATATTGAAGGTAAAGGATATAAATGATTTTAAAATAGATAATCTGCAGCTGAAAAAATGCAGAGCTCCATTGAGTAGAGTTTGTATTGATGAAAAATCCTCCAGAGAAAAAATTACTGGAGAGATTTTAAATAAGCATAAATCTATAAATGTTCAGTTTACATCAGTAATAGAAGAGAAAAAGGATATTCAGCCTAGTACGGTAATGAAGTCATCTAGTGAAATGCTAAAAGGAGAGAGAAAAGTTCAACAGCAGCAAGAAAAAGGACTGAAAAATGTATTTTCTAAAATAACTGTAAAAAACGAAAAAATAATTAGTAAGAAAACAGTAAGTGAAAAAATTATAAAAAATAGCAAAGATAAAATAATATTAGTAGGAAGTAAAAATCCTGCAGTATTAGGTATAACTTGTTTTTCAAAACCCTCTAGAGGAAGTATAAGTTCTGATTTTGGTAGAAGATGGGGAAGAATGCATAATGGAATAGACATTGCCTCATGTTCAGGAAGTCCTATATATGCAGCATATGAAGGTAATGTTACTTTTTCGGGATGGCAGGATGGATACGGCAAGCTGATTATAATTCAGCACGGGGATGGGCTAGAAACTAGATATGGACACTGTAGTGAATTGCTAGTTAAAGAAGGCGATATAGTAAAAGAAAATAGTTTAATTGCAAGAGTAGGGAGTACAGGAAGAAGTACGGGACCACATTTACATTTCGAGGTTAGGAAGAATGGTACTCCTGTAAATCCAATAGAGTATTTAAAATAGTCTTAATAGAAGGGCTGTGGCACTAAAAATAAATTCTACAACACATTGTGGTTGCTATTGAATTTCAAACCAATGTATTGTATATGAATTTCTTAATGCCACAGCCCCTTTATTAAAATTTAAGTAAAGGATATTTTGAAATTATATAGAATTCCTATATAATGTAATTATATAATAATAAATCTACATAAAAGGAGAAGGTCGTATGAGTGTTATAATAATGACGGATTCAAGTTGTGACTTACCGTTATCATATATTGAAGAAAATAAGGTACCTTTTGTAAGTCTAACTTGTCATTTTAATAAATGTGACTATAAAGATGATTTTGGAAAAACCTTTACTTATAGACAATTTTACGATGGATTAAGAAATGGAGAAATGCCAACTACTTCTCAAGTGAATATATATCAGTTTACTGAGGTTTTTACTAGGCTTGTTAAGGAAAAAAAGTCTATTATATATATAGGTATGTCTTCTGCTATAAGTGGTACTGTAAACAGTGCTAGTATGGCTAGAGAAAATGTACTAGAAGAATACAAAGATGCAGATATTACTATAATAGATAGCAAAAGCGCGTGTATAGGACAAGGTATATTAGTATATAACGCAGTAGAGATGATGAAAAAAGGGCGTTCAAAGGAAGAAATAATAAAATGGATTGAAGATAATAAATTAAATATAAATCATTGGTTTATGGTAGGCACTTTGAAACATTTAAGGTATGGAGGAAGAATATCTGCTACTGCTGCTACTATAGGAACATTAATGAAAATAAATCCAATTATATTTATAAATAATGAAGGAAAGCTTGTAAATGTTACAAATGTAAGGGGAAGAAAAAAAGCTATAAAGTACCTATTAGAAAAGTTTAGGGAAAGAGTTGTGGAACCTGGAAATCAACGAATTATGATAAGCCATGGAGATTGTCTAGAAGATGCAATATATTTAAAGCAGATAGTTAAAGAGGAGTTTGGAGTGAAAGAAACCATGATGAATTTTGTGGGACCAGTTATAGCCTCTCATACAGGACCGGACATGCTATCTTTATGTTTTATAGGAAAGGGAAGAGAAATATAGAGATTTTAATATAATTCAAGATATTGGGAATAGTTGCCTAGAACATATGTAAAAAGCAGGGCAGCTATTTTTATGTACCTTATGTATATTTTTTTATTTTAGGGGTAAATTAAAATTAATCACTTGTAGCCACGTTGAAATGCCAAGAAATATAGATTTATAAGAGAAAGTGGCCGCAAAAATAAAAATCATAAATGAAGGGAGGAAGGTTACAGATACTCTGCTTGGCATCATCTGTAACAAAATTCATGGCACATAAAAATAATAAAAATAATAAGGATAACAAAAAGATGAATCCAAAAACAAAGTCAGAAATGAGAGACATGGAAGTTGAAATGTCAAAAGAAATAGGAGCAAATGGTGAATCAAAAAAATTAGGTAAAAAAGAAAGTACCAATGAAAAAAGAATGAGAAGAGAATAATTTTAAAATATAAAATACTAAGGTACATGAAAATAAATAACAAGCCAAATATACTAGCATACTGAATTATTATTTATTTGAATGTGCCTAAAATAAATAATTATAGTGATATATAAATATGGGATATAAGTATAATACATGTGCTTATATCCCTTGTTTTATTTAATAGTTAATGTTTTCTAAATAATAGCAAACATTTTAATTTTCTGAAAAATATATTGACTAGCGGAAGTAGTAATATTATAATAATATTGTGAATTAAAAAACAAACTTAAAAAATGTACATAAATAGAGGAGCGGGTTTACGGTAATTTTTAAATGTTAAGGAGAAGAACCTCCAAAGTTAAGAGTGAAGGGTTTACCTGCCGAAAGGGTTTATTTGTTCTTGAGTATACCTTTGGTTAAGAAGTGTAAATACTTTTTAATTGTCATGACCTTTGTTGTGAAGAGCTATTTATGTAATGAAAGGGATATAATAAATCTTTTCATTGCATAAATAGCTCTTTATATTTTTAGTGCTAATAAAATGTTTGTTGGGGGTATGTAAATGAAAGCTTTAATAAGAATGAGAATGAGCAGTCATGATGCTCACTATGGTGGAAATCTAGTAGATGGAGCAAGAATGTTGCAGCTTTTCGGAGATGTGGCTACAGAACTTTTAATAAGACATGATGGAGACGAAGGGTTATTTAGAGCTTACGACAGTGTAGAATTTTTAGCACCAGTTTATGCAGGAGACTATATAGAAGCAGAGGGAGAAATAGTAAGTGAGGGAAACACATCAAGGAAAATGGTTTTTGAAGCAAGAAAGGTTATAATACCAAGAACAGATTTAAATGATTCAGCAGCAGAGGTTCTAGAAGAGCCTATAGTGGTATGTAAAGCTAGCGGAACTTGTGTAGTTCCAAAAGACAAACAAAGAAAGTAAAAAAATAATATAATAATATGCTAGTAAGCTAGTATACCAGTGTAGTAATTAGCTAGAAGGTTAAGCTTTATACTAGCCAACTGGCCCACTAGCCACTAGCCCACTAATTTGGGGGTGTATACATTGGAAAAACTTATAATAACGGCAGCTATATGCGGGGCAGAAGTCACAAAGGAACACAATCCTGCAGTACCTTATACTGTGCAGGAAATAGGAGATGAAGCGGAAAAGGCTTATAAAGCAGGAGCAAGTATAATACATTTGCATGTTAGAGAGGATGACGGCACACCAACTCAATCAAAAGAAAGATTTAAAGCATGCATAGATGAAATTAAGAAAAGATGCCCAGATGTAATTGTACAGCCATCTACTGGAGGAGCTGTAGGCATGACAAATGCTGAAAGACTTCAACCTACAGAGTTAAATCCAGAAATGGCTACATTAGATTGTGGTACATGTAATTTTGGTGGAGACGATATATTTGTAAATACTGAAAACACTATAAAAGAATTTGGTGAAAAAATGATAGCTCTAGGAATAAAACCAGAGGTAGAGGTTTTTGATAAAGGCATGATAGACATGGCTAAAAGACTTTGCAAAAAAGGATATATAAAGACTCCAATGCATTTTAATTTTGTTATGGGAGTTAATGGGGGCATAAGTGCAGAACCAAGAGATCTTGTATTTATGGCAGGCAGTATACCAGAAGGATCTACATTTACAGTGTCTGGCATAGGTAGAAATCAATTTCCTATGGCAGTTATGGCTATATTAATGGGTGGTCATGTAAGAGTTGGATATGAGGATAATATTTATTTATCAAAGGGAGTACTTGCTAAATCTAATGCAGAACTTGTAGAAAAAGCAGTTAGACTTGCTAAAGAATTTGGAAGAGAAATAGCTACACCAAATGAGGCAAGAGAAATATTAGGATTAAAAAAATAAAGGGGGATTTATTATGAAAAAAGGATGTAAATACGGTTCTCACAGAGTACTTGAGCCACAAGGAGTGTTAACTCAAGCGGCTTATAAAATCGACAATAATATGGAAATATATAGCAATGAAATATTGGTAGACGTCCAATCGTTAAACATAGACTCAGCAAGCTTTACGCAAATTGAAGAAGAAGCAGGCGGAAACATAGAAAAAATCAAAGCAAAAATAATGGAAATAGTAGGTGAAAGAGGAAAACAGCAAAACCCTGTAACTGGATCAGGCGGAATGTTTATAGGAACAGTTGCTAAAATAGGAGAAGATTTAAAAGACAGAGATTTAAAAGTTGGGGATAAAATAGCTTCTCTAGTTTCACTATCACTAACACCTTTAAAAATAGAAGAGATATTGGATGTTAAACCAGAAATAGATAGAGTGGACATAAAAGGCCAAGCAATATTGTTTGAAAGTGGAATATATGCAAAACTTCCAGATGATATGCCAGAAAACCTTGCACTTGCTGCATTAGACGTAGCAGGAGCACCAGCTCAAACTGCAAAATTAGTTAAACCAGGAGATAGTGTTTTAGTATTAGGAGCTGCTGGAAAATCAGGCATGCTTTGTTGCTATGAAGCTAAAAAGAGAGTTGGACCAACTGGTAATGTAATAGCTATGGTAAGAAAACAAGCACAAGCTGATAATCTAATAAAATGGGGATTCTGCCATAAAGCTATAGTAACTAGTGCACAAGAACCAATGGCTGTTTTAAATAAAACGTTGGAAGCTAACAAAGGAAAAGAAGTAGATATATCTATAAGCTGTGTAAATATACCAAACACTGAAATGTCCTGTATATTACCAGTTAGAGATAATGGGGTAGTTTACTTTTTCTCAATGGCTACAAGCTTTACAAAAGCGGCACTTGGAGCAGAAGGTGTAGGAAAAGACGTTACCATGATAGTAGGAAATGGATATACTAAAGATCATGCAGAGATAACATTACAAGAATTAAGAGAAAGTGAAACTTTAAGAAAAATATTTGAAGAAAGATATATCTAAAATATTAGCTAGTTTCCTAGGCAAGAGGGATATTTTATAACTAATCATAAAAACGGGGAATGTTGCAAAAAAGTAATAAAGTAATAAATGGGGGGAATTATCTTGAAGGTAAATCGAAGGCAGGAATTATTTCCGAATGTAAGTGACCAGGAATGGTATGACTGGAAGTGGCAAGTTAAGAATAGAATAGAAGACGTTGAGGAACTTAAGAAATATATACCTCTTACTGCAGAAGAAGAGGAAGGAGTAAGAACTTGTACAAACACTTTAAGAATGGCAATAACTCCATATTACCTATCCTTAATTGACATTAATGATCCTTTTGACCCTATAAGAAAAGAAGCAATTCCAACAGCTTTAGAAGTGCATAAATCAGAGGCTGATTTACTTGACCCGTTACATGAAGACACAGATTCACCAGTGCCTGGTATAACACATAGATATCCAGACAGAGTACTTTTTTTAATAACTGACCAATGTTCTATGTATTGTAGACATTGTACAAGAAGAAGATTTGCAGGGCATAATGATAAATCTCTTCCAATGGAGCAAATAGATAAAGCTATAGAATATATAGCCAATACACCTTCTGTAAGAGATGTTTTATTATCCGGTGGAGATGCTCTTTTAGTTTCTGATGATGTTTTGGAATACATAATAAAGAAATTAAGAGCAATACCTCACGTGGAAATAGTAAGAATAGGTTCAAGAGCACCTGTAGTTCTTCCTATGAGGATTACAGACGATCTTGTAAATATGCTTAAAAAATATCATCCGGTTTGGTTAAATACTCATTTTAACCATCCAAATGAAATAACAGAGGATTCAAAAAGAGCTTGTGCAAAACTTGCAGATGCAGGGGTGCCTCTTGGAAATCAATCAGTTCTATTAAAAGGCGTAAACGATTGCGTGCATGTAATGAGAGAGCTAGTTCATGAACTGGTAAAAATAAGAGTAAGACCTTACTATATTTATCAATGTGACTTATCCATGGGTCTTGAACATTTTAGGACTTCAGTGGCTAAGGGCATAGAGATAATGGAAGGTTTAAGAGGACATACATCAGGCTTCTGCGTTCCTACTTTTGTAGTAGATGCTCCTGGTGGTGGTGGTAAAATACCTGTAATGCCAAACTACGTAGTATCTCAAGGAGAAAATAGAGTTATTCTTAGAAATTTTGAAGGTGTTATAACTACCTACAAGGAACCACAAAACTATCATTCAGAATGTCATTGTGAAGTGTGTGAGAAAAAGAGAAAAGATAAACTTATAGGCGTTGCTTCACTTATAAAAGACGAAAAAATGTCATTGGAACCTGTAGGACTTGAGAGAAATTTAAGAGGGAAACATAATGAAGATTAGTCTACTAGATGTTGTAGATAAATACAACAGTTTATCCATAATAGGTATGGATAAAAATGTAGGCAAAACTACTGTATTAAATCATTTAATAAATAGTTCAAGGGGGAAGATCTCCCTTGGACTTACTTCCATAGGAAGAGATGGAGAAGAAGTAGATAGGGTTACAAGTACGGAAAAGCCTAAAATATATGTAGAAAAAGGCACATTGATTGCCACGGCAAAACAGTGTCTATCAAATGGGGATATAACAAGGGAAATAATTTATACCACGGGCATAAGTACGCCCATGGGAGAGGTTATAATAGTTAGAGCGTTAAGTGACGGATATATAGAATTGGGAGGGCCTTCAATAAATGTATATATATCATACGTATGTCATAAACTTTTAGAATTTGGCTGTAAGATTGTTTTAGTAGATGGTGCGATAAGCAGAAAAAGTAGTGCATGTCCTATAATTACGGAAGCTGCCATATTGTCTACAGGAGCAGCATTAGATAGAGACATGAACAAAGTAGTGGACAGTACGGTGAGCACACTGAAAAATTTATCAATAGAGGGCATAAAAGATGAAGAGATAAAGAAAAAGGCAAATTTAATATATGAAAATTATAAGTTGGGAATAATAAATGGGGATGGAAGTATAGAAAATATAGATGTTTTAATGGCTTTAGAAGGAGCTAAGTTGCTGATAGACAAATTAGGGGGAAATTCAAAATATATTGTAGTAAAGGGAATTCTTTCAGATAAATTTTTAGAGGATATTTGTAAATATCCAGATAAAATTAAAGATAAAACTATATTGGTAGAGGATGGTACGAAAATATTTATAAAAAAAGATACTCTACATAAATTTAAAAAACTAGGGGGAAAAATAAAAGGTATAAACACTATAAATGTAATATGTGTAACTGTAAACCCTACGTCTCCTTATGGATATGAATTTCCTAGAGAGGAATTTATAGAAAAAATAAGAAGGAAAGTAAGTATACCAGTAATAGACGTAATGGGAGGCGATTAAATGAGATTTTTAGATGAAAATCAAAAGGCTCAAGTGGGATTTGAATTTATAATGGATGAGCTAAATGTAATGACTTGTTATGGAAGAGATAAAAAGAAGAATTTAAAACCTTTCCTTAGAAAAGATAAAGATAAGCTTATACATGAATTAGGTAATTTGGAAAAAGTAACTAATAGCTTAAAAGAGCATGAGTTTGAATACGGAAAAATTGAATGCGCCTTTTGTAAGGTAAAGGACATAAGAAATTCTATAAAAAGATGTAAAGAACTAAATGCTCTAGATGATGTGGAACTCTTTGAAATTAAAAGTTTTTGCAGTTTAGTTAATGAAATTATAGATGCTATGAATAATTTACATTTAGATATATCTGAGCTTTGTTTAGAGGAATTAAATGATGCGTTTAAATTACTAGATCCGGAAAATAAAAAAATGCCTACTTTTTACATTTATGATGCGTATTCTTATAATTTAAAAGAAATAAGAGAAAAGAAAAGAGCTTTAGAAGAGCGAATATTAATAGAGATGGACGAAGAAAAAATAAAAATATTGAAAGAAGAACGTCTGAATTATGTAGTTTTAGAGGATAAGGAAGAATTTAAAATAAGAAAGGAATTAACAAAAAAATTAGCTTCATATACGGAAAAGCTAGATAAGGATATTCACATTATTGGAGCACTAGATTTATTGATGGCTAAGGGGAAAATGTCAATAAAATATAGAGGAATAAAACCATGTATATGTGATGATATGCGAATATGCTTAAAAAATGCAGTAAACCCTCAAATAGAAGAATTACTAGAAAGAAAAGGCAAGGAGTTTACCCCTATAAGTGTAGATTTAAGGGAAGGGGTATCCATTATAACTGGAGCAAATATGGGGGGAAAGAGTGTAACATTGAAAACAGCTGTTTTGAATGTTTTTTTAGGCAATATGGGTTTTTTTGTATTTTGTGAAGAGGCTATTATTCCAAACATTGACTTTATAGGATTTATATCAGATGATATGCAATCTATATCTAAGGGATTAAGTACTTTTGGTGCGGAGATAATTAAACTTAATTCTGTTATGGAATGCGCTAAGAGATGGCAGGGATTTATTGTTTTGGATGAGTTTGCAAGGGGTACAAATCCCAAAGAAGGGTGTTATCTTGTAAAAGCTCTATGCAGATATTTAAATAAATTTAATTCAGTAACATTAATATCTACTCACTATGATGGGGTAGTTGAAAAGGGAATGGTTCACTACCAAGTTGTGGGACTTAAAAATGTTAATTTTGAAATTTTGAAAAGAAAAATAGATTTAAATAAAAGGGCATCTGTAGAGATAATTCAAGAGCATATGGACTATAGATTGGAGAGGGTATCTAGAAAAAATAAAGTGCCTAAGGATGCCTTAAATATAGCTACGCTTCTTGGAATCGAAGAGGGTATAGTGGACATCATAAAAGAATTTTATGCAAAGGGGGATGACCATGGAAAGTAAATTAAATTTAAACTGGGAAGTTGTAAATAAAGCTAGAGAATGTGCTAGAAACATAGCCAAGGACACCCAAAATTTTATAGATAGACATACAACAATAGCTGTAGAGAGAACTGTGTGCAGACTTCTAGGAATAGACGGAGTAGATGAATTAAATGTGCCACTTCCAAATGTAGTAGTGGATAATATTAAAAAAGGAAATGGACTTTCATTAGGAGCTGCCAACTTTATAGGAAATGCTATGGTTGAAACTAAGCTGACACCCCAAGAAATAGCTCAGAAAGTATCTAAAGGAGAATTAGATTTAACTAAGCTTCCTATGAATGATGAATTTGAAATAAAGATGGCAGTAATTTCTGAAGCTAAAAAATACGTAAAGAAAATAAAAGAAAATAGAAATAAAAGGGAAGCAAAGCTTGAAGAATTTGGCGATAAACAAGGACCTTATTTATATTTAATAGTTGCTACAGGTAATATACATGAAGATATAACACAAGCAGTGGCTGCAGCAAGACAAGGTGCGGATGTTATTGCTGTTATAAGAACTACAGGTCAAAGTCTTCTTGATTATGTACCATATGGTGAAACCACTGAAGGTTTTGGAGGAACTGTAGCTACTCAAGAAAACTTTAGACTTATGAGAAAGGCTTTAGATGAAGTTGGAGAAGAACTTCATAGATATATAAGACTTTGTAATTACTGTTCAGGACTTTGCATGCCAGAAATAGCGGCTATGGGAGCTCTTGAAAGACTTGATGTAATGCTTAATGATGCTTTATACGGAATTTTGTTTAGAGATATAAATATGAAGAGAACTCTAGTAGATCAATTTTTCTCAAGAGCTATAAATGGATATGCAGGGGTAATTATAAATACAGGAGAAGACAACTACTTAACTACTTCAGATGCTGTAGAGGAAGCTCATACAGTGCTAGCTTCTCAATTAATAAATGAGCAATTTGCTTTAATGGCAGGACTACCAGAAGAGCAACAAGGCTTAGGTCATGCTTTTGAAATGGATCCAGAATTAGAGAATGGTTTTTTATATGAATTAGCTCAAGCACAAATGGCAAGAGAAATATTCCCTAAAGCACCTTTAAAGTATATGCCTCCAACTAAATTTATGACAGGAGATATATTTAAGGGTCAAGTTCAGGATGCGTTATTTAATATGGTAACTATAATGACAGGACAAAAGATTCACTTGCTTGGAATGTTAACAGAAGCAATTCACACTCCATTTATGTCGGACAGAGCACTATCTATTGAAAATGCAAGATATATATTTAATAACATGAAGGACTTTGGAAATGAAATTACCTTTAAGGATGGCGGAATGATTCAAAAGAGAGCAGACGAGGTTCTAAACAATGCATATACTCTTTTAAGGGATATAGAAAAAGAAGGATTATTTACAACTATAGAAAAAGGTAAATTTGCTAACATAAAGAGGCCTATAGATGGTGGAAAAGGCCGCGAAGGGGTTGTGGAGAAAGATTCCAAGTACTTTAATCCATTTATTGACCTAATGCTTGGAGGTGAAAAATAATGAGTGCAGGATTATACTCAACAGACAAAAAGGATTTTGACAAGACACTGGATCTAACAAAGGTTAAGCCATATGGAGATACTATGAATGATGGTAAAGTGCAATTAAGCTTTACTTTACCAGTACCAGATGGAGATAAAGCTGTAGAGACAGCAAAACAATTAGTTAAAAAAATGGGGTTGTTAGAGCCTTCTATAGTTCATCACAAGCCTTTAGATAAAAACTTCACCTTTTTTGTAGCTTATGGCAGTTGTGTTGAAACTATAGATTATGAAGCTATCCACGTTCAATCAGTAGAAGTGGATACCATGTCCATGAAAGAAGTGGATGATTATATAAGAGAGCATATAAAGAGGAAGATAGTAATATTAGGTGCTAGCACTGGTACAGATGCTCATACCGTTGGAATAGACGCGGTAATGAACATGAAGGGATATGCAGGACACTATGGACTTGAAAGATACCAGATGATAGAAGCACATAATTTAGGAAGTCAAGTGGAAAATGAAGATTTCATAAAGAAAGCTATAGAAATAAAAGCAGATGTACTTTTGGTATCTCAAACAGTAACACAGAAAAATATACACATTCAAAATTTAACAAATCTTGTAGAACTTTTAGAGGCAGAAGGTTTAAGGGATAAGATAGTTTTGATATGTGGAGGACCAAGAATAACTCATGAATTAGCTAAAGAATTAGGATATGATGCGGGTTTTGGACCAGGAAAATATGCAGATGATGTAGCTACATTTGCTGTGACAGATATAGTGGAGAGAGGACTTATTTAGTGGGCTAGGGTGTCAGAGGGCTAGAGTGATAGGAAGTAAATTAGAGGGATAGTTTGCTAGAGGTTTAGTGGTGATAGGTAGGAAAGTAAATAATAAAAGTTTTGAGGAGGCTGTGTGGCTTTAGAAAGTGGGTCTAGAGTTATACGGCCTTTTATTTGTGAACAAAGAATTAATTTTAAAGTGTTTTGGGTAAAATTAGAAGAATAATCAAAAAATTTATTGACATAAAAACCTAATTCATATATACTTTGATTATCAAAATATTTGATGGTCAAAATTAATGGTGGT
The DNA here is from genome assembly GCF_000744935.1 of Clostridium sp. KNHs214. GTDB lineage: Bacteria > Bacillota > Clostridia > Clostridiales > Clostridiaceae > Haloimpatiens. The sequence continues at coordinate 1,107,661 of NZ_JQMW01000011.1, read as the reverse complement.
GATAAAGATGAAGGAAGCGTACAACATTTTAAATGAACTTCTAGTAGAAACTTTTAACGATATATTGGAAATAGAACAAAAAGCATTAAAAGAAGGGGCCTTTAGTGAGTTATCTATTACAGAAATACACACTATAGAAGCTATTGGTATGTATGAGACTAAGACTATGACTGAAGTAGCTAAGGCATTAGACATAACAGTAGGAACTCTTACTACGGCTATAAACAATTTAGTTAAAAAGGGTTATGTAGAAAGAAAAAGAGATGAAATGGACAGAAGAGTAGTGCAGATAGCTTTAACAAGAAAAGGTAAATTAGCCTATAGGGTACATGAAAAATTTCATTCTGATATGGTTAAAGCTACTATAGAGGGATTAACAAAAGAAGAAGAAGGTATACTAATAAAATCTTTAGATAAATTAAATAATTTCTTTAAAGAAAAGTATCATCTTCATAAGTAGTGTTTCTAGTAGGAAAGCTACTAGAAGTAAGCGAAAAAATAGTTAGAGAGTTGTAATAGGAAAATATCTTTAGATAAGAGGTATAAAAATGAATGGTATAGAGATTATAGGTACAGGAAGTTACCTTCCTGAATTAATTGTAAGTAATGATGACTTATCAAAAATAATGGACACTAACCATGAGTGGATATGCAGTAGAACCGGAATAAAGGAAAGAAGGATAACTAAAGAAGAAAATACTTCAGACTTAGCAGCTAAAGCAGCTATTGAGGCTATGAAGGATGCAAATATAAGTGCTGAGGATATTGATTTGATGATAGTAGCTACCACTTCACCAGATTATTTTGTACCATCTACTGCTTGTGTGGTTCAAAGTAAAATAGGAGTAAACAATGCAGTGTGCTTTGATATATCTGCAGCTTGCTCAGGATTTATTTATACTATGGAGATAGCTAAGAATTTCATGAAAAGTGGAAGATGTAAAAAAGCACTGATTATAGGAGCAGAAGTACTATCTAAAATATTGGATTGGAAGGATAGAAGTACTTGTGTGTTATTTGGAGATGGAGCTGGAGCTGCAGTGCTTTCTTGCAGTGACAAGGAAGGAATACTAGATATAAAGTTAGGAGCACAAGGGGATAAATGGTCATCTTTAACTTGTAAAACAGCTTTTGTGGAAAATCCATATGTAGAGAAGAAAACTTTAGATAAAGAGATGCAAGGTAGTTTAAAAATAGGAATGAATGGAAAAGATATATTTAAATTTGCAGTTACTACCATAGTAGATAGTGTAAAGGAAGCACTTAAGAATACTGGGTGTAGTATTGAGGAGATAAAATATATAGTTCCTCATCAAGCAAATTTAAGGATAATAGATTTTGCAGCTAAAAAATTAGAAGTAGATGAAAGTAAGTTTTATATCAATTTAAATAAGTATGGAAATACTTCTGGTGCCAGTGTCCCAATAGCACTAGACGAAATGAATAAGGATGGTCTTTTAAAAAAGGGTGATAAGATTATACTTGTAGCCTTTGGAGGAGGACTTACTTGGGGTTATAGTCTTATACAATGGTAAGTTTTACTAATGACTAGCTGTAATAAAGAATTTGCAAGTTATGACATTGCAATATAGAAAATGAAAATTTATAAAAGTGGTATAGTTTTAAAACATATAAAAATATTTCATTATTTTAGGAGGAGTAAAAATGGCTTTTGAAAAGATAAAAAAAATAATAGCAGAACAATTATCAATAGAAGAAGATGAAGTACAATTAAATTCAACTTTCACAGATGATTTAGGAGTAGATTCATTAGAAATATTCGAAATAGTTATGTCTTTGGAGGATGAATTTAACATTGAGATACCAAATGAAGACATTGAAAATATGAAAACAGTAGGCGACATAGTTAAATACGTAGAGTTAAAAATAGAAAAGTAAAAATTCAAGACGGAATAGTATTGCTGGCATTTATATAAGATTATAAAGTAGTAACAACTATTCCGCTTGATATATTTACAGCAATTAATAAACTATATAAAAAAGGAGGGAAACCAAAAGAGATTTCCCCAAATATAAAATAAAAAAAGTTTAGGTATTATAGTTCAAATATATTATAGCAGAAAATATAGAGGTGTTATGATGTTTCATACAAAATTTTGCGAAATTATAAATGTTAAGTATCCAATAATTCAGGGGGCTATGGCATGGATTGCAGATGGAACTTTAGCAGCAGCAGTAGCTAATGCAGGAGGTCTTGGAATAATAGCAGCAGGAAATGCTCCAACTGATTATGTAAGAGAAGAAATAAGAATGGCAAAAAAGCTTACAAATAAGCCTTTTGGAGTTAATATAATGCTTTTAAGCGAAAATGCAGATGAAATAGCTCAGTTGGTTTGCGAAGAAGGAGTAAAGGTTGTAACTACAGGGGCAGGTAATCCAGGCAAGTATATGGATATGTGGAAACAGCATGATATAAAGGTAATACCAGTAGTGGCATCTACTGCTTTAGCTAAAAGAATGGAAAAAGCAGGGGCAGACGCTATAATAGCTGAGGGATGTGAAGCTGGCGGACACATAGGTGAGCTAACTACTATGGCTCTACTTCCACAAGTGGTAGATTCAGTTAATATACCAGTGATAGGTGCTGGTGGTATTGGAGATGGAAGAGGATTGGCAGCAGCTTTTATGCTAGGAGCAGAAGGTGTACAAGTGGGAACTAGATTTTTGGTAGCAGACGAATGTACCGTGCATGAAAACTATAAGGAAAAAGTAATAGCAGCTAAGGATATAGATTCAGTAGTAACTGGAAGAAGTACAGGTCATCCAGTTAGGGTTCTTAGAAATCAGCTATCAAGAAAATATACAGCTTTAGAAAAAGAAAATGCAGCCTTAGAGGAAATTGAAAAATTAGGAGCAGGAGCATTGAGAAAAGCTGCTCGTGAGGGCGATATGGTAGGCGGATCAGTTATGGCTGGTCAAATAGCAGGTCTTATATGTAAAAGAGGAAGTTGTAAGGAGATTGTTCAAGAAATGTTTAATGATGCAGAAAAAATAATAGAGCGTATGGTAAAAAGATAGTTTTATAGGTTGTTTGATTATGCAAAGGAACACTTTAGGAGGATTAAATATGGGCAAAATAGCATTTTTGTTCTCAGGGCAGGGGGCCCAATATGTGGGTATGGGAAAAGAATTAGCACTAAATATAGATGTTTCTAGAGATGTATTTAAAAAGGCTGATGAAGCTTTAGGATTTAGCATAAGTAGTATATGCTTTCAGGGTTCCAAAGAAGAATTAGATAAAACCGAAAATACTCAACCTGCTATATTGACTACAAGCATAGCAGCATTAAGGGTTGTAGAGGACAAGGGAATTAAGCCAGATATAGTTGCAGGATTAAGCTTGGGAGAATACTCAGCACTAGTTTCCAGCGGAGCAATGGAATTTGAGGATGCAGTAAAACTTGTAAAAAAAAGAGGAAGATTAATGCAAGAAGCTGTGCCGCAGGGAGTAGGCACCATGGCAGCTATTATGGGATTAGATAAAGATATGGTTAAAGAGTGTTGTAAGGAAGCTTCAAAAGAAGGAATAGTGGAAGTGGCTAATTATAACTGTCCAGGGCAAATAGTAATTGCCGGGGAAATAAGGGCTGTAGAGCTGGCTGTAAATATATTGAAAGAAAAAGGAGCTAAAAGAGCTGTACTTTTAGATGTGAGTGGCCCTTTTCACACATCCATGTTAAAGGAGGCTGCAAAAAACTTATATAAAGAATTGGAACATGTGCACATAAAGGAATTACAAATACCTCTTATAACTAATGTTACAGGAGACTATATTCAATGCAAGGAAATAAAGGAAAACTTAAAAAATCAAGTAATGTCTTCCGTAATGTGGGAGCATACTATTAATAAAATGATAGAAGCTGGAGTGGATACATTTGTAGAAATAGGTCCAGGAAAAGTTTTAAGTGGTTTTGTAAAAAAGATAGATAGAAAGCTAAAAGTGTTAAATATAGAGGATTTAGATTCACTAGAAAAAGCCATAAGTGTTTTAAAAAATTAGGTTTTATCCCTAGCGTGACAGTGTTAAAAATCTAGGTAGATGGGAGCCGACATAGCCTTGAATAAGTTTTTTCAAGAATAACTTGGTAAAGGAGAGGATTATGTGTTAAAAGGTAAGAATGCTATAGTAACGGGAGCTAGCAGAGGAATAGGAAGAGCAATAGCTTTAAAGCTGGCTGAAAAAGGAGCTAATATAGTTATAAATTATAGAAGTAATAAAGAAAAGGCCGAAGAACTAGTAAAAGAGATAGAAGCTAAGGGAGTAAAGGCATTAGCTATAGAGGGAGATGTAAGTATTTTTTCAGAGGCAGAGAGTATGATAAATAAAGCCTTTGAAAAATTAGGTTCAGTAGATATTCTTGTAAATAATGCAGGAATAACTAAGGATACTTTAATACTTAGAATGAAGGAAGAGGAATTTGATAAAGTAATAGAAGTAAATCTTAAGGGAGCTTTTAATTGCTTAAAACATGTTAGCAAGATAATGATGAAGCAAAGAAGTGGAAAAATAGTAAACATATCTTCTGTAGTTGGGCTTGTAGGAAATGCAGGACAAATAAACTATGCGGCAGCTAAAGCAGGAATTATAGGTATGACTAAATCCGCTGCTAAAGAATTAGCTTCAAGAGGAATAAATGTAAACGCAGTGGCTCCAGGATTTATAAGTACAGATATGACAGCAGTATTATCTGAAAAGGTTAAAGAAGGAGCTATAAATACTATTCCACTAAAGAGATTAGGAAATCCAGAGGATGTAGCTAATGCAGTGACATTTTTAGCTGGTGATGAGGCAAAGTATATAACAGGCCAGGTTATAAATGTAGATGGCGGAATGGTTATGTAGAATTCACAATAGACAATTGATATAGGGAAAGTAGTATTAAAATAGATCAGGGAATTTTCACAAATTAAGAATGTAGAATTGAGAATCAAGAATAGAGGGATGATAAATTATGAAGAGAGCAGTTGTTGTTACGGGAGTAGGTGCAATTACTCCTGTAGGTAATGATGTAGATACATTTTGGAATAATATAAAAAATGGAGTGACAGGGATAGATTTTATAAAAGGATTTGATGCTAGTGATCAAAAGGTAAAGGTTGCAGCAGAAGTTAAAGATTTTGATCCTAAAGATTACATGGATAGAAGAGAAGCTAAGAGAATGGATAGATATTGTCAGCTAGCCATGGTAGCTGCAGAAGAGGCAGTAAAGGATTCAAAATTAGATTTGGAAAAAATAAATAAAGAAAGATTCGGAGTTTTAGTAGGCTCAGGAGTGGGTGGAATACTTACATTAGAAGGAGAGCACAAAAAACTCTTGGAAAAAGGACCTTCTAGGGTTTCACCTTTTATGATACCTATGTTAATAGGAAATATGGCTGCAGGAAACATAGCTATAAAATTTGGAGCTAAAGGTCCATGTACTACTGTAGTTACAGCTTGTGCCACAGGTACTAATGCCATAGGAGATGCTTTCAGACTTATAGAACATGGTTATGCGGATGTAGTAATAGCAGGGGGAAGTGAAGGATCCATAACGCCGCTTACAGTGGCAGGTTTTGCTTCGCTTACTGCTTTAAGTAAAAGTGAAGATCCTAAGAGAGCATCTATTCCTTTTGATAAGGAGAGAGATGGTTTTGTAATTGGTGAAGGAGCTGGAATTGTTGTGCTAGAATCACTAGAGCATGCTAAAAAAAGAGGAGCTAAAATATATGCTGAAATGAAAGGTTATAGTATGACTTGTGATGCATATCATATAACTTCACCAGCACCAGATGGAGAAGGCGGAGCTAGGGCTATGAAGCTTGCTATCGAAGACGCAGGAATAAAAGAAGAGGATATAGATTATATAAATGCTCATGGAACAAGTACACCATATAATGATAAATTTGAAACAGCAGCTATAAAGAATGTATTTGGGGAGAGGGCTTATAAAATACCTGTAAGTTCAACAAAATCCATGACAGGACACCTTTTAGGAGCTGCAGGAGCCGTAGAAGCTATAATTTGTATAAGGGCTCTACAAGAGGGATTTATACCTCCAACTGTTGGCTATAAGGTAAAAGATGAAGAATGTGATCTTGATTACGTTCCTAATGTGGGAAGAAAACAAGATATAACTTATGCATTATCCAATTCACTTGGATTTGGAGGTCATAATGCAACTATAATAATAAAGAAATGGGATGACAGATAGTATGAATTACAAAGAAATATGTGATTTGATAAATACTGTTAGCGAGTCAAAGCTTACTTCTTTTGAAATAGAGATAGATGGAATACATCTAAAAATGGGCAAAGAAGAGAAGATATTAGTAGAAGGAAATAATTCTAAAGAAGTATCTGATAATGTAGCAGCAGCTAAAAGAGAAGAAAACTCTTTTAAAAAGGAAGTTGCTTTAGAAAGAGAAGTTCAAAGAGAAACAGAAAAACAAGCCTCAGATATTCAGGAGGATAAAAATATAGAAATCGTTAAATCACCTATAGTTGGTACTTTCTATGCAGCACCATCTCCAGACAAGGATGACTTTGTAAATATAGGTTCGGTAGTTAATAAGGGAACAACATTATGCATAATAGAGGCCATGAAGCTTATGAATGATATAGAAGCAGAAGTAGATGGTGAAATAGTAGATATACTTGTGAAAAATGAAGATATGGTGGAGTATGGTCAGCCACTTTTTAAAATAAAAAAAAGATAATATAATATCCTCAGTCCTAAGGGATACTTTAAGGATTGAGGATTCAAAGTATTAAATTCTCAACTTTCTCACAAAATTTTCAAGTTCTACATTGAGATGAATAAAGTAAATACAATATAATTTTATAGTGCCAAAGTGGAATTAAATTAATTCATTAAATATATTGTTTGGAGGTAATAATTTATGGAGGATATGAGCAGAAGTCTTAATATAAAAGAAATAATGGAAATAATACCTCATAGATATCCAGTTTTATTAGTGGATAAAATAGAAGAATTGGAACCAGGAGTTAAAGCAGTAGGATATAAAAATGTCACCATGAATGAATATTTTTTTCAAGGCCATTTTCCAGGTGAACCTGTTATGCCAGGAGTTTTAATAATAGAAGCATTGGCTCAGGTTGGAGCAGTAGCCCTTTTAAGCTTAGAAGAATATAAAGGCAAGATAGGATATTTTGGTGGAATAAATAAGGCTAGATTTAGAAGAAAAGTAATACCAGGAGACGTACTTAAGTTAGAAGTGGAAATAATAAAAAGAAAAGGTCCTATGGGAGTAGGAAAAGCAGTAGCTACAGTAAATGGACAAAAGGCAGCTGAAGGCGAGCTTACTTTTGCTATAGGGTAAAAACGGCGAGGTGATTTAATTGTTCAGTAAGATATTAATTGCAAATAGAGGAGAAATTGCAGTTAGAATAATAAGAGCTTGTAGAGAAATGGGTATAGAGACTGTAGCAGTTTATTCAGAAGCTGACAAGGATGCTCTTCATGTTCAGCTAGCTGATGAAGGAGTTTGTATAGGCGGAGCTAAATCTAAAGATAGTTATTTAAATATGGAAAACATAATAAGTGCTACAGTGCTTACAGGAGCAGAAGCTATACATCCGGGCTTTGGATTTTTATCAGAAAATAGCAAGTTTGCTCACATGTGCAAAGATTGCAACATAGTATTTATAGGACCTGATTCTGATGTAATAGAAAAATTGGGAAATAAATCAAAGGCAAAAGAAATTATGAAAGAGGCGCAGGTCCCGGTTATAAGAGGTTCAGAAGGTGCTGTACGCAATGAAGAAGAAGGACGTTACATTGCTAAAGATATAGGTTTCCCTGTAATGATAAAGGCATCTGCAGGTGGTGGAGGAAGAGGAATAAGAATAGTGAGGGAAGAAGAAGAATTCTTAAATTCCTTTAGAAGTGCTAAAAGTGAAGCTAAGGCAGCCTTTGGAGATGACAGCATGTATATTGAAAAGTTCATAGAAAAACCTAGGCATATAGAGTTTCAAATATTAGCAGATAAGTATGGAAATATAATTCATTTAGGGGAAAGAGATTGCTCACTTCAGAGAAGAAATCAAAAGGTACTAGAAGAAGCACCATCTACTGTACTAGATGAAAAGCTTAGAAATAAAATGGGTGAAGTAGCTGTTAGAGCAGCTAAAGCTGCGGGATATAGTAATGCTGGTACCATTGAATTTTTAGTAGACAGTAGAGAAAATTTTTACTTCATGGAGATGAATACTAGAATACAAGTAGAACATCCCATAACTGAAATGGTAACAGGAGTAGATCTTATCAAAATGCAAATAAAAATAGCCAGTGGAGAAAAGCTATCTTTAAAGCAAGAAGATATAAAAATAAAAGGTCATGCTATAGAATGTAGAATAAATGCAGAAAATCCTAATAAGGGTTTTATGCCTTGTCCAGGAGAAATAGAGTATCTTTATGTACCTGGAGGATTAGGAGTAAGACTTGATTCGGCAGTATATCAAGGTTATAAAATTCCTCCAAACTATGATTCCATGATTGGAAAGCTAATAGTTTATGGAGAAACCAGAGATGAAGCTATAATGAGGATGCGAAGGGCTCTTGGAGAATTTATAATAGAAGGAGTAGACACAAATATAGATTTTCAATTTGACATATTAAATAATGAGAAATTTGTGTCTGGAGATTTCCACACAGGCTTTATAGAAAGTCAATTTTTAAAGTAAGGTAGGTAAAGACCTATGTTTAAATTTAGAAAGCTTTTAAAAAAAGATAAATATATTCAAGTAGAAGAGAAAAACATTGTGGATAATGTTGATAAAAAACCTAGTATACCTGATGGAATGTGGATAAAATGTGAGAGCTGTGGAAACATTATATACAAAGAAGATGTGGAAAGAAATTTAAATATATGTACAAATTGCAACTATAATTTTAGATTAAGTGCTAGAGAAAGAATAAAGTTAATTTGTGATGAAGGCACTTTTATGGAAATGGATGCAAATATAGAAAGTAAAAATATACTTAATTTTCCCCAGTACTATGACAAACTAGAAAAGGAAGGTAAGAAATCTGGAGAAAAGGATGCAGTGGTTACTGGAACTTGTAGGATTCATGGATATAAAGCTGTAATTGCAGTTATGGATAGTAATTTTATGATGGGAAGCATGGGAGCTGTAGTAGGTGAAAAAATTACTAGAGCTATAGAAAGAGCAACGCAGGAAAGACTCCCTATAATAATTTTTACTACTTCAGGGGGAGCTAGAATGCAGGAGGGAATGATATCACTTATGCAGATGGCTAAAACTAGTAGCGCTCTGGGAAAACATAGTGATGAAGGGCTTTTATATATAACGGTACTTACGGATCCCACTACAGGTGGAGTAACAGCTAGTTTTGCTATGCTTGGAGATATAATTCTTGCAGAACCAGGAGCCTTAATAGGCTTTGCAGGAAAGAGAGTAATTCAGCAAACCATAAATCAAACCTTACCTAAGGAATTTCAAACTGCGGAATTTTTACTAGAAAAAGGATTTATAGACAAAATAGTTAGCAGGACAGAATTAAAAAGAACTTTAGGACAAATTCTTAGGATGCATAAATAGCTGTGGAGGTGAAAAAATGAGCAATTTAACTCCTTGGGAAAAGCTGAAAATAGCGAGAATGGTGGAAAGACCCACTGCTCTTGATTATATAGATATAATATTTAATTCTTTTATAGAGTTTCATGGAGATAGGTATTTTGGAGATGATAGTTGTATATTAGGCGGTATTGGTGAACTTGAGGATATTCCAGTTACCATAATAGCACAGCAGAAAGGAAAAAATACTAAGGAAAATATAAAGAGAAATTTTGGCATGGCAAATCCAGAAGGATACAGAAAGGCTTTAAGACTTATGAAGCAGGCAGAAAAATTTAAAAGACCTGTAATTTGCTTTGTAGATACTCCAGGTGCTTTTTGTGGTGTAGGAGCAGAGGAGAGAGGTCAAGGAGAGGCTATAGCTAGAAATTTACTGGAAATGTCTAAATTAAAAACACCAATTATATCTATAGTTATTGGTGAAGGTGGCAGCGGAGGAGCACTTGCACTAGCAGTAGGTGATCAGGTGTGGATGCTTGAGAACTCCATATATTCTATATTGTCCCCAGAAGGACTTGCAACTATACTGTGGAAGGATTCTTCTAGAGCAAAAGAAGCTGCCAACATTATGAAAATAACAGCAGAAGATCTTGTAAGTTTAGGAATAATAGATAAGATAATAAAAGAACCAGAAGGTGGAGCACATGAAGCTGTTGAAGATGTTGCTTTAGATATTAAAAATAATTTATTAGAAATTCTAAAGGTGCTAAGGAAGTTGTCTACAGAAGAACTTTTAGAAGGTAGATATAAGAAATTTAGGAAAATGGGTGTATATTAGAGGGCTAGGGTCCAGAGTATGGAACCTGCTTCTTTGTCTGACACAAAATATACTAGCATTTTTCACTTGTTATTTCTTTTCATGTACCTAATTTAGATTCTATGATAATATATGATAAATATAAGTAAAGAGAGATAAGGACTTCATAAGATTAAAGTCCTTATCTCTCTTTGAATTTTTAAATTTAACTTCAAGCATTTGATTTAATTGGGGGATGAAGTTTTTAGTTATTATTGAATTTCTATTTTTTTAGTATCAGTTTTACCTACTTCTTTTTTAGGAAGATTTATTTTTAATATTCCATTTGAGAATTCTGCTTTTATATCTGTATCATTTACATTATCCACATAGAAACTTCTCTTAAATTCACCGTAGGAAATTTCTCTCCTTACGTAATTTGAAGTGGTATCTTCTATCTTATCTTCTTTTTTAGCAGAAATTGTTAGATAATTGTTAGTGTATTCTACATTTATAGATTCTTTGTTTATACCTGGTAATTCAGCCTCGATCATATAATCAGTATCTGTTTCTTTAACATCAACTCTAAAAGAATTTCCCATTAGTTCATTAGAGCTAAAGAAATCATCTTTAAAGAAGTTGTCAAAGAATTTGTTGAAATAATCATCTCTTTTCATTATATTGTTTCTTCTAAAAGGAACTAAATCAAACATAAATAACAACCTCCTAAAAATATTTAATCTTTATTACAAATATATAATACAACAAAGGTCAAAGAAAGTCAAAGTCTATAAAATGTAGATATAAATCTATTTTACAAGATAATAATAGGAAACCGTGATTAATTTAAATATTTTAACATTTTTATTTTATAACTGCGAAATTTGAATTATTTATAAATAACTTAAATTTCTTTATAAATATATAATTTTACAATGAGATTAATGTAAATATATTTAAAAAAATATATAAATAATTATAACTAGTAAGAGTTAATGGTATAATATAAGTAAATAATAGGGTTAATAAAGGGTTAGGTGGTTGTTTATGAAGAGAAAGTTTGCAGATAAAGAGAATTGGATAAGAGTTCTAAAAAAGAGATTTAAATTAACATACATAGATAATGAAGATTTTAAAGGATATATTTCTGCAATATACATAGATGAGGTTACAGATCCTTTAAAAAAGGAAGTCCTAGGAAGACAATTGCTTTTAGCAGATAAGGGTTATTTATGGATGCAGCAGTTTCCAGAAGGAAAAAACTATGCACTTACAACTATGGTAAATGATAAAAAAGAAATCATACAGTGGTATTTTGATATATGTAGAGAACCTAGAATAAATAGAAAAGGAATACCTTATTTTGATGATTTATATTTGGATATAGTGGTACTTCCTAGGGGTGAATTGGTAATTTTAGACGGAGATGAATTGGAAGAAGCATTAAAAAAGGGAGATGTAACAGAAGGGGAATACAAGTTAGCTTGGGCTGAAACTAAAAAGCTGGTAAAAGAAATAAATGAAGGTAGAAGCCACATACTAAATTCTAGTAAACGATACTTAGAGTATATAGAAAAATTATAAATGCATGTATATCTTGGATTCCTTGCTTGTGTTGAAGGATGTAAAGACATAATTTATGAGCCATTCGATATGGCTCATAAATTAGAAATAAGGCTATCTAACCATGTTAGAGGAAACTTAAAAAGGAAACTTTCTACAAAAAAGCTACCGATGCTTGTCTCTGCGGTAGTTCACAAGTAAATAGTTTTATCTTTTTAAATTTTTTCTTGAAGGTTCTAAATCCCTTTCCTTAAATCCACTTACAGAGGTTTCACTATTTTTATGTTCTTTAAAAGCATTTTCTATATCTTCGGCTACTTTTTTATTCGTTTTATTATGATTTTCAGACATAATTTATCTCCTTTTATTGTGATTTTTTAACTGCCATGAAGCATGAAAAAAACTATAATAATATTATTAGTTAAATTATTGATTTTAATTCATTTTTAGTGTAAATTATTGAATACTAGATAAAAAATAAAGGAATAAGCAAACTTAAAGAGAATATTTGTATGTTGAAAAAAATAAGGCAGAAGGAGGGGAGAAACTTGGCAAAGTTCGTTCCAGAAGTTAAAGGGGCTCTAAGAAATCATATTATAGAATTGCCACCAGTTATAAGGGATGCTAGCGGAATAAAGGTATTTGGGAAAAGATTGAAATCGTTTATTTTCTCAACTGATGTTGCTATAATAAGGAATACTAATGCAGATGCTGTTATTGCAGTATATCCATTTACTCCTCAACCCATTATAACTCAAGCGTTAGTTATATCTTCAGATATACCTATTTTCTGTGGAGTGGGAGGAGGCATAACTACAGGCAAAAGAGTGGTGAACTTAGCACTGGATGCTGAATTTAAAGGGGCTATGGGAGTAGTAGTTAATAATCCTACACCTAATGAAGTTATAAGAAATATGAGAGAAACCATAGATATTCCTATAGTAGTAACAGTGGTTTCAGAATATGAGGATATTAGGTCACGTATAGAAGCGGGGGCTAATATAATAAATGTAAGTGGAGCAGATAGAACTCCTATGATAGTAAAGAAAATAAGGGAACAGTTTAAGGAAATTCCTATAATAGCTACAGGTGGACCTAATGAAGAGAGTATAAAGAGAGCTATAGATGCAGGGGCTAATGCCATAACTGTGACACCACCGTCCACAGCACAGATATTTAGGGATATAATGAATAAATATAGAAAGCAATACTCTGACGACAGGTTTGAGTAATATATTTAAATATAATAAAAGCATACGTTGAACACTGAATACTTTGGATTCAACATATGCTTTTACTATTGTAAATCAGTAAAATTTTAATCTTCTTTTTTATTTCTATTAGTTGAAGCTAGTTTCATAACTTCAGGCATTTTAGACATTATATACTCATAACCATTCTTAGAATGAGGAATTAAGCAATTGGTGCAATCTTTTATACCATTATCTGTATATTTAAAGTTTCCACCGCATTTATCTCCTAAGCCATATAGTGGGCAAAAACAAAATAAGCAGTTAAAAGTGGAAGAATCTTTAACTTTATGACAAGGGAAGTATTCGCAGTTTTTGTGTTGGAAAAATTTATAGTTTTCACTCATGATTCTCACTCCAATCTATAATATACTTCTACATAAATTATAACACACAACATAACAATATTGTGAAGCAAGTGCAATAAGAAAAATCTGTCTTTAAGTCCACAATAAATATATTTTCTAGACTGTTCGCAATACGCCAAGAAATTCTAATGTTTTCAAATTTCAATACCCTAAAGCTTTCAAACTCGCTTCTTACGGCGCTCAAACATGAAAGCTTCTTAACGGGTATTGAAATTTGAAAACAAAGAATTTCTAAGGCTAGCTCAATAGTCTAAGAAAATATATTTATTATTACCTTAAAGACAGATTTTTCGGTTCATGCATAAGCTATCAGAGGAGGAATATAGCTGACTAAAGGATAATTTTCCTCCGCTTCGCTATGGAAAATCTTTAATTTATAAATAGAAAGGCGCTCATAATATTTTTTAGGCGGAGCCTTTCGAAAAGTTATATGGTACCTATTAAAATAAAATAATAACTAAAATTCAATTCATTTTGCCGTAAGGCAGTTGTTTGTACAAATCAGAATTTGTAATTTAGACCAGGTAAAAGGTATTACTTCTTATCTATTACCTATTACTTATTACTTATCTACAAGTTCTTATTTATCTAACAATTAAAGTTATATATTTTTATATAAATCCTAATCATGCCTACGTATTTAGGCTGGCTATCGCCAATAAAAAATTTTTAAGCCCTTAAAGAAAAGCTATAACTACTCCATTTAATAAAACAGTTATAGCTTTTTGTTATCCCATTTATTTAATTAAAGATTTTCCGTAACATAGTGGAGGAAAATCATCCTTTAGTAGGCTTCTCTCTCCAACCATAAACATATTAAACTAAAAATCTGATTTTAATGTAGTAATAAATGTGTAATTGGGGACTATTGAACTAGCCTTAGAACTTCTTATGTCTCACAGTTAAAGACCCGTTAAGAAGCTTTCATTATTTGAGCAATGTAAGAAGCGAGTTTGAAAGCTTTAGGGGCTTTAACTGTGAGACATTTAGAAGTTCTTGGCGTATTGTGAACAGTCCCCAATTACACATTTATTACGGAATTAAAATCAGATTTTCCTCAATGCATTATGTCACAATATATTCTTATATTTATGTTGCAACGATATTAAAATTATGATATTATCATATTGACATATGAACATATGAACATATATAGAAACATAAATAATAAGTAGGGGGTAAAAATATGGATAATAAAAATACGGAGATATGTAGTTGTTATAGTATACATGAGGGTGCTTTACAACATGTTAAGAACGATTTACCTGAGGAGGAAATATTATTTCAACTAGCAGATTTTTTTAAGATATTTGGAGATTCTACAAGATTAAAAATTCTTTATGCTCTTTCCATAGAAGAAATGTGCGTATGTGATATATCTAATTTGCTTAGTATGAGTCAATCAGCTATATCACACCAACTGAAAACTTTAAGGCAGAGTAAGCTTGTTAAGTTTAGAAGAGATGGTAAAGTAGTGTATTATTCCTTAGATGATGATCATATAAGAAGTGTTTTAAAACAAGGCTTTGATCATGTTATGGAGTAGATAAAATATAAGGAATAGGGGGGAAAACCTATGGGCAAGGATAAACAATGCAAATTAAATAAACAATATATACTTAAGGGTTTAGGATGTGCTGGATGTGCGGCCAAAATAGAAAGAAAAGTAAATTCATTAGAAGAAGTAGAACAAGCAGTACTTAATTTTAGTACTTCAACTTTAATTATAGATTTAAAAGAGGAAAATAAAATTAACCATGTAGAAAAAAAAGTAAAAGAAATAGTTAATAGTATTGAACCACATGTGGTGGTTGAAGAAAAAAACGTTCAAAAGCCAGTAGATAAAGAAATTAGCAGTGATCATAACCATGGTCATAAACATTCTCATTCCCATACTCATGCCCATGGACAGGAGGGATTAGATAAAAATAATGTGTTAATGGTCGTGGCAGGAACAATAATATTTATAATTGTATCCATTTTTAAATTTTCTAATTATGTAGAGTTAATTATGTATCTAGGTAGCTATATACTTATAGGCGGCGATGTAGCTTTAAGAGCTTTAAGAAATATTTTCAAAGGAGAAATATTTGATGAAAATTTCTTAATGTTTATAGCAACAGTAGGAGCCTTTTCTATAGGAGATTTTCCAGAGGCTGTGTTTGTAATGCTGTTTTATAAAGTTGGAGAGGCATTCCAAGATAGAGCAGTTAATAAGTCTAGAAAATCTATAGCAGACCTTATGAATATTAGGCCAGAAGTAGCTAGGATAAAGGTAGAAAATGAGTATAAAGAAGTATCACCTGAGGAAGTAAAAATTGAGGATGTTATATTAGTTAAGCCTGGAGAAAAAGTACCTTTAGATGGAGTCGTTTTAGAAGGTGAATCCATGGTAAATACATCTAATTTAACAGGTGAATCATTGCCAAGAAGTGTTAGTGTGGGAGATGAAATTTTAAGTGGTTTTATAAATATGAATGGTGTGTTGACTATTAAAGTAACTAAGAGGTTTTCTGAATCTGCTGTATCAAAGATACTAGATTTAGTAGAAAATGCAGGTGCTAAAAAGGCTCAAACAGAACAATTTATAACAAAATTTGCTAGATATTACACACCCATAGTAGTGTTTAGTGCTTTAGCCTTAGCAGTGATACCACCAATAGTGGTACCGGGAGCTGAGTTTGCATATTGGTTAAAAAGAGCTTTAATTTTCCTTGTGGTGTCCTGCCCTTGTGCACTAGTAATTTCCGTACCTCTTGGATTCTTTGCAGGTATAGGAAATGCATCAAAAAATGGAATATTAGTAAAAGGTGGTAACTACTTAGAAGCTTTAAATAGTGTAGAAACTTTAGTATTTGATAAGACAGGCACCTTGACAGAAGGTGTATTTCAAGTTACTAGTGTGGTTCCTAATACTGGTATAAGTGAAGATGAGTTGGTTAAATATGTAGCTTATGCAGAGGCTTACTCTAATCATCCCATTGCTAGTTCTATTAGAAAATATTATGGTAAAGAAATATATAAGGATGTAATTAGTAATTATGAGGAAGTATCTGGTAAGGGAATTAAAGTAGATGTAATGGGTAAAAGAGTGCTTGCGGGTAATGATAAATTAATGAAGTGGCAAAACATAGTTGTTAAAGAAGCTAGAGAATTAGGCACTGTAGTTTATGTAGCAGCAGAGGGTGAATTTTTAGGATATATAGTAATATCAGATAAATTAAAAAAGGACTCTAAAGAGGCTTTAAGAAGACTTAAGAATATAGGTGTAAAAAATACAATTATGCTTACTGGTGATAATAAAACTGTAGGGGAAGGTATAGGACGAGAGTTAAATTTAGACAAGGTTTATAGTGAACTTTTACCTGGAGATAAAGTGGATATATTTGAAAAAGAACAGAGTAACCTTGGAAAAAATAGAAGGATTGCTTTTGTAGGAGATGGAGTAAATGACGCACCAGTTTTAACAAGAGCAGATATAGGAATAGCTATGGGAGGATTAGGTTCTGATGCTGCAATTGAGGCTGCAGATATAGTTCTTATGACAGATGAACCATCCAAAGTAGTTACTGCAATAGATATATCTAAGTTTACAAGAAAGATAGTAATGCAAAATATAATTTTTGCATTGGGCGTAAAATTTGCAGTATTATTAATGGGAGCATTAGGTATAGCAAATATGTGGGAAGCAGTTTTTGCAGATGTGGGAGTGGCACTTATTGCTATATTTAATTCTATGAGAATTTTAAAGTATAAACCTAAGGTATATGAAAAGAAATAACAAGTCAAATGTGCTAGTATATTTTGTGTCAGACAAGGAATCAGGTTCTGTCGCAATGTTATCGGCGGGTCCTGATGACGCAGTATGACGGAAAATAAACTAGCATATTGATTTATTATTTATTTGAATGTGCCTAAATAGATTATATTTAAAATAGTATCGGAGTGGCCATATATGGTATAGACAACATAAAGGATTATTTTGAAAATAAAAAAAGTTTCAAGGTAATCTTTTTTTCTATTGACTTGCGAACGAATGTTCGATACAATGGTATTAGCAAATCAGTTTTGCATGGGGGGTATTTAAATTGGGTAAAGATAATTATTTTGTTAAGATTTCCTATGACACAGGAGAAAAAGAAACAAGTGCTAAACATTCTGATGCTAAAATAAATTGTTTAAATGGTAAAAACCTGAATGGAAAGTATTTAATAGGTGGCGGGGTATATAACAAAAATAGTGGTTGTTTTGTTTTTAAGGCAAAAGATGTAGAAGAGGCTAAGAGGTTAGCAAATAATAATTCGTTTGTAAAGCATAAGGGATACCAATATAAAAATTTATCTGTTACTATGTTTACATAGAGATTTATGATATATTCTGATGGAAAGCGATCCATCAGTTTTTTTTATAATAATGATTAACCCACAATAAGGTAGAATGTAATGGAATTATGAAATTTCTCCTCCATGATTTGCATAAGAGCTAGGAACAATAAATTTAATTTAAGAAATTCTAATCTTTTAGCCATATAAAATTATCTAACGCTCACATTCAGCGTCCTGCCTCAGGTTCGCTAGCCTGGCGTCCTTGCCAGGCTTACGATAATTTTATCTGTCTAAAAGAAGAATTTCTAAAATTAAATTTAAATAGTTCCTTCGCTTCTTATGCAAGTCATTCCAGAGAAATTTCATAATTCAAGCAATGTAATACTTATTGTGGGATAATCATAATAATAAAAAATATTATTTTGCTATGAATAAATAAAAAGATGTTAAAATTTTAAAAATAAGTTTTAAAAAAATGTTAATAATTTCAAAATTATGTGGTATATTAAAGTTATAATCATTTTACATTGGGGAAGTGTTTTAATGGAAATTATAAATAATAGGTATAGGGTTTTGAAATTTATAAAACAGAATAAGGTAGCTTCTTCATATTTAGTTTATGATCTAACTTTACAAAAGAAAGTTATGCTAAATATAATTAATTACGAAAGGGTTCCTAAGTCATTAATTGATTACTATATAGAAGATTTTATAGTATGGACAAATGTGGATTGCCCTAGAATAAATAAAGTATACGATTTTGGAATTATAAATTTAATTGATAACAAAAGATTAGGGGATATAAAATACTTTTTTACCAATGAGTATTATGATGATAATAAAAGATTTAAGGCGCTCATAAGTAATTTATATGGTGAAAAAGAAATGCTAGACTTGTTTATTAAATTGTGTCAAGGCATAGATTATATGCACTTAAAAGGATTCACTTATGGAGAATTAAATTTTAGTAATATATGTGTTGTAGACAATGAAGGAATAGATGATGTAAAACTTAAAGATGTTCCAACTGTAAAATTAGAAGCAGTTAATGGTGCGGGAAATTATTATAATAGGAAAAATAGAAAGCATCAAAAGAGTAGCGATAAGAATATAAGATGTGATATAGAAGCTCTAGGTAAAATACTGTTTTATTTATGCATAGAACAATATGGGCATTTTACAGCTAGCATTTTTAAAAAGGAAGGTATTGAGGTTAAAAGAGATTTATCTAAGTTCTTTTTAGATAAAGTCCAAATAATAATAAAAAAATGTACACTAAATAAAGTCCAGTATGATTCCGTAAGGGATATAATCAAGGATATAAATTATATGTTAGATGTAGACTATAAGCTTGAAAACATAGAGGATGTAAAGAAGCTGAATTTAAATACTAAATTAATAGGTAGAAATGAAGAAGTAAGTTTAGTAGTTAAGCAGTATGCAGAGATATTGCCAGACAATTCTAAGGACAAGCTACTATTAATTCATGGGGATACAGGTATAGGTAAGACTAAGTTTTTAAATAGCATAAAAAACTTACTTACATATAATAAAGCTAATGTATATTATAGTTTTGCTTTGAATAATAGAGAGAATCAACCTTTTAAAGATATATTAAGGCAAATAGTAGCTGAGTGTGAGCATGAAGTTTTAGAGAAATATGAAGAGGATTTAGTAAAATTTATATCAGATAATCACTATAGCAAAAATATACTTCATGACGAAAGCTTAGATATTCCTAAAGAAAGGCTAAAGCTATTAAATAGAATTAATGGGTTTATAAATGATTTTACTAAGTATAAATCAATGATAATAATTATAGATGATATTCACTTAGCAGATAATTTTTCAATTGAAATCCTAGATTATCTATGCAAAAGGCAAGTGAAAAATAAAAGTATATTAATTATATTATCATATTGTGACGGTCAGCATGTACTAAACAAAAATACTCTTCAATTTATAGAAAATATAAAATTCAAGGAAAATGCTAGGAATATTCTTTTAAATGGACTAGATGAAGAAAAAACAGGAGAAATGATAAAAAGTATTTTAGGCATGCATGATATACCTAAGTATTTTTCTCGTTTAATTTATAATAAAAGTTATGGAAATCCATTGTTTATAGAGGAAGTAATTAAAAACTTTTATTATAGTGGAATAATATATGTAAACAAAGAAACTGGATATTGGAGTACGGATTATGAGTATAGCGATATCCCTATTCCTTCCGACATAAATCAAATATTGATAAATCAAATTGAAGACATAGATGACATAAGTTATGATATTTTGTCTATTATATCTATCTTTCTAAATCCAATTTCCATAGAAAATATAATATTTATGAGTGGCTATGAAAAAGATGAAGTTAAAAAACGAATAGAGATTATTTTGGATAAAGGAATTTTATGTAAAAAAATAGGCGATCAAGGTTTTGTATATGATTTTTATAATAAGCTATTTAAAGATTTAGTATATGGAAGAATAACAGAAAAAGAACAACAAAGTAAGCATAAGTTGGCAGCAGAGTTTGTGGAAAAGCAGTATATAGAAGGATATGAAAATTATATAGAGGAACTTATATATCATCTTCAAAAATCTCATCAAAATGAGAAGGTTATAGACTACTGTCTTGAAAATGCTAGCAAAATGAAAAAATACAATAACTATGTGGAGGCTATAAAAAATCTAAAAAACGCGATGAAGGCTTTAGATAAAAAAAGTTTAAATTTGAACAACTTAAAAATAATTATGGAGATAGCAGAACTAAATAAGCATATAGGAGAGTTTAATGAAGCTATAAAATACTTGAACATATTACAACAAGAGAGTAAAAAATTAAATGCCCTAAAATATGAAACATATAGTTTAAATAAAAAAGCTGCTATATATTCTGAGAAAAATGAAATAGATCTTATGGAAGTATGTGTAAATCAAGCAGCTAAAATAGCTAATAAGGAACAGGATTTAGGGAATTATCTAGATTACAGACTAATGCAAGCTAGATTGTATAATGTGCAAGGAAGATACAAGGAAGCAGAAGACATATGTAATCAATCTATTAAACTTTGCCTAGGTGAGTTTGAAGCAAATAAAGGGCCTTTTTATAATATGCTTTCATTTATATTCATAGTAAATAGCGAGCCAGTAAAGGCAGATGAAGCATTAGATAATAGCATAGAAGTATTTACAAAGCTAAATAAACCAGAAGGTTTAGTAATAGCACTTAATAATAAGGGCGTTATATATGGTGATTTTTATCAAGATACTGAAAGAGCTTCTAGAGTTTATAATGAAATTATTGAAATAAGCAGAAAAAACAATTTAATAATTAGTGAAATAATTGCTATTAACAATTTAGGGGAAGGGTATTTTTATCAGCAGGACTATTATGCTGCTTTAAGATATTTTCAAAGAGTTGAAGAAAAGGCTAAAAAATATGATTTAGAAGCTAATGTATTTTATTCTTATGTATTTCAAGCCAAAATACATCTTAAGATAGGGAACTATCAAAAAGCTTATGAGTATTGTAATTTGTCGAGAAAAGAATTGGACAAGTACCATATAAACGATAAAGACATTTTGGAGTATTATAGTGCTTTTGGTGAACTGGCTCTGGAATTTGGTGATTTGGAAAGTTCTAAAAAATTTTTAAAAAGGGTAGTAAACTCCATAGATAAAGAGGAACCATTAGTTCAAATTAATAGTCAATTTTTATTAAAATATATAGAACTAATTAAAAGTGAGGAAGACGGAATAACACAAATAGTAAATGATATGAAAGAACTATTATTCAAGGTTAATAATAGTAATGTAAAAATTCAGTGGTTGTGTAAAGTAGCAAGCTTTTTATATGACAGGGGCAGGTATAGTGAAGGAAAAGAAATATTAAAAGAGATCATAGAGCTTTCAGATAATAGGGAAATAAATTATTTAAAAATGTATATAAATTATTTAGAGGCTTTATATAGCGAGAACAATCAATTAAAAGCCTTAAGTAGTGTTTTAGATTTTGCTAAAAAAGAAGGAAATAAAAAATTAGAAAGTAGAGTTTGTAGTGATATAGGAAGCTATTATTTTAAAAAAGAAGATTATTTTAATTCATTTGTATATTATTTTGAATGCTGCGAAGTATTAATGGATATAATAAAACAGTTGCCAGAAAAGTACAAAAAGACTTTTATAAGTTTTTATAATATAAAAGAAATCGTAGGCACATTGAAATATATAAAAGAATACTATTATGGAAATTCTAAGGCTTCAAATAAAATAAATACAAAAGAAATAGACATAAAAGAAATAGACATAAAAGAAATAGATATAAAAGAAATACAGGATGTATTAAGTTTTATAAACTACAAGAATATAATGGATAATAAACACTTTGTAAAGTCTGTTAAAAATTTCTATAGCTCACTATATCATAATCAAGTACACGACATAAAATCCGTTCTAAAAAAGTTGACTTCAAATGAAATGGACAACTTAAAGTTAATACTCCAATATATGCTTTATGTTACAATGGGGACAAATGCCTATATAATTGAGGAAAAAAACAATGGATTTGAAAAAATTATATACAGTGGAAATGATAAATTTCTAACACAAGAAGATATAAATATTTTAAATTTATGTAAGATAAATAAAGATATAGTACTGGTTTCTAATATTGATAAATATAAAACCAACGACATTGAAAATTTAAAGAATATAAAAGCATGTATATGTATTCCTGTAATTCTTCAATTGGAGAATCGTAGAGGTTTTGAAGGTAGAGACAATGAAGTATATGACAATAATATAATGGCATATGTTTATGTAAATTCAGATAGAGCATTAAATAATTTTAATATTAAATCCCTAAAAAATTGTACTTTACTAAATGGTTTAATTGGCTTAATTATAGAAAAATATAAATTAAATAAAATAGCTGCATATGATAAATTAACTTCAACTTTGACAAGAAAATATTTAGAAGAAGAGATAGAAAAAAATTTAGATATGGCAGCAGAAAATAAAGGAATATTCTCTATGATTATGTTTGATTTAGATTATTTTAAGAATATAAATGATAAATATGGACATCAAACAGGTGATGAAGTACTCAAACAGGTATGTAGTATAGTAAAAAATAATATAAGAAGTACTGATATATGTGGTAGGTATGGCGGTGAAGAATTTATTATTTTGCTTAAAAATATTAGTATAGAGGATGCTAAAGAAGTTGCTGAAAAACTAAGACAAAAAATTGAGCAGGCTCATATTTTAGGAGATAAAGATAATATTACAGTAAGCATGGGTATAGTTGCATATCCAGAGCATGGGCAATGGAAACAACAGTTGATAGAAAAGGTAGACCAGGCTCTTTATGTAGCCAAAGAAAGAGGAAGAAACCAATGTAGAATTTGGCAAGAGGATATAATAAATAAAGTCAAAGTAACAAATAAACTCACAGGTATAATAACTGGAAATGAAGTGCAAAACAATAGAAACGTGTTAGTTATGGTAGAACTAATAGAACTATTAAATCAAAATATGAGTTTAGAAGAAAAAATATATAAAAGTTTAGGTAGAATAATTGAAATAACTGAAGCTCAGTATGGAACATTGTTAAAGATAAAAGATGAGAGCATAACGGAAAGTTTTTCAAGAAAAGCTTTTGAAGAACAGTGGAATAAGAATATTAATTTAAATGATGATATGATAAAGTCAGTAGTGAAAAAGAAACACGGTATATATGCTATTGACTGGGATAATGTAATACAAAAAGATACAATAACTGGGTCACCAGATTGGCACTCAATAGTTGTAGTACCACTGATTAAAAACGACAATATTAACGCTGTTTTATACCTATCGGCTTCTGTTAGAACTAAAGAGTTTGGCTTTGAAGATTTCAATTTTGTTGATACCTTAGCTAAAATTATAAGCAATATGATTTAAGGCACATTCAAATAAATAATAAGTCAGCATGCTAGTCTATTTTGCATCATACTGCGTCAGCAGAACCCGCGGATAGTCCTACCAAAGGCGGAACCTGCTTCCTTGTCTGACGCAAAATATACTAGCATCTTTGACTTGTTATTTCTTTTTATGTACCTTAATTTTTATTTATAATAAGAAATAAAAAAATAACAAAACATTCAGAAAAGCATATGTGAGGACAGTGATATAGAAGACATTTGATTAATAATATGTTTCAATATTTTGTAAAAACAACATTGAATAAAATGTTATACTTATAATAAGGGATTGAATATATAAATAAAATTCTTGTATGGGTATATACGAGACATTATAGAAAGAAGGAATAAATATGAAAGCAGAGATTTTAGCTGTAGGAACGGAGATATTACTAGGAGATATAATTAATACAGATGCACAGTATGTATCTAAAAGGCTAGCAGATTTAGGTATAGAGGTATTTTTTCAAGGGGTAGTTGGGGACAATCCAGGTAGATTAAAAAAAGCCTTGGAATTGGCCTTTACAAGAGCGGATTTAGTTATAACTACTGGGGGACTTGGACCTACTAAAGATGATCTTACCAAGGAAACAGTATTTGAATTTTTAAACAAAAAAGCTGTAATTCATAAGGAGTCATTGGACAGAATAGGAGGATATTTCAATAAATCTCGTAGGTATATGCCAGAAAGCAATAAAAAGCAGGCGTATTTTCCAGAGGATGCTATTATAATGACTAATAACAACGGCACTGCGCCAGGCTGCATATTAGAACATAAAAATAAAATAGTAGCAGTTTTTCCAGGACCACCAAAGGAACTTGTTCCTATGTTTGAAGAATCTTTTGTGCCTTATATTAAAAAATATACTTCAGGAGTTTTGTACTCAAAAGTATTAAGAGTAATAGGTTTAGGAGAAAGCAGAGCAGTAGAGATGATACAAGATATTTTAGATAATCAAACTAATCCTACAGTGGCTCCTTATGCTAAGGATGGAGAGGTAACCTTTAGGATAACCGCCAAAGCTAACAAGGAAGAAGAAGCTAAGAAAATTATAGAACCCTTAGAGAAGCTTTTAAGGGATAGGTTAGGTATAAATGTATATGGTGAAGGAAATACCACTATAGAAGATGAGGTGGCTAAAATTTTAATTAAAAATAATTTAACTATATCTACGGCAGAATCTTGTACTGGAGGCCTTTTATCAGGGAAGT
This sequence comes from Clostridium sp. KNHs214, assembly GCF_000744935.1. GTDB lineage: Bacteria > Bacillota > Clostridia > Clostridiales > Clostridiaceae > Haloimpatiens. The sequence continues at coordinate 1,082,619 of NZ_JQMW01000011.1, read as the reverse complement.
TAATAAATTATCCTGGGATATCTTCTGTATTCTTAGAAGGTGCAGTAACATATAGTAATGAAGCGAAAATCAAAAGATTAGGTGTTAGAAAAGAAACTCTAGACGTATATGATGCAGTTAGTGCTGAAACTGCAGCAGAAATGGCTGAAGGTATAGCCAAGGAGGCAGGAACAAATATAGGATTATCTACTACAGGAATAGCTGGACCAGGGGGAGGAACAGAGAAAAGGCCAGTGGGCTTAGTTTATTTAGGTCTTTATATAAATGGAAAAGTGAAAACCAAGGAGTTGAATTTAAATGGTAATAGGCAAAAGATAAGAGAAGCGGCTGTTATCAAATCACTAGATTGGCTAAGAAGAGAATTAATTGGGAAGTAGTGGTCTTTATGGCAATAGATAAAAAAGAAGTGCTTAGATATTTAGGTTATAGGGGACAATATATAGATAAGAATATGGATAAGCTTATAGATGACTGTATAGAGGAAACAGAAAAAGCTGTTCAGGAGCATTTTTTGTATAATGTATTTCCAATAATAAAAAAAGAAGAGGGTATGGAGCTGGAGGGTACAAATATTGTATTAAAGGGAGGAAATATCCAAAGTCACCTATGTAATGCTAAACGCTGTACTGTTATGGCAGTTACTATAGGAGGGGTCATAGAAAAAATCATAAGGTATAATGAAAGAGTTAATCTTACTAAAGCTACAGTATTAGATGCCTGCGCTACAGCAGCAGTAGAGATTCTATGTGATAAGGTAGAGGGCAATATTAAGAGTTTTGCACAGAAACAAGGTCTATTTATTACCCATAGGTATAGCCCTGGATATGGTGACTTTAATATAGAAATTCAAAAGGATATACTTAGAGTTTTAGGGGCTTATAAGATAGGTCTTACCTGTACTGATAACTTTATTCTTATGCCGAGAAAATCGGTGACTGCATTAATAGGAATTGGAGATAAAGAATTTAATAAAAAAGGACACTGTAAAAATTGTAGTAATTATAAAAGTTGTGCATACAGAAAGGATGAGGGCTATTGTGATCATTAGAGAGAGATTAGGCAAAGAAATTTTATTTTTTGATGGTGCCATGGGCACTATGCTGCAAAAAAGCGGTTTGTTGGCAGGAGAGATTCCAGAAACTTATAACATACTTCACCCAAATAAAATTACTGAAATACATCAAAAATATATAAAAGCAGGAGCAGATATAATTACCACTAATACCTTTGGCGCTAATGAATATAAGTTAAAGGATACTAATTTTACCGTAGAAGAGATAATTGAAAGTGCAGTAAACATTGCTAAAAAATCTGGTGATGGCAAATATGTAGCTCTTGACGTGGGGCCTATTGGACAGCTTTTAGAACCTATGGGAATTTTGAGTTTTGAGGAAGCTTACAATATATTTAAAAGGCAAATAGTAGTAGGTTATAAAGCTGGATGCGACCTTATATTAATTGAGACCATGTCAGATGTATATGAGGCTAAGGCGGCAGTATTAGCTGCCAAGGAAAACACAGATTTACCTATAGTATGTACCATGACCTTTGGGGAAGATGGAAGAACTTTAAGTGGCACGGATCCTCTGACTATGGTGACCATACTGGAAAGCTTAGGAGTGGATGCCCTTGGGGTTAATTGCTCCTTTGGTCCTACGGAAATTAAAAATATAATTAGAGAGATTTGTAAGTATGCCCATTTGCCTATTATGGTTCAGCCTAATGCAGGACTTCCGCATATTCAAGATGGAAAGCTAACTTATAGTTTAGGGCCAGAGGAATTTGCAATAAGCATGAAGAATATAGCACAGATGGGGGCAAGTATTTTAGGGGGATGCTGTGGAACAGATGAAAGGTATATAGAAGAGACGGTGAAACTCATTAAAGGCATGAAAGTGGTTGAAAATAATACGCCCAAAATCACTACTTTGTGTAGCTCCTCTAAGACAATTATAATAGATGAAGGAGCTAAGGTGGCAAGTGACAGAATAAATCCTACAGGTAAAAAAGATTTCAAAGAAGCATTAGAAAATGGGGATATAGATTTTCTACTTAATCAGGTGGTTAAGCAAAAGGACAGTGGTGTAGATTTTATAGATATAAATTTAGGTTTGCCTGGGATAGATGAAAAAGAAATTATGGTAAAGGCAATAAAAGAAATCCAAGCAATTATAAATACACCTCTTCAAATTGATAGTTCAGACAGCCAGGTTATTGAGGCGGCAGTTAGAGTATATAATGGTAAGCCAATTATAAATTCTGTAAATGGCAGAAAAGAAGTCATGGAAAAAATATTCCCTATAGTTAAGAAATACGGTGCTTGCGTAATAGGGTTAACTTTGGATGAAAATGGAGTACCTTCTACTGCAGAAGAGAGATTTGATATAGCAGAAAGAATAGTAAATAAGGCTCAAGAGTATGGTATTCCTAAGGAAAATATATTAATAGATTCATTGGTACTTACAGTATCAGCGCAACAGAAAGAAGCCATAGAAACTTTAAAAACTGTTAGATTAGTAAAAGAAAGATTGAGAGTTAAAACTTTGCTAGGAATAACCAATATATCTTTTGGACTCCCTAATAGAAGACTTTTAGATAGAACATATCTATCTATGGCATTAGCTATGGGAGTTGATGCAGTGATAATAAATCCCATGGATAGAGAGGCTATGAACACTGTATATGCTTATAGAGTTATTGCTGGAGATGATATTGGAGGAGGAGACTATGTAGAAAGAATAATTACATATAAAGAGAAGTACAAGCCACAAAGTCAGGTAGAGGATAAAAGTTTAAAGCATATGGTTATAGCTGGTTTAAAAGAAGAAACTGTAAATGCTACAAGGGAGCTTTTAAAGTTTAGAAATTCTTTAGAAATTATAGAGGGATATTTAATACCCGCATTAGATGAAGTAGGCAAAAAGTATGAAGAAGGAGAGATATTTTTACCTCAACTTATTCAATCAGCAGAAACAGTTAAAGGTGCCTTTAACGTAATAAAAAAGAGTATTAAAGAGCAGGGAAAGCAAGAGGTCTACAAAGGTGAAATAATACTAGCAACAGTGCAGGGAGATATTCACGATATAGGTAAAAACATAGTTAAATTGCTTCTAGAAAACTATGGATTTAAAGTAATTGATTTAGGAAAAGATGTACCAGTTAAAAAAGTGGTGGAAGAGGCAAAAGCAAGAGGTACAAAATTAGTAGGCTTAAGTGCTTTGATGACCACTACTGTAAAGAGTATGGAAGAAACTATTAAAGCCTTGAAAGACAATGGATTAGATGTAGAGGTTTTTGTAGGTGGTGCGGTTTTAAATTCAGATTACGCAAAAAACATAGGTGCTAATTACTATGCAAAAGATGCTAGAGAATCCGTTAAAATAGCTCAAGAAATATTTAAAAATACATAAACTAGGAAGAATCATAGCAAAATTATAAGTGCATAATTTAATATTATGAAAAAATTAAAGAAAATGTATTAAAGAAATTAAAGAGATTAAAGAAAATGTGTTAAAGAAATATGTTGACAGGCTTTAAAAAAGGTGTTAACATATTTTTTAATTTATAAAACACAAATGTATGTTAGATACATACAAAATAGAAAAGGGAGGCAATAGTAGGCTGTTTTAAGATTTGATGAAATTTAGCTAAAAAATTCATACGTAAATAGAAGGGGGCTAACAGATGAAAAAGATAGGTTTATTACCAAGACTTATATTAGGAATCATTTTAGGAATTATTATCGGGTCAGTATCATTGAAGGTGGGCAATTACGCTATACCTAGAGCTTTTGTTACATTTAGTGAATTATTTGGGGCTTTTTTAGGATTTATAATTCCTTGTATAATAATAGCTTTTGTGGCACCAGGAATTGCTGATTTGGGAAAAGAATCAGGAAAACTATTAGCGTTGACTGCTGCTATTGCATACATTTCAACTGTAATAGCGGGCACAGTTTCATATTTTGTAGGAATGTCTATATTACCGAAGGTATTGAAGGCAGGAGAAATAACTAAAAAATCAGGAGTAGATATAAAACCCTATTTTTCATTAAAGATAGATCCTGTTATGGGAGTAATGACAGCACTTGTAATGGCTTTTATGCTTGGGGTTGGAATGTCAAAAATAAAAGGAAAGACATTACTTCAAGGTGCAAAGGATTTTCAAGATATAGTATCTTTAGTAGTTAAAAATATATTAATACCTTTTGTACCAGTGTACATTATAGGCATATTTGTTAAATTGACTATTTCCGGGGATATATTCAGAACATTAAAGGCATTTTCATCAGTATATATTATTTTATTTTTACTTCAAATAGCTTATTTACTGGTACAGTATAGTGTGGCATGGATGGTAAGTGGAAAAAAACCTTTTAAGTCTATTAAGAATATGATGCCAGCATACTTTACTGCTTTAGGAACTCAATCATCAGCAGCAACTATACCTATAACTTTGGAAAGTGCAAGGAAGAATAATATTTCAGAGGGTATAAATGATTTTGTCATTCCACTATGTGCCACTATACATTTAGCGGGTGATACAATAACTTTAGTATTAGCATCTATGGGAGTTATGATTATGAATGGTGTTATTCCAACTTTTAGCGTTATGTTCCCATTTATATTAATGCTAGGGGTAACTATGGTAGCGGCACCTGGAATACCAGGTGGAGGAGTTATGGCATCTTTGGGACTTCTTCAAGATATGCTTATGTTTAACTTAGCTCAGCAGGGACTTATGATTGCCCTTCATGCTGCACAAGATAGTTTTGGAACAGCTACTAATGTTACAGGCGATGGAGCTATAGCAATAATTGTAGATACCATTGCTAAAAGAAAAATCTGTCTTTAAGTCTACAATAAATATATTTTCTTAGACTACTCGCAATACGCCAAGAAATTCTAATGTTTTCAAATTTCAATACCCTAAATCTTTCAAACTCGCTTCTGACGGCGCTCAAACATGAAAGCTTCTTAACGGGTATTGAAATTTGAAAACAAAGAATTTCTAAGGCTAGCTCAATAGTCTAAAAAAGTATATTTATTGTTACCTTAAAGACATATTTTTCAGTCTATATCTCTATTATTCATTATAAATCAACGGGGCCACGCTCCAAAATTTTAAAGTGCTAAACTTCCAGAGTAATAAATAATTACTTATCAAAATAAAAAGGTAAATAAGACTTAATATATTTTGACGTAAGGCATAGGGTTATATAAATCTTAGCTTTAGTATTTAGGCTGGCTGCCGCCAATAAAAGAACTAATTATGCTAAGTATTTGAAATTATATAACAATATGCTATATAATTATATGAAAGTTATATATACAAAGATGGGGGTATCCAATAATGAGTAATATTAATCCATTTGATAAGTGTCCAGTTTATGAAACCAATAACTTAATATTTACAAAAGTTAAAGAGGAAGACGCAATAGACTTATTTGAGTGCTATTCTGATTCGATTACTAAAAATCGTATGAATAATGATAATTGTGGCGGTGTATGGGATACACGCAATATTGACACTGTAATAAAGGGGATTAAGGGGTGGAGCAAGAATTTGACGATAGATTTTATATAAGATGGAGTATTAATCATAAGCAGACAAATAAGATAGTAGGCACTATCGAAATAGCACCCGTTCCTAATACAACAAGATTTTGGGATGGTGCTTGTCAGACTGGTATATTAAGAATAGACATCATTTCATCTCTTGAAAATAAAATAGTTTTATCTGAAATTTTAAGAATGGTTTCTGATAATTTTTATGCAGACTTTGATATTAAAAATATTATCATTAAAGCAACTAAAGACGATGAAGAAAGAGTTTTAGCCTTGGAGAATAATAGTTTTGACAAATTAGAGAACAACACCTTTCCTTATAGTGATTATTATATAAAAAGAAAATAATACATAATGGCTTATATATACTTTACCTAATGACACAAATAGTAGGCCTAAACTATGCATGAACCGAAAAATCACACTTTAAGGGAATAAAAAAATTGTGATTAGTCCCAAATTACAATTTTTTTATGAACTTAAAGTGTGATTTTTCTTATTGCACTTACTTCGTAATATATGCTTTTAGTTAGTAACTGGTGGTGTGAAAGTTCTTTGAGCAAGTTCAGAGTCTAACATGAATAAACCGTGGCTGTCATCTTTTAATAATTTAAGTTTTTTTACAAGTTTACTGAAACTGGCTTCTTCTTCTACTTGTTCGTCTATATACCATTTTAAGAAGCTTATAGTAGCATGCTCTCTTTCTTCAGTAGCTATATCGCTAAGATGATAGATTCTGCTAGTTACAAACTTTTCATGTTCTAGAGCTTTTTCAAATACATTTAAAGCAGACTCATATTCATTACAAGGTTTTTCTATGGCATCTAAAGTAACTCTTCCATCCATTTCATTTATATAATTGAAAAGTTTCATAGCATGGAATCTTTCTTCTTCTGCTTGAACTTTAAAGAAATTTCCAAAACCCTCCAAATCTAACGATTCACAGTATGCGGCCATTGCTAAATAAAGGTATTCAGAATAAAATTCATAGTTAACCTGTTTGTTTAGTTCATCAAATAATCTTTGGCTAATCATATCAATCACTCCTCATAAATAATATCTAATAATAAATATTATTAGTTAATTAAATTATAATATTCATTAGCAATTTTTGCAAGGATTATATAATTTTATATGTTTATCATACAAAACTATATTTTAAAAAGCGAAGAATTACAAGAATTAAGGTAAAAGTTTATCTATATCTATTATTCCACTTCCTTGCAGAGTTTTAGGCATATTTAGCAGGGTACAAGAAACCTTTAGTAAGGATAAAGTATCTTCAAATTTTAAATTAGGATCATTTTCCAATAATAATGCACAAAGCCCACATACATAAGCTGTAGCACAAGATGTACCAGTGTAGAAGGTATAGGGTTTTTTTATGGGTTTAGGATATATTTTCATATTGTTTCTTTGTGATAGATAAGATGTATCGCTATTTAGAGAGGTTAAGTTTACACAAGCTGCTACTAAATCTGGTTTTTGAAAGTTTTTATAAGGGCCTGAAGAAGAAAATTCATAAGGTTTAGCAGGATAATGGCAAGTGTCTATTCCACCTACAGTAATACAACTACTTAGAGTAGCAATACCCCTTATAGAACCTTGTGTATTTCCATTATGTCCAGCAGGTACAAGAATTGTAATACCTTTTTCCTGAGCATTTTTAAATATGGCATCAAATAGAGAGAGTATAAAAGAATTATTATTTAAGCATTCAAAGGGGAGGCAAATTAGCTTTATGTTATTTAATTCGCTTTCTTCTATTAATGTTTCTAAAGCAAATAGTATGTCAGCAATAAAGCCTTTTCCAGTACCATTAAAAGCTTTTATACAGTATATATGACTGTTCTCTGCAATCCCTTTAAATCTACCATTTGAACTTTCACCGCTACCACATAAAAGACCGCTTATGAAAGTACCATGACCGTTATCATCATAAGGGTAATTACAATCTCTAATTAAATCTCTAAATTGCACTATTTTATTAAAAGGTTTTTTTAAATCCTCATGAGGATAAACTCCAGTATCAACTAATCCAATGCCTATTCCTCTTCCAGTTAATCTGTAGTTTCCTTTAAGGGAAATTTTATTCGCTTCTTCTATACTTTGCTCCTCACCACATATTAAGGCAATTTCATCAAAACAAGCATAATCTATTTCTGGATGCTCTAGCAGCCTACTTAGGGTGTAGGGGGAAACGTAAGCACAAAATGTGTTTAAACTTGAAATGTTCCTAATTATATTTCCCTTATAGCGGCTAATTTTACTTTCTATCTTTTTCTTTAGAGTTTTATAGTGAATCAATACTCTGTAGTTTTTATACTCATTGTTATCTAGGGATATTTTTAAGTTTTTTTCTAACTTATTTTTAAATGAAAACATTATATAAAAAACCCCCTAAAAGTGTTACACTATATTACACTATATTATAGTTTAAAATAAAGCTAAGTGTTAAAATAAAAATGAGGTTTTATATAATTTAGTATATGAAATAAATATCTTTATAATTATATAAATAAAAAAATTTATAGGTTTGGAGGTAATTATTATGCCAATAATTGATTTTAAATGCAAAAAATGCGGAAGTGAATTTTTTGAGATAGCTTCATCGGATGAAAAGGTCAAATGTCCTAAATGCAATAGTGAAGAAGTGGAAAGAGTTTATAAGGGAAAGTATTATGGAAAGAATTCCTGTGGTGGAAACTGTTCATGTTGTGGAGGGTGCCACTAAAAAAGTTGTAAGCTGAAATTTACATGGAGTAAAAAACTCTAGTTAAATTTCAGCTTATTTTATTGGCCATGAATATTTTGTAATATTATAATTTAAGGTTGTACTCATCAGCACAAAGTTTTAGAAAAGCTTTTCCGCAAGGTGTTAATGTACGTTTGAAATTTATTATTAAGTATATTCCTCTATTAATATTTATGTCTTTTATTTTACTTATTTTTAGTTTGTTTGAATTAGAACAGTTTTCAAAAATTTTCTTGGAAACTATAGAAATTCCCATGCCTGTATTTACAAACTGAATTAGAGTGTCTATGTTGTTTACTTCACATATAATATTTAGAGAATTTAAATTTATACCGTATTTTTTGAATTCAACTTCCATAGTAGCTCTAGTAGCGGAAGATTTCTCTCTCATTATAAATTTTTGTTTTTTTAATGTATCTACATCTACTAAATCAGGTAAATTTAGATTCTTACTAGAAATTACAACTAGCTCATCGTCTAGTAATTTATAGCTTTTAATTTTGTCATCTTCTATGTAAGTTCCAACTATTCCTAGTTCATGGTCGAAGTTTAAAATGTTTTTAACAATATTACCTGAACTGAGTTCTTTTACATCAAAAGTGGTTTCAGGATATTTACCGCTAAATTTTAAAATTAATTTTGGGACTATTGAATTACAAGGAGTAGTGCTAGCTAATAAGCTTAGCTTGCCACATATATTATTGTTAAAACAAGAAACATGGCTTATAGCATTATTTCTAATATTTATTATATCTATGGCATATTCCAGGAAAGATTCTCCGGCCGGTGTTAAGTTTACTTCTTTAGAAGTCCTATCGAAAAGTTGTACACTTAAATCTTTTTCTAAACTAGAAATATGAGAACTTATAGTAGGTTGTGATAAAAAAATGTCATTTGCAGCTTTTGAGAAACTTTTTAGCTTAGCAACGCTTATAAAAGCTTCTATTTGCTTAAAATCCATGAAACATCCCCCTTAAAATTTTATAAGAAAATTAGCCCCTCCATTTGAACAATACTATACCCAATATCATAAGCCCTAAACCAATATATTTAGTCACACCAAAATGTAATTGTTCACTGCCAAAAGCTCCAAAGGCGTCTATTAGAGCGGCAGCAGCTAGCTGTGAAATTAATATAGTAGCAATGGAATATGTTGGTCCTAGCTTTGATATGCCTTCCATAACTGTGAATATTATTATTACTCCTAGAACGCCCCCGAGGAGATATAACTTATTTGCAGATTTTATATTTTTAAAATTACCCTTTCCTGCTAGAAGTAGTATTACTAAAGTAATAACAAAACCAGTACCTTGAACAAAGACATTTGTTTCCCAAGTACCTATTTTTTCGCCTAATCTAGTGTTAAATACGCCTTGGAGACTCATACAAATCCCAGATATTATAGACATTAATAATCCAATCATAAAATCACCCTCCCATAATATTTTAACCATAATATTAATATGTATTACTTTAATATGGGAGGTAGAGATTAGTATCCTTGTTCTTGACGTTTATGATTTAATTTATTTTTTTTAAAATAGCCATTTTCAATATCTTCTATTGAAAAATTTAGGCTAAACCCTAGTGAAATAAAATCTTGAAATAAAGTTATGTAGTGGTCCTTTGAATTACAAGTTATGAAGTCATTTATGTCTATAAATAGATTTAAAAATTGTTGAATAATTTCAGTTTCGGGTTGTGTAGATATAAAATCTATATTTTCATAACCTTTATCAAGACCAATGCTTAATATGAAATGTAGGCAATCTACATATTCCTCAAGAATTATATCTTTACTTGAAGGACCTTGTTTACTCCAGTATTTAAAGCACCTGGTTTCATTGGCTAACTCTCCAATTTCAACTTGTAAAGCTAGTATTTTTTTAGATAGAAGTGGACCAGTTAAATTATGCGCTTGCTCTATATGATTGTTTAAATCTTTTTGCAAAGAGAACAACCTGTCAAATCTCATAAATAAAAGCCGCCTTTCTAATTTTAAGAGTATAAATACATTTTATCTGATTTTTAAAAATATTGAAAGATTGTGAAACGATTACAGAAAAAAATAATAAAATAAAATTAGATAAGGTACATGAAAAGAAATAACAAGTCAAAGATGCTGGTATATTTTGTGCCAGACAAGGAAGCAGGTTCCGCCGATAGTAGGACTATCGGTGGGTTCTGCTGATGCAGTATGACGCAAAATAGACTAGCATACTGACTTGTTATTTATTTGAATGTGCCTAAGCTTGGCTATTGAATTTATTTAAGCTGATAACTGTGTATAATCATTTTATCATAATCATTTATAGGACTCCAAAGTTCTATTTTCTCAATAGTGCCCCAAAAGTCGCATTTTTGGCTTTTAAGTAAGGTACAAGCTTGTACAAATTCTTCCCGAGACCATTCTCTAGAGGAAAAGTTGGTGTTTGCAATAGAAACATGTAAATCCCAATCTTTAATGTTATCCCTAACATTAAATTTGTGGTCTCCTAATATTTTATTAAAGGATTTAGATAAATCTGTGATTGGACCTTCTTCATCCACTTTAAGATTTACAGATTTATATGGTGGATAAAAGCAGATAACGTCCTTTATTTTAACTTGGAATTTTTTATAATCTTTTAGTATATTAGAGATAATTTCTTGCAATTTATCTAAGTTAGGGTCTTCTATTATTTCCAATGTTATGTGTAACTTTGGTAATTTACTATAAAGATTATACTTATTAGAAAGTTCAATTTGAATTTTTTCTAAACGTTTGTAGGTATTTTTATCAAACAGAGCCACAAGGTAGTATTTCATTTTAAGGCCTCCTGTATGATTTAATAATCTCTTAACTCGTATTTTTTTATACTAGAGTCTTTTTTATTATTTGAATTTTTCCAAACCTCTATTCTATTTACTTTAAAAGTATAATTTTGGTTTGAATTCCATAGAGGATGAAAATTATTATTTTTAAGAAAGTAATTTCTTTTATTACTAAGAATATTGGCTAAAGGAATATATAGTTCATTTTTTTCATTTTGAGTTTTAACAGAAAATCCAGATAAAGAAAGCGTTTCATTTAGGTTTCTAGCTATTCTAGTGATATATCCCTTATTTTCAACTTTTAAACTAATAAGTTTATTACTTTCATCTACCAATATATTATTATTTAGTTGAACTTTAAATTTTTTATAAGGTTTTAGAACCTTATATACTATTGAGTCCAAGTCCTCTATTTTTATGTCCCAAACAGTACCAAGATGTACATATGCACTTGGGAAATTTTTTGTTAATCTATATTTTCTGCATGCTCTATTAAGAATATTGTCCATGTGATAGGTTGAGCTGGTATCGAATAAAGCTACTACTTCATATTTCATTTGCCATCCCCCAAATTAGTATATTTATTTACTAGATTTATTATTATTATATCATATTAGTATTTTTTTTATAATGTTTTAAAATAAACTTAATATAAATACAGAATTTACTTGAATATAAATTTAAAAATATTATTAAAAAATAATTAAGTTATGATATAATAATCTTTGTGAATTAATTTTAAAATTATCGTATAGTGAGGATGGATATTATAAATGGAAAAGTTGATTATAAATGGTGGAAATAAACTTTTTGGAGAAGTTGAAATCAGCGGAGCAAAGAATGCTGCGGTAGCTATTTTACCAGCAGCTATATTGGCGAGTGAAGGTGTTTGTAAAATAGATAATATTCCTGACATAGAAGATGTTCATTGTTTAGAGAGAATACTGGAAAACTTAGGTTGTAAAGTAAATAAAGAGAGAAATACTGCACATATAGATAGTAGTAATTTAAATAGTACAGATGCTTGCACAGAAGATGCAAGAAAGATGAGAGCTTCCTACTATTTAATAGGGGCTCTTTTAGCAAGATTTAAAAAGGCTAAAGTAGAACTCCCAGGGGGGTGTCCAATAGGGGTAAGACCAATAGACCAACACATAAAGGGATTTGAGGCATTAGGTGCAGATGTGGTTATAGAGCATGGAGCTATAATAGTTAAAGCGGACAAGTTAGTTGGAACTAAGATATTCTTTGATGTAGTCAGCGTAGGAGCCACTATTAATGTTATGTTAGCAGCTACTTTGGCTGAAGGAGTAACTGTACTTGAAAATGTTGCTAAGGAACCTCATGTAGTCGATGTGGCGAATTTTTTAAATTCAATGGGAGCAAATATAAAGGGCGCTGGAACTGATGTTATAAAGGTATTTGGTGTAGAAAAGCTAGTTGGTTGTAACTACAGTGTAATTCCTGACCAAATAGAAGCAGGAACATATATGATAGCTACAGCAGCTTGTGGTGGCGAAGTTACAATTAGAAATGTGATACCAAAGCACTTAGAATCTATTTCAGCAAAACTTGTAGAAACAGGAGTGGAAATTGTTCCAAATGGTGATTCTGTTAAAGTCATAAGCCATAAGGATTTAAAGGCAATAAACATAAAAACATTACCTTATCCAGGTTTTCCTACAGACATACAGCAACCAATGACTTCTTTATTGTGTACAGCTAAGGGAAGAAGTATAGTTAATGAAAGTATATGGGAAAACAGATTTAAACATGTAGATGAATTAAAGAAAATGGGAGCTTTAGTAAAGGTAGAAGGAAGAACGGCAATAATCGATGGAATAGATAAGTTAACAGGGGCAGTGTTAAAGGCTACAGATTTAAGAGCTGGAGCTGCTATGGTAATAGCTGCTTTAATGGCTGAAGGGGAATCACAGATAATAGGAATAGAGCATATAGACAGAGGGTATCCGCATATAGAAGAAAAATTTAGAGAATTAGGTGCAAATATAAGAAGAGAAGAAAACATATAGATTAGAAATGGAGATTATGTAAATATGATATTTTGTCCTTTATATAGTGGGAGTAGTGGCAATAGCATTTTTGTAGGCACAGAGAATACTAAAATATTAGTTGATGCTGGATTGCCTGGAAAACATATTGAAAATGCACTAAGCACAATAGGAGAAAAACCTAATGATATTGACGGCATATTTATAACTCATGAGCATATAGACCATGTAAAAGGAGTTGGAGTGCTTTCGAGGAAATACGACATACCTATATATGCCAATGAGGATACTTGGAACGCAATGTGTCATAATATAGGTAAGATTAAAGAACATAATATAAAAGTACTTCAAAGTGCTTCTATTGAAATAAAAGATGTGGAGATATTAAACTTTACAATATCTCACGATGCAGCAAATCCTAAGGGATATGCTATTTGCCATAACAACAAAAAGGCATGTATAGCTACTGATTTAGGTCACTTTTCTAAAGAGGTAAAGGACGCTATAAGTGATTGTGATGTAATTTTACTTGAAAGTAATCATGATGTAGAGATGTTAAAATTTGGGCCATACCCATATAACTTAAAAAGAAGAATTTTGAGTAACGTGGGGCATTTATCCAATGATGATTGTGGTAAGGCTATAGTGGACATAATGAAAGATAAGAAGAAAACTATTTTTTTAGGTCATTTAAGTAAGACAAATAATCATCCAGATTTAGCTTATCAAACAGTATTAAATATACTAAATGATGGTGGGCTTAAACAGGGAAAGGACATAGAATTAAGAGTGGCAGAAAGAAGTAAACCTAGTGGGTATATAAATTTTTAAGGAGTGTTTTATATGATTAAAAAGTTTTGTGCATTCTTTACTGTATTATTGTTAGCATGTACAATAACATTTACAGGATGTGAAAAAAAAGATAAGATAAGTTCTCTTAATAAGGAAAAATTAGAAAATATAAAATTATCTAAGGAAGAAAAGGAAAACTTTTTATCTGTAGATTTGTATTTTGATAGCTCTAAAAACAAAGGAAAAGAGCAATTTGCTAAAGAGCCAAGAGTAATGAATAAGAAAGAAATTATCGCTAAAACGGTAATGGAAGAATTGATAAATGGTCCTTCTACAGAAAGTAAATTAGATCCAATATTGAGCAGGGAGACTAGAGTTCTTAATGTTTCAGTAAAAGATGGCGTAGCATATGTTAATTTAAGTTCTGAAGCTAAATCTAAAATGGATAAGCAAAAAGAAATAATATGTCTAAAGAGTATAGTATATTCTCTTACTAGTTTAGATTACATTAATAAAGTAAGTATACTGATAGAAAATAAAAATATAGATACTTTAGGTGGAAATGTAGATATATCTAAACCCATGGGAAGGGCAGAAGTTGATATTATAAAATAAAGTATATTTTGTTTAAAAATAGTTCTATTTTGAGAATTGATTCTATTAAAACTATAAAAGGTACCTAAGTAAGGTTACAATTGATAAGCGGGTACTTGAAAATAGTTACAAATTTAATTATAATAAGATATATTTAAAGCATAAAGTAATATTAAGTAAAAGGAGATAGAAATTATGAGTTTATATAAACAATGGACAGATATGGTTGTAGATTACGTTAAGACTAGAGGAGAACAAGCTTTTTGGGATGAATATGGTGCTATAGAAGAAAGCATATATACTAAGCTTTTAGCAACTCACAATAATGAATTAAAGGGAACATTTAAGGAGTTAGCAGAAAAATATGAGGCATCTACAGTTTTCTTTATGGGATTTTTAGATGGAATTAATGAAAGTTTAGAAGAAGAGTTACCTTTAGAAAGCTTTGAAGAAAATACTGAAATAGATGCTAAAGTTAACTTTGAAAAGCTATATTTTAATATGTTAGATGCAAAAGCGGATTATTTATATACATTACCACAGTGGGATGGAATATTCTCAGAAGAGAAGAGAAAGGAAATTAAAAAAACTTGGGCAAGCTCTAAAACTGTTGTTAAAGAAGAAAAAATAGGAAGAAATGATCCATGTCCATGCGGAAGTGGAAAGAAATACAAAAAATGTTGTGGAGCAGGAAAGTAGTTTAGAGTTAAATAGTTTCTTTGTTTCTTATGCAAGTCAATACAGAGAAATTTCATAATTTCACCGCATTGTACCTTTTGTGGTTTAATCATTGCATTTATTTGTTAATTTATTAAAAGTAATAAAAAATCATAAATGAATATTGGAATTTTGCATAAGGGCTGAGGAGTTGGGTTAATTCTTCAGCCCTTGTTTTCAGTAAAAATTAATTGTAAAATTTTATGGCGTATTAAAATATTAGAAATACATAAAATAAAATCAATAGATAAAGTCAGTTATAAAATTAACAAGGACATAAAACTTGTGATTTTATAAAAGTGACTCACTTGTAAGAAAAATAAGTTGGCGAAAAAATAAATTTGAGTTCTCATTTAAAATTTTATTAAAGCATTATTGATGGTATAAAGGGTGATTTTAGTGAAGAAGATGGATAGAGAGTTTTTTACAAGGGATGCATTAATAGTGGCCCAAGATTTGCTGGGTAAAGTATTGGTAAGAGAAGTAAATGGAGAAAGAATAAGTGGAAGAATAGTAGAAACTGAAGCCTATATAGCTAGATTAGACAAGGCTTCTCATGCCTATGGTGGTCGAATGACCGAAAGAGTTATGCCGCTATATGCGGAAGGTGGCATAGCCTATGTATATTTTATATATGGGAAATACTTTTGCTTTAATGTAATAACTGGTTCAAAAGGAGATGCACAGGGAGTTTTAGTAAGGGCGCTGGAACCATTAGAAGGACTAGAGAAAATGAGTAAAAATAGATTTTCAATAAGCTACAGGGAACTCACAAAGAGACAGAGAATAAATTTAACTTCAGGGCCTTCAAAGCTTTGTATGGCATTAAATATAGATAGATATATGAATAAGAAAAACTTAATGGGTGATGAAATATATATAGCTCAGGAAGTAAAGCAAGAAAATGGAGAAAAGGCAGAAGAGATAACAGGAGATACAAAATTTAACGATAGCTTAATAGTAGGCAAAGAAATAGAAGAAAAATGCAATAAAGGCAAAGAAATAGTTGAGTGCAAGAGAATAGGCATAGATTATGCAGAAGAAGCCATCCATTTCCCATGGAGATTTTATATAAAAGGTAGTCCCTATGTTTCTGTAAGGGATAGAGAAGCAGAGGGAAAGTTAAAAATTAAATAGATAGTTCTAATAATTTACTGAATGCATAAAATGCGAAGTAATCCTAAGGAATTTATTTTACATAAAAATTAATATACTACAAGGGGGAAAGTTATGAACATAACCATAATTAGTGTAGGGAAGCTTAAAGAAAAATATTTAAAAATGGCCATAGATGAATATAGCAAGAGATTAGGTAGGTATTGTAAACTAGAACTTATAGAAGTTCATGATGAAAAAACTCCTGATAATGCCTCAGAAAAAGAGAAATTAGCTATAAAGGAAAAAGAAGGACAGGCTATTTTAAATCATCTTAAAGACAATATGTATATAGTTGCTTTAGATTTAAAGGGTAAGATGATATCCTCAGAAGAATTGTCAGATTTCATAGGAGAATGTACCTTAAAAGGAAGTAGCCACATAGCCTTTATAATAGGTGGTTCTTTAGGACTTTCCCAGGAAATTTTAAAGAGAGCAAATTATAAGCTCTGCTTTTCAAAGATGACTTTCCCCCATCAACTATTTAGAGTGATGCTTTTAGAGCAGATTTATAGAGGTTTTAGGATTAGGAGCGGTGAACCGTATCATAAGTAAATGCGGTTTCTTACCTTAGGCATTGATATGACTTGCCTAGGGTTATTTTTATAAGTAAAAATACCGTATCGTAAGTAATAATACATTTACAAAATATGTTATAATAAAAGAAGAAAATAATTCTTTAGTGATAGACAAATAATAATTTAGCCAGGAGTTTATATTTTAAAATAAGAAGTAACAATTTTAGAAATATAGTTATTATTGAGATTGTATAAAATGAATTAGTATATTAAAATATAGAAAAAAATATATTGAGGTGAAATATAATGAGAAAATTTATACATTTTGAAAGTGTAGAAGGCTCTGAGCAAAGTCTATAATAAAAATTTGTTTAGAGCCGTATAGAATATTAGTACGGCAACTATAGCCATAGTAGATTTTGCTCAACTATGTACATCAAAAAGTGGATAGGAGCAAAAGTATGAAATATGAAAATGCAAAGGAAGTTTTACCCTTAGATATTTTAGAGATAATACAAGAGTATATTGACGGTAAATATGTATATATACCCCAAAAATATAATAATAAAACATCCTGGGGAGAAGAAAGTGGATTTAGGCGAGAAATTAAGAATAGAAATATAAAAATACTTAATGAATATAAAAATGGGAAAAGTATAAAAGAACTATCTCAAAAGTTTTATTTGACAGAACATAGTATCAGAAGAATTATTAGAGATTATAATAAATAATAAGTTTTAATGCTGTAGTGTAGTTAGAATTACACTACAGCATTTTTGTACAAAGATAATATAGAATTAGATATGTACTTGGTATTATTTATTGATAAATGATAAAATTTAAAATATAAATCATAGATTAGGAGTGAAGTAAGATGATAAGAAATTTTAAAAGTACAGATATAGATAATATAATGAATATATGGTTAAAAAGTACTATAAAGGCACATGATTTTATTAACAAAGAGCATTGGGAGAATAGTTATGATACTGTGAAAACTGTATATATACCTATAGCTGAGACTCTTGTATATGAAGATAATGAAGGGATAAAAGGGTTTATAAGTATAATAAATAATGAGTTTATAGGCGCGTTATTTGTTGATGTAGCTTTTCAAGGTAACGGTATTGGTAAGAATTTAATAAATTATGCAATAGATAAATATAATGAACTAACATTAGCTGTATATAAAGAAAACAAAAAATCGGTAGAGTTTTATATAAATAGAGGATTTAAAATAATAAAAGAACAAGTTAATGATGATTCAGGTCATAGTGAATATTTAATGCAAAGGGAATTGAAAAGAGACTAAAAAGTATTCTTAGAAATTTGTAAGGGATTTAGATAAATGAATTGGTTAAATGTATATGGGTTAATTATTATGATGATAATTATGATACCTAATATTATATTTGCAATGAAAGAAAAAAACTTTGAAAGTAAATATAATAATAAAGTAGTTGAAATCATTGAGCAGATAGGAAGATTTGGTTCAATGGGATTAATGATTTTTAATATATCAGTGTTAGAATTTGGTTATTGGTTTGATAATAACAGCAATACTTTTTGGTATTGGGCATATAATTATAACTTATAATAATAATCGATAAATTCCAATTTATATTATTGAGATTAAAATTTTAAAATAAAAAAATTATATAGGTTTATTTTTTATGAAGATTTGATATAATATAAATAAGAAAAGCTTAGTGCTGGTAACACTAAGCAATCCTTAGAACATTTATTTTGTTTTAGGGCTATTGGATTAGATTTATGTTATAAATTATGAATCTTAGAGAAAGTGCTAATCTTCGTTGGATGGAGCACTTTTTTCTTTGCTTTTAACTTCTATATCAAGACCAAGAAACTTAATCTTAATTTTTAAATGATGTATAAAAAGATTATGTTTTAGAATTAATCTAATGACATAAATAACCGATATACACTTTATTAAAGTATCAAACATATCCAATACCACCCCCTAGCTATGGTGAAATAGTTCACCAATAGTTCAGGAGGATAAAACGTTCAAACCCTCCGCAACCATCCACTAAGGAATTTTCATATTGTAACTTGGACATTATACTGCAATTATGTAGAATGAATATATAGGTAATAGATGGAAAAGCATCACTTACTACTGATTCAGAGAACTATATCATAAGTAACCATGTACTTTTTATAATTTGGTAAGATTAATATTACTATAAATTGTATACAATTATAAAATTGTAATTTTAATAATTAAGGAGCGTAATAGGTTAAATTCATAAAGAATACTTCAATAGGCCAACGTTTACTGTAATAAGGCAAACATCATTTTTTAAAATATACTGGGTAAAATTTTGAACTTGAATACCAAAGCCTCTCGGATAAATAACTCGGTTAGTTTTTTCAGCAATAGTATCATCATAAATTGCAAATATAGGTAAATTAGCTTATGATGAACATTCATAAATAGAACTTATAACAAACTCTCTAATGTCTTTCCATGCAAAATTAATATTCCAAATACCTTCACTTAAAAATTTACCCAAGGTTATTCTATGACAATTAGCAAGATTCAGTAAGACAATATTAGTTATTATTGCTTTGTAAAACTTTTTATGAATTCTTTTTAACTGTAAATATATGTTATAAAATTTTCTCAACTAAAGTACTTTACTAAAAAAGAAAATTAAACTATTGACTTTTTTAGAGTTACAATCGTTATAGTGTATGAAACGTTTTGGAGGTGGCATTAGTGGGGGATACTAAAGTAATACAGGAGATTAAAGATGGAAAAATATATTTATTTGATAATTTAATAAAAAAGTATTACGAAAAAGTATACTACTATTGTTATCGGCATTTAGATAATATGCAGGCTGCACAAGATTTAACACAAGAGGTGTTTATGAAAGTAATAAAAAATATTGGAAATTATAAGCACTACGGGAAATTTGAAAATTATCTCTATGTAATTGCAGGAAATGAATGTAAAGACTTTTATAAAAAAGAATCCAAATATATTTTAAAAGAAGTAGAAGAGTATTCTTCAGAAGAAGAAATTTCTAAATTAGAAAACAAAATTATTGTACAAGAAGCGTTGGACAAGCTTTCTAAAAAAGAACGTGAAATAATAATTTTAAGATTTTATCAGGATCTGAAAATTAAGGATATTGCTAAAATTATGAATGCAGGTGTTTCTATAACAAAATATAGGTTAAAAAAGGCGATGAATATAATTAGTGAGAACATGAAAGGAGGACAAGTATGAATAGGAAGGAAAGAGAAATGAGGGAAATGCTAAATAACTATTATGTGCCTAATTATGACAAAGATGCACCTATGAAGGTAATTAAGTTTATTCATGAAAATTCATTAAGCGTACCAAAATTTAGAATGAGTAATAAGCAGTTTATTTTATATCAAATTGGTTTTATTAGAAAAAGAACATGGATATTTCAAACCCTAATTTTAGGATTAATTTGCTTAGTTTTTTATAATTCAGGTATTTGGAGGTCTGTGGATTTTAGAACTTTTTCTGTTATATCAATTTTATCTCCTCTTCTATTGATTATCAACATTGATGAGATATCAAGGGTTTACAATAAAAGCATGTTAGAAATTGAGTTTTCTACTAAGAATTCATTAAAAAAGGTTTTAGCTGCAAGAATGCTTATTTTGGGTATTACTGATTGTGTTGCATTAATTATTATAATGGTATTTCAAGGTAAATTAGTGAATGTAAGTATGCTTAGAGTTATTATGTATACACTTGTACCCTTTAATTTAGTATGTACTGGGTGTATACAAATTATGAAATACTTTAAAGGTAAAGAACTTAATTATGCTTGTGTAACTTATAGTGTTTTATTAATGGCAATACTTTTTTGGGGAAAACTTAGTGATTTAGGAATTTATGAAAATAAGTACGTATCAAGCTGGATTCTAATTTATGCAATTACTATAGTTATTTTTGTTTTTGAAGTTAAAAAAATGTGGAAGAGATTAGATTTGTTTGATGATGTTGTTAAGGAGGTTATTATATGAATTTATCTATAGAAAGATTAACGAAAAAATATGGGAGCAAATTTGCAGTAAATGAACTTTCATTAAATTTAAATGAAGGAATATATGGTCTTTTAGGAGCTAATGGTGCTGGAAAGACAACTTTGATGAGAATAATTTGTGGAGTGTTAACTCCAACTTCAGGGGAAGTAAAATTAAATGGTAAAAATAACATAAATATGGGGGAGGAATATAGAGATTTGATAGGATACCTTCCGCAGAACTTTGGTTATTATCCAGATTTTACAGCGAAAGAATTTATGCTATACATTGCTTCTTTAAAGGGTTTAATGCCAAGATTTGCAAAAGAGAAGACTAAAGAATTATTAAGTATGGTAGGGTTGGAGTCTGTTGTAAATAGAAAAATTAGAACTTTTTCAGGTGGAATGAAACAAAGATTAGGAATTGCACAGGCAGTATTAAATGATCCTCAAATTTTAGTTTTAGATGAACCTACAGTAGGACTTGATCCAAAAGAAAGAGTACGTTTTCGTAATTTAATATCAAATTTTTCCAAGGATAAAATAGTAATCTTATCTACTCATATTGTGTCAGATGTAGAGTGTATAGCTGATGAAATTCTTATAATGAAAAATGGAAATGTTATTACCAAAAATTCAGTTGAGGGTTTAACGAAAGAAATTGAAAATAGTGTATGGAAATGTACAGTATCTGAATCACAAGAAGATTATTTTTGTAATAAATATTGTGCTGTAAATTTGCAACACAGTAGAAATGGATTTGTGGATTTAAGAATAGTTAGTCATGAAAAACCAATGGATAATGCAATTAATGTGCCTTCATCTTTAGAAGATCTGTATTTATATTATTTTCAAGACAAAGTTAAGTCATAGGAAGGTGAAAGTTATGTATAGTTTGATAAAGTTTGAATTTAAAAAATTAGCGAAAAAAAGAGTAAATATTATAACTAGTTTGGTTAGTTTAATACTTACTATTATTTTTTCCACATTATTCATTACTAAATTTGAATATTTAGATGCAAGTGGAGATTATAAAGGGCTTAAGGCAATAGAATTGAAAAAGGAAGATGTTAAAAAGCTTCCTAATGAAATAACAGAAGAGCAGGTGGCAAAAGACATTAAGGCTTACCAAAAGCTATTTTCAAATCCTAAAAACACCATAAAAAATGAGGTAGGAGAGGTTTCACTAAAAAATGATATTTATCTTAAGTATGTAAGTCCTAAGCGTGAGTATCTTTCAATGATAGCTTATAATTACTGTGAGCCTGGTAATGAAGTTTTTGACTTATCTAAAATACTTACAATCAAATCAAAGGAAGGAACGAGATTTTATAAAATTAGAAATAATAAAGTTTCAACATTTCTAAATATGAATCATAAAGGTGGAAATTATTCTGAGGAAGAAAAGACTTTTTGGTTAAATAAAATTTCTAAAATACAAGGGCCCTATAAGTATGGTTACTACGAAGGATGGGAATCAGTAAATAGAAGCCTTGGAGCATTAATCTTTACATTATTAGCTATAATTATAATGGTTGCACCAATTTTTGCTGGAGAATACCAATCTGGGGCTGATGCAATTATTTTGGCAGCTAAATATGGAAAGACAAAAATAATTGGAGCTAAAATAATAGCAGCATTTGCGTTTGCTACGATAGTATTTGCATTAAATCTTATTTTTGCACTAGCTATACCACTTTTAGCTTTTGGAATTGATGGATGGAATTTACCTATTCAAATTAAGGATACACTAATACCAATACCTTATTCAGTTACATTTTCTTTAAGTACTTTCATATGTATCGGTATTTCTTATGTAGTAATACTTGGTAGTGTTGCTTTTACACTTATATTATCAGCTAAACTTAAAACACCTTTTACGGTTTTGATGGTTCAAGTAATAATTTTATTTGCTTCATTATTTATTAAAAAAGGAGCTGATAATGGATTGTTTAATCATATTCTATATTTGTTACCCAATAAGGCGATGGAATGTGATTTTTCAACTTATTTGTCTTATTCATTTGGGGGATTAACTATAAGTTTACTTTTAATGCGAGTAATAGTTTATGGAAGTATGGCAATTATTTGTTTGATGTTTACTAAAAATATTTTTAGAAAACATCAGGTACAATGAGTACTTTACTTATACAATAGTATTTGCCTAGGCAACTAGTACCATTGTCAAAACTATATACACATATGAAATTTAATAAAGCAAATAGTATGTTCAAAGAATATGATACTAGAGACGCTAAAATATTAAGAATTTAAGAATGTTAAGGTTGATTGACATGTTGCTAAGCTCAATTGGTAATAATTATTAAGTAGAAAATATAAACTTTCAATAGTAGTAGTAAAAAAATAAGGAAGAATTAGTAATGTCAAATATTTTAGGGCTTATTTAAGCATACTAAGACCATAAAGGAGAATGATAGACATGAAAGTAAAGATAGTATGCCAAAGAGATTATGAAACAAAAGAAGTAGAGCTACCTATGGATGAAAAAGCATTATTAAAGATTCAAGGGAGTGTACTTGATAGAGATACATTAGGATATATAACAGGAGCAGATGTAAAATATTATGATGAACATGGAAATGAAATAGAAAATATATTTCTTCTCAATAAGCAGCTACAAAAGTAAAAGTTTGAGGATTAGATACATGAAAATAAATAACAAGTCAAAGATGCAGGTATATTTTGTGTCAGACAAGGAAGCAGGTTCCGCCGCTAGTATAACTATCGGTGGGTTCTGCTGACGCAGTATGACGCAAAATAGACTAGCATACTGACTTGTTATTTATTTGAATGTGCCTTAATTTATGTAATAGGTATAACTACAATTTAATATAGTAAAAAACAGTAGCAAGCACTTGCAAGTAGGAGCTACTATTTTTTTGGAGCTTTTTTATAGTTAACACTAAAAGTGACAATTAAAATCTTTGATTTTGCTATTAGAATTCTTAAATTTTATCTAAAAAACTTTCTAAGTTAATTATATGCTGCTCATATGTTCCAAAACCTATTTTAAATTTTTCATTGAAAGCTTCTACATTGTAGCAAAGTTTTTTGCCTTCAATTGATGTCAATGTTGATTTTACGGTAACTTTCATGTTGATAGGTGTTGAATTTATATGTTCAACATTAATTTTTGTTCCAACAACTCTATAATTTTCAGGCATTTTATCCATTACTACATTTGCAGATGTATTTTCCATAAATCCAATCATACTAGGTGTAGACAACACATTGACACCTGTGTTTCCAATGACGTCTGCTGTATTTTCTGGTTTTACTATGTATTCATTAACGACAGTTTCTCCAACTTTGAAAAAAGTATTAAAATCCATTTACAATCATCCTTCCAACTGTTTTACTAAATTTTTATAATATAATTTATAAATTATTATATCATAGAATCTGTTTTTTGAAGTATGGGTGGGGAAATAGGCATACTTTTGCGAGAATAGATGACTTTGTTAAAAATAGAATGAATTTATATGTAATAAGCATAAAAGGCAGAGAAAATTAAAGATATGACTGAAAAATTTTTTTATAAGTGTGTGGTATTAAGAAAATTATATATGCTAAATTATAGGTTTAAGGCTACTACTATTTTAAGGAGTGGTAGCTTTTTTGGTGGGCAGGATGACTATTGTTAAATAAGTTATATGTTATGTAAATTTAAACTATGTGTAAAAAAATAATTTAGAAATGTACGGTAATAACATATGAAAATGCACATATATTTATAAAGTAAATAAATTCATATTAAATAAAAAACAAAAAAGAAAGGAGGGAAGAAGTATGACTAAAAAAAGATTTTTACAGTTTGTAGCAAAAGAAACTATAAAACTTCAAGGATGTGTATGCCGCAGAGGTATACCTGGTGAAGAACCATACTAGAATGAATAGCATTTAAAAATACAAAACTTATTTGACTGCGAATATATTATTTATTTGCAGTCATTATTATAGGAGGGGAAGTCCATGAACGCAGTATATCCAATTTTTTTAGGGGATAGCAATCTACATTATTTTGGGGATTGTTCTGTAGTTATAAGAGATACTGAAAAATACATGTTAGATGATATAGAAACATATATAGTAGAAAAGATAAATGGAAAAAATACCATAGATGACATAGCAAAAGAAATTGATACTGAATTAGAAATTGGTAATTTTGAAGATGTTAGAGAAAAAGTTTCTCAGTTTGTTGACAGTAAAAAAGAGTTTATTTCTAGTAGTAATGTACCTATACATAGTGAAATGTATGTAACAGGTAGCAAAAAAATAAAAATGCCCTATAATTTAATATTCAGCCTTACTAATAAGTGTCACCATAAATGTATTCATTGTTATAAGGAATGTAGTAATGAAAAGGAGGAATATATATCCAAAGATACAATTTTAAAAACTCTTAATTTTTTTAAGGGTAATTTGAATAGTATACAGCTTACAGGCGGTGAGCCTATGTTGCATGATGACTTTTATGAAATTTTAGATTTTTGTAAGGAGAATTTTAGAACAACTATTACCACAACAGGTACATTAATAAATAGTCAAAATGCTCATAGATTTAAAGGATTAAAGAATATTCAAATACCATTATACTCAGCTAATGAAGAAGAACATGATAAGTTTACTAGAGCTAAAGGGTCTTTTAGAAAAGCTATAACAGCTATTGAAGAACTTATAAAAAATGATGTTTATCCATCTATAGGCTCTATTTTAGCAAAGAATTCTCTTAAAGAGGCAGTAGATTTAATAAATTTATGTATAAAACTTAATATAAAGAGAATAAGATTTGGATATTTATTTCCACTAGGAAGGGCAAATAATACAAATAAGGATGATATATTATCAGAAAAACAAATTTTGAAGGTACTTAATTCTTTAAAAGAGGAGTATAAAGATAAAATAAATGTAGATTGTGATAAGGAAGATGAATATAATTCTGATTTTAATATGAGTCATGATAGTATACAACCCTATTCAAATTCCAAATGTCTTTTGTGCGGAGGAGGAACTTTTTCTTTAGCTATAAGTGGAGATGGAAACGTGAAACCATGTGAGATAGTTCCTGATGACGTTTTTTCTATGGGCAATATAATAAATGAAGATATTAAAGATATAATAGCCAATGAAAAATTTGAAAATTTACCAATATGCATGAGAAAATGGCAGAGTGAATTGCAAAATGAAGGAAAAGATATAGAAAGTGTATGTGTTCAGTTAAAAAATTACTGTCTTAAATATACGTAGAAGATAAATGGGTAATGCCAATCTATCCTATATCAGAAAATACATTTCATCATACATGGATAGATAAGGAATACAACTTTGAAAAAAATCAAAAGGGGGAACTTTATTTTGATGAAATTAAGAAAATTTGTTAGAGGTCACTAATAAAGTAAAAAAAAGTAGCTAATCCATTCGTGATGGGCTGCTTTTTTAATGTTCAAAAACAAATTAGAAATTTTAAGCAAAAAAGTATTGGTTTGTATTTACAAGTAGTATAATTAGTAATATACTTAGTAATACTAAGTATATAGAAATCTAATAATAGAGAGGGGTGAGCTCTTTGCCAGAATTGGATAATCAGCTAAAGAAGGGTACATTATCTATAATAATTTTAAAACTAATTTCAGAAAAAGATATGTATGGATATGAAATAATACAGCTATTAGATGAAATAAGTGAAGGATATTACAAATTGAAAGAGGGTACATTGTATCCAGTACTTTATAGGCTAGAGGATAATGGATTTATTAAAAGTTATAGTGTAGTACCAAAGGGAGAAAGAAAAATTCCAAGAAAATATTATAAAATTACTAAAAATGGAATTGAAGCTTATAGGAAGCAAATTGATATATGGAAATATTTTTATGGAATAACTAATAAAGTTTTAGGTATTTAGGGAAAGGAAGTGTTATAAATGAACAAGGACTTTCAGGATTACATTGACGGAATTGTAGATAGTATAGGGGTAGTTGGGAAAAAGAGAAAACGAATAAAAGAGGATTTATACGTATCTCTTATAGAAAAACAGCAAATTACTGGAGAAAATGATCCATATATTCTTCTTGGTGATCCGGAAGAAATTGCTGAAGAATTTAGAGAAAACCTAGAGGTTAGACAAAATACAAGAAATTGTTGGTGGTATGGACGGAGGTATAAATATGGATATGAGTATGTTTCTAAGGCAAAGATTTTTGGGATACCGCTCGTTCATGTAAATACAAAGCCTTTAGGAATAGCTAAAGGAATATTTTCATTTGGAAGTGTGGCTATCGGATTGGTTAGCCTTGGAGGTGTTTCTATAGGAGTCTTAAGTTTTGGAGGAATATCTTTAGCTATTTTAATGGCAATTGGTGGTGCGGCATTTTCAGGAATGCTATCCATAGGAGGATTTTCTGTAGCTTATGTAGCAAGTTTAGGAGGAGCGGCAATCGCAAAGCACATTGCATTAGGCGGATATGCAAGAGCAGATATAGCTATAGGAGGAGTAGCCAAAGGTATAGTAGCTATCTTTAACCAACATGGAACAGGTGAATATATGTTTAAGATGCCAGTAAATTCAAATGAGGTTATAACTGCTATAAAGCAAGTATATCCTAATATAGGGAAGCTTTTGTTAGAGTTTATTAGAAATTTTTTATAGAAAATGCTCAAAAGTCACCGTTGCTTGTCTCGGTGGTAGTTCACGTGGTATTCCATAACAATATAGGGATTGTGCAGAACTGTATTATAAATAACATAAACTTCAAAAAAGCTATCACTGAAGTAATAAAATGAGTGGTAGCTTTTTTGTAAAGAATGATATAGAAATGTTTTTTACCTATTATAGTAGTATAAAATTATATTAAAATGATTGTATCAGTGTTTTTAAGAAATTGGGGTGATACAATGGAGATAAATATTGAGGAGTTATATAGGGAGTTTTCTAACTTAAAATTTGTTGGCAGTAAAGAGCCTTCAGTAAGAAATATAAATAAATTAATAAAGAATAAAAAGATTGAGGATGAAAACTTATTTGTTATAGAAGGGCTATGGGCATATGAAAAGATAATTAATAGTAATATAAGAATAAAAAGTTTTGTGTTTTGCCCAGATTTTATTAAAAGCAAAACTATGCTTGAAATGGTCCGATTTATTGTTAGTGCAGCAGATAATTCATATTTAATATCAAGTAATCTATGTAGTAGATTAAGTAGTAGAGATAGTGGTGAGGGATTTTTTTTATTATGCAGTTTTCCCCAGTATAAACTTGATGATATAGAATTGAAGGAGAACAATTTGCTAGTAGTACTTGATGGATTGGCGAAGCCAGGGAATATTGGAACAATTATAAGGTCTGTTGATGGGGCTGGTGGAGATGGAGTAATTATTTGCAATAGTAATGTGAGAAAAACAAATCAAAAATTAATAAAATCAAGCATGGGGTCTAGCTTTATGCTGCCAGTAATAGATAAAGATGTAAAAGACGTTATAATGTGGCTTAAAAGTAATCAATTTAAAATTATTATTACTGATCTAAAGGCTAGTAAAAGTTATTATAATACTGACTATAAAGGGAGAACTGCCATTATTGTAGGAAATGAAATACATGGTATTTCAGACATTTGGAATAAATGCCAATGTGAAAGAGTAATAATACCTATGTTTGGAGGAGCAGATTCATTAAATGTAGGAGTTGCAGCCACAATAGTAGTTTATGAAGCAAGTTTTTGTCAAAAAGGATTAGTTAGAAAACTGGGATAAAAACTTGAACTACTCCTGATTTCCCAGTAGCAGATTGCAAAAGGACTAAAGATTTTATTTTATCATTAAAGTCAACATATGTTTGTGTTAAATTGAAATTATTCAATTTAATATTTACTAATAAAAATAGTTTACAGCAGTATTTAGAATTGAATTTCAATACAAAATATATATTTCCTTCTTGACCTTAGTCCAAGGCTAAGGTTTAGAATAACACTTGAAGGAGATGAGAGAATATGAAAAATTATTATAGCATAAATGAAGTGGCTAATATGTTTGATATAACAGCTAATAAAATTAGGCATTATGAGAAAAAAGGATTATTAGCTCCTTTAAGAAATGTAGACAATGAGTATAGAAAATTTACCGAGGAAGATATAATGAAGCTGCAGGCAATATTATTATATAGGTCTGTAGGTTTAACAATTAAAGATATAAAAGACATAATGCTTAATAATAATAGCAGTAACTATTTAAATCACTTTAATAGGGAGTGGCAGATTGTAAGTAATGAAATTGATAGATTAAATGTTGTAAGAAATTCTCTTGAAAGCATAATAGATAATATTTATGAATCAGATGAGTGTAAGGCAGATGATAATATATTAGATATTATAAAAAGTGCTAATGAATTAAGTGAAATTAAAAATAGTTGGAAGGACAGATGGGATTTTAATAGTTGGGCTGATAGTTATGATGAATCTGTAATGAAAGATAAAGGAGCGCTTAAGATATATGAAAATTATAACTTAATATTAGAAAATGTATATAATTTAGCTGTAAGTTCCATAATAAATGATTCTCGTATAT
This sequence comes from Clostridium sp. KNHs214, assembly GCF_000744935.1. GTDB lineage: Bacteria > Bacillota > Clostridia > Clostridiales > Clostridiaceae > Haloimpatiens. The sequence goes on along the minus strand of NZ_JQMW01000011.1, from coordinate 1,053,084 downwards.
TAGAGATAGGCGTTGGAACAGGGAATTTAGCTGGTAAATTTTTAGAGAATGATTATGATATAGTAGGAATAGATCAATCTAGAGAGATGCTTCGAGTTGCAAAAGAAAAATATCCAAAGTTAAAGGTTAGATTAGGAGAGTTTTTAAAAATACCTTATAGTGATAAATGTTTTGATATCATAGTCTCCACATATGCTTTTCATCATTTAAATAATGATGAAAAGTCTATAGCTATAAGAGAAATGCTTAGAGTATTAAGAAATAATGGAAAAATAATTATTGGAGATTTGATGTTTAAAGATAAACAGGGAGAAATAAATGTTGTAAAAAGGTTATCTAAAGAACAAATAGATGAAGTAAGAGATGAGTATTATTCGTATATTGATTTTCTAGAAGCTGAATTCTCAAAATTCAATAAAGAATTAAAATATAAAAAAATAGATGAGTTTAATTATATAATAGAAGTAAATTAAAGAGCGTACATAGATTTGTGTAAATCAAATCTATGTACGCTCTTTAAATTTATAATGATATAAAGCATTTTTTACAATGTTTATGGCAATTTTAACTATAAAACTAGTAAAAAATATCAATATAATAGATTATATAAAGCTGTATTATAAAATGTAAGCTATAAACTTATTTAACGTTACTTACTGCATTTGTAGAAGAGGAAGTATTACTTATAGATAATCAGAGAATAGGTTCATTGGAGGATGTATATGAAAGTAAAGGAATTATTAATTAATATTCCATACACAATAATGAGAGGCTCAGATGAAATAGATATCCACAGTATTGCATGGGATTCTAGAAGAGTTAAATCTAATGCATTATTTGTATGTGTAAAAAATAGAAATATAGACAGGCATGATTATGCCTGTGCAGCGGTTAATGCTGGTGCCATTGCATTGGTGGTGGAACATGAAGTGCAGAACATTCCAGAGAATATTACTATTATTAAAGTTCAAAATACAAAAGTTGTAGTAGCTAGTATTGCAAATACTTATTATAATGAGCCTTCTAAAAAATTCAATCTTATAGGTGTTACAGGAACAAATGGAAAGACTTCTGTGGCTATCTTTATATCAAAAATATTAGAAGGTCTTGGGCGTAAAGTTGGAGTTATTGGTACTATTGAAAATCGTATTGGAAATAAAACACTAAAAACCCAAAAGAAAAACCCCACAACTCCAGATGCTATTGAACTTCAAGAGTCATTTAATGAAATGATTGAATTAGGCGTTGAAGATGTAGTAATGGAAGTTAGTTCATCTGCGCTGAATAATTATAGAGTTTATAAATGTGATTTTGATATTGGCATATTTACAAATTTAACTCAAGATCATTTGGAAGAGCATGGAACAATGGAAAATTATAAAAACGCTAAAATAAAATTATTTAAAATGTGTAGGCTTGGAATTATTAATTATGACGATAAAGTTTCGTGGGATATAAAACAAAATGCTAAATGTGACATTATAACCTATGGAATCCATAACTCTTGTGATTTTAAGGCAAGAGATATATGTTATTCCCTTGAAGGTGTAAACTTTATATTGGATTTTCATGGTGTTTTAAAGAAAGTAAGGTTAAAAATCCCTGGGAAATTTAGCGTTTATAATGCTTTGGCAGCTATTGCAGCTTGTTATTTTCTATGTATACCTTTAGATATAATTATTGAAGAAATAAGTAATATTACTGGTGTAGCTGGGAGGTTTCAGGTAGTTCCCAATAATAAGGACTATCTGACTATAGTAGATTATGCTCATACTCCTGATGCCCTTAAGAATGTATTGAGTACTGCAAGAGAATTAACTAAAAATAGGATTATTTTAGTATTTGGTTGTGGTGGTAATAGAGATAAAACCAAACGGCCTATTATGGGAGAAATGGGGGGAGAGTTTGCAGATATGTGTTTTATAACTTCTGACAACCCAAGAAATGAAAATCCTACAGGTATCATAAATGACATTGAAGTAGGAATTAAAAAAACTAACTGCATATATGAGAAAATTCAAGATAGAAAACAGGCTATATATGCAGCTCTTAATACAGCTAGAACTGGTGACATAGTTATTATTGCTGGAAAAGGACATGAAAATTATCAGATTGTTGGGGAAAAACTTATACACTTTGATGATGCAGAGATAGTAAAGAGTTTTAAATGAGAATATATTTTAATTTGGATATTATACAATAATTTTATCTGTCTAAAAGAAGAATTTCTAAAATTAAATTTAAATAGTTTCTTTGCTCCTTATGCAACTCATTCCAGAGAAATTTCATAATTCAAGTAATGTAATACTTTTTGTGGGATAATTATTGTATATTATTCATTATAGGAATTATATGAAAAAACATTTATAATAGTAGCTCTTAGAAAGGGCTACTAATTTTTGTGTTAATAATTAAATAATATGTAGGCAAAATGAATAAAAGTTTATTTATATATAGACAAAATGCTGAATTTCACCTATAATTTATATAGAAATATATGAAATAGGGGAGTTGAATAGTATGAAGGAAAATAATAAAGAATTATTTTGGGATGCAACTATTGAAGAGGTGAAAAAAGGGTATATAGAGTTAGAGGAAGGCTATAAATGTATAATTTGTGAGGAAGAATTTGCAAAGGGAAGAATATATGAAATAGATTCTATTCTTTATGATTCAAGAAAAGCTACAGAGATGCATATATTAGAAAAACATGGTTCTACCTTAGAATATTTATTAGGTATGAACCCAGCATTTACAGGTATATCACAGGTTCAAAGAGAACTTTTAGTACTAATGGCTTCAGGATTAACTGATAAGGAGATTGCTGAAAAGTTAGGTGTAGCACAGTCTACTATAAGAAATCATCGCTATAAGTTACGTGAAAAAGAAAAACAAGCAAAATTATTTTTATCTATAATGGAATTACTAGCATTAAACACAAAGAAAAAGGTGAATAAATTGGATAAAGATACTCTATGTGATGCACATAAAACAGCAACTACACTAGATGATAGATATAACATTACTGATAAGGAAAGAAAAAGTACAATTAAAATTTATATGGATGAAAGTGGAGCGATAAAAACATTTCCTGCTAAGGAAAAGAAAAAATTAATAATTTTATCTGAAATAGTTAAGAATTTTTCCAAAGGAAAGAAATACTCTGAAAAAGAAATAAATAGAATTTTAAAAAGAATATATGAGGATTATGCAACTATTAGAAGGTCACTTATAGAGTATGGTTTTCTTGAACGTTCTGATGATTGCAGTAGTTACTGGGTAAAAGAATAATTTAAAAATAGGGTAACATTTTCTTGGTAGGATGCAGTGCTTTTTTCATTTGTCTTAAGACTTAATTTAGACATGTAATAATTATTAAATTCAAATTGTAGCAATGAAAATTCATGGAGCTAGGTAATTTACAGAATGTAATGAACATACATAAATGTGTTATAATTCATTATAGTGGGGTGAGAAAATGCTAGATAGAGTGAGTATTGCTATTATTGAAGATGAAAAGGTACAATTAGAACTTTTGAATAAATATGTTAAAAAATGGTCAAGTTCTAAGGGGATAAGGGTAAGCATAGAAAACTTTTATAATGCTGAAAGCTTTTATTTTAAATGGAGTATGGACAAAAGACATGAAATACTTTTATTAGATGTTCAAATGCCAGGAAAAAACGGTATTGAACTTGCCAAGAAGGTACGAAATGAAAACAGTGATGTAAAGATAATATTTATAACAGCAGTTACTGATTATATTCAAGCAGGCTATGATGTGGAAGCAATAAATTATTTAATAAAGCCAATAAAAGAAGAAAAGCTATATGAATGTTTAGATAGAGCCTTAGATAAAATTTCAAAGGAAGAAAAAGCAATTCTTATAGAGGCAGAGGGTGAATTTAATAAAATAAATCAGAAGGATATACTTTACATCGAGGCTTTTGCTCATTATATAGAGATAAATACCCTGCAGAATAAATATACCACTAGAAAAAGCATAGGGACTATAGAAAAAGAGCTGGATAAGAATATGTTTGTAAGATGTCATAGATCCTATGTGGTGGGACTTAGGTATATAAATTCTATAAAAAGTACACAGTTAGAATTAGATAATGGAGAAATTATTCCTGTAAGTAGGAGAAGATATCAGGATACCAATGTGGCATTTATAAAGTATTTTAGAGGTGATATAGATGAGTAGTAGGGGTATTATCCTTATAATTGTAGCTATTATAATTTTAATTGTTCTCTTGTTTTTTTTAATTAGATACATACTATTTAAATTAGTGGACAAGCGTATCTCTGATTATCAAGATGATCTTATAGCAAAGCACTATAACGAGGTGGAAAATATTTATAGAAAAATGAGGGGCTGGAGGCATGATTATCACAATCATATACAGACCATGAAAGCGTATCTTGAATTAGGAAGATATGAGGACATGAAAAATTACTTCAACGATTTAGATAAGGATTTGACCCAAATAGATAGAGTTTTAAAAACAGGAAATATAATGGTGGATGCAATACTGAATAGTAAACTATCCCTAGCAATTAGCCAAAAGATAAATATGAATGCTAAGGCAATAGTGCCTAAGAACCTTCAAGTAGCAGATATAGATTTATGTATTATCATTGGAAACTTAATGGATAATGCTATGGAAGCTACTCTTAAGATAGAAAATCCTGATGAAAGATTTATAAGGGTATACATAAGAGAGATGAAAAAGCAGTTATATATTTCTATAACAAATTCTAGTGGAGGAAAAGTTAAAAAGACAAGTCTAGGATATGTAAGCACGAAAATAGGGATAAACCATGGCTTTGGACTAAAAAGAGTAGATAGCATTGTGGCTAAATATGATGGATTTATAAATAGGCAAAATGAAGAAGGTGTATTTGCAACGGAGATTATTTTATCTATATAGTACCATTGGTGTTTTAAATATAACCATTGGTGCTTTTTTTATACATTAAAATCTTCGTATTGATATTATATAGCTAGGGTAATGAATGGTTACCTGTAATTTGTAATTAATAATCAATGAGCAATTAGGGGTAAAAAAATTTAGAATTTAAAATTGAAAATGAAGGACAAAACTTCGTAGGAGTTTTTAAAATTTAAATCAAGAAACTGGTGTATAAATTCCAACTTAATTCTAGATTTTAAAGTTTACATTAACTAAGTTAATTGCAGTAGTATTACAAAAAAATATAAAAAGGGTGATGATGTTATGAGTGAAAAAGTTCAAAGGGATAAAGCTAAATATTCAACATTTACTAACACTATGTATTTAATAAAAAATATTTGGAGATGGGATAAGACTTTATGGTGGTTAGTTATTGTGCAGATCCCAATAACAGTTATTATTCCGCTTATAGGTATATATTTGCCTAAGATAGTAATAGATTCTGTAACTTCTAATTTGTCAGTTTTTAAGCTTATGATAAATTTAGGCATACCTGTTGTTATAATGATCCTTTTGAATATAATTTTAAATACTACAAAATCTATAACTTATTTTAGAAAAATAGGCTACAGATTTAAATACATGAACTTAGCAATAAATAAGACATTTGATACAGATTTTGAGAACGTAGATAGTTTAGATGGGCAAGAAAATTTATCTAGAGCAAGTAGAGCTATGCAGATGAATGCTTCTGCCACAGAAGCAATAGTAGAGGTTATAATAGAATTATTTTCTAATATGATCGGGTTTGTAATATATTCAGCCATAATAGTTACTATTCATCCTTTCATAATTATATTTATAATTTTATCTTCAGTAATAAATTATTTTATAGGAAGGTATGTAAACAAATATGAGCACAAAAATAAAAACAATACGGTGCCAATGCAAAGAAAAATAAGATATATAAGAGAAAGAACAGGAGATTTTAAATCTTCTAAAGATATAAGAATTTATAATATGTTTCCTTGGTTTAAAAGTATGTACAAAACTTTTCAAAAGAAAGAAATTTATTTTAAAAATAAAAATATAAAAAGAAGATATTTTGCTAATTTCGTTGATGGAATACTTCTTCTTTTAAGAGATGGAATAACCTATGGATTTCTTATATATTCAGTTATTTATAGAGGGATGGCTATAGGAAATTTTGTAATGTATTTTGGAGCTGTAGCTGGTTTTTCTACATGGTTATCAGGCATTGTAAAAAATATTAATACCTTAAATTCCTTTAGTCTTGATGTATGTGATTTGAGAGAGTATCTAGAGATGGAGGATAAGATGAATAGAGGGCAGGGGATAGAAATTCCTTCCTATGGAATGCCCTGTGATATTGAACTTAAAAATGTGTATTATAAATACGGGGGAGCTGAGGATTACACTATTAAGAATATGAATCTACACATAAAAAAAGGAGAAAAATTAGCATTAGTAGGGGTTAATGGAGCAGGTAAAACCACTTTAGTAAAGCTTATATGTGGATTATACACTCCTACAAAAGGACAAATATATATAAACGGTAAGAAAAGCAGGTTTTATAATAGAGATAATTACTATACTTTGTTTTCTGTGGTATTTCAAGAAATGCATGTTTTGCCTACATCTATTGAGAGAAATATTGCACCAGATATAGAAAAAAATATAGATGAGGAGAAAATGCAAAGGGTTTTTAACTTGTCAGGTCTTATGAAAAAAATAGAGTCTCTACCTAAGAAAGAGAAAACTCCAATGATTAAATCTGTGCATAAGAATGCTGTGGAATTATCAGGGGGAGAGATGCAGAAATTAATGCTTGCCAAAGCACTATATAAGGATGCTCCAATTATAATATTAGACGAGCCTACAGCAGCACTGGACCCTATAGCTGAAAATGAAATTTATCAAAAATATAATGAACTTACAAAAGGACATACTTCCATATTTATATCCCATAGGTTATCTTCTACTAGGTTTTGTGACAGGATAGTGTTTATTGAGAATGGAGCGGTAAAAGAAGAAGGAGACCATTATAGCCTTATGAATAAAGAGGGAGAATATAGAAAGATGTACGACATGCAGAGCTACTATTATAAAAATAATGTAGGAGGTGAAAAATATGCGTAAAGGGGATTTAAAAAAACAAATTAAAATATTAAGATTTGGTTTAAAGGAGGTTTATAAATTACAGCCTTGGGTACTGCCTGTTACTATATTTCATTCACTTTTTGAATCTGTCTCGCCTTTTATAAATATATATATGTCTGCATTAATTATTGATGAACTACTTGGAAATAAAAATATTCATAATCTTAAGATGTTGGTAGGGATAACTATTCTGTTAAATTTAGGAATTCATCTTATTTCTACGGCACTTGAACATTTAAAAGGGTTGCTCATAGAGATTGTATATGAAAATCAAGATATGAAATTAAGTGAAAAGATAGCAAATATGGACTATGAATATGTGGAAAATCTAGAGGTGCACAAGCTTCGTACAAAGATAAAGGAAGCTCAAAATATGAATGGAGCAGGTATCCCTCTTATTATACAGGAGATGGGGAGATTTATAAAAGGACTAATAACAGTGATAACATCTACTTTTTTAGTTATAGATTTATTTATACCCAAAATTACAGGTGGAGGTATACCATTTATAAATTCTATATGGTTTTCTTATGTATTTTTAATTGTAATTTTTGTAGGTACATTAATTAGTTTAAAATTAACATCTAAAGCTGAAAAGGGATTATTTAAGTATTTCAATAAGTTAATGGATTTAAATAGAGTTTGGGGATTTTATGGTGACATGGTATCGGATTACAATGTAGGAAAAGGAGTAAGGCTATATAATGAAATACCAATAATTAGTGATGAGTTAAAAAAATTTGATAAAAACTCAAGAAAAATGTTTAATCAAATGGGTAATATGAAGGCAAAATATAGTGCATTTGATGCATTAATATCATCACTTTCTAGTGGTATGGTATATTCCTTTGTTGCATTAAAGGCTATAGCTGGCGCTATAACCATAGGCAGTATAGTCAAGTATGTGGGAAGTATAAATCAATTTATGACTGGAAGTAAGGAAGTTCTATCCTCTTTTAATGAAATTGTTAATAATAATAAATACGTAGAACTTTATTATGATTTTTTAAATATTAAAGGAGAAAAACATAATGGAACCCTCCCAGTAGAGAAGAGAAATGATGATGAATATCAGATAGAGTTTAAAAATGTATCTTTTAAATATCCAGGGTCAGAGATTTATGTCCTAAAGAATGTTTCTATGAAATTAAATATTGGGGAACGCCTTGCAATAGTTGGAATGAACGGCTCAGGAAAAACCACTTTTATAAAGCTTCTTTGCAGATTGTATGACCCAAATGAAGGGGAGATATTATTAAATGGTATAGACATAAAGAAATATAATTATGAGGAATACATGAGCCTATTTTCAATAGTATTTCAAGATTTTAAGCTGTTTTCCTTTTCTCTAGGACAAAACGTTGCAGCAACAACAGATTATGATGAAAAGTCTGTAGTGAATGTAGTAGAAGAGGTTGGACTAAAAGAAAGATTAAATACTATGTCTAAAGGGGTACACACATCCTTATATAAGGACTTTGATGAAGAAGGAATAGAAATTTCAGGCGGAGAAGCTCAGAAGATAGCCTTAGCTAGAGCTTTATATCGTGATGCACCTATTATGATACTAGACGAGCCTACAGCAGCACTAGATCCTATATCAGAATTTGAAATTTATTCTAAATTTAATGAAATAGTAGGCACAAAAACGGCTTTTTATATATCACATAGACTTTCATCTTGCAGATTCTGTGATGAGATAGCAGTATTTCACGAGGGAAGAATAATTCAAAAGGGCAATCACAAAAATCTAATAAAAGATGAAGAGGGCAAATACTATGAGTTGTGGAATTCACAAGCTAGGTATTATAATGAAAAGGAAAGTGCTTAGGTTTTAGGAAAAATATAAACTAAGGAAGTAGTTACTATAAAATTAGGAGTTACTGCCTTAGTTTATATTTTTTTACGATAAAGATTATTAATCCTTATATTTTACCGCTTATTTGAAATAGACTACCGCTTATTTATAATCAGTAGTCTATAGGGGTAATTATTATTATAATAAGTATATAAGATAAATTGCTATGAGGCAGTGGTAGTTATTTAATGAAGAGGGGGGTGAAAACTTGAAAGTTGATATTCAGGTAGATTTAAAATATTATTGGTCAAGAAAAGCTAGAAGAATTTAATGAAGAGATAAAATTAAGAAGAAATAAACTACAATAACATAAGATAAAACTTGGCTTGTAAAGTAGATATCTATCAGAAGTATACGATAAATAAAGAGAATATAAAAAATATAGTAGGTATTGAATTTATGAGTACAGTTTTAAATAAATTAAACAATATAAAAATTTTAGATAAAGAAGATATAGTGACTATTAAAAATTATATAGATAATAAATATTCTGAAAATGTATCTTCCAAAAATTCACAAATACTTTCTCATACAATTAGCAGTATTATATATAATAATTTAAAAGGATTACCAGAAGAATTAAAGTCAGATATTAAGAAAGAGGTATTAGTGAATCTTCTTATTAATGGTAAAAAGATAGTTACTTTTAAAGATGTTTTTGAAATTTGTATAAATTATAATGGGATAAGGTATGATTTACCGGAGAAGTTGGTAGATTGGATTAGTTTAAATACAAAGATGGAGTTTACAACAAGTGAGCTTCAGCAGTGTTTTAAAGACTTAGGTTTTAAAGATATAAATGTAAATATTTCAACAAATGAAGATAAAGAGGAATTAGCAAATAAAAATTTATGTTCGAAAGATCAAGCTTATAAGCAAAATAATGAGAATACTCTACTGCACAGTAATATAGAAGAGTATAAAAAGTCTAAAAATTATTTAATAAAACAATTGATAGGTTGGAAAAAATTAAAAAAGATACCAGGCATGGTTATTGTAATCATTACCAGTATTATATTACTAGGTGGTATAGGGAAGGCTTATTATTCTAATGTCATTGGAAAACAGCAAATAAAAGAAAACTCCATGGTTAAAGAGGAGAAAAATAAGAGCATTAAAAGTAAATATGTGAATTCGCATATGCCTAAATATATGAGATACAAAAAAATAAATGAAGCAAAATTAAAGGAGTTTTTATGCAAACGCAGCTCTCTTTTAGTGGAAGAACCGTATTTTTCCACTATAATTTCTGTGGCAGAAGAATTTAATGTAAATCCAATTTTACTTTTTTCTATAACAGGTCAGGAGCAGAATTTTGTACCGAAAAATAGTGCTAATTCAAAAAAAATAGCTAATAATCCGTTCAATGTATATCATAGCTGGATAGAATATAACACAGATATAGATGATAGTACTAAAATAGCTTCAAGGACAATAATTAACTTATCTAAAGATATGCCTAAAGATGAAGATCCTTTCGAGTGGATAGGCAAAAGATATGCAGAGGATAAGAGGTGGAGTAAAGGTGTAAAGGCTATCTTTAAAGAATTGACTGAATATATGAAATAGGATTTACGGAGTAATTTGAAAATATATGTTTACTAACCTATAATTATATATAGAGAGAATATGGGGGATGGGTAAAGTGAATATAATAATAAAAAAAATCACAAAAGAAAATTATAAGGATGTATTAGCTCTTCATGTTGCAAAAGAACAGGAAGGGTTTATAGAAAGTACAAAAGAATGTTTAGATGAAGCAAAGGAATCAGACTTATGGAGACCAGTTGGTATTTATAATGAAAACCAGTTGGTTGGATTTTCAATGTATGGACTTTTTAAGGATAAAAAAGATAGAGGTAGAGTATGGCTTGATAGATTTATGATTGCAAAAGAATACCAAGGAAAGGGTTATGGCAACAAAAGTCTAGATATTCTAATTGATAGATTATTTAATGAATACAATTGCGGTGAAATATATTTAAGTGTATATGGGGACAATGTACAAGCTATAAAGATGTACAAATGTAGAGGATTTAAGTTTAACGGAGAAATTGATATAAATGGTGAGAAAGTAATGGTTTTAAAAAAGGAAACAGATTCGAAAGTTAGTAATTATAAAAATTAGTCTAATCGTCAAGGGCGTAATATTTTCAATTTAATTTATAGAAAATGTCCGAAAACCTCCGTTGTTCATTTCGGAGGATGAAAGGACATTGATAATTAATAAAAGGATTAAAATGTGCTTGCTTGAAATTTACATATTAAGTTCAAATCATATTTTTTGGTGAGAATTTTTATTCCTCTTAACGTTTAAAGTTAAGGGGAATTTTTTATTTAAATAAAAATTATCTAAAAGTTAATGATATAATTAATGTGTATTGAATTATAAAACACTAAAAAAATAAGTTCAAAATATAGTTTGAAAAAGAAAATGAATATATTTTTATATATATAAAAGCTTGTTTAAGAGGATATACTGATTAGGTAGTCACTGCTTTTTACAATAAGTGGTAGTTAATTATATTTTTATAAGGAGACATATTATGAGACTAAATAATTTTATCAGTTCTACTGGACTTTGTTCTAGGAGAGAAGCAGATGAATTAATTAAGAATAAAAAAGTAAGAGTTAATGGGGAGATTGCAATCATAGGGCAAGTGGTAGATGAGGAAGATAAGGTTGAAGTAAACGGCAAAATGTTAAAAAGTAAGAAAAGGCATGTTTACATTGCCTTAAATAAACCTGTAGGTATTACTTGCACTACTGAGAGACATATAAAAGGAAACATTATTGATTTTGTAAATCATCCAGAGAGAATTTTCCCTATTGGAAGGCTTGATAAGGATTCTCAAGGTTTAATTCTTCTTACCAGTGATGGAAGCATAGTTAATGAGATTTTAAGAGAGCAGAATAATCATGAAAAGGACTATATTGTAACAGTGGATAAGCCAATTAATTCTTCTTTTATAAATGGAATGAGAAATGGGGTAAGAATATATAATCCCGTTAAGAAACAATATACAGTAACAAACAAGTGTAAGGTGGTTAAGTTAAAGGACATAACCTTTAAAATCACCTTATCTCAAGGCTTAAATCGTCAAATTAGAAGAATGTGCGAATATTTTGGGTATAAGGTTATAGATTTAAAGCGTGTAAGGATTACTAATATAACGATAAAGGGATTGCCAGTAGGAAAATGGAGAAATTTAACAAAAGAAGAAGTTAAAAAACTAAGAAATAATGACAGTATATAAATATCAGATTATTAATGAGGATTGGATATAATTATTTATAGGGTCTAATGGAAAGTAAAGTTCATAACCATTAGAACTCTGTTATCAATTGTTTTTTATGAAAAAAGAGATTTAAATGGATAGAGAAAATATTAAAATAAAGTAAAGACAGTAGCACTTAAATTTAATAAGGTGCTGCTATTTTTTTAAAAAAAAGTTATTGGCATTTGACAATAATGAAAAGTAGATGTAATATATAATTAGCAAATGCCAATAACTTTAAAATTAGGGAGGTAAGGAATTATGAAAATAGCAGTTTCTGCATCAGGAAAGGCAGTATATGATTTACTAGATGTAAGATTTGGAAGATGTGAATACTTTCAAATACATGATACTGAAAATGGAGAAGTAAAGGTTGTAGAAAACAGTGGTAAAATCTCTGGTGGTGGGGCAGGTATAGCAGCAGCACAGCAATTAATTGATGAGGGAATAGATATTATAATTACAGGAAATCTTGGACCTAATGCATTTAAAATTATAGAAAAAGCTGATGTTAAGGTATATAAAAGTGAAGGTATTTCTATAAGTGAAGTTTTACAAAGACACAAAAATGGTGAGCTTTCAGAGCTACAAACAGCCGCACCAGCACATAATGGTATGGGAAATGGTTTTAGAGGAGGAAAATAAATTGAATATAGCAGTATTAAGTGGGAAGGGTGGTACGGGAAAAACAACAGTTTCCACTAATCTGGCCTTGGCTCTAAAGGCAAACTATGTTGATTGTGATGTGGAGGAGCCAAATGGATTCTTGTTTTTAAAGCCTAAAATAGATAAAACTTATGAAGTTATGGTGGAATACCCCTTTATAGATGATGATAAGTGCATATCCTGTGGAGCATGCGTGCATGCTTGTAGATTTAATGCTTTAGCAAAAGTTAAAGATGATATAGTGCTTTTTCAAAAACTATGTCATGGCTGTGGGGCTTGTGAAATTGTGTGTAAAGCCGGAGCATTAAGTTATAAAAAGAGACAAATAGGAAGTATTCAAGAGGGAACCGTAGATGGCATAAAATGCAGTAGGGGAATTCTAAATATAAGTGAACCTATGGCTGTACCAATTATAAAGCAACTACTTGAAGAACTTGGTGAGGGTGTTAATTTAATGGATTGCCCTCCAGGAACATCTTGTAATGTGGTTAATTCCTTAAAATATGCAGATAGAGCTATACTTGTAACAGAGCCAACAGAATTTGGATTTAATGATTTAAAAAGGGCTGTGGAATTAGTAAGAAGGTTTAATATACCTTTTGGGATAATCATAAATAGAGATGATGGAAAAGAAAATATAATAAAAAAATATTGTAGTGAAGATGACATTCATATAATAGGCTGCATTCCTTACAGTAGGGAAATAGCTAAAATTTATTCAGAGGGAGAAGAACTTTATAAAAATCCAAAGTACAGGAAAGTTTTTAATGAATTAGCCCAAAGGACAAGGGAGGCATTGAAGTGGAGTTAGTGGTTTTAAGCGGAAAAGGTGGAACAGGTAAGACTACTATTGCTACAGCACTTTCAGAGCTTGCAAATGATGTGATAAGAGTTGATTGCGATGTGGATGTAGCTAATTTTCATCTTTTTTATAAAGGAAAAGATATAAGAAAAGAAGATTTTATAGGAGGACAAAAGGCATATATAGATTCTAAATTATGCATTAATTGTGGACAGTGTGCAGGAGTATGTAGATTTGGAGCTATAGAAAATTTTCAAATTGATCCTTTTGCTTGTGAAGGTTGTGGAGCCTGTACTTTTATATGTCCTAAGGGGGCAATAAATTTAGAGGATGACAAGGCTGCAGAAGCTTATATAACAGATGTAAAAGGAGAAATCATTTCTAGGGCGGATATGGAGATAGGCAGTGATGGATCTGGAAAACTAATAAGTCTTTTAAGAAAGAATGCTAAAGAGTTTTCAAATGAAAGTAAAATTACTATTGTAGATGGTTCTCCTGGAATAGGTTGTTCCGTTATATCTTCTATAACAGGCAGCAATGCGGTGTTAGTAGTCACAGAGCCAACTAAGTCAGGGCTTGAAGATTTAAAAAGAGTGGTTTTACTTTGTGAGCATTTTGGCATATTAACCATGGTATGTATAAATAAATTTGATATAAATGAAAAAATAGCTTGTGAAATAGAAAATCTTATAAAAGATCAGGGGTTGGAGATAGTAGGCAAAATACCTTATGATGATATTGTAATGAGATCTATAAATGAATTAAAGCCTATAACTAATTACAAAGAAAGCAAAGCTAATAAAGCTATTAATAAAATGTGGATTAATATAAAAAATATTATATTTTAGGAGGAATATATTATGAAAATAGCAGTTTCTAGTGAAGAAAAATATGTAAGTGGACATTTTGGACATTGCGAAGGGTTTACTATATATGATGTGGAAGAGGGCAAAATAACAAATAAGAATTTTACACCAAATCCAGGGCATAGACCAGGATTTTTACCAGTATTCTTGAGGGATTTAGGAGTAAATGTTATAATAGCAGGAGGCATGGGAGAAACAGCCCAAGAATTATTTAAGGAAAATAATATAGAAGTAGTTGTGGGAGCTCAGGGAATTTGTGATGAAGTTATAGAGAGTTATGTAAAAGGTGAACTAAGATCTACAGGAAGTGTTTGTAGAGAACATGAGCATGAAGGACACTGTAACGAATAGCTTCTACGGGAAGGAGTTAAAATGCCAAGGCCAACAAAATTCAGAAATGTAGAGTTTTTCCCAAAGGACACATATTTTGTTCCACAGGGAAAGCATAAATGTGAAATAGAAGAAGTGGTTTTAAAAGTGGAAGAACTTGAAGCCATCCGATTGAAAGATATAGAGGGATTAAAGCAAGAAGACTGTGCTGAAAGAATGCAGGTTTCACGCCAAACTTTTCAAAATATAATAGATAGTGCAAGAAAAAAAGTTGCTATAGCATTAACTGAAGGAAAGGCTATAAGTATAAGTGGTGGAAACTATACTACAAGGCACTGTAAATTTAAATGTAAAAGCTGTGGCATTACTTATGAAGTAAATTATGAACAGGATAAACATAAATGTCCTGAATGTGGTTCTGAAGAAGTTATGTGCAGTAAAAAAGCTGGATTTTGTAAGAGATGGTGTAGTGGACAATATAAAGATAAATAAAAGTAAACGATAATAAATGATAGTGAATAATAGAACCCCCAGTTACTAATAACTAATTTCAAAAGGATAAATCTAAGAAGATTAGAGATTAGTGGCTGGGGATTAAATTTTATATATTTCTCAAGTTTTTCATACTTAAATCTAAAATTTTAGCAGAGTGTGTTATATAGCCAGTGGATATATAGTCAACTCCTGTAGCGGCAATGGAAGCTACGGTGTCTAAGTTTACATTACCTGAAGCTTCAGTTAAAGCTTTGCCATTTACCATGGTTACGGCTTTTTTCATGGTTTCTAAATCCATATTGTCTAGCATAATAATGTCTGCTTTAGCATCTAATGCTTCCTCAAGCATTTGAAGATTTTCTACTTCAACTTCGATTTTTCTTACGAAGGATGCGGCTCCTCTTGCAGCTTGCACAGCATTTTTAACCCCACCTGCGGCACTTATGTGGTTGTCTTTTAAAAGTATTCCATCGGAAAGATTAAATCGATGGTTGTGGCCTCCCCCCACTCTTACGGAGTATTTTTCAAATACCCTCATATTTGGAGTTGTCTTTCTAGTGTCTAGAAGTTTAGTCTGGGTGCCTTGAAGTTTATCTACAAATTTTCTTGTAATGGTTGCAATTCCGCTCATTCTTTGAAGAAAATTAAGGGCAGTTCTTTCGCCTATTAAAATATTTCTAGTATTTCCTTCTATAGTAGCTATAAGTGTTTTAGGCTCTACCTTATCTCCATCTTTTTTATAGAATTTAACTTCTACATCTCCTAAAAGAGTAAAAACTCTTTCAAAAACTTGTAGACCTACTATTATACCATCTTCCTTGGCAAACAATTCTACTATGGACTTAGAATTTTCATCTATTACAGATGTAGTTGTTATATCTTCATTGGTTACATCTTCTTTTAAAGCAGATAATATAGCTTCATCAATACTTAAATAGTTCATCATGTAAATCCTCCGACCTTCTTTTTAGTTCTTGTATTACAATTTTTCTATTTTCTTTTTTTAAGTTTTCAACTTCACATTTGGTGAAAGTTTTTTCAGCTTCAATTTTATGTAATTTTATATTAGCTATTTCATTATTTATAGAAATAGCAGCTCTTCTAGAGAATACTAAGCCCTCTAAAAGGGAATTGCTAGCAAGTCTATTTGCACCGTGAACGCCAGTGCAGCTAATTTCCCCTACAGCATATAGGTTTTCCATGGAGGTTTTTGAATATAAATCAACTGATATGCCCCCCATAAAATAATGCTGAGCAGGGGATACTGGTATAGGCTCTTTGGTGATGTTTATACCTTTTTCGAAGCAATGGTTATATATGGATGGAAATCTATTTTCAATATAATCTTTGTCCTTAAAGGAAATATCTAAGTTAACATAAGGCACTTTAAATTTTTTTATTTCACCATATATAGCTTTTGACACCACATCTCTAGGCAATAGTTCATTCACAAATCTTTCACCTTTAGAATTAAATAAAAGACCGCCTTCGCCTCTAACTGCTTCTGAAATAAGAAAGCGCTTGGCATCTGTATTTTTTTCGTAAAGAGCCGTTGGGTGAAATTGAATATATTGAAGATTTTCAAGTTTAACATTATTTCTTAAAGCTATGGCGATGCCGTCACCAGTCATTATTCTTTGGTTAGTGGAATTTTTAAATAATCCACCAATACCTCCAGTAGCTAGAACTACAACTTTAGAATGAATGTTTATTTGCTTTCCATCCTTAAATATTATTCCACCAACACATTTATTATTTATATTAATTAAATCACATAAATAGGTGTCCTCATATATAGTTATATTTTCATGCTTTTTTACCTCATTTATTAGAGTATCTGCAACTATTTCACCAGTGTGATCTTTGCTGTGAACTATTCTATTTATGCTGTGAGCACCTTCACGAGTATATAAAATTTTATTTTCTGATTTATCTAAGTTCATACCTATATTCATGAGATTATCTATATTTTCTATAGATTCTTCTGCTAATACCTTTACAGACTCAAGCTTATTTTTGTATTTACCTGCTTTTAAAGTATCTTCAATAAAGCTTGGAATATCATCTTTACTTCTAGCTGTTGCGATTCCACCTTGTGCTAAATAAGTGTTGGTGTCTGTAAGCTTTGATTTTGAAATAAGTAGTACATTTAAGTTTTTGTTTAGGTTTAAGGCACAATATAGACCTGAAACCCCGGAGCCTGCAATTAGAACGTCTACATTTATTTCCATAATTTTTACCTAGCCATTTCGTGCATATTCATTAAAGCCCTATGAGCTTTAATTCTTGTATCTTCGTCTAATATAATTTCATTTTGCATATTTAAAAGACTATTATATACATCTTCAAGAGTGGTTTTCTTCATATTATTACAAATCATGCCGCTATCTATAACATGGAAGTTTTTATTAGGATTACTTTTCTTTAATTCATAAAGAACGCCTTCCTCTGTTACTATTATGTAGTTTTTATTAGTGTTTTCAGTGGCATGTTTTATAATCCCAGAAGTACTTCCTATATAGTCTGCTATGTCTCTTATTTCCTTATTACATTCAGGATGTACAAGAATTTTTACATCTTCTAAGGAATTTTTTAATTTTAAAATACTTTCTTTTTCTATTTTTTCATGAGTTGGACAGAACCCCTCCCATAAAATAAATTTTTTGTCTGGGAATTGCTCTGCTATGTAACCACCTAAGTTTCTATCAGGAAGGAATATAATTTCCTGGTTGTCAACTTTGTTCATTATTTTTAGAGCGCTAGATGAAGTAACACATACATCGCAAAGAGCCTTAACTTCCGTAGATGAGTTTATATAACATACAGTTAAAGCACTGGGATGCTGATTTTTTAATTTTATTAAATCATCAGTATTGGCCATATCAGCCATTGGACACCCCGCATCAAGCACTGGAAATAACACTGTCTTTTCTGGAGATAAAATTTTAGCGCTTTCCGCCATAAATTTCACACCACAGAAAACGATTACGGACTCTTTGCAATCTCTTGCAATTTCACTTAAATAGTAGGAGTCACCTACTGCATCAGCAATATCTTGAATTTCTGGTATCTGATAATAGTGTGCAAGAATTATTGCATTTTTTTCCTTCTTAAGTTTTAAAATTTGGTCTTTAATATCCTTTTCCATTTTTACCCCGCTTCCCTCAATTGTTTTATTCCATAATCATCAGCTGTTACTTCCTTTTATATAAAGGATTGAAGAGCTGATGATTGGTGGATAGGTTAATATAACAACTTTGTAAATAGTATATCATTGCAATATATACAATTCAATAATTTAAAAATATTGCAATAATTATTTTATGATTATCCCACAATAAGTATTACATTGCTTGAATTATGAAATTTCTCTGGAATGACTTGCATAAGAAGCGAAGGAACTATTTAAATTTAATTTTAGAAATTCTTCCTTTAGACAGATAAAATTATCGTAAGCCTGGCAAGGACGCCAGGCTAGCGAACCTGAGGCAGGACGCTGAATGTGAGCGTTAGATAATTTTATATGGCTAAAAGATTAGAATTTCTTAAATTAAATTTATTGTTCCTAGCTCTTATGCAAGTCATGGAGGAGAAATTTCATAATTCCATTACATTCTACCTTATTGTGGGTTAATCATTTTATAAGTTTTTGAAAATAGTTAAATAACATAGTTATAATGAAGAGTTTTTAGAAATAAAAAAGCTGGGGCTATCGTACTAAAAATAAATACTACAATATATTGTGTTAAGTTTAAACTTGCAAAACAGTATATTGTATGTAAATTTCTTAATGCGACAGCCCCAGTTTATGAAATATTAAAAGTACATATTATTCTAAAATTTTAATGGATGACAGTATGCTATTACAGGTTAGATTAAGTATTTTGTCATTAATACCTAAAAAATTCTTATGCAGTAGCCCTTTTATCATCCACTATTTCTCCATCTTTAAGGGTTATAATTCTATCTGCAAGGGAAGCTATTTTAGGGTCATGAGTTATCATTACAAGAGTTTGATTGTATTTTTTAATGGACATGGTTAAAAGCTCCAAAACTTCTTGGCTATTTTTAGTATCTAGATTTCCAGTAGGTTCATCTGCAAAGATTATTTTAGGTTTAGTAGCAAGAGCTCTGGCTATAGAGGCTCTTTGTTGTTGACCTCCAGATATTTCTCCTGGAAGATGCTTTTTTCTGTCCTCTAGTCCTAAGGTTTTTATAAGCTCATGTATATATTGTTCATCAATTTTTTTGCCATCCATAAGAAGAGGAAGTTTTATGTTTTCTTCAATAGTCAATATAGGAATTAAATTAAAAAATTGAAATATAAAACCTATATTTCTCCTTCTAAATCTTGAAAGCTCCTTTTCGCTCATTTCATGTATATCATGACCATCTATACGCACGTGCCCAGCAGATGGCTTGTCAAGACCTGCAAGGAGGTGTAAAAGAGTACTTTTTCCAGAGCCACTAGGCCCAATTATAGCAGTAAATTCTCCTTCTTTTATGACGATATCTGTAGGCTTTAGTGCTTTAACAGCAGCTTCCCCAAAGCCATAAGTTTTCTGAAGATATTCTGTTTTTAAAATTTCCATGGTAAAGCCCCCTTATAATAATTTTAAATTTACTTATACTTCAGTGCTATCTTACATATATTATTGCAAAGTTCTATAAAAATTAATATTTACAAAATGAAAATGTAGGTAACAAGTCCAATTTTTATATGTTGTAAAAATCTATATAAATACAAGAATTTTTGTTTATAAATATACAATTATTATATCATATAATGTTACATATATTAATTAATTTGATATGTAATTACTTAAATGTTAAAATATATAAAAGATTTTAAGAAAGAAGAGGGTTATATGAAAAGCTTTTGGGGGCTAATACCGAAATATTTAATCAAAAACAAGAAACGAAATTTCTTTGTGGCAGTAGGCATAATGCTGTCTATTTCTTTAATTGTATCTTTAAGCTTAGTTATTAGGAGTTTAAAAAAATCAGCATATGAGCGTTCAGTAGATGAGTCCGGTGGAGTATATGATAATATGTTTTTTACTTCAGATAAAAAAAGCTTAGATAAATTAGTTAAAGATCCGTTGGTGAACAAAATATCTATTTCATGTAAACTGGGAGAGTATAAAGTACCTAATTCTGAATATATTGTAAAAGTAAATGGCTACGATGAAAATATAAGAGAAATTCTTAACTTTAAACTAATTGAAGGAAATTTCCCTAAGAAAAATAACGAAATAGCTATACAAGATTGGGTTTTAAATGCTATGCCTAAAAAGTATAAAGTAGGAGATAAAATTAAATTGAATTTAGCTGTAGGTAACTCTGAAAATTCTAATATTGAAAAAGAGTTTATAATTTCAGGAATCTTTAGTTATAAGTTTAATAATTATTTATTAAAAAATATAGCAGTAGCTTATGTTCCTAGGAGTTATGCTGAGAGCATAGTGCCTTTAGAAGAAATTTCATATGAAGGATATTTTACTATAAAGCCAAATGAGCCTATTGAAAAAAGTTGTAACTCATTAGCATTTAGAGATGAATATAAAAGGATTAAATTTAACTTGAATATTTCAAAAATGTTTTTATTTAAATGTTATAAAATTATTGATTCTATAAGTATTATTCTATATGCAGTAATAAGTATTGTAGCTAGTGTAATAATTTATAATATATTTAATATGTCTATTACTGAAAGAACTAGAGAATTTGGTATGTTAAGGGCTGTAGGCGCTTCACCTGGTAAAATTAAAATACTTGTTCTAGGTGAAGGAGTTATTTTAGGATGTATATTTATTCCTTTAGGAATTGTTATAGGTAACTTTATAACTAGAAGTATTACTGTTTTAATAGCAGGTTACAAAGATATGTGGGGAATAATGAGTATTCCTAAAGAAGGCATTATAGCTTCCTTTATAGTGGGATTTTTATCAATTGTTTTTGGAAGCTATTTTCCAGCTAAAAAAGCATCTAAAATATCACCTATTGAGGCAATTAATTCAAATAATAACTTAAAATTAAAGGGTCAAAAAATAAAGGGAAATTTACAAGATAACAGTATAATAAGTAAAAAATTTGGATTTACATTAAATATGGCACGTTTGAATTTGAATAGAAATAAAAAGAAATTTATAACTACTGTAATTTCACTTAGTATAAGTATAATAATGTTTATGATTGTGAGTTATTTAATAAATAGTTGTGACTTTGTAAAAAATATTGAAAGAAGAATGGAAGGTGACTTTGTAATATCTACAGCATTGAAAGATTCAAATTATACATTATCGGATGAAGATGTAGAGTATATCGAAAGTATAAAAGGTGTAGATAAAGTAAATAAGGAGAAAAAGTTAACCTGTTCAATGGAGGTCCCCGAAAAGGTAATAACAGATGAAGGGTTTAAATTTCTTGCAGAGCGAAGTAAGTTAAATGCTAAAATAGCATATGATTTTTCAAAGCAAATATATTATTTTGATACGGAGGTAAAGGGACTTACACAAGAACAGTTAAACAGTACAAAGAAACATCTAATAAAAGGTAAAATTGATGAAGAAGAACTTCAAGATAAATCACTAGCTATTTTAGCGCAGAATTTAAATTATAGTAAGCATACTAAATTAAACGTAGGAGATAAAATAAAGTTAAATTATTATATTTATGATAAACAAAAAGAAAGCTTGGAAAGTAACACTAAAATTTTTACTATCGGAGCTATATTAAAGGATAATTACAAAACAGACGATTTTCAAATACACAATGTACTTATTATTAGTAATAAGATTTTTGAAAAATATCTTAAAAATAAAGATTATCAGAAGATAAAAATAATTCTAGGGAAAAATGCAAATTATGAAGAAATAGAAAAAAAATTAAAAAATAAGTATAAAAGTCATAGGGAGGTTACTGTAGAATCCTACAAGGAAGAAATAGAAAAAGCTAAAAAAAGTAGTTTGAAATTTTTACTCATAATGTATAGCTTTGTAGCTGTGGTAGCTATAGTCAGCATTACTAATTTAATTAATATTATGAGTATGAATATAATATTAAGAAAAAGAGAAATAGGAATGATGAGGGCAATAGGACTTGGGGAAGATGAAGTTAAAAGGATGATAAGGGAAGAAGGAATATTTTATGGAATAGCTTCTGCTTTTTGGGGAGCAATTATGGGAACAATATTTACTTATATAATTTTCTTAATTTCTAGAAGAATTCTTATAGCTGGAATGACCTGGAGTTTTCCTATAGGTACCATAGTGCTTGTGATTTTAGTTACTGTTGGAGTCTGTATATTAGCTTCAATCAATGCATCTAGAAGAGTATTTTCTTCTAGCATTGTTGATTCCATCAGAATGCAGGAGTAGCAAACAGCTGGGTTTATATCACTTTAATGGTAAAACATATAAGGAGGTTGAGAAAGAAGGGGCAATATGAAAAGCTTTTGGGGGATAATACCGAAATATTTAATTAAAAATAAGAAAAGAAATTTTTTTGTGGCAATAAGTATAGTATTATCTATTACATTAATAACTTCTTTGAGTGTTATGATATATGCTTTAAGAGACAATGAAAAGGCTCGCCTAATTGATGATATAGGGGGCTCATATGATGTAATTATGTATTATAGAAATGAGTACAGAAAAGACACGGAAAAATTAATAAAAGGCAATAATGATATTGTTGAAAATGAAACCACATTTATTTCTATGGGAAACAGTAAAATAAAAGATTCACAGTATTCTATTGATATTAATGGTTATGATAAAAAAGCTATAGATTTATTTAATTTTAAATTATTAAAAGGACATTATCCAGAAAAACCCAATGAAATAGCTTTAGAAAATTGGGTAGTTAAGAAAATTAAACCTAATCTTAAAATAGGTGATAAGGTAAATTTAAGTTCAATGCTAGTAAATGGGAAATATGATTTGAAGTTAAATAATGAATTTGTATTAGTTGGAATTTTTGATCATACATTTAATTATAATGTAGCAAAGAATATCGCCAAAGCGTATGTTTGTAAAGAGTTTGCCATGGATAAAGTTCCAGATAAATTTAAAAGTTATACTACTTATGTGGGATTTAAAGAAGGTATAGAGACGCAAGAGGGGTTTTATAAGATATCTTCTCAAGTAAATTTCGATAAAGCTACAGTTAGAATGAATATTGTTAAAAAGACATTAATTAATAGAATTAATTCATTGAAATTTATCGGTGTAGCTTTATATATAATAGTATCTATCATATCTAGTATATTAATTTGTAATATATTTAATACTTCTGTTATTCAGAGGATTAAGGAATTTGGAATGTTAAGGGCTATAGGTGCTTCTAGTTCTCACATAATAAGATTAGTTATTGGGGAAGGGTTTTTATTAGGATTAATATTTATACCCTTAAGTATTTTTATAGGTAATGTTGCGTCTAAAGGAGTTATGACTTTATTTTCTGGTTACAATTATTTTAAACACCTATTTAGAATACCTAATGAGACACTTATTTTATCTTTTATTTTTGGTTTTATATCAATATTTTTAGGAACATATTTTTCAGCTAAGAAAGCCTCTAAGGTATCTCCTATAGAAGCTGTAAACTCTAGTGGAAATTTTAAGCTTAAAGGTAATAGGCTTAAGGAAAAAATTTCTATTCTTAAAGAAAAAAGCAAGTTCACAAGGAATATGTCTAAAGTTAATATAAATAGAAACAGAAAAAAGTTCATATCCACTGTGGTTTCTTTGAGCATAAGTATAATACTTTTTATAGTAGTAAATTATATAATAAATTGTTCAAATCCAGAAAATACTTTAAAAAAACAGATGGGTGGAGATTTTGTTATAGCTTGTAACGACTTGGCTGGAGAAGCTTCATTAGAAGAGAAATATATAAGTGATATTGAAGAATTAAAAGGAGTAAAAAGCGTAATAAAGTCTAAAGAAACCAGTAATTTCATTAAAGTACAACCAGATAAAGTTACTGATGAGGGGATGAAACTATTACAACGGCAGAGTAGGCTGCAGCCAGAGATAAGTGAGGCATTAAAGAAGAATATTTATAAGTTTAATTGTGAAATAAGAGGGTATGATAAGAAGTTTTTAGAACAATTTAGAAGTAATCTTAAAGAAGGAAATATAAGTTTTGATAATTCTAAAGAAAAACCTATGGTTCTATTAGCGCAAAATTTAAATAATAATCATGTTACTAATTTAAAAGTGAAAGATTCAATAGAAATGGATATAGATGTGTATGAAAATAGAAAGTTTTTGTACAGAAATGTGGAACAATTTATAATTGGAAGCATACTGAAAGAGCATGTTATTAAGCCACAAGATGCTTCTTTAACTAATATTATAATTATGGACAATGAATTACTTAAAAAATATTTTAAAATTTCCGGCTACCAAAGAGTAAGAATAAATTTAGATAAACATGCAGATTATGATTATGTGGAAAACAAGTTAAAGGGTATAGTAAAGAATTCAAGAGGAGTAACTTTAACTTCTTATAAAGAAGAACTTGAAAAAATAAAAAAATCTCGTATTAAAACTGCTGTAATATTATATTCAATTATATTTACTGTAGCACTTGTAAGTATTGTAAATATATTTAATATAATGAGTATGAATGTTATGCTTAGAAAAAAAGAATTTGGCATGTTAAGAGCTATAGGTATGGCAAAGGATGAAGTGAACTCTATGATACGAAATGAGGGTCTGCTTTATGGCATATATTCAATCATTTGGGGAGTATCTTTAGGAATTCTATTCACTTATTTATTTTATGTGGCAACTAGAGGGACATTAATGGCAGGTATGGAATGGACAATATCTATATGGAATGTATTATGTACATCTCTTGCAGTGTTAGTTATATGCCTTCTTGCAGCTATAAACGCTTCAAGAAAAGTATATTCTGATAGTATAGTGGATTCCATAAGAGGAGTAGAATAAAAATAGGGAGTGCGAAGGGTTATTGCTTTTGCACTCTCTTTTTTTAATGTGTATTTAATATTTATAGTTATATATTGAGATTTTATTTGAAAATATTCATTATTTTGAATTTATATTACTATAATGTTAAAATATATAAAAGAGTTTAAGAAAGAGGGGGGCTATATGAAGAGTTTCTGGGGACTAATACCGAAATATTTAGTTAAAAACAAGAAAAGAAATTTCTTTGTGGCAGTAGGCATAATGCTGTCTATTTCTCTAATCGTATCTTTGAGCATAATGATTAAAAACTTAAAAGAATCATCATATAAGCAAATGATAGATGATTTCGGTGGTGTATATGATAATTTCTTTTTTACGGAAGATAAGAAAAGTTTGAATAAATTAGTGAAAGACCCACTTGTAGACAAAGTGTCTATATCATGTAAATTAGGAGAGTATAAGGTACCTAATTCCAAATACGTTTTAAGGGTAAATGGCTATGATGACAACATAGGAGAATTTCTTAATTTTAAGCTACTTGAAGGAAAATACCCTAAAAAAGATAATGAAATAGCCATAGAAGCTTGGGTTTTAAGTGCTATGCATAAAAAGTATAAAGTGGGAGATAAAATTAAGCTAAACTTAACTGTAGGCAGATTTAAAAAATTTAATATAGAAAAAGAATTTATAATTTCAGGAATTTTTGATTATAAATTTAATACCAATCAATTGAAAAACACTGCAATTGCATATGTTCCTAGAAGTTACGTTGAAGGCATAATGCCTTCAAAAGAAATTTTATATGAAGGGTATTTAAATGTAAATTCAGAGGAGTCTATTGAAAGAAATTGTAATTCACTGGCATTTAATGATGATTATAAAAATATAGAATTCCGCATAAATACTGCAAAAACATTTTTACTTAACGCCTATAAAGGTATTGATTTTATAAGCGTTATTCTTTATATAATAATAAGTATTGTGGCTAGTGTAATAATTTATAATATATTTAATATGTCCATAACAGAAAGAACTAGAGATTTTGGCATGTTAAGGGCTATAGGTGCTTCGCCAAGCAAAATAAAAATCCTTGTGCTAGGTGAAGGGTTTATTTTAGGATGTATATTTATTCCTTTAGGAATTATCATAGGAAATTTTACAATTCAAGGAATTACTAAATTAATAGCAGGTTATAAAGATGTGGGGGGAATTATGAACATTCCCAAAAGTGGCATTATAGCTTCTTTTATAGTTGGATTTTTCTCTATTATTTTAGGAAGCTATTTTCCAGCTAAAAAAGCATCTAAAATATCCCCTATGGAAGCAATTAATTCAAATAATAACTTGAAATTAAAGGGTAAAAAAATAAAAAGTAATTTACAGGATAGCACTGTGATAAGTAAAAAAATTGGATTTGCATCAAATATGGCACGTTTAAATTTAAATAGGAATAAAAAGAAATTTATAACTACTGTAATTTCACTTAGCATAAGTATAATAATGTTTATGGCTGTAACTTATTTAATAAATAGTTCTGATCCTATAAAGAATATTAAAAGCAAAATGGGAGGTGACTTTGTAATATCCACGCCTACAGATAAACCAGATTATGCATTATCTCATGAGGATATAGAGTATATTGAAAATATAAAAGGTGTAAATAAAATAAATAAGGAAAAGATGTCATGTGTTTCAATGCAAGTTCCCAAAGATACGGTAACGGAGGAAGGAATTAAAGTTCTTTCAAAAGAAAGCAATTTAAATTCAGCAGCCCAAGATGATTTTAAAAATCAAAGGTATAAGTTTAAAACAGAAGTAAAAGGGTTAACTGAGGAAGGATTAAAGAAGACAAAGGAGCAGCTAAAAGAGGGTAAAATTAATGAAAAGGAACTTCAAGAGAAACCTATGGTTATTTTGGCACAAAACTTAAATTATAGTAATTGTACAAAATTAAATATAGGAGACCATATAGAGTTAATTTGCCATGTATATGATAATGAAAAGAAGCGAACTGAAGTGAAAAATGAGACTTTTACTATTGCAGCCATATTAAAAGAAGATTATATGCCAGAAGATTCGCAAATTAAAAATGTGGTGATTGTCAGTGAGAAGGCTTTTGAAAAATATTTTAAAATTAAGGGGTATCAGAAGGTAAAGATAACATTAGGTAAAGAGGCAAATTATGAGGAAGTAGAAAAAAATTTGAAAAATAAATATAAGAGCAATAGAGGTGTTAATGTAACATCATATAAAGAAGAAGTAGAGGAGGCTAAGAAAAATTATTTAAAAATTTCACTTATAATGTACAGCTTTGTAGCAGTGGTGGCTATAGTCAGTATTATTAATTTAGTAAATATTATGAGTATGAATGTGTTATTGAGAAAGAGAGAAATAGGAATGATGCGGGCAATAGGGCTTGGAAAAGATGAAGTTAAAAAGATGATAAGAGCTGAGGGAATATTTTATGGTATATCCTCTGCATTTTGGGGAGGGATTACAGGAACAATTTTTACCTATATAGTTTTCTTAATTTCCAGAAAAAGTCTTACAGATGGAATGACTTGGAGTTTTCCTATAGGAACCATAGTGCTTGTGATTTTAGTTACTGTTGGAGTCTGTATATTAGCTTCAATCAATGCATCTAGAAGAGTATTTTCTTCTAGTATTATTGATTCCATAAGGATACAGGAGTAGCAAACAAAGGATAGTAAATTCCATAAGAATTATAGAGTAGAGAAATAGGAAGTGTGAAGGTTTATTGCTTTTACACTTCTTTTTTTTAATGTGTATTGAATATTTGTAGTTATATATTGAGATTTTATTTGAAAATGTTTGTTATTTTGAAGTTATATTATTTTAATGGTAAAATATATAAAAGGGTTTAAGAAAGAGGGGGACATATGAAGAGTTTTTGGGGGCTAATACCGAAATACATGTTTAAAAGTAAAAAGAGAGTATGGTTTATAGCTATAGGGCTCATAGTATCTACAATTTTAATTACATCCATAGGAATTATTACTAGAAAAATTGAAAAAGCCCAATGGCAGCATGTAAAAAATTCCATAGGTGGAATACAAGATGTAACTATATCATCACCTAATTTTAAAAAGTTAAAAGATATAAATAAAAATGAAAATATAGACAAGTACACTATATCTTTAGAACTAGGGAAAGCTGAAATACCGAGCTCTTCTTATCAAATGAACATTACTGGATATGATAAAAGGTCAAGGGATATATTAAATTTTCAGTTAATAGAAGGAAGATATCCTCAGAAAGAAAACGAAATTGCTCTAGAGCAGTGGGTGGTTAATAAGTTACCTTCTAATCCCAAGATAGGAGACAAAATAAAAATACCTTCTAAGTTAGATTACAGAACTGCCATGAAAAATCAGACTTTTGAAAGGGATAATGAATTTATATTAGTAGGTACTTTTAGTTACATATTTGACTTTAATGTTGAAAAAAGTGCAAAGGCCTACGTTACTAGGGAATATGTAGAAAAATCGCTGCCTGATATAGCAAAAAACTATAAAGAATACTTAATTTTTAAGCCAGGCATAGATATGGAAAATGGATTTAATTCTTTAAGTTTTAAAAATGATTCCTATAACGAAAGTATGTTATTAAATTATGATAAAAAAAGCTTTTTATCTTTTATGAAGTTCATAAAAACAATAAATACAGCTTTATATATAATTATCATAATTATGGCAAGCGTATTAATATATAATTTATTTAATATTTCTATAATAGAGAGAATAAAAGACTTTGGAGTGCTTAGGGCTATAGGGGCAGAACCTAATCAAATAATAACTTTAATATTAGGCGAAGGTATTGTTTTAGGAATTATATTTATACCTATAGGTATTGTAGCTGGATATATAGTAACATCAATGCTTGTCAATATAATATCAGGATATGGACTTATGACTATAGAAGTATATAAACAGGATGTTATATGTTGTTTAATTGTGGGTTTTATTTCCATATTAGTAGGTTCTTATTTCCCGGCAAGACAAGCTTCTAAAATATCACCGATGGTGGCTATAAATTCAAATAGTAATCTTAAGTTGAACGGTGCAGCTATAAAAAATAATAAAAATAGTAGAGTATATAACAAACTGGGATTTACAGGTAAATTGGCATATACAAACCTAAAGAGAAATAAAAAGAAATTTGTAACTACAATAATATCAATAGGTATGAGTTTAACTTTAATTATATTAGTAAATTATTTTACTGGAATATATAATCCTGTAAATGAGATAAAAAGAAATCTAGGTGGGGATTTTTCTATAGTGAATACATCTAGAAATTATAATGACTCTTTAGAAAAAAGCCATATAAAAGATATTAAAAATCTAAAGGGTATAAAAAATGTAAATGCAATTAAAGAAATAGAAGATGTTACTATGGAAGTTAAAAAAGAAAATATAACTGATAAAGGGATTAAATATTTAGAAAATCTAAGTAAAGGAAATAAATATACAGAGCGGAGTTTTAAAAATGGAAAGTATTATTTTATAGGCGAAAAATTAAATGGATATGACAGTATACATTTGAAAGAGATATTATCCCATGTTAAAGGTAAAAAAATAAGTTTAGATAATATGGATAGAGGACCATTAGTAGTTGTGCCAGAGAGAGAATATACGAGCTTTAAGCCAGGAGATAAAATAGATATAACTATCTCCAGGTACAGTAATAAAGGAGAATATATAGGAAATAAAATACAAAAAGTTACTATAGCAGGAGTTTTAGATAAAGAATATAGTAAAGATATAGGATACAAAATTATTATGAGCAATAATGCAATAGAAAAATATTTTAAAATCAATGCTTATCAAAATATTCAAGTATCTATTACAAGCTCAAGATATTATGAGCAGGTAAACGAAAAGCTTAATAGCTTTATAAAACATTATCCTAAAGTTCAAGTAAAGTCTTTTAAACAAGAGTTATCTAAAGCAAAAAAATCAAAAATGGAGATATATTTAGTTGCATATAGTTTTGTATTGATTGCATCTTTAGTAAGTATAGTGAATGTAATTAGTGTTATGAATACAAATATATTTATGAGAAAAAGTGAATTTGGTATGTTTAGAGCTATTGGTATGGAGAATAATCAAATAAGAAGGATGGTTATAGATGAAGGAGTTTTTTATGGTATAGCTTCGGTAATTTTAGGTGTAACTATAGGATTAATATTTTCTGCCGCAGCAACATTTTTAGTTAATAAATTAATAGGATATAACGCACTTAAATGGGGCTTTTCATCTATTCCATTAATATTACTTTCAATAGCTACTATTGGAGTATGTGTATTATCATCTATATTTCCTTCAAGGCAGATTGTGAAAGGGAGCATAGTAGATTCTATAAGAACTGTGGAATAATTAATGGAAGTGTGAGGGTTTATTGCTTTTGCACTTCTTTTTTTTTATGTGTATTGAATATTTATATATCATTTAAATACAGGTAATATTTTGAATTTGTTTTAGTTAAATGGTAAAATATATAAAAGGGTTTAGAAAGAGGGGGGCATATGAAGAGTTTCTGGGGACTAATACCGAAATATTTAGTTAAAAACAAGAAGAGAAATTTCTTTGTGGCAATAAGTATAGTAATATCCATAACTTTAATAACTTCATTAAGTGTAATGCTTTCTACTTTAAAGGAGAATACAAAGGCTCGTTTAATTGATGATAGGGGCGGAGCATATGATGTAATTATGGATTATAAAAATCAATACAAAAAAGAAGCAGAAGAATTGTGCAAAAATAATAGTAGTATTATTGAAAATTCAACCACATTTGTTTCTATGGGAAACAGTAAAATAAAAGATTCACAGTATTCTATTGATATTAATGGTTATGATAGAAAAGCTATAGATTTATTTAATTTTAAATTATTAAAAGGACGTTATCCAGAAAAACCTAATGAAATAGCTTTAGAAAATTGGGTAGTTAAAAAAATTAATCCTAATCTTGAAATAGGTGATAATATAAAATTAAACTTTAGATTAGGTGAGGGCAAGGAACAGCTGGAATTAAATAATGAATTTGTGCTAGTTGGAACTTTTGCTCACACATTTAATCATAACACATTGAAAAATACTGCTAAAGCGTATATCTGTAAAGATTTTGCCTTAGATAAGGTACCAAATAAATTTAGAAATTTTACTACTTATGTAAAGTTTAAAGAAAATATAGAACAGCAAAAGGGTTTTGATAAATTATGTTTACAGGCGGATCTAGAAAAAATTGCTATTGTTATAGATAGTATTAAACAATTTATGATGAAAGACATTAAAATATTAAAATTTATAAGTATAGTTTTATATACTATAGTATCTATCATATCTAGCATACTAATTTGTAATATATTTAATACGTCTATTCTTCAGAGAAATAAGGAATTTGGGATGCTTAGGGCTATAGGGGCTTCCAGTTCACACATAATAAAATTAGTTATGGGAGAGGGATTTTTACTAGGATTAATATTTATACCTTTAAGTATTTTTATTGGAAATTTTGTTTCTAAAGGAGCTATGACGTTATTTTCTGGTGATAATTATTTTAAATATTTATTTAGAATACCCAAGGAGGCGATTATCCTATCTTTTATTTTTGGTTTTATATCAATATTTTTGGGGACATATTTTTCTGCTAAGAAAGCCTCCAAGGTTTCTCCTATAGAAGCTATAAATTCTAGTAAAAATTTTAAGCTTAAAGAGGGTAGGTTGAAAGATAAAAACTCTATTCTTAATGAAAAAAGTAAATTTACAAGGAACATGTCAAAAGTTAATATCAATAGGAACAGAAAAAAATTTATATCCACTGTAGTTTCTTTGAGTATAAGTATAATACTTTTTATGTTGGTAAATTATATAATAAATTGTTCGGATCCAGCAAGCACTTTAAAGAAAAAGATGGGTGGAGATTTTGTTATAGCTTGCAATGATTCATTTGAGCAAGCTTCAATAGAGCAAAAATATGTAAGGGATATGGAAAATTTAAAAGGAGTAAAAAACGTAGTAAAATCTAAAGAAACTAGTAATTTTATGATAGTACCATCAAATAAGATTACTGAAGAGGGAATCAAACTTCTAAAAAAATGGAGTAAACAATTCTCATATGTAAAAGAAAATTTAAATAAGAATATTTATACCTTTAAGTGTGAAGTACAAGGGTATGATAGAGAGGTTTTAGAAAAATTTAAAAACAGCATAGAAGAAGGAAATGTAGATTTTGATAATTTGAAAAAAAAACCTATGGTTTTATTAGCTCAAAACTTAAATAATAATAATGTTACTACTTTTAAAGTTGGAGATGCCGTAGAGATGAAAATACAAATATATGAAAATAAAGTACCTATATATATGAATGAACAAAAATTTATAGTTGGAGGTATACTTAAAGATGATGCAATTGTACCACAAGATGGTGCTATAACCACTACTATAATCATGGATAATGAATTACTTGAAGAAAATTTTAACGTTCTAGGCTACCAAAGAGTAAGGATAAGCTTAGATAAGCACGGAGATTATGGTTATGTGGAAAACAAGTTAAAGGATATAGTAAAGAATTCAAGAGGAGTATCTTTAACTTCCTATAAGGAAGAACTTGAAAAAATAAAAAAATCTCGTATTAAAACTGCTGTAATATTATATTCAATTATATTTATTGTAGCACTTGTAAGTATTATAAACATATTTAATATAATGAGTATGAATGTAATGCTTAGGAAAAAAGAATTTGGAATGCTAAGGGCTATAGGAATGGCAAAGGATGAGGTGAACTCTATGATACGAAATGAGGGGCTAATTTATGGCATATATTCAACCATTTGGGGAGTATCTTTAGGAATCCTATTCACTTATTTATTTTACGTGGCAACTAGAAAAGTATTAATGGAAGGCATGGAATGGACAATATCTATATGGAATGTATTATGTACATCTCTTGCAGTGTTAGTTATATGCCTTCTTGCAGCTATAAACGCTTCAAGAAAAGTATATTCTGATAGTATAGTGGATTCCATAAGAGGAGTAGAATAAAAGTAGGGAGTGTGAAGGGTTATTGCTTTTGCACTCTCTTTTTAGTGTATATTTTATATTTACGGTTATATAGAGAAACTATTTGAAAATATTCATTATTTTGAATTTATATTATCTTAATGGTAAAATATATAAAAGGTTTAAGAAAGAAGGGGGAAGTTTTATGAGCACGGTATTAGAACTTAAAGATGTTCACAAATCATTTGGAAAAACAGAGATAATAAAGGGCATAAGTTTTGATGTAAATGAGGGGGAGATATACGGATTTCTTGGAGCTAATGGAGCAGGAAAAACCACAACAATAAGGATGATAGTGGGACTTATTAAACCTACATCTGGAAATATTTACATAAATGGACATGATGTGCAAAAGGATTTTGTAAAGGCTATTAGTTCTGTAGGGTGTATTGTGGAAAATCCAGATATGTACTTGGATTTTACTGGAAGAGAAAACTTAAATATGTTTGCAAAGCTTTATGGGAACGTGAAGAAAGAGAGGATAGATGAAGTTATTGAGATTATTGGACTAAAGGACAGAATAGATGATAAGGTTAAGAAATATTCTCTTGGAATGAAGCAGCGTTTAGGACTTGGGCAAGCTCTTTTACCTAATCCAAAGCTTTTAATATTAGATGAGCCTACTAATGGACTTGACCCAATTGGAATTGTGGATTTTAGAAACATAGTTAAAAATCTAGTTAAAGAAAATAATACTGCAGTATTTATATCTTCACATATTTTAGGGGAGATAGAGCAGCTTTGTGATAAGGTGGCATTTATTGATTATGGAGTGATCAAATCTGTAGAACTTACAAATGATCTTCACTTAAAGGATAAGGAAAAAATTCAGCTTAAGGTAAGGCATGAGGATATAGAAAGAGTTAAGAATATTCTGAAAGACAATAGCTTTGTTAAAAATATTGAGACACTGGAGGATAAATTAATATTAACTACTGACAAGGACTGCTATTCCATGCTCATTACTGTTCTATCCACTAAAGGCATTGAGATATTGGACATTAATAGAGTACATGGAAATCTAGAAAATAGATTTATGGAAATAGCAAAAGGGGGCAAATAACTTGGATTTTTTTAAGGTAGAAATTTATAAAATCTTAAAAAATAAGAAATATTTAATTTTTCTTATAGGGCTCTTAGTTTTATTTATCTTTAAAACCTACGGGTTATATGGGGATGCGAAAAGTGAAAGACCTGAGATAAAAATTAAGAACAACGAAAAGCTTCTAGTGGAGTATAAGGCAAAATTAAAGGAAGATGGTATTAAAGATGAGAAAATAAAAACCTATAAGCTTAAGATAAAGAGCTTGGAAAGAGAAAATAAGGAGCTTTCAGAGGAGATAAAAAACCCTAACTATAATTGGAAAGAAAAGCTTAAAAACAAAAACAAAGCCTTAAAAAAGGAAAGAGAAGATTATAAAATAGCTCTGGACTATAATGCCATTGAGAGGATAAATGGTGAGATTCTTCTAAATGATCATTTACTAAAAGAGAATATGGAGCCTCAGCCCTTATACAAAATTTATTCCTTTAGGGATATGAAAAACCTTATGGGATTTATTAATGTGATTTTTCTACCACTTTTAATAATAATATTAACTTATGATAGTGTAAGCTCTGAGATGCAGTATTCCACCATAAAATTAGCTATAACAAAACCCATAGGAAGAGTGAGATTTATAATAACAAAATTTTTAAGTGGATTTTTAGTTTCTATTCTAACAGTTTTTATTATTGAATTTTTAATGTTTGTAATTATAGGGTTGATATTTAATAGGGGAAATCCATCCTATCCCGTAGTTATTGGGACGAAATATCATGTGGATGAATTAGAAAGGGTTACAGCTATTATAGGTAGTTCTTATATAGTTCCAGTATATAAATACCTTATTCAGTTACTTCTTTTGCAGCTTATGTGTATTTTTGTATATTGTAGCTTTGGAATATTAATATCTACATTATTTAAAAACAATGTGGCAAGTTTAATGGTAAGTTCAATAATAATATTTTGTTTAAATATGGCAACCTTCATATTGCCTCAGGAGTCCTTATCAAAAATATATCCCTATTTATTCACCACCTATGGAGATGGAAAGTCCTTAATTGAAGGGGTCATAAATTTAAATCTAAATTCTACAAATATAAATATACCTTTAGGGGTTTTAGTTTGCATATTGTGGGGAGCTGTTTTTTTAGTTACAGCCTCTAGTTATTTTAAGAAAAAGGATATTGTAATTTAGATTAGCTGTAGTGGCATTTAAATTAGATTGGGGGAACTTTATGTTTACACTTATGGGCATTGAGTTTAAGAAATTTATAAGAAATAAGAAATTTTTAGTTGGGTTAGCCTTTTTAATTGCAATTTTTATTTTGATGTTTTTTTTAATAGTGTGTGTAAGGCCTAAAAGAGTTGGGGTAAAAAATACTATAGATAAAATGCAAAAGTATGTTAATGAATTAGAAGAGAAAGGAAATCAAGAAAAGGATAAAGAGGCAGTTGCTGTTAGTAGTGCTTATGATAAATTATTGAAAGAGGGAAAAGAATTTTTAGAAGTTGAAAAAATGAAAGCTGACCCGAATATTCCTTGGAGGAAGAAAGTTGAGAGGGATATTAAATCTTCACAAGATAACTTAAAGAGAAATAGCGAGCTTCATCCTGATGCTGAGCATTCAGAGCTATCTAATATTCGCTTAAAAAAGTACTATTTAGATCATAATATACCATATGATTATGATGATAAGATAACTGCATTTAATAATTTCCCAGATACAATTAGAATAATAGGAACTTTCGGACTTTTTATTATAGTGGGAGTAATGGCCTCTAATGTGGTTTCAGGAGAAAATAAGCCTGCCACTATAAAGCTTTTGCTTACAAAACCTATTAAAAGGTGGAAGGTAATACTAAGTAAATTCATAGTGGCCGTAGTAACTGTGAATTTAATGATTTTACTTTTAGAATTTATCTATTTTATTTTGGTAGGGTTAATATTCGGATTTGGAGATGCTTCTTTGCCATTTTTGGGGGAGGTAAAATACAGAATTGTAGATGCTATTCGTATTAAAGAATTAAGAGGCGCTATAGTTCCAGAGATAGGTAGCGGGGTTTTGATTTCCCAAGGAAGCTTAATTGTAAAGATGCTAATACTTCAAGTTTTAGGTGTAACTTCCACTATAGCCTTTTGTTTTCTCATGGCTGTAGTAATTAAAAATCCAAACAATTCCATGATACTTTCCTTAATTTTAATAGCATTTACCCATGCTATTTTCAATATAAAGGTTAATGATTATTCTATGCAACGATTAAGCCCCGCTACAGTACTAGACCGGATTTTAGCATTTCTATTTCCAATTTACCATAATAGTATTTATGTTGTAAGTGGCGGTATAAATAGGGTGCTGGCGGTGGATTTTATAACATTTAAATTCTCAGTTATACTTCTTTTAGTGTGGATTGGAGTATGCTATGGAATAACTCATGTGGTGTTTGTGAAAAAAGATGTGGTAGCGTAATAACAACGTGTATCATTAATTGATTTATGACTTAAAATATTTATACTATAAGAGTTGTGGAATAGGCAATATATAATTGATTTCATCAGAACTGTGGAATAGGCAATGGATAATAAAAAAGTATGATAAATATTAACTGAATTTGGTATAATGTAAGTAAGGGTCACAAATGAAGTTATAATTATAAAAAGGGTGAGTTAAATGAATGTTAAAATCCCATATGGAGAATCAGATTTTGAAAAAGTAGTAACGGAAAACTATTTATATGTAGATAAAACAAAATATATAGAATTGTTAGAGAATGATGCATCATATGAATTTTTTATTAGACCTAGAAGATTTGGAAAGAGCTTATTTTTGTCAATGCTTCGCAATTATTATGATATTAATCAAAAGGATAGGTTTGAGGAGTTATTTGGAAATTTATATATAGGGAGTAATCCTACAGAAAAAAGAAATTCTTATTTAATTTTAAAATTAGATTTTTCAAACATAAAAACTTTTGGGGGAAAAGAGGAGCTTATTGAGAGTTTTGATGAGCGGGTTATAGAATCAGTAAAAGATTTTTTCATTAGATATTATAATATATTAGATTGTAAAAATGATAAACTTCAATTTAATAATTCTATAGGAGCGATAAATTTTGCTGCGTCAATGACTTCTAATGTAGGTAAGAAAATATTTGTTTTAATAGATGAGTATGATAACTTTGCTAATGATTTGATTACAACTAATGAAGAACTTTATTATGATATAATTTCTAGTCAAGGATATATAAGAACTTTTTATAAAGCGTTGAAGGCACTAACTACAACTACTGTAGATAGAATATTTATGACGGGAGTTAGTCCAATATTATTAGATGATTTAACTAGTGGTTTTAATATAACTAAAAATCTTACATTAGAAAAAATGTACAATGAAATGATGGGGTTTACTCTACCTGAATTGGAGACATTAATGGAAAGGTTATGTTTGTTTAATATATTCAGCAGGGATATCTTAATTGATGATATGAAACAATATTATAATGGATATCTTTTTAGTGAAGATAGTAAACAGCGTCTTTTTAATCCTAATATGGTATTATACTTTTTTGATAATCTAGTAAGATATAATAAGTATCCAAAGAATATGTTAGATTTAAATATAAAAACAGATTATAAGAAATTAGAAACATTAGCATTTAATTTTAAAGACGAAGAAACTATTGAAACTATTTTAGCTGAAGGTCAAATAGAAACTACTTTAGTTCAAAGATTTAATTTAGAATATATGTATGATAGAAAAGAAAACTTTGTTTCATTACTTTTTTATATGGGAATGTTAACTATTAAAGAATCTTTTCTGGGGGATGTTACATTAGTAATTCCTAATATAGCTATGAGGGAAATATATTGGGAGTATTTTAAATTAAAACTTGCGGAGACACATAAACTAGATATAGATAATAAAAAAATTAAAGCCGCAATAAATGAAATGGCTGTAAAGGGAAATTGCAATAAATTTATACAATGTCTAAAGAAAAGTTTAGAAAGTCTTTCTAATAGGGACTTAGTTAAATTTGATGAAAAGCATATTAAAATTTTGATATTATCTATTTTTATGAACAATATATATATTGCTAATAGCGAGTATGAGGTTGAAGAGGGCTTCATTGATATATTATTGTCCAAGAATAAAGCTTTTGCAGAAAGTATAAATTATGAATGGCTTATAGAACTAAAGTATATAAAGGAAAAGGATAGAAATGCATTTGATAAAATTAAATCAGAAGGATTAAAGCAAATTAGTAAATATAAAAATAGTGATAAATTAAGAAAGACTTTTAATTTGGATAATATGAAAAAACTCTTGATAGTTGTTGTTGGTAAAAAGGATGTTTATGTGGAAGAGGAAATTTAGAATAATAAAAGGCTAGTACATTATAAAGTAAATACTACAATAGGTTGTTCGGTACTTTAATCTATGGAACAACCATATTGTATGTAAGATACTTAATGTAATAGCCTTTGTTTTTAAATTGGCAGTATTTTAGTCTTTTCTCCAAGAGAATAAATGTAAAGTTCGTGTAGGGGTCTGGTCATGGCTACGTAAAGAAGTTTTACATCTAATTCACTTTCTGTGTACATATCCTTTGATGCATTAGCAATTATAGCCACATCAAATTCCAAGCCCTTTGCAAGATAGCAGGGAATTAATACTATTCCACCGGGATAGTCCTTTTCCTTACCGGTTATTACAGAAACCTTTTTCTTTTCTTTTAATAGGGATTTTAGTTTTATGCATTCATCTAATGTTTTACATATTATAGCCATGGATTTATATTCACTTTGGAGCAGTTTTTCTATTTTATCATCAATATCCTTGGCAATATTCTTAAGAGAATCCTTTTCAAAAACCTTAACCTCATCACCATGACGTATTACAGGCTTGGCCTTCGGAAGGCGAGGATCGTTTAGTCCTCCTATAACTTCACTGGCTGCATTCATTATTTCAATGGTGGTTCTGTAACTTTGCTCTAGGCAAAGATGGCTTGAATTTTCATCTGTAAATATATATTTTGCTACATCATTCCAATCATGGATTCCTCTGTAGCTATATATACCTTGACATAGGTCTCCAAGTATTGTAAAGGAGCTACTGTTTACTATTTTCTTAAGTACATAAAGCTGAAATAAACTAAAGTCTTGTGCTTCATCAATTACAATGTGCCTTA
Source organism: Clostridium sp. KNHs214 (assembly GCF_000744935.1). Taxonomy (GTDB): domain Bacteria; phylum Bacillota; class Clostridia; order Clostridiales; family Clostridiaceae; genus Haloimpatiens. The sequence goes on along the minus strand of NZ_JQMW01000011.1, from coordinate 1,013,433 downwards.
AATTTATTTTTTCACTGAGACCATATACTGATATGGAGATGTACATTAGCGGTGATAAGTCTTCCACTTCTATATTCTTATTCTTTAAGTTTTCAAGGGAGTAATCTTTTATGTAATCTATAAGTTCGCACATTGATTCATCGGTATTTAATTTAGATAAATTTATTAAGAAATTTTCATAGTATTGCCATACAGATCTTTTAGGAATTTTTGAAGTATAATCTTTTATAACAGTTTTAAGTCCTTTTTTGATATTTAAAAGTAGATTATCTCGTTCATCTATAATCTCAATTATTTGAGATCTTCTCTCTGGGCAATCACCCATGGAAGCTCTAACTTTGTCTAGCTTCCATTCATATTCTTTATCTACACGATCTAATATTTTATCCCTTTGATATTTCACCCTATTTATCATGCTTTTCTTTATTTCATTAATTCTCTTGGAAAAAGGTAGATAGCTATAATCCTTTATGAAGAGTTTTTGAATCTCTTTGTAGGTGAAAAGCACAAAGTCATGTACTTTGAAATCTTCTTTAGGGATATAATGGTATTCTATATATTTTAAATATTTATTGAGAAGCTCTTTAAATTCTAATGAAGATTTAAAACATGAGGCTTCAATAATATTATTGTTTTCTTTAGATTTTTTGTCTGAATAATTTTCTATTATGGTAGATAGCTTTTCGTGAGGTGATTTCAAGCTAGGTTTTTTGCCTATGTTTTTTCCTATTACATTAAAAGCAAAGTCTTCAAAAGTGGTTTGTGTTACATTCTCTACACCAAGCTCTGGTAGAACCTCTGATATATAACTTAAAAAGAATCTATTTGGGGCTATTATCATAAAGTTTTCTGGTTTTAATGTTTTTTCATAGTTATACATAAGATAGGCAATCCTATGTAAAGCTATAGTAGTTTTTCCACCACCAGCGGCCCCTTGTACTATAAGAGGTTTCCACATATCTGCTCTAATAACCTGATTTTGTTCTGATTGGATTGTGGATACAATATCTTTTAGTCTATTATCTTTATTGGAGCCAAGCGCAGCTTGAAGAAAGTCATCATTGGTGGTTATGTCTATATCAAAAATTTCTTTAAGACAGGCATTTTCTATGGTGTATTGCCTTTTTAGAGATATATCCCCATGTATATCCCCATCGGGACAATTATAGCTGGCTTCTCCCAGTCTGCCTTCATAGTAAAGATTGGCCACAGGTGACCGCCAATCTACAATTAAAAATTCTCCGGTTTTTTCATCGAGAAGAGACATTTTACCTATATAGTATTTACCTATTTTGTCCAGACCTTCTTCAGTAAAATCTATTCTAGCAAAATAAGGCTTAGAAAGACTTCTACTGATATTTTTAAGTCTAGACTTCATGCTAACTTGAAGAGCTTCATTTATAACAAGCTCATTGAACTGCTCGGCATTGTCTGAGTTATAATGACTTGTGCTGTATTCAACAGCTTCATCAATTCTTTTCTTTTGTTTACTTATAATCTCATCAAAGTTTTTTAAGTAATTAAGAGTTGTATCTAGTTTTTTACACTCATTTTTATAATCTGGATGTTCAAAAGCAGGCATATCATTATCCTCCAATTTAGGCACATTCAAATAAATAACAAGTCAGTATGCTAGTCTATTTTGCGTCATACTGCATCAGCAGAACCCACCGAGAGTTCCTACTATCGGAGGAACCTGCTTCCTTGTCTGACACAAAATATACAAGCATCTTTCACATGTTATTTCTTTTCATGTACCTTACTAAAATTTTTTTGGAACTGAGAATTTTAGTGTTGGGTTTTAACAAGGCATATTTTATTATATTAGAATACGGTTCAAAAAGGAAATAAATAATAGGGTCGTTGTATAGTGGCAAAACAAATATAAATAAAAAAACTCATTATTTTGAGAAATTTCTAAAATTTCCTTGACAACCTTACGTTTTTTTTATATAGTATATATATAAATTTTAAATGAAATAATATAGCATAGGGCATAAGTACCCTAAAATAATTTAGAAGATGTACTACATAATGTAGTATTCATTATCGCTTAGATTATAAAATATAATAGAAAATATCCGTAAAAGTACGTAGAACAAATGGTTATGTATATAAATAAGGTTTTCTGAAAAGTTAGTGACTTTCTAGAGCCTTTTTTTATTTTAGGCACAGTTAAATAAATTGGGGGTGTATTTATGAATGAAGTTTTAAGTGTAATAAAGAACAGGACATCTCTTAGAAAATATGACAAAAAAGAAATAAGGGAAGAACATTTAAATGAAGTATTAGAGGGTGCCATGAGAGCTCCTACTGCTGGAAATATGATGTTTTATTCTATACTTGTAATTAAGGATAAGGAGAAAAAGGAGATTTTAAGCAAAACTTGTGACAATCAGCCATTTATAGCTTCAGCACCAGTAGTACTTATATTTCTTGCAGATTTGCAAAGACAGTATGATTATTATGAGGCCAGTGGAGTAGAGGAATATTGCCATAAGAATAATATGGACTATACAGCGCCAGGAAAGGGAGACTTTTTACTAGGCTGTTCTGATGCGTTAATAGCAGCACAGAATGCAGTAATAACTGCAGAAGCTTTGGGTATAGGGTCTTGCTACATAGGAGATGTTATGGAGAACTATGAAAAGCATAGAGAGATATTAAATCTTCCAGACTATACTTTCCCTATATGCATGCTTGCATTAGGCTATTATGAAGAAGATGCTAAAAAAATAATAAAGCCAAGATTTGATAAAAAGTACATTGTATTTGATGAGGAATATAAAAGATTAAACAGGGAAGAAGTTAAAGAAATGTATAGAGAAAATGAAAAGTTTGTGGTTAAGGGAAATAAATTTAATGCTGATAATTTTGGACAGTTAATTTATGGAAGGAAATCTGGGTCAAATTTTATGAAAGAGATGAATAGATCCGTTGAAGCTGCATTGAAATTTTGGGATGCTCATAAAATAAAATAATTTATTAATATAAACCAGAAATTCACCAAAGTAATGTGGGTTTCTGGTTTTTTTATTAAATTAATTTTGAAATTATTTTAAGTAATTGTAGAAATATTTTAAAAAAGATGATTAAATTAATATGTGTTTCAAAATTATAGAGGAAAGTTTGGAAGGTAAAAATGGAGAGAAAAAAATTACTATTAATAGTTAGATATGCTGCTATTGCACTTTTAATAGCAGGAATTGTAGGATTTCAAAAGAATAATGTAAAAATAGATACGGTTATTTTAATTCTTTTATTTACAATAAATAATCAAATTAGATTTTTTATACTCAGTCATAAGGAAAAGTTTGTTTTTATATCTTTAATATTAGAGTGCAGTATGGCATACTTTGGTTATAGAAATTATGGTGGCATGGTATTCTTTTATTTCTTTAATGCTGCTTTAGATAGTATTGTACTTATAAAAAGTCAAATTTTATCTTGGATAAGCTGTGGTATAACAATAAGTACGATGATTATAACAGGGTATTATTTAAATTTTAGTGAGATGATATCTATAAGTTCTGCATTAATAACATTATCCATATTAGCTGGATACATTAAAGAAGAGAATTACGGGAAATTGAAAGCACAAAATTTATATGACAAATTGAGAATTTCAGAAGAGAAACTTAAAAAAGCTAATAGTGATTTAGAAAGTTATGCCAAATCTATAGAGGAGTTAACGGTGCTTCGAGAAAGAAATAGAATATCTAGGGAGATACATGATAGTGTAGGTCATAGTATTTCTACTATGATAATACAACTGGGTGCTATAGAAAAAATAGCCCAAAAGGATGCAATGGCAGCAGCTTTAATGGCTAAAAACTTAGGTGAATTTGCAAAAAACAGCCTTCAAGAAGTTAGGATGGCAGTTAGAGAGTTAAAGCCAATAGAATTTGATAAATATGAAGGTATATTAGCAGTAGAGGCACTGATTAAAAATTTTCAAAAACTCACAGGTATAGAAGTGAAGTTAGGATTTACTAAAGATAAGTGGAGCTTAAATTCTGATAAATGTTTTGTCATATATAGAATAGTCCAAGAATTTCTTTCTAATTCCTTGCGTCATGGAAAGGCAACCAAGGTTAATATATTTATGAATTTTAATCTAGAAAGCTTGGTTATAACTTTGCAGGACAATGGCGTTGGGGCAGAGTATATAGAAAAAGGAGTTGGACTTAAAAGTATATGGGAAAGAGTAGGAGAATTAGGCGGAAACGTGTCATACAATAGTAAAAAAGGTGAGGGATTTCTTTTAAAGGTTGTGCTATATCAAACAGATACCTACTGTAATACTCCAAGGAGTTAATGGTAGCTGCGTTGTTGAATAACAATTTTTAAGTTTTAGATAATAGTAAAGATTAAGGGTGAAACTTAGAAATTTGTCTATAAGTAGGAGGAGTAGTATGGAAAAAATAAGAATCGCTATAGTAGATGATGAAAAGTTAATAAGAGAGGGTTTAAAGATAATACTCTCTACTTATGAAGATATAGAAGTAGTTGGTCTTTGTGAAAATGGACAAGATGCCTTAGAACTTTGTAGAAGAGAAAAAATACAAGTGGTACTTATGGACATAAGAATGCCTAAATGTGACGGGGTTTTAGGAACTAGAATAATAAAAGAAGAATTTCAGGATATAAAGGTTTTGGTTTTAACTACTTTTAATGATACAGAATATATACATGAGGCGTTGAAGTTTGGGGCTAGTGGCTATCTTTTAAAAGATAGTTCATACGATTTAATATATGGAGGAATAAAAGCCTGTATAAATGGAAATGTGGTGGTGCATCCAGATGTGGCTAATAAAATAATATGTAGTGGAGTAGAGGAAATTTGTAGCTCTAGGGAGGTAGCACAGGATTTCAGCCTTTCAGAAAAGGAAATTAATATAATAAAGGAAATAGCTAGTGGCCTTTCTAATAAGGAAATAGGTGAAAAATTATATTTATCAGAAGGTACCATAAAAAATAATATAACAAATATACTTTCAAAATTAAGTTTAAGGGATAGAACTCAGATAGCTATTTTTGCATTTAAAAATGGAATAGTAAAATAGAAACAAGGTGACTTGAGAAATGACTTAAGTCACCTTATTTAGTTACTTAGGATAATGGTAAAATTTATTATAATTATCTATTATATAATTAAACTACAAAAAGGTACAATGGAATAGAATTATGAAATTTCTCCTCCATGACTTGCATAAGAGCTTGGAACAATAAATTTAAATAGTTCCGTCGCTTCTTATGCAACTCATTCCAGAGAAATTTCATAATTCAAGCAATGTAATACTTATTGTGGGATAATCATTATATAATTAAATCACAAAAAGGTACAATGCCATGGAATTATAATATGGAAATTTACAATATAAAAGTTCATAATAAACAGTTAAAAACTACAAATGTGTGGATAATTAATGCTCAATGTACCAATGATCAGTGAGCAATTAAGGATATAAATGAAATTTATTAGAACTAATAAAATGGAGGGTTAAAATGAGCATACTGGAAGTGAAAAATGTAACTAAGCGTTTTGATGATAAGATAGTTTTAGATAATATAAATTTTAGGGTTGAGGAAGGAGAATTTTTCGGACTTCTAGGTCCTAATGGAGCAGGAAAATCTACTCTTATAAATATAATAACTGGGCTTTTGAAAAGCAGTTCTGGTGATATAAATATAGGTGGACATTCTATAAGGGATGATGAAATAAAGGCAAAGGAGTTTATAGGATTGGTTCCGCAGGAAGTTGCACTAATGGAAACTGTAACAGCATATGATAATTTAGAGTTCTTTGGAAGTCTGTATGGACTTAGGGGAAGGTTATTAAAAGAGAGAATAGATGAAGCGTTAGAAATAACAGGTACAAAAGACCATAGAAAAGATAAAGTAAAGAAGTTTTCAGGGGGAATGAAAAGAAGATTAAATATAGCTGCAGCTATTATGCATTACCCAAGACTTCTAATAATGGATGAGCCTACAGTAGGTATAGATGCTCAGTCTAGAAATCATATTTTTGAATTTACTAAGAAGATAAATAAGGAGAGGAAAACTACAATTATATACACATCACATTATATGGAGGAAGTAGATTATTTATGTAATAAGTTATTCATAATGGATTTAGGCAGAGAAGTGGCTTATGGAAGTAAAAGTTCCGTAAAGTCTATGGTTAGTGATAAAAATAAGGTTATTTTACGATTGGAAGAATATAAGGGAGAAATGTTAATCAAATTTAAAGATTTAAAAGGAGTTAGAGAGTGCAGCGAAGATGGAAAGGTAATTAAGCTTTTAGTAGAAGAAAGGGATTTTGATTTAAATGCATTGCTTAAAATAATAGAGAATCATGGAATAAAAATAAAGGGGATAAATTTCGAAGAGCCTACTCTTGAAGAGGTATTTTTAACACTTACAGGCAAGAAACTTAGGGATTAGGAGGTATAACTATGAAGTTAAGGGCATTTATAAAATCCACGCTGAAAGGGATTATAAGGGATTTACCTACATTTATATTTGTGTTTGCCGTGTTCCCTATAATTTTAAGTATATTATACGGATATTTTCAAAGAGAAATGTTTAATCCTCCCAATGAGATGAAAAAGATTCCTATAGTTATAGAAGACAAGGACAAATCAGTATTATCAGCTAGTTTAAAAAATTTTTTAACTACAGATGCTATGAAAAATATTATAGAAATTAGTCAAAAGGATTGGAAGTATAAGCTTGTAATACCTAAAGATTATGAGGAGTGTTTAAAAAACTCTAGAGAGTGTAAGATAAGTGTAATTCCTAAACAGGACAAGTCTAGGACTAAGGAAAAGATATTAGCTTCTATTATAAATAAATATCACGAGGAATTAGAGAGTCAAATTTTAATAAAGGAAAAAATAAGTAGGAATAATATATCGGAAAATGAAAAACAGAAGCTATTTAACCAAATAAACAGTGAAATTTATAATGTTTATAAGAAGAAGTCTATACAGAACAATATAGTCACCGAAAATAAAGGTCTAACTTCTTATGAGTACTATTCAATATCAATATTTAGTTTTATGTTCATTGTGCTTATTATATCTTTATCAGCATCATATTATGCGGAAAAGGAAGCTGGAATATTTAAGAGAATATTGTCTACAACTTTAAGCAAAACTCAATATTTTAACTATTCAATAATAAACTGTTTTATTACAGCGGTTATATTAAACTCCATATATGTATTTGGATATAGGTTTATGGGATTATCATTTAATAGATCTATCCCACTGCTTTTAGCAATAATTTTATTACAAAGCCTTTTGGCATCAGTATTGTCAGGGCTTATAATTGCATTTATTAAAGAAAAAAAGACTTTAAATATAATTTCAGGAGCATTTGTAATGTTGTCAGTAACCGTAGGGGGAGCTTTTTGGCCTATAGATAAGACTAGTAATGGTGTGATTAAGTTTTTAAGTAATTTTTCACCAAATGTACTTGTAATAAAAACTTACAAGAATTATTTATTATATAATTCTTTTCATTCTATAAAGTTTTATTCAATATTATTTGTTGTAATTGCAGCGATTGTTTATAGCATTAGTATATTTAAAGTTAGGGTTAAGTGGGGTGAGTGATTTGGCATTTTTAACATTGGTTTTTGTAAATTTTAAGAGGCTTATGAAGGATAAAATAGTTATGCTACTATCATTTTTAATGCCACTAGTAGTTATAACAGCTGTTTATTTCATAAGTAATAAAGAACCGGGGGGAACTGCTAGTATGGTAGATGTATCCTTTAATGTTTTGGATAAAGGTGAATATGGAAGTAAGATGTTAAAGGATTTAAATATAAGTAAATCTATATATTACAATTATAATCAAAGCAAGGTAATGGAGTTGGTAGAAAAAAATGATGTGGTTGCAGTATATGTAATACCAGAAGACTTTACTGATAAAATTAAAAATGGAGAAAAACCAAGTATAAAAGCTTATAAAAAACAAGAGGGGAATGGCACAGTGCCAGTTGAAAGATCAGTGGAGGATGAAATTAATAAAAAAGTGAAAGAGCATTTACTTATAAATAAAAACATAATACAAAATGGTAAGGACATAGAAAAATCTTCAGTAAGCGTTCAAATAAAGAATTCTTCCAAAGATATAGATGGGGCAATGATGATAACTCTTACTATGTTAATAAACTTTATAATGTATTCTGCTAACGGTGTAGGCACTGAGCTGTTAAATTTAAGAAGACAAAAGGTTTTATCTAGGTGCATAACTACAGCTAATAAGGGCTGGCGAATTGTGGGGAGTTTGTATTTGGCAATGTTTTTTCAAATTGTTACGGTATATTCCCTTGTATATTTGATAGAGAAGTTTATAATAGGTTATTCATTTGCATCAGCTCATATAGTCCTGGTTAGTATAATTTTGATTGCTGCTATTTCTATCAGCTTAGGTATATTTGTAACTAGGTTATTTCAAAATGAATCCGTGGTAACCCTTATAATAACACTTGTGTGTACTGCTACCACTTTTCTAAGTGTTTTAGGCCTTGGAATACAAGTGAAAAAAATGCATTGGGTACTAGAAAATATAGTTAGATTCACGCCTCAATACTGGATATTTAATAGTATTGATACTGGAAAGATATTTCCTAATGTTTTTGTGCTTATATTAATGGCGGTGGTTTTATTTACTGCAGGTAATGTTAAACTTAGAGATTTTGCTAGCAGATAGATATATGTTTAGAAAAAAGATAGATATGTGTTTAGAAAAATTGGTTGACAAAAAACTTGATTTGTAAGAAATTTATATTGGGAATAATATTACGAATTGAGGAAGTGTGTTAAATGTATGAACTGAAATCTCCACTTTTTAAAGGGAGATTTTTTTATTTGCCTATTTACATTAGAACGTATGTTTGATATTATATAGTTATAAGTTAAATGTGAAATTTTAACAAAGTATACAGTATTAATTGTGTGGGGTGTTTTACATGGATGTGTTTGAAAAGCTCAATATATTATCTGCTGCAGCCAAATATGATGTATCTTGTTCTTCTAGTGGCAGCAATAGAAGGAATAAAAAAGGTGGCATTGGAAATGCCAGTTACAGTGGCATATGTCATAGTTTTACACCGGATGGTAGATGTATTTCTCTTTTAAAAATACTTCTTACAAATTATTGCTCATACGACTGTGCATATTGTGTAAATAGGGCTTCAAACGATGTGCCAAGAGCAGCTTTTACTCCAGAAGAGGTAGTGGACTTAACAATTAATTTTTATAAAAGAAATTATATAGAGGGGCTATTTTTAAGTTCTGCGGTATATAAGAATGCCAACTACACTATGGAGCTTTTAATAAAGGTAGTAGAATCTCTTAGGAATGCCCATAATTTTAATGGATATATTCACTTAAAGGCTATACCTGGAGCAGATGAGGCTTTGATAAAAAGGGCAGGTATGTTTGCAGATAGAATGAGTGTAAATATTGAGCTGCCCTCCAGTAAAAGTTTAAAACTTTTGGCACCACAAAAAAATAAAGAGAAAATTTTAAAGCCTATGAGCCTTATAAAAAGTAATATTTCAATTATCAAACAGGAGAAAAAAATTTATAAAAGAACGCCTAATTTTGTTCCAGCAGGTCAAAGTAGTCAGCTTATAATTGGAGCCACACCAGAAAGTGACTTTCAAATAATGAAGTTATCAGAGGGATTATATAAAAATTTTGATTTGAAAAGAGTGTATTATTCTGCATATATACCTGTGGGAAATGGTAAGAAAATAACTAAGGTAGATACTCCTCCAACTTTGAGGGAGCATAGGTTATATCAGGCAGATTGGCTTTTAAGATTTTATGGATTCTCTGCAAAAGAGCTTTTGGATGATAAAAAGCCAAATTTTGATTTAGAAGTAGATCCTAAAACAGATTGGGCTTTAAGACACCTAGAATTATTTCCAATAGAAATTAATAAAGCACCAAGGGAGATGCTTTTAAGGATTCCAGGTATTGGAGTCAGGTCTGTAAATAGAATATTGTCTATAAGGCGGGTTCATTATATAAAAGTTGAGGATTTAAAGAAAATAGGTGTGGTTTTAAAAAGGGCAAAATATTTTATAACATGTGAAGGAAAATATTGTGGAACTTGTAGTTTTAAAGAGGAAAATATAAGGCAAAATATAATTATTCCTAAGAAAAATGAGAATAGCGGAAAGTATTATCAGCTTTCATTTTTTGATAGATTATTACCGGATAATAGTGTGATAAATGACTATAGCAAAATAACTGGTCAGCTATAGATTGGAAGATATAGAGGAAACTGTTTACCACTTACTTTTAAAAGGGTCGTATTGGAGGTGTTTTATGGTTTGTTATGTATATGACGGAAGTTTTATGGGATTACTTACGGCAATATATGAAGCTTATTATAGAAGAGAAAGGCTGGAAGAAATATTTGCTGAGGATGAGTTTAAGCCCAGTTTTTTCTATGAACCTGTGTATATAAATAGTGAAAAGGAAAAATATTTAAAAGTCTATAATGCCATAGAAAAAAAGATATCTAAAGATGCTCTACGCATTATATATTATGTTTTTTTATCAGAGGTAGAAGGTACATCTACATTGATTTACAGATATATAAAAATGGGCTTTAAAATAGGAAAAGATGTGGATTTACATTTGCATAATGAAGTGGTCATAAGCATGCATAGAATTTGTAAAAAGGTTATGGATGAGAAACATAGAATGCTAGGGTTTTTAAGATTTAGGCAGCTTGGAAATGGTGTATATTATGCGGCTACGGAACCAGATCATAATATACTTCAACTTATAACTCCTCATTTTGCCAAAAGACTTTCAGGAGAACAATTTATGATACAGGATAGAAAAAGGGAGATAGTCTCCTTATATAAAAATGAAAAATGGGTAATAGCTCCTTTGACTATAGAGCAGGGAGATAATATCTTAAAGTGTACAGGTGACAGTGTTTACGAAAATCTTTGGAAGGAATACTTTAAAAGTACTAATATTGAGAATAGAAAAAACCTAAGACTTCAAAAGAGAAGCATGCCTAAAAGGTACTGGAAATATATAATTGAGACAGAAGACAGTTTGCTATAAAGGAAGAGTTGCGTATAAGAAAAAGTCATGCATAAATAGGGAGGAAGCCCCTTTTAATGCATGACTTTTAATTATGACATCTTATGATTAAACCACAAAAAGGTACAATGCTATGGAATTATGAAATTTCTCCTCCATGCCTTGCATAAGAGCTCGGAACAATAAATTTAAACAGTTCCTTCACTTCTTATGCAAGTCATTTCAGAGAAGTTTCATAATTCAGGTAATGTAATGCTTATTGTGGGTTAATCATCTTATAGAATTTTTGCAAAAACTTCCGGTGTTTATTATTCCCTTGAATGTTTCTTACTTCTTGTTTATTAAATATATTCCTAAAGAAACCAATACAACAGCTAAAAGCACATTTGAGCCGGAGAAACTTTCTTTAAGTAACAAGTAGGATAAAAATACTCCAAATAGTGGGATTGAAAATTTATAAACAGAAACTTTTCCTACGCCATTATATTTTAATAATAAGGACCAAATGGAAAAGGCTGCGGCAGATATAAATGCCATGTATAAAAGCAGAACACTTCCAACGGGAGTAAAGGTTACGTTATGTGTTCCACCTGAAAGTCCCACTAAAATAAGGGCAATAGAGCCAGTAAATAGCTGATAACCGGAAACAGCAAAAGGTGGTATATCCTTTGCTAATTTTTTTGTGTAAATTCCCGCAAAGGCTCCAAATAAACTAGAGATTAAAACAAAGCCTTCACCAGAAAATTTAAACCCACCAGAAAAAGCACCACTTTGGGAATTTACAATAATTACTCCCAAGAAGCCTAAAATTACACCAAGTATTTTCTTCCAAGTCATTTTATCTTCTGTATAAAAAAAGTGTGCAATAACTACGCTAAAAAACGTATTTGAAGAAGATATTATGGAACCTTTTATCCCAGTGGTGTTAGAAAGTCCAAGATAAAAGAAAATATACTGAATAAAGGTTTGAATTATACCTAGAAGCAATAGTCTGTAAAAGTTTTTCTTGCTAACTTTTATAGAGTATTTAGATACAAAGCAAAATAAAAAAATCATAACTGATGCTAGAAAAAACCTATATCCTGCAAATAGAATTTTGCCATAAGTATCCTCTTTAGCTATGTGAAAAAGTTTATAGCCTATTTTTATGGAAGGAAATGCACTTCCCCATAAGAAGCAGGCTATTAAAGCAAGTCCCATTACTACAAATGTATTGGTTAATAAATTGTCCTTTGTTTTTCTCAAAAAAATCTCTCCTTTTTGTTAAATATACAGATACATTATAGCAGATATAAATAGTAATACCTATAGGGGTATAATTGTAAAAAAGGTTATTTATATTACTTGAGCTTACCTCTTACTTAAATAATAAATTCCCATTTAATGCGTAGCTTAATACAGTTAAACTTCAATTCGTAATTTGAAACTCAGCCCAAAATTTTTTAACGAAATAATACGGTTTTAGGGTGTTATTACAATCAATATTTATCCAAAAGCCTATGTAGATTTAATGTATAAATTGTATATTACGAATTGAAGCGGTTAAAGTATAAACTTTACGCCTATATTAATAGAGAGTTATAATATTAACTATATAAATAAACTTACTGTATAAATAGATTTTAGTAATACCAGTTAATAATTACAGAGGATTAATGTAGTATCTAAATTATAGATTCATATAAGTTAACAATAAATTTTATATGTGAAATATAAAATTGCACATAGATAGGGGGATAAAGATGGGTAGTAATGTAAACAAACGCATGGAAAATCTAACTTTAGAAGTAACCGATGATTATGTACATATAGAATTTCCATCATCAGTGGAAATACTCAGTTCAGCGGTTTTAAATGGTGGACATACTTATGCTGATGGAATACTTAATTTAAGGGTACCTAAAAATGAAAGTGATGAGGGGGGAGAGTTTTTACCACCAGAAGTAACTATAGAAAAATACATACAAGAGCATAATTGGAATGGTGAGCATGTAGGTATGATGACTGCGGCTAAAATGGAATCCTTTGCGGAATATTTTATAGAAAAAGATGATGTTAAGATTCAATGTTTTGTAACATTAGGACTTTCTAATGCTAGAAGAGCTGGAGACAAGGCTGATTGGCCATATTTTGATGAAACAGTATTAAAGCCAGGAACTATAAATATAATATTTGGAACCAATGCAAATTTAACAAAGGAAGCTATGGTAGAGTGCATTATGATGATAACAGAAGCAAAGGCAGCTGCTATGCAAGATTTAATTGTAATAAGTCCTATAAGTGATAAAATAGCCACTGGTACAGGCACTGATTCAGTGGTTGTATTTAATGGACAAGGTAGAGAAATAAGATATTGTGGTAAGCATGTTTTATTTGGAGAGATGCTAGCTACAGCAGTTTATAATGCCATTAATGCATCTGTAGATAAGTTGATGAAGATATATTTTGATGTTTAATAACCCCAAAAGGTTGCTGGCTATACCAACAACCTTTATTAACGTTACTACATATATTATAGACCTAAAAGAATTTTTTACTATCTATATAGTCATATACATCTACTAGTGCTTCACCAAATCTTTGATAGTGTACGATTTCTCTTGCCCATAGGAATTTAAGAACATCTTTTACATCTTGGTCATCTGTAAGGTCTATAAGATGCTCATATGTTGCACGAGCTTTTTGTTCTGCAGCCATGTCTTCATGTATATCTGTTACAGGATCACCTAGTGCTTGAATATAGGCAGCAGTCCAAGGTACTCCACTAGCATCTGATGGGAACAAAGCATTGTCATGTTGTGCATAATGTGCACCTAAGCCAGCTTCCCTTAATTCATCTGGAGTTGCATCTTTAGTTAATTGATATATCATAGCACAAATTATTTCTACGTGAGCTAGTTCTTCTGTACCTATATCTGTTAACAAACCTTTAGTCTTTCCTGTTGGCATGGTGTATCGCTGATTTAAATATCTTATAGCAGCGCTTAATTCTCCATCCGGTCCCCCATATTGGGTTACAAGAAATTTAGCCATTTTTAAATCTTTAGATTTTATTTTAACAGGATATTCTAATTTTTTTTCATATATCCACATACGACAACCCCCTTATTCCCCTATTTCCCATGGCCATGGTTCTTCTACCCATTTCCAAGAAGGAGTACTTTTGGCATAACCAAAGTTGGTTAATGGACCGTATTTTACTTCATAGGCTTCTTTCATATCCATCAACATATCTGTAGTCATATTATAGTCATTTAGAGCTCTTTGATTGTTAGGATGATTATCTAAATATAAATTTAATTCTACAGCTGCAAATTCTAATTCTTTAATTTTTTTCATCATTTTACTGCGGTCATTGTCGTCATAGCACATTTTAGCCATTATAACTCCTCCTATTCCTTAGATTTTATTGGGTAAGGTATATAAAGATTAGGGAATAAAGTTCCCTTTTTTAGGGCTTCATCCAATGGAAACAAAGAAATATAAGGTTGATCAGGTATAAAAGCTCTAGTTAGCCTTATTTTTTTCATATTAGCATAAGGATTAACCATTGGATTAGGCATATAGTCCATACATGGATTGAATGATTGATACATATTCCTCCACCTCAGTTATTATTTACAATATATACTATTCATATATAGGTATATGTGTTAACAGTTTATAATTCAACCCGTAAAATCTCGTTCATACCCTTGTAATCGAGGATGAAAGGGCTTTACGTTATGGAGGTTCAATGACCTTGTATAGTAGATATAATACCGTTGTAAGTAAAGTATATAGAGGTAGAAAAATAGTGTACAAAGGAAAAAACATGCATGTAAAAAGTTAACGTAAAATACATTGACATGAAAAAACAGCAGTGTTATACTTTATTTAAATTAATATGGTGAAACCTTCAGGGCGGGGCGAAATTCCCCACCGGCGGTAAAGTCCGCGAGTCTTTTGACTGACTTGGTGAAATTCCAAGACCGACAGTATAGTCTGGATGGGAGAAGGAAAGATATGCTTTATAGCTTTATATAGCATCTCTTTAATTGAATTTATTTAGCGTGATTATGGACCCTGGAGATATATTATCTTCAGGGTTTTTGTGTTAATGGTGAAATTTATTGTTTTGAGCTTTTATAAAGGCAGGGAGGATAAAATTCATAAATACTCCATAGTGTACCTTTTGTGGTTTAATAAACTGATTAAATTTCACATTTCAAATAAAGTTTAGTGTAGTTTTACTAAAACTTTAAGTTTTAAACGCTGTAATAGTTTACAAATCTTGAATACCACTTCTCCTAGTGGAAACATCCCTTTGATTTTACCAATAGTGTTTTAAAAGAGGTGATTTTTTGAAAATAGAATATATGAGAAGAGCCATTGAACTTTCAAAAAAGGGTGCTGGATATACAAATCCAAATCCTTTAGTGGGAGCAGTGATAGTGAAGGAAGGCAAAATTATAGGTGAGGGCTATCATGAATTTTATGGAGGACCACATGCTGAGGTAAATGCCTTTAAAAACTGTCAGGAAGACCCTAAAGGTGCAGATATGTACGTTACCTTGGAACCTTGTTCGCACTATGGAAAGACACCACCCTGTGCAAATGAAATTGTAAAAAGTGGTATAAAAAAAGTAATTATAGGTATGAAGGACCCTAATGAATTGGTATGTGGAAGGGGAATAGACATATTAAAAAAGGCTGGAATAGAAGTTGAAGTGGGGGTATTAGAGGAAAAAATAAGAAAGGTAAATGAGATATTTATAAAATATATAACTACTAGAATGCCCTTTTGCATAATGAAAACTGCCATGACTTTAGATGGAAAAATAGCCTGTAAAACAGGAGATTCCCAGTGGATTTCAAATGAAATATCTAGAGAGTATGTTCACGAATTAAGGCATAGAGTATCAGCTGTAATGGTGGGCATAGGCACTGTACTTGCGGATAATCCTTCTTTAACTACTAGATTAAATAATGGTAGTGGTAAGGATGCTATGAGAGTAGTAGTAGATAGCCATGGAAGAATACCATTAGATTCTAAAGTGATTAATGTAAGTTCTACTGCTAAAACTGTGGTGGCTGTGGGGCAAGAGGTAGAGGATAAAAAGTTAATGGCTTTAGCCCAAAAGGGGGTTCAAGTTATAAAAACTCCTGGAAAGGATGGAAAAGTAGATCTTAAATATTTAATGAATAAACTAGGGGAAATGGGAGTTGACAGTGTGCTTTTAGAAGGGGGAGGTACTTTAAACTACAGTGCTTTAAGGGAAGGGATTGTAGATAAGCTTATGTGTTTCATAGCTCCTAAAATAATAGGAGGGACAGATGCAAAAACTCCTGTAGAAGGTGATGGAGTAGAGTTTATGAAAGAGTGTATTGAGTTAGGAAAGATAGAGGTTAAAAATATTTCAGGAGATATTTTAATAGAGGCACTAGTTAATAATAAGCTAGGGAACTGATAGATGAATATGATGGTGAATAAATGAAAAATACCTAGCATAGATAGAGTAACTTTATCTAAAATAAATGAACTAATAACTATTACATAAAATATAGTGGCTTTCATGTAATTATGTTAGGGGAGGGGTGAATAGCTGTTGTTTACAGGAATAATAGAAGAAATTGGCCAGGTAGAGAACATAAAAAAGGGAGAGAAATCCGCTTCTATAAGGATTAAAAGCAAAAGGATTTTAGGAGATGTAAAGATAGGGGATAGTATAAGCACTAATGGAGTTTGTCTTACGGTAACAGAATTTAACAAGGAGAGTTTTTCTGTAGATGTAATGCCTGAAACCATTAGAAGAACTAATCTAAAGTATCTTAATAATGGTACAAAAGTAAATTTGGAAAGAGCTTTAAAAGTAGGGGATAGATTTGGAGGACATATGGTCAGTGGGCACATAGATGGTACTGGAGTTATAAAGGAATTTGTAAGTGAGGATAATGCTCTGTGGATAAGCATAGGAGCATCTAAAGAGATACTAAAGTATGTGATAACAAAAGGGTCCGTAGCCCTAGATGGTATAAGTTTAACTGTGGCTTATGTGGATGAGGATATATTTAAGGTTTCTATAATTCCACACACTAAAGAACAAACCACTCTTTCAAATAAAAAGGTTGGAGAGAAAATTAACATAGAATGTGATTTAGTGGGAAAATATATGGAAAAGTTCATGAATTTTAATAAGGTTGTGGATAAGAAGAGGGACATTAGTTTAGATTTTCTTAAAGAAAATGGATTTTATTAAAAGGTTACACTTTAAAATTAATAGTAAAAATAAATATCAACTAGTAACTATTAATTATTAACTATTAACTACGAAGGGGTGTTATAAATGTTTAAATTCAATACTATTGAGGAAGCTATAGAAGACATAAAAGAAGGAAAAATGGTGGTAGTAGTAGATGACGAGAATAGGGAAAATGAAGGGGATCTACTTATGGCTGCAGACAAGGTCACAGGAGAAAGTATAAACTTTATGGCCAAATACGGCAGAGGGCTTATATGTGTGCCTATGTTAAGGGAGAGACTTAAAGAGCTTAAGATAACTCCAATGGTTCAGAATAACACAGACCCTAAAGAGACAGCTTTTACTGTGTCTGTGGATTTTAAGAGAGCATCTACAGGAATTTCTGCCTATGAAAGAGCGGAAACTATAAAAAAGTTAGTAGATATAGGTGCAACACCAGAGGATTTTAATAAACCAGGGCATATATTTCCTTTGGCCTATAAAGAAGGGGGCGTATTAAAAAGAGCAGGACACACAGAGGCGGCAGTGGATATGGCAAAGTTAGCTGGGTTTTCTTCTGCAGGAGTTATATGTGAAATAATGAATGAAGATGGAACCATGGCTAGAGTTCCTCAGCTTATGGAATATGTAAAGAAGCATAATTTAAAGATAATAACCATAGCTGATTTAATAGCCTATAGGAGAAAACATGAGTGCCTAGTGGAAAAGGTAGCTGAAGGGGACATGCCTACTAAATATGGAGACTTTAAAATAATAGGTTATGTAAATAAATTAAATGGGGAACATCATGTGGCCTTAGTTAAAGGTGATATTAAAGGTGACGAACCGATACTTGTAAGGGTTCACTCTGAATGTCTTACAGGAGATGCCTTTGGCTCCTTAAGATGTGATTGTGGAGAGCAACTGGCAGCTTCCATGATAAACATAGAAAGAGAAGGGAAGGGAGTGCTTCTATATATGCGTCAAGAGGGAAGAGGCATAGGACTTATAAATAAAATAAAAGCTTACCAGCTTCAAGATCAGGGAATGGACACTGTAGAGGCAAATCTAGCATTGGGTTTTCCAGAGGATTTAAGAGATTATGGCATAGGAGCTCAGATACTTTCACATTTAGGAATAAAGAAAGTAAGACTTATGACTAACAATCCTAAAAAAATATCAGGTATAAAAGGATATGGAATAGAAATTGTTGAGAGAGTATCTATTGACATGGGGCACAATGAAATGAATGAGTTTTATTTAAAGACTAAAAAAGAAAAGATGGGACATTATCTGGACTTTTAGATTTTGGTACAAAAGGTATAGTAAGGCACATTCAAACAAATAATAAGTCAGTATGCTAGTCTATTTTGCGTCATACTGCGTCAGCAGAACCCACCGATAGTCCTACTAGCGGCGGAACCTGCTTCCTTGTCTGACACAAAATATACTAGCATCTTTGACTTGTTATTTCTTTTCATGTACCTAAAATGAAATTTCTATATTTATTGATATTTATAATTTAACTAAGAAGCCTTACTTTAGTGTCATTAGCGTCAGTAAGTGATGAGAAAGGCTACATTATCAATTAAGGAAAAGGGTGGATAGTGTAGAAAAATTAAATAATTGGAGGAAATAATAATGAAGGTATATGAAGGAAAATTAATAGCAGAAGGTTTGAAATTCGGTATAGTTGTTGGAAGATTTAACGAGTTTATAGGAAGCAAACTTTTAGCAGGGGCAGTAGATGCTTTAAAAAGACATGGAGCACAGGAGGAAGATGTAGAAGTGGCTTGGGTTCCAGGAGCATTTGAAATACCTCTAATAGCAAAGAAAATGGCTAAATCAAATAAATATAATGCAGTTATATGTCTTGGGGCTGTTATTAGAGGAACCACATCTCATTATGACTATGTTTGCAGTGAGGTTTCCAAGGGTATAGCTAATGTTTCTTTAGATACAGAAGTACCTGTAATATTTGGTGTTTTAACTACTGAAAGTATTGAGCAGGCTATAGAAAGAGCGGGAACTAAAGCAGGGAATAAAGGCTATGATGCTGGGGTAACAGCTATTGAAATGGCTAATTTATTAAATGATTATCCCACAATAAGGTACAATGTAGTGGAATTATGAAATTTCTCCTCCATGACTTGCATAAGAGCTCGGAACAATAAATTTAATTTAAGAAATTCTAATCTTTTAGCCATATAAAATTATCTAACGCTCACATTCAGCGTCCTGCCTCAGGTTCGCTAGCCTGGCGTCCTTGCCAGGCTTACGATAATTTTATCTGTCTAAAAGAAGAATTTCTAAAATTAAATTTAAACAGTTCCTTTGCTTCTTATGCAAGTCATTCCAGAGAAATTTCATAATTCAGGTAATATAATGCTTTTTGTGGGATAATCATTAAATGAATATATATAATAAATAGAAAATAATAACTTTAATTATTTAATATGGTAAAATATTGTGTTATAATATAATTATATTAAGTATTTAGGGGGTAAAATATGAGAAGTAAAGCTAAATGTGTATTAATTTTAGGGGTATTAATATATGAAAAGTGAAATTAAATATAAGTCCTTAGTGATCTTAATAATAGTCATACCAATTTTATTTGTATCATATATTCTCTACGGCATATTTGGACCCCAAAAAATCTCGGAAACAATTACAGGTTCCGTAGTACTTATAGAAAAAGATAATAAGGAAGAGCATGAAGTTATGAAAAAAAGAAAAAGTCCTTATTCTTATAAAGAAAAAGATGGAGAAAATTATTATATAATTATAAATTCAATAGAGAGCAATTCTTACAAAAAATGTTTGGTTAGTTGCACAAAGGAGCAATTTCAAAAGTTAAGAGTAGGAGAAAATTATTATTACCACGTGAAATATGCAAGGGGTGATGAAACAAAGGGAAATTTACAAGAAGCAACTACCTATAATCCAGTTCAATAGTAAATTTAAAATCAGCCTATTTAAGGGCTGATTTTTTAGTATAATAAAAGTGTACAAGGGAATAATTTAAAATATATTGTAGAATTAAAAAAGGGGGGGGGAAATAGGCTAGTGATGTTTTTAAAAACTCACTACATATAATTTATGAAAGAGAAATACAAGGATTTATTTAAAAGAATTTTATGGGCAAAAGAAGAAGGTAATTTTAAAAGGGAAGTAGGGAATATATTAAAGGAGTACGGAGATGAAAAAAAGGAACTTTCTAAAGTAATATCATCCTTATGTGGTGTTACGGTAGAGTACATTGATGATGAAAGTTTTATAAATTCACTGGAAAGTGCCATGAAGGGATATGAAAGAGAAGCTAAAATAGTGCACAAAATTGGAGAGTGCACTATGGAGTGTGCAGATGAGGAAGGAAAAACTCTATGTCAAAAAGCATGCCCTTTTAATGCAATATTAAATGAAGAAAATAAAATATACATAAATGAAGATTTATGCACAGATTGCGGTAGATGCGTTACAGCTTGTGAAAATGGTGGATATTTAGATAGAATAGAATTCATGCCTTTAGTAGATATTCTTAAATCAGATGTACCAGTGATAGCAGCAGTGGCACCGGCTATAGCAGGTCAGTTTGGAAAAGATGTTTCTTTAGAAAAAATGAGAACTGCTTTTAAAAAGGTTGGCTTTTTAGACATGGTGGAAGTGGCATTTTTCGCAGATATGTTAACTTTAAAAGAAGCTATTGAGTTTGATGCTCATGTAAAAAGTGAAAAGGATATAATGATAACTTCTTGCTGCTGTCCTATGTGGGTAGGAATGCTTAAAAGGGTTTATAAAGATTTAGTAAAGGATGTTTCACCTTCAGTTTCTCCAATGATTGCAGCGGGAAGAGTTTTGAAGAAATTAAATCCAAATTGTAAAGTGGTGTTTGTAGGGCCATGTATTGCTAAAAAAGCTGAAGCTAAAAATGAAGACATAAAAGGAGCCATAGATTTTGTTTTAACCTTTGAAGAGGTTAAAGGAATATTTGAGGTTTTGGATATAAATCCTAGTGATATGGAAGAGGATTTCACCAGTGAATATGCATCTAGAGAAGGAAGACTATATGCGAGAACTGGTGGAGTTTCTATAGCTGTAAGTGAAGCCATAGAGACTCTATTCCCAGAAAGAAAAGGAAAAGTAAAGACAGCTCAAGCTCACGGAGTTAAGGAGTGCAAGGAAATACTTGATAAAGCAGTAAAAGGAGAAATAGATGCCAACTTCATAGAAGGTATGGGATGTATAGGCGGTTGTGTAGGAGGACCTAAAGCTTTAATTCCAGCAGAAGAAGGCAAGAAAATAGTAGATGAAACTGCTGAAAATTCAAAGGTAAGGGTATCCTTAAATAACGAGTGTATGAATGAAGTCTTAAAGCTTATAGGAATTGACGGAGTAGAGGACTTTAAGAATAAAGAGAAAATACAGATTTTTGAAAGAGAGTTTTAAGCATAAATTGGAGAACGCCCATAAATTTGTGTAAAATAGAATAGACATGATAAAAAATATTTGGAAATTATTACTGGAATTTAGTTCCAGTAATAATTTTATTTTTTCTTAGGAATTTAAAAAAATTGACTAAAAAAAAGAGCCCGTTAGGGCCTGAAAAATCAGAGAGTAGATGTTTGAGGAAAATATTACAAGTTATATTTTGGAAACGTATTTTTGGTATAATTATTTGTAAAAACTAGAATAGGATTGATATAAATGCGTGGAGTAATAAAACAAATATTTATTGATAATTGGGAAAAATTCCGTGAAATAAATAAAGGCAAAATCAGAGCTAACATAGATAGAGAAGTTTACAAAATGATTAACTGTGGGTCGCTAGACAATGGGTTTATTGAATTTAAGTGTGAGAGTTGTGGAGAAATTAAGAGAGTTGGTTTCAGATGTAAAAGCAGATTTTGTACGTCTTGTGGCAAGAAAAAATCTGAAGAATGGTCAGATGAAATGGTGGCGAGGCTCATTAACTCAAAACATAGACATATGGTATTCACCATCCCAGAAGAGTTAAGAATATACTTTGCCCGTGATAGAAAATTACTATCTTTATTGCCGCAATGTTCATCTAAAGCAATTGTGAGTTGGTTTAAAGATTTAAATAAAAAAGAATGTTTTACTCCAGGAATAATATCAGTTATTCATACTTTTGGTAGAGATTTAAAGTGGAATCCCCATGTATATTTGATTGTTACCGAAGGTGGGGCAGGTGAAATTACAGCTTGGAAAAATATCAAGCATATAAACTATACAGCATTAAGAAAAAGATGGCAGAAAATATTGTTAGATGAGATAGGAAATAACATTAAGAGTGACAGAAAGAAGTTTAAAAAATTAAAAAATGAACTGTATAAAAAATTTAAAAATGGATTTTATGTATATGGAAAAGGAAAAATAAAAACAGCAAAGGAAGAAGGAAGATATGTTGGAAGATATACTGCAAGGCCAGCAATAGCTGAATCAAGAATAATGCTTACATTTGGTGTGAATCCTTTAAGATGTGAGAAGTGTGAAGCACAAATGAAATTTCATGATATATATTATAAAAATAAAAGAGTAAGAGAAAAATTTAGAGAAAAAATAATGGATGAAAATGAGAGAAAAATAGAAGAGTTAATGTACAGTTATGGTGTTATTAAAGGTATAATTCGTGATAAAATAGAGCCATTATATATATAAATGGGGGTTATTGATATGGCAAGAAATATTAAGAAAGTAAAAGATAAATAAAGAGCAAAATACAAAGCAAAAATAAAAGAAAAACAAATTAAGGAGAAGGATATTTTGTATATATGTACAGAATGTGGGATAAAAGAATATATACCAAGAGATGTGGTTGAAATGTTTGATGAAATAGATGATGAAAATATAATAGAGCCACCTACATTTAGTTGTGAAAAATGTGGAGCTATAATGAGACCCCAAAAATATGAAGGTGTTCATGGGATAACATATGAATTTTAAAGATAAAAACATTAATATGTTACCGCATAAAAAG
This sequence comes from Clostridium sp. KNHs214, assembly GCF_000744935.1. Lineage (GTDB taxonomy): Bacteria > Bacillota > Clostridia > Clostridiales > Clostridiaceae > Haloimpatiens. The sequence continues at coordinate 990,121 of NZ_JQMW01000011.1, read as the reverse complement.
TATATATAAATTTGATAATAAAAAATATAATAAAGCAGCCTAGTTAAAGAGTTTTGCCAAAAGAAGTTGAGCGAAGCGAAATAACGCGGCAATAGCCACTTTTTTATTTTAGGTTATTACTAAAAATATGAAGTATAGCTTTATCTTGTTATTATTATTTGTATAATTTTTATTATTATGCATATATATATAAATTAGTACAAGCTTAAAATTTATTTTACATATATTGTTCAAGTCTATCCTTATGCATTATATTAAGTTGAGTTAAGATCCAACACCAATTTTGACGTGGAGAAGTCCACTTAAGCATAATCTGCTCAGTAGCTAGATATAGAGCTTTCATTAAGGAGTCATCTGTAGGAAAAACAGTTCTTATTTTAGTGAATTTTCTAAGCTGCCTGTTAAAGCCTTCTAATGCATTAGTTGTATATATTATTTTTCGAATTTCTGGTGCAAAGTTAAAATAAGTAGATAAATTATCCCAATTATTGTTCCATGACTGTATAACTATGGGATATTTATCACCCCAAGTAGCTTCTAATGATTGCAACGCTTGAGTTGCCATAGTTTCATTAACTGCTTGATATACAGTTTTTAAATCTTTCATAAAAGCTCTCATGTCCTTTGAAGCTATATATTTTATAGAATTTCTTATTTGGTGTATTATACAACTTTGTATATTGACCTCTGGAAAAACAGTTTTAATAGCTTCTGGAAGCCCTTTAAGTCCATCCATACATGCTATTAATATATCCTTAACTCCTCTGTTTTTAAGGTCATTGCAAACTGATAATCAAAACTTTGCTCCCTCTTGTTCACCAACCCATATACCAAGAATATCTTTATACCCTTTCATATTAAGTGCCATGCATATATAGGCCGCTTTACTAACAATTCTATGTTCATCTCTAACTTTAAAATGAATATCATCCACAGACATACCTCTTGCATATAAGCCTATAACTTTCTTATCAAGTTCGTTGCATACTGTTTCATATTTTCTAACAATCTTTGGTTCAAACTCTGCATTTCTATCTCTTGGTACAGATACATCCACTTCACCAAAACTGGTTTTAATTTTCTTAGGGCTATATCCATTTCTATAATTTTTTTCTTCTTGGATCTGTCTTTCATACCTCTCTCTTCCCAAATGTTCTTCCATTTCAGCCTCTAAGAATTGTTGAATTATACCTCCAAATAATCTTTGCATTAAACCATTCTTGTCTACTAGGTCCTCCATACTTTTACACTTCTTTAATTCTTTATTCAAATTAATATCAGGTATTTCTAATGGGTTCATTTTTTTCTCTCCTTTTACAAATTATTTTGTAGTTATTATTTCCATTAATGTAAGCTATACATACATAAAAAAGAACATCCGTAGATTTGTTTACACAAATCTATGGATGTTCCCCTTTTACAATGAGGACATATTTTAACTTCTGCTCTATGCTCTACAATTTTAACTTTGATATCTGGTACATCTATAATTTGACGAACAATATATCTTTCGGGAGAGACATTTTTTAGGGATGCTCCGCATTCAGTACAGTGTTTTACAGTATGAATTTCAATTTCACCAGGAGTATCATTTAGCCACAGTGTTGTTCCTTCATGATCTTATTGACCACCAGGTTTTTTACCTGATTTTGTTCTTAAACTTTTAGTTTTCTTTTTGAAACCATCTGACGATGGAGGGTTACTGCTGTTATTACTAGTTTTATTGACTTGATTTTCTAATAATTTTACACGCTCGGTTAGAGCCTTGTTATCTTTTGAAAGTGTTTCCACTTGAGAATTTAGTGTTTTAATTTGGTTTGATAATTCCTTAATAACACTTATAACTCGAGATATACCTTGATTATAAATTTCAATAATTTTGCCTTCGCTCACTACGTGCCACCACTTATCATTAGTTTTTGCAAGACATGTTTTATGATATCAAAAAACAATGATAAATAGAAGGGGCATTTTTAATAAAATAATAATAACATGGAATTTAAGTTATTTTAATAGCTGAATAGTTATTTTTTTCTAATTCTGTTGTAATATATTCTTGATTATTTAGCATAGCCATTTTCTCCTTTTCTATAAGTTGTTTTGGAAACTCAACTTATTTTAAGGGTTGGCTATGTTTTTTCTATGCTTTTTTATTGGTAATTTTACCTGTGATATTTAATTTTAATCTTAGGTGTCTATGTTTCCTTTTTTACTGTCCGCAGGTCAGCGCTCATTATTGGATCATTACTGTTTATTCCATTTTTAATGTATGCTGGAATTACTTCTTGGTAAATATCATTAACAATGACAAATATGACAGTTATAAAGTCTTTTAGATCTTCTATAGCTGTGATATAGAATCAGTTTTGAAAAGCTCTAGCATATATGTTTCCCCCTATCATTAAGAGTGGTCGTGCTTTTCTAATGATACGATAACATGTTTCGCTATGGTTTTTATATTTGTAAATAATACAGTGCATTTAACTAGCACAACAAGTTAATTTAAAAAAGAAGTATGGCTCGGCTCATATATAACTTTCTAGTGTAAGTTTTTAAAATTTAGAAAACTACATTTTTTATATGTTATTTGAATAATACTAGTATGTTACATAAGATATTTTAAATTGATATAATGTAAAATATTTAGAGTTTATGAACTAAAAGGAGGAAAATATAAAAATATGTAGAAATGTTATTATGATGAATTAATATTTTAATAAAAGGAGATGTTGGTTATATGAAGATAATTCAACCTGCTAAATTAAAGCTAAAGAAAAAAATTAATAAGGATAATGGAGAGGTCACAGTAATGAGTTCTCAATGTGATATTTTAGAATTTGGATGTGGGCAAACCTGTCCAATACAAGGGTGTCCAGGAAAATGGGGATTTATAAGTGCCTGTAAATGTTTTTAATTTTTACACTATATAAATTACCAGTAGATAGTCAGTTGTTCTAAAAAGTATGTTTTAAGGAGCACCTTATTTTCAAATTATTATATATCTGATAGTAAGGTGCTAATACTAAATTTAGGAATATTAAAAATAAAGTTATAATTTTTATAAGTATGAAACTTTTATGCTGACTTGAAATATTTTATATAAATATGACCTCTATATATTTTAAAAGTCTTTTTAAAACATTTTAAATTTTTATTCTATTAAAGGCAGGTATTGTATGTATTCATAATTAAAGTTATTTTTATTATCGGTAAAATAAATTTTAAATAGGTTTACTCAGTTTAAGATTAAGTTATATTTAGTGGTTTTTCCAATATATGAGTATTACATAGGGTATGCGACATTAAGCTTATTTTTAGAAATGCTTAAATTTATTATTATTATATTTGGATATTTTCCCGATATAGTTGTAGTTTAGTATTTCATTAAAAGATAGCTATATTTTTACTTATGGAATGGTGATGTATCTTAATTTTTAAAAATCGACAATAAAAGTAAATTGAAATTTTTTAGATGCATAAATAATTAAAATTAATAGATTAATTATGAAAAGTTAGCTATTACAATAAGAAATTTACAAATTTAGACACTAGCCGGTTTAATTTCATATTTGATTTTAAATTTAGGCATGACAAAAAATATTTAAATAGTATATTTTTAAGTTATTAGATTACTAATAGTCCATTAGATTTTTTAATGTTATTAAATTTCAATCTACCTACTTCACAAGATGATAAATTATTTAAAGAAGAGGCGTATAATGAAAAATAGGCATAAATATAAGGATATTAGTTATGCAATCATAATAAATTTGAATTCTAATATGTTTATAACCAGGAAGTTCATTGCATGATGACAGTCATTAGAAATTTATAGATTTACTAATAACTAGGTTTTACTATTGTTTAATACTGAATAAAATTGATAACTATTTCTGGAGGAAGTTAGATAATAAAAATGCGGTAATGATTTATTACTAACCCAATATAATGTTTTTTATCTTTTGTAAAAATTATAATTTCATCAACATGCTACTTGTAGTAGCAAATAAATTTATAGATAAAAGCACATTATCATGTATTTTTTAAATATTGAGTAAATTTTTTGATGTAAGATGCAATTGTAATATAGAATGTTTTAGTATTTACTGTGATTTCTAAATATTCGGAAATTACTTTTTTGAAGAGTAATATGAAAATATAAGGTTAAAGCATTGAGTATAAAAAGAATAGGATATCTGATACTTTAAAGTTGTTTTATTCTAGATTAGGCGATGAGATTAAGGAATTATATCTTAAGACGCTTTAGCTTGAATAATTATATGATTAATATGGATATTTAGGTTAACAATAATGTATATATGTAGGTATTCAGTGAACTTAAGTTTCTTTCTTAATAGTAGTATACCAAAATTGATGTTTAGAATTAGTATATTGATATTTTTTTATTATCATTTTTATTTTTAATAAACTGATATAGTTTTTTACTGTGGCATATGGTACAGCTTGATGTAACTGTTGATATTGAACCTTCAACTTCTAAAGGGAAATAATGTTTTGTGGTGAAGTTATTTAACTATAAGGTTAAGATAGTTAAATATTTATATAAGAAATTAAGAATAGGGGGAATTTTATATGTTGTTAAAAAAATCAAAATTTAACATTAAAGTAGATAAGGATTCTAAGGGAAATCAATTAATATTTAATACATTAACTAATGCGTTTGCATTATTTGATGAAGAAACGTTGAAAGCAATAGATGAAATTGAATATTTGAAAAATTATGAGGAAAAGTTTAATAAAAAAATAGTAGAAAATATTATGCTGGCTTTTGAAAATGGTTTCTTAATAGAACAAGATTTAAATGAGTTAGATATTCTCAAATATTATAGAGAAGTAGGTAGATTTACTAAAGAGACACTAGCTATAACAATAGCTGTAACAATGAATTGTAATATGAATTGTCCTTATTGTTTTGAGAAGAAAAACACTAAAAGAATGGAGGAAAATGTAAAGATAAAATTAATCGAGTTCATTGAAAATTCATTAAAATCAAGTAATACTAAATCATTATCAATAACTTGGTTTGGAGGAGAACCACTATTAGAGTTAAATACAATAGTAGAGTTATCTGAAAGTTTTATAGAAATATGTGAAAGATTAAATGTTAAATATAATACTAAGATTATAACAAATGGAGTTTTATTAGACAGAAATACTGCACAAATATTGTTAGAGAAGTGTAAAATAAAAAATGTTCAAATTACATTAGATGGATTAAGAGATACTAATGATAAAAGAAGACATTTAAAAAATAATAAAAGTAGTTTTGATATTATTTGTAAAAATATAAAAACAACTCAAGATATAATGGATATTTTACTAAGAGTTAATATAGATAAAAATAACTCAAAAGAAGCAAAAGAAATAGTGGAATACTTTTATTCCAATGAGTTCAAGATTAAAAATATAGCTTTTGCTCCTGTTACGTTTATATATGAAGATGATAAAAATAAAGATAATTGTTATAGTAAAGATGAATTTTATAATTTATTACCTCAGTGGGAGGAATATGCTTTTAATAGATTTCATTATATTGAAACACCAAGTACTGTTCCAGTTGCTTGTGGAGCACTTTCAATTAACTGTTTTGGAATAGATCCTGAAGGATATATATATAGATGTTGGACTGATATAGGCATTAAAGATAAAAATTCAGGTGATATTTTTTATGGAGAAAAACTAGATGGCTATACATTAAAGTGGTTAATTGAAGATATTGAAGATGAATGTAAAAAGTGTATATTATTGCCTATTTGCCAAGGAGGTTGTTCATATCATAAGTTTAATGGGAAAGGTGATTCGTTTAGATGTGCTAGTAATGAGAAAGTAATAATTGAAGGCTTAAAGAGATATTACAGAAAGTATTTAAAAGATGAAATAGTTTAATATACTGAAGAATATAGAAAATTATAAAATAACAATAAAAAAATAATACGCTGATTTAAGAAAGTAAACTTAAGTTTTCCAAATGTAGTAATTAAAGCAACTTGCAATTTTATTGAGAGCTTGTATTATTATGTTTTTTACGACATGCAGTATTTCAAAAAATTCCATTAATATTCAATTAATTAGGTTAAAATTATTATATATTTGTTCGTAAAATGATGTATTAAATTTATGTATACTAAGAAGAGGAGAGACTACTATTATTATTTTATATTGGTTTGATTTGTAAAAAAACAATGGTTTTATACCAGTTTAAAGTATTTTTGTATTCTTTATTTATGATATGTACTTAAGCATTAGACATGACATAAATTCTAAATGTATCTGAAATATTTATTTAACTTTATCCATGCGTAAATTACGTTATAATAAGTTATTTGTAAAAGATATATTAAAGTTACATATGGAGAAAGCAAGAATTTATTTTTTATAGTCAATTAGTTTATTAAGTAAATCTTCTCTAATCTCTTCTTAAGGTATAACTCAATATTTAATGTTGGCTTATTAATTTTATAGTGTTAATTATATAAGTAATTATAAAGTTCATCGTTAATACTGAAAAGTTAGTGTGTTATATTTATTTTTTATTTTATAAAGTTAAAAAAATTGAATTTATTATGAAAGTTATTTTATCATCAGAGGATTAAAAAAGCAATATTCATATAAGTTTATCAAACATAATTGTACATATGGAGGATTTATGGAAAAAAACGTTTATTTTAATTATTTAAATAAATATAAAATTAGAATATTAATTATGATGGTATTATGTATTTTACTAACAGTTACATCATTATTGAAGCCTTATATAATTTCAAATTTTTTTGACTTACTAACTAATAACCTTAGAGATACAAAAAAGGTAGTGAACAATATATATTTACTAATTTTAATTTGGATGAATCAAATAATCACAGGATATTTTTTTAATATGGAAAAGATAAAATTAGATAGCAAATTTATGTTTAATATATTATCTAATGTTATAGAACATTTAAAAGTAATTCCCTATTCTGAATATATAAAACTAGATAGCGGTTATTTATGTGATAGATTAGTTTCAGATGCCTCAGAAATTTCAAATTTTATTATTGAAAATATATTTGAGGTGACTATTAATATTCTTTCTATAACAATTTCTTATTTTATGATATTTAAAATATATTTTTTATTTGGATTAATACTTTTGCCTATGTTTTTAATATATAGCATGCTATATATTTTTTTTAAAGAAAAGATATATTTAAGTAATTATACATATACAGATGAACACAGCAAATTTTTTTCAAAATTAATTCGTGAATTAAAAAATATAAAATCAATAAAAATCAATAGTTGGCATAAAGAGAGTAAAAATGAGTTATATAATGCTTTTGTTTTGTTGTTTAATAAAGGAGTCAATTTTTCTAAAATTTCATATATGTATTCTAATGTTCAAAATGTAGTTACCTTTAGTTCTAATATAGTAATTTTATTATATGGTGTTTCACTGGTTGAAAAAAATATCATAACTATAGGTAAACTCATAGTTTTCAACTCTTTTTTTAATGTAATAATATCTGGCATTAATTATTTCTTATCACTTAGTCAGCAATATCAACAATATCTTGCGTCTAAGAATAGGATTGATAAATTATTATTAATAAAGGAAGAGATTATTGGAAATGTTACTTTAAAAGAAGTAGAAGATTTACAAATAAGAAATTTATCTTTTTATTATGAAAAAGAAAATCAAATAATTAAAAATTTGAATTATAAATTTAAAAAAGGAAAAATATATTGTATTTGTGGTAAAAATGGAAGTGGAAAAAGTACTTTATTTGATCTTTTATTAGGGCTATATGACAATTATTCTGGAGAGATTTATATAAATAGTACAAATTTAAAATATATAAATTTATATAATTTTAGAAAAGAAAATGTTTCTATTTGTCAGCAAGAGCCTGATGTTTTTAGTTATACTATAAATAAAAATAAAAAAAATAGTTATTTTAACTGTATTTTTAATAATTATAAAAATTTATCTGGAGGGGAAAAGCAAAAGAGTGCTTTAAATATGTGTTTGAATAAAAAATTTGATATATTACTGTTAGATGAACCTTCATCAGCTTTAGACAAGGATAGTGTAAAAAAATTGAAACAAATTCTTAAAAAGTTGAAGAAAAATTCTATAATAATTGTAATAACTCATGATCGTGAACTTATAGAAAATGCAGATTATATTATTAATATAGGGGATGTTATTAATAAATAAACTTTATAATTTTGCAAGTTAAAAAATATATTTATTAAAGTTATTAAATATATAAGTAATCAATAGAATGTATTATGGTTATAAGAATTGGATACTTAATCTATAATTATTTTTAGTAGATATGAGTATAATTGATAAAAAACTAAATAGTTAAAGTAAAATGATTCCAATTTTTATTAAGCGTAGCTTGTTAAGATAAATTTGAGCTAGGAATTGATAATAAAAAAGCAAAAAAGGGGTAAGCTACTTCTCTAGTAAATTTTAATGTTAAAAAATATATTTTAATTAAGCAGTTCTTTTTAATCCCGATAGGGATTTGGATTTATCTACACCACCAGCTTTTATAGCAGCAAGCACAATGTTTAAAAGGCAAATGTGTCCAATGGTATTTAGGTTAGTAACAGAGTTAATATTTTTAACATAAGCTTGTTCGGTATTAAGATTTTTCCACCTAGAATTGTATCTTTCAGATTCAGTTCTAAGACCATATGTTTTTTAAAAAAATATAGAATCAAGATTTATAGAAGCTCTATAATCAGTATGAATGCTTATTTATTTTACACAACCTCTATTCATTTTGCCATTAAAATATTTTTCACGTTTACATGGACGCGATGAATCATCTTTTGATTTTCTATAAGGACAACAAAATTTTTGCTTAATATAAGAATCAAAATATTGTTTACCATCTTTGTGCATGGCTAAACCGCAATCACATATTATATTCCCTTTAGATGTTAAAGTCTTTTTCTTAGTGCCGCGTTTATTTAAGGCAATAAAGGCGTGAACTTTAAGTATATTACGAATAAAATCATGATTTTGCTTTGAGTCATAACCTTTATCAGCGATAATATAACTACTGTTAAGTGAAAACCATTCATTTGTAGCAGTAGGAATTTTTATAAGAGTAGAAATTTCATTAATATCTGCAGTTGTAGTAAATTTGGCAATAGGAAGACCCGATATAACATCACAAATAATGTGGTGTTTATAACCTCAGTAAAAATTATAAAATTTCGTTGATTTATTGGATTTAACAGGAGCAGCGTCAACGGCTACAAAGTTATTATCAATAAAACCTAACTCTTTAAGGAGAGTAACTTGATTTTTCATAATTTCTTTAATATAAGAGTTAGAAAGATTTTTTATAAATCTTTGAAAAACATAGTATGAAGGCAAAGACTTTAAAATATTGAAACTGCAAAGCTGCGCTATAATTAAATTATTTTCTAAAAAATTTTTAAGGTCAATAATTTGAGCAAACTTTTCACATTTTATAACAATAAATTCTCTAAAAAGGGTATTTCGTGAAAAGCCTGTAGCGCCGTATTTAGAAGGCACCCTATCGGGTAATGAAGATAAATCAAGGTTATCAAAAATTTTTGTATAAAAATTGATAAGTTTTTGGGAAATAAAAAGTTCAATTATATTAAAGATTTCTTGACGTTGATACATAGGGATTTTCACCTTATTGTTTTTATATTATGTGTGATAATCTAGTATAATTCGACAAAAATGTAGAGAGATCCCATGATATATATATTTGAGTGATTAAAAAAATTAGCCCTAATGAGCTCGTGATATTAACCCCTCAGAGTTATGCTCAAGGCTATTATTTTTAGAATTAAGGGGGTGATAAAAACTTTTAATTAATAGGTTTGAGGTGTGTGAATTAAATTATTTGGGTAAAGGTTAAGATTATTTTACATTTTGAAAATCTGCAAAATATACAAAACTATAATAGTGCATCTTATCTTAAATAATTTTACAGTTAAATAACTAAACAGATTCCTAAGCTATTTTTAATAACTCAAAAAATTCTTCTAATGACTTTCCATTAGAAATTGCTTTATAAAATATATATTGTTTTCGATTTTGCTAAATCTTTATTGACTAATTTATACCTAGTATTAAAGTGACAGCAGCAATTAGAATATAATGTGCAATAAGTATAACTTATTATAATTATTGTGAAGTATATATTGATATACTTTTCACTTTTTATTTGGTATCTATCTTTGCAATCTTTAAAAAATAGTTCAATAATCCAGCTGCCAGTATATTTAGATACAAAATTTTATAGTTTGTATTTATATTGTACCTTATGCTACTTTCAAAGCTTAAAAATAGCTTCAAGAGGTAAATTATCTTTTGCAGATTCATAAACCCATTGAATGTTATCTCTTTTAAATTGATCTCTGCAAATTATTAAGCCTTTTCCGAAGGAATCATTAGCGTCCTCTTGAACTGAATAATAAATATATGTCAAAGAAATTAGAAATGATAATCTATCAAGAGATTTTGTAGAGCTTACTTGATAAGTATTAAGTCCAAGATTGTTCTTTGTCTGCCTAAAAAATATTTCAATAGGCCAACGTTTACTGTAACAAGGCAAACATCATCCTTTTGAATATACTGGGAAAAATTATGAACTTGAATACCAAATCCTTTCGGATAAATAACTTGGTTAGTTTTTAATGCACCAATAAGATGATAAAGCTTTTTGAAATGAGCATTTACAACGTTTTTGTTGGTAAAGCATGAATCACACAATCCGTAGGCTGCGCCATTAGGTGAAGGAAGACTCGCTACTATTTGACAAATCATTTCTATTTTGCTTTTTTAAACTTTTTTTATAATGCTTAATAGAATAGGGTGAAATTTTTTTACCACAGGAAAGCATGGTTGTAAGTAATTGATGTCCCAAAACTTTTTTACCTTTTAAATGTGAATGATGAAATCCTATTTCCTAAATTGTGTTTTTAGCCTTTGACGAGGGCTTAGTTTTTTCAGCAATAGTATCATCATAAATTGCAAATATAGGTAAATCAGTTGATGATTAATATTCATAAATGGAACTTACAATAAATTTTCTAATGTCTTTCCATGCAAAATTAATATTCCAAACACCTTCACTTAAAAATTTACCAAAGGTTGTTCTATTACAATTAGCAAGACTTAGTAAGACAATATCATTTATTGTTCCTTTGTGAACCTTTTGGGTAGAAACTTTTATAAATTCTCTAATATGCTTTAATATAGGTTTTGAGAAGTATAAAAAGAATCCAATGTTAAATAAAAACTGGCTTATTGGTGATTTCTTTCATAAAATACTTTTATGAAACATATGTTTCACTCCTGTTATTAAAGTTTTTGTGCAAATTAATTTATACAATAAAATGTGAAGTTTGTCTCTATTTTTTATAATTTTTTAACTGTAAGCTTATGTTGAGAGATTTTCGCAACTAAAGTTAAAAAATATATATAAGAATTAATGATTTATCTAAAGAAATAAATATCTTTAATGAGCAATCATTTTGAAAAGATTTTTTTAGATAAATAACTTTATTAGTTTTTAGAACTTCAATATAGTTGTAACCAGTTTTCACGAAGCTATTAAAAATAGTTTTACAATTATACCAACTATCACACACAACGTAACTTACATTTTCAGGTTTAGGCAGATTTGTAATTAAATTTTTAGTTAACTCTATTTTACTCATAGATTCTTTGTCATAAATATCTATGGAGTACGGAAGAAATAAACTATAACACGAAAGTAAGAAAACTAAATTTCATGTAAATAATAGATGCTAAAAGTATAATTTGAAAAAAGTAGATTTTGATTATAAGATAATTTATTGGGCACTTGACATAGATCAAGATTATAAAAAACTTTGTATGAAAATTGATAAGTTTATTTATGTAAAAGATTTCTTGACGCTGGTAGATGGAAATCATCCTTTATTCTTATTTATATTAGGTGTATTAATATACTATAATTAGAATAAAATGTGACAAAATCCTATTATGTATATTTGAGCAATTAAAAAATTAGCTTTACTGGGCTAATAATATTAAGACCTTGGAATTATGTACAAGCTTAATAAGATTATTTAGGTGGTGATAAAAATATGAAAAAAAGGTTATTGTCAGTATTAGTAGTTTTATTAATATGTTTAAATTTTGTAGGATGTAGTAAAACGGGTACAGATGTAGAGAATTCAAATAAGAAGATACCTAAAAAGGCGTATATAGAGTATCTAGAAAAGAACACTAAGAATCTTGATGTTAGGGATAATGAAGAATTTTCATCATACACACTTTTAAATTCGGATGTTAAGGACAAAGAGATATTTTTGATAGGAGAAGCTCATAATATAGATGTAAATTATGATATTAAGTGGAAATTCATGAAGTATTTTAAAAAGGAAACCAATTTTAAATATTTAATAATAGAATATGGTTTTTTGGATTCACTTAATATAAATAAATATGTTGAAACTGGTAATGAGAATTATTTAAAAAAGGTTTTTATGCCCAATTTGGAAGACTATGAATTTTTTCGTAAAATGTACCGTTACAATATGAGTTTAAGTGACAAAGATAAAATAACAGTGGTAGGCATAGATACGATACCTAGTATTGATGCTTCTCAGTATTTAGTAGAAAAACTTAAAGATAAAAACTTATTACTAGAACAAAAGATGGATCTTCAATCTTTAAAAGAGATATATATGCAAATACAAGATGTATCTAAGCAAGAATATGGAGATAAAAGCAGTGAAGATAAATTAAAAGATAACTACATGGATTTAAAAAAGAAGGTTAATAATGTATATAATAAAATATATAATAAAGAAAAATATTATAGAGAAATTTTAAATGAAGAGGAGTTTAATTTTTTTATTGTACTAGATAACTTAAAGAGTAATATGGATACTTTTGATTTTAGTAAGAAAGGTAATAGTATTGAGGAAATACAAGATGAGGCATATCTTAAAAGAGAAGGTGTAATGTATGAAAATTTTAAAAAGATATATAGTCATTTTCAAAGGGGAAAATATTTTGGACAAATGGGGCTATACCATGTTTTTTTGCACAAAGTTAATATAAACTGGTTTGGTGCACGTGTTAACGAGGGTGATAAACAATTTAGAAATAAAGTAATCAGTATTCCCATATTTTATAAAGAATGTACTAATTCAAAAGGTACTCCTATATCAACTTATAAAGATAGTGATGACTTAGATAAAGTTTTAAAGCAGCAATATAGTCTAATCAAATTAAATGGAAGTAAATCACCATTTTCAAAAGAATTAAGGTGGGACTTTATAAATACACTTCAGTGGAGTTCTTCAGGGAAAACATTAGATATACCAAGGGATGGAATGACTACAGATTATTTTCAATATATGATTATAGTTAAAGATGCTAATGGTGCAACTACTATAAAAGACTAAAAAGTTTTTTAATAAGAATTCACTGAAAAAACTATGGCTTTTCAGTGAATTTTTGTATTGTTTGTGAACTTTTTATATCAAAGATAGAGAGAAATTTTATTTGGAAAATTGAAATTAAAATATGTATAATCACAAAAGTGAAGATTTTTCCTAATGTTTCCCTCTATAATTTTAAATTTGTGGTTCTGTCACAATTTTTAGTTCTTTAGGGTAATTATTTAACACTTCGCAACCATCTTCAGTTACTATAACTAGATCTTCTATTCTAACTCCACATTTTCCAGGTACATATATGCCAGGTTCTATAGAGAAAACCATGCCAGGTTTTGCTATTTCCTCATCAGTAGGTCCTACGCTAGGGTATTCGTGATCTTCTATGCCTATGTTGTGACCTGTTCTGTGATTAAAGTATTTGCCGTAGCCTGCTTTTTCTATAACATCTCTTGAGGCTTTGTCTATATCACAAAGTTTAACGCCAGGCTTTACAGCAGCTATGCCTGCCAGGTTAGATTTTAATACAGTATTATATATTTTTTTGCTTTCTTCATCAGGCTCTCCATAGAATACTGTCCTTGTCATATCTGAGCAATAACCATTAGTTCTGCCGCCTATATCTAGAATTATGCAGTCTCCAGATTTTAGTTTTGTACCATCTGAATCATGGTGAGGAGATGCGGCATTTGGGCCATAAGCTGCTATAGGGTAAAAGGAAAATTCATAAGTATTATGTTTTCTATATAAATCAGCTATGCTTTCTGCTAAGTCTTTTTCAGTTTTTTCTGGATGTATAGAATTTATTAGTTCGTCTATAACCTTGTCGTTTATAATGGAAGCATTTCTTAAAAGGTCTAATTCTTTTGAATCTTTTATCATTCTAACCTCGTCTACAACAATAGAACTGTTTACAAATTTAAGGTTAGGTTTTTTATTCATTAATGAAATTAAAAAGTGAGAAGGCCAAGTTTTGTCTACTCCAAATATGCAATTATCCTTGCATGTAGAAGCTATTTGTTTTATAGGATCTTCTCCGTCTTTATGAAGAACTAAATCTACACCTATGCTTGAATCTAGTGCAAATAATTCATTGGCAAAGAATTTTATAGTTCCTTCCTTATTTATGTATAAGGCCATAAGTCTTTCACCGGGCTCAATAGTTAAATCCAGCAAATAGCATATAGAAGTAGGTGAAGTTACTATAAGCTGATCTATATTTTTATTTTTCATGTTTTGTATAACTTTTTCTATTCTATTTTTATTCATAATAACACCGTCCTTTTTAGTAATCTAACTATATTAAAACATTTACAATGTGGAATATCAATATTTGAATAGTTCTATAGGAATATTGTGATTAAACCACAATAAGGTACAATGTGGTGCAATTATGGAATTTTTCCAATGTATATTTTATAACTGCGAAAGTTAAATTAAATAATGTTTTTATAGAGTTTAACATATTCATTTAAACATTTCATAGATAGTGTACCGATACATTTGAATAAAAATATGAAACGAATATATAATGTAAGTGTGATGTATTGGATTCACTAGTATTAATAATACAAAAAAGGGGGTTCTTATTGTGAATAATATTGGTGAAAGAGTTTCAGAGGCTAAGATTTCTACAGTAAATTCTAAATTAAAGGACATGGTTATATCCGCACTTTTAATAGCCTTAGTATTTGTTGCTACAAGATTTATTAATATTAGATTACCTATAGCCGTAAATGGTGGACTTGTACATTTAGGAAATGCTATGTTATTTGTGGCTGCTATTGTATTTGGAGGCAAAAAAGGAGCCATTGCAGGTGCATTTGGAATGGGATTATTTGATTTATTATCTGAGTGGGCTATTTGGGCACCAGCTACTTTTATAATAAGGGGAATAATGGGATATATTATAGGAACAATGGCAAATTCTAAAGATAGAAATGGAAAAAAATTTTTATGGAATATAGCAGGCATAGTTTTAGCAGCTATATGGATGGTAATGGGATACTATGTGGCAGAGGGAATTCTATATGGAAACTGGATAGCACCGTTAACATCTATTCTAGGAAATATAACACAATTGATTATAGGAGCTATAATAGGAATTCCGCTAGCAGCAGCATTAAAGAAAACTAAGGTTTTTTAGAAATTTAAAATATTAAGTAGTGATTATTGTAATAAATCATTTTACATTAAACACTTAGTTAACATTGAAAATGATAGTAATTTGAATTAAAAATTCAAGGTATTAATTTATATGATTAACCCACAATAAGGTACAATGTAATGGAATTATGAAATTTCTCCTCCATGACTTGCATAAGAGCTTGGAACAATAAATTTAATTTAAGAAATTCTAATCTTTTAGCCATATAAAATTATCTAACGCTTACATTCAGCGTCCTGCCTCAGGTTCGCTAGCCTGGCGTCCTTTTAAGGGTTACGATAATTTTATCTGTCTAAAAGAAGAATTTCTAAAATTAAATTTAAATAGTTCCTTCGCTTCTTATGCAACTCATTCCAGAGAAATTTCATAATTCAAGCAATGTAATACTTATTGTGTGATAATCATTTATATACTATTAAAAGAAAAGAGGGATACATTATGCAGGAAACACTTATAATGACACCAGGTCCAACTTACGTACATGAAGATGTTAGAAGGGCATTAATGAAACCTATTACTAATCCCGATTTAGATTTGAATTTTTATGAATTTTATAAAGGCCTTTGTGACAAAATAAAAAGATTTTTAAATACTGAAAATGAAGTACTTGTTTTATGCGGCGAGGGAATTTTAGGACTGGAAGCAGCCTGTGCCTCTTTAATAGAACCAGGAGATAAAGTTTTGTGTATACACAATGGAATTTTTGGCAAGGGCTTTGGAGACTTTGCGAAGATGTACGGTGGAGATGTAGTTTACTTTGAAGGTGATTATAGAAGAGGCATAAAATATCAGGAGCTGGAGGAATTTTTAAAGAATAATAATGATTTTAAAATTGCTACTTTAGTTCATTGCGAAACACCATCAGGAATAACTAATGATGTTGAAAAGCTATGTCCACTTCTTAAAAAGTATGGAATAATAACAGTAGTGGATTCTGTAGCTGGTATGGGCGGTGAAGAATTTAAGGTAGACGAATGGAATATTGATATAGCTTTAGGAGGATCACAAAAATGTATATCAGCTCCTCCGGGATTAACTTTCTTAAGTATAAGCCAGGATGCTTGGAATAAAATAAGAAATAGAAAATCTCCTATAGTAGGATTTTATGCAAATTTAAATAATTGGAGTACGTGGTATGAAGATAAATGGTTTCCATACACTCAGCCTATAAGTGATTTATATGCTTTGGATGTGGCTTTTGATAGAATACTTCAAGATAAAAATATGATAGAAAGACATAGAGATATAGCACATAGAGTTAGACATAGCCTTATAGAAGGTGGTTTAGAGTTATATCCTTTAGATAGCTTTTCTAATACAGTAACTACCATAAACATACCTGAAGGCATAACTTATAAAGAAATTTATGAGGATATGTTAAATAAGCATAATATAATGATAGCTGGAGCCTTTGATTTCTTAAAGGATAAGGTTATAAGAATAGGTCACATGGGCGAAAATTGCTATGAAGAAAAATTATATTTGACACTAAAGGCTTTAAATAGTGTTTTAAGGCAGCATAATATAGATTTAAAAAAGGATTTACATCAAAGCTTTGTAACTAATTAAATTAATAGATAAAAAATTATATTTTATACATAAAAAAATTATCGTAAGTTTTGGAAGTAATTGAGTAAAATGAAAGATGTGTTTTAAATATATTTCAAAATAAATTTATTAGAACTAATTCTATATAGGATTAGTTCTTTATTTTTTCATTAAAAATATGCGAATGTTTAATAAATAAATTATATTTATAGTTTGGAAAGTTAGAAATTACAATGATATAAACACGAACTTTACAAAAAACTAAAATGCGTAAATAAAAAAACAGCATAAATAATCAAATTTTATTAATAAAACAGTGGATAATGTTCGTGAATTTTATTGACTTATAAAATTTATTTTGATAATATGAACAATGTTGAAAAAATTAAGTACAAAGGAGAAATTTTATGGAGGCATTTTTTAAATTAAAAGAAAATGGAACAAATGCAAAAACTGAAATATTAGCTGGCATAACTACATTTATGACAATGGCATATATACTTGTGGTTAATCCAGGTATACTATCTGATGCAGGTATGAATTTTGGCGCAGTATTTACAGCTACTGCATTATCAGCAGTAATTTCTACTTTAGTTATGGGACTTTATGCTAAATTACCTTTTGCACAAGCACCTGGTATGGGATTGAATGCTTTTTTTGCTTATACTATCGTTAAACAAATGGGATATAGTTGGCAATTTGCCTTAACAGCGGTATTTTTAGAAGGACTTATATTTATAGCGTTAACAGCTTTTAATGCTAGAGAGGCAATTGTAGATTCAATACCAGATAATATAAAGAAGTCTATATCTGTTGGAATAGGACTTTTTATAGCATTTATAGGGCTTGAAAATGCAAAAATAGTTGTACACCCTCAAGGAGGGACTATAGTGGCTCTCGGTGATATTACTAGCGGATATGCACTACTTGCTCTTATAGGAATTTTAATAACTGGTGTACTTCTTGCTAAAAATACAAGAGGAGCATTACTTATAGGTATTGTAGCTACTACAGTTATAGGAATTCCGATGGGTATAACAAAGGTACCTCATAATATAATAAGTGCACCACCTTCACTATCACCTATATTTATGAAATTTCAATGGAGTCATATATTATCCATGGACATGTTTATAGCGTTATTTACACTACTTTTTATGGACATGTTTGATACTATAGGAACATTGGTAGGAGTAGCTACTAAAGCAAATATGATGGATGAAAATGGAAATGTACCAAGAATAAAAAAAGCTCTATTTGCAGATGCAATAGGAACTACATTAGGAGCTTGTCTTGGAACTAGTACTGTTAGTACTTTTGTAGAAAGTGCCTCAGGAGTAGCTGAGGGAGGAAGAACAGGACTTACAGCTGTATCTACTGCAGGTATGTTTGCTATAGCGTTATTCTTCTCACCACTATTTATAATGATACCAGCACCAGCTACAGCTCCTGCTCTTGTATTAGTAGGACTTTTCATGATGGAACCAATAAAGGAAATTGATTTATTAGACTATACAGAAGCAATACCAGCTTTCTTCACAATTATAATGATGCCTTTAACATATAGTATATCTGATGGTATAGCTTTTGGAATGGTTTCTTATATATTTTTAAAAGTTTTGACAAACAGGTATAAGGAAGTGAGCATACCAGCTTATGTGGTAGGCGCGTTATTTATACTAAAATTCTTAATTTAGATCTCTTAATACAATAAGGTACATGAAAATAAATAACAAGTCAAAGATGATAATATATTTTGTGTAAGACAAGGAAGCAGGTTCTGTGGCCAGTAAGATTATTGGCAGGTTTTGCTGACACATTGTGACGCAAAATAGACTAGCATACTGATTTATTATTTATTTTAATGTGGCTAATATAAAATAAATAGGCAATGACTAGTTAAGGTATGTAATTTAGCTGGTCATTGTCTATTTTTAGTTAGACTTATTGTGGCAACTGCAGTTACTGCATTTAGAATCATTATTTCCAGAACAATTATTGCAATTAGATTTATTGTTGCAGCTACAACTATTTTCACATTTAGAAGTTTTGCAACACTTAGAGGTTGTTTCCTTAGATTTATTTTTATTTATAGGAATTGCCTTTAACATAAAGTTAGAATTTTCATATATTACACTTATAGAAGAAATATAAAGAGGTACATAATCTTTATACATAAAAAAAAGATCATCAACTTCATCTATTATATATTCGCTTTTAAATTCATCTAAACATAAATCCACATGGCTATTACCGCATTGAGGTAAATAATCTATCTTAATGCAGCTATAGCTAGGATTTTTTTTAAGTAATTCCATTAGTTTATTCTTTGCTTCTTTGGATAAATCTATTTTTAAAAAATTCATATTAAACCTCCTTTTTAAATAAAAATTAATACATAGTTTATTTTATATATTTGCTATTTTAAGTATAATTATAGCTTTAAATTCAGAATTATAAACTATAATTTATAAAATATTAACAAAAAGCATACATGGATATATTGGGAGGTATAATATATTATTTGTATACTTAAAAGTAAGGAGGGTTTTACATGAAACTTAGGATTAAAAGAGGAAAAAAATTCGAAGTAGTATTAGCTAACGTTATAAGAGGGCTTTTAATATTGTCAATGGTAATTAGTTTTGTTACTAGAAATTACTTGAATTTTTTCACTGCATTACTTACTTTATGGCTTACATTTTTACCTTTTATTATAGCTAAGAAGAATAGAGTTAGGTTACCTCCAAGTTTTCAAATAGTTATATTGCTATTTATATTTGCTGCTCAATACTTGGGAGAGATGAGGGAATATTATATTAAATTTTGGTGGTGGGATTTAATGCTCCACACTTTTTCAGGAATTATATTAGGTTTTACGGGATTTTTACTAATCTATACCCTTAATAAAGATGAAAATGTGCAAGTTTATTTAAGTCCTTTTTTTATAGGACTGTTTGCATTTACTTTTGCTTTAAGTGTAGGAGCTTTGTGGGAGATATTTGAATTTAGCATGGACAATATTTTTGGATTAAATATGCAAAAATCAGGCTTGGTAGATACTATGTGGGATTTAATTGTCGACGGTGTAGGAGGATTAATAGCAGCATTTTCTGGATATTTTTACGCTAAAAAAGATGAAGAAGGCACATTTAAGAAACTTTTACAATCATTTATAGGTATGAATGAAGATATTTTTACAAATAATGAAGGGGAAAAAGAACATAATTCAAAAAAATAAATGTTATTTTGAAATTATTACTAATATTTACACAAATAAATTAAAATGGTATGATATAGGTGAGGGTATACAAAAAACATTGGGGGGTAAAAAAATGAATAAAGAAGAGTTAAAAAATAAGGGCTTTGCAACTAAAGCAATACATGGAGGCCATGCTAAAAATTCAGTAGGAGCACTAGCCACTCCTATATACCAGACTTCTACTTTTGTATTTGATTCTGCTGAGCAAGGTGGTAACAGATTTAAAGGGCAAGAAGAAGGGTATATATACACTAGATTAGGCAATCCAACTAACACATCTGTAGAGGAAAAGGTAGCATTATTAGAAGGAGCAGAAGCATGTGTATCTACAGCATCAGGTATAGGTGCTGTAGCGTCAGCTATATGGTCAGCTATAAAGGGAGAAGACCATATAGTAGCATCTAAAACTTTATACGGATGCACTTTCGCTTTTTTAAATCATGGTATAACAAGATTTAATGTAGATGTAACCTTTGTAGATACATCAGAACCTGAAAATGTAAGAAATGCCATGAGAGATAACACTAGAGTGGTATATTTAGAAACACCAGCAAATCCAACATTGCAGTTGAGTGATATAGAGGAAATATCTAAAATAGCTCATAAAAATGAAGAGTGCATGGTAATAGTAGATAATACTTTTTCAACTCCATATATACAAAAGCCGCTAGAATTGGGAGCCGATGTGGTAATACATTCTGCAACCAAATTTTTAAATGGACATGGAGACGTTATAGCCGGTTTTGTGGCAGGTAAAAAAGAATTTATAGATACTGTAAGATTATTTGGAATAAAAGATATGACGGGAGCTTCCTTAAGTCCTTTTGATGCATTTTTAATAGGAAGAGGAATGAAAACGCTAGATATAAGATTAGAGAAACATTGTAAAAATGCTATGAAAGTAGCAGAGTTTTTAGAGTCTCATCCAGCAGTAGAAAAGGTATACTATCCAGGATTAAAGGATTTTTCTCAATACGAATTAGCAAGAAAGCAAATGAAACTTCCAGGCGCCATGGTGGCTTTTGAAGTAAAAGGTGGTTTTGATGCGGGAATAAAGGTTATAAATAATGTGAAATTATCTTCTATTGCGGTAAGTTTAGGTGATGCAGAGACATTAATTCAACATCCAGCTTCTATGACTCATTCTCCTTATTCAAAAGAGGAAAGAGAAGCGGCGGGTATTAGTGATGGACTAATAAGAATAGCTGTAGGGCTTGAGGATGCAGAGGATATAATAGAAGACCTAAAAAATGCACTAGAAGCATAAATTGTGAAATAATACATTGAAGAAAAATCTGATTTTAATTCCGTAATAAATGTGTAATTGGGGACTGTTCACAATACGCCAAGAACTTCTAAATGTCTCACAGTTAAAGCCCCTAAAGCTTTCAAACTCGCTTCTTGCATTGCTTAAATAATGAAAGCTTTTTAACGGGTCTTTAACTGTGAGACATAAGAGGTTCTAAGTCTAGTTCAATAGTCCCCAATTCCACATTTATTACTACATTAAAATCAGATTTTTAGTTTAATATGTTTATGGTTGGAAAGGGAAGCCTACTAAAGGAGGATTTTCCTCCACTATGTTACGGAAAATCTTTAATTAAATAAATGGG
Organism: Clostridium sp. KNHs214; assembly: GCF_000744935.1. Taxonomy (GTDB): domain Bacteria; phylum Bacillota; class Clostridia; order Clostridiales; family Clostridiaceae; genus Haloimpatiens. The sequence goes on along the minus strand of NZ_JQMW01000011.1, from coordinate 968,076 downwards.
ATAGCAAAAAGCTATAACTGTTTCATTAAATGGAGTAGTTATAGCTTTTCTTTAAAGGCTTAAAAATTTTTTATTGGCGATAGCCAGCCTAAATAAACTCCGCCTGAGAATTAAGAGCTGCCACTAAATCATTTTGGGACTAATATAAATCCTTAGTCATCAAATGTTTTTTAGTACTAGGTTCTAGTTTCTAGATGTTGGAATTTGTTGTTATAATACATATATATGTTTCTTAACATATATGTCGATCATTCATTATAAATCAACAAGCTCACGCCAAAAAAACTTTATAAAGCACTAAATAAGGCCTAATATATTTTGCCGTGAGGCATTGATTTATATAAATCTTAAATCTGTAGTGTAGACCAGGTAAGAGCTCTTACTTCTTATCTACAAGTTCTTATTTATCCAACAATTAAAGTTATATATTCTTATATATAAATCCTAATTATGCCTACGTATTTACGCTGGCTGCCGCCAATAAAAGATTTTCCATAGCGAAGCGGAGGAAAATTCTCCTTTAGTCAGCTGTGTTCCTCCTCTGATAGCCTATGCATGAACTGAAAAATCTGTCTTTAAGGTAACAATAAATATATTTTCTTAGACTATTGAGCTAGTCTTAGAAATTCTTTGTTTTCAAATTTTAATGCCCGTTAAGAAGCTTTCATGTTTGAGCGCCGCCAGAAGCGAGTTTGAAAGCTTTAGGGTATTGAAATTTGAAAACATTAGAATTTCTTGGCGTATTGCGAACAGTCTAATAAAATATATTTATTGTGGACTTAAAGACAGATTTTTATTATGGCACTTGCTTCACAATATTCTTATAAAGTGTTGTCGGGAACTAGGCTTCCGCCAGTGGCCCAGCATATATGAGTAGAGTTTGGTAATTTAGTTGTTATGTCCTTGTATAAAGGAGATTTCATAGTGTTTATATTTTGCATCAATTTAACAGGACCTATTAAGCCGGCGCAGGCTGAAGGCTCTAATTTTATATTTTCCTCAGTTCTAATGTTTTTTAGGAGAGAGTGTAATTTTTCATCATCTATAGTATAAATGCCACTTAATAATTCTTCTAAGGTTTTACCTACAAAACCAGAAGGACGTCCAACAGCTAATCCATCAGCTGCAGTTATGTTGTCTATGCCGAAATCTTGAACGCATATGTTCTGGTGCATTTCTGTGGCCATGCCCATTAACATGCATGGAGAATGAGTAGGTTCTGCAAAGAAACAGTGCACATTGTCTTTAAACACTAGCTTTAAACCAAAGGCTACTCCGCCAGGACCTCCCCCTACTCCGCAAGGTAGATATACGAATAGAGGATGCTCACTATCTACTACTATATTCATTTCTTCTAATTGCTTTTTTAGTCTTCTAGCGGCAACGCTATAGCCAAGGAAAAGATCCTTTGAATTTTCATCATCTATAAAATAGCTATTAGGATTTTTATTGGAAAGCTTTCTACCTTCTTCTACAGCTTTACTATAATCAGATTCATACTCCATAACAGTAACACCTTTGCTTCTGAGCAAATCTTTTTTCCATTGTTTAGCGTCTTTTGACATGTGAACTATTACATTGAAACCTATTTTTGCACTGGTTATGCCTATGCTTAAGCCAAGATTTCCAGTGGAGCCTACTTGTATAGTATATTTACTAAAAAAATCTCTGTATTTTTTTTCACTTAATTTTGAATAGTCGTCTTCTATGTGTAGTAAACCATTTTCCATAGCTGTTGTCTCAGCGTGTTTTAAAACCTCGTATATACCACCTCTTGCTTTTATGGATCCAGCTATGGCTAGATGACTGTCACATTTTAAGAGAAGTTTATTAGGAATATTTGTATTGAAAATAGTTTCGATTTTACTTCTCATTTTTGGTATTTCTATAAGTGGAGATTCTATAATTCCATTTAATTTTTCAGTTTCAGGAAATAGTTTTGCTATAAGAGGAGCAAATCTAAGAAGTCTATCTTCAGCGTCTTTTACATCATCTTCTCCTAGAGAAATTTTATCCATAGCTTTTTCAAAGTTGGTGTATTTTTTATTTAGCCAAAATACTTCCTTTGTATCTACTAAGTCCTTGATAATTGAATATTCTTTAATCCAAGTATTTATTGATTTGCCGTAAATAAATTCATTCACCATGAAATCCCTTCTTTCTTATATGATATATTTAAATTATATAGTATAAATATATCAAGTCTCAATGTGCTAAATAATAAAATCTTTTGATTTACATTACATTATTTGTGATAAGATTAAATGGTGGATTAAAATTTTTAAGGGGATGTTAATTTGATTTTAGTTAGTGCATTAATTACTTTGATTTTAACAGGAGTTGCAGGATATTTAGGGAAGAGAAAGGTCAAGAGTTCTAAGGATTTTATAAGAGGTGGAGAAGGTCTTGGAGTTATTGGTGTCACAAGTATGCTTATGGGATCTATAATAGGCGGGGCATCAACTGTTGGTACATCGCAAATGGCATATAAACATGGCATAGCAGCTATATGGTTTATAACTGGAGTAGCTGTAGCCAGTATAATTTTAGGACTTATATATTCTAGACTTGTTAATAAAAAGAACTCTGAAACATTGCCGCAAATCATAGGAAATACCTATGGTGAAAAAGCTAGGACTTCTTCTAGCATATTACTGTCTATTGGTATGTTCATACATATTAATGGGCAGATTATAGCCTGTATAGCTTTATTTACAGCTATATTTGGAATAAATGCAAATATAACAGCCCTTATGGTAGTAGCACTATTAGTGGTATATGTGGTATTTGGAGGTTTTTGGGGAAGTACTTTAGTTGGAGGAATAAAGACTGTATTATTGTATGGTACAAGTATTATATGCGGAATTATTCTTATTTTTAAATTTGGAGCTCATAAGGAAATTATAAGTTTTTTTTCTAAAAATCCTTGGTTTAATTTATTTAGTGATGGGATTTTTGAAGATTTAGCTTCTGGATTTTCAACAGTAGTGGGCATATTATCTACTCAGACTTATTTTCAAGCTATAATGTCTGGAAAAAGCGAAAAGGTATCAAAAATAAGTTCCTTTGTAGTAGCTTTTCTAGTTTTTCCTGTGGGAATAGTATGTACAATGATAGGCATGTATATGAGAATACATTTTCCTAATATTGTTCCAAGTGAAGCTTTTCCTTTATTTTTAGTAAACTATCTAAATCCAGCATTAGCAGGAGTTTCTATAGCTACAGTGCTTATATCATCTATGGCTACAGGAGCAGGACTTACCCTTGGCATATCTACTATGTTTGTTAAGGATGTTTATAAGCAATTGATTGATAAAAAAGCTGATGATAAAAAAGAGCTTTTGGTATTAAGACTTTCTATAATTGCAATAGGAATAGCAACTTTCTTTATAGTTATAAAGAATCAAGACTCAATGATATTGAATTGGGGATTTTTATCTATGATATTTAGAGCAGTGCCTATATTTGTACCTACTATATTTGCACTATTTTTTAAGGAGAAAGTACATAAAAGGGCAGGTTTTTATTCCATAATATGTGGAACATTAGCTAGCATAATATGGATTTTACTAGGACTTCATAGTATAAGTTCTATTTATATAGGTTTAATTACTAATGTAGTGGTAATTTTAGCAGTTAGCAGGAGAGAACTTAGAGTGAATAATTAAGAATGAAGAATGAAAAGTTTAAAATTAATAATGATTAATTAAAAGTAAATACAAATTAATTGAAAATGAACAATTAGAATTAATAACATATAAAAAGATAGCTTGATTATGAATAAATCAAACTATCTTTTTATATGTAGAGAATGAAGGTGATATACTTAGTTTATCTGGTTATAATAATATTATGATTAAAGCACAAAAAGGTACAATGCGGTGGAATTATGAAATTTCTCCTCCATGACTTGCATAATAGCTAGGAACAATAAATTTAAACAGTTCCTTCACTTCTTATGCAAGTCATTCCAGAAAAATTTCATAATTCAGGTAATGTAATGTTTATTGTGAGTTAATCATTTTATAAAATAAAGCATTTATGAATGGAGAGTTTATTATGGATTTAAAAACAACAATAAATATGTTTAATGAAATAGATAAACATATATTAGAAGATAAAAAGCCATCAGAATATATTTTAGAAATTTCCAAGGAACAGTTATTTAATGAAGTGCCTTTTAATATGTTGAAGAACTTAAAAGACACCATGCAATCTCCTAAGTATCATCCGGAAGGAAGTGTGTGGAATCATACAATGCTCGTTTTAGATAAGGCAGCAGAAATGAAAGAGAAAAGCAAAAATAAAAGAGCTTTTATGTGGGCAGCACTTCTTCATGATTTAGGGAAAGCACCTACTACAAAAATAAGAAAGGGAAAAATAACATCCTATAACCATGATAATGTGGGTGAAGAAATGGCTAGAGAATTTTTAAAACAATTTCATCAAGATGAGAGCTTTATATATAAGGTTTGTAAACTAGTTAGATGGCATATGCAGCCTTTATTTATATTAAAAGAGTTACCTTTTGCAGAACCCCAAAATATGCTTAAAGAAGTGGATATAGATGAAATAGCTCTGCTTTTTTTATGTGATAGATTGGGAAGAGGAGGAGACAATGAAGAAAGAGAAATTGAAGAAAAGAATAATGCAGCAAATTTTATAAAAAAGGTAAAGAATGTTTAGGGGATTTAATCCAAGAAAATTAATATTCATTAGTACAAAGCACAGGCATTTGTGGTAAAATTAATCATAAGAAATTTTTCCTTTTTTGTTAGATTAGTTATACTAAATAAACGCTTTAATTTCCTATTTTAATGTCTTTTTTTACTGCAATAATGATTTAATAAACATAAATTTGCAAGTGGAAAGTGGGAATTTAAGAAAGCATTAGGGGCATGCAAGTGATAGGGGGGATTACGTTAGGCATTGTAAATAGGAGATTTTCATAGGGGCTTATATATTAAATAGTATGTTAGGTTAATTTTAATTTTAAGGGGAGAAAAAAATGAGTGAAACCATGAAGTCTTTTATTAAGGATTTACCAATATTAACAGTCGGTATGTTTATCGGGGCATTAGCCGTACATTTTTTTTTGATTCCAAGTAAATTAATTGTTGGATCAATTACGGGTTTATCTATTGTAATTAATTTGCTTACTTCAATATCGCTGCCAGTATTAGTTTTTATTATAAATACTTTTTTATTAATTCTATCTTACTTTCTTATCGGAAAAGAATTTGGTGTTAAGACCATATATTCAGCATTAATTTTATCACCAATGCTTTTCATATTGGAAAAGGTATATCCAATGAAAGAATCATTGATGAAGGATCAGTGGCTGGATCTATTATGCTTTGTACTTATTTTAAGTTTTTCACAAACAATTTTATTTAGGCGTAATGCATCCACTGGCGGATTAGATATTTTGGCTAAAATAGTAAATAAATATTTACATATTGATCTAGGTACATCGGTCTCTATTTCAGGAGCAATTATTTGTTGTACTGCTATTTTTGTGTACGATATGAGAACAGTAATCATAGGATTGCTAGGAACGTATATTAATGGGTTAGTACTAGACCATTTTATGATAGGATTTAACTCCAGGAAAAGGGTTTGTATTATTTCAAAAGATTACCTCTTGATTCGTAAATTTATTATAGAAGATTTGCATCGGGGTGCGACGCTATATCCTGTCAAAGGTGGATTAGGAAATGAGGACAAGTTTGAAATAGAAAGTTTGATGACTAGAAATGAGTTTTCTTATTTGATGGAATTCATTAAAAAGGAACAAATTAATGCATTTATTACAGCAGGAACAGTTAGTGAGATTTATGGCAATCTTGGGATAAAGGGAATCAAAAGCAAACCAAGGTCATTACAGGAATAAAAATAAAAAAAGGGGCTGTTGCATTAAGGAATTCACATGCAATATATTGTTTTGGAAGTTTAAAGTTAAGACAATATATTGTAGGAGTTATTCTTAGTGCAACAGCTCCTTTTTGTTAAGAAATTGTTACAGCTAGTGTAGTATATGCAAAGTTACTGAAATAAAAATTCAAGTGGCTATTAAAGAAACTTTAACCAGAATTCAAAAGGCAATTTATATTGAAAAAAATGTTGGTTTATGTTAAAATGATGTGGAATTTGTATAAGGAGATGAATACATGGAGGATTCTAAAAAAGTCGTTCAAGGTTATCTATTAGTGGCATTGTGTGGAACATGCTGGGGGCTAATGGGAGTGCTTACAAAGAAACTAGATCTTCTTGGCTTTGATGAATTTTCTGTTTCAGCTCTAAGACCTACTGTGGCCGCTATTTTTTATTTGTTATATACTTTAATAAGGGAGCCAAAATATCTTAAGACTGACTTCAAAAGTTTAATATTCTTCTTAATATATGGAGTAGTAACTTTAGATGGGATGTTTTTAACTTTTACTTATGCGGTTAAGTATTCTAGTATAGCTACGGCATCTGTTTTACTTTTTACTAATCCTATATTCGTAATGATTATGTCTAGATTTTTATTCAACGAAAAGCTTACAAAAAAGAAGATAATGGCTTTAATATTATCTATAATTGGATGTTTGCTAGTTGTAAGGGCTTACAATGTAGAAGCGTTTAAGGTAAGTTTTTTAGGAATTATACTTGGAGTTATGTCAGGATTTACAGTTGCTCTTCAAAATGTAATGGGTAAAATAGGAGCTAATAAGTATCACTATAAAACTCATTTAGTGTACTCTTTCTTATTTGCAGCTGTTTTTTTATGGTTTTTTAGACCACCATGGGTATTATTTAGTAATGCAACGTCACCTACAGCTTGGTTTTATATTATTGCCATAGGTTTCTTTGCAACAGTTATACCAAATGGTGCATTTGTAAAGGCGTTACAATATGTAGAGTCTAGTAAGGCGAGTATAGTTTGTAGTATAGAGCCTATTATAGCTACTATACTTGGATTTTTAATATTTAAAGAGCAGCTAGAAATGTGGCAAATAGTAGGTATGGTACTTATAGTACTATCAGTAATTCTTATTCAAGGTAAAGAAGATTAATATTTTTTTACACAATGTGTAAGCGCTACCATGCACAATTGAAAATATATAGCATATGGTAAAATACTAAATAAATAATTAAGGAGTACCGTCGGTACTCCTTAATTATTAGACGCTAATTATTTTTTTCAACTTCTCTCCATTCAGCAAGAAAGGTTTCGCAGGCGGCAATGGTAGCATTACTTTTTATACTTGAAACAGAACCTCTGCCATCCCAGTCGTTTCCATCACTTATATATAAAGTTTCTAAAAAACTTTCTAAATCTTTTATTGAATACTCAGGAACTAATCTTCTATGATCCTTTAAATTTTGGTATACAGAATCAAAAATTCTATCAAACTCCATTTGTTCCCAATCTTTGTTTTCCATAAAATATCCTCCTGTCCCATTAGAGATTATGAATCTAATTAAAATGTTATGAATTAATAATCATTCTTAAGTATACTCTAATGAATTTAATTATTCAAGGAAAAGATGTTGTCATAAAAATAAGTATAATGTTGTCATAAAGATAAGTATTTATAAGGTAATAGTTAAACAAATAACTATTAGAAAAAATAATAAAGAAAATAGAAAAAAACTATTGACTATTTAATAGATAGGTCTTAAAATATAATTGTAAGTTAAAGAAAATTAAATATCGGTGGATGAAGGTCGTTGGAGATATCCTTTATAAGGATAACCGTAGAAGAAAGATATAGATTATGCTATAGATTTATATTGAAGCTTTCAGGTTTGATACAATGATCTGACACAACCCTGGAGAGAGCCCTTAAGTGGGACATCAACGAAGCAACTTAAACTAGAATATGTTTGAGGAAACTTTCAGATAAAAGGACAGGGAGTAGTTAGCAATAGGTATACTATTATAACTACTCCCTGTTTTTTATATATATTTTAAGATAACAAACAAATTTATCCCACATTCATATAAAACTACCCTAAAATAATATAAAACTACCTAACATAAAATCCCTTAACCCACAAGGGATTTTATGCTTTTTTGTATAAAAGGCATTTGATAAGAGAACTTGTATTTTGAGAGAATTTAATAGGAGATTTCATAATTTACTGAATAATAAGAATGTTTTGGGAATTATATTGAAGTATTATGTATGAATGGTATAATATTGATAATATATGTTGGGAAATATATTAGGGGGGTTGGATTTGAAAAATTTTATAAAAAAAGTAATTGTATTTAGTTTATGTTTTTTATGTTTATCTGGTACAGTTAAAGCTATTACAATCTCAAATTTACCAGAGGAGTGTGTAATAGCAATTTGTCCTGAATATGGTACACACGAGGCTCATGCTAAAGCAGTAGTTCAAGCATTTTATAATGATAAATATTTAGGACCATGGACTCTTTATCAGTGTAGTTGTGGTGAAGTTTTTGTTTGTGATGGGAGAACTACTTGGAATACTGGGGCATATGTAGGTAATTATTCAACTAATTTTGAATATGATTATGTAGATAGTTATAGTGTTATTAATTTAAAAAGTTATTATTATCTTCCATGGATACCAGATGGATGGAGCTTTTTTCCATAATAGATATCAATAAGATTTAAAAAGTTTGCAGTAAATAGGGGGTATCTATGTTGAAAAAAATATTTTTAATTTGTGTTGTGGTTATCATAATGTTTCTAGCCGCTGGTTGCTCTAGTTCAAAGGAAGCTAAATTAACAAAAGAATTTTTACAAAAGTACTATACAGTTAGTGAAACTGATTATGAAAAGTATAAAGAAATAATATTAAGTGGGGATAAATTAGATGTTCAAAAATCAGAAAAAGATATTGGTTTAGATTATGAAAAAGTAAAAAAAATTTACCAGGATGAGAATGAAAAATTTAAACCCTATTTAAGTGAAGAAGCATATGGGGATTTTATGAAAATGAGGGAAGCTGTAGGTAGAATCGATAAAGCTTATAAAGGCAAATATTATATTGAGGTTGATAAGATACAAATAGATAAAAAAGATAAAGTTGAAGTAAATAATGAAGAGTGTATAAAATTTTCTTATACAATGAAGTATTCTAAGAAATATATAGATAAGAATACTGTTGAAAATTTGCAGGTAAAAGGTAGTATATTGCTTGAAATGTTAGGTGAACAGTGGAAAATTAGTGAGTATAATAAATTTGCACCAGTTTAAAAAATATTTATAGTTTTTTATGTTTTAAGATATATTTTGTGTAAATTATAAAATTTAAAAGACACCTAGAGCAAGTCGTGAACAGCTCTCTGTCAAGTAGAAAAGAGGGTGTTTATTGGTATGCTTTAGGTGTTCTTTTAGGTTATTTTAATATTAAACGGTTATAATTATAATAAATGAAAAATATTTTATATTAAGAAGTATGATTATTCCACAAAAATCATTACATTAATTGAATTATGAAATTTCTCTGGAATGACTTTCATAAGAAGCGAAGGAACTGTTTAAATTTATTGTTCCGAGCTGTTATGCAAGTCATGGAGGAGAAATTTCATAATTCCATCGCACTGTACCTTTTTCTGGGTTAATCAGAAGTATAAAAAATATTTAAAATTACAACAAAAATTAAACAGGTATGCAAGGCATAGCAGAAGGGAGGGACTGCTACAAGAAGTAGCGTAAAATTATGATTATAGGAACAGCTAAAATATATTTATATGCTAATTGGGTTCATTCCTTAAAGGAGAAGAGAATGATAGTTAAGAGTTTAATTGCAAAAGTTCACAATAAATATAATGTTTCCATTGCGGAGGTTGAAAATCAAGATTACCATAAATCAATAGTATTAGGCATTGCTTGTGTAAGTAACGATACTAGACATGCTAATAGCATGGTTCAGAATGTTTTAGGTTTTATAGAAGGTAATACGGACGCTATAGTGGAGAGAACCGAAATAGAGATACTATAGTATAGGAATATTTTATGAAGAGATAATAATGCCCAATCCTTTAATATGTTTCAATTAAAGATTGGGCATTATTATCTTGCCATTAGCATTAGACTCTAGAAATAGTTTTATTATAAAAACTTCAAAAGTTTTTTTATTTTATCCAAGGTTATGTTGTAAGGTGGATATACTTTTGTATCAATGGATACGCTGCTTTTTAAAACGCTCTTATTATGAGAGAAGGTATCAAAAGAAGCCCTTCCGTGATAACTACCCATGCCACTTTCACCAACACCTCCAAAAGGTAAATAATTAGTGGTCATATGGATTAAAGTATCGTTTATACACACGCCACCAGAAGAGGTGCTTTTTACTATTTCGTCTTGTACTTCTTTAGAAGATGAGAAGATATATAGGGCTAATGGTTTGGGCTTATCATTTATGATATTTATGGCATCCTTTAGAGTTTCATATTCTATTATAGGTAATATAGGACCAAAGATTTCCTCATCCATTACAGGAGCATCTAAGGATACGTTATTCAAAACAGTAGGAGATATAAATCTTTCCTTTTCGTCTACATAACCACCTACTACTACATCTTGTCCACTAATTAAATTTTTCAATCTATTGAAGTGTTTATCATTTATTATTCTTCCAAAGTTAGGACTGCTTTTAGCATCTTGACCATAAAACTGAACCAGTGTATTTTTAATTTCCTCTATTAGAACATTTTTAATATCCTCTTGTACTAACACATAGTCTGGTGATACACAGGTTTGTCCAGCATTAGAGAATTTACCAAAGCATATGCCTTTAGCAGCATTTTTTATATCTGCATCATTATGAATTATACAAGGACTTTTACCACCTAGCTCTAGGGTAACAGGAGTTAAATTTTTCGATGCAGCCTCCATTACAACTCGTCCTATATTAGGTGAACCGGTAAAGAAAATATAGTCAAATTTTTCCTCTAGAACTCTAGAGGACATGCCTTTTGAATTTTCCACCACATAAACATGTCTATCTTCAAAAGCTTCACTTACTATTTTTTTTATGGTATTAGAAGTATTAGGAGACATGCTGGAGGTTTTTACAATACAGCAGTTTCCTGCAGCTATGCTCCCTATAAGGGGATTTATAGCTAATTGGAAAGGATAATTCCAAGGGGAAATAACTAGAGTTAATCCTAAGGGTTCAGGGACAATATAACTTCTACTTCCCACATAGGCTAGAGGAGTTCGCACCCTTTTAGCCCTAGAAAAGCTCCTTATGCTTTTTATCATATAGGTTATTTCTGCTAAAGATATACCTATTTCTGTCATGTATGATTCTATTTCATTTTTATTTAAATCTTTTTTTAAAGCATCTAATATAAGTGTCTCATTATTTTCTATAGAGTTTTTTAAATGTTCTAAGGCATTTATTCTAAAATCTATATTTTTAGTAATCCCTAAATTAAAGAATTCCCTTTGTTCCTTAATTATTCTAGAAAGTGTGTCCATATATAATACCCCCCGTATTATGGATTTACATCCAATTTACCATATGCATTTATGATACAATTAACATTATAACATGTAAAACCATAAATTGTAAAACTATCATTAATTATATATTTATGATTAACCCACAATAAGTATTACATTGCTTGAATTATGAAATTTCTCTGGAATGAGTTGCATAAGAAGCGAAGGAACTATTTAAATTTAATTTTAGAAATTCTTCTTTTAGACAGATAAAATTATCGTAAGCCTGGCAAGGACGCCAGGCTAGCGAACCTGAGGCAGGACGCTGAATGTGAGCGTTAGATAATTTTATATGGCTAAAAGATTAGAATTTCTTAAATTAAATTTATTGTTCCAAGCTCTTATGCAACTCATGGAGGAGAAATTTCATAATTCCATTACATTCTACCTTATTGTGGGTTAATCATATTTATAGTATAACTCCACTACAAAAGGGTATAATGTGGTGGAGTTATAAAGTTTTATAATTAAAGTAATTTAATATACTTTATGGGATAATTACATTATAAATTAACTAGAATTTTATTATGAGCGTATTGACTTTTATAAGTAAAAAAAGTATAATTGTAAATCAATAGGCAAATATATAAATAGTAAGAAACAAATTATATGTTTTTGAATATGCTATAAGTAAATTTATAGTAATAAGACTGTGAAGAGAAGAGTAGGTATAAGAAAGGTTTTAAAGCGAGTCGGTGAAGGTGTAAGACCGATAAATCTCTTATATTGAAGAACATCTTGGAGTTTCTAACCGAAATCTAAAGGAAAGTAGACTTAGAGGGAGCCCAACCCTTATAATGGGAGAGTATAAGAAGCATTAGTTGCTTTCGTACTTTATTGAGGTGGCCTTTTTAGGCAAACTGGGTGGTACCGCGAAATATAGCCTTTCGTCCCAATATGGGATGAAAGGCTTTTTTGACGTTATTTTTATTGCACAATAACTGAAATATAAAATTAATAAGTGTATTGATTATACACAAGATTTGAAAAGGAGGAAATGAAATGAAAGACACACTAATTAAGAGTCTTTACAGAGAAACACAGCAGTATATCGGTAAAGAAGTAAAATTATCAGGTTGGGTGAGAACAGTAAGAGCATCGAAAGCTTTTGGGTTTATAGAAGTTAATGATGGAAGCTTTTTTAAGAATGTACAAATAGTGTTTGATGAAGCATTAGAAAACTTTAATGAATTAGGTAAATTACCTATAAGCGCTTCTATAGAAGTAATGGGAACAGTAGTTGAAACACCAGGAGCAAAGCAGCCTTTTGAAATAAAAGCTTCTAAGGTAATTAAAATAGGAAACTCTTCAACGGATTATCCTCTACAAAAGAAAAGACATACTTTTGAATACTTGAGAAGTATAGCTCACTTAAGACCAAGAAGTAACGCTTTTTCAGCAGTATTTAGAGTACGTTCTATAGCGGCCTATGCTGTTCATAAGTTTTTCCAGGAGCAAGGTTTTGTATATGTACACACTCCAATAATAACTGGTAGTGATTGCGAAGGAGCAGGAGAAATGTTTAGAGTTACTACTTTAGACATGGAGAATCTTCCAAAGGATGAAAAAGGTAAGGTAGATTATTCACAGGATTTCTTTGGAAAATCTGCTAACCTTACTGTAAGTGGTCAGTTAGAGGGAGAGATATATGCTTTAGCATTTAGAAATATATATACTTTTGGCCCAACATTTAGAGCTGAAAATTCAAACACTGGAAGACACGCTTCAGAATTTTGGATGATAGAGCCAGAAATAGCTTTTGCAGATCTTGAAGATGACATGGATTTAGCTGAAGAAATGGTTAAATATATAATAAAGTATGTAATGGAAAATGCTCCAGAGGAAATAGAATTCTTCAATAGCTTTATAGATAAAGGACTAAAGGATAGATTAAACAATGTTTTAAATTCTGATTTTGCAAGAATATCTTATACTGAAGCTGTAGAATTATTGAAAAAAGCAGATGTAGAGTTTAAGTATCCAGTAGAATGGGGATGTGATCTTCAAACAGAGCATGAGAGATATATAACAGAGAAAATATACAATAAGCCAGTATTTGTAACTGACTATCCAAAGGATATAAAGGCATTCTACATGAGAATTAATGATGACAACAAAACTGTTGCAGCTACAGATCTTCTAGTACCAGGTGTGGGGGAAATAATAGGAGCAAGCCAAAGAGAAGAAAGGCTTGATGTTTTAGAGGCTAGAATTGCAGAGCTTGGACTAGAGAAGGAAGATTACTGGTGGTATTTAGAGCTTAGAAAATATGGAGAAACTAAGCACGCTGGCTTTGGTTTAGGATTTGAGAGAATGATAATGTATCTAACAGGTATGAGCAATATAAGAGATGTTATACCATTCCCAAGAACTCCAGGTAGTGCAGAGTTCTAAAATATGTGCATGAAAATAATTTAATAAAGTTATAACTTAAAAACTTCGTTCTTGCTTTTGCAGGAATGAAGTTTTTATATTTATCGGATTTTAACTGATATTTACAAAATCAATAGTTGTCTAAAGTTCTATTGAAAAATCAAAATCTATATGGGAATAGTTTGTGTTACTATTTAGGTGAATGATGAGTAAAGGAGTTGAATTTTATGGCAGACTATAAGGAAATGTGGAAAAAGTTAAATATTGATTTAGAAAAGCATGATCAATTGTGTGAGGTTTTACCAGAATTATATGGGTCAGTTTATTTACAACAAGAGGATAGACCAGAAGGAATGAACTATTTTAATTATGTTGTTTCAGAGGTTCATGGCGCTAGAATTCAGGAATTAGAGGATCACAAGAAAAAAGGCGGGAAGGTTATAGGAACATTTTGTGTTTTTGTACCAGATGAAGTAATATTGGCTACGGGTGCTTTAGGAGTAGGACTTTGTGCAGGATCTCAATTTTGGATAGAGGATGGAGAAAAGGTACTTCCTAAAAACCTATGTCCTTTAATTAAAGCCTTTACAGGAGCAAAAGTTGGGGCTACATGTCCATATTTTCAATCCTGTGATATGTTAGTTGGAGAAACTACATGTGATGGAAAGAAGAAAGCTTGGGAATTATTGAATGAATACACTCCTGTGCATGTAATGGACTTACCACAAATGAAGCGAGAAAAAGATTACAATATGTGGAAAGACGAAATAAGAATATTTATAGATAAAATGGAAGAGCTAACTGGAAATAAAGTTACTGTAGAGAATTTAAAAGAAGCTATAAAATTAGCTAATAAAAAGAGAAGAGCTCTAAAGAGATTATATGACTTAAGAAAACATAAACCATCTCCAATAAGCGGACTTGATTGTCTTTTAATATCTCAAATTGCTTTTTATGATGATGTAAACAGATTTGTAGACAATGTAAACAAGTTATGTGATGAGTTAGAAGATAGAATAAAGAACGGACAAGCTAAGGAAAAGAAGAGACTTATGATAACAGGAACTCCTATGGCTCTTCCAAATTGGAAAATACACAGCATAATAGAAACTTTAGGTGCTGAAATAGTAGTAGAAGAAACTTGTACTGGTACAAGATATTTTGAAAATGAAGTTTGTGAAGATGGAGAAACTTTAGATGATCTAATAGATAATTTAGCTAGAAGATATCTAAATATCAATTGTGCTTGTTTCACACCAAATAGTGGAAGAATAGATGATATATTAAGATATTCAAAAGAATATGATGTAGATGGAGTTATTGACTACAATTTATCCTTCTGTCATACATATGCTGTGGAAGACAAGAGCATTAGAGATATGCTAAAAGAAAAAAATATACCAGTTATGCATATAGAAACAGATTATTCTACAGAGGATTCAGGACAAATTAAGACAAGGGTAGAAGCATTCTTAGAAATGATTTAAGGTGATTTTAATGGAAAAAGAGAATCATTATATACTTTTTAAAAATCATACTGAAGGTATGAAATTAGAAGAACTTTTAAGAGAAAATAATATAAAATATGTGATTTCACCAACACCTAGAGAGTTATCTACTTGCTGCGGTATATCTGTAGTTTATAAAAAAGAAGATGAAGAAAAAATAAAAGGAATAGTAGAAAAAAATAGTATAGATGTAATGGGGTTTTATACTTTAAAGAAGAAATACACTAATTTTTATGCTTAAAGGATGATGAAACATGTACTATGTAGGAATAGATATGGGTTCCACAGCTACAAAGGTAGTAGCTTTTGAGGACGATGGACTGAAAATTAAATTTTCTGTGCCAGCAGGGTGGAACAGCGTAGAAACCTCTGAAGACATAAAGAATAGATTAGAGCAACAGGGGATAAATAAGGAAAATTCTAAAATAGTTGCCACTGGATATGGAAGAATTTCAGTGCCTTATGCCCATAAAACTATTACGGAAATAACCTGTCATGGAAAAGGTGCTCACTATTTATATAAGAATGATTGTACAGTAATAGATGTAGGTGGGCAGGATACGAAAGTAATAACTGTTGAAAATGGAATGGTTACGGATTTTTTAATGAATGATAAATGTTCTGCAGGTACAGGAAGATTTTTGGAGATAATGGCTAATAAATTAGGAGTAGACTTAGAAACTCTATGTAAGCTTTCTAAAGAAGGAAGTGGAGTAACTATAAGTTCTATGTGTACTGTCTTTGCAGAATCAGAAGTTATAAGCTTAGTAGCTAAGGGAAAGAAAAGAGAAGATATAGCTTATGCTATAGTGGATTCCATAGTAAGTAAAGTAAAGTCATTGTGCTATAAACATTCTTCTTCAGAAAATTACTTCTTTACTGGAGGACTTAGTGGAAATGAGGATTTCATAGATAAGCTTTCAGAGAAGTTACAGAAAAAAGTAGAAACACATCCCTTAGCAAAATATGCTGGGGCCATAGGTGCAGCATTAGGTGCTAGAAAACTTTAGAGACGAGGGATTGGTAAGGGGTTAGAGTGCTAGTGTACACAGGAAGCAAGAGATTAGAGTGCTAGTGTACACAGGAAGCAAGAGATTAGAGTGCTAGGAGCCAAAAAATTAGTTTGCTAGTGTGCCAGAGTGCTAGTGTGCTAGGGAAGGATAATTTTCCTTCGCCATGCTGCGGAAAATTTTTATTTATAAGTTTTAGTGGGCAGGAAAAGCGAAGCTTTTCCTGCCCACTATTTTATTATTTTTTTGCGTAATGATTTAATAAGCAGTATCAATAAATAAGTACATACTGTAAGCATTATAATTGATGCTCCAGAAGGAATGTGAAATTCATATGAAATGCCAAGACCTAAAATACATAAAAACATGCCTATGAAAATAGAAGAAATCATTATGTTTTTTAAGTTAAGGGAGAACTCCTTAGCTATAGCTGGAGGTACAGTTAAAAGAGCTATTACAAGTATAATTCCAACCACTCGTATTAAAACAACTATAGTACAAGCTATTAAAATGAATAATATATATTCTAAAAAAACAGTATTAACTCTTAATGTTGAACAATATTCTTCATCAAACAAATAAGCTTTAAATAAGTTGAAAAAGGAAGTGATTATAAATAATATTATTAAATCTATAATAAACATTAGTTTAAGATCAAAAGATGATACCGTCAATATATCTCCAAATAGGTAAGAAGACATATCTGGAGGATACGATGGCATAAAGGATATAAATAGGATTCCTAAAGCCATACCCATAGACCAAAACATCCCTATTATAGTATCTGAATTAGTGGAGGTTTTTCTCTTTATAGAGGTTATACCTAAGGAGGAGATAACTGAAAATACAAGTGCTCCAATTAGTGGTTCTATTTTAAGAAAGTATCCAAGGCCAACTCCACCAAAAGCTGTATGAGCTATACCGCCACTCATCATTACTAATTTTTTTTCCACAATTATAGTTCCAATTATGCCACAGGCTATACTAGCTAAAATAGCAGCTATAAAGGCATGTTGCAAAAATGTATATTTGAATAGTGCGTTAATCACCAAACCACCCCTTTTGATTAAGCATTTCCATAAATTTTTTCCACGAGTTTTTCATATTTAGGAGTTTTATCTTTAAAGTAAAGCGTTTTGTTTAAGCATGCCACTGAATCTACATAGGAAGAAATAAATTCTAAATCATGACTAACTATTAGAATTGTTCTATCTTTGTTTAAATCTTTAAGTAAAGAATATATTTGTGCTTTAGAACTAGCATCTAAGCTAGCAGTGGGCTCATCCATAAGCAAAATTTCAGGATTACTTATAAGAGCTCTAGCAATTAAAACTCTTTGTAATTGTCCACCAGAAAGCATCCCTATTTGCCTATCCTTAAATTCATCTATCTTTAAAAATTTTAAAATTTTCATGGTTTCCTCTCTATCTTTTGAAGAATATTTGAGAAAAAACTTTTTTTTTCTATTTAAAGCTCCAGATAAAACTACGTCCATTACATTTATGGGAAATTTTTTATCAAACTTCGAAAACTGTGGAACATATCCAATAGAACAGGAAGTTTTGTTAATTGAATTTTTTAGTATTTTAATAGAGCCTTCAGATGGTTTAATAAGTCCTAAAATACTTTTTAAAAGTGTGCTTTTTCCACCACCATTAGGTCCTAAAATACCTATAAAATCTCCCCTTTTGATATTTAAATTTATATGGTCTAAAGCACAAAGACTATCGTAGTAAACAGTTAAGTCCTCTATTTCTATTATATTTTCCATGTTATAGCCCTTTCTATTTCATTGAATTAGCTATTTTTTTAGCCATATCTTTTATATTGTTTGCATAATCGGCAGATAAAGGAGATAATTTTTCAGCTTTACCGTTTATAGATTCTGCGAAAGCTTTGGATTGTTTACTATCTACTTCTTCTTCATAAAAAATAGTATTTATACTTTCTTTTTTAGCTAGGTCAATTAAATTTTGCATATCCTTAGGAGAAGCTTCTTTGCCTTCCTTTTCAAGAGCAGTCATATTTAAATTATAGTCTTCTGCAAAATAACCAAAAGCAGGATGATATACAATGAATGTTTTATTTTTATTATTTTTAAAAGTATCTTTAATGTCTTTATCTAAATTCGCTAATTCATCCATGTATTTCTTTGCATTGGTTTCGTATAGAGTTTTGTTTTTAGGGTCTAGAGAAGAGAGTTCAGAACTGATTGTAGATATCATAACTTTTACTCTCTTAGGAGATAACCATATGTGTGGATCATAACCTTCTTCTCCAAACTTTTTTGGAGGGTAGGTTTTAGCCACCACATCAAAAAGTGGTACTATTTTTAAATCCTTATTTATGGATTTAGCCTTTGGAAGTATGCTGGCAGTTTCGCTAGGAACCCCTATGGTAAAATAAGTTTTAGCGTTGCTAAAAGCTTCTAAGGTTTCAGTGCTAGGCTCGCTGTTTTCAGGACTTTTCCCAGGGGGGATTAAAGTTACCACATTTACTAAATCTCCAGCTACAGCTTTTACAAAGGTTTCTTCAGGAACTATGGAAACAGCCACAGTTAATTTATTATTATTTAAATTTATATTTTTGGATGAATTCTTTTTGGAACAACCAGTAAATGATAATATAAAAATTCCCAAGACACAAAGGGATAATAATTTTTTATTCATACAATCGCCTCCTAAATGCTAATCATTTGCATTTACATTTTATATTTTTGAACAGTATTTGTCAATATGCATTACTTATACAAAATACATCTGTTATTCTAACCATATACTAAAAGTCTAAACCTATTGTATATGAGTAAGGTACATTCTAAAATTTAAATTAAAAACTATATTTATATTTCCTTTATTCATATAATAGAGCTTGAAATTTATGTGCCAAAGTCGAGCTAGGAAGCAATAAGATTTCTGAAAATAAATATCCACCAGCTTAGCTGGTGGTTTTTCTTAAGCCCTATAAGGGCATTTTACCAGCATTGTGCCTTAAGGCACGTGTAAAAGTATCGCCAGCCGCAATTTAACTGTTACTTGCCACCCTTAAAAGGGTCCATATATTCTTTAATACTTATTTGATCGGCGATCATATCTTCATTTTGTTGATTTTTTATATACTCTTCTATCGCCTTTTTATTTTTTCCTACTGTATCCACATAATAACCTCTACACCAAAAATGTCTGTTTCCATACCTATATTTTAAATTTGCAAATTTCTCAAATATCATTAAACTACTTTTTCCTTTTAAAAACCCTACAAATCCTGATACACTCATTTTTGGGGGTATTGATACAAGCATATGTATATGATCCTTACATGCATTGGCTTCTATTATTTCTACTCCTTTCCATTCACATAACGTTCTCAATATTTTTCCTATTTCTTTTTTCTTTTCTCCATATATTTCTTTCCTTCTATATTTAGGTGCAAATACTATATGATATTTACATCTCCACTTAGTATGTGCTAAACTATTATTGTCCATTTTGGGCAATACCTCCTTTGATTTTAGATTGGCTGACGAAACCATTTCTATTTTATCAAAGTGAGGTATTTTTTTTCAACGCTTAAGCTTTTCTGAACACACCTGCATAGCAGGTGGTTTTATTTATAGACAAAAAAGAAAAAACCCAATCCTAAATATTTAGAACTGGGTTTTTTATATTTGAATTTAAATGTCTAATAAATTCTTTTCATATGTACAATATAATTTTCTAAGCTCCTGCATTTTATTATCTAGTTCTAATTGAAGTTTAGAAATAAGAGCTAAATCTTCTTTAGTAGTAGCTTCTTTTATTTGAGTAAATAGGCTCTTTCTGTCGTAAGTATCTTTCATTATATATTTTCTTAAATCATTTATTCTTATCCAATATGAAAGGTCTAAATCTAGAGCTAAATCATCTAAATGCAATTTTTTATAGCCTCTAACTTCTCTCATATAGTTATTTATGATTCTATGATTTATTTCCATTAACCATCTTTTAGTTGAAGTAGCTTTAAATCCGTTTATTAATGTATTAGTAAATACATTTCCTTCCTTTAACACAAATACTTTATTGTTACAATTATCTAGGAACGTAAGATTTTCATATACAGTTTCAGGAGCTTTTCCAAAAAATTTATTTCTATCTTCGTCTGAATACTTGTGGAACACATCATCTTCACTTCTATACATTCTATATTTTTCTAAATAGTCTGCTTCTTCACCATAATTCTTAGATAACTCCTTTAATAGGTCATCTTCAGTTTTATCTTTTTTAAATGCGTAATTTATGCCATCTAGCATAGCCATACACATAGAAGCTATACATAAATAAGTATTGGTATGCGGATTAGGTGATCTTAATTCAAATCTAGTGGAAAAAGGATTATTCAGATCTCTAATAAGTGCTAATAGTATTGTTCTATTTCTAGACGGTACTTCTACTTTATGACCTAAAGAAGTAACTATACAAACAGGAGCTTCAAAACCTGGTTTTAATCTCTTAAGAGAGTTATATGTAGGAGAAACAAAAGGGCTTATTACTTCATAATTTTTTAAAATTCCCATTATAGAAGCATATCCTATAGTACTTAAAAAGTGATCTCTAGTTGCAGTAAATAAATTTATAGTTTTTCCAGATTTACATTTTAAAGTTATACTTATATGAGTATGTTTTCCACTTCCAGCTACTGAATCGATAGGTTTGGCTAAAAAAGTAACATCAAGTCCATTTAATCTAAAAGTCTCTCTTACTATATTTTTAACAATGATTTCATTGTCTGAGGTTTGAATGGCATCAGAATACTTCCAGTCTATTTCCAGTTGTTCCATTATGTGTGTAAAGTTTCCGGATTCACCCATTTTAGCTTTTACTCCGCCTACCTCTTTATGGCCCATTTCAGGTTCAAAACCGTAATCCTCCATAAGCATTAAGCACTGCTCTAATGAAGTTCTTACAGAACCTTTAGTTTTAGTCCAATATTGCTCTTGAAGTACTTGTGATGTGGATAGTTCTTCTACATGGGCTTCATCGTTAGGAGTTTGTACCCAAAATTCTAACTCTGTAGCTGAAGTAACTGAAAGATCTTCAATGTCTTCAAATTTTATATTATAAGGAATTAAAAATTTAGGATTTTCTTTAAACATATTTAAAAGGGAAGTTTTAAAAAATTGGATAGCATTTTTTAGAATGGAGCGAGAATCTACAGCTTTGTTATCATGATATAAAAAACAAGGTATCCTAAGTGTTCCAATAGGACGATCACTTTTAGGGTCTAAATGTTCAGGGTTGTAGTCCACAAACCAAGTACAGTTTGTATCTGCAATCATATCTATTTTTGCATTATTTATAGTAGCGACACCTGGCAATGCTACTGAAGAACCGTCAGTTTGGATAGCACCTTTTAAAAATCCCTCAATATCTTTTAAAAACAAAGATATTGGAATTTTTTCATCTGTGTCATTTCCCGCCAAATCAATACCTACAAAAGAAACGAACTTTACTTGAGGATTAGAAGAGAGTATTTCTTTTAGAGATTCAGGAGAATGGTCTTCTTTTGAAATTGTATACAATAAATCATTCATAATTATCCCTCCATGAAAAAATAATATGCCAAAAATTCTACATTAAAGGTGTTTTAATGTCAAGAAAAATGAAATACCTTTAAAGGCTAATTTCACATAAATATTTAAAATAATCTACCTATGGTGAAAAAAAGCATTAAATTTTAAAATTTTTTCTATAATTTATTTGTATTTATGGAGAAGAGTTTGTTAAAATGTTTAAGTAAGGCACATTCAAATAAATAATAAGTCAGTATGCTAACCTATTTTGCGTCATGCTGCGTCAGTAGAACATGACGATAGTATAACTAGCAACGGAACCTGCTTCCTTGTCTGACACAAAATATATTAACATCTTTAACTTGTTATTTCTTTTCATGTATCTAAAGGGAGTTATATTTATTTAACACAAGGTGGTGCAGTGCAAATGGAGGAAAAAAATAAACCTATAGGTATATTTGATTCTGGTTTAGGTGGAATAAGTGTTTTAAAAGAAGCTATTAAATTATTGCCCTATGAGGATTTTATATATTATGGAGATACAAAAAATGCACCCTATGGCACTAGGAGTGTAAAGGAAATAAGAAAACTTACAAGTAATGTGGTGAAATTTCTTTTAGCTAAAGAAGTAAAGGCTATAGTTATAGCATGCAATACAGCAACTAGCGCTTCAGTGGATGAACTTAGGAAAAGGTATTCCATGCCTATTATAGGGATAGAGCCGGCTTTAAAACCTGCTGTAGAACTTAATAGAAAAGGGAGAATTATAATAATGGCAACTACTGTAACCCTTTCGGAAAAAAAGTTTAAAAGTTTAATGGCAAAATATAAAAAAGATCGCTCTATAGTCCCATTACCTTGTCCAGGATTAATGGAGTTCATAGAAAATGGAGATATAGATAGTTTAGAATTAGAAGAATATCTAAGAGAAAAGCTTAATAAATTCACTGATGAACAAATATCATCTATAGTTTTAGGATGTACCCATTATCCATTTATAAAGAATAAACTTTCACAAATAGTTGGTGAAGATGTACCTATTATTGATGGAAGTACGGGGACTTCTATGCAGCTAAAAAGGCAATTGGAGAAAGCGAATTTACTTAATAATAAAAAGGTTCCGGGAAATATAGATATATATAGCTCTCTAGATAGGGAAGACATTATTAACTTGAGTTATAAACTTATGAATATATGAGTAAAAAACTTTGCAGAAGTTTAGCACTTAAAAAAACTTTGTGAAAACATTGACAAATAATATGTGATTTGATATAGTATACATGCAAGATGAAATGAAGAAAATTCTGAAAACAAAATTTAATAAAGTTAATACTCATAATATTACACCCTTACTTTATATGTTAATCTTAGAGGAGCAATTACTTTAATTGCTCTTTTTGTTTTTTGTGCATACTTACAGGTGAAAGTCCAGTTGAGGTAATTGCTTGTCAGGGTAGAATTTTAAATATCAAACCTCCTACGAAGCCACCGTTGCTTATTTTGGTAGTGGTTCACGAATTTATATTAGCTATTGTAAGCACCTTATAATTTTATGGGAATAAAATAATATTACAATTATCCCACAAAAAGCATTACATTACCTGAATTATACCTTATTGTGGGTTAATCATATTCCTTTATATGTAGGATAAACGGCGTATTAATATGAAAGAAAATATTTAGTATTCTTATGAAAATACAATGGTGAGGGTGATGATATGAAAGGATTTATATTGGATAAAGATGATGATGAGTATTTAAAAAATCATGAACTAAAGACAATGGATAAAGAGATAAAAAAGGAACACGAATTTGACAATATAACAATTGCAAATCCCCAAAATAGCAATAGCATATATATAATTAAAAATATATTTATTAAATCAGAAATTAATAAACTTTATTTAGGGATAGGCAGTAGAGGTAGAAAAAATTGTTTTGGGGAAGAAAACCAAGAGTTTCTCTTTTTTAATGATACAATAGAAGAGGGAGAATATATACACTTAGTTAGTATAGATAATAATGAAGAAAAGAGAATGGAGTTATTAAGAAATAAGTGTATAATTTTACTTCCAGAAGGGTTTTTGAATATTAAAGTTGACAAGCCTATTGATAAAATAAATATAAAAATACTTTGGAGAGAAGAAAATATAGAGTAAAGACTAAAGTATTAAATAAATGGATAATACTATAAAATGTGATATAATTATTTAAAAATACAATGTATGTTAAAGGAGAGATAAACATGGCAAATCCAATAGTTACTATTAAAATGGAAAATGGTGATATTATAAAGGCCGAATTGTACCCAGAGGTAGCACCTAATACTGTAAATAATTTCATAAGCTTGATAAATAAAAAATTCTATGATGGTATATGCTTCCATAGGGTTATACCGAGTTTTGTCATTCAAGCAGGATGTCCTCATGGTACAGGAGTAGGCGGACCTGGATATTCTATAAAGGGAGAATTTAAATCTAACGGATTTAAAAATGATTTAAAGCATACTGAAGGTGTTTTATCTATGGCTAGAACTATGGCACCTAATTCCGCTGGCAGTCAATTTTTTATAATGGTGGGAGAGGCTCCGCATTTAGATGGACAATATGCTGGTTTTGGAAAGGTTACAGAAGGCATGGAGGTAGCGCAAAAGATAGCAGCTACAGAAAGAGATCACAGAGATAATCCAATGGAACCTCAAATAATGAAAGAAGTTACTGTAGAAACTTTTGGGTTAGAATATAACGAGCCAGAAAAAATGTAGTAGAGGATACTTTAAAAATTATCCGATAGCTAATTATCATAATAAAGAACTTATGAGAGAGAGGGGATAACTTTGGACAACAACTCTTCTATGTTAGCCTATGGGTTCAGTGATGAAGAAAACCAAGTTTTAAATTCTTTATGCAGGGAAGAATCTCTAAATTTTAAAATAATAAAAAATACCATGGCAAATATGAAAGTGAAAGATATAGTAAGTGGATTAATGATAGAAGTATATGATAAGGAAATGCCAGAAGAAAAGGCAATATTATTTAATAATATAGAGGACCATAAGCTAGAAAAATTAATATCTAGAATTAGAGCTAATGAAAACTTAGGGTGTATTCTCGCGGTGGTTACTAAAACATCAAAAGAATGGACATTTAAAGAGCTTTTAATAGAGCTTTTAAGAGAAAGAGAATGGTATAGAAAGAACTCTAACAAAAGGGCATAAAGAAACGAGGTATAAAAATGAGTAGAATAGGGGAAAAAATACAAAAAATACGAAATGAAAAAGGAATAAGTGCAAAGCAATTAGCTAAAAAACTAGGAGTTGCTGAGAAGTTTATAACCGAAGTGGAATTGGGAAGAAAGGTTATGAATGAGAATCTTATTGAAAAGGCTTCAAAGGTATTAGGAGAAGATTTAAACGATTTAACTATGAACTTTAAAGAAGAGGAAAATGATGAAATAAAGGTTGTAAATAGAAAATTAGGTATAACTAAGGAAAAAGAAGTTTCAGCTGTTTGGGGAGAAGCTTTTTCATCAATATTAAAGGCTATACCAGTATATGATTACAGCTTAAATAAGGTCTTAGGCAAGAAAACACTTCCTTTAATATCAAACAAAATAGAGGGACACAGTCAAGACAAGGTTTTATTTTTAGCTATACAAGATGATGATATGATAGGTTTCAGAATAGCAAAAGGGGATATAGCTTTTGGGCATACTATAAACGAAGTTGAAAATAACTCTGTTTGTTTATTAGAACATAAGGGTGAAAGAGTTGTAAGACAAATTAAAAAGCTAGACAACAATAAGGTTCTCTTAATAAGTAACAGAGGAAATGTGATTACAGAAACAGCAGAAATTAAAAATATTAAACCATTAGTTAAAATAGATAAAGTAGAAATAATACTATAAGAAAATTATGACTTTGTCATAATTTTCAGTGGACTAGTAAAGGATTATTTTTCTCCGCTTCGCTATGGAAAATCTTTAATTTATTTGGCTTATATAAAGTTTAGCTATATAGTAGAGTTGCAGTTAGATTTACTATGGGCAATAAAAGATTGAGAGTGAGCTAAAACAAAGACTCCGATTTACACTAAGTGTAAATTGGAGTCTTTGTTTTCCATTTTAAAAGAAAAAATACCTCAAACTCAAGGAACTTAAAAAATTAAGCGATATATGTTTTGAATTTGAGTAATTAAAACTGGAAGAAAGGTGATTAGTCTAAGATTTTACATTTATAGCAATAGAGTTAAAGCAATTAATTAAGTATCAGCTACAGTAGCAGAAGCTGAAGAAATTCCAAAGGAAACATTTGATATGGAAAGTGGTACTAGGGAAGTTTAAAAAATATTTCAAGGATATAAAGTAACATCAGGGGATTCACTATAGCAATTTATAAAAATTCCAGTAGAAATATAGAACGTATTAAAAGGGCCTATGATTACAACAGGAAACACAATTACTTTGATGGGATAAATAAAAAACAAAGAAAAAAATTTATAATATCATTGCAATTTATGAAAATAATGTTATTATTGTATAATAATGCTATTTCACTAATGGGGCATTTTATGTTTAATATTAAAAAGAACTTAAAAATCTTTATGAGTAGTTTGTTAATCATCAGTATGTTTATTACGATTTTTAGTAATATAGCATATGCAAAAAACACATCTAAGGGTAGTGATATTAACTTAGAATTATCCAATAATGATTTAAAAAATATTAAGCAAAGTATAAAAACTATCTTAGATAGTGAATATGAGGTAATGAAAACTTGGGAGTTTAAAAGTTGTAAAAACATAATAAATGATGATAAGTTACTTGAATTAATTGACCAAACTAATAAGTTTAAAGTTGAATGGTTTAAAGCAGTAAATTTAAAGATAGTAGATTATTTTAGTAATATAAATATAGAAAAAATAATACAAAGTGATAATAGAAGTACTATGTATATGTTAGCTACAATATAGATTTTAATTTGGTGAATTCTGATGTTAAATCATCTTCTTCAAATGAAGAACATATATTTGAAATAGAAGAAAGCTCCAACAAATGGTATGTAACTAAAAAATTAGATTTATTAGATTTGCAAGACATGAATAATAATTCTGCTAAAAAAATAAGAAATTTTGATGAATTAAATATAGATAATAATGAGTATAATGATATTATTAATAATAAAATAACTTCTATAAAAGATATATCTAAAAATATTGATAAATACATTCAAAAACAAAATAAAGAAAAAGCAAATTATGAAAAAAATTCAGATATGGTAATTAGAGCAGCGTATTCTGGGTATAATGCAAGTAATGCTGTAGCTTATGCACATAGATGGGCTAAAGGGAGAAATCCTAGTTTTCATGATTTTGGCATTAATTAGAAGGAGGGGAGTATTATGAAAAGAAAATTTTTGTTAAGTTCCATTATACTGTGCATATTAGCATTGATAATTGTTTTTTTTGTTAAAAATGCGAATTCTAAATTAGTAAGTGAACAAGAATTTTATAATTTCATAAAACAAGCGTATGTAACTGAAAATGGTTATACAGAAGAAATATCTAAGCATATGTCAAAAGAGTTATTTGAAAAAATCAATGTTTTCACAACGTATAAAGGTAATTCAACATTTACAAAACCATATAAAATAAATAAGTTTGAATTAAAGATAGTTTCTAAAAAAACAATGTTTACCAAAACATATTTTTATATAACATATTCCGTTTCCATAAATGATGCTAATAATAAAGAAGTAGGTGGTTCTTGGGATGCTTCGGTAAAATATATTGTTAAAAAAGTAAATAATACTTGGTATATCACTGATAAAGAAGAAAAGGCTTAAATAAAGCCCTTGAAAGAGGTTGTCACATTAAGAAATTTATATACAACATATTGTTTTGCAAGTTTAAAGTTAACATAATATGTTGTAGAAATCATTCTTAATGCGACAGCCTCTTTGTTTTCCATCTTAAAACTTTTCATATCCTAGCCACTAGCCCACTAGCCCCCTGATAAACTTTCCGCCCTCCAAATTTATTTCTTTAGTAATAAGTAACTCATTAGGGTAAGTTTTCATAGAATATAATGTTAGGCACATTCAAATAAATAATAAGTCAGTATGCTAGTCTATTTTGCATCATACTGCGTCAATAGAACCCGCCGATAGTTCTAGCAAAGGCGAAACCTGCTTCCTTGTCTGACACAAAACATACTAACATCTTTGATTTGTTATTTCTTTTCATGTACCTTAAGTAATATTTAGAGGTGAGTATTTACGGGAAAAACCAGCGGGATTTTAAATTTATTAAATAATGTACCACTTGATGTAAAAGAGAGAATAGCCCAGCTTTCTAAAAATGATGATATACTTAAGGGCTTTTTAGAGTTGGTAATTTTGTTTGGAGAGAAAGGAATTATAGTTAAAGAAAAAATAGAAAGTATTGGAGGAAAATTTGAGAATTTAGGATATGGTTTTGGAATAATAACCATAAATAGTGATAAGTTAGAACAGATAGGTGGTATTGAAGAAATTCAATACATAGAGCTTCCTAAGATATTATATACTTCAGATTTAGAGAGCAATAGAGCTTCCTGTGTTCCAGATGTATGGAATTTATATGGACTTACGGGAAAAGGCGTACTTGTTGGATTTATAGATTCGGGTATAGATTTTACTCATCCGGCTTTTAAAGATGCAGATGGAAATACGCGTATAGATTATATATGTGATTTATCTGAAGGAGGAAAGATATGGAGTAAAAATGAAATAAATCAGGCTTTGAAATCTCCTAACCCGTATGAAATAGTAAATGAGAGAGATTTATCAGGTCATGGGACTCATGTAGCAGGTATTGCTTGTGCTGGTGGTAATATAGATAGAAAGTACTATGGCGTGGCGTATGAATCTTCTATAGCCATGGTGAAAATGACACCAGAGGGAAAAGTGAACTATGCCAGAAGTACTCAGTTAATGAGAGGAATAAAATTTTTATTAGATAAAAGTTATGAGATAAAAAAAACATTAGCCATTAATTTGAGTTTTAGTACTAATGATGGGGCACACAATGGGAGCAGTTTGCTAGAGCAGTATATTGACACCATTTGTAATCTTGAAAGAATTAGTTTTGTTGTGGCTTCTGGAAATGAGGGAGATAGAGCGCATCATGTAGGAGGAGTTTTAGAAGCTTCTCAAAATATATCCATAAACATAGCAGAAGATGAGAGAGTTATTGTATTGCAATTTTATAAGGATTTTCTCGATGATATAAGTGTAGAAATAAAAAGTCCTGCTGGAGTAGTATCACAAAATTTGTTTATAAAGGAAGGATACTACGAAGGAGCAATAGGTGACGATAGATATTTTATATATAATAGTGGACCTAAGCCCTTCGACATAAATGGGGAAATAGTAATAACTCTGTCTAGCCAAAAAGAGTTTATACTTGGTGGAGTGTGGCAAATAACCATAAATTCTTTAAGTAAAACTAGAGGTAAGTATGATATATGGATGCCCATTTCTGAAGGATTAAATCCTAATACAAAATTTTTAAAACCAAATCCATTTAACACATTAGGAATTCCTGCTACGGTACAGGGGGTAATATCTGTGGGAAGTTATAATTATAGATTAAATAGTATATCAAGCTTTTCAGGAAGAGGGGAAATTGGTGGAGATAAGCCGGATTTAGCTGCACCTGGTGAAGGCATATTATCTTCTATTCCTATGGGGGAGTTTGATAGCTTGTCAGGTACTTCTATGGCAGCACCACATGTGGTAGGGGCAGCGGCACTTTTAATGCAGTGGGGAATTATTCAGGGTAATGATGTTTATATGTATGGGGATAGGCTAAAGTATTTTTTACTTAAGGGAGCTATAAGAGATAAAAATGATGTTGAATATCCAGGCCCTACTTGGGGTTATGGAAAGTTGTGTGTAAAAGGGGGAGTGGATTTGGCGAAAGGTATTGGTGTTGTTAGACAACAGGTAAATAAGAAAGAATATATAGTGGAGTACGACGGAGACATAATGGCAGCATTTAAAAATATAGACTTCGCATATCCACTTATTTTAGATGAGAGATATGCAGTAGTATATATTGATGAAGACAAAGCAGAAGATTTTTTTAGTAAAACTAAAGAAATAATTTATGTAGAGGATTTAACTCATTACATTCTAAATCAAGTATCGCCTTTAGACTCTGCTAATATATTAAAGTTTCATACTAGTTCATTCTTAAATTTAAGAGGGCAGGGAGTGCTAGTAGGTATAGTAGACACGGGAATTGACTATTTAAATAAAGAGTTCATGTATGAGAATGATACCACTAGGATAATAGACATATGGGATCAAACGTTGCCAGGAGATAGCTTTCCAAAAGATTTCGGCTTTGGTAGGGAATATGTTAGTGAAGAAATAAATAATGCTATAGCAGCTAAATCTAAGGGAGAGGATCCCTATGCTATTGTGAACAGTAAAGATGAAATAGGACATGGGACTAATATGGCAGGAATAATAGGGGGGAGAGGTATAAATCCTCAGTTAGTGGGAGCAGCACCAGATTGTCAGTTTGCAGTAGTTAAGTTAAAACCAGATAGAATAATATTGCCTGAGAATGCTATTGAGGGAAAAGGTATACCAGTATACTCTAGTATAAATATAATATTAGCAATAAAGCATCTGTATAATTTAGCTAGGAAATTGAATATACCTACAGTAATATATATACCTTTAGGAACTAATGAAGGAGCTCATGATGGAAGTTCTATAGTGGAAAGATATATTGATGAAATAAGTAAGATAAGAGGTATAGTGGTGGTTACTGGATGCGGAAACCAAGGGGATCAGGATATTCATACAGATGGAGTACTTAAACAAGATGAAGAAAGAATTGTTGAGATAAAGGTAGATGAAATGGAGAGAGAGTTAAGCTTTGAAATTTGGTGCAAAAAACCGGATAAAGTGTCTATAGGAATAATATCACCTTCAGGGGAAGTAGTAGATAAGATACCAGCTAAGATTCAGGAACAGGAAGAAATAAAATTAGTTTATGAAGGCAGTACTATATTAGTAAAATATTTTATTCCAGAAGAAATAACTGGAGATGAACTCATCAGAGTTAACATTCAAAATATAACCAGTGGAATATGGAGATTTAAATTAATAGGAGATTATATAGTAAGTGGAAGATATGATATATGGCTACCTCAAAGAGAACTTCTTAAAAATGGAACTAGATTTTTAGCCCCATCTCAATATGTAACTCTTACTGTACCATCTACTTCTAATAGAATTATATCCTGTGCTTATTATAATCAAAATAATAATACGGTAGTGGCAGCTTCTGGTAAAGGTTATACTAGAGATTTAAGAGTTAAACCAGATATAGCAGCAGGCGGGGTGAATGCAATAACTACTGCTGTGGGAGGAGGGGTAACTACAGTAAGCGGAAGTAGTGTGGCAGCAGCAGTAACTGCAGGAGCTTCAGCTTTGCTTTTAGAATGGGGTATAGTTAAAGGAAATGATGTTACAATGTACTCTACTAAATTAAAAACTTATCTTATAAGGGGAGCTAGGCAGAGAACAGGAGATGTTTATCCTAATAGAGAATGGGGATATGGTCAATTGGATTTAGATAAAGTTTTTATGTCTGTGAGGGGTTTTGAGAGAGAAAAGAATATTGATAGAGGCATAATTGAATATGAGATGTATAAAAGTAAGTTAGTTAATGAGGCAGAGGGCAATATTTATATAAATATACCCAAGGATGTATATGAATTAATAGATAACTAAACTTTCGCACATAAAGTTCAAGCTCTACATTAGATTAATAGGGTTTTTAATTTAAAATTTAGAATGTAAAATAGGAAATTGTAGAGCTATTACTTACCTGTAAATTTCAAATTATAGTTAATTTCTAAAAAAGCTTTATTCTTCATTTTAAATTTTATATTTTTATTTTATAACTGCGAAAGTTGAATATATAAATAATAAGTGCTCAAAGTGAGTAAGAACATTTTGTATGTGAAATCCATATTATTGTTATTAGAGTAATTATATAAGGAGATTGAATATGCCAAATGAAGGTACCATTCAAGTACAAGTTTTTGAAGGCGAAACCTATATACCTATAGAAGGAGCTAAGGTAACTATAGTGCAAACCCCAGAAGATAGTGCAAGACAGTTAGAAGAAACTACTACCACAGACACATCGGGCTTGACAAATGAGCTAGGATTAAATGCCCCTTCCTTGGAGTTTTCTATGAAGCCTTCAGACGAATTGCCATATAGTTTTTGTGATATAAGGGTAGAGGCTCCAGGGTATAGAACATTGTTTGTAAGGGATTGTCAAATATATCCGGACTCTTTAGCTGTGCAAGAATGTAAAATGGAAAAGAGAGCACCAAATAGGCAAGGTGAGGAATTGGTTAATATACCTCCTAATACTTTAGTTGGAAATTATCCTCCCAAAATACCAGAGGATCCTAATAAGGAAGAACCAAAACCAACAGGGGGAGTAGTGCTACCGGAACCTGTGGTTCCAGAATTTATAGTAGTTCATGCTGGAGTCCCTGATGATCAATCAGCACCTAATTACACCGTTAGATATAAGGATTATGTAAAAAATGTAGCTTCTAGTGAGATTTTTGCTACTTGGCCAGAAACAACTATAAGAGCTAATATATATTGTATAATATCATTTACTTTAAATAGGATATATACGGAATGGTATAGGGGAAAGGGAAAGAATTTTGATATAACTAATTCTACTGCTTATGACCATGCATTTACTTATGGGCGAAACATATATGCTAATATAAGTAGAGTAGTGGATGGTATATTCTCCACATATGCCAAAAGGCCAACGAGAAAACAACCACTTCTTACTCAATATTGTGATGGAGCAAAAGTTCAATGTCCAGGGTGGCTTACTCAATGGGGTAGTAAGTATTTAGGCGATGAAGGAAAAGTTCCGTATGAGATACTAACTAGTTTTTATGGGTCAAATTTGGAATTCCAAACAGCAAAACAGGTTAGGGGAATACCAATGTCTTATCCAGGCTATGTTTTGAAATTAGGTTCATCAGGGGAGCCAGTTAGAACTATACAGACCTACTTAAATAGAATTTCTCAAGACTACCCTGCTATTCCTAAGGTTATAGTAGATGGAATATATGGAGAAAGTACTAAAAATTCAGTTACAACATTCCAAAATGTTTTTTATTTACCACCAATAGGAGTGGTAGATTATCCAACTTGGTATAGAATATCAGATATCTATGTAGCAGTTACTAAAATAGCAGAGTTACAGCCTAGAGGAGAGGAAAAAGCTATTTTTATTCCACCAACACCATATGCCAATCTTTATCATCCAACAATAGAATATCCAATATAGAAAAAAATCAATATAGTGGTATAATTTATATAGTAACACTTACTTTTAATATAAGAGTAGGAATTTTAAGAGAATTGATTTGTATCAATTCTCTATTTTAGAGAATTATTTAATATTAATTATTAATAAAAAATATATATAAACGAATATATATAAACGAATATATAATTAAGATTACAAACTTTTTTAGCTAACAGATTAATATATATTTAGTGAAATTTTATAAAATTATATATAATGATTATCCCACAATAAGTATTACATTGCTTGAATTATGAAATTTCTCTGGAATGAGTTGCATAAGAAGCGAAGGAATTATTTAAATTTATTGTTCCAAGCTCTTATGCAAGTCATGGAGGAGAAATTTCATAATTCCATTACATTGTACCTTATTGTGAGTTAATCATATAATGTCATAAAAGATTATAATAGTGGCTTGTAGAATTGAAAAATAAAAACTGTGGATAATTTTTAAGATTTGGCTTAAAAGCGTGCAAAAAAAGACACGACAAAAAGCCTTTTGTTAAAAAGGTATGCGTAGCATGTGGAAAGATATTTATTTGTGGATATGTTAATTATGAAGCTATTTTAAGAAGTTTATTTATACTTCTAATGTATTCTGGTTTATTTATAGCGTAAGCTAGTATAACATTTATGAGTTTAGAAATAGCCGTTAGGCACAGGTCAGCACGCATAGTTGCGGTGTTTAAAGTTCTTGGTGATTCAATGCATGGGTTAGATTTTAACGATGAAAGAGTTCGTTCAATACATGCACGATTAGGATATTCATCGTCCCATTCATTAGAATTTCTTTGAACACCAGGATAAAGTCTAAAGTCTTTATTGGGATAAACATAAGTCATACGACCACTTTTTTTATCAGTACATGGATTTTCACAAGTATGATAGCACTTACCTTTTTTATCCCTATGGGCTTTGGGACAAGTAAATTTGAATCTTAAGCTTCTATTTTTGCCTTTACAAGGACCTTCAGCTTTAAAAGGGGTTTTGTCTAAAGGACATAGAGGAACACCTTCTATATCATATTCAAGATCACCTATTTTACTGTTACTTTGATTACGAGGGTTAAGAGGTATAAATACTTTTTCAAAGCCACATTGTTGAAGAAAACCAAAGTTATCATAACTATCAAATTCTGAGTCACCTAAGAAATATTTAAATTTAAAGTTAGAGGTGTTACTTAATGTTTCTAAGAATGGCTTAATTACTGGTTTTAAAGAAGCATTATCATAGCAATATTTTTGCTCTTTAGGAGTTTCAAATTCTTTATCAATAGGGTTATAAAAATCTTCATCAAAAAATTTGATATTCAACGGAATGCCCCAACCATTAGTAATTAGACCAAATTTGTAAAAATAGCCGAAATGTCCATTTACGAAGTCTAGCTTAATACTATGGTTTGCAAAAGCAAATTTAGGCATGTTCTTATATGCGACAGCATAAGGATTGAGCTGTTTGTTATTGGTAGCTTTAGCATAGGATTTTACCCTATTTACTTCAGAAACAAGAGTTTTGGGATTATTTTCTTTTACTCTTGGTTTTAAACCTGAAGTATCATATATAAGTTGATAATTACGGTTTTTATGAGGTGAATCATCAGGAAGAGATTCATTGATATTGTTACAAATATCAATGACTTGAGGAACCATTGAATTAAATAAGTCGGCAAGATCACCTTCAAAATCCGTTTTAAATCTACTGAAAAAAGATTCATCAGGAATATCATCATAGAAGCAACAAAATTCTCTTATTTCAGTAGAAAATATAAGAAAAAGATTTAACAGAACAGTAGTAGGAATATGAAATATCTGCATTAGAATTAAAGCAGATAACACTGATGAAAGATTATATTTCCTATCTCTGCCTAAATCGGCATAGTATTTTTGAGTAAAAGATTCTGGAATAAAAGATTGGATATCAAAATTATCAGCAAGTAATTTGATGAAGCCTACAGGTTGCTTTTTTCTAAGGTCTTTAAGTTCGGTTAACTGCTCAAAAATATTAAGTTGCTTAAGTTTATTAATACAAAACATGTAATTCTCCTCCTCTGTGGATAATATTTTGTGTGGTTACATTTATTTTCTCACAGTGGAGGAAAATATAAAAGCCTATCGGCTAAAAAGATAGGCAAATCAACGGTTGTGTAATTTCACAATCGACTAAAAAGATTATAAGAAAAGGAGGTGTACCGTTAGGGAAACTATGAGTTTCTTGTAACGGAGTAACATGAAGGGGACAGTAGTAGCAACTTGGTTAAAAACGTGTAGAAAATTATATAATGATGAAATTGTAGACAGAGCTATGGAGTCTGCTGGGTGGGAAACTAGTAGAATATTTTCTCCATTAGAAGATGTGGAGGATTCTAGAATAAAGAGGGTTATAGAAGATATAGCTTCTGGTGCAGGATTGGATAGTAAAAAACTTTGGATGGAAATAGGCAAGAGTAACATAATGTCATTCCATGAGGATTTTCCAGCTTTTTTCCAACATGAAAATATGTATTCATTTTTTAAGTCCATGTTTAATGTACATGTGGTAATGACTAAAAAATTTAAAGGCGCTAAGCCGCCTATACTAAACATAAATCCAATATCTAGTAGACAAGCTATATTTACATATAGTTCTAATAGGGGCATGTTTGATTATTTTCTTGGTTTAATACAAGGAAGTTGTAATTTTTTTAAAGAGGAAATACACATTGATGAATTAGAGAGACGAGAGGATTTCCTAAAGTTAAAGCTTACTTTTAATGAAGATATTTATTATAAAAAGGTATATAGATTTAATAAGATATTATCCTTAGGTTTTATAAAAAAATTAGAAATTAAGGTTGCTGTATTTACATTTTTAATATCATTCATTGGAACGATACCTATTTTAGGGGCTAATAATATTTTAAAGGGACTAATAATTTCTTTAATTTCTTCTGTAGCGGCAAGCATAGGTACTTATCTGCTTATAAGACCTAAAAATATGATTGAGGAAACTATAAAGCAAATTAATAGTCATAATTACAATGAGGACTCTGATATAGAAACAGATGATTTTTTCCAAGATATATTTAAATTGCTAAAAGGCTATAAAGAAGTTATAAAAGCTGATTTTGTTGAATTTAAAGGTGTTACAGACGAAATGAATAACTTTGTGAATAATATAAACACTATATCTGACACCATGAAAGTTACTTCTGATGAGATAGCTGGAGTTGTGGAACAAGTAGCCAATGGAGCAGTGAGTCAGGCACAAAATACAGAGGGAACTGCGCTGGCATTAAACGACAACGTGCAAATGCTAAAGCGTATAGTAGATAATGAAAATATAAATAAAGAAGAACTAGAAAAAGCTATTGAAAAGATAAACAACAGTTATGAGAATGTGCAAAAGACCAGTACTAATATATTAGACACGCTAGAAAAATTCCAAGGAGTAAAGAATAAGGGTTTGAATTTACAAGGAAGAGCTAATGATATAACTGATATAGTTTTAATAGTATCTCAAATATCTGAACAAACCAATCTTTTAGCATTAAATGCTTCTATAGAAGCAGCTAGAGCGGGAGAGCAAGGGAGAGGCTTTGCCGTGGTAGCAGAAGAGGTTAGAAAGCTGGCAGAACAAACTAAAACTGCTGTAGAAGATATAAATTCAAACTTAGTTGAATTTGTAGGAGACATAAAGGATTTAGTAAATAGTATAGGAAATCAATACGATGTACTAGAGAGTGAAACAAATAGCTTAGAAATGGTTAAGGAAATTAGTTATGAAGCTAATAAATCAATACAAACAGTATCTTCATCTATGATAAAAACTATAGATGAATTAAATAAAGAGGCGAATTCCATAGCTAGTATATACGAAAATATAGAATCTTTAGCAGCTATTGCAGAGGAAAATTCAGCTTCCTCAGAAGAAGTAAGTGCTAGCGTAAATAGCTATACAAATGAGCTAAGAAAGTTAGTTGATAATATAGATAAATTCCAAAAGATTACTCAAATATTTAAAGGCGAATTAGTAAAATATAAAATTTAAATGTTATAAATCTCTAATTCCTAATACATGTTAGTTATTGCTATTTAGATAGCTATGGTTTTATTAAGTATGAAGTTATTATAAATAGGATTCCTTTGATTACTGGAGATTGGGAATTAGGGATTTGTAATATATTTAATACATAATGGGAGTGAGTTTTTTGAAAAATGAGTTTTATACGAAATTACAGATTAGCCCTATAATAGCAGCAGTAAACAATCTAGGAAAGTTAGATAATGCAATACAATCTCCCTGTGAAATAATATTTTTACTTAAAGGTAATATTATTAACTTAGATAAGATAGTTCAAAAGGTAAAAAAGGCAGAAAAAAGCGTCTATATACATGTAGATCTTATGGAAGGTTTCGGAAGAGATGAGTACGCTTTAAGATATATAAAAGAGAAGATAAATCCCCACGGAATAATAAGCACAAAGGCGAGTATAATAAAAGTTGCAAAAGAGATGGATTTATTTGCTATTCAAAGGTTGTTTATATTAGATAATTTATCTTTAAGCAGCGGAATAGCCACTGCTAAGTCTATAAAACCAGATGCAGTGGAAATATTGCCTGGAGTAATGAATAAAATAACAGAGAAGGTTAGAAAAGAAATTAATGTACCAGTAATAACTGGAGGATTAATAGCTGATAAAGAAGATGTAATAGGAAGTCTAAAGGCAGGAGCAATTGCTATTTCTACCAGTAAGGAAGAAATATGGTACATGTAGAGTCTTAGGTACGTTGACAAAGGTATTTATATTAAAGTATAATAATTTCATAATGAAATATACGGCGAGAGTGAGAGAAAAAAGCCACGTTTATAAAGGGAGACCCTCTTTATAGATGGTGGTTTTTTTGCTTTTTTGAGATTAAGGAGGATTAATATGTTTGATGTTATTGTTATAGGTGCAGGTGTTATAGGATGTAGTGTGGCTAGAGAACTTTCGAAATATAGTTTAAATATTTGTGTTTTGGAAAAAGGTTCTGATGTGGCGGTAGGAACCACTAAGGCTAATAGTGCTATAGTACATGCTGGACATGATGCTAAGCCAGGTTCTTTAAAAGCAGTATTGAATAAAAAAGGTAACGTAATGTTTGATAGGCTTTCTAAGGAGTTAGATTTTCCTTTTAAAAGAAATGGATCTCTGGTAGTTTGTTTTAATAAGGATGATTTATATAAGCTTCAAGAACTTAAGGAAAGAGGAGAGCAAAATGGCATTTCTGGACTTAAGATATTAGAAAAGAATGAACTTATGGCTATGGAGCCTAATTTAAATTCTAATATTGTAGCGGCTCTATATGCCCCCACAGGAGGTATAGTTTGTCCTTACGAAATGACCATAGCTTTAGCAGAGAATGCTTTTATAAATGGGGTGGATTTTAAGTTTAATTGTGAAGTTCTAGATGTAGTTAAGGAGAAAGATAATTTTATAGTAAAAACTAATTTAGAAGATATTAGAGGAAGGCTAATAATAAATGCTGCCGGGGTAAATGCAGATAGCATAAACAATATGGTCAGTGAAAATAAAATAAATATAATAGCTAGAAAAGGAGAATATTGCTTATTTGATAAAATATCTGGAAAAACTGTAAAAAAAACTATATTTCAATTACCAACTAAAATGGGTAAAGGTGTTTTAGTAACTCCAACGGTGGATGGAAATTTATTAATAGGGCCTAATGCTATAGATATAGAGAGTAAAGGGGATTTGAATACCACTGGTAAAGGTTTAGAAGAAATATTGGAAAAAGCTAAGTTTACGTTAAAAAGTATTCCTATGAGAAGTATAATAACATCCTTTGCGGGATTAAGAGCTCATAGCACAGAAGATGATTTTATAATTGGAGAAGCTGAAGATGTGGAGAATTTTATAAATGCTGCAGGTATTGAATCACCAGGGTTATCATCTGCTCCAGCCATAGCCGAGATGATTGAGAATATAGTTATAGATAAGTTAAATCCAGATAAAAATCACAAATTTAATCCTATAAGAAAAGGGATACCTAAATTTAGAGAAATGTCTAATGAGGAGAGAAAAGAAATTATAAAAACAAATCCATTGTACGGAAATGTAATATGTAGATGTGAATTAGTTACAGAAGGCGAGATAGTGGAAGCCATAAGAAGACCTATGGGAGCTAGAGACTTAGATGGAGTTAAAAGAAGAACTAGAGCTGGTATGGGAAGATGTCAATCAGGATTTTGTTCTACTAAGGTAGTGGATATATTGGCTAGAGAACTAAATATGTCTAGAATGGATGTAACTAAATTTGGAAGTAAATCTAATATATTATTGAGTGAAAATAAGAGATAAATATGAAGTGTGGTATTCAAAAAACTTCTCATACACATTTGACTTAGTAGGTTTCATTTAAAATGTTTAAATGTAGTTAATTAAGTAAATTTGGAGGTTAAAGCATGAAAAATTATGATATAGCAATAATAGGGGGAGGTCCAGCAGGGCTTGCAGCAGCTATAGCGGCAAAGGAACAGGGAATAGATGATATTATTATGATAGAAAGAGATAACTGCTTAGGGGGAATACTTAATCAGTGTATACACAATGGTTTTGGACTTCATACTTTTAAGGAAGAGTTAACAGGACCAGAGTATGCTCAAAGATTTATAGACCAGGTGAATGAATTAAAGATACCATATATATTAAATAGCATGGTTATAGATATAAATGAGGAAAAGATTTTAACAGTAGTAAATTCTTCTGATGGATTATTAGAAATTAAGGCTAAAGCAGTTATCTTGGCTATGGGATGCAGAGAAAGACCAAGAGGAGCTATAAATATACCTGGAAGCAGATGTGCCGGAATATATTCTGCAGGAGCTGCTCAGAAATTTGTAAATATAGAGGGAGTAATGCCAGGAAAAGAAATAGTTATACTTGGTTCTGGTGATATAGGACTTATAATGGCTAGAAGAATGACTTTAGAGGGAGCTAAAGTTAAAGCAGTGGTAGAACTGATGCCTTATTCTAGTGGACTTAAGAGAAATATAGTACAGTGTCTAGATGACTTTAATATACCTCTTAAATTTTCACACACAGTGGTGAATATAAAGGGAAAAGATAGATTAGAAGGGGTAAATATAGCAAAGGTAGATGAAAACAGAAAACCCATAAAGGAAACAGAGGAGTATATACCTTGCGATACATTGCTTTTATCTGTAGGACTTTTACCGGAAAATGAGTTGTCTACTAAAGCTAATGTAGAATTATCAGGGATTACTGGAGGGCCACAGGTTAATGAAAGTTTCCAAACTAATATAGATGGAATATTTGCCTGTGGAAATGTTCTTCATGTACATGACTTAGTGGACAACGTTACTATAGAAAGCATAAATGCAGGAAAGAGTGCTGCTAATTATGTAAAGGGAAAAGAGTATGGACAAGAGGGCATAGACATAGTAGCTGAAGGAGGAGTTAGATATACTGTTCCAAAGAAAATAAATTCCAATAATATAGAAAAGGAAATAGATATTAGATTTAGAGTGGGAGAAGTTTTTAATAATAGCTATGTGTCAGTTTATTTTGATGATTCAAGGGAGATTTATAGGAAGAAGAGAATACTTACTCCAGGAGAAATGGAAACGGTAAAACTTAATAAGAATATGTTTAATAAATATCCTAGTTGCAAAAAGATAAGGGTAATGGTGGAAAAATAGATATTGATTATAAATTATTACTCACTAATTTGCAGTAGTTGAAGTGTTGTATTAGTTGTAGTAATGGAAGGAAGGGAGAATACTTTAGTATGAGTGATGTTAAAGAATTAACTTGTATAGGTTGTCCTATGGGATGCTCCTTGGAGGTTAAAGTAGAAAATGGTGAAGTGGTAGATGTGAAAGGAAATACTTGTCCTAAGGGTAAGACTTATGCGGAAAAGGAGTGTACCAATCCTACTAGAATAGTCACATCTTCTGTAAAGATAGAAGGTGGAGTGATAGATGTGGTATCTGTAAAAACAGAAAATGATATACCAAAGGATAAGATTTTTCAGTGTATAGATGAATTAAGAGGGTTGGTAGTAAAAGCACCAATAAAAATAGGAGACATAGTATTAAAAAATGTAGCAGATACTGGCGTTAATATAATAGCTACAAAACAGGTGGATAAGCTAATTTAAAATTTTACATTTATTATATAACTGCGAAAGTTGAATTATGTAATGATTAACCCACAATAAGGTAGAATGTAATGGAATTATGAAATTTCTCCTCCATGACTTGCATAAGAGCTAGGAACAATAAATTTAATTTAAATAGTTCCTTCGCTTCTTATGCAAGTCATTCCAGAGAAATTTCATAATTCAAGCAATGTAATACTTATTGTGGGATAATCATCTAATATCTTTTAATTAATTAAAGGATAGTATTATAATATTATTGAATATATAAAAACAAAATAGTAATTTAATTTATGCAAACGTTTATATTAAGATTACCGTAGCACTCGTATTTTCTATAAAACAAAGATAGGCAAGCTAATAGTAGCTATGTTACGGGACAACAATTTCTATATGGAGGATTTATTATGGAGAAATTAATAATGGCGCTTGATCAGGGAACTACCAGTTCAAGATGCATATTGTTCAATAAAAAAGGCGAAATAGTGAGTATGGCTCAAAAGGAATTTAATCAGATTTATCCTAAGTCAGGCTGGGTGGAACATAATCCTATGGAAATTTGGGCTACTCAATTTAGTGTAGCTACAGAAGCTATGTTTACCATAAATGTATCAGCTAAAGATATAGAAGCCATAGGCATAACAAATCAAAGAGAAACTACTATTGTGTGGGATAAGAGGACAGGACTTCCCGTATATAATGCTATTGTGTGGCAATGTAGAAGAACTGCAGATATCTGTGATGAACTTAGAAAAAAAGGCATGGATAAAGTCATAAGAAATAAAACAGGATTGGTTTTAGATGCGTATTTTTCTGCCACTAAAATAAAATGGATACTAGATAATGTACCTGGATTAAGAAAGGAAGCTGAAAGAGGTAACCTTCTATTTGGAAATATAGACACATGGCTTATATGGAATTTAACTAAAGGCAGGATTCACGTAACGGATTATTCTAATGCTTCTAGAACTATGTTATTTAATATTCATGAATTAAAATGGGATGAAGATTTGTTAAGAGAATTTGATATTCCAGAGTCAATGCTGCCAGAAGTAAAACCATCTAGTTATGTCTATGGAGAAACAGATGAAGTACTCTTTGGAATGCCTATAAAGATATCAGGAGATGCAGGAGACCAACAGGCAGCTTTATTTGGACAAACTTGTTATGAAGAGGGAGCAGCAAAGAATACCTATGGCACTGGATGTTTTATGCTTATGAATACAGGGG
Organism: Clostridium sp. KNHs214; assembly: GCF_000744935.1. Classification (GTDB taxonomy): domain Bacteria; phylum Bacillota; class Clostridia; order Clostridiales; family Clostridiaceae; genus Haloimpatiens. The sequence continues at coordinate 925,357 of NZ_JQMW01000011.1, read as the reverse complement.
AAAAAGCTGTTGCTTCTCAAAAAGGACTTCTTACAACTATAGCTTGGGGAGTAGATGGAAAGGTGAATTATGCTTTAGAAGGAAGCATATTTATGGGAGGAGCATCTATTCAATGGCTAAGGGATGAAATGAGAATGCTTAAAAATGCTGGAGACTCAGAAGAATATGCCTTAGCTGTGGAGGATACAGATGGAGTATATTTAGTTCCTGCTTTTGTAGGCTTAGGAGCTCCTTATTGGGATCCCTATGCTAGAGGTACTGTAGTTGGACTTACTAGAGGCACTAGAAAAGAACATTTCATAAGAGCTACATTGGAATCTATAGCGTATCAAACCTATGATATTTTAAAAGCTATGCAAGAGGATTCAGGTATAAAACTTAAAGAACTGAAAGTGGATGGAGGAGCTTGTGCAAATAACTTCTTAATGCAATTTCAGTCAGACATATTAGATGTGTCAGTACACAGGCCTATGGTTACGGAAACCACAGCTTTAGGAGCGGCTTATTTGGCAGGCTTAGCTACAGGATATTGGCAGGATAAAGAAGATATATCTACTAATTGGGCTGTATCTAAGATATTTAATCCCGTTATGATTGAGAAAAGAAGAGAAAAGTTATTAAAGGATTGGCATGATGCAGTAGAAAGATCTAGGGGATGGGCAAGGGATAGGTAAAAATCAACATTAATTTATCCGATGACTACCTGCCGTAACACTCCCACTTCTAACAAAGTGGGAGATAACGGCAGCTACGTCCCTGGATAACGATCTCTAACCTTCAGATGGAGTAAAAACTCTATCTGAAGCTAAGAGCTCTGTTTATATTTATTCTTTGCATTATAAGGATTATCTAATATAGACTCTAGAACTATGCATGAAAGTTGAGTAATTAAAGTATCAAGGCGACGGAAATATTGGTGATATAGGGTAAGATTTTGCAAATTAAAGGGGAGATTATTATATGAGAGAAAAAATTTTTAATTTCAAAGAGAAAAAAGGATTAAATATTTTTATATACAATTGGTTTCCAGAAGAAGATATAAAGCCTGCAGGAGTTGTTCAAATAGCTCATGGCATGGCGGAAACTGCAGAGAGATATAAAAGATTTGCAAATAAATTAACGGAAGCAGGATATATCGTCTATGCAAATGACCATAGAGGTCATGGCAAAACTGCCCAGTGTGTGGATAAAGTAGGGGACTTAGGTGAAAATGGTTTTAATAATATGGTTGATGATATGCATCAAATAACAGATTATATAAAAAAACAACATAAAGATTTACCTATATTTATTTTAGGTCATAGTATGGGCTCCTTTTTAACTCAAAGATATATACAGTTATACAGTGAAGAAATAAATGGAGCTATACTTTCTGGTAGCTGTGGAAAGCAAGGATTAATATTAGATGTGGGAGCATGGATTGCAAAAAGAGAAACTAGGAAAATAGGCAGAAGTAATAAAAGTAAGAAGTTAAATGATTTGTCCTTTGGAGGGTACAATAAAGATTTTAAACCCAATAGAACTGAATTTGACTGGTTGAGCAGGGATGAAAAAGAAGTAGACAAATATGTAGCTGATGAATATTGTGGTGGAATATTTACTGCCGGATTTTTTTACGATTTTATAAATGGATTAAAGCTTATTCAACGTAAAAGTGAAATTATAAAAGTACCAAAAGATCTGCCTATATACATTTTTTCAGGTGATAAAGATCCTGTGGGTAAGGCGGGAAAAGGCGTTATGAATTTAGTTAACACATATAAAAGCTTAGGAATAAAGGATTTAGAATATAAGCTTTATAAAGATGGAAGACACGAGATGCTCAATGAAATTAATAGAGAGGAAGTAATAGAGAACGTATTAAGATGGCTCGATAGGCACAATTTATAGTGGGCTAGAGTGCTAGGTAAGGAAGATTTTCCTCCACTATGTTATGGAAAATCTTTAATTAAATAAATGGGATAGTGGGAAAAGATATAACTGTTTCATTAAATGAAGTAGTTATATCTTTTATTTTATGCGCTTTAAAATCTTTTATTGGCGGTAGCCAGCCTAAATACATAGGTATCATTAGGATTTATATATAAGAATATATAACTTTAATTGTTAGATAAATTAAGAATTTGTAGATAAGTAATAGGTAATAACTAAGAAGTAAGAGTTATGGTGAAAATTCAGCAAAGCTGAACTTTTTCAAGAGCTCTCACTTTTACTAGTTGTTCTCTTGTTACTTATTCATAAATTAATTATAAAAAACTCTTTGAGTTTTATCCTTAACTATTACTTCTTACTTATTACCTCGTACCTGGTCTACCCTACAAATTTAAGGTTTATACAAACCTTAGCCTTATGGCAAAGTATATTAACTATTACCTATCATTGTAGTTTCATAATAAATTATTCACTAGTATATAATCAAAGTTAATAATTATATCTCACAATTAATCAGAAAAGTATTAGTAACTAAGGATTAGGGATAAACGAAAGGCTACGTCTAAAAAAGATTATGTGCGCCTTTTTATTTATCTTATAAATTAAAGATTTTCCATAGCGTAGCGGAGGAAAATCATCCTTTAGTAGGCTTCTCCTCTCCAATCATAAATATATTAAACTAAAAATCTGATTTTAATGTAGTAATAAATGTGGAATTGGGGACTATTGAACTAGCCTTAGAACTTCTTATGCCTCACAGTTAAAGACCCGTTAAGAAGCTTTCATGTTTGAACGAGGAACGAGTGAGTTTGAAAGCTTTAGGGGCTTTAACTGTGGGGCATTTAGAAGTTCTTGGCGTATTGTGAACAGTCCCAAATTACACATTTATTACGGAATTAAAATCAGATTTTTCTTCAATGTACTGTGTTACAATATATTTTTTATATTCCCGACAAATCAAAGTCTGGAGTGAATTCTGGTGTGGAGGTTCCTTCACCTTGAATAAATGCTTTGGTAATGCCTAATTCTAAGCAGTAATCTATTAAGGCATCGTAATGCTTAGGATTTAAAGGTTTATTTATTTCAGTGTATTTGCAGGCATTAAACATGGGGGTATATTGATTCATGAGACTGATATAAACATCATCTCCAAAAGTAGCATATATATAATCTATTATCTTTTTTGAATCAAATAAAAGTCCAGGTAGCATTAGATGTCTTATGATGACGCCTTTTTTAATAAGCCCTTCGCCATCTAATTTAGTTTTCCCAACTTGAGCTACCATATGTTCAATGGCTTTTGAAGCCTTAGAAAAATAGTCTTTTGCACAGGAGTATTTTATGGCATATTTGTCATTGAAATATTTAAGATCCGGCAAATATACATCTATATACCCTTTTAGGGATTCTATGGTTTCTATGTTTTCATATCCATTAGAATTATAAAGTATAGGTATAGTGAGACCATTAGTTTTGGCCATTTTAAGTGCTTCTATTATTTGAGGAACATATTGAGTTGGAGTTACTAGATTTATATTGTGTGCTCCTTTTTTTTGTTGTTCTAAAAATATGCTACTTAACCTATTTATAGACACTTCTTTCCCTTTGGATTCTTGGCTTATGTTGTGATTTTGGCAAAAGACGCATCTCAAATTACAGTTAGAAAAGAATACCGTACCAGAGCCGTTTTTCCCAGATACACAGGGTTCCTCCCAGGGGTGCAGAGAAACTTTAGCTAATTTAATATTTTCACTACTTTTACAAAATCCTAATTGCCCCTCTAATCTATTTACATCACAATTTCTTGGACAAAGTTTACAATTTTTAAGTAAATTTATCATACTAAAACACCTCATAATAAAGAAAGTTTAAACTTACTATTGTACTTTGTAATTATAGCATGTAAATTTTAGTTTTATAAGCAATTGAAGAGTTTTTTAAAAAAATATAAATTAAAAAAATCCCTGTGTAATTTCAATTTAAAATGATAATTAACAATTGACCATTTTAGATTTTACATTGTTATATTAAAAGAACATTTGTTCAATGGAGCATAAGGATTAATATAAAAATTTAAATGTTTTTCCTATAAAACCTTATACAATATATTGTAAAGATCAGGCTTAAGGCACCAAAGGCAGGATATAAAAAAGTAATTAAGTTTTTAAAGCCTACTCTTGCCATAGGTACAGTTATACATAATATTAGTAATACAGCTGCTTTATATGGAATATTAAATTTAAATTTTAAAGTTTTTGCTACACTATATATATCAGATACTTCTGTTGAGAACATTTCAAAAAATATTATTATAAGTAAAACTAGCTGTAATCCCTTTCCAAAAGGATATGCAATGTATAAAAGTGGTATATCGTATTGAAAAATATATGGAATATTTAAAAGAAGCATTAAATTTATCATAAAACATAAAAGGGTCAAGGCTGCAGCACCTAAAGTACAACCAATACATAGAGACTTAGTTTCTTTAACTTCACTGCTTAAGGGAACTAAAACACCAGTGCAACAAAGTATATTAAATCCTCCGTATAGTAGAGCGGACACTAGCCAAGGCTTTTTATAGGTTTCTATAGCTTTTATATATTGAATATTAAAAATGTCTTGGTGAAAAATAAGGTATAAGCAAAATATAGTTATAATAACTGTTATTAGTGATGGCACTATAAAGGAATTTATGGTAATAAGACCTTGGGTGTCTTTCATAAGAGTGATTATGGATATGAGAATCATCAAGCCCATACCTATCCAAGGTGAAATTTTAAAGTATTGATGAAATAGTGCGCCACTTCCAGCTAGTATTATAGCTGAGCTACTTATCATGAAAAATCCTGTGAATAAATCAGTAAATTTTCCAATATGACTTGGCATTACTAGACTTATTAATTCGTTGTAGGATGAAAGGTTATATTTTACGCTTATTTTTATTATTACATTACTCATAAAAGAGTAAATTATGAAGCAGAAAATAATTCCTAAAAAACTTTTGTATCCGTATGTAGTGAAAAATTGAGTGATTTCTTGACCAGAAGCTAAACCTGCTCCAACTATGGTACCGATAAAAACAGCTGCTATTTGAAAAATTAATGCAAATTTTTTTTTCAACTAAATCCCTCCAAGTAAGGCACATTCAAATAAATAATAAGTCAGTATGCTAGTCTATTTTGCGTCATACTGTGTCAGCAGAACCCATCGACAGTCTTACCAAAGGCGGAACCTACTTCCTTGTCTGACACAAAATATACTAGCATCTTTGAATTGTTATTTCTTTTCATGTACCTAATTATTTATATTAAAATAATGATTTAATAAATTAAAATTATGTTTATTTGGGAAACTAAAATAGAACATTAATATATCTTATTTGAATTAGGAGTGATATATGTGAAAAAAAGATTTTTAATTATAATAGGAATTTTATGTTTTCTTTGTATTACAATTGTTGGATGCAAGAATAAAGAATTAAACACACAAGAGCAAAATAAGAAGATTGATACAAATGCAGCTTCTAACTTAGTGGATAGGTATATGAGAGGACTCATTATGAAAGATTATGATGGGGTTAAAAAATTGTACACTGAGGATATGATAAAAGAGCAGGGAAATTATAAAAAAAGTGATATAATTGTAAGAGGGTATAGGATAGAAGATGTATCTGAAATGGAAAAAAGCTCTATTTTCAAAGTTAAAGCTATTAGTACTAGGGAAAAAAACGCTTATACTAGTTTGGATGAGTATAGGATTTCTGTGATAAAAGAGAAAGATGGATATAAAATAGGAGAGGTAAATATAACTCCACAAAAAGAAGTATTTTCAGATGGAGATGAAGTTAGAATAAGGGACAAAAGTAATGTTGAAACTAATTTGGTTATAGATATTGAAAAACTGCCTAAATCTGCATTTCCCAAGGAGGATAAACTCAGCATGTATAAGCAGGAAGTTCCAAGTAAAATTTTTAATGATACCAGTATATCTTTTGATGGTACAAAGGTTTTGGTATCCACTAAAGCTGAGGATGCTTATGCAGCTTCCATATTGATAGATGAAACTTTAGCTGTTCAAGGCAATAGCAAGAATGGTGATAAGGGTGCGGAAGGTGGAGAAAAACAATCAGATAATGATAAAATTAAAGGTGTTAAGGAAAAACCTATAGGAAAAGAAATAATTAATTTAGATATAATAAAGGATGCTACTGTGGATTACATGGTTTTTTCGCAGGACGAAAAATTTATTTTGATTCAATATGCTAAAGCCAACGGTACAAAATGTATTAGAATTTATGAAAGTGATAGTGGTAAAGTTATTCCAGTAAAATTTGAAGATAGTTTTCCTATAGATAAAGTAGATATTCAGTTTTCTTATTTTGACAAAGAAAATGCAAATTTTCAAGTTTTACCCAAGGGTAATTTGGAAGGACAATACAAAGATTTAATAGGAAATTGGAAATTAAATCTTAAGGATTTTAAAATTGATAGAATTTAGGAAGGAAGAAAAACATGATTTGGGGAGACAAAAGATATCACAGCTTAAATTATTTTTTAAGAGAGAAATTTGGTGAAAAGGTATTTAAAATATCATTAGATGCAGGTTTTTCATGTCCCAACAGAGATGGTACTATTGGTACTAAAGGCTGTATATATTGTAGTGAAAGAGGATCTGGAGACTTTGCAGGAAACAGAAAAATTTCCATTAGTGATCAATTTGCAGATATAAAAAATATGATGAATAATAAGTGGAAGAACGGTAGATATATAGCATACTTTCAGTCGTATACTAACACATATGCGCCTGTGAATGTACTTAGGAAAAAGTATGAAGAAGCCATAGGGATGGAAGGTGTTGTAGGATTAGCTATAGCCACTAGACCTGATTGTTTAGGTGAAGAGGTGCTTTCATTACTAGAGGAGTTTTCTAAAAAAGTTTATACATGGGTGGAGCTAGGGTTACAGACTTCTAATGAGAACACTTCTAAATTAATAAATAGAGGTTACAGATTAGAGGTTTTTAAGGAAGCTGTTTGCAATTTAAGAAAAAGAAATATAGATGTGGTTGTACACACCATATTTGGACTTCCAGGAGAAACTAAAGATGATATGTTAAATACCATAAAGTACGTTTCAAATTGTGATGTGCAGGGAATAAAAATTCATCTTCTTCATCTTATGAAGAATACTCCTTTAGTTAAACTATATGAACAGGGCAAACTAATATTTTTAGAAAAAGAGGAATATATAGATTTAATTTGTGAGGCTATTACCATATTGCCACCGGATATGGTAATACATAGACTTACTGGTGATGCGCCTAGGAATTTACTTATAGGCCCTATGTGGAGTCTTAAAAAGTGGGAAGTTTTAAATGGAATAGATAAAGCTTTAGAAGATAGAAAAATATATCAAGGTATAAATTATTAAAATAGAAGTGGGGGATTTACTAATGAAAATAGATGTAATAATATCTGCTAATGATATAAAGGAAGAAAAAATAAAAGGAAAAACAGTGGTGGTAATAGATATGTTAAGAGCTACATCTGTTATAACTACAGCACTTAATAATGGATGTAAGAAGGTCATTCCAGTACTTACAGTAGAAGAAGCTAAAAAGATAGCTAAGAATAGTAAAGAGCCATGCATACTTGGAGGAGAAAGAAATGCTGTTAAAATAGATGGATTCGATTTTTCTAATTCTCCGTTGGATTACAAAAAGGATGTTGCAAAAGATAAAGTGCTAGTTATGACTACTAGCAATGGTACTAGGGCTATAAATGCATGTATACATGCAAATAATATTTTAATAGGTGCAATGTTAAATGCTAAAGCGGTAGCTAAAAGAGTTCTAGAGATAAACAATGATTTGGTTATAGTTAATTCTGGAACTGCTGGTGAGTTCTCTATGGATGACTTTATATGTGGGGGATATATAATACAGTGTATAAGGGATTGTGTTGAGGTAGAGATGACAGATATAGCTAAAACAGCCCATTATATATATCAGCGTAATAATAATGTTATAGATTTCATTAAAGAGGCGAAGCATTATAATAGACTTAAAGAATTAGGTTTACAAGAGGATCTTAAATATTGCTGTAGCAAGGATATAATCGGTATGGTTCCAGAATATGGAAAAGGATATATACATAATGGGCTATATAAAAGTAAATAAAAATCTGCTTTAAAAGCAGATTTTTATTTGCGTTGATATGTGAAAAATCTTTATTTTAAAGTGTTCCATTGTATATATTACTTGAAAGGTCTTCATTAACTAATGATATATAGTTTTCTTTAATCCAACCTTTGGTGGTGGTAGAATCTGATGCATCTAAACATATATAAAACCAATTTTCCGAATCCACTTTAGCTCCATCCAATATATATACTTTAGTATCTTCTTTAAAAGTGATAATTTCTAGAGAACTTTCTAATGGGGAGATGTACAATGTAGCTCCCTTTTGTATAACTCCCCACTTGTATTTAGGAATGGTATAAGATATATTTATAGGTCTTTTGGGATATAATTCAGTTAGTTTGCTTCTCAAAGCATCGTTTTGCCTTGAAAGTAGAATTAGCTGTTTTTTTAAAATATCATTCTTCTTCGAAAATGTAAATATAGTATAGGCATTGCCTCCTAAAGATATTAGTAGCATTAAGAAAAGAAAAACCAAAAAAACTCCCCCTAATAAAGGATTCTTTATTATATTTATTTGATTAATATAATAAATATAACCACCCTTATATTTTAAAATGTGTAAGAGAGGTTATATTATAGGTTATATTAGACAACTTTTAGTAATTCTTCATAGGTGTGTATATATTTGTCAGCTTCTTTAATTAACATTTCCTTTTGATTTTCAGAAAAAGAATCATGTATAGCTACAACTTTCATCCCAGCAGATTTAGCTCCTTGAACAGCGGGTAATATATCTTCAAAAACTATACAGTGCTCTGGAGCTATCTGGAGTCTGCTAGCGGTTAAAAGGTATATATCTGGAAATTGTTTGCCCCTGCTTACTTCATCTGTGGTACATATGGCATCAAAAAAATGGTATATATGATTTTTCTTCAATGCAGCTTCTAAAAGAATTCTATTATTACTAGTAGCTAGTCCAATTTTAATGTTCATAGCTTTTAAAGCTTCTAAATATTCTTTTGCACCAGGCTTAAGGGTTACGTTAAACATATATTCATCATAAGCCATTTTGTTCCATTCGTCCATTATTTGGTCTATGGAGTCTTCAATATTAAATTTATTTTTAAAATAAGTGGCTGCTTCTTCAAAAGTTAAATGTTCTATAGAGGCTTTTAAGTCTTTTGGCACAGGGAGACCTCTTTTCTTTAAGTACTCTTGATCAATTTTAGACCAAATCCACATAGAATCTATTAAAGTTCCGTCCATGTCAAATATAGCAGCTTTTATGTCTTTTAACAAAGTAATCACCTCTTTCTGAAATTTGAAAATAGGTTTTTATGAAAACTGTAAACTTGATTTGGTATAAAGCTATAGGTAGCTCAAACCATTAGTATTGCTTAGGCACATTCAAATAAATAATTTATGATATAATAAAAAATCCTGTGTACAATACACAGGATTTTGGTCGGGGTGACAGGGATTGAACCTGCGACCTCATGGTCCCAAACCACGCGCGCTCCCATCTGCGCCACACCCCGAAGGACAAGAATAATTATATATGATTAACCTTCTTATGTCAACATAAAAAAGTAAAAAAATATTATTATATTGGTAGAGATGTTAAAATACCTATCAATATAATAATATTTTAATTACTTTCTTTTCTTTTTATCTCCTATTCCTCGAGTAGGTACAGTGGACATGACAAAACCAACTAATATGGAAACTAAAGCTGAAGCCACTATATTTAAATAAACTATATATCTAGTTCTGTAAAGAATAAGCGCTGTTATACCGGTAATTACAGCTGTGGCTATAAAAAGATATATTACGAATTTTGCAAAGGAGCTTAAAAATTTCTCATATAATTTGTGGCGCGTTGGACCACTTATAATTGCTCTAAATATGCCATAGGAAATAAGGATTAGCACTATATCAGATAAAGCTGAAATTAAAAAGTTTTTCATATATTACACCTCCAAGCACTTACTATATTATTTACAAAATGGTGTTATAAAATTCATAAATTTAGTAAATGTTTAGAGAATATTAATTATTAGTCTTCATTTATTTGAATGTGCCTTAATTGCTATTTATTAAGAAATATCTCTCCAACTTTAAATATATCTCCTGCACCTACAGTTAAGAGTATGTCCCCAGTACATAAAATAGGTTGTAAATAAGCTACTATATCTTCAAAGTTATGGATATTTGAGCACTTAACACCTTTTTCATTTATTTTATCTGAAAGCATTTGAGAACTTATATTTCCAGGATCTTTTTCTCTTGCGGCATATATATCTGCTAAAATTAATTCATCACAATTAAAAAATGATTCAGCAAAATTGTTGAATAAGCTTATAGTTCGTGTATAAGTATGAGGTTGAAAAACACAATATATTTTATTGTGAGGATAGTTTTTAGTCGCATTTAGAGCAGCTTTTATTTCTGTTGGATGATGAGCATAATCATCTATCACAGTAACCCCATTTTTAACCCCCTTTATTTCAAAACGTCTATGAGTACCTTTAAAAGACTCAATGCCTTTTAAAATAGAGTCATAAGGTATATTTAAACATAGACCAGCACATATAGAAGCTAGTGCATTTAATATATTATGAGTACCAGGAACATTTAAATTAATAGTAAAAAGTTCAGTATTTTCTTTGAAAACTTTAAATGAAGGGCAACCATTCTTATCAAAGTGTATATTCTTTGCTCTTACATCACCATTATTTATTCCAAAGCTCAATATATTGCAATTGGTTTGTTTACATATTTCAGCTGTTACAGGATCATCATAATTAGCTACCAAATAACCATCATCTGGAATTAAACTAATGAATTTTAGAAATGTATTTTTTATTTCCTCTAAATCCCTATAAAAGTCTAAGTGATCCTCTTCTATATTTAAGATAACTCCTATATAAGGAAAAAATTTTAAAAAGGAAGCTTTGTATTCACATGCTTCTGTTAAAAAATATTCACTTTCGCCTGTACGTACATTTCCATTTATAGCTTCTAATTGACCACCTACTAATATAGTAGGATCCACATTAGCTTCTAATAATATGTGAGACATCATAGAAGTTGTAGTAGTTTTACCGTGAGTTCCAGAAACAGCTACGTTGTATTTATGGCCTTTCATTATGTTACCTAAGAATTCAGCTCTGTCCATAAGAGGCATGTTTAATTCCTTGGCTTTTATTATTTCAGGATTATCAGAAGAAATAGCAGCAGTAAAAACTATTAAATCTGCATCCTTTATATTTTCACTTTTGTGTCCATAAAATATTTCAACTCCCATAGATTCTAATTTTTCTGTTATAGGAGAAGAACTTCTATCAGAACCTGAAACTTTAAATCCATTTTTTATCAATATTTCAGCAAGACCGCTCATGCTAATTCCGCCTATGCCAATAAAATGAACCTTTTTATGTTTATCTTGTATAAAATCAAAAGACATATAAAATCCTCCTTATTAAAAAAGCTATATTTTTAATTATATACATATTTTAAATAAAACGATACATGTTTTATATAGTTTTTTATAAATAATACCAGAAGGTCTCTATTATTTAGGTATAATAATGTGCAATAATACAAGAGTTTGCTTTAAATTAAAGCTTTAATAAATTTACATTAAAGTATATTGATTTTAATAGGTTTTTGGAATAGAATATGAATAATAAAGATTTTTTTATAAAAAAAATTCGTAAAATAGGATATAGGTGGTTAGATGAAAAAGTTAAATAGAAATCAAAGAGTGGTTGGAATTACTAAGATTTTGACAGACAATCCAAATAAAGTTGTAAATTTAAACGTTTTTACTGAAAAGTTCAATGCAGCAAAATCTTCTATAAGTGAAGATTTAATGATAGTAAGGGAAGTTTTGAATAGCCTTAATATGGGAACCATAGAGACTATATCAGGAGCAGCTGGTGGGGTAAAATATAGATGCAGCATATCACAGGAAGAAAAGGCTGAATTTGTGGAGGAACTTTGTACATTATTAAAAGATAAGCAAAGAGTAATACCAGGTAATTTTATATATATGACTGATATTATGTATAATCCACAAATTATACGCAAAGCTGGACTAATTCTAGCTTCAACTTTCAGTGGGTTGGATGTAGATTATGTAGTTACTGTAGAAACAAAGGGTATACCTTTAGCTTATGAAGTGGCAAAAATGTTGGGAGTACAGCTTGTAATAGTAAGAAGAGATACTAAGGTTACAGAAGGGACTACTGTTAGTATCAATTATGTTTCAGGTTCAAGTAAGAGAATACAAACTATGTCTCTTGCAAAAAAGGCTATTATTAAAGGAAGTAAATGTGTTTTCATAGATGATTTTATGAAAGCAGGGGGAACGGCTTTAGGCATTTTTAATTTATTGAAGGAATTTGAAAGTGAACTTTTAGGTATAGGAGTTTTGATTGACAATATGGAAACCAAAAATAAACTGGTGGAACACTATATAGCATTGGCAGAACTTGAAGGAATAGATGAAAATGGAAGTGTAAATATATGTCCTTCTAGTAGAATAAAGTGAGAGAATTAAATTAGAAAGTTGAAATATTCTAAAAAATGAATATTTTTTAGAATATTTAGGAGGAATTTTGTGAATAATAGAGAATTAGTATATAGTTAATACTCGCGGAGGTGGATTTATATGCAAGTTACAGACGTTAGAATTAGAAAAATTGCTACTGAAGGCAAAATGAAAGCAATAGTATCTATAACTTTTGATAATGAATTTGTAGTTCATGATATAAAAGTTATAGAAGGAAAAAGTGGATTATTTATAGCAATGCCAAGTAGAAAAACACCAGATGGGGAGTTTAAAGATATTGCACACCCAATAAACACAGATACAAGAGAAAAAATTCAACAAGCAATTTTTGATGAATATGAGAAGGTAAAGAATAAAGATATAGAAAATGAAAATGAAGATGAAGTTGTAGAATAAAAAGGGGTTTTAACTCCTTTTTGTTTTTTTTTATAGTAATTTTTCAAAAAAGTCATAGTTATGTTGAAAATAATTTATCTTTAAAATATAATAGAATATGTGTGTTTTATTAATAAGTAAAAGTGAACAATATATTAAAAATATGCCTAAAAGAGGTGTTAGAATTGTATAAATGTGCTATGATATTAGCTGCAGGAAAAGGCAAAAGGATGAAATCTAGTATGCCTAAGGTTTTACATAAAGTATGCGGCAAAGAGATGATAAATCACGTAATAGACACCATGAGAAAAGCAGAAATAGATGACGTAAATGTAGTAATAGGAACTGGTTCTGAAATAGTTAAAGAGGCTACACAAAATAGAAATGTGATATACTCTTTACAAGAACAGCAATTAGGTACAGGTCATGCAGTAATGTGTGCTAAGGAATTTTTGCAAAATAAAGAAGGTGTAGTTGCTATTTTTACAGGAGATGCACCTTTAATAAAAGCAGAAACAGTAAAAAAACTTATCCAGTACCATTTGGAAAATAGCTTTAAGGCTACCATTTTAACATCAGTAATAGATGATCCTGCTGAATATGGAAGAATAATTAAAAATGAAGCAGGTTCAGTAGAAAAAATAGTAGAGTTTAAAGATTGTAACCAAGAAGAAAAGAAGGTAAATGAAATAAACTCAGGAATGTATTGTTTCAACATAGCTAGTCTTTTAAATTCTTTAGAAAAGCTAAATAATAATAATGCTCAAGGAGAGTATTATTTAACTGATGTTATATCAATTTTAAAGAATGAAGGCCAAAAAGTTGGTGCCATAGACACTGATTTTGAAGAAACAATAGGTGTAAATTCTAGGGTGCAGTTATCACAAGTGGAAGGAATAATGAAAAATAGGATAAATAAATACCATATGGAAAATGGAGTTACTATAATAAGTCCTGATAACACATATATAGGGGACGAAGTACAAATAGGACAAGATACTATAGTATATCCAGGAAATGTGTTGGAAGGAAAAACTATTATAGGAGGAGGATGTATCTTATATCCTAATTCTAGAATAAATAACAGTGTAATAGAAGATAATGTAACTGTTCAAAGCTCAGTAATATTAGATAGCAAGATTGGCGAAAATACTACTGTTGGTCCTTTTGCGTATATAAGGCCAGAAAGTACTATAGGCAAAAGTGCTAGAATTGGTGACTTTGTTGAAATTAAAAAGTCTACTATTGGTGATGGAACTAAAGTTTCACATTTAACATATATAGGTGATGCAGAAGTAGGCAGTGGATGCAATTTTGGATGTGGAACTGTTGTTGTTAACTATGATGGAAAGAAAAAATATAAAACTATAATAGGAAACAACGCTTTCATAGGATGCAATACAAACTTAGTATCACCTGTAGAAGTAGAAGATAACACTTACATAGCAGCAGGTTCTACTATAACTGAAAAGGTTCCTGAAGGTTCTCTTGCTATAGGGAGAGCAAAACAGGTAAACAAAGAGGGATGGGTAGATAAAAAAGGTTTAAGGAAATAAATATAAGGAGGTTTACATAATGATAACCCATGGCAAAAATATAAAAATATTCACAGGTAATTCTAATCCTAAACTTGCTAAGGAAATTGCAGACATATTAGGATTAAAGGTTGGAGATGCAGTCGTTTCTACTTTTAGTGACGGAGAAATTTCTGTAAACATAGGAGAAACAGTAAGAGGAGCAGATGTTTTTGTAATTCAATCAACAAATGAACCAGTAAATGATAACTTAATGGAACTATTAATAATGATAGATGCTTTTAAGAGAGCATCAGCAGGAAGAATAACCGCTGTTATTCCTTACTATGGATATGCAAGACAAGACAGAAAAGCAAAGGCAAGAGATCCAATTACAGCAAAACTAGTTGCTGATTTAATAGCAGCAGCGGGAGCTGACAGAGTACTTACTATGGATTTACATGCAGCACAAATCCAAGGGTATTTTAATATACCATTGGATCATTTAATGGGAGCATCTATTTTGGCTAAACATTTTATTGAAAATGGATTCCAAGAACAAGATGATGTAGTAGTAGTTTCTCCAGACTTAGGTAGTGTAGCAAGATCTAGAAAATTTGCTGACAGACTACACTGTCCAATAGCTATAATAGATAAGAGAAGACCAAAAGCTAATGTTTCTGAAGTTATGAATGTAATAGGAGACATAAAAGGAAAAAGAGTTATACTATTAGATGATATGATAGATACTGCAGGTACTATAACTAATGGGGCTAATGCTTTGATTGATTTAGGTGCAAAAGAAGTTTATGCTTGTTGTAGTCATGCAGTTTTATCTGGACCAGCAATAGAAAGAATTGAAAAATCTGCAATAAAAAAATTAGTTATGTTAAATACTATAGATTTACCAGAAGAAAAGAAATTGGATAAGTTTACTACTCTATCTATAGCTCCAATGTTTGCAGAAGCTATAAGAAGAATATATGAAGATATATCAGTAAGTAAATTATTTGAAGACTAAGGTACGTGAAAAGAAATAACAAGTCAAAGATGCTGGTATGTTTTGTGTCACACAAGGAAGCAGGTTCCGCCTTTTGTAGGACTATCGGCGGGTTCTGATGACGAAGTATGACACAAAATAGACTAGCATATTGACTTGTTATTTATTTGAATGTGCCTAAATTATACTATAATACATATTAATATTATTGAGGCATGCAATATCGTAATGATTTTACGATATTGCATGCCTATTTGTATATACAGTGAAATATTTGTAAATTTTTAATTAAAACTATAATAAATAATAGATTTTGTGGTAAATTTAAAGTAAATAAGTATGTAAAAATCATGTTTAAAATTAACATATAGGAGGTCGAGAAAAATGGAAGGAAGCATAGGAAAAATATTAATTGTTGATGATGATGAAAACATATGTGAAGTAATTAAAATGTATTTAGAGAATTCAGGATATAGCACGACTTGTGTGCATAATGGTAAAGCTGCTGAGGAAAAATTTATAGAATATAAGCCAGACTTAGTGCTCTTAGATATAATGTTACCTAATATTGATGGGATAGATGTACTAAAATGGATAAGAAAAGACAGTTCAACACCAGTAATAATGCTAACGGCTAAGGGAGAAACTTTCGATAAGGTTTTAGGATTAGAATTAGGGGCTGATGACTATATAGTAAAGCCATTTGAACCTAAAGAAATGCTAGCTAGAGTTAAGGCAGTTTTAAGAAGATATAATTCTGAAAATGTGAATAAAGAGGTTTTAAACTTTGATGAATTGATGGTAGATATTAATTCATATAAGGTAATTTATAAAGAAGAGGAAATAAAGATGCCCCCTAAAGAATTTGAATTATTATACTATTTAGCAAGCAATAAGAATAGGGTTTTTACAAGGGAACAATTGCTTTGTGAAGTATGGGGATATGACTACCCAGGCGATTCTAGAACTGTTGATGTGCACGTAAAGAGACTTAGAGAAAAATTGGAAGGTGGCTCTAATTGGAAAATAGAAACTGTATGGGGTGTTGGATATAAGTTTGAGGTGAAATAAATATGAAAAAAGGCTTATTTTCTAAAATGGTTGCCACTTATACTATAATAATAGCCATCAGTTTTACTATTCTTGCTACAGTTTTATCACTATGGTTTGAAAATTATTATTTTGAGCAGAATAAAAATGAATTAGCAGAGAAAGCTACACTAATAGGTGACTCTGCAGTGCAGTATATGTATGGAGATATTTCTTCCTATGAAATGAATAAGCAATTGAAATTAATAGGAGATTACCTCAATGTGGATATATGGCTTACAGATAAATATGGATATATATATGCTGTATCTAATGGAAAATATGAAAAGCTCTTAGGTAAGCAAATATTGACTAATGATTTAAAAGAGTTAAGATTAAAAAGATTTATAGAGAAAAAGGGTAATTATGGAAATGTGTTCTCTGTCCCTGTGCATACAATAGAAATACCAATAGATCATGGAAATAGCTTTAAAGGGACTATAATAATGCATACCTCTTTAGACAATATAAAAGAGGCTTTGAAAAATGTATACAAAATAATATGGGCATCGGCTATTTTAGCTATTGTGGTGTCTAGTATAGTTATATATTATTTTTCACAGAAAATTATAATAAAGCCTTTAGCAGAAATTAATGGTGTAGCTAGAAAGATTTCAAAAGGCGAGGCAGATAAGCGAGTAGATATTAAATCTAATGATGAAATAGGAGAATTAGCAAATTCTTTTAATATTATGGCAGATTCGTTAGAAAAAGTGGAGAATAATAGGAGATTATTTATTTCAAATGTATCTCATGAAATAAGGTCACCTATAACATCAATTAAAGGTTTTATAGGTGGAATGCTAGATGGAATAATACCAGATAATAAAAGAAATTATTATTTATCCATAGCCTATGAGGAAATAGGAAGATTAACCCGATTAGTAAATGACTTATTAGATTTGTCCGCGATAGAGTCTGGAAGATTTACTTTGAAAGTAAGAGAATTGGATTTAAATGAAATAATAAGGTTGGCAGTGATAAAATTTGAAACTCGCATAATAAAAAAGGAATTAAAAGTAGATGTGTGTTTTGAACAAGAGGAATTGTGTGTTTTATCAGATAGAGATAGGACCATACAGATAATTACTAATATAATAGACAATGCATTAAAGTATGTTAATGAAGGTGGCCAAATTAAAGTAACCACAAAAAGTAAAGGTAAAAAAGCCTATATTAGTATATTTAATAGTGGACCTAATATTGATGAAGAGGATTTAAATCATATTTGGGATAGATTCTATAAAGCAGATAAAGCCAGGTCCTCTAAAGTAAGTACGGGATTGGGACTATCTATAGTAAGAAGCATATTATCGCAGTTAGGAGAAGATATATGGGTGGAAAATAAAGAGAATGGAGTTGAATTTACATTCACTTTAACAAAAAATTAAACCTTTCATAAAAGTTTATAAATTAAATTATAGTATATTAGACTTAAATTAAATATTACTAATTCGGGAGGTGCTGTATATGGGTGAGTATAGAGAAAATGATAGCGCACAAATGAATAATGGCGATAGTAACTACCACATAAAATTTAGAAAAAATAAAAAAAGCAATATCTTAAAAAGAATAGTATATTTTATTATCTTTGTATTAATAGCTATGACATCAGGAGCTGTGACAGCGAATTATGTAGTTCAAAGTAAATATCCTCAAGGGACTGATAATTCTAAAAAGACACCTGTAAAAAGTATAAATAACAGTAATAATGCTACTACACAGATAATTAAAGAAAATGCTATAAATAAGGTGGCAGAAACTGTTGGACCGGCGGTAGTGGCCATAAGTAATAGGGCTGAGGGCTTCTTTGGAGATGTAAAACAAGGAACTGGTTCAGGTATAATTTTTAACGAAGAAGGGTATATTGTTACTAATAATCATGTAATTGAAGATGCAACTAAATTAACTGTTAAGCTATCAAGTGGAAAAGAATTAGAGGCTAAGGTAATTGGGAAAGATCCTAAGTCAGATTTAGCAGTAATAAAAATAAATTCTAAAAATTTACCGGTAGCAAAGTTTGGTGACTCTTCTAAAGTTAAAGTAGGAGATTTAGCTATAGCTATAGGTAATCCTCTTGGAGAAGAATTTGCAGGTTCTGTTACAGCAGGAATAATAAGTGCTTTAAATAGAAAAATAGTATCTGGAGAATCTGTATATAAAGTGCTTCAAACAGATGCTGCTATAAATCCTGGTAATAGTGGAGGAGCTCTATGTAATGAAAATGGTGAAGTAGTAGGAATAAACAGTTTAAAATTAGGAGCACAGGTTAATGCGGAAGGAATGGGTTTTGCTATAGCTATAAATGAAGCTAAGGAAATAATAGAACAACTTAAGAATAAGGGTAAGGTTATAAGACCTGTTGTTGGAATATACGGAGGTACAGTTAATCCGCAAGCAACCGGTGGGGTAGAAGGAGTTTATGTTAGCAAATTAGTGCCAAATGGAGGAGCAGAAAAAGCAGGAATCCAGCCAGGAGATATAATGGTGGAGTTTGACAACAAAAAGATAAGAAATTTTTCGGATTTATCATCTATATTATTTGAACATAAAGTTGGAGATGTGGTATCCTGTAAAGTATGGAGAAATGGCAATACAGAAAAGTATAAAGTGAGATTATCTCAAGCAGAGTAGCTTAAATAATATTATAATAAATTAAACAGCAGCTCCATTAGTGAGTATGCTGTTTAATTTAATGTTTAAGATAACTCTAATTTACTGAGAGTATACTCCCTAATAACTTGCCATATAAAAAATGCTAATATATACTAAAATATATGTTAAACATTTATAGTAAGGTACATGAAAAGAAATAACAAGTGAAAGATGCTAGTATGTTTTGCATCAGACAAGGAAGCAGGTTTCGTCTAGGACTATGGGGGGGTTCTGCTGACGCAGTATGGCATAAAGTAGACTAGTATACTGACTTATTATTTATTTGAATGTGCCTAACGATGGAGGTAATTATGTTTTTAATAGTAGGACTAGGAAACCCAGGAAAGGAATATGAAAAGACAAGGCATAATCTAGGATTTGATGTGATCGATTCTATTGCAAGTACGTATAATATTCAATTAAACAGGAAAAAATTTAAAAGTATATATGGTGAAGGATTAATAGGAGATGAAAAAGTAATATTAATGAAGCCGCAAACTTATATGAATCTTAGTGGAGAAAGTCTTATAGAAGCTGTAAATTTTTACAAGATTAAAAATGAAGATATTATAGTTATATATGATGATATAAGTTTAGAGGTTGGCAGAATTAGATTACGGTCTCAAGGAAGTGCTGGGGGACATAATGGAGTAAAAAGTATAATAGCTAATTTAAATTCAGATAAATTTAATAGAATTAAAATTGGTGCAGGCTCTCCTAATGGTGAGCTAGTTTCTCATGTTTTGGGTAAATTTCCTAAGGAACAAAGGGAGAAGATAGACAAGGTTTTATTGGTGGCTGTAGATGCTACAGAGGATATAATAAATAAGGGTATGATTGAGGCTATGAATCAGTTTAATGGCGTAAATGTATAAGATTGAAATCTTGAGAGGTGTTTTGTATGAAATTAAAAGGGCTCATGAAGCCTTTAAAAGAAAATAGCAAATTTAGAGAAATACTTTCTAACGTAGAACAAGAGAGAGTTCCTATAGAGGTATATGGAATAGCTGATTCTAGCAGAAGCTATTTTATAAATGGTATATATGATGAATTGAATAGAAATATATTAATATTAACCCACAGCGATATAGAAGCAAGAAATTTATATGAAGATATGTCTTTCTACACTAATAATGTGTATTATTTTCCAGCGAAGGAAACAGTATTTTACAATATATATGCATTGTCAGGAGATTTAAGATGGGAAAGATTAAAAGTAATAAAAGAAATGCTGAGAAGAGGCAAGAAGATAATAATTACTACAGTTGAAGCAATAACATCAGTATATACTCCAGTGGAGTTATTTAAAAAATATACCTTTAAATATTCTACTGGGAGCAGTTTAGATTTAGAACAGTTTATAAAAAACTTAATAGAAAGTGGATATGAAAGAACCCCATCAGTAGATAGTAAGGGTCAATTTTGTTTAAGAGGAGGCATAGTAGATATATATCCTCCTACAGCATCAGCACCATATAGAATAGAGCTTTTCGGAGATGAAATAGATTCTATAAGAACCTTTAATTTGGAGACTCAAAGAAGTGTAGAAAAGGTGAGTTCTATAGAAATCTTTCCAGCTAAAGAGGTAATACTCACTGGGGAGGACTTAGATAGAGGATATAAAGGAATTTTAAAAGATTTAGAAAATGCGAAAGCTAACTTTAGCAGTAACGAGCTAAAGGAAAATTTGGAGAAATTAATTAAAAGTACAAATAGAAGTCTTGAGTACTTAAGGGAAAATTGGAAATTTGATAATATTGAAAGTTTTATACCATATTTTTATGAAAAGAGAGCTTCTCTATTAGATTATATAAATAATCCATTTGTAATATTGGAAGATGCTAAGAGGTGCATGGGTAAATTAGATAGCGTGTATTTTGAATTTGAAGAAGACTATAAGAACTTTTATCAAAGGGCAAGCATACTCCCTAAACAATGGGATTTACTATTCACTAAGGAAGAAAGTATTCAATTTTTAAAAAATAATTTATTTATAAGTGTAGATTCTATCAGAAAACCTAGTGATATTATAAAATATAGTGAAGAAGTAGATTTTTTTGCTGCAACATTAAGTAATTATCACGGACAGTTAGATTTTTTAATAGATGATATAAGGGATAAAAAAAGCAAGGGATATACTACTGTAATACTATCAGGAACTAAGACTAGAGGTCAAAGATTAGTAAATACTTTAAGAGAAATGGGTATCGAAAGTTTTTATAGTGATGATATAGATGAAATAAAGTTATCTCAGGTTATTGTTACGTCTGGAAGTCTTTTGAAGGGTTTTCAATTTGATGAAATAAAGTTATGTATTATATCTGATAAAGAAGTTTTTGGTGAATCTAAAAGAAAATTAAAAAGAAAAAAGGTAAAAGGTAAAGGTGTAAGTAAAATAAAGAGCTTTTCAGAACTAAGATTAGGAGACTATGTAGTACATGCCAACCATGGTATTGGTGTATACAAGGGGATAAAGCAGCTAGAGGTTCAAGGACATAAGACTGATTACTTAGAATTAGAGTATGATAAAGACGATAAACTTTATGTACCAGTTGAACAGCTGGATCTTGTGCAGAAATATATAGGTAGTGAAGGAAAAACACCAAAAGTAAATAAACTAAGTAGCAATGAATGGAATAAAACTAAGAGTAAAGTTAAAAAATCTATAAATGATATAGCGGGGGAGCTTATTAAGCTTTATGCTATAAGGTCTACGGTAAAAGGAAATAAATATGGCAAAGATACAGTATGGCAAAAGCAATTTGAAGATGAATTTCCTTTTGAAGAAACCCCAGATCAAGTTACTGCAATAGAAGATATAAAAGGTGACTTGGAGTCCGATAAACCGATGGATAGACTTCTTTGTGGTGATGTGGGCTATGGTAAGACTGAGGTAGCGTTGAGAGCAGCGTTTAAAGTGGTAATGGAAGGAAAGCAAGTAGCCTTCTTAGTTCCTACAACTATATTGGCAGAACAACATTATAATAATCTTATAAAAAGATTTTCTGATTTTCCTATAAAGATAGATATGATAAGCAGATTTAGAACAGCAGCTCAACAAAGGAATACACTAAAGAGTTTAAAAGAAGGAAATGTAGACATCCTAATAGGTACCCATAGAATTCTGCAAAAGGATGTAAAGTTTAAAGAGCTTGGACTTTTAGTTATAGACGAAGAACAGAGATTTGGAGTTACTCATAAAGAAAAAATAAAAGAAATGAAGAAAAATGTAGATGTATTGACTTTGACAGCAACGCCAATACCTAGAACTCTGCATATGTCTCTAACAGGAGTTAGGGATATAAGCGTAATTGAAACTCCCCCAGAGGATAGGTATCCTGTACAAACTTATGTGGTAGAATTCAATGAACAACTTATAAGAGATGCTATCATAAAGGAAATAAGCAGGGATGGGCAGGTTTTCTTTGTGTATAATAGGGTGAAAAATATAAAGGACATGGCGGTTTATTTGAGTAAACTAGTGCCAGAAGCTTCTGTAGGAATAGCACATGGGCAGATGACAGAAAGAGAATTAGAACAAGTTATGATGGATTTTATGAATGGCAAAATAAATTTATTGATTTGCACTACCATAATAGAAACAGGTATTGATATACAAAATGTAAATACTATGATTATATATGATGCAGATAAAATGGGTTTATCTCAATTGTATCAATTAAGAGGAAGAGTTGGACGTTCTAATAAGATAGCCTATGCTTACTTTACTTATAGAAAGGATAAAGTCCTAACGGAAGTAGCAGAAAAAAGATTAAAAGCCATTAAGGATTTTACAGAACTTGGTTCAGGATTTAAGATAGCTATGAGAGATTTGGAAATACGAGGTGCAGGCAATATGATGGGCTCTGCTCAACATGGCCATATGGCTGCAGTGGGATATGATTTATATTGCAGAATGCTGGAGGAAACTGTTAAACAATTAAAAGGAGATATAGAAAAAGAAAAAGTAGAAACAGATATTAAAGTAAATGTAGATGCGTATATACCTGAAACATATATAAAAGATGAAACTCAGAAGATAGAGATATATAAAAAGATAGCAGCTATAGAATCTTATGATGATATGATGGATGTGCAAGAAGAAATAGAAGATAGGTATTCTGACATACCGGAAGCGGTAAATAATCTAATTGACATATCCTATAGCAGAGCTTTAGGAAGTAGATATGGAATAGAAGAAATAATCGACCAAAAGGATGAATTGTTATTTAGATTTCATAGTAAAAAGTATTTTAATGGGGAACTTGTTAAAAATATTATAGATAAATATGGAAAGAGTATAGTATTTAAGCTTGGTGAAAAGCCTGCAGTAGCATATAAATTAGAAGGAATGAAAAGGCAAGAAATAGTAAAAATAATGAAAGATGTAGTTCAATTTATAAGTAATTTAGTTGAAAAGCATTAGTTTTATGATAGAATTAGTTTATGAGTTTACTTAGGGCTAAGAAAATAGGGAGGAATGTATTGTGAACAAGACTAAAAAGATAATTGCATCCGTATTGACAGGTGTATTTATGTTGTCTATGACAGGGTGTAATTTAATAGAAAAAACACCAGAACGCGTTAAAAAGTCAACGGTAGCTAAAGTAAAAGGAGAAAAGATAACTAGAGGAGAAATAGATGAACATCCCCAAATGATTAAAACTTTAGAAAGTATAAAGGCTAAGTATGGCAAGGATTATGAAAATAATGAAGAAGCCAAATCACAATTGAAGGATGCAAGAAAAAGTGTATTAGAAGAAATAGCTATGGAAAAAATTATTGTTCAAAAGGCAAAAGAGCTTAAGGTGGATGATGAAAAGAAAGTTGAAGAAGAAGTAACTAAGCAATTTGACGCTATAAAGAAAAACTACAAAGATGAAAAAGAATTTAAGAAAGATATGACAGCAGGTGGTTTTACAGAGAAGACTCTAAAGAATTTTTTAAGAATAAGAGTAATAGCTCCTAAGGTATATGAAAAAGCTGTAAAAGATGTAAAAGCTAGCGAAAAAGAAATAAAATCATATTATGATTCACATATGGCAGAGTTTACAGAAAAACCAAATAAAGTACATGTGGCACATATATTGGTTAAAACAGAAGAAGAAGCTAAAAAGGCAAAGGAAAGATTAGACAAAAAAGAAGATTTTGCAAAAGTAGCTAAAGAAATGTCTATAGATAAAGCAGCAAATGAAAAGGGCGGAGATTTAGGATTTATAAACTATAACGATGCTAATTATGATAGAACATTTATGACTGCAGCACAAGTTCTTTCAAAAGGACAAATCTCCCAACCTGTAAAAACTCAATTTGGAGTTCATATAATTAAGTGTATAGAAAAGGAAGAATATCCAATTAAAAAATATGATCAAGTAAAAGAAGAAATAAATAAGTTAGTTTTAGAAAGTAAAAAAGAAAGTAAGTGGAAAGAATTATTAGAACAATGGAAAAAAGATGCTAAAATTAAAACTTATGAAAAAAATCTATAGTGTTAATCAATTTTTACAAAAAAGATACTTAAAAGCTATTGTAAGGCTTTTAAGTATCTTTTTTATATTTATAGAGGCTATTACATAACATTTGTGTATAAAATTTCATATTTAGAAAGATAATATGAGTACAAGTAATTTTACATACTTTAATTTTAAGGAGGGAAATAAATGAAAGCAACAGGTATAGTAAGAAGAATAGACGATTTAGGAAGGGTTGTTATACCAAAAGAAATTAGAAAAACTTTAAGAATAAGGGAAGGGGATCCATTGGAGATATTTACAGATAGAGAAGGAGGTATAATTCTAAAAAAGTATTCTCCAATCAATGAACTTACAAGTTTTTCTAATGAGTATGCTGAAGCCTTGAACCAATCTACTGGTAACATAGTAATAATATGTGATAGGGATAATATGGTTTCAGTTAGTGGAACAACAAAAAAAGAATATTTAGATAAAAGAATAAGTAATGAATTAGGAGAAATAATAGAAGCAAGAAAAAATGTATTTTTAGATAAAGATAAATTAGTACCTTTGTATGAAGAGGAAGAGGTAGGAGAAAAATATTTTGGTCAGGTTATAGCACCTATAATAGCAGAAGGCGATGCCATAGGGGCAGTAATCTTGATAAGTAAGGAAGAAAATAAAGAGTCTCCTGACTTAGAGATTAAATTAGCTCAAACAGCATCAACCTTCTTAGGAAAACAAATGGAATAAATGGCAGTTTATCTGCCATTTATTTTTCATTTTAGATTATTGACATTAAAACAAATAAATATTCAACTTTAAAATAAAATCATGAGTAATATTAGAAAAAAAATTAAAATATCTATTAGATATAACATTCTTTAGGGGTTGGGGGATTTTATGAAAAAACAGTCACTAGTAAAGGGAACTCTAATTTTAGGGCTTGCTAGTGTATTTACAAGGTTTCTAGGTATATTTTTCAGGATACCAGTGCAAAATCTAATTGGTGATGAAGGTATGGGGTATTATCAGATGTCATATCCTTTATATGCTGTATTCATTGCGGTGTCTTCGGGAATACCAATAGCAGTGTCAAAGATGGTTTCCGAAAGAAATGCAGTAAATGACAGATGTGGAGCAGTGCAGGTTTTAAGAGATTCCATAGCTTTAATGGGTATTTTAAGTATAGGATTTACAGGAACTTTATTAGCCTTCTCTAAAAATATAGTGGAGGCACTAAAATGGGATCCTAAGGCTTACTATGCTTTAATTTGCATAGCTATAGCGCCAGTATTTATAGCTGTTATGAGCTGTTTAAGGGGTTTTTTTCAGGGGTTTCAAAATATGAATCCTACAGCAGTTTCTCAGATTTTAGAACAGGTAGGAAGAGTAGGATTTGGTGTTGGACTTGCTTATGTGTTACTTCCAAAGGGAATAGAATTTGCAGCAGCAGGGGCAGCGCTAGGAGCTACAGCAGGAGGGGTGATTTCAGATATATACTTATTTGGTAAGTATATAGGAGTAAAAAAAGAATTCTATATGGGCAGAGTAAAAAGAGATAAAGGAATTATGGAAGAGTTATTAAATATAGCCATACCTATTTCTTTAGGGGCAGCAGTGGGAGGAATAATGGGCCTTCTAGATTCAATATTGGTACCTCAAAAACTCTTGCAGGCAGGTTTTAATTCTACAGAAGCTACTGTATTGTATAGTCAGCTTACAGGAAAGGCATCTGTACTTATAAATGTACCGCTAGGAATATCTGGAGCATTAGGAAGCTCGTTAATTCCTATAATTTCAGAAGCTTTTATTTTAAACAGAAAAAGGGAGGTTAAAATGAAGGTAGAAACTGCGCTAAAAATTTCTTTTATTATATCAATACCTTCATTATTTGGATTGTACTTCATGTCCTACCCTATTTTAAATTTGGTATTCAATAGGCAAATAGGAGGATACAAGATACTACAATATTTAAGTATATCAATACCTTTTATAATAATGGCACAAACGAGCACATCAATTCTTCAAGGAGTAAGAAGTTTTAGAAAACCAGTAATAAATTTATTTATAGGATGCATAATAAAGTCATTAGTGACTTTTTACTTAGTTTCAATACCATCTATAAATGTGTATGGAGCAGTTATAGGAACTATTTTAGGGTATATTGTGGCTTCTATATTAAATATGAAAGTGCTTAAAAAACATTTGAAGGTATCTGTTAATTATTATCAAGTAATGATAAAACCTTTATATGCATCAGTAATAATGACATTTTTTGTTGTATTTATTTATAAGTACGTATATAATTATACAATGAGCATAAATATTTCTTGCCTTTTAGCAATATTAGCTGGTATAGTAGTTTATGGCATATTAATATGTGTATTGGGCATATTTAGTTATAACAACGTTAAAAAGAGATTCATAAGAAAATAGTAATAAAGAGGGGAAGCTTATGATTAAAATAGTAGGACTAGGACCAGGGTCTCCAGATGCATTGACCATAGGAGCTATAGAACTATTAAGAAAATCAAAACATATATATTTGAGAACTGCCAAACATCCTACAGTAGAATATATAAAAGATCTAGGTATAAATTTTAAAACCTATGATGAACTATATGAAAAATATGAGAAGTTTGACGAAGTATATAATTCTATTGCAGAAGATTTGATTAACAAAAGCATAGATTATAAGGAAGATATAGTTTACGCGGTACCAGGCCATCCTTTGGTAGCAGAAAAATCTGTGAATATATTAAATAAACTTTGCGAAGCTAGAGGAATAGACAGCGAGATTTTACCAGCAGTAAGTTTTGTAGATGCCTTAATGGAGAGTCTTAAAATAGACCCTATAGAAGGAGTTAAAATAATCGATGCTTTTGATATAAAAAAACAAATATTAGATAAAAGAGTTGGACTTATAATAACTCAAGTATATAATAAGTTTATAGCTTCTGAAGTTAAGCTAGCTTTATTGGATTACTATCATGATGAAACAGATATATATTTTGTTAGAGCTGCAGGAGTAAAAGGACTAGAGAGTGTAAGAAAAATAAAGTTATACGAACTTGATAGACAGGAAGATATAGATTATCTAACTTCTATATATGTGCCTAAAGATTTGACAAATACAAAAGATTTTTATGATTTAAAAGAAATAATGGATATACTAAGAGGAGAAAATGGATGTCCATGGGACAAAGAGCAAACTCATAAAACTTTGAAAAGCTGTTTAATAGAAGAATGTTATGAGGTTATAGAGGCAATAGATGAACAAAATGATGATAATTTAGTTGAAGAACTAGGAGATGTATTACTTCAAGTTGTATTTCATTCAAAACTTGGAGAAGAAGAAGGGTATTTTAATATAAATGATGTTATAAAATGTATATGTGATAAGATGATAAACAGACATCCACATATATTTGGTGATATAAAATTAGATAGTTCAGATCAAGTACTAGATAACTGGGATAAGATAAAGAAAAAGGAACAAGGGTTAAACAGCTATACAGACTCATTAAGGCATATACCAAAGATGTTACCTGCTCTTATAAGAGCTGATAAGGTTCAATACAAGGCAGCTAAGGTAGGATTTGATTGGGATTCTGTAGAACCAGCCCTGGAAAAAGTCTTAGAAGAATTTTATGAGGTAAAAAATGTATATAAAAGCAAAAATAAGGGCAAAATAAAAGAAGAACTAGGAGATTTAATATTTTCCTGTGTAAATGTAGCTAGAATTCTTGACATTGACCCCGAAGATGCTTTAAATTATACTATATATAAATTTATAAAAAGATTCCAGTACATAGAGGATAAAGCCATAGAAAATGGTCTAACTTTAGAAGACATGACATTAGAGCAAATGGACAATTTCTGGAATGAAGCAAAATTATTAAAAAATTAACTTAATTTTAGAAGGAATTTTAAAAAAAATGAAGAATATGCTTATTCAATAGCGTACTCTAATTATTTAAGGAGGTAACAAAGGTGAACAAAGCAGAATTAATCGCTAGTATGGCAGAAAAGAGCAAATTAACTAAGAAGGATGCAGAGACTGCATTAAAGGCATTCATAGAAAGCGTACAAGAAACATTAGAAAAAGGTGAAAAGGTTCAATTAATAGGATTTGGAACTTTTGAAACTCGTGAAAGAGCTGAAAGAGTTGGAAGAAATCCAAGAACTAAAGAAGAAATAACAATTCCAGCATCAACAGTTCCAGTATTTAAAGCAGGAAAAGAATTTAAAGAGAGAGTAAACAAATAACTACGAGATAATATTGGCTACATAAGGAAAACCTAGATGCAAATCTAGGTTTTTCGTTTAATAAAAATACCAAAATAATTATTTCATGAATAAATCAATGTTTAAGGGGGAGAATTAAATGAGGTTAGATAAATATCTTAAGGTGTCAAGAATAATAAAAAGAAGAACTATAGCAAAAGAAGCTTGTGAAGGTGGACGAGTTCAGATCAATGGCAAGGTTGCTAAACCAAGTACTGAAGTAAATGAGGAAGACATAATAGAAATAGAATTTGCAAATGGTAAATTAAAAGCTAAGATAATTAATATAGCAGAGCACGTTAAAAAGGAAGCAGCTAAGGAAATGTATGAATTAATAGAGTAATGGTACTAATGATAAGCCTATAATCATATATTAAGTATAGATACTACAGGATTATAGGAGGTTTCATATGGAGGTAAGGAAAGAGATTAAAATAGAAGAGCATAAAAGTATCTTAAGTCTAGATAGCAGAAAAAGATTAGGTCTTACAGGTGTTCAAGAGGTAATAAGTTTTAACGAAGAAGAAATCGACTTAACCACTGAATTAGGACAGTTAAAAATAAAAGGAAATAACTTAAAAATGAATAAATTAGATGTTCAAAATGGTGAACTAGTAATAGTTGGTGTTATTGACTCCTGCACTTATATGAATAGAGAAAAGAAAAAGGATAATGACAGCATTATAAGCAAGCTGTTTAAGTAGATACAGATATGATATTATCCACTACTTCTCAATTAGAATTACTTTTATATAATATTTTGGCAGGGGTGCTAACAGGGGTTTTATTTGATGTATATAGAAGTATAAGAGGCATGTGTAATAATAAGATAATAGTATTCATACAAGATATACTCTTTTGGATTTTTGCTGCTATAATTGTTTTTATATTCTTATTTATTACAAATTACGCATATATGGGGTTTTATTGCTATATTTATATTGCTTTTGGATTATTTGTTTATTTAAAGATAGTTAGTAAATATTTTTTAAATTTTATAAACAAAATTAAGAAAGCAATTGGAAAAATATTGCGTATAACAGTAAATAATGTTAGTTATATCCTAGGACTTTTTACGTATACATTTTCAAAAAAAAGAAAAAAAAATAAAAAGTACAAAAATACCTTGAATAAAAAGTAAAAGCAACTTAAAATATATATATAGTCTATATTATTAAAAAGAAGAGGATATGTGTTATGAAAAAAAAGATTAATTTTAAAAAAATAATAATGGCTATATTAGTGGTTTACATCATAGGTATTTTTGTAAACCAACAAGTGACAATAGGCAAGGTTAAAGAGGAAAAAAATCAAAAGAAACAAGAATTAAGTACAGTTAAGGAAAAAAATAATGAATTACAGGATCAAGTTCAGATGTCTAAAAGTGACAGCTATATAGAAAAGATAGCACGTGAAAAATTAAACTTTATTAAAAAAGGAGAGACTCCTGTAATCAACAATTCATCTAAGGAAAGTTCAAAGTAGTTTAAATTAGTTTTCAAAATTATTTTCTATAGAACATTATTTTATTAAGGAGGAGTCTTTTTAACATGACCTTAAAAGTAGGAAGTATTACAGAAGGTATAGTGGTAAATATAACTAATTTTGGTGCATTTGTAGAAGTGGAGGGCAAAACAGGACTAGTACATATTTCTGAGGTTTCAGAATCATATGTAAAAGATGTAAGTAAACATCTAAAAGAAAAAGATAAAGTTAAAGTTAAAGTTCTTTCCATAGATGACAATGGAAGAATGAGCCTATCAATAAAGCAAGCTAATCCAGTTAAGAAAACTGTTAGACCAGCAGAAATTGATTGGCAAAAGGAAAAAGCTAAGAATGAAGTTGTAAACTTTGAAGATAGAATTTCAAAGTTTTTAAAGGAAAGTGAGGAAAAGTTCCAAGACATAAAGAAACACCAAAATATGAAAAATGGTGGCCGCAATAAAAGAGGTTCTGGCATGTAGTATTTAAAAGAATATCAAGGGGCTTATTAAAGTATGAATAAAGACTTTAATAGCCCTTTATTTATGGCATAAGTAATGGATAATAGGAATAGTTCTATTAAGTAGGTGCTGAGTGATAGTGGATAGTTAGATAGATTTAACATTAGTATATAGGAGTAGAATTTAGTTTTACAATTAAGTTATTGAAGTAGAAATTAAAAATATTTTAAAAAGTTGTTGACATGACTTGATATATACTATATAATAAAATCTGTCCTTGAGATTAGGCAAAAACTCGCTGGAGTGGCGGAACTGGCAGACGCACAGGACTTAAAATCCTGCGGTGCTAAAACACCGTACCGGTTCGATTCCGGTCTTCAGCACCAAATATCGCGGGGTGGAGCAGCTGGTAGCTCGTCGGGCTCATAACCCGAAGGTCACAGGTTCAAGTCCTGTCCCCGCAACCACATGGCGGAATAGCTCAGCTGGCTAGAGCATTCGGTTCATACCCGAAGTGTCGTAGGTTCAAGTCCTATTTCCGCTACCATTTGCTTAATTATTGTAGGGCAAACAGGTTAATAAATTTTTGGTTAGCATTAAATTAATATTTGTTGCGGGCATGTTAATATGCTGGAGTGGCGGAACTGGCAGACGCACAGGACTTAAAATCCTGCGGTGCTAAAACACCGTACCGGTTCGATTCCGGTCTTCAGCACCAAAATGTCGCGGGGTGGAGCAGCTGGTAGCTCGTCGGGCTCATAACCCGAAGGTCACAGGTTCAAGTCCTGTCCCCGCAACCATAATTTACAAAAAATAAATAATATGCTGGAGTGGCGGAACTGGCAGACGCACAGGACTTAAAATCCTGCGGTGCTAAAACACCGTACCGGTTCGATTCCGGTCTTCAGCACCAAATATCGCGGGGTGGAGCAGCTGGTAGCTCGTCGGGCTCATAACCCGAAGGTCACAGGTTCAAGTCCTGTCCCCGCAACCACATGGCGGAATAGCTCAGCTGGCTAGAGCATTCGGTTCATACCCGAAGTGTCGTAGGTTCAAGTCCTATTTCCGCTACCATAAAAAACCTCACAAAAATGTGAGGTTTTTTATTTTGTGAAAACTTCACATTTGTTTATTCCCACAATAAGAAAATTTCCCTAAATCATATCAAAAGAGTATATATAACGACTTTTTTTATTTAGCTTATTTACGTAAAAAAAATAAAGGTAAAATGCCAAATATCCTAATAAGTTATATTGAAAAGTAATATAGACGGAATAATAATATAACAGTAATATATTACAAATTATGGAAGAAAATTACCACTTTATGTTTTATATTGTCCTAAATAAATTTGCTTGAGACAGATATATTGACAATTATTACCATCCAACTTTGCTATAATTGATTTATTAATTAAGGTTGGGGAGGGTGAATATGCAATACGGTGTTAATGTTTTTCCATACCAAAGAGTATCTAGAGTACAAAAAGAGGAAGAAAGTAAAAAAAACTTAAATTTAAATGTAATGCTTAAAGGAATAACTAGTTTCTTTATAGCCCTATTTATAAGCAGAGTTACTATAATGAATTGTATAGCTCCTTTTGGTATTGCATTGCTTATAGCTATGGTATGCTATTTTGAGGATTATACATTCTTATTTCCTTGTGCTGGAAGTGTTTTAGGTTATGTTTGGATACATAATTCAGTTGAAGGAATAGGAAAATATCTAATAGCTATATCCTTGGTAGCAATAATCTTTTATTGCTTAAAAAGTATTGGTAGGAGTAAAAGAGTTATATTTACATGTAGCATAATACTTTTAGAATTTATTATATATCAACTATTTATATTAAAAAAACCTATGGGGACAACCTTTTTGTTTTGTTTTTTGGAAATGGCATGTATCATTCCATTATATTTTATTATTGATCATTCTATTTTATGTTTTAAAGAATTAAATACAAAACATTTATATAGCAGTGAAGAATTAATAACTATGGCTATATTTATATCTCTAGTATTAGCAGGTACCTATGGAATAAGAATACGGAACATATCTCTATGGAATGTATTGTCTCTAACGTTTATTGCAATTTTAACTTATGTAAGTGGAAGTGGTGTTGGAGCGGCTACAGGAGTAGCTCTTGGCGCCGTTATAGGGTTAGGAGCAAAAGACATAAGCATATATACTAGTATTTACGGCTTGTGTGCCTTAATAGGGGGAGCATTTAGAGAAATGGGCAGATGGGCTACTTCTTTGGCATTTATAATAACATTTTTTATAGTAACGGTCTATTCTAAAAGTAGCCAACAATTTAAACTTATAGAACCTATGCTAGCTGCTGGAATTTTTTTATTAATACCAAAGAGTTTTTATGAGAAATTGAGTTTAGAAGTTAATAGGGAAGAAAAGGAAAAATATATTAGTGAAGAATATATTGAAAAAGTTAAAAAGATTTTTGAAAAAAGATTAAATAGTTTTTCAACAGTACTTAACAATATGTCTGAAACTTTAGTGCATTTATCTAAAAATGAGAATTTGAGCATGAAAAACAAAAGCACTTCTTTGATAGAAAATTTAGCTGATAGAGTTTGCAGTAATTGTAGTATGAAAAGCATGTGCTGGAAGAGGGAAATGCATTATACTTATTCTGCCTTTGGAGAACTAATACAGAACTATCAACAAGGTAGAAGAATAATTCCAAAAGAAATAGACAGAAAGTGCATAAATAAGGAAAACTTATTAAAGAATACAGAGGAAATAGGAAATAATTATATAATAAGCGAGCTTTTAAATATAAGATTACAGGAAGGAAGAAAAATATTATCAGATCAGATAAGCAATATGGCAAAGTCCATAAAAGAAGCTACCAACGATTTTGCATATGGTGTTCATTTTAATGTGAATTTAGAACGTCAAGTTATAAGAATATTAAATAAAGGAAATATAAAATATAGTGACGTTACATGTTTTCTAGACAAAAATGGGCGCAGTATTGTAAAACTAACTATGGATAGTTGTACAAGTAAACAAAAATGTGTTAAGTATATATTACCTTTGATAGATGAGGTTACTGGGAGAAGTATGTGTATAGAAGAGGAAGGGTGTTTTATAGATAATAGTACGGGACAGTGCACTGTGAATTTTAAGGAAATGCCTAAATATCATATATCTTCTTATGTAAAAAGAAAGTGTAAGGATGGAGAAGAATACAACGGAGATAGTTATAGCTTTGGGAAAGGTAATGACGGAAATTATTTAATGTTATTAAGCGATGGAATGGGCTCAGGACCTGAGGCTAGCGAGGAAAGTGCAGCAGTAGTAGAAATGATTGAAAATTTTATGAATTCAGGGTTTAGTGAGAATACTTCTATTAATGCAGTTAATTCCATTATGTCATTAAAGTTTTATGAGGAAGAAAAATTTTCTACTGTAGACTTGGGAAACGTAAATTTATATACTGGTGAAGTAGAATTTATAAAAGTGGGGGCGGCCTCAACCTTTATAAAAAAATCCAATGTGGTGAAAACCATAGAGTCTAAGAGTCTTCCTATAGGAATATTAGATAAGGTGGATGCAGATTTAAAAAAATGCAATCTTAGTAATGGGGATATTATTGTAATGGTTACGGATGGTGTGGTAGATTATAATAGCGAAAATGTGGGTAGAAATGACTGGGTGGTTAGGTATTTGGAAAAAACTAATAGCAATAATCCTAGAGAAGTTGCTGAAGGACTTATGGAGCAATCCATGAAATTAAGCAAGGGTAAAGTTAGGGATGATATGACTATAATGGTGTCAAAGGTATACGATTTATATTAAAAATATAATGTGTTGGAAACTGAGCTTTAGATAGATTTACATGAAAATGCACATAATTTATACTAAAACACAGATATGGGGTTGTTTTTATATATGTTTTTTAATAGAATGGGAATAAGTTCTAAAAAAACTTATTCTCGTTCTTTATTTATGTTATAATTGTTTATTATGAAAATATAATTTTGTAGGAAGTGTTTAAATGTTACAAAAGGTGTTAAGTACGATTGATGAATACCAAATGCTCCAAAAGGGCGATAAGGTAATAGTTGGAGTATCTGGAGGCCCAGATTCTATGTGCTTGCTTCACATACTTTATTTACTTAAGGAAAAGATGCATATAGAAATAGTAGTGGCTCATGTAAATCATTGTTTGCGTGGAAATGAGGCAGATGAAGATGAGATATATGTTGAAGAATATTGTAAAAAAATGAATATAGAGTATTACAGCAAAAGAATAGATATAAATTCTATAGCTTTAGAGAAAAATATATCTTGTGAAACTGCAGGAAGAGAAGCTAGATATGATTTTTTTTATGAACTTAAAAAGAAACTGTCAGCTCAAAAGATTGCAGTGGCTCACAATGCTAATGATCAAGCAGAAACCGTGCTCATGCGAATAATGAGAGGAACTGGTTTAGCTGGAGTAGTTGGAATAAAGCCCATAAGGGATAACTTAGTGGTAAGACCTATAATAAGGTTGACTAGAAGGGAAATAGAAAGTTATTGCAAGGATAATAGGATTAGTACTAGAATAGATAAAACAAATTTAGAAAGTATATATTCACGAAATAAAATTAGGTTAGAGCTAATACCATATATGGAAAAGAACTTTAACAGTGATATAGTTAATACTATAAATAGATTTGCAAATATACTTTTTAAGGATAATGAATACATAGATTTGGTAGCAAGTGATAAATATAGGGAGTATTGTGCTTTAGAGTGTGGTAAAATTATAATGAGAAAAGAATTATTTAAAGAACATGAGGCTATAGTGTCTAGAGTTATAAGAATAGCTTTAAAGGAATTAAAAGGTAATTTGTATAATTTAGAGACAAAACACATATATGATATAATACATATTCAAAGGGGCGATACAGGAAAAAGAATTACTTTACCTGAAAACTTAGTTGCCATAAATAATTATGGGAACATTAATATGTATATGTATGTGCCACCAGTGAACAAAGAAAAGAAAGAATTTGTATTAGAAATAGGTGAAAAGTATTTCATAAAAGAAAAGAATCTTTTTTTAAAGATTGAAATACAAACAAAAGGAGAAGAATATAATTTAAAAGGAAATAATTTTACCAAGTATTTTGATTACGAAAAGATAAAAGGACAAATAACTTTTAGATATAGAAGACAAGGCGATAAATTTCAACCTATTGGGATGTTGGGTACAAAAAAGCTAAAGGACATATTCATGGATTTGAAAATTCCCAAGGAAGAAAGAGATGAAATACCACTGATATGCTTTGGGGATGAAATAGCGTGGGTGTGGGGATACAGAATAAGTGAAAAATTTAAAATTGATAAAGATACAAATAAAATATTAAAAATCCAGTTTAGGAGAGGGGAATAAAGATGGCCGCATATGTATGTGATGATGTAAAAGAAGTTCTATATACTGCTGAACAATTAAAAGAGAAAACAAAGGAATTAGCAGAAAAAATAAGTGAGGAATACAAAGGAAAAGATTTGATTTTGATTGGTATATTAAAAGGCTCTGTTATGTTTATGACAGATCTTATAAGAGAAATATCCATACCTTGTCATATTGATTTTATGGATGTGTCAAGTTATGGTAACTCTTCTCAGACCTCAGGGGTTGTAAGAATATTAAAGGATTTAGATTTTGAAATAAAGGGTAAAGATGTGCTTATAATAGAAGATATAATAGATACAGGAATTACCCTTAAATATCTTATGAAATATTTAAGTTCAAGAAATCCTAATAGTTTAGAAATAGCATGTATGCTTAATAAAGCTGAAAGGAGAAAAGTAGACATAAAGGTAAAATACATAGGTTATGAAGTTCCTGATTACTTTTTAGTTGGATATGGTATGGATTACGCTGAAAATTATAGACAGTTTCCTTATGTAGGTATATTAAAAGAGGAAGTTTACATGAAATAATAAATCTACCACATGTCTAGCGGATGCAATACTCCACTTTCTATAAGATGGAGACTAAAACTGATGGGATTCTGGGTAAGTTTTTTGTAAGTTTCAGTCGTATGAGATACTCCTAGTAAATTCCTACTGAAGCTAAGAATAACTTAGGTGCATTAGTGAAAAACTATAATTATAATTTATAAAAGTTTAAAAATGATTGGTATTAGTTTTGGATTTATTGTCAATGAATTTACTATATGATAAAATCTTATAGTAGTTATAAATAGAGGGGAGGGCCTTAAATGAAGAAAATGTCCGGTGCAGTAGTTTGGATAATAGTACTTGTATTGGTTATGTTTGCAGCTTTGGCTTATGTAGAATCAGGGACCAGTGCGGGAAGGGTATCCTTCGGAACATTTACTCAGGAGTGGAAAAAGGATAATGTAAAAGAAATTCAAGTTAAGCAAGATGGTACTGTCTTAGCTAAACTAAAAGATAATAAGCAAATACAAGCTAATGTAGATAAAGCAAGATTGTATGATTTTATAAGTCAAAATCCAAAATCATATTATATAGATGAAAAATATGATCAACCATCTAAAACACCTATGTGGATTAGCTGGCTGCCAAGCATAATAATTACTGTTGTATTAGTGGGATTTTTATTTATATTTATGCAGCAATCTCAAGGTGGCGGCAATAGGGGTGTTATGAATTTTGGAAAGAGCAGAGCTAAGTTAGCTACCAATGATAAAAAGAAGGTCACATTCGAGGATGTGGCGGGAGCAGATGAGGAAAAGGAGGAACTAGAGGAAATAGTAGAATTTTTAAAAGCCCCTAGGAAGTACTTAGAAGTTGGTGCTAGAATACCTAAAGGTGTTTTACTTGTAGGACCTCCGGGTACAGGAAAAACTCTACTTGCAAAGGCTGTAGCAGGAGAAGCTGGAGTTCCGTTTTTTAGCATATCGGGTTCTGATTTTGTTGAAATGTTTGTAGGTGTTGGTGCCTCAAGGGTTAGAGATTTATTTGAGCAAGCAAAGAAAAATGCTCCTTGTATAATTTTTATAGATGAAATTGATGCAGTTGGAAGGCAAAGAGGTGCAGGATTAGGTGGAGGACATGATGAAAGAGAGCAAACTCTAAATCAACTTTTAGTTGAAATGGATGGATTTGGAGTAAATGAGGGAATTATAATTATGTCAGCAACTAATAGACCTGACATACTAGATCCAGCATTACTAAGACCAGGAAGATTTGATAGACAAATACTTGTAGGACAGCCAGATGTAAAGGGAAGAGAAGAAATTTTGAAGGTTCACGCTAAAGGTAAGCCTTTAGCTCCTAAAGTTAGGCTTAATGTTTTAGCAAAAAGAACTCCAGGATTTACAGGAGCTGATTTAGAGAACTTAATGAATGAGGCAGCTCTTTTAACTGTAAGAAACAAGAAAAATGTTATAGGCATGGATGAGCTAGAAGAAGCTATTACTAGGGTAATAGCGGGGCCAGAAAAGAAGAGCAGGGTTATAAGTGATAAAGATAAGAACCTCACTGCATATCATGAAGCAGGTCATGCAGTTGTAATGAAATTTTTACCTAATTCTGATCCAGTTCATGAAATTAGCATAATTCCAAGAGGAATGGCTGGTGGATATACAATGCATCTTCCGGATGAGGATAGAGCATATACCTCTAAATCAAGATTGGAAGATGAAATGGTTGGATTGTTAGGTGGAAGAGTTGCAGAAAGGCTTATAATAGGAGACATAAGTACTGGTGCTAAAAACGATATAGACAGAGCAACTAGTATAGCTAGAAAAATGGTAATGGAATTTGGTATGAGTGAAGAACTTGGACCTATAGCTTTTGGAACAGGACATGAGGAAGTTTTCCTTGGTAGAGATATTGGAAGGAATAGAGATTTCAGTGAAGAAATAGCTTCTAAGATCGATAGTGAAATAAAAAGATTAATAGACGAAGCTTATATGAAAGCAGAAAGATTACTTACTGAACATGTAAATAAACTTCATGATGTAGCAAAGGCATTACTAGCAAAGGAAAAATTAAATGCAGACGAATTTAATGCTTTAATAGATGGAAAAATAACTTTAGAAGAGATTATAGCCGAAATGGATAATACTGAAGAGGCTGTGGATTCTGTAAAAAGTAATGAAGAATTAGTGCAAGAAAGTGTTTCAAAGGTAGAAATTTCTTCGGAAGAGCAAAAAAGTGAAGACGTTAAAGAAGATGAAAAAAGTTTATAGATAAAATTATTTAAAAAGACTATCTTTTGATAAAAAAAGATAGTCTTTTTATTTTTTAAATACACAGACAAATGAAATAAAACTTGCAAAAAATTATATACAAAAAAGGATTTATATGCTATTCTTAATGTAGGAGTTAGTTGTTTATTTTAGTTAGGAGGAACGTCAATGAGTTATGTGGAAAAATTTATGAATGTAAAAATTCAAAATGAAAATGCAAGTAGAGAAAAAATACAAGCTCAACATAATTTGGGTAAAAATACTTGCAAGGAAAGAATGATTAAATTATTTGACTCAGGCACCTTTATAGAATTAGGAGGGTTAATTTCTAAGGATGGAGCTGGAGTAGTAACTGGATATGGCACAGTAAATGGTAGATTGGCTTATGCTTATAGTCAAGACTATACTGTGGATGGAGGAGCTATTGGCAGTGTAAATGCTGAAAAGATAGCTTTATTAATGGATATGGCGGTTAAGATGGGAGCACCATTAGTGCAGATTTTAGATTCCTCAGGAGCTAAAATTACAGAAGGTTTAGATATTTTAAATGCTTATGGAAAAATGTTAAAGAGAAATGCACAAAACTCTGGTGTTATTCCACAAATAACGTTAGTACTTGGGCCATGTGAAGGACTCGCAGCTTTAAGTGCAACTATGGGTGACTTTGTTATAATGACAAAAAACAACAGCAGTTTATGTGTAACTCCTTCTAGCAAACTTATAGAGAAAGAAAAGATATTTCTAGACTCAAAAGTTTATGCAGATGGTGAAAATGCTAATAAAAATGGAAGTGCTCATGTAATAACAGAAAATGAAGAAGAAGCTATTGGTGTTGCTAGAAGAATTTTATCTTATATACCTTCAAATAATATGGATAATAGTCCTTTAAGTGTAGGAGATGTAGAATTAAATATCCCTAAAGAAAAATTAAATAGCATTGCTGATGGTGGGAATTATGATATATACGAAATAGTAGATGGAATTAGTGATAAGGAAAGCTTTATAGAGCTTAATAAAAAATGGGCGGAAGCTGTATTTACTGGTTTAGCCAAAATAAATGGAACAACAGTAGGAATACTGGGTACTAATAAAAATATAAAAGAAGGTACTTTAAATATTCAATGTATAGAGAAACTAACGGGATTTGTAAAGATTTGTGATAGTTTTAATATACCTATAATATCTTTAGTTGATACTAAGGGATTTCAAATTGATTTGAAACAGGAGAAAGAAGGTATGGCATTATATGCTTCTAAATTGATTTATGCTTTAAGTGATGCAACAGTACCTAAGATTTCTCTAGTGATAGGTGAAATATATGGACCAGCATATGCACTTTTAGGAAGTAAAGAGGTTAGTTTTGATATATGCTATGCATGGCCAAGTGCTAAAATATCGTTAACAACACCTGAGGATATGATAAAGATACTATTTAGAGATGAAATAGTTGATAGCGAAAATCCTAAGGAAGAGGAGAAAAAAATAATTTTTGAACATATGGACGAAATAACAAATCCATATGTGGCGGCAGAAAAGGGGTATGTGGATGACATAATAATGCCGTCGGAAACAAAGCAAAGATTATTTGCAGTTATAGACATGTTAGGAAGTAAAAGAGAATTAAGGTACCCTAAGAAACATGGAAGTATATTGATTTAGGGGGCGTATTAAATGAAAACATTATCTTTTGTAGGGTCATTGGAAGTTACATTATTTGCTATGCTCGTGGTATTTTCTGTATTGATTTTTATAGCTTTGATAGTAAAAGTAGAGAGTTTTTTAGTAAACAATACACAAAATATATTAAGAGGTAAAAGCGATAAAAAAGATTTAGAAACAGATAAAAAGGAAAAAACTATTGAAAAACATCAGGAAGAAATTAGTGTAAGCTCTGAGGATGGAGATTTAGAAGTAGTTGCAGCTATAATGGCAGCTTTATCTTCTTATATGGATGTGCCAGCTGAGAATTTAGTAATTAAAAATATAAAACGAGTAAATGGAAATGGGTGGAAAGATTCCGCCATAAAGAGTAGTTTAAGATAATTGGGAGGGTTTATGATATGAAAAAGTATGTGATTACTGTTAATGACAATAGATATGAAGTTGAAGTAGAAGAAGTAAAGGGAGATTTTTCAGAGGTTTCAACAACTTCTATGGTTAAAGAAGATAAAAAAGAAGTTAAGCCAGCGGAAAAAAAGGCAGTAGAAGTTAAAAAATCTAATGCTGATGGAGAAAAGGTAGAATGTCCAATGCCGGGGAAAATACTAAAGGTAAATAAAGCTGCAGGAGATAGTTTCAAAAAGGGGGATGTACTATTTGTGTTAGAAGCAATGAAAATGGAAAATGAAATTATGGCACCTCATGATGGAAATGTTATAGATGTTAATATAGCAGAAGGAGCTATGGTTAATACAGGAGATGTATTAGCAGTAATTCAATAATAGGAAGAGGGGAAAGAGCTATGATTTTAAATTCATTAAAGAACCTATGGCTTTCTTCTGGGTTTGTAGGGATGACATGGCAACAGTTAGTAATGATTATTATATCTTTTATTCTTATATATTTGGCTATTAAAAAAGAATTTGAACCACTACTTCTTTTACCAATAGCCTTTGGAATGCTTTTGGCCAATTTGCCTCTTGCAGGAATAATGGCTCCACCAACAAAGGAACACGTGGGAGGTCTTTTATGGTATCTGTATCAGGGAGTTGAAGCAGATATATATCCACCTCTTATATTTTTAGGTGTTGGGGCTATGACGGATTTCGGCCCACTACTTGCTAATCCATCTAGTGTTATAATGGGGGCAGGGGCACAGTTTGGAGTGTTCTTTACGTTTATATGTGCAATATTGATGGGATTTACTCCACAACAGGCATCTTCTATTGGGATAATAGGAGGAGCAGATGGACCGACAGCTATATATCTTTCAAGTAAATTAGCACCAGAGCTTTTAGGACCAATAGCAGTGGCAGCATATTCTTATATGGCGCTAGTTCCACTGATTCAACCGCCAATAATGAAGGCACTTACTACAAAACAAGAGAGAACGGTTAGGATGGGCCAGCTTAGGCAGGTTAAAAAAGTTGAAAAGATAATATTCCCTATAGTTGTAACGGTAGTGGTGGTATTATTGCTTCCTTCAGTGGCTTCCCTAATTGGTATGTTAATGCTAGGAAACTTATTTAAAGAATGTGGTGTAGTTGAAAGACTTTCAGAAACGGCACAAAATGGATTGATAAATGTGGTAACTATATTTTTAGGAGTTACTGTTGGAGCAACGGCTAATGCGGAAATATTTTTAAAACCTCAAACCATAATGATAGTAATTTTGGGAATGGTAGCTTTTGCTATAAGTACAACGGCAGGAGTGATTATAGGAAAAATAATGTATAAAGTAACTAAAGGAAAAGTAAATCCTTTAATAGGTGCTGCAGGAGTTTCAGCAGTTCCAATGGCAGCGAGAGTTGCACAAGTAGTAGGACAAGAAGAAGATCCGGGTAATTTTTTACTTATGAATGCTATGGGACCTAATGTGGCTGGAGTTATAGGTACTGCAGTGGCAGCAGGAGTATTGCTTTCATTATTTGGTGTATAAAAGTATAAAACACTTGACAAAATAAATGTAATTGTTAAAATTAAATTGTTAATTTCTATATTACTTGAGTTTTACTAAGAGCAGCTTGAAAAGCTGCTCTTATGATTTATATAAGGGGTGTTTAAAATGGTTTTAGTTTTAGATGTTGGGAACACTAATATTGTATTAGGAATATATAAACATGATGAGCTTATAGTTGAATGTAGATTGTCAACTGATTCAAGAAGAACAGCAGATGAATATGGAATACAAGTAAAAGAGTTATTTGATTTACATAAGTTAAGTATAGAAGATATAAAAGGAGTAATAATATCCTCTGTAGTGCCTAATATAATGTATTCTTTGGAACATATGATAAAAAAATATTTTCATACTCAGCCAATAGTGGTTGGACCAGGAGTAAAAACTGGAATAAATATAAAATATGATAACCCCAAGGAAGTGGGTGCTGATAGAATAGTTAATGCTGTAGCAGCACATGAAATATATAAAAGACCTTTAATAATAATCGATTTTGGAACTGCTACAACCTTTTGTATTATTTCAGAAAAAGGTGATTATTTAGGAGGAGTTATTTGTCCAGGTATGAGAATTGCGTCTGATGCACTTTTTGAGAGAGCAGCTAAACTTCCTAGAGTAGAGCTTGTAAAACCTGAAACTATAATATGTAAAAATACTGTTGCTAGTATGCAAGCAGGGATTATATATGGATATATAGGTCAGGTAGATTATATAGTCAATAAGATAAAATCGGAAATGAAAGCTTTGGGAGAAGATGAACCTTTAGTAGTTGCTACGGGAGGACTTTCTAAACTTATATATGAAGAATCAACAACAATAGAGGTAATAAATCCAATTTTAACATTACAAGGTCTGAAGATAATATACGAAAAGAATATGAAGTAGGTGTTAAGATGAAAATAGGTAACCTGAATTTTCCTAAGGGCGTTTTTTTAGCCCCTATGGCAGGAGTAACAGATGTTGCTTTTAGAGAAATTTGTAAGGAAATGGGTTGCGAATTGGTATATACTGAAATGATAAGTGCTAAAGGGATGTACTATGGTAGTGAAAATACAGTAGAGCTTTTAAAAATCTCAAAAAAAGAG
The DNA here is from genome assembly GCF_000744935.1 of Clostridium sp. KNHs214. GTDB lineage: Bacteria > Bacillota > Clostridia > Clostridiales > Clostridiaceae > Haloimpatiens. The sequence goes on along the minus strand of NZ_JQMW01000011.1, from coordinate 881,484 downwards.
AGTCCTGTGGCAGTGCAGATATTTGGAAGTGAACCTTACATAATGGCTAAAGCTGCAGAAGTTTTTAATGATAATGAAGATATATGTTTAGTTGACATAAATATGGGATGCCCTGTGCCTAAAATAGTTAAAAATGGAGAAGGTTCTGCGCTTATGAAAAATCCTAAATTAGCTGCAGAAATAGTTAAGGAAGTAAGAAAAGCATCATCTAAACCTGTAACTGTAAAGTTTAGAAAAGGTTTTGATTCTAGTAGTATAAATGCAGTAGAATTTGCTAAGTATATGGAAGAAGCAGGAGCAGATGGAGTTACAGTTCATGGAAGAACTAGACAGCAAATGTACACTGGGGAAGCTGATTGGAGTATTATAGGAAAAGTTAAGGAAAGTGTAAGTATACCTGTAATAGGAAACGGAGATGTTTTTTCTTCAGAAAATGCTATAAACATTCAGAAGATAACTAATTGTGACGGTATAATGATAGCTAGAGGAGTAATGGGCAATCCATGGATATTTAGAGATATTATAGCTAGATTTCAAGGAAAAGATGCTAATCCGCCTACCAGTTTGGAAAAAGTAGATATGTGTATAGAACATCTTAAGAGGGCGGTATATTATCATGGAGAAAAAAAAGCGGTTAGAGAAATGAGAAAGCATTTAGCTTGGTATATAAAAGGATTGAGTAATTGCACTGCAATTAAAGATATTATAAATAGACAAGAAAATGGTGAAGATGTATTTAAGATACTTAAAGATTACAGAGACTATTTAGAGAATAAAAACAGTAAGTTATAGTAATCTAAACTAATGTAGTGGAATAGAATTATATATAGCAATTATAAGGATGTTTATGTGAATAATATTTTAAGTTTAAAATCCTACCAGGAGCTTTATAGAGATAGTAGTTTTATAGGAAAAGTTAAAGACAGATTTAAAATGACATACAAGTATCAAAGATTTATAAAGGAGTTGGATGTTTCTATTATAAATATAGATATGCCTTCCAATGTACATCCAGAGTCTTATGATAATAACATAAGGAGAGCAGAGAATATTAGAGGCTTAAAATATAAATCACGAGCACCTGAGGTGTGGAGAATTTTAGATTATAAGTGGTTCAATGATTATCAAAAAAGACTATTTGCATTTAGTGTAGTTAAAAGCATAAAGCTATTTTTGAGGTTAAACCTTAAAAATATACGAAACAGCTGTATAGGAGTTATAGATGCAGGCGATTATATTAATAAATATATAATAGAAGAACTGTGTAAATTCAGTAATAATGTAGTACTTGTATCAAAAAATATAGAATACTTAGGCAAGGTAAGAGAATATTTAATAGCACAATATGGTGTTACTCCAGTTATAACTAGAGAATACGAATACCTATTAAATAATGTAGATTTCATTATAACTTCTAGGAATATAGATCCAAAGAATGAAAAACTAAATATATGGTACCTTGATGATAGATATATGCCAGATAATAGTCATAATTTGCATGTAAACAATGTTACTTTTACAGTGCCTTGGGAAGAAAAATCCTTAAAATACACACCCCAATTGGTTGGAGCTATTCTGGACCATATTGGAGGAAAGGAAATAGAAGAAGATTTAAAAAGTAATGACATTCACATTAATAAGTTTGGATTTAACCTTTAATTTAAGGGTATTGTTGCAGTGAGTATAAATGTTGACATTATAAATTTGCTGATTTATAATAACTTAAATGATTATAACTTATAATTTATGTTATAATAAAATAGTTTGTTATGTTGGAATTAAATTATGATATTAAGGATAAAGTATTAGAATATTTAAAAGGGGAGACAAGAAATGAGCGAGAAGAAATATGTAATGACTTATGAAGGGGTTAAAAAGCTAGAAGATGAATTAGAATATTTAAAAACAGTGAAAAGAAAAGAGATAACTGAAAAGATAAAAGTGGCACTTTCCTTTGGAGATTTAAGTGAAAACTCAGAATATGATGAAGCTAAAAATGAGCAGGCTTTTGTAGAAGGAAGAATAGCTCAATTAGAGAATATGCTTAAAAATGCATCTGTAGTAGATGAAAGTGAAATAGATAAAGAGATTGTTGGTGTTGGTACAGTAGTAAAGGTTAAAGATTATGAATTTGATGAAATCGTTGATTTTATAATAGTAGGTTCCGCAGAAGCTGATCCAATGGAGAATAAAATATCTAATGAATCACCAGTTGGAATTGGACTTATAGGTAAGAGAGTTGGAGATGTAGTGGAAATACCTATTCCAGATGGAATAAGTAAATATGAAATTTTAGAGATTAATAGAGCATAAAGTGGAGGGATTTTGATGGCGGAAGAAAAAAATTTAAATGCACAAGGGAATGAGTTAGATTTAAATGAAGTTATGAAGCAGAGATTGGAGAAATTACAGGGTCTTCAACAAGAAGGCAAGGATCCTTTTGATGTTTATAAAGTTAATGTAACTCATCATGCTGAAGAAGTTAAGGAAAATTTTGAAGCATTAGAAGAAAAAGAAGTTACAGTTGCAGGTAGGATATTATCTAAAAGAGGTCAAGGAAAAGTAGTATTTTCTGATGTTCATGACAAGACTGGGAAAATACAACTATTTATAAAGATAGATAATGTAGGAGAAGAAAAGCTAGCAGAATACAAAAGTCTTAATATAGGCGACTTAGTGGCTGCTACAGGAACAGTATTTAAGACTAAAACCGGAGAAATATCAGTAAAGGTATTCTCTTTTGAGCTTATATGTAAATCACTACGACCACTTCCAGAAAAGTTTCATGGATTAAAAGATCCAGATCTTAGATACAGACATAGAGAAGTGGACATAATAATGAATCCAGAAGTAAAGGATACTTTTATAAAAAGAACAGCTATTATAAGATATATAAGAGAGTTTTTAGATAATAAAGGATTTATGGAATGCGAAACTCCTATTCTTTCACCTATAGCTGGAGGAGCTGCAGCTAGACCGTTCATAACTCATCACAATGCTTTAGATATAGATATGTATTTGAGAATTGCTACAGAATTATATTTAAAGAGATTAATAGTGGCTGGATTTGAAAAAGTATATGACATGGGCAAGAATTTTAGAAATGAAGGAATAGACATAAGACATAACCCAGAGTTTACAATGATAGAATTATATCAGGCATATGCTGATTATAATGATATGATGGAAATAACAGAAAATTTAGTGGCATATGTATGTGAAAAGGTTCTAGGTACTACAAAGGTAACATACCAAGGTACAGAAATAGATTTCACACCACCTTGGAGAAGAATAACTATGGTGGATGCAGTTAATGAATTTGCTGGAGTTAACTTCAATGAAATAAGTAATGATGAAGAAGCTCAGAAAATAGCTAAAGAAAAGAATTTGGAATTTAAAAAGGATTTAAAATTTGTAACTAAGGGTGACGTTTTAAATGCACTATTTGAAGAGTTTGCAGAAGAGCATATGATACAACCAACATTTATATATGATTATCCAGTAGAAATATCACCTCTTACTAAGAAGAAAAGAGGTAATGAAGAATTTACTGAAAGGTTTGAAGGATTTATTTTTGGAAGAGAAATTTGCAATGCATATTCAGAATTAAATGATCCTGTAGTTCAAAGGGACAGATTTGTTCAACAAGCTAAAGAAAGAGAACTTGGGGATGATGAAGCATATGTAATAGATGAAGATTTCATGCATGCATTAGAAATTGGTATGCCTCCAACAGGTGGACTAGGAATAGGTATAGACAGACTTGTTATGTTCTTAACAGATTCTTATTCTATAAGAGACGTTATATTATTCCCAACTATGAAACCAGCTCAAAATAATAAATAGATTATTAAAATATACAAAAAAGAGATAAAGTTTAGGCTTTGTCTCTTTTTAATTAAGATATTAATAATAAAATAGTATTTTCAAAAGAGTTTGACTTTTTTTATTCATATGTTATAATTATTTTGTGAAAAAAATTCATTAATGCGAATGTTAATGGAGATAATTTAGAATTAATATTTGGGAAATAAATAAGTTTATACATAACTTTGATTTTTTAATTAAGGTCTTCTTAAGTTGAATAAAATACGAATTGATTATACCACGAAGGTAGAGAAAATTGTTCTCTACCTTTTTTGTACATATAATACTTTTTACAATTAGCGTAGTTAATAATTATTAAGATTTAAATATTATGTATAAAATAATTAAGGGGGAGTAGAGTATGGTTAAAAAAAGAGTGCTTGGCATTTTAAGTGCGGTACTAATAGGAGCCATGGCTGTAGGATGTGGAGGAAAAACATCTACAACTGCAAAAAATGATAGCAAGATAGCTGCTAGTTCATCTAAAGAGAAGACATTAATTTATGGTAGTGCTGCGGATTATGCTAGAATTAATCCAGCTTTAGATGAGCATGCAGAGATTCACAAAATAATATTTTCAGGATTAACTAAACATGATGAAAATAGTAAGGTAACTCCTGACTTAGCAGAAAAATGGACTTATGATGAGAAAAATATGGTTTATACTTTTAATCTAAAGAAAGATGCAAAATGGCATGATGGCAAAGATTTTACAGCTGATGATGTGAAGTTTACTATTGAAACTATAAAAAATCCAAAGAGTAACTCAGAAATTTCTGCAAACTACGAAGAGATAAAGAAAGTTGAAGTAGTAGATCTCCATACAGTAAAAATATATATGAGCAAACCTTGCGTTGCTGTATTAGATTATTTATCTGTAGGAATGATTCCAAAACATCTGCTAGAAGGAAAGGATATAAATAAAGATGCCTTTAACCAAAAACCTGTGGGAACTGGTCCATATAAATTCGATAAATGGGAAACTGGTCAATATATAAGTTTAAAAGCAAATGAAAATTATTATAATGGACAACCTAAAATTAAAAATGTTATATTTAAGATAGTGGAAGATGAAAGAGCAAGGGCATTACAATTAAAATCAGGGGAAATAAATTTAGCTCAATTAGAGCCCCATGATATGGATACTTTTAAAGAACAGAAAAATATAAAATTGTATAGAGAAAAAACTGCAGATTATAGAGGGGTTATGTTTAATTTCAGAAACCCTATGTTTAAAGATTTAAAAGTAAGACAAGCTCTTAGCTATGCTATAGACAAACAAAAAATAGTAGATGAAGTGTTAAAAGGAATGGCGCAAGTTGCCTATAGTCCATTGCAGATGGGAAATTATAAGAATGAAGATGTAGAAAAATATGAATATGATAAGGAAAAGGCAAAAAAATTATTAGATGAAGCAGGATGGAAAGTAGGAAAAGATGGGGTAAGAGAAAAAGATGGTAAAAAATTATCCTTTAAAATAACTGGTTTCGAAGGTGACCCAGTGAGAACAAATATAGCTAATGCTGCATGTCAATACTACAAAGATATAAATGTAGAAGCTAAAGTAGATGTTCAACCAGCAGGTTCAATCCAATGGGATAAATTAGAAGGATCTTTAATAGGATGGGGAAGTCCATTTGACCCAGATGATCATACTTATAAAGTATTCCATTCAAGTCAAGCTGAAAATGGTGTGAACTTAAACGCTTATTCAAATAAGAAAGTTGATGAATTGTTACTAAATGCAAGAACTACACTAGACGATAATAAAAGAAAAGAATACTATAAGGAATTCCAAAAGGAATTTGCCAATGACCCTCCATATGCAATGATTGCATATATAGATGCAGTTTATGGTGCAGACAACAAAATTAAAGGAATAAAAGATACAGTATTAGGACATCATGGTGTTGGTTTCTTATGGAATATAGAAGAGTGGGATATAGAATGATAACTTGTAAACCGAAAAGTATCGTGAAAACCTTAATTAATATAGTTGTGAGTTTTTTTTCTCTAAGTTTTTTAACCTTTATGATGGCTCACATTATGCCGGGTGATCCGCTGTATGCTATGTTTGGCGAATCCGCTGAAAAGATTTCAAGTGTACAGAGAATGAAGATAATAGAAAATATGGGGCTTAACAAGCCCCTGCTTTATCAATACAAGGATTGGCTAACTAATTTTTTTCATGGAAATTTAGGAATTTCTTTTAAATACAATCTTCCAGTAAAAGATATTTTACTAAAAGCTTTAGGAAACACTTTGTTTTTGGGAATAATAACTATAGTAACTATAATGATATTTTCATTGTTGCTGGGATTTTTATGTGCTCTTAATGAAGGAAGTTTTATAGATAAGGCATTAGTAAAATTAGGCACTTTCTTTTACTGTGTACCTGGTTTCTGGTTAGCTTTGATATTTGTATTGATTTTTTCAGTTAAAGCAGGTTTATTGCCCTCATCAGGTGTATATCGAATGGGCAATGAAGGTGACTTGGTAGATAGACTAATACATACCATTTTACCTTGGCTAGTAGTTTTTGTAGGTCACTTAGGCTATTATTCTAATTTTGTCAGAGATAAGATTATCGAAGAGTTAAAAGAAGATTATTTAGTTACTGCTAAGGCAAAGGGCATGCCCAAACATAGGATATTGTTTAATCATCTTCTAAGAAATGTTATGGCTTCCTATATTACTTTGATTGCTATATCTGTAAACCACTTATTGTCTGGGTCCTTAGTTATAGAATCTATATTCAGCTATCCAGGCATAGGTAAATACATATTTGAGGCAGCTAAATATCATGATTATACTCTTTTAATGGGTGGTATAATCATTATAGGAATTATAATAATTTTATGTAATGTAGTATCAGATATGTTCTGTAAATTTATTGACCCTAGAATTAGAGAGGTGGAGGTTTAATATGAGGAACATAAATTCCTTTGGATTTAAATGTCCAAATAATAAGCATATAAGCAAAAATAAATTTCCATATGTATCTGTAGTTTTTTTGATTTTTCTAACATTAGTAGCTTTCATAGCTCCTCTATTTATAAAGGAACCTCAAAATTATATGAATTTATCGAGAACATATATACCGCCAAATTCTAAGTATATTTTTGGTACTGATGGTATGGGAAGGAATATACTCATAAGATGTATATACGGAGGACGAGTTTCCATATTGGTGGGTTTAGTTTGTATGATAGTATCTAGTGCTATAGGAATTATATATGGATGTGTAAGCGGATACTATGGCAAGGTTTTAGATAAAATAATGATGAGAATATTAGACTTTTTTCTGATACTGCCAGCTATAGTTATAGTAGCTTTTATTCAAGCTTTTTTTGAAGAAAAGGGTTTAATAGAGATAATATTAGTTATTTCACTTACGGGTTGGATGCGAGTTGCTAGGATTGTAAGAGGCGAAGTAATAAAATTAAAATCATCAGAATTTGTAGTGGCATCGAAAACATTGGGAGGGGGCTTTTTTCATATATTAAGAAAGCATTTATTGCCTAATTTTATGCCCACTATAATTTTTATATGTACTTTAAATGTGGCTAGTGCAATTGTAATGGAATCTACTTTGAGTTTTTTGGGTCTAGGGTTGCCGGTAGAAATACCTTCTTGGGGAAGTATGCTTATAGATGCTCAGAAGGATATTTTATCTAATAAATGGTGGACAAGTTTATTTCCAGGAATTATGATAATAGCTACAGTTTTTTCTGTAAATAGTATTGGAGAGTATGTAAGAAAGTTGAATCACAAGAATTTTGTGAGCTTATAAATACCTTATATCTTAGGACACAAAATAATAAAAAAGTTAGGATACAAAATAATAAAAAAGTATTGCAATATTAGTTTTTTTTGATATAATAATGAATATAATAAATGTTCCGCAGTAGCTCAACGGTGGAGCACTCGGCTGTTAACCGATAGGTTGGAGGTTCGAGTCCTCTCTGCGGAGCCATTTTTATTTTTTGAATATCTATTGACATATATTTTATATTTGGTAAAATAATATACAAAATCATATGTTTATGTACTATGAAAAAGAGGAGTAGCCATAATTATTTTTTTAGAGAGGTCATGGTAGGTGAAAATGACTAAAATTTATGGCGAAGGGCACTTTGGAGTACATGATAAAGTAAGATGGGCTTATGCCAAAGAGGGTGGAACCGCGGAATAGAATTTCGTCCCTTGTGGTATTGGGCTTTTTTTTTATATAAAAATTCCTAGGTTATATTAAATCATTTAAATAATTTAATAGTGTTTTAAGAAATTCTTTAAAATTATAATAAAGAAAGGTAGGTGAAAACCTGCTTTGTAGTCTCAATAATGAGGTCATACTACCACCTTAGTTCATAAGGTGCAAAAATTTAACTGATGAAATTTTTGATGGCAGGGGAAATTATGGCATGTAAAAAGACTATGGATAAAATAGTTGCTTTGTGTAAGGGAAGAGGATTCGTATTTCAGGGATCAGAGATATATGGTGGATTGGCTAATGCATGGGATTATGGTCCTTTAGGCGTGGAATTTAAAAATAATGTAAAAAAAGCGTGGTGGAGGAAGTTTGTTCAAGAAAGCCCATATAACGTAGGAATTGATTCAGCTATATTGATGAATAGTGAAGTTTGGGTGGCTTCAGGACACGTAGGTGGATTTTCAGATCCATTAATGGATTGTAAAGCTTGTAAAGCTAGATATAGAGCTGATAAGTTAGTTGAAGATCATTTAAGTGCCAATGGAAAAGATGATGTAAGTGCAGATGGATGGACAAGTGAAGAGTTAAAGGAATATATAGAAAAGAATGAAATAGTTTGTCCTAAATGTGGTAAAAAAGAATTTACCGATATAAGAAAATTCAACTTAATGTTTAAGACCTTCCAAGGGGTAACAGAGGATTCCAAGTCAGAATTATATTTAAGACCAGAAACAGCACAAGGGATATTTGTAAATTTTAAAAATGTACAGAGATCTTCAAGGAAGAAAGTGCCTTTTGGTATAGCACAAATAGGAAAGTCTTTTAGGAATGAGATAACTCCGGGAAACTTCACATTTAGAACAAGAGAATTTGAGCAGATGGAGTTAGAGTTTTTCTGTAAACCAGGAACTGATTTGGAGTGGTTTAAATACTGGAAGGATTACTGCTGGAATTTCCTATTAGCACTAGGAATGCAAAAAGAAAATTTAAGATTTAGAGATCATGCTAAGGAAGAATTATCATTTTATAGTAATGCTACTTCAGATGTAGAATATTTATTCCCATTTGGATGGGGAGAGTTATGGGGTATTGCCGATAGAACAGATTATGATTTAAATAAACATATGGAGCATTCAAGTCAAGATTTGAATTATCTAGATCCAACAACCAACGAGAAATATGTTCCATATTGTATAGAGCCATCTCTAGGAGCAGATAGGGTTGCACTAGCATTTTTAGTAGAGGCTTATGACGAAGAAGAACTTGAAAATGGAGATGTAAGAACGGTATTACATTTACATCCAGCTCTTGCACCATTTAAGGCTGCGGTATTACCATTAACTAAGAAATTATCAGATAAAGCATTAGAGGTCTATGGAAGCTTAAGTAAAAAATTCAATGTAGATTATGATGATGCAGGAAGTATAGGAAAGAGATATAGAAGAGAAGATGAAATAGGAACACCATATTGTATAACTATAGATTATGATACATTAGAAAATAATACTGTTACTATAAGAAATAGAGATACTATGGAACAAATAAGATTAAGTATAGAAGAATTAGATAAGTTTATAGAAGAAAAACTTGAATTTTAATAAAAATAAATAATAACTAAAAAATAGCTTATTAATATAAAAGAAAAAAGCCTGTGTTTGTAAATTTTTAGACACAGGCTTTTAATTTAATTATTTAAAATAAAAAAATAACCGGATAATAATTATCCGGTAAATAGGGTTTAATCATGGGGATATGTCATATGTTTACTAAAACTTGGGGAATTATTAATACTTTCTTACGGCACAAGAGAAGTATAACATAGGTTTGTTATAAGATTCAATAGGTAAAAATAAAGTTTTTAAATTAAATAAATTCACGCAATTTGAACAATAAGCACAATGTCCTTCTTTGTAGTTTTGTGTCGTTAACAAATTGTAAAATTCTTCTTTATGCCATAGAAGATAACTTTAAAATTTATTTAAGGGTACATATAATTTTTATTTTTTTATTTCAGTGATATAATAATAATGGAATGGATTGCGATAACACTTATTTTGGAGGTATATATATGAGACATGAATTTAGAGAATTTAAAGAATTTATAAAAGGAAAAAAGGTGGCAGTTGTAGGTATAGGAGTTAGTAATAAACCCTTAATTCATTTTTTAGTTAAATTAGGTGCGAAGGTAACTGCTTTTGATAAAAAAAGTAAAGAAGAACTAGGAGACACATATGATGAATTAGTTGGCATGGGGGTTAATGCAATCTTAGGAGAAGGATATTTAGAAAAATTAACAGGTTTTCAAGTTGTGTTTAAGACACCTTCTATGAGATTTGATAATCCTATTTTAGTAAGAGCAAAGGAAGAAGGGGCATATATAACTTCTGAGATGGAAGAATTTATAAAATATTGTCCGGCAAAAATATTTGGAGTAACAGGAAGCGATGGAAAAACTACGACTACTACATTGATATATAATATTTTAAAATCAGAAGGACATAAGGCCTGGGTAGGTGGAAATATAGGAACACCGCTATTTTCGCAAATAGAAAATATAGGCAAACAAGACAGAGTAGTATTAGAATTATCAAGTTTTCAACTTATGAAAATGAAATACTCTGTGGATGTAGCATTAGTGACAAATTTAAGTCCAAATCATTTAGATATGCATAGGGGGATGGAAGAGTACGTAGAAGCTAAGAAAAATATATTTAAATATCAAAGTGAAAGAGATTTACTTATACTAAATAGAGATAATTACATTACAAATGGAATGGTCAGTGAGGCTAAAGGCAATGTAATGCAATTTAGTGTAAAAGAGATAATTGAAGATGGTGGATATTTTAAAGACGAAACCCTTTATATAAAAGGCAATGCAGTTTGTAAAAGAGAGGAAATTAAAATATTAGGAATGCATAATGTGGAAAATTTATTAGCAGCATTTTGTGCAACTTATGAAGATGCTAGTATAGAAAGTATGAGAAGGGTTGCTGTTAACTTTACTGGAGTTCAGCACAGGACAGAATTTATAAGAAGTATAGATGGGGTTAAATACTATAATGATTCTATTGCTTCAAGTCCTACAAGAACATTGGCAGGATTAAACTCTTTTGACAAACCTGTAGTTTTAATTGCTGGAGGTTACGATAAAAATATACCATTTGAACCTTTAGCTGAAGGAGGTTATTCTAAAATAAAAGCTCTTGTACTTTTAGGGGTAACAAAAGATAAAATAAAAGATGCCTTTAATAGAGTAATGAAAGAAAAAGGAGTAAATATTCCTATATATATAGTAAATAGTTTAGAGGAAGCTGCAAAAAAATCAAGAAAAATTGCTGAAGAAGGAGATATAGTAACTTTATCACCTGCTTGTGCTAGTTTCGATATGTTTCCTAACTTTGAAGTAAGAGGAGATAAATTTAAAGAAATAATCAATAATATGATGTAATAAATGTGCTCATCTAGCCTTTGAGTACATAAATACGGTAGGAACTATCGGAATTAAGCCTGTGGAGATAGTATGTTACGAGGGTAAAGAAGCAGGAAACCCCATGCCCTTGTGGCTGGGGTAAGTTCACTGTTGTGTATCTATATTTGCTAATAATAAAGAAACGTTATCGGGTGTATCAATAGGAGAAAAAGTTAGATATATGCTGAAATACAGAGTAAAATTAGTATAATTTTATTAAAAAGCATTGGAAAGTAAAAACTAGAAAACATTAAGGAGATATAATAACACTTGTCGTTGTTGCCGCGATGTGTGACAACAAAATAAAATTGATTAAGCTATTGACAAGCTAAATTAATTTTGATAATATAAAATACATCGCAAGATGATGTTAAAAAAATGGTCTTTGAAAATTAAACAGAGATAAAGATGTAAATCATAAAGTCAGTGAATTTGAGTTTGAGATTAAATTCTTAAATGAGTAATTATCAAATTTAGATTGGTTTAGTTTTCTATTTGATACTTCTATATTGAATAGAATAAGGAGGTTAAACACTAACGTGTTTAACTAAGCGACTATACCAAATCGAAGATTTGGAATATATGCTTAAAATTGAGAGTTTGATCCTGGCTCAGGACGAACGCTGGCGGCGTGCCTAACACATGCAAGTCGAGCGATGAAATCCCTTCGGGGATGGATTAGCGGCGGACGGGTGAGTAACACGTGGGCAACCTGCCTCAAAGAGGGGAATAGCCTCCCGAAAGGGAGATTAATACCGCATAAAATTATGGAATCGCATGGTTCTGTAATCAAAGGAGCAATCCGCTTTGAGATGGGCCCGCGGCGCATTAGCTGGTTGGTAAGGTAAAGGCTTACCAAGGCGACGATGCGTAGCCGACCTGAGAGGGTGATCGGCCACATTGGAACTGAGACACGGTCCAGACTCCTACGGGAGGCAGCAGTGGGGAATATTGCGCAATGGGGGAAACCCTGACGCAGCAACGCCGCGTGAGTGATGAAGGCCTTAGGGTTGTAAAGCTCTGTTATCTGGGACGATAATGACGGTACCAGAGGAGGAAGCCACGGCTAACTACGTGCCAGCAGCCGCGGTAATACGTAGGTGGCGAGCGTTGTCCGGATTTACTGGGCGTAAAGAGTGCGTAGGCGGATGTTTAAGTGAGATGTGAAATACCCGAGCTCAACTTGGGTGCTGCATTTCAAACTGGGCATCTAGAGTGCAGGAGAGGAAAGCGGAATTCCTAGTGTAGCGGTGAAATGCGTAGAGATTAGGAAGAACACCAGTGGCGAAGGCGGCTTTCTGGACTGTAACTGACGCTGAGGCACGAAAGCGTGGGGAGCAAACAGGATTAGATACCCTGGTAGTCCACGCCGTAAACGATGGGTACTAGGTGTCGGGGGTCCAACCTCGGTGCCGCAGTAAACACATTAAGTACCCCGCCTGGGGAGTACGGTCGCAAGATTAAAACTCAAAGGAATTGACGGGGGCCCGCACAAGCAGCGGAGCATGTGGTTTAATTCGAAGCAACGCGAAGAACCTTACCTAGACTTGACATCCCAAGAATACTGTGGAAACACGGTAGTGCCCTTCGGGGAACTTGGAGACAGGTGGTGCATGGTTGTCGTCAGCTCGTGTCGTGAGATGTTGGGTTAAGTCCCGCAACGAGCGCAACCCCTATTGTTAGTTGCTACCATTAAGTTGAGCACTCTAGCAAGACTGCCTGGGTTAACCAGGAGGAAGGTGGGGATGACGTCAAATCATCATGCCCCTTATGTCTAGGGCTACACACGTGCTACAATGGTCGGTACAAAGAGACGCAAGACCGTGAGGTGGAGCAAATCTCAAAAACCGATCTCAGTTCGGATTGTAGGCTGCAACTCGCCTACATGAAGCTGGAGTTGCTAGTAATCGCGAATCAGAATGTCGCGGTGAATACGTTCCCGGGCCTTGTACACACCGCCCGTCACACCATGAGAGCTGGTAACACCCGAAGTCCGTGAGGTAACCGTAAGGAGCCAGCGGCCGAAGGTGGGATTAGTGATTGGGGTGAAGTCGTAACAAGGTAGCCGTAGGAGAACCTGCGGCTGGATCACCTCCTTTCTAAGGAGAACATGAAAAGGAAGTCACCTTTTCGTAAATTATGACAAGTTCACTGATATCTCTGTTTAATTTTGAGAGACCAAGTCAATTATAATTAATAACTGAGAATTAACAATTAAAATTAAGGGTTAATTCTTTAATTATGGATTGATTAAATTGCATCTCTTTAATATAATAAAATTCTCAGTTGAGTATCATATACTTTTACAAAAAATTGTACATTGTGAAATACTAACTGTGAACTAAAAAATATGGGGGATTAGCTCAGCTGGGAGAGCACCTGCCTTGCACGCAGGGGGTCAAGGGTTCGAATCCCTTATTCTCCACCATATGGGTCTATAGCTCAGCTGGTTAGAGCGCACGCCTGATAAGCGTGAGGTCGATGGTTCGAGTCCATTTAGACCCACCACTTTGTTCTTTGAAAATTGCACAGTGAAGAAAAGTAGAAATTATTACAATTGTGATGATTTCACTGGAGAATCAATTAAAATAAACAATCAGTACTAGTCGCTAGACAGCTAGCACACTAGAAAACTGATAAAAAGTAGTTTCTAGAAGGTTACTAAAACTAGCAAGCTAAACACTAGCACGCTAGCACACTGGCCAACTAGCAAACTAACAAAAGGTCAAGCTACAAAGGGCGCATGGCGGATGCCTTGGCACTAGGAGCCGACGAAGGACGTGATAAGCTGCGATAAGCTGTGGGTAGGCGCAAATAGCCTGTGAGCCACAGATTTCCGAATGGGGCAACCTGCTCAGCTACGCTGAGTACTGTATGCTGAATTCATAGGTATACAGAGGCAAACCCGGGGAACTGAAACATCTAAGTACCCGGAGGAAGAGAAAGAAAAATCGATTTCCTAAGTAGCGGCGAGCGAACGGGAAAGAGCCCAAACCTAAGTCTTCGGATTTAGGGGTTGAGGATAGATCATAATGTCTTAGATTTTCTAATCGAAGAGAGCTGGAACGCTCCACCACAGAAGGTAATAGTCCTGTAGGTAAAAGAAATATAAGTAAGATCTACTCCAGAGTACCACGAGACACGTGAAACCTTGTGGGAAGCTGGGAGGACCACCTCCCAAGGCTAAATACTACCTAGTGACCGATAGTGAAGAAGTACCGTGAGGGAAAGGTGAAAAGAACCCCGGGAGGGGAGTGAAATAGAACCTGAAACCGTGTGCCTACAAACTGTCGAAGCACTTTACATGTGTGACGGCGTGCTTTTTGTAGAACGAGCCAGCGAGTTATGGTATGTAGCAAGGTTAAGCACTTTTGGTGCGGAGCCGCAGGGAAACCGAGTCTGAATAGGGCGATTAGTTGCATGCTGTAGACCCGAAACCGAGTGACCTATCCATGGCCAGGTTGAAACGGAAGTAAAATTCCGCGGAGGACCGAACCGCGTTGGTGTTGAAAAACCATGGGATGAGCTGTGGATAGCGGAGAAATTCCAATCGAACTCGGAGATAGCTGGTTCTCCCCGAAATAGCTTTAGGGCTAGCGTCAGGTAATGAGTAATGGAGGTAGAGCACTGAATAGGCTAGGGGGCATATCGCTTACCGAACCTTATCAAACTCCGAATGCCATTTACTTTTATCCTGGCAGTCAGACTACGAATGATAAGATCCGTGGTCAAAAGGGAAACAGCCCAGACCATCAGCTAAGGTCCCAAAGTGTAAGTTAAGTGGTAAAGGATGTGGGATTTCTAAGACAACTAGGATGTTGGCTTAGAAGCAGCCACTCATTTAAAGAGTGCGTAATAGCTCACTAGTCAAGAGATCCTGCGCCGAAGATGTCCGGGGCTCAAACTTACCACCGAAGCTATGGATATACAATGTATATGGTAGGGGAGCTTTCTGTACGGGTTGAAGTCGTACCGTAAGGAGCGGTGGACTGTACAGAAGTGAGAATGCTGGCATAAGTAGCGAGAAATGAGTGAGAATCTCATTGGCCGAAAATCTAAGGTTTCCTGAGGAAGGCTCGTCCGCTCAGGGTTAGTCGGGACCTAAGCCGAGGCCGAAAGGCGTAGGTGATGGACAATCGGTTGATATTCCGATACCACCATGATCCGTTTGAGAAATGGGGTGACGCAGTAGGATAGGATGTGCGCACTGATGGATGTGCGTCTAAGCACTTAGGATGATTGAACAGGCAAATCCGTTCAGTCTTAAGTCTGAGGTGTGATGGGGAGTGAAATTTTAGTAGCGAAGTATCCGATTCCACACTGCCAAGAAAAGCCTCTATCGAGGAAAATGGTGCCCGTACCGCAAACCGACACAGGTAGATGAGGAGAGAATCCTAAGGCCAGCGGAAGAATTGTTGTCAAGGAACTCGGCAAATTAACCCCGTAACTTCGGGAGAAGGGGTGCCTACGAGAGTAGGCCGCAGTGAATAGGCCCAAGCAACTGTTTAGCAAAAACACAGGTCTCTGCTAAAGCGAAAGCTGATGTATAGGGGCTGACGCCTGCCCGGTGCTGGAAGGTTAAGGGGATTGGTTAGCGTAAGCGAAGCCTTGAACTTAAGCCCCAGTAAACGGCGGCCGTAACTATAACGGTCCTAAGGTAGCGAAATTCCTTGTCGGGTAAGTTCCGACCCGCACGAATGGCGTAATGATTTGGGCACTGTCTCGACAACAAATCCGGTGAAATTGAATTGGAGGTGAAGATGCCTTCTACCCGCGATTGGACGGAAAGACCCCGTAGAGCTTTACTGTAGCTTAGCATTGAATTTCGGTATTGTCTGTACAGGATAGGTGGGAGACTTAGAAGCAGGGGCGTCAGCTTCTGTGGAGTCATCCTTGGGATACCACCCTGACAGTATTGAAATTCTAACCGGAGGCCATGAATCTGGTCACGGGACATTGTTAGGTGGGCAGTTTGACTGGGGCGGTCGCCTCCTAAAAAGTAACGGAGGCGCCCAAAGGTTCCCTCAGCGCAGTCGGAAATTGCGCGCAGAGTGTAAAGGCAGAAGGGAGCTTGACTGCGACACATACAGGTGGAGCAGGGACGAAAGTCGGGCTTAGTGATCCGGTGGTTCCTCGTGGGAGGGCCATCGCTCAACGGATAAAAGCTACCTCGGGGATAACAGGCTGATCTCCCCCAAGAGTCCACATCGACGGGGAGGTTTGGCACCTCGATGTCGGCTCGTCGCATCCTGGGGCTGAAGTCGGTCCCAAGGGTTGGGCTGTTCGCCCATTAAAGCGGCACGCGAGCTGGGTTCAGAACGTCGTGAGACAGTTCGGTCCCTTTCCGTCGCGGGCGTAGGAAATTTGAGAGGAGCTGTCCTTAGTACGAGAGGACCGGGATGGACCAACCTCTGGTGCACCAGTTGTCACGCCAGTGGCATAGCTGGGTAGCTATGTTGGGAAGGAATAAACGCTGAAAGCATCTAAGCGTGAAGTCCACCTCAAGATTAGATTTCCCATAGCGTAAGCTAGTAAGACTCCTGGAAGACTACCAGGTTGATAGGTCGGAGGTGTAAGCATGGTAACATGTTCAGCTGACCGATACTAATAAGTCGAGGGCTTGATCAAAATATAACTGACAATTAGTGATTGACAGTTGACAATTAAAAGATTTTCCACACTGTGCAATTTTGAAAGAACAATAAAGTTCTTTTAAAGGAAACTCGCTCAGCAAAGCTGAGGAGTACTATATGTCTAAGGTCTAAAGACCTAAGAACTATAGCATCTGGTGATTATGGCTTGAAGGTAACACCCCTTCCCATTCCGAACAGGACGGTTAAGCTTCAAAGCGCCGATGATACTGCAGGGGAAGCCCTGTGGGAGAGTAGGTCGTCGCCAGGTTAATGGATCTTTAGCTCAGTTGGTTAGAGCAACCGGCTCATAACCGGTTGGTCCGGGGTTCGAGTCCCTGAAGGTCCACCATATGGGGGATTAGCTCAGCTGGGAGAGCACCTGCCTTGCACGCAGGGGGTCAAGGGTTCGAATCCCTTATTCTCCACCAAAAAGACAATCATATTTGATTGTCTTTTTTCATTTAAACTTACTATAGCTTGTAAGCAATACATAAAATTCAAAATACTTTAGGCACATTCAAATAAATAATAAGTCAGTATGCTAGTCTATTTTGCGTCATAACTGCGTCAGCAGAACCCGCCGATTACTACTAGCGAGAACCTGTTTTCTTGTCTGAAACAAAATATACCAGCATCTTTGACTTGGTATTTCTTTTCATGTACCTTATATAAAAAAATATATTGTAGATTATTTTAACATGTGTTATCATTATACATAGTTGTTAAGTTTTTATTTAGGAGGTGTGAAAATGAAAAGCTTGGTTTTAGTTAATACTGTTTTAGATATACTACCAATTTCCATGTTTGGAATCTGCTTTAATCCAGCAATAAACCTAGGGAGTAGTGCGTCTAAAATTAAATATAATATTAACTAAAGCGAGTAAACCATTTTATGCCGATAATTAAATTTAAGAATATATATCCAGGTATAGCGGTTGCTTGCCTGGATTTTTTTACACTAATATATGAATGAGTTTTGCACAAATACTAGTATAAAATGTAAGCTTAAGTTTTTAACTTATATTTTTAGTAGCTAAATAAATATTGTAGTTACATAATGGAATATTTATATCTTTATATGAGAGATATAACAATAGTTATATTGTTAAGTTTCAATTATGACACTTCACTTAAATTAAAAACTATTTAGGCACATTTTTATGGATTAAGTGCTAGGTGATATGATATAGCATTATTTATATATAAATATATTATTTTTAGAAAAAGTCTAGGCAACGATTATTTGCTTGGACTTTTTTGTCGATTTAAACAATATTAAATTATGTATGAATAAGTAGGAGGAAATAGAAATGATAGAATTAGCATTAAGCAGAGTGGAAAAATATTATGGAGCAAACAAAATTCTTAATAACATTACTTTTGAAGTAAAAACAGGAGAGAAAGTAGGTATTATAGGGAGAAATGGGTCAGGTAAAACTACCATATTAAAAATAATATCAGGAATTGAAAAACAAGATAAAGGAGAGCTTATAATAAAAAAAGGGGCTACTTTAGGATATTTAGATCAAATTCCAAAATATCCTAAAGAGTATACTGTATTAGATGTCTTAAAAACTGCTTTCGAAAGACAAAAAAACATGCTTAAAAATATGAGGAATTTTGAACTGCAGATGAGTAAATTATCTGGTAAAGAATTAGATATTGTAATTAAAAAGTATGGTGAACTTCAGCAGTCTTTTGAGCATGAAGGTGGATACGAAATGGAAGAAAACTTAAGCAAAGTTTGTACAGGGCTAGGGATTACTGAATGGTTTAAAGTTCAAAAATTTGAAGTGTTAAGTGGTGGAGAAAAAAGCATGGTTATTCTAGGAAAAATACTCCTGCAAAATCCGGATATTTTACTTCTTGATGAACCATCTAACCATTTAGATATGGAAGCAATGGAATGGCTAGAAGAATTTCTTTCAAAATATAAAGGCATTATAGTTATAGTATCTCATGATAGATATTTCTTGGATAGTGTGGTTACTAAGGTAGTAGAGATTGAAGATATGAATTCTCAAACTTATAAAGGAAATTATTCTGAGTATATCAAGGAAAAGAAGGCAAGGATGATTTTACAGTTAGAAGCATTCGAAGAACAACAAAAGAAAATTAAGGCAATGGAAAAATCAATAAAGGACTTAAGAGAATGGGGAAAAAGGGGAGATAATGAAAAGTTTTTTAAAAGAGCTGAAAGTATACAGAAGAGGCTTGATAAAATATCTAGAATTGATAAGCCGATTTTAGAAAGAGATAATATGAAAATCACATTTAATATTAATGATAGATCAGGCAAGGATGTTGTTTCTATTGAAGGGTTAATAAAGAGTTTTGATAAAAAAAATCTATTTGATGAAGCAAATATGCATATAAAATATGGGGAGAGGGTTGCTATTATTGGCAAGAACGGAAGTGGTAAGTCTACTTTAATTAAAATGCTAATTAATGAGTATAGTGCAGACTATGGAAAAATTCAATTAGGGACTGGTGTTAATATTGGGTATTTACCACAAAATATTATGTTTAGTGATGATAAACAAAATATTTTGGAATACTTTATGGGGGATATTGTAATAACGGAAGGAAAAGCTAGAGCGTATTTAGCAAGATTTATGTTTTATGGAGAAAGTGTATTCAAAAAGGTTAAAAATCTATCTGGTGGTGAAAAAAGTAGATTAAAGCTATGTAAGTTGATGTTTAATGATATAAATTTTCTGGTACTTGATGAACCTACTAACCACTTAGATATAGATTCAAGGGAAACATTGGAGCAGGCTCTTTTAGAATTTAAGGGGACAATACTGCTTATATCACATGATAGATATTTTATAAATACCCTCTGCAATAGAATTATAGAGTTAAAAAATAAAAAGCTTGTTAATTATGGAGGAAATTATGAGTATTATAGAGAAAAACGTATGGAAGAAAAATCATCAATTGATGAGGAAAATAATATAAAAAAGATTAATCTTCAAAAAAATAATAGTAAAGGAATAGAAAAAGAAAATTTTAATAAAAGCAAAGAAAAAAATGTACAATATGAGTTAAGTGAATTAGAAAAGAAAATTAATTCTCTTGAAAATTATATTGATGAATTAAATAATAACATGTGTAAATATAGCTATGATTTTGAAAAATTAAATGAAATTTGTGAACAAAAGAGTATTTTGCAAAAACAAGTAGATATGTTAATGGAGGAATGGATAAATTTAGCTTAGCAGTGATATAAAAATAAAGTTTGTAGATTATTCGCAACTAAAAAATGCTAGTTGCGAATAATTTATTATTACCATTTAGCAGTATGTTCTTCCACTGTCCCAAAAAGATTGTTTATGCTTAAATTTTTGTTATTTTCGTCTACTATTTTGCCTGAAAAATATCCATAAAGTTGACAAAAATCTGATTTCACTATTAGAAAATTAGTTTTCATACGTTTTTCTATAAAAGGAGAAAATAATAAATCTATTTTATTAGAGTTTTTAGTACGTATATACCACTTGTCCATCATGTTAGCTTTATCATATATAAATTCAACATCGTCACTTATTTTTATGATTTTATCATTTATAGTTATGGCGTTTTCATTTAGTCCCGTTCCATCTGTCCATCCGCTGCCTAAATTAATACCTAAATTCATTCCATTATGTATATCTGAGAAGGAACACCAATTCCAAAAAGTATTGTAGGGCCATAGTCCCCTACCAAAGTCTAAAGACGCAAAGGAATTATTAATATTAAATAATATACTATTAGTTTCATCTATACGGAGTTCACCAGAGACAGGAAGACAGTTTTGCTTAGAGGTAAAATGAAATTTTTCGGTGCTCCAAGGTATAACTATATTTAGTGTTTCATGTTCTAAATTATTATTAATTATAAAATTACCTTTTAAAATGTGATTATTGAAATTTGAACAGTATACTTGTAGCTCTGTTTTATCCTTACTATTGGATACATTTAGGCTGAAGTTCTTTCTAGAAATGGTTGTATTACCATATACCCTATGTGGAAGCTTACATCCAACAGCGAGAGGAACTTTAAAACTTTTTTCAGCTTGAGTTTTATTTTTTATGTCCAAAAGATAAATAGAGATTAATCCTACATAATCAAAATTAGTTATCGTTATATTGAATAAATAGTCCTTATTACATATATTCCAGTAGTTGAATTTTTTCTTCCTTAACCAGTGTCCTTTTATATTGCAATTATGATTTGGATTTCTACTCCAACCTACAGAATTAATATCTAGACAATTATCTTTATTACATAAAGTATAGTAACAATTAGTATTTAATTCTTTTTCCTTAAATGAATAGATGTTTTGTTTTGATAGCCCCATATTTATTATTTGCGCAAAGCTTATAAAAATATATAAGATATAGCGTATTAAATACACTATTACCTAAAAAGTTTATAACTTGTACGCATAAAACCTCCTTATAAAAATTTTATAGTAGTCGATTGTGAAATTACACAACCGTTGATTTGCCTATCTTTTTAGCCGATAGGCTTTTATATTTTCCTCCACTGTGAGAAAATAAATGTAACCACACAAAATATTATCCACAGAGGAGGAGAATTACATGTTTTGTATTAATAAACTTAAGCAACTTAATATTTTTGAGCAGTTAACCGAACTTAAAGACCTTAGAAAAAAGCAACCTGTAGGCTTCATCAAATTACTTGCTGATAATTTTGATATCCAATCTTTTATTCCAGAATCTTTTACTCAAAAATACTATGCCGATTTAGGCAGAGATAGGAAATATAATCTTTCATCAGTGTTATCTGCTTTAATTCTAATGCAGATATTTCATATTCCTACTACTGTTCTGTTAAATCTTTTTCTTATATTTTCTACTGAAATAAGAGAATTTTGTTGCTTCTATGATGATATTCCTGATGAATCTTTTTTCAGTAGATTTAAAACGGATTTTGAAGGTGATCTTGCCGACTTATTTAATTCAATGGTTCCTCAAGTCATTGATATTTGTAACAATATCAATGAATCTCTTCCTGATGATTCACCTCATAAAAACCGTAATTATCAACTTATATATGATACTTCAGGTTTAAAACCAAGAGTAAAAGAAAATAATCCCAAAACTCTTGTTTCTGAAGTAAATAGGGTAAAATCCTATGCTAAAGCTACCAATAACAAACAGCTCAATCCTTATGCTGTCGCATATAAGAACATGCCTAAATTTGCTTTTGCAAACCATAGTATTAAGCTAGACTTCGTAAATGGACATTTCGGCTATTTTTACAAATTTGGTCTAATTACTAATGGTTGGGGCATTCCGTTGAATATCAAATTTTTTGATGAAGATTTTTATAACCCTATTGATAAAGAATTTGAAACTCCTAAAGAGCAAAAATATTGCTATGATAATGCTTCTTTAAAACCAGTAATTAAGCCATTCTTAGAAACATTAAGTAACACCTCTAACTTTAAATTTAAATATTTCTTAGGTGACTCAGAATTTGATAGTTATGATAACTTTGGTTTTCTTCAACAATGTGGCTTTGAAAAAGTATTTATACCTCTTAACCCTCGTAATCAAAGTAACAGTAAAATAGGTGATCTTGAATATGATATAGAAGGTGTTCCTCTATGTCCTTTAGACAAAACCCCTTTTAAAGCTGAAGGTCCTTGTAAAGGCAAAAATAGAAGCTTAAGATTCAAATTTACTTGTCCCAAAGCCCATAGGGATAAAAAAGGTAAGTGCTATCATACTTGTGAAAATCCATGTACTGATAAAAAAAGTGGTCGTATGACTTATGTTTATCCCAATAAAGACTTTAGACTTTATCCTGGTGTTCAAAGAAATTCTAATGAATGGGACGATGAATATCCTAATCGTGCATGTATTGAACGAACTCTTTCATCGTTAAAATCTAACCCATGCATTGAATCACCAAGAACTTTAAACACCGCAACTATGCGTGCTGACCTGTGCCTAACGGCTATTTCTAAACTCATAAATGTTATACTAGCTTACGCTATAAATAAACCAGAATACATTAGAAGTATAAATAAACTTCTTAAAATAGCTTCATAATTAACATATCCACAAATAAATATCTTTCCACATGATACGCATATCTTTTTAACAAAAGGCTTTTTGTCGTGTCTTTTTTTGCACGCTTTTAAGCCAAATCTTAAAAATTATCCACAGTTTTTATTTTTCAATTCTACAAGCCACTAAAAATTTTATAGAATTTTGTATAAAACTAAAGATATTCTCAATAAATAATAAAAAACAAGAATATTCTTAATTTATATAATAACATAATTATGGCTTTCATTTTTGCTTTTATAGATTATTTTGGAATAATATTTACATAATTTGTGATAATATAATGTATATACACAAATAACTAATCCACGTGTATCCATATGTGAAAAATAAATTAATATAGAGATATATTAAATAAATTAATAATAATCTATTATAAGCATATTTATTTTACTGGATATATATACTTTTTATGATAAAATAACAAATGTCGCTAATAACTGCGACGCAAATTCACAAAAAATTAATTTGAAACAAAAATAAAAAATGTTGACAATTTTAATTTAATGTGATAAGATGATTAAGTCGCTTGAAGCGACAGAAAAAAGTTGGTCTTTGAAAATTAAACAGAGATGAAGATGTAAATCATAAAGTCAGTGAATTTGAGTTTGAGATTAAACTTTAAATTGAGAGTTTGATCCTGGCTCAGGACGAACGCTGGCGGCGTGCCTAACACATGCAAGTCGAGCGATGAAATCCCTTCGGGGATGGATTAGCGGCGGACGGGTGAGTAACACGTGGGCAACCTGCCTCAAAGAGGGGAATAGCCTCCCGAAAGGGAGATTAATACCGCATAAAATTATGGAATCGCATGGTTCTGTAATCAAAGGAGCAATCCGCTTTGAGATGGGCCCGCGGCGCATTAGCTAGTTGGTAAGGTAAAGGCTTACCAAGGCGACGATGCGTAGCCGACCTGAGAGGGTGATCGGCCACATTGGAACTGAGACACGGTCCAGACTCCTACGGGAGGCAGCAGTGGGGAATATTGCGCAATGGGGGAAACCCTGACGCAGCAACGCCGCGTGAGTGATGAAGGCCTTAGGGTTGTAAAGCTCTGTTATCTGGGACGATAATGACGGTACCAGAGGAGGAAGCCACGGCTAACTACGTGCCAGCAGCCGCGGTAATACGTAGGTGGCGAGCGTTGTCCGGATTTACTGGGCGTAAAGAGTGCGTAGGCGGATGTTTAAGTGAGATGTGAAATACCCGAGCTCAACTTGGGTGCTGCATTTCAAACTGGGCATCTAGAGTGCAGGAGAGGAAAGCGGAATTCCTAGTGTAGCGGTGAAATGCGTAGAGATTAGGAAGAACACCAGTGGCGAAGGCGGCTTTCTGGACTGTAACTGACGCTGAGGCACGAAAGCGTGGGGAGCAAACAGGATTAGATACCCTGGTAGTCCACGCCGTAAACGATGGGTACTAGGTGTCGGGGGTCCAACCTCGGTGCCGCAGTAAACACATTAAGTACCCCGCCTGGGGAGTACGGTCGCAAGATTAAAACTCAAAGGAATTGACGGGGGCCCGCACAAGCAGCGGAGCATGTGGTTTAATTCGAAGCAACGCGAAGAACCTTACCTAGACTTGACATCCCAAGAATACTGTGGAAACACGGTAGTGCCCTTCGGGGAACTTGGAGACAGGTGGTGCATGGTTGTCGTCAGCTCGTGTCGTGAGATGTTGGGTTAAGTCCCGCAACGAGCGCAACCCCTATTGTTAGTTGCTACCATTAAGTTGAGCACTCTAGCAAGACTGCCTGGGTTAACCAGGAGGAAGGTGGGGATGACGTCAAATCATCATGCCCCTTATGTCTAGGGCTACACACGTGCTACAATGGTCGGTACAAAGAGACGCAAGACCGTGAGGTGGAGCAAATCTCAAAAACCGATCTCAGTTCGGATTGTAGGCTGCAACTCGCCTACATGAAGCTGGAGTTGCTAGTAATCGCGAATCAGAATGTCGCGGTGAATACGTTCCCGGGCCTTGTACACACCGCCCGTCACACCATGAGAGCTGGTAACACCCGAAGTCCGTGAGGTAACCGTAAGGAGCCAGCGGCCGAAGGTGGGATTAGTGATTGGGGTGAAGTCGTAACAAGGTAGCCGTAGGAGAACCTGCGGCTGGATCACCTCCTTTCTAAGGAGAACATGAAAAGGAAGTCACCTTTTCGTAAATTATGACAAGTTCACTGATATCTCTGTTTAATTTTGAGAGACCAGATCTCTCAAATGAAGTTAAACACTTAAGCGATTATACCAAATTAAAAATTGGAATACCTGCTTATGTTTAACTAAGCGACTGTACCAAATCGTAGATTTGGAACATCTGCTTATGTTCTTTGAAAATTGCACAGTGAAGAAAAGTAGAAATTATTACAATTGTGATGATTTCACTGGAGAATCAATTAAAATAAACAATCAGTAACTAGTCGCTAGACAACTAACAAACTAGTAAACTGATAACAGGTCAAGCTACAAAGGGCGCATGGCGGATGCCTTGGCACTAGGAGCCGACGAAGGACGTGATAAGCTGCGATAAGCTGTGGGTAGGCGCAAATAGCCTGTGAGCCACAGATTTCCGAATGGGGCAACCTGCTCAGCTACGCTGAGTACTGTATGCTGAATTCATAGGTATACAGAGGCAAACCCGGGGAACTGAAACATCTAAGTACCCGGAGGAAGAGAAAGAAAAATCGATTTCCTAAGTAGCGGCGAGCGAAAGGGAAAGAGCCCAAACCTAAGTCTTCGGATTTAGGGGTTGAGGATAGATCATAATGTCTTAGATTTTCTAATCGAAGAGAGCTGGAACGCTCCACCACAGAAGGTAATAGTCCTGTAGGTAAAAGAAATATAAGTAAGATCTACTCCAGAGTACCACGAGACACGTGAAACCTTGTGGGAAGCTGGGAGGACCACCTCCCAAGGCTAAATACTACCTAGTGACCGATAGTGAAGAAGTACCGTGAGGGAAAGGTGAAAAGAACCCCGGGAGGGGAGTGAAATAGAACCTGAAACCGTGTGCCTACAAACTGTCGAAGCACTTTACATGTGTGACGGCGTGCTTTTTGTAGAACGAGCCAGCGAGTTATGGTATGTAGCAAGGTTAAGCACTTTTGGTGCGGAGCCGCAGGGAAACCGAGTCTGAATAGGGCGATTAGTTGCATGCTGTAGACCCGAAACCGAGTGACCTATCCATGGCCAGGTTGAAACGGAAGTAAAATTCCGCGGAGGACCGAACCGCGTTGGTGTTGAAAAACCATGGGATGAGCTGTGGATAGCGGAGAAATTCCAATCGAACTCGGAGATAGCTGGTTCTCCCCGAAATAGCTTTAGGGCTAGCGTCAGGTAATGAGTAATGGAGGTAGAGCACTGAATAGGCTAGGGGGCATATCGCTTACCGAACCTTATCAAACTCCGAATGCCATTTACTTTTATCCTGGCAGTCAGACTACGAATGATAAGATCCGTGGTCAAAAGGGAAACAGCCCAGACCATCAGCTAAGGTCCCAAAGTGTAAGTTAAGTGGTAAAGGATGTGGGATTTCTAAGACAACTAGGATGTTGGCTTAGAAGCAGCCACTCATTTAAAGAGTGCGTAATAGCTCACTAGTCAAGAGATCCTGCGCCGAAGATGTCCGGGGCTCAAACTTACCACCGAAGCTATGGATATACAATGTATATGGTAGGGGAGCTTTCTGTACGGGTTGAAGTCGTACCGTAAGGAGCGGTGGACTGTACAGAAGTGAGAATGCTGGCATAAGTAGCGAGAAATGAGTGAGAATCTCATTGGCCGAAAATCTAAGGTTTCCTGAGGAAGGCTCGTCCGCTCAGGGTTAGTCGGGACCTAAGCCGAGGCCGAAAGGCGTAGGTGATGGACAATCGGTTGATATTCCGATACCACCATGATCCGTTTGAGAAATGGGGTGACGCAGTAGGATAGGATGTGCGCACTGATGGATGTGCGTCTAAGCACTTAGGATGATTGAACAGGCAAATCCGTTCAGTCTTAAGTCTGAGGTGTGATGGGGAGTGAAATTTTAGTAGCGAAGTATCCGATTCCACACTGCCAAGAAAAGCCTCTATCGAGGAAAATGGTGCCCGTACCGCAAACCGACACAGGTAGATGAGGAGAGAATCCTAAGGCCAGCGGAAGAATTGTTGTCAAGGAACTCGGCAAATTAACCCCGTAACTTCGGGAGAAGGGGTGCCTACGAGAGTAGGCCGCAGTGAATAGGCCCAAGCAACTGTTTAGCAAAAACACAGGTCTCTGCTAAAGCGAAAGCTGATGTATAGGGGCTGACGCCTGCCCGGTGCTGGAAGGTTAAGGGGATTGGTTAGCGTAAGCAAAGCCTTGAACTTAAGCCCCAGTAAACGGCGGCCGTAACTATAACGGTCCTAAGGTAGCGAAATTCCTTGTCGGGTAAGTTCCGACCCGCACGAATGGCGTAATGATTTGGGCACTGTCTCGACAACAAATCCGGTGAAATTGAATTGGAGGTGAAGATGCCTTCTACCCGCGATTGGACGGAAAGACCCCGTAGAGCTTTACTGTAGCTTAGCATTGAATTTCGGTATTGTCTGTACAGGATAGGTGGGAGACTTAGAAGCAGGGGCGTCAGCTTCTGTGGAGTCATCCTTGGGATACCACCCTGACAGTATTGAAATTCTAACCGGAGGCCATGAATCTGGTCACGGGACATTGTTAGGTGGGCAGTTTGACTGGGGCGGTCGCCTCCTAAAAAGTAACGGAGGCGCCCAAAGGTTCCCTCAGCGCAGTCGGAAATTGCGCGCAGAGTGTAAAGGCAGAAGGGAGCTTGACTGCGACACATACAGGTGGAGCAGGGACGAAAGTCGGGCTTAGTGATCCGGTGGTTCCTCGTGGGAGGGCCATCGCTCAACGGATAAAAGCTACCTCGGGGATAACAGGCTGATCTCCCCCAAGAGTCCACATCGACGGGGAGGTTTGGCACCTCGATGTCGGCTCGTCGCATCCTGGGGCTGAAGTCGGTCCCAAGGGTTGGGCTGTTCGCCCATTAAAGCGGCACGCGAGCTGGGTTCAGAACGTCGTGAGACAGTTCGGTCCCTTTCCGTCGCGGGCGTAGGAAATTTGAGAGGAGCTGTCCTTAGTACGAGAGGACCGGGATGGACCAACCTCTGGTGCACCAGTTGTCACGCCAGTGGCATAGCTGGGTAGCTATGTTGGGAAGGAATAAACGCTGAAAGCATCTAAGCGTGAAGTCCACCTCAAGATTAGATTTCCCATAGCGTAAGCTAGTAAGACTCCTGGAAGACTACCAGGTTGATAGGTCGGAGGTGTAAGCATGGTAACATGTT
Organism: Clostridium sp. KNHs214; assembly: GCF_000744935.1. Taxonomy (GTDB): domain Bacteria; phylum Bacillota; class Clostridia; order Clostridiales; family Clostridiaceae; genus Haloimpatiens. The sequence continues at coordinate 852,890 of NZ_JQMW01000011.1, read as the reverse complement.
CAGCTGACCGATACTAATAAGTCGAGGGCTTGATCAAAATATAACTGACAATTTATAATTTATAATTGGCAGTTAATAATTAAAAGATTTTCCACACTGTGCAATTTTGAAAGAACAATAAAGTTCTTTTAAAGGAAACTCGCTCAGCAAAGCTGAGGAGTACTATATGTCTAAGGTCTAAAGACCTAAGAACTATAGCATCTGGTGATTATGGCTTGAAGGTAACACCCCTTCCCATTCCGAACAGGACGGTTAAGCTTCAAAGCGCCGATGGTACTGCAGGGGAAGCCCTGTGGGAGAGTAGGTCGTCGCCAGGTTGAATATTCCGCGATAGCTCAACGGTGGAGCACTCGGCTGTTAACCGATAGGTTGAAGGTTCGAATCCTTTTCGCGGAGCCATTCAATATTAATAAATGTTCCGCGATAGCTCAACGGTGGAGCACTCGGCTGTTAACCGATAGGCTGAAGGTTCGAATCCTTTTCGCGGAGCCATTTTTATTTTTTGGAAAAATAATTGAACACATACTAAGAAAAGTTTCAATTTTAATATATTGAAATTTTTCTTAATATGTGTTTTTTTATTTAATAGGAACTAAAAAGTTTTTATAATATAGATAACTAGCATCCTCCATGTATGAATATGAAAAAAATATATATAATATATATAATATAATAATATTCCAATTAATATATTATATAGTGTTATGCAGCGGATTAAGATTAAGCATAATAGTTATTTTTTATTAATATTAGTTTACAACATAGGTGACTAAAATAGGCATTAATTAAAAATTCAAATTATTTAGAAAATTTCGTTAAATTTAAAGGAGAATTTTCTTTAAAATAGAATAATAAATTAAGGCCAATTATATGTAAGGGGGAAAATGCATATGAAAAGTTATCAAACCCAAAATTTAAGAAATATTGCTATAGTAGGACATAGCGGAGCAGGAAAAACTTCATTAGCAGAGGCTCTATTATATTATTCTAATGTAACAGATAGATTGGGGAGAATAGAAGAAGGTAATACATTATGTGATTATGATAGTGAGGAGAAAAGAAGAAAAATTTCTATTTCTACCGCTATAGCTCCTTTCCAATGGGAAAATACAAAAATAAATATAGTTGATGTACCTGGATATTTTGACTTTGAAGGAGAAATGTTAGAGGGATTGAGAGCATCTGATATAGCTATGATTGCTGTTTCAGGAGTATCTGGTATACAAGTAGGTACAGAGAAGGCGTGGAATTATATTAATGAGAATAATTTACCAAGGGCATTTTTTATAAATAAATTAGATAGGGAAAATAGTAACTTTGAAAAAGTCCTAGGTGATTTAAAAGACAATTTTGGTATTTCCGTAGTTCCAGTTCAATATCCTATAGGAAGTGAAGAAAGTTTTAAAGGATTGATAAATGTTATTTCTAGAGTTGCTAGAATATTTAACCCCAAAACTCATTCTATGGAAAAGGCAGAAATACCCGATGAATTAGTAGAAAAAGTGGATGAATGTAAAAACATGATTATAGAAGCTGTTGCTGAAACAGATGAAAAATTACTTGATAAATATTTTAATGAAGGAACTTTGAGTGACGAGGAGATATATAATGGTTTAATTAAAGGCTGTGCAGAAGGAGAAATAACTCCTGTTATGTGTGGTTCTGCTTATATTGGAATAGGAATGAATACTTTATTAGAAGATATAGTAGAATGTTTTCCATCACCAGAAGAAACAAGACCACATATAGCTATAGATTTAAAAAATAATAAAGAAAAAGAAATAAAGGTAGATGAAAATGCTCCTTTTTCAGCTTTTGTATTTAAAACTATAGCAGACCCATTTGTAGGTAAACTTTCATTATTTAGAGTTATAACAGGTAAGATTAAACCTGATACAATAGTGTATAATTCAAATAAAGAGAAAAATGAAAAGATAGGAAATATGTATTTTATAAGAGGAAAGGAACAATTATTAGCAGAAGAAATTATAGCTGGAGACATAGGTGCTGTGGCTAAACTACAATACACAGCTACAGGAGATACCTTATGTGATGAAAGCTTTAAGATAAAATATAAAGGCATAGAATTCCCAAATCCAATGCTTTCTAAAGCGGTATTTACTACATCAAAGGGTGATGAAGATAAGATTTCTTCTGGACTTAATAAACTTTTAGAAGAAGATCCAACTTTTAAAGTTTCTAGAGACGCTGAGAATGCAGAAACAATTATTTCAGGATTAGGTTCTACTCATTTAGAAATTATAGTTAGTAAGTTGAAAAATAAATTTGGCGTTGGAATAGAATTAAGAAGTCCTAAAATTCCATATAGAGAGACTATAAGAAAGGTTTCTGATGTACAAGGAAAGCATAAAAAACAATCAGGTGGACATGGACAATATGGAGATGTAAAAATTAAATTTGAACCTCGAAATGACGGAGAAGATGAATTGCAATTTGTTGACCAAGTAGTGGGTGGAGTAGTTCCAAGGCAATACATTCCTGCAGTTGAAAAAGGATTAAGAGAATGTATACAACATGGAGTTTTAGCTGGATATCCTGTTATAAGATTAAGGGCTACATTACATGATGGCTCATATCACCCAGTAGATTCTTCAGAAATGGCATTTAAAATAGCCGCTTCTTTAGCCTATAAAAAAGGATTAAAAGAAGCCCAACCAGTGCTTTTAGAACCAGTAATGCATGTGGAAATAAATATTCCTGAAGATTATATGGGAGATATCATGGCAGATGTTAATAAAAAAAGAGGAAGAATTCTAGGTATGGAATCTAACGGAAGCAACCAAAAAATTATGGCAGAGATTCCTCAGTCAGAAGTATTAGATTACGCTACAGATTTAAGATCCATGACCGGTGCAAGAGGAACGTTTGTAATGAATTTTGCTAGATATGAAGAGGTACCAACTTTAGAAGCAACCAAAATAATAGACTCCATGAAAGAAGTAAAAGCAGAATAAAAGTAAAAAAAGTATAGCTATATATTATTAATATGAGTTTTGTAGATTAGAGAAATTAAATTTTTCTCTAATTTTTTTTCATATATCTAAGCAGCTATTTATAATTATATAAGAATTTGTAAGAGGTTAATTATTAACTCAACTTTCCCAGTTATAAAATAAAAATGTAAAATGTAAAATTAAAAACGTTTATTCATCTAATGTAGAACTCAAAATTTACGTGTGAAGTTGAGTTATTAATTATAAAGAATAATGTATAAAGAAAAGAATATTACAAAAAATAAAAAAGACTACCCTAAATTAAATGCAAATTTAGTTATAAATAATAAAAAGTTATATATAAATGTACAGTGTATAAAATAGTAAAGAATAGGGGTGTGATTATTTTGTCTCAATATTTTCTTAATATTATTGGAAAGATGCAGCTAAGTGATTATTCAAACATACATGATTATATGCAGTTTGTAGGTAATAAAGATGAATTAGTAATAAGTATAAATTCTAAGAACACTATAGATTCAGACATAATTTGTACAATGCTTAAAGATAATAATTTTAATGTGGCTTACGAAGGAGGTAACAGAGATGAGGAGTACTACATCAAGGCATATAAGAACTAGAGGAAAAAATTATTATTCAGCAGAATTATTCAATCAGGCTTATGGTTCTGATGGGATTAAAATAAAGCCGATAGATTTTAATATTAATCTTTTGCAAAGTTTTTATGGAACAAAGGCAGAAACTATTGTATTTTACGATTTAGAAAGAGAAAAGCTAGAAAAAGCCTTAAAGGGAGATGAAGAATTAACACAATAAGTGGTAGATATGTAATTGTCATAAAACCTATGGTATTGAAACTATTTTTGTATAATGGTATATTTGTACTATAAACTTTTTAAAATTTCAGTTTATTTTGGGGGGAGTATAAATGAAAAAAGAATTTTTTATTTCTAAAAGAGAACAACTTATGAAAAACATTGAAGATGGTTCTATTGTATTATTATTTGCGGGGAGAGCTCCATATAAGTCAGCAGATGAAACTTATAGCTTTACTCCAAATAGAAATTTTTATTATTTAACAGGTATAGACAGAGAAAACATGATACTTATGCTGCATAAAAGATCAGATAAAACATTTCAAACTCTATTTATAGAGAAAAATGATCCTCAAATGGCAAGATGGGTAGGAGAAAAGATATCTGAAGAGGATGCAGGAGAAATATCTGGAGTAGAGGATATAAAATATTTAGAAGATTTTGAGGGAGCATTTGGATTTTTATTTTCTAGATTTAAATACGATAATCTATATTTAGATTTGGAAAGAGCCGAATTGAATATTCCGATGACTAAATCACAAGAATTTGCTAAACTTGCCAAGGAAAAATATCCTTTTTTAAATATAAAGAATATATATCATGATATATGTGAAATGAGAACTATTAAATCAGAAGAAGAGATAGAAAATATAAGGGAAGCAATAAAGATAACAGAAGAAGGCGTATACAAATTAATGGATAATATGAAGCCTGGTATGATGGAATACGAAATAGAAGCATATTTTGATTTCGTATTAACTAGTCATGGTGTTACGGACAAAGCTTTCAAAACTATAGCTGCCTCAGGGAAAAATGCTGCAATTCTTCATTACTCAGATAATAATTGTCAAACTAAAGATGGAGAACTTATGCAATTCGATTTGGGGGCTCAATACAAATACTACAATGGAGACATAAGTCGTGCTATACCTCTAAATGGTAAGTTTACAGAAAGACAAAAAGAGATTTACAATGTAGTTTTAAAAACTAATAAAGCTATAACATCTATGACTAAACCTGGAGTAACCTTTACTCAATTAAATACAAAGGCAAAGGAATTATTAGCAGAAGGATGTAAAGAATTAGGACTTATAAAGGAAGATTCTGGGTTGTTTAAGTACTATTTTCACAGTATAGGGCATCAATTAGGAATGGATACTCATGATGTAGGAATTGGTGATGAATTGAAACCAGGAATGGTTCTTACTAATGAACCAGGTTTATACATACCAGAAGAAGGTATAGGCATAAGAATAGAAGATGATTTATTAGTAACTGAAGATGGATGTGAAGTATTAACTAAAAATATGATAAGAGAAGTCCATGAAATAGAAGAATATATGGCTAAAAATAATAAATATTTAAAATAAGTTATAATTAAATTTAGATTATTTAACCCCGTGGTGTAGGTCGTGGGGTTTTGTATAAGGAAAGGAGGAAGGTTTTAATAATAAAACTTTTTATATAAATGAAGGGGGGAAAAAAATGATAAAGAAATTTATAAAATATTATAAACCTCATAAAAAACTATTTATTTTAGATTTGTTTTGTGCTTTTTTAGTGGCTGGAGCAGATTTATTTTTTCCTATGTTTACAAGACAAATTATAAATGATGTTATTCCTAATAGAAATTTAAAAATGCTTTATATACTCACTGGAATATTAATTTTATTATATATAATAAAGCTAATATGTAATTATGTAGTTGATTATTGGGGGCATGTTGTAGGAGTTAGAATGCAGTATCATATGAGAAAGGATTTATTTGCCCATTTGCAGGAATTGTCTTTTAGCTATTTTGACGATAATAAGACTGGTCACATAATGTCTAGAATAGTTAACGATTTACAAGAAGTGTCAGAGCTTGCACATCATGGACCAGAAGACTTATTTATTTCATTTGTTATGTTAATAGGTTCATTTATAATACTTTGCACAGTGAATATACCACTTACAATAATTATATTTGCCTTCATTCCTATTATGTTTTGGTTTGCTATTAAAAAGAGGGTTAACATGTCCAATGCATTTAAGGATGTTCGAAAAAAGGTAGCCAATGTAAATGCACAAATTGAAAATAGTATATCTGGGATACGAGTAGCAAAATCATTTACTAATGAAGAATATGAAATGGAGAAGTTTGATGAGGGCAATATAGAATTTAAAGAATCTAGAGAATATGCGTATAAGACAATGGCAGAATTTTTCTCAGGCATAAAATTTACTATGGATATTCTGTATGCTATTGTAATGTTTGCAGGTGGTTTATTTGTATATAAATACTTAATTAATCCAGGAGACTTGGTAGCTTATTTATTATATGTGAATTTATTCATGCAGCCTATAAGAAGACTTACATCTTTTGTTGAACAGTATCAATCGGGAATGGCAGGCTTTGAAAGATTTGTAGAAATTATGAGTATAAAGTCTGATATAAAAGATAAGGATGATGCTGAAGAGTTAAATGGAGTGAAGGGTACAATAGAATTTAATAATGTTACCTTTAAATACAATAATAAGGAAACCATATTGTCTAATTTAAATTTAACAGTAGAACAAGGAAAAACTTTAGCATTAGTAGGACCATCAGGAGGAGGAAAAACTACGTTATGTCATTTAATTCCTAGGTTTTATGATGCAAATGAAGGAGATATATACATAGATGAAAAAAATATAAAGGATGTTACTCTAAAGTCTTTAAGGAAAAATATAGGTATTGTGCAGCAAGATGTTTTTCTATTTACAGGAACTATAAAAGAAAACATTCTATATGGAAATCCTGAGGCTAGTGATGAAGATGTTATAGAGGCTGCCAAAAATGCAAATATACATGAATTTATTTCAGAATTACCAAATGGATATGATACTTATGTGGGAGAAAGAGGTATAAAGTTATCTGGAGGTCAAAAGCAAAGAATATCTATAGCAAGAGTATTTTTGAAAAATCCTCCAATACTTATATTAGATGAAGCTACCTCCGCCTTGGATAATGAAACTGAACTTATCATACAAAAGGCTTTAGAAGGGCTTTCTAGGGGAAGAACTACATTAGTAGTTGCACATAGACTTTCTACTATAAAAAATGCGGATGAAATAATAGTACTTACGGATAAGGGAATAGAAGAAAGAGGAGATCATGATCAACTAATGAAGAAAGGTTCTATATATGCTCATCTTTATAACGCACAGTTTAAGGGATACATTCCAGATCAAGTATAAAAATTAATATATAAGAAAATATAGGGCTGTGGTACTAAGAATAAATTCTACAACACATTGTGTTTGCTATTAAATTTCAAACCAATATATTGTATATGAATTTCTTAATGCCACAGCCGCTTTTTTTATACTAGGTATTTATAATTTTTTATGATAATATGATTTATAGCTATAACAAAACTGTAATAAATTTGTAAACACTAGGTACAGTTGAAGTGATATTATTATAATTAGAATAATAAAGAGGAGTGTTGGAACTTTGTTAAGTAAAGATATTGAAGAAAGTCCTATTGAAATAAAGACAAAACCTAATGTTGATGTAGAAGGTATTGTATGTTTTATAGCTTTTCTTTTATGCATTATTTTTTTAATGTATATAAACATAAAAGGTAGTAGAAATAATAACTTAAAATATTTAAATATATTAGTAATAATAACTGCAGTGGTTTTTTTAGTGTTTTCCATGGATAAAATGAATTTAATGACTAGAATATATGTGAGGTTTATCGGAAAAGAAATTACCATATATCCTAGAATGTTGTGTGATAAAACAGTTATAAATGCGGAAGATATTAAAAAGGTCATAAATATGGAGGACAAGATATTATTAATTTTAAATTATGATAAAAGCTATGTGTCAATAGTTAAGAAGAATATGTGTATTAAGGATCAAAGGACTTTCATATTTAAATTGTCAAAATATAGTAAGGTGGAGAATAAAGGTTGCTTTAAAAATATTATTTATTGATTATTCAAATATTTTTATGATGGCAGATAGAAAAAATAAAATATTGTTAATAATTATAATAGGTAAAGGATTCTAGATGAAATATTTCTCTAGAATCCTTTTTATTGTTCTAAAAATTATAATGAAATCTTATATATAATATTAAAGTGATAAGAAAAGGGAGATGCAATATATAAATGAAAAAAAGAAAACTTTTAGCACTTTTATCATTAGCTATGACTTTTGCATTTGTATTTACGGCTTGTAAAGATAAGCCAAAACCAGATGCTAAGAAACCTAAGGTGGAGGAAGAAGAAATAAAATCAGCTTCAAAACACACAGAGATTATAAAAGCATCAAATCCTAATGGACTACCAGATGTGTCGAAAAATAGAAAGGACATGATAATTATAGGATTTAGTGCACCAGAAGGAAAGTTTAATTCTATATATTCAGGTACAGTAGATGATTCTTATGTATGTAGTCTTATTTATGATGGTATGGTTTCCAATGATGCAGAAGGAAATCCAACAGCTAATGTAGCAGAAAAATGGGAAATATCAGAGGATGGAAAAACATACACATTTAAATTGAAGAAGGGAATTAAGTTTTCAAGTGGAGATGAGCTTACAGCTGAAGACGTAGCATTTACTTATACTGCTATGTGTGATCCGAACTATAAGGGCTCAAGATTTGATGCTGTAGAAAAATTAGTAGGGTATGAAAAATACCATAAGGGTGATGCAAAAGAGGTTGAAGGAATAAAGGTTGTAGATCCATATACTATTTCATTTACATTGACAGAGCCTAAGGCACCAGCTATCTATGATTTTGGATATGGAATAATGCCTAAAAAATACTATGGTTTTGAAAAAGGTAAAATTAAAGAGTTAGAGGATAAATTTTTAAAGCCAATAGGTTCAGGACCGTATATATTTAAGGAATATAAACCAGGTCAAGAAGTTGTTCTAGAAAAGAACCCTAAATATTGGAAGGGTGAACCTAAGATAAAGAAAGTTGTATTAAAAGCTGTTACTGCAGAAAACATGATGCAACAGATAAAAGCTGGAGAAGTGGATGTTTGTAGAGTATCAGCAAAACCAGAGAATATTCAAGAATTGAAGGATGCAGGATTCTTAAATATGCAGCTTTATCCAGGCAATGGATATGGATATATGGGACTAAATTTAAGAAATGAAAAATTTAAAGATAAGAGAGTTCGTCAGGCTTTAGCATATGGTTTAGACAGGAAGGGATTTGCTAATGCATACTTTGGTGAATACGCAGATGTATGTAATGGACCAGTGTCACCAGTTTCTTGGGCATATACAGATGATTTAAATAAATATGAATATGATGCAGATAAAGCTAATAAATTATTGGATGAAGCTGGCTGGGTTAAAAAGGATGATGGTTTTAGATATAAAGATGGCAAGAAATTTACCATATCTTGGTATACTTATAGCGGAAGCAAATATGTTGAAACCTTAATACCAATAGTAAAAGAAAATTGGAAAAAGCTAGGTATAGATGTAGTTCCAGAGATAATGGAATTTGCAACCTTATGTACTAAGGTTTACGATGAACAAAATTTTGAAATGTTTAATATGTCTTGGGTCTTAAGTATAGATCCAGATTCACTTGGCATATTTGGTTTTTCTCAAGATGTAAAAGGTGGATTTAATTCAGGTGGATGGAGAAATGAAGATGGAGAAAAATTATTACAAGAAGGATTAAAGACAACTAAATTGGAAGAAAGAAAAGAAATATATAAAAAATGGTTACAGATAGCTAACGATGATTTGCCATATATATTCTTGGATATGAGTAAAGATATGTGGGCAGTAAGTTCAAAGGTTAAAGGTCTTGATTTATCACCTTATATTGATTTTACAATAGATATATATAAAGCAGAAATTAAATAAGGGTATCTTTAAATATGTGCCTAGTATAGGTTACTAGGCACATATGAATAGAGATAGGGGGTATAAAATGAAAAATTATGTTTTGAGGAGAGTTCTTCAGATGATACCTATTCTTTTGGGGGCTTCTTTGCTTATATTTTTACTTATTCATCTAGCGCCTGGGGATCCATTAACAGGTAAAATAGACCCTCGAATGAGTTTGAAGGCAAAGCAAGAATTAAGAAGACAGGAGGGCTTAGATAAGCCAACTATAGTACAATATGGAGTTTGGTTTAAAAAAGCACTTAAGGGTGATTGGGGAAAATCTTTTTATTATAAACAGCCAGTGGGGAAAGTAATGAATACATATATATGGAATTCATTTAAACTTTCTATAGTATCATTTATTCTTGCAATAATCATTTCTATTCCTATAGGAGTGGCCTCCGCTACTAAGCAGTATTCAGGCTTTGACTATTTTTTTACTATATTTGCCTTGTTTGGTATATCAATGCCTTCATTTTTCTTTGGTGAATTATTAATGAAGTGGTTAGCAGTGGACACACATATTTTTCCGGTAGCGGGTATGTTTACCGCTGGGAGCAATGCGGTGGGAATGGCAAAATTTTTAGATGGAATGAGGCATATGGCGTTACCTCTTATAGTTTTAACTCTGGGAAGCTTGGCTGGTCTTATGAGATATACTAGATCAAGTATGTTGGAGGTTATAAGACAAGATTATATAAGAACAGCTAGGTCAAAAGGCCTTAAAGAAAAAGTTGTAATATATAGACATGCACTTAGAAATGCTATGATACCTGTTATTACATTACTTGGATTTTGGCTTCCAGGTTTATTCAGTGGAGCAATAGTAACTGAATCAATATTTGGGTGGCCAGGTATAGGACCGGTGGAATTAAATGCAGTAAGTGGAAGAGACTATCCGTTATTAATGGGTATAAATATGCTGCTAGCGTTACTAGTTCTATTAGGAAATCTATTGGCGGATATAATTTATGCAGCAGTAGATCCAAGAATAAGGTATAAATAGGAGGTGAAAAAGTTGAAAGAAAATGAAATAGTAAGTCCTTTTAAAATAGTTATGAGAAGGTTGAGAAAAAATAAATTAGCTATGGTAGGCATGTTTATACTTATATTCATGATATTATTCTCTTTTGTTGGACCATTATTTTCTTCTTATGGCTCAGATACTATGAGTTTAATTGATAAGTATAAAGCACCAACAAGTGCACATATTTTGGGAACAGATGAAGTGGGAAGAGATGTTTTGACCAGACTTATGTATGGGGGAAGAGTTTCTTTATTGGTAGGAATATTGGCAGTTATAATTGAGGTTGCCATTGGAAGTATAATGGGAGCTATTGCGGGGTATTACGGTGGAAAAGTAGATGCAGTAATTATGAGAATAGTGGATATGTTTATGTGTTTACCAGGTCTTCCTATACTTATAATGCTTGCTGCAGTTATGTCTGATTTGAAAATAAAACCTGAAAATAGAATGTATGTGATTATGTTTATAATAGGTTTTCTAGGGTGGCCTTCACTTTGTCGTATAGTAAGGGGACAAATACTTTCTCTGAGAGAGCAGGAATTCATGCAGGCGGCAGAATGTTTAGGATTAAGTGATAAAAGAAAGATGTTTGTGCATTTATTACCTAATACTTTTGCATCTATAATAGTTTCTGCAACATTAGGAATAGGAGGAGCTATACTTACAGAGTCTACTTTAAGTTTTCTAGGACTAGGAGTAACCCCGCCTACACCTTCTTGGGGACAAATGGTTCAAAAAGTGAATGATATGTTTACCTTAAAAAATAGAATGTGGGTTTGGGCGCCACCAGGTTTGTGCATATTTTTAACAGTTATGGCTATAAATTTATTTGGTGATGGCTTGAGAGATGCACTAGATCCTAAACTAAAGGTATAGGGGGTGTGGATGTGGATAATACTGACTTAGTAGAAATAAAAAATTTAAAAACATATTTTAAAACAGAAGATGGAATTGTGAAAGCAGTGGATGACGTAAGTTTTAAAATTAAAAAAGGAGAAACTTTGGGATTGGTAGGTGAATCTGGATGCGGAAAAAGTGTTGCGGCTATGTCTCTTATGAGACTTATACCTAATCCTCCAGGAAAAATTATGGGCGGAGAAATGTATTTTGAAGATAAAAATATTTTAGAGTTAAATGATGAAGATATGAGGAATATAAGGGGAAATGATATTGCTGTAATTTTTCAAGAACCTATGACTTCTTTAAATCCTGTACTCACTATAGGATATCAAATAAGTGAGACTATAATACTTCACCAAAAATTAGATAAGGAAAAGGCTAAAAAGAGATCTATTGAAATGCTGAAATTAGTAGGAATACCTAGAGCAGAAGAGGTGTTTCAGTGCTATCCTCATGAATTAAGTGGAGGAATGAGGCAAAGAGCGATGATAGCTATGGCTCTTTCTTGTAATCCTAAACTTTTAATTGCAGATGAACCAACTACTGCATTGGATGTTACTATTCAAGCTCAGATTTTAGAATTAATGAAGGATTTAAAAGATAAAATAGGAGCATCTATAATGCTCATAACTCATGATTTAGGTGTTATTGCTGAAATGGCAGATTATGTTGTAGTTATGTATGCTGGAAAAGTAGTGGAAAAAGCGCCAGTAGTAGAATTATTTAAGAATCCTAAGCATCCTTATACCATAGGACTTTTAAACTCAAAACCTGCATTAAATAAAGAACAGGATAAACTTTATTCTATTCCAGGTCAAGTGCCTAATCCTATAGGTATGCCTGAGTATTGTTATTTTTATGAGAGATGTAATAAAACTTGTGAGGATTGTAAAAAAGGAATACCTTCTTTAATAGATAAAGGGAATAGACATGAAGTAGCTTGTTGGCTTTATGAAAAGGAGGTGGAGTAAGTGGAAGAAAGAAATGATACATTGATAAAGGTTGAAAACTTAAAAAAGTATTTCCCTATAAGTGGGGGCTTTTTTCAAAGAACTGTAGGATATGTAAAAGCTGTAGATGATGTTAGTTTTAGTATAAATAAAGGTGAAACTTTAGGTTTGGTAGGAGAGTCAGGCTGTGGTAAATCTACTATAGGTAGAACCATATTGAGACTGTGGGATAAAACAGATGGAAAGGTACATTTTAAGGATGTGGATGTATATAAATGCAATAAACATCAATTGAGAAAGTTAAGACTTAAGATGCAACTTATATTCCAAGATCCATATAGTTCATTAAATCCTAGATTAACTGTTGGTGAGATAGTTGGAGAAGCTTTAACAGATCACGGAATATGTTCTAAAGGAGAGGTTAGTGATAGAGTAGGTGAAACTCTAAAAGTTTGTGGACTTGCTCCATACCATACAAAACGATATCCTCATGAATTTTCTGGGGGACAAAGGCAGAGAATAGGTATAGCTAGAGCGCTTATTTTAAATCCAGATTTTATAGTAGCAGATGAACCAGTTTCCGCATTAGACGTGTCAATACAGGCACAAATTATAAATTTAATGCAAGAACTTCAAGAAACTCTGGGGTTTTCATATTTATTTATTTCTCATGATTTAAGTGTAGTTAAGCATATATCTCATAGAGTGGGAGTTATGTATTTGGGAGCTTTAGTAGAAATGGCTACAAAAGAGGAGTTATACAAAAATCCATTACATCCATATACTAAGGCTTTATTATCAGCAGTTCCAATACCAGATCCTACTTTGAGAAGAGATAGAATAATATTAAAGGGAGATATACCAAGTCCTGCAAATCCACCTTCAGGGTGTAAGTTTCATACTAGATGTCCCTATGCTATTAAAAGATGTTCAGAAGAAATGCCAGAATATAGAGAAGTTGACAAAGAGCATTTTGTGGCTTGTCACTTAGTATAAGAGGAGAGATAAAATGGGAGATATGAAAAATGAACTGTACAAAGAAGAAAAAGTATGTGAAAAGCTTCAATTTAAAGATTTATTGGCACTTACAATTGCAGGTATAGAGGTGATTTTGCCCTTTGTACTTATATTAGTGGGTTGTTTAACTTTAGTATTAATAATAATGACTAAGTTTTGGATAAAATAGTTATTTTGATAAGTTCTAAGTTTCAGTTTGAGTAAGAAACTCTATTTGAAATTTAGAACTTTATTTATGTTAGAAAATGTGAATAATATTGAGAATAATAGAGAAAAACTAATGTATATACATATATATGAAATAGAATATTTCAGAGATGTATTGCATAAAAGATGTAAAAATAATATGATGAAATTAAGGTCAAAGAAAGATAAAGTCAGGAGAGATAAAAATGGCAAGATTATCCGACATTATAGAGGAATTTATAAAAGACATGATGAAAGAAAATCAAGAGGAAGAACTAGAAATAGTAAGAAATGAACTGGCCAATTACTTTAGTTGTGCACCTTCTCAAATAAATTATGTTTTAACTACAAGATTTACTAACGATAAAGGTTATTATATAGAAAGTAAAAGGGGTGGAGGAGGATGTATTAGAATTAGAAGAATTCAAGTTCAAAATTATAAACCTCTGTTTAGTATTATAAATGAAAAAATTGGAAATAATATTACTTATGATACTGGGGTGAAAATAATTGAAGGGTTATATGAAGCTAGATATATAAGTGAAAAAGAAAGTAATATAATGAAGGCTGCCATAAATGAAAGAGCGCTATCAAATAATACTCAAGATAGAAATACTTTAAGGGCAGATATATTAAAGTCTATGATTACAGTTATACTATTGTAGTTTGTATTTTTGTAAGGAGCAAAGTCTAATTTTAGGGCTAATAAGCTACAATTATACTTAATGTAGCTTAAAGTTTGGAGGGATAAGAAGTGTTATGTAGTGTATGTAACAAGAAAGAAGCAACAGTGCATATTTCAAGGATAATAAATGGGCATAAGGAAGAACTATATTTATGTGAGGAATGTGCTAAAAATACAGAGGGATTAAATATAAACTTAGAAATAGAACCAGAATTCAATTTAGCATCTCCTTTCACTTTTCAAAGCATATTAAGCGGAATAATGGACTATATGAACAAAAATGGTAGTAATAGTTTGGAACAGCCAAGGGAATCTAGATGCGAACATTGTGGTACTACCTATAGTGAATTCAAAGAAAAAGGCTTGCTTGGATGTAGCTATTGTTATAAGAATTTTGGGAGTACATTAAATTCAGTAATAAGAAGAGTTCAAGGGAATGTTGAGCATATAGGAAAAATACCTAAAACAGCTGGTAAGGACATATTGAAAAAGAAAGCAATTTTAGATTTAAAAGAAAAACTACAAAAGGTAATAGCTGCAGAAGAATATGAGAAGGCTGCTGAATTGCGAGATCGAATAAGAGAAATAGAGAAAGAAATTTAGGGAGTGGTTATATGGAAAACTGGATTAAAGCTAACAATAAAACAGATGATATTGTTTTAAGTAGCAGAATAAGACTAGCTAGAAATTTAGAAGGAATTCCATTTCCGGATAAGTTAGAAACATCTAATGCAAAAGATGTGGTAAACAAAATAGAAGAGAATTTTTATAGCATATATGGAGAGAAAGAATATAAAACTATATATCTATGGAATGGTGACAGAGTAACCAACAGTGTATACTTAGAAAAACATTTAATAAGCCCCAAACTTTTAAATAATGAGCATAAGGGAGCCTTTATAGTATCTAATGATGAAACAGTAAGCATTATGGTAAACGAAGAGGATCATTTAAGGATACAATGTATAACTGGAGGATTGAACCTTAAAGAAGCTTATGAAACAGCTAATATATTAGATAATAAATTAGAGGAAAATATGGAATTTGCTTTTGATGAAAAATTGGGATATTTAACAGCATGTCCTACAAATCTAGGAACTGGTTTAAGAGCTTCTGTCATGATACATTTACCTGCATTGGTTATGAAAAATGAAATTGAACAGGTGTTTGCAGCTATTTCCCATTTAGGGATGACTATAAGAGGATTGTATGGAGAAGGATCTAGATCAGAGGGAAATTTATTTCAAGTGTCTAATCAGATAACATTAGGAGCAAGTGAACAAGAAATAATAACCAATTTAATTGCAGTAGTGAAGCAAATAGTAAACCAAGAAAATTTAGCTAGAGAAAAGTTATTTAAAAAATATAATTATGAAATTCAGGATAAAATATATAGAGCTCTAGGAATATTACGTTCTGCAGTAATTCTAGAAAATAGCGAATGTTTAAAACTTTTATCATATGTAAGAATGGGAGTAGAAACAGGAATAATAAAGGATATAGAAAAAAATACTCTTAATGATTTATTAATATCCTTACAGCCAGCTAGTTTGCAGAAAAATTCCCAAGTGGTTTTGTCTAAAAAAGAGAGGGATATACAGAGGGCCATTTTGGTAAAATCTAAGTTATAGTGTCAAGGAGTGATTAATATGATGTTTGGTAGGTTTTCAGAACGTTCCCAAAGAGTTTTTATGTATGCACAAGAAGAGGCGAAAAATTTTAGACATGGATATGTGGGGACAGAACACATACTTTTGGGTATATTAAGAGAAGAAGGTGTTGCTAGAAAGTGCCTTAATGATCAAGGGGTTACAGTGGAAAATGTCAGGACATTGGTTAATAGATATGAAGGACAGGGAGATATGGATTTTGTTCAAAATGAAATTCCATTAACTCCAAGAACAAAGAGGCTTTTAGAAATAAGTTTAATGGAAGCTAGAAATTTAAGTCATAATTATATAAGCCCAGAACATATGCTCATTGCATTAATAAAAGAAGGGGAAGGCGTAGCCTTTACCATCCTTGTAAATTTAAATGTGGATTTTAATAAACTTATAAATGAAATAGTACAAAAATTATCTGGCGAACAGGTATCTCCAAATAGTACCACATCTCAAAACGTAGGACAAAGCACCCCTACTTTGGATCAATATGGAAGAGATTTAACTAATATGGCAAGAGAGGGCGAACTAGATCCAGTAATAGGAAGAGATAAGGAAACGGAAAGAGTTCTAGAAATTCTATGCAGAAGAACTAAGAATAATCCTTGTTTAATTGGAGATCCTGGAGTTGGTAAGACGGCTATAGCGGAAGGTTTAGCACAAAGAATTGTTCAGGGGAATATGCCTGAAATTTTAAAAGATAAAAGAGTAGTTACTTTAGATTTATCATCCCTCATAGCGGGCTCTAAGTATAGAGGTGAATTTGAGGAAAGATTAAAAAATGTAATGATTGAGATAAGAAATTCAAAGAATGTTATATTATTTATAGATGAGATTCATACTATAATAGGTGCAGGAGGAGCAGAAGGGGCCATAGATGCATCTAATATATTAAAACCAGCCCTAGCAAGAGGTGAAATTCAGTGTATAGGCGCTACAACCATAGATGAGTATAGAAAGCATATAGAAAAAGATGCAGCTCTTGAAAGAAGATTTCAACCAGTAATGGTAGGAGAACCTACTAAAGAGGAAACTATACTTATATTAAGAGGATTAAGAGATAAATATGAGGCACATCATAGAGTAAAAATAACAGATGATGCCATAGAATCGGCGGTAAAATTATCGGATAGGTACATTACAGATAGATATTTGCCAGATAAAGCTATAGATTTAATTGACGAAGCAGGAGCAAAGGTTAGAATACAAAATTTAACTGCACCGCCAGATTTAAAAACCATGGAAGAAAAGCTTGAAAAAATATGTAAAGAAAAATCAGATGCTATAAATGTTCAAAATTTTGAAAAAGCGGCAAGTTTAAGAGATGAAGAAAAAAATTTAAGAGATGAATTAGAAAATCTAAAAAGAAACTGGAAAACTAAAAGTGAGGTTGGCGAAGGAATAGTTTCTTCAAAACAAATTGCTGCAGTGGTGGCTAAGTGGACTAATGTGCCAGTGGAAAAACTTACGGAAACAGAATCGGATAGGCTACTTAAATTGGAGAATATACTTCATAAAAGAGTTATTGGACAGGAGGAAGCAGTAAGGTCCGTAGCCAGAGCCGTAAGAAGAGCAAGGGTTGGACTTAAAGATCCAAAAAGGCCAATAGGCTCCTTTATATTCTTAGGCCCTACAGGAGTGGGAAAAACAGAATTATCTAAGGCATTGGCAGAGGCTATGTTTGGAGATGAAAAAAATATTATAAGGATAGATATGTCTGAGTACATGGAAAAGCATGCAGTGTCTAGACTTATAGGATCTCCTCCAGGATATGTAGGTTATGAAGAGGGAGGGCAATTAACAGATAAGGTTAGAAGACATCCATATTCAGTGGTGTTATTTGATGAAATAGAGAAAGCACATCCTGATGTATTTAATATAATGCTTCAGATACTAGAGGATGGCAGGCTTACAGATGGTAAAGGAAAAACTGTGGACTTTAGAAATACTATAATTATAATGACATCAAATGCAGGAGCATCTACTATTAAAAAACAGAAGTCTTTGGGATTTAGTGTGATAGAAGATGAAAGAGAAACAGAGTACGAAAATATGAAAGAAAACATTATGCAGGAATTAAAAAGAACTTTTAGGCCGGAATTTTTGAATAGAATAGACGACATAATTGTATTCCATCAGCTTGAGCAAATACATTTAAGGAAAATAGTTGGGTTAATGCTTAATGAAGTTTCTAAAAGACTTAGTGAGCAAAATATAAAGATATACTTTGATGAAAATGCTGAAAATATACTTGCTAAAAAAGGGTTTGATTCTACTTATGGAGCAAGACCTTTAAGAAGGGAAATAACTAAAGTAGTAGAGGATAAGTTATCAGAAGAAATGTTGAAAGGAAATATTTTAAAAGGTGATAGTGTAAATGTTACTGAAAATCATGGTGAACTAGTATTTATGAAAAAATAAAATACTAAAAAGGGTTGGCTAATGCCAATCCTTTTTTATGAAAGTTTTGTGAATTAATGATGAATTAATAAAGAAATTTATATATTATTAATAGAATTAATGATATTATTAATAATAAGCTATAAGCAAAATTTTTAGTTTCAGGTGCAGTTTTATTGTAAATGAAACTTAGAAATTAGTATGTTCCAGTTGTAGTTACTATTGTATTTTACATTGCTATAATGTGCATCAATTGTGTAGATGACTATAAAACAAAAAAATAAAAGCTTAGTTTATAATAAAACGTGGAAATAATATAAAAAACTATGTTTAATATGTTAAAAACATGTAAATAATAATGGATATAGTTTATATTAAATTAATAATAAAATTGTAGAAATTGTAAAGCATTAGGTATATAATATATATTTAGGTAGTTATGCAGCCACGTTATTAAATGTGGTTTTTTTATTATAAGAAAACGATAAAGTTTTTTAACAAAATAGTATCCTTAAAGCTAGGTGGTGTATAAATTGGCAAAATTAAAAAACTATTTCCAATGTGAAAAATGTGGATATGAAAGTGCAAAGTGGTTAGGCAGATGTCCTGATTGTGGAGCATGGAACAGTTTTGTAGAGGAAGTAAAAGACACCTCCAGAACTGCTAATTTAGCTACTAAAGCTAATTCAAGTACACCTAAAAGCATAATTAGTATAAAATCTAGCGAATATGCAAGATATGATACAGGCATAAGAGAGCTTAATAGAGTATTAGGAGGAGGATTAGTTAAAGGATCTTTAGTACTTATTTCAGGGGATCCAGGTATAGGTAAATCAACACTTTTACTTCAAACAGCCAGCAATATTGGAGAAAAGTATGGGAAGGTTCTGTATGTATCTGGAGAGGAATCTGAAGAGCAAATAAAGATGAGGGGTGATAGACTGAAAACTACTTCTCCAAATTTATATGTGGTATCAGAAACGGATATAGAATCAATTAAGAGTCATATAGAAAATATAGACCCTTCCTTTGTTATAATAGATTCCATTCAAACTCTTTATAATACTGAAATTAGTTCTGCTCCAGGCAGCGTTTCACAAGTAAGAGCATGTTCTAATGAACTTATGAGAACTGCTAAAGGTAAAAATATACCCTTTTTTATAGTAGCTCATGTAACCAAACAGGGAGAATTAGCAGGCCCTAGGGTATTAGAACATATGGTAGATACGGTTTTGTATTTTGAAGGAGAAAGAACTCAAGAATTTAGAATACTACGTACTATGAAAAATCGTTTTGGAACCACTAGTGAAATAGGAGTTTTTGAAATGAGAGATGTAGGCCTAAAGGAAATATATAATCCATCCGAAGTATTTCTTG
The DNA here is from genome assembly GCF_000744935.1 of Clostridium sp. KNHs214. Taxonomy (GTDB): domain Bacteria; phylum Bacillota; class Clostridia; order Clostridiales; family Clostridiaceae; genus Haloimpatiens. Next base: position 833,002 of record NZ_JQMW01000011.1, on the reverse strand, counting down.
AGGAAACAAATTTCAATCAAGAAGGTTCAGCAGTTATAGGGATAATGGAGGGTACTAGGCCGCTTTTAGTAGAAATTCAAGCACTTGTGAGTGAAACTAAGGCTCCTATGCCGAGAAGAACAGCTGTAGGAATTGAAAATTCTAGATTAAGCTTAATTCTTGCAGTGTTAGAAAAAAAGCTTAGAATACCTTTTTATAAATATGATGTATACATTAATGTAGTTGGAGGTCTAAATATAGATGGAACCTTTGGTGATTTAGGTTTAGCTCTAGCTTTGGTGTCAAGCGCTACAGGAAGACCTTTTAAGTTAGATAGAATGATAGTTGTGGGAGAAGTAGGACTTACCTCAGAGGTTAGACCAATTTCTCATTGTGAGAAACTTGTAAATGAAGGAAGCAAGATGGGATTTAAGAATATTGTTATACCTTACAGAAATTTGGAAAAGATAAGAAATGAGGAAATAAATATAATAGGAGTATCTTCTCTAAAAGAAGCTATAACTAAAGTTTTTTAGATAAGGGTGAGTAAAGTGAGACTTAAAAAAGATAAGGAACTAATGGAGATTTTAAAAATAATGGCCCCAGGAACGCAGCTTAGAGAAGGCTTAGAAAACATATTAAGAGCTAAAACTGGAGGACTTGTAGTATTAAGTGACAAAGAAGAAGTATTAAAATTGGTAGATGGAGGATTTAATATAAATTCAGAATATAGTCCTTCATACATATATGAATTAGCTAAAATGGATGGGGCAATAATAGTAAGCAGTGATCTTAAGAGAATATTAGTAGCTAATGCACAGCTTATACCGGAATCTTCTACACCTACTTTTGAAACAGGAACTAGGCATAGAACAGCACATAGAATAGCAAGGCAAACTGGTTCTATAGTAGTGGCTATTTCTCAAAGAAGAAACGTAATAACTATATATAAGGATGCTATAAAGTATGTACTTAGGGACAGTAGTGCTATACTTGCTAGAGCTAATCAAGCACTTCAGACTTTGGAGAAATATGTGTCTGTATTAGAGAGAGTAGTAAGCAACTTGAATTTATTGGAATTTCAGGATTTGGCTACTTTGTTTGATGTTATAACTGCTATTCAAAGAACTGAAATGGTAATGAGAATTGTTAGTGAAATAGAGATGTATATATGTGAACTAGGAAATGAAGGAAGACTTATATCTATGCAACTTAGTGAACTTATAAAGAATATAGAAGAAGATGGAATACTTCTTATAAGAGATTACTGTGAAAGTGACATGGACTACAATGAAATATATAAGCAAATTCAAAATATGTCATCTGAAGAACTAATAGACTTAGATGGTATCTCAAAATTGCTAGGATATACTGGGGTACCACTAGTAGATACATTAATATCACCTAGGGGATATAGGATGTTAAATAAGATTCCTAGACTTCCGGTTAATGTAATAGAAAATTTGGTTAGTAATTTTAAAGAGTTAAAATCTGTTATAGAGGCAAGCTATGAACAATTAGATAATGTAGAGGGTATAGGTGAAGCAAGGGCTAAAGCTATAAAAAATGGACTTAGAAGATTGAGAGAACAGTTTATGCTTGATAAACAGTTATAGCACAAAATTAAATTTGTGCTATAACATAGCATTATTTGAGGGAATATTTACCGAGAGTATTTATTCGATTATATTCTTTTAATAATACATCATAGAGGTTTAAATCAAGTACATCACAAAGTGAGGCAATGTAAAACAAGTTATTTCCGATTTCTTTTTCCAGCACATCTCTGCAGTTTTCGCACATTTTACCTTTTAAGTGTGTTTGTAAAAGGGATTGGAAATCATTAATGTTTTCATAAGAGTCAGGAATTTTTTGTTTTTCTACATTTATTTTTATGCAACCACAATTGGTGGCAGATTTAGCAATTGCTCTATTTATTCTAGACTGCGACTCTTGAAGTTTGGTCATTATATCTAAAATACTTTTATGCCTCAAAAGGGACTCAGATACAGAATTCTGGAAATCATCAAATATGACATCTTTCATAAAACTCAACTCCTTACAAAAAATTCAAAATTCATTATTAATGTAATTATAGTTTTATTCACACAATTTTGTCAATAATACTAATAGAGGATTTTGTATCTTGAAAAATTATTTTATTGTTAGTATATTTATATGATAAAATAAAAACGCTATAAAATATAGGGGGATTTGTAAAAGAAAAATATTAAAACATACATTGAAATAAAAAGTTAATTAATATATATTAGTTATATAAAAAGACAAAAAAACCAAAAGGTGTTTAATTACTTATATTCTAGGAGGTGAACAAGTGTTAAAAAAAATATTAAGAAGTTTATTTACAATCATTGGACTTGTATTGGGATTTATTTTGGGTAATGGACTACTTAAAACAGATTATATAGGTAAAGTTGAATATTTTAAAACTAGTCCAGTATTATCTATAGTTTTTATTGTGTTCTGTGTATTATTATTTGGATTCATTATGTTTTTAATTTCTCCTATAATTAACTCTGCTATTATGAAAATCATGGATTATATTGAAAACAATTTTCAAAGAGTTCCGGCTAATGATATTTTATTTGGAACTGTAGGAGCTATTCTTGGACTTATAATAGCAGTACTTATAACTTCAACTTTTTCTAACTTTGGAGCATTGGGTACTATATTGAGCATACTTATAGCTGTTATAATGGCTGCTTTGGGAGTGAATATTTCTATAAGAAAAAAGGAAGAGATAACTAATTTTTTCTCTAGTTTTAAAAAGATGAATACAGGAAAGGATAAAAAAAGTAAGAATACACATAAGGTTACTCCAAAGGTATTGGATACATCGGTTATTATTGATGGACGTATATTAGATATATGTCAAAGTGGATTTATAGAGGGGGCATTGGTTATACCTACTTTTGTCTTAGAAGAATTAAGGCATATAGCTGATTCTTCTGACTCTTTAAAAAGAAATAGGGGCAGAAGAGGTTTAGATATACTAAATAAGATACAAAAAGAATTAAAGATTGAGGTTCAAATATACGAAAAAGATTTTCCTGATATAGCAGAGGTAGATAGTAAATTATTAAAACTAGCTCAAGTATTAGATGGAAAGGTAATAACTAACGACTATAATTTAAACAAGGTAGCTCAATTTCAAGGAGTAGATGTATTAAATATAAATGAGCTAGCCAATGCAGTTAAACCTATGGTATTGCCAGGAGAAGAGATGCTAATACCAATAGTTAAAGATGGAAAAGAGTCAGGGCAGGGTATTGGATATTTAGATGATGGTACTATGATAGTGGTAGAAGGTGGAAGAAAGTACATGGGTGAAACAAAGTATGTAACAGTTACATCTGTTCTACAGACAGCTGCTGGAAGGATGATATTTGCTAAGCCAAAAGATTAATGGTTTAGGGGAATGAAAGGAATTTGATATGAGCAAGAACTGTGCAATTATTTTAGCTGCAGGTAAGGGAGTAAGGATGAGGGCTGGTGTGAACAAGCAATATATAGAATTAGGAGATAGACCAGTGATTTATTATACATTAAAAGCTTTTGAACACAGTGATATTATTGATGATATAATCATTGTTGCAGCTAAGGATGAAATAGAGTATTGTAGAAAAGAAGTAGTTGAAAAATACAAAATAGAAAAAGTTTCTAAAATAGTAGAGGGTGGCAAGGAAAGGCAAGATTCCGTAGTAAATGGGCTGGAAGAAATAGAAAAATGTGATATAGTACTGATACATGATGGTGCAAGACCTTTTGTTAATAAGCGAATTATAGAGGATGGCATAAAATATGCTAAAAAATACGGAGCTGCAGCCTGTGGAGTTCCACCCAAAGATACTATAAAAATAAGGTATCAGGACGGATTTTCTAAGGAGACTTTAAAAAGAAATGAGCTGTTTTGTGTTCAAACACCACAAACTTTTCAATATAAACTAATATTAAATTGCCATAGAAAGTTAAATAAAGATAATGTAAGAGTTACTGATGATACTATGGTAGTAGAGAGGTATGGAAATAAAGTATATCTTTATGAAGGTGACTATAATAATATAAAGATAACTACTCCAGAGGATTTAATAATATGCAGGGGATTATTAGATAACTATTGACATAAATTAAAACTATAAGTATATTAATAAGTAAAATAAAATATTAAGCTATGATGAAGACTAGTAGAAACGTATATACAGAGAGAAAATCCTAGGCTGAAAGATTTTTAATTGTTTTGAACCTACTTTGGAGCTGTAGATAAAAACTACCGGTGTAAGCCGTTATTTAATTAAGTACAAATTTAGGTGGTACCGCGAAAAAACTCGCCCTAATAGCAGGGGGAGTTTTTGTTTTATATAAAATTACAAATCAAACACATTATATGCAAGATGAATAGGAGGAAAAATTATGAAAATGTCAAATATGCTTATAAATACTTTAAGAGAAGTGCCAAAGGAAGCAGAACTTCCAAGTCATCAACTAATGCTAAGAGCTGGAATGATGAAAAAGATGGCATCAGGTATATATAATTTTATGCCATTAGGACTTAGAGTATTAAAGAAAATAGAAAACATAGTTAGAGAAGAAATGGATAATGCAGGGGCACAAGAATTTTTAGCATCAGCTATTATTCCAGCAGAACTTTGGAAGGAATCCGGAAGATGGGAAGTTATGGGTCCAGAAATGTTTAAGCTTAAAGATAGAAATGAAAGAGAATTTTGTTTAGGACCTACTCATGAAGAGGTATTTACAGATATAGCTAGGAATGAAATAAATACATATAAACAGCTTCCATTAAATCTTTATCAAATTCAAACTAAATATAGGGATGAAAGAAGACCAAGATTTGGAGTTATGCGTTCTAGAGAATTTGTGATGAAGGATGCTTATAGTTTTGATAAAAATTATGAAGAGTTAGATGTGGCATATAATAAAATGCATACGGCATATGAAAATATATTTGAAAGATGTGGACTTGAATATAGCTGCGTAGAAGCGGATTCAGGGGCTATGGGAGGAGCAGGTTCAGCAGAATTTATGGTTAAGTCAGAGTTTGGAGAAGATGAAATAGTATTTTGCTCTTGCTGTGATTATGCAGCTAATATGGAAAAAGCACCTTCTACTCCAGAAATAAGTGAGAAAGAGGATATGAAGGAATTAAATAAAATAGCTACACCAGATGTTAGAACTATTGATGATTTAGTTAGCTTCTTTAAAACTAATTCTAAAAAATTTGCTAAAACTATAATATATGAAGCTGATGGAAAAGTAGTGGCAGTTATGGTAAGAGGGGATAGAGAAGTAAATGAAGTTAAGGTTAAGAATGCTATAGGTGGAGCAGTAGAATTTGATATGGCTAGTGAGATAATTGTAAGAAAGGCTACAAATGCAGAAGTTGGGTTTGCAGGCCCTATAGACTTAAAATGTGATGTGCTTTTAGTGGATGAAGAAGTTAAGAATATGTATAATTTTATAGTTGGCGGAAATGAAACTGGATATCACTATGAGAATGTAAACTACGGTAGGGACTTCAAAGGAGAAGTTGGAGATTTTAGAAATGTTATAGAGGGAGATAAATGTCCAAGATGCGGGGCATCACTTACTATAGCAAGGGGTATAGAGGTTGGACACATATTTAAATTAGGAACAAAATATTCAGAATCTATGGGAGCTACATTTATTGATGAAGATGGAGAAGCTAAGCCATTGGTTATGGGATGCTATGGTATAGGAATAAACAGAACTATGGCTGCTGTAATTGAACAAAATAATGATGAAAATGGTATAATGTGGCCTTTGAGTGTAGCCCCATATAGTGTAGTTGTTATACCAGCAGTTCACAAAGATGAAGAACAAATGAGAATTGCAGAGGACATATATAATAAAATAAAAGCAGAGGGTATAGAAGTTATATTAGACGATAGAAAAGAAAGAGCTGGAGTTAAGTTTAAAGATGCAGATTTAATAGGAATTCCAGTTAGAATAACTGTGGGAAAGAAAATAAAAGATGGGCAAGTGGAATTTAAGTTAAGAAAGAATGATGATCTTGAGGTTATAAAAATTGAAGAGGTTCTATTCAAAGTAAAAGAAACGTTAAAAAATAAATTCTAGAATGATGTCTTTTTAGTGTAATTATATATTAGAAAAACAAGCGTATATGCTATATAATATAAGTTATATGGTATATACGCATTTGCTAAAAAAAAGGAGGGCATTAGTATGAAGATTTTTAATTCCATGACTAAAAAAAAGGAAGAATTTATACCAGTAAAACCGGGAGAGGTAAGGATGTATGTTTGTGGTCCTACGGTATATGATTTTTTTCATATAGGAAATGCTAGAACCTTTGTTATATTTGATACTATAAGAAAATATTTAGAATACAGAGGATATAAGGTGAAATTTGTACAAAATTTTACTGATATAGATGACAAAATGATAAGAAGAGCCAATGAAGAAAATGTAACAGTAAAGAGTTTAGGAGATAAATTTATAGAGGAATATTATAAAGATGCAGATGGATTAAATATAGAAAGAGCTACTGTTAATCCTAGAGCCACTGAGTATATAAATCAAATAGTGAATTTTGTTAAGGAACTAGTAGATAAAGGGTATGCTTATGAAGTGAATGGAGATGTTTACTTCCATACTAAAAAATTTGATGAATATGGAAAGCTTTCAGGACAAAACTTAGATGATTTACAAGCTGGAGCTAGAATAAATGTAGATGAGAGAAAAAAAGATCCTATGGATTTTGTTATATGGAAAAGTCAAAAGCCAGGAGAGCCTGCTTGGGAAAGTCCTTGGGGTATGGGAAGACCTGGTTGGCATATAGAGTGTTCCTGCATGTCATATGATTTATTGGGAGAAACTATAGATATACATGGTGGCGGCATGGATTTAATATTCCCTCACCATGAGAATGAAATAGCCCAAAGTGAAGCAAGGACAGGAAAAAAATTTGTTAAGTATTGGATGCATGCTGCTTATTTAAATATAGATAATAAAAAGATGTCTAAATCTCTAAAGAACTTTTTTACTACTAGGGATATATTACAGCAATATGATGTTGATGTAATAAGATTCTTTATGTTATCAGCTCATTATAGAAATCAGCTTAATTTTAGCACGGAGCTATTGGACTCAGCAAAATCTTCTGTTGAAAGAATATATAATACTGTAAGTAACTTAGAAAATTTATTAGAAGAAGTTAAAATTGAAAATATTTTACCAGAGGAAAAGAAATTTGAAGATACATTAAAGGGTCTTAAAAATAGATATATTGAAAAAATGGATGATGATTTTAATACAGCTGATGGAATAACGGTAATATTTGATTTGGTTAAAGAAATTAATTTAAATGTTAGCGTAAATTCATCAAAGGAATTGGTGAAAAAATCTTTGGATTTAATTAGAGAATTAGGGGCACCTTTGGGGATACTTCAAAAGAGCACAAAAACTAAATTGGAAAATGAGATTGAAAAACTTATAGAAGATAGACAGAAAGCTCGAAAAGAAAAAAATTGGGCATTAGCAGATGAAATAAGGGATAATTTAAGCAAAAGAGGAATTGTGTTAGAAGATACTCCACAAGGAGTGAGATGGCATTTAAAATAAAGAAGTAAATATAGATAGAACATAAATTGTGATTAACAAATAGCAAACAGGTGTAGGTTGCTCATAAGAAAATAAATAGTCATATTGTAAAATGACGACTTAGGAGATAAAAATGGAAATTGATATATTGAATAATGAATTAAGTGAAAATGACATTAGAGCTTTGAATCCATTAGTTTTGGCATTTATAGGAGATGCAGTATATGAGGTTTTTGTAAGAACATATTTAGTTGAAAAAAACAAGGATATGTCTGCACATAAGCTTCATGTGAAAACTATATCTTTTGTAAAAGCTAATGCTCAGAGTAATATAATGAAACAAATAATGGACAGTGTTACAGAAGAAGAAATGGCTATTTTTAAAAGAGGAAGAAACTCGAAATCAGCTACAGTGCCTAAAAATGCAGATGTACAGGATTATAGAATGGCTACTGGATTTGAAGCATTAATAGGTTATTTGTACCTTATGAAAAGAAAAAGTAGATTGAATGAAATGATGAATTTTATATTTAAACATTCAAATTAATTTAATAAAATTAATTAAATATTGTGTAAAGGAGAATTTTATATGGCTTTAAAGGTTAAATTAATAGAGTATACGCCTAATCCCGAAGGTGTAATAGCTTCAGCGGCCAAGCTTTGTTATAGCCCAGTGGGTATAGACGAAATACAGGAAAACTTAACAAAAGAAAACACAGAAAAATTTTTAAATATGCTAGTTTCATATGGACACTATTCACCAATAGAACATGTTTCTTTTACTTTTGCGGCAGAGGGGGTTTCTAGAAGCTTAACTCATCAGTTGGTGAGACATAGGATTGCATCCTTTTCACAGCAAAGTCAAAGATATGTGAGATTAGAACAATTTCAATATATTATACCTGAGGCTATAGAACAGGACCCAGAGGCAAAGAAAATTTTTATAGAAACTATGGAAGAATGCCAGAAGTCTTATGATAGTATTGCAGATAAACTAAAAGATAAATATATAAAACAGGGTATGAAGCCTTTAGTTGCAGAAAAAAAAGCAATAGAAGATGCTAGATATGTATTTCCTAATGCATGTGAAACTAAGATAGTATTCACTATGAATGCTAGAAGTCTTATGAATTTTTTTAATCATAGATGCTGTAATAGGGCACAATGGGAAATAAGAGCTTTGGCTAATGAAATGTTAAAGCAAGTGAAAGAAGTTGCACCAGTACTATTTAAATATGCGGGACCAAGTTGTTTAAAAAGTACTTGTCCAGAAGGAAAGATGACTTGTGGAGAAATTGAAAAAATGAGAGAGAAGTATTTACTAGATAATAAAGGAATATAAAGATATACAACATGAAAAAATTGAAGGAGTGTATATATGGAAAGTAGAAATAATGCGCCTATAAGGGAGGAATTGATTGAGGGAAGAAATCCTGTGATGGAAGCTGTAAAAGGCGGAAGAACCATAGAATATATAATGGTTTCAAGGGGAGAAAAAACAGGAAGTATAAGAGAACTTATAAGGATTGCTAGAGATAGAAAAATAGTAATAAAAGAAGTAGATAAGAAGAAATTAGATAGTATATGTCAAACGGGAGCTCATCAAGGGGTCATTGCAGTAGTTACTCCATATGAGTATTGTGATTTAAAAGATATATTAGACTATGCAAAAGAAAAAGAAGAAAGTCCTTTTATAATTATTTTAGATGAAATAGAGGATCCCCACAATTTTGGTTCAATTATAAGAACAGCAGAGGTTTGTGGAGTACATGGAATAATAATACCTAAAAGAAGAAATGTAGGAGTAACTCCAACGGTATATAAATCTTCCGCAGGTGCTATTGAACACGTGAAAATTGCTAAAGTAACTAATGTAAACAATGCAATTGATGAACTTAAAGAACAGGGAGTTTGGGTTTATGGAGCTGACATGTCAGGAAAGGATTACTGTTTTAATGTAAACTTCTCCGGTGCAGTGGCATTAGTTATAGGAAGTGAAGGTCATGGAGTTTCAAAACTAACTAAAGAAAAATGTGATATATTAGTAAAAATACCTATGGCAGGACAAATAAATTCATTGAATGCATCAGTAGCTGGTGGGATAATAATGTATGAGATATTAAAACAAAGGATAAAATGAGGTACGTTTATATAGATGGCTATAATGTAATAAATAGCTGGCCAGAGCTTAGGAAAACTAAAGATCATAGCCTGGAAGGGGCAAGAAATCAATTAATAGATACAGTACAAGAATATGCTGTTTATAAAGGCTATAAGGTTTTTGTAGTTTTCGATGCTCATATGGTAGTAGGCAGTATTGAAAAAAGAGAAAAAATAGGTAATGTCATAGTTGTTTTTACTAAAGAAGGAGAAACAGCAGATAGTTTTATTGAAAAAAGTGTAAATAATATAGGGAGAAAAAAAGACGTTTTAGTAGTTACTTCTGATTCGTTAGAACAACAATTAGCATTTCAAAGGGGTGCTACAAGAATGTCTTCTATAGAATTTAGGTGTGAGATAAATAATATAAGAACAAAAATTAACATAACGACTCAAAAGGAGTATTCAATAAACAGAACTTGGTTAGAAGATGTAGTTGATAAGGAAACATTGGAAAAACTTGAAAAAATCCGCAGAAATAATTGAATTTACTTGACTATAGAAAAAGGCTTAATGTATAATGGTGAGTGTGGTGTATATTTGGCTTGGAGGGGATTTGGGTGAATAAAATACCAGAGGTTGAAGGAGCTAATTTTCCATTTGAAAATAGGTTAGACGAAGAGATTGTTATGGAAGCAAAGCAAGGGGATAGTGTTGCTCAAGAATATTTAATAAATAAATATAAAAATTTTGTTAAAGCTAAATCTAAATCATATTTTCTAATTGGTGCAGATAAGGAAGATATTTATCAAGAGGGAATGATTGGATTATATAAAGCTATTAGAGATTTTAAACCAGATAAGCTTTCTTCTTTTAAAGCTTTTGCAGAACTATGCGTAACCAGGCAAATAATTACAGCTATTAAGACAGCCACAAGACAAAAACATATACCTTTAAATACATATATATCTTTAAATAAGCCAATATATGATGAAGAATCTGACAGGACATTATTAGATATATTATCTGGAATAAAAGTTACAGATCCTGAGGAATTAGTTATAAGCAAAGAAGAAGTTAACCATATTGAAACAGAAATAGGTCAAATACTTTCAGACCTTGAGATGGAAGTCTTGATGTCCTATTTAGATGGAAAATCTTATCAAGAAATAGCTTGTGATTTAGATAGGCATGCTAAGTCTATAGATAATGCTCTTCAAAGGGTTAAAAGAAAATTAGAAAAATGTCTTAGTAAAAGGTAAAATTAAATATTGACAAAGAAAATTTCCAATAGTAAAATTAATAATTGGTATAAATAATATTTTAAAACTAGCGGGAGTAGCTCAGTTGGTAGAGCACTAGCTTCCCAAGCTAGTGGCCGCGGGTTCGAACCCCGTTTCCCGCTCTTAATATAAATTGCCCATATAGCTCAGTAGGTAGAGTGCTACCTTGGTAAGGTAGAGGTCACCGGTTCAATCCCGGTTATGGGCTCCAGGTTACAAAACTATACAACACACCAGGGCAAGTTTATTTATAAGGTAAGGAGGAAGAACAATGGCAAAGTCAAAATTTGAAAGAAGTAAACCACACGTAAATATAGGAACAATAGGTCACGTAGACCACGGTAAGACAACATTAACAGCAGCAATAACAACAGTATTATCAAAGACAGGAAAAGCAGAAGCAACAAAATATGACGAAATAGACAAGGCACCAGAAGAAAAAGAAAGAGGAATCACAATCAATACATCACACGTAGAATATGAAACAGACAACAGACACTATGCACACGTAGACTGCCCAGGCCATGCTGACTATGTAAAGAACATGATAACAGGAGCAGCACAAATGGATGGAGCAATACTAGTAGTAAGTGCAGCAGATGGTCCAATGCCACAAACAAGAGAACATATACTACTAGCATCAAGAGTTGGAGTTAACCACATAGTAGTATTCTTAAACAAAGCAGATATGGTAGATGATCCAGAATTATTAGAATTAGTAGAAATGGAAGTAAGAGAATTACTAAGCGAGTATGGATTTGACGGAGACGGATGTCCAGTAATAACAGGATCAGCATTAGAAGCATTACAAAACCCAGATGATGAAGGAAAAACAGCATGCATCTATGAATTAATGGCATCAGTAGATGAATATATACCAACACCAGAAAGAGCAACAGACAAAGAGTTCTTAATGCCAGTAGAAGATGTATTCACAATAACAGGAAGAGGAACAGTTGCAACAGGAAGAGTAGAAAGAGGAGTACTACACGTAGGAGACGAAGTAGAAATTGTTGGACTAAGTGAAGAAAAGAGAAAAGTAGTAGTAACAGGAGTAGAAATGTTCAGAAAGTTACTAGATGAAGCAATGGCTGGAGATAACATCGGAGCATTATTAAGAGGTATCCAAAGAGCAGACATCGAAAGAGGTCAAGTATTAGCAAAACCAAATACAGTACACCCACACAAGAAATTCGTAGGTCAAGTGTACGTATTAAAGAAAGAAGAAGGTGGAAGACATACACCATTCTTTAACGGATACAGACCACAATTCTACTTCAGAACAACAGATGTAACAGGTTCAATAGCATTACCAGAAGGAGTAGAAATGGTTATGCCAGGAGACCACATCGACATGAATGTTGAGTTAATAACTCAAGTAGCTATGGAAGAAGGACTAAGATTTGCTATAAGAGAAGGCGGAAGAACTGTAGGTTCAGGAGTCGTTACTACTATAGTTGAATAATATTAAAGAGTCAACATTAGGACTAGGTTTCTAGACCTAGTCCTTTATAATGATATAATTATTGTATTTGGTATAAAATTATCAAATTTAGTTAATATATTATAAAGTTGCTAAAAATGCAAATACTTTAAGATGCAACTTATGTTGACATGAAGGCTAAGTTGTGATAAATTAACTAAGTACCTTAATTTTATAGTAAAATACGCTTATGTATGCTAGAAATAATATATTTTTAAAATACATTATTTAAAAGTATTGTGTTAACTCTAATGCTTGATATAATATGTTATTGTTTTTACAACTAAGATTAAGCGTTTTACGTTTAGCTATATACGTAAATCGGGAGGTGGAAATAATGAGAGTTAAAGTAACTTTAGCTTGCACAGAGTGCAAACAAAGAAATTATAATACAATGAAAAACAAGAAAAACAACCCTGACAGAGTTGAAATGCAAAAATACTGTAAATTCTGCCATAAGCATACACTTCATAAAGAAACAAAATAGTGTAGTGCAAAAAGGATGTGAAATTAATGGCTAGTAATGTAGAAATGAAAGATAAGTCTCATATAACCGATAGAGGTATAATAGGCTTTTTCAAAGGTTTAAAAGCTGAATTTAGAAGATTTACTTGGCCAACAAAAGAAGACATTAAAAAGTCAACTATAGCAGTAATAGTATTTTGTGCTATATTTGTAGCAATTACAGGCTTAATGGATAAAGGTTTTGCCAGCCTCTTTAATTTGGTATTTTTAAATAAGTAAAAAAAAGGAGGTAGGGGTTAGGTTACACCGAACCCTTGAATTATGCCGGAAGAAGCTAAATGGTATGTAGTTCATACATATTCAGGATATGAAAATAAAGTAAAAGTAAATTTGGAAAAAACAATAGAAAATAGAAATCTACAGAGTTTAATACTTGATATACAAGTTCCTATGGAGGAACAAGTTGAAGAAAAAGATGGAAAGAAAAAGATTACTTTGAAGAAAATATTCCCAGGATATGTATTGATTAAAATGATAATGAATGATGAATCTTGGTATGTTGTAAGAAATACTAGAGGAGTTACAGGGTTTGTAGGCCCAGGATCAAAGCCAGTGCCTCTTACTGAAGAAGAAATAAGAACAATGGGAATAAAGGATAAGCCGGTGGATATCGACTTAGAAATTGGCGAAAGCGTAAAAGTTGTATCAGGACCACTGGAGGAATTTGTAGCTTCAATTCAAGAAATAAACATAGAAAAAGGTACAGTAAAAGGATTAGTTAATATGTTTGGCAGGGAAATACTTGCTGAACTTGAATTTAATCAAATAAAAAAAATTGATTAACACTTACAGATGAAGTTGAATAAGTGGGAGGATTTTATCCGTATCACCACATTATAGGAGGTGTCAATTCATGGCTAAAAAAGTAATGGGATTAATAAAACTTCAACTTCCTGCAGGTAAGGCGAGCCCAGCACCACCAGTTGGACCAGCACTAGGACAACACGGTGTTAATATAATGGGATTCTGTAAAGAATTTAACGCTAAAACTGCAAATCAAGCAGGAATGATAATACCAGTTGTTATAACTGTATATCAAGACAGATCTTTCAGTTTTATTCTTAAAACTCCACCAGCAGCAGTATTATTAAAGAAAGCTGCAGGAGTAGAGAGTGGTTCTGGAGAGCCTAACAAAAAGAAAGTTGCTAAAGTAACTAAGGCTCAAGTAAGAGAAATTGCTGAAGTTAAAATGCCAGACTTAAATGCAGGATCAGTTGAAGCAGCTATGAGAATGGTTGAAGGTACTGCAAGAAGTATGGGCATAACAATAGAAGAGTAATTTGATTATTTTTCTAATTAAAGTGGGAGGTAAAACCGTTAAAACCACAAAGGAGGAATAGTAATGGCAAAAGTAGGTAAGAAATACCAAGAAAGTTCAAAGCTAGTGGATAGAAACACTCTATACACTGCTGGAGAAGCATTAGATTTAGCTGTTAAAACTTCAAAAGCTAAATTTGATGAAACAATAGAGTTGGCTGTAAGACTTGGAGTAGACCCAAGACATGCAGATCAACAAGTTAGAGGAGCAGTAGTGCTTCCACACGGAACAGGTAAAACTGTTAAGGTTTTAGTTTTTGCAAAAGGTGATAAAGCTAAAGAAGCAGAAGCAGCTGGAGCAGAGTATGTAGGAGCTGAAGAATTAGCTCAAAAAATACAAAGCCAAAACTGGTTTGATTTTGATGTGGTTGTTGCAACTCCAGATATGATGGGTGTTGTTGGTAGATTAGGTAGAATTCTTGGACCTAAGGGATTGATGCCAAACCCAAAATCAGGCACAGTAACATTTGATGTAGCTAAAGCTATAAGTGAAATAAAAGCTGGTAAAGTTGAGTATAGAGTTGATAAAACTGCTATAATCCACGTTCCAGTTGGAAAGGCCTCATTTGGTGTTGAAAAATTGTCAGAAAACTTACGTGCTTTAATGGAAGCTATAATAAAAGCTAAGCCAGCAGCTCTTAAGGGACAATATATTAAATCAATTTCTATATCAAGTACAATGGGACCAGGAGTTAAAATTAATCCAGTTAAAGCACTAGATTAATATTGACATAAATTTAAATTGATGATATAATCATAAAGTCTTAAAAGTGAATAAGTAATAATTCCGTAGACAGTAGGTGCAACGAACGCATAACGGTTAACAACCTACCGAGGATTCCAATATATGAAATATGTGGTCTCTTCGCGTCTGCGGAGAGACTTTAATTTTTATACACAGTTCTATACTGTAAGGAGGTGGACTCTGTGAACAAGAATAGACAATTAAAAGAAGAAAAAGTTCAGGAAATCAAGGGGAAATTAGAAAAAGCTCAAGGAATAATTCTTGCAAAATACCAAGGATTGACGGTTGAGGAAGATACTGAACTAAGAAAGAGATTAAGAGAAGCTGGTGTTGAATATAAAGTTTATAAAAACACATTAGTAACCTTAGCTGCGAAAGAATTAGGACATGAAGGAATAGTTGAATACCTAAATGGGCCACTTTCAATAGCTTTTGGATATGAAGATCCAACTGCGCCAGCAAGAGTATTGAACGATTTTGCTAAGGACCATAAAAAATTGGAACTTAAAGCAGGAATAGTTCAAGGTGAAATATTTGATGAAGCTAAAGTTAAAGAGCTTGCATCAATACCACCAAAAGAAGTTTTACTTGCAAAACTTCTTGGAAGCTTCAAGGCTCCATTATCAAATCTTGTTTACTTACTAAATGCTGTAAAGGAAAAACAAGAATCTGAACAAGAATAATAAATTAAGAAAATTTGGAGGTGCATTTTAAATGACAAGAGAAGATATAATTCAAGCTATAAAAGAAATGTCTGTTTTAGAATTAAATGAATTAGTAAAAGCATGTGAAGAAGAATTCGGAGTAAGTGCAGCAGCACCTGTAGCAGTTGCTGGAGCAGCTGGAGCAGCAGCTGGAGCAGCTGAAGAAAAAACTGAATTCGAAGTTGTATTAGGTAGTGCAGGTGCACAAAAGATCAAAGTTATTAAAGCTGTTAGAGAAATAACTGGTCTTGGATTAAAAGAAGCTAAAGAAATAGTAGACGGAGCTCCTAAGACATTAAAAGAAGGCGTATCTAAAGATGATGCAGAAGCTATGAAAGCTAAATTAGAAGAAGTTGGAGCAACAGTTGAAATAAAATAATATTTCTTTATAAAAAGGCACTTTTATGAGTGCCTTTTTTTATTCTCAATATTCCATTCTTTGCAAAAAAATATATTGACATGAAGGTTCATTTGTGATAACATAACTAAATGCATTGATAATTATCGAAAAATGAAAAATTGTATTTTTTTATACAAAATGGTTATAATAACTAGATGGTAATGTTTTAATCCATTTACACTGATTGCTAATAAAATTGGTGTTTATGGTTATTTTAGTATATACAAGGGGTGAAATTTGATGGTACATCCTATCCAGGTTGGTAAGAGAACAAGAATGAGCTTTTCAAAGGTTAAGGAAACAGCAAAAATGCCAAATCTAATTGAAATTCAATTAGATTCCTACAAATGGTTCTTAGAAGAAGGACTTCAAGAGGTATTCGACGATATAAATCCTATTCAGGACTACACAGGAAATCTTGTTCTAGAATTCGTAGGTTATAAGCTAGACATTGATAACATCAAGTATTACGTGGAAGAATGTAAAGAAAGAGACACCACATATTCAGCACCGTTAAAAGTTAAGATAAGATTACTTAACAAGGAGACAGGAGAGATAAAGGAGCAGGAAGTTTTCATGGGAGACTTCCCTTTAATGACGGAACAAGGTACTTTTGTAATTAATGGTGCCGAAAGAGTAATCGTAAGCCAATTAGTCAGATCACCAGGAGTTTATTATTCTTCATCATTTGATAAGACAGGTAAAAAGTTATTTTCTTCAACTGTCATACCAAATAGAGGTGCATGGTTAGAGTATGAAACCGACTCTAATGATGTAATATATGTAAGAATTGACAAAACTAGAAAATTACCTATATCAATTCTTGCAAGAGCAATGGGTTGCGGATCAGATATACAATTAACTGATTTCTTTGGAGAAGAGGAAAGATTAAAAGCAACTATAGAAAAAGACAATACCAAAAATACCGAAGAAGCTCTATTAGAAATATATAAGAGGTTAAGACCAGGGGAACCGCCAACGGTAGAAAGTGCAATATCTCTTATTGATTCGTTATTTTTTGATGCTAAAAGATATGATTTATCTAAGGTTGGAAGATACAAGTTTAATAAGAAACTTTCATTAAACTTAAGAATAGCTAATGAAGTAGCAGCTAATGATATAGTTAATCCTTCTACTGGAGAAATCATTATAGAGAGCGGAGAAAAAATAGATAGAGAAACTGCTAAGAAGATACAAAACTTAGGTATTAATGTAGTAGACATAAAAGTAGAAGACAGAGTTGTAAGAGTTATAGGAAATAACTTTGTAGATATACGTGAACATATAAACTTTAATATTGATGATTTGAATATAAGGGAACTTGTACACTATCCGACTTTAAAAGGAATACTAGAAAGTTATAGTGATGAGGAAACTATCAAGTCAGAAATAAGAAAAAATATATATAAACTTATTCCAAAACATATAACTAAAGACGATATATTTGCAACAATAAGTTATCAATTAGGATTGCCTTATGGAATAGGTGACACAGATGATATAGATCATTTGGGAAATAGAAGATTAAGAGCTGTAGGAGAATTACTACAAAACCAATTTAGAATTGGTTTATCTAGAATGGAAAGAGTAGTTAAAGAAAGAATGACTATTCAAGACCAAGAAGGAATAACTCCTCAAGCACTTATTAATATAAGACCAGTAGCTGCGGCTATTAAAGAGTTCTTTGGAAGCTCTCAGCTTTCACAGTTTATGGATCAAACTAACCCATTATCTGAGCTGACACACAAGAGAAGGTTGTCAGCGTTAGGACCAGGGGGTCTTTCAAGGGAAAGAGCTGGTTTTGAAGTAAGAGACGTTCACTATTCTCACTATGGTAGAATGTGTCCAATAGAAACTCCAGAAGGACCAAACATAGGTCTTATAAACTCACTTGCTGCTTATGCTAGAGTAAATGAGTATGGATTTATAGAAACTCCATATAGAATTATAGATAAGAAAGCAGGAAAAATAACTGATGAAATTAGATATTTTACTGCTGATGAAGAAGACGGATTCCTAGTGGCTCAAGCTAATGAACCTATTGATGAAAATGGGCATTTTGTTGACGATAAAATAACAGTTAGATATAAAGAAGAAGTTTTAATAGTGCCTAGAGAAGAGGTTGATGTAATAGATATATCACCAAGACAAATAGTTTCTGTTGCTACTGCTATGATTCCATTCCTAGAAAATGATGACGCCAGCCGTGCTCTTATGGGATCAAACATGCAACGTCAGGCGGTACCACTATTAAAACCACAGGCACCGGTAGTAGGAACTGGAATAGAGTTTAAAGCGGCAGTAGACTCAGGAGTTTTACCAAAAGCTAAAAATGCAGGAACAGTAGTTTATGTGGATGCTGAAGAGATAAGAGTTAAAAGAGATAAAGATGGCGGTATCGATAAATATAAATTACTTAAGTTCAAGAGATCTAACCAAGGAACATGCATAAATCAAAGACCTATAGTTGATAAAGGTGATAAACTTGAGATTGGATCTGTTTTAGCGGACGGTCCATCTACGGACTTAGGTGAAATAGCTTTAGGTAAAAACATACGTATGGGCTTTATTACTTGGGAAGGATATAACTACGAGGATGCTATGCTTGTTTCAGAACAGCTAGTTCGAGACGATGTATTTACGTCCATTCATATAGAAGAATATGAAGCAGAAGCTAGAGACACTAAATTAGGACCAGAAGAAATTACAAGAGATATACCAAATGTGGGAGACGATGCACTTAAAGATATAGACGAAAGAGGAATAATAAGAATAGGTGCAGAGGTACGATCTGGAGATATATTAGTAGGAAAGGTTACTCCAAAAGGAGAAACTGAATTAACTGCTGAAGAACGACTTTTAAGAGCTATATTTGGTGAAAAGGCTAGAGAAGTTAGAGATACTTCACTTAGAGTGCCACATGGAGAAGCTGGTATAATAGTAGATGTAAAAGTATTTACTAGAGAAAATGGAGATGAACTTCCACCAGGAGTTAATGAACTTGTAAGATGTTATATAGCTCAAAAGAGAAAGATATCTATAGGAGATAAAATGGCAGGAAGACACGGTAATAAGGGTGTTATTTCTAGAATTTTACCAGAAGAAGATATGCCTTTCTTACCAGATGGAAGACCACTTCAAATATGCTTGAACCCACTAGGCGTTCCTTCACGTATGAATATCGGTCAGGTACTTGAGGTTCATTTAGGATGGGCAGCTAGTAAATTGGGTTGGCATGTAGCAACTCCTGTATTTGATGGTGCTATGGAAGAAGACATAGTAGATTGTTTAAAACAAGCAGGATATGCTGAAGATGGAAAAACTTATTTATATGATGGAAGAACTGGAGAACCATTTGATAATAGAGTAACAGTAGGTTACATGTATATATTAAAACTTCACCATTTGGTTGATGATAAGATACATGCTAGATCTACAGGACCATACTCTCTAGTAACTCAACAACCTCTAGGTGGTAAAGCGCAATTTGGAGGTCAAAGATTTGGAGAGATGGAGGTTTGGGCACTTGAAGCTTATGGTGCAGCATATACTTTACAAGAAATACTAACAGTTAAATCTGACGATGTAGTTGGTAGAGTTAAGACATATGAAGCTATTGTTAAGGGGGAAAATATACCTGAACCAGGTGTACCAGAATCATTTAAGGTTCTTATAAAAGAACTTCAAGCATTGTGCTTAAATGTAAAAGTTCTAAATGATGAACAACAAGAAATAGAGATAAAAGAATCTGTAGATGAAAAAGCAGATGAGGATTTAGATATAAATATAGAAGGAAATGAAGATTCAATGCCTGTAGGTATTGAAAAATCAGAAGTTAATGAAGAAGAGACAGAAGTGGACGAAAAAGATTTAGAAGAAGATGAGTTAGATATAAATGTAGAAGAATATGACTTATCTTTTGGAGATGACTTTAGCGAATTAGAACTTAACGATTTTAATGATGAACATTAATCTATAATTCCATACTATGAAGGGAGGATGTACCCTTGTTTGAATTAAATAATTTTGATGCTATACAAATAGGCTTAGCTTCACCAGAACAAATTAGAGCGTGGTCAAGGGGAGAAGTTAAGAAACCTGAAACTATAAACTATAGAACTTTAAAACCTGAAAGAGACGGATTGTTCTGCGAAAGAATATTTGGACCTATAAAGGACTGGGAATGTCATTGTGGAAAGTATAAAAGGGTAAGATACAAAGGTATTGTTTGTGATAGATGTGGAGTAGAGGTAACTAAGGCAAAAGTTAGACGCGAAAGAATGGGGCATATAGAACTTGCTGCCCCTGTTTCCCACATATGGTATTTTAAAGGTATACCATCACGTATGGGTCTTATATTGGATGTATCTCCAAGATCTTTGGAGAAGGTGTTATATTTTGCATCATATATAGTTTTAGATCCTAAAGAAACACCTCTTCTAAAGAAACAGCTATTAAATGAAAAGGAATATAGAGAAGCTGTAGATAAATATGGTGAAGAGAGCTTTGTTGCAGGAATGGGTGCAGAAGCAATAAAGGTTTTACTTGGAGAATTAGACTTAGAAAATATGTCTATAGATCTTAAAGAAGAGCTAGAAACAAGCACAGGGCAGAAGAGAGTTAGAATTATAAGAAGACTTGAGGTAGTAGAATCATTTAGAAAATCTAATAATAATCCAGAATGGATGATAATAGATGTGATTCCAGTAATACCACCAGATTTAAGGCCTATGGTTCAATTGGATGGTGGAAGATTTGCAACTTCAGATTTAAATGACCTATATAGAAGGGTTATAAACAGAAACAATAGATTGAAAAAGCTGTTAGATTTAGGGGCACCAGATATTATAGTTAGAAATGAAAAACGAATGCTCCAAGAGGCAGTGGATTCACTTATAGATAATGGAAGAAGAGGAAGACCTGTTACAGGTCCAGGAAATAGACCATTAAAATCTCTATCTGATATGTTAAAGGGTAAGCAAGGAAGATTCAGACAAAACCTACTTGGTAAACGTGTTGACTATTCAGGACGTTCCGTTATAGTTGTAGGACCGGAACTTAAAATGTATCAGTGTGGTCTCCCAAAAGAAATGGCTTTAGAATTGTTTAAGCCTTTTGTAATGAAAAAGTTAGTTGAAAAAGGTGTAGCTCATAACATAAAGAGTGCCAAGAGAATGGTAGAAAGAGTAATGACAGAGGTATGGGATGTTTTAGAAGAAGTTATTACAGACCATCCAGTGTTATTGAACCGTGCACCGACTCTTCACAGATTAGGAATTCAAGCCTTCCAACCTGTGCTTGTAGAAGGTAGAGCTATAAAATTACATCCATTAGTATGTACAGCATATAACGCTGACTTTGATGGTGACCAAATGGCTATACACGTACCTTTATCTGTTGAAGCACAAACAGAAGCTAGATTTTTAATGTTAGCAGCTCATAACATACTTAAACCTTCTGATGGTAAGCCAGTTTGTGTTCCTACTCAGGACATGGTGCTAGGTTCTTACTATTTAACATTAGATAAAGATGGAGCAGAAGGCGAAGGAAGAGTATTCTCAAATGTCGAAGAAGTTTTAATGGCATATCAATTAGGTCAAATTGATATACATGCTAAAATTAAAGTGAGATTAACAAAAGAAATAGAAGGAGAAGAAGTTTCACGTATTGTAGCAACTACACCTGGTAAATTAATATTTAATGAATGTATACCACAAGATTTAGGATTTGTGGATAGAAATATACCAGAAAATGAGTTTAAATTGGAAATTGATTTCCTAGTTAGTAAGAAGAATTTAGGAACAATAATTGATAAATGCTATGCTAAATACGGTCCGACAGGAACATCAGTAATGTTAGATAAGATAAAGGCTACAGGATATCATTACTCAACTATAGGTGCTATTACAATTTCCACATCAGATATGACCGTGCCTGAGGCTAAGAAAACATTATTAGGGGAAACTGATAAAGCCGTTGAGAAAATTGAAAAGATGTATAGAAGAGGTTTTATATCAGAGCAAGAAAGATATGAAAGAGTAATAGATAAGTGGACTAAGACTACAGAGGATGTTGCCAATGCATTGATGGATAACTTTGATAAGTTCAATCCTATATACATGATGGCGGATTCAGGAGCCAGAGGTTCCAAGAGCCAGATTAAACAGCTTGCTGGTATGAGAGGATTAATGGCTAGTCCATCAGGTAAGATACTAGAATTACCTATAAGATCTTCATTCAGAGAAGGACTAGATGTATTAGAGTATTTTATCTCAACACACGGAGCTAGAAAAGGTAACGCCGATACTGCATTAAAAACAGCAGACTCTGGTTATTTAACGAGAAGACTTGTTGATGTAAGTCAAGACGTAATAGTTAGAACTGAAGACTGTGGTGCAGAAGAAGGATATGCAGTTTCAGAAATAAAAGAAGGAAATGAAGTAATAGAGACTTTAGAAGAAAGACTTACTGGAAGGTATAGCTCTGAAGATATACTAGATCCTAAATCAGGAGAAGTAATAGTAAGTAAAAATTCATATATAGATGCTAATACAGCTTCTAAGGTGGCAAAAGCTGGTGTTAAAAAGGTTAATATAAGATCAGTGTTTACATGTAAGTCTAAGTTTGGAGTTTGTGCTAAATGTTATGGAATGAACATGGCTACAGCTAATAAGATAAATATTGGAGAAGCGGTTGGTATAATAGCAGCTCAATCTATAGGTGAACCGGGAACTCAGCTTACAATGAGAACATTCCATACTGGTGGAGTTGCTGGAGCAGATATAACTCAAGGTCTTCCAAGAGTTGAGGAATTATTTGAAGCAAGAAAACCAAAAGGGCTTGCTATAATAAGTGAAATGCCAGGTACCGTAAGAGTTGAAGAAACTAAAAAGAAAAGAGTAGTATACGTTAAGAATGAATCAGGAGAAGAAACTAGTTATGATATACCATTTGGTTCGAGATTAAGAGTAACTAATGGGCAACAAATTGAGGCTGGAGATGAAATAACAGAAGGTTCAATAAACCCTCATGATATTTTAAGAATCAAAGGTATAAAGGCAGTTAAAAATTATCTTCTTTCAGAAGTACAGAAAGTTTACAGACTTCAGGGTGTTGATATAAATGATAAGCATCTTGAAGTAGTGGTAAGGCAAATGACTAGGAAAGTTAAAATAGAAGATTCTGGAGATACAGAGTTATTACCAGGTACTATGATAGACATGTTTGACTTTGAAGAGCAAAATAACAAGGCTTTAGAAGAGGGAAATAGACCGGCTGAAGGTAAAGTAACTTTACTAGGAATTACAAAAGCTGCTTTAGCTACAGACTCATTCTTATCCGCAGCTTCATTCCAAGAAACTACTAGAGTACTTACTGATGCAGCTATTAAAGGAAAAATAGATCCTTTAGTAGGCTTGAAAGAAAATGTTATAATAGGTAAGTTAATTCCAGCAGGAACAGGAATGAATAAGTACAGAGGAATAAAAATGAATCTAAATCGCAAGGATTTGGAAGAAGATGAAGAAAATAATATAGAAGCTTAAAGCTAATTTGTTGACATCTATATTTTAAAATGTTAAAATACACTTTGTGTAGTTTTGTTACAAGGGTAAAGTTTTAAACTTTATCTTTGTAATATAGCATATAAGGGGGGTTTCACTATGGCCATTAGGCTTATAGGGAAAAAGTCAGTAGGTACAAAACAAACATTGAAAGCTGTAAAAGAAAATCAATGTGAAAGATTATATGTAGCAAAAGATGCTGAATCTAAGCTTATACAGCCATTAATTAATTTAGCCAAAGATAAATCCCTTGAAATAGTATATATAGACACTATGAAGGAACTAGGACGACTTTGTGGCATTGATGTAGGTGCGGCAGTAGCATGTACATTAAAAGAAAATTGCTAAAACTATAATTTATATATAGCTAAACATCAAAAGGAGGTGTAAAAATGCCAACTATTAACCAATTAGTTAGAAAAGGCAGACAGACAGTAGTTACTAAATCTGGTTCACCAGCTTTAAAAGAATGTCCACAAAAAAGAGGAGTATGTACAGTAGTTAAAACAACAACTCCTAAAAAACCTAACTCAGCGTTAAGAAAAATTGCCAGAGTTAGATTAACAAATGGATACGAAGTTTCAGCTTACATACCAGGTATAGGACATAACTTACAAGAGCATAGTGTTGTTCTTATAAGAGGAGGTAGAGTAAAAGACCTTCCTGGTGTAAGATACCACATTGTAAGAGGTACTTTAGATGCTGCTGGTGTTGCAGACAGAATGCAAAGTAGATCTAAGTATGGAGCTAAGAAACCTAAGAAAAAATAGGTTCACTCATTGATGGTGCAATGTCATCAGCATTTATATAGATTATAGATTGTATTTTGTGCGGTTGACAGAGCGCTTTGCGGCAATAGCCGAGTACCGATGAACTTAAATATTTTATGTTAAGGAGGGAAGAAAAGTGCCAAGAAAAGGACATATAGCAAAAAGAGATGTATTACCAGATCCAATGTACAACAGTAAAGTTGTTACTAAATTAGTAAACCAAATAATGTTAGATGGTAAAAAAGGTGTTGCTCAGAAAATTGTTTACGGTGCATTCGATATAATGGCAGAGAAATCAGGTAAAGAGGCTATAGAAGTATTTGAAACAGCTATGAACAACATCATGCCACTTTTAGAAGTAAAAGCAAGAAGAATAGGTGGAGCTAACTACCAAGTTCCAATAGAAGTTAGACCAGAGAGAAGACAGACATTAGGTCTAAGATGGTTGGTTGACGCTACTAGAAAAAGAAGCGAAAAATACATGAGAGATAGACTTGCAGCAGAATTATTAGACGCATCTAATAACACTGGAGCAGCTGTTAAGAAAAGAGAAGACACTCATAAGATGGCAGAAGCAAACAAAGCTTTCGCACATTACAGATATTAGCAGAAAACTGTTTTGGCCTGGCCAAAACAGTTTTCTAAAATTTGAATTGTTCACAGGATAGAAGGAGGAAAGCATATGGCAAGAGAATATCCTTTAGAAAAATTCCGTAATATAGGAATCATGGCTCATATAGATGCGGGAAAAACAACAACTACAGAACGTATATTATTCTACACAGGAATAAATCACAAAATTGGAGAAACTCACGATGGTAGTGCAACAATGGACTGGATGGAGCAAGAGCAAGAAAGAGGAATAACTATAACTTCTGCTGCAACAACTTGTCATTGGAAAGACCATGTAATTAATATAATTGACACACCAGGACACGTAGATTTCACTGTTGAAGTTGAAAGATCATTAAGAGTACTTGATGGTGCTGTTGGTGTATTCTGTGCTAAAGGCGGTGTTGAGCCTCAATCTGAAACAGTATGGAGACAGGCAGACAAGTATAATGTTCCAAGAGTAGCATACATAAATAAAATGGATATACTAGGAGCAGATTTTTACAGAGCAGTGAGCATGATGAGAGAAAGATTACATGCTAATGCAGTCCCAATACAATTACCAATAGGAAAAGAAGAAAACTTTACGGGAATAATAGACTTAATAGAAAACAATGCTAGAATATATAAAGATGACTTAGGAAAAGAATTTGAGACAACTGAGATTCCAGAAGATATGAAGGAATTAGCAGAAGATTATAGATCACAAATGTTAGAAGCAGTTGCTGAATTAGACGAAGAATTAATGATGAAATACCTTGATGGAGAAGAATTAACAGTAGAAGAAATTGACACTGTTATAAGAAAAGGTGTATGTAGTAATGAAATAGTACCAGTAATATGTGGTTCTTCATATAAGAACAAAGGCGTACAAATGATGATTGACGCTGCAGTTAAATATTTACCATCACCATTAGATGTACCATCAATAAAAGGCATGGATCCAGAAACGAAAGAAGAAGTAGAAAGACACAGTGACGACAATGAGCCACTTGCGGCTTTAGCATTTAAGATAGCTACAGACCCATTCATAGGAAAACTAGCTTTCACAAGAGTTTACTCTGGGATAATGGAAAGTGGTACTTACGTACTAAATTCTAATAAGGGTAAAAGAGAAAGAATAGGAAGACTTGTTAAAATGCACTCAAATCACAGAAAAGATGTAGAAGAATTAAGAGCTGGTGATTTAGGAGCTGTAATAGGTCTTAAGAATACAACAACTGGAGATACTTTATGTAGTGAAGACAGTCCAGTAATATTAGAAAGCATGGAGTTCCCAGAACCAGTTATATCTGTTGCTATTGAGCCTAAGACAAAAGCAGGCCAAGAAAAAATGGGTATTGCTCTTCAAAAATTAGCTGAGGAAGATCCAACTTTTAGAACATTTACTAACCAAGAAACTGGTCAAACAATTATAGAAGGTATGGGTGAGCTCCACCTTGAAATAATTGTTGACAGACTTCAAAGAGAGTTCAAAGTTGAATGTAACGTAGGTCAACCACAAGTTGCTTACAAAGAAACTATTAGAAAAGCTGTTAAAGCTGAAGGTAAGTTCGTTAGACAATCAGGTGGACGTGGTCAATATGGTCACTGTTGGATTGAAATGGAACCATGTGAAGAAGTATTTAAATTTGAAGATGCTATTGTTGGAGGATCTATACCAAAAGAGTACATTGCACCAATAGAAAATGGTATAAGAGAAGCATGTAAAACAGGTGTCGTTGCTGGATATCCTGCAGTAAACTTCAAAGTTAAATTATTTGATGGTTCATACCATGACGTTGACTCTTCAGAAATGGCCTTTAAGATAGCTGGTTCTATGGCATTCAAAAACGCTATGAGCAAAGCTGATCCAGTATTACTTGAGCCAGTTATGAAAGTTGAAATTGTTATCCCAGAAGAATATATGGGAGACGTTATGGGAGACGTTAACTCTAGAAGAGGTAAAATAGAAGGAATGGAACAAAGAGCAGGAGCTCAAGTTATTAGAGCATTTGTTCCACTATCAGAAATGTTTGGTTATGCAACATCATTAAGATCAAAAACTCAAGGTAGAGGAAACTACTCAATGGAATTTGATCACAATGAAGAGGTGCCAAAGAGCATACAAGAAAAAGTAATTAGTGAAAGAAAATAATATTAGTAGATTAAAAAAAGCTTAAAAATAAATGATTATTACATTTATTATAAGGAGGAAGAACAATGGCAAAGTCAAAATTTGAAAGAAGTAAACCACACGTAAATATAGGAACAATAGGTCACGTAGACCACGGTAAGACAACATTAACAGCAGCAATAACAACAGTATTATCAAAGACAGGAAAAGCAGAAGCAACAAAATATGACGAAATAGACAAGGCACCAGAAGAAAAAGAAAGAGGAATCACAATCAATACATCACACGTAGAATATGAAACAGACAACAGACACTATGCACACGTAGACTGCCCAGGCCATGC
This sequence comes from Clostridium sp. KNHs214, assembly GCF_000744935.1. Taxonomy (GTDB): domain Bacteria; phylum Bacillota; class Clostridia; order Clostridiales; family Clostridiaceae; genus Haloimpatiens. The sequence goes on along the minus strand of NZ_JQMW01000011.1, from coordinate 805,443 downwards.
TGACTATGTAAAGAACATGATAACAGGAGCAGCACAAATGGATGGAGCAATACTAGTAGTAAGTGCAGCAGATGGTCCAATGCCACAAACAAGAGAACATATACTACTAGCATCAAGAGTTGGAGTTAACCACATAGTAGTATTCTTAAACAAAGCAGATATGGTAGATGATCCAGAATTATTAGAATTAGTAGAAATGGAAGTAAGAGAATTACTAAGCGAGTATGGATTTGACGGAGACGGATGTCCAGTAATAACAGGATCAGCATTAGAAGCATTACAAAACCCAGATGATGAAGGAAAAACAGCATGCATCTATGAATTAATGGCATCAGTAGATGAATATATACCAACACCAGAAAGAGCAACAGACAAAGAGTTCTTAATGCCAGTAGAAGATGTATTCACAATAACAGGAAGAGGAACAGTTGCAACAGGAAGAGTAGAAAGAGGAGTACTACACGTAGGAGACGAAGTAGAAATTGTTGGACTAAGTGAAGAAAAGAGAAAAGTAGTAGTAACAGGAGTAGAAATGTTCAGAAAGTTACTAGATGAAGCAATGGCTGGAGATAACATCGGAGCATTATTAAGAGGTATCCAAAGAGCAGACATCGAAAGAGGTCAAGTATTAGCAAAACCAAATACAGTACACCCACACAAGAAATTCGTAGGTCAAGTGTACGTATTAAAGAAAGAAGAAGGTGGAAGACATACACCATTCTTTAACGGATACAGACCACAATTCTACTTCAGAACAACAGATGTAACAGGTTCAATAGCATTACCAGAAGGAGTAGAAATGGTTATGCCAGGAGACCACATCGACATGAATGTTGAGTTAATAACTCAAGTAGCTATGGAAGAAGGACTAAGATTTGCTATAAGAGAAGGCGGAAGAACTGTAGGTTCAGGAGTCGTTACTACTATAGTTGAATAATTAATATTTTTAAGTTAACTCAATTGACTTTTAATTAAGAGTTTTATAAGGGGGAAGAGTGCGTATCTTCTCCCTTATAATTTAAAATACAAACAAAAAAATACTTGTCAAACAAAAAAAATTAGTGTATACTGAAAGAGTTGTAATGTGTAACAGTAATGTGGTAAGAGGTTGCCGAACTTCCGGGGAATTCTTATCATATAAGTTCGATCAGGAATCGGGCGACGGAAAGCCTGTTTATTTGTTTTCGGTACAACATGAAACACCCGGAACAGTTTACAGAGTATCCGCTGTTGTACGTAAAGAAGTAAAGCGTGCGATGAAAAGGAGGGAAAGAAAAAATGGCAAAACAAAAAATAAGAATCAGACTTAAGGCTTTTGATCACAATATTCTGGATCAATCAGCAGAAAAAATAGTAGAAACTGCAAAAGCTACAGGAGCTAGAGTAGCAGGTCCAGTACCTCTACCAACAGAAAAAGATGTGGTAACAATATTAAGAGCTCCACACAAGTACAAAGATGCAAGAGAGCAGTTTGAAATAAGAACTCATAAAAGACTAATAGACATAATAAGTCCTTCACCAAAAACTGTAGATTCTTTAATGAAGTTGGATTTACCAGCAGGTGTTGATATCGAAATAAAGCTATAATTTAGTAATAGAGGTCTATTACGAGCTGTTATGATCACTTATGTGATCCGCTAATTAGTTGAGGAGGTGTAATTAATGAAAAAAGCAATATTAGGTAGAAAGTTAGGTATGACTCAAATATTTGCAGAAAATGGTGCTGTAATACCAGTAACAGTGGTTCAAGCAGGACCTTGTGTTGTTCTTCAAAAGAAAACTGTAGAGAAAGATGGATATGAAGCAATTCAAGTTGGATTTGAAGATATAAGAGAAAAATTAGTTAATAAACCTGTTAAAGGACAATTTGCAAAAGCTAACGTTTCTTTAAAAAGATTTATTAAAGAATTTAGATTAGAAGACACAGCTGCTTATGAAGTTGGAGCAGAAATAAAAGCAGATGTATTTAATGTTGGAGATAAAGTAGATGTATCAGGGGTTTCTAAAGGTAAGGGATTCCAAGGTACAATCAAAAGATGGAATTTCCACAGAGGACCAATGAGTCACGGTTCTAAATACCATAGAGCGGTTGGTTCAATGGGAGCATCTTCTGATCCATCAAGAACATTCAAAAACAAGAAAATGCCTGGTCACATGGGAAACGAAAATGTTACAGTGCTAAATCTTGAAGTAGTAAAAGTAATGCCAGAAAACAATGTAATATTAATAAAAGGCGGAATACCAGGACCAAACAAAGGATTAGTAGTATTAAGAGATACAATAAAAGTTAAATAAGCAGTTCTAAAGGAAAGGAGGAATTAGAATGCCTACAGTAGGATTATTTAATAGAGAAGGACAAAAAGTTGGTGATGTTGAATTATCAGCTAATGTGTTCGGTATCGAAGTAAATAAAGAAGTTATGCATCAAGTTGTAGTAGCACAACTTGCTAATAAAAGACAAGGAACTCAATCAACTAAAACAAGAGCTGAAGTTTCAGGTGGTGGAATAAAGCCATGGAGACAAAAGGGAACAGGTAGAGCAAGACAAGGTTCAATAAGAGCTCCACAATGGATTCACGGTGGTGTTGTTTTTGCACCAAAGCCAAGAGATTACAGAAAAGATGTTCCAAAGAAAGTTAAAAGATTAGCTCTTAAGTCTGCTCTTTCATCAAAAGTTGCAGATGAAAACATATTAGTTTTAGAAAGCTTACAAATGGAAGCTCCAAAAACTAAAGAAATGGTAAAGGTGCTAAATGCATTCGAAGCTAAAAAAACATTAATAGTTGTAGCTGAAAAAGATGAAAATGTATATAAATCAACTAGAAACATTGAAGGGGTAGCAGTAATCCCTGTAAATAACTTAAATGTCTATGATTTATTAAGATATGAGAGATTATTAGTAACTAAAGATGCGGTTGCTAAGATTGAGGAGGTGTATGCATAATGAAATTAACAAGCCATGATATAATAAGAAGACCAGTTGTAACTGAAAAAAGTATGGCTGAAATGGCTGATAAGAAATACACCTTTATAGTAGAAAAAAGTGCAAACAAATACCAAATAAAAACAGCAATAGAAGAAGTTTTTGGTGTTAAAGTGCTAGAAATTAAAACTGCAAATGTAATGGGAAAACCAAAGAGAGTTGGAGTTCACTTTGGAAAAAGACCAGATTACAAGAAAGCTATTGTTAAGTTAACTGAAGATAGCAAAGCAATAGAATTTTTCGAAGGAATGTAGTTTTAAACTATAATAAAGCAATTATTGGCGATGGCCAGAAAAGCTAGTGCAAGGAGGGAAATTAAATGCCAGTTAAGGGTTTTAGACCTACTACTCCTTCTAGAAGACAAATGACTATGGCTACTTTTGAGGAAATAACAACAGATAAGCCAGAAAAGTCACTTCTTGTTTCTCTAGGAAAGAAAAATGCGGGTAGAAATGGTCAAGGAAAAATAACAGTTCGTCACAGAGGCGGCGGAGCTAAAAGAAAATATAGAATAATAGATTTTAAAAGAACTAAAGATAATATACCAGCAACTGTTGCTACAATAGAATATGATCCAAACAGATCAGCATACATTGCTTTAGTTGTATATGCTGATGGTGAAAAAAGATACATAATTGCTCCAGTAGGATTAAAAGTTGGAGATGTAATTATGTCCGGCGCAGAAGCTGATATTAAAGTTGGAAATGCTCTTCCTTTAAAGAATATTCCAGTAGGTACTGTAATTCACAATGTTGAATTAGCAAAAGGAAAAGGCGCTCAATTAGTAAGAGCTGCAGGTTCTTCTGCACAGTTAATGGCTAAAGAAGGCGGTTATGCTACATTGAGATTACCAAGTGGTGAAATGAGATATGTTAGAATAGAATGTAGAGCTACAATAGGAACAGTTTCTAACTTATCACACGAACTAGTTAACATAGGAAAAGCTGGTAGAACAAGACATTTGGGATTCAGACCAACAGTAAGAGGTTCTGTAATGAACCCTAATGATCACCCACATGGTGGTGGAGAAGGTAAGGCACCTATAGGTCATGCTAGTCCACTTACTCCTTGGGGTAAACCAGCACTTGGATATAAGACAAGAAAGACTAAGAAATATTCTGAAAGATTAATAATAAAGAAAAGAAAATAGTGGAGAGAATTTAAAATTCTCTTCCTAGTTTGCCAATGAACTGTATGAAAGGAGGCCAATACAAGTGAGTAGATCAATAAAAAAAGGACCTTACATTGACGAGATACTTTTAAAAAGAATTAATGAAATGAACAAAAATGGAGAGAAAAAGGTTATTAAAACTTGGTCAAGAAGTTCAACAATATTCCCTCAAATGGTAGGCCATACAATAGCAGTACACGATGGAAGAAAACACGTGCCTGTATACTTAACAGAAGATATGGTTGGACATAAATTAGGAGAGTTCGTTTTAACTAGAACATTTAAAGGTCATAAAAACACTGAGAAAAAATCAGCTGTAAGATAGTGACTGGGGAAGGAGGTAATAGTAATGGAAGCTAGAGCTAAAGCTTGTTACGTGAGAATGTCTTCAACAAAAGTAGCAGTTGTACTTGACTTAATAAGAGGTAAAGATGTTAATGAAGCTTTTGCAATATTAAAATACACTCCAAAAAGAGGAGCAGATGTTATAAGCAAGGTTTTAAAATCAGCTGTTGCTAATGCAGAAAATAATTTTGATTTAGATAAAAATAGATTATATGTAGCAGAAGCCTATGCTAATCAAGGACCAACTTTAAAAAGATTTAGACCACGTGCTCAAGGTAGAGCATATAGAATATTAAAAAGAACTAGCCATGTAACATTAGTGGTTAAAGAAAGAGTGTAAGGAGGGACGTAGATTGGGTCAGAAGGTAAATCCACATGGTTTAAGGGTTGGCGTTATCAAAGATTGGGATGCAAAATGGTATGCTAATGATAAGGACTTCGCTGATAACCTAATAGAAGATAACCAAATAAGAGAATTTGTTAAACAAAAACTTTATACAGCTGGTATTTCAAAAATAGAGATTGAAAGAGCGGCTAAAAGAGTTAAATTAAATATACAAACAGCTAAACCAGGAATGGTTATAGGAAAAGGCGGCCAAGGAATTGAAACTCTTAAAGGTGGGTTAAAATCAATAGTTGGCAACAAAAATATATTAATAAACATAATAGAAGTTAAAAAACCAGAAGGCAATGCTCAATTAATTGCTGAGAACATAGCTTTACAATTAGAAAAAAGAATATCTTTTAGAAGAGCTATGAAACAATCAATACAAAGAGCTATGAAATCTGGAATTAAAGGTATCAAAACATCTTGTTCAGGAAGACTTGGCGGTGCTGAAATAGCAAGAAATGAACAATATCATGAAGGAACAATTCCGCTACAAACATTAAGAGCAGATATAGATTACGGATTTGCTGAAGCGAATACAATATATGGAAAAATAGGTGTAAAAGTTTGGACATATAAAGGAGAAATTCTTCCAACAAAAAAAGTAAACAAGGAAGAAACTGAAGCATAGAAAATTTTGTGTTCAAGGAAGGAGGAATAAGTTATGTTAATGCCTAAAAAAGTTAAACACCGTAAGGTACAACGCGGTAGAATGAAGGGTAAGGCAACAAGAGGTAATTTCATAGCATATGGTGATTTCGGTATACAAGCAACTGAATGTGGTTGGATAACAAACAATCAAATAGAAGCTGCCAGAATAGCAATAAATAGATACGTTAAAAGAGGCGGAAAAGTTTGGATTAAGATATTCCCAGATAAGCCTGTAACAGAAAAACCTGCAGAAACTCGTATGGGTTCAGGTAAGGGTTCACCAGAACATTGGGTAGCAGTAGTAAAACCAGGTAGAGTGCTATTCGAAATATCTGGAGTTCCAGAAGAAGTAGCAAGAGAAGCTATGAGACTTGCTTCACACAAATTACCAGTGAAGAGTAAATTTGTTACAAGAAGAGATTTTGAAGAAATGGGTGGTGAAGTAAATGAAGGCTAAGGAATTACAAGAGCTAAGACAAAGTACTCCTCAAGAGTTAAATGCCAAAATTGGGGACTTAAAGGCTGAGTTATTCAACTTGAGATTCCAATTAGCTACTGGGCAGTTAGAAAATCCAATGAGAATAAGACAAGTCAAAAAGTCAATAGCCCAAATCAAGACCATCCTTAGAGAAGAAGAGTTAAAGGCTGTAAGACAGTAAACTGTGAAGGGAGGTTTAGCCTAAATGGAAAGAGGAAACAGAAAGACTAGAATAGGAAGAGTCGTATCTGATAAAATGGATAAGACTATTGTAGTTGCTGTAGAAACAAAGGTACGTCATCCGTTATATGGAAAAACAATAAACAGAACTACTAAATTTAAAGCTCATGACGAAAATAACGAAGCTAATATAAATGATAGAGTAGAAATAATGGAGACTAGACCATTATCTAAAGATAAGAGATGGAGACTAGTTCAAATAGTTGAAAAAGCTAAATAGTGTATTAACGAAAGGAGGTACTTACTATGATACAACAGCAAACATTATTAAAGGTAGCTGATAACACTGGAGCAAAAGAAATAATGTGTATCAGAGTATTAGGTGGATCTAAGAGAAAATGGGGAAACATCGGTGATATAATAGTTGCTAGCGTTAAAAGTGCAACACCAGGCGGTGTTGTTAAAAAAGGTGACGTTGTTAAAGCCGTTATAGTTAGATCTAGAAAAGGCGTAAGAAGAGCCGATGGAACATATATAAAATTTGATGAAAATGCAGCAGTTATAATAAAAGATGATAAGATGCCAAAAGGTACTCGTATATTTGGACCAGTAGCAAGGGAGCTAAGAGATAAAGAGTTTAATAAAATATTATCACTAGCACCAGAAGTTCTATAATTAAGGAGGTGGCTACGGATGAAGGTACACGTTAGAAGAAATGACACAGTGATGGTTATTTCAGGTAAAGATAAGGGAAAAACAGGCGAAGTTATAAAAGTTTATCCTAAAACAGGAAAAGTTTTAGTTAAAGGCGTTAATATAGTAACAAAACATCAAAAGCCAAATAGACAAAACATGCAAGGCGGAATAATACAACAAGAAGCTCCAATATATAGTTCAAAAGTAATGCTATATTGCACAAAATGTAACACTGTTACAAGAATAAGCAAAAAAGTATTAGATGATGGAACTAAGGTTAGAGTATGTAAAAAGTGTGGAGAAACATTCTAGAATTCGAAAGGAGGTCTAATTAATGAATCCAAGACTACAAGAAAAATATATAAAAGAAGTAGTTCCAGCATTAATGGAAAAGTTCGGATATAAAAATGTAATGGAAGTACCAAGATTAGAAAAAATAATAGTAAACATGGGAATCGGAGAAGCAAAAGATAATCCAAAGGTTTTGGAAGCTGCAGTTGGTGATTTAAAACTTATATCAGGACAACAGCCAATAATTACAAAAGCTAGGAACTCAGTTGCTAACTTTAAAATAAGACAAAACATGCCTATAGGATGCAAAGTTACATTAAGAAAAGAAAAAATGTATGAGTTTGCTGATAAGCTAATAAATGTAGCATTACCAAGAGTTAGAGACTTTAGAGGAGTTTCATCAAAGTCATTTGACGGAAGAGGAAACTACGCTCTAGGAATAAAAGAGCAATTAATATTCCCAGAAGTTGAATATGATAAGATAGATAAAGTTAGAGGAATGGATATAGTATTCGTTACTGATGCAAAGACTGACGAAGAAGCTAGAGAATTATTGAGATTCTTAGGAATGCCATTTGCTCAATAAAGGAGGGAAAACTAGTGGCACGTAAAGCGATGATTGAAAAATGGAAAAAAGAACCAAAATTTTCATCTAGAGCGTATACAAGATGTAGAATATGTGGTAGACCACATGCTGTACTAAAAAAATATGGAATTTGCCGTATTTGTTTTAGAGAATTAGCATATAAAGGACAAATCCCTGGCTGTAAGAAAGCAAGCTGGTAATATAAAACTGTTCACGAAAGGAGGCAAAATAAATGATAATGACAGATCCTATCGCAGATTTGCTAACACGCATAAGAAATGCAAATATAGTTAAACACGAAATTGTTGAAATACCTTCATCAAATATAAAGAAAGCTATAGTTAATATATTGCTTCAAGAAGGTTATATAAAGAATATTGAGGAATACACTGATGGTTCTGTTCCAATGTTAAGATTAACAATGAAATACGGATCAAGTAAAGAAAGAGTTATAACTGGTTTAAAAAGAATATCAAAACCAGGTTTAAGAGTATATTGTAGACACGAAGAAATACCAAGAGTTCTAAATGGTTTAGGAACTGCTATAATATCTACTTCAAAAGGAATTATAACTGATAAAGAAGCTAGAAATTTAGCAGTAGGTGGAGAAGTAATCTGCTACATATGGTAGTGTAATGAAGAGGAGGTGCGATTATGTCAAGAATAGGAAAACTTCCAGTAGCTATTCCAAATGGTGTAACTGTTAATGTAACACCAGACAACGTTGTTACTGTTAAAGGTCCAAAAGGTGAGTTAACAAGAAAGATGCATGCTAATATGCTAATTAATATAGAAGACAATTCTGTTGTTGTGAAAAGACCAAGTGAACAAAAGGAGCATAGAGCCCTTCATGGATTGACAAGATCTCTAATCAACAACATGGTTACTGGTGTAACAGAAGGATATCAAAAAACATTAGAATTAATAGGTGTTGGTTACAGAGCACAAGCTAAGGGAAAAGGACTAGTTCTTAACCTTGGATTCTCACATCCAGTTGAAATAGAGGCTATTGATGGAATTCAATTTGAAGTTCCAGAAGCAACAAAAATAGTTATAAAAGGCATAGATAAAGAATTGGTAGGAGAAATTGCTGCTGTAATAAGATCTCATAGAAAACCAGAGCCTTACAAGGGAAAAGGAATTAAGTACCAAGGCGAAGTAATAAGACGTAAAGAAGGTAAAACTGGTAAATAGTAAATAATCTCTAGAAAGGAGTGAAACGAATGTTTAAGAAAATAGACAAAAAAGCAATAAGAAAAAGAAGTCATCTTAGAGTTCGTAAAAAAGTTTTTGGTACTCCAGAGATACCAAGACTATGTGTATATAGAAGCGAAAAGAACATATATGCTCAAATAGTAGATGATATCAATGCAACAACTTTGGCAGCTGCTTCAAGCTTAGATAAAGATTTCGAAGTTAAAAACGGCGGAAATAAAGAAGCTGCAAAAACTGTTGGTGAAATGATAGCTAAGAAAGCTTTAGAAAAAGGAATAAAGAATGTAGTATTTGACAGAGGCGGATATATATACCACGGAAGAGTTAAAGAACTTGCTGATGGTGCGAGAGAGGCAGGACTAGAATTCTAAGAGAAGGAGGGAAAGTAATGAGAATAGAGCCTAGCAAATTAAACTTAAAAGAAAAAGTTGTATTTATAAATAGAGTTGCTAAGGTTGTTAAAGGCGGTAGACATTTTAGATTCAGCGCTTTAGTTGTAGTTGGAGACGAAAACGGTCATGTTGGCGTTGGAATGGGAAAATCTATTGAAATACCTGAAGCAATAAGAAAAGGCATCGAAGATGCTAAAAAGAATTTAGTAGAAGTGCAAATGGTAGGAACAACTATTCCACACGAAATATACGGTGAATTTGGAAGAGGAAATGTTCTTTTAATGCCAGCTTCAGAAGGTACAGGAGTTATAGCTGGTGGACCTGTTAGAGCGGTACTTGAGCTTGCAGGAATCAAAGATGTTAGAGCTAAATCATTAGGATCTAACAACCCAAAAAATATGGTTAATGCTACACTAAATGGATTAGCAAATTTAAAAACTGTTGAACAAGTTGCTAAGCTTAGAGGCAAAACCGTAGAAGAGATTTTAGGTTAGGAGGGATAACCTTGGCTAAGCTTAAGATTACATTAAATAGAAGTCTTATAGGAAGAAAAAAAGATCATATAGCTACAGTTGATGCTTTAGGTTTAAGAAAAATAGGAAAAACTGTAGAACATGAAGACACTCCTCAAATAAGAGGTATGATAAAAAAAGTTGAATACTTATTAAAAGTTGAAGAAGTATAATATAAGGAGGTGTGAAAATGAAACTTCATGAATTAAAACCAGCAGCAGGTTCAACAAAAACACCTAAAAGAGTTGGAAGAGGATATGGTTCAGGTCTAGGTAAGACATCTGGAAGAGGTCAAGACGGACAAAACGGTAGAGCTGGCGGCGGCGTAAGACCTGGTTTCGAAGGTGGTCAAATGCCACTATACAGAAGACTTCCAAAGAGAGGTTTTACAAACATATTTGCAAAGAAATTTGCTGTTGTTAATTTAGATAGATTAAATGAATTTGAAGACGGTACTGAAGTTACTCCAGAAGTTTTATTAGAAAAAGGAATAGTTAGAAAATTACATGATGGAGTAAAAATACTAGGAAGCGGAAATATAGAAAAGAAGCTAAATGTTAAGGCTACAAAATTCTCAAAATCTGCAATAGAAAAAATAGAAGCAGTTGGAGGAAAAGTTGAGGTGATATAGGTGCTATCAACCCTACGTAATGCCTGGAAGGTAAAAGAGTTGAAACAAAGGATGATATTTACTTTACTAATGATAGCAATTTTCAGGATGGGAAACTTTATTCCTGTCCCTGGAATTGATACTAGTAAGTTGACTACTTTGGCGAAGTCTGGAACGTTATTTGGCTTTTATGATCTACTATCTGGAGGTGCATTTAGTAGATTTAGTATTTTTGCAATGGGGGTAACTCCATACATTAATGCATCAATCATAATGCAGCTATTGACATTTGCGATACCTTCATTAGAATCTCTTTCTAAAGAAGGTGAAGAAGGTAGAAAGAAAATACAAAATTATACAAAAGCATTTAGTATTGTATTAGGTTTTCTTCAAGCTTTCGGTACTTATGCAATAATAACAGGATATGGTGCTTTGAAACCAATGTCAGCCTTTAATATATTTGTTATAATGTTGACTTTAACTGCAGCTTCCACCTTCTTAATGTGGTTAGGAGAAAAGATTACAGTTAAGGGTTTAGGAAATGGTGTTTCAGTATTAATTTTTGTCAACATCATATCAAGGTTACCACAAACTGTGTTTAAGCTTTCAGAATTAGAGAGTACTGGTTCAGTAAATATAATACAGATAATAGTATTTGTAGCAGTATCATTACTATTACTAGTAGGTGTTGTAGTTACTAATAAGGGAGAAAGAAGAGTTCCTGTACAATATGCTGGAAAAACAACCGGAAGAAAAATGATGAAGGGTGGTTCATCCCATATTCCTATAAGCATGAGTTCTTCAGGCGTAATTGCAATAATATTTGCAATGTCAGTTATGCAGTTTCCAGCTACTATAGCTGAATTCATACCAAATTCTAAATTCGCAACATTTATACATGGTCCATACAGTTTATTCAAACCAAATTCTTGGCAATATGCTGTAATGTATGCCATACTAATAATATTCTTTAGTTGGTTCTATACTGAAATTACTTTTAAGCCAGATGAAATGGCAGAGAACATGCATAAATCATCAGGATTTATACCAGGAATTAGACCAGGTAAACCAACACAAGAGTTTTTAGAAAAGGTACTATTAAGAGTATCAATAATTGGAGGAGTTTTTGCTTCTATAATAGCTGTACTACCTATAATAATTGATGGATATACAAGTTTTAAAGGGATATCTTTTGGTGGAACTGCTTTATTAATCGAGGTAGGAGTAGCATTAGATACTATGAGACAACTTGAGTCTCAACTAGTAATGCGTCATTACAAAGGATTCTTAAAATAAGTATATAACTTAATATGGAGATGATTTTTAGTGAAGATTATTTTATTAGGCCCTCCTGGAGCTGGTAAGGGAACACAGGCTAAGTCAATAAGTCAGAAGTATTCTATACCACATATATCAACAGGAGATATTTTCAGAAAAAATATTTCTGAAAAAACACCTTTGGGTGTTAAGGCTAAAGAATATATGGATAAAGGTTTGCTAGTACCTGACGAGTTAACTATAGATTTAGTTAAAGATAGATTATCACAAGAGGATTGTAAAAATGGATTTCTTCTTGATGGTTTTCCAAGGACAGTTAAGCAAGCAGAGGCTTTAGATAAATTCATTAATGATAAAGGTGAAAAAATAGACACTGCATTGTTAATTGAAGTGCCACGAGAACTTATTTTAGAAAGAATGACTGGTAGAAGAGTTTGTCCATCATGTGGAGCAAGTTATCACATTAAGTTCAACCCTCCGAAAAATGAAGGTAAATGTGGTATTTGTGGAGCAGATCTAATTCAAAGGAAAGACGACAATGAAGCGACAGTAAAAGATAGATTAGATGTATATGATAAACAAACTCAACCATTAATATCATATTATAAATCCCAAAACGTATTGTCAGTTGTTGATGGTACTTTAGCGATAGATAAAGTATTTGAAGACGTATGTTCAGTATTGGGAGAGCGATAAATAAATGATTATAATTAAAAACAATTCAGAAATTGAATATATGAGACGGGCAGGTAAAGTTGTAGGAGATACGCTTGCAATACTTGAAGACGTAGTAAAACCTGGAATAACTACTAAAGATTTGGACAGAATAGCAGAAGACTACATAAGTAAGCAAGGTGCTAAACCATCTTTTAAGGGTTATTACGGTTTTCCAGCCTCATTATGTACTTCTATTAATGAAGAAGTAGTTCATGGAATTCCTTCTGATAGAGTTCTTCAGGAGGGAGACATAATAAGTGTGGATTGTGGTGCTATTTTAAATAATTATCATGGTGATGCAGCCAGAACATTTGCTGTAGGAAATATCTCTGACGATGCCAAGAAATTAATACAGGTAACTAGGGAATGCTTTTTCAAAGGAGTAGAATATGCAAAGGTTGGGAATAGATTAACAGATATATCTCATTCTATTCAGTTATATGCAGAAAGCTTTGGATATTCTGTTGTTAGAGAATATGTAGGTCACGGTATAGGTCGTGAAATGCATGAAGATCCTGAAGTTCCTAATTATGGACGGGAAGGAAGAGGACCAAAGCTTACACATGGTATGATGTTAGCCATAGAACCTATGATAAATTTAGGTGAATATCATGTAGAGACTACGCCAAATGGCTGGACAGTAGTAACTGTGGATGGAAAACTATCTGCACATTATGAAAATACAGTTGCTATTTTAGATGAAGGTCCTGAAATATTAACTTTAAGTTAATAGAGGTGAAAGATTTGGATAGTAAAAGTTTTATTGGTCGAGTAGTTATTTCCAAAGCAGGTAGAGATGCAGATAGAAAGTTTATAATAGTTGATGTAATAAATCATCAATATGTAAACATATGTGATGGGGATCTGAGAAAAATCGAAAATCCTAAAAAAAAGAAAATAAAACATCTGAATTTAACTAACACTTTTGCAGGAGAAATAACTCAGTTATTAGCAAATGGTGATAAGGTTAGTAATTCAAAAATAAAAAAGTTTCTACAGTCCATTGATGATAATGAGGAGGTTTGATTACCTTATGTCAAAACAAGATGTTATAGAAATGCAAGGTACGGTTTTAGAAGCTTTACCTAATGCAATGTTTGAAGTTGAACTTGAAAGTGGTCACAAAATATTGGCTCATATATCAGGTAAACTAAGAATGAATTTTATAAGAATATTGCCAGGTGATAAAGTTACAGTGGAACTTTCCCCATACGATTTGACTCGTGGGAGAATTACTTGGAGGGCAAAGTAAGTAAGGAGGGTTAGTAATGAAAGTAAGACCATCTGTTAAACCAATTTGTGAAAAGTGCAAGGTTATAAAGAGAAAAGGTAGAGTAATGGTTATTTGTGAAAATCCAAAACATAAGCAAAAACAAGGTTAGTAATAACTTTAAAATAAATATATAATAAATATTACGAAGTAATAGAAAGTCATTAATCTTAGGAGGTGTAAAATTAGATGGCAAGAATAGCAGGAATTGACCTACCAAGAGATAAAAGAGTTGAAATAGGTCTAACATACATTTATGGAATCGGTCTTTCAACTTCACAAAAAATACTTGCATCAACAGGTGTAAATTCTGATACAAGAGTTAAGGATTTAAGTGAAGAAGAAGTAAATGCTTTAAGAGATTATATAAACAAGAATATAACTGTTGAAGGTGACTTAAGAAGAGAAGTAGCTTTAAACATTAAGAGATTAATGGAAATAGGAAGTTACAGAGGAATAAGACATAGAAAAGGTCTTCCAGTAAGGGGACAAAAAACTAAGACAAATGCTAGAACAAGAAAAGGTCCAAAAAAGGGAGCAGGTAGCAAGAGAAAATAATAAGTAAGGAGGGACGAAACGGATGGCAGCTCAAAAAGTTAAAAGAAGTAGAAGAAAAAAAGAAAGAAAAAACATTGAGCACGGTTGTGCACATATAAAATCAACTTTCAACAACTCAATTGTTACAATAACAGATGCAGTTGGAAATGCACTTTCATGGTCAAGTGCAGGTGGATTAGGATTTAGAGGATCAAGAAAGAGTACACCATTTGCAGCTCAAATGGCAGCAGAAACTGCAGCTAAAGTAGCAATGGAACACGGATTAAAGAGTATTGAAGTATACGTAAAAGGACCAGGTTCAGGAAGAGAAGCTGCAATAAGATCACTTCAAGCAGCTGGTTTAGAGATATCTTTAATAAAAGATGTTACTCCAATACCACATAACGGATGTAGACCACCAAAAAGAAGAAGAGTGTAATTATAGCAGTAATAGGAGGTGTAATTTAATGGCAAGATATACTGGAGCTTCTTGCAAGCTTTGCAGAAGAGAAGGAATGAAGTTATTCTTAAAATCAGATAAATGTTATACAGATAAGTGTCCATTCACTAAAAGAAGCTATGCGCCAGGACAGCATGGACAAAGTAGAAAGAAATTATCTAACTATGGAGTTCAATTAAGAGAGAAACAAAAGGCAAAGAGAATCTATGGTGTTTTAGAAAGCCAATTCAGAATTACATATGAAAAGGCTGAAAGAATGAGAGGAATCACTGGTGAAAACTTACTAGTAATCCTTGAAAGTAGATTAGACAACGTAGTATATAGATTAGGTTTTGCGGGCTCAAGAAAAGAAGCTAGACTTTTAGTTACTCATGGACATTTCTTAGTTAATGGCAAGAAAGTAGATATTCCATCATACATAGTATCAGCTAATGATGTTATATCTGTACGTGAGAAGAGCAAAGGAACTGAAAAATTCAAGACTTTTGCTGAAAACCCAAAAACTTTACCAAAATGGTTAGAAGCTAATGCTGAAAAACTAGAAGGAAAAGTTGTTGCTATTCCATCAAGAGAAGACATTGATGTACCAGTAAATGAAACATTAATCGTTGAGTTATACAGCAAATAATAGGTTGTAAATGCGTGTAAAATCAGTTGCCCTCAATATAAGGTCGTTATTAAAAGAAAAAGGAGGGTTTATCTAGTGTTAGAGATAGAAAAGCCAAAAATAGAGTGCGTGGAAATTTCTGAAGATAATATCTATGGTAAATTTGTTGTAGAGCCATTAGAAAGAGGTTATGGTATTACACTTGGCAATTCCTTAAGGAGAATACTTTTATCTTCCTTACCAGGAGTTGCTGCTACCTCAGTTAAAATTGATGAGGTTCTACATGAGTTTTCCACAGTTAAAGGAGTAAAAGAAGATGTTACTGAGCTAATCTTAAATATAAAGGGATTAGCTTTCAAGATGACAGGAGATGGACCGAAGACAGTTTATATTGATGCTAAAGGACCAGGTGTGGTTACTGGTGATGATATTATTACTGATGGTTCAGTAGAAGTAATTAACAAAGATCTATACATTGCAACTTTAGATGAAAATGGAAGATTGCATATGGAGATAAATGTTGATAGGGGAAGAGGCTATGTGTCTCAAAATAAAAACAAATCATTAGATTTACCTATAGCAACTATTCCTGTTGATTCAATATATACTCCTGTAAAAAGAGTTAATTACACTGTAGAAAACACAAGAGTAGGCCAAATTACAGACTACGATAAGTTAACTATAGAGTTGTGGACTAATGGTACTATAAGACCAGAGGAAGCAATAAGTCTTTCAGCCAAAATACTTATAGAACACTTTAAATTATTCATGTCATTAACAGATCATGCTGATGACATGGAGATAATGGTTGAAAAAGAAGAAGATAAAAAAGAAAAAGTTCTTGAAATGACTATAGAAGAGCTTGATTTATCTGTAAGAAGTTATAACTGCTTGAAGAGAGCAGGTATAAATACAGTGCAAGAGTTAACTGAAAGAACCATGGATGATATGATGAAAGTTAGAAATCTAGGTAAAAAGTCATTAGAGGAAGTTCAGAAGAAATTAGACGATTTAGGCTTGAAATTAAAACAGAGCGAAGAGTAAGGAGGTAAAGACATGGCAGGATATCGCAAGTTGGGACGTCCAACTGATCATAGAAGAGCAATGCTAAGAAACTTAGTTACTAGCTTATTAAAGAGCGAAAAGATAGAAACAACTGAAACAAGAGCTAAAGAAACTAAAAAACTAGCAGAAAAAATGATAACTCTAGCTAAAAGAGGAGATCTACATGCTAGAAGACAAGTAGCTACTTTTGTACAAGAAAAAGAAGTAGTAGAAAAGTTATTCAGTGATATCGCACCAAAGTATGCTGAAAGAAATGGTGGATACACAAGAATATACAAAGTAGGACCAAGAAGAGGAGACGCTGCAGAAGTAGTAATTCTAGAGCTAGTTTAATATAAAATAAGGGATTAAGTTTCTTAATGCTTAGTCCCTCTTTTGCTATATAAGGGAATAGTTACATATGCAAATAAGTAGATAAGCTCTAATGATAAGGAGTCATGAAATGGAAGCTAATATGATTGAATGTAAAAATTTAACTTTTGAGTATTCTGCAAGTAGTGATGAAAATATAAAAAAGCTAGCTATAAATGGAGTGAATTTAAATATAAAAGAGGGCGAGTTCTTAGTTGTTTTAGGCCATAATGGTTCAGGAAAATCCACATTAGCAAAGCATATGAATGCATTGTTATTACCTACTAGTGGTAAAGTGTATGTAAATGGTATGGACACAAAAGATGAAGATTTTTTGTGGAAAATAAGAAATACTGCAGGAATGGTTTTTCAAAATCCAGACAATCAATTAGTAGCCACTATTGTGGAAGACGATGTGGCTTTTGGTCCAGAAAATATAGGAATAAAACCGGAAGAGATAAGAAAAAGAGTTGAAGAGTCGCTAAAAAAAGTAGATATGTATGATTATAGAAATCATGCACCACATCTTTTATCTGGTGGTCAAAAGCAGAGAGTTGCTATAGCAGGTATATTAGCTATGAGTCCAAAGTGTATAATATTTGACGAACCTACTGCTATGTTAGACCCATCAGGAAGAAAAGAAGTTGTAAATACAATAAAGGATATAAATAAAAATTATGGAATAACAATAGTATTAATAACGCATTATATGGAAGAAGCAGTAGAAGCAGATAGAGTAATTATAATGGATGAAGGAAGAGTAATAAAAGAAGGTACTCCAGTCCAAATTTTTAGTGATGTTTCTACCATGAAAAGAGTGGGACTTGATGTTCCTCAAGTAACAGAATTAGCTTATGAATTGAAAAAGAGTGGCATAAACATAGACACTAATATATTAACGATAAATGAGATGGTGAGTAGATTATGTCAATTAAAATAGAGAATTTAATGCACATATATATGCCTAATAGCCCTTTTGAAAAGAAGGCATTAGATGATGTTTCATTAGAAATAAATGATGGTGAATTTGTAGCTTTAATTGGTCATACAGGTTCAGGAAAGTCAACTTTGGTTCAGCATATAAATGGACTTTTAAAACCGTCTAGTGGAAAAATAATAGTAGATGGTACGGATATAGCAAGTAAGGATGTTAAATTAAGTCTTATAAGAAAAAAAGTGGGGCTTGTATTTCAATATCCTGAATATCAACTTTTTGAAGAAACTATTGAAAAGGATATTGCCTTTGGGCCAAAGAATTTAAAGCTAGATGAAAAGGAAATAGAAAACAGAGTAAAAAGAGCCATGAAAATGGTAGGATTAGATTATGAAACGTATAGAAATAAGTCTCCATTCGAATTGAGTGGCGGACAAAAAAGAAGAGTGGCTATAGCTGGAGTTGTGGCTATGGAGCCTAAAGTTCTTATATTGGACGAACCAACAGCCGGATTAGATCCAAAAGGTAGAGAAGAAATTCTTGGCCAAATAATTGCTCTTCACAAGGAATACAAAATGACAATAATTTTAGTATCTCACAGTATGGAAGATGTAGCTAAAGTTGCAGAGAGAATTATTGTTATGCACAAAGGTAAAAATATACTAGATGGAAAACCAAATGAAGTTTTTAAAAATGTAGAAGTATTAGAAAAGGTTGGATTAGCAGCTCCACAAATAACTTATTTAATGCTAAAGCTTAGAGAAAAGGGTATGGATGTATCAGATGAAGTCTTTACTATAGATCAAGCTAAAAGAGAAATTCTTAGAGTACTGAGAGGTGCTGAAAATGATTAAGGATATCAGTATAGGACAATACATACCTGGGGAATCTTTTGTGCATAAACTGGACCCAAGAGTAAAAATCTTAATATCTTTTATATTTATAATAGATTTATTTATAGTAAAAAACTTTAAAGGATATATATTTGTAGTTGCTTTTATATTTGGGGCTATAATTATATCTAAAATATCCTTTAATTATATATACAAAAGCATAAAACCAATTTTTATACTTTTATTGATTACTGCAATATTAAATGTGTTCATGACCAGGGGTTCTGGGGAGCCTTTATTTGCATGGAAATTTATAAAGATTTATAGTGAAGGATTGAGATTGGCTGCTTTTATGATAATAAGGCTAGTACTTTTAATAATAGGTACATCATTACTAACTTTAACTACTTCACCCATACAGCTTACGGATGGAATAGAAAAATTATTAAATCCCTTTAAAAAATTAGGCTTACCTGCCCATGAATTAGCTATGATGATGACTATAGCTCTTAGATTTATCCCTACACTTATAGATGAAACCGATAAAATAATGAAGGCTCAAATGGCAAGAGGCGCTGATTTTGAATCAGGAGGAATAATTGATAAGGCAAAAAATCTTATACCACTTTTAGTACCTTTATTCATAAGTTCTTTTAGAAGAGCAGATGAGCTGGCTA
Source organism: Clostridium sp. KNHs214 (assembly GCF_000744935.1). Lineage (GTDB taxonomy): Bacteria > Bacillota > Clostridia > Clostridiales > Clostridiaceae > Haloimpatiens. The sequence goes on along the minus strand of NZ_JQMW01000011.1, from coordinate 786,216 downwards.
TGGCTATGGAAGCTAGATGCTATAGAGGCGGAGAAGGTAGGACTAGAATGAAACAACTAAAACTTACTTATAGAGATTCTGTAGCATCTGTAGTTACTGGTGTTTTGGTTATTATATCTGTATGGAGTAGATTTTGGTAATGAAAAATATCAAAATTAAGATAGAATATGATGGAACAAATTATTTTGGATGGCAAGTGCAAAAGGATAGAACAACGGTGGAGGGAACTTTAGAAGAGGCTATAGCTTCTTTAACTAAAGAAAAAATAAAGTTGATAGGTTGTAGTAGAACAGATACAGGAGTTCATGCAAAAGCATATGTGGCTAACTTTTTTACAAATAGCACAGTACCGTCTGAAAAGTTTAGGGAAGCGTTAAATGCTAAGTTACCTAAGGATATAGTTATATTAGAATCTAAAGAAGTTTCAGAGGATTTTCATGCTAGATATAAGAGTAAGGGAAAAAAGTATATCTATACTATATATAATAGAAAACAACCTTGTGCCATCTATAGAAATTATATGTATAGTTTTTCTAAAGAATTGCAGCTAGATAAAATGGAACAGGCATGTAAATATATAGTAGGAACTCATGACTTTTCAGCCTTTAAAACAAAAGGCAGTTCAGTAAAAACTTCTATAAGAAATATAAATGAATTATATATTAATCGGGAAGAAAATATAATTAAAATAGCTGTTTCAGCAGATGGGTTTTTATACAATATGGTTAGAATAATAGTAGGAACTTTATTGGAGGTTGGAACAGGAAAGATTGAGCCGGAATATGTGAAAAAAATAATAGATAGTAAAGATAGAACAAAAGCAGGAAAAGTCGTACCAGCTTGTGGATTATGTCTTGAAGAAGTTTTTTATTAAAAATTATTTATAGAGCATATAGTCGTTGACACGCCCGGGAGAATGTATTATAATATAAGAAGTTTGTATTGCATATAAGATCCACTAGCCCCGGATCTTCATGATAGAACGAAATACAACAAGAAGACTTTTTAGGGAGGGAAAATGATGAAATCATATATTGCAAAACCGCAAGAAGTTGAAAGAAAATGGTATGTAATAGATGTAGCAGGAAAACCACTAGGTAGAGCTGCTAGCCAAATAGCATCAATATTAAGAGGAAAAAATAAACCTACATATACTCCTAATGTTGATACAGGAGATTATGTAATAGTTTTAAACGCTGACAAGATTCTTTTAACAGGAAAGAAACTTGAGCAAAAAATGTTAAGACACCATTCATTATATCCAGGTGGATTAAAGGAAATACCATACAAAGATGCAATAGCTAAAAAACCAGAATTTGTTTTTCAAGAAGCTGTTAGAAGAATGCTTCCAAGCGGTCCATTAGGTCGTCAAATGCTAACTAAATTAAAAGTATACAGAGGCGAAGAGCACGATAATCAAGCTCAAAAACCAGAAGTATTAGAATTAAGATACTAATTGGAAGCGGAAGGAGGATATGAAATGGCTAAGGTTCAATATCAGGGAACAGGAAGAAGAAAAAAATCAATAGCAAGAGTTATACTTGTACCAGGAGAAGGTAAAGTAACTGTAAATAAAAGAGACATGGATGATTACTTTGGATTAGATACTTTAAAATTTATAGTAAACCAACCACTAGTATTAACTGGAACAAAAGAAAAATATGATGTATTAGTTAATGTACATGGTGGTGGATTTACAGGTCAAGCTGGAGCAATAAGACATGGTATATCAAGAGCTTTGGTAAAAGTTGATGAAAACTTGAAACCAGAACTTAAGAAAGCTGGATTCATAACAAGAGACCCAAGAATGAAAGAAAGAAAGAAATATGGTCTTAAAAAAGCAAGAAGAGCTCCACAATTCTCAAAGAGATAAAAAGCGGTCAACGCATTTATCAAGAAAAGCCCGATTTTACAAGGATTACAGACGTTGTGGAATGTTGTCAAACGCACTGGAAATTACTCCGTGTGCAACACGTTTGCAACAGGTGTGCAACAAAAACATTAGAAATAATAGTAGGACATTTTTCAGTGAAGCGATTTGCTGGAAAGTGTCCTTTTCTTTTTGATAGGACTTTCCTTTCCGTTCTCGTTATATCTTATTAATCGCATCGACTAGCTCCTTAATATCAAAGTGAGTATAAACTTTCTCTGTCAGTGTCATTGCCCCAGAGTGCCCTACAATCTTTTTGATAATCGTCTGATCTACACCAGCTTCCGCTAACATAGATATACAGGTATGTCTACAACAGTGAGGTGTACGGTCAATCTTTAGCTGTTCCATCAAAGGCTGGAAGTAGCTGTCATAATAATTCCTGTACTTAAAGTGCTTACCATCTTCCGTATGAAGCAGGTATTCGCAATCAGGTAAAGAATCAAACCATGACTGATAGAAAGGAAGGACTTTATCGGCTATTGGTACTTTACGGATACCATTCTCTGTCTTACTACTGATTACATCAAAGTATTGCTCATCTAGATGAACATTCTCCTTCTTCAAGTCCAATAATTCAGAAATTCGAACTCCGTTATACAAGAGCATAAGGATAATCTGATAATACTTGTCCTCTTTCTGTTCCCATATTCGGGTAATTTCTTCTTTGTCAAATTTGTTACGGTCATACTTGTTTGGATTACGGTCTTTGTATTGAAGAATATCCACAAAAGAAGAATAATCCTTGTTGCAAATATCGTTTTTCAATGCGAAGTCATACAGCTGATTAAAGAGGACTTTTATCTTCTTTAAGGTTGGAAAATTCTTTCCACAGGTATCAATAACTTCTTGCAAGTCAACCAGTTTCAAATCTTTAAATACTTTGTTGTAAAGTGAACTGCAAGCCTTATAGGAGGCAATATAACCCTTTACATTGGATTCTGATACAGATGCATATTTTCGCTTTGACCATTCTTCGTAAACATCGGAAAAGGTCATCTTAGCAGCTTTAAGATCAAAAGGATTCTTGTTATAATCGGCAAGCATCTGTAGTCCTTCTGCCTTGGTTGGGGCATATCCGATAATAATGTAATCTCTTACTTGTTTATCCTTCGCTTTGTCATAATGCCAACCAACGGATTTTTTGACAGCGTAAGGATTTCGGCGTTTTCCGGAAAGCTTTGTCACACTTCCGTAGCCATTTGGTAACTTCATTCGCACCATTCCTTTCGTATATTTATTTGTAAAATCTGCAATGCAGAATAATACCGTAGTAAAAATGGATATCACTAATCATGAATGACCTTGGTAACACTTGGTCTGATTGTCTTCCAAATATCATAATTGTCATTCGTCTGACTACCAGATTCCAATAATTCTTTCATAGCCTGCCAGTCTTTTAGAAACTGGATAAGGCTCTTATCTTCAAAGAAAATACCTGGTTCTCCATTCAAGTCTCTTAATTTCACATCAAATACTTCATCAATAGCAAATAGTAAAGGTAATACATCCCCATCTGCCTGTATATCAAATTCAGCAAGTGAATTGACATTTACATTGAGTGCATCTGCAATCTTACGTAACTGGTCTGGCTTTGGGGTGTTTTTACCTAATTCATATTTGCGGATAGCAACTTCATGAATCCCTGCTTTATCTCCCAACTCTTTTTGTGTTAATCCACGAAATGTACGGATTAACTTAATTTTTTTACCTGTAGTCATGATTGACCTCCATTCTGCCTGAATAGGCATTTTCGCAATGTCTGATACATATGTTCGAACTTTGCTACTATAGTAAGAATATAACATACTAAAATGAGAAAGTAAACATTAAATTTAAAACTATTGACAGAGCAATAAAAGGTCTGTATAATACACAACATAAACAGAGCAAGAAATGCTCTAATAGAATTACAGGGGGTGATATCTATGGCGGAAAAGATTTATCAAGTAGAACTTCCGCCATTTACCGGAAGGAATGTTCCAATCATAGAGATTGCGAAAGCGATTGGGAAAGATCCACAGTATGTCAGGGTAGGGTTACAACAGGGAATTCTGAATTTCGGATATGTTCTGAAACTAGAAGATTCCAAAGAATTTAACTACTACTGCCCAGATCGAAAGGTTTGGGAAGAGACAGGATACTTCAGACCGGTAGAAATGGCAGTGTAACCGTAGACAAAGGAAAGGAGGTGGTTGCCATGAGGGTGATAAAACAAAAAAGTCCTAACCGTGCAGGGTCAGGACTAGAAGATAATTGTAGCAGAGCTAACGATTATCTTATCTCACAAGTATGATTATATCATTAGCTCCTGCTACTGACAAACAGAACATTTGGACACATAACAGGAGGAAATAGCAATGAACGAAACAAAGACAGAATTAAAGTTAATCCATATGGAGGACGTGATATCAAAAGAAGTCAGTTGGCTATGGTATCCATATATTCCGTTTGGAAAGATTACCGTAATTGAAGGAGATCCGGGGGAGGGTAAGACAACCTTAATACTTAAGATCGCAGCACTACTAAGTAAGGGATTACCACTTCCCTGTACGGATGATGTTCCATATGAACCAATGTCGGTAATCTATCAGACAGCAGAGGATGGACTTGAGGATACGATAAAGCCGAGATTGGAACAGGCTGGAGCGGATTGTTCCAAAATCCGAGTCATTGATGAATCGGAAAAAGAGCTGACCATGAGTGATGAACGATTGGAGCAAGCAATCATTGAGACAAAGGCGAAGCTAATTATCCTAGATCCAATTCAGGCATATATCGGTGCAACGGTAGATATGCACAGAGCAAACGAAATCCGTCCAGTACTTAAAAGATTGGGAGCGATTGCAGACAAATATCAATGTGCCATTATTCTTATCGGTCACATGAACAAGGCATCGGGCACAAAATCAACGTACCGGGGACTTGGGTCAATTGATATTCAGGCAACTGCTAGAAGCGTCCTTCTAGTAGCAAGGCTTAAAGATAAACCAAACATCAGAATTATGGCACAAGATAAATCAAGTCTGGCACCAGCTGGAGATGCTATAGGATTTGAATTAGTAGAAGGTAATGGATTTGAGTGTATTGGAGCTTATGACATAACCGTAGATGAATTGCTAAGTGGACAGGAGGGGAGAGGGAAAAAGAAGTTCGATATAGCGATTTCTTTTATCACAGAGTATTTCAAGACCGTATCCGAAGTCTCTTCTAATCAGATTGAAGAAGATGCAGCTAGTCAGGGAATTAAACGGAATACCTTACTAGCAGCAAAGAAGAAATTGGGAATTATAGCAGATAAAAGAAAGCAGTCGGACGGTAAACAATATTGGATATGGAGTATGCCGAAGAAAAGAGTTTAACAGTCTATCTTCTAGGAAAAGCGGATTCTAAATTCTTGAAAAGAGTTTAGAATTTGCAATCCTAAAGAAACAGACTATTAAACTCTTGCGAGTAGCAATATAACCCTCGGAGAGCCACCGCAGTTATGGCTTGCCAAAACTGCTAGGGGGTTATCATCTTCGGCAAGGCTAAGATGATAACAAGCATTTCTCCGGCGGAACAACAGATAAAGGAGGAGAACATCTATGGGTAGCGTTTCCTATTCAGCACATATCAGTAATGGTAAAAGTGCAATTACAAGTAAGAGTAAATTGCAAGGAGTGGCAAAGCATAATCTTCGTAAATACAAATCCGATGGTTACAGTTCTGAAAATATTATACTACTAGAAGGAACTGATAATCTATATCAGGATGTAAGAAATATTTACCAGCAAGAATTTGACGAAGCCGTCCGAGAATACAACGAAAAGCAAAGACGACCAGAACGAAGAATTGATGATTATTTTGAACATGTTGCAAAACTGGATCAGGATATGGCAGTTGAAATTATTTTCCAATGTGGGGATAAGGAGTTTTGGGAAGAGCATGAAGATAGTAAAGATAGAATGTACAATGTTTACCGATATGTACTTTCCAGATTACAAGAGTTTCTGCCAGATTTCAAAGTAGCCAACGCTGTAATTCACTTTGATGAAGCTAGTCCACATATGCACGTGGTAGGAGTTCCTGTATGGAGAGGTACAAAGAAAGGATTGTCAAAGAAGGTTTCAAAACGAAATGTATTTACACCATCAACCTTGTCGGTTGTACTACAAGATAAACTTCGAGAAGAAGCAAGATCCTGCTTTAGATATAACATTCATGAAATAATTGGGGATAAGAAAAAAGGCAGGAATCATGATTTGTCGGTAGCAGAGTATAAGGTACAACAGGAGCTTCAAAATCTTCAAAAGATGGAATCAGAGAAGCAGATACTAGAAACCTCAGTTGATTCAGCTAGACAGAAATTAACTGATTTGAAACTCCAATATGATGAAATGGATGAAGAAATCCAATCAGAACTGACGGATAAAAAGAAGATGGTTGAATCACTGGATACACAGCTGGAAACAAAGAAGTGGGTGCTGGAAATTACGGATGAAGAATTAAAACAAAAATGTTCTTTTCTGGAATTACTAGATGTTGTAAAGCAAATGATTCATTCTTATTTACCTCTACAACCAGATATTGAGGAATTTGCAAATACAGTAGAAAAGGGAGGAAACATTACTGCCGGAAACTCTTTTCGAAGTTTCCTATCAACACTAGGACAGTTACTATTATCCTTTAAGGAAATAGTACAGGAAGGATTCTGCTGGTTCCCTCGACTGATGAGATGGAATACAAGCAAAGGAGAAGTTGCTCCAGTATTTCGAGATGATCCGGGTGGATATAATTACATGTTAGAAGCATTTCGCAATGTAGACACAAAGGCGATATACAGGGCAGAGAATTTAAAGGATGAGATTTGTTCAGAGAATCGAATTGGGACGCTGAATCAGTTGGCCGAGAATATAGATGTGGTAGAACAGCAGATGAAAGTAATGCAGGATGAGATTTACAGGAGGTATAGAAGAAGGTAATAAAAAAGTAAAGTACCTCAGAAAAAAATCTGGGGTATTTTAGCATAAGATTGCATATCTGTATTTTTAAAAGTTGACATATTTTCGCATCACATATACAATAGTGTTAACAACATGCTTTATAATGATGTAGAGAAGGAGGAGTCTTATGTTTAACGTAAATGAATTATTAGACGAAGCTGTGAAAGAAACTGAAAATTTGGATGAAGATGAGATATTCTTAGTGAAGGATTTGTTTAAGGGATATGTATGGAATAGAATTGCAGTGAAGGACAGACTTCTATTAGGAACTTTGTTCTTGAATTATGTAAATCAAGGGAAAAGTCATCTTTATGCAATTGAAAAAACATCATCTCACCAGCAACAGTATAAAAAAACAAGATATAGTTCATGAGATCTTCAATTTAATCTGTTGCTGATAGATATGCAGATAATATGTTTAACATATATTAAGAAAGGATGGAAAATATTTGAGTGTATTAATTTCTAAATTTAAAGAAGTATTATTATCCGTAATTCCAATTACAATAATTGTGTTAATACTGAATTATACGTTAACTCCTCTTGAAACACCAATATTTATAAGGTTTTTGATAGGTGCTTTATTTCTTATAATTGGTTTAACAATATTTCTAATTGGAGTTGATATTGGAATTACACCAATAGGAAATAATATGGGCGGAGCGCTTGCTAAGACTAATAAATTGTGGTTAGTAGTAATTGCTGGCTTAATACTTGGTTTTTTTATATCAGTTGCAGAACCGGATCTTCATATTTTAGCAGGACAGGTTGATTCCGTTTCGTCAGGTTTAATATCAAAAGGAAGTATCGTAGTGATTGTATCTATAGGGATAGCAATCATGCTTGCGGTAGGTCTAGGTAGAATCGTTTACAATTTTCCATTATACAAATTATTAACAATAATATACAGCATCATTTTCATACTTGCTTGCATAACCTCACGCGAGTTTTTGGCAATATCATTTGATGCCTCGGGTGCAACAACCGGAGCATTGACAGTACCTTTTATTCTGGCACTGGCAATTGGTGTTTCAAAATTAAAAAAAGATAGTAAAGCATCAGAAAAAGATAGTTTTGGGCTAGTAGCCATTGCATCAACAGGAGCGATTATATCTGTAATGATTATGAGTATTATATCAAAAACGGATGAAATCACGGGGAATCTTGAAGCAGATGGAATTTCCGAATCTATTATAGCGCCATTTATTCATGAATTTTCTAAAGTAGGGACTGAAGTAATTATAGCATTACTCCCTATCTTAGTATTATTTCTTGCTTTTCAAAAAATATCTTTTAAATTGCCAAAGAGAGAGGTGAGAAAGATCTTATTTGGTGTACTGTTTACATTTATAGGATTGGTTATATTTTTAGTTGGTGTAAATGCTGGATTTATGGATGCTGGAAGTATCATAGGATATAGTATAGCTACATTAGATAATAAAATTTATGTTATACTTGTTGGTTTTATACTCGGTGTGGTAACAATACTTGCAGAACCAGCAGTTTATGTATTGACACATCAGATTGAGGGTGTTACTAGCGGATATGTAAAGAGAAGTGTTGTTATGTTTGCTTTGGCAATAGGTGTCGGTATAGCGGTTGCGTTATCTGTGATACGTATACTAATTCCAGAGTTGCAACTATGGCAATATCTTCTTCCTGGATATTTATTATCAATTGCATTGAGTTATTTTGCACCAAAACTATTCGTAGGTATTGCATTTGACTCTGGGGGAGTTGCGTCAGGACCCATGACGGCTACATTTATATTGGCTTATACACAGGGGGCAGCAGAAGCAGTGGAAGGAGCAAACGTTTTAGTGGATGGATTTGGAGTAATAGCTATGGTTGCTATGACACCGTTAATAGCGTTGCAAATTTTAGGATTAATTTTTAAGATTAAGTCTAAGAAAGGGGGATTTGAAAATAATGGACAGTAAAACTGAGATTATGGAGATGGAGTTAATATGTGTAATAGTTAATTTAGGTACGGGAAGTAAGATATTAAAAACATTCAAAAAACATGGAATTTGTGGTGGAACTATAACATTAGCAAGAGGAACCGCAAACAACCGCATATGGGATTATTTAGGTCTTTCTGATATAGGAAAAGAAATTATATATATGGTTGCAGATAAAGAAACTGCGTATCGAGTATTGGATATAGTTAATCTTGAATATAAGTTAGATAAGCCAAACCATGGGATTGCATTTACAACATCCATTTGTGCTACTGCGGGAATGAGAAAGTGTAAATGTGATAATGTGAAAATTGAGAGAGGTGAAGATAATACGATGTATCAAGTAATTACTATCATTGTTGATAAAGGAAAAGCCGAAGATGTTATAGAGGCAGCAATTACGGCAGGCTCCAAAGGAGGTACCATTGTTAATGGAAGAGGTTCTGGAATTCACGAAACAAGTAAATTGTTTTCCATGGATGTTGAACCAGAAAAGGAAATTGTAATTATAGTTTCAGAAGTAGATATGACAGAGTCTATAATATCTGTAATAAGAGAAAAATTAAAGATTGATGAACCTGGAAAAGGTATTATTTATGTTCAGGATATAACCAAGACATATGGTATTTTCAAATAAAATGCATCTATATTATCAGTTGTTGACAGATACTGCATAAATGGGACTCAAAATAATTCTGATAACAGAGAAGTTCTGAGACGTAATAAAATGCTCTGGGTGTGAAACGTGTGTGCAACATTGATTATTACAAAGCTTGTATTTACGGGCTTTTCAAGCTCTTAAACGGTTACCAAAGAGATAGTATTTTATACAGATATATGGAAAGAGAGGTATATACCTCTCTTTTTTTTATAGAATAAATCAAAAAAGGTTTTAAAAAATTATGCAAAATAAATTAAATCTACTTACTATGTAAGATTAAATACAGTATATAACTTGAAATAATGGGCAAATATAGGGATGGATAGTGATAATATGTAAGCTTAAATAGTTTATAGTTTAATGTTAAATCAATGTTAAATAATTAATAAAATTGTTACTAAATCGTAATTTTTGTAGTATTATTTAAAATGGTGTAAATATTTAATTACTTATTAATATAAAATTAATATTAAGTAAGTGGAGGTAGAGTATGAGTATTGTCAATATAATTATTGGACTCATGGGTGGACTTGGAATGTTCCTTTATGGTATGAAACTTATGGGTGATGGACTTGAAAATGCATCTGGAGAAAAACTTAAAGTATTTTTCGAAAAAATAACTTCCAACCCAGTAAAGGGAATTATGACAGGAGCTTTGGTTACAGCTGTAATTCAAAGTAGTAGTGCAACTACAGTAATGGTGGTTGGATTTGTTAACGCTGGACTTATGAATTTATATCAAGCAGCAGCAGTAATAATGGGAGCTAATATAGGAACCACAATTACAGCACAAATAATAGCATTTAAATTAGATGCTATAGCGCCTATTTTTATAGGAATAGGAGCTGGAATTGTATTATTTTCTAAAGCTAAAAAGAGTAGAGAAATAGGAAATATTATATTAGGTTTTGGTATTTTATTTTCTGGAATGGAATTAATGAAAGTAGCAATGGAACCAATTGCTGAAGCACCAGCTTTTGTAAGTTTAATGGGAACGCTTAAAGGAAATATATTCTTAGGTGTGCTTACAGGACTTCTAATGACTGCCGTAGTGCAAAGTTCTTCTGCAACTACAGCTATACTTATTGTACTAGCATCCACAGGGGGAGTACCATTAGAAGCTGCAGTGCCAATACTATTTGGTAACAATATAGGTACATGTGTAACAGCATTACTAGCCAGTGTAGGAACTTCAAAGACAGCAAGAAAAGCAGCACTAATTCATTTATTTTTTAACTTAATAGGAACTTTGATATTCTTACCATTTACTTATCCTTTTGTGGCACTTATAAAAAATATCACTCCTTTAGGAGCAGAAGTAGTTAAGAGACAAATAGCCAATGCTCATACAGTATTTAATATAGTTAATACTATATTAATGGCACCATTTATAAAATATCTTGTAGCACTAGTTAATAAAATAATACCAGGCGAAGATGAGAAAGAACCTATGAAGCCTAAATATATAGATGATAGATTATTGGAAACACCTGTTATAGCAGTTGGTCAAACTACAAAAGAATTAATAAGAATGGCAAATAAAGCTAAAGATAATTTGGAAATTTCTATGGAAGCTTTTAGAAATAGCAATGAGGCTTTGGTTAAAAAGGTATATGAAAATGAAAAATTAATAAATTTATTAGAAGATGAGATAACTACTTTCTTAGTAAAATTATCTAAAGAGCAGTTGTCTGAAGATCAATTAGATATTGTAACATCAATGTTCCATATGGTAAACGACATAGAACGTATAGGTGACCATGCTGAAAATGTTGCAGATTTAACCAGTGAAAAAATACAAAAAGGCATTAAGTTTTCAAAGGGAGCAGAAGAAGAGTTACAGGGCATGTTTAATGAAATAATAAATGCATTAAATGGCAGTATAGTTAGTATAGAAAATAGAGATATAGAAGCTGCTAAAAAAGTATTGAGTATAGAAGAAAAGATAGATTCTATGGAAAAGGAATTAAGAGCATCACATATAAAAAGACTTAATGAGGAAATATGTAATGCTACAGGTGGAGCTATATTCTTAGATATAATAAGTAACTTTGAAAGAATAGGAGATCACTCTACTAACCTAGCACAAGCAGTTCTAAACATATATAAGTAAAAATATTGAATTTTTAAGATGATTAATGCAAAATACCTAACATATTTTATTATGTTAGGTATTTTTATTTTTGTTTTCTTATATAGATAATATGAGAGCTGTAAAGGAGGCAAAAATAGTGAAAAATAATAAATTAATATCTACAATAGGTGTTATAGTGGTAGGAGCTTTTTTAATAGTGCTAACAAATATTCAATTTGGAAAAACATTAATAGTGAATAAGGATTTAGAGAAAAGAACTATATTAATTGACCCAGGGCATGGAGGAATTGATGGAGGAGCTGTATCTAAAAATGGTACTGTAGAAAAACATATAAATTTAAACATATCCTTGAATTTAAAAGAGGAATTAAAGAAAAAAGGATATAAAGTTATTATGACCAGGGAAGAAGATAAAGGCTTATACTCAGAAGATAGTAGAAGTAAAAAAATAGAGGATTTAAATAATAGATGTGAAATAAAAGAAAAAACTAAATGTGATATGTTTATAAGTATTCATTTAAATAAATTTCCACAAAGTAAGTATTACGGGGCGCAGGTATGGCATTCTAGTAATCCCGAAAGTAAAGAATTGGCTGATATAATACAAAAAAAATTAATAGAGGATTTGGATAAACAAAATAAAAGACAGCCTAAAGATGCAAAAGACATGTATAAGATATTAAGATGTAACGATACTATACCATCTGTAATAGTTGAATGTGGGTTTTTATCCAATGAAAGAGAAGAACAACTTTTAAAGGATGAAGCATATCAAGAGAAGATAGCTAAATCTATATCAAAATCTGTGGATGAGTATTTTAATTTTAAAAAGGAATGAATATATTTAAAGAAATTAAATAAAGAGTGAGTGGTTTTTGTTTATAATAAACTAGATAGAGGCTGTGGCACTAAAAATAAATTATACAACACATTGTGTTTGCTATTAAATTTCAAACCAATGTATTGTATATGAATTTCTTAATGCGACAGCCCCATTTAATTATTAGAAGTTTAATAAAAAATTTTTAGTTATAAACTACAGATGAACTTTCATCTAATATAATCCACCAGGTGCTGCCACGAATTAATGAAATATTTTTCCCATTTTTATCCTGTATTTTTATAGGTGAATCTAAATTCTTATTCCATTCTATATCTATGGCTTTTCCACCAGAAAATAAAAGTCCATTTCCAGAGCCAATTGGAAATTTCTTGTTAGATTTTGAATTTACTATTTGAATTATTATGTTTGAAACATGAACAGGAGTATTGTAATAAGCATCAATATGCTCTTTAGAAGGATTATGATGATAATATTGACCTTCTTTATATAAAAAGTTAGATGAAAAATATTCATTAAAGTCTATAAATATATTATTAGCCTTCTTGCCTTTTCTTAATTTTATATCTTCAGAGTCTAAAAAATCAAATTTGGGCAAGTAGGAAGTATCAATAGGTTTTTTTTGACCAGAGGATGATGAAATTTTTTTAGGCACTTCATCTAAATAAATACCTTTATAAATGAGTTTATTTTGAGAATCTACGTATTGGAGTATAATATCTGCTTTACTTAGTCCATCAGTGTTATCGTTCATTTGACTTAATTTATATATAACCTCTGTGGCATTTTTAAACTCTCTATTGTTTTTATTCTTTAATATTTCGCCGCTGTAGGGTGAAATGTCTATGTTTGGAAACTTATTGAAGGGTATAAGCTTATAACATATGAGCATTACTAGGATACAGCAGACAGAAAATAGTATTAAAATAATATTATTTACGAAATTACATTTTTTCATACAAAATTCACTCCTTATATACTACTACATTAAAATAATAGTCTTATTCTACTGTTTTTATGCAAATAAATTGAATTTATACAATAGTTAAAAAAAATGTTGATGTGCAAAATGACCTATGATATTATATTAATGGAATATGGATTAGTCCATTAATCCATGTTGTGAGGGAGGGATAGTTATAGAAATTAAAATCGATAAAAAAAGCGGAGTACCTCTTTACATACAAGTGAAAAATCAAATAATGGAATCCATAAAACGTGGACTCTTAAAGGTTGGCCATAAGATGCCTACTGAAAGAGAATTGGCCCAACAGCTAAATGTTAGTAGAAATACTGTAAGCTCTGCTTACAATGATCTAGAACAAGAAGGAGTTTTAAAATCCTATCAAGGCAAGGGAACCTTTGTAGCTGAGGAAGCTGTAACATGGAAGGATCAAAATATTAAAGACAGAATAATTAAATTCATAGATCTAGGGTTAGAAGAGTCCATGGAGATAGGAATGGAGCCAGACAGTTTTTTAGAATTAGTTAAGCAAAGGGTAAAAGAAAAAAAAGAGCTTATGAGCAAATTAGTAGCCATTTATGTGGAATGTAATATTGAGCAGGCTAGAATGTTTAGTAAGCAGTTGACTAAAATTTCTGGTGTCCGAGTGGAGCCGTTGACTATAAATGATTTAAAAGAAATGAATGACAATACGAAAGAAAAAATTGAACAAGCTCAGATAATTATAGCTACATTTAATCATGTAAATGAAGTTATTGAGCTGACTAGAGAAAAAAGAAAAGAAGTGCTTGGGGTTGCAATAAATCCTAATTTGGGCACTATAGTTAAAATAGCTAGATATCCTGAACATACAAGGTTTGGGTTTATATGTATATCAGAAGAATTCATGTTTAAAGTAAAAGGGGCTTTAGACGGAGCAGGGTTAGGTAATATTGATATAACGTATTCTAACTCTAAAGACGAGGGAGAAATTAGGAAAATAATAGATAATAGTGAAGTGCTAATTGTATCACCAGGTAGACATAAAATGGTTAAAAACTTAAATAAAGATGAAAAAGAAATGATTGAATTTTTGTATAACCTAGATAGCGACTCTGTAAAGGCTTTAAAGTCTAAAATTATAGAGTTGAAATATAAAGATATCTAATTTAAGGTGGGAGGCATTTATAAATGGAGAAGAAAACAGTTGTTATAGGTGTAATTGGTTCTGACTGTCATGCAGTAGGAAACAAAATAATAGATTACGCCTTGACAGAATCAGGCTTTAATGTTGTGAATATTGGAGTTTTATCACCACAAGAAGACTTTATTAATGCAGCAGTAGAAACTAATGCTGATGCAATACTTGTTTCATCACTTTATGGTCATGGAGAAATAGACTGTAGAGGGCTTAGAGAAAAATGTGATGAAGCTGGATTAAAAGACATAAAATTATATGTTGGTGGAAACATAGTTGTAGGAAAACAAGATTGGAATGAAGTTGAAAAAAGATTTAAAAATATGGGATTTAACAGAGTTTACGCACCTGGAACAGATATAGAAATAACTATAGAAGACATTAAGAAAGACTTTAATCTTAATTAAAAATATGCCAACTAAGCCAAATGATAATTAGTTGATTGGAGTGGTATCAGTGGATGCATATTTACTTATAGACTTTGGAAGTACCTATACTAAGTTGACAGCGGTAGACATTGAAAATGAAGAGATATTAGCCACAGCAAAGGATATTACTACTATTGAAGATGATATAATGATAGGATTAGACAAAGCTTATAGTAAACTAAATGAGGCATTAAAAGGTAAAGAAGTTAACTTTGTTAATAAATTAGCTTGTTCTTCAGCAGCAGGCGGCTTAAAGATGGTAGCTATTGGTCTAGTGCCAGAGCTAACAGCAGAAGCGGCTAAAAGAGCAGCACTTGGAGCAGGCGCTAGGGTACTCAAAGTATATAGTTACGAATTAACTTCTAGAGAAATAGAAGAGATAAGAAATTCTAAACTAGATATAATTCTTCTAGCAGGAGGAACAGATGGAGGCAATAAGGAGTGTATAATTCACAATGCTAGAATGATAGCAAAAAGTGGATTAAAGCTTCCAATAGTAGTGGCAGGTAATAAAGTTGCCTATGACGAAATAGAAGAGGCTTTTAATGGAACAGACATCTATTATAGAATAACTGAAAACGTTATGCCAAAACTTAATGTTTTAAATGTGGAACCAGCTAGAGAAGAAATTAGAAAAATATTTATGGATAAAATAGTAGAAGCTAAAGGTATGAGTAATGCTGAAAATTACATAAGTGGTATATTAATGCCTACACCTGCGGCAGTGCTTAAAGCTGCTAGGGTTTTAAGTGAAGGCAGTGATGAAGAAGAAGGTATCGGAGATTTAATAGTTGCAGATATAGGAGGAGCTACTACAGACATACATTCAATAGCTGAGGGAGCACCAACTAAATCTGGAGTAACTATGAAAGGTCTTGAAGAACCAATTGCTAAGAGAACTGTTGAAGGCGATTTGGGAATGAGATATTCAGCAGTTTCACTTTGGGAGGCAGCAGGTACAAGGAAAATAAGAAATTATTTAAATGATAAAGATAGAAACATAGATGTAGAAGGAAATTGTAAAAAAAGAGCAGAAAACATAAAAATGATTCCGTGCACAGAAGAAGAAATAAAGTTTGATGAAGCCATGGGTAAAGTGGCAACAGAAATAGCTATGGAGAGGCATGTAGGCATAGTAGAAAGCGTTTATTCTCCTATGGGTGTTGTGTTTACTCAAACAGGAAAGGATTTAATGGAAGTTAAGTACATGATAGGAACTGGGGGAGTACTTATTCACAGTGAAAACCCAGGAGGAATATTAAAAGCAGGTACTTTTACCATGGAAAGTCCTCAATCTTTAAAGCCTAAAAATCCTAAGCTCTTAATTGATAAGACATATATATTATCATCTATGGGTCTTTTAGCACAAGAACTTCCAGATATGGCTGTGAGAATTATGAAAAAATACTTAGTAGAAGTTTAATATTCAGGGGGAATAATAATGAATATAAAAAATAAAAAGTGGACTGAAGAAGAATTTTTCAAAATGAGAGAAGAGGTTTTAAATCAATGGCCTACAGGTAAAGAAGTTGACCTTAAAGAAGCTGTTGACTACCTTAAGAAAGTTCCAGAACATAAAAATTTCTCTTTTAAATTAAAAAAAGCTAAAGAAGAAGGCGTTACATTAGCTCAACCAAGAGCAGGAGTTGCTTTAATAAATGAACATATAGAATTATTAACACACCTACAAAATGAAGGTGGAGCTGATTTACTTCCATCAACTATAGATAGTTATACAAGACAAAATAGATATGATGAGTGTGAAATTGGTATACAAGAAAGTAGAAAAGCAGGAAGATCTCTACTTAATGGATTCCCAGGAGTAAACCATGGTGTGCATGGATGTAGAAAAATCTATGAGGCAGTAAATTTACCATTAGAGGCAAGACACGGAACACCAGATGCTAGATTGCTTTCAGAAATAATTCATGCAGGTGGATGGACTTCTAATGAAGGTGGGGGGATATCATATAATGTTCCTTATGCTAAAAATGTTCCACTAGACAGAACTATAAGAGATTGGCAATACTGTGATAGACTAGTTGGTTTTTACGCTGAGCAAGGAATAACTATAAATAGAGAGCCATTTGGGCCTTTAACAGGAACTCTAGTTCCACCAAGTACTTCAAACACAGTTGCTATCATTGAAGGATTATTGGCAGCAGAGCAGGGCGTTAAAAATATAACTGTTGGATATGGACAATGTGGTAACATAGTTCAAGACGTAGCTGCTATAAGAGCTCTAGAATCACAAATGGAAGAATACTTAAGAGAATATGGATACCATGATGTATATGTAACTACAGTATTCCATCAATGGATGGGTGGTTTCCCACAAGATGAAGCTAAGGCTTTTGGAGTTATATCTACAGGTTCAGCTACAGCAGCTCTTGCAGGAGCAACAAAGGTAATTGTTAAAACTCCACATGAAGCTATAGGAGTTCCTACTAAGGAAGCTAATGCTCAAGGTATAAGAGCTACTAAGATGACATTGAACTTACTAAGAGGTCAAAGACTTCCAATGTCAAAAGAATTGCAAGATGAAATAGCTCTTATAAAGGCAGAAACAAAATGTATGATGGATAAGACTTTTGAATTGGGCAATGGAGATTTAGCTATAGGAGCAGTTAAAGCTTTTGAAGCAGGGGTTGTAGATATACCGTTTGCACCAAGTAAATATAATGCAGGAAAAATGATGCCAGCTAGAGATAATAATGGTGCAGTAAGATATTTGAATTTTGGAAACTTGCCATTTACTGAAGATATAAAAGAAGTAAATAGAAGAAAATTAGAAGAAAGAGCTAAATTTGAGGGAAGACCAGTAAGCTTTAAGATGACAGTGGACGATATATTTGCTGTAAGTAGGGGAGTACTTGTAGGAAGACCTCAAAAATAGTTTGAATAAATATTAAGTTAGATGATTTAGGTTTTACAAATAAATTAAAGTTAAGATGCAAAATTTATAATATGTGTTAAGGAAAATAGTTTAAAAATAGAGTATTAAAAACAATTTATTATATAGAAGTTTAAAACTTGAAAAGGGGACAGGTGAAAAACTATGAAAATTATTGATGTAATATGTTCTGAAGGAAAAACAGGATTTTATTTTGATGACCAAAGAGCTATAAAAAAAGGAGCTAAACATGATGGATTCACATATGTAGGTGAGCCAGTAACTGAAGGATTTAAATCTGTAAGACAAGCGGGAGAATCTATATCAGTAATGCTAGTACTTGAAGATGGTCAAGTGGCTTTCGGAGATTGTGCTGCAGTTCAATACTCAGGAGCAGGCGGAAGAGACCCATTATTCTTAGCTAAAGACTTTATTCCAGTTATAGAAAAAGAAATAGCTCCAAAGCTAATAGGAAGAGAGTTAGATAGCTTCAAAGCATTAGCAGAAGAATTTGATAGAATGCAAGTAAACGGAAAAAGATTACATACTGCTATAAGATATGGAGTAACTCAAGCATTACTTGATGGTGTAGCAAAAGCTAAAAAAGTTACTATGGCAGAAGTTGTTAGAGATGAATACAATACAGGAGTTGACATAAAGAGAATTCCTATATTCACTCAATCAGGCGATGATAGATATGACAATGCAGATAAAATGATAATAAAAGGCGCTGAAGTAATGCCTCACGCTTTAATAAACAACGTAGAAGAAAAATTAGGAAAAGACGGATCAAAATTATTAGAATATGTTAAATGGTTAAGTGAAAGAGTACAAAAACTAAGAACTTGCGAATGCTATTCTCCAGTATTCCACATAGACGTATATGGAACAATAGGAGTGGCTTTTGATTATGACACTGATAAAATGGCTAATTACTTAGAAAAATTAGGAGAAGCTGCAAAGCCATTTAAATTAAGAATAGAAGGACCAATGGACGTAGAGGATAGACAAAAACAGATGGAAGCTTTAAGAGACTTAACAACAGAAATAGATAAGAGAGGAATAAACGTAGAATTAGTTGCAGATGAATGGTGTAATACATATGACGATGTTAAATTCTTTGCTGATAACAAATCAGGACATATGCTTCAAATAAAAACTCCAGATTTAGGCGGAGTAAACAATGTTATAGAATCAATTCTATACTGTAAGAAAAAAGGAGTAGGAGCATACTGTGGAGGAACTTGTAACGAAACTAACAGATCATCAGAAGTTACAACTAATATAGCAATAGCTTGTGGAGCAGACCAATGTCTTGCAAAACCAGGTATGGGCGTTGATGAAGGATATATGATAGTTAACAATGAGATGAACAGAGTAGTAGCTCTTGTTAATAGAAGAAAATAATATAGTCCATTAATACTTAAAAGGCGGTTTGTGCAGGAGTGCATACTGCCTTTTAAGTGCATATAAACCTTAATGATATAAAACCTTTATGATAATATATTTAATTAATATATACTATGATTAAATCACTAAAAGGTACAATGTAATAGAATTATGAAATTTCATAATTCAAGTAATTTAATACTTTTTCTGGGATAATCATGCTATAGTTCATTTCACGATGATTAATAAGGATAATATAGTTGATATTTTAAAATATGTTTAAGGTTTTAAATTTAAGAAAGCTAGGAGGGCAATGTCAATGAGAGAAATAAATGTAGAAAGAATTACAGAAGCATTAGCTAAAATGTGTATAGACGCTAATTATTATTTAAACGATGATATAAAAAATACTATTAAAGAAGCTAAGGAAAAAGAAGAGTGGGATATAGCTAAAGGAATATTAGACAAAATAATAGTAAATTCTGAAATAGCTAGAGATGAAAAAATGCCTATGTGTCAAGACACAGGAATGGCTTGTGTATTTGTAGAAATAGGTCAAGAGGTACATATAGTTGGAGGAAGTTTAGAAGAAGCTATTAATAAAGGTGTAGCTGAAGGATATGTAAGTGGATATTTAAGAAAATCAGTGGTAAAAGATCCATTAGATAGAGTGAATACAAAGAATAATACTCCTGCAATAATATATTATGATATAGTTCCAGGAGATAAACTTAAAATAACTGTAGCTCCAAAAGGATTTGGTTCTGAGAATATGAGTCAAATAAAGATGCTAAAACCAGCAGATGGATTAGAGGGTGTTAAGGAATTTATATTAAAGGTTGTTAAAGAAGCAGGCCCTAATCCATGCCCACCAATAGTAGTAGGTGTAGGTATAGGTGGAACCTTTGATAGAGCTGCTAATCTCGCAAAAAAAGCATTAATAAGACCAGTGTCAGAAAGAAATGCAAATAAGTTTTATGCAGATTTAGAAGAAGAATTATTAGAAAAAATAAATACATTAGGCATAGGACCACAAGGCTTTGGTGGAAAAACTACAGCATTAGCTGTTAATATAGAAACCTATGCAACGCATATAGCAGGACTTCCAGTAGCAGTAAATATCAATTGCCACGCTACAAGACACGCAGAAGTAGAACTTTAATAAGGGTAAGGGGGAGAAAACATGGAAAAGAAAATAACTACTCCTTTAACTGAGGAAAAAGTTAAGGATTTAAAAATAGGTGATGCTGTTCTTATATCGGGAACTATTTATACAGCTAGAGATGCTGCTCATGCAAGACTTGTAAATCTAATAGAAGAAGGAAAAGAGCTTCCTATGGATATAAAGGACGCTATAATATACTACGTGGGACCAACACCAGCAAAACCAGGTAAGGCTCTAGGTTCAGCAGGTCCTACTACTAGTTATAGAATGGATCCATATGCTCCAAAGCTTTTAGACAATGGCTTAAAGGGCATGATAGGTAAAGGACTAAGGTCTAAAGAAGTTATAGATGCTATAGTTAGAAATAATGGAGTATATTTTGCAGCTATAGGTGGAGCAGCAGCTCTTATAGGACAATGCGTTAAAAAGGCAGAGCTTATAGCTTATGAAGATTTAGGAGCAGAAGCTGTAAGAAAATTAGAAGTAGAGGATTTACCTGTAGTTGTGGTTATAGATAGCCAAGGAAACAACCTTTATGAAAAAGGACAAAAGGATTATTTAGATTCTGTAAATAAATAATTTTAAATTTTACATTCTAAATTTTAAATTAATATAAAAGTAGGTGAAAACATGAAAATAGAAAAGGTAGCAAAAGCAGGCACACTAGAGTCAAATGATGTGATGATAACAGTTATGCCAAATGTAAATGGTGGTATAGAAGTGGAAATTGATAGTATTGTTATGAAACAATTTGGTGAAGCCATAAAAGAAACTATAATGAATACCTTAAAGGAATTGAAAGTAGAAGAAGTTAAGATAAAAGCAGAGGATAAAGGAGCTTTAGATTATACAATAAAGGCAAGAATAGAGACTGCTATTAAAAGAGCTACTAACTAATAAATACAAATAATACCTAATTGAGTATATACAATATATTCTTAAGAATTTATTTTGAAAGGAATTATGCAATTTCCCCAATTATGAGTATTAACTGTATTAAATTAGTATATTTATAAATTTAATAGTTTAAAATGCTTATTATAAAAAGTAGATAAAAATTTGGGTGCTAGTGATTAAGAAATAGAGATTGGAAAAAACAATGAGAAGGTGAAAATATGAAAAGATTAAGAAGAACTATGTTATTTATGCCTGGAAACAATCCAGGAATGCTTCAAAACGCGGGCATTCTTGGTTCAGATTCTATAATATTAGACTTAGAAGATGCAGTTAGCATAACTGAAAAAGATGGAGCCAGAATACTTGTAAGAGAGGCTATTAAAAATGTAGATTATTCTAATGTAGAAGTGGTAGTTAGGGTAAATCCTTTAGATACAGAATTTGGACCAAAGGATTTAGATACTATAGCTAGAGTAAAGCCAGATGTAATAATGGTTCCTAAAGCTACAGAAGAACAAATAAAAGAAGTGGACAGCAAGCTTTGTCAAATAGAAAGAGAAGAAGGATTTGAAGAAGGAAGCATAAAACTATTTGCTTTAATAGAAACTGCCTTTGGACTTGAAACTGTTTATGATGTAATAAAAGCCTCTAAGAGAATAGAAGGAGTTCTTTTAGGTGGAGAAGACCTAACTTCAGACTTCGGAGTAAAGAGAACTAAGCAGGGGGATGAAATTCTTTACGCAAGAAATAAAGTGGCTACAGCTTGTAGAGCCATGAGGGTGGATGCTATAGATACTCCATTTACAGATACAAATGACTATGAAGGATTAAGATTAGATACAATGAAAGCCAAAGGATTAGGTATGACAGGTAAGTCATCCATAAATCCAAGACAAATAGACACAATTCATTCAGTATTTGCACCAACAGAGGATGAAATAAAACATGCCGTAAGAGTATTAGAAGCTAAAGAAGAAGCGGAAAGCGAAGGAAAAGGCGTATTCTCTTTGGATGGAAAAATGGTAGATGCTCCAGTTATAAATAGAGCAAAAACTACTTACGAATTGGCTAAAATGTTAGGACTTGTTTAGAATTGAGAATTGAAAATTAAGAATTAAAAATAAGAAATTGAAGATTAAAAATAGAGTGATTTTGCAAAGTTACAATATGTAGAGGTAAAATACAATTGAAATTATGTTGAATAGAGACAGAGGAGTTAAGGATTTATTTAACAGAATTTAGAGGTGATAAAATGAAAAATGTATTGGGTAGAGAAATACCTGAAAAAATAGAAGGATATAAGGAAGTAAAACCTTTTAAAGGTGCTTTTGCTGAAGATGGAGAAAAGACTATAAAATCTGTAAAGGTAAAGACAGTAAAACCAACAGATTCTAAAGTTTTAAATAGTATAGAAGAAGCCCTAGATAAAGTAGAAATAAAAGATGGAATGACTATTTCCTTTCATCACCATTTAAGAAATGGAGACCATGTGCTCAACATGGTAGTGGATGCTATAGCTAAAAGAGGAATAAAGGACATAACAATAGCAGCTAGTTCTATATTCCCTACACAAGCATCATTAGTAGAGCATATAAAATCAGGAGTAGTAACAGGAGTGTATGCTAATTACATGTCAGGACCTGTGGCAAGAGCTATTTCTTTAGGCTTATTAAAGAAACCAGCTGTAATGCATACTCATGGCGGAAGAGCTAGAGCCATTGAAAGTGGAGATTTACATATAGATGTGGCTTTTATAGCAGCACCTACAGTAGATACCTACGGAAATATAAATGGAGTAGAAGGACCAGCAGCTTGTGGTTCTCTAGGATATGCAGCGCCAGATGCAGAGTATGCTGATAAGGTAGTAGCTGTAACAGATAATTTAGTCCCATATCCAGCATGTCCAATAGAAATAAGTCAGCATCATGTGGACTATATAGTAAAAGTAGAAAGCATAGGAGACCCTAAAGGAATAGTTTCAGGAACTACAAAAATAACAAAGGATCCTGTGGGACTTAAAATAGCTAAAATGGCTTCACAAGTTATAAAGGCATCAGGACTAGTTAAGGATGGATTCTCATTCCAAACTGGAGCTGGTGGAACATCGCTAGCAGTGGCAGCAGAATTAAAGGAAATAATGAAGAAGGAAGAAGTAGTAGGAAGCTTTGCAGCCGGCGGAGTTACTGGATACATTGTAGAAATGCTAGAAGAAGGATTATTTAGAAATATATTTGATGTACAGTGCTTTGATTTAAAAGCAGTAGATTCTTACAAAAATAATCCAAAACATCAAGGTATGTCTGCATCCATGTACGGAAACCCTCATAACAAAGGATGTGTAGCTAATAATCTAGATGTTATGATTTTAGGTGCTACAGAAATAGACACTGATTTCAACGTTAATGTTACTACAGGTTCTGATGGAATCATAATGGGAGGTTCTGGTGGACATAGTGACACAGCAGCAGGTGCAAAACTTGCTATAGTAGTTACAAACCTAATGAAAGCAAGACTTCCGATAATAAAAGATAGAGTAACTACTGTAACTACTCCAGGAGAAAGCATAGATGTAATTGTAACAGAAAGAGGAATAGCAGTAAATCCAAATAGAAAAGACTTAATGGAAAAATTACAAAAGACAAATTTACCAGTGATGACTATAGAAGAATTAAAGGATATGGCAGAAAAAATTACAGGAAAACCAAAGCCTATAGAACTTACAGATGAAGTGGTGGCTGTAGTTGAATACAGGGATGGTACTGTAATAGATGTAGTGAGAAAACCAATAATTTAATAATTGAATAAAGTAAAAAGTGCTAGTTAATAAACTCATATCAAAGCTAGCACTTTTTTATTATTTAAATAAGGATAAAATATATTGTAATTTAGTTTGAGTTAAGGAAAATATTTTACAAATTAGTATTTAGATCTAATAGTTAAGTTATCTATTTCTTATAAATCAATGTTATAATTGTTATATGATTAACCCACAATAAGCATTACATTACCTGAATTATGAAATTTCTCTGGAATGACTTGCATAAGAAGCAAAGGAACTGTTTAAATTTATTGTTCCGAGCTCTTATGCAAGTCATGGAGGAGAAATTTCATAATTCCATCACATTATACCTTTTTATCCGATGACTACCTGCCGTAACACTCCCACTTCTAACAAAGTGGGAGATAACGGCAGCTACGTCCCTGGATAACGATCTCTAACCTTCAGTTGGAGTAAAAACTCCATCTGAAGCTAAGAGCTCTGTTTATGGGTTAATCGGTATATAAATTTTTATTTACAGTTAGATTTATTTATGGAGTTGAATTGTATGAAAGAAATTGTATTTGTAACAAGTAATAAAGGAAAAATTGCATCAGCCCAAAGAGAACTTGAAAATATAAAGGTTTTACCATATAATGCTGAGCTTATAGAACCTAGAGGCGATGATATAAGTGAGATAGCTAAGGAAAAAGTTGTACAGGCATATAAAATTGTAAAAACACCATGTATAGCATTAGATGCGGGATTTTTTATAAAAGAATTAAATGGATTTCCAAAAGTATATGTTAATCATACATTAGAAACCATAGGAATAAAGGGAATATTAAAATTAATGGAAGACATTGGAGATAGATATTGTGAATTTAAATCTTGTTTAGCGTACTATAATGGGAAGAATATGAAGTTTTTTGAAAGTAAATCACCAGGTAGTATATCTAAAGGTATAAGAGGAGAAGACAACGAAAATAAATGGTCAGATTTGTGGTACATATTTGAGCCTCTAAATTTCAATAAAACATTAGCAGAGTTTAGTGAAAAGGATTTTGAAATGTATAATAGGTTGAAGGAAGAGAGTTGTATAAAGAAATTTGGCATATGGTATAGGGGGGAAACAAATGAATATAGATGAAAAACATAGAAAAATTATAAAAATTGTTCAAGAAAAGTTGACTTGTTCAGCTCATAATTTAGATCATGTATTTAGAGTTTATAATCTTTGCTTATTAATTTCAAAATACGAGAAAGA
Organism: Clostridium sp. KNHs214; assembly: GCF_000744935.1. Lineage (GTDB taxonomy): Bacteria > Bacillota > Clostridia > Clostridiales > Clostridiaceae > Haloimpatiens. Next base: position 760,805 of record NZ_JQMW01000011.1, on the reverse strand, counting down.
GGCCGATTTAGAAGTGCTTATTCCAGCAGCATTATTACATGATATTGCAAGAGTAGAAGAAAGTAAAGATAAAACAGGAAAGGTTGATCATGCTATTTTAGGCAGTGAAATTGCAGAGGACATATTAAAAAACTTACAATACGAAGAGGAAAAGATTGAAAGTATAAAGCACTGTATTGTAGCGCATAGATTTAGGACTGGGAATGAGCCTAGGACAATAGAGGCTAAAATACTTTTTGACGCAGATAAGCTTGATGTTATAGGTGCAAGTGGAATTGCTCGTACTTTTATGCTAGCAGGACAATTTGGACAAAGATTAACAGTAAATGAGTCACTAAATGATTATTTAAATAAAAATACTGTTGAAAATGGAAGGTTAAAGGATGTTTCAAAGCATACACCTTTTATAGAATACGAAGTGAAGTTTAAAAAGATTCCTAGTAAATTGTATACGAAAAAGGCAAAAGAAATAGGAAAAACAAGGCTTAAATTTATGGAAGAGTATTTTACTAGATTAAAGTTAGAGATGAAGGGTATTCAGTAAAATTAAATTACATGAATTTAACATAATTGGTATATTAATTTGTAATTGAGTAGAAGTATGTATTTAGGGAGAATTAGTTTTGCTATGTTTATCTACACATATCAAATAGCTTAAAAGCAAATACCTAATATAATTAAGTTGTAAGATATATGCACTTTTTAGAGGACTGGTTTAAGCTGGTTCTTTTTTAAAATTGTAAAAAATATAATAATTTAGAAGGAATTCATATAATATTTAACTAATATAGTATTGTATTAGTTAAATATTTATGAAAACAACATACAAATTATTAGTTAGCGGAGCAGCTTCCGTAGATTCTATTTATTTGAAAGTGGAAGTATTACAGTAGATAGCCACTGAATAAAGAGTAAAAATACTAAAAGATTTTGAAAAGAAAGGAGCGTAATTATGAACGAATTAGTAGTAGCAGGGACAGGGTTTATGGGCATAGTGACCATGATAGTTAAGCTAATGGCTTATATAGCTATTATTTTGGCAGCATCTAAGTTGATTCGTGCATTAGATATTTATATAAATAAAAATCGTTAATAATTTCAGGTATCCTTGGTTCGTTAATATCATAGAAGATAGCTAAAAACTTTGGAATAAATTAACTTATATTTTGAAGTAAAATGTATATATCAACGTGTAAAATGTTTGTAATCACTTTATAATTTGATAAGTACTTTTTGAATTTAGATAGTAATAGAAGTAAAAACATAGGAATTTGCTAGTTTAATTTAAACTAGCTTTTTTGTTTACAGTGAAGGTAGACAACATGTATAATTAGTTATATATGGTATTTGGCTATATAAAATGGGGGAAAGATTATGGGGACTTTTGAATTAGAATATAAAATCTTTGGTCAGGGTAAAACATTTCTCATTATAGAAACTGGTATAGGCAGTTCTTTTTATGATTGGTATTCTATTGTGGAAGAGATAAAAAAATATTTTACAGTTGTATTATATCATAGAGCCGGCTACGGAAAAAGTCAGGTTTCAGATGAATCACGTACCACAAGAAATATGGCAAAAGAACTTAATGAACTTATAGAGAAAATTGGTATAGAAGATAAATTTATTCTAATGGGACATTCCTTTGGTGGATTATGTGTGCAGCAATATGCAAAAATGTATCCTAATAAATTGAAAGGAATAGTACTAATTGACTCTACTTCATATAATTTTAAAAAGTTGTATAGACTTAATGTACCTATTATGAGTGATTTTATTGCAATAGATAAAATGATACAATGGAATGTGAATGCTTCAAAAAAATCTAAGGAAGAATTAAAGATTCAGAATGAAAATATTATTTCAAGTTATATAAAACGCATGTCCTGTAGTGATATGAAAAATGTAGAGGAGTTTTTTACAAGTAATGTACTTCACAAAACTATAGCAGAGGAATTTGAAAATTGGGATAGGGATAGTAAAGACATAAAAAGCATTTCAGAGTTTCCTAATGTTCCGCTTATAGTAATAGCAAGGGATAGTAAGGTAGCAGTGGAGAGCTGGATTAAGTATCAGATTCCAAAGAAAGAAGCTGTATTATATGAAGCTCTGTGGCGTGATTTGCAAATTGAGTTATCAAAGCTTTCAAATAAGGGAAAGCTAGTAATTGCGGAAAATAGTGAACATGAAGTTTATATAGATAGACCAGATATAGTGATTCAATGTTTGAAAGCACTAAGATAACTTAAAAAAATTAATTAAAAAATAAGGGTGATTTTATATGTACGACTTAAAACTATCAAAAATAAATTTAAGAAAAGAAGAAGAAAGAAAAGAAGTGGAAGAGTTTTTAAACAGTTTTGGTTTAATTCTGGATAAAGATGTGGATTATACTATAGTTTTAAGAAATAATGTGGATAAAATAGTGGCTACTTGTTCTAAAGCTAAAAATGTATTTAAGTGTTTTTCGGTATCTCCTAATTTGCAGGGGGAGGGAGTTACATCTACACTTATAACTAATTTAATAGATAAGTCTTTTGAACAGGGGATTTATCACAATTTTATATTTACTAAGCCTAAAAATATAGATATATTTTCATCACTAAATTTTAATACTGTTACTAAGGTGGAAGAAGTAGCTTTATTAGAAAGAGGCATATATGATATAAAGAGTACACTTAAAAACATAATTAAGAAATATGATATAGATGTGAATAAAAACAGAGCTGCCATAGTTATGAACTGCAATCCTTTTACAAAGGGACACAGATATTTAATAGAAAAGGCCGCGAGAGAAAGTGAAGAAGTTTTAGTTTTTATAGTGGAAGAAGATAAATCACTTTTCCCTTTTAAAGAAAGATACGGATTGGTTAAAAAGGGAGTGGAAGATTTAAAGAATGTAAAAGTCATACCTGGAACGGAGTACATAATATCTTCTGCTACATTCCCTTCATATTTCTTAAGAAAGGAAGATGAAAGGCTGAAGGGATATACAAAGTTAGATGCAAATGTATTTGGAAAATATTTTTGTAAGGAGTTAAATATAAACAAGAGATTTGTAGGGAAGGAACCCTATTGCAATGTAACCAGAACTTATAATGCTACGTTAAAAGAGGTATTAGAGCATTATGGTGTGGAAGTTACAGAAATTAAGAGAAAAGAGTTTAGTGGTGGGGCTATAAGTGCTTCTAAAGTCAGGGATTTTATAAAGAAAGATAAGATGGATGAATTAAAAAATTTAATACCTGAAGTTACCTTTGAATTTTTAAATACGGAAAAGGGAGAGGAGATAATGGAGAAGATAAAGAAAAGTAATTCTCCACATTAGACATATGTATATTGCAGAAGATATATTAGATGCTAGAGAAAAAAGAGTAGAAAAGCAGAAAAGAATATTAGAAAAATATTTAAATACATTAATAGTAGTAAGAGCTAATTACCCAGGGGTTAATAAAGACAATACAGTAACTAGAGAAATAGTAGATGTAATAAAAAATGAATTAATAAAAGTTTTTAATGTGGAAAGTTTATGTGATTGTACAAATATAAAATCTCAGGAAATAGAGATAATAGAAAAAAGCAGCGATAATATATTGTTTAAACAATTAGAATTCACTCCAGAAGGGCCTATATTTTTTATGGTAGTTAATAAAAATATTGTAGACGTAAAAAAGCTGTGCATAACTATAGAAGAAAAGCACCCATTGGGAAGATTTGTGGATATAGATGTGTATAATGAAAAAGGTCAGGGGATAAGTAGGAGAGAATTGGGGCTAGCTAGTAGAAAGTGTTTTATATGTAGTGAGGATGCTCACTTATGTGTAAGAAGTAGAAGGCACAGCCAAAAGGAAATAATTGATTTTATAGAGAAAAGTTTTGGGGAATATACAAAAAAACATATGGAGAATAAGCATGAATAAAGAAAACTATAGAGTACAATACAATCATAAAGATAAAATTTATACTGTAGCTAGTTTAGCGGTAAAGGCTATGCTCTATGAGGTAAGTGCTTTTCCTAAACCTGGTCTTGTGACTCCTGTGAGTAATGGAGCTCACAAAGATATGAATTATTTTACTTTTATAGATAGCACCTGTGCTCTTATGGAAACCATGATTAAGTTTAGTGAAATTGGATTTAGTTCTAAAGGAGAAAAAGAGATTTTTAAAGAGGCAAGGGAGATTGGTAAAATAGGAGACAAGCATATGCTTCAAAGCACTAATGGGGTAAATACCCATAAGGGAATGATATTTTTAATGGGATTATCTTGTATAGCAGCGTTAAAGACTATGTACCAGGGAAAGAATTTTGATGAAATAGAGAATACTATAAAGAGAATGACTAGGGGAATAGTAAAAGAAGACTTAGAAGAAGCTATCAATGGAAAAGATGAAGATAGTCTTACTTATGGAGAATTTCTATATAAAAACTATGGTATTACAGGAATACGTGGAGAAGTAGAAAAGGGAATACCTATAGTTTTTGAGCATTCTTTAAAAATATATGAAGAAAACAATGATTTAGATACAAATGACAGACTAGTACACACTTTAATTGGTATAATGAGCTGTTGTGAGGATACTAATGTAATACATAGGCACAATATAGGGGTTTTAAAAGAAGTTCAAAATAAAGCTAAATACATAATGAAACTAGGCGGAATGCAAACTGAAAATGGGCGAAAAGCTGTAGAGGATTTAAACACCGAATTTATAAATAAAAATATAAGTCCTGGAGGTTGTGCGGATTTATTGGCAGTAACAGTGTTTTTTCATAACGTTAAAAAGCTACTTTAAAATAGCCACTAAGAATATTGTGAAGCAAGTGCAATAAGAAAAATCTGTCTTTAAGTCCACAATAAGAATATATTATGAAATAATACATTGAAGAAAAATCTGATTTTAATTCCGTAATAAATGTGTAATTTGGGACTGTTCACAATACGCCAAGAACTTCTAAATGTCTCACAGTTAAAGCCCCTAAAGCTTTCAAACTCACTCGTTCCTCGTTCAAACATGAAAGCTTCTTAACGGGTCTTTAACTGTGAGACATAAGAAGTTCTACGGCTAGTTCAATAGTCCCCAATTCCACATTTATTACTACATTAAAATCAGATTTTTAGTTTAATATGTTTATGGTTGGAGAGGAAGCCTACTAAAGGAGGATTTTCCTCCGCTACGCTACAGAAAATCTTTAATTAAATAAATGGGATAGCAAAAAAGCTATAACTGTTTCATTAAATGGAGTAGTTATAGCTTTTCTTTAAAGGCTTAAAAATCTTTTATTGGCGATAGCCAGCCTAAATAAACTCCGCCTGAGAATTAAGAACTGCCACTAAATCATTTTGGGACTAATATAAATCCTTAGTCATCAAATGTTTTTTAGTACTAGGTTTTAGTTTCTAGATGTTGGAATTTGTTGTTATAATACATATATATGTTTCTTAACATATATGTCGATCATTCATTATAAAGCAACAAGCTTACGCCAAAAAAACTTTATAAAGCACTAAATAAGGCCTAATATATTTTGCCGTGAGGCATTGATTTATATAAATCTTAAATTTGTAGTGTAGACCAGGTAAGAGCTCTTACTTCTTATCTACAAGTTCTTATTTATCCAACAATTAAAGTTATATATTCTTATATATAAATCCTAATTATGCCTACGTATTTACGCTGGCTGCCGCCAATAAAAGATTTTTAAAGCGCTAAAGAGAAAAGCTAAAACTATTTTATTTAATGAAATAATTTTAGCTTTTTTCATTTTACGTTTTTTATCTAATTAAAGATTTTCCATAGCGAAGCGGAGGAAAATCATCCTTTAGTCAGCTGTATTCATCCTCTGATAGCCTATGCATGAACTGAAAAATCTGTCTTTAAGGTAACAATAAATATATTTTCTTAGACTATTGAGCTAGTCTTAGAAATTCTTTGTTTTCAAATTTTAATGCCCGTTAAGAAGCTTTCATGTTTGAGCGCCGCCAGAAGCGAGTTTGAAAGCTTTAGGGTATTAAAATTTGAAAACATTAGAATTTCTTGGCGTATTGCGAGTAGTCTAAGAAAATATATTTATTGTGGACTTAAAGACAGATTTTTTTATTGCACTTTCTTCACAATCTTCTTATGTTATGCCATATTTTTTACATTTTAGTGATACAGTTCTGTGAGTAATGCCAAGGGCTTTCCCTGCCTTATTAAAGCTTTTATATTTTTTCATGGCTATTTTTATAATTTCTTTTTCATATTCTTCTAAAGGCAATAAATCTCCATTAACTAAATTAATCAGTTTTTCTTCTTTATTATCTATACTTCTAATATGAAAAGGCAGGTCATTTAAAGTTATTAGATCCCCATTACACATATTGATAGCTCTTTCAATTATATTTTCTAGCTCTCGTATATTGCCAGGCCAGTGGTATTTTTCTAGATAAATAATGCAGTCGTTTGTAATACCTTTTATATTTTTATTAAGTTTACTATTTAATTTTTGTATAAAGTGTTCTACTAAAAGACTTATATCTTCTTTTCTTCCTCTAAGAGGGGGAAGTGGTATATTAATAACATTTAATCTATAATATAAATCTTCTCTAAATTCACCATTCTTTATCATAGTTTCCAAATCTCTGTTAGTAGCAGCAATAATTCTCACATCGACCTTTTGAGTTTTTAAGCCTCCTACACTTTCAAATTCCATGTCTTGAAGTACTCTAAGAAGTTTTGCCTGCATACTTATGGGCATATCTCCTATTTCATCTAAAAAGATTGTTCCACCATCTGCTAAATTAAATTTACCAGGTTTACTTTTAATAGCTCCTGTAAAAGCACCTTTTTCGTATCCAAAAAGCTCACTTTCTAAAAGATTTTCAGGAATAGCGGCACAATTTACTCTTACTAAAGCATTGTTTTTTCTGGGGCTATTGTAATGAATAGCTTTGGCTATAAGTTCTTTTCCAGTTCCGCTTTCTCCCCTTATTAAAACTGTAGAAGTAGAATCAGAAGCTTTTTCTGCAATATATAGTACATCACGTAAAGAACCACTGTTGCCGATGATTTCTTTAAAGGAGGAATTTAATAGAGATTGTCTTCGTATTTCGTCTTTATAATAATTAAGTTCTTCTTCAGATTTCTCTAATTTACTAACTAATTCTTTCATTTCATTAATAGGCTTTGATATGGAGATTATCCCTTTAAATTTATCATCAATAAATATAGGTTCTATAGTTGAAACTACTTCTTGGTTATCTTTTTTATGAAAGAACTTTTCTAATTTTTTCTTTGTATTAAAAACTTTTATTCTAAGTCCATTAGGTGATATATCTATTAAATCTGCGCCTAGAATAAAATTCTTATTTATGTTAAAATGCTTTTCATAAGCAGGATTTAAATAACTAATTTTTCTATATTCATCTACGAAACAAATTAAGTCATGTGATGCTTCTAATATTTTTATAAATTTTTCATTTAATTCTTCTATACCTATGACTTCGGATATATCTTGGAATATACTGATGGCCCCTAATATTTCATTGTTTTTACCTAAAATTGGTGCGCTATTGGTTATAGTAATGTTGTCATTTATGTGTTGAATTTGACCTATTTGATGACTTTTATTTTCAACTACTGATGGAAGTTCTGATGTAGGGATTATATCTTTTATATATTTGCCATACACTTTTTTTTCAGAGCTATATATTAAATTTAATGCATATTGATTTATTTTAACTATATGGCAATTTGAATCTATAACGATTATTCCTATAGGGATATTATTTATTATTTGTTCATTTGCAATAGTATTTTCTTCTATAATAGCGTCAAGTTTAGACATAGTATTATCTGAATTTAACTCAAAGTTTATAAAGTTAAACATTTCATTTACAGCTTGATAACCAATATCAGAATCATTATTGCAAGATATCTCAATGGTTTCACCCTTTTGTATTTTTAAAGAAAGAAGGGCTAGCATACTTATAGCAAAGGGATCTGATGAGGAATTACTTTTTTTTATAAAAAGATTTATATTATATTTAGATTTTAATTCTGAAGCTTTTAATACAATTGAAGCAGCTATTCTAGTATGAATTCCCTCAATTATATTTACTGTTAAAGTTTTTTTAGGCAATTATAAATCTCCTTTCATAAGAAATTGTTTAAATAAATCTTTGATACTTTTGATACTTATTATTAAAATTTAATCAGAATACTTGATAAATTTTATCAAAAAGACAAATATATATGATAAAATTTATCAACCATGAAGTTTAAATAGTTCCTTCGCTTCTTATGCAACTCATTCTATAGAAATTTCATAATTCAAGTAATGTAATACTTTTTGTGGGTTAATCATACTATTATTTTAATAAAAGCCAAGTTAAATAGAGTTCAACTACAATTAAATTATAAATTTAAAAGAATTATAATAGAAAAACTACTATATTAATAAAAATGGCTTGATAAATTTTATCAATATATAGATTCTATCATAAATACATAGTAGTAATAAAGAATTATTTAAAAAGATAAATAAATTGCAGAAATATGTAGAATATAAGTGTATATAAAAAATAAATGCATATTGAAATTTTATAGAAATCTGCTTTGGCATGCATTTTGCTTTAATTTATACAAAAGTTTAAATTGACGTAAAATTTATTAAATTTTAATTTTTATTAATAGGAAATGCTTAGGAGGAATTTTATATGTTGAAAAAAGGTATTTCAGCATCAAAAGGATATGCTATAGGAAAGGTTGTTATAAAAAAGGAACAAGAGCTAAATGTTGTAGAGAAAAAGATTGAGGATATAATAGCAGAAAAGCAAAGATTAAAAGATGCAGCTGAGGCATCAAGAGAGCAATTAACTAAAATAAAGGAAAAAGCAGAAAAAGAAGTGGGAAAGGATAAGGCAGCAGTTTTTGAAAGTCATATGATGCTTTTAGATGATCCTGAATTCACTGGTGCCATAGAGATGAATATAGAATCAGCAAGTGTAAATGCTGAAAAAGCTCTCAAGGATGTAGTTGACATGTATATGGGCATATTTGCAGCTATGGAAGATGAGTACATGAGAGAAAGAGCAGCAGATGTTAAGGATGTAGGAGATAGAATACTAAAGAATTTATTAGGAGTAACTTCTGGAGATTTAAGTGATATAGAAGAAAATACTGTAGTAGTGGCTCATGATTTAACACCATCAGACACAGCACAGTTAGATAAGAGCAAAGTAATCGCTTTCTTAACCAATATAGGAGGAAGAACTTCTCACAGTGCTATAATGGCAAGAACACTTGAAATACCAGCAGTAGTAGGACTTCAGAATATAACTGAAGAAGTTAAAGATGGAGACTTAGTTATAGTTGATGGTATAGAAGGAATAGTAGAGATTAATCCAAGTGAAGAAACAATAAAAACTTATGAGGGGAAGAAGGATAAATTCCAAGGAGAGCAAGAAGCGCTTAAAAAATTAATAAGTGTTGAAACAGTAACAAAAGCAGGAAAACGTGTTGAAGTAGTTGGAAACATAGGAAAGCCAGAGGATGTACATCAAGTTATAGAAAATGGTGGAGATGGAGTAGGACTATTTAGAACAGAGTTCCTATACATGGATAGAAATGATATGCCAACAGAAGAAGAACAGTTTGAATCTTATAAATATGTAGCGGAAAAATTAGATGGAAAACCTGTTGTAATAAGAACTCTGGATATTGGTGGAGATAAAAAGCTTTCATACTTACCATTGCCAGAAGAAATGAACCCTTTCTTAGGGTACAGAGCTATAAGACTATGCTTAGACAGAAAAGATATATTTAAGGTTCAATTAAGAGCTTTATTGAGAGCAGCGGCTTATGGAAATATTAAGATAATGTTCCCTATGATATCTTCAGTATCTGAATTTTTAGATGCTAAGGGAGTACTTAAAGAATGCATGGAAGAGTTAAAAGTTGAAGGAAAAGAATTCAATGCAAATTTAGAAGTAGGTATGATGGTAGAAATACCAGCTGCTGCCATAGCTGCAGATGAATTTGCTAAACACGCAGACTTTTTCAGTATAGGAACAAATGATTTAATTCAATACACATTAGCTGCAGATAGAATGAATGAAAAGGTGTCATATTTATATGACCCAACGCATCCAGCAGTATTAGCTTTAATAAAGAACACAATAGATGCTGCCCACAGAGCGGGTAAATGGTGTGGAATGTGTGGAGAAGTGGCAGGAGATGAAAGGGTTATACCTTTGCTAGTGGAATATGACTTAGATGAGTTTTCTATGAGTGCTACTTCTATATTGAATGCTAAACAGATAATAATGGAAACAGAAGTAAAATAGAATAAAGAAATGATGCAACCTAGGTTAAGTATTAGCCTAGGTTTTTTTGCATTAAATTCTGTATTTTTAATAGTGATATTTTGATTGAATATTGCATAGTTTATTTGTAACCATATCTTAAGGATATACATGATAACACGATTATATGTTAATATATAATCAAAGGTTTAAGTTTCAGATGGAGTATTATAGTAGATAACCATCGGATAAAAAAGTATTACAAATGTTAAGAGGTGCAAAATGGACAAGTCATCTAAATTTTATAGAAAAGCTGTTAAAGCTTTTGAAAAAGGGCATGTAGATAAAGCGTTAATTATAGGAAAAAAAAGCTTACAGTATAATAATAAAAATAGTTCTACATTGAATTTTATGGGCTTACTTTATTATTTTAAAGGAGAATTAGGTAATGCCCAAAAAATGTGGAATATAAATTATAAATATAATGGAGACATGGTATCTAAAAAATATTTACAAGATAGTAAAATGGATAAAGAAAGGCTAGCTTTATACATAAAAGGAGTAAAACTTTATGATGAAATAAAAATAAAGGATTCTCTAGAAATTTTTACTCAATGTGAACAAAGTGATTTTAATTTTATAAATTTAAATAATTATATAGCAGGCTGTTATATAAAAAAGGGTGATTATAAACAAAGTGAGAATCATATAGATAAGGTACTATCTATGGATCGGAGAAATGTGGCAGCTCTTAAAAGTAAAAAAATGCTTCAGGAATATGGAGTTATTAAAAAGAATTATAAAAAAGAAATTATTTACTTATCAATAATATTAATTTTTATAGTAAGTGTACCTATAATTATTGGATGCAGGAGTTACTTTAATAAAAATAAAGGTAATAATTCACAAAAAATATATACGAAAAAAGAGTATAAAGAAAAAAGTGAAGATAAAAATAAAGATAAAGTACAAAATCAGCAAAAGAATTTACAAAATAAAAGTAGTTCTAAAACTAAGGATAAAAATGTTAATTATGCAAAAGCTGGTGATATACAAAAGCAAGTATTTGATTTGAATACATTAAATGGTTATATAAATGCAAAAGATTTCTACAAAATATATAGCTATATAGAAAATATTAAAGAAGAACCATTGACTGTAAATGAAAAATTAGCATATCATAAAAGTGTAGAGTTATTAAAAAGTGAAGGAGTAAAGTTTTTCTATGAAAAAGCTTTAGATGAGAATAAAAATAATAAAATAAAAGAAGCAAAAGAGAATTTATTAAGAGCTAAAAAATTCTCCAACAATAATTATTTAGATGAGCATATTTTATATTTTTTAGCTACAACCTATGAAAAAGAGGAGGATATACAAAATTCGCTGGTATATTACAATCAATATAGAAGTAAATACAAAAATGGAAATTATGAAGAAGTGGTATTATATAAACTTGCTATATTAAATAGATTTAATGACATTAATTTAGCTAAAAAATATGCTCAGGAATTAAAGAGTTCCCATGCTAGTTCAATTTACAATAATTCTAGGATAAATGATATACTTAATGAAAAATAACAATATGATTAAACCACAAAAGGGTACAATGTGATGGAATTATGAAATTTCATAATTCAAGTAATGTAATACTTATTGTGGGATAATCGGAATATAGATGTATGTTATTAGTAAAAATGTGTAAGTATATTATAAAAAAGTAACTAAAATATGCTTGACTTTGTAAATAGTAAGTAATAAAATATAAGTACAAGGATACCCCGCAGGGGTATAAGGAGGGATAATATGGTTAAGGAAATAAGTTCAATGAATTTTAATACAGAGGTTATGGAAGAAAATGTTCCAGTAGTAGTAGATTTTTGGGCAACTTGGTGTGGACCATGTAGAATGTTAGGTCCAGTTATAGAAGACGTTTCTAATGAATTAACTGGTAAAGCTAAGTTTGTTAAAGTAAATGTAGATGAGAATCCAGATATAGCTCAAAAATACGGAATAGCAAGTATACCAACAGTAATGGTGTTTAAAAGTGGCTCTGTAGTTGGAAATATGGTAGGTTTTAGACCTAAAAATGAAATAATGAAAATATTAAAATCACATATTTAATATAGATGCAGATAATTAACTCAACTTTCCCACATGAATTTCAAGTTCTTATTAGATGAACAAACGTTTTTAATTTAAAATTTGGAATGTAAAATTTAGAATGAAGATTGAAATTACTAGGGGATTTTTTCAATTTATATTTTGAAAAACTTCCTTAAAGGAGTTTTATCCTTCATTCTAAGTTTTTAATTTTAAATTTTAAATATTAAATTTTTATTTTATAAGTTTTATGAAAAAAGATAATTTTTATCGGTGGTATTTGGAGACCATAGTTCACATAAAAGGAAGTGAATAAAGCATATGAATGATAGATATGATATAGCTATAATAGGTAGCGGACCTGCAGGTTTGTCTGCAGCTATTAATGCCCAAATTAGAAATAAAAAAATAATAATATTTGGAAATCAAAATTTTAGTAATAAACTTATAAAGGCTCCAAAGATAAACAATTATTTAGGCTTTTATAGCATAAATGGCCAAGAGCTTAAAAAACAATTTGAAAATCATATAAAATCTATGGGTATAAATATAAAATTTGAAAGAATAAACAATGTGTATGCTATGGGTGAGTACTTTGCATTAATGGCAGGGGACAATACTTATGAGGCTAAGACTGTTATCTTAGCAACAGGCATAGAGTTCACAAGGCCTCTAAAGGGTGAGGAAGAATTTTTAGGCAGAGGTGTTGGTTATTGTGCTACTTGTGATGCACCTTTATATAGAAATAAAGTAGTAAGCATAATAGGATATAATAAAGAAGCTGAGGAAGAAGCTAATTTTGTTTCTGAGCTAGCATCTAAGGTCTATTATATTCCTATGTATAACGGCCAGTATGGCTTAAGGGGTACTGTAGAAATTATAAAAGACACTCCTTTAGAAGTAGCAGGAGATTTAAAGGTGAGAAAATTAGTACTGAAAAATAGGGATATAGAAACTGACGGTGTATTTCCATTAAAGGATAGTGTTCCACCAAGTCAGCTAGTTCCTGGATTAGAAATGGAAGAGGGGCATATTAAGGTGGATAAAAATATGCAAACCAATATACCCGGATGCTTTGCTTGTGGAGATTGTGTAGGAAAACCTTATGCGTATATGAAATCGGCTGGAGAAGGTCAAGTAGCAGCGTTGAAAGCTGTAAGTTTATTAGACGCATGGAAATAATATAGAAGTGGCTGTATCAAGGTGATCTTTAATCACTTTGATACAGCCACTTCTGTTTGTGAAATTTGTGAATCTTTTATTTAACTGCAAAAAATACATGATTTCCTATGGACTTAGTATTTTTTTTATTTATGTTCTTCATCCAAGAACAGGTAGCTATTTTGGGATTATAAAAGAATACAGCTTTAGAAGTAGGATCTTTTCCTTTTAATGCATCTAATACTGCACGGTAACTTTCATCATCCGGGGTTATATCAATTTTGCCATTTTTCACACAGGAAAAGGCATTCTTTTGTTTTACAACCCCCGCTACAGAGTTTGGAAAATCAGGACTAACTAATCTATTTAATATAACAGAAGCTACTGCTACTTTTCCATCATAGGGCTCCCCTCGACTTTCAGCATAAACTACTTGAGACATTAAAAAGATGTCGTCATTACTAATATAATAAGCCTTCTTGTCATTAAAAACCGCCACCAATCCTTTTTTTTCTTCTTTGTATAAATTTTTAGTAGAATTTTCATGTTCTAGTGGTACGCTTTCCTTACCTAGTACTTCGGCCTTTGTTAGTCCAAGACATAAGACGAAGATTAAAAGAAAAGCTTTAAACTTTTTCATTTTTTTCCTCCTTTTATTCTTGCAAAATATATGGCAATAGGAAAAGGTGAAAGTCTAGTAAATAGACTATTATAAATTCACATAAGGTGAATTTATTGATATTATTCCCCACTAGAAAAAAATAATACAAAAATTTTATGAAATTTTGTATTATTTTATTACTTTATGAATAAAACCCCAATTATACCAGTATAATTGGGGTTGAAATTTATATAATGATTAAACCACAATAAGGTATAATGTGATGGAATTATGAAATTTCTCCTCCATGACTTGCATAAGAGCTCGGAACAATAAATTTAATTTAAGAAATTCTAATCTTTTAGCCATATAAAATTATCTAACGCTCACATTCAGCGTCCTGCCTCAGGTTCGCTAGCCTGGCGTCCTTGCCAGGCTTACGATAATTTTATCTGTCTAAAAGAAGAATTTCTAAAATTAAATTTAAACAGTTCCTTCGCTTCTTATGCAAGTCATTCCAGAGAAATTTCATAATTCAGGTAATGTAATGCTTTTTGTGGGATAATCATATAATTTTTTAATAGAGAGATTTTTTCAATTCTTTATATAGATTAGTGAAATTTTCTATGTCAATATTTACATTTGCTAGCTTAGCATTTGAAGTGTTATATAAAGAATTCAATGATTCCATGTCAACATTATCATTTTTAATTTTAATTTGTTCTATACTAACCGTATATTTAAAGTTTTCTAAATAATCTTGGTAGTCATTTAATAATGTTTTTAAAGAATTATAAATGCCTGCTTGCCTTTCAGGAATACTTATGGCATATAAATCCTTGCTGATTTTTTTTATTTCTGACAAATCTACATCTATTTTTCCTAATAAATCATCGTAATTTATTTTATTTACTCTAGCTTCTGGTACTAGATTAAAGTAATCTTTTTTTATTTTTGAGAAATTGGTATAAACCGTATCTATTTTTTCGGAGAAATCTGTTATTTGATTTTGAGAAATTTCTTTATCACGGTATTTCTTAAATTCTTCATAAGTATAATTAATAGATGTATTTATAAGGTTTTCTACTGATTTTGGCCTATTTAAGGTTATATTTTTCATTGTGAATGATGAGTAGTATTTTTCACATTCCCTATAGGAATACTTTATATTGTCAATATTTTTTTGATAATTACTGTTTGTAGGGGCTTTCAACAAATTGATTAAATAATTATATGTGGATATATTTTGGTTTAAGCCCTTCATCAAATAATTATAAGAATCTTTGTATTTTGCTGGAGGAGTTATATTGTTCAATTTGTTTTTTATGTCATTTAGAAGTTTTGTTTTTCCCCATAGACTTTCTGATATAGTTTTTGGGTCAAACTTATCATTTGTATTTAATTTTTCTATATCAGAATTAACTTTATTTATAGAATTTACAATAGTATCTATATTACTTTCATAACCGTTAAAGGATTTATTTATGGAAAAATAATATGTAGCAAAAAAAACTAGAGTTATGATTGCTATAATTCCTGATATAATAGAAATTTTTATTAAAGTACCTTTAGATTTGTTTTCCATAGATGTTCCCTCCTTATATATCATTTATACTTTTATATTATCACAAATCATATAATATTCTAATTATTTTAGTGTAATTTAGTTTATGTTTTTTATACTATAAATAATTCTCATAGTGTATAATTGTATTATAAGAATATAATAGAATAATGTAGTAGAAGAAGGTGGAAATATGCAGGCATTTAATATAATAATTAAAACTATTAAGGATATAAACATAATTTCCTTATTAGATATAATTGTAGTGGCGTATATATTTTATAAAATATATAATTTAATAAAGGAGACTAGGGCAGAGCAACTTCTTAAAGGGATAATTCTTATATTTTTAATGATACCTGTAAGCAGTTTTTTACATTTAGATATGCTCAATTGGATTTTAAACAAAACATTGCCTATAGGTTTACTTACCTTTGTTGTTATCTTTCAACCAGAAATCAGAAGAGCACTTGAACACATAGGGAGAAGTACTTTTGATAAACACATAATAGAAGATGATGAAACTATGGATAAGGTTATTACTGAAGTAGTAACGGCAGTAGAAAATCTATCTGAAAGTAAAACTGGAGCCCTAATTGTTATAGAACAAAGAACTGGTTTAGGAGAAATAATTAATACAGGGACAAAGATAGATGCCATTGTTAGTTCAGCTCTTTTAGAAAATATTTTTGTTGTAAATACTCCATTACATGATGGAGCTACAATAATAAGAAACGATAGAATAGTGTGTTCAGGATGTGTTCTTCCTCTTACAAATAATAACAATATAAATAAAAAATTAGGTACAAGACATAGGGCAGCTATAGGCATATCGGAAAATTCAGATGCCTTAACTATAATTGTGTCTGAAGAAACAGGAACTATTTCTTTAGCTGTCAATGGTGGATTAACACGAAATTATGACAAAGATAAGCTGAAAGATATATTGATAAAGATAATGCAATTTAGAAAGAAGAAAAAGATTTCTTTTAAAGAGAAGGTGAAGGGATGGATAAAAAGAGAAGAAAAGACTTCATAATTAAAGTATGTTGTTTAATTGTTGCCTTTGGATTATGGCTTTATATATCTAATATTGAAAATCCTATAAAGACCACGGTTATAAGGAATGTTAAAGTGAATATTATAAATAAAGATGTACTGTCACAATATAATTTAGTACAATTGCCTAAACAAAGTTACATGGTAAATATAACAGTAAAGGGTGCTACGAGTGACATTTATGCTTTGAAAACATCGTCATTTAAACTAGAAGCAGATATGAGCAGCTATGCACTAAAAAAAGGAACTATGAAGATACCTGTTGAAGTAAAAAGTTCACCAAGTAATATAAGTATAATAAATCCAGAAAGTTTATGGGTTAAAATGCAATTGGATAATTTTTCACAAAAGAAGGTGCCAGTAAAATTAAATATTAAGGGGCAGGCTAAAAATGGATTTAAAACTTCAACACCGCTAGTTACTCCATCTAATGTTACAGTTAGTGGAGCAGAACAATATATAAATTATGTAACTTCAGTTGATGTGGATATGGATTTGACAAATGAAGAGAAAAGTATAGATGGAACATATAAGGTAAAACCAGTGGACATATCAGGAAATAGAGTGGATTACGTTTCTGTGGAGCCTAATGAGGTAAGAATTAAAATTACTTTAGATAAAGATAAAACAAAGTATGTTCCAATAGAAGCAAATATTAAGTCTTCCAAGGGCAAGTTCCCTACTGGGGTATCTATTATTCCGGAAAGTGTATCTATTTCAGGAGATGAATATAGACTAAAAAAAATAGAAAAAATACTTACGGAAGAAATTGATTTAAATAATGTAAATAGTGGTGGAATTGTTGAAATACCATTAAGAATTCCAGAAGGTATAAAAGTATCTTATAAGGGAAACGTTAAAGTTAAAATAACTTACAATACTGTAATTCAGAAAAGTATTTCTTTAAAAGTTAATGTTAAAAACCTAAAGGAGAATTTAGAAGCGGTTTTAAACCCAAAGGAAGTTTCAGTTATAGTGTCAGGAAATGATGATAAGATAAAGTCCCTTAAAAATACAGATGTGAATTGTTCTGTAGATCTTAATTCATTAGGGGAGGGTGCTCATAATATACCGGTTAAAATAGAGTTACCTAATGATATAAAAAGTATTTCATACAATCCACAAACAATTAATGTAACAATCAAAAAGAAGGAAGTGGGCAAAACTAATGGGAATTAGAATAAACAATATAGTATTAGATATAGATGAGGACATAAGCATAGTTAAAGAAAAGGCTCTAAAAAAGCTAAAGTTAAGAGAAAAGGACATAGAAAGTTTTAAAATAATTAGAGAATCTATAGATGCTAGAAAAAAAGATAATATAAGATTTAACTACACTGTAGAAGTAGATTGTGAAAAAGAAAAAAAGGTAGTGGCTAAGGCCAATAATAAAGATGTTAAGCTTGAAGATAAAGTATACGATGATCAAATAACTTTTGGAAATAAAAAATTATCTAATAGACCAATAATTGTAGGTATGGGACCGGCAGGGATGTTTGCCGGTCTCATTATGGCTGAAAATGGATATAAACCCATTATACTAGAAAGAGGTGAAAAAGTAGAAGAAAGAACTGAATCTGTTAATGAGTTTTGGAGAAGTGGTAATTTAAATTTAAATTCTAATGTGCAATTTGGTGAAGGTGGTGCAGGAACTTTTTCAGATGGAAAATTGACTACTAGAATAAAAGATAATAGGTGTGACTATATATTAGAAAAATTCGTTAAATATGGAGCGCCAGAAGAAATTATATATAAGGGCAAACCCCATATAGGAACAGACATATTAAAAATAGTAGTTAAAAATATAAGAGAAAGAATAATGGAACTAGGTGGGGAGATTAGATTTAATAGCTTACTTCAGGATATAGTAATGGAAAATGGTAAAATAAAATGTGCTATAGTAAATGGAGAAAAAATACCCTGTGAAGCACTAATATTAGCCATAGGGCACAGTTCAAGAGATACATATACCATGTTATATAACAAAAATATATTTATGTCCCCGAAAGCTTTTGCTATAGGGGTTAGGGTAGAACATTTACAAGAGTTTATAAGTATAAATCAGTATGGAAAATATGCTAATCATCCTAGGTTAAAGGCGGCAGATTATAGATTGAGTTATACTAGTAAGAATACAAATAGGTCTGTTTATAGCTTTTGTATGTGCCCTGGTGGTGAAGTGGTGGCTGCAGCTTCAGAAGAGGGCAAATTAGTGACAAATGGAATGAGTTATTACAAAAGAGATAAGCAAAATTCAAATTCAGCAATAGTTGTTTCTGTTGGACCGAAGGATTTTAGCTCAGATAATCCTTTAAGTGGAATGGAATTTCAAAGACATTATGAGGGCTTGGCTTATAAGGCAGGTGGAGGGGGATATATTGCTCCACTACAGCTATTAGGAGATTTTTTTAAAGATCAAAAGAGCAGTAAGCTGGGCAGGGTAAAGCCTACATATACACCAGGGTATAATTTTGCAGATTTAAGAGAATGTTTACCTAAGTATGTGGTGGATACCATGAAGGAAGGATTTAAGGACTTTGATAGAAAAATACAGGGTTTTGCAGCAGAGGATACTTTATTAACAGGTATAGAAACTAGGACTTCAGCTCCTTTGAGAATTGAGAGAAATGAAAACTTGGAGA
This sequence comes from Clostridium sp. KNHs214, assembly GCF_000744935.1. Taxonomy (GTDB): domain Bacteria; phylum Bacillota; class Clostridia; order Clostridiales; family Clostridiaceae; genus Haloimpatiens. Next base: position 741,392 of record NZ_JQMW01000011.1, on the reverse strand, counting down.
GTATATCTGTAAAAGGTATTTATCCTGCAGGAGAAGGAGCAGGATATGCTGGTGGTATAGTATCAGCGGCAGTGGATGGACTTAAAGTTGCAGAAAATATTATGAAGGAATACAAACCATATATTTAATTTTTATGAAAAAATAGATTTTATTCAGAATTTTTGTTAAAATAAAAATAGTGGGGAAATTATTATAGGGGGTTATGTAATTATGGACAGAAAATATGTTTTAGCAATTAATCCGGGCTCTACCTCTACCAAAATAGCTATATATCAAGGTGAAAAGTGTGTTTTATCACATAGTCTTTCTCATGATTCAGAAGAAATAAAAAAATATGATAGAATTTATGATCAAAAAAACATGAGAACAGATATGATATTGAAATGGCTAGAAGAAAATAATATAAAGTTAGAAGAAATTCAAGGAGTAGTAGGCAGAGGTGGGCTTTTAAGACCTATGCCCGGTGGAACCTATAAAGTTACAGAGGCTATGCTTGAAGATTTAAAATTAGGATATCAAGGACAGCATGCTTCAAATTTAGGTGGGATTATAGCTGAGGAAATAGGAAAAAAAGCAGGAGTTAATTCTTTTATCGTTGATCCAGTAGCAGTAGATGAAGTAGAAGAAGTAGCTAGAATATCAGGTCTCCCAGAGATTCCAAGGAGATCTTTAGTTCATGCTTTAAATGTGAAAGCTGTTACTAGAAGGGTGTGTAAGAAGCTAAACAAATCTTTTTCAGATAGTAGTTTCGTAGTGGCACATATAGGTGGTGGAATAACTGTTTCACCAATTAAAAATGGAAGAATATTAGATTGCAACAATGCTAATGAAGAGGGACCCTTTTCACCAGAAAGAGCAGCTGGACTTCCAGTAGGAGACGTGGTTAAATTAATTTTTAGCAATAAGTATGATGCAAAACAATTTAAGAAAAAAATTATTGGTGAAGGTGGATTAGTAGGGTATTTAGGAACTAATGATGCTAGAAAAGTGGAGAAAATGATAGAAGCTGGAGATAAAAAGGCATTGTTGGTATTTAAAGCTTTTGCTTATCAAATAGCTAAAGAAATAGCAGCTATGGCAACTGTTTTAAATGGTAAGTTAGATGGGATAATTCTAACTGGTGGAGTGGCTTATGATAAGAAAATAGTAGATTGGATAAGTGAAATGGTAGGATTTATTGCCCCAGTGCAGGTAGTACCTGGAGAAGATGAGATGCTAGCTTTAGCACAGGGGGCATTAAGAGTTATAAATGGAGAAGAAAAGGCTAAAATTTATGAGAAAGAGGTGCAGATAAAATGATAAAGAATTTTGATGAGGTTTTACAAAAAGCTAAAAGTATAGAAAGAAAAATAGTATCTGTGGCAGTGGCACAAGATGAGCCAGTTCTTATCGCTATTAAAAATGCAAAGGAGAATGGAATTGCAGATGCTATATTAGTTGGAGATAAGGAGGAAATAATCTCCATTGGAACAAAAATAGGAATGAATATGGCGGACTATGATATAGTAGATGAAAAGGATTACAAGAAGGCCGCATTGAAAGCTGTAGAATTAGTATCTTCAAAGAAAGCAGATATGGTTATGAAGGGACTTGTAGATACAGCTAATTTTTTAAGAGCTGTATTAAATAAAGAAGTTGGTCTTAGAACAGGAAGATTGATGTCACATGTAGCAGTGTTTCAAATACCTACATTAGATAGATTATTGTTTTTAACAGATGCAGCATTTAATATGTATCCAGAACTTAAAGAAAAAGTGGACATAGTAAATAACGCAGTTAAAGTAGCTCATTCTGTAGGAATAGAATGTCCAAAGGTAGCACCAATATGCGCTGTAGAAGTAGTTAATCCTAATATGCCAGCTACTTTAGATGCAGCAACTCTTGCAAAAATGAGTGATAGAGGTCAAATAAAAGGATGCGTTGTAGATGGACCTTTAGGACTTGATAATGCTATTTCTGAAGAAGCTGCAAAACATAAAAAGGTTTCAGGACCAGTAGCTGGACAGGCGGATATAGTGCTAATGCCAAATATTGAAGCAGGAAATGTCATGTATAAAACATTAACTTACACAACTGATAGTAAAAATGGTGGACTTTTAGTTGGAACTTCTGCTCCAGTTGTATTGACTTCAAGAGCAGATAGCGAAGAAACAAAATTAAATTCAATAGCTTTAGCAGCACTTGTGGCAGAACTTTTAAAGAAGAATAATTAAATTAAAATAAATTGAAAATATTAATATGGGGGAGTAAGTTATGTCATATAAGTTATTAATAATAAATCCAGGTTCTACATCAACCAAAATAGGTGTATATGAAGATGAAAATCAAATATTAGAAGAGACTTTGAGACATTCTGCTGAAGAAATAGGTAAATATAGTTCTATATTTGAACAGTTAAATTTCAGAAAAGAGGTAATATTAAAAGTATTAAAGGAAAAGAATTTTCATATAAACACTTTAAGTGCTGTAGTTGGAAGAGGAGGGCTTTTAAAACCTATAGAAGGCGGTACATACAGTGTAAATGAAAGAATGCTTGAGGATTTAAAAGTTGGAGTGCAGGGACAGCATGCATCAAATTTAGGTGGAATACTTGCAAATGAGATTGCCAAATCCTTAAATATTCCTTCTTTCATAGTAGATCCTGTGGTTGTAGATGAAATGGATGAAGTGGCAAGAATATCAGGTATGCCAGAAATAGAAAGAAAGAGTATATTTCACGCATTGAACCAGAAGGCAGTAGCTAAAAGATATGCAAAAGAAAAGGGAAAGAAATATGAAGAATTAAATTTAATAGTGGCTCACATGGGCGGCGGAATTTCTGTTGGTGCTCATAAAAATGGCAGAGTAGTGGATGTTAATAATGCATTAGATGGAGAAGGACCATTTTCACCAGAAAGATCTGGAGGACTTCCGGTAGCAGATCTTACTAAAATGTGTTTTAGTGGTAAATATACATTAGAAGAAATGAGGAAAAAAATCAATGGAAAAGGCGGATTTGTAGCATACTTAGGTACAAATAATGCTAAAGAAGTAGGAGATAAAGCAGTTGCCGGAGATAAAAAGTATAAATTATTATTTGATGCAATGGCTTATCAAGTAGCCAAAGAAATAGGAAAATGTGCTGCAGTACTATGTGGTAAAGTAGATGCTATAATATTAACAGGTGGTATAGCATATAGTAAAGATATGCAAAAGGCTATAAAAGAGAAAGTAGAATTTATATCATCAATAGTTGTTTATCCAGGAGAAGATGAGCTTCTAGCTTTGGCACAAGGCGGTCTTAGAGTTTTAAATGGTGAAGAGGAAGCTAGAGAATATAAATAGAGATATTGTTAACTATAATTAAAAAATTAAGACATTCTATAGGATAACATGTATTATTTGAAATATAAATGGAAACAATTTATCTATTGTAAACGTTATTAAATAGGTGTAAAGTATAAGTGAAGAATAAACTAAATTTTAAAAAGAGAGTTGATGTGCATGAGCAATATAAGAATCTTTACCGGTCATTTTGGCAGTGGTAAAACAGAAATAGCAATAAATGCAGCACTAGATTTAAAAAGTAAAGGTAAAAAGGTAACAATTGTAGACATCGACATAGTAAATCCTTATTTTTGTGTAAGAGATTTAAAAAAAGAATTAGAAGAAAAAGGAATAAAAGTTGTATGTTCTAATCCAGAGTATGTTAATGCAGAGCTAATGGTTGTACCTTCAGAAGTGATGACTGCTTTCAATGATGATAATGACCATGAGGTAATAATTGATGTTGGTGGAGATGATCAAGGAGCTATAGCACTAGGACAGTATAATAGATATTTCAGACAATATGGTTATCAAATGTATTTTGTAATTAATAATAACAGACCTTTAACTAAGGAGTCAGAGGATACAGAAGAATTCATAAGAGATATAGAGATAGCTTCAAGATTAAAAGTAACTGGTTTAATAGCTAATACTAATTTGTCCTATGAAACAGAAATTCATCATGTGCTAGAAGGACATGAAAAAACCATGGAATTATCTAAAAAGCTAAATATACCTTATAAATATTTAACCTGCAGAAAAGATTTGGTAGAAGAAATTAGAGACAAGGTGAATGTAGAAGTTTATGGATTAGATATATTTATGAAACCACCTTGGAGGTAAAAATTTAATCAAATGATTCAGAAAATTTGCAGTAATATTATTATTAATAATTTTGGAAATATAAATTAAATATACAAAGGGGGTAGTGTTATGCCAAGAGTAACTTTCAGAGAAGAGAGATGTAAAGGGTGTGGCAACTGTATAGAAGCTTGTCCTAAGAAAATAATATCATTTTCTGACAAAATGAATGTAAAGGGCTATCATCCAGCAACAGTTACAGAAGAAAAAATGAAAGAATGTATAGGATGTGCTTCTTGTGGAAGAATGTGCCCAGACGCTGTAATAACAGTTGAAAAAGAAGAAAAATAATTAATAGGGGGGAAAGACAATGGGAGAAAAGGTTTTAATGAAAGGTAATGAAGCTATAGCTGAAGCTGCAATACAAGCTAACTGTAAAGCTTTCTTTGGATACCCAATAACACCACAAACAGAAGTAGCTGCATATATGTCTAGAAAAATGCCTAAAATAGGCAGAGTATTTATACAAGCAGAAAGTGAAGTAGCTGCTATAAATATGGTATATGGTGCTGCAGGTACTGGAGTAAGATGCATGACATCTTCAAGCAGTCCTGGAATAAGCTTAAAAGCAGAAGGAATATCGTATATTGCAGGAGCAGAACTTCCATGCGTTATTATAAATATAGTAAGAGGAGGCCCGGGACTTGGAAGTATACAACCAGCTCAATCAGACTACTTCCAAGCAACTAAAGGTTGCGGACATGGTGATTACAGATTACCAGTATTTGCACCTTCTTCAATACAAGAAATGGTAGATTTAATTCAAGAAGCTTTTGACGTAGCAGATATGTATAGAACTCCTTGTATGGTAATGGGAGATGGAATGCTTGGTCAAATGATGGAACCAGTTGAATTCAAAGAAAGAACAGCAAGAAATTTACCAGAGAAAACTTGGGCAGCTAATGGATTACAAGGAAGAAAAGATCACAATGTAATAAATTCATTGTACTTAAAATCAGAAGACTTAGAGCAACACAACATAAAACTACAAAAGAAATATTCAGAAATAGAAAACAATGAAGTTAAATATGAATTATACAATTGTGAAGGGGAAAAAGACCTTATAATAGTTGCATATGGTACTACATCAAGAATATGTAAAAATGTTATAAAGGCAGCTAAAGAACAAGGAATAGAATTAGGACTTGTAAGACCAATAACATTATGGCCATTCCCTAACGAAGCTTTTGAAAAGACTGTAAATAACACAAAACATGGATACTTATCAGTTGAAATGAGTTGTGGACAAATGATTGAGGACGTAAGACTTGCTGTTAATGGCAGAAAACCAGTAGATTTCTACGGAAGAACTGGTGGAATGGTTCCTCATCCAGAAGATATACTAGCAAAGGTTAAGGAAATTGTAGGGGGTGTAAAATAATGAAGGTAGTATTTCAACCACCAAAAGCGTTATTAGATGTGCCTACACATTACTGTCCAGGATGTACTCATGGAGTTATTCATAGACTAGTAGCAGAAGTTATAGATGAATTAGGCATAGTGGACAAGACTATTGGAGTAGCTCCAGTAGGATGTTCAGTTCTTGCATATGATTATTTTGCATGTGATATGTTTGAAGCAGCTCACGGAAGAGCACCAGCTGTAGCTACAGGAATAAAAAGAACTAATCCAGATAAGGTAGTTTTCACATATCAAGGTGATGGAGACTTAGCAGCTATAGGAACTGCTGAAATAGTACATGCTGCTACAAGAGGAGAAAATGTAACTACTATATTCGTAAATAACTGTATATATGGAATGACTGGCGGCCAAATGGCTCCAACTACATTACCAGGACAAGTTACAGAAACTACTCCTTATGGAAGAGATGTAAATTTAGCTGGTCATCCAATAAGAGTATCAGAAATGATATCTACTTTAACAGGTGCTTGCTATGTTGAAAGAGTTTCAGTAGACAGTGTTCCAAATGTAATAAAAGCTAAAAAAGCAATAAAGAAAGCTTTCCAAAATCAATTAGAAGGAAAAGGTTTCTCATTAATAGAAGTTTTATCAATATGCCCAACTAACTGGGGATTATCACCTAAAGAAGCTATGCAGTGGTTAAGAGATAATATGATGCCATATTATCCACTAGGAGTTAAAAAAGACTCTACTACTGAGGAGGTGAAATAGTATGACACAAGAGGTTATATTTGCAGGTTTTGGAGGACAAGGTATACTTTCTATGGGAAAATTCCTAGCTTATGCTGGTATGGATGCTAACTTAAATGTTTCATGGCTTCCTTCTTATGGACCAGAAATGCGTGGAGGTACAGCAAACTGTTCTGTTATATTATCAAAAGAACCAGTAGGCTCACCTATAGTTACGGAACCAAGTTCTGTTATAGTTATGAATAGACCATCTTTAGATAAGTTTGAAGAAAGTATGGTTAAAGGTGGATTATTAATAATGGACAGCGACTTAGTAAACAGAGATGCTGAAAGAAAAGATATAGAAGTTATAAAGATACCTGCTCAATCTGAAGCAGAAAAATTAGGTAGCAAAAAAATAGCTAACATGATTCTTTTAGGAGCACTTGTTAAAAAGACTGGTATAGTTTCTATGGAAGAATTATTAGCAGCGCTTAAAGCTCATGGTAAAGAAAAATTCTATGAAGTAAATAAAGCTGCATTAGAAAAAGGTGCAGAATACGCTAAATAAAGCGTTAGTAATTAGGCACATTCATATAAGAAACTTAAAGACTAAGGGAGTTAACTCTTACTTAAATAAAGGAGTTAAACCTTTAGTCTTTTTATTATATGACGCAAAACAGACTAGCATACTGACTTGTTATTTATTTGAATGTGCCTTAATAAGAATATAATGTTAAGTTAATAAGTTTTCGTTATAATAAAAGGAATATTATAACTGGAAGGAGAATATTTAATATTAACATATTAGGAGGGGTGAGAGCATGGAGAATAAAAGGGATTTAAGTATATCAGGCTCAGGTTCTATAGGTGGTGGAGATTATAATGAAGTGCGTATATCAGGTTCGGGAAAGGTTCAAGGTGATATTAATTGCAAGGACATTAGAATTAGTGGCTCAGCTAAAATAGAAGGCAATGTAAAAACTAAGAATTATAGCATAAGTGGATCATCAAAAATAATTGGCTCATTAGAATGTGAAAATTTAAAAGTATCAGGCTCTTCTCATATACTAGGAGATCTCAAGGGAAGATACATGTCTATTTCTGGAAGCAGTAAAATAGATGGAAGTCTGTATGGGGAAGAAGTTAAAATATCCGGGGGAATGCACATAGGAAAAGATTGTGAAGTAGAGAGATTTAAAGCTAGTGGAAATTTTGAAATAGCAGGTTTGTTAAATGGAGAGAATATAGAAGTAGATATAGGAGGGAAGTGTACAGTTAAGGAAATAGGTGGAGAAAATATAAGCATTAAAAATAGTGAAATAGGAGGTTTTGCTTTCTTAAACTTATTTATTAAAAGAAAGCTTTTTGCAGAGATTATAGAAGGAGACAATATACATTTAGAAAACACTGTTGCTAATACAGTTAGGGGAAAAAATGTTTATATTGGAGAAGACTGTGAAATAGATACTTTAGAGTATACTGAAAAAGTAAAAGTAGATTCTAATTCAAAGGTTTTGAACATTAAAGAAGTGTAAAAATACAAAATGTATATAATAAGTATATATTTTATACTTGAATTTTTTATTTAAACCTATATAATAAATATATTAATGTGTATTATAGCTATATCTAAGAATATGAAGGGCTAAGAAAAATGAAAGGAGTGAGTATATGATTCACAAAGTTATAAGTAGATGTCCCGTATGTAACAACAATCTTTCGGTGACACGATTGGAATGTAAAAATTGTGGTACTATAATACAAAATGAATTTCATTTATCTAAATTTGCCTATTTAAATAAAGAACAAGAAGATTTTATAGAAGTTTTTTTAAAGTGTAGAGGTAATATAAAAGATGTAGAGAAAGAATTAGGAATATCCTATCCTACAGTCAGAGCTAAATTAGACGACGTTATATCTGCATTGGGATATACTGTAGACAAAAAAATAAAGTGCGATAAAAGAGAATTAATCAATATAATTAATTCAGATGAGGTTTAAAAAAACTCCAAACTATAATTTGTTTGGGGTTTTTTTACGAAAAAATTAACATGATAAAAAGCTAGATGAAATGGATAGATATAAATAGTTGTTATAAATTTATAAGTATAATATAATAAAGTTATGTTCAAAAATAAATTGATTAATTTTATGATTCAATCACAAAAGGTACAATGTAGTGGAATTATGAAATTTCTCTTCCATGACTTGTATAAGAGCTCGGAACAATAAATTTAAACAGCTCCTTTGCTTCTTATGCAAGTCATTCCAGAGAAATTTCATAATTCAGGTAATGTAATACTTTTTGTGGGATAATCATTTTATAGATTTTGTATAGAGTGGAGGAAGAAAAGAATGGGTAGAATGTTTGGAACGGATGGTGTAAGAGGTGTTGCTAATAGTGAACTTACAGCAGAACTAGCGTATAAATTAGGTAGAGCTGGAGCATATGTTTTAACTGAAGGAGCTCATAAACCAAAGATATTAGTAGGAATGGATACTAGAATATCTGGCGATATGTTAGAATCTGCTTTAGTAGCAGGAATACTATCTGTAGGAGCGGAGGCAATATGTGTGGGTATCGTACCAACACCAGCTATAGCTTATTTAACAAGACAATATAAAGCAGATGCAGGGGTAATGATATCAGCATCACATAACCCAGTAGAATACAATGGAATAAAATTCTTCAATAGAAATGGATATAAGCTAAAGGATGAATTAGAAGACAGGATACAATCTGTTATAGAGAATAATATGGGGGGAGTACCACTTCCTACTGGAGAAAATTTGGGGAGAAAAATAGTAGAGGAATCTGCTTTAGAAGATTATATAGAATTTGCAAAGTCTACCATAGATGGAGATTTAAAGGGAATGAAGATAGCATTGGATTGTGCTAATGGAGCATCTTTCCAAACAGCTGTGGAGACTTTTAGAGAATTAGGTGCAGAAGTAGTAGTTATAAACAATGATCCAGATGGAGTCAATATAAATAAAAACTGTGGTTCAACTCATCCGGAAGAGCTTATGGATTACGTAGTTAGAAAAGGATGCCACTTAGGACTTGCCTTTGACGGTGATGCGGATAGATGTCTTGCAGTAGACGAAAAAGGAAACCTTATAAATGGAGATTTCATAATGGCCATTTGCGGAAAATACCTAAAGGAGCAAAGAAAATTAGACAACGATGTAGTAGTAGTAACAGTAATGAGTAATCTAGGATTGGATATAGCATTAAAAGAAGCTAATATATCTACAGTTAAAACTAAAGTTGGAGATAGATATGTTTTAGAAGAAATGCTTAAGGAAGGATATAAATTAGGCGGAGAACAATCAGGACATATTATATTCTTAGATTATAATACTACAGGAGATGGACTTGTAACAGGACTTCAAATTTCAAAAATAGTTAAGGAAAGTGGAGAAACTCTTTCAAAATTAGCTTCAGCTATGACAGAGCTTCCACAGGTATTAGCTAATGCTACAGTACCAAATAATAAAAAGAATGTATATAATGAAGACAAGGAAATAATAGATGAAATAAAGGCTATAGAAGAAAAATTACATGGATGTGGAAGAGTACTTATAAGACCTTCAGGAACAGAACCACTTGTAAGAGTTATGCTTGAGGGAAAAAATCAAAAGGAATTAGATGAACTTGCACATAATCTTGCTAAGTTAATAGAAGAAAAAGCAAATAGTTAATATAGAGATTTAAATTAGGAAGCTCCACTTCAGCATGAGCAAAGGGAGAGAATTCACTAACAGGATACTTAAAAGTAGATATTTAAGTATCCTGTTTATATATATGTATAAAGTACTTCATCTATAGTAAGAATATAGATGGAGATTGAATGTTATATGGTTTGTTGAATTTTTAGTATTTGTACACTGGACATAAATTACCGGAGGTTTTGTTTTTAATTTTTAAATTTAAATTATAGTTAGTTTCTAAAAGGGCTTTATTCTTCATTTTAAATTTTATATTTTTATTTTTCAACTGCGAAAGTTGAATTATATATTATCAATTGCAGATACGAATATAATTACATTATTAGATAGCTATATGTTAAAAAGCCGTAAATGTGGTAAAATAGGATTATGTGGTAATTGTGTATATAAAATAAAATCTATAGCACAAACTATAGGACTAAGGAGGAAGATTTGTATGAAAGTTAAAAAAGCTATAATTCCCGCAGCGGGATTGGGCACTAGATTTTTGCCTGCCACAAAGGCACAACCTAAGGAAATGCTTCCTATAGTAGATAAGCCTACTATTCAATACATAATAGAAGAAGCGGTGGCTTCTGGTATAGAAGAAATATTAATAATAACTGGACGTAATAAAAGGGCCATAGAGGATCATTTTGATAAATCTGTAGAATTAGAGAATGAATTAGAGAAAAAAGGTAAAGAAGAAACACTTGAAATGGTTAGAGATATAACTAACATGGTTAATATATATTATATAAGGCAGAAAGAACCTAAGGGACTAGGTCATGCTATAAACTGTGCTAAAACTTTTGTAGGCAATGAGCCTTTTGCAGTTATGCTTGGAGACGATGTGGTAGATAGTGATAAACCATGTCTAAAACAACTTATAGATTGCTATAACGAGTATAAAACAAGCATTTTAGGTGTACAGGAAGTAGACTATAATGATGTATCAAAATATGGTATAGTGAAAGGAATGCATATAGAAGATAGGGTTTATAAAGTGAAGGATTTAATTGAAAAGCCTAAAAAAGAAGAAGCTCCATCTAATGTAGCTATACTGGGAAGATATATAATAACTCCTAGAATATTTGATATATTACAGAATACAGCACCAGGTAAAGGCGGAGAAATACAGCTTACAGATGCCCTAAGAACCCTTGTAAAAGAGGAGGCCATGTATGCTTATAATTTTGAAGGAAGAAGATATGATGTAGGGGATAAGCTAGGATTTTTAGAAGCTACAGTGGAGTATGCATTAAAGAGGGATGAATTAAAAGCTGATTTTATGAAGTATTTATTGAGCATAAAGGATAATCCTAAATTTAAAGAAATTTATGAGGAAACGCTAAATAATAAGTAAGCGCTAAATAATAAGGAAGCGTAAATTTTGTTATTAATAAAGATGGAGTGTTTGTAAATATATAAAACACTTCATCTTTATTTAGCATATTATGCCATTGCCTTAATAACTTTATTCAATATATAATATGCAACTATAGCGGATAAAATTGCAGATAAAGAGAACACAGCTATATTTTCATTAAAATAACCAAGTCCTACGAAAGCACCTACCATAAGTCCAGCGCATATGGAAACACACCACTTAAAAACTGTTTCTAATTTTGAGTTACATACTATTTTATTATTGAACTCTAATTTTCTATTAGAAAAACAGTATAAAGACAATGCAAAGAATAGAATAATTAAAATCCAACATATTAATAGTTTTAATGATAAATTTGGGTATGAGAGGATTTGGTATACATCACATGCATTTTTAGCATTGGTGTTATACCATTGGTTATTAGCAAAATTATAGTTGTATATATACAAATAATTTCCTATATCATTAAGTTTAACAAGTAGTTTACCGTCACAAGCAAGGTTAAAAGAAATTCTAAGTATATCAGATATTATTAATATTAAAAATCTAGGTACTAAGAGAGTTAGTGCACATGTAATACTGGAAAATACAACATTTCCCATAATAGTTTGAAAGAATAAGAATACAGTGAAAAGTAATATATACACAGTTGAATCCATAATAAACCACTTTAATATATCGGAAAATGGGTTTAAAGAAGTATTTATCCACTTTAAATTAGCTAGATAAAAGAAAGATATCAATATGGCATTTATAAGGAAAATTCCAATTATAATAACAATTCCTAAGAACCATTTATTTTTAATAATATCTTTTTTAGTAAAAGGCATTGAAAAAATTAAACCATAGGATTGAGTGCTTTTTTCATTTAAAAATAAAGCTAAACTCAATAGGCATACAAGAGCTATCATAGCTACAAAGTATAAAGAACCATACAATAAGGAGTTATTAAACCATCTTACGGTAAACATTTGGCCATGTTGTGTTAAATATGATTTCTGTAAGTTTAATGCAGTCATAAGTTTGAAAAGTTTAGTGTATAATATGCAAAAGAACATGAGCATAGCCACCCATTTGGTAGTTTTCCAATCCTTGTATAACAGTGATTTATTTAGCTTGAATTTCATTTTTATCACCATCCTCCACTGAACATATGAATATTTCTTCTAAGTCTAAATCTAAAAATTCCATAAATTCTACACCTAGATTTTCTAAATCTTCTTGAAACTTTTGAGAAAAATCATTAGTTACCAAATAATAAACTCTACCTACATTTTTAAAATTCAAAATACTACTCCAACTTTTTATAACATCAATAGCTTTTTCACTATTTTTAAATATTACTTGAACCTTTCTTGTTTTCTCTTTAATGTTGTCTAAGGATGAAGATAATATAATTTCACCATTTTTTATCAGGGCAATATTGTCACAAATTCTCTCTATATCAGCTAGATTGTGAGAAGATATAAATACTGTAGTTTCATTTTCAGCAACTTCATCCATAAGCATATTCATAAAATCTTTTTTAGCCAATGGATCTAGTCCTGTGGTAGGCTCATCTAAAATTAAAACTTTAGGATTGATACTTAAACTAAGCATTAAAGAAACTTTAGTTTTCATTCCCTTAGAAAGTTCTCTTATTCTTTTTTCTATAGGTATTTTGAATATATTATTTAGTTTATTGAATTTTTCTATAGAAAATTTAGTATAAGTCATATTGTAAAATTCCAAAAGTTCTTTTACTTTAAAATATGATAAAAGGGAATTTTCATCAGAAACATATCCAATACAACTCTTAACTTCTACATTTTCAAAAATATCTTCATTATTTATAAGAGCAGTACCACTATCCACCTTATATATACCCGTTAAGCATTTAATTAAAGTGGTTTTACCAGCGCCATTTTCACCAATAAGTCCAAAGATACTTCCTTTTGGAACTTTCAAATTTATATTTTTTAATATTTCATTTTTCCCTATATTTTTATAGAGATTAGTTATTTCTATCACGTGAACACCCCCTAAAAATCTTCATATATATTACTTAAAAGGTCAATTAAATAATTTTTATCTAAACCCATGTAATGAGCTTCTATTACTATCTTTTTCATAAGTTCTTTTAATTCTTCTAATTTATCATCTGTGGGTGAAGGAGTGTAGTTTTCTGCTACAAAAGTTCCCTTTCCCCGTATAACCTCTATGTTTTTACTCCTCTCCAATTCCTTATAAGCTTTAGCTATTGTGTTTGGATTGGCAGTAATCATAGTAGAAAGTTCTCGTACAGAAGGAAGCTTATCTCCTGGTTTTAGTATGCCTTTTAGAATATTTTCCCTTATATTATCTATAATTTGTTTATAGATGGGAGTACTACTTTTGCTATTAATTTGAATCAAATTTTCACCTCCATAATTTCATATGTGTATTAAGTGTACTATGCTATATAGCACACTTATAATTTACCACTTATTTCTTATTAAGTCAATAAGACATAAAAAATGATTATTCCACAATTCCACCACATGGTACTTTTTTGTGGTTTAATCATAGGAATAAACAAACAAATTTCCATTATTTGAATATATAATGTAAAATGGTTATAATATATATATAGTTACGTTAAATAAACTGCCTATGGTAGTAAATAGAAAGGACGAATCAAATTGCTTGAAGATATAACTATGTTAATAAAGAGAATAGTAGATGATGATATATTGGCATTAGGAGCAACTAATAGTTGTATAAAATATAAACATGTGTAGACAATCAAAGTTAAATGTATATATTTTATTAAAAAGCTCCCTACATTCGTAAAGAGTGTAGAGTGGTGTTAAAAAAACATCCAAAACTCCTTTAACTGCTGGAAGTCCCTAAAGCTACATTAACCACAACGTAAGAATGAAATAAGTCTAAGCGTGAAGGTGACGAAAGTAGAAAAAATAATGTAGATAGTGCAAGGTTAAATCCTAAACACTGTGACAATGGGTAATCAGCAACCAAGTTCCGAAAAGGAAAAGGCTCAACGACTAGAGAGTAATCTCGTACCTTCAAGTGAGGGGAAATGGGGAGGGTCCTAAATAATTAGGATTGTGATATAGTCTGTGCTTATATGAAAGTATAAGAAGTTCATAAACAGAGCTCTTAGCTTCAGATGGAGTTTTTACTCCAACTGAAGGTTAGAGATCGTTATCCAGGGACGTAGCTGCCGTTATCTCCCACTTTGTTAGAAGTGGGAGTGTTACGGCAGGTAGTCATCGGATAAAAGAACTGCATAGGAGTAACGACCTTATGTGAACACTCTAAAAACAATACAAATGTGCATTAGATAATTTATTAAAACAACCGTATTTTAAAATTCTATAATTTATTTATTTCTTAAATCTTTAACAATTAAAGTATAAACGTAATTATTTACAAAATGTTGTTCTTTATTAAACTTTAATTTTCAATTGTTCATTAATTTGTTTTGGAATAGTAACCTTAATTAAAAAAAATCACCTTATAAAATAAGTGCATTATTTTTATAATGTCGCAAATGAAAGAGCTAGGATGGGTATATTATATAATATAAAAGTATAGTATACAAGCGAGGTGAATAATAATGGGTACTATTATTAAAACAGTAAAACAATATTCCTATGAATTAGATGATAATATAATAAAAGAATTATCATTTATAGGAAGCAAATATAGAAATGTGAAGAACTATGTATATTCAAGATATAGCGGAATTAATAGTATCCCATTATTAAAAAAAGATAGACAAATAAGAGATGAGTGGGTAAAAACAGAATTTGCACAACAATGGAAATTACCTGCGAGATATTGGAAATTAGCTTTAAGCGAAGCTTTTGGAAATATTAAAGCTGAGTGGACTAATATCAAGAATAGAGTTAAAGAACAATGTAAAGCAAATAATAATTTATCAAATGAAGATAGGCATTATATGATTAAACCACAAAAAGGTACAATGCGATGGAATTATGAAATTTCTCCTCCATGCCTTGCATAAGAGTTTGGAACAATAAATTTAATTTAAGAAATTCTAATCTTTTAGCCATATAAAATTATCTAACGCTCACATTCAGCGTCCTGCTTCAGGTTCGCTAGCCTGGCGTCCTTGCCAGGCTTACGATAATTTTATCTGTCTAAAAGAAGAATTTCTAAAATTAAATTTAAACAGTTCCTTCGCTTCTTATGCAAGTCACTCCAGAGAAATTTCATAATTCAGGTAATGTAATGCTTATTGTGGGTTAATCATTATATAAATTATATCCTTAAATTCAATGATTATTATTATAAAGTATTAAAGAATAAATCTTTTGAAATTCCTAAAATATTTAAGGATAAAGACTTAAATTATAAATATCTTAATAGTCTTATTAAAAGATATACAAGAAGATATAAAGGACAGATACCATATTCTAAAAGCGGAAGAGTATTTTCTATTGATACCGGTTTATATAGGTATAAAGATGGATGTATAAATATTACATCTACTAAGAAAGGCAAAAGATTATCTATTAAATTAACCGATAATAATCAATATGATAGGACTATGACAGTTAAAAGAATAGATAATAAAATAGAAATTCACTGTCCTTTAAAAATTAAAACAAAGGTAAATCACAATAAAGAAAATATTATAGGAATAGATAAAGGTTATAGGTATTTATTTGCAGTATCAAGCGATGAATTTTATGGTGAAAATCTTAATAATTATCTTAATAAGGAAACTGAAAGATTAAATAAAGTTAATGAAAATAGAAATAGGTTTTGGGCTTTATACAATCAATATTTAGAACAAAATAATATTGAGAAAGCTAACACCATAAAAGAAAATAACTTAGGTAAAGTAAAATATAATCACAATAAAAAGAAGCATGACCAAACTGTTAAATCTTATATAAATTATTCACTAAATGGATTAATAAATAGAGAAAAGCCTACTGAAATAGTTATGGAAAATCTAGATTTTGTTAATTGGAATGATAGGTATCCTAAATCAGTAAAACGTAAATTATCAAGGTGGATAAAGGGGTATATAAGAGAAAGGCTAGAGTATAAGTGTGATTACAATAGTATTAAATATACTTATATTAATCCAGCTTATACAAGCAAAGTTTGTAATGTATGTGGAAGTTTTGGTAAAAGAGATGGTGATGTGTTTACTTGTCCTAAATGTGGTGAAATTCATTCTGATACTAATGCAAGCAAAAATATATTAAAAAGAAAATATGATAAAGAAATTACGTTATATACAAATTATAAAAAAGTTAAAGAGATTTTAGAAAATAGAGTTAGTTAATTTAAATTGCCGTTAATTTAAATTGATATAAATATAAAAGAATATTTAATCACAAATGTATGTACCCTATGAAAATAGAGCATGCATTTTATCAGAAATGAGGGTTAAATAATTCTTTCATTGTAAAATTTTAAAATACGGTTGTAGGATAGTAAATAATTTTAAGTTAAAAGATTTAAAAGATTTTACGAACTGGTACATCCAAGACTTTAAGCCACCATAAGGTGTGATAAGTGCGAATTATCTAATATGAGTACATTTGTACATGTTTTTAGAACCAGCTCAACTAGCATATGGATTTATATTATCTTTTTTCCCATTTTTAATATTTTTACTTACCATAGTTGGATATAGCTCTGTGAGTAGTGAAGCCGTATTAACTAGTATACAACTTATATTGCCTCAAAATGCATTTGAGTTAGTAAAATCTACAGTTATTGAAGTTGTAGATTATAGGAAAGGAAATCTATTATCTTTTGGTTTAATAGGTACTATATGGGCATCTTCTACAGGTTTTAGAGCAGTAATAAGAGGTCTCAATAGAGCATATGATGAAGATGAAAAAAGGCCTTATTGGAGAGTATTTGGTATATCAGTCTTATGTATTTTTGCTTTAATATTAATTATAATGAGTGCATTTTTATTGATAATATTTGGAGATGTGTTAGGTGAATATATACATAAATGGTTTAGGTTTACGAACAACTTTTTTTATTTTTGGAATTCTCTTAGATATGTAGTAATGGTTATATTTATGATATTCACTTTTGCAGCTATGTATCATTTTATACCTAGTAAAAGGATGGGGTGGAAAGAAGTGATGCCTGGAGCTACTTTTACTGCTTTAGGCTGGTTAATATCGTCTTTATTGTTTTCTTATTATGTGAACAATTTTAATAATTATTCTAGAGTATATGGAAGTATAGGGGCAGTTATAGTGATAATTTTATGGCTTTATATAACTTCTGTTATAATATTAATTGGCGGAGAACTTAATGCAGTACTCTCCTACAACAAAAAATCAAGATAAGAATATATTGTGAAGTAAGTGCCATAAGAAAAATCTGTCTTTAAGTCCACAATAAATATATTTTCTTAGACTGTTCGCAGTACGCCAAAAAATTCCAATGTTTTCAAATTTCAATACCCTAAAGCTTTCAAACTCGCTTCTGACGGCGCTCAAACAATGAAAGCTTCTTAACGGGTATTGAAATTTGAAAACAAAGAATTTCTAAGGCTAGCTCAATAGTCTAAGAAAATATATTTATTGTTACCTAGACAGATTTTTCAGTTCATGCGTACATTGCTTCTAGGGGAGATGGCCTACTAAAGGATGATTTTCCTCCGCTACGCTATGGAAAATCTTTAATTTGTAAATAAATGAGAAAGCGCTCATAATATTTTTTTGGGCGAAGCCTTTCGTTTACTCCCTAGTCATCAAATGTTTTTTAGTACTAGGTTATAGTTTCTAGATGTTAGAATTTGTTATTATAATACATATTTATGTTTTTTAACCTATATGACGATCATTCATTATAAATCAACAGGCTCACGCCCAATGTCATCAAGCTAAAATGTAATAAAAAGTAAAAAACTCCTTTCAAAAACACTTTACATTTTAAAATTATCACAAATAATCAAAAAGAGCACATAAATTTTGTGTATTTCTAATGATTAAAGGTGATAAAAATGAAATTAAAAAAAAGCTTTAAAAAAGCCATGTTACAAAGTAAAATAATGATTGAGGACTATATATTTAAATGTTCGAATAGAACAAGTCCATCATACTTTACGAGGGCAGGAAAAATGGGATTTAAAGAAACAATGCTATTTATGCTAAATATGATAAACAAGTCTTTACAAGTAGAATTAAACAATTTTTTTGAAGTGATTTTGAAAAGAAAAGATACAATTTCAAAACAAGCTTTTTCAGAAAACAGGCAAAAAATTAATCCTAATGCATTTATTGAGCTAAATGATAAAATAGTAGATGTTATTTATGAAGAATGTGATGAATACAAGCTTTGGAATGGATACAGATTAACTGCCATTGATGGTACTACAATAGAGTTACCTAATACAGAAACCTTGAGAAATGAGTTTGGATATGCAAAGAATCAGCACACCAGCGTAGCCATTGCTCGCGCAAGTGCTTCATGTCTCTTTGATGTGCTAAATAAAATTGTTATAAAAAGTAAAATATATCGTTTTGAAACTTCTGAAAGAAAAATAGCATTAGAATTAATTTCTGAAATGAAAAAAGTTTCTTCAATAAAGGACTTAATATTATTTGATAGGGGATACCCAAGTATTGAGCTGATGTCTACGTTGATTGAAAGCAATATTTATTTTGTCATGAGACTAAAAAATAATGTATTCAAGAAAAAAATTAATGTAGAAAAGCAGGATCAAATAATAGAAATTACACATGATAAAAAAACATATAAAGTTAGAGTTATAAAATTCTATCTTGACTCAGGAACTGAAGAAGTTTTAGTAACTAATTTATTTGATGAATCTATGAAAATTCAAGAATTTAAAGAATTATATTTTAAAAGATGGGGCATAGAGATAAAATATGATGAATTAAAAAATCGACTTGAAATAGAAAACTTTACAGGTACAACTAAAATAGCAATAGAGCAGGATTTCTATGCTTCTATTTATCTGTCAAATATGATTGAATTGGCACGTAAAGATAGTGATGAAATAGCAAGAGTTGAAAGAGAAAATAAAGAAACAAAGTATGAATATAAGACAAACTTAAATATTTTAATAGGCAGCTTAAAAGATAAGCTTATAATGATGTATCTTGAAGAAAGTCCAAGAAAAAGAAATAAGATTTATAAAGAAATCATGCAAAAGGTTTCAAAAAGTAGCATTCCCATAAGACCTAATAGACAAAATCCTCGCATCAAAAGAATTGCAAGAGGAAAGTATAAGAAAAATAAAAAACGTAGTCTGTAGCTTTAAACAAATAGCCTTTAACAAGAATCCTATTTCATGTTTGTACAAAAATTTTGACAGTTATCAGGATTTATTTGTCATACAAAAAAATAAGTCTAAAACAAGTCTTATTTTAATATTTTATAAATTAACCCAATAAAATAAAAATCGCAAGTTAATATTCCATATTATTGAATATTAACTTGTAGTTAGCTGTATTCCCCCATAGATAGCTTATGCATGAACCGAAAAATCACACTTTAAGGGAGTGAAAAAATTGGAATTGGGACTATGGAACTAGCTTTAGAACTTCTTATGTTTGCAGATTTCAATTTCCTAAAACCTTAACTCGCTCCTTGCGTCCCTCAAACAAGAAGGTTTCTTAACGGGAATTGAAATCTGCAAACATGTAGAAGTTCTTAGCGTATTGTGATTAGTCCCAAATTACAATTATTTCACGGACTTAAAGTGTGATTTTTCTTACGGCACTTGCTTCACAATATTCTTATTTAGTGTATAGTTCTACTATTTTAAGAATTACTTCTACTGATTTTTCCATAGCGAAAGTTGGAATATACTCGAATTTACCATGGAAATTGTGTCCACCAGTAAATAAGTTTGGAGTTGGAAGACCTTCAAAAGAAAGTCTAGCACCATCTGTACCTCCTCTAATAGGAACTACTATAGGCTCTACACCTACTTCTTTCATAGCTTTGTAGGCAGTATCTACTATATGTTTAACTGGTTCTATTTTTTCTTTCATATTGTAGTATTGATCCTTAATTTCTAAGTGTATGATATTGCCATATTTTTTATTTAGCTCTTCAACTATTTTCTCCATGTTGATTTTTCTTTGCTCAAATATTTCTCTATTGTGATCCCTTATTATAAATGAAAGTTTGGTTTCCTCTACATCACCTTGGAAGGAACATAAATGATAGAAACCTTCATAGTGCTCAGTGTGTCCCGGAGTTTCAACGGTTGGAAGCATACTTACAAGTTCAGTGCCGATAAGTGCAGAGTTTATCATTTTGTTCTTTGCAGAACCAGGGTGAACATTTCTTCCAGAAATTTTAATTTTTATGCCAGCAGCATTGAAGTTTTCGTACTCTAATTCTCCAATGTCTCCACCATCTACAGTGTAAGCAAAGTCTGCATTGAATTTTTTAACGTCAAAGTGGTCAGCGCCTCTTCCAACCTCTTCATCTGGTGTAAATCCAACTTTGATGGTTCCATGTTTAATTTCAGGATGAGCTGCTAAATATTCTACAGCAGACATTATTTCAGCAATACCTGCCTTGTCGTCAGCACCCAAAAGAGTTGTTCCATCAGTAGTTATAAGGGTTTTCCCTATATAATTTTTTAGTTCTGGAAACTCAGATGGAGAAAGAACTATATTGTTTTCTTTGTTTAATACAATATCTCCACCGTCATAGTTTTCTACAAATTGAGCATTGACATTTTCACTAGATATTTCTGGAGAAGTATCCATGTGTGCTATAAAACCAATAGTAGGAACGGATTTTTCTAAATTTGATGGCAATGTAGCCATTATGTATCCGTTTTCATCCATGGAAGCATCTTGTAAACCTACAGCCTTTAATTCCTCTACTAAATCTTTAGCAAGTAATAATTGTTTGCTAGTACTTGGTACAGTATTGGAATCTTCATCTGATTTTGTGTCATACTTTATGTATTTTAAAAATCTTTCAACAACTTTTGACATAAATTCATCTCCTTATGCATAATTTTTACAATATAAAGTTATTATACTATTTTTCTATTTCTAATTCAATGATTATCCCACAATAAGGTAGAATGTAATGGAATTATGAAATTTCTCCTCCATGACTTGCATAAGAGTTTGGAACAATAAGTTTAATTTAAGAAATTCTAATCTTTTAGCCATATAAAATTATCTAACGCTCACATTCAGCGTCCTGCCTCAGGTTCGCTAGCCTGGCGTCCTTTTAAGGGTTACGATAATTTTATCTGTCTAAAAGAAGAATTTCTAAAATTAAATTTAAATAGTTCCTTCGCTTCTTATGCAAGTCACTCCAGAGAAATTTCATAATTCAGGTAATGTAATGCTTATTGTGGGTTAATCATTCAATTATATAAAATATTAAAAATGAAAGCAATCTTGCCAAAACACAACAAGATTGCAACAAAACGTGAATATTAGAAAGTATTTATTATATCATTTATCTTTCTTTCTTCTTTAATATAGTTGATAATATTTATAGATTTCGAAGAATCGCCTATTAATATACAACCAACTATTTTTTCATCTCTAAAAAACAGTTTTTTATAAATTTTCTTAACAGGATTGTTTAGTACAACTGTAGAGTTGGTTTCATCGTCATTTACATTTCCACAGGAGAATACTGTAGTGTTAAAAGCTTGTAATATAGTGGATGAAACAAAGTTTTTGAATATTAAATTATCTCCTAAACAATTGGCACCAGCAGTAGATCCCATTTGTTCTGCAGCAGTCCAAGTACCAAAAACTAATCCATTTAGTTCAGCTATATCTCCACAAGCATAAACATCCTTTATATTTGTCTCCATTTGTTCATTTACTATAACCCCTCTGTTCATTTCTAGGGTTGTGTTTTTAAATAAATTTATATTGGGTGTAATTCCCACAGAGAATAAAACCAAGTCTGTATCTAAGATCTCGCCATTAGATAACTTAAGTCCAGTAACTTTAGTATCACCTAACACTTCTTCAGCGTTTGCATTTTTTAATACTTTTATGCCAGAGTTTTCAACTATATCTTCAAATAATTTAGAGCCTTTATCATCTAGCTGCCTTGTTAAAAGTCTAGGTGATCTTTCTAGAATAGTTACTTTAAGTCCTTGCTCTTGGAAACTTTCAGCGGCTTCTAATCCTAAGAGGCCACCACCTATTATAGAAACTTTGGTGCAAGAATTTACTTTAATATAATTTTTAATATCCATTAAATCCTTTAAACTTCTTAATGTAAAGGCCCCTTTTTTGTTATTGCCAGGTATAGGTGGAATGAAGCTGTTACTACCATTTGCTAGTATTAGTTTATCATAGATTAATTCTTCTCCGGAGTTTAAAATTAAAGAATGAGAAGCGATATTTACTGAATTTACTTTAGTATTTAGTTTAAGTTGTATATTATTATCTTTATACCACTGCTCATTATATATATATATTTTATTTTCATCTACAGAGGCGCCTATCAAACCTGTAAGTTGTGGTCTGTAGTAGGTTATATAGTTTTCAGCAGATATAATAGTTATTTCACAATTTGTGTTACGCTGCCTTATAGACTTAGCAGAGGAGATTCCTGCTATGCCATTTCCTATTATTACAATATTGTCTTTTGAATTTGAAGTGAATTTTGCATCTTTTTCATTAGAAGTATGGGAAGATTTTTTTACTTCTTGGAATAACTCAGGTCCAACACCACAAATAGGACAATATTCAGGAGGCTGTGTTCCTTCGAATATATAGCCGCAAATTGTGCATTCCCATATTTTCATATCTTCTTTTTCTTCACTATTTACAGATGATTGCGCTATTTCTTGAAACATTTCAGGACCAACTCCGCAAAGAGGACATATATCTGGAGGGGTTATCCCTTCGTGAATATAACCGCATACTGTACATACCCATTTTTTAATCATATTAATAGCTCCTTTCTAAAATATATACTAGTATATAATATATAAATCATAATAATATTCTTTCATATTTTAGGATAAATTTCAATGCTAATTTTTAATTATTATTAGTTAATATAATATTTCCTTTTGCAAATGTAAAGCAAGTAATTAAACTGTTATAAGAATTTCATTTGAAAAAATAGTTTATTGGATAAATAGCTATAGTGATATTTGTAGTTTATAGAGGAATGAAAATTATCCTTATGAAAATTAATTTTTAAATTTTAGGTGTAGTAAAATGACGTCTGAAACTTAGAAATTCGTTTATATTTAATTATATTTTAGTTTTACGGAACTAATTAATAAAATGATTAACCCACAATAAGGTAGAATGTAATGGAATTATGAAATTTCTCCTCCATGACTTGCATAAGAGCTAGGAACAATAAATTTAATTTAAGAAATTCTAATCTTTTAGCCATATAAAATTATCTAACGCTCACATTCAGCGTCCTGCCTCAGGTTCGCTAGCCTGGCGTCCTTGCCAGGCTTACGATAATTTTATCTGTCTAAAAGAAGAATTTCTAAAATTAAATTTAAATAGTTCCTTCGCTTCTTATGCAACTCATTCCAGAGAAATTTCATAATTCAAGCAATGTAATACTTATTGTGGGATAATCATAATATTTTAATAGAAAAAATATTAATACTAATATATAATGTAGTTTGAAATTGATATAATATTACACAATAAGGAGATAAAGAATGAATTTACTAAAAGTAATATTTTGGTCAGCAGTGCCTATAGTAGAACAAAGAGGAGCTATTCCCTTAGGGATAATAAAATATCACATGAATCCTTTTGTGGTTTTTATAGTAAGTTTATTAGGAAGCTTGCTTCCTGTGCCGTTTATACTATTGCTATTTAATGCTATATTTGACTGGATGAAAAAATATGAAATATTTTCAGGAATAAATAAATTTATTGAGAAAAAGCTTAATAAAAATACTGATAAGATGGAAAAATATAAAGAACTAGGACTTATTATATTTATAGGAATACCACTTCCAACTACAGGATTGTGGACAGGCAGTGCTGTAGCAGCCTTTTTGAAATTAGATAAAAAGAAGTCCTTTATATGTGCAGTAATAGGAGCAATTATATCAGCTACCCTAATAACTATACTTTCTTTAACAATACCTGCTGTGCTAGGATATTAATAATTAGATTATTTTATAGTTTAGTTTGCAGAACTACTGTTGCTTGTGTCGATGGTAGTTTTTTTATTTGTAAAATGGGTTATAAAATGTGCAAAATGCAGTAAGTTGTATTGTGTTATTTTTAAAATAATTATGAAAGTGTTATAATGATAATATGCGGTTTTTATATAATAAAATAAATTCTTAATTTTAGGGGGATAGTCAAATGAACGTGGAGGTTTTTAAGGAGTTTAGAAAAAAAGTAAATGACAATGTAAGTAAAGTTATAGTGGGGAAAGAAGATAAAATAGATAAAATAATAGTCTCGTTTATATGTGGAGGGCATGTACTCTTAGAAGATGTACCTGGTGTTGGTAAAACAAAACTAGTAAAGGCACTATCTAAATCAATGGATTGTTCTTTTAAAAGAATACAGTTTACGCCAGATTTGCTTCCTTCTGATATGACGGGAATTTATTACTATAATGCAAAAGAGCAAGAGTTTCAGTTTAAACCAGGTCCTATATTAAGTCAGTTTGTGTTGGGAGATGAAATAAATAGGGCAACCCCTAGAACTCAATCAGCATTATTAGAGAGCATGGAAGAAAGACAAGTTACTGTGGAAGGAAATACTATAAAACTAAGTAGACCTTTCTTTGTAATGGCAACGCAGAATCCTATAGAACAGTTTGGAACATTTCCTCTTCCAGAGGCTCAATTAGATAGATTTTTTATAAGATTATCCATGGGTTATCCAGAATATATGGACGAGAAGAAAATGATGGATAGATTTATAGAAAAGGACCCAATAGATCAATTGGAGTCAGTGGTAACAATGGAGGATATATGCTATGTACAGGATAATTATACTAAAGTGTATGTAAGCGATGAAATGAGAGAGTATATATTAAATATAATAATTGCTACTAGAAAACACGACAGAGTAGAGGTGGGATGTTCACCAAGGGCAACTCTAGCTCTTATGAAGGGCAGTCAAGCTCATGCAGCTATAAATGGAAGAGATTATATTACACCTGAAGATGTAAAGGCCATGGCAGCACCTGTTATAACACATAGACTAGTATTAAAAAGTGAAAATAGTGTTATGGATAATAAGGGTGAGTACATAGTGGAAGAAATCTTAAATACTGTAAAAACGCCTTTAGAAGAGG
Source organism: Clostridium sp. KNHs214 (assembly GCF_000744935.1). Classification (GTDB taxonomy): domain Bacteria; phylum Bacillota; class Clostridia; order Clostridiales; family Clostridiaceae; genus Haloimpatiens. The sequence continues at coordinate 715,765 of NZ_JQMW01000011.1, read as the reverse complement.
TATAGAGGTGGTTTAAAATGATATCTTTTTTAATATTTTTATTTATAATAATTCTAGTGTATGGTATATCAGATTTCACTAAAAACAAGGGATTTTATAAGTTATCATTATACAGAAAAGTAGATAAGAACTCTGTGGTAGAAGGTGAAGAAGTTAAAGTTTCCATAATAATAGAAAATAAAAAAAGAATGCCTATATTCTTCATGCTTGTAAAAGAAGAACTGCCTTACGAAGTATTTAATAAAAACTATAAAAATATAACTCAGTATTCTATAGGAGGTTATGAAAGAATTAAGAAAACCTATGCTATTCCTATAGCACATAGGGGGGTATATCTTTTAAGGAAAATAGAAATGGTAGTAGGAGACATGTTTGGATTTTTTACTACAGATAAACAGATAGATAATTATCTGGAAATTGTGGCTTATCCTAAGGTAGTCAATATTATAAAACTAAAATTTGATAGTACAAGCCATCAAGGGGATGCTGTAATAAAAAGATGGATTTATAAAGATCCTCTATATATTAAGGGCATAAGGGAATATAATGTTGAAGATAGAATGAAGGATATACATTGGAAATCTAGCTTAAAGATGAGCAAGCTGATGGTTAAAGAATATGATTATACATCTGAAAGAGAGTTTATAACTATAATAAATGTTCAGTGTCATAAAACCCACTGGAGATATATAAATAAAGAAGCTGTGGATAGAGCCATAAAAGTTACGGTTTCTATAACAGATACTGCTTTAAAGGAAGGGATACGAGTTTCAGCGTGGACAAATGCTAATATAATTAGTTATTCAAATGACATTAAAAGCACAACTATTCCTTGTAATTCCTTAAAAGATGTACTGGAATTATGCGCAAGAATGGATTACATGCCACAAAACAGTTTTAGTGATTTTTTAAATAAGCACATAAAATATTTTAAACCTAACAACACTTATGTAATAATAAGTTCATTTTTTACTGAAGAAGATCAAAATATAATATTCTTTTTAAGAAATAAAGGTATTAATTTAAAAATTATTGATGTATCTGATAAAGGAGATTTAACTGAAGTAAGAGGAGTAGAAAAAATAGTGTATAGAGGTGAGAAATATTAATGAGTTGGTATAGGAGAATAAGATGTTTATTTACAATTGAAGTTGTAATGTTTTCTTATATAGTTTGGTCTACCTTGAGTTTTATAATTACTAAAAAGCATATAAGTAGTATTATTTTTTTTAATCTCCTAATTTCTGTGTTTTTAATGGAATATATAAATTATAAGAAGAATAATAAATGGCTAGCTTTAGGGTTTCCAGCTTTATTATGGCTCGGTGTAAATTTTTTATTTTATAAAAGCTTTGTTCCCTTTACGCTAAATTATGTCTATGTATTGTTTATAATTGTATATAGCTATAATTTAGAAAAAAATCATGTAAATTATTATTTTAGTAGGGAAATATTTAGGAAATCCTTATTTATAATAATACTGCTGTGGCTAATTACTATGATATTTGGAAACATTAGCAATAAGACCTTTTTTAGATTTTATATTATATATTTTACTATAGGCATAATATATTTAAGAGAAATAAGAGATTATAACTACAATGTAATAAATAAAAAGTCGCTTATCATAGATGGGGTAACTGCCGTTTTTATTTTTAGTTTATCTATTGAAAAGTTTTATCACATATTTTTTAAAGGTTTAATGTTATTGAAAACTGTATTTGATTATGTAGTGAATGTAGTTATAAAGATGTTAATGTTTGTATTAGATAAACCCTATACAGAGATCTTAAATTTTTTAAAATCTCTTTTTAGAGAAGAAATTGTATCAGAAAAGGGAACTTTAAAGAAAAAGATTGTTAATAAAAAAACTAAGGAAATTGTTTCTTATGCTAATGTAGATATGACATTTATAAGAATTATTATAAAAATATTGACATTTGCCTTAATATGTATAGTTGTATATAAAATTGCATCGAAATTAATTTATTATTCATCTAAGGAAGAAAATGCAAATGTAATAAGTGAAGAAAAAGAAAAAATAGAAATTGAAGAAAAGAAGAAGAAAAAAAGTATTTTAAATAGATTTATGAATAGTATTTATTTCGGGAAAGATCCCAAAAAGAAGATAAGGCATTTTTATAGAGAATTAGAAATAGATTCTAAGGAAAAAGAAATGTTCAATGAATATATGACTGCTACTCAATTAGAAAATTCTATAATTATAAATAGGAATGTGAAAAGGGAGGAATTAAAGTACATTACTGATAGATATAATGAGGTGAAATTTTCACATCATGAAATAGAAAAGACAACTGCAGAAGAATTTAAAAATAATTATTTTAAAGTAAAGAAAAAAATATAAAATAAATTTTTAATAATTTCGACAAGAAAACGGAAAATAAAGAGTAATTAATGGAATATTCTGAAAATTGTCAAGGATAAATGCTAAGTTTGTAAGAAAAAAGTTTGTTTTATGTCACTTTAGTACGATAAAAAAAATTTTGCAACTGTTATAAAATGACACAATTTTTTCTCTGCCAGTGATAATATAGTAACAAATAAAATATGGGGGGAAGTTAAATGATTGTAGTAGAAAATGCTATTAGACGACTACAAGAAGGTGATTTAACTCGAATTTATTCTTACAGATTGGTAAAAGACAAAATCTCAATTCATTTTAGAGGAAGCAATGAAGAAGTACAAGCTTATGGCATAGAGGTGGAAAGACAGGATATAGTAAATGGAGAAATAATTAATATACAAAGAGATTGTGTAGTTTCTATAAGTCCATATAGGCATAAAGTACATAATCTAATGAAAATACTATATGAAAACACAGTGTCACCTATTCACCTTTTAGATATAATAGGCGAGGAAGTTGATTACAGTGTAGAGGATTTTGATTGTGAACTAAAGAATATATTGGCTAATTAATTTTTTTATGAAGGAAATTATATTCCTTCATTTTTGTTTAAAAATTTAGTAAAATTTATTTGCATAAATTTTATCAATGCTATAGTGAGGTGGACAGTAGATGATAGCCGGCATAGGAATAGATATTGTTGAGATATCTAGGATAGAACGAATTCTTAAGGATAATTCGCTATTTCTATATAAAATATTTAACGAAGAAGAAATAATATACTTAAAAAATAGGAATTTAAGATATGAATATGTAGCTGGAAGATTTGCAGCAAAAGAAGCAGTGTCTAAGGCTTTAGGTACAGGATTTACAGGTTTTTCTTTTAAGGACATAATAATCAAGAATACAGAGTTAGGAAAACCTATAGTGGAGCTTAAAAAGCCAGCTAAAGAAATAGCAGAAAAACAAGGTAAATATAAAATGCATTTAAGCATATCTCATAGCAGAGAAAATGCTATAGCCTACGCCGTATGGGAGGTGGATAATTTTGAGGATAGGCACATCTAAAGCGAGTAGAGAAATGGATAGGGTATGTATAGAAAAAATTAAAATACCTGGTATAGTTTTAATGGAAAATGCCGCATTAAAAGTAGTAAAGAATATAGATATGAATGAAATAGATTCTTTTGTATTAGTATGTGGTAAAGGAAATAATGGAGGAGATGGGTTTGCTATTGCAAGGCATCTGCATATTCAAGGAAAGAAAGTTCAGGTATTTTTAGTAGGAAATACTGAGGGATTAACCCATGACTGTATGGTAAATTATTGTATAGTATCTAATTTAGGTATTACAATATCAAAAATCAACAATATAAGTGATTTAGATTATCTCAGAAACTGTATAAGTACAAGTGGAATGGTTATAGATTGTTTATTTGGAACAGGACTTACAAGAAAAGTTGAAGGTATATATGAGCAGGTTATATCAATAATAAATGAAAATAGTCCATGTACTCTTTCTGTAGATGTACCTTCAGGAATTAATTCAGATAATGGACAAGTAATGGGAATATGCGTAAAGGCACATAAGACAGTATCTTTTCAGATTTATAAAAGTGGTTTTTTAAAATATTCATCTAGTAAATTCATTGGACAGGTGATTGTAGAAAATATAGGAATTCCTTCAAAGGTTATAGAAGAAATATGCCCAAGTGAATTTATCTTAGATAAAGATTTTATTAAAAAAACTATAAAAGTTAGAGATAAACATTCCAATAAAGGGGATTTTGGAAGAGCATTAATAATATCTGGCTCAGAAGGCTTTACAGGTGCAGCATATATAAGCGCTGAAACAGCAGTAAGAAGTGGGACGGGTCTTGTGACACTTGCTTGTCCTAAAGATATTCAAAGTATACTTAGTTGTAAACTTACAGAAGCCATGACTGTGAATTTTACAGAAAAGGAAAAAATACAAGAGATAGTATCTAGAGCAAAATCTATAGCTATAGGTCCAGGAATGGGAAATAGTATAGAGACTTTAAGTATTTTAGAAAAAATAATAAAAACTTCTAAATGTCCCATAGTAGTGGATGCAGATGCCATAAATGTGCTTCAAAATCATAAGGACCTAATAAAAGAAGCTTCCAATACTTTAGTATTTACACCTCATCCCGGTGAGATGTCTAGACTTACAGCATTAAATATAGAAGATATTAATGAAAATAGAATAGCTATTGCTAAAAAATTTGCATTAGAAAATAACGTAATAGTATTACTGAAGGGATATAATACTGTAATAACTGATGGAAATAGTACATTTATAAATTCTACAGGAAATAGTGCTATGGCTAACGGAGGAATGGGAGACTGCTTAACAGGATTAATAACCTCATTTATAGCTCAAGGGTATACTTCACTGGAAGCAACGTATTTAGCTGCATATATTCATGGATATTGTGGAGACAAACTAAGTAGTAAGATGTTTTGTGTAAATGCAAAGCATATAATGGATTATATTCCTTATGCAATAAAAGAAATAATACAATAAAAATAGAATATTAATTTCTCCAAAACAATATTAATTAATTATAGTATTATTTGGAGGAAAAATATGAAAAGCACAAATATTAAAAACACAAATAAAATAATTACTTTAATATTATTTATGGTTCTCCTTTTATCTTTAACGGCCTGTGGAAATAAAAAAACAGAAAAGGAAAATGAAATTATAGATATAATAAAAGCCATTGATAAATACAGTACAAATATAGAAATAACCACGATAAATTCTAGGCAAAAAATACAGCTAAAAGGAAAACAAACATATGTAAAAGGAGAAGTTGCTAAATTAGAAATAAATGGCGTGAGGCAGATGGTTTATGAGGGAGAGAAAGTACGCATAAAGGATATAGAAAACAAAAAAAAATATTCAATTGATGAAAGTTTTGATAGTTTATATAAATTAAGTTTTATTGACGAATATATTAAACTTATTTATAATAATGAAAAAATCAAATATAAATATAAAAAACTGGATGGCAATGAATATTTAGTAGTTATAATGGATCTGCCCTACAACAACAGAAATTTAAGTAAAGTTAATTTATACTTAGATTGCAAGGATAAAAAGCCATATAAGGTAGTAATTTATAATAAAAAGGATGAAGAAAAAGTAAACATACTTTATAAGAAGTTTTGTACGCATTAATATATGGAGGTGAAAGTGGTGTTTAGGCACTTAAGACCAGTTTGGGCTGAAATACAATTGGATAAATTAGCTAACAACATGAGGGAAATAAGAAGGGTATCAAAAAGTAAGGATATAATAGCTGTAGTAAAAGCAGATGCATATGGGCATGGAGCATTAGATGTAGCACCTGTGTTTTTAGAAAATGGAGCTAATAGATTAGCAGTGGCAGTAATAAGTGAGGCTGTGGAACTAAGAAGGGGAGGAATAGAGTGTCCTATAATGATTTTAGGTTTTACTCCACCAAATTTAATTGATAATTTATTAAGATACGATATAGAACAAACAGTTTATTCCTATGATTTTGCAGAAGAAATATCTAAAATGGCAGTTAAAAGTAATAAAATAGCTAAAATTCACATAGCTTTAGATACAGGCATGGGAAGAATAGGATTTTTACCTGAAGAAAATAGTGTAGAACAGGTATATAAAATAAGCAAATTGCCTAATATAATAGTAGAAGGAATATTTTCGCATTTTTCTGCTGCAGATGAAAAAGATAAGGAATATACATATAAACAATTGGAGCACTTTAATTGGTTTTATAATAAATTAAAGGATAAGGGAGTAAATATAAATATAAGGCACATAGCCAATAGTGCAGGTATTATAGATTTACCCGAAACTCATTTTGAAGCAGTGAGGCCAGGAATAATACAGTATGGATATTATCCTTCTGAGGAAGTTTCTAAAGATAAAATAAATATAAAACCTGCTATGCAGCTTAAGACAAATGTAGTTCATATAAAAAAAATTCCTGCAGGAGAATACATAGGATATGGGAGAAAGTTTAAAACTACTAAAGATAGTGTAATAGCCACTTTACCAGTGGGATATGCTGATGGATACACAAGACTACTTTTTGCTAAGGGTAAAGTAATTATAAACAATAAATTTGCGCCAGTGGTGGGGAGAATATGCATGGATCAATGCATGATAGACATTACAGATGTAGAAGATGTAAAAGTAGGCACAGACGTTATACTTATAGGGGAGACAGAAGAAATAAAATTTAATGCAGAAGATGCAGCGGAGATTCTAGGTACTATTAGTTATGAGGTAGTTTGTATGATTAGCAAAAGAGTACCAAGAGTATACATAAAGGATGGGAAAATTGTAAAAATAAGGAATTACGTATAGGGATTACACAAGTTTCAATAATATACTTGTAGAAAAATGGGGGTTTAATGCGCAAAATCTTTGACATATTGACAAATAGGGTTATAATTAAAGAGTAGATACATATTTCGCTTTAATAAATAGGAGGTATCGATTATCGTATGTCAGGCTCAAAGAGATTAGTGGTAAACCTCTCAGAAAAACTTTTTAATGAGTTTAATGAAGCTTTAAAGAAAGATTCTAAAAAAAGAAGTGAATTTATAAGGGAAGCCATAGTATTATATATTGAGGAGAAAAAAAGGTTGAGCTATGAAGAAATGCAAAAGGGATATATGGAAATGGCTCAGCTAAACCTCGATTTATGTGAATGTGGCTTCGAAAGTGATATGAAAGAGTTAGGAGAATATGAAGCTATGCTTTCGGAGAGTGATTTGCCTGATGACACCGATAGTAAAACGAGGAGATATATTTTATGCTGATCTCAGTCCAGTAGTTGGTTCAGAACAAGGTGGAGTAAGACCAGTTATCATAATACAAAATGATGTGGGAAATAAATACAGTCCTACGGTTATCGTAGCAGCAATTACGTCACAAATTAATAAGGCCAAGCTGCCAACTCATGTAGAAATTTCTTCAGAGGAATATGGTCTTAATAAGGATTCTGTTGTGCTCTTAGAGCAAATAAGAACTTTAGACAAAAGACGACTTAAGGAGAAGATTGGTCATATGACAGATGATGACATGGAAAAAGTTAATCAGTCAATTTTAATAAGTATTGGATTGAAATAGCAGCAAAATAAGGGTTATATAATTCTTTATATAGCCCTTATTTTAATATTAATAAATAATATTTAAAAAAATGCAAAAAATTCATATAAAGGCTTTTTACTTTTTAAAGTAATTGTTATAATATGATTATGAGCAAGTTTAGGAGGGATAAGAATGGAAGTTAACACAAAAGAATTACAGGATATAGCGAAAACTGTAAGAAAAGACATAATAACCATGATAACTCAATCAGCTTCAGGACATCCAGGGGGATCATTATCAGAAGTTGAAATATTAACAACTTTATATTTTAAAGAAATGAATATAAATCCTCAAAATCCACAGGATCCAGATAGAGATAGATTTGTGCTTTCTAAGGGACATGGTGCACCAGGTCTTTACAGCGTATTAGCTAGAAAAGGTTATTTTGATGTAAGTGAATTAAATAATTTAAGGAAGCTAGGCTCAATACTTCAAGGACATCCAAATATGAATTATGTTCCTGGTATTGATATGTCTACAGGTTCATTAGGACAGGGAATTTCAGCTGCAGTTGGAATGGCTCTAGCTGGAAAACTAGATAAAAAAACGTATAGAGTATATTCTTTACTTGGAGATGGAGAACTAGGTGAAGGTGAAGTATGGGAAGCAGCTATGTCTGCAGCTCATTACAAGTTAGATAACTTAACAGCATTTGTAGATTTTAACGGATTACAAATAGACGGAAAATGTGAAGAAGTTATGAATTCAAATCCTATAGATGATAAGTTCAAAGCATTTGGATGGAATGTTATAACTATAGATGGACATGACTTTGAACAAATAATAAATGCTATTGAAGAAGCTAAGAATACCAAAAATAAACCAACAGTTATTATATGTAAAACAGTAAAAGGAAAAGGTGTATCATTTATGGAAAATCAAGCTGGATGGCATGGTTCAGCTCCTAATAAAGAACAATGTGAAGAAGCTTTAAAAGAAATAGGAGGTGAAAACTAATGGTAAAAATGGCTACTAGAGAGGCTTATGGTAAGGCTCTTGCTAAATTGGGTGAAGAAAAATCAAATATAGTAGTTCTTGATGCAGATTTATCAAAATCAACTAAAACAGCAGACTTCAAAAAGGTATTTCCAGAAAGATTTATAAATATGGGAATTGCTGAAGGAAATATGATGGTTGTTGCAGCTGGATTAGCATCTTGCGGAAAGATACCATTTGTAAGTACTTTTGCTATGTTTGCTGCTGGTAGAGGATTTGAACAAATAAGAAACTCTATATGTTATCCTAAATTAAATGTTAAAGTGTGTGCAACTCATGCAGGTTTAACAGTTGGTGAAGATGGAGCATCTCACCAAGCTATAGAAGATATATCTTTAATGAGAAGCATACCAAATATGCTTGTAATATCTCCAAGTGATGGAATTGAAGCAGAAGCAGCTATAAAAGCAGTAGCAGATTATAAAGGACCTTGCTATGTTAGACTTGGTAGATCAGCGGTTTCAGTAATAAATGATAATGCAGACTACAAGTTTGAAATAGGAAAAGGTGTTACTTTAAGAGAGGGAAAAGATGCTACAATAATAGCTACTGGAATAATGGTAGATGCTGCATTAGAAGCTTATAATATATTAGCAGAAGAGGGAATAAAGGTTAAGGTTATAAATATACATACAATAAAACCAATAGACCAGAAAATAATAGCTGATGCTGCAAGGGAAACAGGAGTTATAGTAACAGCTGAAGAACATAGCATAATAGGTGGATTAGGCTCAGCAGTTGCAGAAGTGGTAACAGAAAACTATCCAGTACCAGTATTAAAAGTAGGAGTTAAAGATACTTTTGGGGAAAGTGGAAAGCCAGTAGAGCTTTTAGAAAAGTATGGATTAACACCAATGGATATAGTAAAAGCAGTTAAAAAAGGCATAAGCTTAAAATAGTAAAAGCTAGTTATTAGTAAAAGGAAGGAGTAAATAGCTCCTTCCTTTTATTAAACCCTTTTATTTATGCAAAAATGAAATTTTTTATTCATTTTTGCATAAATAAAGATTTTTCAAAACCTTTGTGATATAATCTGAATGTAGGAGTGATGAGTATATGAATAACTTTTGGTCAGATATAAGGGAGTGTCTCAAAATATCTATTAAAATATTATTAATAAGCTTTTTAATAGGTATATTAATAGGATTAATTGGGTCTGTCATAAAAGGTTCATTTAATATATTATACATAGCAGAATGGGGAGGTAGATTTGTAACCTATGCATCTTGTTTTGGCTTGTTTATGTCAGCAGTTTCATTTACTAAAAAGGATTTAATGAGGCCATTAAATTATGAAAAACAATGGAAAACATATTTTTTGAAATTTAACTTAGCTCAAGCGATATTTTTTGTGTCTATATTTTGCTTAACTTTTTCATTAATAATAAATTCAGTTCTATTTTATCTTAAATGATTTTTATTAAATATAAGTTGAATTTAATGTAGTTGTGGCAACAAAGCTTCCTTATTTCTATAGGAGTAGAATTGCCACTTGCTTCTGTGCAGAATTGTATTAATTCCAGTATATTTATAAGGATTAATATAGTTAAAGTATTTTATAAATAACAAACATAAGTTAATTACGCAAAGCGGTTTAAACGGTTACATAATTTAAATATAGGGAGTTATGTTTATTAATGCATATTTTAAGGCATAAACCTAAGGTACGTGAAAAAAATAACAAGTCAAATATACTAGCATACTGACTTGCTATTTATTTGAATGTGCTTAAATGGGGTTTATATATATTATTGCTAGATTATACGGGGGGATATTATGGAGAAAATTAATAAGAACAACAAAGGAGTAGTAGTTAAAGAGTGGGTATTAGCAACAGTTGGAGTTTTAATATTAGCAATTGCTACAAGAGCTTTTTTAGAACCTAATCATATAGCTGGTGGAGGTGTTTTAGGTATAGCTATAGTACTACACCACTACGTTCCAATATCTGTAGGACTTCTAACAGCTCTTATGAATATTATATTATTTATAGTTGCATTTATAATAATAGGACCACAATTTGGAGCTAAGACAATTTATTCTAGTTTCGCTTTGGCAGGATCCATATGGATAATGGACAAGTTAATTGATCCTGCTTGGATGGTAACAGACAATTTGCTTTTAGCAACTATATTTGGAACTTTATTATCAGGAGTTGGTATGGGATTGGTTTTTAATCAAAATGCTTCCACAGGAGGTACAGACATACTTGCAAAGATAATAAACAAATTTGTACATATAGATTTAGGAAAAGCACTATTGATGGTAGATTTTTTAGTTACAGTGGCAGCTGGTATGACATTTAATCCTGAAGTTGGAATGTACTCTCTATTATCTGTAATAATAAACTGTACTACCATAGATTCCGTAATAAATGGATTGAATATGTGTAAATCGGTAATGGTTATAAGTATGGAAAGAGATAAGATTAGCCAGTTTATAATAAATGAATTGGGAAGAGGCTGCACTATATTTCATGGAAAAGGCGGATTTAGTGGACAAGATACCAATATATTATATACAGTTTTAGATAGAAAGCAATTTATTAGATTGAAGATATTTATAAAAGAAGTAGACCGAAGAGCATTTATAACTGTAAGTGATGCTAGAGAGGTCTTGGGTGAAGGGTTTAAAGACATAATAGAAGATTAAAAAGGTTAGATTTCCACATATTTAATTATGTGGAAATTTTACTTGTAATAAAAAATTAACATATTAAAAACATTGGAGTATACGTTACAAAAAACACTATACTTGTGTTATAATATATAAATAAAACCTACGAGGAATAGGAGTAAAGTATAATGATTAAATTTGAAAATGTAACTAAAGTTTATAACAATAATGTTTTAGCTTTATCTAATGTAAATATAGAAATAGACAGTGGAGAATTCGTTTTTCTAGTTGGACCAAGTGGAGCAGGTAAATCTACATTTATCAAAATACTCTTAAAGGAAATTCAACCTTCTAGTGGAACAGTAGTGGTTAATAATATTAAATTAACAGAAATTAAAAGAAGTGAAGTACCTTATTATAGGCGTAAAATAGGTGTTGTATTTCAGGATTTTAGACTAATACCTTCATTGAATGTTTATGAAAATGTGGCTTTTGCCATGAGGGTTACAGGTGCATCTAGTAGAGAAATAAGAAAAAAAGTTCCAACCGTTTTATCTCTTGTTGGTTTATCTAAAAAATATAAAGCTTTCCCAAATGAACTTTCAGGAGGAGAACAGCAGAGAGTTTCACTAGCTAGAGCTATAGTAAATAATCCATCCTTACTAATAGCAGATGAGCCTACAGGAAATTTGGACCCAGAAACTACTTTAGAAATAATGAACATACTTCAAGACATAAATAGAGCTGGTACTACAATACTTATGGCTACCCATGCCAAGGATATTGTAGATAATATGAAGAAAAGAGTTATTGCCATAGAAAAAGGTATTATAGCAAGAGATGAGCAAAGGGGTAGATACGGTTATGAGGATTAATGCATTTAAATATTTTATTGTAGATGCTTTAAAAAGTTTAAGGCGAAATAAAACAGTAAGTTTAGCATCTATGCTTACTGTAGCAGCTTCTCTATTTTTAATGGGAATATTTTTAATTGCTATTTTAAATGTTGGTCAAGGAGTAGAGAATGTAGAGTCTCAAGTTCAAATAAAGGTTATTTTAAAAGATAAAATAAAAGTTGATGAAAAAAATAATATAGAAAATACATTAAAATCTACAAAGGGAGTTAAAGAAATAGAATTTGAAAGCAAAGATAAGGCTTTAGAAAAATGGAAAAAGCAATTAGGAGAAGAAAATACAGGATTAGCTGATGGACTTGAAAAACAAAATCCTATGCCTAATTCGTACATAATTAAATTGGAATCACCAGAAAATGCCGAAACAGTAGTTTCAAAGATAAAGAATATGTCGGGAATAGAAAAAATTAAAGACGGAAGAAAAGTGGTAAATCAAATTATAAAAATTACTAAAGCATTAAAATGGATTGGCATAGTACTTTTCATTATATGTCTTACAGTATCACTATTCCTAATAGGGAATACTATTAAATTGACAGTTTACTCTAGAAGAAGAGAAATAAATATAATGAAGTACGTGGGAGCTACAGATTGGTTCATAAGATGGCCTTTTATAATAGAAGGAGTCATAATAGGTATTTTAGGAGCACTGATTGCTACTATAGTGTTATACTATGCTTATAAGGTTATATATGTTAAAATTACTGCTGGTGGAGTAATGCTTATGTTAATGCATCTTATTGCACCTGCTTACGTGTTCAACGTATTGGCTTGGAAGTTTATATTAGGTGGAATTTTAATAGGCTCAATGGGTAGTATATTATCCATTAGAAAGTTTTTACAAGTATAATGAATAAACCTTGGGGTGAACCCAAGGTTTTTTTTAAAAACATTATATGAAATGATATAATTAAAGTGATAATATTAATTAGTAATATGAATAATAATATATATTAGTATAATATATTTAAAAGTGTAGAGATAAGAGGTGTAAAATATGACAAATAAAAAAAAGTGGATATCATTTACTGTAGCATTGTTAATTGTAACTAATCTATTTACAGGTTTTATATTTAGTAGTAAGGCAACAGTAGCTCCAAAGGACAATGAAATAGCGAAATTTAATAAGTTATTTTTGGTAAGGGATAAAATATACAAATATTATGATGGAGCTATAAGCGATGAGGTATTAGTAGAAGGTGCAATTAAAGGAATGACTGCTGCACTTAAAGATCCATACACAGTTTTTATGAATAAAAAAGAGTTTGAAGAATTTAATAGTCAAATAGAAGGAAGTTATGTTGGTATAGGAATACAAGTTGGAGTAAAAGATAATAAAATAGTAATAATAAGTGCTTTCGATGATTCACCGGCTAAAAAAGCTGGTATTACCAGTGGTGATATAATAGAAAAAGTTAATGGAGTATCGGTAAATGGGGAACAATTAGAAAAAGCAGTGTCAATGATGAAAGGAAAAGAAGGAAGAGAAATTGATTTAACTCTATTTAGAGATAAAAAAGGTGAATTTAATTTAAAATTAAAAGCAGAAAAAATAGAGTTCAAAACTGTAAAAGGAGAAATTATTGAAGATGGTTTAGGATATATACAAATAAGCATGTTTGATGAAAACACATCTAAAGATTTTAATAAAAAATTAAAAGAATTAAATAATAAGGGAATGAAAGGTCTTATATTAGATTTGAGAGAAAATCCTGGAGGATCACTAAAGACTTGCGTAGAAGTAGCTTCTAATTTTGTACCTAATAAAGCAACTATAGTTTCTACTGTGGATAAGAATAAGAAGAAAATAGAATATAATTCAGAAGGTGGAAATGCTATAAATATGCCTTTAGTGGTTTTAACTGATGGTGGAACTGCTAGTGCATCTGAAATAGTTTCTGGAGCTGTTAAGGATTATAAATTAGGTACTTTAATAGGGGAAAAAACCTTTGGAAAAGGCGTGGTACAAACAATGATAGATACAAAAGATGGAACAGCACTTAAGGTAACTATAGCTAAATATTATACACCATCTGGTAAAAATATACACAAGATAGGTATAAAACCAGATATAGAAGTTAAGTATCCCGAGAAACAAAAAGAAGAGGCTGCTAAGAACGGATATAACAGAAACAAGGATCCTCAATTCCAAAAGGCATTAGAAGTTATAAAAGAAAAAATGCAGAGTAAATAATTAAGAGTCAAACATTAGGTTTAATATGTAGTTAAAATATAAAAAATATGGAATTAATAGTTTAGTTCAGTAAGGGGGGGTAATGTGTCACTAATATTTTACGTATTGAGAGCAGTTGCAACAGCGTTGGTAGAGCCTGTGTCTCTATTAGTATTAACTTTTATAGGATTTATGTTCTACAGACAAAATAAAAAAATTACATTAATGCAAAAGATAGTGGTAGGAAAAAGTATAAACTCTCCTTTAGAGCTAACCATATCTGAAATAGTAATAGGGATATTTGGAGCAGTTTTGGCTAGTTTAATGATGGCTTATTTAGGGATAACCTTTAGAGAAGAATCCTTAATAGATTTTATATTTATTTTGTCAATAATTTTTATGCTCATAAAACCTAGATTTGTGTGCTTTGCATATTCAGGAGCAGCTCTTGGATTATTAAGCTTAGTATTTCAAAAATTATCAATAATTTTAAAGAATCCTTCATTGGACTTATTTAAAATAGATATAGTAGCACTAATGTCTTTAGTGGCAGTGCTTCACTTTGTAGAGGGAATTATGATAATACTGGATGGCAAGAGGGGGGCCATTCCAGTATTTAAAAATGATGAAGGAAAGATATTTGGTGGATTTCTACTAAAAAGATATTGGATTTTACCAGTAGCCTTACTTTTTATAGTGAATCCCAATTCTTTTCAGGGAATAAATATAAATCCACCTTATTGGTGGCCTATAGTTAGGCAAAGTATACCATTTAGTACAGTGAAAAATATGTTAATAGCGGCTATAACCTTTTATGGAATAATAGGTTATGATTCCGTCACATTTACAAAAACTAAAGAAGAAAAAGCTGCTTCATCAGGAATATGGGTTATGATATATTCTTTAGTTTTATTTTTGTTTACTCAAATAGGATCAAATAATGAATTTGTTCAATTACTTCTTATAATATTTGCTCCACTAGGTCATGAAGTTATGATTTTAGCTCAGAGATTTATGGAGACTACGGGAAAGTCAATATATTCCAGCGGCGAAGAGGGCATCATGGTACTAGAAGTAATACCTAATTCTTTAGCTGATGAAATGGGAATTAAAAGTGGAGATTTGCTTATGAATATTAACAGTAAGAAGATAAGTGAAGAAAATGATATAATTGATGTAATTAGGGATGCACCTAATTATATAAGGCTTACTGCCAGAAAAATTTCTGGAGAGTTAAAAGAATTAAAGTATGATAATATCATAAGTAGAGGAGATTTAGGTGCTTTGTTTGTTCCTAAGATTGTACCACAAGACAATACTGTTATAAAATTAAGAAGTAAAGATTTTAAAAAATATCTAGAAGAAGCTGAGAAAAAAGAAGAAAATAATCAATAAAGAAGAAGACTATCTACAGCAAGAAAATAAATGATTAAAAAACATTGATAAAGTAATAAAGAAGTTCATAAATAGCATTGTTGATTAACTTAAAAGAGGAAAAGCATAAGAATATAATTTCTTATGCTTTTCCTCTTTTAGGTGGTTAGTTAGTTATTTATTGTTAGGGTGATTTATTTTAATTTATCTTTCGTCAATACTAGAAATCACATTATCATATAAGTCTAATTCACATTTACAGTTTTTACAATGTGAGCATTTAGAACAACGTTTACTTAAAGAAGTTCCTATAGAAGACATTACTACAGCATCTTGTGATTTAAAAGAAGAACAATTTGAAGCTACGCACATACTTTCATAAATATTTCCCATTACATAATCCTCCCCATATATAAATGATTATATTGTTAGAGTTCTATTTTGATAATAAATATGTAACAAATTACTTACAAAAATTGTTTATATCTGTGATTTACAATATAATTGTAGCACTTATAATTCACAAATGCAATATAAATATAAAAATATTACACATTAATCATATGTTATATATTATATGTGTTACACTATTGTTTTGTAACATGATTATTAGTTATAGAGGAAATGCACATATTGTCTCTATATAAGGGAATATTTCCAGTTTATAATAAAGTAAAAATAACGGTAGTGTGACACCACTGGATAGTAGATTTTAAATGTCAGAAGTGAATTATAATAATTTGTAGTATAATGATTACATAATTACAACAAGGGAAAAGATAATTATATAATATATATGGTTGACATTAGGAAAAATAAGGGTTAAAATAATAGTATCGAACAAATGTTCAATGAGAGGTGTATGCAATGGGAGAATTCAAAATACATTCTAAATTTAGACCTACAGGAGATCAACCAGAAGCTATAGAGAGCTTAGTAAATGGTATAAATAAAGGATATGATTTTCAAACACTTTTAGGGGTAACGGGTTCAGGAAAAACTTTTACTATGGCGAATATAATAGAAAAAGTACAGAAACCAACATTAGTTTTGGCGCACAACAAAACTTTAGCAGCGCAGTTGTGCTCAGAATTCAGGGAGTTTTTTCCTGAAAATTCAGTGGAATACTTTGTATCTTATTATGATTACTATCAGCCAGAAGCTTATGTAGCTCAAACGGATACATATATTGAAAAGGATGCATCAATAAATGATGAAATAGATAAACTAAGACACTCAGCTACTTCAGCTCTTTTAGAGAGAAGGGATGTAATTGTAGTGGCATCTGTATCCTGTATATACGGACTAGGTAATCCAGAAGAGTATAAAAAATTAACAGTATCTCTAAGGGAAGGAATGCTTAGAGATAGGGATGAAATAATTAGAAAATTAATAGATATACAATATGAAAGAAATGACATAAATTTTGTTAGGGGTACCTTTAGAGTGAGAGGGGATGTGTTAGACATATTTCCGGCTTCATCTACCAATAAGGGAATAAGAATAGAATTTTTTGGCGACGAAATAGATCGCATAAGAGAATTTGATGTCATTACCGGGGAAATAATAGGTGGAAGAAAACATGTCTCAATATTTCCAGCATCCCACTTTGCCACATCTAAAGATAAAATAGAAGGAGCATTGGGAGAGATAGAAAGAGAACTGGAATGTACTCTTAAGGAATTAAAGTCCGAGGATAAACTATTAGAAGCTCAAAGACTTAATCAAAGAACTAATTTCGACATTGAAATGATAAGAGAAATGGGTTACTGCACGGGTATAGAAAACTATTCTAGAATATTTGATGGAAGGGAGCCAGGAACGCCACCACAAACATTAATGGATTATTTTCCAGAAGATTTTTTATTATTTATAGATGAGAGTCATGTAACTATTCCTCAGATAAGAGCTATGCATGGTGGAGATAGATCTAGAAAGGAAAATTTAGTTCAGTACGGTTTTAGACTTCCATCAGCTTTTGACAATAGACCGCTTAAGTTTCAAGAGTTTGAAAATAAACTAAATCAAGTGGTATTTGTTAGTGCAACTCCTTCAGATTATGAAAAGAATCATTCTAAAAATATAGCTGAGCAAATAATAAGACCTACAGGACTTTTAGATCCAGAAATAATAATTGAAAAGACAAAGGGCCAAATTGATAATTTATATTCAAGAATAAAGGAAACCATAGCTAAAGGATATAGAGTGTTGATAACTACTTTAACTAAAAAAATGGCAGAAAATTTAACAGATTACTTTAAGGAAATGGGTATTAAAATAAACTATATGCATTCGGATGTGGACACTATTGAGAGAATGAAATTGATAAGGGATTTGAGAAAAGGAGAATTCCACGTTATGGTTGGAATTAATCTTTTAAGAGAAGGGCTAGATATACCAGAAGTAGCTTTGGTGGCAATACTAGATGCGGATAAAGAAGGATTTTTAAGGTCTGAGACATCATTAATACAGACTATAGGAAGAGCTGCTAGAAATTCAGAGAGTAAAGTTATTATGTATGCTGATAATATAACGGGAGCTATGGAAAAGGCTATAAGTGAAACAAATAGAAGAAGAAAAATTCAAAAAGAATACAATGATATACATGGAATAACTCCTAAAACAGTTATGAAAGATATAAGGGAAGTTATAGAGGCAACTCAGGTATCAGAAAGTGACGTAGAAAAATATGAAGCATTGCCTGAGGATGTAGAATTAACAAAGGAAGAATTTGTTAAGTTGATTAAGAAATATGAAAAGGAAATGAAAGAGGCAGCTAAAAACTTAGAGTTTGAAAGGGCCGCAGATTTCAGAGATAAAATAACAAAATTAAAGGGGAGTATGGAGAATTAAAATGAAGGATAAAATATTTATAAAAGGTGCTAAAGTACATAATTTAAAAAATGTCACATTAGAAATACCTAGAGATAAGTTTGTTGTATTTACGGGACTTTCAGGTTCTGGAAAATCATCTTTGGCTTTTGATACTCTATATGCAGAGGGGCAAAGAAGATATGTAGAGTCATTATCAGCTTATGCAAGACAATTTTTAGGCCAAATGAATAAGCCAGATGTGGAGTATATTGAAGGATTATCACCAGCTATTTCTATAGACCAAAAGACCACTAGTAGAAATCCAAGATCAACTGTAGGTACTGTAACAGAGATATATGACTATTTAAGACTTCTTTATGCAAGAATAGGTCATCCTCATTGTCCTAAATGCGGTAAGGAAATAAAACAGCAAACAGTGGATCAAATGGTAGATAAAATTATGAGTTTCCCTGAAAGGACAAAACTGCAGGTTCTGGCTCCAGTGGTTAAAGGAAGAAAGGGAGAGCATGTTAAAATACTAGATAAAATAAAAAAAGAGGGATATGTAAGAGTAAGAATAGATGGAGAAATTCTAGATATATTAGAGGAAGATATTAAGCTAGAAAAAAATAAAAAACACAATATAGAGATAGTAATCGATAGAATAATAGTAAAAGAAGGAATGGAAGGAAGAGTAACTGATTCCCTAGAAGCGGCACTGAAATTGGCAGATGGGCTTGTTATTTTAGATATAATTGACCAAGAAGAGATGCTTTTAAGTGAAAAATTTGCTTGTGCAGAATGTGGTATAAGCATAGGAGAATTAGAGCCAAGAATGTTTTCCTTTAATGCACCTTATGGTAAATGTGATTATTGTGATGGACTTGGAACGCTTTTAGAGATAGATGAAGGTTTAGTTATACCAGATAGAAGTAAGAGTATTTTAGAAGGGGCCATAGTTTCATTAGGAGAGGGAAGTTTGAAAAAAGACTCTTGGACCCATTCTATATTAAAAGCTTTAAGTGACAAATTCCACTTTTCTTTAAATACTCCTATAGAACAGCTAGAGCCTCAGGTGTTAAACATAATTTTATATGGCATGAAAGGGGAAAAATTAAAGGTACATTATGTAAAAGAAGACAGAGAAGGAATTTATAATTACGCTTTTGAGGGTTTTATAAATAATTTAAAAAGAAGGTATATGGAAACTTCTTCTGATTATATTAAAAGAGAAATAGAGCATTATATGAGTAATAATCCTTGTCCGAAATGTCATGGTGCTAGATTAAAAGAAGAAGTTTTAGCAGTTACGGTAGGGGATAAGAATATATTTGAGTTTAGCAAAATGCCTATAAAGGATGAAATAGATTTTCTAGAGGAACTGACATTAAGTGAAAAAGAAAATGCTATTGCAAGTCAAATATTAAAAGAAATAAAAAATAGATTAAAGTTTTTGATAGATGTAGGATTAGATTATTTAAACTTAACTAGAACTGCAGGAACTTTATCTGGAGGAGAGGCTCAAAGAATAAGGTTGGCAACACAAATAGGTTCCAGCTTAGTTGGAGTTTTATACATACTGGATGAACCTAGTATAGGTCTACATCAGAGAGATAATGACAGGCTTATAGGTACATTAAAGCATCTTAGAGATTTAGGTAATACCTTAGTGGTGGTAGAGCATGACGAAGATACTATAAAAGCTGCGGATTATATAGTAGACGTGGGACCTAGGGCAGGTGAACATGGAGGAGAAATAATTGCAGCCGGTGATATAAATTCCATAATGAATTGTGAAAAATCTATAACTGGACAATATTTAATAGGAAAAAAGAAAATAGACATACCTTTAGAAAGAAGAAAACCTTTAGGAAAAATAATAAAAGTTATAGGAGCTAGGGAAAATAATTTAAAAAATATAAGCGCAGAAATACCAGTAGGATTATTTACTTGCGTTACTGGGGTTTCAGGTTCTGGTAAGAGTACCTTAGTCAATGAAATATTGTATAAGGGAGTAAATAAAATACTAAATAATTCTAAAGTTAATCCAGGTAAGCATAAACTTATAGAGGGAGTAGAAAATATAGACAAAATAATAAATATAGATCAAAGTCCTATTGGCAGAACACCAAGGTCTAATCCTGCAACTTACACAGGTGTATTTGATATTATTAGGGAAGTATACTCTAATGTACCTGAATCTAGAATGAGAGGATATAAGCCAGGAAGATTTAGCTTTAATGTAAAAGGTGGTAGATGTGAAGCTTGTAGGGGAGATGGCATAATAAAAATAGAAATGCAATTTTTATCTGATGTATATGTGCCTTGTGAAGTTTGTAATGGAAAGCGATATAATAGAGAAACTTTAGAGGTTAAGTATAAGGGTAAAAATATAGATGAAGTATTGAATATGACCGTAGATGAAGGAAGTAAATTCTTTGAAAACATACCTAGGATAAAAAACAAGTTAGATACTCTTATTGATGTAGGTTTGGGATATATAAGATTAGGTCAACCATCTACACAATTGTCTGGAGGAGAAGCTCAGAGAATAAAACTAGCTTATGAGCTTTCAAAGAGAAGTACAGGAAGGACTTTATATATACTAGATGAACCAACTACAGGACTTCATGTGGATGATGTGAATAAATTAATAAAAATTTTACAAAGGTTAGTAGATGGCGGAAATACTGTAGTTGTGATAGAACACAACTTAGATGTGATAAAATGTGCTGACTATATAATAGATTTAGGGCCTGAAGGTGGGGAAAAGGGAGGCACTATAGTTACTTTTGGAACACCAGAGCAGGTGGCTCGTAAGAAAAATTCTTATACGGGACAATACTTAAAAAAGATGTTATAATTTACAATAGACTAGTATATTCTAGTCTATTGTATTTTGTAAAAAGAAGGTGAAGGTTATGGATTTAAGTAAATTTAGTTTTATATCTAAAATATTTACGATAGCCATATTAGCTATAATATACGTAATAATATTTTTTATATTAAAAATAATGTACAAGGATATCAAGGAACCGGGAAAGAGAAAAAAGGCAAGAAGAAAGAAGTATGGATTAGAGGTTGTACAGATAAAGGGAAATGAGGTTTTGAAAGTAGGAAGTGTGATTCCCATGGGAGATTGGATAACTATTGGTAGAAGATCAGACAATACCTTAGTATTATCTGATGAATATGTTTCAGGCCATCATGCAAAGATATTCTTAAAGAATAATAGTTGCATTATAGAAGATTTAAATAGTACCAATGGAACTTTTGTAAATGATGAAGCTATAGAAGGAAAAACCTATTTGAGCTCAGAGGATATGGTTAAGATAGGAAATTCTGTTTTTAAAATTATAGGATAGTATAAGGAGGCATTCTCCATGAATTATTTAGCTGATGAAAAAAAACTTTTAAGATACACTTATTTACTATGTTTTACTATTTTTATAGATTTGTTTTTAATAAAAGATCCTTTCGACAAGGGAGCAATAATAATGGCGGTGCTTATAAGCATACTTATAGGTTATTCTCATTTTATTATAAGAAGATTTTTCCCAGACGGAGATAAGGTCATACTTATTATAGCTAGTATATTATCTGTAATAGGTATAGGAGTTTTATATAGATTAAGTACTACTGTAGCTATTAAGCAGTTAATATGGTTTTCCATAGGAGTAGCTGGATTTATATTTATAGTAGTGCTTTTACCAGATTTAGAAAGGTTTAAAAAATTAAGATATTTATATTTAATAGCTACATTAGTAGCAATGTCATTAGGAACACTATTTGCACCAGAACAATATGGCTCAAAGAACTGGATAAGTATGTTTGGGGTTAAGTTTCAACCATCAGAGTTCGGAAAATTGTTTTTAGTAGCATATCTAGCATCTGCCTTAAAAGAATACGAAAGTTTTAAGCAGCTTATAGAACCAGCTATAGTGGTTATGATTTCGTTAGGATTCATGGTTTTTCAAAAGGATTTAGGATCTGCACTAATATTTTTTGGTATTTCCGTTACTATGCTTTATATAGCTACTTCTAAATTTAAATATGTAGCTACTTGTATAGGATTATTCATAATAGGAGGACTTATAAGTTATAAGCTTTTTGGGCATGTAAGGCTTAGAATAATGATATGGAAAGATCCCTTTAAATATGCGTCAAATGAGTCTTTACAGGTGGTACAATCAATGATAGCTATAGCTAGCGGTGGATTATTTGGGTCAGGATTAGGGTTAGGATATCCCAACTTTGTTCCAGTAAATCAAAGTGACTTTATATTTGCCGTAATATGTGAAGAATTAGGTCTGCTTACAGGTATAGCAATTATTATATTGTACTTTATATTGTTTTATAGATGTACTAGAGCAGCTTTAAGGGCTAATAATAATTTTTCTAGATTGCTGGCAGTAGGATACAGTGCAACTATAGCTTCACAGGTTTTAGTAATAATAGGTGGAGTTATGAGCATCATACCTCTTACTGGAATAACATTGCCATTTGTTAGTTATGGGGGAAGCTCTATGATAATAACATTTTTCTCCTTGGGTATATTACAAAAGATTTCTGAAGAGGGAGTGTAAAAATGAAGGATATTTCGCAAAATATTAAAAAGGTAATGATTATTTTTTTACTACTCTTTTTAGGTTTAATTGTTTATATGACATATTTTGAAGTATTTCTAGGCTCTAAATTAGTAACTAGAGCAGATAATGGAAGGCTATGGGCCAAGAGAAATGCAATACTAAGAGGTGTTATATATGATAGAAATATGAAGCCTCTAGCTGAAAGTAGTAAAAATGGAGAAAAGCAAATTAGAAAATATCTATATAATGATTTATTTGTTCACACATTAGGATATGAAAATGAAAAGTATGGATTAACAGGAATGGAAAAAAGATATGACAAAGAATTAATGGCATTAGATAGTATAGATATATATAATGTATTTAATTTTAAAAATAAAGATACTGAAAAAAAAGGGTATAATTTAATAACTTCATTGGATTATAATATTCAAAAGAAAGCTTATGACTTATTAGGTGATAATAAGGGAGCAGTTGTGGTGTTGAATCCTAAAACAGGGGAAGTATTAGCTATGGTTTCTAAACCAGGTTTTAACCCTAATGAATTAACAGAGGATAAGTGGAAAGCAATAAATAAAGATGAAAAATTTCCACTTATAAATAGAGCAGTTTCTGGCATGTATCCTCCAGGATCAGTTTTTAAAACTGTTACAGCTGTTAGTGCTTTAGAAAATATTGATGGTATGATGAATAAGAGAATTCAAGACAATGGTAAAATAGTATTTAATAGTAGGGAAAAATTATCAAACTATGGTGGAGAAGTTCTTGGTAATATAAATTTTCAACAAGCTTTTGTACATTCAAGTAATGTGTATTTTGGAACCTTGGGAATGGAAATGGGAAACAGTAAATTAAAAGAAACAGCAGAAAAATTCTTTTTTAATAAAAGCATACCATCCATAGGAATCACTATAGACAATAGTAGATTCCCGAAATATAAAGATTATGAAAAGGGAAATATAGCTCAAAGTGCTATAGGGCAAAGTGGAGTATTAGCTACTCCTATGCAAATGGCTGTAGTTGCTTCAACTATAGCTAACGATGGAGTAATGATGAAACCTAAAATTGTAAATAAAGTAACAAACTCTAAGGGAAACACTATGAAAAATATTTCACCAGAAAACATCGGACAGATTACTAGCAAGCAAAATGCAGATATCATTGAAGAATTTATGAGAAAAACTGTGCAGCAAGGTACTGCTAGAGCTGCAAAAAACTCAAATGTAGCTATATGTGGAAAAACAGGAACAGCAGACCATAAAGATGATGGCTCAAAGAATTCTACGCCTCACTCTTGGTTTATTGGATTTGCTCCATATCAGAATCCAGAAATAGCTATAGCTGTAATTGTAGAAAATGGGGGAACTGGAGGAGGTAGTGCCACTAGAATAGCTACTGAAGTCATTAATGAAGCTATAAAAAAATAAAAATTCATTAAGCTAAAGGAGATTATTACATGACTGGAAAAACTCATGCTGGCATAGGAATAGTAACTTATATAGGACTATGTGATAAGTTGCCTGGCAAGTTTAGTTATATAGGTATAGTGGTAGTGGGTATAGCCTCATTATTGCCAGATGTAGATCATCCTAAGGGTATACTCAATAAATATATATTACCTTTTAAGAATAAGACTACAAAGGTGGCAATTTATGTAGGCATGGGTTTAATTACTCTCCTATTAGATCATTTCTGTTTTAATAAGCCTATAATAAAAGTATTAGGATTTATATTAGTAATGATAGGCTTTTCTTCACACAGAGAGGGCATAACTCATAGTATAGTGGGGATGGCATTATTTACTTTAATAGCTTCTTATTTAGGCAAAATGTATGGAATTTCTGATGTGGTATACTACTTTTTGATAGGATATGGTATGCATTTGTTATGTGATATGCTTACTAAAAGAGGGGTACCTATATTTTACCCTTTTAAAAATAAGAAATATAAATCTCCAGTAAATTTCTCTACTGGTTCAAAGATGGGAAAAATAGTTGAAGAAATAATAATGATGGTAGGCCTTATGTATGCAATATATAAACTGCCCTTTATTTTATTCTAGAAAGTACATATTATAATCTAAAGTATTTAAGTTATAATTCTAATATAAACTTACTTTTGTTTTGGAGGAAATTATGTTTGATTTTGAATATCATTTAAAAATGCTTCCAGAAAAGCCTGGAGTTTATATAATGAAAAACTCTATAGGTACAGTTATATATGTTGGTAAAGCTAAAATATTAAAAAATAGAGTGAAACAGTATTTCCAAAGTTCTAAAAATCATCCTGAAAAAGTTAGACAAATGGTTAAAAACATAAGTGAGTTTGAATATATTGTTACAGACTCTGAGATGGAAGCATTGATACTGGAATGCAATTTAATAAAGAAATATAAACCTAAATATAACATATTGCTGAAAGATGATAAGGGATATCCTTTTATAAAGATAACTTTAAATGAAGATTTTCCAAGAGTAATTATAGCTAGGAATAAGGTTAAAGATGGAGCAAAGTATTTTGGACCTTATCCTGAGTATTCTGTGGTAAAGGAAATAATTTTGCTCATTAAAAAAATATTTCCCTTGAGAACTTGTAAAAAAATAATAAAAAGTGAAGATGTAAAATTAAAAGCTCATATAAAACCTTGCTTAAATTATCACATAGGTATTTGTAAGGCTCCTTGTGCTGGATATATTTCTAAAGACCAGTATGGGAAAATAGTTGACAATATTATAGAATTATTATTGGGAAAAGATAAAACTTTAAAAAATCAATTGCAAAAGGAAATGATGGAAGCCTCTAAAAACTTACAGTTTGAAAAGGCGGCTTCTTTAAGAGATAAATTAGAAGCGGTGAATAAAGTTTGTGAGAATCAGAAGATAATATTTGGCAATTTTGAAAATGAGGATTATATAAATTTATATATGGATGAAAAGGATACTTGTATTCAAGTTTTCTTTTTAAGAAATGGAAAGATTATAGGAAGAGAGCACTTTATATTTGAGGATACTGCAGGAAACAATAAGGGAAATATAATAAGTACTTTTATAAAGGAATTTTACGGAGGAACAGCTTTTATACCTAAAAATATTTTAGTTCCTGATATAGAAGAAGGGGAACTTTTAGAACAGTGGCTTTCATTAAAGAAAGAAGGAAAAGTAGAGATAAAAATGCCTGTAAAAGGTAAAAAACACCAATTGATGCAAATGGTAATGAAAAATGCTAAAATAACATTAGAAGGGTTTAAGTTAAAGTACATAATGGATAAGGAAATGAATAATAAAACGTTGGAGGAGTTTACAGAAATTCTTAATTTAAAGGAAATACCAGAGAGAATAGAGGCATATGATATTTCCAACATTCAAGGTGTGGACTCTGTAGGAAGTATGGTGGTTTTCGAAAATGGAAAGCCTAAATCTAGCGATTATAGAAGATTTAAAATAAAAGAAGTAATAGGTCCTAATGATTATGACAGTATGAGAGAAATACTTAGAAGAAGATTTTCTCATGGATTTAAAGAAATAGAAGAAATAAAAGAAAAAAATTTACAGTATAGTGTGGGAAAATTTTGTGTTTTCCCAGATTTAATACTTATGGATGGAGGATTAGGTCAAGTAAATATTGCCTATGAAGTTTTAAGAGAGTACAATCTAGAAATTCCTGTATGTGGAATGGTTAAAGATGATAAACATCGTACAAGAGGTTTAATATATGAAGGAGAGGAAATAATCTTAAATAGAAACTCTAGTGTAATGAAACTTATAACTAGGATACAGGATGAGGTTCATAGATTTGCCATTACTTATCACAGAAGTTTAAGACAAAAGAGAGTATTACATTCTGTATTAGAGGATATACCATTAATTGGAGCAATTAGGCGAAAAGAACTTTTAAAGAAATTTGGAAGTATAGATAATATTAAAAAGGCATCTTATGAAGAGCTTATAAGCACTCCATCTATAAATATGCAGGCTGCAGATAGTATAATGCAATACTTTAGAAAAAGCAAAGGAAGTGTATAATATGAACTATATATCGGACCTTCACACCCATACAATAGTAAGCGGTCATGCTTATAGTACATTATTAGAGAATATAAGTGAAGCCAGTAGAAAGGGATTGAAGATACTGGGTTCTGCAGAACATGGACCTAAAATGCCAGGAGGACCCCACATATTTTATTTTGGGAATTTAACTGTAATTCCTAGAGAAATGAATGGAGTAAAAATATTAAAAGGTTGTGAAGCTAATATAATTGATTTTGAAGGAAATGTAGATATACCTGAGAGAATTTTAAAAAAATTAGATTATGTTATTGCAAGTTTGCATGATGTATGCATAGAACCAGGAAGCATAGAAGAAAATACTAATGCACTTATAAAGATTATGGACAATACATATGTAGATATAATAGGGCATCCTGGAAATCCATCATTTCCTATTTACGAAGAAGAAATAGTTAAAAAAGCTAAAGAAAAGAATGTATTATTGGAAATAAACAATAGTTCATTTGTAAGCTCAAGAAAAGGAAGTAAGGACACTTGCTCAAAAATAGCTAAACTTTGTAAGAAATATGGTACAAGAATAATAATAAATAGTGACGCACACTTTGCTACGGCTGTAGGTGACTTTAAGGAGGCAGAGGCGATTTTAAAATCAGTAGGTATGCCAGATGAACTTATTATAAACAAAAGTGAAAAAGAAGTGTTAAATTATTTAAAGAATAAAGGCAAAGCACTTGACATAGCTATTGATTAATTAATATTATATAAATTATACTATATGTATGGAGATAAAATTCTAAAAGGAGATAGATTATGAATGGATACAAAGATTTTAGCCTTCTGATGAAGTCTATATTAGAGCCAGAGGATATGCTATTAGATGAGCCTATGAAAAATCATACATCCTTCAAAGTTGGAGGACCTTGTGATATATTAGTAACTCCAAAGAACTATGATCAAATTATAAAGATAATACAGCTTTGCAGGGAGCATGAAATTCCTTATTATATAATTGGAAATGGATCTAATCTTCTTGTAAAAGATGGTGGCATAAGAGGAGTTGTAATTAAAACTTGTAAATTAGACAAAATTGAGATTGTAGGAGAATGTGTAGTTGCAGAAAGTGGAGCAGTTCTATGCAGTGTAAGCAATAAGGCTGCAAAGAGTGGACTTACAGGCTTGGAGTTCAGTAGTGGAATTCCAGGAAGCATTGGAGGAGCTGTAGCTATGAATGCTGGAGCTTACGATGGAGAGATATCTAAAGTAATAGAAAGTGCAGTGGTTTTAAACAAAGATGGAGAAATATTAAATCTTTCTAAGGAAGAATTAGAGTTAGACTATAGAAAAAGTGCTATACTTAAATATGGATATACTGTTTTAAAAGTTACGTTTAGATTACATATGGGTGACAAAGAGAAGATAATGAATAGAATTTCTGAATTAGCTTCTAGAAGAAAAGAAAAACAACCTTTAGAATATCCATCTGCAGGAAGTACATTTAAAAGACCAGAAGGGTATTTTGCAGGTAGATTGATAGAAGAAAGTAATTTAAAAGGTGTATCTGTGGGTGGTGCGCAGGTATCAGAAAAGCATGCAGGCTTTGTTATAAACAAAGGAGGCGCTACTGCTAAGGATATATTGGATATTATTGAACTGGTTAAGGAAAGGGTAAAAGCAAACTTTCAGGTAGAGCTTCAACCAGAAGTTAGAATAATAGGAGAAGAATAGTATATTTATTACGTATTTAATGGATATTTACCTTGGCGTAAGTAGCCATTAAATACGTAGTGAAAATTTTGATAATTCAAAATTTTACTAAAATATAAAAATAAATTGGGGGGTATTTTTATGAAATACGGAATAAGAGAAGAGATATTGAGTTTAAACATGTACAAGGCTGGTAAGCCTATAAGTGAAGTAAAAAGGGAGCTAGGATTAGATGACGTTATAAAATTAGCTTCTAATGAAAATCCACTAGGATGTTCACCTAAGGCTAAAGAAGCTATTGTGAAGACTTTAGAAGAGCCTCAAATGTATCCAGATGCTTCTAATTATGAATTAAAGCATGCCATAGCAGAAAAGTTAAGTGTAAAGCCTGAAGAAGTATTCTTAGGTACAGGTTCAGATTCGTTAATAAGAATTATAAGCAATACATTGTTGAATCCAGGGGATGAATGCATAATGGGTGAGGTAACATTCCCACGTTATGAAGCAGGGGCTAAATTAATGGGAGCTAAGGTTATATCAATTCCAATGAAAAATAATGCTCTAGATATAGAAAAGATGGTAGAATCCGTAAATAATAAGACGAAAATAATATGGTTCTGCAATCCAAATAACCCAACAGGAACTATATTTACAAAGTCTGAATTTGAAAAAGTTTTAGATAAAATACCAGAACATGTGATTATTATAATGGATGAAGCGTATATTGAATATGTTACAGATAAGGATTTCCCAGATGCTTTAAATTATTTCAATAAGTATAAAAATATGATAGTATTAAGGACTTTCTCAAAAGCTTACGGATTAGCTTCATTAAGATGTGGATATGGAATAGCTCATGAAGAATTGGTAGGATACTTTAATAGAGTAATAGGACCATTTGATGTAAATTTATTTGCTCAAAGAGCAGCTGTAGCAGCACTTAAAGATGATGAGTTCTTAAACAAGGTATATGAAGAAAACAAAGCTGGAAAAGAATATCTTTATGGAGAATTTGATAAGTTAGGTCTCCCTTATGAAAAAACTAATGCTAACTTTATAATGGTTAATACAAAGACAGATGATAAAGAAGTATTTAATAAATTATTAAAACAAGGATTGATAATCAGACCAGGACATTTATTAGGAATGCCAGGTTGGATGAGAGTTACTATAGGAACTATGCCGCAAAATAAAAAATTCATAGAAGCTTTAAAAAATAGTCTATAAAAGCATAGAAAACTGTGAACAAAATAAGCTTAAATTTTGCTCACAGTTTTTTTATACTTTTCAATGGCAAGTAATACAGGTAGTTACTGTAGTATAATTTATGTTATAATAATAAAATAAAACTGTAACAGTAATAAAGATAGCGAGGTGTTCTTATATGAATTTTGTAATAGTTACAGGATTGTCTGGAGCAGGGAAAACACAAGCTATAAGATGCTTAGAGGATTTGGGATATTTTTGTGTAGATAATTTACCAACTACTTTAATACCCAAGTTTGCAGAGGCTTGTTTTCAAACAGAGGGTAAAATAGATAAAATAGCATTAGTAATAGATATTAGAGGTGGTAAATTCTTTGATGATTTATTTACAAGTTTAAATTACTTTAAATGTCAGGGATATCATTATGAAATTTTATTCTTAGAGGCCAGCGATGAGGTTTTAATAAAAAGATATAAAGAGTCAAGAAGAAAGCATCCACTAGCCCCAGAAGGAAGAGTTTTAACTGGAATAGATTCTGAAAGAGAAAAATTAAGAGATGTAAGAGAAAAAGCTAATCACATTATAGATACAACTAAGCTTTCTACAAGGGAGTTAAGAAATAAAATAACCAGCATATATGGTGACAAGGATCAAATAGAAAGTAAATTAATGATAACTGTATTATCCTTTGGTTTTAAATACGGTATTCCCCTAGATTCAGATTTGGTATTTGATGTGAGATTTTTACCCAATCCATATTATATTCCAGAATTAAAGCAGTACTCTGGAAATGATAGTTCCGTAAGAGATTATGTAATGGACTTTAAGGAAACCACAGATTTTGTGAAAAAACTGGAGGACATGTTAAACTTCTTAATACCAAACTATATCAAAGAAGGCAAAAGGCAGTTAATCATATCTATTGGATGTACAGGCGGAAGGCATAGATCTGTAACTATAGCTAATGCTATGTATCAAAAATTAAGAGATAAGGGTCATAATGTAACTATAGATCACAGAGATATAAATGAGGATGTTAGCAAGGGTGGTATGAAAATATGAAGCTAACTCAATGGTTGAAGCCGGGAATAAAAGTTAAAAGGTGGATACTTTTTGGAATTATGGGTATTCTTTTAATAGTATTTGGAATAATAGAATTTTTAAATAAGATGTACTATAACATATACTACATAACATTTTTTATTTTTTTAATAGTATGTGGCGTATTTACTCTTTACATTTCTATAAATCAAGGTATGAAATCAGTTATAGCACTTATAAATCAAGGATATTTAAAAGTATCCTTTGACTCTAAAAAATTAGGAAATTTAATATATGAAAAAAGGTTATTAGTAAAAGGGCCTAAAATAGTAGTAATTGGTGGGGGAACAGGCTTATCCACTATGCTAAGAGGGCTTAAATATTATACATCAAACATTACAGCCATAGTTACAGTTGGAGATGATGGAGGGGGTTCAGGTGCATTAAGAGAGGATCTTGGTATACTGCCTCCTGGGGATATAAGAAACTGTATTTTATCTTTAGCAGATACAGAACCCTTAATGGAAGAACTTTTACAATACAGATTTGCAGAGGGAAGACTTAAGGACCAAAGTTTTGGAAATTTATTTTTAGCAGCTATGAATGGAATATCAGATAATTTTGAAGATGCAGTTCAGAAGATGAGCTCTGTTTTAGCGGTAACAGGTAAAGTATTACCTGTTACTTTAGACGATATGATTTTAAAAGCTAGACTGGAGAATGGTGCTATAGTAGAAGGTGAATCTAATATACCAAAAGAAGCGTTAAGGTGTAATAGTAAAATAGATAGAATTTTTATAGAACCTGAAAATGCTAGGGCTCTTAGAGAATCTGTACAATCTATAAAAGAAGCAGATGCTATAATTTTGGGACCGGGAAGCCTTTACACGAGTATAATGCCCAATCTTCTTGTAAAAGATATATCTAATGCAATAAAAAGGACAAAGGCATTAAAGATTTATGTGTGTAATATCATGACTCAACCTGGAGAAACGGATGATTTCACCGTGGCCGATCATATTAAAGCCGTACATAAACATGTAGGAGAAGGTATGATTAATTATGCTGTGGTGAATGATGGTGAAATTACTAATGAACTTATAGATAAATATAAGCTTAAAACATCACATATAGTAAAATGTGATGATGGAGAGTTAAATGCCATGAACATAAATACCGTAAAAGGTAATTTTATAAAAGTTAAAAAAGGCTTAATAAGGCATGATGCAGAAAAACTGTCATCAATACTAATAGAAACAATTATGGATAAACAATTATTCTATGATAGGAAGAAGATACTTGAATACTTCTACTTATCTGAAAGATTAAAGGAAAATAGAAGGGAAAGAAGTTAAGATGTCGTTTTCGTCAAAGGTTAAAAGTGAAGTTTGTAGATATGTGGAGGTTTCCAAAGAAGAGGCTATAGCTATATTATCAGGAGTGATGAAAGTAAGTGGCACCATAGCTTTGGCATCAAATAAACAATTAAGTTTTAAGATAACTACAGAAAATCCTAGTATTGCAAGATTAGTATTTAAATTGTTAAAAACTCATTTTGGTATACATGCTAGAATAATGGTTAAGAAAAATAATTCTCTAAAGAAGAATAATGTTTATGTAATAATTATAAATGAAGAAATGGGAGTTAAAAACTTATTAAGAAAAGTTGGCGTTTTAAAACAGCAAGACAGTTTTTCATTGGAATTTGGAATACCTTCAAATTTAGTTTATGACGATAAAACTAAAAAGGCCTTTATAAGAGGGTCTTTTTTAGGGGGAGGAAGTATTAGCAATCCTGAAAAGACCTATCATTTAGAATTTGTAACTCATGATAATAACTATGCGGAAGAGCTTAGTGGGTTAATCAACACTTATGGCCTTAACTCAAAGGTTATACAAAGAAAAAGCAGCTATGTAATTTACATTAAAGAAGGAGAACAAATTTCTGATTTATTAAGTATTATAGGAGCTCATAGTTCATTATTTTTCTTAGAAAACATAAGAATAATGAAGGAAATGAGGAATAATGTTAATAGATTGGTAAATTGTGAAACTGCTAATTTAAGTAAAACTGTAAATGCTGCAGTTAGACAAGTAGAGAGTATAAAGTTAATTGAAAGTGAAATAGGCTTAAAAAGACTTCCTAAAAACTTAAGAGAGATAGCTGAACTTAGACTAAAGTATCCAGATGAGTCCCTAAAGGAATTAGGAGAAATGTTGAATCCTAAGGTTGGAAAATCAGGAGTAAACCATAGACTTAGAAAAATAGAAAAAATAGCAGAAGAATTAAGAAAAGAAGGCAGGTAGTAAATTTTATGTCTAAACACGAGAAAATATTGAATTATATTAATTCATTAACCCCTGGAACTAGGATTTCTGTAAGAGGTATTGCGGCAGAATTAAGTGTAAGCGAGGGAACTACCTATAGAGCCATAAAAGAATCCGAGGATTCAGGAATAGTGTCAACTATTCCTAGAGTTGGAACTATAAGAGTAGAAAAAGTGGAAAAGAAAAATAGAGAGCTTTTAACATATGCTGAAGTTGTTAACATAGTAGAAGGAAATATTTTTGGGGGAAAAGAGGGTATATATAAAACTTTAAGTAATTTTTTTATAGGAGCAATGACAGAGGATGCTGCTGCAAGGTTTATTGAAAAATCATCTTTAGTTATAGTTGGAAATAGGGAGGAACTTCAAAGGTTAGCATTGATGAATGAATGTGGAGTACTTATAGCAGGTGGATTTCAATGCAGTGAAGAAATTAAAAAATTAGGAGACGAAAAATGTTTGCCTATTATATCTTCCAGCTATGATACTTTTACTATAGCTAGTATGATAAACAGGGCTCTTTCTGAAAATATAATTAAAAAAGATATAATATTGGCAGAAGATATAATGACTGAGGCAGAATGTATGTTGGATACGGATAATGTAAGAAAGTTTAAGGAATTAGTGAAAAAGAATAAACATGAAAGATTTCCAGTATTAGATAAGGATAATAAGTTAGTGGGCATAGTTACCTTAAGAGATATAAGTGATGGAGTTGATGATCAAGAGCTTATAAGTAATGTAATGACTAAAAATCCAATAACAGTTTTTTCAAAAACCACTATAGCTTATGCTGCACATATAATGGTTTGGGAAAATATAAAAATGTGTCCTGTGGTACACAAAAAGAAACTTTTAGGAGTTATAACAAGGAAAGATGTAATTAAAGCTCTTAAGTACGCATCAAGACAGGAACATGTAAAAGAAACTATGGAGGATTTAATTTTAGAGAATTTCAAATACAATAATGAAGATGGAAAAATGCATTTTTATGGAGAAATAATACCTGAAATGTTAAATGAGCTAGGAACAGCTTCCAGTGGAGCTTTAAATATGCTTCTTTCCACTACTGCTGAGCTTACTGTGCGAAGCAAAAACAATGTTAACATATATGTGGACAACATAGTAACTTATTTTATGAGACCTGTTCAAATGAACAGACCAATAGATATATATACTGAGATTGTGGATATGGGTAGAAATTCATGCAAAGTGGAAGTTAGCATGTACAATAAAACTAAAGATTTAATAGCAAAAACTATACTGTCAGCTAAAATACTAAATTAAGGTTTGATAACTTGCTTTCTCAATATTTTATGAAAATTATGAGTGGGCAAGTTTTTATAAAATAAAAACTAATACACTAGAGAGGAGGATATTAGATGGATTTTGTACATCTTCATGTGCATACAGAGTACAGTCTCTTAGATGGTTCAGGCAAGGTTGACAAACTTATAGCTAGGGCTAAAGAATTAGGAATGCACAGCCTTGCCATAACGGATCACGGAACCATGTATGGATGTGTAGAATTTTATAAGGAAGCTAAAAAACAAGGAATAAAACCTATAATAGGTTGTGAAATATATGTATCTGAAAAGTCCATGGAATTAAAGGATAATAAAGAAAACAGCATATACCACCTAGTACTTTTGGTAAAGAATGAAAAGGGTTATGAGAATTTAATGAAGATAGTTTCTACAGCATCTATAGAAGGCTTTTATTATAAACCTAGAGTGGATCATGAATACTTAAAAAAACACAGTGAAGGACTTATAGCGACTAGTGCATGTTTAGGGGGAGAAGTTCAAGCGAATATATTGAAGGGAAATATAGAAAAAGCTAAAAAAGTTGCACTTTTATACAAGGAAATATTTAAAGAAGGCTTTTATTTAGAACTTCAATATCACGGACTTCAGGATCAGTTAAAGGTAAATGATGAGCTTATAGAATTGTCAAAAGAGTTAGATATACCATTAATTGCAAGTAATGACGTGCACTATATAAAAAAGGAAGATACCAAAGCTCATGATGTACTTTTATGCATTCAAACAGGTAAGACGGTAGATGATGAAAATAGAATGAGGTATCCGTCAGGTCAGTTCTATTTAAGATCACCAGAGGAAATGTATAGTCAATTTTCCTATGCTAAAGAAGCGCTGGAAAATACCGTAAAAATAGCAGAACAATGTAATTTCGATTATGAATTTCATGTGTCTAAATTGCCAGAATTCCCTTTGAAAAAGGGGCAAGATCATTATGAATACTTAAGAGATTTATGTTATAAAGGACTAGAGGAAAGGTACCAAGATATAGGAGAAGAATTAAAGGAAAGACTGGAATACGAACTGGGCATAATAAATCAAATGGGCTATGTAGATTATTTTCTCATAGTTTGGGACTTCATAAGGTTTGCCAGAGAAAGTAGTATAATTACAGGGCCAGGCAGAGGTAGTGGGGCAGGGTCATTGGTAGCTTATACCTTAGGAATAACCAAAATAGACCCAATAAAATATGGACTAATATTTGAAAGATTTCTTAATCCAGAACGTGTGTCCATGCCAGATATAGATAGCGATTTTTGCTATGAAAGAAGGCAAGAGGTTATCGATTACGTGGTGGATAAATATGGAGAAAATAATGTATCTCAGATTATAACCTTTGGTACTATGGCAGCTAGGGCTTGCATTAGAGATGTAGGTAGAGCGCTTAATTACTCCTATGCGGAAGTAGACAAAATAGCTAAGATGATACCTATAGTACAGGGAGGTATAACTATAGATAAAGCATTGGATATGAATCCAGAGCTTAAACTGGTATATGAAGATGATACTAGAGTAAAAGAACTTATTGATATAGCGAGAAAATTAGAAGGTCTTCCAAGACATACATCTACCCATGCAGCTGGTGTAGTTATAGCATCTAAACCTTTAGTAAATTATGTGCCGCTTCAAAAAAATGATGACAATGTAGTGGCACAATTTCCTATGGGAACTTTGGAAGAACTTGGACTTTTGAAAATGGATTTCTTGGGCTTACGTACCCTAACTGTCATAAGAGATGCACTTGATATAATAAAGAAAACTAAAAATATAGATATTGACTTAGATAAATTAGGTTTTGAAGATAAAAATGTGTATCGCATGATTGGAGAGGGCAAGACCACTGGGGTGTTTCAGCTAGAGTCCCCAGGCATGACTAGTTTTATGAAAGAATTAAGGCCCGATTCATTAGAGGATATAATTGCGGGCATAAGTCTTTACAGACCAGGTCCTATGGCAGAAATACCAAATTACTTAAAAAATAAAAAGAATCCAAAGGAAATTCAGTATTTAACTCCAGAATTAGAGCCTATATTAAATGTGACTTATGGGTGCATGGTTTATCAGGAACAGGTTATGGAAATTGTTAGAAAACTAGCTGGATATTCTATGGGAAGAAGTGATTTGGTTAGACGTGCTATGTCTAAGAAGAAGCACGATGTAATGCTTAAGGAGAGACAAAATTTTATACATGGAATAGTGGATGAAGAGGGTAAGGTATTGGTGCCGGGCTGTGTTAGAAATGGCATAAGCGAAGAGGTGGCAAATAAGATATTTGACCTTATGATGGACTTTGCATCCTATGCCTTCAATAAATCCCACGCCGCTGCTTATGCAGTAGTAGGATATCATACGGCATATTTAATGTATTACTATCCTACAGAATTTATAGCAGCTATGCTAAATAGTGTAAGGGGTGACAATGAAAAAGTAGCCCACTATATAAGGTTTGCCAAGGAAGCAGGTATAGAAGTGCTTCCGCCGGATATAAATGAAAGTTTTACTGATTTTACAGTTCAAAAGGGTAAAATAAGATTTGGCATGTCTGCAATAAAAAATATAGGAGTAAATGTAGTAGATAGTATAGTAAAATCTAGAGAGGAAAATGGAATATTCAACGATTTTATGGACTTTTGTAATAAAATAGACTTGAGCTCTGTTAATAAAAGGGCAGTGGAAAGCCTTATAAAATGTGGTGCCTTTGATAATTTTTCTATATATAGATCTAAACTTTTAGCGGTTTATGAAAAGGTTCTAGATGGAATAAACAATAGAAATAAGAAAAATATAAAGGGTCAGATGAGTTTATTTGATACTGTAGAAGAACCTATAATGGATTTAGGAGTAGTTTATCCCAATATACAAGAATTCGATAAAAAGTATATTTTGTCTATGGAGAAGGAAATGACAGGTTTGTATATATCAGGTCATCCACTAGATGAATATATAGAATCTTTAAAGGCTACTACGGATACCAAAACTACAGACATAATCATAAATGAAGATATAGAAGAAAATGTAACAGTAAGTGAAAATGACCTAAAGGTAAAAGACGGAGACAGAGTAGTTATGGGTGGAATCATTTCTAGCTTAAGCAAGAAGGTCACTAGAAGTAATACCATGATGTGTTTTATGGCTTTGGAAGATTTATATGGTACTATAGAAGTTGTGGTATTTCCAAAAGTATTGGATAAATATAAAAGCTTTATAAATGAAGATGAGTTAATCATAGTTAAAGGAAGAGTTAGTATAAGAGAAGATGAACAGCCTAAAATACTTTGTGATACAATAGAACCGCTGGTAAAGATAAATAGCAGTAAAATATATATTTTGGTGGAAGATGAGAGCAAAACAAAATCAGCTTTAAGTAATATAAGAAAATTAGCAGAAGAATTTAGTGGAAATATACCGGTTTATATATGTACCAAGAGGGAAAGAAAGAAATACAGAGTGAACAGAGATCTATGGTTAAGTGAGGAACCAGAGGTTATGAGTAAACTTGTACAAATATTTTCTTATGACAATGTAAAAAAACAATAAAAACATATAGAAAACATCATCTAAATATCTCAATGTGCCTTAGGTGGTGTTTTTTATATATTTCTATGATTCATATGTATTTTTTCAAAAATAGTTGAGAAAAGGTTTAGATTTTTAGGCTATTGCATATAATCATTTTTAAATAGTTTGAATAAATTCTACTTTTTTACTAAACTAAAATTACGGAAGAAAATAAATGAATAATTATATTTTAATAGTGAAAAATATCTAGTGAAATGATATAATAAAAAATGTGTAGGAAGTTGTCAAAAACATATATTTTATCATATAATTTTAATAAATGTGGGACAAAGTGTGTCCTAGCGGTCGTAGGAGGGAACAGCTTATGAAAACTATAGGTATATTAACAAGCGGTGGAGATGCACCAGGAATGAATGCTGCTATA
The DNA here is from genome assembly GCF_000744935.1 of Clostridium sp. KNHs214. Lineage (GTDB taxonomy): Bacteria > Bacillota > Clostridia > Clostridiales > Clostridiaceae > Haloimpatiens. The sequence continues at coordinate 677,198 of NZ_JQMW01000011.1, read as the reverse complement.
AGATCAGTGGTTAGAACTGCGCTAGATAAAGGTTTAAAAGTAATGGGAATTCAACGTGGATATAGCGGACTTATAAATGGAGAAATTTTTGAAATGAATAGACATAGTGTATCAGACATAATACATAGAGGCGGAACTATCCTTAGAACTGCAAGATGTGAGGAATTTAAAACTGAAGAGGGAAGGAAAAGAGCTGCTAATGTTTTAAAAATTTTTGGAGTAGATGGACTAGTAGTTATTGGTGGCGACGGTTCTTTTACAGGTGCAAGATTATTGTCTGAATTGGGAGTGTCAACAGTTGGAGTTCCAGGAACTATAGATAATGATCTAGCTTACACTGAGTATACTATAGGATTTGATACAGCTTTAAATACAGTATTAGATGCTATAAATAAAATAAGAGATACCTCTACTTCTCATGAAAGAGTGAGTGTCGTGGAAGTAATGGGAAGAAATTGCGGAGATATAGCACTATATGCTGGATTAGCTGGTGGAGCTGAAAGTATAATAATTCCTGAAAAAGGATATAATGTAGACGAATTATGTAGAACTATATTAGAGGGCAAATTAAGAGGAAAAATGCATAATTTAATAGTTCTTGCAGAAGGTGTGGGAGGAGCAGAAGAATTAGCAAAAAAAATAGAAGAGATTACTGGAATAATAACTAGAGCAACTGTTCTTGGCCATATACAAAGGGGAGGAAGCCCTTCAGCCTTTGATAGAGTATTAGCAGCTAGATTAGGAGCAAAGGCTGTAGACACGCTTTTAGAAGGTAAAAAGGCAAGGGTTGTAGGAATTAAGCACGGAAAGATCGTAGATCAAGATATAAATGAAGCATTATCTACAAAAAGGGAATTTGACGAAGAATTATACGATATAGCAAGAGCATTATCTTACTAGAATAATTAATGAACACTATATTGGGTAAGCTAATATTAATAAGGTACATGAAAAGAAATAACAAGTGGAATATACTAGCATACTAACTTATTATTTATTTGAATGTGCCTAACGTCTTCCATTATATAAAATTAATATTTAATAAGGAGAGTATGTTTCATGAAAAAAACAAAAATTATATGTACTATAGGACCTGCAAGTGACAATAAAGATACCTTATCAAAACTTATGGAAGCAGGAATGAATGCTTCTAGACATAATTTTTCTCATGGGGATCATGAAGAACATAAGGTAAGAATGAACCTTGTAAAAAAATTAAGAGAAGAATATAGAAAGCAAATTGCTATAATACTTGACACAAAAGGTCCAGAAATAAGAACAGGTAATTTTTCAAAGGAAGCTGTTCAACTAAATGAGGGACAGAAGTTCACCATATACTGTGGAGAAGAAGTTTTAGGAGACGAAACTAAGTGCTCTGTGACTTATGAGGAATTATGTGAAGATGTAAATGCTGGAGACACTATATTAATAGATGATGGTTTAGTTGGATTACAAGTAGAAAGTATAGAAAAAAACAAAATACACTGCATAGTTAGAAATAGTGGTGAAGTTTCAAATCACAAGGGTGTCAACGTACCAGGAGTTTCTATAAACCTACCAGCCTTAACAGAGAAAGATAAAGAGGACTTATTATTTGGTATAGAACAAGGAGTAGACATAATAGCTGCTTCATTTATAAGAAAAGCATCAGACGTTTTAGAAATAAGAAAACTATTGGCTAAAAATGGTGGAAGTGATATACAGATTTTTTCTAAAATAGAGAATGCTGAAGGCGTAGGAAATATAGATGACATAATAAAGTTTTCTGACGGAATAATGGTAGCTAGAGGAGATTTAGGTGTAGAAATACCAACTGAAGAAGTACCAGTTGTACAAAAGATGATAATAGAAAAATGTAATATGGTAGGTAAGCCAGTAATTACAGCTACCCAAATGTTAGATTCTATGATAAGAAATCCAAGACCAACAAGAGCAGAAGCTTCGGATGTAGCTAATGCTATATTTGATGGCACAGATGCTATAATGCTAAGTGGTGAAACTGCTAAAGGAAAGTGGCCAGTAGAAGCAGTGACAACTATGGCTAAAATAGCTATGAGAATAGAGGAAGCACTAGATAATAATAAAAGATTACAAAAGAGAATGGAAGCACATATACCTAATGTAGCTAATGCCATAAGCTTAAGTGCAGTAACTACTGCAGAACAGTTAAGCGCTTCTGCTATAATCACAGCTACACAAAGTGGAAGTACTGCAAAAAGGGTTTCAAGCTATAGACCGGATTGTCCTATAATAGCAGTAACTCCAAATGAAAAGGTAGCTAGAAAACTAGCACTTAACTGGGGGGTATTTCCATTAGTTACTTCTCAATACAAATCTACAGATGAACTTATAGATCAATCTGTAAATATAGCTTTAGAAGAGGGATATATAAATAAAGGTGATCTAGTAATAATAGCAGCAGGTATCCCAGTACAATATTCAGGAACTACAAACATGTTAAAAGTTCATATAGCTGGAGATATACTAGTACAAGGTAAGGGCGCAGGAAATAAACCAGGATACGGTGTAGCTCATGTAGTGAATTCTCCAGAAGAGGCTAATAGAGTAGTTCAAGAAGGAGAAATCTTAATAGTAAAAGATTTAAATAAAGAATATATAGATGCTTTAGATAGAGCCGTTGGTATAATAGCAGAAAATGGCGGGCTTACATCTCACATGGCTATAGAATGTATATCTAGAGAAATTCCAATAATCTGTGGAGCAGAAAATGCTACAAATATTATAAAAACAGGCTCATTTATAACTATGGACACAGGAAGAGGAGTAGTATATAGCGGAAGAGCTAATGTAAGATAAAAAATATATAAAAAACTATTGATTTAATTTCATTTTTGTTGTAAAATTATATTTCATACGTATATTTATTTTTTTAATGGATATACTACTATAATAGAAAATACTGGCAACTGATTTTACGACCTTGCACCCTATTTGGGTGTATTTTTTTTGCATAAAATATTTGAATAAAATATTTTTAGGGTATCAAACTAGTATAAACAAGACAATTATGAATATAAGCAAATGGTTTTCAGTAATTACTTCAATGTATGGAACATTATAAAAATTATTGTTTCTAGTTCTTATGCAAGTCATGGAGGATAAATTTTATGGTTCCACTACAGTGTACCTTTTGTGGTTGAATCATATTAATTGTTTTTGAATATTTTGGAGGAGATGATAACATTGGAAACTAAACTCATGTGTAGTGCTACCGATTGTGTTAATAATATAAATGGATTATGTGCTGCTTATATTATAAATATACAAGATGAAAAGGCCTCTAATAGTGAAGAAACTTATTGTGACACTTTTGATGAAAGTGGATTAGGTAATGCGGTGAAAAATATGTTTAATATGAATGTGGTAGGAGAAGCTAAACAGATATTTATCAATGAATCCATTCAAATGAGCCCAGAAATAAAATGTAATGCAGAGAAATGTATGTATAATTCTGATGGTATATGTGAAGCTGATTATGTGAGTATATCAGGAATAGGCAAGGAAAATCAAGAAGGTACTAATTGTGAAACTTTTCAAATATAATTTTCAAAGATAGAATATAATAAAAGGTTTCTATTATATTTTATACCAAAAAAGTAGGCTATAAGATAAAGTTTGAAATGGGCATTGTCAAGGTTAAAGGTGAATTGCCCATTTATTATTATTAGTTTATAATTATGATATTAGACACATTCAAATAAATAACAAGTTAGTATGCTAATCTATGGGTCATACTGCGTCAGCACAACCTCACACTTCAGTGTAAGCAAGCAGAGGGAGAGTTCACTACATTAGTTTGGAGTAATAATACATAAAAATTGATAAATATTGAAAATGGCTAAATAAATTTATTGAAAGGTTGATACGATGAATAAGGAAATTCCAGTTAAGAAAAATGAAGAATACATAATAAATATATCGGGCATGGGACATGATGGAGAAGGCATAGGCAAGGTAGAAAATTTTACAGTGTTCATTCCTGGAGCCATAGAAGGAGAAACTGCAAAGGTTAAAATATTAAGTGTTAAGAAAAATTATGGTTACGGAAAACTTATTGAGATAATAAAGCCTTCAGAAAAAAGAGTTGCTCCTGTTTGTCCTTCCTTTGGGAAATGTGGAGGATGCAGTATTCAGCACTTAGATTACAGTTATCAACTTCAAATTAAGAGAAAAAGAGTAGAAGATGCATTAGAGAGAATAGGAAAGCTAGGGAGAATTACAGTACATAACACTATAGGTATGGATAACCCTTATCACTATAGAAATAAAGTGCAGCTTCCAGTAGGAGAAGATAAAAATGGCAACATAGTAGTAGGATTTTACGCTCCAAGAAGTCATAATATAATAGATATAGATACTTGTTTTATTCAAGAAGAGGTTTCTCACAAAGTAGTGCAGCTAATAAAGGCGTGGATGAATAAATATCATATAAAACCTTACAATGAGGAAAATCACAATGGTTTAGTGAGACATATAATGGTGAGAAAAGGCTTTAAAACTGGAGAAGTTATGGTAGTTATTGTGACTAATGGGGATAAGTTGCCTAATAAAGATGAATTAATTAAATCTCTTGTGGATAACATATGGGGAATTCACAGTATAATTCAAAATGTAAATAGTAAAAGAACCAATGTGATATTAGGTTCTAAGTGTAAAACTTTATGGGGACAAGACCACATAACTGATTACATAGAAAATTTTAAATTTAATATATCACCTCTTTCCTTTTTCCAAGTAAACCCTGTGCAAACTGAAGTATTATACAGGAAAGCTCTAGAGTATGCAGACTTAAAGGGAGATGAAGTGGTATTTGATGCCTATTGTGGTACAGGAACTATTTCTTTGTTTTTATCTCAAAAGAGCAAAAAAGTATACGGTGTAGAGATAATTAAGGAAGCCATAGAGAATGCCAGAGAAAACAGTAAGGTAAACAATATAAATAATGCCGAATTTATAGTAGGTAAATCCGAAGAGGAAATACCAAAGCTTATTTCAAAGGGCATAATACCAGATGTAGTGGTAGTAGATCCCCCAAGAAAGGGTTGTGAAAAAACACTTATAGAGTCCATATGTAAAAGTAATCCTAAGATAGTGGTTTATGTTTCCTGCGACCCAGGAACTTTGGCTAGGGATTTATCAATTTTTCACGAATTAGGATATAAAACAGAGGAAGTACAGCCGGTGGACATGTTTCCTCAGACCAACCATGTTGAGTGCTGTGTGTTGCTAAAAAAATCTGAAAAATAAATGGATGACTCCGAGAATCTATAAAAGATTTTCGGAGTTTCATCTGATTTAACTTCAATACGTTCTAAAAATCTGTTTAAGATTTCTGGTGTAAGTTCTTTCAAATCAATAATCTTTTCTTTTAGCTTGTCTAATTCATCTATAAAATTATAATATAGCGTTAAATTATAGCATTTGTTACAATGTGCTTAGTAAAATTTTTAATTGTGAGATAGAATTGTTTTTTAAGGTCGTAGTATCTAATGAAACAACAAAGAACAATTTACAGCATGAATTAAATAGAAGGGTAATAAATCCAGTTACTAAAGAACTTCGTGATGATAACTATTTGATTGAATTACTCAAAGCAAATAATTTAAGTGAGATAGACTTTAGTAAAATGACCATAAGCTTAATTAGCTATTCATTATAATAAATGAAACAAATAAAAGGTAGCGACAGCTACCTTTCATTCTTTTAAAGATAGGATTTCTATCTCTACCTTTTGATAAAAATACTTATAAATAAGTACCTAATCCTTTTATATCATTAATCCTAAATAGCATTAAACCTTTTTTATTGTGATGTTAAGAGGTATTAGCTAAGTTTTCATCTCATATTAAAAGAGAAACCTCTTAACATTATATTATATGCAGAAACAAGAATAATATAACTTTTATAGATAATATAAAAAATATTATTAGATTATTGATTGGAAGTGTTTATGGAATATTACAAGTGAATATAGTATAATTATGGATGTATTTTATATTTGGAATAGGGGGGCGGGAGTTGTTTTTTTATGACATATCGGTAAATAGGCATTTAAAAATAAAAGAAATACCAAATCACATATACATAGCACCTCATCCACTACTTAGCAATTATATAGCACACTATACAGTATCGTTTCCAAATACAAATGAAATGAGAACATGTAGGGATAACATTAGTGATATAACTCTAATACCTGATTCAAGTGGGTGTATTATATATACTTATGAAAATAATGATTTTTCATCAAGTCTGTGGGGAGCAACAACAAAAACAGTTACAGTAAAGAATGATGTTAATTTAAAAAAGATAAGGTTTTTTATTGAGTTTATGCCTGGTGGTTTACATGCTATTACTGGTATAAATCAGTCAGAACTATGCGATATTCAAGTACGAGTAGGTGAAGTTGACAAGTATTTGTCATATTCATTAATTCATGCTATGGAAATTTCAAATAATATAGACGATATGATTTCAATGGTTAACATGATTTTTCTGAAAGCAATAGAAAAAAATAACAAACAACATGCAGTTATAGAGTCTACTTTAGATATAATTAAGGCTACAAATGGAAGATTAACGATAAAAGAATTATCTGCAAATGAATATATTAGTGAACGTCATTTGAATAGGTTATTTAATGAGTATATTGGAATAAATGCTAAAATGTTTTCAAGACTTGTAAGAGTAAATCATTCAATCAATATATTTAAAAAAATTGATTATAAAAATTGCTTAAATACAGCTCAAATCTTAGGTTATTTTGACCAATCACATTTTATTCGGGATTTTAAGCAAATATGTGGCGTTTCTCCTAATTTATTTTTTAGAAACATGTCCGATTTTTACAATGAACCGTTTAAATATTAATATATAATAAAAGATATTATAGAATTGGGGGAATAAATGATGATAGAATCAAGATGTGGTATTTTATGCTCAGAATGTAAATACAAAGAACAAGTGAAATGCAAAGGTTGTGTACATATTGATAAACCGTTTTGGGGTGAGAGCTGTCCAGTAAAATCCTGTTGTGAAGGTAAGAAACTTTTACATTGTGGAAAATGTGGAGATTTTCCTTGTGATTTACTTAATCAGTTTGCATATGATAAAGAACAAGGCGATGATGGAAAAAGAATAGAACAATGCAAGAAATGGGCTTGTGAATGTCAATAAAACTAATGAAGTACCTTAAAGAATATTTTAAAGGACTATAGTTTCTATACAAAAACTATAGTTTTTTACATACAACTATTTTATGTAAGTATAAGTGTTAAAAATACAATTTCTATTTAGGCAAAATCGCTATATTTTTATTAGGAATGTCTTAATTTAATGTTGAAATAGATAGATACTACTAAGGCAATTTATATAATTGGAAGCGAGGGAGAAATTCTATGAAATATGAATGGATTAATGATTATTGTCTCTCGAAAAAGGGAGTAGAAAAAGATTTTAAGATAGAATGGGGAGCAACAAGATACCTTGTTGGAGGAAAAATTTTCGCTATGCAAGGTGGAGATAAAGATAACAAAAGGATTATTACTTTGAAATGTGAACCATCCTTTGGACGATTTTTAAGAAAGGAAAATCAGCATATTGTAGCAGGATATTACATGAACAAAGAACATTGGAACTCAGTATATTTAGAGGGTGATGTGTCTGATAATATTTTAAAACAGATGATAAATATGTCATATGAATTAGTATTAAATTCTTTAAGCAAAAAAATGCAAAGAGAAATTGTAGGCGAAGATAAAATTGATTGAGCCAACATGGCGAAGTTTATTTTTATATATTATATTGAGAATTATAGGTGGATAACTCCACCTATAATTTGGGAATATTTTAATATCATGTTAAAACAGAGCCTTTTATTAAATTAGGATTGTCTACCGTTAGCAGTCAAGCCATGTGGAGTGTGTAGTAGGAATACGTCGCAAGGATTTGTTATAATCATTGAATTTACTCACTTTGCAAGCTTTTATAACTTTAATACAAATGGTGATGATTTTAGAAATAAAGAGGTTATTTTAGCAATAATATGATTATTTAAAATGCATTTAATTACTGGATAGCTATTGGATTTATAGTTATAATTTGACTTAGAAGTGCAATTTTCAAAAGCTATATTTTGACGCACTACACTCTACAACAAAAGCTATGCCACCCGTGAAGAAACCCGAAGGTATATATTCTGGTACATAGAAGTGTTTTACAACAGAAAAAGAAGGCATCAGGCACTGGGTTATCTGTCGCCCTATGATTTGAAAGCTTACCTTTTTGTCACAGCAATATCGATACTCTTTAGTCTACTTTTTAATACAAGCTTACGTAAAGAAGAATTATACATAAATGGGCATTTCAGTAGTTTAAAAGAGATCTTCAAACGAATATTAAAAGTCTTCAATCTATATTCTCTGTTAGCATTTTTACTATTAGCATTTAATACTTCGCTCAAAATCTGAGCACTGTTTATGGCTGAACTTATTCCCTCCAGGGAGCTTGGACTAATAAAGCCAGCAGCTTCCCCAATTAAAAAAGCGTTGTTCTTTCCGCAGCAAAAATCATAGAATGACGATGGTCTCAGAACCATGCATGCCTCTGTTTTTATAGGTTTTCCAAACTTAAATCCAATTTTCTCTAGCTTTTTTTTCTGATTTTCAAACCTTTTCCGAGAATTATCTATAGGAAATGCACCGCCAAAAATAAACTGATTATCCTTAGAAATGGACCAAGAACAGCAATCTGTATTCTCCAAGTCGAAAATACAGGAATAAAATGGATTAGGGTGTGTTTCAAGAAACCATTCCTGGATTGACATGTAAGTCCGTATTTTCCTTTTGGGATAAAGGGTGTGCCGTACCAAAGAATTAGCACCGTCTGCACCTACTAGATATTTTGCAATAATAACCTGTTCCATGCCGTTTTCATGAAAAGTTATTCGGTAACCTTCTGGTATTTTTTCAACAGCAGAACAACGTGAATTACTATGAACCTCCACATGGTTGGGAATAAGTGATTTCAACCATAAGTCAAATTTATGACGATCAAGGTTAATATAAAACCGTTGATAATGGCGTATGATATTATTTTTCAAATCTATGGTTTTAACAGAAAAAATCTGTGGGTCTACCATAACATCCTTAGGAAGGCATATGTCTAACCTTGCCAATGCCTTCTGAGCGTCGGAAGAGAGTAATCCACCGCAAGGTTTCTGAAATCCCTTTTCTACAGAGTCTTTTTTATCTATGGCAATAATTTTATATTTTTTTGAAAGCATTCTTGCCAATATGGCGCCAGAAGGCCCTAACCCGATAATTGCAATATCATATACCTTAGTCGTTGCTTTTTCCACCTTTATTCCTCCTTGCCTAAATCATAATCTTCCCTATACTCTAAAATATCTTCTGGTTGGCATTGTAGTATTCTACACAAAGCATCCAGAGTGGTAAAGCTAGAAGCTTTTGCTCTCTGATTTTTGAAGTTTGATACATTTGCCCTTGTCATTCCTGATTCTTCTAATAACTTCGTTAAAGAAATTTTGCGTTTTGCCATCATAACATCCAAATTAACTATAATCATATTGGATTTTATCCTTTAATATAGGTATCACAAAATAAATTACATTTCATCCATTCCCACTAAAAAATATGCAGAGCCCATGCTATCATTCAAGTAAAATATTGAGTGCATGGGTGATGACAAATGATAAAACAATGCTGGCAACTAGAAATTGATAACGATAATTCTCAGATGCAGGAATTAAAAGCTGCCATAAAAAAGAACTAAAATTTCTTATGGGAATTTCGCGTTACAATTCACCTTTTATATCACTATAATAAACACTCATTTATCGTTTGTCAATAATTTTTTTATATAAAACAATATATTTTTATCTTTTATCATAATTATATAGAAAGGAAAAACTCAATAGTAACACGAGATGCCGTTTTGTAAGTTGAAAAGCAATCTTTGTAACTAACAACTGAATATTTGTAAACGAAAAGCAGTTTTTGTACTCGAAAAGCCAGTTTTGTAAATGAGATGCAACTTTTGTAACCAAAATGCAGTTTGATTTTCCTGTTTCTCTGCTGTATCATAATGAAAAACTACAATCCACGAAGTGAATGGTCAAGAGGCATTTACCACCTTTGCTACCAATCACGGAATCCATTTGTACCACCGCGGTATCAGGATTTTTTTCAATAAATGAATCAAAAGTTTCGTAATTGCGACCAATACGACAGCCTTTATCCACTTTGAATTCAGGCTTCTCATAACGCTCACGGAACTTGACTTTCCTTGGAAGATCAATGTTCCTGATATCGAAAAGACATGCATCGATGTAATTATAAATGCTCTTTTCACTACACGTAAACCTGACCTACAGACAGCAATTTACATAAATCATGTTTACATTCATTAATAATCATTATAAGGCATTAACATTGTAAATTAAGAAAACACTATCCTTAATATGATAAGTATATATTTAAATGCAATTTATGGAAGTATATAAGCGTAAAGTCCTCCTATTACATTAACAAATGTTAAGTTTTTCTATAACTTTTATATATCATAAAGTACTAAATCAAATTTAAGCTTGTACTTTTTAATATCAGAATCATAGCATCTATTGAACCATTTTATGCCGCAACTAAATAAGCTATATATTCTAACCATTTTGTTCTTTAATTTTTTTGTAGCTCCTATGATTTTGCTTTTCTTATTCTTAGAGCAATCTGCCCCTAATATTATCATCCATGTATAGGCTATACTTAAGCATAAATATAGATTTCCAAAATACACGATGTCTTCTGTCCATGTCCCTTCCATATCAAATCCATTTGATTTTAAATCCCTAAACATTTCTTCTATAATGAATCTTTTTTTATAGGGGTTATGTCTCTTAGGTACTTAATTTTCTTTTTTCCTTCTATCGTTACAAGCATATCATTGGTACATCTTATGCAATATTGCCAGCTAAGTCTATCTATGAATTTAAATAAATCTATACTTTTAAAACCTCTATCTGCTAATAATATAACTTTATAATCATAAGCATTAAAAATTTCATTAAGTTCTGTTATTCCTTGTTTTATATGTTCAAAGCTCTTATTGCCTTTCTCATTATACTCAAATATTTTATACCATAATGGTATTGCTCTTTTGCCCACTTTCAATGAGAATTTCAATATTAAAAATCTATCATCAAGTGTTGTATGATTAAATATTATAATTAATTTATTATTGTTACTTCGCTTTACATATTTTTTTATAACTTCTTTAATAAAAAAATAAAAAAACTGTATAAATAATCTGGATTTATTGGTGAATTTGAAAAAAATCTATATATTCTCTTTATCTTACTTTCCTCAGTTGCACCTGTGAAATCATCCTTTAATTTCTCAGATATATCTGAGATTACAACTGACTTTGATAAAATTATTCCTATGATTATATAAACAAGATTTTTCAATCTTTTGCTTGTTATGGGTAGAATCTCATATAGTATTTTTTCTAATTCTGTTGTAATATATTCTTGATTGTTTAGCATAGCCACTTCCTCCTGTTTTATAAGTTCGTTTTGGTGTAACAACTTATATTTTAGGACTTGGCTATGTTTTTTTCTATACTTTTTTATTGGTAATTTTACCTTCAATATTTAACTTTAACCTTAGTGCAAATGTCAATATAAAAATGTAGGTTTTTTCAAAAATAATATGGTAGGAAAACCTACATTTTTATTTAGTACTTTTACCCCTCCTCAGCAGTGATTGATTGAAGTTGATCTTTAAGGCGATATGATGGACCATTTATATTGATAACTGAGCAATGATGCAGTAATCTATCCAAAAGAGCATTTGTTAATACTGGCTCCTGAAAAATATCACCCCATTTTGAAAAGGGAGAATTAGTTGTTATTATTGTAGAAGATTTCTCGTACCTTTTGGCTATAAGATTAAAGAATAAGTTGGCAGACTCATTATTCATCTTTTGATATCCCAGTTCATCTATTATAAGAAGTTTATAACGGCAAAACCACTTTATTCTTCTTTCTAACCTGTTTTCTTCACTTGCTTTTTTTAGTTGTGATATAAGTTCCTGGAATGTGATAAAATACACACAATTACGTTGCTTAGCCGCTTCAATACCTATTGATACAGCTAAATTTGTTTTCCCAACTCCTGGACTTCCACAAAATATTATATTTTCCGTCTTTTCTAAAAATCTAAGTGTTATAAAATCCATGATTTTTCCCTTATCTATTGAGGGTTGAAATCCAAAGTCAAACTGATCAATTTCTTTTAAAAACGGAAAATTAGCAACTTTTACATTCCCTTTTATTACAGCATCCTTCTTGAAATTTATTTCTAATTGGCTTAATTCATATAAGGCATCAACAGGTGTTTTGCTACCGTCTGTCATCATATCTATGTATCTATCAATGTTCTCTCTAATTCGCACTAATTCAAGTGTGTCCAGGTTATTAATAAGGGTATTGTAGTTGTTCATTTAGCAATTCATCCTCACGATCCCTGGAGCCTGCCCTAAGGTAAACTCCTGTATTTCTTTTTCATATTTATTATGAATTATTTTATATCCTTCATCTGTTAGAATGCATTCTGCATCGCATACTGCCATAAAATCATTTATCCAGCAATCATAATCTAATTGCTTACACCAATTGTTTTTAACTGAAAATTTTAAATTAGACATGAAGATTTCTTTATTCTTTACATAAGGAAGTACTAAATTCATTCCTTTAATAAAGGTGCTTCGATTTTCTTTTGACATATGGGCATACTGCCCTATAATCCAGTTACCATAGGGGCTCCCATTCATATATGCTAATAATGCTTCGGGTGACTTTGTAGCCTCTATATTTGAAATATCTATTTTTCTTGATTCTAATAATCTATCCATAAGTTTTAAATTTTCATTAGCTACAGCCTCTAAATCTGCAGCCTTAACCTTCCCTTTCATAAGTATCGTGTAATGTTCTGGAACATAATTAATTGGATTTTTATTAATTGAGTGAAATGTTACAAGTTTTCCTTTATAATAGATATATAGTTTATTGTCGAGGATATCAACGCTAACTTCCTCATTAATAAGCTTAGGATGTACGGAATATTTGCTCTCTCCAAATCTAATTAGTGCTTCATTTGAAACTTTATATTTATTTGGTGATAGATAGGTATCAATAATTGAAGCTTTTGGTAAAGAATGCAGATATTCCTTTTCCTTATAAAACAGAGCGGTTGGCGACATGCCTGTTTCCGTATTAATATTTATATTCATTTTTAAATTAATTTCCTTTAGTTTCTCTAATAAATTATCTAATGTATCAAATTCACCATCATATGCCCGAATCCAGTCAATTACCTTATTTTTTGCTTCAACAGTCCCTTTTGTTTCAGGCTTTCTTGCCCCACACAATCTGACATTAAATCCAAAATCTTTTGCAAACTTACCCATTGTTTCAGTAATCTTTTTCTTTACTCCATGTACATTTGCAACAGTGGACATGTTATCAAACAAAAGCTCTTCTGGTATTCCTCCAAAGGCTTCAAAGGAATTAATAAGACATCTAAAAACATCATCTGTTTTTTTTTGAATGGATAGTCCTAAGTAGCTATATCTTGAAAAACTAAGTGTTACATGCAAAATATTTATAGTGTATTTTTCCCCAGATCTTGAAGTAAGTGTTATATCCTCCTTCCAGTCAACTTGCCCTTGTTTTCCAATTTTTGTTTCATAACGTGGATGGCCAGTATTACTTTGTTTAGGTAGTAACTTGTTTTTCTTGATATAAGTGATGAAATTTGAATAGGTACCTATAGTATTAATCCCATGTTTATCCACCATAAATTCATAAACACCTTTCATTGTAATCCTACGAATTGCTAACTTATCAGTAATTTCTACACGATATGGGTCAAGCTTGCTTTTCTTAATTCTCGTTTTTGGTTTCCCTTTGTAGCCTTGATCATACTTTTTTACAGTCCTCCAATCCATACCATATTTTTTTGCCAGTTGGGCGTAATTTGGTTTAATTCCTATGCTATTCATTAGAAATAGCTCTCCTTGTAAGTTGTTAATCATAGTTGTTATACCTCCATGTAGAAGTATAGCAATTATGTCCAAAATACAAAATAAGAATGTAGGTTTTTATACATTTTTATTTTGTATTTTTCCTACATTCTTATTATATTATTTGCATTAGTTAACTATGTTGTCTTTTTTACTGTCCGTAGGTCAGATTTTCAGGGATACTCTGGAATATAATACTCGAATTATGACATTAATGAGGCAGGGCAACCTCACCATCTGTGGTTTGGTTGCCTATAAAAATTATTTTTCAACTAAAGAGTTTTCTATAGCTTTTCTGATTACTTTACTTGAAATAGTTGCTCCGCTGATCATATCAACATCTGTTGTTTGTTTTGCAATAATATCACTAATAATGCTTTCTGCACCACTGCCCTTACCATTTTTATGTTCAATTAATTTTATATCAGTTATCTTTTTATCTTTTATAGTAGTTTTTACCTTAACAAATACAAGCCCTGCTTTAAATTCACCTGTATATGCTCCGTCTTTAATTGAAGATATATTAATATCAGTAAAAGTCATTTTAGAAAGAGTTTGTTCTCCGTTTTTTAACTCTGACACGATATTTATAAACAAAATTACAATAAAAGTTAATACAATTAAAACTATAGATAAAACAATAATGGAAGTTTTCTTTTTCTTATTTAAAATCATCCAATCACTCCTTTATAAGTTTTTCAGCAAATCTAACAGCACCATTTATTTCATCTTTGTTAGGATGCGAGAAAGCCATAAATAAAAATCCACCTTTACAAAGATATTCATCTTTTAGCACCTCAATACCATTTAAAGCAAGTGCATCACGAATAGTCTTTTGAGGTACAACTCTTGTAGAAGATGTTATTAGTGCAACTTTTTTTACTTGTTTTGAGGATAAACTCTGAGTAAATTTTAAAAGTTCAGGACTGCAATCTCCTCCATAAATTCCGCTCACTATGTACAGGAGATCACAATCGTTAATTTGGGGGTTTTCTTTAACGCTATGTGGGGTGATTCCAAGCTTATTTGCAACGGCTGATGCAATTTTTTTACTGTGACCTGTCATTGTGGCGTAAATGATTTCTGTTTTCATTTCAAATTTTCCTCCATATTTTCAAGATTTTCGTAAATTTTTTGTTGTACTTTATTCATTACTGCAATTTCTTCGTCGGTAAGGTTTTCGAACATCTTTGTTATAAAGTTGATAGAGTTTTCATTATTATCTTGGTTCCATTTAACCCACTTATCTGTTGTGAGAATACGCATAGCTCGCAAATCCTTGTTATCATTTTCAATACGAATAAAACCCTTAGATTCAAGCTTTGATATAAGCTGCTTAGTGTTTTGGTGAGATGAATCACATATTTTAGCGAGCTGTTTTAGGGTCGGCGGTTCATCAAACATTCCAAGCATCATAGCGGTCAGCCATTGTTTAGCTGTAAGCTCTTCAATATCGCTGTCCATAACTGTTTGCAAGCGATTAGAAAGTAAAAATATATTTGCAAAAATAATATACCGTTTATCCATCTTTTCAAAATCGTACATTTTATCATCCTTTCGTTAGGTAACATATTACTTATATAGGTATTATATTACCTTTATTTTTGCTTGTCAATATTATAACTTTTAAAGATAATTTTAATAGGATTATTTTATACTCTCAAAATGTAAAGGAAAACTCAAAATGATTATTTGAGAATTTGTTACAGATAAGGCGTTTAAACAAATATATAAAAATTACAATCTACTTACCGTTTTTTGCAAGAATACTATGGACAATACTCGGCATATAGCAGAGAGAAAAAATTACTTCAATTCTTGTTGGTATTGGGTATAGCTTTAACTTAGACTTTAGGGTATGCTTTGCTTGCAAAATCAAAGATAGGAGGAAGTGAAAATGGAAGAAACCAAAAGTTTATGTGCTAAAATCCCTATAGAATTGCACAATAGAGTAAGAGCAAGCCAAGAAGAAAGCGGACTTACTCTAAACCAATATGTAGAAAAGCTGATTGTTGAATATTATCAAATGAAGGAGATGAAAAACATGGCACAAACAAGGACACTTGCACTGCAAATAGCAGAGGAACTCTTTGCAAGGATTAAAAACTACCTGGATAAAAATCCACACTTAACCCAAAAAGCATTTATCACCGAACTAATCATAAAAGCACTGGATGAAGCTGAGGCACAAGAATCAAAATAACTATTGGCAAGGATAGAAAATGTCCTTGCTTTTTTATGCAAAGTTTGGGCATATCGTGAAAACGGTATGCTCTTTTTACTTGGAAAGAAAGGAGGTTATGCCTTTTGTTTATATGGGATTTCTTGCTCAGCGACGTGATGAATCAAATCATCTACAGGAATTACTGGTCATGCAAATGGAATCAGTGATTTGGCTAACGGTTAATGTCATCAAGTTAATATTCAATAATATGGAATATTAACTTGCGATTTTTATTTTATTGGGTTAATTTATGAAATATTAAAATAAGACTTGTTTTAGACCAGCATTTCTTTATAATGAGAGTGTCTCAGTTATGTTGCTAGCATTTGTTATAAATGACCTTATTGATGCATTTATAAATGTTTGCAATAGAGCAGCAGAAAAAAACATGTTTTGCTTGCAACTTTAGATAGAATTTACAATGCATTTAATTCAGCTCAAGAAGTTGCTTTGATGTTATTTTCTCAAAATGGCAAATATCATGTAGTAATACCGCCAAATGAAAAAATGGGCGTTATGATGGCATATGACTATAAAATTATATTTGAAAAACAAACAACTACCGAATAACTAAGAGAAAATCTGCGTAAATTTTATCCTTTATAGTAAACCAATAAAAAAGTGCGAACACAAATCGCACTTTTACTTATTGCTCTAAAGTCAATCTAATTATCTTTTATGTTTGGTGCAAATGCTTGGCATAAATCGCAACAATATCCACATCTTGTTACATTCATAATAACTATACCCTCTTTCTATTTGGTTTTTTCTTTATCAATAATAATCTTTTTATATCTTCGATTACTGTGCCATTAATTATGTCTATATATAACCATTTTCCGTCATGGTACTGATGAGTATTATCATATAAGTTAATAATATATTCAGAGTAGTTTATCCTTGATGTTTCAAATTTTTCCCGTTCATTCTTTCCAAATATAATTAAAAAACGCAGACCTTTTTCTCTTGGATACAACGCACAAAATGTTTTCCCACTTTTACGATATTTTAGTTCAAAAACGCCTGTTTTTCCCCCAACATCCCATAATACATCCATATTGTAATTATTCTTTATAAAGTTGTTGATAGAGCACCATGTTTCAAATATATCCGCTCCCATCAACTGATTCAATTCTTCTTCTGTTGGTACTTTTTCAAGCATAAGTACATCTCCCCCATTTTAATAATTGGAATAATTAAGGCTTCTATAATTATCTCCTTAGATAAATTATATAGCTTGTTTATATGCAATTCAAATGAATGTAAGTTTTATTTTAGCAATAATATGATTATTTAAAATGCATTTAATTACTGGAAAGTTATTGGATTTATAGTTATAATTTGACTTAGAAGTGCAGTTTTCAAAAGATTAGCAATGATTTCGCCGTGCATGGTAATGACTTTCTTTATGCTGCCAAAACAGTTTTTAGCATATAATGGAAACGACAAGAATCATTATTATATGTATAATTACATAGATTTACTGATTGTTGATGAAGCAGGACAGATATCACCAGAAGTTGCGGCTCCATCGTTTTCATTAGCAAAAAAGGCAGTTGTAGTTGGAGACGAAGAACAAATACCACCTGTTTGGGGAACCACTAGGGCACTTGATATTGCGATGGCAATTAGTAATAAAGTTATCGATGGAAAAGAGCAATATTGTGAACTTGAAATAAATGGTTTAAATTGTTCACAGTCAAGTATCATGAAGCTGGCATCATTATCTTGTGCATTTGATAAATATAAAAAGGGGTTATTCTTATGCGAACATCGCAGGTGCTATAATGAAATTGTTACATATTGTAATAAATTAGTATATGAAGATAAGTTGGAACCAAAACGTGGCAGCGTCGTAGAGGACAAGAATAATGCTCTTTCTGGTTTGCTACCTGCAATGGGACATAAACAGATTACCGTGTCTAGATCACAGAAGTCTGGTAGCAGCAGGCAGAATAAAGAAGAAGCCAAGCAGATTCTTGCTTGGTTAAAGGCTAATTATGAAGCTATAGTAGATTGCTATAGAAAAAAGGGTAAAAATAGTATTAATGAGAAGGAATTGATTGGTGTAATAACTCCATTTAAGAGTCAGAGTATTCTTATAAAAAAATTGATAAAGGAAGAATTCCCAGATTATGCACAATTTATTGATGTTGGAACAGTACATACTTTTCAGGGCGCAGAACGAAAGATTATTTTATTTTCAAGTGTGTATGGTAACGAAGATGGCCGCTATTTTATAAATAGAGCTCCAAATCTAATGAATGTTGCAGTTTCCAGAGCAAAAGATTCATTTTTAGTATTTGGAGATTGCGGATGCCTTTCTGGTGGAGAAAAAACAGCAGCAGGTCTATTGAAAAATATGACCAAAACTATTGTAAAATAAATAGTTTAGACATGGCATTATGACTTTTAGGCTTTGTGTCAATTAGCAACAAAAACTAGAAGTAAACTTCCAGTTTTTGAACAGGGTCTGGCTACTTACAAAGTAAAACCGTGTTATTTTATAAAATTATATGTTATTATTAAAACGGCGAAATGTAATTTTATATAATAGTTTGTGAAGGATAGTTATGTTTGTGCTTAGAGCGATTTGCACATGAGATATAGTTAGGAGTGAAGTATGTGAATGATATACAAATAAACTTAAATCGTCCTGTAAAGAAAAGTTTATGGGTTTACTTACAGAATAATATGAAACAATTGAAAGGTGATATTTTTTTTCAATATGTTCTTTTAGCATTAATGCTTAAAGGATTATTTTTTATATGCATTGTGCCAAGTGTAAATGCCTCTAAAATTGATATTGTACATGCATTTATGAGTGTGCCACCTATAATTTTACAAGGAGCCTTTATTGCTATGTTTTTATCTATATCCTTTCTATTCAAGGGTAGGGGCCATATTTGGAGTTTAATAGTTTTAGATATTATTATTACAATATTATTCGTATCTGATATATGGTATTACAGGGGATACTCCTCTTATTTATCTCCTCATCTATTAAAGCAGTTTGCTAATCTAGATAACTTAGGTGGTTCTGTTGCATCTATGTTTCATACAATTGATTTAGTTTTTATAATTGATATAGCATTTTTTATATTCTTAGCAGTAAGAAATAAAAAATTATATAAAAATGTAGAAAGAAATGTATTTTTATTTGTTTTGGTTCTTGCAATTTCTATTGGTTATGTGTTTTATGACCATTATAAGGTAGATGTTTATGGAAGGGGATTTGAGAATCAAAGAATTTGGAAGGGAAGTTGGTCTCCTAATCAAACTTTATCAAATCTTGGTCCCATAGGATATCATATTAATGACCTTTTTGTGTACTTTGATGAGTGTAAGAAATATGTTTTATCCGATAGCGAAAAGAAAGAAATTAAACAATGGTATGATAAAAAACAAGAAAACTTACCAGATAATAAATATAAAGGAATGTTTAAGGGGAAAAATCTAATTGTTCTTCAAGTAGAATCTTTAGAAAACTTTATGATAGGTCAGAAAGTAAATGGACAAGATATTACTCCTAATATAAATAAGCTTTTAAGTAATAGCATATATTTTCCTAATGTTTATGAACAGGTTTGGAATGGGACAAGTTCTGACTCTGATTTAATGACAAATACATCCGTTTCACCTGTAAGAAGTGGAAGTACTTTTTTCCGTTATCCAGGTAATAAATATAATTCTTTACCAAATTTATTAGAAAATAAGGGATATTCAAGTTTGGCAATACATCCAGATAAGGGAGCGTACTGGAATTGGATGCAAGCGCTATATTCTATAGGTTTCAATAAGTGTATTGATGAAAGTTCTTTTAAAGGAGATGAGTTAATAGGGTTAGGCATTAGTGATGGAAGTTATTTAAAACAAGTTGTACCAATGATATCAAAACAAAAGAAGCCTTTTTATACCTTTATGGTTACATTAACAAGTCATTGTCCTTTTGATTTACCAAGTAACCTAAAGAATTTAAATTTAGAAAAAAAATTTCAAGGAACTAAATTAGGTGCGAGCTTTCAAGCTTTTCATTATACAGACAAACATATTGGATTATTTTTAGAGAATATAGATAAAGAGATCGGTTTAGATAATACAGTAGTGGTTATTACTGGAGACCATACTGGTGTGCATAAATTTTATCAAGATGAAATTTCCAAAATAAAGCCTTCAGAGTCATGGTGGGCAGAGAAAAATATGAAGGTTCCATTTATCGTATATAGTAAAGGTTTAAAAGGTGAGGTGGTAAATGTAAATGGTGGCCAGCTAGATATTATGCCAACCATAGCTTATTTAATGGGAATAGACGAAAAAGATTTTAATCATACAGCTATGGGACGTATCTTGGTTAAGACTAATAAAAATTATACATTTTTAGCCACTCGTAAATTTATTGGAAAAGGCACTAAAGAAGAAGAGGAGCACACACTTAAAACAATAGATTTAGGAGATAAGTTAATAAGGAGTAATTATTTTGATAAAGAATAATTTTAATAAGGAGATATCGCCATGAAGATAGTATGTTGGGAACTTAACCATGAGGATACAAAGCATATAATTAAGCTAAAACATAATGCTTTTAGTGGAAAGAGTTCACTGTATTGTGATGATAAAATTATTATGAAAAAGAGAGCTCTATTAGGAGATGAAGTAAAGCTATCTTTTAATGTGGAAGATAAGCAATGTAATTTGGATATAGTTCCAAATAAATTAACATACCAATACAAGCTTACAGTAAATGAATATGGTGTACTAAACATATTGGAGGAAGAAAAATCTAAGATTGAATGGTGGGCTTGGTTGTTTGCAGCAGCATGTATAGTCATACCAATAGTATTTATTGAAAGTTTGATACTTGCTATTATAGGTATAGGTGGAGCAGCAAAGTGTTTATCCATAGCAGCAAAGGGTGATAAAGGGAGAACAAATAGAATAGCGTTGTGTGCTAAAACTACTGTCATTTCATGGGCATATTTAGGAATATTTTATTTGATTGTTAATCATGTTACGGAGTATTTCTTAAAAATATATACTTAGATGATTAACCCACAATAAGGTAGAATGTAATGGAATTATGAAATTTCTCCTCCATGACTTGCATAAGAGCTTGGAACAATAAATTTAATTTAAGAAATTCTAATCTTTTAGCCATATAAAATTATCTAACGCTCACATTCAGCGTCCTGCCTCAGGTTCGCTAGCCTGGCGTCCTTTTAAGGGTTACGATAATTTTATCTGTCTAAAAGAAGAATTTCTAAAATTAAATTTAAATAGTTCCTTCGCTTCTTATGCAACTCATTCCAGAGAAATTTCATAATTCAAGCAATGTAATACTTATTGTGGGTTAATCCTTAGATAAATTAGATATAAAATATTTACATGACTTATATGGAAGAATGCATAAATTTAATTTACATAAATTTATGCATGTCTTTCATAAGCCATAATAATGCTTTTTTAAATCTATAGGGTATTTTTGTAAAATGCCCACCCTCATTCCAGTCAAGTGTAATATTTTCTTTAAATGAAAGTTGTTTTTCTAATATCTCAAATGCTTCGCGGGTACAACTTCCTACTTTAGCCATACGTTTATTGCGGCTTTTCTCCTCCACTTTGCCAAGAGACATATATACCTTTGCAGAGACATTTACAGGTGCATGAGAATTCATAAATTCTATCCAATCATCATACCACAATGAACCAGAGAGGCTTCCTATTTTACCAAAGGCTCCAAAGTTATAAAGAGCGTATAATGAAACAAGTCCTCCTAAAGAATATCCAATAAGTGCAGTATTTGAAGGTTCAGGTTTTGTTTTATAGTGCTCATCTATAAATGGCTTAATAGTATTTGTAAGAACATTAAGATAATCTAGGGCACCTCCTTCAAAAGACTCGCCCTTTTTTGTTAGAGGCTTAGCAGGCCATGGGGTAAAATCCTCATTCCAGTTTTTTGACTGAATGCCTAAAAGTATAAATTCGCCACAGTCCGCACCAAAGTGGGGTTCTATATCTTCCATAAATTCTTGTTCTATAGAATCCCCATTTATATATACAATAGGATAATTTTTATGGCTTGTGTAGTATTCTGAGGGAAGATATAATGAACACTCATAATCAGAGATGGTTAAATTGTGTATATGGCCTTTCATTTTTTTCACCTCATTATGGATTATTTTTTCATAGCATTATTTTAATATATGATTAACCCACAAAAAGCATTATATTACTTGAATTATGAAATTTCTCAAATTAAATTTATTGTTCCGAGCTTTTATGCAAGTCATGGACGAGAAATTTCATAATTCCACCACATTGTACCTTATTGTGGGTTAATCAATATATTAAATAATATTAAGAATAATACTAAGAATATTATACCATCCTATTAAGGAATAAACTTAGGGTTAAGAAATAAATCTTTTATTTTGTACGTGAGAAAAACATAGTTACTTAATGGGTAATACTGTGATGTCATTATATAAACAAGGAAAATCCTCTTTCTAATTTACGTTATAGTATATTAGAAAGAAGGTTATCCTGTTAAAGACGATTTGGCCTTTGGACAAAAGGTTTTTTCTTGCACAAGAAGATAGAAATTGATAAAATTTAAGAAGTATCCAGACTTAAAATAAGTGTAAATAAAAATGTATTTACAAAAATAGGAGAAATGCTTGTATGAAAAATAAAACCACTAGAGATAACAATAAAGCTGTTAGGGGTAGCAATAAAACCACTAGAGAGAAAAATAAAGCTGATAGAGGTAATAATAAAACCACTAGAGAGAATAATAAAACAATGTGCAAAAAAAATACTAAGGTAAAGGAATTAAATTCAAAAGAGAATAAGCAAGTAGTATGTCCGAAATACAAGGAATGTGGAGCATGTGAAAATTTGCATATACCTTATGAAAAACAGTTAAAAGATAAAGAAACTGAAGTTAAAAAATTGTTAGGAAAAAATATATATGTACATCCTGTAATAGGAATGAAGAATCCTTATAATTATAGAAATAAGGTTCATGCAGTATTTCATAGAGAGAAAAGTGGGAATATAATTTCTGGAATATACAAGGCAGGAACTCACAAGGTAATACCTGTGGAAAAATGTTATATTGAAGACAGAAAAGCAGATGAAATAATTGTTTCTATTCGTGGACTTTTAAAGTCCTTTAAAATAAATCCTTATGATGAGGATAAAAGAGAGGGACTTTTAAGGCATGTGCTAATAAGAAAAGGATTCTCAACTGGCGAGATTATGGTAGTTTTAGTGGTGGCATGCACTAGATTTCCATCTAAAAATAACTTTGTAAAGGCGCTTCGTAAATTGCATCCAGAGATAACCACTATTGTACTAAATATAAATAATAAAAGCACCAGTATGGTTCTTGGAGATAGGGAGCAGGTCATATATGGTAAAGGCTATATTGAAGATGTGCTTTTAGGGTGTACTTTTAGGATTTCGTCACGTTCTTTTTATCAAGTTAACCCTATCCAAACTCAAGTGCTTTATGAAAAAGCTATTGAGCTTGCAGAGCTTACAGGAAAGGAAAAGGTTATTGACGCCTATTGTGGCATTGGTACAATTGGACTTATAGCAAGTAAACATGCAAAGAAGGTTATTGGAGTTGAATTAAATGGCGATGCTGTAAGGGATGCTATTTTTAATGCAAAGAGAAATAAAATTAATAATGTCACATTCTATGCAGGTGATGCTGGAGAATTTATGGAAGACATGGCATGTAGAGGTGAAAGTGCAGATGTAGTTATTATGGATCCTCCAAGAAGTGGTAGCACCGAAAAATTTATGGATTCTATAGTGAAGATGGGTCCTAAAAGGGTGGTGTACATCTCCTGTAACCCAGAAACCTTAGGAAGAGACCTTAGATATATGGATAAGAAGGGCTATATAGCCAAGGAGGCATGGCCGGTGGACATGTTTGCTATGACGAAGCATGTTGAGACGTGCGTACTTTTGTCCCACAAAAATTCGTAAACATCTCCACCGTCTTTATAAACAGGAAAATTGAATAAAATAGACTTTAGGGGCAGCTCTGAGTCATCACATGGGAAAATCTCTATTTTTTTGATTAACGAAGAAATTAGGGATTTTCTTTCTTCATCGCTGATTTTGTCATACACCTTTTCAAAGTTTGCCAATAGGGTGTAGATATTCTCTAAGGTAATGGCATCCTGCTCGACAGCCTTACGGCGGAGCTTTACATCTTCAATTTTTTCTTCAAGCTCAACGATAACATCGTACAGTCCATCAAGGCGGAGGGTCATATCATGGAGCTTGCGTTCCCTAAAGCGGGTATCCTCCGGCAAGCTGTCAATCTCATTTTCAAGGCGAGTTTTATTTAAGTCTACTTCCCGAAGTTTGACTTCGTAATTTTTTAGCTCTCTATCGAGGGTAGAAGTGTCAATTTGCTTGCCTATCTTTGATTTTATTTCGGCTGCAAAATCCTCATTTTGAATTAGCTCTCTGATTGCTTCAATGACAAGCGGCTCTATATCTGTTTTCTTGAGCATGGCTTTATAGTCACAGCTTTTCCCTCTTGCTGTTCGAGCCTTGCTGCACACATAATAGTAAATCTCTTTATATGTACCGTCCTTGTTCGTCCATGCGTGTTTATTGGTATACATCGGTCCGCCGCATTTAGGGCATTTCAAAATGCCGCTTAACAAATGTGCTCTATCCCGACCTATTTTCGATGGGGATTTTACACCTGTTATTTCTCGCTTTTCGTGAGCTTTATTCCACAATTCCTCGCTTATAATAGCTTCGTGCTGACCATCTGCAAGGATATATTCCTCTTGGTGTACTTGGCGGTATTCGTTTTTACTGCCTTTGACCTTTTCTCTTGTTCGTCTGCCAAAAGCGATTTTTCCGGAGTATACAGGGTTGTCAATTATCATTCGTATAAAATGGGTACTCCATTGCGTTAGTGTTCCGTTATCCCGTTTTACTTTTTTGATGCCCTGCAAGTTAAGATAGTTGGCAATTTTGTAAAACCCCATATTGCCATTAACAAATTTATCGAAAATAATGCGTATCGCATCGGCTTCTTCCTCTTGAACATAAAGTTGTTTATCTTTTAGGTAATATCCATAGGGAGCAAATCCACCATTCCAACCACCTTGACGAGCCTTTTCCTTTCGTCCGTTCATTGTCTGCTCAATAATGTTTTCACGCTCAATTTCAGCCACGGCAGACAATACAGAGATAAGAAGCTTGCCGCTTGTCTGCGATGAGTCAATTCCTTCTTCAATACAAATCAAATTTACACCAAAAGATTGAATATGCTCTAAAGAATTTAGAATGTCGGCGGCATTTCGCCCAAAGCGAGAGAGCTTATAAACTAAAACGTAGTCAATGCCTAAACCGTTTTCAATGTCACTGAGCATTTGCTTGAATGCAGGTCTGCCCTCAATGGACTTGCCGGATTTTCCAGCATCTTCATAGATATTTACAACTTCCATTTCTTCTCTATCTGCAAATCTTGTTAAGCTGCTTTTTTGCCCATCCAAGCTAAATCCATCAACCTGCATTTCTGTACTTACACGAGGGTAAAGCACACATTTTTTTCCACTCCTATTCATAGTCATACCTCCAATATATTATTGGAAAACATCAATGCACAAATGCGTTTTTCAGTTCGCACGGTTTATTTCACCTAAAACCTCTGCACCATGTTTTTCAATAATTTGAGAAAGTACATTTATAAAGTCTTGATAGGCTTTTGTTTTCTCAAATGTTTGATTGGGAGCAGGAACTTTGGGAGCATTTTTAGATGTTTCCTTGATATTTTCCATTCGCAATCACCTCCAAGTGAATTGCTTACATAAAGTATAAGCAATTTTTTTATTTATGAAAAGTTTGTCGTTTTATTAGTATGAATGAAACTAAACGCACCGCAAGTTTACGTTAAATAAAAATGCGGTGCGATTATGTTTGCTTATTTGCCGTATTTGCCACGCACCCCGGCAAGGGGGATATTTTGAGCTGCTGTTAGCACAGCATCATAGCCCCACAATACCGTAGCTTGTCCTTTCAAGAGCCACGCATACCGCAGGAACTCCCCCTGTTTCTATCGTATTGGGGGCGAAACGTATTGAAGTATCATTGTCCCTTATGTGGGTCATTGCGGACGAGTATGCTAAACTCGGTCTAACAGTCCATTTTATCGCTCGGGCGGTATTGTATTCACCTCCCCATACCGCTGTCTTGGCGATGTCTGCTAAGTCGCTTTACCTTTCGGCTCACATAAGTAATGTACTCAAAATATCGTATATTCAGTTGTCAAGGAACACTTTTATGCCATTTGCTATATGAGAGGAAATACTTCCTCTCATATACCTTTAGAAAAAGAGCCACAAAGTAAATGTGCTTAATAATATTTTTTCAGAAAATGTTCGATGCTCTTTAAAGCACTCTTGATGGATTGCCCTATGGTTGCCTTGCTAACTCCTTCAGCTTTGGCAATAGCCACTTTGCTCATTCCTAAAAAGTAGTGAGCGTAAATGCGTTTTGCCTGTTTGTCGGGCAGAGTGGCAATGGCAGCATGGAGTTGTTCACTTGTCAGCTTGCGTTCGTAAATCTCATCGGGTGAGAGAGAAACAAACAAGGCACCGTGTTCGATACCGTCACCACGGTCAAGAGAGTAGTAGGCTTTGTGGTAATATACTTTGCTTTGATAGGCTTGCTCTGCTTTGCGGTGTTCCTCAAAGATGTCAAACACCTCATCGGGAATATCAATATAGGTATCTATGCTTATATGGGCATAGTAATCTTTTAGGTTTATTTTTTTCATGGCTGTACCGTCCTTTCAAATTTGGGTTAATAGCGAATTTGAAAGGACGGTGGGAGGGGAACGGCATCGAGGGTCTATATACGCAAAAATGCCCGATTGAAATTCATAAAATCTCAATCGGGCACAGAAAAACTTATATTTAAATTTATGATTATAAGGAGGGGAAAAATTTGGGGAAGAACGCATATCTATTTTTAATTTTGGGGAATACAAAAAATAATATAGAGAAGCGGACACGGCAATACCTCCTCGGTTACCGCCGTGTTAGTGCGTTAGTCTAAATATCGTCATAAATTTCATAATAGAAAAACGGCGGCTTTAATATTAGGCCACCGTGATAAAAATACATAAAAACGCAATTGCTATACGACGGCTTTTTTTCTTTGCCGTCGTCCGGCAATTTATATAAAAAGATATGACAACCGATTGAAAAAATCCATTTTATATTTAATATTCATTTTTTAACTCCAGTGATACAATGGCTCCTTGACCATTTTCTTTGTTTTCAACGGTAAGTGTACCATGATGTACCTCAGCTACTTTCTTTGCAATATATAGACCCAATCCATAGTGCTTTCCCGAACGTTCGGCTTGTTCCGTATAAAATTCGGTTGCAGCGTTTTTTAAGGCTGCAGCCGAAAAACCTGCGCCACAGTCGATAACAATAAAGGATAATTGTCCACAGTCTGTTTCTAATACGAGCAAAGAGACATCGCTTTTTTCCGGAGCGTGTTCGACTGCATTGTCTAAAATATTAAGTACCGCTCTTTTGATATTTTGCACATCTCCGTAAAATGTATCAACGAGAACATCTTGTTTTAAAGTGAAAGAAACGTTTTTTAAGCTGCATAATGCTTCTGCCTGATTTTGCATGTCAGAGATGAACTCGGCAAGACAAAATACTTGCTTTTTGCTGATGGCTTCATCAGAAATGGTCGCGGTAAGCATCAATAGATTGATGTAGTTTTCAATGGTGTCGGTGCTGGTATGAATATACTGTAATAGCTCCTGATCTGACGAGGGCAGCTCTGATTCCAACAAAAGCTCTGTGTTACCCTTAATGATTGTTAAAGGTGTTTTTAAATCATGTGCAAGTGAAGAAAGCTGGAGATTTTTGCGTTGCTCCAAATCCCACTGTTCTTTTAACGATCTTGATAATGCGTCCTTCAATTCATCCATAGATTGCAAAATGGTATTAAACTCACCAATCTGGGTTTGTGTAATATCAAAATTCAGATCCATTTGCTTAATGGAATTTGTTGCTGCAATGATTGGCGATAATTCTCTCTTTAATTTTTTGCTGAATCTCATGGCGATTATCATGGCAATCAGAATAAACAGGACGAATAGAAGCGGCAATGGGATCAGTTCCGGTTTTGGAAATATTGCATGGAGCTTTGGATTTGCAAAATGTGCGAACACATCATATTCAATCATCAAATTACTGCCATCTGTTCGCTGGATATGAATGTATTTGCTGTTCGTCACCTCTGTTTGCTCAGATAACTGTTTTTTTGCGTCATCCAAGTCCTTTTCTGACATCGTGCTGCGTTCCAAATTGCCATTTTCGTCAAATAAAGTATAAGTACAGGTGAAAGGAATGAGTGAAGAATCGAATGGCTCATTTTGTGTGAGCTGCTCTGTTGCTTCTTCGATCATTCGCTCTGAATAATTTGCCGGTAAAATAAATCCTCTGCCCAGTGCGAAGTAAAAACCAAATACAACCAATGTGCTGACAACAATGATGAGAACACAAAATATTCCCAGATATTTTAAAAAGAGCATAGATAACGATGCCGTTTTCTTTACTTCCATGTATAGCCCACCCCCCAAACGGTTTCGATCGGACATTCCTGATACAGCAAAAATTTCGCTCGGATGTTTTTTACGTGCACTCTAATTGCAGTGACATCACTTTCTGAATCAAAACCGAAAATCTGCTCTAAAATATGCTCCAAGGAGAACACTTTTCCTCTGTTGCGTGCTAAAAGCTCGCAGATTTCATACTCACTTTTCGTGAAAGAAAGCGGTTCATCATTGATTGCAATTTTCTTTCCCGACAAATCGAATCGGATCTGACCCAATATCAGCGTTTGATGACGCTCTCTGCCTTCTCTGCGAAGATGGGCAGTCACTCTGGCACGCAATTCCGAAAGGCTAAACGGTTTTTTGATATAATCGTCTGCCCCAAGCGACAAGCCATCCACGACATCTTGATCCATGATTTTCGCAGTTAGAAATAGAATCGGAATATCTACATAGCTGCGAATCTCACGGCAAAAAGTGAAGCCATCTACATCCGGCATCATAACATCAAGAAGAATCAGGTCATATCTTTTAAAGTCATTGGCAGTTACACCTTGTGCACTGTTTTTACAAGTTACACTATGACCATCTTTCGTAAGAGTATTTTCAATTAATTTACAAATATCTTTTTCGTCATCAATTACAAATATATTTGCCAATTTAAGACCTCCGGTATTTTAATTTTGAGATTTCGCTTCCCAAAGCTGATGATTAATTTCAACTAAAACGCATATATCCTCTGATTCGCCAGTCAGTTCATACACATTACCATAGACATAGGACTTGCGATTTTGCTCGGATAATTCACCGGGGGTTAGTTCCATTTTGTTGTATTCATCTTTCGGAATGATTTCACCTGTTGTGGTATTGAATACAACTTGAGTACCTATCACCTGAAGTAAATTTCCTCTATCAGCTTTAGCGTGAACCACTTCGATTATATCATATATTACATCATTGTGTATTAATTGACCACCATGCTCGGGGTTTACAAAGTAAGACTTTTCTGTATCATCTTCAAGTGCCAAGTCTTGAAATTCAATGAATGTATCCTCTGCGGAAACGGATTTGGTTGGTTTTGTTTTGTAAAATTTACCATCAACTCCAACTACTATGGTATCATCTTTCATTTGATATATATTTTCAAATTGAGCAAAATAATAAGCTTCAGATGGATAATCGCCTGTCAGCTTCTGCAAATAGTCTTTATAGGATAGGTTTGCTTCAATTCTCACAGCTTTAAAGTCGTTTCCGATAAAAACCAGTTTACCAATCATGCCTACCTGAGCACTTAAATCTTCTCTTGATACAGTTTCATTTAAAATAGAATAGGTTGTATCCTCAAATATAAAATTTCGAGAGTTTGATTCTATAATTTCACCACGAGGTTTATCGTTATTTCCTTTATAAAATAAATTATTTATGCTCGAACAACCGGTTAGAGTAATGCTCATTATTAATAGAATCATCAATATACTTTTAATCGATTTCATCTTTTCTTCCCTCCCATTTTGTACTCCAATATTTCACTATAATCAACAATATGGCGCTTGAGACAACAATAAAAAGGAATCCGGGTTTAACGCCAGACTGACCTATAAAATTCACTTGCGCCAAGGTGCTTTCCACAAGTATGCTACAAAAACGAGTCGGAATACTCCAAGGTAAAAATGGCCAAATCACATCTCCTAACCCGGTCAACAGCAGTGCAGAAAGCAGGCTTCCGATAATCCCAACCCCAAGACCGATTCCTTTTCCAAAGGCAAAACTCAACAGGTATTCTAAAATATATAAAGAGATATTTCCGTAAAATAAGAGCAGTCCCGCTTTTACATATAAGTTCATTGTAAAAAGCCGGTTTCCCATAATGCGAAAAGTAAATCCAAAGCCTACTGTCGCAATCATGGAAGCGACAAAACCGAATAATAAAATTGCAAAAATCATGCTAAAATGCGGAAGGCATTTTTTGTACGGTGTAGAAAGAACCAGTTGAAACAACCCTGCTTGCAGTTCCTTTTCTGACAGCATGGCAGTAATCACCCCGATTAGCAACGGGGACACCATTGCCAACACTTGAAAATAAGCAGATACTTTTTGCGCATCTTCCCACGGTGATATGATGTAATAAGCCAAAAATACAGATGCACCCGCTATTGGAAGAATCAAATGGATTGGCAATAGAGCAGAATGTGTTATCTTATAAATATCAGACTGCAAATTTTTTAAAAAGCATTTCATGATTACACCTCTCTTTTTTGAAACCACAATGAGGTCAAAATGGTTACGATACAAAACAGAGCCAGTGTAATCATAATTCCGGGTATGACAACAGAAAGATCCCCCATTGCGTTATCTGCTTCAATCCACAATCCATTCGGCAAAACTTTAATCATTGGGCACATCAGTCTTGCAGGGATTGAAAAAGGCACCCACCAATAGCTTTCTACAGCACAAATGACCGCAACACCAAAATTGCATAAAAAACTAAGGAGAATGGTAAAAAATGCACCTATTTTTTCTGTTGCAAACATCCAAACAGGAATTTGCCACGAAAATGTCAAAAACAGGATAAAACTTGCGCCGAAGCTATGGAGCACATCAATCGTGTTTCCAAAGAACATTCCGCTCACAATCATGCCTGCAAAGAAAATGAAACAGGTGATAAAAAGAAACCCTGTATTCAAAATAATTTGGGCAAGCCACAGCTTGCGTTTGCAAACAGCAATGCCAAATAAGCCATGCCTGTTTTTCTTACATTCCCTTGCGGTCGTGAACGCAGAGAACATTGTAAAGCATCCGGGCAGCATGATGGTATACCACCAATTGTAAGCACCGTTTTGAAGATTATTTCCTCCCATAATAACCAAAGCAAGTAAAATGGTAAGCAGTGGTGCAAGCCAGAGAAGAATTTTGTTAAAGCTATGCTTTTGTTTCAGAAATTCTGATTTCACATAATTAAGCATTTGTTTCACCAGCCTTTCTTACAACATCCAAAAACAAAGCTTCCAAATCTGTATTTGTATCTATTTTATCCTCATACCAAAGTGTTCCGCCTGCGATGATGCCAATATGGTCAGCGATTTGTTCAACCTCTGATAATATGTGGCTGGAGAGTATCACGGTAATGCCCTGCTGCGGAAAAGAGCGGATCAGCTCCCGAAGCTCTCCAATTCCAATCGGATCAAGGCCGTTTGTCGGCTCGTCAAGGATAAGAAGCTTGGGGTGATTTAGCAATGCCATGGCGATTCCCAGACGCTGCTTCATGCCCATTGAAAAGTGGCCTGCACGTTTCTTGCCTGTTTTCGTTAAGTCAACTATTTTTAAAACTTCATCAATACGGCTATCAGGCAAGCCATAAAGCAATGTTCTTACTTTAAGATTTTCACAGGCTGTTAAATTTTGGTAGATAGGCGGAGATTCAATCAG
Source organism: Clostridium sp. KNHs214 (assembly GCF_000744935.1). GTDB lineage: Bacteria > Bacillota > Clostridia > Clostridiales > Clostridiaceae > Haloimpatiens. Next base: position 644,808 of record NZ_JQMW01000011.1, on the reverse strand, counting down.
CGCACCGATTGACAGTAAATCCGTTCTGCTCCATGGTTTTCCGTCAAAATAAATTTCCCCTGAGGTTTGCGTAATCATTCCGGTTAGTATTTTTAATAAAGTGGATTTTCCGGCGCCATTCGGACCCAATAGACCATAAACTGAATTTTCACCAACACAAATAGAAATATTGTTGTTGGCTTTTTGGTTTTTGAATTTTTTACTTATATTACTTGTGGTGATTATATTTTTCATGATAATCGTCCTTTCATCTTATCTTTATAAATAGAATAGAATGTATTTATAAAGATTCCATAAGCTTTTATAAATATTTTGTCTAATTTAAAATTAATTATAAAGTCTTGCAATTTATTCTCTTAGAACAAAAGTGGCAAGCAGGGCATACGGGTGACCACCGTATGCTTTTGCTTGTTGGGGAAGTATCCCCAATCCCCACTGAAACGATGATAAATCATCGTGCTACGCTCCTCTTGGGAGCTGATGAAATCACAGGGTAGCTTAACGCTGATCCTGTAATTTCTCTTTTGCCTTTTGTTCCTGTTCCATTCCCAAAAGGCGGTCGATATTTGCCTTTGCAGTCAGAATATCTTGCATTTCTTTTTTAGCGGTATGGTACTTGCTGTAAGCCTTGTTTTTTACGGAAAACAGCTCATCACATTCCGCTTGCAGGGCTTTAACTGTGGGGAGCTTTTTTACACCAAGTTCCTTAAAAGCCGCCTTTGCCGCCTTATGCAAGGCAAGCTCGGCACGGTGTTCCTCGTAAAACTTTTTAGAGTAGCCTGCCTTGCGGTAGTCGGTGTAAATATCTCGGGTTTTGGCATAATTGAAGATGTGCTTTTTAAGAGCCTGTATTTCAGCAATACGCTTTTCAGCGGTCTTAATTTGTGTATTCAGCTCATCGAAAGTAGCGGTGCATTTCTTCGCCTTTTCCTCTAAATCAGAGTAGGCAAGGAGCTTGTGTTCTTGCAGAAAATTAACGGTTTGTGCCATCTGCTTTAGATTGAAAATCTTTGCCCACTGCTCATAGCCTTTGCCCTTGCCTTGCTGTAATTTTGCTTGAATATCCACAAGGAGATTAACGGATTTTTCTTGCTTTCTCGGCTGTTTGGCAGAGGACTTTTTGACCTCTCTTTGCGGTGCTTTACCCTCAATGATTGCTTTGATTTCATCTTCGGAATATCCCTCACCAAGAGAACGCAGCCGGATAAAATTTTTCTGCATTGCACTTTTAAATCCGTAGTGCTTACCGATTTTAATTTCATAGTCTGCATCTTGCATGAGCTGTAAAAACGCATCAAAGTTTTTGGGCTTTTGGGCAAGTATTTCATCTATGACTTGTCTTAATTTATCGGAGTGCGATGGGGGCTTATTATCGCCAAGCCACTTACCGTAATGACCTTTGGAGCGTTTGGGATTTTCGATAATGGAAAGCCCATTTTCAAGACAAAGGCGGTCGGATATTTGGGCAAGAGCCTTGCCACTTCTTTTAAAATCTCGAAACTTTCTTGTGCAATCGAGAGAGGTAGAATTGAAGATAATATGATTATGAATATGGGCTTTGTCTATGTGAGTAGCAACGATAAATGCGTGTTTGCCTTTGGTGAAGCTCATGCCCAATTCATAACCGATTTTGTTTGCAAGCTCGGGTGTAATTTCCCCGGGTTTAAAGGACTGCCGTATCTGATAGGCGATAACATTGCTTGCCTGCTGTCTGCCCGTTATATCATCATATTGCCGCTTAGATAGCATAAACTCGCCCTGCACCGTTTTAGGGTCGCACTCGTAAGAGGATAACAATTCACCCTCATTTGTTTTCTCGGGATTTTTAGCATAATCTGTGCGGTCAGCAAGGCAATCTGCAATGGATTTTCCTTTATTTTGGTGCATGGAAATTAGTCTTGTGGTAGCGATAATAACACCTCCCGTCATAAAAAAATCGGTGCAAAGGCATACGCTCTGCACCATACAAATTTACTTTTTCAGTTCTTTTCGTGCATGGGCTAAAAACTCATCAACCGTTGGAACTGTGCCTTTGCATTGCACTCTATTTTGATAGGCTTTTGTTATCCCGTCATTGGGTGCATTTTCGTATGCGTGATTGATAGCTGACTGCATATCATGCTTTACCTCTGCCACCGATACATTGTTTTCTTTTGCAATTTTGCGAAATATTTTTCTGTTGCTCAATACGCTGAACGCTCCTTTCTCATTTGTTATTTGCAATATTTATCACACGGACATTCTGCTTTTTTGCGTAATCAACCGTAAATGTTGTCATGCTGATGTTTGGGAATAGCTCTATGCCCGGTAAAACAGCAGATTCTTTCTTTCATGCAATCATCCTTTGCCATTTATCATAGCATAAAAATCCTGTTTAGTACAGCTACCTGTACTAATTTTCGCAGGATATTGCCTATACTGTAAATGGTACAGTTATAGGGACGGTGATAAAATGAAATTGAACGAAGCGGTTAGCAGGCGATTGCAAGGGTTGTTAGACGAAAAGCAAATGACACAATATCAGTTGTTTATGAAAAGCGGTGTGCCTAAATCGACCATTGGAAATGTCATAAATTGCTCGTATGACTCCGTAAAATTACGCATCATACATGAGATATGTCAAGGACTTGGAATTAGCATTACTGAATTTTTTGCATCATCATATTTTGATGAAAATAACCTTGAAGATTGATTGCTCGGCACTTATAAAGTGTCGAGTTTTTTCACGAAAAAAGCAGAAGTGCCACCGTAAAGCAAGGGTCGAGATAAACGGCTTCGCCGCCCTTGCTTTACGGTGGCACTCCTACTATGCGGCAATTAAGGGGCGATAGCACACAAATGCTACCGCCCCCTTACCATTTCTAAGGCTAAATACCTTTCAGCCAGTCATTGAAGTATTCCACCCTTGCTATAATCCATGCCCCCATCATGGGCAAGCCCCACGGACTGATGAGATAGCCTGCGATAAAGGCAGGTATCGCCTGTGAAAAGCCTGCCACGATAATTGTACCGATACCGAGGGCAAACAGGACAAAGGACAGAACACCTAAAAGCCCACCGCCGAACACAAGCACAAACTTTGATATTCCAAGCAGGATATTCAGTGCCAAAGTGATTGGCAGCAACACGATTTTAAGTAATGTTTTCATAAGCACCCCTCCATATCTCTTGTGTGTTTATCGTAGCAGAAGAAAGGGAAAGTGTCTATCTTATCATATCAAATCGCCGCCAATCTGAGCATGATTTCCTCGGCAGCACTCCAAAGTCTATCATAGCTTTTTCGCAAATCCTCAATGTCCTCACTGTAAATACTGCCTGTTTCATGCACCCGTTTGGTGAGCTGATTAAGGCTGTTGCTCGTTACTCTAAGCACTCTGACAAGCTCCCTCACATCGGCGGTATCAAGGTGAATGATAAGCCCGTCAATCGCCATTTTTCGGAGGTAGGCTTCGGTATTCTTTGTGCCAAGCTCCTGCATTTTCTGCTCAATCAGCTCTTTTTCCTGTGCCGTCACTCTAAGCTGAATACGGATATTTCTCTGTCTATTTGCCATCACCGTTCCTCTCTTTCCGTCTTAAATTTTTTAGGTGGTATTGTAGATTTTGGCTGATGTTGCTTTAGGCTGTCCAGTATGGACGGTCGAGCTTGCTTAGATACCATAGCCGTATCCCTCGAGGGGGCAGAACGCATGGCACTCATGTTCAGCTCTCTGTCGAGAACGGCAAGCCTTGCTGTCTTTTCCTTTAGCTCCTGTTCCTGCATAAACGGCTTTTGCACCTCAACTTTTGCCGCCACCTGCTGATTATAGAGGTTTTCAAGCTCCTTTTGCACCGACTGCAACCGCTGTGGCATATTGTTTAGAGCATTGTCAATACGGGTGAGGTTGCCCCTTGCATCAAGCCCGAGCTTTGTGGTATGGCTCATCGCTCCTTTCAGCGTGAGGGTGTGTTCATTGCCAAAGGCGGCATAGCTTAAATACATGGTAAAGCCTTTGTAACTGCCGATTTCCACAGGGTCGCTGTTCTTTATTTCTTTGCAGGCTTCGAGGATTGCCGCCCCTGCATTGTCCTTGTCGATGAGTGTATCGCCCTTAATAGTGATTTTAAAGTCATCTTTAAGAAGCTCGCCTTGCGGCACTTTTTGGGTATGCTCTGCCAGTGTCACAATATCCTGTTCAAAGCCCTTTATATAGCCCTTATGCCTTTCAATGCTTTCGGGGAAGTGCTTTAACAGATTATCCTCCAAGCGGTATTTTGTGCTTTGGTGGTTTGCTTTTAAGAGCTTCAGCTTTGCCACCTCAATATCTAAGTCCATTTTTTCCTTTATCAAGGAATTTCCTGCACACAGAGCCTTATTAGGATAGAACCGGTGCGCCTTGCAGAGTTTCCTCTGTAGGTTTCACCAATCCCCCCGCGGAACCGGACGGACACCTCTCAGCGTATCCGGCTCCCCATTTGTCTATCATTTAGAATATTTAGTCGCGTGTTTTTGCAAAACAGTCCGGGCACAACGCAAGAGATTTCCTGCGTTTTTTCATCATCAACAGTTCAAACTCGTTTTTACCCGTTAGGTCTTTTAGCCTTTTTGTAGTGCGTCAAAATATAGCTTTTGAAAACTGCATTTCTAAGTCAAATTATAACTATAACTCCAATAACTATCCAGTAATTAAATGCATTTTAAATAATCATATTATTGCTAAATAAAACCTCCTAATGACTTGACATCATTTGGAGGTTATTTTAAGCTTATTATAAAAACTAGAGAAAGGAAAGGGAAGAACCCCAAGCCGTGCAAAGCGAAGGTTCTTCCCTAAAAATAAGAGCGTAAGCTCTTACAACCTATTATTATGATAAGATTATTTTCACAACTATGCAAGTGTTTTAAACAAATTTCTTTTGAAAATGAGATAAATATTTTTGAAGAGTATATGAAAACGGTTAATTCAGAGGCTTTGGTATGTCCAGTCTGCGGATCTAAACACGATCTATCCCTATTTGCCTCTTATAAACGCCATCTTGTGACTTATGATAATAATGAAGTTCACGATAATATAATAACTATCAATAGATATATTTGCCCGTCATGTGGACATACTCATGCTATCCTACCTTCGGTAATTGTGCCCTACATGTCATTTAGCTTTAAATTTACTGTGTCTATTATTCATGATTATCTTGTACATAAATTTACCTCTGTAGAAGCTATGTGTGAACATTATTGTATAGCAATATCCACATTCTATCGAATTTTAAATAAGTTCAAAAAACATAAACAACTATGGCTTGGACTTCTACAAGACAAGCTTATTTCTAATCTAAGTTTTATACAGCGTGTTATAAATAGTACCTTTATTGAAATTGAAACCTTTATAACAAACTTTTTTAATAGAAACGGCTTATCCTTTTTTCAAGGAACATCATAATTAAGCTATAGCTATATACTTTTTATTTTATTTTATATATACCACTTAATACGATAATGGATATTATAATTTCCCCATGATAGCATTTTTATAGAGGTGATGTTGAAATGAATAACAAAGAAATGATTGAAATAGCTTCTATTAGACTAGCACTAATAGCTCCAGCTATAAATAATACTTATACTGAAAGCTCGAAAATTGCTTACTATAGACGTGTTGCTGCTACTCCTGTAAAATTACCTAACGGTAAGTCAGTTTTATATAGTCCTGGAACACTATCTAATTGGGAATCAGATTATAATAGGTTTGGTTTTGATGCCCTTCTACCGAAGACGCGTAGCGACATAGGGAAAACCAGAAAGTTAAATGATGTAGCTATAGAACAGATATATATGCTAAAAAATGCATTTCCTAAAATTAATGCTACTCTTATATATCATAAACTTATCGAAGATGGCTTTATCAATGAAAAAAATATATCATTATCTACAGTTCAAAGATTTATAAAAAATAATGATCTTAAATCTGCTAGATGCATAAATATGAAAGATAGAAAAGCCTTTGAAGAAGAGTTTGCAACTGGCATGTACCAAGGTGATACATGCTATGGCCCGTATATTACTGAAAATGGCATACGTAAAAGAACATATCTAATTATGCTAATTGATGATAAATCAAGACTTATCGTTGGCGGAAGATTCTTTTACAATGATAACTCTTATAATTTTCAAAAGGTACTTAAAGAAGCTATCGCTAGATATGGCATACCTAATAAACTTTACTTGGACAACGGTTCTCCTTATAAAAATGAGCAATTAAGTCTTATCTGTGGATCTCTTGGAATAGTAGAACTGCACACTATGGTAAGGGATGGAGCATCCAAAGGAAAAGTAGAAAGAAATTTTAGAACATTAAAAAGTAGATGGCTAAACACTCTAGATGTAGAATCTATATCCTCCTTAGCGGAGCTAAATGATGAGCTATTCGCATATATAAACAAGCATAATGTAACAGTACATTCAGCTACATCTCAACGTCCGATCGATAGATATAAAAGCGATTTAGCTCATGTTAAGGTAGCTACTGATAGTGAGTGGCTGGATAATTGCTTTATGAATCGCATACAACGAAGAGTTAATAATGACTCAACCATAAGCATTGATAAAATATCTTATGATGTACCTATGCAATTTATAGGACAGAAAGTTGAAGTAAGATATTTACCTGATGATATGGATAATGCATATGTATATTATGAAAATGCTAAATACAGCATTAGAAAAACAAATAAGATTGAAAATGGTAAAACCAAACGCAGGAATGCATTTACTATAGACTATTCAAAGGATGGTGTTAAAAATGTTTAAACAATTTTATGGTATGACAATGAATCCATTTGAAAAAGGCATAAAAGAAAAAGATGCCTATATGTCAAATGATCTAAAAGAGATGATATCAAGACTTGAGTATCTTAATGAAGCTAGGGGAATCGGCTTATTTACAGCTTCACCAGGTAGTGGAAAAACCTTTGCCTTAAGGTGCTTTGCTAAAAAAGTAAACCCTAATTTAACAAAGGTTATATATCTTTGCTTTACCACTGTAACTACTACTGAGTTCTATAGGCAATTTTGCATCTCCTTAGGAATTGAACCTTCTTCTCGTAAATCTGACATGTTTAAGAGCATAAAAGACTATATGGAAAGTATGAGTACAGATAAACGTGTGCATTATATATTAGTTTGGGATGAAGCACAATATCTAAATAATGATATTTTAAAGGATTTAAAGCTACTTATGAACTTCTCTATGGACTCAAAAGATTGCTTTTCCTTAGTTTTGATAGGACAACCTGTGTTAAATAATATCTTAGAAAAGCAGATACACGAGGCATTAAAACAAAGAATAATAATAAATTATAATTTTGAAGGATTTTCTGAAATTGAAGCTTTAGAATATATTAATTCTAGATTATCATTAGCAGGGGCTTCGCCAGAAATATTTGATAATAATGCTGTTTTGGCTGCATATAGAAGCTGTGCTGGCTCTATAAGACGCTTAAATATGATATTAACTAAGGCTTTAATAATAGGTGCGCAGCACGAAAAAAACGTAATCGATACTGATATAATAATGGCTGCCGCCAATGAAATATCACTGCATTAAAATCACAAGGAGCGCTAGCTCCTTTTTCTTTTAGGTGCAAAATGATTTTTCATTAAAAATAAAGTGATTTTGTAGAAATAATTTGACGTAAATTGTACTATAATTATAGAAATAAACTGACGTTTAAATTAGGAGAAATTTGACGTTTAACACTGTGTGGTAAAAGGCACAAAAATAGCGGTGCTTGAGGTGGTCAAGCTCCGCTGTATGGGTACAAGATTTTTGCCGAGGGGTAAGGCAGTCATAAAGCCCTGTTCCTGCTGATAATCAAGCCTTATGAGGGTACAGTTGTGCTTGTTGGCAATACCGCTTGCTTGGAGCAGGATATTGTCCAATTCCTTTTTGCTGTCAGCAGTATTCAGTACAAGAAATGTGATTAAAAACATTCGCTCGTTTCGGCTTTGCAGGTCGGCAAGGAGTTTTTTGGCTTCACCGCCATAGGTGGCAAGGTCAGAGGGGATAATGTCCATGTCATAGCCTGCTCTTACCGCTTTTTTCTGTTCCTCAATCTTCATTTTATCGAGGTCGGTAATCTTACGCTTGATAGTTTTGATTGCTTTCATTTGGTCTACCGATTGAATGTGCATGGTAACAATGAGATTGCTCTCCATTTCCAAAAAGTCGGACAGTACACGGTCATTCAGCTCGGGGGCGAGTATCTGCAAAAAGGATACAGCACCATATTTATCGCCTGTTCTGAATGTGCCTTTCTCCTTAAACTCAAAAGAGGACGGGGCGATAAAGTCCTTCGTACTAAGCCCCGAGGGTGCAAGCCAGTTCCATTCAAAGGCAAAGGGGTCATTGCCACTCATACGAAGAATATTGTGCATGAGCTTTAATCGCTGTTTACCGTCAAGAGAGGTAAGCTGCACACCCAATCGCTTAAATGCGTTCCACAGGTCATTTTCAATGCGTTCAAGACGGGGCTTGGCGATTCTGATATTCTCGGCTTCAATGCCAAAGGTCAGATACTTGGTTTTCACAAGTCCGTTGTTGCCCCTTGCAAGCTGATTGTGCAGCATCTCGCTGTACTCTGTTCGGATACTGTCGAAAGCATCTGCCTGCGGAGCGATGAACACGCTTTTTTCAAAGTCCTTTGTATTCGCTGTGGTGTTTAAGAATGTGAGCTGAAATTTGATGGTGCTGTCAAAGTAGTTGAGGAAGTCGCACCAGCTTTCAAAGATAGCGGTCTTGTCCTCGTTCTGTGCAATCTGATAATTGATGTCACCGAATTGCAGGGTTTTGGTGTAGAGCTTATCGCCCACATGACAGATACCATCGGGGAAAATATGACGGTAAGGAATACTTTCCTGTGCCGACTTTACTCCTTTGGGTTTATTGTTCGCCCTTTGCACCGCACTTGCGATGCTTTGCTTTTCCACTCGGGTGAGCTTTATGGGCTTCTTTTCGATTTTTGACAATTTGATTTACCTCCATGTCTAAGTGATATTGCCTTTCCAATAACGGATAGAAATTATCCGTAATGTAAGGTCTTTGTTTCGGGTTAAGAAAACGCACTGCCACATAGTTCTTGAGGATTACCTCGAGGGGCTGACCATGCTTTTCATACATGGCAAACATGAACAGCGGCAGCATGAGAAACATCATTACAAGCACCGCAGGGCTTGTGCCAATGTAGTCCTTGAGAATAAAAAAAGGCGGTAGTCCTACCGCCAGTGCCGCCGAAAAGCAGATAATTTGCCGCTTGGTAAGGTTTAGAGCAACCTTTGTTTTTACATTGCTTAAATCTTTGGGGATTGGTACATAAGCCATAAAATCTTCCTTTCCAATAAAAAAGCACCCATCATTTAGACAGGTGCTATCTTTACATTAATTCTGACAAACTTTTGTTTTGCAAATCGTTCAGTTCTTCCATTGAAGAAACTTTCGCTTTGTGCATAGTAACTGAAGTATTAGTGTCGCTTTCTATCCATTCCTCAGGGGAATACATTTTGTAATTGATATAATCATTGCAGTAATTATATACAGCCGTTAAGATTATACCCAGTGAGTAAAAATCACCCTCCATGCACCCACTACTCTCAAAGTAATATCTCCATTTTGCAAAGTCATTACTAAAGTTTTTAAAAAATTCACCAACATCAGCATTGCTCATTTCAGATACGGTTTTTTCTAATATTGTTCTTGTAGACTTTTCTTCCAGTTGATTAAACAACTCATATAATTTGTGCCCCTTAGGATATTGAGTTTCATTGATGCAATTTTCTTTGCCTCGTTGTGTCTTTTCCCAATAATCAAAAGAATAGATAAGCTTTAAATATAGTTCTAATGCGAACAAACCATTTGTTGCTGTGGCAGGAGTTGCATTTTCATATTGTATAATCCCTAAGTTTTCTGCACTCTGCTTTTTCAAGTTCTCGAAAGTTGACTTGAATCCATTTGCAGACATATATAGTTTGCTAAGGTGTGAGTATTTGATTTTAGTAAAATCATCTTTTTTGCTCATTTTTTCACCCTCCTTTTTTATAGTATAGCATTTAAAACACCCCACATATAGTCCAAATCTGTTAATTTCAATGGGCTGAGAATATGCTCTTTGCCAATGTACCCGTTTTAAAGAGGGAGAAGCAGAGCAGTACCGTGTACATCATGCAAGTCCAAATCGCTTTTATGGGGTCATCACCTGTTGCAATGGACTGAATAAGCACCGCATAAATGCCAACGCACACCATAATCAAAAAACCTTGAAATGCGAGGGCAAGCAGAGCTTTGAGGTAGTTGTTTCCCATGTTCCACTCCTTGCTTGACATTGTAGCAATGGGGAGTGCTCCAAGAGAAGTCATGAGGTAGATTTCAAGCATTCTTCCGTACACGATAATGAAAATGCAAACGGATAATGCCCACATGATAATCCCCATAAAAAAGCTTTGCAGATACAGCCCCAAGAGTGAGCCTATATTCATTTCTAACAGGCTTTCACGCAGGGTATCTAAGGTTTCCACTCCTACTGCGGTATCTCCGATAATCACTCCTGCCGCATTGGATATGACGGACTGTGCCACATCAAATATGCCCATCATAATGGGGAATGTGTTTGTTACAAGCACCACAGCAATAAAGGTTTTCATCATCCACTTGAAAATATCCGAGGGTGGAAAGTCGTGCATATTGTTTCTGTCAATGACCATTTGTATCAGCTCGTAGCACATCACAAAGGTCAGAATTATTCCGGCTATGGGCATGATAACGGTGTCCGATAAGTTCTCAATCATGGAGAAAACACCGCCATTCCATTGTGACGGTGTTTTTCCCACATCTCCTGCAATCCTTGATACTTCTGAATTGATGTTATCGAACAAGCCCGTTAGATTACCCATGATACCGTCAACGAGCAGATTGGTTATCCACTCGTTGATTGCATCAATGATAAAATCCATCGGCTGTTATCTTAAAACAATCCGCTGAGAAGTGGTACAAGTGTCATGCCAATCAGTGCTACGCCACCGCCTGCCATGAGCTGTTTCATACCCTGTGATTTTGCACCGGGGTTATCGTTGCCGTACCCCTCAAGGAGATTGATAACTCCCCAAATGCCAAGTCCTGCTCCAAGAGCAATAACGAGTGTCTGCAATACGGTTACTGCTTGATTAAAAAATTCCATATGATTTTTCTCCTTTAATTTTGTATTTTGGGGTCTGTGTTTTGGCAATAAAAAACGCTGTTCATTGACAGCGTTAAAAGACCACAATCATAGGCAACACCTCCTTTCCGTGTGGCTTGTGTATATAAAAAACACCACCTTGAATGGTAGTGTTTATTGCCCGTCTGAGGGCGATGGCTCGGTTGTTTCTTCCTCTTTGCTTAAATCGTAAACCTCGTACACATCATTTCCTTTGAGCTTTAGTTTGTTGGATAAGAATTTCTCAATGTCAAAGGCATTTTTCTTATCAAAGTCCGAGAGGTACTTGTATTTCGGGTGCTTAGTAATATCGTACTTATCACTGAAAAAGGGGCGAACACCTCTAAGCTGTAAAATACATTTCCCACCGTCCATGACAGATAGATCATCCATGCTCATCCATGCTCATCAGCTCTTTTCCAAGCCGTTGATAGTTGATACCATAGCTTCGTTGGCTACCTCGGGTATCAGAAGTGTTGAACATATCAATGGTTTCTTTACCAAGGGTTTCTGTTAAATCCTTGAGGGTGGTTTTTTCCTTGCCACCGAGGAAAATCATGCTGTCACAGTTGCCGATAATGGTATCGGAATTGTCCTTGTAGAGTGCCTTGAGCTGTGATTGTGCCTGCAATACAAGGCAAGCAGAGATTTCACGGCTGCGAATGGTTGCCATGAGCTTCTCAAGGTTTGGTATCTGCCCGATATTGGCACACTCGTCAATCAAGCACCGCACATGAACAGGCAAGCGACCTCCGTACACATCATCTGCTTTGTCACAAAGCAAGTTAAAAAGCTGTGTGTAACACATGGATACAAGGAAATTGAATGTGGCATCGGTATCGCTGATGATAATAAAGAGTGCTGTTTTCCTATCTCCGAGGGTATCAAGCTCCAGTTCATCATAGGCGGTCAGTTCTCTAAGCTCTTTAATATCAAAGGGAGCGAGCCTTGCACCACAGCTAATTAAAATCGACTTCGCTGTTTTGCCTGCGGCTAATTTGTACTTCTTATATTGCCGCACCGCAAAGTGCTGAGGGTCTTTTTCCTCGAGCCTATCAAACATCAAATCCACATTGTTTTTAAATTCCTCATCGTCCTCACGGACTTCACTGGCATTGATAAACTCAATCAACGTTGTAAAATTCTGCTCATCTTCGGGGGCTTCATAGTAGATGTAGGCGATAAGGGCGGTGTAGAGCAGGGTTTCTGCTTTCACCCAAAAATCATCGCCTGCCTTGCCCTCGCCTTTGGTATTGGCAATGAGGGTGGTAACGAGCTTTAAGATGTCCTTTTCACTTCTGATGTAGGCGAAAGGGTTGTAGTGCATGGATTTCTTGAAATTGATGGTGTTGAGGATTTTCACCTTGTAGCCCTCACGAAGCAACAGCTTACCACATTCAATGACGATGCTGCCTTTTGGGTCTGTGACTACGAATGAGCTGTGGCACTGCATGAGATTTGGCTTGAGCCAAAATCTCGTTTTACCACTGCCGAGCCGCCCACAATCAGCACATTTTTATTTCGTGCTGTCTTTGGGTCTTTGGGGCGGTTGTTCATGGTCAATCGTTCCGTTTGGGTGAGCAGTACATTGTTTTGGAATGTGGGGTCTACATACGGCTCAATATCTTTTGCGTTGCCCCAACGGGCAGAGCCATATTCCACACCCTTACGGTATTTTTTTGCATTTTTACTGCGAACATAGATTATCAGCCTTAGTAATGCACCGATTAAAAGCCCAATGAGCAAGTCGGTAGGATAAAAGGACGGAAACGGTACTGCAAAAGCTTGAGATAAGCCCTCGCCCAAATTCAGTATCTTTTGCCCTAAATCAACACCGTTTGTGTTCCGCCATGCTTCGGGCAGCTTTGTAAACAGCAGCCCCAACACAAGGTAGGGAATGTTAAGGATAAGGAGCTTTTTCATCTTTTTACTCATAGACTCTGCTCCTTGTTTTTATGTTTCACCTTGTCTACAACGGTGTTTTTCACAATCTGAGCCAACTTTCTAAGCTCTGCAAGCACAGACGGTCGAGCCGCCTTTTTCACCATATCTGCGGTATATTCCTTAAAGGCATTGGTAATGGCATCGGCATCTTTGCCTTTGAAAAAGACCACATATTTCGGCGGTACTTCGTGCTTATCTTTCATAACAGCAAAGTCCACACCGTACTTTTTTGCCACTCGCTCAAAATCTTTGATGTTTTGGTCGGTGATTTCAATACTGGTCATACCTTGCCCTTGCTTTGCAAGCTGTTTTACCGACTGTTTCCCCTGTGGGATATTGGGGTGGGATTTTTTGTCTTTCAAATGTGCAAGCAGTTTTAGCATTGCTTTTTTCAGCTCTCTGCCTGTGAGCTTGCCTGCACTGATGACAAGAGCAACGGTTTTTTGTTCCACTTCTTCCTGCATGAAAAATCCCTCCTTTCACGGTTTTTTCTGCGGCTATTCCTCTCTGCCTTGCCCCTTGACGGTTAAAATGCCCTCAAGGGTAGTTGCGGTGATATTCAGCCTTTGGGCGATAGCTATGTCGTTTTTCACATTTTCATCTACGATACTGCCGCATACCACAAGCACCCTTGCACGGCGTAACATATCCCTTGCCATATCAATTCCGTCCTTGTGTTCCTGCGGTACTTTGTCACACAGAAACAGAGGAAGATAAAGCGGTGGGCAAATGGGGGTGTAGCCTGCTTCATATAGCTTTCTGCAATATTTAGCCGCTGTTTCGGTTACTTCAAACTCGTTTTTGCTCCAAGCGGCGGTAATGTATGCCATTGGTTTTCTCATTTTGAATTTCTCCTTTCATTTTTTTGCATGAAAAAAGGCACTCTGCAAATTTCTTTACAAAGTGCCTTAACGGTTAGGACTGTATAAATCGTGATTGACTAAAGCGGAGTAGTAGTTGTCCATGGTAGACGGGGCATTAAAAAGGGTTGCAAGCAAATATCGCTTGATATTCCGCACATAGGTGGTGTTTTTGTTTAAACAGTCAAACACATAGTCAATGTGCGACGAGGTAATTCTCAGCATCTTGTCTTTCACAAGTCTTGCAGGATAATCATCACCGGCAATGTTTATGGTGTCCTTTGTAGAACACAGGGTTTCGATGATGATGTCGGCTATTTCATCTAAACGCTCACGCATACCGATACCGCCGTGCTGCTTAAAATGCCTGTATTCAATATTTTCGTAAACCAATTCTTTTACTTCTTCGTAAGTTTCACATCCTATCTCATCATATCCCGTTTTTTTGCCATTGTAAGGATTTGATTGATAAGGATTTGATATTTCAGTAATAAATAAATCTTTTTTTGATTTATCATTAGTTTGTAGATAAGTATTTAATTGGTAGGGTTTTTCCTGTATAGGCATAGCCTGTGTTGGATTTTCCAGTATAGGGCTTTCCAGTGCAGGCAAGACCTCGGCAGGAAATGTGTCATCGCCCATGTTCTGCGGATACTCACGAATTGTATATTCCGTAGTGGTGAGCTGTCCTCGGTCATTTCTGACACGCTGACGGTGCATATATCCTGTGGTTTCAAGCTCCTTAATCGCCCCGTTAATACTGTCTATGCCGTCTTTGCAGATATAGGCAAGCCCTTTTACGGTGTAATCCCAATCCTCGGGGAGCGACAGCATAAGGGATAACAAGCCTTTTGCTTTGAGCGACAAGCCTTTATTGCGTAAATGATGGTTTGCCATGACGGTGTAATCCTTTGTTTTTTCTATTCTGCACACAGCCATTTCCTCACTTCCTTTCAGTGCTGTTTTTCCTTATCGCTCTTGGCTTTGAGTACGCTTTTTATGCCATGTTTCCAATAGTTTAAGTATGGTTTCTTCCATTTTCTGCGGTGTATAGGACTTGGGGAAATACTTACGGAGCTTATCGCTTGTAAGCGTTACCTTGTCGAGTTCGCCTTTCTTTTCTTCGCTCATAATGGCACACATAGCTTCAAGGGTACATTTGCCCTCGGCACTAAACTTTTTAAGCCGCTGTGCCTGCGAAAGAGAGGGGGTTGCCTGTTCCATATCCATTGCTTCAAGCAAGTTGGTTTGTTCCTCGGGCTTTAGGTAAGACAGCTCCACAGCAGGGTTAAAGGCTATTTTCTTATCATCTACCATGTCTAAAAGCTCGGGGATAAGCTCAGTAAGACGGATATAGCGTTGTATTTGCCTTGCACTGTCGGGGGCATTTTCGCTAAGAATATTAACACTTCTTAAATTGTCGCCAACTTGGCTACCATTTTCTTTTGTGGGTCTGCCTGCCTTTCGTTTTATGGCATCTAACTTTAATTTGTATGCAAAGGCTCGTTCACTTGGCAAGATGTTTTCTCTTTGCAGATTGCTGTCCACCATAATGATAGTGGCGGCATCATCGTCAAGGTTACGGACGAGAACAGGCATGGTGTCAAGCCCTGCAAGTTCGCTTGCCCTGTGTCTGCGGTGTCCTGCTACAAGCTCATAGCCGCCCTCATCACGAGGTCGGGCAATAGCAGGAACAAGCACACCATATTCCTTTATGCTCTCAGCGGTTTCTGCCATTGCTTCATCGTCTTTTACCTTAAAGGGGTGGTCTTTGAACGGAAACAGCTCTGTCAAGGCTATCTCCATAACCTTTTCTCTGCCTGCATCGGCTCGGCTTTCCTCGGTGGAGAACAAATCATCTACCGATGTCAGATTTATATTTTTGGCGGAGCTTTTCAATTTTCAACACCTCCTTTGTGAGTTCTTTGTAAGCGTCTGCAACCTTGCCTTTGGGGTCATGGGCAAAAATGCTCTTGCCCTCGGCACTGATTTCGGCGGCTCGTACCGAATGGGGAATATCCGTGTTAAATACCTTGACTTTACTGCCATAGGTATCTCGAAGCAGGGTGCTGATATACTTTGCAAAGCTCGTGCGGCTATCCACCATTGTCAGCAGAATACCGTCTATTTGCAGTTTGGGGTTAATCTGCTTGCGTACCTTGTTTATGGTTTGGAAAAGCTGTTCTAAGCCCTTTGCAGGGAGATACTGAGCCTGCACGGGGATAATTACACTGTCTGCCGCCGCCAGTGCATTGACGGTCAGCATACCAAGCGAGGGCTGCGTATCAAGCAGGATATATTGATAGTCCTTTTTCACCGTATCAAGATACTGCTTCAAAATGGTTTCTCTGCTCATGGCATTGATGAGGGATACCTCCATGCCAGATAACTCAATGTTGGCAGGGAGCAAGTCCACACCCTCGGGGTGAGAAATAATGCCTTCCTTGTGTTCTAATGGGCTGTCGGTGATTACCTTGCCCATAACCGTTGCAAGGGTAGTAGGGATATTGTCGGGCTGTGCGTGTCCTAAACTGATTGATAGCGAGCCTTGAGGGTCACTATCCACGATTAAAACCTTTTTACCTTCCTGTGCCAGTCCTATGCCTAAGTTGGCACAGGTTGTTGTTTTGCCGACACCGCCTTTCTGCATGGCGATGGCGATTACTTTTGCGTTCAATTTCTGTTCCTCCTTTCGATTTTGGACATGAAAAATGCCCCTTACAAAATGTAAAGAGCAATTTCATATTTATATTTAGTTTTCTATATTACTTCAAAATAAGTAAGAGCATCTTTGATAGCATCTACTTGAATAGGAGTGGGGTGCTTTCTCGGCTGTTTTAATGTTTCTACTGCATTAGGAGCATCGTACATGGGTAAACCTAAATCTCGCTTGACCTCGGCAATGTATGCTGTGTGTACATTAAAGCTGTATTTTTCAACGATATATTCCTTTATCAGCTTGTAAGTAATTCGCTGTTTTGGCTTGTATGCCTCTGCTTTTTCAACTATACTATTAAGAGGAATCATACCAACGCTGTTTCCAAAGTCCACAGATACGTTGATATAGCTGTCTGGAGCTTTGTGGGTCTTTGGTAATACCGTTGAGACGGTAGTACTGATGACGAATTGTAGTTCTGAGAAGAAAAAATAGGGTTTAACCACAATATGTTGTGGTTTTTAGCTTAAAAATGAGCAAAATATAGATGATATAGCTATTTTTAAGAAATTTTCATAACATTAAGGCTAAGTGGAAGGTCAGTTAATGATCCGAAACTTAGCCTTTTTATATTCTAAAAAGAAGGTAAAGAAAAGTGTAAGTCTTAATTTACTCAATAGATTAAGTGGCTACAAAGAACAAGTTCCTGTTTTCATGTATGACTTTGATATAGCTTTTGATAATAACTTAACAGAACGTGATTTGTGTATAACTAAAGTTAAACAAAAGATTTCATGTACCTTTAGAAGTTCTACTGGCGCTAACACTTTTGCCAGAATTCGTGTATATGTATCTACTGTAAGAAAATAATGTGAGAATACTTTAGATTTTGTAAAATCAATATTTACAGTAAATGCATTTGTTCATACTTTAATGCAAAGGTTTCGCTAAGCGAGGTATTATACCTCTTTTTAGTATACATAAATTTAATATCAACACCTTACTTCAGATACATAAAAATTTGAAAGTAGGGTGTTTTTTATTTTATAAAACTATGATAAATATTTACATAATTGAATATTTTTAACACATTAATTGAATATGTTGTCATACAATTATATAAGTAAGCTAATTAAAATTAAAAAAGCAGTAATTATTTAGGATGGCTGAATAGTTATTAAAAAAGTGAGTTGTTAATATTTATTAAAAAATAGAGGTGTTTTTATAAAATATTGCAGCTAATATATAAGGAGGAGGATGAGATGAAAAGAGCATTATTAGTTATTGATGTACAAAATGAATATTTTATTGGTAAACTACCTATTGTACATGCTAATAGGAGTTTAAAAAATATTATTAAGTCTATGGATGAGGCTTCAAAAAATAATATTCCAATTATTTTAATTCAACATACGGAAGTAGAAAATAATTCAGAAACGTTTATTAGAGGAAGCAAGGAATGGGAAATACATGATGAAATCAAAAAAAGAAAGCATGAATGTATTATTGAAAAGAATTTCCCAGGAAGTTTTACAGAAACTAATTTAGAGGAGTTACTTAGAAATATGAATGTAGATACAGTTGTAGTATGTGGATATATGACCCAGATGTGTTGTGATACTACTGCAAGACAAGCATTTCATTTAGGATTTTCAGTAGAGTTTTTATCAGATGCAACGGGAACACTTGACATATCAAATAATCAGGGGAGAATAAGTGCTAAGGAGTTACAAAAAGCTATTTTAATAATTCAAGCAACGAGATTTAGTAAAGTTTTAACTACAGATAAATGGGTAGAATGTATAAAAAATCATATTTAAAATTTAGAAAAGCCGTACGCATAAAATATGCAAGCGGCTTTTTGATTATAGAATTTCTCAAATTA
The DNA here is from genome assembly GCF_000744935.1 of Clostridium sp. KNHs214. GTDB lineage: Bacteria > Bacillota > Clostridia > Clostridiales > Clostridiaceae > Haloimpatiens. The sequence continues at coordinate 626,238 of NZ_JQMW01000011.1, read as the reverse complement.
GTTCTTAGGTAACAAAACCTTAATAAATTGACTGCTTTCCGCAATAAATTTATCCACATCTAAGCTAGTGTTTTTCAAAGTTTTATGAATAAATAATCCATCAGAAGCTAATAAAATTAACCAAGTTAAATATTCAGCAGGTATTTTATCAGTTCTTTCACGAATTTTCTCTGTAATAATGGCAGCAAATTCTGCATAACGCTGCATCAATTTTATACGAATCTCTTCGTTGCCAAGCATAGCATCATAAAAGAAGTGAAGACGCATACCTACCGAAGAAATGTCTCTTTCTAAAACATATTTTACCAGTCTATCAAGAGAAGTATCTTTTTCTGGATTTTCAGTCCAAGCTATCAAATCATTCCACTGTTCTTTTAAATATTTATCAGTAATATCAAACAAAATATCATTTTTAGATTTGTAATGATAGTAGAGAGTTCCTTTTGAAATTCCTGCATTTTTAGCTATTTCTGCTAAAGATATTTCTGAAAGCTTTTTTGTTTCCAATAATTTTTCTGTGGCGTCTAATATTAAATTTTTTACATTGTCTTTTCTTGGTGCTGCCAAAACTTTACCTCCTAAATATGGTGAAACTTTATTTAAAGTATAAGGCACATTCAAATAAATAACAAGTCAGTATGCCAGTCTATCTAGCGTCATACTGCGTCACCAGAACCCGACGATAGTCCTACCAAAGGTAGAAACTGTTTCCTTGTCTGACACAAAAGATACCAGCATCTTTGACTTGTTATTTCTTTTCATGTACCTAACGTTTATAAAATAGTTTGTCTATTTTATTTAGTTTCATAAATGAATATTAAAGTATATTTTAATATTCATTAAATTAAAAATATTTATACAAATATATTGACAATTTACAAAATAATTGATATTTTAAAGTTAAAGTCGGTTGCGTGGGCGACTAAGAAGAAAGAAGTGAAATAATGAATAATAAAGTATTGGAAGTGAAATTACAAAAAAAGTTAGATGAGAAATTTCATAAGATGCTAAAGGTAAATATAAAAGAAAATTGCATAGTTGTTTCAGGAACTCTTTCAAAATGGGAGGATATTATAGATGCTTGTATGATGTGTGTGGTTAAAAAAAGCACTATGCATGTTGTAAATGACATAAAACTGCAGGGAATTACTATGCCATCAATGAGATTACCAAAGGAAAAAGATACTTCTTTAGAAGGATTAGAGCCAGATGTTTTGATTATTGGTGGGGGAATTTCTGGGGCTAGTATTGCAAGAGAACTTACTAAATGGAAATTAAATATTTTACTTGTTGATAAAGAAGCCGATTTGGCTATGCAGGCATCAGGAAGAAATGATGGAGAGGTGCATCCGGGGGTAGACTTAAATAAGGGGACTTTGAAGCAGCATTATGTATTAAAAGGCAATAGTATGTTTGAAAAGGTATGTAGTGATCTTTCAGTTCCTTTTGTAAGAAGAGGGCAATATGTAGGTTTCAAACAAAAATCAGTGTATCCTATAATACGTTCATATGTATGGCAAAGAAAACATATTTGTAAGGTAGAAGGCACGAGAATTATTAGCAGAAAAGAACTGAAAAAAAGGGAACCAGAGTTAAATGAGGAATTTGCATTTGCCGTATACAATCCTACAGCAGGATGCGTATGTCCTTATGGACTTACTATAGCTTATGGTGAAAATGCAGTACAAAATGGAGCAAAGGTATCTTTAAATACAGTGGTTTTAGATATGGAAGTAGTAGATGGAATAATTAAAAGTGTGATTACAAATAGGGGAAGAATTTATCCCAAATTAGTGATTAATGCCGCAGGTACTTTTGCAGAAGATATTGCAAAAATGACAGGAGATAGATTCTATTCTATACACCCTAGAAAGGGAACAAACTCAATACTAGACAAGAAATCAGCTCATTTAGTTAAATCAATAGCGTCTATTAAGCTAATAACAAAGAATAAATTGCATACAAAGGGTGGAGGAATATTACGTACTGTTCATGAGAATCTTTTAGTAGGTCCTAATGCAATTGAAACCTATGAAAAGGAGAATTTTGCTACAGAACAATCTAGTATTGATGCTGTGTTTAAAAAACAAAAGGAAACTGCTAAAGGGTTAAAGGAAAAGGATATTATAACTTATTTTACTGGAGTACGTGCTGCAACCTTTGAGGAAGATTTTATAATAGAAAAAGGAAGAAAAACAAAGAATTTAATACATTGTGCCGGCATACAATCACCAGGATTAACAACGGCACCAGCAGTAGCATTAGATGTTGAAAAAATGGCAGTAGAAGAATTATCTAAAGAAATTCCTGTACAGAAAAATGAAAAATTTAATCCTAAAAGAAAGGGTGTACCTGTTCTTCGTAATATGACCAGTGAAGAAAGAACAAAGCTAATTAAAGAAAATCCTGATTATGGAATTATCGTTTGTCGCTGTGAGGAAATAAGTAAAGGGGAGATTATTGATGCTCTTAATTCAGTAATTCCAGTGAATACGGTGGATGGCATAAAAAAGAGAATACGACCTGGAATGGGAAGATGTCAAGGAGGATTTTGCATGCCTTTGGTAGCAAAAATAATTAGTGAATATAAAAATATCCCTATAAATGAAGTTAAAAAATCAAACTCCGCTTCCTATATTACCATAGGAGAAACAAAAGGAGGATTAAAATGAACATGTATAATGTAATAGTCATTGGGGGAGGACCAGCTGGACTAGCAGCAGCTATTTCTGCAAAACAGGAAGGTGCAGAGGTACTACTGATTGAGCGTGAAGCAAGACTAGGTGGAATTTTAAAGCAGTGTATACATGATGGTTTTGGATTAGTGCATTTTGGAGAAAAACTATCAGGACCTGAATATGCAGAACGTTTCATTGACAAGTTTAATGAAGAAAAAATAGATTACAAATTATTAGCTTTTGTTACAAATATTCAAAAGAAAAGTAAAGGATTTATTGTTAGCGTAGTAACTAGAGAAGGGGTTGTAGATTACTCAGCAAATACCATTATTCTTGCCACTGGATGTAGAGAAAGAACTGCAAAACAAGTTTTTATACATGGAACTAGACCATCAGGAATTTTTACTGCGGGTACTGCTCAGCATTTTACAAATTTACTTGGACAGATGCCAACAAAAAAATGTGTTATATTAGGTAGTGGGGACATCGGACTTATTATGGCAAGAAGGTTAACGTTAGAAGGGGCAAAGGTATGTGGTGTATATGAAGCTAAAAGGACCCCTTCAGGGTTAACAAGAAATATTATGCAGTGCTTAAATGATTTCAACATTCCCCTTTTCTTATCTCATACAGTAACTCGTGTATTTGGAGAGGATAGGCTTACTGCGGTGGAGATTATGGAAGTGGATGAAAAAATGAAACCAATTAGAGGAACTAGCCAAATAGTAGAATGTGATGCACTTATTTTATCAGTTGGATTGATACCAGAAAATGAAATTGCAGAGAAATTGAATGTAAAATTGGATTTTCGCACTAAAGGACCTATTTGTGACAATGATTTCATGACTAATGTGGAAGGCATATTTTCTTGTGGTAATGCACTTCATGTAAACGATTTAGTAGATTATGTGTCAGAAAGCGGAGAACTGGCAGGAAAAGCCGCAGCAAGGTATAAGTATGGGAATAAGCAACTATTGAATTTTAAAATTAGCAAATCTATACTCTATTTGGTGCCACAAAGAATTGATTTATCTAGAGAGGATAAAATTGTTACTTTATATTTTAGAAGCAAGGAAGTGCTAAATAATGCAATTTTACAGATTAATGTAGATGATATAGTAGTTTTGGAAAAAAAATATGCTCATTTAAGACCACCAGAAATGCAAAAGCTAGAAATTGATTTTAATAAATTAAATATAAAAGATAACTCTTCTATTTGCATTGAAGTGAAAGGAGAGATAGCATGAAGGAATTAGTTTGTATTGTATGTCCAAATGGCTGCAATTTGACTGTAGAGAGAGATGATAATAATTGGATTGTTAGTGGAAATAAATGCAAAAGAGGAGAAGCTTTTGCTATTAATGAATTGACAAACCCCATGAGAACAATTTGTACAACTGTTAAAACAAATTTTAAAAATGTGCCAGTGCTGCCTGTGAGAGTTTCTGGTGAGATACCAAAGGATATGATATTTAAAGTAATGGAGGAAATTAATAAAGTAATTATTATGTCTCCAATAGGGCGAGGGGATGTTATAATAAGGGATGTTTTAGGTTTGAAAGTTGATGTTATAGCTACTAGTAATATATTAAAAGATATTAGGCACATTCAAAATTATTTCTAAAAATTAGATATTGTGAAAATATTAAGTGTAGAGGGGGCAGCATATTGGGCAATCCGTTGATATTAACCTTTGATCTAGGAACTCAGAGTATGAGGGGGATGCTTGTAAATCAAAAAGGTGAAATTATAAATTTAGTTCAGCATAAATATAAAGAACCATATTTTTCAAAGAAACCTGGATGGGCAGAACAAAAACCTGAATTTTATTTTCAAACATTATGTAATATAGGTAAGGAACTTAAGAAAAAGAGCTCTAATGGGTATGAGGATGTTATTGCAGTTACAATTACAACAATTCGTGATTCCTGTGTATGCCTTGATTCAGAGTATAAACCCTTAAGAGATGTTATACTTTGGCTAGATAGCAGAGAAACAAAGCATGTAAAACCTTTTAAGTGGTGGATTAGTATGGCACTTAAAGTGGCTAATATGGATTTGGTATTAAAAACTCAATATAAGGTTTCTTTTGCAAATTGGATTATGGAAAATGAACCAGAAATATGGGAAAAAACTAAAAAGTTCGTAATGTTACCAACATATTTGAATTATAAATTAACTGGAGAATTGAAGGATTGTGCAGCTAATATGATTGGGCATATACCATTTGACTATAGAAATCGTAAATGGCTAAATAAAAATGATCTAAAAAGGTGTATGTGTGATATTCCAGAAGAAATGATGTGTGAACTTATTGATACAGGAGAAATTGTTGGCTACATTACAAAAGAAATCAGTGAGGCTTCAGATATTCCAGTAGGTCTTCCACTTATTTCAACGGGGTCAGATAAGGGCTGTGAAACATTAGGTTTATCTGTAATTAAAGAGGATCAGGCGGCTTTGTCTTTTGGAACAACGGCTACAGTTCAATTTGCTACTAAAAGATATTTTGAACCTAAAAGATTTCTTCCAGCTTATCCAGGAGTACCAAAGGATGTGTACAACCCTGAAATAGAAATATTTAGAGGATATTGGCTTATTTCTTGGTTTAAAAAAGAATTTGCTTTAAAAGAATGCGTGGAGGCAGAAAGACTAGGATGCTCTCCAGAAAGTATATTAAATGAACGATTACGTGAAATTCCAGTAGGGTGCGATGGGCTAATGCTGCAGCCATTTTGGACCCCTGGTGTAGTGACACCAAATGCAAAGGGAGCCATTATTGGTTTTTCTGATGTACACACAAGAATTCATGTGTATAGAGCTATAATTGAAGGTATAGGATTTGCGCTGATGGATGGAATGTATAATATGGAAAGGCGTTCAGGTCAGAAAATAAAGGAAATTTTTGTGGCTGGAGGAGGTTCTCAGAGTGATGAGATATGTCAAATTACAGCCAATATGTTTGGATTGCCAGTAAAGAGAATACAAACTCATGAGGCATCAGGACTAGGATCGTCTATTGCAGGATTCGTAGCCATGGGAGTATTTTCTGATTATGAAGAAGCTATTAAATCTATGGTTCATGAAAAAGATGTATTCGTTCCAAATATGGAAGAATGTGAAGCTTATCAAAAATTGTATAAGAATATTTATACACAAATATATAGTAAATTATTGCCGCTTTATAAAAAAATAAAAATATTTAGTGGCTTGTAGAATTGAAAAATAAAAACTGTGGATAATTTTTAAGATTTGGCTTAAAAGCGTGCAAAAAAAGACACGACAAAAAGCCTTTTGTTAAAAAGGTATGCGTAGCATGTGGAAAGATATTTATTTGTGGATATGTTAATTATGAAGCTATTTTAAGAAGTTTATTTATACTTCTAATGTATTCTGGTTTATTTATAGCGTAAGCTAGTATAACATTTATGAGTTTAGAAATAGCCGTTAGGCACAGGTCAGCACGCATAGTTGCGGTGTTTAAAGTTCTTGGTGATTCAATGCATGGGTTAGATTTTAACGATGAAAGAGTTCGTTCAATACATGCACGATTAGGATATTCATCGTCCCATTCATTAGAATTTCTTTGAACACCAGGATAAAGTCTAAAGTCTTTATTGGGATAAACATAAGTCATACGACCACTTTTTTTATCAGTACATGGATTTTCACAAGTATGATAGCACTTACCTTTTTTATCCCTATGGGCTTTGGGACAAGTAAATTTGAATCTTAAGCTTCTATTTTTGCCTTTACAAGGACCTTCAGCTTTAAAAGGGGTTTTGTCTAAAGGACATAGAGGAACACCTTCTATATCATATTCAAGATCACCTATTTTACTGTTACTTTGATTACGAGGGTTAAGAGGTATAAATACTTTTTCAAAGCCACATTGTTGAAGAAAACCAAAGTTATCATAACTATCAAATTCTGAGTCACCTAAGAAATATTTAAATTTAAAGTTAGAGGTGTTACTTAATGTTTCTAAGAATGGCTTAATTACTGGTTTTAAAGAAGCATTATCATAGCAATATTTTTGCTCTTTAGGAGTTTCAAATTCTTTATCAATAGGGTTATAAAAATCTTCATCAAAAAATTTGATATTCAACGGAATGCCCCAACCATTAGTAATTAGACCAAATTTGTAAAAATAGCCGAAATGTCCATTTACGAAGTCTAGCTTAATACTATGGTTTGCAAAAGCAAATTTAGGCATGTTCTTATATGCGACAGCATAAGGATTGAGCTGTTTGTTATTGGTAGCTTTAGCATAGGATTTTACCCTATTTACTTCAGAAACAAGAGTTTTGGGATTATTTTCTTTTACTCTTGGTTTTAAACCTGAAGTATCATATATAAGTTGATAATTACGGTTTTTATGAGGTGAATCATCAGGAAGAGATTCATTGATATTGTTACAAATATCAATGACTTGAGGAACCATTGAATTAAATAAGTCGGCAAGATCACCTTCAAAATCCGTTTTAAATCTACTGAAAAAAGATTCATCAGGAATATCATCATAGAAGCAACAAAATTCTCTTATTTCAGTAGAAAATATAAGAAAAAGATTTAACAGAACAGTAGTAGGAATATGAAATATCTGCATTAGAATTAAAGCAGATAACACTGATGAAAGATTATATTTCCTATCTCTGCCTAAATCGGCATAGTATTTTTGAGTAAAAGATTCTGGAATAAAAGATTGGATATCAAAATTATCAGCAAGTAATTTGATGAAGCCTACAGGTTGCTTTTTTCTAAGGTCTTTAAGTTCGGTTAACTGCTCAAAAATATTAAGTTGCTTAAGTTTATTAATACAAAACATGTAATTCTCCTCCTCTGTGGATAATATTTTGTGTGGTTACATTTATTTTCTCACAGTGGAGGAAAATATAAAAGCCTATCGGCTAAAAAGATAGGCAAATCAACGGTTGTGTAATTTCACAATCGACTAAAAATAAAAATATTGACAAGGAGAGAGGATAAATGAGCAAACCATATAAAGAATTTGAACCTAAATGGATAAAAGAACCAGCACCAAAGAATAGTTATCGCTCTATATTTCGCTGGGGAGATCCTAATTTCGTAAAATATCCAAAAGAATCACTATATAAGCTTATGAAAGAAAAGTTTAATATGACAGATGAAGATTTTAAACAGTATGATGGATACCTTGGTTTTGATGAGGTTAAGTTAGATAAGCCATGTGAGCTGGATAAGGTGCACATTGATGCTCTAAAAAAAATAGCTGGAGATGAATTTGTTACAATAGATGATTACAGTAGACTTTCAGTAGCTTACGGAAAAACTGGATATGATGCTCTAAGATTGAGAGAAAAAAGAGTGGATTGTGTTCCTGATGTTGTAGTTTATCCAGATACTACAGAACAAATTGAACAAATTGTAGCATATTGCACTAAACATAGTATTCCATTATATGTATATGGTGGTGGGAGTAGTGTTACAAGAGGTGTAGAGCCCACAAAGGGGGGGATTTCTCTCGATATGAGATTACGTTATAACAAGGTACTATCCTTTAATGAAATAGATCAAACTATAACTGTGCAAACAGGTATGTCAGGTCCACAGCTAGAGGAGGCTCTACAAAATGCACCAAAATTATTTGGTGCCAAACGAGCTTATACTTGTGGGCACTTTCCACAATCATTTGAATATAGCAGTGTTGGAGGTTGGGTTGTTACAAGAGGTGCTGGTCAAAATAGTACCTATTATGGATGTATCACAGATATAGTAATGGGGCAAAAATATGCAACACCAATTGGAACTATTCAAACTAGTCATTATCCAAGAGAGGCTACAGGGCCTAACTTAAATCAGATAATGATGGGCGGCGAGGGAGCTTTTGGTATATTGACAGAGGTTACATTAAAAGTATTTCGATGGATGCCAGAAAATCGCAGGAGATTCTCTTATATTTTTAAGAATTGGGAGATTGCTCAAGAGGCAGCAAGGGAAATGATGCAGTGTGAAGCAGGATTTTCTTCTGTATTTAGACTTTCTGATCCAGAGGAAACTAGTTTAATGCTTCATCTCTATAATGTAGATGAAACTCCACTACAGCGTATTTTTGAAATTCGTGGTTATAAAGATATGGAAAGATGTCTATTTTTAGGGTTCACAGATGGAGAAAGAGGATATTCTAGAAATGTAGCAAAAAACATTAAGAAAATAGCAAGAAAATATGGTGGAATGAGTCTAACTTCATATGTTACAAAGAGTTGGGAAAAAGGACGTTTTAATGACCCATATTTAAGAGATACTTTAATGGATTTTGGAGTTATTACAGATACTTTAGAGTGTACTGTAAATTGGTCTAATATGGCACAGGTTCATAGAGATGTGAGAAAGGTGTGTCATAAGCTACCAAATACTATAGTAACAACTCATATGTCACACTGTTATCCACAGGGAGCTAATTTATATTTTATTTTTATAACTAGAATGAATGAAGCTGAAAAATTTAAAGAATACCATAGTAGCATTTTAGATGCTATTCAAAAGTCTGGTGCATCCATGAGTCACCATCATGGAATTGGTAAAATGTTTGCTCCTTGGTTAGAGGGACAATTAGGACGCAAAGAATTCGGTGTGTTCAAGGCACTAAAAAATTACTTTGATCCTGATTACAACATGAATCCAGGAGGAACCATAGGACTTGACTTAAAGGAAGAGGAAAAACGTTTCTTAAAAGAGGGAATTGATTAAGAATAATAAAAACCGTCTGCATAGAATATGCAGGCGATTTTTGCTTAAGGCACATTCAAATAAATAATAAGTCAGTATGCTAGTCTATTTTGCGTCATACTGCGTCAGCAGAACCCGCTGATAGTCCTACTAGCGGCGGAAACTGCTTCTTTGTCTGACACAAAATATACCAGCATCTTTGACTTGTGTACCTAAATAGAAAATTATCATTTGTTGACTCTCACATTATGGTATACTCTATACTGTAATTGAGCTCAAAAACACATATATGTGAGGTAATATAAATGTTAAGAATAGGTGATTTTTCAAAATTATCAAGAATTAGCATACGAATGCTGCGCCATTATGATGAGATTGGTTTGCTTATCCCCGAAAGTATAGATGATTTTACAGGTTATAGGTATTATAGTGAGGCGCAACTGCCTCTTGCAGGGCGTATCAACGCACTGAAAGATATGGGGTTTAGTCTGGCATCTGTTTCTGAAATACTGAAGAGCTATGATAATCCAGAGGCTCTAAAGAAATATTTATTGTTTAAGAAGACAGAAGTTCGAGAACAGGCGGAGGAAACCAATAGGCGTTTAATACTCATTGAAACTGCTATTAAAAGACTTGGAAAGGGTGATAAGGTTATGAATTATAATGTAACTTTAAAAGAATTGCCAGAAAGATATGTGGCAAGTGTACGTAAAATAATTCCTTCTTACGAACAGGAGGGTATGCTATGGCATACATTAGTGACAGAAACTATGCCACTTAATATTAAGGATGGAGAACCTTGCTATACACTTGCTATTTTCCATGATGGAGAATACAAGGAAAAGGATGTGGATGTAGAGGTTCAGAAATCTGTAAAGGGAAAATATAAAAACACAAAAAATGTAGTGTTTAAAACAATGCCTCCTGTTCAAATTGCATCAGCTACTTATAAAGGTAGTTATGATAAAATTGGTGAAGTTAATCAGGTAGTTGCAAATTGGGTAAGTGATAATGGTTATGAGTTTAATGGTTTAGCCTTTAATATCTATCATGTAAGTCCTCATGAAACACAAAATCCTGAAGAATGGGTAACAGAAGTATGTTATCCTGTAAGAAAGAAATAAAACGGAATAACAAAAGCCGTCTGCTAAAATATGCAGGCGGTTTTTGCTTGTATAAGTAAAACAGGATTTACGTAAAATTGATAGTTTTTATTTTTGTGCATAAAAATACCTACCTCTCTTACAGTGCATTAAAAATGCACATAATAAAATTCGCACAACAATAAAGCCTGCTATTATATTGAGATTCATAGAAATTTATAAGCTATGCTTTGTAATTTTAGTGTAGTATAATTTAGATATGATGTTGAAAGTTTTACCAAGCGGTTAGATATCATGCAAATAATGGAATAATAATTTATATAATTTTGGGAGGCGAAGTATATGAACAATAAAATAGCAGTAATATACAAATCAAAATACGGGAGCACAAAGAAATATGCTCAGTGGATAGCAGATGAGGTAAAGGGCAATTTATTTGATGCTTCAGAAATAAAGGTAGAAATGTTGAAGGAATATGATACTATTGTTTACGGTGGAGGACTTTATGCTAGTGGCATTTCAGGTATATCACTTATAACTAAAAACTTTGATATTATAAAGGATAAAAAAATAATAGTTTACACAGTGGGACTTGCTTCTACGGATAAAAAAGAAGTTTTCGCCCCAATTATAGAAAAGAATTTCCCTAAAGAAATCATAAATAATATAAAGTTTTTTCATTTTCGCGGTGGAATAGATTACAAAAAGCTAAGCTTAGTACACAAAGCTATGATGGCAATGCTAAAAAAAGTAGTATCTAAAAAACCTGAAGATAAGTTAACAGATGATGATAAAGGGTTACTAGCTACCTATGGAGATAAAGTTGATTTTACAGATAGAAGTGCAATAGTGCCTCTAGTTAATTATATATTGTAGAAAGTAATAATAAAGTTTGTGTTAATGAACTAAAAAAGGTTTCCAAAGGTTACGAAATCATCTCTACAGGAGTGACAAGTACCAATGAAGTAAATAGTGCCATAGGTAGTTTAGTAAAGGAGATAGATGTATTTATACCAACAGATCAATTAGTGGTATCATCAATGCCTATAATAGTTAAGAATACATTAAAAGAAAAAGTACCTATAATTGCAGCAGAAAAAGGAAGTGTAGAAGCTGGTGCACTAGCTACTGTAGGAATTAACTATTATAAATTGGGTTATGAAACAGGTAAAATGGCAGTGGCAGTATTAAAAGGAGAGGATATTTCTAAGATGCCAATTAAAATATCAGATGAAACGGATGTATACATCAATGAAGAAAGCTTAAAAAAGTTGAATATTAAAAAGCCATTAATGAAGAATGTTAAATACATAAAAACTAAGGTAAAGTAGATATTGATGATTCACAAGGTTAGTTAAATGCAGTCCACAGGTGATGAACAAAAACAAATTATTGTGTTCGAAAATTCAGATTATTTCAAAAAATGTAGTCTAGGCTACATTTTTTTATTTTTCGTTTTGTTATAATCTCTATAATAAATATATTAAAAATCAGAAGGAGGAGGGAAATAAATGATAAAGTTAATAGGAATTTTAATTATTGTAATAGGTTTTATAATCAAATTGGATACTTTGGCAGTAGTTGTTATTGCCGGTATTGCCACAGGTCTTGTTTCTGGAATGTCCTTCAATGATATAATGAAAATTTTGGGAGAGGCTTTTGTAACTAATAGATATATGTCATTATTTATTATTTCACTTCCAGTTATAGGTCTATTAGAAAGATATGGTTTGAAGGAAAGAGCTGCATATCTCATAGGAAAGATAAAGACAGCTACAGTTGGAAAACTTACTTCTATATATCTTATAATAAGAACAATTTCAGCTGTTTTTAGTTTAAGAATAGGTGGACATGTTCAATTTATAAGACCTTTAATACTTCCAATGGCTCAAGGTGCTGCTGAAAATCGATATGAAGATTTTGATGAAGAAGGAAAAGAAGTGGTTAAGGGATTAGAAGGATCAGTTGAGAATTATGGAAACTTTTTTGGTCAGAATGGTTTTGTGGCATCTGGTGGAGTACTATTGATTGTTGGGGTACTTAAGGAATTGAATTATAAGGTAGAAGCTATTGATGTGGCAAAGGCTTCCTTACCAATTGCTGTAATAATAATGATAGTGGGAACAATTCAATTCTTATATTATGATAAAAAGTTTGACAAGAAATATAAAAAGAAAGCTAAACAAAATACAGAGTCAGGAGGGGATATAAATGCTTAAAGCATCTTTAACTGAAATAATGTATGTTTTGTGTGGCATGGTATGTTTTTATACAAGTTATATGACTTTAAAAGATAAAGAGAATAATTCTAAGATATCTACAGCTCTGTTCTGGCTTATACTTGGATTTATATTCACTTTCAGCAAAATAGGATTAATATGGGGAAATGAGAAGATAGGAGTAAACCCTACTATAATAGGATATTTAATTTTAGTACTTTGTGCATTGTCAGCACTTAAAGTTGTTAAGCCTGGAAAGTATCAACAGTCAACTCAAGAATTTAAAGATAAAATGGCTAATAAAATAGGTAATGCTATATTTATACCAGCAGTAGCTTTAGCACTAATTACTTTTTTGGTAGCACAACTATTTAAAGAATCTTTAGGTTCCCTAGTAGCTTTGGGAATAGGTACATTATTGGCTACTATACTTGCAATAGTAATAACAAAAGGAAAACCAAAAGAAATGGTGGAAGATGGAAGAAGATTATTCCAAATGGTTGGTCCTGTTAATATTTTACCGCAACTTCTTGCAGCATTAGGTTCAGTTTTTGCTAGTGCAGGGGTTGGAAAGGTAATTGCTGATGGCATAAGTGGAATTATACCACAAGGAAATATACTTGCAGGAGTAGTGGCTTATTGCGTAGGCATGGCACTATTTACTATGATAATGGGTAATGGATTTGCAGCTTTTGCAGTTATTACTGCGGGGGTAGGAGTTCCTTTTGTTATAGCTCAGGGAGGAAACCCTGTTGTAGTTTCCGCTTTGGGGTTAACAGCAGGATTCTGTGGAACTCTTTTGACACCAATGGCAGCTAATTTTAATATAGTTCCAACAGCTATTTTAGAAATTAAAGATAGGAAATATGGAGTTATAAAATATCAAGCCCCAGTGGCTATATTAATGTTAATTATACACATATTACTTATGTATTTTTGGGCATTTTAATATAGAGTTTATAAGATTTTTAGGATTAATATTGAAATAAATTTTACGTCGTTATGTTAGGAGAGAATGAAGATGAAAAAAGTATTGGTTACAGGATTTGATCCCTTTGGAGGAGAAAGCATAAATCCAGCTCTTGAAGCTGTTAAAAAACTCCCAGAAGAAATAAACGGAGCTAAGATTGTTAAAGTAGAGATTCCTACAGTATTTAAAAAATCTGTAAGAAAGCTTGCAGAAGCTATAAAAGCAGAACAACCTGATATGGTGGTATGTGTAGGACAAGCAGGGGGAAGATACGATATTACTATAGAAAGAGTTGCAATAAATATGGATGATGCTAGGATACCAGATAATGAAGGAAATAGTATCATAGATGAAAAAATATTTAATGATGGAGAAAATGCATATTTTGCAAGCATTCCAATAAAAGCTATGGTTAAAAAGATACAGGAAGGTGGTATTCCAGCTTCAGTTTCTAATACTGCAGGAACTTTTGTATGTAATCACATAATGTATGGACTTTTATACCATCTAGATAAAGAATTTAAGAATACTATTGGAGGATTTATACATGTTCCATTTATACCAGAACAAGTAGTAGACAAGAGAAATATGCCTTCTATGGCGTTGGAAAGTATAACTAAAGGATTAAAGTTAGCTATAGAAGCAGCTATTGAAACTAAAGAAGATATTAAAGAGACTGGTGGTAAAATATGTTAGAAACTAAAGTTAATATGGAAGTTGAAGAAGTAAAGAATGTATTTGTTTATGGAAGTTTAATGAATAATTTTTTTAACTATGAAAGATATCTAAGAGATATAATATTAGATAGAAAAAAAGCTAGAGTTAAAGGTAAACTTTATCATTTAGCAAAACGAGGATATCCAGCTTTAGTAGATGGAAAAGATTTTGTATACGGTGAGCTTATAAGTTTTAAAAATTTTAAGGAAAACCTTAAAATATTAGATAAAATGGAGGGATATATAAGGGAAAACGATTCTAGCAACGAATACAGTAGAATATTAACAGATGTAGAAGTTTTGGAAGGTGAATCAGCGAGGATTCAAAAAGCCTATATGTATAAGTATAATGATAAAAATAATAAAATAGATAAAAATGATATATATGTGCATCATGGAGATTGGAGAAAATTTATGATACAATATATTAGTTAATTTTATCTAGTACATTTCTTATTTAAAATTTATAGAGTAGAGTGAAGAGTATTGTAGTATTTTGTTGCTACAATGCTCTTCACTTTTTAAATTCCTTTTGATATAATAAGCAAAATATAAAAAATAAAAATTCATTAAATTGGGTGATAGAAATGTATGAAGAATTATTTGATTGTGAAAAACAGCATGAAATGAGAAATTTTTTCTTGAATGATTTTAGTAATTATGGGGAAAAAAGAAGTTTTCGCAAAAATGAGCAAATAATAATTAGGGAAAAGAGGTTTATAGCTGTAGTTACTAATGGTAGCGTGAAAAGAAGTTTTTATAATAGTAATGGAGATGAAAAATATCTTTATTATTTAAAACCGGGAGAAATCTTTGGAGAGGAAGAGTATTTTGAAGGTGTAGCTGATTGTTTTATAAATACAGCTATACAAAACACTGACATATCTATAATTCACTCAAGAGAAGTAGAAAAACTTTTAGATTTTAATGCTGACATATATAGATTCATAATTCATAGCTTAGTTAGGAAGTATAGAATATCAATGACTCAAATGGTAAATATATGTTTTAATGATTCTACACAAAAGGTAGCAGATACTTTAATAAGATTATGGACTCAGTCAAAAGAAATAGGAACTAATAATGAAAAAATAGTAATAAATTTAACTCACCAAGATATTGCAGATATAATAGGATGTTCAAGAATTACAGTTACCAGAACTCTGAAGAAGTTTAAACAAGAAAACATAATAACTTCAGAAAATAGGAGTATAGTAATAAAGGATATAAATAGATTAAAAAGGTATTTAACTAATAATTGTAATAAATAAAATGAGTATATTAATTTATAATAATAATTTAATATAAAATGAGCTTTATCTGACGAATATACCATATGTAGATAAGGCTCTTATTTTATATTAAATTATTAATTTTTTGTTAAAAAGAAACACATAAGCTAGTATTTGAATAAGAAGAGATGGAAATTTGTAAAAAAGATTACAGACGCATAATTACACCATTTAATGGATATTAAAAGGCATAAAAAGACTAATTAAAATCCATGGAGGATAATTACATAATAAATATATATAGTAATTGAATAAAGGATTTTCAATAAATGTATATGTTTTAGGGATGAAATTTTTTAAAAAAAATGATTTAATTATATTTGACTTTTAGTCATATATAATTAAACTTTACAGGATAAAGGAGAAAAACAAATGAAGATAGGTAATAAGGAGATAAGCAAAAAAACCACATATACTGTGATAGCTATTTCCATCATAGCTATAATGTTTGTGCCAATGCTTTATTCAGCTATTTACTTAAAGGCATTTTGGGATCCGTATGGTAACTTGCAAAAAGTACCTGTTGCTTTTGTAAATTTGGATAAACCTGTCACAAAAGATGGAAAAAGATACAATATAGGTGAGGAAGTATCAGATAATCTTAAGGAAAATAAAAAGGTGAAATGGCAATTTGTAAATTATGATGAAGCTAATAAAGGTGTAAATGGGACAAAGTATTATGCTATGATTATTATACCAGAGGATTTTTCTAAAAAGGTGGCTGATGCAGCTGATGGAAAGTTTCAGAAGCCAGAAATAATTTATAGTCCTAATAAAGGGACTAATTTCATATTTTCACAAGTTTCTTCTAAAGCAGCTGACACTATAAAAAGTGAAATAGCTTCAAATTTAGCTAAGGAAACTACCAGGGAATTATCTAATAATCTTTATGAAGTAAAAGATTCTATAAAAGAGGCTAGTGACGGTTCAGAAAAATTAAAAGATGGTCTTTTAGAACTTAATGATGGAGGAAATAAATTACTAGATGGGCAAAATGGAGTTATAGATGGATTAAAGCAGTTCAAAGGCAAATTGTCTCAATCAGATCCAAGGATTGCTGAACTTATAAGTGGTGCCCAAGCTGTAAATGGTGGAGCAAAACAGGTTAGTGAGGGGTTAGGTGAGTTAAATGGTAAGATGCCACAATTAAATGAAGGTATTAATAAGATTAATGGAGGATTATCAGCATTAAATACCGATATACCACAGATAAACAATGGAGCAATAGAAATAAGCAATGGATTATCTGAGCTAAACAAGCAGATGCCAAATTTACAATATGGATCTAAAAAATTGAATGATGGAATTAAGAGCGTAAAGTATAAAGTATCAGAAGACAGCGATGGTATTTCTAAAAAATTAAATTATGCTGGTGATGGTGTTGAAGCTGTTAGTAAAAATATAAATAAAGCTTATGATTTAATAGCACAGGCTCAACAGGATATGGCAAATGGGAATATGGATGTAGCTAAAGCAAAAATAGCTGGATCCAAAGCTATTTTATCTGGAATTAAAAGTAAAGATATAAGCACTAATATAGCAAAACCGTTAAAAGAAAATGTAGATGCATTAAGACCTTTAGTTGGGGTTTTAGGGCAGTTAGAAGAAGGCTCAACTTCAATGTTAGTAGGTACAAATAAAGTTGGCGATGCAGTTGATGAACTTTCAATAGGAGCTACTAAGTTGTCTAAGGGAGTTAGACAAGTATCCTGGGCTTTAAATGAACTTTCAAATGGATCTAATGAAGTTTTAGCTGGACAAAAGAAAGCAACAGAAGCTGTAAACAATATTTTTGATGGATCAGTACAAGTTACAGATGGAACAAATAAAGTAGCTATGGGTAATATACAGTTAGCTAAAGGAATAGATGAAAAACAAAAGCAAGGTATAGATGGAGTCAATCAGCTTTTAGATGGAAGTAATAAATTAAAGGATGGAACATCTGCTTTAAGTAGCGGATTAAAAGAGGCAAGCCATGGAAGTAAAGAATTAAATGAGGGTTTAAGTGAAGGCTATGATAAGATGAATACAAAACTAAAATTTACTCCAGAGAATATGAGTGAGTTTATATCAGAACCATTAACTGTTGATGAAAAGCCAATTAATGATGTTAAGTATTATGGAGAAGGATTAGCACCATACTTTATGTCACTTTCATTGTGGTTAGGAGCTATGTTTGTGAATATTATAATAACTCTAGCGAAGTTTTCAGAAGTTGTTAAGAATAAATTTTTAAGAAGTTTTACAGGAAAAGCTATTATAGGTTCATTAATGGTAGCCATTCAAGCAATAATTTTAAGTATAACACTTACTAAGGGTTTAGGAATGCATTCAATAAATAACGCATATTTTTATATGAATAATATATTTATTGCTATTGTATTCTTTATGATTATGTATGGATTATCTTATGCTATAGGAGGAGTAGCAACTCCTATAATATTTGTAGCATTACTTTTACAATTATCATCTTGTGCAGGTACTTTCCCGATAGAAACATCGCCTAAATTCTATGAGTTTATAGGAAGATGGTTACCAATGACATATTCAGTTAAAATGATGAGAATGATAGTATCTGGTATGAATAAAGTTTTATTTAAAGAAAATGTAATTGCTATGATTAAATTTGTTTGTGTATTTGTTATTTTCGGTTTTTTTACAGGAACTATAATAAAGAAGATAAAAAATAACCATAAAGGGGATATTGAAGATACACAAGAGGTTCAGGTAGCTTAATGTTTTTATATTTATGAATATATTCACGGCATTTTTATTAGTGCAATTAGTTCACTATTTAGCAAAGGATAAATGCGCCACAAGTAATAAATTTTAAAATTATCACTTGTGGCGCATTATTATTTTTTATCATAAGTTTCAATAATTCATGTATAAGTAAAATTATGATTAATATATATGATATTGACTAGGGGATATTAAAGTAATATAATGTTAAAAAATGGTAATTAAGAGAGTAGGGGGAGTTTACAAATGTCAGGAACTATTGCAGAAAAGATATTGAAGGCTCATATTATAGAAGGAAAAGCGGCAGTAGGGGAGGAAGTAGCTTTAAAAATCGATCATACCTTAACTCAAGATGCTACAGGAACTATGGCATATTTACAGTTTGAAGCAATTGGAATAGAAAGGGTTAGAACAGAATTAAGTGTAAGTTTTGTAGATCATAACATGTTACAGACAGATTTTAGAAATGCAGATGATCACAATTATTTAAAGTCTGTTGCACAAAAATATGGTATTTATTTTTCTAGACCTGGAAATGGTATCTGTCATCAACTTTTCTTAGAAAGATTTGCTTGTCCAGGGAAAACTTTAATTGGCTCTGATAGTCACACACCTACTGCAGGAGGAATAGGAGCATTAGCTATAGGTGCAGGAGGCATGGACGTTGCCGCTGCCATGGCAGGAGAAGTTTTTAGAATAAAATATCCTAAAATCGTAGGAGTTAGATTAACTGGAAAACTTCCTAAGTGGGTTTCTGCAAAAGATGTAATCTTAGAACTACTAAGACGTGTGGACGTAAAAGGGGGAGTGGGGAAGGTATTTGAATATTTTGGAGATGGTGTGAAAAATTTAAGTGTGCCTGATAGGGCTACAATTACTAATATGGGAACAGAAACAGGATGTACTACTAGCATTTTCCCAAGTGATGAAGTTACAAGAAAGTTTTTAAAAGCACAAGGACGAGAAGAACAATGGACTGAAATTATAGCGGATAAAGATGCTCAATATGATGAAATAATAGAAATAGATTTAGAGAAAGTAGAGCCTATGGTTGCACTGCCACATAGCCCGGGAAATGTTAAGAAAGTATCTGAAGTGGCTGGCATAAAAGTAGATCAAGTAAATATAGGATCTTGTACTAATTCATCATTAAGAGATCTTTTAATTGTTGCAAAAGTGCTTAAGGATAAAACAATCTCTGATAAGCTTCATTTAAGCATTAGTCCTGGTTCAAGGCAAGTGGTAGAGCATTTGATTGAAAGTAATGATATGAAATATTTAGTTAAAGCAGGTGCAAGAGTATTAGAAAATGCATGTGGACCTTGTATTGGAATGGGATGTGCACCATGTTCCGAAGGAGTAACTGTGAGAACTTTTAATAGAAACTTTAAAGGGAGAAGTGGAACAAAGGATGCAAAAGCTTATTTAACAAGTCCTGAAACAGCTGTTGCCACAGCTTTAGCTGGCGTTCTAACTGACCCACGAAGCTTAGGAGAATATCCAAAAATTGAAATGCCAAGTAAATTTGAAGTTAATGATAATATGATAGTTAAGCCAGTGTCCATTGAAGAGTCAAAGAATATAAATGTGGTGTATGGTCCTAATATTAAGCCTTTACCTGACTTTTACCCTCTTCCTGATATGTTAAATGGGAAGGTACTTATAAAGTTAGAAGATAATATAACCACTGATGATATTATGCCTGCAGGAGCTAAAATACTACCGTTACGTAGTAATATACCTGAAATATCAAAGCATGCTTTTGAGTCTAAAGATAGTGATTTTTATAATAAAGCTCTTGAAAATAATGGTGGATTTATTATAGCTGGTGATAATTATGGACAGGGTTCTAGTAGGGAACATGCGGCATTAGCTCCCAAATATTTAGGAATTAAGGCAGTTATTGTAAAATCCTTTGCTCGTATTCATATGGCTAATTTAATTAATTTTGGAATTGTACCTTTAACGTTCAAAGATACTGAGGATTATAAGAAAGTTGAAGCTGGGGATGAATTGAGGGTTACCATTGGTGATTTAACAGGAGAAGTGATATTGAAAAATATTACCAAAAATATAGATATTCCATTGACACATACTCTTTCAAAATTAGATGCACAGATTTTAAAACTAGGAGGAAAATTGCCTTGGATTAAAAGTAAAATTCAATGATTAAGTAAGACACATTCAAATAAATAACAAGCCAGTATGCTAGTCTATTTTGCGTCATACTGCGTCAACAGAACCCGCCGATAGTCATACAAAGGCGGAACCTGCTTCCTTGTCTGACACAAAATATACCAGAATCTTTGACTTGATATTTTTTTCATGTACCTAATTTCATTAGAGGAGGATTAATAAATATGTTAAGTGAAAAAATCCAAATGAAAGTTCCTTTAGTAGAGATGAATGGAGATGAAATGACTCGTATTTTATGGCATATGATTAAGGATATACTTATTTCTCCATATGTAGATTTAAAAACCCAATGTTATGATCTTGCAATTAAAAAAAGGGATGAAACAAATGATGAAGTTACCATTGAGGCTGCTGAGGCAATTAAAAAGTATGGAGTAGGTGTAAAATGTGCAACTATTACTCCAAATGCGGCTAGGGTGCAGGAATATAAATTAAAGAAAATGTGGAAAAGTCCTAACGGTACAATTAGATCTATTTTAGATGGAACTGTTTTTAGGGAACCTATTATAGTTAATACTATTCATCCTTATGTAAGTACATGGAAAAAACCTATTGTCATCGCCAGACATGCCTATGGTGATATTTATAAAAATGTAGAATATAAAGTTGAAGAACCTGGAAAAGCTGAAATAGTGTTCTCTAATAGTGAAGGAAAAGAAATTTCCAGACAAACTGTTCATGAATTCAAGGGAAATGGTGTTTTAATGGCAATGCATAATGTGGATAAGTCCATTGAAAGCTTTGCAAAGGCTTGCTTTAATTATGCACTAGATAAGAAAATAGACCTTTGGTTTTCTACTAAGGATACTATTTCTAAGACTTATGATGCTAACTTTAAGGCTATATTTGATAGGATATATGAGACTACCTATAAAGAAAGATTTAAGGAAGCTGGTATAGTTTATTTTTATACTTTAATTGATGATGTAGTTGCTCGTATTGTAAAATCTCAGGGCGGAATGCTTTGGGCATGTAAAAATTATGATGGAGATGTTATGTCTGACTTGGTAGCTACTGCTTTTGGAAGCTTGGCTATGATGAAATCTGTATTAGTATCACCAGATGGATATTTTGAATATGAGGCCGCCCATGGTACAGTACAAAAACATTATTATAAATACCTAAAGGGAGAGAAGACTTCTACTAACCCTATGGCTACTATTTTCGCATGGACTGGAGCACTTAGAAAACGTGGAGAACTTGATGAAATAAAGGAACTTGTAGATTTTTCAGATAAACTAGAAAGGGCGTGTGTTGAAACTATAGATAAAGGCATCATAACCAAGGATTTAGCACTGCTTTCAGAAGCAACTAATAAGAATATTGTAAATTCTGAAGAGTGGCTGAAGCTAGCAGCAAAACAACTAGAAAGCTTGCTATAGAAAATATTCGCAATTTTCACAACAAAGTGATTAAGATATAGTAGTTAATGGAAGGTGAATTATATGAAAATTATAAAAGAATCATTAGTTGGAACTTTGGAATCAAGTGATATTCAAATAATGATTTTGCCAAATGAAGATTTTGGAATAGAAATACAATTAAAAAGCAATGTGGAAAAGCAATTTGGTAAACAAATTAGAAAAGTTATTATAGAAACATTACAAAAGTTAGGGGTAGAAAACGTTAAAGTTATAGCTACAGATAGAGGAGCCTTAGATTGCACAATAAGGGCTAGGTTACAGTGTGCAGTTTATAGAGCATGTGGCATTGAAGGAAATTATGATTGGGAGGCGCTTGAGTAATGGAACGTTTAAGAAGAACTATGATGTTTGTTCCAGGAAGCAATCCCGGAATGATTAGGGATGCAGCTATCTATGGAGCGGATTCCTTAATGTTTGATTTGGAAGACGCAGTTGCTATAAATCAGAAAGATGCTGCTAGATTAGTAGTTTATAATGCTATAAAAACTTTAGATTATGGTGATACGGAAATTGTTGTAAGAATAAATGGTTTAGATAGTCCCTTTGGAAGAGATGATATAGAAGCAGTGGTTAGAGCTGGCGTAGATGTAATTAGACTTCCGAAGACAGAGAGAAAGGAAGATATAGAGCAGGTGGAAGCTGTTATAGAGGAAGTGGAAAAAAAAATAGGCAGAAAAGTGGGAAGCACTAAGATGATGGCAGCAGTTGAAAGTGCTATTGGAGTAATTAATGCTTATTCTATTGCTACTTCAAGTTCAAGGCTTATTGGCATAGCATTGGGAGCTGAAGATTATGTAACCAGCATGAAAACCAAAAGATATCCAGATGGTATGGAATTATTAGGAGCAAGAACACAAATTGTTATGGCTGCAAGAGCTGCTGGGATATATGCTTTGGATACTGTTTA
Organism: Clostridium sp. KNHs214; assembly: GCF_000744935.1. Classification (GTDB taxonomy): domain Bacteria; phylum Bacillota; class Clostridia; order Clostridiales; family Clostridiaceae; genus Haloimpatiens. The sequence goes on along the minus strand of NZ_JQMW01000011.1, from coordinate 603,283 downwards.
CTCAGATGTAGACAATGAAGAAGGATTTAGAAGAGAGGTACAATTAATTAAGCAGCTTGGCTTTGATGGAAAGTCCGTTATAAATCCAAGGCAGATTAAGCCAGTTCATGAAATTTATTCACCTAAAGCTAAAGAAATAAATAAATCATTAGATATTGTAAGAGCAGCTAGAGAAGCAGAAAAACAAGGTTTAGGAGTTATTTCTTTAAATGGAAAGATGATTGATAAACCTATTATAGATAGAGCAGAGAGGGTATTACAACTAGCGAAGGCTGTAGGATTATACAAGGAGGTCATGGAAGATGAAAAATAGTATAGGAAGAGAAATTCCAGATGAAATTCTTAAAGATAATAAGCTTTATGCGGGAGCTTTTTCCATGGACCAAAATGTAGTAAAAGTAGGACACAAAGTTAAACCAGTTAAGCCTTGTGAAAGCAAACTATTGAATAGCATTCAGGAAGCTATCCTTAAGTGTGGCTTAAAAGATGGAATGACTATTTCATTTCACCATCATTTTAGAGCAGGAGATTATGTATTAAATATGGTAATGGATGCTATAGCTGGTCTTGGAATCAAAAATTTAACATTAGTGCCTAGTTCTCTTACAAATGTTCACATCCCATTAGTAAAGCATATTAAAAATGGTATAGTTAGAAAAATTTCCACCAGTGGATTAAGGGGTAAATTGGCAGAAGAGATATCTAATGGATTAATGGAGGAGCCTGTAATTATAAGGTCTCATGGTGGAAGAGCACGTGCTATTGAAGCAGGTGATATTAAGATAGATGTAGCATTTTTAGGTGCTTCCTCTTGTGATGAATATGGAAATGCCAGTGGTTCAAGAGGAAAGGCTAATTGTGGCTCTTTGGGATATTCAAAAATAGATGCTCTATATGCGGACAAGGTAGTTATAATAACAGATTGTTTAGTAGATTTTCCTAATATGCCTGCAAGTATTTTACAGAACAATGTGGATTACGTAGTTAAGGTAGATAGTATAGGAGATCCAGAGGGAATAGCTTCTGGTGCCACAAGATACACTAAAAATCCAAAGGAACTACTAATTGCAGAATATTGTAGTAAGGTCATAACAGAATCTGGATATTTTAAGGAAGGTTTCTCATTTCAAACTGGCACGGGGGGAGCTTCGTTAGCCGTAAGTAGATTCTTAAGAGATGAAATGATAGAAAGAGGAATTAAAGCAAGCTTTGCATTAGGTGGAATAACTAAACCAATGGTTGAGATGCTTGAAGAAGGATTAATTAAAAATATTTTTGATGTACAAGGATTTGATTTAACTGCGGTAGATTCTATAGATAAAAACCCAATGCACCATGAAATAGATTCTTCTTTTTATGCCAATCCACATAATAAAGGATGCATTGCAAATAAACTAGATGTAGTTGTTTTATCAGCTTTAGAGATAGACACAGATTTTAATGTAAATGTTATGACTGGTTCTGATGGCGTACTAAGAGGAGCTTCTGGGGGACATTCAGATACAGCAGCTTGTGCAAAATTAACTCTAATTGTAACTCCTACAATTAGAGGAAGAATACCATGCATAGTAGATGCTGTAAATACAGTTATTACACCAGGGGAAAGTGTAGATGTACTGGTTACTGAATTTGGTATTGCTATAAATCCAAGAAGAGAGGATTTGATCCAAAAGTTTAAATATACAAGTATACCTATGTTTACCATTGAACAGTTAAAGGATAAAGCCCAAAGTATCGTAGGCGTTCCTGAAAAAATTCAGTATGATGATAAAGTAGTTGCAATTGTGGAGTACAGAGATGGAAGCATTATTGATGTAGTAAGAAAAGTAAAGTGATAAAAACAAAATAGTAAAAAATATTAAATTTAACTAACTCAACTTTCGCATATAAATTCCAAGCTTTACATTAGATGAATAAAGTAAATACAAATATAGTTTTAATTTAAAATTTTACATTTTTATTTTCTAACTGCGAAAGTTGAGTACCTAAAAATAATTCATATAAATAGAAAGTGCAGATAGACATTTAAATTAGACGGATAGAAGCCTAGGGTGGCAGTGACTTAGAACTTATTTGGTGATTAGAGATTAATTAGTGTGTTAGTTTGATAGTTTGTCAGAAGTTATTTAAGGACTGATGATTGGAGACTAGGAATTGGTGATTAGGGATTAGAAATCAGATAATGGAGATTTATACTAGGAGAGTTATTATGAATATACATTTTCAAGGGAAGGAGCAATCTTTACAGGAGATTTTAAAATGTAGAGAGATAAGGGTGCAGTATCAGCAATATTTATTAAATAAATACCGAAACACAGTTATATCTTATAAGTTAAATATACCTGGACCGATAAAGAATAATTTCATTATAAAAAAGATATTTGATGAAGGATTACAGGTTTTTAAAGATAAGCTAAATGAGACTTCTGGAATGGTTTTAGAGGAAAAGATTTTGTATAAAGACAGTGGGCCTGAGTATTTTGGGGTCTTAAATATATTTCCATATTTAATGAAAAAAATAACTATTGATATTGAAGAGACACATGCTTTGGGAAGACTGTATGATTTCGATGTTTTAAATGAAAAAGGAGAACAAATTTCTAGGCAGGAGTTAGGTAGAGAGCCGAGAAAATGTTTATTATGTGAAAGTAATGCATTTGAATGTGGAAGAGCTAGAAAGCATAAAGTGAAAGAATTAATAGATAAGGTAGAATCTATGGCAGAGGAGTATTTTATATGAGAATTGCTATTATTGGATATGGGGGAGTAGGCAAGGCATTTACCCAATTAATTAATAATAAAAGGGAGTATTTATATAGAAGGAGTTTAGAAATTCAAGTAAATTACATAATTAATAGCAGTGGAGGGATATATAATAGTCAAGGTATTGATTGTTCTGAGCTTATAGAGTTTTTAAAATGGGAAAAAGATATTACAAAATATAAAAAAGGAGGAAGCGAGAAAATTTCTCTTGATACCATACTCCAAAATAATGATATAGATATGGCTATAGAAGTTACGTCCACCAATAAAAAAACAGGAGAGCCTGGAATGACACATATAAGAAAATGTTTAGAAAATGGCATACATGTGGTCACCGCTAACAAAGGTCCAATACTTTTAGCTTATAAGGAATTAAAGGATTTAGCCTTAAGAAATGGTGTTGGATTAGGAGTTGGGTGTACAGCAGGTGGAGCATTGCCTTCTATAAATGGGGGATTAATTGATTTAGCAGGAGCTGAAATTATTTCAATTGAAGGAGTGCTTAATGGAACTACTAATTTTATTATTAATGAGATGGAGCATAAGGCAGTGAGTTATCTAGAAGCTTTGAAAAAGGCTCAAGAATTGGGTATTGCAGAATTAGATGCTAGTTTGGACGTGGAAGGATGGGATACTGCATCTAAATTATTAATTCTTACTAATATATTGATGGATGAAGAGAAAATCTTAAATGACATTACTATAGAAGGCATAACAGAAATTACAAAAGAAGAAGTTATGAAGTGTTTACAGGAAGGAAAAAAATATAAGCTTCTTGGCAGAACTGTAAAAGAAAATGGAAGAATTAATATGAGTGTAAAACTTGAAAAATTGGATATTACACACCCGTTGTATGGTGTAGATGGGAAGAATAAAGGAGTTACATATAAAACAGATGTTTTAGGAGACCTAACAATTATAGGTGGTGCGTCTGGTGTAATTTCTGCTGCAGCTTCTATTTTGAGAGATATTATAAATATTAGTAAAGAGTATAGAACTACGAAAAAATTCTATAAAATGTAAAAGTATATGGAAAAGCTAAAAAATATTTACAATTAAACTCAAAATTATGATAAAAATGTTAAATTTATTAAGAGAAAAATCCTTTTAATGAAAAAAATGTTGTATACTTTATTGTATATTTAAGAATTTTAATGTACAATTAAATAGGATTTAACATGCGAGGATGTTTTTACATCCTTGTCTATTTTTATGCTAAAAATTATAACAAAGGAGAAAAACTAATGAAAAAGTTTACAAAAGCAAGGATGGCGTTGCTAGTTGGTGCTTTTACTATGTTTAGCACTGCGTGTTCCATCCAACCAAACAAAAGATCAGACAAAAGTTCAACACCAAAAGAAAAAGCTGCTGTTAATTTTAAAACAGGAGCTACACCTATAGTAGGTGGAGCAGCAATAAACAAGCATGATATTACTATGTACAATGATAAAGTTGCTGTTTCTTTCGCTGTAGACACACCAAATCCTTGGGGAAATCCTAAAGGCAGTATATTGGACGTAGCTACTGTGACAGATGGAAAGTTCGGTCAAGATAGAGTTCTTGATGTAGAGTTTTTAGCTGACCAATGGAGTGGCTGGGTTAGCGGTGTACCAGAAAAAGTATATATTGATAAGAGTAGTACAAAAACAAAAGGGATTGTGGTAGCTGAAAGAACTTTTGTGCGTGAAGGGAAAGCACCCGTTAATGTTGTAACAACATATTCTCTAGAAGTAGGTAGCAATGAAGTTAAGATGGTTACAAAATTTTCAAATACTGATAAAAAGAACTCCTATGCCGATTTATATAGTGGGTATACCATAGGAAATAAAGGTGGATATATGTTTGGTCCTTATGGATACAATACACCAGATAAAAAGACAAAACAAATTACTATAGGTGAAAAACTTGGACAATATGTTACTACATACAATAAAGATTTCGCTGTAGCTCTTCATGTTGATGATGCAAATAAGTATATAGGTACATCAGGATACAAAGACTTATATAAATTAACTACATTGGCTCCTGGCGAAACTAAGACATTTAATGCTACATTGCAAATTGAAAATAGTGGTAGTCATTCACCTATATTAGATAAAGCAATGAAAATGAAAAACGAAAAGACAGGCGTATTAGAAGGAAAAATTTACTCAAAAGATAATAGCGGAAAAGAAAAGAAAATTTCTCAACCAATTCTTGTGGTAGAAAAAGAAGGAGAATACGAGGATACTAAAGGATATAATTTACCTGCTGGTACAGTGGTGAAAGAATTCCAACCATTTACATGGGCTGTTGGAGATAAAAATGGTAACTACAAATTAAATCTTCCAGCTGGTGACTATAAGGTTTATGCTATTGCTGAAAACTATGCACCTAGTCAAAAGGTAGCTGTTAAAATCGAAACAGGTAAAAAAGTTACTCAAAGCTTCGGACAACTTGTTCCTGGTGGAACTGTTAAATTATCAGCTTACGATAGCAAAACTAAAAAGCCACTTGATGCTCGTATTGAAGTTAAGGGTGGAACTGTTCCTGTAGTAAGATATTTAGGTGCAAGTACATTCTTTACAGGACTAGATAAGACAGGAAGTGCAAGCTTTGTTTTAAATCCAAATGTTGATTATAAAGTAAACGTTTCTTCAGGTAGAGATTTTGTTTCAAAAGGTAAAGAAATTGCTATAAATGTTAAGCCATCTGAGACGAAAAAGCTTAGTGTTGGACTAGATATGGATTTAAATCCAGCTGCAGAAGGATGGTTTGGAGCAGACTTACATCATCACAGTAATTTAGGAGATGGAATTACACCACCAAAAGATTTGGTTAAATCACAGCTTAGCAGTAAATTAGATTTATTATTTATCAGTGACCACGATGCAGTAAAAAATCATCAAGAGATGAGAAGACTTGCTAAGTCAAAAAATATGCCGTTTATCCCAAGCTTAGAAGTTTCACCTAGCTGGGCGCATTTTAATATTCTTAATATGCCTTCGGATAAATCTATTGATCCAAATAGTAAAGCTTCAGAAATTATAAAAAAAGGTCATGAGCTTGGCTCATTAGTAATTAGTAATCACCCTTATACTTCATATGGTTACTTTACTGCTGATGAAGAAGGAACTATTCCAGGTGGTTACGATCCTAATTTTGATTTAGTTGAATTACAACCTACAATGAACCTATATGACGCTGATAACTATGAAAAGAAAACTTTAGATAGAGTTTATAAACTTTGGAATGAAGAAGCAAACAAGCCTACAAAAAAATACTATTTAACTGGCGGAACAGACACTCATGATGTTTGGTCAGAGTTATACTCTGGTCAAATAAGATCCTTTGTTAAAGTTGATGGAAAATTAACAGAAAGTAAGTTCTTAGAAGGATTAATGAAGGGACATTCCTATGTAAGTATGGGACCTATAGTAACACCTGATAAAATGTTTGGTGAAACTTACAATATTAAAAAAAATGAAACATTTACAATGAATTTAAAAACACAGGCTGTAAATGGAATTAAGAAAGTTTATGTAATTAGTAAAGGTTCAAAAGTTGCAGTAAAAGAGTTTGATGGAACTAAAAATGAACAATTAGTGAAATTTGATTTAGTTCCAACTGAAAATACTTGGTATAATTTCATCATAGAAGATAGCCAAGGTAAAACTGCAGTTACTAACCCTGTTTGGATGAATATGTCTAAATAATATAAGAAACTATTAAATGATATATGAGCCCTATCTGATAAGTATTAACAGATAGGGCTTTTAATTATGCAAAAGATTAATGTTAAAATTTAATATTAGAATGACACTGGTTTAATTACAGTAGGATAGCTTTAGATAGGGATATTTGTAAATTGACAATATATTTTGAATATTATAGAATAATGTTAGTATAAGTGTGAAATCTGTTAGAATACAATGTTTTCTATAAATTTAATAAAATACAAAAAAAGACAGCACATTAAAAATGCTGTCTATTTTAAGATATAACAAGGGGAGGCTATTTATGGAATTTAAATTTGATATGGAGAAGAATGAAGAAAAGCTTAAAGATTTCAGAATTTTTATCAGGGAAAATCAGCATAAGAAAGGGGCTTTGATGCCAGTATTGCAAAGGGCACAAGTATTATTTGGATATTTACCGGAGGAGGTATTAGAGAGTATATCTAAAGAATTAGATATACCGCTATCAGAAATATATGGGGTAGCTACTTTTTATTCGCAGTTCTCCCTTATACCTAAGGGCAAATATAAAATTGGGGTTTGTCTGGGAACGGCTTGTTATGTAAAAGGTTCTCAAAAGATACTTGACAAAGTTATGGAAGAACTGGGCATTGGAGTAGGTGAAACTACACCGGATATGAAATTCTCTATAACAGGAAGTAGATGTATTGGGGCTTGTGGATTAGCACCGGTTTTATCCATAAATGATGAGGTATACGGTAGAGTGAAGCCAGAAGATGTAAAGGATATAATAGATAAATATAGATAATATGGGGGTGTGGTAGATGATTACAATAGATGAACTAAAAAAAATAAAAGAGGAAACTTTAAATAGAATAAAACTCCGTCAGTTAGAAGTAGGCAAAGAATTTATTGATGAAACTCATGGATTTAAAAAGCATCACATATTAGTTTGTGGTGGGACAGGTTGTCATTCATCTAAAGGAGATAAAATAAAGGAATTACTGGAACAAAAGATAAAGGAAAAAGGAATATCGGAAGATGTAAAAGTAGTGCTTACAGGCTGTTTAGGTTTATGTAAATCAGGACCCAATGTAGTAGTTTATCCAGAAGGCGTATTTTATAGTCACGTTGAATTATCAGATGTGGACGAAATTGTTGAAGAGCATATAATAAAGGGGAACATAGTAAGAAGACGATTATTTAAAGAATCACATGTAGACGATAAAGTAAAACCTATTAATTCAGTTAATTTTTACAAAAAGCAAACTAGAGTTGCACTTAGAAATTGTGGAATTATAGCTCCAGGGGACATTGACGAATACATAGCAATGGATGGATATTCAGCATTAGCAAAGGTTATAACTGAAATGTCTCAGGAAGAAGTAATAAATGTAATGAAAGAATCTAATCTACGTGGAAGAGGTGGAGCAGGATTTCCAACAGGTAGAAAATGGCAAGAAGCTTATAAATACCAGTCTGATCAGAAGTATATAATTTGTAATGCAGATGAAGGAGATCCAGGAGCATTTATGGATAGGTCCATATTGGAAGGAGATCCTAACTCTATATTAGAAGCAATGGCTATAGCAGGCTATGCAGTAGGTGCAGATCAAGGCTTTATTTATGTTAGAGCGGAATATCCGATAGCGGTACAAAGACTAGAAGTGGCAATAAAACAAGCTAGAGAATATGGATTACTAGGTAAAAATATATTAGATACAGGTTTTAATTTTGATATTGAACTTAGACTAGGAGCTGGTGCTTTTGTATGCGGTGAAGGTACAGCTCTTATGGAATCTATAGAGGGAAGAAGAGGAATGCCAAGACCTAAGATTCACAGAACTGCTCACAAGGGTCTATGGCAAAAACCAACAATAATAAATAATGTAGAGACCTTTGCAAATGTACCTGTAATATTTCAAAAGGGAGTAGAATGGTTTAGGAATATTGGTACAGAAAAATCTCCTGGAACTAAGGTATTTGCACTAGGTGGAAAGATTGAAAATACAGGATTGATTGAAATTCCAATGGGAACTTCTCTTAGAGAAATTATATTTGACATAGGTGGAGGAATACCTAATGGTAAGAAATTTAAAGCTGTACAAACTGGTGGACCATCTGGAGGATGTATACCAGAGGAGTATTTAGATACGCCAGTGGATTATGAATCCTTAGGAAAATTAGGATCTATTATGGGTTCTGGCGGAATGATTGTAATGGATGAGACAAACTGTATGGTGGATATTGCAAGGTTCTTCCTTGACTTTTCAGTAGAGGAATCCTGTGGAAAATGTGTACCATGTAGAGAAGGTACAAAGAGGATGCTTGAAATACTGGAAAGAATAACCAAGGGAAAAGGTGAAGATGGGGATATAGAGAGATTAGAAAATCTTTCTGATATTATGACTTCTGCATCCCTTTGTGGACTTGGACAATCAGCTTCTAATCCAGTAATCACTACATTAAAGTATTTTAAAAATGAATATGAAGCGCATATAAAAGATAAAAAATGCCCAGCCGGTTCATGTTCAGCACTTTTAGAATACTACATTGGAGAAAATTGTGTCGGATGTGGTAAATGTGCTAGATCATGTCCTGTTGGTTGTATAGAAGGTAAGATAAAAGAAAGACACGTAATAGATACTTCAAAGTGTATAAAATGTGGAACTTGTATGGAAGCATGTCCACTAAAACCAAAAGCAGTGGTTAAAAGGTAGAGAAGGGGGGAAGAATGATGAAAAATGTAACTCTTACTATAGATGGACAGAAAGTAACAGTCACTGAAGACTATACTATATTAGAAGCTGCAAAAAAGCTAGATATTGATATTCCCGCTTTATGTTACGATCCTAATTTAGAAATAGTAGCAGCCTGTAGAATGTGTTTAGTTGAAGTGGAAGGAAGTAGAAAACTACAAACATCTTGTTCAACAAAAGTGTCAGATGGTATGGTTGTAAATACTGAAACGGATAAAGTTGTTAAGGCTAGAAAACAAATTTTACAACTTTTATTAGATAGCCATCCAAATGATTGTTTAACTTGCCAAAAGGCTGGAGAATGTTTATTACAAAAATATGCATATAGATATAATGTTAAGTTTAGACAACATGATGGGGCTGTTAGACCAAGGCTTATAGATACTTCAAGTCCATATATATTAAAGGATGATAGCAAATGTATATTATGCGGCAAATGCGTAAGAACCTGTAATGCAATAATTGATAGAAAAGTTTTATCCTTTGCTGGAAGAGGATATAATACAAGAATAGTTTTAGATTCAGATAAAACCCTAGAAACTTCTAAATGTGTATCTTGTAATAGATGTGTTACGGTTTGTCCTGTGGGTGCATTAATTGATAAAAGACAAATGGGGAAGACTAGAGTGTGGGATGCAGAGATTAAAACTGTAAATTGTAAAGTATGTGACTATGGCTGCAAATTTGAAGTATTATCTAAGAATAATAAAAATATTGCAGTAAAGGCTAAGAAACCTGCAAATGGTAGACCTTTATGTTTAAAAGGAAGGCTGACTACAGAACTTATGAATTTAGATAAACCGGATAAGCCATATAGAAAGGTTGATGGCAAGTTTGTTCAATGTAGTTGGGCAAAAGCTATCGGTATGGCAGATGTAATAGATAAGATAGAAGAGGTTGAAAATTCACAAGAAAAATAGTTAAGTCAGGAGATGAATACCATGATTGAATTGACCATAAATGGTATCAGATACCAAGTAGAAGAGCACAGCACAATTCTTCAAGCTTGCGTCAAGGAAGGTATAGAAATACCAACTTTATGTCACGACGAGAGATTAGAGGCTTATGGAGCTTGTAGAATGTGTTTAGTTCAAGTGGAAGGCTGGAAAAAGCTTGTAACATCTTGTACTACAAAGGTACAAGAAGGCATGGTTATATATACTAAAAGTCCTAAAGTAATTAAGGCAAGAAGAGAAGTCATTGATTTACTGCTATCAAACCATCCAATGGAATGTCTTACTTGTGATAAATCAGGAAATTGTAAGTTGCAAAATTACGCTTATGAATATGGACTGGTAGATGGCAGCTATAAGGGGGATAAGAGAAATAAAAAAATAGATGACTCCAATCCATTTTACACTTATGATCCAAATAAATGTATATTATGCGGATTATGTGTTAGAGTTTGCAGTGAACTTCAAGGTACTAATGCTATTAATTTTGAGAATAGAGGCTTTGATACTAAGGTAGCTACGCCTTTTAATCAAGGATTAGACAATTCTAAATGTGTTTCCTGTGGGAACTGTGTTTCAGTATGCCCAGTGGGGGCTTTAACACCTAAGGTTAAAGAAAAATTTAGATATTGGGAAACTCGTAAAGTAAGGACGACCTGCTCCTATTGTGGGGTAGGGTGTCAAATGGATTTGTTAGTTAAAAATAATAAGGTAGTAGGCGTGGAGCCAGCATTTGATGGACTTAATAAGGGACTGCTATGTGTAAAAGGCAAATTTGGATATAAATTTATCAATCATAGGGATAGATTAAATACTCCACTAATCAAGAAGAATGGAAAATTTGTAGAAGCTTCATGGGAGGAAGCCTATGGATTAATTGCATCAAAAATTAAAAAAATAAAAGATGAAAATGGTTCAGAGGCCTTTGGCGGACTTTCTTCAGCTCGTTGTACCAATGAAGAAAATTTCTTATTTCAAAAACTATTTAGGGCTGTCATAGGTACTAATAACGTAGATCACTGTGCTCGTCTCTGACATGCTTCAACTGTTGCAGGTCTTGCAACAACGTTAGGCAGTGGAGCTATGACTAATAGTATTGAAGAGATTTTAGGCGCTGATGCCTTATTTGTAATAGGTGCAAATATTACTGAAAATCATCCAGTAATAGGAACAAATGTAAAGCAAGCTGTAAAGAAAAATGGTGCAAAGTTAATAGTGGCTGATCCCAGAAGGATTGAATTAGCTAATTATGCAGATGTATTTCTTCAAATTAAACCAGGAACCAATATTGCATTATTAAATGGTATGATGCATGTAATCATACAAAAAGGATTACAAGATAAAACTTATATTAAAGAAAGAACGGAAAATTATGAGGAATTAGTAAGATTGGTTAAGGAATATACCCCTGAAAGAGTGGGCAAAATATGTGGAGTGTATGCTGATGATATAATTAAAGCTGCTACCATATATGGGGAAGCTGAAAAGGCAGGTATATATTATACCATGGGAATAACTCAGCATACCACCGGAACTCACGGAGTAATGTCTGTATCAAATCTTGCATTATTGTGTGGTAATATAGGTAAAGAGTCTGCAGGGGTAAATCCTTTAAGAGGACAAAATAATGTACAAGGTGCTTGTGATATGGGTGCACTTCCATCAGATTTTCCAGGATATCAGAAAGTATTTAAGGAAGAAGTGGCAGAAAAATTTGAAAAAGCATGGAATACGCCTTTATCTAGAAAAGTAGGTCTTACTGTTTCTGAAATGCTAAGTGCTGCTGAAAAGGGTAATATTAAATTTATGTATATAATGGGTGAGAATCCAATGGTATCAGACCCGGATATAAACCATGTTAGAAAATCTTTAAATAATTTAGAGTGTTTAGTTGTACAGGATATATTCTTTACTGAAACTTGTGAGATGGCTGACGTGGTACTTCCAGCAACATCTTTTGCAGAAAAAGATGGTACCTTTACAAATACAGAAAGAAGAATTCAGAGAGTAAGAAAGGCTATAAAGCCAGTTGGAGATTGTAAGCCCGATTGGAAAATATTAATGGATATAATGAATTTACTTGGATATAATAGAAAATACTTGGAGCCATCAGAAATAATGGATGAAATAGCTTCTCTTACACCTTCTTATGGAGGTATAGAGTATAGAAGATTAGAAAACAGTATGGGCATACAATGGCCATGTCCGCATAAGAAGCATGAGGGTACAAAATATCTTCATAAAGATGTTATTGCTAGAGGTAAAGGATTATTTATGCCAGCGGAACAAGTAGATAGTGCAGAAATGCCAGATAAGGAATATCCATTTGTATTTATGACGGGAAGAATATTATATCATTATCACACTAGAACTATGACTGGTAGAGTAGAGGGACTTAATCAGAAGGCTCCTAGTAGCTATGTTGAGATCAATGAAATTAATGCCAATAAAATGGGTATAGTAGATGGTGAAATTGTGAAATTAACATCTAGACGTGGAGAAGTTGAAGTAGCTGCAAAAGTTACGGATACCATAGATGAGGATGTGTTATTCATGCCTTTCCACTTTGCAGAAGCTGCAGCCAATTATCTTACTAATACTGCATTAGATCCAATAGCTAAAATACCTGAATTAAAGGTAGCGGCAGTGAAAATGGAAAAGATACAGGTAGGGTGATTATTATGAATAAATTTGGTACGGCTATAATACTTGCTGGTGGTAAAAGTTCTAGAATGGGCTTTGATAAGCAATTTTTAAAGATTGATAAGAGAAGGCTTATGGATTCTATTGTTCACAAATTAAGAGAAGAATTTGGGGAAATTATCATTGTAACTAACAAACCTCAATGTTATATAGGTCTTAGTAATAAGATAACTCATGACAAAATTGAAGGCAAGGGACCTTTAGGTGGTATCCATGCAGGGCTTAAGGAGTCTTCATCTAAGTATGCTCTTGTGGTTGCCTGTGATATGCCCAATATCAATATGGATTATATAAGATATATGAAAAAATCTATTGAAAATCAGGACATAGATGGTTGTGTAACTAATTTTGGGGACTGGATTGAGCCTTTTAGTGGATTTTATTCTAAGGAAATAGTAGATGATATAGAGAAACATTTATTATTCAATAGGAGATCAATAAATTCATTGCTAAAGAATTTGAGAATTCATTATGTAGAAGAAAAGAAAGCACGAGAATTTAGCCCAAACTGGGATATGTTTTTAAATTTAAACACTAAAGAAGATTTGAATTCTTATCTAGAAAAGTATGGGTATATATAGGAGCAAAACAATATGAAATCTACTAAAAGTATCGATATATTAAGAGTAAAAGATGACAGTATTTCAAAGGAAGAGGATATTCTTATAATAGAATATCCCTTTACTATATATTTAAATGATAAAGAGATTATAACTCTTTTATGCAGCCCAAAATCACTTAAAGAACTTACATTAGGATTTTTATATTCTGAAGGATTTATTTACAATATTTCTGAGGTGGAAAGGATTCAGCTCCATGAAGAAAAAGGCGTTGTATATGTATATTTAAATAAGGAAAGGTCTCTAAATGACGCGGTCCAAGGGAAAAGAACCATAACTTCAGGTGGCTGTAAGGGAACATCCTTTAATAATGTATTAGATTCCTTTAAATCTAAGAAGATAGAGACACCGCTAGATATTAAAATAGAGGAAATAAAATCTTTAGTAAAAGAATTTAACAATAAATCACAATTGTTTTTAGATACAGGGGGAGTACATAGTTGTGCTTTGTGCAACAGGTCTAGAATAATAATGTTTGAAGAAGATATTGGAAGGCATAATGCTTTAGACAAGCTACTTGGCAGAGCCTTAATGGATGATATAGACTTATCAGATAAGCTAGTTTTATCATCAGGCAGGATATCATCAGAGATGTTAATAAAAATAGCTAAGAGGGGTATTCCAGCATTAGTTTCTAGGTCTGCTCCTACTAGTCTTTCTGTTGAGTTGGCAAGGAAGTTAAATATAACTTTAGTAGGATTTGCAAGAGGAGAAAAAATGAACATTTATTCAAAATTTCAATGGTAACTTTTAATGGTATGGTTGCTTCATAATAATCACCTTGAGGGCGCATTTTATTGGAGGGATTGGATGTATATTTTACTTTTAGCAGCAACAATTTTAATTGTTTGTGCACTTTCTAGTAAAGTGCTGTATAGATTTGGTATACCTACGTTAATTGTTTTTCTTGCCATAGGAATGCTAATGGGTTCAGATGGGCTTGGAGGAATTTACTTTGATAATTCAGAGTTAGCAAAAAATATATCTAATATGGGTTTAATATTTATAATGTTTTACGGAGGTCTGGGTACAAGTTGGAAAGCTGCAAAGCCAGTTGCTTTCGCTTCAGCAGTTCTTGCTACAGTAGGTGTTGTGATTACGGCGTTTTTAATAGGAATTTTTGCGTATTTTGTTCTTAAGTTTGATTTTCTAGAGAGTATGCTATTAGGCTCAATTATTTCATCTACAGATGCTGCATCAGTGTTTTCTATACTTCGCTCAAAGAAGCTTAACCTTAAGAATAATCTAGCGTCAATGCTTGAGATGGAAAGTGGGTCTAATGATCCAATGGCATATATGTTAACAAACTTTAAGTTCTATTCCAGGGTATCTAAGTTTAAGGTCTAATGATCCAATGGCATATATGTTAACTACTATTTTTGTAGGACTAATTATCGGTGATGTACAAAATATAGCATTACTTCTTTTAACCCAAATTTTATTTGGTGCATTAATTGGTATTCTTGTAGGCAAAGTTGGCAGTTGGCTTATAAATCATATAAAACTTGATATTGATGGGCTATATTCAATTCTCGTAATTGGAATAGTATTGCTATCTTATTCTATTGCTAATTTGTTTAAAGGAAACGGTTTTTTATCTGTTTATATAACAGGTTTGATTCTAGGAAACAGCAAACTTGTACATAAAAACAGTTTAGTTCATTATTTTGATGGATTATCGTGGCTTATGCAAATTCTATTATTCTTCACTTTGGGTTTGTTAGTATTTCCATCAAAATTACCCAATGTAGCTTTGACGGGTATTGGTACTGCGCTTTTTATTATTTTTGTGGCGCGGCCGCTGGTGGTATTTTGTGTTTTAACATTTTTCAAAAGATCCGTTAAGGAACAACTTCTTGTTTCATGGGTTGGATTTCGTGGAGCAGCTTCCATCGTTTTTGCTACATATCCTTTAACTGCTGGAATTGCTGTGGCGGATGAGATATTTAATATTGTATTTTTTGTAGCGTTAGTTTCAGTTATGATTCAGGGAACATTTTTTATTCCTATTGCAAAGAAACTTAAATTGGTTGGGGAAGAAGAAGCAGTACTTAAGACTTTTACAGATTATTCAGGAGAAATTCAGGCAGAATTATTAGAAATGGAAATTTTGAGATCTAGTAACATGGCAGGAAAAGCTATAATGGATTTAGATATTCCCAGTAATATATTAATTGTTGTTATAAAAAGAAATGGTAAGTTAATAACACCTAGCGGTGCAACAGTACTAAAAGAGGGTGATTTAATCATGTTGGCTGGAGATAATAAGGTGCTTTTGGAAATATCTAAAAGTGTAAAATAGTTTTTCCCTTCTTTTGCTTATCTTGTATTAATGAAGCAAGAGGTTTTGCGATTTTATAGACCTCTTGCTATTTGTATTACTAAGTTTTATAAAAGTCTTTGTATAGGGCTTACAGGAGAGAGTATAGTTTTAATTTTTTCATAAGGAATTTCTATTTTAAACAATCCGTATGCATAAGGTGTATATTCATAAACTTGATAGTACATTACTAGAGAGGTTGGAGTTAAGTAAAACTCTTGGTTTGGTTGTACTCCATTATATTCAGTAAGTAGTTGTACATTATTTTTAATTATATATTCTTTAGCTAACTCATCTAAAAGTGGTTTATAGTAAAACTTAGGATTGAATAAATCACCAAAATCATATACTTTTCCTGTTTTAATATCTATGGTTATGGATGAATATTTAGTAAACCCATGAGCAGCTTTTTTTACATAGGTATATATTCCAAATAAAATACTCAGAAGTCCCTTATCATTTAAAGGCACTTCATAAAAACTTATAATTTCTGCAAAATCTATTTTTCCTGGTATAAGAACCTGATCTTTAAATAAATCTAAAACTTTATTAGTTATTTCATTATTAATTATATCTTTTATTTCACCAGGTTCATAATTTTCTAGAAATGGATAGGATATTTTAAATGTTTCTGGATCAATAGTTTGATTTTGCAAATTAACTTTTGCAAAGTAATCTTTCGAACTATTCTTTAATAAAGTATTTTGTTCATTAATATTGTGTTTAGAAAAATCATATTGTAAATTTATTTTTTTGTTGTAACGTTCATGGCACATGGAATAATAAGGACACATGAAATAATAAGGAAACATTAAAGAGCAAGGACAATTATAGCAGTAAGGAACATTTAGCATAATTTATATTACCTCTTATTTTATTGTTTACAATAATTACTATATGCTTATTATTAGGTCATGGTGTATCTAATAAGGATGTAGTTGCTTATTATTAATAGTTCCTAAGTATTATTTATGAACCTGTTGACTTATAATGCTTAACACCAAAACTCCATATTAAGATGCAGGGAATTATAAACAATATGCCAAATAAAGGGGTTAACATGTATAAAACATTATTTCCTTCTACTTTATCTAAAATAAACATTAGAGGTAGATAGTTTACTGTGCCAAAGGGAATGACAAAGGTAAAGAATTTTCGCACCCAGTCTTTATAAATGCTTAAGGGATATTGTGCCATTTCCCTGCCCCCATCTGTAAAAATATTTATAACTTCCAAGCCTTCAACAGTCCAAAAACACAAGGTAGCACCGAGCATGAATATGCCTGTAAAGATGAATATTCCGCTTATGACCATTAATATTAGAGTGATTATTTTATAGGGACTCCAGTATACATTAAGGTGTGTCAATGAAAAAAACAATACTATAATGCTTTGAGCCAGTCTACCTATTCTTGTGAATTCAAACTTTGATCCAAGTACTTGAAGCATTGCTATGCGAGGTCTAACTAAAATTCTATCGAAATCACCATTAATAATTAAAGAGGAAAATGAGTCAAATCCCCTAGCAAAGCATTCACTTAATGAAAATGCTAGATGAATTACTGAATAGCATAAAGCAACTTCATAAAGCGACCATCCTCCTATGTTTGGAAATCTTTGAAAAAGTAAAACCATGGATATAAAAACAACAAAAGGTACAAAAAACTGTCCAATGGAGAGTAGAATAAAGGAAGTTCTATACTCCATTTGACTTTTTAAAAGTATACTCATATATCTAAAATATAGTTTCATATATTCCCTCCTTGAATTAACTATTTTTTCATAAGGATTTAATAGAGAAATAATATAAAAAGGGATTATACCTATCCCAAATAATTTACCCTCCTTGAACAATTATTCTTTTTAAAGCCTTTTTTATCCACAATTTGCCTAGGACAACTATAATAGTTATCCAAATAACTTGTACACCAATGCTAATTAATGCTTCTTTGGTACCAATGTTTCCAGCATATATCCTAAAGGGTAAGTCAGAGGTATATCTAAAGGGCAGCATATATACTATCTTTTGTAGTGTTTTTGGCATTAAAGGAACTGGAATCACTAGTCCAGATAGGAATTCTCCTAATACACCAAAAATTAATAAGGAACCTGTAGAAGACATTGTATAAAAAATTGAAATATAAATTAGCATAGAAATTGCAACAATTAAAATTAAGCCTAGACTTAAAGTGATTAAAAATAATATAAAAGATGCAAAACTTGGTGGTGGAGAAAAATTATAAGGATAAGGTAAAAAAACTGCTATAATCATTATAGGGAAACAGCGCAGTAGGGCACCTGATAATCTTTGAGCAATAAGTTTTGAATACCAAAGCTTGTATAAATCAATAGGACGACAAAGTTCATAAGCTATATTGCCACTAGTTATAAGGTCTAAAAGTTCATTATCTCTATACCACAGCATTATAAATACTAAAAAACTTTGCTGAAGCCAAATAACTTGTATTAATTCCCTAAAAGATATAGGCTGAACTGTTGAGTTGCCTTTATAGAAAGCTTCAAAAATCATTATGTACATAAATCCCCAAAAAAATTGAGTGGAAATTCCAGCTAAAGCTGCCACCCTATACTGCAGGCCTTTAAGCAATCGCATCTTGAATAATGAGTAATATGCTTTCATGTTTGAGCCAGGGGTTTTTTTATTGGAATAGTAAGTATTCATATCTGATACTCCTTGTATAAATCTACTATTATTTCATCAATTGGACGACTCTCTACAGAAACATCAATAATGTCTAATTTATTTGATAGTAGGCCTATGGCTTCTGATACCTTTATTTTTTCTAAGTCTACGGATAAAGTAATGCTTTCTTTAGAACTACAAATAACAGTTGTACCATCAATATGTATATTTTCGTGATTTTCAGTAAAATCAACTTTTAATATTTTATGAGTTGCGAATTTATTTTTTAATTCAGTGAGTGTGCCGTCTAGCAGGAGTTTTCCTTTGCCAATTAGTATTATTCGCTCAGCTAAAGCTTCAATATCATTCATGTCATGAGTTGTTAATATAACAGTGACTTTTTTCTCCTTATTTATAGTTTTCACGAAATTTCTAACGGCAATTTTGGAAACGGCGTCAAGGCCTATGGTTGGTTCATCTAGAAATAATATCTTTGGACTATGGAGTAAGGATGCCCCAATTTCGCACCTCATTCTTTGTCCAAGACTTAATTGTCGTACAGGAGTTGAAAGTAATGTGGATAAGTCTAATGTGGATGTTAATAATTCAAGATTATCTTTGAATTCTTTATCAGGAACTTTGTAAATATCCTTTAATAAATTATATGAATCGATTACAGGTACATCCCACCAAAGCTGGGAACGCTGACCAAATACTACACCTATGTTTTTAACGTGATTTACTCTGTTTTTCCATGGAGTGTATCCAAGTATATTGCACTTGCCGCTGTCAGGAACTAAAATACCACTGATAATTTTAATAGTAGTAGACTTGCCAGCCCCGTTAGGGCCAATGTATCCAACGATTTCACCTTGATTAATTTTAAATGAAACGTCTTTTAAGGCTTGAACTGTGGAATATTGGGGTTTAAATAAGGATTTTACTGCTGCACCAATGCCAGCCTTTCTCTTTACAACCTTAAAACTTTTACTTAAGGCTTCAACTTCTATCATAGTATTCCTCCTTTAAAAGAAATGTATAATATATTTATAGTTAAATAAAGTAAAAAAATAAAGTAGAACAAAGTGAAATAAAACGAGATGAGTAAATAAAATAAATGAAATAAAATAAATAAAATAAAGTAAATAAATGTACATAAAATTTAACCGCGAAATATTATTATATAACTACTTAAGATGGATGTCAATACAAAAAATAGAAAATAAAAAAATAGCTATGATTAAATGTAAAAATGTATATACCATAGCTATTTTTATAAATCAGTCCGTAAAACCTCATACCCTTGCGTTAGGGCGAGGATTGTTCTAAAATTTAAAGGGCGTTAACAACTGAAACAGTATTTTCTTTATTTTCGATGATTTCTTCACAAATTTCAATATTAGCTCCCAAACTTTTAAAAACTTCTACGATGTTTTCATATCCTCTTTCGATATGTTCTATCCCTAGAATTTTTGTAGTGCCTTCAGCACCTAAACCCGCCAGTATAAGACATATTCCGGCTCTTACATCTGATGCATAAACGGAGGTGCCTTTTAAGTTTTTCCTACCTGGGATTACAACACTTCCATCTTTCATAATTATATCTGCGCCCATTTTGTTTAATTCTATACAATGCTTAAATCTATTAGGATAAATATTGTCAACTATTATGCTGTGGCTATCAGCTCCAGTTAATAAAGCAGTAATTGGCTGCTGTAAATCCGTTGCAAATCCTGGATACATTGCTGTTTTTATATGAATTCCTGTAACATTTCCATTAGAATTTGCTGTAATAGAATTTTCCTTAATATCTATAGACATTCCAGCTTCCTCTAGCTTTGCAATGCATGGAAGTAAGTGAGTTGGAATAACATCATTTACACTGATGCTGCCACCTGTAATGCCAACGCTCATAAGTAAACTTCCTGCAATTAATCTATCTGGGATAATAGTATGCTGTGTACCATCCAGTTTTTTTAATCCGTCTATTACAATTGTATCAGTTCCTGCACCTTTAATACGTGCTCCCATTTCGTTTAAAAACATGACTAAGTCTACTACTTCGGGGTCTTTGGCAGAGTTTCTTAAAATAGTTCTACCTTCAGCTAAAACAGCTGCCATTAACACATTTATAGTAGCTCCACTTGTTATAACATCGAAATAAATATCAGCACCAGTAAGTTTGTCTGCCTCTACTACATAGTAATCATCATAAAATGTGAATTTAGCTCCTAATGCCTCAAGACCCTTTATATGCTGATCAATTGGTCTAGTACCAAAATTATCTCCACCAGGATATCCTAGTGTAACTTTTTTATGTTTGGCTAATAAAGCTCCAATAAAATAATATGATGCTCTATAAGAAGAAGATTTTTCTGGGTCTATAATTGCACTGTTAATTTTTGTTGTATCTATTGTATAAATATGATTTTGTTCAAAAATTTTAGCTCCCATAAATTTTAGTATATTGTATACAACTTTAATGTCTGAGATATTGGGAATGTTTTTTAAAACAACAGGTCCATCTGCTAAACAACATGCAGTTAGTATTGGCAGTGAACTATTTTTTGATCCTGGTATTGATACGTTGCCATTTATATTCTTACTCTTTTTTACCTCAATCCAACGCATTATAAAATCCTGCCTTTTCAATAAATTTTTAACGTAAATATTGTTGTGTTTTGAATTCTATTAAATTAAACATATATAAAACATAATATCATACTTATTACTTTTTGTTAATGATTTATATATTTAACAAGAAGTTTTTGAAAATATAAAAAATATAAATTGAAGAAATTCCTTAGGAATTTTAACCTTCATTTTACATTCTAAAATAAAAACGTTTACTCATCTAATGTAGAACGTAGAATTTATGTGCGAAAGTTGAGTTACTTTATTATTGAAAGTTACATCTTCATTGTAACTTTCAATAATCCTAGATTCATCCACTAATAATTGCCACCAATCTTTTATAATTACTATCTTCATTATTTATATTTGATAGAAAATCCAAAAAAATTCTTTGTTAAAAAGGATTTTTATAGAAGGTGAATAGCAACCAGAACCTTTTATAATTTAGCTCTTGATAATATATTAGCCTATTTTTAATTTTTATCTAGATTTAATATAATTTAATTGATATTTAGGAGAATTTAAAAATAGTTCCGTATAATCTAGTATTGATCCATCTTCGAAAAAAGTAGTATTTGCTATTTTGATAATAGGCGTTTGATTATCAATATTGAATAATTCTGCAATTTCTTTAGGTGGAAGGATAGGACAAGTATTGTGATAGCTATAGTCAATTTTCATGTTTTTAACTTTTTCCATATAATCATATTTAGATCCTTCCAATATTTTTATTGAGATATCGGGATTAGATTTTACAGACATATAGGTTTTTTCAAAAACAAAGGGTTCATCATTGCCATATCTGATTCTTTCAATATAATAAATCATATCATCAGTGTTAATGTTAAGTTTACGAGCTATCTTATCATCAGCTTTTTTTAAAGAAAAATTATGCACTTTTGTGGATGGTTTAATTCCTAACTCGAGCATTTCTTGAGTAAAACCTTTTAATGTTGCAATTTTTTGTGTAGTTGGATTGTGATTTACAAAGGTGCCAACTCCAGGGGTTCTAAGTAATATCCCTTGAGCGACTAAATTATCAGTGGCTCTTCGTACAGTTACTCTTGAAACATTATAGGTTTTAGCAAGTTCTAATTCAGTTGGAATGGTATCATTTTGTTTATAATAACCTGTAGAAATTTTATCTAAAATATCATTTTGTATTTGTTTGTATTGTGCAATCTTTGGTGCTCTAGCATTCATTAAATTCACCTCGCTAAGTATGTGCTTATATAAGTATTATATAATATATTTAAAACTCATTGCAAATATAATCACAAATTCACTAAATGTAAATACATTTAGTGAATTTGTGATTATATGAATATTTTAGAAAATGCTATATAGTTACCAATAAGTCTATATGATATTAACATTGTAATAAGGACGTAGGTGGCGGTATTACTTTGAAATTAAATAGAGTATTATTAATAATAGTGGTAACCACGGAAGAGTGTTAAAAATGTAGTAGACATAGATATAATAAAATAAATGTATTGACATTTAAAAATAAGGTGTTTATAATTAAAACAATAAATAAAAAAGGAGGTTAGTATGAAATATAAATATTTATTTACGGATTTTCACTCTAATATACACCATGATCAAATGGATCAATTGGACGAGTGGTACGAGCAGGCAAAAGAAATGCTAGATTTTTGGCCAATTGCATATTATCCATACTATGTTAGAAAGGATAAATGTGGAATTCCATTAGAAGATATACATCCAATGGAAATAGTTCAAGAGGATTGGGAAAAAATAAATACTTTTGTAAAAAATAAAAATGAAGAAAATAAACAATTCCCTATTTTTAATGGATATGAATGGCAGGGTGCTGGATTAGATGGAGACCATAATGTATTTTTTAAAACAACTGGTCCATTGGTAAATCCAATGAGGTATGAGCAATTATACAATAAGTTAAAGTGCTATGATGCCATAGCAATACCTCATCATTTGGCATATTGTTTATATAATCGTGGAAAAAACTGGGAAACAAATATAGAAGAATTTTCACCATTTGCTGAAATTTTTTCTTCCCATGGAAGTTCAGAAAGTGGAGATACAGATATTCATATGTCAAGACATATACATATGGGGCCACGAACAGGTGGAACATCAGTATTTGATGGATTAAAAAAAGGACATAAAATTGGAATAATTGCTTCAGGAGATAATCATGTTGTCGCTGCACAATATGGACATGGTTTTGCTGGAGTTTTAGCAGAAGAGAATAATCCAGAAAAAATATGGGAAGCACTATTAAATAAAAGAGTGTATGGAATGACAAGTGGAAGAGTAAAATTACTTTATGAAATTAATGAAAACGTTATGGGTAGTGAAATTCAAACTAGTGACAAGTTTTTAGAGCACCATATTGCAGTAGAAACTCAAGAGGCAATAGACCGAATAGTGATTTATAAAAATGGAAATCCATATTATACATATAGCCACAGTGAAAATTGGATAGAAAAAAAGCTTCAGGAAAAAATAACCTTTAAATTTAAAATAGAATTTGGCTGGGGGCCAGACCTTAAGATTTATCCAGATATGAAAGAAAAAAAATGGAGTGGAAAATTAAAAACAGAAGGTAAAATCAAATCTATAGAAAAATGTTGGTCTTCAAGAGGGCAATGGATAAATAAAATTGACGATTCCTCTTGTGAGTTTGGGCTTACTACAAGAAAAACAACGCAATCAGGAAAGTGGATGGGACCATCTCCTGTAACAACAGAGGGTTTTGTATTTGAAATAGAGGCAAATTTAAACTCAGAAATAACATTTGAAATAGATGGACAAGTATTTATTAAAAAGATAAGTGAATTATTAAAAAACACAGATCTTATAGTTTTTTTAAAGGAAGCGAAGGCTTTAGCTAAAGAAAGATTTAATTTTGAAGAATATTATAGAAACGATCCATTTTATCATAATGCCTATAAGGTTAGAATTATGAAGGGTAAGCCTCAAATAGCTTATAAAATAGATAAAAGAATAAAATTAGATTTTCATGAGGATGCTTTTTATTTAGTTAAGGTCTATGGAACAGATGGTTCCGTGGCATGGTCATCACCTATATGGGTAAAAAAAAGTAATTAATTAAATATTAATTAAAATAAATTATGAGGTAGGAGGACTAATATGAGTATTAAGGAAAATGTGCTAGTTAACAAGTCATTTGGAGTAGCACAAAAACTAGGTAAGTCTATTTTATTACCCATTGCAATTTTACCAGTCGCAGGTTTATTTTTAGGGATTTCCGCAGCATTAACAAATGGAGCAGTTCTTAAAGCTTATCCAATACTTGCATCGCCAGGATTACAGATTTTTTTACAAATTCTAAATGCAATAGGAAAAAGTGTATTTGACGCATTGCCATTGATATTTGCAGTAAGGTATTGCGGTAGGGCTTGCAAAAAATGACAAAGGTACTGCAGGGTTAGCAGCAGTAGTTGGATATTTTGTACTGATTACAACCATTAATGTTCTTTTGAAAATTACCAATCAATTACCAGCACAAGGAGTTGATCCTAAGTCTCTAGGACAAGGCTTACAGTTTGGTGTAATGACACTTCAAATGGGTGTTTTTGGTGGTGTTCTTGCAGGATTATACACTTCATGGGTTCATAATAGATTCTATAAGCTAAAATTACCAGAAATATTGGCCTTCTTTGGAGGAGCTAGAAGTGTTCCAATTATTACAGCGGTGGTTAGTGCTTTATTTGGAGTTCTTATGTTCTTTGTGTGGCCGATGATAGGTAATTTAATAGGAGCTTTTGGAGAATTGGCTTCTAAATTAGGAGTATTTGGAGCATTTATTTATGGATTAATGCTAAGAACTTTATATATTTGTGGATTACATCATGTATTTTATTTACCATTTTGGACAACTGCAGCAGGCGGAGTAGCTGAAGTTGCGGGAAAAAGTATAGCAGGTTGGCAAAATATATTCTTAGCACAATTAGGAGATCCTAATACAGTGCACTTCTTTAAAAATATTGCGTTATATAATTCAGGACGGTACATACATATGTTATTCACATTACCAGCAGTATGTCTTGCTATGTATCATTCCATACCAGATAAGAAAAAACGTAAGAGAATTTTGGGTTTCATATTATCAATAGCATTAACTTGTTTTATTACAGGAGTTACTGAACCGATATCATTTGCATTATTATTTGCAAGTCCAATACTATTTATAGTTGAAGCAGTTTTGTTTGCAATAGGATTTGTTGCTTGTGCATTAACTGGGGTTACTATTGGCTCTACATTTTCTGCAGGATTAATAGAGTTTTTATTGTTTGGAGTATTCCAAGGCAATTCAAAGACAGGTTTTGTGTGGATATTAATTTTAGGTATTCCATTTGCAATAGC
Source organism: Clostridium sp. KNHs214 (assembly GCF_000744935.1). Classification (GTDB taxonomy): domain Bacteria; phylum Bacillota; class Clostridia; order Clostridiales; family Clostridiaceae; genus Haloimpatiens. The sequence goes on along the minus strand of NZ_JQMW01000011.1, from coordinate 577,833 downwards.
TACATATTTCATTTATAGATTCTTGATAACTAAGTTAGATGCTAAAACTCCAGGACGTGAAGAAGAAAATGAAGATGAAGAAACTTCATTAAGGTCTGGGTATGTAAGTGGAAAAGCTAAGGACATTATTGAAGCATTAGGAGGAGTAAAGAATATAGAGGAAATAGACAATTGTGCAACAAGACTTAGGGTAACTGTTAAGAAAATAGCTGAGGTAGATATTGAAGGGTTAAAGAAAACAGGAGCACATAATACATTAGTAAGAGGAAAAAATCTTCAAGTTATTTATGGACCATCAGTAAATATAGTTCGGGTAGAAGTAGATGAGTATTTAGAGTCACTAAATAGTTAGATAAAATGGCATATTGACATTTAAAAAGTGTCAATATGCCATTAGAATAGGAGGCAATATGTTTTCCATATTTAAAAAGAATAAAATGAAATTTGTTTCTCCAGTTAAGGGAAAATTAATTAATTTAGATAAAGTAGATGATGAAGGAATTGCTAATAGAGATTTAGGTGATGGTTTTGCTATTGTACCTATGGATAATAAGGTGGTTTCACCTATAGATGGGACAATAACATTAATATTTAAAACTCTTCATGCAATTGCAATAGAAAATGATGAGGGGTTAAATATTCTCATTCATATCGGGTTAGATACAGTGAATTTAAAAGGAGAAGGTTTTAAGTCTTTCTGTAAAGTAGGAAAAAAAGTAAAAAAAGGTGAATTGCTTATGGAAGTAGATTTTGATGGCATAAGAGATAGAGTAACATCTTGTGATGTTATAATACTAGCTCAGGATAATTCGAGTTTTAAATTGCTAAAGGAAAACCAAGTAGTAGAATGTGGAGAAAATGAGATAGTACAGGTTCAATAGAGGAGGAAGATATGAATATTTTATATATACATACACATGATTCAGGTAGAATATTATCTCCTTATGGCTATGATGTTCCTACACCTAATATAAAAATGTTTGCAAGTGATGCAACAGTATTTACACAAAGTTATTGTGCATCACCAACTTGCTCGCCTTCAAGAGCAGCATTACTTACAAGTACCTATCCACATCAAAATGGAATGTTAGGATTGGCACAGCGTGGATTTTCTATAGATTATAGTAAGCATTTAGTAAATTTTTTAAATAGTGAGGGTTTTCATACGGTTTTATGTGGAATTCAACATGAAGCTGGATGGTATTTAGAACATGAAAAAGGGGCAAGTATAATTGGATACAAGGAAAATTTAACTTGTGATAATAGTAAATATAGGCAAGAAGACTTGACAATTTGGGATGGAAAAAATGCAGATAACTTGGATCAATGGATAAATAATTATGATAAAAAGAAACCATTTTTTATATCCTATGGAATGTATTCAACTCATAGAAGATATCCAGATGTTATAGATGAAGAAATTAATGAGAATATGGTACAACCTCCATATCCATTGCCAAATAATGCTGAAACTCGAAAAGACCATGCTCGCTACATGACAAGCGCCAATAATGCTGATAAATGTTTTGGAAAAATTATAGAAAGCTTAAAAAGAAATGGTTTATATGAAGATACAATAATAATATTTACAACAGACCACGGATTAGCTAATCCGTTTAGTAAATGTACTCTTTTTGATAGTGGTATAGCAGTAAGTTTAATTATTAGAGTTCCAAATTCAAAAGCTAAGGGTGAAGTTGTGGATAATTTAGTATCACATATAGACGTATTTCCAACACTTTGCGATTTATTAGCTCTTGATAAACCAGAGTATTTAGAAGGTATTTCTTTTGCAAAATCATTTGAAGATACAAAGGCAATAACAAGGAATGAAATTTTTGCAGAAGTTACTTTTCACACATCTTATGAACCTATTCGTTGCATAAGAACAGAAAGATATAAGTACATAAGATATTACGATACAAAATATTTAAAAATTAATAAATCTAATATAGATGAATCTTTATCTAAGGATTATTTTTTAAATAATGATTTAGATGGACAAATAAAATTTGAAGAAGCTCTATTTGATTTATATTATGATGTTGGCGAAAGAAATAATCTTATTAACAATCCTAAATATGAGGGTATTAAAGAGAAACTTAGAAAAAAATTAGAAAAGCATCTAAAAGACACGGAAGATATAATATTAAAGGGAGAAATTCCAATTGATAAAAAATGGAAAGTGAATAAGAAAGAATGTAATTTGGCAAGTTCAAAGGATGAGAATGATTATGTAAGTTTAGGAAGATAGTGTATAAGTGGAGTGCTAAAATTTAGTGCTCCACTTAAATTATAGCATTTTTTAATGAGGATAGAGGAGGAAAGGATGATAGGAATTTATTTTTTGATTTCATTATTATCAACTACAGTTGGAGCTATGGCAGGACTTGGAGGTGGAGTGATAATAAAACCGGTATTGGATTTATTGGGGAATTATAGTTTAAGTGTAATAAGTGTATTGTCCTCCATTACGGTTTTCTCAATGGCAGTTGTTTCTATAATAAAACAAATTAAATATAAAGTTGCAATTCAATATAAAAAAACTGTACTTATTGGAATAGGGTCTGTTTTAGGTGGATTAATAGGGGAAAAAATATTAAGAATTGTATTGGGTGTTGTGGATAAAAATTTTGTGATAATTATACAAAATGGGATTCTTGCATTTTTACTTATAAATATTTATATTTATATGAATAAAAGAAATAAATTTAAAAGTTATCATTTGGAGAATTCAATAGGTTGTGTTTTAATAGGATTATTATTAGGTATCATAGCTTCTTTTTTAAGTATAGGGGGAGGACCTATTAATGTTTGTATTTTTACTATTTTCTTTTCAATGAATACCAAGGAAGCTGCTGTTAATTCTATTATTACTATATTGTTTTCGCAGTGCTCTAAAATTACAACTATTTTTTTCACTACGGGTTTTAGCAATTTAGATTTATCTATGCTTCCTTTTATGATTATTGGTGGAATTTCAGGTGGGATTATTGGTTCCAGATTTAATAAAGTATTTAGTGGTAATGTAATTTTAGTAGTATTTAATGTAGTAGTTATTTTATTGATACTATTAAACATTTATAATATGGTATCAATGATTAATATTATTAATACATAAGAGGTGAGAAGTTTGAGAAGAAATTTAAGTATGATGATAAAGCCATCCTCTAGTAAATGTAATTTAAATTGTAAATATTGCTTTTATAATTCAATTTCGCATAATAGAAATGTTAAAGATTATGGATTTATGTGTAAAGAAACTATTGGAGAAATAGTTAAAAAAGCAAAGGAATTTTGTAATGGAGGAATTTGTACTATCGGATTTCAAGGTGGGGAGCCCCTTTTAGTGGGAATAGATTTTTATAGGCATCTAGTTGACGAAATAGAAAAAAATAATAATGGAACGAAATTTAATTTGACCATTCAAACAAATGGAACATTAATAAATAAAGAGTGGGCTAGTTTTTTTAAAGATTATAATTTTCTGGTGGGTGTTTCTCTAGATGGAATTGAAGAAGTTAATGATTTAAATAGAGTTAATTATAAGGGAAATGGTACTTTTCATAGGATTATGAGAGGTATAGAATTTTTAAAAAAATATCATGTAGAATTTAATATTCTAACTGTGGTAACAGAAGAGTTAAGCAATAGAATTCAGGAATGTTATGAGTTTTATAAAAGTAGTGGTTTTAGATATATTCAATTTATAACATATTTAAATGCTTTGGAGGAAAATGAGATGGTTGCAAACAGAAATCCATTAACCCCCAAGAAGTACGGAGAATTTCTTATTGAACTTTTTAATATGTGGTATAGGGATGTTAAAAACAATAATTATATAAGTATTAGATTTTTTGATAATATTTTATCCTTGTTTCTGGGATATGAGTATGAAGCCTGTGAAATGAGAGGAATATGTTCCTGTCAAAATATAATTGAAAGTGATGGAAGTGTTTTTCCTTGCGATTTTTATACTTATGAAAAATATTCAGTAGGTAACATATTGAAAGAGAATTTTAAGGATATTCTAGAGAAACAAAAGACAATGGACTTTATAAAAGGGTCAATAAATAGCATTGATAAGTGTCATAGCTGTAAGTACAATGTAGTTTGTAGGGGTGGCTGTAGAAGACGTAGAGAGGATAGAAAAAATTTTAATTATTTATGTGAGTCATATTATAAGTTTTATGACTATTCCTTTTGTAAATTTAGGGAACTTGCTACACTTCAGCATGAATGTATTGAACATTCACATAAGCATACTCCAGATATGCATCATTTACATTCTCATTAGGTAAATGAAAAGAAATAACAAGTCAAATATACTAGCATACTGACTTGTTATTTCTTTGAATGTGCCTTAATAATACTTTAGGAGTAACTGCAATAATTATTTTGTACATGGTAGTTTCCCTTATTCTAAAATAAGAAGGTTGTTTGGAGTTTTCATAAAAGTATAGTATACTCTTATGTGGAAAAATGTATTTGTATGTAGTACATTGGTAATATTTGTGTACATATAGATACTGACAAAAAGAAATAAAATAATATAGGAGTGATAATTTGTGTTAGTTCCAAAATTAGGTACATGCTTAAAAGAATACACTAAGGAACAGTTTGTAAAGGATTTCATTGCGGGAATTATTGTTGCAATCATTGCTATACCATTGGCAATAGCTTTAGCGATAGCATCAGGGGTTTCGCCAGAAAAAGGATTATACACTGCAATTATTGGAGGTTTTATAGTATCTTTACTTGGGGGAAGTAGAGTTCAAATAGGAGGACCCACAGGTGCATTTGTGGTTATTGTATATGGAATCATACAAAAACATGGAATGGAAGGGTTAATAGTAGCAACTATAATGGCAGGTTGTTTTCTTATTATTATGGGACTTTTTAAGTTTGGTAGCCTTATAAAGTATATTCCTTCATCTATAACCACTGGATTTACAAGTGGAATAGCAATAGTTATTTTATCTACTCAGGTAAAAGATCTATTAGGATTGCAGATGAAATCAGTTCCATCTGAATTTATACATAAATGGATAGCTTATTTCAATAACATTAATACAATTAATTTTAAAAGTTTAGTTATTGCTGTATTAACACTAGCAATAATTATTTTATGGCCTAAAATAAATAAAAAGATACCAGGTACGTTTATTGCTATTGTATTAGCTACAGTAGTTACTACAATTTTTAATTTATCTGTGGATACTATAGGAAGTCAATTTTGGGAACTTTCTTCATCTCTTCCTACTTTTAATATACCTAATATAAATTTACAGATGATAAATGAATTGATGCTTCCTGCGTTAACAATTGCAATACTTGCAGGAGTGGAATCTTTATTATCTGCAGTGGTTGCAGATGGGATGATAGTCCAGCTAAGAAATGTCAATAAGAATTAAAAAAATAATTAATATTTTTATTATCTTAAAAAAGGGTAACCTTAATAAACTTTTGTTAGACTAACAAAAAACGGAAATTATATTTATGGAATTATACTACGCAGCGAAGCCGCATTTCGCTTTGAGATAATTCTTTTGGTGTTCTTCTGGTGTAATTATTTCAAATTCTTTCCCATCACGAAGAATGGCAAATAATATGTTACAAACTTTATGCATAACTGCTCCAAGAGCAATCATTTTAGGCTTACTTTGGCACTTTAAAAGATAGTATTCTCGAAGTACTTGATTTTTGGCGGAGCCATCTTTGTTTTTGCTTATGCTGATTAATGCCATAGTGTGAATTACTCTTCTGGCAATTCGAGAGCCTCGCTTTGACATACTGATTTTTGTGCCATTAAAGTTGCCAGATTGCTTTACTGCTGGATCTAAACCAAAATAAGCAAAAAGCTGTTTTGGTGAGTTGAACGCAGAGAAATCTCCGATTTCTCCCATGAGGCTTACAGCAGAAAGAAAACCTGCACCTTTAAATGTTTCAATCAAGTGAATTTGCTTTACAAAATCAGTATTTTCATTTTCATCAACAAGCTTATGCATTTCAGAGAGTATAGAAGAAATCTCTTCATCATACTTTCGAATAAAGCTTATGTATAATCTAATACGCTTAAAATTACTACTTACAGAATAACCGAAGGTCTTTGCATCATTGGCAGCCTTTATAATGGCATTATACTTATTATTAGCATATGTAAGCCCAAAACGAGCTGTAGATCTTATAGAATCAATAATCTCTTCTTTGGAAGCATTTAAAAATGCATCTGGAGATGTGTATGTTTCTAATAAGGTTAATGATGTATTAGTAGTTATTTTTGAAAAAATTTTAAGGTATTCTGGAAATACCATCCGAAGTTCACTTTGAAGTTTGTTCACATAAGCAGAACGGTTGTCCATCAAATCATAATACTCTCTTGAAAGATTTCTTAAATCAAGAGCAAGATCTGATGGCATAAGAGATACTTTTAAATCTGGCTTTAAGCCTATTAAGGCAGCTTTTTTTGAATCAAATCTGTCATTATGCACTTTTCTAATGTTAATGTTTGTGCTATTCTTAGTGATGATAGGATTAATTAGGTTAACATTAAATCCAGTATCACGAAGATAGCAGAAGAGTGGGTAATGATAAATTCCCGTGGATTCTAGGAAAATGCGACTTTCCAAAGAATACAACTCTTCTGCTTCTTTTATTTTAGAAACAGCGAGTTCAAGGGAATCAATGTTTGAATGTAGTATTTTAAAAGGCTTTCCAACAAAGGTCTGGTTAGGAAGTGCGATAGACATCCAACTGAAATCTGCACCAACATCAATACCGACCGAGATAAATAAATTTTTAAATAAAATGTTTGACATGAGCAAAAGCTCCTTTCCGATAGGAATCCATTTCCATCTAATGAGTACACAACCTTGCGAGTTATACAGGTATGGCCTGAGGCTCCCAACCAGCCGAATCATAAAACCTCATTGAATGGACTAATTGACTAAATCACGGGTATGAGTCAGCAGATACTGACTTCCCAAGGAGGAAAACATTATTTGTCCTATCCTTGAAGATTATACTTTATGAAAAGTCTGGAGTCTATATAGGAACCGTCAAGCATGATAATTAACTAAGATAACATCTGATGAAGGAAGAAATCCTTCTTCTGTTATCTATTATAGAAACAATTAAATTGAGATGAGTAGTCTTAATGACTACATCATTATTATACAAGGAGGAAAGCATCGTTCTAATATGGAGTTAATAGCAGAAGGCGTTGCTAATATTTTTTCAGGTGCCTTTGGAGGAATACCAGTAACAGGAGCTATTGCAAGAACAGCAGCTAATGTTAAGAATGGAGGAAGAACTCCTATAGCAGGGATAGTCCATTCCATCGCTATTTTAATTATTATGCTTTTATTTATGCCTTATGTAAAATTAATTCCTATGGCTTCATTGGCAGCAGTGCTAGTTGTGGTAGCCTATAATATGGGTGAATGGGAAACATTCAAGAGAATAGCTAAAGCACCTAAAAGTGACGCTCTTGTATTTATAGTTACATTTGTTTTAACTATTTTCTTAGATCTAGTAGTGGCTATAGGTGTAGGAGTTGTGCTTTCATCATTTTTATTTATGAAAAAAATGGCGGAAATTACAAATGTTAAATACATATTGGATGATATTAATGATGAAGAGGTATGTGAAATAATAGATAATTTAAAAACCTCAAATGATGTTTCAATTTATGAAATAAGTGGACCATTTTTCTTTGGGGCAGCTAACAAATTTGTTAATGCTATTAGGGAAATGGGAACGCCACCAAAAATACTAATAATAAAAATGAGTAGAGTACCGTTTATGGATTCTACTGCGTATCATTCTTTTGAAATGTTACATGATATTTGTAAAAAACATCATACTAGATTAATTATATTAAAACTTCAAGAACAACCCATGGAGATGCTTCAACAGTATGGTTATATAGATAAGATTGGAAAAGAAAATTTCTGTTATAGTATAGATGACGCTGTAGAAAGGTCTAATTCTATTTTGAAAAACCTAAAAGTATGATATAATTTTTAGATGAAATGTTAGTGCATAATTAAAGTGCTAAGGACGAAATGGGGTTGAAATTTCATGATACTTATGTTGAAAGCATTAATAATTGGTATGTTTGTTGCAATACCAGTAGGTCCTTTAGGACTTTTAGCGGTACAAAGGACAATGAGTAAAGGTAGAAAAATGGGATTTCTATCAGGTGTTGGTGCAGCAGCATCAGATATGATTTACTCAACCAGCGCAGTGTTAGGAATGGGATATATTGAACTTTTTTTACAAAGGCATAAATGTTTAATTAATTGTGTGACAGGAGTTCTATTTTTAATAGTTGGGACAAGCATTGTAATGAAGCCTAAAAAACAAAAGGATGAGAAAAAGGTAAATGATAATAAGGCACTAGCAGATGAAGAATTAATTCATCCAGCTTTTACTCATTTTATTATGGGATTGTCCAATCCTATGACATTTTTAGTATTTATGGTGATATTTGCGAAAATGGGTATAGATTCTAGGGGAAATGGAATAGTAAAAAACATGTTATTTATTATCAATATTTTTATAGGTTCATGTCTTCTATGGTTAATTACTACTACCTTTATAAAATATTCGAAGAAAAGTGTCAAACCTAAAAATATTGCATTTGTAGAAAAGTTAATAGGGGTAATAATTATTTTATTTGGTGTTGGAAGCATATTAAAAGGCATATTAAAACTTTAGACTTCATACTAAATTTAATAAAGGTGAGTTCTTTTAGGCTTGAATAAAAGTTAATAAATAATTAAATAGTTAAGTTCAATTTTGTTAATTTAAAAATGTTGACAATAAAAATAATTTATGATAAATTTTAAATGAACATGGTTCAGCTAGGAATTTGAGGTGAGTATTTTGGCTAGAATAATTAAAAATCTAAGAGAAGTGATTTTAGATAAAGCTAGCAATATACTATATAATGAAGGATATTCTAAGTTAAGTATTAGAAGAGTTGCTAAGGAATGTGATATTGCTGTTGGAACTATATATAATTATTTTCCTACTAAAAAAGATCTTGTGGTAGAGATGATGACAAACTTTTGGAAAGAGTATTTTTTTGATATTGGAACTATACTGGAATCACAAGACGAATTTTATGAAAAGCTTAGAAGTATATTTAATTCACTTTCTAAATTTATAAAGAGATTTAAAGATGTGTGGTTAAAAAGTGAGATTTATTCAACTCCAGATTATATTGAAAGTGGTTTAAAAAGAGAGAATATATATATAGATAAATTAATATTAATTATAGAAGAGTTGCTTAAGGAAAAATTAAATAATCATATAATATATAGTAATGAAGCATTAGAACAATTGGATACAAAGAAAATAGCTAGCTTTATTGTTATGAACTTTATAACCATGGTGCAAATGCCACAGTTTCAATATGAATTTTTTGAAAGTATATTAAAAAAATTATTAAAATAATTGTTAATAAAATCATATCTGAATATACAAAGAAGATATGATTTTTATATGAATCAAAGTGAACATTGTTCATTTGAATGAGGGGGATTTTAATAATGAAGTATTTTGAATCAATTTTTAATGTGTTTTATTTGACATCAGTATTTTATATGTCTATTAAAACTATTTCAGCAGGTAAGAACAGCAAACTTGTGAAATTATTTGGTTTAATGGGGCTTACATTGGGATTGGGTGATTCATTTCACTTAATACCAAGAATATATGCTCTACTAACTACTGGATTGGAGGCAAACGCGGCTGCGCTAGGTGTAGGAAAATTTATAACATCTATTACAATGACTATATTTTATGTAATGCTTATGAGAATATGGGAAATAAGATTTAATATAAAGAATGACAAAGGACTTAGGATTTTCGCTGGCATATTAGTAATATGTAGAATAGTTCTTACCTTACTTCCAGAAAACCAATGGACTTTGAGGAAAGCTCCTGCTATTTGGGGAATATATAGGAATATACCTTTCACTATTCTTGGTGTATTAGTGGTTTATTTAATTTTAAAGGAAGCTAATAGACAAAAGGATGTTATATTTAAAAAGATTGGAATAGCAGTATTAATATCTTTTGCATGTTATATACCAGTAGTATTATATTCAAATACTTATAGTTTAGTTGGAATACTTATGATACCTAAAACACTTGCATATTTATGGATAGTGTATATTGGATATAAAGAAAAGAAAAATCTACAGTAAATCTAAAGGTCTTTAAGCAAATAAGGTGCTTGGGGGCCTTTTTTTATCTAATAAATAAGGTTTTATTTCCTTATAGGAATATATTAGAAATTATAGTGCATAATATTTTGTATGATGTTATAATTAGTTTTATAAAATATAATGGAATTGAATTTGTATTATATTATAATATGAATTTATTGGTGTGCTAAGAATCACTGACTTACAGGGGGTGTATTTTGTGAAAAGCTTTTTTAAGGAGTGGATTGTACCGGTTTTAGCGGCATTAGTACTGGCTTTTTTGATAAATAGGTTTGTATTTTTCTTTATATCTGTGCCTACAGAATCTATGTATCCTACAATAAAACCTGGAGATAAAATAGGTGTTACCAGGGTTTATAATAAGGAAAAACTGCAACGAGGTGATGTGGTAGTTTTTTATTCAAAAGAGCTTAAAGTCATGCTAATCAAGAGACTTGTAGGACTACCAGGAGATAAGATAGATGTAGGAGAAGATGGAACTGTATATTTAAATGGTGAAAAAAAATCAGAAACTTATGTAAAGAATCCAGGTGGAAAAGCAAATATTTCATTCCAAGTTCCTAAGGATAAATTCTTATTTATGGGAGATAATAGAGCAAATTCTTTAGATGCTCGTTATTGGAATAATAAATATATAGATAAAGATGATATTAAGGGAAAGGCTCACTTTATTATATTTCCATTTAGTAGGGTGGGAAAATTGAAATGATACAATAAAATGTAAATCAAAGAATTCCTATAGAGTTTCTATAGAATAGTGGCAAGGAAATCACATTTGTTTATGTGAGGTACCTTGCCACTTTTCCATATTTAATATAACATTAAGATATTTTGGAGAGTGGGTACTGGGGATTAGTGATTGCTAAAAAAAATTTCTTTAGCGAACAGAGCAGCTCCAAGGGCTCCAACTATTTGAGGCTCCTCTGGAACAAATATGTTTTGGTCAGTTAGAGCTTCAAGAGATTTTACTATCCCTATATTTTTAGCAACACCGCCAGTCATCATTATTTCACCAGATTTTTGAACCCTATTTACAAGAGAAAGAACTCTTGTAGATACAGATTTACATAGACCGTGAACTATGTTTGCTGTTTCTTGGTTTTCTGCTATTAAGGAAACCACCTCAGATTCTGCAAATACAGTGCACATGCTAGTTATAGTTAAATCTTTATTCCACTTTAGGTAATGAGAACCTATGTCCTCTATAGGTATGTCAAGTATCTTACACATGTTTTCTAGAAATCTGCCGGTGCCCGCAGCACATTTATCATTCATGGCAAAATCTTTTACATTTCCATTTTCATCTAGTTTTATTACTTTACTATCTTGACCACCTATATCGATAACAGTTCTAACATCCTTTTTTAAATGATGGACCCCTTTAGCATGGCAAGTTATTTCAGTTACAGCTTCCTGAGAAAAAGGAATGTTACCCCTACCATATCCTGTGGAAACAATGTATTTTAAATCTTCTTTACTTAGGTTACATTTATATAATGCCTCATTTAAGGACTTTTTCGCTCCGTCTATACTCTTAGGACCAGTTCTAACCACAGAATATGAAATTATATTTCCTTGGCAATCCACTATTACTACATTTGTAGAGGTGGAACCACTGTCTATGCCTGCGAAAAAAGCATTAGAATCTTTAGTACTTGCCATGAGTTCTTCAGTGGTTGTTATATTTTTCTTAATGGTTACTATGTGCTTTTTAGTATTTACTGTTTTTTCAATACCACCATTTATGTTTTGAAGTTTAAGGGACTCTGCAAAGGCTTCTAATCTTGTTTTAATTTGACCTTCACTTTGTATTAAGAAATCCGTATCTATTTTTAAAATAGGTATATCTATATTGTTTTTAAAATAGGTGTAGTCAAAGGAATAATAATCACAAAATTTTATTGTATGATAAATTATTCCTTTAATATTTTCTTTATTTTTCTCTATTAAATTATATCTTTCGTTTATATCACACATTCTCATGCAAGGGAATTGGTTTAATATATCCTTACAGTAATTCATTATCAATGTTTCTTGTGATAAGGTTAGTGATTCTTTTGAGGAAGTCAATGAGTTTTTTAAGGCTAATGTTTCATTTAAAATGGATTGATTATTTGTACAAGTTATATCAAAAATTGAATAACCTTTACTTTTAATAGTTTTTAGTAGATAATTCTCCAGTCTGGCTCCAGCTATCAGTAGAGTATTCTTAGGAATTTCTTTAAAGCTTTGAGTATTGATATTTTTTTCAGCATCCAAAGCCTTTAAAAAACATTCTATGGAAAAAGGTTTATGAAGGTGATTTTCTAAAGAAGATATAAATTTAAAAACTTCATTGTTAAAAAGTCTATAGGAATTATTATTAAGTTTTCTTGGCATATCAATTAAGTATACAAATTTAAATAAAGGATCATTCTTCATTATATCGTACAATCGTCTGATACTGTCGCAGCAGTTCACTAAAACAATTTTATCTATATTTTTTTCATAGCATTCTTCTATTACAGCTTTTACATAGGAACACATATTGTTATGGGTTAAATAATTGCATTTATTAAAAGTGTGTATTTGAGGATTCAATTTATATGTGTATTCACCAAAGCTTTGTATTATGTGAATAGGTGTATATTTGCATAAATATCCTATCATAAAATCACCCCCTAAAAATTTTGCCACATTTCTAAAAAGGCTTCTAGTCTAGTTTTTATCTGTCCAGAAGAACTATTTCGTCTATCTATTCCATCCCCATCTATAGAAATAAAAGGTATGTTTTCTTTCGCAAGAGCATTTTTTAAAAGTTGCACTCCGCCACTGGATTGTTTGCATCCCCATTGACAAAAGTTTATTACTCCATCTGCATTTAGAGATTTATACATTTCTAAAATATTATCAATTTTTCTTTGAAACATTCCGTTATATTGATTGTAAATCATTTTTTTACTTAAAGAAGCTAAAGGGTTTGATATATCCATTTCTTCCATATAGTCGAAGTTTAAGTCACAAGTTAATATTTGATAATCACTGCTAAAATTAAAATAATCCCTTAAAGTTTTGTGATAAAAGGGCAACAAGTGTACCCAAAAAATTCTCTTAGTATTTTTATCACAATTAGGTGAATTCTTTACGTCTTCTAAAAGCATTTCATAGAATTTTAAAGTTTCTTCCCTGCCTATGGACACATGGGAAGCAAAAAGCTTGTACATTTCCATTGTTAATGTATTGGGAAAATATTTATATTTTAATTCTTTATAATGCTCTTTTAAAAGTTTCTTACTTCTATTTTCCCTATCTATAATTTCTTTAAGTAATTCATAATTTAAAGGTTCTCCTAATAAATCTTCCATAAATTCAATTAATTCTTTAAGCTGATCTATTACATATATTTCTGCATCTTTAGAGTACTCATAGGGAATATCTATACTGTAAAATGGAATATTATATTTAGAAGCCGCATATCTAAATGTGTTTATATTGGCATCACATATTATGGAGGAAGCGGTGGAAAATAGGGGTTTAGGTAAAACTTTTGATTCAATTGCTCCTAAAAAGGCTTTATGGTAGCTGCAGAGGGTTTCTCCTAGGCCACTAGCCTCTTCTATATTTATAAAAGTTTCTTCACATTGAAGTCCAGAGAGAAAAGAAGAAAAACCTTCTACAAATAAAGGGTATACTTTCATAGCTTGTAGAATTTCTGTAGGTGCAAATAGATTTACAAAAGCAGATCTATTTGGATTTTTTAGAGGTTCTAATATATATTTTACACAGATAGTGTTTAAGTACTGAAGCGAAGGGGGTAAATTTTTATCAGGAAATAAACGAGTTCTTTTTTCCTCTAGAGTTAATCCAAATTTAATTAAACCTGAAGATAGATTAGGATTAGTTTGTACATTTTTTTTAATTATATTTCCGTAAAAGCTTATTATATCCAATTAAATCGCCCCTTTAGATTAGTATTCATAATATAAAAAAAGGGGGGGAGCCCCTTATTTAAAAATTTGAAAGAGAATTATACAAAACTCTTACAAAATATGAATAACTTCCATTTTATTTTACTATTAATTTTTTGAAATGTCAAAAAATTAATGTAATAGTTTGTATATTCAAATAATTGATTTAAATGTAATTTATGTATTATTTCCAATAATATGCTTGCTATAAAATTTATTTCTTTAAGCAAAATAAATATAAATATGATTAAAGGATAAAACTTAAGTAAGTACAATTTAGAGTATTTTTTATTTTAGAAAAATTTTAATTTGAATAAATAGTTTATAAAAATATTGGATACAAGAAAGACAAAAAAACAAAAATGTTTTGAAATAAAAGAAAAAACTAAAAAAATGACGAAAAAATTAATAAAATAAGTAGTATTTTCAATAATCGACTTATTTCGAGATTGATATTTTGTTAAATTTATGATATTATAAAATAGCTTAAGAACTAGAAATTTCAAGAATATTTCCAACTGATTATTAGTTCTAAAAGTGCTGAAAACAATTACCTAATAAGGGAGGATAAAAGAAATGGAACAAAAGAGAAAACTTTCTCACACTGCTTATGGTGGAATAAAAGGCGAAGATTATGTTCCTTTTGTACCTACTAGTGAAGCAATGCCAGAGACGACTTTAGTTTCTATAGCAATAGGTTGTATATTTGCAATCGTTTTTGCTGCGGCAAATGTTTACTTAGGTTTGCAGGTTGGACTTACAATAGCGGCAGGAATTCCAGCATCGATATTAGGTGCAGGTATGCTAAAAATAGTTTTTAAAAGAAACAATATTTTAGAAGCAAATATGATACAGTCTATAGCATCTATGGGAGAGTCTATAGCCGGGGGTATTATATTTACACTTCCAGCAATTATAATGTGGGGAATGAAATTAAGCCTTACAACTATAGTTGTATGTACATCTATAGGAGGACTTTTGGGTATACTATTTGTTGTCCCTTTTAGAAAATACTTGATAGTAGAACAACATGGGGAATTAGTGTTCCCAGAGGGAATGGCAGCATCAGAAGTTCTTGTTACAGGAATGGAAGGTGGATCAGGCTTTAAGACAGTTATGACTGGTTTACTAGGTGGAGGAGTATTTAAATTCTTCTCTAGTGGTTTAGCATTATGGAAAGAGGCACCAGAATGGACCATAGCACCAATGCAGAATACAATATTTGGGTTTAATGCTATGGCGTCAATAGCTGGTGTTGGATATATAGTTGGTATAGAAGTAGCTTTATACATGTTTGGTGGAGCACTAGTGGCTTGGTTTGGACTTATACCTTTAATAAAATACGTTGGAGCAGGACTTGCAGCGCCACTATTTCCATCAACAGAATTAATAGCAAATATGGATGCTTGGGCAATATGGAGTAAATATATTAGATATATAGGAGCTGGTGCTGTTGCAGCAGGGGGATTTATAAGTCTTGGCAGATCACTTCCTACTATAATAAAATCCTTTAAAACAGCTATGGCAGGAGTAGGCGGAGCACAAGATGAAAATGAAAATATTAAGAGAACAGATATAGATACACCGATGTCTTGGGTATTAGGTGGGGCAGTGTTAGTATTTTTATTATGCTGGTTATTGCCAATGCTAAGATTAGGCATTATTGGATCAATACTTGTAGTGTTATTCTCATTTTTCTTTGCAGTTGTGTCAGCTAGAATGGCTGGTATAATTGGAGTTTCAAATAACCCGGTATCTGGTATGACCATTGCTACATTGCTATTTGTAACAGCAGTGTTAAAAGCTACTGGATATACTGGAAATGCAGGAATGCTTGTAGCTATTACAGCTGGTGCTATAGTTTGTATAGGAATAGCAGTTGCTGGTGGAGCTGCTCAAAGTTTAAAGACAACTTATATAATAGGTGGAACACCAAAAAGAGTTGAGTGGGGTATGTATGCAGGAGTTGTTATATCATCTGCAGCAGCTGGTGGAGTATTATTAATGTTAAATGCTACTTATGGTATGGGAACAAAAGCAATACCAGCACCACAAGCTATGCTTATGTCTATGGTTGTTAAAGGAGTTATGACGGCACAGCTTCCATGGGCTCTAGTATTTGTTGGAGCTATAATAGGAATATTCTGTGCACTAGCAGATCTTCCAATACTTCCAGTGGCATTAGGTTTATACCTTCCAATACATTTAAGTGCAGCAGTATTGTTTGGTGGAATAATAAGAACTCTTGTAGATAAAAAGTTTAAAAATAACGAAGCACAAGGGAAAATTCAAACAGAAAGAGGAATTCTTCTTTCTTCAGGACTTGTGGCAGGAGATGCTCTTATGGGCATAGTTATAGCAGTGTTAACAGCTATAAAAGTTGGAGGAGTTACTATAGCATCAAGGATTATGGTGGGACCAAAGATTATACCTGCTTTTGCAGAAAGTTCATGGACAGCTTTAGTTGCATTCTTGATTTTAGGATTATGGATATATAGATTCTCATCTAAAGTAGAAGAAGTTGCTAAATAATATTATAATGTAAATAAAAGAGCTATTGGCTATAAGGTATAATATTATAGCCAATATGCTCTTTATAATTCATCCCGTAAAACCTCGTACTCTTGTGGCTAGGGCAAGTTTACAATCTTATAATTCGTAATATATAATTACATATGAAAAAATATTAATTCAATTTTTGTGGATATAAAATAAAAATATAAGATTTAAAATGAAGGATAAAACTTCAAAAGGAGTTTTTAAATATAATATTGAGGAAATTCCTTGCGAATTTCAATCTACATTCCGCGTTATATATTGAAGTTACAATCATAAGAGAGGGTATAAATTTTGAATAATAATAATATTATTAATGAAGATAAAAAATTAAATGATAATTTTTTGCTATATATTCCAATAAAAAAACATAAACATTGGGAAAAAAGAAATGGGAATATATATTTAATATTTTATCATAATAAGATAATTGAGAGGTTTTTAAGATGGCTTGTTAAAAAGCCTGCGGTCAGTGATATTAAGTTAGATAAACTTGGAACAATAGTATGGGAATCTATGGATGGTAATAATACTATATATGATATAGGAAAGATATTACTGAATATCTCTGAAATTAAAGCAGAATATAAAAATTTAAATGAAGAGGATTTCAAGGAAACTTGTCATCCTATTTATGAAAGGCTTATAATGTACATGAGATATTTAAATAAAAAAGGATGGATTTATTTTAAAAATTAAAATATATAGGGGGTAATACAGTGGAAATTAATAAAAGAATTGACCAAATGAAAGATGAACTTATAGCATCAACTCAAGAATTACTTAAAATTAAAAGTGTTGAAGGAAAAGCTAAACCAGGAATGCCCTTTGGAGAAGGCCCAGCAAAGGCTTTAGAATGTGCACTTAAAATAAGTGAAAAATTAGGATTTAAAACAGTTAACTTAGATAACTATGTAGGATATGCTGAGTATGGTGAAGGTGAAGATTATGTAGCTGTACTAGGACACTTAGATGTAGTTCCAGAAGGAGATGGCTGGATGTATCCTCCATATGCAGCTGAAATACATGATGGAAAAATGTATGCAAGAGGAACTTTAGATGATAAAGGACCTATAATGGCAGCGCTTTATGGATTAAAAGCTATAAAGGATGCAGGATTAAAATTAAATAAAAGAGTAAGAATAATTTATGGAACAAATGAAGAAACAGGAAGCAAGGAAATTGAACATTATTTAGAGAAGGAAAAAGCACCAGCGGCTGGATTTACCCCTGATGCTCAATATCCAATAATCAATGGCGAAAAGGGAATAACTATATTCAACATAGTTAAAGATTTAAATAACAAATCTACAGGAGATATAGTTATAAAGAACATAAAAGGTGGAAATGCTGCTAATATGGTTCCAGATAAATGTAGTGCTGAGCTTGTAGCTAAAGATACTGAGGCTATAATTAAATCTGTAGAAGAATTTGCTAAAAAAACAGGATATGAAATGACTGTAGAAGTTAATGGAAATAACGTAATAATTAAATCTATAGGTATGTCAGCTCATGGAAGTTTACCACACTTAGGAAAAAATGCTATAATGCAGTTATTTGCATTTCTTTCAACATTGGAATTCGATAAATGTGATGCAATAGATTTTGTAAGATTTATGAATGAAAATGTTGGTATGGAGACTCATGGAGAGTCTTTTGGAATATGCTTAGAAGACGAGGCATCAGGAAAACTTTCATTTAATGTAGGAGTAGTAGATATAACTGAAGAAAAAGCAATGATTACTTTAAATTTAAGATATCCAGTTACTAGCAAGCTAGAAGATATGATGAATCCGTTTAATACTAAAATAGAAGGTACTGGAATTAGAGTAGAAAACTTTGGTCATCAAGAGCCACTATACTTTGATCCAAATCATTCTTTAATAAAATCACTACAAAAGGTTTATGCTGAGCAAACTGGTGAAGAGGCTAAACTTATATCTATAGGTGGAGGTACTTATGCAAAAGAGATGCCTAATATAGTTGCATATGGACCTATATTCCCAGGAAAGCCTGATCTTGATCATCAACCAAATGAATATATAGAAATAGAAGATTTAATTTTAAATGCTAAAATATATGCTCATTCTATATATGAATTAGCAAAATAATGATAAAATAATTAAGGAGTCTATTCGGTTTGAATAGGCTCTTATTTTTATATTTTTCATATTATAAAGCTTGTTTAAAAAATATTAAAAAAAACTAAATACATAGTACATAATATTAGTTGAAAATACAATGAGTAAAAGGTAGAATAGTTTTAGACCGTTTTTAAAAGGGATAGTGTGAGGAGGAGAAAATGATAGATAAGAAAAAGAAATATATAATTGGATATATAATAGGGGCAATATTACTTATAACTATTGGCAATTATATCTTGGATTCTTTAAGAGTTCAAGAAATAGGGTATGATAAGCTATTAAAGTTAGCTAATGAAAATAAAATTGAGAGTGTGAGAATAAAATCAGACAGAATAATGATTGTTCCTAAAAAAGATAGCGGAATAAATAAAGAAATGCTTTATACTGGTAGGATACCAAATTCATCATTAGAAAATACTTTTTTAGAAACTATTGCCAAAAATAAAGACGTTAAATTTTTATCGCCAATTCAAAATAATAGTTTTATAATAGATTTTTTATTGTGGTGGATAGGGCCATTGTTTTTTATCTTCTTTATAGGAAAAATGCTTTTTGGAAGATTAGACAAGAAAATGGGTAATGGAGTTATGTCTTTTGGGAAGAATAATGCAAAGATATATGGAGAAGATGAAACGGGAGTTAATTTTTCGGATGTGGCAGGAGAAGATGAAGCTAAAGAATCTCTTATAGAAATAGTGGATTTTCTTCATAATACTGAAAAGTATACTAAAATAGGTGCAAGGCTTCCTAAAGGAGCACTATTAGTAGGGCCTCCAGGTACAGGAAAAACTTTACTTGCTAAAGCAGTAGCTGGGGAAGCAAAAGTTCCTTTCTTTTCAATGTCAGGTTCTGAATTTGTTGAGATGTTTGTAGGCATGGGAGCTGCTAGGGTTAGAGATTTATTTAAGCAAGCAGAAGAAAAAGCTCCTTGTATAATATTTATAGATGAAATTGATGCTATAGGAAAGAGTAGAGATAATTCTATATCCACTAATGATGAGAGGGAACAAACATTAAATCAGCTTTTAACTGAGATGGATGGTTTTGATTCATCAAAGGGAGTGGTTATATTAGGAGCTACCAATAGACCAGAAATATTGGATAAGGCTCTTTTAAGACCAGGAAGATTTGATAGAAGAGTTATTGTAGATAGACCAGATTTAAAAGGAAGGGAAGCTATTTTAAAAGTTCACACTAAAGATGTTAAAATTTCTTCTGAAGTAGATTTGAATGAAATAGCTAAATCTACCCCAGGAGCTGTAGGGGCAGATCTTGCTAATATGGTTAATGAAGCAGCTCTTTTAGCAGTTAAGAATGGAAGAGAAGAAGTTGCACAGGAAGATTTGCAGGAAGCTGTGGAAATAATAATAGCTGGAAAGGAAAAGAAAGATAGAATTTTATCTGACAAAGAAAAGAAAGCTGTGGCATTCCACGAAGTTGGTCATGCACTAGTGGCAGCTCTTCTAAAGAATACAGATCCAGTGCATAAGATAACTATAGTTCCAAGAACTATGGGAGCTTTAGGATACACTATGCAGCTTCCGGAGGAAGAAAAGTATTTAGTTTCAAAAGAAGAGATGCACGATGAAATAACAGTGCTTTTAGCAGGTAGATCAGCAGAAGAAATACAATTTAATATGGTATCTACTGGAGCATCTAATGATATAGAAAAAGCAACTCAAACTGCTAGAAATATGATAACTGTATATGGAATGAGCGAAAAATTCGACATGGTTGGATTAGAATCTCCAAGTAATAGATATCTTGATGGAAAACCAGTTCAAAATTGTAGTCAGCAAACAGCAACGCTTATTGATGAAGAGACTTTAAAAATAATAAAGGAAAGTCATGAAAGAGCTAAAAAACTTCTGCTTGAAAATAAGGAACTTTTAGAAAAAATAGCAGCAGTACTTCTAGAAAAGGAAACTTTGATGGGAGAAGAGTTCATGGGAATAATTAATGAATATATGGGAATAAGAAAAGATGAACAGGTAATTGTAAGTGAATAAAAAAGTATAAGAAAAATATTATAAACATAAAATGCGACTTTGTCGCATTTTTATTCTATAAATGTTTTTTATCACATATATTGTGAAAGTCAAAATTTATCCAAGGATGTACAGTTCTTATACATAGCATCAAGTAATTCTAATACTCAACGGAGTTTATTTATAAGAAATAGCTCTTGCACTTGAGCGTTAGAATAACTTATTCAGAGGTGTAGTTAAAGCTATTTACTGATTTGATTAAATGCAGAATTATTACGGTAGGTAGGCACAGAATAAGATTTTTACACTTAGGCACATTTAAATAAATAACAAGTCAGTATGCTAGTCTATTTTTCTACATACTGCGTCATCAGAACCCGCCGATAATCCTACCAAAGGCGGAACCTGCTTTCTTGTCTGACACAAAATATACCAGCATCTTTGACTTGTTATTTCTTTTCGTGTATCTAAAGTATTGGAATTAAAGGTATAAGGAGAGGATAGTGTGAAAAAAGAAGAAAAGGCAATAAGAAATGAAATGGATTTGCAGATTGAAAAACAACATGTAGCAGACGTTATTAAATCAATAAGAGAAGAAATATTGAATTATATAAATAAAAGAAATAAGATAACTGAAAGTTTATTAAACTATAGAAAAAAAGTTGTAGAAGAATACAAAGACGATGAAGATAAGTTGATAGAGTATTTTGATCATGAAAGATTTGTAGAGGAAGAGACTTATAAAACTATAGATAAAAAAATAAAGGAAATGTCCATTTTACAAACTTCGCCATATTTCGGTAGAGTGGATTTTTTAGATAAGGAATATAATGAAGAGGATAAAATATATGTAGGTAGATTTGGATTCACTAGGGAAGAGGATTATGAGCCAGTGGTGGTGGATTGGAGAGCTCCTATAGCTTCATTATTTTATGCGGGTAAATTAGGGGAAACAGAGTATGTAGCGCCTTCTGGGAAGGTCCCTGTGGATATACTTAATAAAAGACAATATGTGATAAAACATGAAAATTTAGTAGGCATGTTTGATTCAACTATAGATATAAAAGATGAAATATTGCAAATGGTTTTAAGTAAAAATGCAGAGGAAAAGTTAAAAGATATAATAATGACCATACAACAAGAACAGGATGAAATCATAAGGAAATCTAGGGAAAAAACTGTAGTAGTAGATGGTGTAGCAGGTAGTGGAAAAACCACAATAGCTCTTCATAGAGTTGCTTATTTGCTTTATAACTATAGAAAGTCTCTTCAAGACAAAGTTATGATATTTGGGCCGAATAATGTTTTTATGGAGTATATTTCCATGGTTTTGCCTAGTCTTGGAGAAACGGGAGTTAAACAAAGTACTTTTTCAGACTTTGCTTGTACATTGTTAGATATAAATGAATTGATGGATTTAGGAACTTATATGGAAAAAATAATTAGTGGCAATGAAGAATTTATAAAAGAAGTTAAGTATAAAACATCTTTAGAGTACAAAAACAAGCTGGATTCGGTAGTTGAAGAAATGAACAGAGAGTTATTTAAAGTAAAAGATGTTAAATTAGCTGGAGAAATAGTATTAAAAGAAGAGGAGATAAAAGAGTTATTTTATAAATATTATAAAGATATGCCGTTATTTAGAAGAAGTAAAAAGATAAGAAGAATAATTTTTTCTAAAATAAGAGATGTAAGGGATGAAATAGTAAGGAAAATAAATTTAGAATATAAAAAGTCCATTGAAAAGTTAAATAAAGATCAATTAGAATTAGAAGGAAGTTTTTTAGAACTTAAGAGAAAGATAAAAATAAGACAATGTATTAAGGAAGTAATTATAGTTAAAAAATCATTGAGTTGGTTAAGTACTAGAGATTGCATGGATATATATAATGATATAAATGAAAATAAAGAGTTTACCATAGACGACTTAGCTCCAATGCTTTATTTGAAGATAAAATTAGAAGGTTTTAAGTATCAGGAAGAAGTTAAACATGTGGTTATAGATGAGGCTCAAGATTATAGCTATTTACAATTTATAGTTATAAAGGAATTATTAAATCCAAGTTCTATAACTGTAGTTGGAGATGCTAACCAAAGATTGATACCTGTAGAAGGAGAAATACCTATGGGTAACATAGGACAATTTGTACAAGGATTAGATGTGGAATATTTTAAATTAAAGAAGAGTTACAGGTCTACAGCTAGAATTATGCAATATGCAAATAAATATTTAGGAGACACTAGTATTGTACCTATGGTTAGAGAAGGAAGAATGATAGTGGAGGAAGAATATATTAATAAGGAAGAAATGATGGAGTTACTTATATCTAATATAGAAGAAATTAAAAGTCGAGAGTGTGAAAGCATAGGGATTATATGTAAGGACTTATCAGGAGCTTTAAAAGTATATGATTTATTAAAAGATAAAATATATATCAAATTAATTGATAAGGAAGATAGTATATATAAAGGTGGGGTGGTAATAATACCATCTTATTATGCTAAGGGTTTGGAATTTGATGGAGTAATTTTAGTGGATGAGGGATTAAAACTTAAACAAATGAATAAAATTAAATATGTAATGTCAACTAGAGCTTTGCATGAATTAGTAGTTTTAAAGGAAAAATAGTTAGTTATTTCAAAAAAGAGCTGTATTAATAAAAAAGAAAAAATAGTACAGTTCCTTTTTTTTATGAAACACAGAGAGAAAAATGCAAATAGATAAAGAGACATTTATATAAATGTTAAATAATAATCATTTTTAACGTCTAAAAGAAGTAAAAAGTTTCAAAAAAAATTTTCAGATGTAGAAAAAAATCATATACACATTAAGCTAAATGAATAGTGAAATCTCCAAAAAACTGCATAAATGAAAAGAATTTTAGGGAAAACTGCGTAAAATTCTAAAGAATAAACTCTGAATATTCTGAAAAATGAAATAAAAATATTCTGTTGAATTTGTTAAAAAAATATCTTTTTAGTGTTTCTTTTTTTGAGTAAAAATACTATAATTAAAATGAAAGAATAAAACTAATTTTCAGTTTTGTTCAAAGTATTGTAGAAAATATTTAAGAGAGTGGGGGTAAAACTGTGGAGGAGAAAATATTAAATATTCAAACTGCACAAAATGAATTATTAGAAAAGGCCAAGAAGGATGGCGTAAAGACAGCTTGGGATAGAAAGGTTGATTTAAAAGCACAATGCGGATTCGGTTTAGCTGGAGTTTGCTGTAGAATTTGTGCTATGGGACCTTGCAGAGTTAGTCCAGTACCAGGAAAAGGCGCTGACAGAGGAATATGTGGTGCCACAGCTGATGTTATTGTAGCAAGAAACTTTGCTAGAATGGTAGCTGGTGGAGCGGCAGCTCACTCAGATCACGGCAGAAGTATAGTTTTAACTCTTCTTAACGCAAGTAAAGATGGTGATTTTAAAGTAAAAGACGAAAAGAAATTAATTAAAGTTGCAAAAAGATTTGGTGTTGAGACAGAAGGAAGAGACATTTATGATATAGCTCATGATTTAGCAAAAGCTGGATTAGAACAATTTAGTAAACAAATTGGAACATTGACGTTACCACCTACAGTTCCAGAAAAAAGAGCAGAAATTTGGAATAATCTAAAAATAATGCCAAGAAATATAGATAGAGATATAGTATCTATAATGCATTCAACTCATATAGGGTGTGCAGCAGATGCTGAAAGTTTAATAAAAATGTCAATGAGAGCAGCTATAGCAGATGGCTGGGGGGGCTCTTATATGGCAACAGAATTCAGTGACATCATGTTTGAAACTCCAAAGGAAATAAATACAGAAGCAAACCTTGGAGTACTAGAAGGAAATTCAGTTAACGTAGTTCTTCATGGACACGAACCAACTCTTTCAGAAATGATAATTTTAGCATCAGAAGATCCAGAGCTTATTGAGTTAGCAAAAGCGCAAGGAGCAGATGGAATTAATCTTGTTGGTATGTGTTGTACAGCTAATGAAGCTACTATGAGACATGGACTTAAATTAGCAGGAAACTTCCTACAACAAGAATTAGCAGTAGTTACAGGCGCTGTAGAAGCAGTAATAGTTGACGTACAATGTATAATGCCTGCACTTGCTCAGTTATCAGAAAAATATCATACTAAATTCATAACAACATCTCCAAAAGCAGAAATTACAGGTTCAACTCATATTGAATTTGATGAAGAACATGCATACGAATCAGCTAAGGAAATATTAAAACAAGCTATATTGAACTTTAAAAATAGAGATAAATCTAAAGTTTATATTCCAAATGAAAAGAGTACAGCAGTAGTTGGATACAGTACAGAAAGTATAGTGTCAGCTTTAGATAAAGTAACTAATTCAAATATAGGAGTAGCAGGTACAGTTAAGCCATTGGCAGATTGTATCGTTTCAGGAGTTTTAAGAGGTGCTGCTGGAGTTGTTGGATGTAACAACCCTAAGACACCACATGATAATGGACACGTAGAAATAATTAAAAACTTAATTGCTAATGATGTAATAGTAGTTGCTACTGGTTGTGCAGCTCAAGCAGCAGCTAAGGCTGGATTATTACAAAAAGAAGCTAGAAATTATGCTGGTGCTGGACTTAAAAAAGTATGTGAACTTGTGGATATACCACCAGTATTGCACATGGGTTCATGTGTTGACATAAGCCGTATATTAGAACTTGTAGGAACAGTTGCGAATCACCTAGGAGTTGACATATCAGATTTACCAGTAGTTGGTGTTGCACCAGAGTGGATGTCTGAAAAAGCAGTTTCCATAGGAACTTATGTAGTATCATCTGGTATAGATACATGGCTAGGAGTAGTTCCTCCAGTAACAGGTGGACCAGAAGTTGTAGACATACTAACTAATAAGATTGAGGGCATGGTAGGAGCTAAATTCTTCATAGAAACAGATCCTAAGAAGGCTTCTGAACAAATGGTTGAAAGAATGGAAGAAAAACGTAAAAAACTAGGAATATAAATTCGACATATCGACAGGTGCCTGGCACCTGTCAATATAAAAACGACAAAGTTCGGTAAAGTTCGGTAGGTGCCAGGCACCTATTAAAAAAAGGGGGAATCAATAATGAAAATGAAAATAGCTATAACAGGCAAAGGTGGAGTAGGAAAAACAACTTTTTCTGCAATATTAAGCAGAATATATGCAGAGGAAGGATACAATGTTTTAGCAGTAGATGCAGATCCAGATCCAAACTTAGCATTGGCGCTTGGTTTCCCAGAGGAAATGATAAATGAAATAATTCCCATATCAGAAATGAAGACTATGATATCAGAAAGAACGTCTTCTACTCCTGAAACTTTTGGGAAAATGTTTAAAATAAATCCTAAAGTAGATGATATACCAGAAAAATTCTGTAAAAAGCATAATGGTGTTAAATTGTTAACTATGGGCACTGTGGACAAAGCTGGCATGGGGTGCTTTTGTCCAGAAAATGTACTTTTAAAGAAATTAACATCTCATTTAATCCTTCAAAATAAAGATATAGTTATAATGGATATGGAAGCTGGTATAGAACATTTAGGAAGAGGTACAGCTCAGGGAGTAGATTTATTTATTGTGGTTATTGAACCAGGAATAAGAAGTATTAAGACTTATGAGCATGTTAAGAAGTTAGCAGAGCAATTAGGAATAAATAGGGTTTTAGTTGTAGCTAATAAAGTTAGAAATATGGATGATGAAAATTATGTATTAGAGCATGTGGGAGAAGAAAATTGTTTAGGATTTATACATTACAGAGAAAATGTTGGCGATTCTGACAGAGTTAATCATTCTCCTTACGATTCTGAAGAAACCGTTGGGGAGGTTAAAAAAATAAAAGAGAAATTGGAGAAGGGGGCATAAAAATGGGTTTTAAATCCGATATAGAAATTGCACAGGAGGCTAAGCTAGAACATATTAAAGAAATAGCTGCAAAGTTAGGATTAACAGAAGATGACATAGAATACTATGGAAAGTACAAGGCTAAAGTAGATTACAATTTATTAAAGAAAGACAATGGAACTAAGCCAGGAAAGCTTATATTAACAACAGCTATTAATCCAACTCCAGCTGGAGAAGGAAAAACAACTACAGCTATAGGGGTGGCAGATGCCTTATCAAAACTAGGTAAAAATACAGTAGTAGCGTTAAGAGAACCATCATTAGGACCAGTATTTGGTATTAAGGGTGGAGCTGCAGGTGGAGGATATGCACAAGTAGTTCCTATGGAAGATATAAATCTTCATTTTACAGGAGATTTACATGCTATGACAGCTGCAAACAACTTATTAGCAGCAATGATAGACAATCATATTTATCAAGGCAATAAGTTAAACATAGACCCAAGAAGAATTACTTGGAGAAGATGTATAGACATGAATGATAGACAATTAAGGTTCGTTGTAGATGGACTTGGTGGAAAAGCTAACGGTGCTCCAAGAGAAGATGGATTTGATATAACTGTTGCATCAGAAATAATGGCTATATTCTGTTTGGCAAACAATATTACTGATTTAAAAGAAAGACTTTCTAGAATAGTTATTGGCTATACTTACGCTGGAGATCCAGTTACAGCTGGACAATTAAATGCTCATGGAGCTATGGCAGCTCTATTAAAAGATGCATTAAAACCAAATCTTGTACAAACATTAGAAGGAACACCAGCATTTGTACATGGAGGACCATTTGCTAATATAGCTCATGGATGTAACTCAGTAATAGCTACTAAAATGGCTATGCACTTTGGAGATTATGTAGTTACTGAAGCAGGTTTTGGTGCTGACCTTGGGGCAGAAAAATTCTTAGACATTAAATGTAGAATGGCTGGTTTAAAACCAGATGCTGTTATAATAGTTGCTACAGTTAGAGCGTTAAAATATAATGGTGGAGTTCCAAAGACTGAGCTTAATGAAGAAAACTTAGAAGCTCTAGAAAAGGGCTTACCAAATTTATTAAAGCATGTTGAGAATATAACTAAAGTATATAAGTTACCAGCAGTAGTTGCTTTAAATAGATTTCCAACTGACACAGAAGCAGAACTTAAATTAGTTTCTGAAAAATGTAAGGAATTGGGCGTGAATGTTACTTTATCAGAAGTTTGGGCAAAAGGCGGAGAAGGCGGAATAGAAGTTGCTAAAGAAGCTATAAGATTGATTGACGAAGCTGAAAACAATTTTACATTCTCTTATGAAACTAACCTACCAATAAAAGAAAAAATAAGAGCTGTTGCACAGAAGATATATGGTGCTGATGATGTAGAATTTACAGCTGGTGCATCAAAACAAATAGCTGAATTAGAAAAGAATGGTTTTGGAGATGTTCCAGTATGTATAGCTAAGACTCAATATTCACTAACAGATGATCAAACTAAACTTGGAAGACCAACAGGATTCAAGATAACTGTAAGAGAAGTTACAATTTCAGCAGGAGCTGGATTTGCAGTAGCTGTTACAGGACAAATAATGAAAATGCCAGGACTTCCAAAACTTCCAGCAGCAGAGAGAATAGATGTAAATGAAAATGGAGTAATAAGTGGATTGTTCTAAAATTTTTAGGAGGTAGGAGATATGGAATTAGCAGATAAGACTTGCATGGATTTTACAGAAGTGCTAGCTTCTAAAGAACCAGTACCAGGTGGTGGTGGAGCAGCAGCATTAGTTGGTGCTATAGGCACAGCATTAGGTAGTATGGTTTGCAACTTAACCATTGGAAAGAAAAAATATGCTCAATATGAAGAAGAAATTAAGGGCATATTAAGTGAAGCTGGAGAAATTCAAAAGGAACTCCTAAAAATGATAGATGATGATGCGGAAAATTTTCTTCCTCTTTCAAAAGCTTATGGCATGAAGAAAGATACTGAAGAAGAAAGAAAATTAAAAGAAGAAACTTTAGAAAAAGCACTTAAACAAGCCTGTGAAGTTCCAGTTTCTATAGTAAAAAAGGCTTATGAAGCTATAAAATTGCATGAAAACCTAGTTAATAAATGTTCAAAATTAGCTATAAGTGATGTAGGTGTGGGGGTGCAATGTTTAAGAACAGCCATCATAAGTGCTCAACTAAACGTTATAATTAACATAAATTCTATTAAAGATCAGAATTATGTATCCAAAGTTAAAGAGGAAACTGAAAAACTGGTAAAAGACGGAACGGAAATAGCGGATAAGGTTTATGAAGAAGTGGTAAAAGCTCTTTGTAAATAATATATACATCCTCATGCCCTCATTATTTAATGGGGGCTATAGGAATGTATAGTAAAATAGTATATTCCTTGGTCTTTAGTACTTAGTATTTTTATAAGAGGCTGAGAAATATATAATAATATTTCTATAATAGAATTTATTAAATGAGGAGGCTTTGAAATGGGACAAATTATTAAAGGTAAACCCGTGGCTGATGCAATTACAGAACAGTTAGCAGAAGATGTTAACAAACTTAAAGACATGGGAATAACTCCTAAGTTAACTATAATGAGAGTGGGAGAAAACCCAAGTGACCTTTCTTATGAAAGAGGAGCGTTAAAAAGATACGCGAAGGTTGGAATAGATACAGAAGTTAAGGCTTATCCAAAAGACATATCACAAGAACAATTCATAGAGGAAATTAAAAAAGTAAATGAAGATAAGAAAACTCACGGTATTTTAATTTTTAGACCTTTACCAAAACAAATGGATGAAGATGTAATTAAGCACGTTATATCTCCAGAAAAGGATATGGATTGTTTCAGTCCAATAAATGTAGCAAAGTTAATGAGCGGGGATAAGACGGGATTTCCACCATGTACACCAACTGCAGTTATAGAAATGTTAAAGCATTATAATGTAGAAATGAAAGGTAAAAATGCTGTAGTTATAGGAAGATCCATGGTAGTTGGAAAACCAGTATCAATGCTTTTGTTAGATGAAAATGCCACAGTAACTATATGTCACTCTAGAACAAAAAACATGGCAGAAATAGCCTCTAAAGCTGATATATTAGTAGTTGGAATAGGAAAAGCAAAAATGATTACAAAGGACTATGTAGGTAAAGATGCTGTAGTAGTTGATGTAGGCATAAATGTAGATGAAGAAGGAAAACTATGTGGCGATGTAAATACAGAAGATTGTTTAGAAAGAGCTTCATTAATAACACCAGTACCTGCGGGAGTAGGTTCAGTTACTACTTCAATACTAGGAAAACATGTAATTAAGGCATGTAAAGCTCAAAACAATTTATAATATAAAAACTTTATAGTTACTAATAATTAAATGGGGGAAGAAATATGGTTATTTCAGAAAAAAAGCCTTTAGAAGAAATTCTTAAATACCTTGAAGGTAGTAAAAAAGTAGTACTTACAGGATGTTCTTTATGTGCTAGCTCTTGTCAAGTAGGCGGAGAAGAACAATTAGTAGAGATGAAAGCTAAGCTAGAAGAGAATGGAAAAGAAGTATTGGGATTTAAAGTTTTAGATCCATCTTGCAATTTCCTAAAAGCAAAAAAAGACTTAAAAGAATTAAAAGAAGCTATAAAGGAAGCAGATGCAGTTCTTTCATTAGCATGTGGCGATGGTGTACAAACTGTAGCTAAACTTGTTAAAGTTCCAGTATATCCTGCAAATAACACAAGATTTATAGGAGAGGTCGAAAGAGTAGGCAAATTTGATGAAGCTTGTAGAGCTTGTGGACAGTGCCAACTAGGGTGGACTGGAGGAATTTGTCCAGTAACTAAATGTGCTAAAGGACTTTTAAATGGACCATGCGGAGGCGCAAGGGATGGAAAATGTGAAGTAGATCCAAATAATGATTGTGCATGGATACTTATATATGAAAAACTTAAAGAATTAAATAAACTTGATAATTTAACAGAAATAAGAGAACCAAGAGATTATCAATTAGATATGCATCCATCAAAAATGGATATAAGAAATAGATAAAAGCTAGAGGGGGATTATTATGAGTTTATTACAGCAGGCCTTTGAAAAAAAAGAGTTTGCAATAACAGCGGAGATGGCTCCTCCAAAGGGAACAGACCTTTCTCACTTAATAGAGTGTGCTAAGGCTATAAAAGGAAGAGCTCATGGAGTCAATGTTACTGATTTCCAAGCAGCTACAGTGAAAGCTACATCTTTAGCAACTTGTAAAATGCTCAAAGATGCAGGATTAGAGCCAGTGTTACAAATAACAGGTAGAGATAGAAATAGAATTGCTATAGAGGGTGAACTTCTATCAGCAGGTATTTTTGGAATTGAAAACGTATTAGCTCTAACAGGAGATTATACAGTGCTTGGTGACCACCCAGGTGCAAAACCAGTGTATGACTTAGATAGTGTAGATATACTTAAGGTAGCATCTACTATAAGTTCTGGTGTAGATATGATGGGAAATGAATTAAAAGGAACACCAAACTTCTATTTAGGAGCTTGTGTATCTCCAAAATATGACCCATTAGAACTACAAATATTAAAGATGAAAAAGAAAATTGAAGCAGGCGCAAAATTTTTCCAAACACAAGCTGTTTATGATATAGATACTTTAAGAAAATTTAGAGAAATGACAAAAGATTTAAATACAAATGTGATGGTTGGAATTATACCATTAAAGTCAGCTGGTATGGCAAAATACATGAATGCTAATGTAGCAGGTGTATACGTTCCAGATGAAATTATTGACAGAATGAAGGGTGCAGAAAACAAAGTACAAGAGGGAATAAACATAGCTGCAGAATTCATAAAACAAGCTAGAGAAGAGGGATTATGTGAAGGAGTTCACATAATGGCTATAGGAGCAGAAGAAAATGTTCCAGTAATACTAGATAGAGCAGGACTTTAATTTACAGTAAAATCATAAAATTCAAAAGGTAGACTAGTATTATTAAATAGGGGAATTTTAATTTACGGTAAAACTATAAAATTAATGAGAGAGGCGATTGGGATGAAAATAGTAGTTATAGGTGGAGGCCCAGGAGGATATGTAGCAGCATTAAAAGCAGCTATGAAAGGGGCAGAAGTTACTGTAGTTGAAAAAGAACACGTAGGAGGAACTTGCTTAAATGTAGGCTGTATACCAACTAAAGCATTAATAGCTTGTTCGGAGGCTCTAGAAACTATAAAAAATGCAGATAAATATGGAATAAAAGTAGAAGGGGAAGTAAAGGCAGATTTTGATGCAATTGTAGCAAGAAAACGAAAAGTTACAGACCAATTAGTAAAAGGTATAGAATTCCTTTTTAATGAAAAAGGAGTAAAACTAGTTAGAGGTACTGGTAAAATAGTAGATAAAAATAATGTAGAAGTAGAAAAAAATGATGGAACAAAGGAGATAATTAAAGCAGACAAAATAATTATAGCTACAGGTTCTGTTCCAGTAGTTCCACCAATGTTTCCATACGACGGAAAAAGAGTTATAATAAGTGATGAGGTACTAGAATTAGAAAAACTTCCAGAATCCATGATAATTGTAGGAGGAGGTCCAATAGGTTGTGAAATTGGACAATTTTACAATGAATTAGGAACAAAGGTTCAAATAGTTGAAATGGTAGATCATTTGATTCCATTTGAAGATGAAGATGTAGCTAAAATACTTCAAAGATCATTTAAGCAAAGTAAAATAAAATTCTTTGTTAAAGATGGTATATCTAAAGTAGATGTAAAAGAGGACAAGGTTGTAGCTACTTTAGGAAGTGGCAAAGAACTAGAAGCTGAAATGATGCTAGTTTCAGTAGGTAGAAGACCATATACTCAAGGCTTAGGACTAGAAGAACTTGGAGTTAATATGGAAAGAGGAAGAATAGTAGTAAATGAAAAAATGGAAACAAATGTTGAAGGCATATATGCTATAGGTGATACAGTAAGTACTCCAGCATTAGCTCATGTAGCTTCTAAAGAAGGAATTATTGCAGTAGAAAATGCATTAGGTGGAGATAAAAAAATGGACTACAGAGCTGTTCCAAGATGTGTATTTACTAGTGTAGAAGTAGCAGGAGTAGGGGCAACAGAAAAAGCTCTTAAAGATCAAGGAGTAGAATATAAAGTTGGAAAATTCGACTTTAGAGGACTAGGAAAAGCACAAGCTATGGGTAAATTCCAGGGCTTTGTAAAAGTGATAACAGACATGAACGACAAAATATTAGGAGCTGCAGTTATAGGTCCTAATGCAACAGATTTACTTACAGAACTTACATTAGCAGTACATTTAGGATTAACTGCTGAACAAGTGGGCGATGCAATACATCCACATCCAACACTATCAGAAGCACTAATGGAAGCCGTTCATGATGTAAATAAAGAAAGTGTTCACGCAGTTTAAAGCATAGGGTTTTTCTAACCCTATGCACTAAATAAAGGAGGTTATACTATGGGATATAAAATAGCTGTAGCAGGTAAAGGTGGCACTGGAAAAACTACATTGACAGGATTATTGATGGATTATTTGGTGAAACAAGGGAAAGGCCCTATATTAGCAGTAGATGCAGATGCTAATGCTAACTTAAACGAAGTTCTAGGCGTAGAAGTAGAGGAAACTTTAGGTACAATAAGGGAAGAAGTTAGTCAAATGTCCCTTAAAGGCGACGGCTTTCCAGGAGGAATGCTAAAAGCTGATTATCTAAAATATAGATTAAACACAGGATTAACCGAAGGTAATGGCTTTGATTTATTGGTAATGGGAAGATCACAGGGTGAAGGTTGTTATTGCTACGTAAACGGTGTTTTAAAAAATCAAATAGATACATTAGCTAATAATTACGATTACATAGTTATAGACAATGAAGCTGGAATGGAACATTTAAGTAGAAAAGTTGTAGATGATATTGATTTATTGTTCTTAGTAAGTGATTGTTCAAGGAGAGGAATACAAGCTGTAGGAAGAATAAATAAATTAGTAAAGGAATTGAAATTGAAAGTTTCTGAGACCTACCTTATAGTGAATAGGGCGCCTGAAGAAAAACTAAAGGATGGAATATTAGAAGAAATAGAGAATCAAGAATTAAACTTAGTAGGTGTTGTTCCAATGGATCCTATGGTATATGAATACGATTGTGCAGGAAAACCATTAGTTAAATTACCTGAAGATAGTGTATCCAAGAAAGCTTTAAATGATATATTATCTAAGGTTGGATTAAATAAGTAAAAACAAGGAGGCTACCAGTTATGTTCAAAAAAACAGTACAAAAATACTCAGGTAAAATCAACGAAGTTCAAATGGGAACAGGAGAAAAGGCAATAAAAATAGGAGGACAAAACGCACTTCCTTTTTACACTTTTGATGGGGATACAGGAAATACCCCTAAAATGGGAATGGAAATAATAGATGTATATCCAGAAAATTGGATAGATGCATTAAAAGAAATATACAAAGATGTATGTAACGATCCAGTTCAATGGGCAAAATTTATAGAAGAAAAATATAACCCAGATTTTATATGTTTGAGACTAGAGGGAGCAGATCCAAGTGGAGCAAATAAATCTGTTGAAGAATGTACAAAAATAGCTAAGGATGTAGCAGAAGCTATAAAAATTCCTCTAGCTGTAGCAGGTACAGGAAATCATGATAAAGATGCAAAATTATTTGAAAGCTTAGCAAAGGAATTAGATGGACATAACGTATTGTTATTATCAGCAGTAGAAGAAAACTATAAAACTGTAGCAGCGGCAGGTGCATTAGCTTATAGTCATAAAGTTGGAGCAGAATCTTCAGTTGATATTAACCTTGCAAAACAATTGAATATATTAATAAACCAACTAGGTGTTAAGACTGAAAATATAGTATCAAATGTAGGATGTTCAGCGGCTGGTTATGGTTATGAATATGTTATATCAACTATGGATAGAATCAGACTTGCAGCATTAGGACAAGATGATAAAACTCTTCAAACTCCAATAATAACACCAGTTTCTTTTGAAACATGGAAAGTTAAAGAAGCTGTAGAATCAGAAAAAGATTCTCCACAATGGGGTTCTCAAGAAGAAAGAGCAATATCTATGGAAATAGCTACTGCAACAGGTGTTTTATCAGCTGGAACAGATGCTTTAGTATTAAGACATCCAAAATCAATAGAGACTTTAAGAAGCTTAGTAGAAGGGTTACTAGCATAATTTGTCTAAATACTTAATTTAGTCTAAATTGTTTATAAGTTTTGGTATTTTAAGATGGTAAGATAAAAAATTCGGAAAAATATTTGTAGATAGGTAAATTCGAATTGTTAGAGGAGGATAAAAAATGGCTTTAAAAGGATTAGATATATTTAAATTAACACCAAAAAAGAATTGTAAAGATTGTGGTTTCCCAACATGCTTAGCATTCTCAATGAAAGTAGCTGCAGGAGCGGTAGAAATAAGTAAATGTCCTCATATGGATTCATCAGCATTAGAAAAGTTATCAGAGGCTACTGCACCACTTATGAAAACAATAACAGTTGGAAAAGGTGAAAATGAATATAAATTGGGAGGAGAAACAGTTCTTTTCCGTCACAGTAAAACTTTTGTAAATAGAAATAGATTTGCTATCATGTTCTGTGATTGCATGTCTGATGAAGAAATAGATAGAAAAATAGAAAATATGAAAAAGGTTAATTATGTAAGAATCGGTGAAGAAATGAAAGCTGAAATTGCTGCAATAAACTACAGTGGCAATAAAGATAGATATATAGAAATAATAAATAAAATTAAAAATAGCGGATTAAAAGTAGCTTACATGTTAACTTGTGAAGATGTATCTGTTATGAAAGAAGCTTTAGCACTAGTAAAAGATGAAAATCCTATAGTTTATGGTGCAAACAAAGACAACTATAAAGAAATGGTTGAATTAGTTAAAGCTGATAAGTTAGTTTTAGGAGTTAAGGCTCCATCATTAGAAGAATTATATGCATTAGTAGAAGAAATACACAAAGAAGGTTATAAAGAATTGATACTTGACCCAGGTTCTTCTTCAATTAAAGAAGCTTTCCAAAATACAGTTCAAATAAGAAGAATAAATTTAGATGGACAAGATAGAGTATTTGGATATCCATCAGTGATATTTGCTAATAAACTTGCTAATAATGACAAGTTTATGGAAGTAGCATTAAGTACATTATTTACAATGAAATATGGTTCAATCATTGTACTTGATGATATGGATTATGCAAGAGCACTTCCACTATTTGCTCTAAGACAAAACATATTCACTGACCCACAAAGACCAATGAGAGTTGAACCAA
Source organism: Clostridium sp. KNHs214 (assembly GCF_000744935.1). Classification (GTDB taxonomy): domain Bacteria; phylum Bacillota; class Clostridia; order Clostridiales; family Clostridiaceae; genus Haloimpatiens. Next base: position 541,789 of record NZ_JQMW01000011.1, on the reverse strand, counting down.
ATGTTTATCCAATAAATAACCCAGATGACAACTCACCAGTAATGGTAACAGTTGACTTTGCTTTAACTTACTTCATAGTATCTGGCGAAGTTGAAAGATCAAAAGTTCCAGTATGGATGTTGATTCCTGATGCAGGCGGATATTCAGTTCTTACATCTTGGGCAGCAGGTAAATTTACAGCATCAAGCATAGCTAAATTCGTAAAAGAAAGTGGAGTAGAGGAAAAGACTAAATCAAGAAAACTTATAATTCCAGGTAAAGTTGCTGTACTTAAGGGTGACTTAGAAGAAAATCTACCAGGCTGGGAAATAGTTGTTGGAACTAATGAAGCTCTACACATTCCAAAATTCTTAAAGGAATTTAAATAGGCAATACACTTCTTACATAAAGGGGAGCCCCCCTTTATGTAAGGGTTTAAAATAAAAAAATTGAAAAGGGGAGAAAAGCCATGGAAAAATTCATGATTATAGGGGAAAGAATTCACTGTATATCACCAACTATAAGAAAAGCATTAGCAGAAAGAAATCCTGAACCAATATTTAAAAGAGCAAAAGAACAACTTGATGCAGGGGCTCATTACTTAGATTTAAATATAGGACCTGCTGAAAAAGATGGCGAAGAAGTAATGCCATGGGCTATTCAATTACTACAAAAAGAATTTGACAACGTTCCTCTTGCTTTAGATACAACTAATAAAAAAGCAATAGAAGCTGGAATAAAAGTTTATAACAGAGAAAAGGGAAAACCAATAATAAACTCAGCAGATGCTGGAGAAAGAATAGAAATGATAGACTTAGCAGCTGCTAACGATGCAATGGTAATAGCTCTATGTGCTAAAGAAGGTATAACAAGAGATAACGACGAAAGAATGGCATATTGTACAGAAATGCTTGAAAGAGGTATGTCATTAGGATTAGAGCCAACTGATATGTTATTTGATCCGTTATTCTTAGTTATAAAAGGAATGCAAGAAAAACAAAAAGAAGTTCTAGAAGCTGTTAGATTAATAAGTGAAATGGAACTTAAAACTGTTTGCGGATTAAGTAATATATCTAATGGAGCACCAAAACAATTAAGACCAATAATGGATGCTAATTTCTGTGCTATGGCAATGCAAGCAGGTTTAACATCAGCAATAATGAATCCATGTGATCAAAGATTAATGGAAACTATAAAAACTTGTGATATTATCAATGGAGCAGTTTTATACGCAGACTCTTATTTAGATCTATAAAAGGGGGCAAGGGAAGATGAATTTATTTCAAACCATATTTACAGGCTCAAATCAAGCTTTAGAAGCAGCAAAAGGGATAGTTGCTCAAGCTATAAATGAAAAAGGTAAGGATTGCAAAGTTGCTTTTCCTGATACTGCTTATGGACTTCCAATAATTTTTGCAGCTACAGGAAAGAAAATAACTACTCTTGAAGAATTAGAAGGCGCTTTAGCCGTAGTAGAGAGTTTAATAGTTCAAGAAGAAAGATTAGAAAAGGCTCTAAATGCAGGTCTTGCTACTGCAGTGGCAGCAGAAATAATTGAAGCTGCTAAATATGTATTAAGTGAAACACCTTATACAGAACCTTGTATAGGATTCGTACCAGACCCAGTTATTCGTTCACTAGGAGTTCCTCTAGTTACTGGAGATATTCCAGGAATAGCAGTTGTTTTAGGAGAATGTCCAGATAGTGAATCAGCAGCAAAAGTTATAAAAGACTATCAATCAAAAGGATTACTTACTTTCTTAATAGGAAAAGTGATAGACCAGGCTATAGAAGCTAACGTAAAAATGGGTCTTGACTTAAGAGTTATACCAGTAGGCTATGATGTAACAGCAGTAATTCATGTTGTATCAGTAGCTATAAGAGCTGGATTAATATTTGGTGGACTTGAAGGCGGTAAATTCCCTGACTTCTTAGAATACACAGACAAGAGAATTCTTGCTTTCGTAAATGCTTTTGGACCACTTAGTGAATTAGTAGTTTCTGCAGGAGCTGGTGCTATAGCACTTGGATTCCCAGTAATTACTGACCAAGACGTTCAAGAGGTTCCAACTTTATTATTAACTCAAAAGGATTACGATAAAGTAGCTAAAACTTCACTAGAAGCTAGACACATAAAGATAAAAATAACTGAAATTCCAATACCAGTAGCTTTTGCAGCAGCATTTGAAGGTGAAAGAATAAGAAAAAATGATATGTTTGCTGAATTTGGTGGAGGAAAAACTGATGCTTGGGAACTTGTAATGCAAAGGGAACTTTCAGAAGTTGAAGACCACAAGATAACATTAATAGGACCAGATGTAGATACAATAACAGAAGCACCAGGAAGACTTCCATTAGGAGTATTTATAGAAGTGGCAGGAGCTAACATGCAAAAAGACTTCGAGCCAGTTCTTGAAAGAAGACTTCACTATTTCTTAAACTATATAGAAGGTGTAATGCATGTTGGTCAAAGAAACTTAACTTGGGTTAGAATAGGTAAAGAAGCTTATGAAAAAGGCTTTAGATTAAACCACATAGGAGAAGTTATTTATGCTAAGATATTAGATGAGTTTGGTTCAGTTGTGGATAAATGTCAAGTTACTATAGTAACTGACCCAGATAAATGTGGAGAACTAAGAGAAAAATATGCTATGACAAGATACATGGAAAGAGATGAAAGATTAGAGTCTCTAATAGATGAAAATGTAGATACATTCTACACTTGTAATTTATGCCAATCTTTCGCTCCAGCTCACGTATGTGTTGTAACACCTGAAAGACTTGGGCTTTGCGGAGCAGTTAGTTGGTTAGACGCTAAAGCTACACTAGAATTAAATCCAACTGGACCATGTCAAGCAATACCAAAAGAAGGAGTTATAGACGAAAACTTAGGTATTTGGGAAACAGTAAATGAAACTGTTGATAAAATATCTCAAGGTGCAGTAAGCCAAGTTACACTATACAGCTTACTTCAAGACCCTATGACATCTTGTGGATGTTTTGAATGTATCTGTGGTATAATGCCAGAAGCTAATGGTGTTGTAATAGTAAACAGAGAATATGCTTCAATTTCTCCTCTAGGAATGACATTTGGTGAACTTGCATCAATGACAGGTGGTGGAATTCAAACACCAGGATTTATGGGACATGGAAGACCATTTATATCTTCTAAGAAATTCTTAAAGGCTGAAGGCGGAGTTGGAAGAATCGTTTGGATGCCAAAAGAATTAAAAGAATTCGTTAGAGAAAAATTAAATAAAACAGCTAAAGAATTATATGATATAGATAATTTTGTAGATATGATTTGTGATGAAACTGTATCTACAGAGTCAGAGGGCGTATTAGCATTCTTAGAAGAAAAAGGACATCCAGCATTAACTATGGATCCTATTATGTAATTCTAAATTTAGAATTTAAAATAATAATTGATAGTTAAGATTTAAAAATTGTAATTATGTAGTTAAGTATAGTTATAGTGGGTTTAAATAGTATTTAAATCCGCTATAACTACAAATATGGTAATTTACGTTTAAAATATTTTAGGGAGGGCATATATATGAATCATCCAGAAAATTTATATTACAGCAAAGAACATACTTGGGCAAAAGTTGAGGGAGATACAGCTTATGTTGGAATAACTGATTTTGCTCAAAGTCAATTGGGAGAAATATTGTTTGTTGAAATGCCAGAAGTAGACGATGAAATAACTCAAGACGAAACTTTTGGAGTGGTTGAATCTTCTAAAAAAGCTTCAGATTTATTTGCACCAGTTTCAGGGACTGTATTAGAAATAAATGAAAAGCTAGATGATGAGCCAGAATATATAAATGAAGATGCATATGATGCTTGGATTATAAAAGTTCAATTAAGTGATAAAGGTGAGCTAGATAACTTATTAAGCTCTGCTGATTACCAATCAAGTATAAAATAATATAGTCTTTCTCGGCCTAGGCCGAGAAAGCTTTTATCACAGGGGGTATTGATTTATGGCTAAAGTTAATTTTACTTCTCACGGAGTGCAGGTAGAAGCAAAAAACGGAGAAAGCTTGCTTACAGTAATAAGGGGAGCTGGAATATTTATAGATGCACCTTGTAATGGTAATGGCTCTTGTGGAAAATGCAAGGTTAAAATACTTCAAGGGCAAGTAAATTCAAGTAAAAGTAACCATATAACTGAAGAAGAATTGGCACAAGGCTATGTATTAGCTTGTTGTTCTACTATAACAGGAGATGTGGAAGTGGAAATTCCATCTACTGCTGATGATGCTATGCATAATATGAAAATAGAAGATTTAGGTGGAGAAAAGGAAAAGAAAATATTTAATGAAGCGAGAGAAATATTAAAAAATAACGGCATAGAATTGGGAATAGACATTAAAAAGAGTTTTTTAGAAATTCCAGAGCCAACATTAGATGACAACATATCAGATGTAGATAGGTTAATTAGACAGGTTAGAAACACATTGGGATGTGGGAATGTTCAGTGTGGGCTTTCAGTAATAAAAAAAATACCTCATACTTTAAGAGAATACAATTTTAAAATTACTATAACTTATATTGAAGAAGAAAATAACATAAATATAATAAATATAGAGGGAAATGATAATACAAATAAACTGTATGGAGTAGCTATAGATATTGGTACTACTTCAGTTGCAGCATGTATCATAAATTTAAAATCTGGGGAGATAATAGCTAAAGCTTCCTCAGGAAATGCTCAAATACAATATGGAGCAGATGTAATAAATAGAATAATATATTCAGGAAAGAAAGATGGACTTAAAAAATTAAATGAAGCCATTATAAAGTACACCATAAATCCATTATTGCAAAAGATGTATGCAGAAAGTGACATAGAAGCTCATGAGATTGCATCCTTTGTAGTGGCAGGAAATACTACTATGAGCCATTTATTTTTGGGAATTCAACCAGATTACATAAGAATGGAACCGTACATACCAGCGTTTTTAAGTTCTCCTCACATAAAGGCTTATGAATTGGGAATAAACATAAATCCTGAGACTACTGTATATTTGGCGCCTTCTGTGGCAAGCTATGTTGGAGGAGATATTACAGCTGGAGCTTTAGCATCAGGTATTTGGAATTCAGAGGAAAATGTTTTATTCATAGATTTAGGAACTAATGGAGAAATAGTTTTTGGAAATAAGGAATTTTTAATGAGCTGCGCATGTTCGGCAGGACCAGCTTTTGAAGGTGGAGAAATAAGCTGCGGCATGAGAGCTTCTAGTGGAGCCATTGAAAAGCTAGAAATAGATAAAAATACCTATGAGCCAAAGATACAAATCATAGGAGAAGAAAAGCCTGTAGGCATATGTGGTTCTGGTATAATAGATTTAATATATCAATTAATGGCCACTAAAATAATAGATAGGAGAGGAAAAATAGTTAAAGGACTAAATACACCTAGAGTTAGGTTTGATGAACATGGCATGGGAGAGTATGTATTAGCCTTTAAAGAAGAGTATAATATAGATAAGGATATAACCATAAATGAGGTTGACATAGATAATTTTATAAGAGCTAAGGGAGCCGTTTATTCTGGAGTATCATCAATGATATCTAGTGTTGGGATGGACTTTGATTGCATAGACAGGCTATACATAGCTGGTGGTATTGGAAACAACCTAGATGTAGAGAGCTCTATAATGATAGGTATGCTTCCAGATATACCTAGAGAAAAAGTAAAATATATAGGTAACAGCTCACTAATAGGATGTTATTTAACTATAATGAGTAAAGAGGCTAAGAAAAAATTGGAGGAAATATCCAGTGGCATAACTTATTTAGAATTAAGTGTGGAACCAAGTTATATGGATGAATTTGTATCAGCATGTTTTTTACCGCATACTGATATAGATAGATTTCCAACGGTAAAGGAACTGCTGGGAGAATAAATTATTAAAAGGAGGAATTTGCTATGTGTGAATCAACAGCTTATTTAATAACTCCTAAGGGAGAAGAAAAAATAATGGAGTATGTGGTAGAAGTGTTGCCTAAGGAAGACGGAAAGATATTTTTAGCAGACCTTCTAGGAGATGAAAAAATAGTAGATGGGGTATTAAAAGAAATAAAACTATTAGATCATAAAATCATAATTCAAGGAAAGTAATACTTAAATAAAGTTAATTTAACTGCTAGGTTCTTTGCAAGTTAAAAGCTAAAGTTGCAATTTGTGACTTGCAAAGAACTACAAATTAAATACTAAGGCTATATAAAAATACAAATATATGGAGGTAATAAAAATGTGTAAAGATTTAAAACATGAACATACACATGAGCATTGTCATGAACATGCCCATGAACATTTTGATGGAGAACACACTCATGAACATTGCCATGAGCATACACATGAGCATTCTCACGGGGATGATCACTGCCATGAACATTCACATGACCACGGTGAATGCTGTTGTGATGGAAATTCTACATTAGATAAAGACCAAAAAACTTTGAAAATTTTATTATCTCATTGGATAGACCATAATAAATCTCATGAAGACGGATTTAAAGAATGGGTAGAAAAATCTAAAAAAATGGGTAAAACTGAAACCGCAAAATATATAGAAGAAGCTATAAAATATATGGAAAAAGCAAATGAAATGTTAAAAGAAGCTGGAGAAAACATTTAACCTTAAAATGAAAGGATGAAATAGGGCTAATGGATAAAAAAGCTGTAGAAGAAAAAAGAAAAGATAAAATACCATATGATTACTATAAAGATACATTAAAGAATTACAATCCACAGGAAATAGTTAAAAATACTGGTTGTAAATACGATGAGGATAAAAAAGAGTTCACTGTAAAGATTATGGGACAAGACTATATAGTTAAATATCCATTAGGTGAAGTATTAAATGGGGATTACTCCGAAATAGAAAAGTATCCAACTAAGACATTAATACTTAGATACCTAATAAATGCCAAGGGAGTAGCTCCGATTAATCATGACATAACATATAGAGATGTGCCAGGTGGAGAGGTATATTACAATAATTTTTATGGAAGATGTATTTTAAGATTAATAAGAACCTTTGGAAAAGATTTGGACAAGTTCCGTAAGGCATTCCAAAACATCCCTAAGGAAGAAGTGCACATGGGAGACATAGCTTATAAATTTCAGTTTATAAATAATGTATATGTGACCTTTGCCCTATGGGAGGGGGATGATGAATTTCCTCCTTCAGCTCAAATACTTTTTGATAAAAATGCGGCCTTTTACTTTACAGCAGAAGATTTAGCTGTAGTAGGTGATGTTTCTATAGGTATTTTGACTAAACTAGCATATGCAAAATAACAGACATATATGTACTATAAATAGTAGATATTTTGCAAAATCTAATATGGTTTATATATAAGCTGCAGATTTCATGACAGAAAAGTTTGAAAGCCCTCATATTAACGCTAATAAAGAAAAGGTGGTATCTAATGAGAGTAGCAGTAATTGATGGATTAGGCGGAGGATTAGGAAAAGTTATAATTGAAAAGATTAGGGAACAATACAAAGAAGGTTTTGAAATTATTGCATTAGGCACAAATTCTTTAGCCACCGCTAATATGATAAAAGGTGGAGCTCATGCAGCAGCTACAGGCGAGAATTCTATAAAGGTTATGTCATCGGAAGTGGATGTGATCATAGGGCCTATAGCTATTCTAGTAGCAAATTCAATGATGGGGGAAATAACTCCAGTTATGTCTGAAGCTATTGCTAATAGTAAGGCAAGAAAAATAATTTTACCTTTAAATAAATGTAATGTAATTACTGTAGGTACTAGACAGTTATCTATGAATCAAATGGTAAATTTGGTTATTGAAGAGTTGAGTATTTGTTAGTATAAAAAAACAAAAAACCATGAAAGATGCTTATTTATATATGCATCTTTCATGGTTTTTTGTCTCGACCCATTAATCTCCAATATCCAATTCTTAATCCGTAATCTCTAATTATTTAGATATTAAGTTAATATGTTAGGCTTTATTCAGGATTTAATTTCTAGAAATAAATTCTAGGTACTTAGTACTAAAATAAAGTCTTTAATGAGGATTGGAGAGCGGTGATTAGGGATTAATAGCTATCTTATAAAAGTATAATTTTTATCTACAGTTATTACGCAATTGTAAGCAGGGTTTATAGCTTTTAATTTTTTATTAAATTGGAGTATGATTTCATTTTCCTTTTGTTGGTCTATATGAATATCATGGTCAATTACCACGTCAAATATTAAGTTAATATAATTATTTTCTCCTACCATTCTAAAATCGTGCATGGATTCTATTTCCGGTATAGTAGGGATTACAGACAACACATCTTCTTTACACTTTTTAACTGCTTCATCGTTTGTATTAATAGGATCCATGTGTATAACTAATAAAATATTATGTTTTTTAGAAATTTCTTTTTCAGCCTTGTCTATTATTTCATGTATTTTTAATACAGAAATATCACAAGGAACTTCTGCATGTAGAGATACCATAAATTTAGAAGGGCCATAGTTATGAACTATTATGTCATGTACACCAGTTATATATTCATAGCTAAGTAAATCTTTTTCTATATTCTCTACCAATTCAGCATCAGGAGCCTCACCCAAGAGAGGATTTATGGTTTCCTTTACAAGGCTAAAGCCAGAGTAAATTATGAAAAGTGCTACTAAAATACCTATATATCCGTCTATAGGTAAAGATGTAAAGTTCGATAAAACAAAGGACAAAGCAACTACACTGGTGGTTATTACATCACTAAAAGCATCCATGGAAGTAGCGCTTAAAGTGGTAGAATTTATTCTTTTTCCAAGTTTTTTATTAAAGAATCCAAGCCATACCTTTACTAATATTGAGAAAAGCAAAAGAACAAAGGGAATTATATGAAAATTTATTTTTGTAGGATTTACAATTCTATCAAATGAGGTTTTGACAAATTGAAAGCCTACCATCATAACAAAAAAGGAAACTACAAGAGCCGCTAAATATTCTACACGCCCATGCCCAAAGGGATGTTCCTTATCTGCAGGCTTATTTGCTAATTTAAAGGATACTACGGTTATAAGTGATGAAGCAGCATCGGATAAGTTGTTAAAAGCATCAGCAGTTATAGCAATGCTATGGGATATAAATCCCACTGTAAGCTTTATGGATGATAAAAGTATATTTGCAATTATTCCTATCACTCCCGCAAGATATCCATATTTCTGCCTAACATTTTCATCATCTGTATTATTGTGGTCTTTTATAAAGTGTGAAATTAAAAAATTAGTTAACAAACCAAAACACCGTCCTTAAAATAAAAAAATAAATAGATTATTAATAAGTATATTATACCACTTTATAATAAAATCCAAGGGGTATTAATTTACATAAAAATAGAGCTTGACTATTTTTTTACATAGGTGTAAAATTATTTTGTTGAATAAAATATTTGTGTCTTAAAAACGAATTTTGAGACATATGAATAAATCGATATATAACCACGAAGGTTATCCATAATTATGGAGCTTTTGTGGTTTTTATTTTTATAAAATTAAGTTGGGGGGATAATAATGCATATACCAGACAATTATTTAAGTCCATCGACCTGTGCTGTAATGGGGGTGGCAATGGTTCCAGTTTGGAAAAGAACAGTTACAAAAGTAAAGAATGAACTGAGTAAAAAGAAAATGCCACTGCTTGGAGTTTGTGCAGCTTTTTCATTCTTAATAATGATGTTCAATGTACCAGCACTAGGGGGAACTACAGCTCATGCTGTAGGAGCTGCTTTAATCGCAATTATTTTAGGACCTTATGCTGCATGTATAGCAGTAACTATTGCACTATTAATACAGGCTTTGTTTTTCGGAGATGGTGGAATACTAGCATTTGGAGCAAATACTTTTAACATGGCTTTTGTTATGCCATTTGTAGCTCACTACGTATTTAATTCTATAAAGAGAAAAATAAAAAGTGAAAAGGGTGAATATGTAGCTGCATTTATAGCAGGATACATATCGCTAATTATGGCAGCTTTATGCGCAGCTATAGAATTTGGTATTCAACCTATGATTTTTAAAGATGCAGCAGGGGCGGCACTGTATTGTCCATATGCTTTAAACGTAGCAATTCCAGCAATGATTTTGCCACATTTAATCATAGGATTATTAGAAGGTGCAGTTACTGCGGGAGTTTATGCTTATATTAAGAAATTATCCCCAGGAACTATATATGAGGGAAAAAAGGAAAATAGTAAGTCTTTAACTGGACTTATAATAGCAATGATTGTTTTAAGTCCAGTAGGATTATTAGCTTCAGGTACTGCATGGGGAGAATGGGGAACAGATGAAATAAAAGAATTAACTGGTTTTGTTCCAAAGGGCATGGAAAAAGGATTTGAATTTAGTTCTATGGCGCCAGATTACAGTATAAGTGGACTTCCAGAAATAGCAGGGTACATATTGTCTGCTATAGCAGGAGTAGCACTTATAGTTATAATTTTTAAAATTATAGGAGCTTTGAAAAAAGATAGTAATATTGATATGAAGGATAAAACTGTTGAGAGCTAATTTTATATGTCTAAAAGATTAGAATTTCTTAAATTAAATTTATTGTTTCGAGCTCTTATGCAAGTTATTGAGGAGAAATTTTATAATTCCACTATATTGTATCTTTTTATGGTTGAATCATAATATATATAACAGATGATAATAAATAAGTAAATATTGAATTTTACAACCATCCATATTTTCTTTCTAGCTTTAGAAGGAATGTAATGGATGGTTGTTGAATTTATGCTTGTATCTAATATTAGCAAAATAGGAAAAAGTGAGAGGGTGGATTATTGGAGATTAAGGATTGGCTTTTAAATAAGGAGGATTATAAACCACCAAAAGACAAGGATGGATTTATAAATAAAACCATAATAGCAATTATTAAAATATTATCAAGGATTAAAAGAGATAAGACTTGTGGAAATGGGATGCTATATAAAATCAATCCACTGATAAAATTAATATTTACCGTATTATTTATAATTTTTTTATCTATGTCTAGAAATTTGTTTTATTTATACACTATAGGCACATATTTTTTGCTATGCTTAAGTACTTTGGATGGTGATACATTGAAAAAAATATTAGGTGTAAGTTTAATAGTGCCTATTTTTACAGTAATCATACTTATACCATCAATAATTATGGGAAATTTATATAATAGCTTAGTGCTAATTTTAAAGGTGCTTATAACGGTTGTAGCCGTTAATTTATTATCATACACTACTAAATGGCATCACATAACTAAATCTTTAAAAATGCTCTTTATTCCAGATATATTTATATTAGTTTTTGATATTACAATAAAATATATATACATATTAGGAGAGTTTTCTTTAGAAATGTTGTATGCCTTAAAACTCAGATCTATAGGTAAGAATAATAAAAAATACACGTCTATATCTAGGATTATGGGAAATTTATTTTTCAAATCAAAAACCATGGGAGAAGAAATGTATTCAGCTATGGAATGCAGAGGCTTTACTGGAGAGTATGTAAGTTATTCTAAATTTAAATTTACACTATTAGATTTAGCGTATACTTCTGTAAATATATTTATCATAGTCTTGTATTTTGTTTTATCTAAATAAAGAACTTTATCTGCAATTTAAAAATATATTATGAGGAAGTGAAAATATGATACGGCTTAATAATGTTTATTTTGCATATAAGAATAATGTGGCTCTTAGAGATATAAATATTAATATAAATGAAGGGGAAGCTGTAGCTTTAATTGGACCTAATGGCAGTGGTAAGTCCACAATGTTAAAAATTATAAATGGTATTGTAAATCCGGTACAGGGAAAGTACATATTTAATGAAGAAGAAATTACAGGAAAAAAATTAGAAAATAGTAGTTTTTCTAAAAGTTTTCATAAAAAAGTAGGATTTGTATTTCAAAACTCAGATGCGCAGCTTTTTTGTTCTACGGTTTATGAGGAGATTGCATTTGGACCAAGACAAATGGGATTGAGTGAAGATATGGTAAATTCAAGGGTTTATGATTGCATGGAACTGCTTAATATTATGGACTTAAAACATAGAGAACCCTATAATTTAAGCGGCGGAGAAAAAAAGAAGGTTGCCATAGCTAGTGTGCTTGCGTTAAATCCAGAGGTACTTGTATTAGATGAGCCTATGAATGGAATAGATCCAAAGGGAAAGAAATTTTTGAGAGATTTTTTAATAAAACTAAGGGAGTGTGGAAAAACCATAATATGCTCTACTCATGAATTCGGTTATGTAGAAGGTGTTTTTAAAAGGGCTATAGTCTTTTCAGAGGATCATAGAATTATTAAAGATGGAGATTATGAAGAAATAATAAATGATAAAAAATTCTTGGAACAAAATAATATTTTATAATTATGAAGTTGACCAATATTTAATTTCAGTTTTTAGTCTCAAATTTTTAGTTTTAGCATTCGATACCTATTAGACACATTCAAATAAATAATAAGTCAGCATGCTAGTCTATTTTGCGTCATACTGCTTCAATAGAACCCGCCGATAGTTATACTAGTGATGGAAAATACTTCCTTGTATGACACAAAATATACCAGCATATTTAACTTTTTATTTCTTTTCATGTACTTTACGCAATCCCCAATCATCAGTTTTAAAATTATTATATTTACATTTAAGGTGTTAGGGGCTGTGTAATAGGAATTAGCAATAAGTCAGTTCAGCATTTAAAAAAATAAAAATTATAAAAAGCTTTCTTGATTTAAGGCTATAATTTGTGGCTTTTATGGTCTTTAGACAAAAAATATATCACTTTTTATTTGTTTAAATGCATTATCTGCAGTATTTTTATTTTCGTATTCTAGAAATTCATTTAGGACCTTTTTATATTTTTCATTTACCTTGTCAAAATTCATTGCAGGTATATAGTAAGATTCTAACTGGTCATGCAACTCTTTTGCGCCAGAGATTATATCTAAGCCTTTATTTAAAAGAAGATAAAAAGTTTCCCTTTCATCATGTGTTTTTGAGAGATTTCTATTTAGTATATTTTGATTTTGCAGTTCATTTGTGTATATTTGTGTTCCAGAAAATTCTTTTCTATTTATTTCATTAGAGGTTAACAAGGCTATGCTTAAATCAGGAATTAGAATATGCTCAATTTCCTCAGGAATAAGGGGTTTATGAAATATTTCTACATAATGTCCCCTATTAATAGCTTCTTTACTTAAAAAGTTCAATATATCAGATTTACAGGTGCCGGGTTCGCCGTTTAATACATATATATTTTTATAATTTTCCTGCAAGTTCTCTATATAGGTGACTATTCCATTAGGAGTAAAGGCAGTGGCAAATAAGTGTCTTTCCTTTCCTAATGAGCTTACTTTAGCGTTAAAAAGCTCTCCTTTTAAGTTCTCTTTTAATATATTTAATTTTGAAAAATCCATAGCTTCTAAGTTTAAATTGCTCCAACCGTCATGTATAATTTTAGATGCTTCAATGTATTTATAAGCTCTTTTAAAGGTGTTTCCGATAGCTTTATTAATAGAAATTATTTCATTTTTATTATTTTGGAGTTTTTTTTCATTCCAGCAGTCACTTAAATTTAAAACTTCATCCACAGCGCCTGGATTTTTAGGGTCTACTACATGAGGAGCAGTGCCATCTAATATAGCAACTTTTAAAGATGGTATTAATACTGCATCTAGGGAATTATTATCTGATGAACAGTGGTGATATTCTATGTCATATCCGTTACAGTTAAAGTATTCTCCAAGTTTTTTCATCATGGAAGATTTGCCAGTTCCAGGTCCGCCCTTAATGCAAATGATTTTATTGGCTTCTTCCTGAGATAAAATATAATGGTAATAGGAATAAAAACCCTGTGATGTATTTCCGCCAGGGAATAAGTGCCTTATAGTTCCTTTCATAATAAATCACGCTCCATTAAATTACTAAAATTTTACTTAATAATATAATACTCATAATTTAGGGTTTTAATACATTTTTTATATTGTAATTGTAATTTGTAGTATATAATTGTATATTAAATATTAATACTAAATTGAAAATTTAATCATTGCCAATTGTAAAGTGAAATTTGGAGTTGGAGTATTATATATGTTATAATTAAACATGTAAATAAATCAAAATTATCATAAAATTTCGGGGGGATTAATAATGACAAAGGAATTAGAATTAGCCCAAAATCTTATAGACTTTATTTATGAAAGTCCAACAGCTTTTCATGCAGTGGAGAATGTAAAGAAAGAATTAACTGCTAATGGATTTAAGGAAATAAAGGAAAGTGAAAAATGGAATTTAGAAAAAGGCGGAAAGTACTATGTAACTAAAAATGATTCAGCTTTAACAGCCTTTGTAGTGGGAAATGGAGAAATTGAAGAAGACGGATTTAAATTAATAGGAGCTCATACAGATTCCCCAACATTTAGAATTAAGCCATCAGCAGAAATGGTTTCAGAAAAAACATATGTAAAATTAAACACTGAAGTATATGGAGGACCTATACTTAATACATGGTTAGATAGACCTCTTTCAGTGGCTGGTAGAGTAGCATTAAAGAGCGAAAATCCATTATACCCAGAAATAAGATTAGTAAACATAAAAAAACCTATACTTATAATACCTAATCTTGCAATACACATGAATCGTGAAGTAAATAGCGGTGTAGAATTAAATAAGCAAAAGGATACATTGCCATTACTATCATTAGTAAATGAAAATTTAGAAAAGGGAAATTATCTTTTAAATGCAGTAGCTAAGGAGCTAGGCGTTAAGGGTGAAGATATAATAGACTTTGATTTATTCCTATATGAATTTGAAAAAGGAAGCATAATAGGACTTAACGATGAATTCATATCCTGTGGAAGATTAGATGACCTAGCTATGGTTCATGCAGGAATAAAAGCTTTGATTAATAGTAAAACTACAAAAGGAACAAATGTAATGGTTTGTTTTGATAATGAAGAAGTAGGAAGTTCTACAAAACAAGGTGCAGATTCTCAAATGCTTGCTAATGTACTAGAAAGAATAGCATTATCTATGGGAAAAGGTAGAGAAGATTTCCTTAGAGCTTTATCAAAATCATTTATAATTTCTGGAGACTTAGCACATGCAGTTCATCCAAATGTAGGAGAAAAACATGATCCAACTAATAGACCAGTAATAAACAAAGGACCAGTAATAAAAGTAAATGCAAATCAAAGCTATACTACAGATAGTGATTCATCTGCTGTTTATGAAGTGGTATGTAAAAATGCAGGAGTGCCTTATCAAAAATTTGTTAATCGTTCAGATTCAAGAGGAGGCTCCACTATAGGACCTATATCTTCAACTCATTTAGATATAAGATCCGTAGACATGGGAACTCCAGTGCTTGCAATGCACTCTGTACGTGAATTTGGAGGAGTTCAAGATCACACTTATGTATTGAAGTCATTTGAAGAATTTTATAACATTTAAAATAAATTGTGAGGTAAGTGCCGTAAGAAAAATCTGTCTTTAAGTTCACAATAAATATATTTTTTAGACTGCTCGCAATACGCCAAGAAATTCTAATGTTTTCAAATTTGAATACCCTAAAGCTTTCAAACTCGCTTCTAACGGCGCTCAAACATGAAAGCTTCTTAACGGATATTGAAATTTGAAAACAAAGAATTTCTAAGGCTAGCTCAATAGTCTAAGAAAATATATTTATTGTTACCTTAAAGACAGATTTTTCGGTTAATGCATAGTTTATCTAGGGGAGAATACGGCCTACTAAAGGATGATCTTCCTCCACTATGTTACGGAAAATCTTTAATTAAATAAATGGGATAGCAAACAAGCTATATTTATTTCATTATTAAATTCATCAAATAAATTTTCAAATAGTTTTTTATACCATTTTGAATTTAAAATTCCTTCTAAAATTATAATATTGCAATGTTTTTTTCCGTATATTGCAAGTTCATTTAATAATTGAATGGCCTCTGTATTGGGTCCATCCTTCACAAATAGCATTTCTCTCCTAATAACATCTTGTGAAATTAGCATTGTACCATGTCCAAATTTTCTTTGTAAAGCCTTTCCCGTAGTAGTCTTGCCACTTCCGGAGTTGCCTCTTAGTAGTATTAACTTCGCTACTCTATCCATCAAATATCTCCCCATTCTAAATTAAAAATTTTTATATCCTTTAATATAATTTTCAATGAAATCGCTTAATGGATTTTGTATCAGGCTTTCTTCCACACCCAATCATACTCATTTCACAAACACTAAATTTAATAAAATTTCTTTGTGCTTGTCTTAAAGAAACAGTATTTGCACCTCCTTGAAGGTCAACTTCTTCAAATTGAAGGGGAGCATCTTCCTAGTAGCCGATAGGACATATCTCCCAACTAAATTGTTCATCTAATGTTTTATATCCACAACAAGGACAAGTAAATTTCTTCAAAATCTTATAACCGTTTTGCTTTAGATTAGTATTACCATAACTTAAGAAGAATACGCTATCCCTCAAGCTATAATTATATTACTTCAATTCTGCAAATTAGAATTTGTAGTCTTAAAAATAAGTTAATATGACCTCTTAATTAACCAAAACATCCTGTTAGTTTGGTTATATTCTGGATAATAAATTTCTTCATATTGGATTATATTAAATTCTCTTTCAAAAAAATTTTTCCATTCATCTGTTGTGTTGTTTAACAAAATTAATCCATCATCAAGTAAATTGTCTTTTATAACTTTTATATCCCATTCTATTATTTGTTCTCTTGTTATATAAGGATTTAACTTTACTAAAACTTTACCATTATCTTTTAAAACTCTTTCTACTTCTCTAATTAAAGCTTCTGCATCGTCTGGATATAAATTATCAATAATGTTAGATAAAATTACGGCATCAAAAGATGAATTGTCTATATTTTTTAATGCATCGATACTGCCTTGGACAAAATGAAATTCTCCTTTAATCATTTGTTTAGATCTTATCTGTGCACTTTCAATTCCTTTTTCTGACAAATCGATTCCTACATTATACTTTGTTCCATTTATAGCACATAAAAATATCATAGTGCCATTTCCACATCCAAAATCAAGAACATTTGTCGTCCCATTACAAATCCACTCAATTCCTTTATCTAGAGCATTATTTCCAGAACCCGACTTTATTAGAGTTTTAGGAACTTCTTTTGAAAATATATTATTCCACTTATTTAAGCATTTATCATATTTTCTATTCATATTTATTTTCCCCTTAACTTTTAATATACAAATTATTATTTCTCAATCAGTTCTATAACTTGGAATTTGTTGTTTCAAGATACTGATTCTTCACTAAAATAATCATCAGCCATTATCGCATAAATTACTTTATCAAATATGCCATTGTTGCATTTACACGCTTGTCTCAACGTTCCTTCCCACTTCATTCCGGCTTTTTTCTGCATCTTTCCAGAAGCAGGATCCTCACTTGCATGCCAAGCGTATACCCGATTAAAGCCCACCTCTTTAAAGAAAAATTCTATTATTTTTTTGTTGCTTCAGTCATAAGACCTTGGTTCCACCATGCTTGCCCAATTTCACATACCAACTCAACCTGACGTAATTCATCGTTTGGATGCATTCCAAAATATCGTCCTATCACTTCACCAGTCTCTTCAAGTTGAATTGCCCAACTATAACGATTCTTTGTTTCATATGCATCCATCCAATTATCGGTAAACATATCTGCATTCGTCATTACATCATCAATGCAGTCCATTGGTGCATAATTAGTCCATTTCTATACTTCTTTATCACTCCAACAATTATAGTAAATTTGTTTTATATCTTCTTTTTTTGAATCGTCTTAATATAAGTCGTTCTGTTTCGAGATAAACCGTTCCTTTATGTATCATACTTTTCTCCTCCAACAAAATAATATTATGTAAATAACTTGTAGTTCAAAACTGCCTGATAAATTACTATTTATTGAACCAATAATACTTGTTATATTATAATAGTTTACTATTACAAATTAACTTATTTTTCAATTATATCATACTTTTAGAAATGATTATCATAAAAATGTTTGCAATCTTATTATTTATTCTATACTTAAAGTGGCATGCGCTATTATAATTATTCAATATTATTAGTAACCAGGAATTAGAGGCTACGAACGGCTCCGCCTAAAAAATATTATGAGCCCTTTTTTATAAATTAAAGATTTTCCATAGCAAAGCGGAGGAAAATCCTCCTTTAGTAGGTTGTTCTCTCCCCGTGACGATATACGAATGACCTGAAAAATCTGTCTTTAAGGTAACAATAAATATATTTTTTAAGACTATTGAGCTAGGCTTAGAAATTCTTTGTTTTCAAATTTCAATACCCGTTAAGAAGCTTTCATGTTTGAGCGCCGTCAGAAGCGAGTTTGAAAGCCTTAGGGTATTGAAATTTGAAAACATTAGAATTTCTTGGCGTATTGCGAACAGTCTAAAAAAATATATTTATTGTGGACTTAAAGACAAATTTATCTTATTGCACTTACGTCATAATTTTCTTATGTTTTGAATTAATTCAGTTAATTTTGGAAATAATACATTAAGGTCCCTTAAAAGCAAAACCTTATTTCCATAGCAAATTAACTGAGAGGTGAATAGATACATGGATTACTTTTATACAGTGATAGTTACAATAATTTCTATAGCTCTTATAGCTTTTTTTAGGTATATGTTAACTAAAAGAAGAGCTAAAGAAGAAGAATCACCAATAGATGCAGTGCCTAAAATAATTGTTAATATAGAGGATTTAGAAAAGCATGCAGAAGAAATATCTAGAGAGTATTCTTCCGTGGATAAAAAGGGATATAATAAAACTTTAATAGAAAGTTTAGATAGAAGTTTTAATAATATAGTAGAAGCTCATGAAAAGATAGAAATGCATCAAAAGAATAGCAGTGATAGACTTTATGCAGCGGAATGGATTTTGGACAACATGTTTTTAATTCAAAAGGAATATAAATATGTAAAAAATAATGTACCCAAAAAAAATTATAGAAATTTACCTATTTTGACCAAGGGTATAATGAAAGACTATCCTAGGGTTTATCATATAGCTGTGGAAATTGTGTCTCATACAGATGGGCGAATAGATGAAGAAATTATAGAAATATTTGTAAGGGCATATGAGAGAAATACTGTGCTTAGCAGTAAGGAATTATGGATGCTTCCAGTAATGCTTAGAATAGCTCTAATTCAAAATATAAGCAATGTGGCTAAAAATATACTCTTTGCTCAAGAAGAAAAAATAAAAGGGGATTTAATAGCTGAAAGAATAATAGATGCTTGCCATAGTTCTAATTGTGAACAGGAATTAGAGGATATTTTTAAGGGAGAAATAGAATTTACTTATTTTTTTGGTGAAAGGTTATTTAAAATACTAAAAGACAATGGTATTGAAAATAACAAGATTTATAACTGGATAAATGATAATTTAGAAATGAGAGAAATTAATTACCAAAAATTAATTATAGAAGAGCATAAAAAAGAAGCAGCTATGCAGTTATCCATGGGTAATTCCATAAATAGCATAAGAACTTTAGATGGTATTAACTGGAGAAAGTACTTTAAGAAGCTTAGCTATGTGGAAAGTTTACTTATGAAAGATCCTATAGAAGTGTATCCTAATATGGATTTTGACTCTCAAGATTATTACAGATATAATATTGAAAAACTATCTAAAAAGTTTAATTTGCCTGAATCATTTATAGTTAAAAAAGCCTTAGAATGTGCCCAGGAGTGTGATGCACAGAAGTGCTATGAAACCCATGAAGAATATAAAAGACATGTAGGTTATTATTTAATAGATGATGGAGTTAAATGTTTAATAAAAAAGCTTAATTTAAAGGAAAAGCCTATAGAGAGGATATTTCGTAATTTAAATGATAAAAAAGTTGCATTATATATAGGAAGTATAGTATTTGGAACTATTTTAGTTATGTCTATATTTATTTCTTTAAGCCTTAGAAATGATAGAAATATATTTCTTTGGAAATATATTTTAGCATTTATTATACTAATAGTGCCTTGCAGTGAGATAGTGATTTCTATTTTAAATTGGAGTATTAACTATTTGTCAACGCCTAGATTTATACCTAAGATGGAACTTAAAGATGGAATAGACAAAAAAAACAGCACTGTGGTTATAATTCCTACCATAGTAAACAATAAGAAAAGAGCTAAAGAATTAGTAGAACATATGGAGATATATTATTTAGCTAATAAGTTAGATAATCTGTATTTTGCATTATTAGGAGATTTAAAGGATAGCCAAAAGGAAAAAGAAGAGGAAGATGAAGAAATAATAAAATTCACACTAGATGAGGTGAAAAAACTTAATAAAAGTTATTGTACTGGTAAGGGGGATATATTTTATTATTTTTGTAGACCTAGAAAATACAATGAAAAAGAAGGAAAATGGCTGGCTTGGGAGAGAAAACGTGGAAAAATAATGGAATTTAATAATCTCTTAAGGGGAGAAGAAAATACCAGCTTTAATTTTATAAGTGGAAATATAGAACAACTAAAAGAATGTAAATACGTAATAACATTAGATGCAGATACAAAATTGCCTAGAAATGCTGCAAAAAAATTAATAGGAGCTATGACACATGTGCTTAATGAACCTGTCATTGACCAGAAGAAAAAAAGTGTGGTAAGAGGCTATGGACTTTTACAACCTAGAATAAGTGTAGATGTTATAAGTGCTAATAAAACGCTTTATTCAAAGATATTCTCTGGAGAAGTGGGCATCGACGTGTACACAAAAGCTATATCTGATGTATATCAAGACTTGTTTGGAGAAGGTATATTTACTGGAAAAGGCATATATAATATAGACGTTTTTAACCATATGTTAAAGGATAAGATACCGGAAAATGCGGTTTTGAGCCATGATCTTTTGGAAGGTTCTTATGTTAAAGCGGGATTAGTTACGGATATAGAGCTTATAGATGGTTATCCTGCTTATTATAATTCCAGCAGTAAAAGACTTCATAGATGGGCAAGAGGAGACTGGCAGTTACTTCCATGGGTGTTTAAAGGCAATGGGTTAAATGCTTTATCTAGATGGAAACTTATAGATAATTTAAGAAGAAGTTTATTAGCGCCTTCTATAATGTTATTGGTAGCCTTATCATTTAATGTGCTTCCTGATGGCACTGATAAGTGGATAGTAGCAGCTATATTAGCTAGTATAAGTCCTATTTTATTTGACGTTACCGAATTTGTAACATCACCTATAAAAGGTATAAGTTTATCTGGAAGAATATCTAGCATAAAAACTGTTTTTTATCAAGTGTTTTTAATATTATGTTTTATTCCATATCAAGCTTGCCTGATGGTAGATGCCATAATTAAAACACTATATAGATTAGTCATAAGTAAAAAAAATTTATTAGAATGGCAAACTGCTGAAGATGCAGAGAGAAAATCGGGTAAGACATTAACAAGCTATATAAGTTTTATGTGGAAGGGAAGTTTTCTAGTTAGTGTTATATGTGTATTGGCATTTCTTAAATCTACTGATGCAGGCATAGCTATTCTTCCTTTTACTATGGTATGGTTTTTAAGTCCTGCCATAGCATATTACATAAGTAAAGATATTAAAATAGAGGAAGAAAAGTTGGAAGAACATGAAATAAGGTATATAAGAAGCATATCCAGAAGAACCTGGGCTTATTTTGAGGATTTTGTAAATGATAAAAATAACTGGCTTGCTCCAGATAATTATCAGGAATATCCTCATAGGGGAGTAGCGCCAAGAACATCTCCTACTAATTTAGGCATGGGATTAATATCAAATATCGTGGCCTATGACTTAGGATATATAGGTATTCTTCAGTTGATTTATAGAATGAAAAATTCAATGGAAGGCATGAATAAGCTAGAAAAGTTAAGAGGACATTTTTATAATTGGTATAACACTAAAGCAGGGAAACCTTTGAATCCAAAATATATATCCACAGTTGATAGTGGCAATCTTGTGGGTTATCTGTGGGTAATTCAGGAAGCTCTTAAAGAATATGTGGATAATTTTAAGAATTCAGATAATTTAGATAGATATATTAAAGGATTAGAGGATACTGCTTTACTAGCCGAAGAGGAAATAGCAGAAAAAACAGGAGAAAAAAATTACTATAATGATATATTTAAGGTATATACAAGCCAAAAAATAAATGCAAGTAAGTTTATAGAATTATTGGAAGTTTTAAAGGCTAAATGTGAAAAGATAAATTCGGAGGACAATTTATATTGGAACAATAAATTAAAGATTTCTATGGAGATGTTTAATATAGAAGTAAGAAAGCTATTTTTGGAAGGTGAACAGAATAAAATAAAGCAGTTGGAAGGAAAACAAATTTCTCAGGAGCAAGGAGAAGGTCAAGGAAGCATTGAAAAAACAGTAGAAAGCAAACAAACTACTCAGGAGCAGGTAAAAGAAGATATAGAAGATTTGATAGAACAAATAAACCATATAGCGGAAAATACAGACTTCACTATGGTATTTCATAAAAATAGGGAACTTTTCTCCATAGGTTATGATGTAGAAAAGAATAGTATAGGAAATAGTTATTATGATCTATTGGCTTCTGAGGCTAGGCAGGCTACTTTTGTAGCTATAGCAAAGGGAGATATTAGTGAAGTAGTTTGGTTTAAACTAGGAAGGGCTCTTACCAAAATAAAAGGTAACAGAGCTTTAGTTTCTTGGAGTGGAACCATGTTTGAATATTTTATGCCTCTTTTAATAATGAGAGATTATAAAGATACGCTACTTCATGAGACCTACAATGCTGTACTTCAAGGGCAAATAAACTATGCATCTTCTAAGGGAGTGCCTTGGGGAATATCTGAGTCTGCTTTTTATTATTTCGATAGAGATATGAATTATCAGTATAAGGCTTTTGGAGTGCCAGGTATAGGTGTAAAGCGTGGATTAGCAGATGAACTAGTGGTATCACCGTATTCCACAGTACTGGCTATGCAGGTAGATAAAAAGGGATCCATAGCTAATTTACATGCTTTAGAAAAGTTGGGTGCTCTAGGTAAATATGGATTTTACGAAGCTATAGATTATACAAAAAATAGATTAAAAGGTAAGGATAGTAGAGTAGTAAAATGCTTTATGGTACACCATGAAGGCATGAGTTTCATGGCATTAGATAATGTATTAAATGGTAGTATACTTCAAAAAAGATTTCACAATATACCTAGAGTTAAAGCTGCGGAGCTATTATTGCAGGAAAGAATACCAAAGGCAATAGTATATGATAGAGAAGAAAACTATTCCAAAAAAGAAAAAAATGAAACTGAAAAGAGAAACATTATAGTTAGACAATATCATTCTGCTAAAACAGCCATTCCTAGAGTGCATTTATTATCTAATGGAGAGTATAGCTTAATGATTTCTAATAGCGGAAGTGGATATTCTAAAAAGGGAGATATGCATGTATATAGGTGGAGGGAAGATGTAACCTTAGATGACAAGGGAATGTTTTTTTACATTAAGGACCTTAAGGATAATCATTATTATAGTGCTACTTATGAACCTTGTAAAAACCAGGGAGAAGATTATCAGGTTTTATTTTCTTTAGATAGAGTGGGTTTTAAAAGAAAAGATGGGGATTTAACTACTTTTACAGAAATAATAGTTTCTGGGGAAAATAATGGAGAGATAAGAAAAATAGCCATAACTAATAATAGTGCTGAGGAGAAAGTTTTAGAGGTAACTAGCTATTGTGAGGTAACTTTAAATAATTACAGTAGTGATTTGGTACATCCAGCATTTCAAAATTTATTTATACAGACAGAATACAATGAGGAAAGAGAATGTATAATTGCCACAAGACGTGGAAGAAAGAAAGAAGAAAAAAAACCTTGGCTTATGCAGGTATCTACAGTCAAAGGTCAGTCAGTAGCGGCGGTGCAATATGAAACCAGCAGAGCTAATTTTATTGGCAGAGGGAGAGACCTTAAAAATCCTATATGTATGGATAATGATACTCCTCTTAAAAATACAGTAGGCACAGTTTTAGACCCAATAATAGCTATAAGAAGAAAAATAAAAATACAGCCAGGAAGTAACTGTGAGGTAATTTACACTACTGTTTTAGGAGATTCTAAGGAAGAATTAATAGAACTTGCTAAGAAGTACAGTGAATATGGAAACATAGAGAGAAACTTTACATTAGCTTGGACTGAAGCACAACTAAATATGAAGTACTTAGGAATAAAATCTTCTCAGGCCAACTTATATCAATCAGGAGCTGCTAATATAATATTTACTAATTTATCCCATAAAGGAAGACAACAGTGGATTAAAAACATTAAAAGCTCCCAAAAGGATTTATGGAAGTATGGTATATCTGGAGATTTACCTATAGTGCTCCTTATCTGCAGAGAAAAGAAACATATTGATTCTGTAAGGCAAGTTATAAAAGCTCATGAATATTGGAATTCTAAGGGACTTACAGTGGATTTAGTAATATTAAATGAGGAAGAAGTTTCGTATATGGAGCCAATTCAAAACTTAATAAGAGAACTTATTTTAGGAAGTCCTTTAAGAGAGAAACAAAATAGAAATGGAGGAGTGTTTCTATTAAATAGGGCTTCTATGGAACAGGAGGATATTAATTTTATAAAAGCAATTGCTAGAATAGTTATAGATGGAGAAAAGAATTCATTTATAAATTGCATGAAGGATGGAGAAGAGCAGTACAGGGAAGAGGCAACATTACAGGTAGCACATAAAGATTATAATATACAAGAATATAAGTATGAAGTGGGAGAATTGCAGTATTTTAATGGCTATGGAGGGTTTTCGCCACAGGGACATAAGTATATTATTATTTTAAAGGATAGCAAGGACACTCCAGCTCCATGGATAAATGTAATAAGCAATAAATGGTTTGGATTTCATGTATCAGAAAGAGGAAGCTGTTATACTTGGTGTTTAAATAGCAGAGAAAATAAAATAACCACTTGGTCCAATGATCCAGTGATAGACCCTAGTGATGAAGTGATTTACTTAAGAGATGAATTTACTGGAGAGTTATGGAATGTGACCCCTTCACCTATAAGGCATAAGAAAGAGTACGTTATAGAGCATGGCTTTGGATATTCTACTTTTACTCATGCATATAATGGTATACTGGGAAAACTAACAATGTTTGTACCTATAGACCAAAAAGTAAAGGTATGTAATCTTACCCTTAAAAATTTATCTTCAGAATCAAGAGAAATATCTGTTACCTATTATTCAAGATTGGTTTTAGGAGTAGCACCGCAGCAGACGGCAGCATATATATCCACTTATTTTAATGAAGAGAAAGGTTATATATATGGAAGTAACCCTTATAATGAAAGCTTTGGAAATCTAAAGGCCTACTTAAAAGTTATAGGAGGAAAAGAAGAGAGTTATACAGGAGATAGAAAAGAATTTATAGGAAGAGGTGGAGATTATAAGTCGCCAAAAGCATTGCAAAACAGGAAGCTTTCCAATACAGTAGGTGCAGGTATGGACCCTTGTCTAACTTATAGTTCTAAAGTACATTTAGAGCCTAATGAGGAAAAAATATTAGTGATTTTATTAGGACAGGAAGAGGATATAAGTACCATAAACAAAATAGTTTCGTCCTATGAAGATGTAAATTATTCTTTCAATAAATTAGAAGAAGCTAAGAATTATTGGAGAGATATTCTGGGAACCATAAGGGTTAAAACACCAGAGCCTACCTTTGATATTATGATAAATGGTTGGCTTGTTTACCAAACTATAGCTTGTAGAATATGGGCAAGAACTGCATTTTATCAATCAGGAGGCGCCTTTGGATTTAGGGATCAATTGCAGGATGTTATGCCATTAGCTTATTTGGATAGCAGTTTTACAAAAGAACAAATTCTATATGCTGCATCTAGACAATATTTAGAGGGAGATGTGCAGCATTGGTGGCATCCTATTGTAGATAGTGGTATAAGAACTAGATTTTCTGATGATTTATTGTGGCTGCCTTATGTAACGGCAGATTATATTAAAAACACTGGAGATTACAATATTTTACAGGACGAGGTGTCCTATCTAGAAGATGAGCCTTTAAAAGAAGGGGAAGATGAAAGATATAATATATCTAGAGTATCTAAAGAAAAGGGAAGTATATATGAACATTGTATAAGAGCTATTGATAAATCCTTAAAATTTGGAGTTCACAACATACCTTTAATGGGCAGTGGCGATTGGAATGACGGTATGAGTACTGTAGGTAATGAAGGTAAAGGTGAAAGTGTATGGCTTGGATGGTTTTTATACAGTATATTGGATAACTTTGTTAAGCTATGTACAGTTATGGATGATAAAGAGAGAAAGGATAAGTATGAGGAATATAAAGAGTTTATAAAAGAAAACTTAGAAAAAAATGCTTGGGACGGAAAGTGGTATAGAAGAGCTTATTTTGATGATGAAACTCCACTGGGTTCTAGAGAAAACGAAGAGTGTCAAATAGATTCCTTAGCTCAATCCTGGGCTGTAATTTCAGGAGCAGGAGACAAAGATAGAGTAAAAGAGGCCATGAAGTCCTTAGATAAATATTTAGTAAAAGAGAATAAAGGCATGGTACTTTTATTAACGCCTCCTTTTTATAAGTCTAACTTAGAACCTGGATATATAAAGGGATATGTGCCGGGAGTAAGGGAAAATGGAGGTCAATACACCCATTCAGTTACCTGGGTAATAAAAGCTTATGCAAAAATGGGCAAGGGGGATAAAGCTTTAAGAATATACAACATGATAAATCCTATAAATCACACTAGATCCTATCTAGAGTGTGAAACCTTTAAAACAGAGCCTTATGTAATGACCGCTGACGTTTATGGTAAAGAACCTCATGAAGGAAGAGGCGGTTGGAGTTGGTATACGGGAACTTCTTCTTGGATGTATAGAGTGGCTGTAGAGGATATACTTGGTATTAAATTAAAGGGAGAAAAGGGTTTTACTATAGAACCTTGCATTCCGAATGCTTGGAAGGAGTACTCTATTACCTATAGAAGGAATAATGCTCTATACAATATAAAAGTTTTAAGGGGAAACAAAAAAGAAGTAAAATTAGATGGAAGAGTTTTAGAAGATTTAATAATACCCTACCTAGATAAGGGAGAATACAGTGTAGAAGTTTTAATAATGTAGGCAATAAAATATTATGGCAATATGTAAAGTTTCATTATAGTATGAGGAAAGAAAAGGCCATATTGATGAATAATAAGTTCTAGTTGTCTACAAAAATTATAAGCTTCTTAGAATTAAAGTTCCTAAGAAGCTTATAATTGTGTTTTAAATATCCTCTCCATCATTATAGGTATAATCAAATTCTGGATAGGATATATTATTAACTATAATATTATCTGTAATATTATCTGGTAATTCTACACAGTCCTTTTTAGAACAAGAGGTTACCTTTTTAGGTTCTTCTTCTAAGTAGTCTCTTTTATTAGGGCTATAGGGAATTTTATTATTTTTGTTTTTCATTAATTGCTCACTTCCTTCCTCTATATAACTATGTATAGTATGTGAAATTTTAAAGTTAAATAAACAAAGTTTTTCGTGCTATAGGGGGTATTATATTGAGGCACATATAATAAGCTTTTACGAGTTAATAAATATAACTTAATTTTCGTACATAAATTTGAATTTTTTGAATTTATATTTTATCAAAACTCTTAAAAGAGTTTTACATTTAAATTTTCAATTTTTATTTTATAATTGCCAAAGTTGAATAAATATAATTTATAGAGATTTATAATTTGCAAAGAGTTTCAAAGGTTTATAAGTATTTACAGAGGAATAAAAAGAATTCTAAATTGTGTTAGAAAATTAAATAAATTTAGAAGGATTTTAACTATTTATATAGAAATAAAACAATAGGCATTATTAATAAATGTTAAATAATAAGTATTATTTATAAATAATAATATATTATAATGAGGAGGGATTTTAGTGACAGAATTAAAGCAAGTTTATAAATGCGAAATATGCGGAAATATAGTAGAGGTAGTGAACAAGGGCGCTGGCACATTAGTTTGTTGCGGCAAGCCAATGACATTGAAAAAAGAAAATACTACTGACGCAGCAACAGAAAAGCATGTACCAGTTATAGAAAAAGTAGAGGATGGCATATTAGTAAAGGTTGGAGAAGTTGCTCATCCAATGACACCCGAACATTATATTCAATGGATAGAACTTCATACAGATGATAGAGTGTATAGAAAATTCTTAACTCCAGAGGATAAGCCAGAAGCATTGTTTAAAGTAAATGAAGAAATAAAATATGCTAGAGAATATTGTAACTTACATGGCCTTTGGAAAGGCGAAAATAAATAATTTTATAGTGTGGGAATAGAAATTTAAATAGTATAGGAATAGAAAATTAAGTGTTGACAAAAGCATAAACTAGGAATATCATAATAAATAATTAACAATATATAATATAATCTTTGAAGAGAAGCAAGTAGGTTTAAAAACAGGTTTTCAGAGAACTGTAGATGGTGTGATTACAGTAGCTATGATTAAACTGAATGGGTCTCGGAGATTCGGGATGAATTTCAGTAGTTCTTGACGTAAGCCTTACGTTATAGAGGCAGGATATTATTATGTATCTTTTAAAGGAGAACTATATTATAGTTTCTCAAAGTTAGGTGGCACCACGTATATACGTCCTATGGATTTATCCATAGGACTTTATTTTTTATAAAAAAACTTATTTAGAGTTATTTAGGAGGCAAGAAGATGGGAGATAAGAAAGTAATATTTAGTGGAATTCAACCCTCAGGAGATTTAACTTTAGGCAACTATTTAGGAGCTATAAAAAATTGGGTTAAATTGCAGGATGAATATGATTGTTATTTTTGTGTTGTAGATTTACATGCTATAACTGTAAAACAAGAGCCAAAAGATTTAAGAAGAAGAACTTTGGAATTGTTATCTATATATATTGCATCAGGAATAGTTCCAGAAAAAAATACTATGTTCATACAATCACATGTGCCACAGCATTCAGAAGCAGCATGGCTTTTAAATTGCTTCACCTATATGGGGGAGCTATCAAGAATGACTCAATTTAAAGACAAATCAGCTCGAGCAGGGGCAAGTGTAGTAGCAGGACTTTTAAATTACCCTGTGCTTATGGCAGCAGACATACTTCTATATGGAACAGATTTAGTTCCAGTAGGTAGAGACCAGAAACAGCATTTAGAGATTACAAGGGATATTGCAGAAAGATTTAATGGTTTATACAGTCCTACATTCACTATACCAGAACCGTATATACCAGAAGCTGGCGCAAAAATAATGGATTTACAAGATCCTTCAAAGAAGATGTCTAAATCTGCAGATAATCCTAATGGATTCATACTAATAATGGATCCACCAGAGGTAATAAAGAAAAAAATAAATAGATCTGTAACAGACAGCTTAGGAATTGTAAAATATACAGATGATCAGCCAGGAGTTAAAAATTTAATAAATATACTAAGTGTAATAAAAGGCATAACCCCAATGGAAATAGAAAATTACTACCAAGGTAAAGGCTATGCAAAATTTAAAAATGATGTGGCAGAAGCGATAATAGGCGAATTAAGTCCAATACAAGAAAAAGTAAAAGAACTAATAAATAATAAAGAGTATCTTCAAGGTATATACAAAAGCGGTGCAGAAAAAGCTAGATATGTAGCTAATAAAACTTTAAGAAAAATGAAGAAGAAAATAGGATTCATTCCAGAAGAATAAATTTCAAGTAAGTTCCGTAGGAAAAAACTGCCTTTAATTCCGTGATAAAATTGAAATTTTGGACTGTGAACAATACGCTAAGAACTTCTAAATGTTTTGAAATTTAAATTCCCTAAAGCTTTCAAACTCACTCGTTCCTCGTTCAAACATGAAAGCTTCTTAACGGGTCTTTAAATTTCAAAACATAAGAAGTTCTAAAGCTAGTTCAATAGCCCTAAATTTCAATTTTATCACTCCATTAAAGGCAGTTTTTTCAGTTACAGAGTAATTGCTTCGTGGGTGGGAGACATCCTACTGAAGGAGGATTTTCCTCCACTGCGTTATGGAAAATCTTTAATTTATAAAAAAGAAAGGGCTCATAATATTTTTTTAGGCGAAGCTTTTCGTTTAATCTACAAATCCAGTTACTAATAATATTTTGACGTAAGGTACTGGTTTGTATAAATCTTAGCTTTAATATTTAGGTTACCGGTCGCTAATAAAAGATCTAAGTTACGCTAGTAAAGCTAGAGTGCTAGTGTGCTAGGGGCCATATTAGGGTGCTAGAGTGCCAGAGTGCTAGGGGTCTAGTTAAGGTGGATTTTTCGCTAGACGAAAAATTTTTTAATTAAAAAGTGGGCAGGAAAAGCGAAGCTTTCCTGCCCACTAGCTCACTGATTTCGCTCTCTTAATTTTCTTACGGTTAGCATGAAAAAATAAAATAATGGGATAATAATAACTATAGAGACTTGTTTTAAGGGGGAAATATTTATGGATTCTTCTGCAGATAACTTATTTCTGAAGATATTTATTATACTAATATTAGTGTTAATTAATGCATTTTTTGCTGCGGCAGAAATGGCCATTGTGTCTTTAAATAAAAATAGGGTTAATATGTTAGCAGAAGAAGGAGACGAAAAAGCAGTGCTTTTAAACAGGCTCACAGAAGAACCTAGTAAGTTTTTAGCTACCATTCAAGTAGGAATTACTTTAGCAGGATTTTTCGCTAGTGCTTCTGCGGCTACCAGTATATCTTTAAGGATGGCACATTTTTTAAGAAAATTTAATATTCCATATAGTCCTCAAATTAGTATTATAATAGTTACTATTATATTGTCATATATTACTTTGGTATTTGGAGAATTAATTCCTAAAAGAATTGCTCTTCAAAAGTCACAGGTTATAGCTATGTTTGCAGTAAAACCTATTATATTTATATCTAAAATAACTTCTCCTTTTGTAAGATTGTTGTCTAGCTCTACTAACGCACTAGTGAGATTATTTGGATTTAGCACAGATAATCTGGAAGAAAAGGTATCCATAGAAGAAATAAAATCTCTAATAGATGTAGGCGAGGAACATGGGATAATAAATAGTACAGAGAGAGAAATGATAAATGGTATATTTGGATTTGATGATAAATTAGCTAAGGAAATAATGACGCCTAGGACGGAGGTGTTTTCTATAAATCTAGATGCACCTATGCAAGAAAGTATACAGAAAATAGTAGAAGAAAAATATTCTAGAGTTCCAGTTTATGAGGAGGATACAGATAATATTATAGGGATTCTTTATACTAAAGATTTGTTTGCTTATATAAATAAAAATGAGAAAATAACTGTAGACTATATAATAAGCATATTGAGACCTGCTTATTTTGTTCCAGAAACAAAAAATATAGATCATCTATTTAAGGAACTACAAAGTACAAAAAATCACATGGCTATTTTAATTGATGAATATGGAGGATTTTCTGGTATCGTTACCATGGAGGATTTAATAGAGGAGGTTATGGGAAATATATTAGATGAATACGATGATAGGGAGCCAGGAATAAGGAAAATAGATACTAATACCTATTTAGTAGATGGCCTGCTTTCTATAGATGAGGTAGATGAATACCTAGATTTACATTTAAAATCTAATAATTCAGATACCATAGGTGGGTTTGTAATAGATTTATTAGGGTATATTCCCACTGATAACGAAGAAAGAACAGTAGAATTTGAAAATATAGTATTTAAGGTAGAAAAAGTGGATGAAAAGAGAATAGAAATATTAAAAATGTATATAAATACATAAATCAGCTGGCGTTATTTATTAAAATGAGTTAAATCTATTGCTATTATTAATTGACGGTGTAAATGTAAACATTAATTTATATCAATAAGTCCCCATATTAAGCTCTATAATATGGGGATTTTAAAATGTTTAAAAAAATTACAAATGAAAATGTATACAAATGAAATTGATTTACGCCAATATTATTTTGTATGATATAATGTTTACGGTTGTTTATTAATTTTTTGGGAGGATATCTTTAGTTACTAAAAATATATACAAATGTACTTAGAAATAGTAAAATGTACTTCTAAAAAGGAAGTGAGTGCATTTGAAAAGTAATAATTATAAACCAAATGAATTTGCAGAGTTAATTAATGTATAAGTTAGAACATTACAAAGATGGGATAACGAAGGAATATTAAAAGCATTTAGAACACCAACAAATAGGAAATATTATACTTATGAGCAATACAAAGAAAATATAAGAAAAAGATAAAGGAAGATGAAGAAGTTGAAAAAAGCATACAAAATAGAAATTAAACCAACAGAAGAACAGATAACAAAAATTCATCAAACTATTGGTGTAAGTAGGTTCATATACAATTTTTATATTGCTCATAATAAAGAAGTTTACGAAAAAGAGAAAAAATTTATTAGTGGTATGGATTTTTCTAAATGGCTTAATAACAAATATATTCCTAATCATCCTGATAAAGCTTGGATTAAAGAAGTGTCTTCCAAAGCTACTAAACAAGCCATTATGAATGGAGAAAAAGCATTTAAGAAATTCTTTAAAGGGGAAAGCGGCTTTCCTAAATTTAAGAAAAAGAAAAATCAAGATGTTAAAGCTTACTTTCCAAAGAACAATAAAACAGATTGGACTATTGAAAGACATAGAGTTAAAGTACCAACTTTAGGTTGGATTAGATTAAAAGAATTTGGATACATTCCAGTTAACTCTATAGTTAAAAGTGGTACAGTAAGTCAAAAAGCAGATAGATATTTTGTTTCAATTTTAGTTGAGAAAGCTATTAAAGTAGATAATAAACCTTATTCAGAAGGAATAGGCGTAGACCTTGGACTAAAGAATTTTGCAATTTGTAATAATGGTTTAACTAAAAAGAATATTAACAAAACTAAAATAGTTAAAAAAGAAGAAAAGAAACTAAAACGTGAGCAAAGAAAACTTTCAAGGAAATATGAAAGTTTAAAATTAAGAAATAAAAAAGAGAAAGGAGAAGCTACTCGTCAAAATATCCAAAAACAAATAGTCAAGGTACAAAAGCTTCATCAAAGACTTACAAATATAAGGACTGATTATATAAATAAAACAGTGAATAAGTTAATAAAACAAAAACCAAGTTTTATAACTATCGAAGATTTAAATGTAAGTGGAATGATGAAGAATAGACATTTAGCTAAAGCGATTGCTGGGCAAAAGTTTTATGAATTTAGAATTAAACTTATTTCAAAAGCTAAACAAAATGGCATTGAGATAAGAATAGTTGATAGATTTTATCCAAGTAGTAAAATGTGTAGCTGTTGTGGAGCATATAAGAAAGATTTAAAACTATCTGATAGAGTTTACAAATGCAGTTGTGGGCTTTCTATTGATAGAGATTTAAATGCTTCAATAAATTTAGCCAATGCTAAAGAATATAAGATAGCTTAATTAAACAAGCACTTATATGTGTACCCAAGGCTATTTGGGGAATTAACGACTGTGGAGTACTATACAAACTGTAGTAGCTTAGGCAAGGCAGAGTACATTGAAGCAGTAATAATCTCAATATGGATACATTTGACCATATTTTGAGTAGCAGGAAGCAAGTTATTATGTTTAAATTATTGGCAATAGATTTAGATGGAACCTTATTAAAAAATGATAAGACTATATCAAAGGTCACATACGAAGCAATTCAACGTGCTAGAAAAAAGGGTGTAAAGGTAGTTTTAGCTACAGGAAGACCTATAAAGGGAATTAGTAGATACATAGAAAAATTAGATTTATTAGATGAAGATGACTGTTCCGTTGCTTTTAATGGAGCCGCAGTTCAATTTAATAAGACTGGAAAACTTATATATGAACAAAATATGGAAATAGAAGATATTAAATATTTATATAAATTAAGCAAAGGATTAGGAGTAAACATACATGCATTAACTCCAAATGAATGCATAACCCCTAAGATTAGTGAGTATTCATTACTTGAGGCAGAAATTAATAAGATTCCATTAAAAGTAGTAGACTTCGATAATTTAGATCCTGATACTAATATAGTAAAGATAATGATGATAGACAAGGAAGAAATACTTTCTAAAACAGTAGAACAGCTTCCGGAAGAAGTATATGAAAAATATAGTGTTTTAAGAAGTGAACCATACTTTTTAGAATTTTTAAATAAAGAAGTTAATAAAGAACAAGGAGTTAAAAAATTAGCTGAAGGGTTTGGTATAAAGAAAGAAGAGGTCATATGTATAGGTGATGCAGGTAATGACATTCATATGATTCAATATGCAGGACTTGGAGTAGCTATGGAAAATGCCATGGTAGAAGTAAAAAGAATAGCTGACTACATAACCTTAACTAATGAGGAAGATGGAGTAGCTCATATTATAGAGAAATTTATATTAAATAAGATAGAAATCCCTGAATTTTTAAAATAGATAGGTTATTTTTTGAATGTGTTTAAGCTAATAAATACATATAAACTAATAGCTGCGAGTAATTATATTGCCACTAGCAGCTTATTTATATATTTTTTTTCTGTTTAATATAACATCTAAAATAAAAACTATTATAGCTAAAGCTAATAATAAATTTATTAAATATCCACCAACCTTAAATATTAAAGCTATTACCCAAAATAAAAATATTATGCTACCTAACCAACGTAAAAAATTCATGGCGAATCCTCCATATAAACAAATTTTTTAGTTTTAGAATTACACATGATTATAAATATTCAGCTATTAAAATGACTTAAATTCCATGTAATTATTATTTACTAATAAGATATATTTATTCAATAATATAGGGATAAAAAACAATATGAAACCAAAGAACTCTATTTATACTATTGAAAAACTTCTTTCTTATTTGATATAATATAAGTTGTTATAAAAAAAGACATTTAGAATTTAAGAATAAGAAATAGCAGAGAATAGAATTAAGGTCTGTATATACAGACCTTTTTAATTACAATATATACAAAGAAAGAGGAGAGAATATTGTCAGATTTGAGAAAAGAAATAGAGAGAAGAAGAACTTTTGCTATAATATCTCACCCAGACGCAGGAAAAACTACATTGACAGAAAAATTATTATTATACGGTGGAGCTATAAGAATGGCCGGTTCAGTTAAGGCTAGAAAGACAGCTAAGCATGCTGTTTCTGACTGGATGGAAATAGAAAAGCAAAGAGGTATTTCCGTAACCTCATCAGTAATGCAATTTAATTATCAAGGGAATTGTATAAATATACTAGATACTCCAGGGCACCAAGACTTTAGTGAGGATACATATAGAACATTAATGGCAGCAGATAATGCAGTAATGGTTTTAGACGGAGCTAAAGGTGTAGAGGCACAAACAAGAAAGTTATTTCACGTATGTAGTATAAGAGAAATTCCTATCTTTACTTTTGTAAACAAAATGGATAGAGAAACTAAGGATGCTTTTGAACTAATGGATGAATTAGAAAATGAATTAGGAATAAAATCTTATCCAATGAATTGGCCAATAGGATGTGGTTTGAACTTTAAAGGTATGTATGACAGAGAAAAAAAAGTAGTAAAGGTGTTTAAAGGTGGAAATCATGGTCAAAGTAAAGCAGAAGTAAGTGAAATGTACTTAGAGGATGAGGCTACAAAGGAATTTATAGGAGAAGATTTATATAATAAGTTAATAGAAGATATAGAGCTTTTGGATATGGCTGGAGAAGATTTTAATATGGAAAAGGTGAAAAATGGTTCCCTTACTCCAGTATTTTTTGGAAGTGCTATTACAAACTTTGGAGTACAGACTTTCTTAGAGGAATTTTTAAACATAACTACGCCACCACTTTCAAGAATGTCAGATGTGGGAGAAATAGATGCATTTGATAAGGAATTCTCCGCTTTTGTATTTAAAATACAAGCTAATATGAATAAAGCTCACAGAGATAGAATTGCATTTATGAGAATATGCTCAGGAAAATTTGAAAAGGGCATGGAGGTTTACCACGTACAGGGAAAAAATAAAATTAAATTATCTCAACCACAACAATTTTTGGCTCAAGAGAGAGAAATTGTTCAAGAGGCATATGCAGGGGACATAATAGGAGTATTTGATCCAGGTATATTTAGAATTGGAGATACATTATGTGAAGCTTCTAAGAAGTTTGAATTTGAAGGAATACCTATATTCGCACCAGAACATTTTGCTAGGGTTAGACCAGTAGATACCATGAAGAGAAAGCAATTTGTGAAGGGAATAACACAAATTTCTCAAGAGGGAGCCATACAGGTTTTTAGAGAACCGCATATAGGTGCAGAAGAGCTTATAGTTGGAGTTGTAGGAGTTCTTCAGTTCGAAGTTTTAGAGTATAGATTAAAAAATGAATACAATGTAGACATTAAATTAGAAAGACTTCCTTTTAGAAATATAAGATGGATTGAAGAATGCAATGGTGAAGTAGCTGGTTTGAGTGTAACTAGTGATACAAAGATAGTAGAAGATTTAAAAGGCAGAAGTTTATTACTTTTCCAAACAGATTGGGGAATAAGCTGGGCCTTAGAGCACAATAAAGGACTAGTTTTATCAGCTATAGCTAAGAGCGAATAGTAAGCATAAATTGTGAAGCAAGTGTCATAAGAAAAATCTGTCTTTAAGTCCACAATAAATATATTTTTTAAGACTGTTCGCAATACGCCAAGAAATTCTAATGTTTTCAAATTTCAATCTCCTAAAGCTTTCAAACTCGCTTCTAACGGCGCTCAAACATGAAAGCTTCTTAACGGGTATTGAAATTTGAAAACAAAGAATTTCTAAGGCTAGCTCAATAGTCTAAAAAAATATATTTATTGTTACCTTAAAGACAGATTTTTCGGTTCATACGTACATTACTTATGGGGGAGATAGCCTACTGAAGGATGATTTTCCTCCACTATGTTACGGAAAATGTTTAATTAAATAAATGAGATAGCAAAAAGCTATAATTATTTTATTAAATGGAATAGTTATAGCTTTTCTTTTAGGGCTTTAAAAATCTTTTATTGGCGACAGCCAGCCTAAATACATAGGCATGATTAGGATTTATACAAACCAATGCTTTACGTCAAAATATATTAAATTTTATTTACTGTTTTATTTTTATAATTAATTATTTACGTATACATAACTTTAACTGTGGAATGTATTTAAAAATTAAATTATTAAAAAATAAAACCTTGAGACATATAATATCCGAAGGTTTTTAATATTAGTTTTTATTTTATAATATAAGAAGATTACGGATTAAGAGATGTATTTTTCGTAAATTCTGTTACTATTCTTATCATGAATTTTTCCAGTAAAACTATATCCCATGGCTTCCCAAAAAGGAATACCATTATCAGCATTAGCCGTTAAGTAGATGTTGT
The DNA here is from genome assembly GCF_000744935.1 of Clostridium sp. KNHs214. Classification (GTDB taxonomy): domain Bacteria; phylum Bacillota; class Clostridia; order Clostridiales; family Clostridiaceae; genus Haloimpatiens. The sequence continues at coordinate 504,333 of NZ_JQMW01000011.1, read as the reverse complement.
TTGTGCCATTTATGGCAATTATTTTCTCGATAAAATTGCACATAGGATTATCTGGGGTATTAATGAAAAACCAATTATATCATCATTTTTATAGCATAGGAACAGCCATTATTTATATTTATGTGTTTCTTCACCTATGATATCTATAATTTTAGGAATTATATGTTTAGGAATGTTATCCTCTGCTTACTTGAACATATTTCATCAAAATAGTCAGTAAATAATGTTAAAAATTCTTTATAATGATTGATGTTTTCCTTGTCGTATAAGATAAATGTTATTTTTAAATTATAACATATTATTTGAAAATAATGATAATTATGATAGAAATAATTATAGTTTTATTGCTTACTATATACTTAAAGTTGCATATATTTACTTACTAGCCTTTAAGAAAAGTGCAGAATTATATATTACAATTAATCAAAATATTATTAGTGACTGAGAATTGTGGCTTAAACGAATGGCTCCGCCTAAAAAATATTATGAGCTCTTTCTATTTATAAATTAAAGATTTTCCATAGCGAAGCGGAGGAAAATCATCCTTTAGTTAGCTGTATTCCCCCATAGATAGCTTATGCATGAACCGAAAAATCACACTTTAAGGGAGTGAAACAATTGGAATTGGGGACTATGGAACTAGCTTTAGAACTTCTTATGTTTGCAGATTTCAATTGCCGTTAAGAAACCTTCTTGTTTGAGGGACGCAAGGAGCGAGTTAAGGTTTTAGGGGATTGAAATCTGCAAACATGTAGAAGTTCTTAGCGTATTGTGATTAGTCCCAAATTACAATTGTTTCACGGACTTAAAGTGTGATTTTTCTTATTGCACTTGCTTCACAATATTCTTATGTTGTAAATTTAATAAAAATTCTGATAAAATGTTATATAATGAAATAATATAAAATAGGAATAATAAAATAGTATTACAAGAATGTTTTGGAGTGATAATTTTGGATAAAAAGAAGCTGGAAAATCTGTTAAAAAGACAAGAGGGTCCTAAATTAGATTTTAAACAAAGCTTAGATATAAATACTGATACAGGTAAAAAGGAATTGGTTAAGGATGTATGTGCTATTGCTAATTCTCAAGGGGGAAGAGGGTACCTTATAATTGGAGTAGAGGATAAGACTAAAAATATAATAGGGATAAATTCTGAAGATGTGGTGGAGGAACAAATACAGCAGGTGGTAAGTTCTAGATGTGATCCGCCTATACCAATATCTGTAGAGAAAATGAAGTATAATGGCAAAAATTTAGCTATAATAGCAATATATTATGGGGAACAAAAACCATATCAGGTTAGAGATAATGGAGCTTTTTATATAAGAAGAGGTTCTACTACAGATATAATGAGAAAAGATGAGTTAGTCTCTTCCTTTGAAAATAATATGAATTTAAATAGTGAGCTTTGTTCTATAATTAAAAGTAGTCCGGAAGTTTTGGATATAGAGCTTATTAAAAAATATTTTAAGTATAATAATATAGAATTAAATGATGAAAATAAATATATATTAATGGAAGGAGCCTCTATTATAAATAGAGATAGGGATACTAATGAATATTGTGTTACCTTAGGAGGGCTTTTAGTATTTTCAAAGGTAAACAATATTTTTCTTCCACAAAATATTATAAGGATAGTAAATAGAATAAATAAATCTCAAGGAGAAGTTTTTATAATAAAAGGTGAGCTTTTAGAAATGATTGATGAAGTAGAAGAAAAACTCTACGATATTTTGCCAGAGAGCTATCCTATTTATGCTCTTTTGGAGGGAGTTAAAAATGCTGTGCTTTATAGAGATTACACTATTTTTACTAGGGAGATAGAAATTATAATAAATTGTAATAGTGTGGTTTTATGTAGTCCGGGAGTTTTAATTAGGGAAAAAAGTATTCAATCACCTAATTATGTTAAAAGGAATATGTGGATATATGAAAAATTAATAACTATTGATGAAAAGAAAAGATTTAATCATGGAGGCACTGGTTTTACTAAGATTAAGAGGGCATTTAAAAAGTATGGCAAGGTATTATTTATCAATTCACCAGGTGGAAGCACTTTTAAAATTGTATATCCTGGAATAAAAAATATAAATAATATTCTTTAAGGTTAATATTGCAAAAATATTCTGAATATTATATAATATATAAAACAGCACCTAAATATTAGAGTAAGGGGTTGATTTAAAATGATTTGTGTTTTTTGTGGTGAAAAAGGTTCAGGTAAAACAAAAGAGCTTATAAGACTAGCTAATGAAAAGGCATTAACTAGCAAGGGAAATTTAGTGTATATTGATGATGATTTCAGACCAAGTTGTGAGCTTAAGAGCAGTATTAGATTTATTTCTACAGATGATTTTGTTTTAAAAGATTATAAGAGTTTTTATGGTTTCTTGTGCGGCATTTTGTCAGAAGACTACGATATTGAGACTGTTTTCATAGATGGTCTAGGGAATATTGTAAAAGAAGGTCTTCAGGATGCGGCACATTTATTTTACTATTTAGAAGACTTGTCAGAAAGATACGAAGTGGATTTCTATATAAACATTAATGAAGTAGAGAGAAATGTGCCTGAGTTTGTAAAAAAATATATAGCATAAGGCATTTAATATACCTATGTGCATTTCTTATAGCGTAATTGCTGTTGTTAAAAGATATCTAAAATGATATAATTATTTTGTTAATAGGTTAATGTCTCCCCTTTCAAATAAAGGGGAGTTTTATTTTAAGTTTATAGGGAGGAATTAGCCGTGAGTAATGTTTATGATATTCTATCAGAACGTGGTTATATAAAGCAAACCACTCATGATGAAATAAAGGATATTTTAGGTAAGGAAAAAATCACATTTTACATAGGATTTGATCCTACTGCAGATAGTCTTCATGTAGGACATTTCATAGCTCTTATGTTTATGGCTCATATGCAAAGAGCAGGACATAGACCTATAGCGCTAGTTGGCGGTGGTACTGCTATGATTGGAGACCCTTCAGGTAGAACCGATATGAGAAAAATGATGACAAAAGAAATTATAGATCATAATGTTAGCTGTATAAAAGAGCAGATGAAAAGATTTATAGACTTTACTGATGATAAAGCTATACTTGTAAATAATGCAGATTGGCTTTTAGATTTAAATTACATAGAGTTTATAAGAGATATAGGATCTTGTTTTTCTGTAAATAAGATGCTTACAGCAGAATGTTTTAAACAGAGGTTAGAAAAGGGACTTTCATTTTTAGAATTTAACTATATGCTTATGCAAGGGTATGATTTTCTTGAACTTAATAAAAAGTACAATTGTACTATGGAACTAGGGGGAGATGACCAATGGTCTAACATGTTAGCGGGCATCGATCTAGTTAGAAGAAAGGAATCAAAACAAGTCTATGCCATGACTTGTGCTCTTTTAACTAATAGCGAAGGAAATAAAATGGGTAAAACAGCTAAAGGAGCTCTATGGTTAGATCCTAAGAAAACTTCTCCTTATGATTTCTATCAATATTGGAGAAATGTAAATGATGCAGATGTAGAAAAATGCCTTGCACTTTTAACTTTTGTTCCTATGGAAGAAGTTAGAAGATTAGGAGCTTTAAAAGATGCACAAATTAATGAAGCTAAGAAAGTATTAGCTTATGAAGTTACAAAGCTAGTGCATGGGGAAGATGAAGCTAAAAAAGCTCAAGAAGCAGCAGAAGCTTTGTTTGGTGCAGGAAATAAGATGGATAATGTGCCAACAGTAGAAGTAGGAAAAGATAAAATAGGATCTTCTCTACTAGAAGTATTAGTAGAAGGTGGAATAGTTCCATCTAAATCAGAAGGAAGAAGACTTATACAACAAGGTGGATTAACAGTTAATGAGGAAAAGATAACTGATGTTAATAGTAAATTAGAAGAAAACTTCTTTCAAGATGGTTCAGCATTAGTTAAAAGGGGAAAGAAAAAATTCTACAAACTTCAGCTTAAATAATAATGTCCTTTAAATATTAAGTATATTATAGAGAGTTAAGAGTTAAACAACTTTTGGCTCTTTATTTTTGTGAATTATACGATAATAAAAGAAAGGAGTTTTAAAGGGGGACTTTAAATGCCAGAAATAAGAAATATACCAGGAGTATACCAGGTAAATACTAAAAGAAATCGTGAAAAATTAAATTTTGAATTGGGAGAAAAGTTTTTAGCTAGAATTATAGATGTAGGAGAAGAAGAGATTTTACTTAAACTTTTGGACGGTTGGAAGTTTCCTGCTAAACTAAAAAACCCTTTAGATTATATGCCTAATGGATTAGTTAAGTTTGAAGTGGATGGATTTGAAGATGGAAAGCTTATACTGAAATTAATTCAAGAACAATTATCTCAGCATGGAGATAAAGATGGCATTGAAGAATTTTTAAAAAATAATAATATGAATTTAAATAAAGAGGATTATAGTCTTTTAAGGGAAATGATAAAACATGAAATTCCTCTAACTAAAGAAAATATAACTTATATGAAGAACATGGATAACTTAATGAATAAGATACATAGTGAAGAGTACATGGAGAATTTTATATATAAATATATATCTAGTAAGGGTATATCAGTAGATTCCGCAGAAGGTAATGAAATAAAAGATTTATTAAGGGGATTTTTTAGCTCGCTTGAAAAGCTAGATCTAGAAGATATTTTAATTTTATATGAAAATAATATAGATATTTCGAAAGAAAATATAGATGGTTTTATAAATGTATTTAAGGGTTCAAAGGATATTTTCACATTGTTAAAGGGGTTACAAGAAAAAGGTTTACAGGAAAGTGTTGGCACTACTGAAAACAATGATAAAGAAAAACTAGTGGGAAACAACTCGAAGGAAACTGTACAAATAGAAGTTAAAAGTGATAATATAGAGTATAAATCACAAGAAAAAACAGCTTCTACTGAAAATAATATAAAAAATAATACTAAAAACAATATGCAAAATAGCACTGATAATAATACCGAAAAAAATACTGAAAACAATACACAGAATGATGTTGAAAATAGTACTGAAAATAGTATTAGAAAAAGTATGGGAAAGAATGTTGAAAAAAACATAGAGAACAGTGGTAAAAATTTAGAAGTCAGTAGTGAAAATGATAGTGGAAATAATAAAAATAATAATATAAATAATGAAAAAGGTATAGAAAGCAATATCAAAAATAATATTCAAAAAAGTGGTGAGAATAAAATTAAAAACGTTCCTGAAAATGCAGCTGAAGATATTAGTTTGAAGGACTTACACAAGGAAGTTAAAAATCAAGTAGAACTTAAAACAAATGAAATGAAGAATATAATAAAAGATTTGCTAGATAATATAATAAAGTCAGATTCAAAGAGTTATCCTAAAGTAATGGAAATGCTTAAGGATAATATTAGTAATTTTAAAATATTTAATTCTTTAAGTAATGAATACTATTATTTAGATTTGCCAATAAATATAAGGGACAATGTTTATCCTTGTAAACTAGTGATAAAAGATGGAAGAGAAAAAGGAAAAGTTATTGATACTAAAAATGTAAAAATAGCTACTTCTATTAAAACTATGAATATGGGAGTGGTGGATACGTTTATTAGGGTGGATAACTCTATAATGAATGTAGAAATAAAATGCCAACGAAATTGGGTCAAAATAGTGGAAAAAAATAAAGATAAATTATTGGAAATGCTAAGTGATAGCCTTTATAATATTTATATAAAGGTAAGTGAAAAAGAAGAGGAGTTTAATTTATCTAATTGTAGAGAGTTTTTTGGGGATTCTGGATTAAATAAATTAAATGTTAAAGTGTAGAATGGAGAAAGTTATGGATAAAAAGAATAAAGCTGCAGCTTTAAAATATGATACGAATTATGATGCCCCTATAGTTACAGCAGCAGGCATGGGGGAAATCGCTGATAAAATATTAGAAAAAGCTAATGAAAATAATGTGCCAATAGTGTATAATGAAGAACTAGCTAATTTACTATTGAATGTAGACGTAGGCAGCAGCATACCCTATGAATTATACGATACAGTAGCAAAAGTAATAGCTTATGTAATGGACGTAGACTCATCAATAAAATAATAAAGGAGTTATAAATATGGCATTATATGCTTTATCGGATTTGCACTTATCTTTAAGTGCAGATAAACCTATGGATATCTTTGGAGATAACTGGAGAGATCACGATGAAAAGATAAAAAATAATTGGATGGATAACATAAAGGAAGAGGATACAGTTTTAATAGCAGGAGACATATCCTGGTCCATGAATATGGAAGAGGGAATTAAAGAACTACAGTGGGTTAATTCTTTGCCAGGAAGAAAAATATTTGTCAAAGGTAACCATGATTATTGGTGGACGAGTATAACTAAACTTAATAATCTGTATGAAGATATGAATTTTATACAAAATAATCATTTCACGTATAAAGATTATGCGGTTTGTGGTACTCGAGGATGGGTGATACCTTCTGGAGATAACTCTACAGAACACAATAAAAAAATATACAGCAGAGAATTAATAAGGTTGAAATTATCTCTAGACAGTGCTAAAAAAAATGGATTTCAAAAGACTATAGCAATGCTTCATTATCCACCTACTAACGATAAGTTTCAAAATACAGAAATTATAGATTTGCTAAAAGAATATAACGTTGAAAAAGTGATATACGGACATTTACATGGTCCGGCCTTAAAAAAACTTTTTCAAGGAAATATAGATGGTGTAGAGTATATTGTTTCTTCAGCAGATTATTTAGATTTTAAACCTATAAAGATATTAGATTAAAAACTTATATTAGAAATTATAAATAGTAAGAGAGCATGGGTTATTGAAGATACAATAGTCTATGCTCTCTTATAATTAATCTATAAAATTTTTAAATTCATCCTTTGCAGAATGCAAATTATCTATAGAGGAATTTAAAGTGTTTATATATGAATTTTGTTCTTCTAAGGTTGCGGATACATTAGAGTATAAAGAATCATTATTGACCATATCTGATTTTAAATTTTCTATATTATCTACTAGGGAATTAGTCATAGCAGAAGCGTTTACTAAAGTATTTATACTATTGTTTATTTCACAGATAGTTTCATCAATTGAAGATTTAACATCTACAAAGGAGTTTTTAGTATTTTTTATAGTCTCAGTTTGGAAAGTTAAAGCTGATTGACCATTAGATACTGCTGAAGAAGTGTTTAATATATCTATTTTTATTTTATCTAATATTTTTGTTATATTTTCTACAGCTTCTTTTGAATTTTCAGCTAATTTTCTAACTTCATCTGCTACTACTGAGAAACCTTTTCCAGCCTCACCAGCTCTTGCTGCTTCAATGGCTGCATTTAGAGCTAATAGATTGGTTTGATTAGCAATTTGACTTATGGAATCTGTTATGATGTTTACAGAATCTATTTTGGCCACTAAATCATTTACTATAACAGATGAACTATCAAATGCTTCTTGTAGTTCATCTAGAGAAGAATCAAGTGTATTTAAATTTTTTATCCCATTGTCTGCAGCAGAATTTGCACCTATTACTTTAGTATGTGCATCATTAATTTTGAAAGCTACATCTTCCATATTAGTATTAAAATCTTTTATTTTGTCTAAAGTATTGTTTACGTTAGTTGTGTGTGATAATGAAAGACTACTTATTTGATCAAAACAATTAGCTATATTACTATTACTAGAAGCTAGTTCATTAAATGGGTTGATTATACTATTCAATGAGCTTTCAAAAATATTATATAAATTCAAAAGCTCAGATTTATTCATAGCTATATCAGCATTGTTTGAATTTATATTGTTAGATAAGTTTTCATTTGTGCCTAATTTTTTATTTTTTCTAGAAAGTTTAAACATTAAATATCCCCCTAACTATTTAGAGATTTTATTAAATCTCTTTGATCTCTTGCAAGTTCTTTTAATTTAAATTTTACACCTGGATGAGTTATAACTTTGCTAAACCATAACAAGGCTTTTTCTTTATTACCAATTCTCCTATTAAGTTCTCCAATTAAGTATGTGATAGTATATCTATCCATGCCATATATAGGTAGACACTCTTTATAATAAGCATCTTCAAAACCAGTGAGAGCTTGGTTTAAAAATTCAGTCTCATTTTTATCATCATTTTTTAACCTATACATCCAAGCTAATTTTAAACAAGTCATAGCTTTTTTACTGGAGACAGTTTCTCTTACATAATAGTTCAATAGAGCCAATTTATATCTTTCAATGGCTATAGCTATGTCGTATTCTTTAGGATATTCTCTTTTTTTCCATTTACAAGAGATTTTTTCTTTTATTAAGTTCTTTTCATGACTTTTTATTTTTAAAAAATCTGACTTCATAGCTGAATAACCACAACAAGGGCAAACCCATACATCGTAAAAGTAGGGGTTTATGAATCTATATCTTATAAAAAAATCACTGTCTTTTGTATCCATAACATAAGCAGAGGTTTTTACCGCTTTTTCTTTAAATTTATTACTACAAACGGGACAGGTGATATCTTTTTGATATAAAAAATTCAATCTGTTATTGGCATCTTTCCCCATATGCTTTTTCTCTTCTTTCTCACTGTCAATATAATATAAGCTTACATTCTTTATATCGTTAAAACCTAGTTTTTCTAAACCAGAAAATATATTATCGTTCAAGTTATCACCTCACATAATTCATAAAAATATTATAACATATAATTATCACTTGTATAATATTTTGGTATAATAGAGTAATAGATATAAACTAGGTTAACAAAAATAGGATAGAAGAGGATGAAGAGCATATGGCGATAATACAATGGAGTGGATTCTTAATACCATATTTTCAAGCAGTGGAAGAACTCAAGGTTAAATTTAGAAGTGTAAGAAGAGAGTATAGAAAAAAGAACGAGTATTCTCCCATTGAATTTGTAACAGGAAGGGTAAAAGAAATTTCAAGTATACTTGAAAAAGCTAATAAGTTCAATATACCACTGGAAAGAATAGAATATGAAATGGAAGATATAGCTGGCATAAGGATAATGTGCCAATTTGTAGATGATATAGAAAAGGTTGTGGAACTAGTAAGAAGCAGAAAGGACATGCAAATTGTTTATGAGAAGGACTATGTTACTAATGTAAAGCAAAGTGGATATAGAAGTCATCATGTGATAATTAAGTACCCTGTAAATATGGCTGAAGGACAGAAAATGATATTGGCAGAACTTCAAATAAGAACCTTGGCCATGAATTTTTGGGCAACAATAGAGCATTCATTGAATTACAAATACAAACATGATATACCAGATGACGTAAAAGTAAAATTAAAGAGTGCCGCTGATGCAGCTTTTAATTTAGATGAGGAAATGTCTAAAATAAAAGAAGAGATAAAGGATGCACAAAGACTTTTTGAAGTGAAATCCAGTATAGTATCAGATATAATGAATAATATATTGGTGTTAACGTCCATAGGTAAAGTAAATGAGGCTAATTTATACAGAAAGCAGTTGGATAGGCTTATAGAAAAGGGAGAAGTATATGAATTGAATGAACTTTTAAATTTAACTCAGAAAATTGTTGATAGATATAAATAAAAAATTTATAATTCCTAATCTCCAGCCTCTAATCCCCAACGATATAAGTGGGGATCCGGGACTGGGGACTAGGGAGTTATTTTATTAGCAGTTATTTAATTCAACTTTCGCAGTTATAAAATAAAAATGTAAAATGAAGAATAAAGTTCTTTTGGAAATTAACTATTACTTAATAACTATTTTGCAACTATATTTACAAGTCTACCTTTAATTACAATTACTTTTTTTACATCTTTGCCTTCTAGATTTTCTTTAATTTTTTCATCATCTAAAGCAGCTTCTTTTATAGCCTCTTCATTTAAACTAGAAGATATATTTATTTTAGATTTTATTTTACCGTTTATTTGTATAGCTATCTCTATTTCATCTTTAATTAGAGCTTTTGGGTCAAATACTGGCCAGCTTTGGTTGAATACAGATAAAGCCATTCCCATTAGTGACCACTGTTCTTCTGCAAAGTGTGGTGCAAAAGGAGCAAGTAATTTTATAAAATCCATTACTGTTTCTTTTAAGAAATTAGAGTTTATAAGTTCTTCATTGCAATACTTTGATAGGGAAGTATTGAACTCCATAAGTCTTGCTATAGATGTGTTAAATTGAAGCTTTTCAGCATCATCAGACACACTTTTTATAGCATAATGTCTTGCATAGTTAAGCTCTTTTTCTTCCTTATCCATAGAGTTTTTAATGTTTTTCTTTGAATTCATTTTATCCATACAGCTTTGAAGAGTTCTTTCTATTCTATCTATAAATTTAGATACGGCCTTTATACCTTCATCGCTCCATGCTCCGCCTTCTTCATAAGCAAATCCAAACATCAAGTACATTCTAAATACATCTGAACCAAACTCTTTTATATATTCATCAGGGGATATTGTATTTCCTTTAGACTTACTCATCTTTTGTCCATCAGGTCCAAGAATAAGTCCTTGATGTCTTAAAGCTTTAAAAGGTTCATCAAAATTGATATATCCCATGTCCCTAAGAGCTTTAGTTACAAATCTAGCATATAGAAGGTGCATACAAGCATGTTCAGGACCTCCTACATACATATCAACAGGCAACATTTTATTAACTTTGTTGCTATCAAAAGCCTTTGAAGAGTTGCTGTTGTCAACATATCTTAAGAAATACCATGATGAGCAAACAAAAGTATCTAAAGTATCTGCCTCACGTTTTGCAGGGCCTCCGCATACAGGGCAAGTTGTATTTATAAATTCATCACATTTCGTTAATGGTGATTTTCCATCAGGAGCAAATTCTACATTGTATGGAAGCTCTACAGGAAGTTTATCCTCCGGTACTGCCACAGTTCCGCATTTATCACAATATACTATAGGAATAGGAGCACCCCAGTATCTTTGTCTTGATACAAGCCAATCTCTAAGTCTATAATTAGTTTTTCCAGATCCACAGCTTATGGATTCAAGTTTTTTAACTATAGCTTCTTTTGCTTCTTGTGATTTAAGACCGTTAAATTCTTCACTGTTTACAAGAGTTCCATATTCAGTGAAAGGAAGTTCCTTTCCGCCATCTATAACCTTAACTATAGGAAGATTATATTTTGTAGCAAAGGCAAAGTCTCTATCATCATGAGCAGGCACTGCCATAACTGCTCCAGTACCATAAGTTGCAAGTACATAATCTCCAACCCAAACAGGTACTTCTTTACCATTAACAGGGTTTATAGCATAAGAACCAGTAAACACACCAGTTTTTTCTCTTGCTATAGATTGTCTTTCTATTTCAGATTGTTTTTTAGCTGCAATTTTATAATTTTCTACAGATTCTTTATACTCATCTTTGGTTAATTCATCTACTAAAGGACTTTCAGGAGCTAAAACCACATAGGAAACTCCAAATAGGGTATCTGCTCTAGTGGTAAATACATCAAAAGATATGGAACTGTCCTTTACCTTAAAAGTAACTTCTGCACCAGTAGATTTTCCAATCCAATGTCTTTGCATAGCTTTAGTTTTTTCAGGCCAATCTAGTTCATCTAGTTTTTCTAAAAGTTCTTCTGCGTAGTCAGTTATTTTAAGGAACCATTGAGTCAAATCCTTTTTGGTAACTTCTGTATCACATCTTTCACAGCAGCCATCTATTACTTGCTCATTAGCTAAAACTGTGTTACAACTAGGGCACCAGTTTACAGGAGCCTTTTTCCTATAGGCTAATCCTTTCTCATAAAGTTTTAAGAAAACCCATTGAGTCCACTTGTAGTAATCAGGTTTACAGGTTACCACTTCATGATCCCAGTTAAACATAGCTCCCATAGCTCTTAATTGTGCTTCCATAGTTTCTATATTTTTATCTGTAGAATCTTTTGGATGAATTCCAGTTTTTATAGCATAGTTTTCAGCAGGAAGTCCAAAAGCGTCGAATCCCATAGGTTGGAATACATTATATCCTTGCATTCTTTTCATTCTAGCCCAAGAATCTACAGGTCCATAGTTGAACCAGTGACCAGCATGAAGTTTACTTCCAGAAGGATAAGAAAACATTTCTAATGTATATAATTTAGGCTTATCGCTATTATCATCAAAATTATAGAGGCCGGATTCCTCCCATTTCTTTTGCCATTTTTGGTCTATATTTGTTCCATAATTGCTCATATATATACTAGATTAAGAAAACTCGGAGAAACTTAATCCTCTCCCTTCCTCTTTATTTTTATTTATTGTCCAAGTTTTTATATTTTTACAAATAAAAAAATCCTTCATCTCTATTAAGAGACGAAAGATTTATCCGCGGTACCACTCTTTTTAGGCCTTAATAAGTAAAGCCTCTCTTTAAAATATAACGGTTTAACCGTATCTGTTTTTTACAGATATGCTCTAAGGCAAGTTCACATTATAGCATCACTGTTTTGCACCACCCAACAGCTCTCTTTAAATGCATCTAATATTACTACTCCTTGTCATTGCCTTAAATTATTAAATTTAAAAACTATATTACTAATTTATTATATACAAAAAACTAATATTGTCAATAGAAGTTATTTAAATTTTCTCATAAATTATTTAAAATTTAGTTTTTCATTTGACCAAAACGAGTATTTAAATAACTTATAAATACTGTAAGTATATAATCATAAAATAGAAATACAAATTGTGAAGCAAAAAATATTATATACTTATATTTAAGATAGCTTGCGGTAATACTTTCCATAAAAATAAATTTAAAAAGAGTATATACTGAAATTAGAAAAATATTAAAGAGTAAAAGTTTTAACAAAATTTCTAAGGGCATTTTTCTAAGCTTCTCAATATAAAATTTTATTATTCCATATATGCCAAAGAATAGTGTATATGCTACTACAGTACCTCTAGGACCTAAAAGCCATAAACTGACTATTGAAGAAACTAGGTATACAAGCAGTGCATACTTAATATTTAGCAGCAATATGCATAAAGGAATAATTAATGAAGCGGCTCCAAGAAAAAATAATCTATTGGTGTAAATAATACTGCTTAGATAAATAAATAAAATACTTAAAGCTGCAAATAAGCCTCCCTTGGCGGTGTAAGAGGCTTTACTCATAGTAACCATCTCCTAACAACAAGAAATCAAATTTCCTCCGCAGCATTCACAACATGAATCAGCACACCAAAGTCCAAAACATAATCTGCACATGTCGTTATCGGAATCATTTCTAGTCCTATAACTTTGTCTATAAGAATTATTCATCCTTTGTATTTGATTGTAGGCATCTCTGTATTCAGTATTATTAGGTTCTAAATTATAAGCATTAGTTAAATGTGTTAAGCCTTGGTCATACCATCCTTTTTTCATATAAAGTATACCCGTTAAGTAATGCCATTCTGCATTTCTATTCATAACTTTGCTTAACTTTGCTTCTGCTTCCTTTAAATTATTATTTTGAATATCCATTCTTATATATTGATATGCCATATTGTCAGAATAATTATTGTCATTACTATAGCTATTGTTACTACTATAATTATTATTATTACGTCCATTATTATGACTTTTTACTAAATAATCATAGGCTTCATTAATTTCTCTCATTTTAGTTTCTGCTAATTCTCTTAAGGGATTATTTTCGTATTGATCTGGATGATATTTTTTAGCTAGCTCTCTATAGGCCCTTTTGATATCGTCTATAGAGGAATTTTCACTTATTCCTAAAACTTCATAGGGATTGCTCATAGTTCACGTCACTCCTTTTAAAAACTTTATCCATTTTTTCCATTAAACCAAACATAAGTATATTTTCTAGTAAGGTTTTATTTTTATTTATAGGTAATTTTCTCATATATATAAGGCAATTATTTGCACAAGTAACTAATGTAAAATCTATTCTTCCTTCTATTTCTTGAGAAAAGTCTATAAAGGATTTTTTTTCTGTATTTAAATAGTGATTTATAGGATTAAATTTATGTTTTTTCATATCATCTTCTAAATCATCAAAAGCATCAATTATGTATATCCACTTTCCTAAATTATATCCCAACCAATATAAATTATCCTGAAAGTTTTCTCCAGAAAAATAATTGCTTAAAAGGAAACCTGTAAGGTCAGCAAAGTTGTGGGAATACTCATCTAGGTTATACTTGTATGTAGCGTTTTCCATAATATAAAGATTTTTTAATTTACTTTCAATAGTAGCTTGTACAATTTGAAGCTCTCCAGGTATATTCTTCAAATATGGAGTTAAAAATCCACTGAGTATTTTACTTTTTATACTCTTATCATCATTGAAATCATCTAGAAGCTTGTAATAAAATAAAATTACATTGCAAAAAGATGCATAATCTAATGCAGGGTTATTCTCCATTATTAAGTTTTTCTTTAAAGGATGCACAGGACAAAAGCATTTTTTAAAGGAACCATCATTATTACTTAAAGAATGAATAATTATAGCCAAAAATGTCATGTCGTAATTTAAAGAAAATCTAGGTAAATTTCCGTAGTTAGTTTTAATACTTTTACATAACCCGCAGTAATAAGATTTGAACTTATAATATTCCTTAACTTTTAACTCGGGAATGCAGGGAGTAACATATCCAAACATTATAATCCTTTTGTAACTCCTTTATCTTTTAATATTTCATATATGGTTTTTGAAGTAGTATCTTCCATAGTGTAACCTAAAAGAGACACCACTTCCTTTAGCTGAGCTTCGTAGCAGCTTTCAATTTCAATATATGGAAAAGGGCAAAAATCTTTTTGGTTAATATCTATTTCAATTAAAGTGTCTTTAAATTTATAGCTTTCTCTGTATTTTTTTATTTCCTGTATAAGGCACAAACCAAGGGATTCTAAAATATTCTTACCAGCCTGGCTGCTTAAAATTTCTGTTTCATGTTCCTCCATTATTTTGTATTTCTCTGAACTTAATAATTTTTTTACTGTCATGTAATTTGTGGTTTTATTATTTATCAAATTTTCCACAATTCTTATTCTAGCATAACCTTTATTATTTAAAAGTTTTTTATCTGGAAAATCATAAATTAAATTTATCTGATTTTCTTCCTTTACCTTAGTGCAACCTAAAGAAAATAATTTAGTCCGTATAACATCTACATCTATATTTACAATTCTAATTTCCATTTCTTTCAAAACAATCACTCCTTGCTACTAAAATATTATATCATAGTGAAAATTTAACCACAATTGAATTAAGTGCTTCAAATATTTATAGCCATAAAGGAAACAATAATAAATGTAGTTACAAATAATTTATAGGAGGGTGAAAATTTATGAATATGAATACTATAAACACAGGAAATAAGCAAATAGACGCTAGAAATTTAAAAACATTGGAAGACCAACTAGCTTATGAAGCTTTAATGAACAAAAAATGTAGTCAATATGCTGAATACTGCACAGATGCAAATTTAAAGCAAGTTTGTCAGCAAGGAGCAGGAATACACAAAAATAACTTTACAGCACTAAAGAATTATTTGGATTCTCATAACTAAATATTAAGGTAGCTTTATTTTTATTCAGAAATAAAATATCACATATCAATTAAATAAAATTTATAAGTTTTTTTAAATGAGTTATTTATAGAAGCTATTTGGGAAGGTAAAAATATAAATTAAGAAAGGATGATATTAAATGACACATCAACCATCATTTACAGAACAAGAGTTAATGCAAGATATACTTGCTACAGAAAAACAAGTTATATCAGCTTATAGCACTGGAATAACTGAATCATCATGTCCAAATTTAAGAAATGTATTAGTGGATAACTTTAGTCGTACACAAGATATTCAATATAAAGTTTATGACGCCATGAGACAAAAAGGATGGTATCAAACTAAAGATGCTCAAGACAATGAAGTTCAACAAGCTAAAAGTAAATCTACTACAATGATGAATTCACTAAAATAGAACGGAAGTTAGTGGGCTAGCGTGCTAGGAATAATTGAGAATTAAGGTTAATTTTTTTCATTACATTATAAAAAATTTAATAAAAAAGCAAAGACTCTAATTTTATATATTGTAAAATTAGAGTCTTTATTTTAGTCCTTATTAAATCTTAAATATTTTTTTAGAAGAGATATTTTATAGTTTCTAATTTTAGAGATGTCATGATTATAAGCATATATACCTATTAATGTAAGTACAATACCAATACCTAAGCAAAAACCGTTTAAAATATCAGGTAAGATAGAATTATGATTTGTAAATAAGTAAATTGCAATAAAAATTAAACCAAATGAGTGATAATTATTTAGTTTTTTCATAAAACCACCTCAATATTAATTTATAACTTAACTTCTGCAAAATAAAAAGTTGAATTGGTACTATTACCAAAAAATAAATATGGCACACTGACTTTTTCCGTGTAAAATATAAGTTACAACACAAATATTACCCGGAGGTGGTCAGTATGCCAAATAAATTTAATAATATTATATCCATTAATGATGAACTTTACAATTACTTAAATGATGTAAATTATGGAATGAGTAAACCGCAATTTCATCATATAACCACTATTATTAATGGATTAATAAATTTAGATGGCACAAAGTCTTTACTTAAAATCTCAGAACATATACTAACTGCTAAAAGTAGTAGCTCAATATATAGATTTTTGAGTCACTCCAAGTGGGACGATAGTCTCATTGATAGAAATCGCATTAACTATTTAAATTTACATTTCAATAAACTCATAAAATCAAAATCCGTAGGATTCTTAGTGATAGATGATACCGTGAATCCTAAAATACAAGCAAAGAAAATGCAAGGATTAAGCTATAATCACTGCCATACAGAAGGTAAAACTCTTTGGTCTCACTGTGTAGTTACTTCTAATTTTGTTGCAGGGAATATGTCTATCCCTTTAACCTACAAGCCTTATTTAAGTGAAGAAAACTGCAAAAAACACAATAAAACTTTTATGGGAAAGTCGGATATAGCTTTAAATTTTATTAGTTCTTTTGAAAAACCTACTAACTGCGATAAAGTATATTGTCTTGTTGACAGTTGGTATACTAGCGAAAAGTTAATAAACGGTTGTATGCTAAAAGGTTTTAACCTTATTGGTGCTTTAAAATCTAACAGAAAAATTTCTCCATTAGGAATCACAATGCAAATTAAGGAATTCGCTAAATATATAAATCCAGCTACCTTAGATGTAGTTACCATCGAAGGTACTGAGTATAGAATATATAGATACGAAGGTAAAGTTTCAAAGTTTGAAAATGCAACAGCCTTAATTTGCTATGAAGTTGATGGAGATGGCTTCAAAGATCCTGTATACCTAATGTCTACGGATGTAGAACTTAACAACGAGGCTATAATAAAATACTATCTAAAAAGATGGAGTATTGAAACTAACTACAAATATCTTAAAACACACTTAGGATTTGATGAATATAAAGTTCAAGGTATACTCTCTATCGAGAGATACTTTCTGCTTACATTTTTAGCAATCAATTTCCTAGAGATTTATAGGTTATATCATCTTAAGGAGCTTAAAACAATTGGAGATACCATAAAATCCATCAAAAGCCTAGCGGCTAAAGAACTAGTATATTTTGTTTATGAGCAAGCTAAAAAAGATGTACCTATAGAAAAAGTACTTACCGAGCTAAAGTTAGCCTGTTAGAAAAATTTGTTAGTTATTTATAGGATAACTATAAGTATTACCAATGTAATAATATTCATATATATAAATATTTATCCATAAATGGATTTTTAGCTTTTAAAATTAAAGAAGTTAAGTTTATAACTTATTTTATGATTAACCCACAATAAGGTAGAATGTAATGGAATTATGAAATTTCTCCTCCATGACTTGCATAAGATCTAGGAACAATAAATTTAATTTAAGAAATTCTAATCTTTTAGCCATATAAAATTATCTAACGCTCACATTCAGGGTCCTGCCTCAGGTTCGGTAGCCTGGCGTCCTTGCCAGGCTTACGATAATTTTATCTGTCTAAAAGAAGAATTTCTAAAATTAAATTTAAATAGTTCCTTCGCTTCTTATGCAAGTCATTCCAGAGAAATTTCATAATTCAAGCAATGTAATACTTATTGTGGGATAATCATTTTATACTAATTATATCATGAATGTAATACAATATACATATTTATACAAATATTATCTCTTTGTTATTAAAACTAAAAGTAGAATTTTCTTATGGCATTTATATTGTAATTCTTATTTAATAAATTACCCTAGTTAAAAAAAGTCCATGAGCTGGGGCTGTAGGACCAGACTCGCTGCGGTCCTTTAGGGATAATAAATTAGGTATGGAATTAGGGGATATGTTTCCAAGACCTATTTCTATAAGTGTGCCAGATAATATTCTAACCATTTTGTATAGAAAGCCATTTCCATGAAAAATCATATCTATATTTCCATCTACCTCCATTATGTCAATGGAATAAATCTTTCTAACAGTAGATTTCTTTTTAGATTTTAGTGCTGTAAAAGATTTGAAATCATGCTCACCTATTAAAAAAGAAGCTCCTTCTCTCATTTTATTAATGTTTAATTTAGTAGGAATATGATAAGAATACTTTCTTGTAAATACATCATGAAATACATTATTGCATATTTTATATGTATATATTTTTGCCTTTGCATTATACCTAGAATGAAAGTTTTCATCTACTTCTTCCACTTTTTTTATTACTATGTCCTTTGGCATATATGTATTGCAATAGTGAAAAATATCTTCTGTGGAGGCGGTGCAATTTGTTTTAAAGTTTGCTATGGCATTTTCTGCATGCACTCCTGCATCGGTTCTCCCTGAGCATATAAGTTCTACTTTTTCTTTAGTAAATAAATTTAGAATGCTTTCCATCTTTTGTTGTATGGTATTGGAGGTACTTCCAAGTCTCTGCCAACCTTGATATTTAGTTCCATCATATTGAATGGTTAATTTTATGTTTCTCATAATGTTGCTCCTTTTTATTTTTACATGTTAAATACATAAATTAATTATCATGATTAACCCACAATAAGGTACAATGTAATGGAATTATGAAATTTCTCCTCCATGACTCGCATAAGAGCTTGGAACAATAAATTTAATTTAAGAAATTCTAATCTTTTAGCCATATAAAATTATCTAACGCTCACATTCAGCGTCCTGCCTCAGGTTCGCTAGCCTGGCGTCCTTTTAAGGGTTACGATAATTTTATCTGTCTAAAAGAAGAATTTCTAAAATTAAATTTAAATAGTTCCTTCGCTTCTTATGCAACTCATTCCAGAGAAATTTCATAATTCAAGCAATGTAATACTTATTGTGGGATAATCATTATCATGCGTTTACATGTATACTGAATATAAATAGTGTAATTTACATTATTTCATATAATTTTAGATTAAACAACTCAATTTGTAAACATACTAATGTTATGATATTATTTTTTTAGAGCAAGTGTACTTATGTATAAGTTTTTACATAAAGTATACTTTTTATTATTATAGCCATAAATGAGAAAAAATACCGTATAAATCATAACTACTAAAATTGTAAATAAAAATTAGAAGTTATGCTACAGTTTTTTATTTGTATTAATGTGAAGTTTAGTGAAAAAGGGTGGTAAATATGGAATACGTAAATGATATAGCTATAAATGAAGGCATAATACATGTATTGGATAATAATGGACATGAGCCATTATTAAATGAACGTGTGTTAACTATAAATGATGAAATATATGAATTTCTATTAAAGCATGTTCAAAAGGTATTTAAGGATGAAGAGTTAAAATATGCTTCTTTTAAACAAAATAGAAATGTTATAAAAGATTTGTCCCAGGAATATTTAAAAGGAGAGAATAGTCTTTTAGAGGTTTCAAAGGAATTAGCTAATCAAATGTTTTCTCTTATGAAATCTAATGGAAATATACCTTCTTGTGATCTTATTGTAGTGAGTATATCCACAGAATATGGACCTATGCTAGGTATTCTTAAAATGGACTATATAAAAAATTATTCCCATAAGGTAGAGTTTAAGGATGGAAAATTTGATATAGATATAGTAGCTCAGCTTACAGGACTTCCAACCAGTGGTCAAAAAATTCAAAAGGCTGCTTTTATAAAATTATTGAATGAGGATAATGAAGTAGATTTAATGGTTTTGGATAAACAGAAAAAGACCAAGGATAAAGAAGAGTATGGCTCTAATTACTTTATAAATAATTATTTAGGCTGCTTTATAATAAATAATGAAAGGGATATGACAAAAAATTTTTTAAATGCTGCGGAAAAATGGACTAGAAATAATTTAAGTGAAAATGCAGATGTAGCTGAAAAAGTGAGAACTACTATTAAAAAAAGGGTAAAAAACGGAGATGTGGTAGATGTAAATGCCATAAGTGATGAATTATTTCTAGAGCCAGAAGTTAGAGATAACTTTAGAGGTTTTGTTAAAGAATCTGGAGTAGAAGATGAAATAAAAGTTGATAAAGAATGGGTTGAGAAAAAGTTAAAAAGGGTTAGACTTAAAATAGATAAAGATATAGATTTATATATTGACGAGGAAACCTATGGAGATAATAGTAGATTTGAAATCCAAAGGAATGGAGATGGAACTATAAACATGGTAATAAAATTTGTTAAGAATTATATTGAAAAATAAGCAAAATAATAATTCCCAATCCCTAGTCCCTAATCCTCAAATGAGTATGGGGATTAGAGATTGGTGACTGGAAATTAATAGAGAAATTAGTTATTTGAGTTTTCAGAACCTAATATATTGTCTATTTTACCTTCAACTAATTTTTGTATTGCATCTCTAGCAGGCCCTAAGTATTTTCTTGGGTCAAATTCCTTTGGATTTTCACCAAATACTTTTCTTATAGAACCAGTCATAGCTAATCTTAAATCAGTATCCATGTTTATTTTGCATACAGACATTGAAGAAGCTTTTCTTAACATTTCAGCTGGAACACCTTTGGCACCAGCTATGTTTCCGCCATAATTGTTGCACATTTCAACATACATAGGATCTACAGCAGAAGCTCCGTGAAGAACTATTGGATAGTTTTTGAATCCATTAGCGTCTAACTTATCAGTGATTTGTTGAAGAATGTCAAATCTTAGTTTAGCCTCTCCTTTAAATTTATAAGCACCGTGGCTTGTTCCTATAGCTATAGCTAAAGAATCAACACCAGTTCTTTTAACAAATTCTAAAGCTTCATCTGGATCAGTGTATATAGCTTCATGTTCAGCAACTTTAACGTCGTCTTCTACTCCGGCAAGTCTTCCAAGTTCAGCTTCAACTACAACTCCTCTTTCGTGAGCGTATTCTACTATTTCTTTTGTTCTTTTTATGTTTTCTTCAAAATCATAGTGAGAACCATCAAACATAACAGAAGTGAATCCAGCATCTATAACTTCTTTTACTGTTTCAAAATCTGGACCATGATCTAAGTGAAGAGCTACATCTATACCAGTTTCTTCTATAGCAGCGTCAACCATTTTTTTCAAATAGCTAGCTCCAGCGTATTTTAGAGCGCCCTTTGATACTTGAAGTATAACTGCAGAATTTCTAGCTTTACAACCTCTTACTACACCTTGAATTATTTCTAAGTTGTTAATGTTGAAAGCTCCTATTGCGTATTTGCCTTCAAAAGCTTTTTGGAACATTTTTTTAGTAGTTACTAATGCCATTTATATACCACCTTTCAAATATGTTTAGGACATACTGTGTCCCACTGGGACAACTAGTTACACTTAATATTATAAAACATTAAAAAAATATTTTCTATACTTATTATAATTTATTTTATAAACTTAATAAAGTAATGCCATTAAGGCTATTATAAAGTACTGTTTGCATAATCAACAAAGGTTTTATTATGGATACTTTACATAAGTATTAAATATAGCATATTATGCTCACGTTGAATATAATTAATATACAATAAATACAATAATATTATACACTATTTTTCTATAAAAACCAAATATAGTGTATGCTAATTATAAATATATGTTAAGATATATTATGTGTGCATGTTAAAATATATTTTGTATATTAATTTTTTCAGAGTCTATTATGTTTTTTAAATAAGTTTTTACTACATGAATTTTTGCTAAGGATTCAGATTTATCCTTACATTGAACATATTGAGTTAATTGGAGTAGTTCATTGTTTATAGCATCTATTTTTTCATGATGTACAAATACTGTTAATTTATCATATTCTTTTTCCCAAGCATTTAATAGTTTTACTGAATCGTTATATCCATGCTCCCAAGCTTCCTCCTCTACAATTTGTTCTAGTTTGGCATTCTTTTGAAGAAGATTATTGCATACAGAGGTCATGTAGCGGGTGGAAAATGCAATGCCAAATATCATTAATATAAATATTATAAAGGAGATTACTATATTTTTCATGATTTATCACTCCTCTGATTATCTCTAAGTTGATAATAAAAATTGCTGCCGGAATCTAATATACCTATAAATACTTCACTTGCAGAATTTATATTATTTTTATGCAGTTGATTATTTAACCAATTCATATTTTTATTTGTTTTACTTAAATTTTCTTCATTGATTTTTCCATCTAATATTAAGGTAATTGGAAGTTTTTCTTGAGGAACATTTATACCTAAATCTTGTCTTTTAACTGGAGTCAATTGAGAGTTAGGTATTATTGAAAGCTGTCCGCTAGTTTCTAAAATAGCATATTCAATATCTTGTATATCAAAATAGCCATTTAATCTAAGCTCTTCCATTAAGTCGTTAACATTAATTCTTTGATGTCTAAGTTCTTGTATATTTATTTTTCCATCTTGTATAAGTATGCTTGGTTTACCGCAAATTAGTTTTTGAACTTTTTCACTTTTTAACTGAACTACGGAAATAATTATTTGCAGTATGAGCAATGTTAGAACGGGTATTATACCATTAATTAAAGGCATCCTGCTATCCTGCATGGGCATAGAGGCCAGCTCGGATATCATGATGGCTATAACTAATTCAAAGGGCTGAAGTTCGCCTATTTGCCTTTTACCCATTAATCTTAGAGCTAAAATAGATATAAAATATAGAATAGTAGTTCTAAAAATTAAAACAAACATAAATATTACCTCCCATGTAGTTATAGTTTTTATCTAAAGTAACAAAAATATAACACATAAAAAGCTACTTTTAATAAACTTTAAAGTATAATATTATTAACACTAAATTTTAGGAGATGATTTTTTGAATAAATTAGAATTAACTTTGAAAAGCGGTGAAAGTTTAAAAGTAAATGAAGGCACTAGTTTTTATGAATTTATGAAAGAGAATAATATCCCTATTAAATTTCCATTTATTTTAGCTAAAATAGATGAAGACATATTTGAATTAAATTCTCCTATTGAAAAAGAAGGTAAATTTGAATTAATGGATATCTCCACAGATATGGGTATGTCAGTATATATAAGAAGTCTTCAATTTGTTTTAATAAAAGCTGTATATGATATTTTCCCAGAAGCTTCTGTAACCATAGAGCACTCTTTAGGCAAGGGCATATTTGGAGAAGTGCATAAAGAGGAAAAACTAAATGAAGGTGATATTTTAAGAATTAAAAATAGAATGCAAGAAATAATAAATGCAGACATACACATAGAAAAAGTAAGCATAAATAAGGGAAAAGCTATAGAAATATTTAAAAAGTATTCTATGTACGATAAGGTTAGATTATTGAACCATTTGAATAAAGATACTGTAAGTCTTTATAGGATGGATGGTAGATACGATTATTTTTACGGCCCTATGGCATACTCTACAGGAATACTTAAGCTGTTTGATTTGATTTATTACAATACAGGAGTTATTTTAAGATTTCCAACGCAAGATGATATAAATGTTATACCAACCTATGAAGGATATAGTAAGCTAGCAAAAATATTTTATGAAACAGAACAATGGGGAAAAATACTTCATGTAGGAGATGTAGGAGCGTTAAATGACAAGGTGGAAAATGGAGATATTATAAATATGGTCAGGGTAGCTGAGGCACTACATGAAAAAAAGATAGCTATTATTGCTGATAAAATTCATGAGAGAGAGAAAGTTAAAATCGTATTAATTGCAGGACCATCTTCTTCAGGAAAAACTACTTTTTCAAGAAGACTTGGAATTCAACTTAGAGTCAATGGATTAATGCCTATACCAATATCATTGGATGATTATTTTGTAGACAGAGATGACACACCAAAAGATGAAAATGGAGAATACGATTTTGAATCTATAGAAGCACTGGATTTAAAACTATTTAATGAACATTTAAATAGACTTTTAAAAGGTGAGGAAGTAAAAATACCTACTTTTAATTTTAAAGTAGGGAAAAGAGAATGGCTAGGTAATACATTGAAAGTTCCAAACAATGGCATATTAGTGGTAGAGGGAATCCATGGTTTAAATGAAATGCTTACATCAACTATACCAAAAGAAAATAAATTTAAAATATATATAAGTGCTCTTACACAGTTAAATATAGATAATCACAATAGGATAGCTACTACTGATGTGAGGAAAATAAGAAGAATGGTTAGAGATTATTTATCAAGAGGATATGCAGCAGAAGAAACTTTGGCCATGTGGCCATCCATAAAACGTGGAGAAGAAAAAAATATATTTGTATTTCAAGAGGAAGCAGATATTATGTTTAATTCTACATTGGTTTATGAATTATGTATATTAAAAAAATATGCACTAGAGCAGTTAAGTTGTGTAAAACCAAATAGCCCTGTTTATTATGAGGCATTAAGATTGAAAAGTTTCTTAAAGTTTTTCAAAGATTTAGATGGTAAATATGTTCCAGATAATTCTATATTAAGAGAATTTATTGGCGGAAGTTGTTTTTATGAATATTAATTTCTACAGATAATAAAATATTATTAAAAAATAGTGACAAATTCTAAATTTAATTTATAATTAAATTAGCATATATTAAAGGAATTTTGAAATAAATACTGCATAATACAAAATAACATGACAAAAGAATACCATAATTTTAAAATATTTATCACTAAAAAGGAGAATACAAATGAAAAACTTTAGTGTATTTGATATTGTGGGGCCAATAATGATAGGACCAAGCAGTTCACATACTGCAGGAGCTGCTAGGTTAGCAAAAATTGCAGGAGTTATAGCGGGGCAAAAAATAGTAAAAGTAAAATTTTTGTTGCATGGTTCATTTGCTAAAACATATAAGGGGCATGGAACAGATAGAGCACTAGTTGCAGGTATATTGGGAATGGAACCTTGGGATGAAAGACTCAGAAACTCATTTGAAATTGCTAAAGAGCATGGGTTAGAAATAGAATTCGAAGAAGCAGATTTAGGAGATGTACATCCAAATACAGTTAAATTTGTTATAACTAAAGAAGATGGTGAAATAGTAGAAGTTACAGGTTCTTCTGTGGGTGGAGGAAATATATTAGTTTCTAATATTCAGGGAAGAGAAGTTCAATTTAGAGGAGATTATCCTACAGTAATAATTGAACAGGAGGACTCTCCAGGAATAATTTCAAAAATAACTAGCTTAACTTATGAGGAAAATATAAACATTGCATTTATGAGAGTATATAGGCAAAGTAAGGGATCTAAAGCTACCATGACTTTTGAAACAGACAGTCTTGTTCCTGAAAGGGTAATACGTAAAATAGAATCAGTTCCAGGCGTAGTAAGCGTAAAAGTTATAAATCCTGTAATGGAAGGAGAAGAATAAGATGTTTGTAGATACAGGGAGAGAACTTGCAAGTATATGCAATAAAGAAAATATTACTATATGGGAATATACTTTAAGAGAAGAAAGTAGAGAAACTGGTTTAAGTAAAGAAAAAATATTCAGTAGAATGCTTAAAAATCTTCATGTAATGCAGGAAGCTTCAAAAGAAGCTTTAGAGAGAGAAGTAATATCTATAAGTGGTCTTATAGGAGGAGATGCAAAGAGACTTAAAGAGTACTCTGAGAGTGGAAATACCTTAACTGGAGAATTTATGGTTAGAGCCATGGCTAGGGCTATATCTTGTTCGGAAGTAAATGCAGCTATGGGTAAAATAGTAGCATCACCTACTGCAGGTTCCTGTGGTATACTTCCGTCAGTTATAATATCTGCAGGAGAAAAGTTAAATAAATCAGATGAGGATTTAGTAAAAGCTTTATTAACTGCATCTGGTGTAGGGATAATAATAGCAAAGAATGCTACATTATCTGGAGCAGAAGGTGGTTGTCAAGCTGAATGTGGCTCAGCAGCTGCTATGGCAGCAGCTGCTGTAGTTGAAATGATGGGTGGAACTCCAGACATGGCTTTAGACGCTGGTTCCATAGTTATTAAGAATATATTAGGTTTAGTATGCGATCCTATAGCAGGTCTTGTGGAAGTACCTTGTGCTAAGAGAAATGCATCAGGAGCAGTAAGCGCCCTTACCACTGCAGATTTAGTAATGGCAGGGGTAAAGAGTAAAATACCTTTTGATGATTCAGTTTTAGCAATGTATAGAGTAGGTAAGCAGCTTCCATGTGAATTAAGAGAAACAGCTCTTGGAGGCCTTGCAATTACTCCAACAGGCTTAAAACTTAAAGAACAAGTCTTAGGAAAACAATAAGCATAAATTGTGAAGCAAGTGTCATAAGAAAAATCTGTCTTTAAGTCCACAATAAATATATTTTTTAAGACTGTTCGCAATACGCCAAGAAATTCTAATGTTTTCAAATTTCAATCTCCTAAAGCTTTCAAACTCGCTTCTAACGGCGCTCAAACATGAAAGCTTCTTAACGGGTATTGAAATTTGAAAACAAAGAATTTCTAAGGCTAGCTCAATAGTCTAAAAAAATATATTTATTGTTACCTTAAAGACAGATTTTTCGGTTCATACGTACATTACTTATGGGGGAGATAGCCTACTGAAGGATGATTTTCCTCCACTATGTTACGGAAAATCTTTAATTAAATAAATGAGATAGCAAAAAGCTATAATTATTTCATTAAATGGAATAGTTATAGCTTTTCTTTTAGGGCTTTAAAAATCTTTTATTGGCGACAGCCAGCCTAAATACATAGGCATGATTAGGATTTATACAAACCAATGCTTTACGTCAAAACATATTAAATTTTATTTACTGTTTTATTTTTATAATTAATTATTTACGTATACATAACTTTAACTGTGGAATGTATTTAAAAATTAAATTATTAAAAAATAAAACCTTGAGACATATAATATCCGAAGGTTTTTAATATTAGTTTTTATTTTATAATATAAGAAGATTACGGATTAAGAGATTTATTTTTCGTAAATTCTGTTACCATTCTTATCATGAATTTTTCCAGTAAAACTATATCCCATGGCTTCCCAAAAAGGAATACCATTATCAGCATTAGCCGTTAAGTAGATGTTGTTTGTGCCATTTATGGCAATTATTTTCTCGATAAAATTGCACATAGGATTATCTGGGGTATTAATGAAAAACCAATTATATCATCATTTTTATAGCATAGGTACAGCCATTATTTATATTTATGTGTTTCTTCACCTATGATATCTATAATTTTAGGAATTATATGTTTAGGAATGTTATCCTCTGCTTACTTGAACATATTTCATCAAAATAGTCAGTAAATAATGTTAAAAATTTTTTATAATGATTGATGTTTTCCTTGTCGTATAAGATAAATGTTATTTTTAAATTATAACATATTATTTGCAAATAATGACAATTATGATAGAAATAATTATAGTTTTATTGCTTACTATATACTTAAAGTTGCATATATTTACTTACTAGCCTTTAAGAAAAGTGCAAAATTATATATTACAATTAATCAAAATATTATTAGTGACTGAGAATTGTGGCTTAAACGAATGGCTCCGCCTAAAAAATATTATGAGCTCTTTCTATTTATAAATTAAAGATTTTCCATAGCGAAGCGGAGGAAAATTATCCTTTAGTCAGCTGTGTTCCTCCTCTGATAGCCTATGCATGAACTGAAAAATCTGTCTTTAAGGTAACAATAAATATATTTTCTAAGACTATTGAGCTAGTCTTAGAAATTCTTTGTTTTCAAATTTTAATGCCCGTTAAGAAGCTTTCATGTTTGAGCGCCGCCAGAAGCGAGTTTGAAAGCTTTAGGGTATTGAAATTTGAAAACATTAGAATTTCTTGGCGTATTGCGAGTAGTCTAAGAAAATATATTTATTGTGGACTTAAAGACAGATTTTTTTATTGCACTTGCTTCACAATATTCTTATGTTCTGAATAGATTAGTAGGGAGAAATTTAGTGAGGATTGATGAGTATGGGCAAAAATACTAAGATAATTATGGGAATATTTTCAGTGGTGCTTTTAATATTATTGAATACTCAATATTATATTATAAATATAATTAGTAGCTGTATACTGGTTATTATTTTAGCTGTATTATTAGGAAATGTAACTTCTAATATGTCTGTGTATTTGGGAGAAAAAAAAGGAGGGATGTTAGCAGCTACTATAGGCAATATACCAGAATTGATGATGGGAATTTGGTCTATTAAATATGGAATGATTCCCATGGCTAAAGCTGCTTTATTGGGGTCCATAATAAGTAATATGCTTTTAGGATTAGGAATAGGAGTTATATTTGGAGGTTTGAAGTATAAAGAACAAAAATTTAATAAGATAATAGCTAGAACAAATTTTAATATGCTGATTTTGGCTATGTCAGCTATTATAGTTATAAGTTCTTTAAATAGATATACATTATATCCTTTAGGGAAAGATGTATTAAAATCTATAAGTGTAAAGGTGTCTTTGGTTTTGATAATTGTATATTTATTGGGATTAATATTTTCTTTTTATACCCATAAAAATTTGTTTTTAGTAAGTGGAAGGGAAATGGATGAAGGCAAAGTAAAGGATAAAGTAAAGGTAGTTTTGACTTTTACAAAATTAATTGTAATAGCTGTAATACTATATTTTATAAGCGAAAAATTAATGTTTAATGTAAAGACTTTAGTACAAACTAAAAGAGTTTCACAAGAATTTTTGGGTATAATACTTATACCTTTGCTTGGTAATATCGGAGAAAATGTCACCACAGTTATGTGTGCTTTAGATAATAAGATAAATATGAGTATAGAAACAGCTATAGGTTCTAGTATACAAATATCCTTATTTGTTACCCCTTTATTAACTATTTTATCTTGTTTTTTATTAGAGCCTATGACTCTTGTGTTTTCTTCCTTTGAAATAATAATCAGTGTTCTTGCAATAGGTATGTCATTTCTAGTATTCCAAGATGGAAAAAGCTACTGGTTTGAAGGAGCTATTTTGGTCTCCATATATATAATCATTACATTGGCATATTATTATATAAGATAGTAATAATATATAATGTTGGTATATATAATTTTATATAACAAGAGTTATAAAGGTGATTAGGTGAGCAATAGAAGAATAATAAATAATTATTTTATAGATGTGAATAACCTAGCAGATTTATTAGTTAAATTAGTGAATTCTTATAGACTCTTAGTAGGTGGGGCAGATGAATTAAATAAAATAGCATTAGCTAGTAAAACTGATGTAAGAAGAGCTATAAAAAGAGCAGATAAATTAGGTGACATAATAGATGAGCTAGTAAAAACTTTAGAGGAGACGGGAGAAAACTACTCAGAATATTGTAAACTAAAGTCAGATATTATAAAGGATAAATTACAATATGATTATATACTTACAGAAATTGATGAGGAACTTAAACTTAGTGAATAAAAAAGTATGAGAAAAAACTCATACTTTTTTATTCTTATTATACTTTTTTGAATTTTAAACGACTTATCATTAAATAAGATAAAGTTATCAATAAGATAATCGAAATCATTGCATTGGAATTACGGTTGATTGTTGCTAAAGAATATAAAGCTACAAACATACCAGCTATGGTTATAGGTATTCCTAAAAATACATTATCAAAATAAGTAGAATTATATCTAGCTAACCTGTAAGCGCCTGCTACAGGAAATAATAAAGCTAATGCATAGCCGATAACTCCAAAGGTTACAAAGTTATTCATTTTAAACATAAGCAATGATGGAGCTACACCAAAAGAAACTAGGTCTGCCAAAGAATCTAATTCTTTCCCCAAATCACTAGACACTTGCAAAAATCTTGCTATTCTTCCATCGTATCTATCCATAAGTCCAGCTAATAAAACAAATATACATGCTAATTGAAGATTTCCCTCAAAAGTCATGATTATTGAAAGTATTCCACAAACTAAATTGCCAAAAGTAAATAAGTTTGGTATAGCATTTTTAGCCATTATAGCAATCACTCCTAAAATTTTACACATGGTAAAAACTATTTAGATTAATTTTACCTTATTTTACTGAATAGTTTAAGCTTTTTTAATAAAATTAACACAAAATTTATAATTACTTTTTTTGTAAGCATAAAAAGTAATTAATAGCGCAAAATAATATTCGAACTATATTTTAATTTATGGAGGTGCTTCAATATGAAAATAAGAGAGATAATGACTAGAGAAGTGGCTACTGTTAATTATGAAGACACTGTAGAAAGAGCAGCTCAATTAATGCAAAAGTATAATGTAGGTTCAATTCCAGTATGCCAAGGAGAAAAGGTTATAGGAATAGTGACAGATAGAGATATAACCTTAAGATCCGTGGCAAAAGGACAAAATGTTATGAGGCAATATGTTAGGGATATAATGTCATCTAATCCTGTGACTGTATCAGCAGATGGTGACGTACATGAAGCCTCTAGAATAATGAGTGAAAGACAAATAAGAAGATTGCCTGTGGTGGAAAATGAAAATTTAGTTGGTATGGTTTCTATAGGTGATTTAGCAGTGGAACCTAAACTTTCTGATAATGCAGGAGCTGCTTTAAGTAACATTTCTGAACCATCTACTCCACAGATTTAATAAATAAAATTTATGTAAGTATAAATAAAATCCATAAGATTATTTACTCTTATGGATTTTTTTTGATAAATGATATATTATTAAAAGGTAAATAGTCTATAATTATAATTAAGAAAATAGATTTGCTAGGAGAGAAGAAGAATGGGAAAGGTAAGATTTATTTATAATCCATATTCAGGAGAAAATTCTATAATATCAGATATAGATAATGTTATAAGGATACATCAAAAATATGGCTATAGTGTAGTACCCTATAGAATAAGCTTTGAATATAGTGTAGAGGAAGCTTTTAATGATTTAGATGATGATTATGACTATGTATTAGTAGCTGGAGGGGATGGCACAGTTGATAATGTTGTAAATACTATGAAGGATAAAGGAATAGATTTACCTATTGCGATACTTCCAGTGGGGACAGCTAATGACTTTGCAAAATTAATAGGAATGCCTCAAAATCTAGAAGAAGCTTGTGAGCAAATATTAAATAGTAAAGTTAAAACTGTTGATTTAGGAAAAATAAATAATAAATACTTTATAAATGTAGCTAGTACGGGTCTTTTTACAGATATTTCTCAAAAAACAGACACAAATTTAAAAAATGCTATAGGTAAGTTAGCTTACTATGTTAAAGGAATAGAACAGCTTCCAAGGTTTAGAAAGTTAAGTATAAATGTAAAATCAGAAGAAGTTAATTATGATGGCGATATGTTTCTTATGTTGGTTTTTAATGGACGAACCGCTGGCAATTTGAATTTAGCTTATAAGGCAGAAATAGATGATGGACTTTTAGATGTAATAATTATAAAAGCGTGTGCTATAAAAGATATGCTGCCTTTGTTTATAAAAATAGTAAAGGGCGAGCATTTAGAAAATGTTAATGGACTAATTTATTTTAAAACAGATAATTTATATATAGAATGTCACGAAGATATTGTTACAGACATAGATGGAGAGAGGGGACCTGATTTTCCACTTAACATAAAATGTATAAGAGGCGGACTTAAGATATTAGGTATACAACAGTAACTATAAGTTATTTTTAAGGATGCATACTTGTAAGTATTACAGTTATATTGATGAATACAGCAATAGTAATAAAATTTTATTTAGTTTAATATATATTAAGTATATTAATTTATTTTGGAGTATAAATTGAAGTATATATATTTGACTTTATTATTGTTTATGTTTTATATAAGCTATAGGGGATTCTTAATATGCAAAAAAGCACCTTTTAAAATAAAAATATTAACCTATATAGCTGTATTATGTATCATTATTAGAAATATAGCTCTTATTATAATGTTTATAACTGAGAATTTGACATATTTATACTTTTTAAAACCTCTTATATATTTAAACTTTATATCTATGCCTATAATAGTATGTATAATCCTGTGTATATTGGCTAGAAGTAGCAAAATAAATTTTTCATACTTATTTATAGTATTTTTTGCATCAGTGGCAATATATATTTTATTTATTTTAAAGGGACAGATATATATTATACTCAATATGGATTTCGGTTATATGGTAAATATGATTAATGCTGAACAAATTAAAAATATTGCATTAGCTTTTTATACTTTATGCTGCATGTGGTTTATAGTACTGATTAAAGAGAAAAACTCAAATAAATTACTTATAGTATTTTCAGCAATAGCGTGTGTAGTATCTATTGCAGAAATATTATTAAATATAATAAGCATGGAATTTATTCCTAATCTATTAATAAGTAATTGTTTATGGTTGATTTTATTGGATTATATATTATATAAGATAAAAAGAGAAAGACACATTAATTAGTGCCTTTCTCTTTTATTCATTCTAGTATTTTTACTTTTGGTAATAGTATTTTTATTTTTAGTGCTTTTATTTTTAGTAATAGTATTTTTATTTTTAGTGCTTTTATTTTTAGTATTAGCATTTTTATTTTTAACATCAGTATTTTTAGATTTAGTATTTTTGCTATGGGTACTATTGAAATCATCAGTGCCCTTTACAGACTTTGCTTTACCATGGGAACTTCTATTTTTTCTTATAAGCCTAGGAGGAATTAAGCAATCTTTGCCAAAGCCTATTAAGTCCTCTCTACTAGCTTTTATAAGTGCTTCTTTAACTAAATTATAATTTTCCTCTTTGGAAAATTGAAGTAATGCCCTTTGCATATTTTTTTCATGCTGGCCCTTAGGAACATATACTTTTTCATTAGTTAGAGGATTCATACCCGTATAGTACATAGTTGTTGAAAGGCTACCTGGAGTGGGATAAAAATCCTGCACTTGCTCTGGGGTATATCCCATTTTTTTAATGTATATAGCCAGTTCTATGGCAGCAGTTAAATCACTCCCAGGATGACTGGACATTAAGTATGGAACTAGGTATTGTTTTTTATCAAGTTTTTTATTTATAAGGAAATATTTATCCACAAACTTTTCATATACTTCTCTAGTGGGTTTTCCCATTTGTTTTAATACCTTTGGAGAAATATGTTCAGGGGCTACTTTCAATTGACCACTTATGTGATATTTGCATAAGTCCTCAAAAAACGCTGTATTTTTATCGTGAATTAAATAATCATATCTTATACCTGAACGTATAAAAACTTTTTTAACTCCTGGTATCTCTCTTATTTTTCTAAGCATATTTAAATATTCTGTGTGGTCTATTATAAGATTCTTGCAAGGCGTAGGGAAAAGACAAAGTTTATTTTTACAAGTGCCTAGTGTCTCCTGTTTTTTACAAGCCCTGTGTCTAAAATTAGCAGTAGGACCTCCTACGTCATGTATATATCCTTTAAAATCATCTAATTTAGTTAAAATTTTAGCTTCCTTCAAAATAGA
The DNA here is from genome assembly GCF_000744935.1 of Clostridium sp. KNHs214. Classification (GTDB taxonomy): domain Bacteria; phylum Bacillota; class Clostridia; order Clostridiales; family Clostridiaceae; genus Haloimpatiens. The sequence goes on along the minus strand of NZ_JQMW01000011.1, from coordinate 470,536 downwards.
TTCTTGACTTCTATTTTGAATTACTCTTCCCTGATGAAAGGTCAAAGCACAAAAAGAACAAGAACCAAAACATCCTCTATGGCTGGTCAAGGAAAATTTCACTTCATTAATAGCTGGAATGCCACCGTCTTTTTCATATATAGGATGATAGTTTCTAGCGTAAGGCAAATTGTATACTATATCCATTTCCTCTATGCTTAAGGGACATTGAGGAGAGTTTTGTATTATAAATCTATCGCCATGTTTTTGAACTAAAGTTTTCCCATTTATAGCATCTTGTTCAAAGTATTGAAGCTTAAAAGCTTCTGCATAGGCCTTTTTATTTTCTGAAACCTCTTCAAAGGATGGTATTTTTAGAAAGTCTTTAATTTCATCTATGTTATTAGTGCTATAAACAGTTCCTTTTATATTATTCATACTTTCTATTTTCATTCCATACTTAAAAAGATTTGCTATTTCCACTACGGTTTTTTCACCCATGCCGTATATTAATAGATCAGCTTTGGAGTCTAATAAAATGCTTCTTCTTACTTTATCAGACCAGTAATCATAGTGAGCAAATCTTCGCAAGCTAGCTTCTATACCACCTAGTATTATAGGTATATCTTTGTAGGCCTCCTTAAGTTTATTTGAATACACTATAACAGCTCTATCTGGCCTATAGCCGCTTTTCCCTCCTGGAGAGTATAAATCATCGTGTCTTTTCTTTTTAGCGGCCGTATAGTGGTTTACCATGGAGTCAATGTTTCCTGAATTTACAAGAAAGGCATATTTAGGTTTCCCTAGAATTTTGAAAGCATTAGCATCTTTCCAATCAGGTTGAGATATTATGCCAACATTAAAACCTTCATGTTCTAAAACTCTCCCTATTATAGCTGTCCCAAAAGAAGGGTGATCTACATAGGCATCACCAGTAACTATTATAAAATCTAATTGTTCTATTCCTCTATCTAAAAGATCTTTTTTGTAAATGGGTAAAAATTTATTATTTATAGTCATATATTGCTGTTTCCTCCAATTTACTAAATTCATATAATAATTTATAGATGTGCAATTTCATTTCATATGATGTTCTCATTAATAGTTATCAACTATTAATATTAACACAATTAATATATAATATTAAATAGAAATTTATAAAATAAATTTTTTATGTAAAAGTATACACAGCTTAAATGCATGAGAAATTTTATTGCATTTTAGAAGTTTTATAATATAATAATATTACAGAGATAATTTTAAATAAAGTTTAAATAAAGTTTAAATAGTAAATTTGTTAGGTGAGGCTCCTATATAGATATACGCTACTGCCCGGAAACATCGAGAGATGCCAATGGGTCAACAGATACTACCGAAAATAAGGTTTTATCTAATGTAGCTGAATTTAGTTATAAATTCAAAGCTATATAGTGCTAAAGCTCGTACGAATTATTTAATTTGCATGAGAAGAAGGGCCTAATAGTAGCTCTTTTTTTATTTTGGAAAATAATTAATAAGGTGGTGAAATTTCATGGAGGGTGATCCTCAATTACCGGCGATTAATAATAATGATTCAAAAAATCGAATAATAAAGAGAAGTATTTGTGATGATTAGTTATAGGTGTTTTTCCATGTTAAAATGCGTTTTAATAGGGAAAAGCATCTATAAACTAGTCTTATATATATGTTCATAAATACTTCTCGAGTACAAGGAGGGGTCTTTATGAAGAAAATATGCAGTTTTTATCTAAATAATATATTAAACAAGAAGATTTATGATGAATTTGACGAATGTGTAGGAATATTAAAAGACATTTATGTAACTACAGAAAAAGGATACCCTAGAGTTATAGGTTATAAAGTTAAGGTTAACAGAGAGGTATTTAATTATGAATTTAGAAATATAGAGTTTTTTGAGGAGACTGGAAAGATAACTATAAAAGTGAGAGGAGTAAGGGATATAATACCTAGGAAATATTCTTACTTGCTTTCAAAACATCTTTTAAATAGAAAGATTGTAGATATAAACGGCAAAAAAGTTATAAAAGTAGATGATTTAACATTAATTCAAAATGTATCAGAAATAAAAATAGTGGCAGTAATATCAGGAACATTGGCATCTGCAAGAAGAATAGGTATTGAAAAGTTTGTGGCAACAGTATATAAGGTTCTTCATAGAAAGCTTAAAGATAGTATGGTAATGTGGGAGAGTGTTGAGTCAATAGAAATGGTAGACAAAAATTTAAAAATATCAGTACCCTATGAAAAGTTATCAAAGCTTCATCCAGCAGATATAGCTGACATATTAGAGGAACTGGATACTGATGATAGAAAAAGAGTTTTTGAAAGTTTAGAAAAGGACTTAGCAGCAGATACATTGGAAGAAGTAGAACATGATGTGCAGCAGGATATATTAAAGAATGTAAATAGTTTTAAAATTAGAGAAGTTTTAGATAATATGCCTAATGATGAAATAGCAGATATGCTAGAGGATATGGAAGAAGAGGAAAGAGAGAAAATTCTTTTAAATTTAGATAAAGAAGATGAAAATGAAGTAAGAAACTTAATGCAGTATGAAGAAGAGGCTATTGGAAGTATAATGAATAAAGATTTTATAACTTTAAATGTGAATATAACTGCTGAGGAAACTATAGAAATTTTAAGAGAAACTAAACCAGATGAGGAGTCTATTTATAATATATATATCATTGATGAAAAAGAAAAGCTCCAAGGCATTGTTTCTCTAGTGGATTTAGTAACTAATTCTCCAGAAAGCAAGCTTGAAGATATAATGTATTCCGATATAGTTTCTATAAAAGATGATGATAGTATAGAAAAAGCAGTGGAATATGCTTTAAAATATGATTTATTATCTATACCAGTAGTAGACAAAGATGAAAAGCTATGTGGCATAGTTATAATAAATGATATCTTAGATGAAGTTGTTCCTTTAAAAGTAAAAAGAAAATTTAAAAAAGCAGTATAAGAATATATTGTGAAGCAAGTGCCATAAGAAAAATCTGTCTTTAAGTCCACAATAAATATATTTTATTAGACTGTTCGCAATACGCCAAGGAATTCTAATGTTTTCAAATTCCAATACCCTAAAGCTTTCAAACTCGCTTCTGACGGCGCTCAAACAATGAAAGCTTCTTAACGGGTATTGAAATTTGAAAACAAAGAATTTCTAAGGCTAGCTCAATAGTCTAAGAAAATATATTTATTGTTACCTTAAAGACAGATTTTTCAGTTCATGCGTACATTGCTTCTAGGGGAGATGGCCTACTAAAGGATGATTTTCCTCCGCTACGCTATAGAAAATCTTTAATTTGTAAATAAATGAGAAAGCGCTCATAATATTTTTTTGGGCGGAGCCTTTCGTTTACTCCCTAGTCATCAAATGTTTTTTAGTACTAGGTTATAGTTTCTAGATGTTAGAATTTGTTATTATAATACATATTTATGTTTTTTAACCTATATGACGATCATTCATTATAAATCAACAGGCTCACGCCAAAAAAACTTTTAAGTGTTAAACTTCTGACTAATAAATAATTGCTTGTCAAAATAAAGCACTAAATAAAGCCTAATATATTTTGCCGTGAGACATTAATTTATATCTCACATTTCGCAGGTTAAAATTACCTATTAAATAATTTCTAAAAATATATCTCTAAACTAAGATTATTTGATATTATTAAATTTACAAAACTTAGTTTAGAGGAATCAAGATGAATATTAAAAATATTTAGATTTTAACGGTAATGAAAATTATGCGTTAGTTATAAAATCAAATAAAATAATTTATTGGTATTTTATACATGCGAAATATAAGTTATATAAATCCTAATCATGCCTACGTATTTAAGGTGGCTAGCGCCAATAAAAGATTTTTAAAGCGCTAAAGAGAAAAGTTAAAACTATTTCATTTAATGAAATAATTTTAACTTTTCCATTTTACTTTTTTATCTAAACTAAAGATTTTCCATAACGTAGTGGAGGAAAATCATCCTTTAGTTAGCTGTATTCCCCCATAGATAGCTTATGCATGAACCGAAAAATCACACTTTAAGGGAGTGAAAAAATTGGAATTGGGGACTATGGAACTAGCTTTAGAACTTCTTATGTTTGCAGATTTCAATTCCCGTTAAGAAACCTTCTTGTTTGAGGGACGTAAGGAGTGAGTTAAGGTTTTAGGGAATTGAAATCTGCAAACATGTAGAAGTTCTTAGCGTATTGTGATTAGTCCCAAATTACAATTATTTCACGGACTTAAAGTGTGATTTTTTTTACGGCACTTACATCACAATTTTTCTTATTTCATGTATTTTTTTTGATTTTGGGCGCAAAATAACATTATTAGAAAAACAAAAGGGGTGCCTAAATGTGAAAAAAGAAATTATAAGTAGAATGATAGTTTGCTTTATAAGCATTACACTTACATATGCAGTAGGGGAAATATATACAAGAGATTATAAAAAGGCAATTCAAACTGAGGCATACTACTATGGAGCTAAGGCAGATATAATATATAAAGTTCAGTACAACTTAAAAAAGTGGGGATACTATAAAGGAGAAATAGATGGAATTTATGGTTATCAAACTTTTCAAGCAGTAAAGGCTTTTCAGGCTAAAAATGGACTTCAAGTAGATGGTGTAATAGGGGCTAGAACTTTAAGTGCATTAGGCTTAAGTACTGGAACTACTACATCTTCTCCTGGATATTCCTCTAATAATGCAGATGTAAATTTATTAGCTAGATTAATAAATGGAGAGGCTAGAGGAGAACCCTATGAAGGTCAAGTAGCAGTAGGTGCAGTGGTTTTAAATAGAGTAAGAAATCCTCAATTTCCATCTAGTGTGGCTGGAGTAATATATCAACCAGGTGCATTTACGGCTATAGTGGATGGGCAAATAAATGCAAAAATAGAGGAGTCCTCCATAAGAGCCGCTAGAGATGCACTTAATGGCTGGGATCCTTCAGGAGGAGCTATGTATTATTTTAACCCTGCTAAGGCTACAAGTAAATGGATATGGTCAAGGCCATTAATTAAAATCATTGGCAAACATAGATTTTGTAAATAGTAAATTTGGCAAGAAAGTCTTCCTTTATTGTTTGGAAGATCTTCTTGCCATTCTAATATAGGCAATAGCTTGTTTTAGTGGCAATTCACAATAGACTTTTAAAGAATTTCCATCTATAATATATTTAGAATGATTATAGTAGAATAACATAAGGTATATGAAAAGAATTAACAAGTCAAATATGCTAGTATGTTTGACGTCAGACAAGGAAGCAGGTTCCGCTTTTGGTGGACTATCGCCCGGTTCTGCTGACGCAGTATGGCGTAAAATAGACTAGCATAATGACTTATTATTTATTTGAATGTGCCTAAGAGTAATTTAAGTGAAGGGTGGAAATGAAATGATATCTGGATTTATGATACAGCTTATAAATATGTTGCCTGATAAATTATTGATATGCTTATCAAAAAAAATATTAAATAACTATATAGATAAATACGCTAATATAAAATTAGAGGGTAGAGAAAATATAAATAAAATAAAAGGACCTACTTTATTTGTAAGTAATCATTTAAGTAATTCAGATGGACTAGTTCTTAATAAAATTTTAAAAGAAAAAAATCCTACCTTTGTTGCAGGAGTAAAATTAAGTGAAAATAAGCTTACAAGATTAGGAATACATATGGTGAAAACTATACCTATAAAACCTAATAGTGCAGATAAGGATGCTATATCCAATGTAGTGAAGACTCTAAAAGATGGACAAAATGTACTTATATTTCCAGAAGGGACTAGAAGTAGAACAGGAGCAATGATAGAAGGTAAAAAGGGAACATTTTTAATAGCTAAGATGGCTAGAGTTCCAATAGTTCCTATTGGTTTATCGGGTACGGAAAAGCTGCTACCAATAAATGATCAGGATATGGGCAAAGAAAAGTTTCAATATGCAGACGTTTGTGTTAATATTGGTGAGCCTATAGAGCTTCCTAAGATTAATAAAGATGAGGATAAAAAGGATTATAGGGAAAGAGCTATGAATTATATTATGAAAAGTATAGCTAATTTAATACCGGAGGAGTATAGAGGAAGGTATAAATAATTAGTGTTTTATGAATAAATGTGGTAATAGGGATTTCTGAAGGAAGTGTTTATAATGGATGAAAACAGTATTTCTAAGGTTTTGGATATATTAAGTAAGACTTATGAGGGAGCTAAGTGTGCATTAAATTTTAACTCTCCATATCAGTTATTGATTTCTACTATATTGTCTGCTCAGTGTACTGATGAAAGGGTCAATAAGGTAACAGCAGAACTATTTAAAGAATATGGAACTCCAGAAAAAATCATAACCTTAACCATAGAGGAACTAGGGGAGAAGATAAAATCTTGTGGACTTTATAAGAATAAAAGTAAAAATATATTAGGTGCTACAAAGGATATAATAGAAAAGTTTAATGGACAGGTACCTAAAACTATGGAGGAACTTACAAGTCTTGCGGGTGTTGGAAGAAAAACTGCTAATGTGGTTTTAAGCAACGCCTTTGGAGTACCTGCCATAGCTGTGGATACTCATGTGTTTAGAGTGTCTAATAGAATAGGCATAGGAAAAGGTAAGAATGTAGATATAGTAGAAAAAGAACTTATGAAAAACATACCTAGAGAAATGTGGAGTGATTCACATCATTATATAATATGGCATGGAAGAAAAATATGTAAAGCAAGAAAACCAGAATGCGAAAATTGTCCTATAAGTTTATATTGTGAGTTTTATAGAAAAATTGATGATAAGTAAAATTTAACAAAAACATCGTTTGGATTTAATTTAATTATATCTAAATGATGTTTTTTTTATATAATCCACTTGTAAAAAAATGGAATTAACCTTATAATATATACTACAGACTAAATGGAAATAAATTGAAATAGACATATAAGATAATACTGGAAGATATTTAATATTAAAATTACATTGCTATAATGTTAACTTTATTAGATAGGAGGAAGGTAAAATGAGAATGAAAAGAGCAAAACGAAGGAGAAGAGAAAGGAATAATATAATATTAAAGAATGTAATTATGGCAGCAATTGTAATATTAATAAGTTTAATCAGTTATTATAATACATTTCATTTAAAAGAACAGACTTCTTGGATTATTCAATTAGATAGGAATAACCCCAGTGGATATATTAAGGTGTATAGAGAAAATATAAAAAATTATAGTGAGAAAATTATTCATATTATTAAATTAAGCTCAAAATATTAGAAAAGTATTCATTTTAAAGAAGGAATTTACAAAAAATCCGTAGAATATAAAGGTATACATCAAGGATGTGATGTATAAGGACTTTATATTTGGGGGTGAAATAACAATGGTAGGGGAGATTTTCAATGATGGAGAATTAGATATATATAAAATTGCCAAGGAGGTTACCGAAAACTCAGTAAAATTTAAATCAGTAACAGAGTTAGATTCTGTAATTACATTTATATACGATGATGATAAGTGTATATATATGAATTCTGTTGCAGAGAAATATACGGGATATTCTAATGAAGAAATTATAAATATGAAATTTAGTCATTTGTTTCATAAAGATTGTAGAAAAGATTTATTTAATATGCATTCGAATGTTAAAAAAAAGAAGAAAAAAGGTGCTAATGACATCAAACTTATAAGCAAAAATGGAGAGGAAAAATGGGTTCAATTTATTAATGGAAAGATAAACATCAGTGGAAAGGAATTTATTTTAGGTTTAGCTTTTGATATTACTAAAAGAAAAAAAGTTGAAGAGGAGTTGGAAGAAAGTAAGAATAGATATAGAAGACTTCTCAAATTTATGCCTGATGGTGTTGTAGTCCATAAAAATGGAATTATTAAATATTGTAATGATTATTATGCTAATTTAATTGGATACAAATCTCCTCATGATATATTAGAAAAAAATATATATAGCTTAGTGGGTGTTCATGAAAAATATGTATCAATTAATCAACAAAGATTAGATAGGGTTAAAAGAGAAGGAGTTATTCCTTCAACAGAAGAAAAATTTGTAAGGAAAGTTGATAATAAAATTATAGAGTTAGAAATCACCTGTACTTTAGTTCCTTTTGAAGATGATATTTCAGTTATGGAAATAGTAAGAGACATATCAGAAAAAAATAGAATAGAAGAACTAAAAGAAAAAGTTAAGAAAAAGACTATTCAACTAAAAGAACGTAAAGAATATGATAGAATAAGAAATGAATTTTTTGCAAATATTTCTCATGAGTTAAAAACCCCTGTAAATGTTATATTTTCGGCACTTCAGGTTATGGAGTTATACAAAAAAGATGAAATCAAATCTAATGATTCTAAATTTAATAAATATTTAAGTATAATGAAACAAAATTGCTATAGGTTAATAAGAGTAGTGAATAATCTTATAGATATTACTAAAATTAGTGCCGGATTTTATGAAATACATATGTGTGATTGTAATATAGTAAATCTTGTGGAGGATATATCCCTATCAGTAGGAGATTATATAGAAAAACATGATATACAGCTAATTTTTGATACGGATGTAGAGGAGAAGATTATGGCTTGCGATCCAGATAAAATAGAGAGGATAATTTTAAATTTATTATCTAATGCTATTAAATTTACTGAGCCTGGGGGAAGTATATATGTAAACATGTATGATAGGGGAGATTACATAAATATAGTAGTTAAGGATACTGGTATAGGAATACCCAAGGAGAAACAAAAAGAAGTATTTAGTAGATTCACTCAAGTAGATAAATCTTTATCTAGAAACAGAGAGGGCAGTGGTATAGGACTTTCTTTAGTGGAGTCTTTAGTAAGAATGCATGGAGGAATAATTTCTTTGAAGAGTGAGGAAAATAAAGGTACTGAGTTTACAATAAAGCTTCCAGTAAAGCTGGTTGGAGAAAATTGTAGTTGTTATCAAGAGGATTCCATAAAAAAATACAACAATATTGAAAGAATTAATATAGAGTTTTCAGATATATATAATAATCATAATTAACTGTATGAAACTAGGAAACTTAGAAATTGGTGTGGTTACCGTTATCTCTAACTTTTGTAGAAGGTATAAGTATTGTAGTAGTTAGATATGAAATAAAAAATTAAATTGAATAATAAATTGGTGTGTAAAGTTATATACTTTATAATATATAGATAATTATACAAACTTATACATACCAATTAAATATTATAATAGAATAGGGCATTGATATATTTAATATTAATAATAACTATTTATATGACAAAATAACTGCATTTTATTTATAAATGTATTATAATAGATATATTATATTTAAAATTAGGAATAGAGTATTTTGGGAGGTGTATATTATGAACAAAACTTTAAAAACAGTTCTAATAGTTTTAGCAGTGATTCTAGTAATAGCATTACCTTTGGTAGGAACATATAACAAAATGGTTTCTTTAGAGCAAAAGGTAGAGCAAAGCCAAAGTGAAATAGAAAAGCAACTTCAAAGAAGAATGGATTTAATCCCTAATCTTGTGGAAACTGTTAAAGGATATGCTGCGCAAGAAAAAGAGATATTTACAGATATAGCTGAAGCTAGATCAAAATTAGCAGGGGCAGGAAATATGCAAGAAAAGGCCAATGCAGATGGACAATTATCATCAGCACTATCTAGATTATTAGTGGTTGTTGAAAAATATCCAGAGTTAAAGTCTAACGAGAACTTTAGAGATTTAATGACATCATTAGAAGGTACAGAAAATAGAATAACCATAGCTAGAGGAGATTATAACGATAGTGTTAATAAATATAATGTAAGCATAAGAAAATTTCCTAATTCTATAGTGGCAGGTATTTTTAGGTTTGAGAAAAAAGAATATTACAAGGCTTCCAATGGAGCAAAAGAAGTTCCAAAAGTAGATTTTTCTAATGTAAAGGGGAAATAATCATTAATATAAAAAGAGAAATTTGTAAAAAATCATAAAAATATTAGATTAATAGCTCAACTTTCGCAGTTATAAAATCACAATTATCTTTTTTATTTAGTGTTATAACCAAAAGGTATGAGTAATGATCAATGTATAAATGATCATTAAAATTTATGTGCCAAAGTTGAGTAAATAGAAATTAAAATAATTAAATGGGATGTATGATTATGAAAAAATCGAAAAATAGATTTTTATTTAGTTTGCTAAGTATATTTTTTGCATGTTTTTTATGTCTTCAACCGGTATATGGAGAGGCTCGTTATCCAAAGCCTACAGAATATAAGTATGTAAATGATTATGCAAACATAATAGAAAAAGATGAGTTAGAGACTATAGTATCTATAGGAAAAGAGCTAGAGGATAAAACTGGTGCTCAAGCAGTAATAGTAACTATAAAATCATTACAAGGTCAGGACTTAGATGACTATGCTAATAAGCTTTTTAGAACATGGGGAATTGGTCAGCAAGGTAAAAATAATGGACTTTTAATACTAGTGTCTAAGGAAGATAGAAAATGGAAAGTTGAAGTTGGCACAGGATTAGAAGGAGCTGTTACAGATATACAATCTAAAAGAATATTAGAAGAGTATTTTAAGCCAGAAGGTAAGAAAGGTAATTATGGTAAAGGGTTAAAGTATAGCTATTCCGCATTGGTAGATAAAATAGCTAAGGAATATAATGTAAGTTTAGATAAAAATAAAAAAGTTAACTTGCCTAAAAAACGAGCTGGAAGTAGTTCTAAAGGCTCGAGTAAATTTATAAGTATAATAATTATACTTATATTATTAGATGTTTTTGGAAATAAGGGTAGATTTTTAGGTAAATTAATGGAATTTATGTTTTGGGATTCCCTTTTTAACGGAAGAAGTGGAAGAAAAAATTTTCATGATGATGACGATGATCACTTTGGAGGCTTTGGGGGTTTTGGTGGAGGAAGTTCCGGTGGAAGTTCTGGCGGAGGCTTTGGAGGCTTCGGCGGAGGAAGTTCTTCTGGTGGAGGCTCTTCTGGAGGATGGTAAATTAAATAAATTTTTGGGAGAGATTATATGGATGTAGATAATTTAAGTATTATTCAATGGAATAAGGAAAGTTATGCAGAATTTAAAGAATTTTTATATTCTATAAAAGATGAGGAGTATAAAAAATTTAATGAGAAAATTATTCCTAACTTAGGGAAATCTATAGGCATTAGAATTCCTAATCTAAAGAAGATAAGTAAAAGTCTTTCTAAGAATAATGATTTGATGAATTTCTATAATTTTTTGGAAGAGGGGGATACCTACGAAGAAAAGCTTATTCAAGGTATGCTTTTTCCTAATCTGCCTTATGGAGATACTAAGGAAATGTTTAATAATATAGATTTATACATTCTAAGAATTCATAATTGGGCTTTATGTGATAGTTTTGTTGGGAGCTTGAAAAAAGTAGTCAAAAAGAACAGAGAAAGTTTTTTTATAAGGACTAAAAAATATATACGTAGCACTAACCCATGGGAGATTAGATTTGGACTAGTGTTACTAAACAACTATTTTACAGATAAAAAACACATAGAAGATATATTTCTCATGATAAGGTATGTGGACAGTAAGGAATATTATGTGGTAATGGGTATGGCTTGGCTTATAAGTACTTGTTATTTTGAGGATAAGTCATTGACTTTAGAATTTATAGAAAGTGAAAAGATTTCCCGGGAAGTTAGAAATAAATCTATACAAAAAATATTAGAATCTAAAAGGTTAAGTGAAGATGAGAGAGAAAATATAAAAAATCTCAGAAAAAACAATAGAAAGTTATCAATATAAGTAGCCCCTTTCTTATTCTAATAAACAAATTTTTAAGTTTTAGATGAAGCTTTTTTACTTTGTCTAAAACTTGGAGATTATTATTTATAGGTATAGTTGCCATCAGGTCTTATGACAGCAGCCATGATAAAAAAACTACCGAGTTTTAAGCAGAATATGCATAAAAAAACTTGGTAGTTTTTTATGTGAAAGGTTGTCTAATTGCAGGAACAATAGTTAAGAACAAGCTCCACAGTAGCTAAAATAGAATCCATATGAGTTCTTTCGTAAGCATGGGATGCAAAAACGCCAGGACCTATAAGACCAGTTTTTATATCCCAACCAGCCCTAAGTGCAGCTGAGGCATCAGAACCATAATAAGGATAAGTATCTATTTTATAATCTATATTATTTTTTTTACATATATTAGTTAGCTTTTTTCTAATATCTAAATCATAAGGACCGGAAGAGTCTTTGGCACATATACATACGCTATATTCAGAGGAATTTTGGTCTAATCCAGGAGCGCCCATATCAACGGATATAAATTCCCTGGTCTTTTTAGGTATATAACAAGCACCATGACCTACTTCTTCATAATTGCTTATTAATATGTTGGTTGTGTAAGGAAGTTCTAAAGAATTTTCTAATATGTATTTTATAACATAAAGAAGAATAGCAACGCTAGCTTTATCATCTAAATGTCTTGTTTTTATAAAACCTTTTTCAGTAAATGAAGTTCTGCTATCTAAGCATATAAAATCACCTACACTTATTTCTAATTTTTCCACATCTTCTTTGGAAAAAACCTTTTCATCTAAAACTACTTCCATATTTTCAGGGATTCTCTTAAGCTCCCTGGCATCATTACCACTTATATGTACAGAAGGTTTTTTTGTTTGAATTGTTCCAGTGAAAACTTTACCATCTATAGTTTCTATAGTACAATTTTCTCCTTCTATTGAATTCATCATATATCCACCTAGTGGGGTTAAAGCCAAAGTACCATTGGCATTAATGCCTTTAACCATAGCTCCTAACGTATCCACATGGGCAGATAAAGTTCTTTGGTTTTCATCATCTTTTCCTTTAATAGAAACAATTATGGCGCCTTTGTTAGTAGTGTAATAATAGGCACCCATAATGTGTAATTCTTCTTTTATATAGTCCATTATTTTATTAGTATAACCTGTTGGACTAGGTATAGTTAGAATGTTATTTAAATAGTATTTAATTTTTCCCTCATTTAAATTCATGTCAATTCCCCCTAAAATAGTTTCAAGTGTTTATAAATTAATTTTAGCATAATTAAATATTTTTTTAAATAAAATTATTATACTCAAATTGGTAATATAGAAAAAATATTATAGTATATTTAAATATAAAAATATATTAACATTAGCGGTTTTTGTAGTATAATGATTTAGGATATGTAAAGGAGAGAATTACTATGATAACAAGAAATGAAACGAGCAGACGATTTAGAAATATAGTTGTTACATTTATAGCAATAATTATATGTTTTTTAGTAGGATTTACTAGTTACGCCTATTTTAAAGTGAAAAAATACCAAGGAGTCATTTTACCGGGAATAAAGATAGGGGGCTTAGACTTATCAGGAAAAACTAAGGAACAGGCTTTGAAGATATTAGGTGAAAAGCAAAATTCCATAGAAAGAAATAACAAAATTACCATAAAGGCAGAAGGAAAAAGTTATTATATACAATACTCTAATTTGAATATTAAATATGACATTAATTCTGCTTTAGATGAAGCGTATTCCTATGGTAAAGAAGGCAATATTTTTAAAAAATACCTTGACATAAAGAAGGCAAAAAAAAAAGAATTTTACTCTTAAATTTACTTACGACTATGAGAAAATAAGAGATATAATTGCTGAAATCTCTAAAAGTGTAGATAAAGAACCTAAGGATGCAAAAATAAACTTCACTAATGCAGGTGGGATACAAATAATCTCAGAAGTTGAAGGCAAAAAGCTACAAGCAGATAAATTAGAGAAGAAAATAAAAGAGGAGATAGAAAAAAATAATGGTGAAGATTTTGCCTTAGATGCGCCACTACAAGTGGCAAAACCAAAGGTTACTAAGGAAAAATTGAAACAAATAGATACTTTACTAGCAACTTTTAGTACAAGCTATAGAAGTTCATCCTACCAAAGAGCCACTAATGTTAAGTTATCTACTGAAAGTATAAATGGTACGTTGGTAATGCCAGGAGAAGTATTTAGTTTCAATAATGTAGTGGGAAGAAGGACAGCAGAAAAGGGTTATATGGCAGCTGGAGTAATAGTTGGAAATAAGTTGGAGTCAGGATTAGGTGGAGGGGTATGTCAAGTATCTAGTACTCTTTACAATGCAGTACTAAAGGCTGGGTTAAGTTCTGTAGAAAGAGCTCATCATTCATTTCCATCTAGTTACGTGCCTTATGGTATGGACGCTACTGTAGATTATGGAAATATAGACTATAAATTTAAAAATACATTTGAATATCCTATTTATGTTGTAGGATACACAGGCGGTAGAGTGGTTACATTCAATATATACAGCAATAAAAGTTTAAAAAATAGAACTTATTCGTTAGAGAATACTGTGTATCAAACTTTGCAAGCAACAGTTCAGACCAAAGATGATCCGAATTTAGAAGAGGGAAAGACGGAGGAGATTCAACCTGCACATACAGGTTATAAAGTTAAAGTTTATAGAAATATATATGAAAACGGAAATCTTGTTAAAAAGGAACTAATATCAGATGACTTCTATAGACCTGTAAACGGCATAGTAAAAAAAGGAACTAAGAAACCAGAAAAAAAACCAGAAGAAACTCCTAAGCCAAGTACCAAACCAGGTGTAGAACCTGCTAAACCAAGTACGGAAACTCCTAAGACAGATACTAAACCAAGTACAGAGACTCCTAAATCAGGTACAGGAACTTCTAACCCAGGTAAGGAGCCAGCAACGTCAAGTACAGATACTAGTAAAACAAATTAAAAACATGATTAAATAAATATAGTGATTGAACAACAAAAAGGTACAATGTATTGGAATTATGAAATTTCTCTTCTATGACTTGTATAAAAGCTCGGAATAATTTTAACAAAATATAATTAAAAAAATAGTACTCATATTTTTATGAGTATTATTTTTATGGAAAAAATAGAAAAAGTCAGATTAAAGTTATATAATAGATGTAAATACCTATTAAAAATTAAGAAAATTTGGGATTGGGACTGGTTACTGGAAATTAGTTACTGGAGATTAAGGTTGGTGTTTGGGAATTAATCAAAAAAAGAGGGGGTAATAGAAGTGAGTAAAGAAGTTGAATTAATAGAAAAAATAATAAATAATATGGAAAAGGTTATAATAGGTAAAAATGCTGAAATAAGAAATATATTAAAGGGTATAATATCCAATGGAAATATCCTCATAGAAGATATACCTGGTGTTGGTAAAACTATGTTGGTGAAAGCTTTAGCTAAGTCACTTAATTTGTCCTATAGTAGGATACAATTTACACCAGACTTGTTGCCTTCAGACATAACAGGAGTGTCTATTTATAATCAAAAGACTATGGAATTTCAATTCATAAAAGGACCTATTTTTGCTAATATAGTTTTGGGAGATGAAATAAATAGAACTTCCCCTAAAACTCAAGCAGCACTGCTTGAAGTAATGGAAGAAAGACAGGTATCAGAAGGAAATAATGTATATAAACTGCAAAGTCCTTTTTTTGTTTTAGCTACTCAAAATCCTATAGAGTATGAAGGTACATATCCACTTCCAGAAGCTCAACTAGATAGATTCATGATGAAAGTTAGAATAGGTTATCCAAGTCAGGATGCAGAATTAAGCATATTAAATGTATATAGAAAAAATGAGCCTATTGAAGATATTGAAGCCGTTGCAGAAGCAGAAGATATAATGCTATTGCAGCATAAAGCTAGAGAAATATATGTTAGCGAGGACATAAATAAATATATAATAAATATAATTGATGCCACTAGAAATAATAAATTTTTAGTACTAGGTGCAAGTACTAGAGCAACTTTGGCACTACTTAGAGTATCGCAAGCTAATGCACTTATGAATGGGAGAAATTATGTAGTACCTGAAGATGTGAAAGATAATGCTCTATCAGTATTAAGCCACAGAATAATATTAACCCCTTCAGCAAGGGTAAGCAATTATACATCAGATGATGTAGTCAAAGATATTTTAAGTACTATAGCGGTACCAAAGGTAAATGAAAATGGTAAAAATAAATAAAAAATTTATATTTATTCTCATAATCTCCTTTATAGTAGCAATTATATTGGGAGGAAATCTTCCTTATGCTGTTTTTTATACCTTTGTGGTTACGTTAATTATTGAGCTTATATACATATATAAAGTAATGGAAAACTTACATGTAGTTTTTAGAGGCAAAAAGAATTCTTATACAGTAGGTGAAAGTGATGATTTGGAGATATTAGTAAAAGACTATAGTATCCCATATCTTTATATATTTAATAATAGCATTAAGCTATTCGATAAAAATTATAATGGACATTGCGTGTATGTAGATTCCAATACAAGTGGAATTATAAAGCTGAATTTGACATTTAATTCTAGAGGAGTGTTTGACTTAGGAAAGTTTAATATAATAGGATACGACTTATTTAATATATTTTCTTTGAAAAAGGAATATTACGTAGAAAATAAGCAGATAAAAGTATACCCTAAAATATACTCTATAGATGGTAAATGGGTTTTTGGAGATGGAACTTGTGATAGTAGAAGTATAAACAGAAACTTTAATGAAGACACATCTTTGTTAAAAGATATTAGAAAATATGTAAGTGGAGATAGTTTAAAAAGAGTTCATTGGAAGTTAAGTGCTAAACATAGACAGCTTTATGTTAAAAATTTTGAAAGTACTAGTGGAAAGCTTGGCAATGTGTTTTTGAATATGAGTAGAGGAAGCTACACATCCGATAATGGTAAATGGGTAGAGGATAAATGTATAGAGATAGCTGCTTCATTAATAAACTACATGAACATAAATGGAATTAAAAGCAAAATATTTATAAGTGATAGTAAAAATACCAAGCTAGAAGTATATAATCTCCAGTCTTTTAATGAATTTATGGAGGATATGGTTAGAGAAAAAAGTGATGGCAATATAGATTTTTGTGATTTTATAGATATGAATATAAAATATATTTCTTATGGTGGACTTATTTATATAGTTACTTCAGAAGTTCATGAGAAACTTTGGAATACTTTATGTTCACTAATAAACAAGAATTATAAAATAGTGTTATTATATTGCTTGGTTGACACCTATAATGCCAAATACATGGAATCCTTAGAGAAAATAGGGGTTAAGACTATAAATATAAATAGTATAGTACAGAACAATTTCAATTAAACATTGCAAAATTAACACTTAATATGTATATATTCCGCAAATAGAGTTAAAACATGGATTATAAATGGTGAACTGTTAGAGTTGGGGGGAAAAGTATTGAACTGGATAAAAGAGAGAGGGGCTTTAATTTTTGGAGTTCTTGTTAACTTGCTCTTTGCAATGAAGCTATTAAAAGATACTCTAATAATAAAAGGATTTAGTTATTTCTATATTATATTTCTATTTTTAATAAGTTTGCTTATATATTGGATATATAGTTATGGTTTAAAGAAAGGAAAATATAGAATAATAGCTACGGTGGCTATATTGTTATTCTTTTTTTTAATTGTATATAAGAATGAAAGTAATTTTTATGGATTTATTGAAAGGGAGCTTATAAACAATTTCAACGAGCTTTACACATTAACTGAAAAAGCACAACCAACGGCCTTAGCTCAATATAAATTTATGTTTATATTAGCTTTTATATTTGTAGTGCCATTAGTTTTAGCCATAAGCTATAAATTTAACAATTTAATAATATTTATGAATTTAGCTTATGTAACATGCATGTGGTTTTTGGGATATACTGACGATGTTAAGAAAAATTTAAAGCTTTTCTTATTTATCACTTTATTTTCTAGTGGTATTTTTGCTTATAGCAAGATGCGGAAAAAACTTCTTAAAGATAATATTGAAGTGAAGCTTAGTTTTAAAAAAGTAGTTATATTTTGTTGTATTTTTTCATTAATCGTTTCAACTATATCTATAGTTTTACCTCAAAATTTTAAGGGGAAATACTATACTGATTATAAAGGCAATTTTAAAAATAAATTTGCACAGAGTTTCCAACATAGTCCCTTAGATAAAGCTAAGATAAGCTCATATAATTTGAGGTTATCAGGGTACTCAAATAATGATAAAAAACTTGGAGGAAGAATACTGTTAGATGACAAGGTAGCCTTTGAGATGCAGGGGAGTTATATAAAATATATTAGAGGATCTATGAAAAATTATTATAATGGTGTTATGTGGAAAACTAAGAATATATCTTATTGGAAAAAAGAAAATCAAGGCATAAGAGAGCATAGCATTTATAATTCGGGAGAAGGTGAAAGGCGCCAAGTAAAAATTATTCCAAGAGAGATAAAAACAACGTCCATAATGGTTCCAATATATCCTTATGATATTGAAGGAGTCAATGGCACAGTATATTACGATAATACTCCAGTATTTATAAATTCCGAGATACAAAATTCGTTGTATTCCGTAAAATATGTAGATGGAGCGTTGGAAAGCATAGAGGATTTTCAAAAATATTTTAAAATAAATGGGAAGAGTCATACTGCTTATTTTTTAGGTGAAATGATATATTCTCCAGATCAAGAGAAAATATTCTCTAAGAATTCAGATAATGTTAAGGAGGAAAGCTTAGGGACTAATAGTAATGTAATGGATGATGATACTATAAAGGTTAAATACAGAGACTATTTACAGATGCCTAATTCTGTTCCAAGAAGAGTTTATGAATTAACTTATAATATAGTAAATGGAAGCAAAAGCAGTGAAGAAAAAGTAGAAAGAATAATGGATTATTTAAATAAAAATTATCAATATACACTAGAAGTTTTTGATGTACCAGAGGGAAAAGATTTTGTAGATTATTTTCTTTTTGATGAAAAAAAAGGATATTGCACATATTTTGCTACAGCTATGACTGTTATGTGTAGAATAGCGGGTGTTCCTGCTAGATATTCTGAAGGATTTAAAGTGGATAAAAAGGGAGATAAAAAATCTAGTATAAGTGTAACCAATGAAGAGGCTCATGCTTGGAGTGAAGTTTTAATTGATCCAGAAAGGGATATTTGGGCCATAGCTGACTCAGCACCTACACCAGTAGAATATAGAAGAAAAAAGAAGAAAAAGACTACAAACATAAATATAGATAATGTAAAAGTTAATAATAAGAAGAATAAAGTAACAAATATGCAAAATGAAGACTCTGTATCAGATAAACAAGGAATTAAATTCACTAGTAAGCAAATAAAAGTAATTGTTACTGCATTAGCTTTTATGTGTATTTTAGCATTGAGTTATGTACTGTATAGGATTAGAAAAAGAAAAATTATAAAATCAAATAGCATTATACCTCTTTATTGTTTCACAGCTAGAAGACTTAAGAGTATAGATATAATAAGAGGAGAAAGCATAGGAGATAAAGAGTTTGTGTACAGTATAAAGGATGAACAACTAAAAAATAATCTTTTAAGTATGGTAGATGTATATTATAAAGAGCATTATGGTAATATAGTCGATGACGAATTTAACAGGAAGGAATTCATAGAATTTATAGAAAAGTACATACTTTCTGTAGAAGGAAGATTCAAGTATTATGTGAAGCTATTTTTCTATAATTTTATACCATAGGGATTAGTGGGGCGTATATTAGTGTGCTAGAGTGCCAGTGTGCTAGTGGGCTAGGGAAGGGGCATTTTTGAAGTATTTGTTAATAAACTATTATGCGCCTTTACTATTATATATAATTAGGGTAATATAAAGTGGATGTATTCTCGAATTGAGCAGGAGGTAGAAAATTGGAAGAAGATATATTAAACATAGTACTATTTCAGCCAGAAATTCCTCAAAACACAGGTAACATAGGAAGAACATGTGTACTTACTAATAGTAAGCTTCATTTAATAAAGCCCTTGGGATTTGATATAGATGACAAACAGGTAAAAAGATGTGGTTTGGACTACTGGCCTCATGTAAAGTTAGAGTTGCATGAAAACTATGAGGAGATGAAAGATAAATATAAAGATGCTAATTTTTATTTTATAACAACTCATGGTGAAAATTACTATACTGATGTACAGTTTAAAAAGGGGGATTTTATAATATTTGGGAGAGAATCATCAGGACTTCCAGATTATATAAGAGAAAGTTTCCCAGAAAGATGTATAAGAGTTCCTATGGTGGAAACTACCACTAGATCTCTTAATTTATCAAACACTGTAGCTATAGTAGCTTATGAGGCTCTCAAACAGATGGGTTTTCCACACATGAAATAAGAGAGGAGAAATAGCCGCATGGAAAAGATCAAAATTATAACAGATAGCACAGCTGATTTGCCTAAGGAGATAGTAGAAAAATACAATATAGAAGTGCTTCCTATGTTTGTAAACTTTGGGAAGGAATCCTTTAGGGATGGGGTAGACATAAAGTTAGAAGAGTTTTTAGAAAAGATGTATACTTCAGGTGTTTTCCCAACTACTACTCAAGTAAATCCGCAGAGATTTTATGAGTGTTATAAAAAATATATAGAAGATGGATACAAAATAGTTTCCATACATTTATCATCAAAAATGAGTGGAACTTGTCAATCAGCTAAAATGGCTGTGGAGATGTTATTAAGTGACTCTATACTTAAAAATGCAGAAGATATAATAGTTATAGATAGTTTAAATGTCACTTCAGGACTAGGAATTTTAGTTATAGAAGCTTGCAAACTTAGGGAACAAGGAAAGACTATAAAAGAAATTAAGGATGGAATTATAGAAAGAATGCCTCATGTAAAAAGTTGTCTTGCTTTTTCAAGTTTAGATAACCTAGTAAAGGGAGGAAGATTGTCTAAAACAGCAGGAATGATAGGGAGTATATTAGGTATAAAACTTATATTAGAAGTAAAAGATGGGGAAATGGCTGTTATGGATAAAGTAAGAGGTGGAAAAAAGGCTGTAAAGACTATTTTGAGTTATATGGATGAAAAAGGAATTAAAGAAGGCTCAACAAGTATACTATTAAATGCAGATAATAAAGATATATTAGGAGAATTAACAAATAGGATTAATTCAATGGACAGAGAATTTATAGAAGCTCATGTGGGTTGCATAGTAGGCACTCATTCTGGCGGAGGTGCCTGTGGAGTGTTCTTTATAGAAGAATATTAAAAATACATTTATTTCAATTCGGACTTTTATAATTTTATAAATTATTTAACTATTTAATAAACTTATAGTATGTATACAAAAAACCAATGAACAATTTAGGTTTTTTTGTAGAAAATTTATCAATATTCAGTTATAATGTAATCAATAGAGAACTTAATATTTATTATGGATGATGTTTATGGGAGATAACTTACTATATAGTATAGTAAGTAGCCGAAGGAGTAAGTATTGTGAGCCGAAGCAATATGAATCTCTCAGGCAAAAAGGACCTAAAACTGACATAACTCTGGAAAGCCTTATGGGCACCGACGGAGCAAAACTCTCAGGTTATTGGACAGAGAATAAGAGGCACAGACGTAGTCTTTTATTTCTCTGTTTTTTTATATACTTTTTTATATGCTTTTATATGTAAAGGAGAATTTGTTGTGGTAGAAAATATGATAGTAATTACAAACAATCCCTTAGCTAAAGAAAATTTGCAAAAGGAAGAAAGAGTTGTAGAAGTAATATTTATAAATGATAACGTTATGAAAGTTTTTGAAAAAGTTAGGGATTATATACATATAGGACATAGACTTTTGACGCATCCACTTATGAGTAGTGTAAAACCTAATGAAACACCATACAGAACTGTATGTGTGTCAGTAGTAGCTGGGAAATCTTTAGATATGCAATCGTTAACTATTATTGAAAACGCTATAGCTACTACGGATAAGTTTCTGAAAATGGGGAAAACTCCTAATTGGACAGAAAATGTATTAAATGATTTCAAAGTTATAGACTATGATTTAATATATCATGTATTAATTTAAGGAGGATGAAAGGATGGCACATATTTACGATACTATAATAATAGGCGGAGGCCCAGCTGGATTATCAGCAGGACTTTATGCAGCAAGATCAAGAATGGATACTTTATTAATTGAAAGAGCAAAATTTGGTGGTCAAGCAACAACAACTGATGAATTAGAAAACTATCCAGGATCTATTGAAGAGTGTACTGGAAGTAGTTTATCAGAAAGAATGAGAAAACAAGCAGAAGAATTTGGCGTAAATTTTGTTAAAAATGAAGTAGCAGATGTAGATTTCACAGGAAAAATTAAAACAATTAAATGTAAAAATGGCGAAAGTTACGAAGCTAAAACTATAATAATAGCTACTGGAGCATATCCAAGATTAGGCGGATTCAAAAACGAAACAGAATTAAGAGGAAGAGGAGTTTCTTACTGTGCAACTTGTGACGCTGACTTCTTTACAGATTTAGATATCGCTGTTATAGGTGGAGGAGACTCAGCTATAACTGAAGCTATATACCTAACTAAATTTGCTGAGACAGTAACAGTAATTCACAGAAGAGACCAATTAAGAGCTGCAAAATCTCTTCAAGAAAAAGCTTTCAAAAATCCAAAAATTAAATTTATATGGAATTCTGTAGTAGAAGAAGCTAAAGGCGATGAAATATTAGAAGGTTTAGTAATTAAGAACAGAGAAACAGGCGAAGTTAGTGAATTAGAAGTTAATGGTGTATTCGTATTCGTTGGATACCTTCCAATATCAGAAGTATTTAAAGGAAAGGTAAAAATGAATGAAAGAGGAGACATTTTAACTGACGTAGAAATGAGAACAGATGTTGATGGTGTATTTGCTGCTGGAGATATAAGAGAAAAATCATTAAGACAAGTTATTACAGCTGCTGCAGATGGAGCAATTGCTGCTACAAATGCAGAACATTATATAGAAAACAATTTTGCTGAGTAATACATAAAAGCAAAAAAATCTTATAAAATTATAAAACAGGTTTAAAATTTTAATCATAAAGTTCGAAATAAGTCAACTAAAAAATTTATAAAAAAAATTTCGAAATAATTTTGATTAAAAAATTTAATAAAAAAGTTCAAAATAATTAAAATAAAAATTTTAATTATAAAGTTCAAAAAATTATAAGTATTAATAATATAAAATAAATAGGAGGTCTGTAAAATGGTAGAATTAGATAAGACTAATTTTGATGCAGAAGTTATTAATTACACTGACAAACCAGTATTTGTTGACTTTTGGGGAGACAAATGCGAAATATGTAAACAATTAATGCCAGGCGTACATGGTTTAGAGGAAAAATACGCTGACAAAATTAAATTTGCTAGCTTAAACATAGGTGGAGCTAGAAGAGTTGCTATAGGACAAAAAGTTTTAGGCTTACCAACAATGAAAATATACAATGGTGGAGAATGTGTGAAAACAATAACTCCAGATAAAGTAAGCTCAATTGACGATATAGATAACTTCATAAAAGAATACTACGAAACTTTATAATTCGAGTATAAAAACATCGTCATTTGTTTAAATTACAAATAAGATGTGTTAAGAAAAATGTTTTTAAAGACTTTCAGAGGCTTTAGCCTCTGAAGCCTTTAATATAAAAAATCTAATCAGTGTTTTAAATTTTTTAGGGAGGTGAACATCTTGCGTCTTGAATTAGGCAAAATATTTATAAAGGACATGCAATTTGGTAATGAAACTAAGGTTGAAAATGGTGTTCTTTATGTAAACAAAGAAGAATTGTTAAATGAAGTAGGCGGAGACGAAAGAGTAGCTAGTATCGATTTTGATATCGTTAGACCAGGAGAGGAAGTAAGAATAATCCCTGTTAAAGACGTAATCGAGCCAAGAGTTAAAGTTGAGGGTAAAGGCGGCATAATGCCAGGCTTTATGAGTAAAGTTGACATTGTTGGAAATGGAAGAACTCATGTACTTAAGGGTGCAGCAGTAATAACAACTGGTAAAATAGTTGGATTCCAAGAAGGTATCATAGATATGTGTGGAGAGGGTGCAAAATACACTCCATTCTCTAAAACTAATAACTTAGTTGTTATCTGTGAACCAAAAGAAGGAATAAATCAACATCAACATGAAGAAGCTATAAGAACTATAGGATTTAAAGCAGCTGCTTACCTTGGAAAAGCTGGTAAGGAAATCAAACCAGATGAAGTAAAGGTATTTGAAACATTACCACTATTACAACAAGCAGCACAATACCCAGAACTACCAAAAGTAGTTTATGTATACATGTTACAAAGCCAAGGCTTACTACATGATACATATGTATATGGCGTAGATGCTAAGAAAATAATCCCAACATTCTTATATCCAACAGAAGTATTTGATGGAGCAATCGTTAGTGGTAACTGCGTATCTGCTTGCGACAAAAACCCATCATATGTTCATATGAACCATCCAGTAATTGAAGAATTATATGAAAGACACGGAAAAGACTTCAACTTCTTAGGATGTGTAATCACAAATGAAAACGTATATCTTGCTGATAAAGAAAGATCTTCTAACTGGACAGCTAAATTAGTTGAATATTTAGGAGCAGATGCAGTTATAATTTCTGAAGAAGGTTTTGGTAACCCAGATGCTGACTTAGTTATGAACTGTAACAAGATAACAGACAAAGGAATCAAAACAGTACTTATAACTGACGAATATGCAGGACAAGATGGAAGTTCTCAATCATTAGCAGACTCAACTCCAAAAGGAGATGCAGTTGTAACAGGAGGAAATGCTAACGAAGTAGTTGTATTACCTCCAATGAAAAAAGTAATAGGACATCCAGAAGCAGCTAATATAATAGCTGGAGGACACGTTGGAAGTTTAAGAGAAGACGGTTCTATAGAAGCTGAAATTCAAGTTATAACTGGAGCAACTAGTGAAGTTGGATTCAATTACTTAACTGCAAGAGGATTCTAATATCAGTTCAATAACAGTTTAAAAAGAAAAATTCAAATGTCCATAATTAAAACAGAACAGAAAGGATGATTATAATGTTACAAGGAAAGAAAGTTATCGCTATAGGCGATAGAGATGGTATACCAGGCCCAGCTATACAAGCTTGTGTAGAAAGTGCTGGAGCAGAAGTATTATTTGCATCAACAGAATGCTTTGTTTGAACAGCTGCAGGAGCTATGGATCTGGAGATCCAACAAAGAGTAAAGGACTTAGCTGAAAAGCACGGCCCTGAAAATTTAGTAGTAGTATTAGGCGGAGCTGAAGGTGAAGCTTCAGGATTATCAGCAGAAACAGTATGTGCTGGAGACCCAACTTTTGCAGGTCCACTTGCAGGAGTAGAATTAGGTTTAGGTGTTTATCACGTAGTAGAGCCAGAAATTAAAGATGAATGTGATGCTGCAGTATATGATGAGCAATGTGGCATGATGGAAATGGTTCTAGATGTTGACGATTTAATAAATGAAGTTAAAACTGTAAGAGACCAATATTCTAAATATAACAAATAAGAACCCATAACTTTAAATCCTGAAAGGGGGAGAAAAAGTGATTAAAGTAGTTCACTATATAAATCAATTCTATGCCGGAATTGGTGGAGAAGAAAAAGCTGATTATAAACCAGAAGTAAGAGAAGGATTCGTAGGACCAGGAATGGGTCTTAATGGATTGCTTAAAAAAGAAGGAATGGAAATAGTTGCAACAGTAATATGTGGTGACTCTTATTTCAATGAAAATATAGATGAAGCTAAAGCAGAAGTAATAGAAATGGTGAAAAAATATAACCCAGATCTATTCATAGCAGGTCCTGCATTTAATGCTGGTAGATACGGTGTTGCTTGTGGAACAATAGCTAAAGAAGTTCAAGAAAAATTAAACATACCTGTATTAACTGCTATGTACGTTGAAAATCCAGGTGCTGATATGTACAAAAAAGACGTATACATCGTTGAAACTAGAAATAGTGCAGTAGGTATGAGACAGGCGTTACCAGCAATTGCTAAATTAGCTACTAAATTAGCTAAAGGTGAAGCTGTAGGAACTCCTGCAGAAGAAGGATATATTCCAAGAGGAATAAGAAAGAACTTCTTCCATGAAGAAAGAGGAGCAAAGAGAGCTGTAGAATTACTTGTTAAGAAGATAAAAGGTGAAGAATTCGTAACAGAATTCCCAATGCCAAACTTCGACAGAGTAGATCCAAATCCAGCTGTAAAAGATATAACAAAAGCTAAGATTGCTATTGTTACATCTGGTGGTATAGTTCCAAAGGGAAATCCAGATCATATCGAATCTTCAAGTGCATCTCACTATGGAAAATACGATATCGAAGGCGTTATGGATTTAACTGAAGAAACTTATGAAACAGCTCACGGCGGATATGATCCAACTTATGCTAACGAAGACTCAGACAGAGTTATACCAGTTGACGTATTAAGAGAAATGGAGAAAAACGGAGAGATTGGTTCTCTTCACAGATACTTCTATACAACAGTTGGTAATGGAACTGCTGTTGCATCAACTAAGAAATTTGGTGAAGAAATCGTTGCTGAATTAAAAGCTGATGGTGTAGATGCAGTTATACTAACTTCTACATGAGGAACTTGTACTCGTTGCGGTGCAACGTTAGTTAAAGAAATAGAAAGAGGCGGAATTCCAGTAGTTCATATGTGTACAGTAGTGCCAATATCATTAACAGTTGGTGCTAACAGAATAGTACCTACAATTGCTATTCCACATCCACTTGGAAACCCAGCTCTATCTAAAGAAGATGAATATGAATTAAGAAAAGGATTAGTTAAGAAAGCATTAAAGGCTCTTGAAACTGAAGTAGATGGCCAAAAAGTTTTTGAAGACTAATCTGATAAGAAAGTGTTTGGGAACCGTGTGTTCCCAGCACTTTTGTTTAAATAGACGAAACAACTTCTAGTTTAACTAGGATAAGGTCTGTTGAAAATAAAAATTTAGTAATAAGTTAAGAAATAAAAAATTGAAAGTTGAAGAGAAAACTTCCAAAGGAGTTTTTAACAAGATATAGATTAAAAATAAGTTTTGGTGGGGCTCCAATTTAATTGTATATTTTGAATTTTGAAAAGAGATTGTTACTAATTTTTTGTTTTTAATAAAATTATTAAGAATGTATTTTTGAAAATAAGAGGAGGTATTATAATGAGTTTCCCAGTTCTAAAAAAAGCAGCTTATGTGTTAGTAAACACACCAGACATGGTAATACATAATGGTACTACACAAATGTTAGAAAGAGAACAAAATCCAGATTCAGAATACTTAAAAGCTATAAAAAGCCATTTAAGAAGCTATGAGCAGGTTGTTGGATATGCGCCAAACCAAACTTATATAGGAAACATGACTCCAGAGGAATTAGCAAACACTGCAAAACCTTGGCATGCTGCAAATGTTGAGGGTGCTAATAGATTTGGTAAATTTGGAGAAATAATGCCACAAGATGAATTCTATGCATTAATGAAAATTGTAGACGTTTTTGATCTTGTACTTTTAGAAGAGTCCTTTGTTGAAGGCGTAAAAGGAAAAATAGAAGCACATGAATTATTAAAAGATAAGGTAGCAGCTTTAAAAGGTGTAGAAATAGCTGACGTAGAAAAAGCTGTAAAACAAAACGGAGCAGAAGGATTATATCAAGATGGAAAATTAGTAGGATGTGTAAAGAGAGCTCACGAATTTGACTCTAACCTTTCTGCAGAATTCATGCTTGAAAACTTAGCAGTTAAAGCTTCAGGAGTACTTGCTGCTATGTACATTATAAAAGAATTAGATGTACCAGCTGAAGAAGTTGGATACATTATAGAATGTTCAGAAGAAGCTGTAGGAGACATGAACCAAAGAGGCGGCGGAAACTTAGCTAAATCTGTAGGAGAAATAGCTGGCTTCAAGGGAGCTACTGGAATAGATATGAGAGGATTCTGTGCTGGACCATCTCATGCTCTAATTAATGCAGCATCACTTGTAAAATCAGGTATGTTCAAACATGTTTTAGTAGTAGCTGGCGGATGTACAGCTAAGCTAGGTATGAATGGAAAATCACATATAGGTAAAGATTTACCAGTGTTAGAAGATTGTTTAGGAGGTTTTGCAATATTAGTTTCTGAAAATGATGGAGTTAATCCAATCATAAGAACAGATGTTGTAGGAAGACATACTATAGCAAGTGGAGCTTCACCACAAGCAGTATTAGATGCATTAGTACTTAAGCCATTAATTGATAATGGATTTACAATACCACAAATAGACAAATTCTCACCAGAAATGCAAACTTCTGAAATAACTGAACCAGCAGGAGCTGGAGATGTGCCAACACAAAACTACAAAATGATAGGTGCATTAGCTGTTAAAGCAGGACAATTAGATAGAAAAGAATTACCAGCATTCGTAAAAGATCATGGATACCCAGGATTTGCTCCAACTCAAGGACATATTCCATCAGGAGTTCCAATAATTGGTCATGGAATAGATTTAATGAAAGAAGGAAAATTAAACAATTTCATGATCATAGGAAAAGGAAGCTTGTTCTTAGGAAGAATGACTAACCTATTCGATGGTATTTCTATATTGGTTGAAAAGAATACAGGAAAAGTAGAAGAAGAAGGCGGAATAAGCAAGGAAGAAGTTAAAGATATGGTTGCAGATGCTATGAAAGACTTTGCTAACTTCTTAGGAACAAAAGTAGAAGAATAATGCATTAATACATTATAGAAAGGGGTGTTTCGCTTGGCTAGCAACGCTACAAAGGCAATGATTGCTGAGGTGTTTAATGAAATCGCTGAAGGTATCAAAAGTGGAAGCTTTAAGAAGAAAGTAAGAATAGGCTTGACTATTTTAGGCTCAGAGCATGGGGCAGAAGAAATGGTTAAAGCTGCTAAATTAGCTAAGAGTAAATACGGTGATTTTGATATAGTTTTAATAGGATCAAAAATTACTGATGAGTTCGAAACTATAGAAGTAAGTGATGCAGAAGAAGGCCATAAGAAAATGGTTGAACTTCTTGAAAAAGGCCAAATAGATGGCTGTGTAACTCAACACTTTGACTTCCCAATAGGAGTATCTACTGTAGGAAGAGTAGTAACTCCAGGTTTAGGAAGAGAAATGATATTAGCTACAACTACTGGAACTACATCAACAAACAGAGTTGAAGGTATGGTTATAAATGCAATATCTGGTATATCTACGGCTAAAGCCCTAGGAATAGAAAATCCTAAAGTAGGTATATTAAATGTTGATGGAGCTAGACAAGTTGAAAGAATATTAAATGAAGTTAAAAACAGAGGATACAAATTTGATTTTGCTGAATCACTAAGAGCAGATGGTGGAGCTGTTATGAGAGGAAATGACCTTCTTGCAGGTACTCCAGATGTAATGGTATGTGATTCATTAACAGGAAATCTTCTTATAAAAATATTCTCTTCATTTACTACAGGTGGAAATTATGAAACAGTTGGATATGGTTATGGACCAGGAATTGGTGACAACTATGATAAACTAGTTAACATAGTATCAAGAGCAT
Source organism: Clostridium sp. KNHs214 (assembly GCF_000744935.1). Lineage (GTDB taxonomy): Bacteria > Bacillota > Clostridia > Clostridiales > Clostridiaceae > Haloimpatiens. The sequence goes on along the minus strand of NZ_JQMW01000011.1, from coordinate 441,096 downwards.
CAGGTGCTCCACTTATATGTGAAGCTCTAAGATATTGTGCTACTTGTGCACAAAATAAAGTTTTATCTATTGCTTCTGGAGAATTTAAAGCTGCTAAAAAAGCAGGTCTTCAAGAAGAAATAGATAAAGTTACTAAAAAAGCAGCTCCAGCTGCAGCTGAAGAAGTTAAAATGCCACCTAAAAAGGTTGTAACATTTGCTATTCCAGGTATAGATATACTTGAACTTGAAGATGCTTGTAAATCTCTTTGGAAAGAAGGAGTATACTCAGAAAGTGGAATGGGATGTACAGGTCCTGTAATTCTTGTGGCAGAAGACGAAAGTGAAAAGGCTCAAGAAGTACTTAAAAAAGCAGGTTATATAGGATAAAAACAAGTAAAAAATAATTAGAAAATAATTAAAAAAACACACTACTAAATTAAATAAAAAAACATGCGTTTTAATAAATAGGAACCAAAAATAAGTGAGATTTTTGGTTCTTATTTAATTTAAAATTGAATACAATTAAAAATATTAATCGTAAATATTTAATTATATTTATGATTAGTGCTAAATTTAAAAATATATTAATAAAATATTGAAAAGGTTTAATCTATAGGTTATAATACAAATAAAGTTTATAATAATTTATAAAAAAGGTGCCGGAAAATCATCTTTTTAGGTGGAGATATAGCACTTTTAATAATCTATTTCATAGATATTAAATGGAATGGAAACATATAAATTATAGTTAAAGGGAGGTAAAAACAAAATGAATAAAAAGAGAATAGTGGCAATGCTTGCTTCATTGGCAATGGTTGCGTCTTTATTTGTAGGGTGTGGTAAAGCCGAAAATGAAAACGCTACCAGTGGCGCAAAAGAAGGACAAAAGCAAGAACAAAAGGGTAAAGACATTAAGATAGGTCTTTCTACAGATGAAGGTGGATTAAACGATAAGTCCTTCAACCAATCAGCGGATAAGGGAATAAAAGATGCACAAAAAGCAACAGGTGTTCAATATTTCCCAATAGAATCAAAACAAAAAGAAGACTACGAGCAAAACTTACAAACATTATCATTAGATCAAAACTGTGATTTAACTTTTGCTATTGGATATCAAATGCAAGAAGCATTAGAAAAAATAGCTAAAGCAAATTCTGATAAGAAATATGCTATAGTAGATTCTGTTATAGAAGCACCAAACGTTAGATCATTGATGTTTAAAGAAGAAGAAGGTTCTTTCCTAGTTGGAGTAATTGCTGCTAAGACTACTAAAACAGGAAAAATAGGATATATAGGTGGAAAAGATGTTCCAAGTATAAATAAGTTTACAGCAGGATATATAGCAGGAGCAAGAGCCGTAAATCCTAATATTAAAGTAGTTGTTAAATATGCAGATTCTTTCTCAGACACAAACAAGGGTTATGAATTTGGTAAATCTTTATATAATGAAGGATGCGACGTAGTTTACCATGCAGCTGGTGGAGTTGGAATAGGATTATTCAAGGCTGCAGATGAAATTAAAAAAGCTGGAAAATCAGTATGGGCTATAGGTGTTGATCAAGACCAAGCTGTAACAGTTTCAGAATATAAAAATGTAATATTAACAAGTATGATAAAAAGAGTTGATATAGCTACTAAAGAATCTGTTGAATCTATTGTTAATGGAACATTTAAAGGTGAAACAAAAGTATATGGTTTAAAAGAAAATGGTGTTGGTGTAGCAGATACATCAAAAGCCAATGTACCAGCAGATGTTTTAGAATTAGTTGAAAAGTATAAGAAATCTATAGTAGATGGAAAAATAAAAGTTCCAGAAACTAAAGAAAAAGCAATGAAATTTACAACAGATGCAGTAAAATAGTAATTTAACTGAATAAAGCTAGATGTAATTACATCTAGCTTTTTATCCGATGACTACCTACCGGACTACTACCAATTTCTAATAAAGCTGGAGTTGACGGTGGCTGCGTCTTTTTATAAGTTATTCTAAGTTTCAGCGGGGATAAGGTATTTTTATTAAATAAATTCACATTGGAGTTAGGAATAACTTGACAAATATCTATAGCTATTTAAGGCAAATAGGAGGAAAAATAATGGAAAAAGTAGTAGAGATGAAAGGTATAACCAAGATATTTCCTGGTACTGTAGCTAATGACGATGTAGATTTTGAACTTATAAAGGGTGAAACACATGTACTTCTTGGTGAAAATGGTGCTGGAAAAACTACTTTAATGAATATACTATACGGCTTATATCAACCTGAAAAGGGAGAAATATACGTAAAGGGAAATAAGGTAAGTTTAACAAATCCTAATGATGCCATAAAATTAGGCATAGGTATGGTACATCAGCATTTTATGCTTGTGCATAATTTTACTGTTACTCAAAATATAGTCTTAGGTACAGAACCTAAAAAAGGATTATCTATAGATATAAAAAAGGCTAAAAAGGATGTTAAAGACATAGCTGACAAATATGGTTTTGCAATAGACCCAGATGCAGTAATAGAGGATATTTCTGTAGGACAACAGCAAAAGGTTGAAATACTTAAAGCTCTTTACAGAGGAGCGGAAATATTAATTCTAGATGAACCTACTGCAGTATTAACACCACAAGAAATTGATGAACTTGGAGTTATTATTAATAATTTAGAAAAGGAAGGTAAATCAGTAATTCTTATAACTCATAAATTAAAAGAAGTTATGAAAATGAGTGATAGAGTTACTATTATAAGAAGAGGAAAAGTTACAGGAATTGTTAATACCAAAGATACCAACATAGATGAACTTGCAGAATTAATGGTAGGAAGAAAAGTTCAATTAGTAGTAGATAAAAAAGAAGCACAATTAGGTGAAAAAATACTAGAAATACAAGATTTACACGTAAAAGACTCCAGAAATATAGAAGCAGTAAAAGGTATAGATTTAACTGTTCATAGCGGGGAAATAGTAGGGATAGCTGGAGTAGATGGAAATGGGCAGACAGAATTTATTGAGGCATTAACTGGACTTAGAAAACCAGAAAAAGGGAAAATAACCTTAAAGGGGAAAGATATATACGCTAAAAACCCAATGGATATTATAAATTCAGGATTAGGACACATACCTGAAGATAGACATAAAAGAGGACTTATACTAGATTATTCATTATATGAAAATTCCATTCTTGGAAGTCATCGCAGTGAGCCTTTCAGTAAAAAAGGAATTATGAATTATAGAAATATAAGAGAATATTGTAAAAAACTCATAAAAGAATTTGATGTAAGAACACCTAATGACGAAGTATCAGCATCATCATTATCTGGAGGTAACCAACAAAAGTTAATTGTAGCAAGAGAAATTTCTAAGGATCCAGAACTTTTAATAGCATCTCAGCCTACTAGAGGAGTAGATGTAGGAGCTATAGAATTTATTCATAAGAGACTTGTAGGAGAAAGGGATAATGGAAAAGCAGTTTTACTTGTTTCCTTGGAATTAGATGAAATTTTAGCTTTATCTGATAGAATAGCAGTTATGTATGATGGATATATAGTAGATGTACTAGATAGGAAAGAGGCAAATGAACAGAAACTAGGCATACTTATGGCAGGCGGAAACTTAAAAGATAAAGAGGAAGAGGTGTCAGACAGTGAATAATAAAGAGAAAACCTCCAATGCATTAACTAGAACGTTAAAAAGTTTGTTATTTCCATTTTTAGCTGTAATATTATCCATATTTGTTGCAGTTTTCTTTGTTATGTGGGCTAAGGGATATTCTATAACTCAATATTTCACGGCTCTAGGAACACTGTTTAAACTAATATGGAAAGGAAGCTTTGCAACTAAAAGAAATGCTTTAAATACTTTAGTTTTTGTAACACCATTAATATTTACAGGTGTAGCTAATGCCATAGCATTTAGATGCGGACTTTTTAATATAGGTGTTGAAGGACAGTTTATAGTGGGGATGGGAGCAGCAGCTTTAATAGGATTAATACCCGGATTAAGTCCTGTGATTCATATACCGCTAGTAATAATAATTGGTATTATAGCTGGAGGTATCTGGGGAGGAATACCAGGATATTTAAAAGCTAAATTTGGAACTAATGAAGTTATTAATACTATAATGATGAACTTTATAGGAATGTATATTGTAAATTGGATGATACTAAGAACTAGATTTGGGGTTAAGGCAACATCAAGTACACCAGTGGTACAAAGGAGTGCTCAACTTCTTAAATTTAGTAAAATAAGTAATGCTAATGTTAGTTTAATATTAGCTATAATTATTGCTATTTTTATTTACTGGTTATTATGGAAAACTACTGTAGGTTATGAAATAAGAGCAGTAGGAATAAACCCATATGGTTCAGAATATGGTGGAATAAATATATCAAAAAACATTATACTAGCAATGGTTTTATCTGGAGCTATAGCAGGAATGGGAGGAGCTACTCATGTAGCAGGAGTTATGCATCAAGTTCAAGATATGATGGCTTTTCCTAACTTTGGATTTGATGGTATAGCTGTGGCATTACTTGCTAAAAATAATCCAATAGGATGTATACCAGCGGCAGTACTATTTGGAGCATTGAATAGTAGTTCAAAAGTATTACAGTTAAACGGTATACCTAAGGAAATAGTTGCTTTAATACAAGCAGTAATTATTATATTTGTAGCTACAGATTATATAATTAAGTATTTTGAAGATAGAAAGAAGAAAGGAGCAATGATCAATGGATAATAATTTAATTATCTCACTTATAAATGCTACACTTAGAATGGCAGCTCCTTTAATTTTTGCAGGTCTTGGAGGGGTATTTTCTGAAAAATCAGGAGTAGTTAACATTGGTCTTGAAGGTATGATGATTATAGGAGCATTCTTTGCAGTGTTAGGTTCTTACCTTACTGGAAGTCCTATAATGGGTATATTTTTCGCCATGGTGGCAGGTGGATTTATAGCATTAATTCACGCGTTCTTGAGTATAACTTTAAGAGCGGACCAAGTTATATCAGGAACGGCTATTAACTTGTTTTCATCAGCTCTTGCCAGCTTTTTAATAATGAAAGTATTCCATAAGGGTGGTCAAACAGATATAGTTAATGGACTAGGATATTCAATTCCAAAATCTATTGAAAAAATACCAGTTCTAGGGCAATTTCTAGCTGGACTTAACTGGTTTGTTATAATAGCTGTAGTACTTGTTTTTGTAGCTAGCTATGTATTATATAAGACACCTATAGGGCTTAGAATAAGAGCTGTAGGTGAGCATCCAGCAGCAGCAGATACTTTGGGAATAAATGTATATAAAACAAGATACCTATGTGTTATATTATCAGGAGTTTTAGCAGGTCTTGGTGGAGCAGCACTTTCTATAGGTATAACTCCAGTTTATAGAGAAGGTATGGTAGCTGGACGTGGATTTATAGCTTTAGCAGCAGTTATTTTTGGTAACTGGACACCTAAGGGGACTATGTTAGCCAGCTTGTTATTTGCATTTGGTACTGCATTCCAAATGGTAGCACAAAGTTTTAGTTGGAATTTACCAACAGAGTTCTATTCAATATTACCTTATTTACTAACTATGCTTGCGCTAGCAGGTTTTGTAGGAAAAACTACAGCACCAGCAGCAGATGGAAAAGCTTATATAAAGGGAGAAAGATAGACAATATCTTAAGATAATATGTGCAAGTAATCCTTTAGTACAGTATAATGAGAATTAAATAAAAGCCCTAGCATAAATGGTATAATATAAGCTAGGGCTTTTTAATTATAAACTACAAACTCACTTTTTTATATGAAGTACAAGTACTATATTAAATTAATAACGTAAATGTATATATAGTTTTTAATTGAAAATTTAGAATGTAAAATTAAAAATAAAGTTCAAATTCTTAGAGAATTTCTTAAATTCATATTTAAAAAAACCTAAAGAAGTTTTATCTTTAATTTTTGATTTTTGATTCGTAAATGAGAAAGTTGAGTTATAAATTAAGCATCTAGAGCTATATTTGTTTAGTGACTAAGTAACTATATACTAGTTATATAATTGGATTTTATGTGCCAGTAGAAGTGGTTAGGGATTAGTGAGTAAAGAATGGTTATTAAGAATTATAAGATTTAATATTAACAATTTACAAAAATAACCCTAAATATATCAGTGGAATTTAATTAATACATAATGATATAATAAATTATAATACTATAAATGAGAAGGAGTATAATATAATTTTATAAACATAGTGCATAAATAAAGTTTTTATTAAGGGCTAGAAAACAAGAATTTGTAAGAAAAGTTTTTTCTGAACAGATTGTGCAAATATATATAGTTAATTTTTGTTTATAGTTATAATAGTAAAAAGACTGTGTGGTGAAAAAATGAAACTAGATTTTAATTTAAAGTTAACGCAAGAACAAAAGTTAGTAATGACACAGCAGATGCAGTTATCTATAAAGATGCTTCAAATGTCGGGATTTGAATTACAACAATATATAGGAAAGGAACTCCAAGAAAATCCTGTGCTAGATGCAACTTATAATGAGGAAAATTCTATAGAAAATAATAGGGATAAAGTAGACTATAAAAAATTTATAGAATATTTGGAATTTGACAATTATAGTAGTAAAAATTACGTAAATAATGATGAGGAAGAAGTATCACCTTTTAATTTCATATCCAATGAAAAATCTTTAAAGGATTTTTTGGAAGAACAGATATTAGAATTACAGGAACAAGAGTATATAAAAGAAATATGTAGATATATAATGGAGAATTTAGATAACAGGGGATATTTAGATAACACAGTAGAAAACATGGCAAAGGAGATTGATGCCAAAGAAGAACATATAGAATATGCACTTAAGATTATTCAGTCGTTGGAACCAGATGGAATAGGATGTAGGGATTTAAAGGAATGTCTTAAAATACAATTAATAAAAAAAGACATAGAGGATAAAAAGATATTTTTGCTTATTGATAATTATTTAGAACTATTAGCTGATAATAAAATAGCTGACATATCTAAAAAACTCTCTGTTTCTGTGGAGGAGGCTCAAAGGTATGCAGATTTAATTAAAACATTAGAACCTAAACCCTCTAGGGGTTTTTATACTGGAGAAAGTGTAAAGTACATTGCACCGGATGCCTATATAAAGAAAATAAATGGTGATTATCATATTATAATGAATGACAGTGTTCTTCCTAAATTAAATATAAACCCTATATATAGAAGTATAATTTTAAATGGTGAGAAAAAAGATGATACTGTGGAATATGTAAAGGATAAAATAAATAGTGCTATGTTTTTAATAAAGAGTATAGAACAAAGAAAAAGCACTATATATAGAGTTTTAGAAGAAATACTTAAACTTCAAAGAGAATTTTTTGATTATGGAAAAGAACATTTGAAGCCTATGACTCTAAAGGAAATAGCTAATGCAATTGAAGTGCACGAATCCACTGTCAGTAGAGCTATAAGAGATAAATATATATATACTAATCAAGGAACCATAAAAATAAAAGATTTATTTACTACAGCAATTTCATCCAGTTACTTAGGGGAAGACATATCTGTAATAAAAATAAAAAATAAAATAGAGGAATATGTAGATAAGGAAAATAAGAAAAAACCGCTATCAGACCAGAAAATATGCGAGATGTTAGTAGAAGAAGGCATGAATATTTCAAGAAGAACTGTGGCAAAATATAGAGAAGAATTAGGAATAAAGTCTTCTAGTAAAAGAAAAAGATTTTAAAATATAGGGATTTTCCCTATATTTTAAAATGTTAACATTTTGTTCACATTTTTTTTAAAAATATTGTTTAAAAATGTCTTCTTATATTTTATAATAGTATTGGGACATAAATTTAATATATGGGACTTAAAGTGACCAAAGAGGTGTTAAATTTGCATGATTTAATAAAGTTAGAACAAAAAATCGTTCCAGAGCTGCTGGAGGTTATAGAAAAAAGATATAACATATTAAGAAATATACAATACAATCAGCCTATAGGGAGAAGAATACTAGCAAATAATTTAGGTATTGGAGAGAGAATTGTACGTACAGAAGTAAATTTTTTAAAGAGTCAAGATTTAATAGATATAAATACACCAGGAATGACTGTAACAGAAGAAGGCATGGAACTATTAGAAAAACTAAAGGACTTTATGTATGACATAAAAGGTTTGGATGACATAGAAGATTATCTAAAGAAAAGTTTGAATCTACAGGATGTTTTAATAGTGCCAGGAGACCTAGAAGATGAACCAATAATAATAAATGAACTGGGAAAGACAGCAGCTAAATATGTAAAGGACAAACTGAAAGAAGATTTCATTATATCTTTAACTGGTGGAAGTACAGTTAAAGCTGTGATAGATAATATACCTAAGATGAGTAAATTTAAGAACATAACAGTTTTACCAGCCAGAGGAGGTATGGGTAGAAATTTAGAAACTCAGTCAAATACACTTGCAGCAAAATTAGCAGAAAAGATTGGGGGAAACTACAAACTTCTACATGTACCGGATGACTTAAGTGACCATGCATTAGAGACTATGTTAAATGAAAAGAACATAAAGGAAATAGTAGATAAGATTTATAAAACTAATATATTGATATTTGGAATCGGCAAAGCTGATGAAATGGCAGTTAAAAGAGGCATGTCGGAAAAAGAAGTGAATGAACTTAAGGAAAAAGGTGCCGTTGGTGAAGCATTTGGATATTATTTTAGTGGCAAAGGGGAAATTGTCCGCTTTACTCCTACCATAGGCATAAGAAGAGAACAACTGGAAAATATAAATCTCAGCATAGCAGTAGCAGGAGGTAAGAGCAAAGCAAGAGCAATATTATCTGCAGAGTTAAACTTAAATGCTAAAGTTCTTATAATTGATGAGGGAGCAGCTAGGGAGATTATGAAAATACTACAAGAAAATAATTAAAATTAATTTAGTTTACAATGAATTTTATATAAAGAAAAACAAAAAATAAAAAAAGATATATAAAAATCAGGAGGTAATCTGAAATGAAAAAAGTTGCAATTAATGGTTTTGGAAGAATAGGAAGAAATGTATTTAAGGCATTAGTTAAGAATTATTCAAACGAATTAGAAGTTATAGCTATCAATGACTTAACTGATCCAGCTACACTTGCACACTTACTAAAGTATGATGCATTATACGGAAAATTTAACGGAACAGTAGAAGCTAAGGAAGGTGCAATAGTTGTTAACGGAAAAGAAATAAAAATATATGCAGAAAGAGATCCTAAAAACCTTCCTTGGGGAGAAATAGGAGCAGAAATAGTTATAGAGTCTACTGGATTATTTACAAGCAAGGAAAAAGCTGCTCTTCACTTAGAAGCAGGTGCAAAAAAAGTTCTTATATCAGCTCCAGCTAAAGATGAAGATATAACAATAGTTATGGGAGTTAACGAAGAAGAATATGATGCAAAAAATCATAATATAATTTCAAATGCTTCATGTACAACAAACTGTTTAGCACCATTTGCTAAAGTTCTTGACAAAGAATTTGGAATAGTTGAAGGATTAATGACAACAGTTCACTCTTACACAAATGACCAAAAAATATTAGACGCTCCGCATAAAGATTTAAGAAGAGCAAGAGCTGCGGCAGAAGCTATGATACCAACAACTACAGGAGCTGCAAAAGCAGTTGCTAAAGTTCTTCCACAATTAAAAGGTAAATTAAATGGAATGGCTGTAAGAGTTCCAACTCCAACAGTTTCAATGGTAGACTTAGTTGTTACATTAAATAAAGCTGCTTCAGTAGAAGAAATAAACAATGCATTTAAAAAAGCTTCAGAAACCGAATTAAAAGGAATATTAGGATATAGTGAAGAACCACTAGTTTCTATAGATTATAGAGGAGATGAAAGATCTTCAATAGTTGATGGATTATCAACAATGGTTATGGGTGACAAAATGGTTAAAATAATTTCTTGGTATGACAACGAATATGGCTATTCAAACAGATTAGCTGACTTAACTAAATATGTTGCTGATAGACTTTAAAAATTAAGAATTTAGAATTAATAATTAAGAGTGAAAGGTTTTGCGTACTGAGGTCTGTATAACTTTTCACTCTTAACTTTAAAAGGAAAAAAATATATTCCCTAATTTTTGCTTGATTTTTTTCAATTAAAGACTTAAACTGACCATGGGTAAAAGGAATAGTATATCATAATACATAAAAGAGATACATTAATACTGTAAAAGGTAAAATAATATACGCTTTTTAAAAATAAAATGCGTATTTATATTAACACATTTATGTAAAAGTGGTAAAATGGTATGAGAATATTAAAATATTTTTTAATTCATCCATGTGAAAGGAGAGAAAAATATGCAATTTAATAAAAAGACAGTAGAGGATATAGAAGTAAAGGGTAGAAGAGTATTAGTAAGATGCGATTTTAACGTTCCTTTAAAGGAAGGCGTTATTACTGATGAAAACAGATTAGTTGGTGCCATGCCTACTATCAAATATTTAATTGAAAAAGGTGCTAAAGTAATACTTTGCTCACATCTTGGAAAACCAAAGGGAGAGCCAAAACCAGAACTTTCATTAGCTCCTGTAGCTAAAAGACTTTCAGAAATGCTAGGAAAAGAAGTAGTTTTTGCTAGAGATGAAAATGTAGTTGGTGAAAATGCTAAAAAAGCAGTAGCGGAAATGAAGGATGGCGATGTAGTATTATTAGAAAACACAAGATATAGAAAAGAAGAAACTAAGAACGTGGACACTTTCTCAAAGGAATTAGCTTCATTAGGGGAGATATTTGTAAATGATGCTTTTGGAACTGCTCATAGAGCTCACTGTTCTACAGTAGGAGTGACAGAATTTTTAGACACAGCTGTTTGTGGGTATTTAATACAAAAGGAATTAAAATTTCTAGGAAATGCAGTAGAACATCCTGAAAGACCATTTGTGGCTATTTTAGGAGGATCAAAGGTTTCAGATAAATTAGGAGTTATAGATAATCTATTAGAGAAAGTAGATACTTTAATAATAGGTGGAGGAATGGCGTACACATTCTTAAAGGCTTTAGGTCATGAAATAGGAAAATCACTTCTAGAAGAAGATAAGATAGAATATGCAAAAAATATGATAGAAAAAGCAAAAAATAAAGGAATAAAATTATTACTTCCAGTGGATGGAGTTTGTGCAAAAGAATTTGCTGAGAATGCAGAGCCAATAGTTTCAGAAGGAAGAGATGTACCGGCAGATTGTCTAGGATTGGACATAGGACCAAAATCATCTGAATTATTTGCTGAAGCTATAAAGGAAGCAAAAACTGTAGTTTGGAACGGACCAATGGGAGTTTTTGAGTTCCCTAATTTTGCAAAAGGAACATTAGCAGTAGCAAAAGCTATGGCAGACAGTAATGCCACAACTATTATAGGTGGTGGAGACAGTGCAGCAGCTGTTAATGGATTAGGATATGGAGATAAGATGACTCACATTTCAACTGGTGGTGGAGCATCACTTGAATTCCTAGAAGGAAAAGAACTTCCAGGAATAGCAGCACTTAATGATAAATAGTCAAGAGAAACAGAGAACAGTGTGTTAGTGTGCCAGTGGACTAGATATTAGTTTGCTAGTGTGCTAGAGTGCTAGGGAAGGAGGATTTTCCTTCGCGATGCTACGGAAAATCTTTGATTATAGTTTAGTTGGCGGGAAAAGCGGGGCTTTTCCACCAACTAGCCAACAAAACATGGGGAATTATGGGACTTGGAGACTAGAGCAAAAAGCTAGGAGAAGAAACCTAGCCCTCTAGCCCACTGACACACTAAATAAGGGAGGGTGTTTAAAATGAGAAAGGCAATTATTGCAGGAAATTGGAAGATGAATAAAACAGTTAAAGAAGCTGTTGCATTTATAGATGAGTTAAAACCATTAGTAAAGGACGCAAAATGTGACGTAGTTGTTTGTCCAACATTTGTATGCTTAGATGCAGTTTTAAAAGCTGTAGAAGGAAGTAATATAAAAGTTGGAGCTCAAAACATGTATTTTGAAGAAAGTGGAGCATTTACAGGTGAAGTGGCTCCTTCTATGCTTAAGGACATGGGAGTACATTATGTTATAATTGGACATAGTGAAAGAAGACAATACTTTAATGAAACTGATGAAACAGTAAATAAGAAGCTAAAAAAAGCTTTTGAACGTAATATAGCACCTATACTATGCGTAGGTGAAAGTCTTCAGGAAAGAGAAGCCAACATAACGGAAGAGGTACTTGCAAGACAAGTTAAATTAGATCTTCAAGGATTAACTGCTGATGAGGTAGCTAATTTAGTAATAGCTTATGAGCCTATTTGGGCTATAGGTACAGGAAAAACTGCCACATCAGAGCAAGCTAATGAAACTATAGGATTTATTAGAAAAACTGTAGAAAAAATATATAACAAAGAAACAGCAGAAAAAGTTAGAATACAATATGGTGGCTCTGTTAAACCAAATACGATAAAAGAACAAATGGGTATGTCAGATATAGATGGCGCTCTAGTTGGAGGAGCAAGTCTTAAAGCTGATGATTTTTCTAAAATAGTAAACTTTTAATCAGCAAAGGGAACAGATGTTAGTGTGCTAGTTTGCCAGTGTGCTAGAGGAGGAGGATTTTCCTTCGCGATGCTACGGAAAATCTTTAATTATAGTTTAGTTTGGCAGGAAAAGCGGGGCTTTTCCGCCAACTAGCCAACAAAACATGGGGAACTACGGGACTTAGAGACTAGAGCAAAAGCTAGAAAAAAACCTAGCCCTCTAGTCCCCTAGCCTCTAAAGAAAAGGGGTGTTCAAATGAAAAAAAAGCCAGTTATGTTGATGATATTGGATGGATACGGGATTTCAGATAAAGAAGACGGCAATGCAGTAAAAGCAGCTAATAAGCCAAACTATGATGCACTATACAATAATTATCCTCACACCCAATTAAATGCTAGTGGTGTAAGCGTTGGACTTCCAGAGGGGCAAATGGGTAACTCAGAAGTTGGACACTTAAACATAGGAGCAGGTAGAATAGTATATCAAGAGCTTACTAGAATAACTAAAGAAAGCAAAGAAGGAAAGTTTGAACAAAATGAAGCTTTCTTATGGGCTATGGATAATGTAAAAGAAAAAGATAGTTCATTACATTTAATGGGATTATTATCTGATGGAGGAGTTCACTCTCACATAGAACATTTAAAAGGATTATTGAACCTTGCGAAGAATAAAGGATTAAATAAGATTTATATTCATGGATTTTTAGATGGACGTGATGTTCCGCCATCCTCTGCAAAGGGCTACATAGAAGAAATTCAGGAATATTGTAATAAAATTGGTCTTGGAAAATTAGCTACTATAGCTGGAAGATATTATGCTATGGATAGAGATAATAGATGGGAAAGAGTAGAACTTGCGTATAATGCTTTGGTTTTAGGTAAAGGTGAAGAAGCCAATAGTGCAGTGGAGGCAATAGAAAAATCTTATAATGATAATAAAACTGATGAATTTGTTCTTCCTACAATAATATTAGAGGAGGGAAAACCTACAGCTACTATTAAAAATGGCGATTCAATTATATTCTTTAACTTCAGACCAGATAGAGCTAGGGAATTGACAAGAGCAATAAATGACAAAGTGTTTGATGGTTTTAAAAGAGAAGCATTAGATTTACACTTTGTTTGTATGACTCAATATGATAAAACTATAGAAAATGTAAAGATTGCATATAAACCACAAACCTTGGAGAATACTCTTGGAGAATATGTAAGTAGTTTAGGCAAAAATCAGTTAAGAATAGCTGAAACAGAGAAATATGCTCATGTAACTTTTTTCTTCAATGGAGGAGTTGAAGCACCTAACAAAGGTGAGGATAGGGCACTTATACCTTCACCAAAGGTTGCAACTTATGACTTAAAGCCAGAAATGAGTGCTTATGAAGTTACAGAAGAACTATTAAAGAGATTAGATGAGGATAAATATGAACTTATAATATTAAACTATGCAAACCCAGATATGGTGGGGCATACAGGCGTTTTTGAGGCCGCCAAGAAGGCTATAGAAGCAGTGGATGAATGTCTTGGTAAAGTAGTAAATAAAGTTTTGGATAAGGATGGAACAGTATTTATAACAGCAGACCATGGAAATTCAGAGCAAATGATAGACTATTCCACAGGAAAGCCTATGACAGCACATACTACAGGACCTGTACCATTTCTATATGTATCTAATAATTCCACCAGTAAGGCTTTAAGAGATGGCGGAAAATTGGCAGATATAGCCCCAACTATCCTTAAGGAAATGGGAATTTCAAAACCAGAAGAGATGACAGGAGAAGCGCTTATTTAGTGTGCTAGTGGGCTGTATTTAGAGTGCTAGTGTGCCAGTGGGCTAGAGAAGGAGGATTTTTTAGCTACGCTAAAAAAATCTACAAATTTAAATAAAAACTAGAGCCTTATTATTACCTAAACTTTAAAAATGGTGATTGGTGACTAGAGATAAGATTAAGTACGAGCACTACATATAAATTAAGTACTAATAATAAATAAGAACTAGGTGAATAATAAGTAAGTAAATAATAAGTCAGTAAAAAAATTTATATATAATAATAATTAATATTGTGGTAATTAATAAATTATTATTTCAACTTTCGTAGTCGTAAAAAAAGAATCTAAAATTAAAAATGTTTATTCATCTAATGTAGAGTTTGAAATTTATGTGTGAAAGTTGAGTTATTCACTATTAATTATTAATTAAAAAAAGCGGAGGGATAATTAAATGAAAAATTATATTGAAATCATTGATGTTTATGCAAGACAAATATTGGATTCAAGATCAAACCCAACAGTAGAAGTAGAAGTTACATTAGAAGATGGTGTAGTAGGAAGAGCAGCAGTTCCATCAGGAGCATCAACAGGTATATTTGAAGCAGTAGAATTAAGAGACGGTGATAAAGAAGTTTACCTTGGAAAAGGTGTTTTAAAAGCAGTTGAAAATGTAAATACATTAATAGCTGATGAATTAGTTGGAATGAATGTTATAGATCAAGTATCTATAGATAAAGCTATGATAGAACTTGATGGAACACCTAACAAGGGAAAACTAGGAGCAAATGCAATGCTTGGAGTTTCATTAGCTTGTGCTAGAGCAGCAGCTGAATCTTTAGGATTAAGCTTATATCAATATATCGGAGGAGTTAACGGTAAAGTTTTACCAGTTCCAATGATGAACATAATCAACGGTGGATCTCACGCTGACAACAATGTGGATTTACAAGAATTTATGATAATGCCTGTAGGAGCTGAAAGTTTTTCACAAGCGTTAAGAATGTGCTCAGAAACATTCCATGCATTAAAATCAATATTAAATAAAAAAGGATTAGCAACTGGTGTTGGTGATGAAGGTGGATTTGCTCCAAATCTAAGTAGTAATGAAGAAGCTATAGAAGTTATAATAGAAGCTATAAAAGCAGCAGGATACGAGCCAGGAAAGGATTTATTCATAGCTTTAGACCCAGCATCATCTGAGTTCTTTAATACAGAATCAAATATGTATGAATTAAAAGGTGAGGGCAAGACATTAACTCCAGCTGAAATGGTTGAATTCTATGCTAACTTAGTAGAAAAATATCCAATAATCTCTATAGAAGATGGTATGGCTGAAGAAGATTGGGATGGTTGGAAACTTATGACTGAAAAGCTTGGTAATAAAATTCAGTTAGTTGGAGATGACCTATTTGTTACAAATACTGAAAGATTAAAAATGGGTATTGAAAGAAAGACAGCTAACTCAATACTTATAAAGCTTAATCAAATAGGAACATTGACAGAAACATTAAATGCTATAGAAATGGCTGAAAGAGCTGGATATACAGCAGTTGTATCTCATAGATCAGGAGAAACTGAAGATACTACTATAGCTGACCTAGTTGTAGCTGTTAATGCAGGACAAATTAAAACAGGAGCTCCTTCAAGAAGTGAAAGAGTTGCTAAATACAATCAATTATTAAGAATAGAAGAAGAATTATGTGAAATGGGAGAATATAGAGGAATAAAAGCATTCTACAATATAAATAGATAATTACAGATTATAAAAAATCTGTTTATCTACAGGCATAGTTGCCATAATTCCCAATTCTATTGTAAATGGAAATCTTACGATATATATTTATTTTCATAGATGGTGAGAATAGTATAATAGGTACCCATGAAATAAAATAAAACGGCAATAAATATTGAATAAATATTGTATTTTGTGATATAATTGTAAAATAAATAAGAGAATAAAGGGGCACATAAGGTACCCCTTTATTGTTATTGTAATTTTATGTGGGGTGTGCTAAAATAGTCATGTGTTTTATCACACGGGGAGGTGAAGCTATGCAAAAACTATTAGTTGCCATGCAAATAATTTTTTCAATTGCAATTATAGTATCAGTAATGATGCAACCAAGTAAAGCAGATGGTTTTAACAATTTTGCAGCACCAAGTCAAGATACTTTCTATGCAAAACACAATATAAGAACATCAGAGAAAGTTTTAGCTAGAATTACAGTAATATCAAGTATATTATTTGCTATTGTTACAATAGCGATAAATATAATAAAATAAAATTTAATATAGGAGGAATAAGAATTGAATACTAATATTTATGCAGCTATTGCAGGTATTTTAGCACTAGTATTTGCTTTTATTCTAAGCGCCGCTATATCTAAAGAAGAAGCTGGTACTGATAGAATGAAGGAAATCGCAGGTTACATACATGAAGGTGCTATGGCTTTCTTAGGAAGAGAGTATAAGTCATTATCAATATTTATAGTAATAGTATTTGTACTTATAGCAGTTGCTATTGGTTGGCAAACAGCAGTATGTTTCGTAGTAGGAGCTATATTCTCAATATTAGCAGGTTACTTTGGAATGAGAGTTGCTACTAAAGCAAACGTAAGAACTGCTAATGCAGCGAGACATGGACAATCAAAAGCTCTTGAAATTGCATTCTCTGGCGGAGCAGTTATGGGAATGTCAGTTGTTGGTCTTGGAATAATAGGACTAAGCGTGTTATACATGATATTTGGTGGAAACACTGAATTCTTAACAGGTTTTGGACTAGGAGCCAGCTCAATAGCTTTATTTGCACGTGTTGGTGGTGGAATATACACTAAAGCAGCAGACGTTGGAGCAGACTTAGTTGGTAAAGTAGAAGCAGGAATACCAGAAGATGACCCAAGAAACCCAGCAGTTATAGCAGATAACGTTGGAGATAACGTTGGTGACGTTGCAGGTATGGGAGCGGACTTATTTGAATCTTATGTTGGTTCTATAATTTCAGCTTTAACTCTTGGAGCATTATTTACTGGAAGTGTTAACCTTGAAAAAGGAGCTATATTGTTCCCAATGTTATTATCAGCAATAGGAATTATAGCCTCAATCGTAGGTGTTTTAATAGCTAGAAAGAGTAAATCTTCAAACCCACAAAAGGCTTTAAATACAGGAACAACTATAAGTGGTGTTCTAGTTATAATTGTAGCCTTTATATTAAGTAACTATGTATTTGGAAACCTAAAAGCTTTTGCTGCTATAACAGCAGGATTAGTTGTAGGTATGTTAATAGGTAAAATAACAGAAATGTATACTTCTGATGAATATAAATCTGTTAAAAAGATTGGTATGCAATCAGAAACAGGTGCAGCTACAACAATAATATCTGGATTAGCAGTCGGAATGTACTCTACTGTATTACCAATAATCCTTATAGGTGTTGGAGTTTTAGTTTCATTCTTTATAATGGATGGAGCAACTACTGTAGCTCATGGATTATACGGTATATCTTTAGCAGCTGTAGGTATGCTTTCAACTACAGGTATAACTGTTGCAGTTGACGCATATGGTCCAATAGCAGACAATGCTGGTGGTATAGCTGAAATGTCAGGACTTCCTCACGAAGTAAGAGAAATAACTGACAAACTAGACTCAGTTGGTAACACAACTGCAGCTATAGGTAAGGGATTTGCAATAGGTTCAGCAGCTCTTACAGCTCTTGGATTATTTGCATCTTATGCGCAAGCAGTTAAATTAGAAACTATAGATTTATTAAATCCAGTAACACTTACAGGATTATTAATAGGAGCGATGCTTCCATTCTTATTTGGTGCTTTAACAATGGAATCAGTTGGTAAAGCAGCTAACCAAATGATAGAAGAAGTTAGAAGACAATTTAAAACAATTCCAGGAATCATGGAAGGTAAAGGAAAACCTGATTATAAGAGCTGTGTTGATATATCAACAGGAGCAGCATTAAAAGAAATGTTATTACCAGGAATACTTGCTATAGTAGTTCCTCTATTAATAGGTTTATTATTAGGACCAGAAGCTCTAGGCGGATTAATAGGTGGAGCTGTTGCAACAGGAGTTCTTATGGCTATATTCATGGCTAACTCTGGTGGAGCATGGGATAATGCTAAGAAATACATTGAAGGTGGAGCACATGGTGGAAAAGGCAGCAATGCTCATAAAGCAGCAGTTGTTGGAGACACTGTAGGTGACCCATTCAAGGATACATCAGGCCCTGCTATGAACATATTAATAAAACTTATGACAATAGTTGCACTAGTATTTGCACCAGTAATGGTTCAATATGGTGGAATATTATTAAATCTTTTTAAATAGAAATAGAAAAAGCGCACTGTGCAGTGCGCTTTTTTTATTTCTATTATGCTAGCAAATGGCACCTACTTGTAGGGAAAAGTTCATCTTAGACTTATAACAGTGCTTATTAGCCTAAGAGGGCAGTACGCTGAGAAAGTGATGAAAGATAAGGGTAAAAAATTTTCTGAATTTTAGCACTTAGGAATAGCTTTTACGAGTTATTAAATTTGTTCGTTGATTTTTGGGTCTAGAGCAATCCTAATGGTATCACCTAGTACATTAAAGCTGAGTACTGTAAGTAAAATAAACAGTCCAGGACATATAGCCATATGAGGTTTATCTGTTATGTAGCTTTGTGCATTTTGCAGCATACTCCCCCAAGAAGCCATGGGCTGCTGGACACCAAGTCCCAAGAAACTTAAAGAGGATTCTGTAAGTATGGCTCCTGCTATATTCAAGGTAGACATGACTATAACAGAGGAAATAACATCTGGTATAATGTGTTTAAAAATTATGTGAAGATTATTTGCCCCCAAGGATTTAGAACATAAAACATATTCTCTTTGTTTATAAGATAAAGTTTCGGAACGTACTACTCTAGCAACACCCATCCAACCAAATAGACCAATTATAGCTATTATATTGTTTATGCTTGGTTCTAGATAGGCATTAGCTATTAATATAAGAAAAAAAGTTGGTATACACATGAGTATGTCTATAATTCTCATAATAAAACTATCAACTATACCGCCTAAATAGCCACTTATAACACCTATTATAGTTCCAAGGGAAATGGATACTAGCATTGATAAGAAGCCAACCTTAAGTGATATTCTACCACCATAAAGTGCTCTTGTGAAATAATCTCTTCCTAGTTCATCAGTACCAAATATATGTTGAATACTGGGAGATGCCAATTTATTTGAAACGTTTATCTTATTTGGATCATAAGGAGATAAAAAGGCAAGTAGAGAGCTTAATATAATTATTGATAATATAATGGAAGAAATTAAAGCTAATTTGTTCTTTTTAAAATGTATTTTTAAATTTATAAACAATCTATTTTTCATTATTTATCCACCACCCTAATTCTTGGATCAACAATTCCGTACAAAATATCTGAAATTAAGTTTCCTAAAATAAGCAGTGAAGAAGATATAAGTGTCATAGCCATAATTACAGGATAATCTCTATTAAATATGGCTTCTACGCCAAATCTCCCCATGCCTGGCCAACCAAATATAGTTTCTGTAATGAAAGCTCCTGAAACAAGCTCTGGAAGACTCATGCCTAGTATAGTTATTAAAGGGAGAATGGAGTTTTTTAAAACATGTTTATATAGTACAGCTTTAGTAGAAAGACCTTTGCTCAAAGCAGTTACTATATAATCTTCTTTTAGTTGTGATAAGGCACTAGAACGTATATATCTTGTAAGTACAGCTATATTTGGAAAACATAGCACAGCGCAAGGCATTATGCTGTGTTTTATTAAATCTAGGGGAGAATTTACCCCTATACTTCTCATACCTGAAGAAGGTAGTAGCTTTAGTTTACTAGAGAAAAGTATAATAATAAGCATAGCAAACCAAAAACTAGGGATGGATATACCTATATAAGAAATACCTGTAATAATATTATCAGTTTTGGAGTTTTTCTTAAGTGCCGAAATCATACCTAATGGAATAGATATAATCACAGACATAAGCATGGTTACTCCCATAAGCCCTAAAGTAGTCGGAAGACGAACCCCCATTTCTTTTAGCACAGGTTCATGCGTTATATAGGAGTATCCGAAGTTACCCTTAGTACAGTTTTTTAACCATTTTGTGTATCTTATAGGTACAGGATCGTTTAATCCTAGTTCTTCCTTTATTTTAGCCACTTGTTTAGCATTCATTTTAGGGGTTATAAAGGCATGAGCAGGATTTCCGGGAGCAAAGTTCATAAGAGCAAAAGAAATTATAGATATAACAAATAACATTGGTAGAGCCTGTAGAATTCTTTTAAATATGTATTTTTTCATAAAACACCAACCTTTAATGCACATCTGAGAAGTGCAAGTTTTTAAATAATTTTTTTACAATAAAGGGCATGGATGGATATTAATCCAAGCATGCCCCTTAATTTATAATCTACTTATGAATATGATTAAACCACAATAAGGTATAATGTGATGAAATTATGAAATTTCTCCTCCATGACTTGCATAAGAGCTCGGAACAATAAATTTAATTTAAGAAATTCTAATCTTTTAGCCATATAAAATTATCTAACGCTCACATTCAGCGTCCTGCCTCAGGTTCGCTAGCCTGGCGTCCTTTTAAGGGTTACGATAATTTTATCTGTCTAAAAGAAGAATTTCTAAAATTAAATTTAAACAGTTCCTTCGCTTCTTATGCAAGTCATTCCAGAGAAATTTCATAATTCAGGTAATGTAATGCTTTTTGTGGGATAATCATGAATATAATATGTTTATAATATTACTGATTATATATGATATTGCATTGGATTCGTTTATATCATATTATTTTTCAATAAAATACAATTTAGATAAGTCTTCAAACATGTATATTGGAACTGTTTTAGCTTTTTCTACTCCACCTATATTTGCACTTACGCCTATCATTGAAGCAGAGTAATCTATATTGTATTGAACAGCATCTTCAGCTAACTTCTTTTGAATAGTTTCATACATTTCTTTTCTTTTAGCTTCATTAGTTTCTATAGCAGCTTTTTTCCATAGTTCATCTAATTCAGCATTAGAATAGCCACTCCAGTTCATAGCGCCGCCTTTTACAAATAATCCTGAATAAGCGTCAGGTTCTGTACCACAAACATAAGCATTTAAAGTTAAATCAAAAGTTTTAGGAGTTTCTCCGAATACTTGAGAGAAAAATGCTTGCTGTTCAAGTGGTACTGGTTTAACATCTATTCCTATAGCTTTTAAATTTTCTTTAATAACATTAAACTGATTTACATCTTTTTCGTTTCCAGCTATATATCCAAATTTTAAAGTTGCTTTTTCTACATTAGCCTTTTTCATCAAACCTTTAGCTTTTTCTATATTGTAATCATAATGTTCAACTTTATCTGTGTAATATAAAGTGCTTGGTGGGAATACAGAATAAGCTGGTTTAGCATTTTCGATATTTTCAAATATACTCTTTAATAAATCCTGCCTATTTATGGCGTAACTTATAGCTTGCCTAACCTCTTTTTTGCCTAGAAGCTTATTTTCAAAGTTAAATACCATATATTCTGGCATAGATTCATCAAACTTATAAGTTTTATACTTATCATCTTTTGAATAAGTGTTGAATTTTTTCTCAGTTAAATAAGTTGCATTTACTTCACCATTTTCAAAAGCTATAGCACCACTATTTTTATCAGCAGATACTTTATAAACTATTTGATCTATATGAGGTTTTCCGCCAAAATAGTCATTAAATCTTTCTATAGTTAAGTGATCTCCCTTTTTCCATTCTTTAAATTTATAAGGACCTGAACCAACTGGTTTATTATTTTTCTCTGATTTAGCTAGGTCTTTTTCACTTTCATAAACGTGTTTTGGAATTGGACGTAACCCCCCAATAACTCCTTTAAAAGGCATATAAACTTGAGGTAATTTAATCTCTAAGTTTAAGTCATCTACTTTTTTCATTTCAAATTTTTTGCCGCCAATTAAGAAACTCTCTCTATCGCCTATACATTGTTTTTCATCCCATATAGTATTTATAGAGAATATAATATCATCAGCGGTTATTTTCTTTCCATCGTGCCATTTAAGATTGTCTTTTAACTTAATTTTATAAGTCAGTTTATCGGCAGATTCTTCTACTTTTTCTGCTAAATAATATCTAGTTTCATTGCTATCCATAATAAATAGTGGACTAAATAAAGCATTGTTAACAGTAAAAGTTACTCTGTTATCTTGATAAAATGGATTTAGTTTTGTAGGATCACTACCAAATGCAAAAACCATAGTTCCACCATCTTTAATTTTTTCTTCTTTAGCAGCAGCAGTTTTTGAATCTTTTTTGGACGTAGAATTTCCACAAGCTACAAGACCTAGACTGCATGTTACTGCAAGAAGAAGACTTAGTATTTTCTTCTTTTTCATTTAGCTTCCCCCCTATAATTAATGTCGGTTTAACCCGAAATTAATTATAGATTAGGTGGCAATATTTATCAATATGAAAAACACATTATAGAAAATTTGTATGAGAACAGCGGTATCTATAGTAAAAATGTATAAATAAATCGTATTTTGCAAAACATAAGTAAAAATATTCCTAATATCTTTGGAATATTTTAAATTTTGGAATTGTTATAATAAAAAATATGAAATATAAATATTTTTAAAGTATATAAATGTGGTTGTGCTTGCAAAATGTTAATGTATTAAGAAATCTATGGCAAAGTATGTAGTATAATGGTAATATGAGAATAATAAATATTGTTTTTGAAATAATATTAATGTATAAATTAGTATCATTTACAATCCAGCGAAAGGTAAATACGAGAGAAAATAAATTTTAGCCATAAGTTACAATAATAAAAGATATGGAGAGGAGGAAAAGTTACTGATTTACTAAGATTCAATGTGAAATATAATATTATAAGAGGATTTTAGCTGTAAATTCAATGTAAATATAGTATTATAAATTGATTTCAGATATGGATTTTAGATATATAAAGTAACGATAATTATGAATATAAGAGAAATTATTCTTTCCTTTATGAAGGAAAAAGCATATAAACCAATGGATATAACAGAATTAGCTAAGGTGTTTGGCATAGGCAAGAAAGAAATAAAAGCCTTTAAAAGCACTTTAAAAAGCATGGAGAAGGATGGTCAGATAGTTAAAACCAGAACAGAGCATTATGGACTTCCAGATAAAATGGGATTATTGCCTGGGAAACTTCAAAGTCATGCTAGGGGATATGGATTTGTCATAACTGATGAAGAAGGTCCAGATGTTTTTGTATCTTCATCCAATATGAATGGAGCCATGAATGGCGATAGAGTAATGGTGAAAATAACAAAAGAAAAAGCGGAGAATAAAAAATGTGAAGGGGAAATAATAAGAATATTAGAGAGAACTAATTCAACTATAATAGGAACTTATGAAGACAGTAGAAATTTTGGATTTGTAATCCCACATGACAAGAGAATAATACAAGATGTGTTTATACCAAAAGGAGAAAAAAATGGTGCTAAAAGTGGTGACATAGTAATCATAGAAATTACTCAATGGCCAGAGCCTAGAAGAAATCCAGAAGGTAGAGTGGTAGAAATACTAGGAAAAAAAGGTGAAAAGGGCATTGATATATTATCTATAATAAAGAAATATAAGCTACCAGAGGATTTTCCGCCAAAGGTGCTTAAATACACAGATAATATAGAGATGGAGATACCGGAAGGGGAATACAAGAGAAGAAAAGATCTTAGAGATGTAAGAATGGTCACTATAGATGGAGAAGATGCTAAGGACTTAGATGATGCAGTTTCTATAGAAAAATTAGAAAATGGAAACTATTATTTAGGAGTACATATAGCGGATGTTTCTCACTATGCAAAGGAAAATTCGCCTTTAGATAAGGAAGCTTTGAAAAGAGCTACATCTGTTTATTTAATAGACAGAGTAATTCCAATGCTTCCTAAGAAGTTATCTAATGGCATATGTAGTTTAAATCCAAGAGAAGATAGATTAACCTTGAGCTGTCTAATGGAAATAAATAAGGATGGAAAAGTTGTTAATTATGAAATAGTAGAAAGTATAATTAAAACAGATGAGAGAATGACATACACTGATGTAACCAAAATACTTAGGGATAAGGACAAAGAGCTTATGGAAAAGTATGATTACTTAGTAGAAGACTTTAAGGCTATGGAAGAGCTTTGTAATATACTTTATAACAAGAGGTTAAAAAGAGGAGCTATAGATTTTGACTTTGAAGAGTGCAAAATAATATTAAATCCACAGGGAAAACCTATAGACATTAAACCATATGAAAGAGCTATAGCTAATAGAATTATAGAAGAATTTATGTTAGTTTGTAATGAAACAGTGGCTGAGCATATGTTCTGGGCTAATACTCCTTTTGTATATAGAGTTCATGAAGATCCAGATGAAGAAAAACTAATGCACTTTAGTGAATTTGCTCATAATTTAGGGGTAGCTATAAGATGGGGAAATGAAATACATCCTAAAATGCTTCAAGGTGTAATAGAGCAAGTGAAAGGAAAGGATGAAGAAGTTGTCATAAACACACTTTTACTTCGTTCCCTAAAACAAGCTAGATATTCACCAGAATGCATAGGTCACTTTGGTTTGGCAGCTAAATACTACTGTCACTTTACATCACCAATAAGAAGATACCCAGACCTTATAATTCATAGGATTATAAAGGAATTTATAAATGGAAGATTAGATGAAAAGAAAACTAATAATTTAGTAAAAGCTGTAGATTATGCATCTATGCAATCTTCAGAAAGAGAAAGGGTAGCTGATGAAGCAGAAAGAGAAGTAGACGACTTGAAGAAAGCTGAATACATGAGTGAAAGAATTGGAGAAGAATATGATGGCATAATTTCCTCAGTAACAAACTTTGGAATGTTTGTAGAGCTTCCTAATACTGTAGAAGGACTTGTTCACATAAGTACATTAGATGATGACTATTATATTTATGATGAAAAACATCTTTGTCTAATAGGTGAAAGAACCAAAAAAACCTATAGATTAGGCAACAAAGTAAAGATTAAAGTAGAAAGCGTTGACTTAGATGCCTACGAAGTTAACTTTAAATTATTAAAGGAAGAAAAGCCTGAGGAAGAGTCAACAGAGTCTAAAGAAGAGGCTATACAATCTTATGAATATAAAATAATATCACTAGAAGATCTCGAAAGCGAAGAGTAAGAATATATTGAGAAGCAAGTGCCATAAGAAAAATCTGTCTTTAAGTTCACAATAAATATATTTTTTAGACTGTTCGCAATACGCCAAGAAATTCTAATGTTTTCAAATTTCAATACCCTAAAGCTTTCAAACTCGCTTCTGACGGCGCTCAAACATGAAAGCTTCTTAACGGGTATTGAAATTTGAAAACAAAGAATTTCTAAGGCTAGCTCAATAGTCTAAGAAAATATATTTATTGTTACCTTAAAGACAGATTTTTCAGTTCATGCATAGGCTATCAGAGGAGGAACACAGCTGACTAAAGGATGATTTTCCTCCGCTTCGCTATGGAAAATCTTTAATTTATAGATAGGAAAGGGTTCATAATCTTTTTTAGGCGGAGCCTTTCGTTTTAGTCCTTAGTCTCTAATCCCTAGTCCTCAATCACTCGTTATAAATCAACGGGCTCACGCCCAATGTCATTAAGTTAAAATGTAATAAAAAGTAAAAAATTCCTTTCAAAAACACTTTACATTTTAAAATTATCACAAATAATCAAAAAGAGCACATAAATTTTGTGTATTTCTAATGATTAAAGGTGATAAAAATGAAATTAAAAAAAAGCTTTAAAAAAGCCATGTTATAAAGTCAAATAATGATTGAGGACTATATATTTAAATGTTCGAATAGAACAAGTCCATCATACTTTACGAGGGCAGGAAAAATGGGATTTAAAGAAACAATGCTATTTATGCTAAATATGATAAACAAGTCTTTACAAGTAGAATTAAACAATTTTTTTGAAGTGATTTTGAAAAGAGAAGATACAATTTCAAAACAAGCTTTTTCAGAAAACAGGCAAAAAATTAATCCTAATGCATTTATTGAGCTAAATGATAAAATAGTAGATGTTATTTATGAAGAATGTGATGAATACAAGCTTTGGAATGGATACAGATTAACTGCCATTGATGGTACTACAATAGAGTTACCTAATACAGAAACCTTGAGAAATGAGTTTGGATATGCAAAAAATCAACACACTAGCGTAGCCATTGCTCGCGCAAGTGCTTCATGTCTCTTTGATGTGCTAAATAAGATTGTTATAAAAAGTAAAATATATCGTTTTGAAACTTCTGAAAGAAAAATAGCACTAGAATTAATTTCTGAAATAAAAAAAGTTTCTTCAATAAAGGACTTGATATTATTTGATAGGGGATACCCAAGTATTGAGCTGATGTCTACGTTGATTGAAAGCAATATTTATTTTGTCATGAGACTAAAAAATAATGTATTCAAGAAAAAAATTAATGTAGAAAAGCAGGATCAAATAATAGAAATTACACATGATAAAAAAACATATAAAGTTAGAGTTATAAAATTCTATCTTGACTCAGAAACTGAAGAAGTTTTAGTAACTAATTTATTTGATGAATCTATGAAAATTCAAGAATTTAAAGAATTATATTTTAAAAGATGGGGCATAGAGATAAAATATGATGAATTTAATCATAAAAACTTCTTGAGTTTTATCATTAACTCTTACTTCTTACTTTTTACCTCTTACCTGTTCTAACTTACAAATTTTCATTTATACAAATAACTGCCTTACGGCAAAATGAATTGAATTTTAGTTGTTATTTTATTTTAATAGGTACCATATAACTTTTCGAAAGGCTCCGCCTAAAAAATATTAGGAGCGCCTTTCTATCATAAATTAAAGATTTTCCATAGCGTAGTGGAGGAAAATCATCCTTCTTGTTTGAGGGATGCAAGGAGCGAGTTAAGGTTTTAGGGGATTGAAATCTGCAAACATGTAGAAGTTCTTAGCGTATTGTGATTAGTCCCAAATTACAATTGTTTCACGGACTTAAAGTGTGATTTTTCTTATTGCACTTGCTTCACAATATTCTTATGTTGCTAATTGAAAAGTGTACTACAAAATGATATACTATATAATAGACTAAAAATATACAAATGAGTTGCTCAGATGTGAGTTGTTCACATGAAGTGGCACAATTCAACTAAAATTTTAGGGGTGAGATAGATGCCTAAAGAAAAAGGAACGAGAACCTTAGCGGAAAATAGAAAAGCAAGACATGATTATTTCATAGAAGAAGTCTATGAAGCTGGAATAGAATTAGTAGGAACAGAAGTAAAGTCCATAAGAGAAGGAAAAGCTAATTTAAAAGATAGCTATGCTGATATAAGAAATGGAGAAGTGTTTGTAGTAAATATGCATGTAAGTCCATATGAAAAGGGAAACATATTTAATAAAGATCCATTAAGAGATAGAAAACTGCTTCTTCACAAAAATGAAATACTTAAATTAATAGGATTTACAAGCCAAAAGGGATACACACTAGTGCCATTATCTTTATATTTAAAAAATGGCATGGTAAAAGTAAGCTTAGCAGTGGCAAAAGGTAAGAAAAACTACGATAAAAGAGATGCTATGCTTGAAAAAGCTGCCAAGAGAGATATTGATAGGCAGATGAAAGAAAGAATGAGATTATAGGCATAATGTAATTGCTTTTTACAAGTATTTATACTTGATTAATTATTATATATATTGTATTATAATAACGTATCATGATTTTGACAGTTTGCTATATATAGGTGTATAATAATAGATACATTTTATTTATAGTGTAGTCGAAGTTATGCTTATGTTTTAAAAACTAAATATCGGTGGCGTTTCTATGTAATACATTTGGACTATAAACAGTAGGTTATGTATTTAGGCAGTAATTGCTTATTTTAAATGTTTATTGTTCAATATAAATTATCATGGGGGCGTAATGGTTTCGACGGGGGTACGTAGCTCCTGGGAAGCGAGTCGAGGGACCCATGGGCCCGCGTTAAAAAACTATGGATTTAAATATAAACGAAAACGATAATTTAGCATTAGCAGCTTAGTATAGTTGCTCGTCAGCCTAAGAGTCCCGCGACTTAGGGTCTGGCGTCGACAGCGGGGAAACGAGCCCTACAAAGCTTTGAGTAGGGAACGGAAATTATGAAGCTACCAAAACCAAAAGCCTGTCCTTAGGCGTTTGGCAGAGGGAATTTTAAAATAAGGACTGCACTCGGAGATGCTCAGGGGATGCGGCTTTCGGACAGGGGTTCGATTCCCCTCGCCTCCACCAAATACATAGTGTTATCAATGGTTTATAGCACTTTAATGATTAAGATTACTAGTTCGATTCGGAAGAAATTCTTCTGTGTCCGATACCTGTAATCTTTTTTATTTGAGGTGTTAAAATGGCTAAAAGACTACAATTAACAAAAAATGTTACTCCGATAGGGTTTGATAACGAGGTAACAGCAGAATACTTCTCCGTACAGGACTTTATTGAAAAACAGAAAGATTTTATCATCTGTAAGAGGTCACAAAACCTGTCTACAAGGACTTTGTATGATTATGACAGGGCATTTCTTTACATGAATAACTATATTTCTGAGTATTATTCGGACACCCAAATTCGATATGATATAACGCTGATAAGAGGGTATATTTCGTTTATGTTGGAGAAGGTAAGTCCTAACACTACCAATATCAGAATACGCTATTTAAAGGTATATCTAGCCTTTTTAGAAGATGAAGGATTTGTTAAGGATAGAATCAATGAAAGAGTAAAAAAGGTTAGGGAAGTTAAGAATGAAAAACAACCTTTAACTCAAAGTGATATAAAAAAGTTACTCAAGGTAATAAACATGACTTCATACGCAGGATTAAGGGATTACGTTATAATACTTCTCATGCTATCCGTAGGTACAAGGGTAAATGAAACTGTGAATATAAGGGTTAAAGATGTGAATTTAAAGGATAAGTACATCATCATAAACGGAGAAACTGCAAAGAACAGGACTCAAAGGATTGTACCATTGAACAATAAGTTACAACCATATGTTAAGAAGCTAGTGGAAATTGCTAATGATGTTAATAGCGAGTATTTGTTTTTATCAAGTGTATCACATAGCAAAGTAGCTTTATCTCATATTAAGAGTCAACTAATAGAGTATGGAAAGAAGGCAGGTTTGGATAAAAGTACCTCGCCCCATAAGTTAAGGCATACAGCATTAACTAACATGATAAAAAATGGAAGTAATCCATTAGATGTCTGTAGAATAGCGGGACATTCTTCTTTAGAAATAACCATGGCATACTATCATAACAGCATAAATGATTTACATAAGGCTATACAAAAAGATACTTTATCTGATTTATAGCACAAAAAGCCATAAAAAAGAGTGGTTAAGGATTTTATTTCCTCACCACTTTTTTACTATTGCTGTTACTATATATAGACAGAGTTTTGGTGACATATATTGACATTTGTAAAACCATTAGGAATACTCATTCTAGAGGGGAATTGTGTTGATTTTATAGTGGGAAAAATAGGACTTTCCTTGAATACAAATCCGTAAATTTTCCATTCATTCATACCAACAACAGAAAAGGGAAGAATTTTAGACATCCCCCTCCTATTTAAAAGAATAGTCCCATTAGTATTAATTAACTTGTTAAACTATTATAAGACAGGTTTTATTAAGAGGAGTTTTAATACTTATCTGCTTCGTTATCACTCAGCAATTACCTATTGCTTAAATTAATTTCTAAAGTATCTGAATCCGTCAAGATTCTATGTATTAACTAAGGGGCTTGCTAACCAATGCTTAATTACTAAGTGCTATATAACGGAGATTCTATTTAATGAGTATTAACCTATTTATAATTTAGCCATCCAATGAAGTAAAGGGGACATAGCTAAATCCTCATTCCCCAATAGCACTCCTGCTATCTTCTCCCATGTTTGTTTTAAGGTCAATTCCTTAGGGTTCAATCCATGTAAAAACCCAACACCCATTCAATAAGAATGAATCCGTAGAAGTTATTGCATCGGCATCTACGATTACCTTGGAGTTTTATAGGAAACTCTCAGCTTCTAACCTTTATAAAAAAACTTCTTCCTACTATATATAACAAGTTAATGCACTGTAAATGGGACATCCTATTTCAATTTGAACTATTGTAATTATATGGTATAATTTAATCAATATATTGATTCGACTTTGTAAAAAAGTGCGTATTAAAGGGGGAGAATTATGACAGTATTTTATTTAATTAGGCATGGAGAACCAACATATCAACCTGTTAATGATAGAAATTTTATTGGACATGGGTTGGATTTAGCACCATTAACTGAAATTGGAATACAGCAATTAAAAGAAACATCAAAAGACAATCGACTTAAAAATTGTGAAGTTATTGTTTCATCACCTTATACAAGAGCACTTCAAAGTGCATCAATTTTATCCAAGGAATTAGGAATAGATATAGAAGTTGATGTTGACTTACATGAATGGATACCTGATATAATAAACTTTCAACATAGAACCTCAGAAGAATGTTTTTCCTTGAGTAGAGATTTTGATTTACATAATGGAATACATCCTAAGGGTGAGGTCAAAGTGTGGGAAACTAAGGAAAATATGAAGAAAAGAATAAATGGGGTATTGGAAAAGTATTTGAAGTATAACAGAGTGATTGTAGTTTGTCATGAAATGGTTATAAAAACAATTGAGTATCAAGAGAAAGTTGCATATGGTGAAATTATTGAATATAGCAGATAAATAAGCAATAAAAAAATAATAAACTTGATGAACAATTTTCTTATAAGATGCATCAAAGTATAATTGCAGAAAATAGGTGAAAAGTCTATCCGTCAATGGCTAGAAGAAAATGGGGTTGATTATACACCTCTCAATACGGAATGTTTACTGGGTGTTATATTCGGCTTACTATACTTACATTTTTATAAGATATTTCTACGCATTTAGACCTATTGGTTTACTCCAAGTCTACGTTATGATAAAATGAAAATTAACAGCAAATCGGATACTCCGAATGGGACTTTTGATGAATAACTGCTACAAGCATTGATATAACTAGAAAAGTTAAGGCAAGTGGAAGCTTTCGGACAGGAGTTCGATTCTCCTCGCCTCCACCATGAAAACCACGACAGCTTTGACGTGGTTTTTTTTAATGCTTTTTAAACCTAATAAATGCTTAAAAGCATTTTATATTTTAGGATGTAATTTAAATAAAATAATATAAATTGGGTAATATTCCCATATAAAATCTTTCTTATATTCCTTTTCAGTTAATAAATCTTCTTAAATTTTTTATGATTTTATATCTTTTAAATATGTAACTTTTTGTTGGCTTATATATTTACAAGTATATTATTTGTGTATCTTATACGGTATTTCCTCTAAACTTATTTATATTTTCAGAAAAATTCAAGCGTTAAAAAATACCTTTGCTTAATAATATATAGCTTTATTAGTGGATACAAAACGTAATAAAGAACTGTTTCAAATTAATATACATGAATAATTTATATGATTGTACAAAAGATAATAACAAAAATATTATTAGGTGATAGTATGTCAAGATATATTCAAGATGATTCATATTTTGAAAAAATAGATAACGAAAGAAAGGCATATTGGTTAGGACTTTTATATGCAGATGGTTGTGTAAGTGAAAAAAGTGAAAATAATAAAATTATTATAATACAACTACATCCAGATGATAAATATATATTAGAGCAACTATTGAAAGATGTAAAGTCTAATAGGCCATTATATGTAAGTAACAAAGGATATGTTTCTATTAATATTAGTAGCACTAAAATGGCAAATGATTTAATAAAATTAGGTTGTATACCAAGAAAATCATTAGTATTAAAATTTGCAAATGAAAATATAGTTCCCAAACAGTTAATTAAACATTTTATTAGAGGATATATGGACGGCGATGGATGCATATCAACTTATATGAAATTAAGAAAAAATAGGAAAAGTCCAATGCTCATTTGTGAGATAAAATTTATTGGAACATACGATATGCTTTATGGAATAAAAAAATTCTTTAATTCAGAAAAAAATGTTTTAATAAATAAACATTCACCAAATATTTGTCAGATAAGCTTTACAGGTAGAAAATACAGAGATGTAGTAGATTCTTTATATGATAATGCTACTATTTATATGAAAAGAAAAAGAGAAAAATGGGAGAAATTTAAAAGATGTATAGATAGTAAAGAATGTAAAAGACAAGAAAAGTTGGGGAGAAAAATAGTTAAATTAGATAAAGATGCAAATTATATAGGAACATATGCTTTAAAAGATTTAAAAGAAGAGTTTGATATAGGTTCGATTAAAAAATGTTGTGAAAAAGAAAATCATAAATCACATAAAAATTTTATATGGCTATATTTAGATAAATATAATGAGTTTTTGGCAGATGAAATAGATATAAAAGCTAGATTAGGATGTAATAAAAAAACTATTAATAAAAAGTCAAGACAAATTAAAAAGGTAGAGCAATATGATTTAGAAGGAAATTTAATTAATACTTGGGATTCAGTTAATTTAGCAGCAGAACACTATAACACGACACCTAAGGCAATTCGCAGGGTTTGTACGGGAGAAAGAAAAACTTGCTGTAATTTTATATGGAGATATGTTGGCAAAATAGAAACTAAAAAAAATAGAGAGGTAATGCAGTATGATGTAAATGGAAATTTTATTAAAGAATGGAATAGTTTAAGGGAAGCAGCAGCTTTTTATGATGTTACATTTCAAGCTATTGAAAGAGCTATTAGTGGAAAATATAAAACTTCTTGCGGCTTTATTTGGTCTGATAAATGATGTGGACTATAAAGGTTACTAATTTAAGTATTTACTAAATTTGTACATTTTGAAGAGTGCGATTTGTCTTCAACAATAAAAAACCCATCACAAAAACGTGATGGGTTTTCCTATTTTATACTTATAAAATCTTCATAAAATTGTTCTTTTGCTTTAAGCATTTCATTAGAATATCTTCCATTTCGAGGAGTAACTGCTTTGTATTTCTCTAATATTAGTTTAGCTTTTTTCTTTTTACTTTTAACTATTAAATAGGGTTCAATTTCTAGTAAAAGATTTATTGTATCATTATGCTTGATTGTATAAATAAAGGAATTAGCATGTTTTTCTGAGTTACTATTTTCCTTATTTTTTATTGAACCCATTTTTGATACATCTTTTATCCATTTTAATAATTCAATTGAGGTTGAACTTATGCTTATGCAAGGAGACGGAAGTTCATTATTATTAGACTTTAAAAGCATAATACTACCTTTACTATCTATAATCCCACCTATATAGGCTTTTTCTTTAGAAGTCATATATATCATCATCCTTATTGATTTTATATTAGTATTTGCAAATATATATATAAATATAAGTAATTGCAGGAAAATAAGATAAAATTTTTTAGGATGTTTGAAGGGAACTATAGTATTATAATATGTATTTTGAAGTAAAAGAATTAAGTAACAAAGAAAATTTGACTCTAAAGAATTAAATTAGTAAAATTATAAAATCAACAGATAAAAAATTAATCTCAAAAGGGGAAAGATAAGTAATGAATAGACCAGCACCAATAACTGAATTTGTAGGAATAGTAAAATATGGAAACACAGTAGGGCTTGTTATAACAAATGTAGATAGCGTTTTGCGAGATAAAATGGGATTAGACAAAAGCCATAGAGCCATAGGCATTATAAGCAACAGGACTGGAGCAGGCTCCCAAATTATGGCTACTGATGAAGCAGTAAAAGCTACGAATACCAAAGTAGTAAGTGTTGAGCTTCCAAGACATACAGTGAATTTTTTAGGTATAAATTGTTTATAGCTATATTGAAAATAAGGAAAGGCTATCCCTAAGTGTTAATACTTAGGGGTAGCCTTTAAACTACTAAAATAAAAATTTTATCTTAATTAAGCTGAAGGTATCTGTCCTTCTTGTATTAGCTGGAGACTAATCTCCTCTGCTATATTGCAGAGGTCTGGAAACAAGGCAAATCTTGTTATACCATAACGTGTTAATTGGCGCTTGATGGAATCGATGCTTTCTGCAGCAATGCAAATCTTTAACAAATAATTAGAAGCGTCAGTGAACAGGTTCAAAGGCGTAACATCCTCAATACGAGGGAATACTGTGAAAGTTCCCCTTTGGGCTACTATCCTAGGGTTGTTCATAGGGCCAATTACGGCAGCAGGTTTTGTAGTGCCGAGTATTTGTGCATTAGGACCAAAGTAAAGGTCCACCACTGGTTCATCCACATTAGGGATATATCCAGGATTTACGAAGCTGTGGAATGAAAAAGCTTCATTCAATATTACGGGGTTGAGTACCCATACTGCAGCATCGTTTCCTACATCAGCAGCCGCTTGGGTAACGGCAAAAAACAAGCCTACAAATGCATCACGGGACCAATCCATTAGCCTGGTGGGTACGCCATAGTGCTGCATCTGGAACAGCCAGTGCCAGTAAGCCGCAGGTCCGTTGGGAATAGGGAATGATGGTAAGAACTGGACATCAGGTATTGCAAGAGATTTAAATTTCGATAGAAACAATATCTCATCCTTTGGGTTTAAAGGTGATCTTGCAATTCTTGGTATAAGATTAAATGACGCCTGAGGTTGACCACGGTACCATAATTCACAGTTTCTATTGCTTGGACAAATATCTCTGAATGTTGTGTCTATTATTCTCAAATAGTCCTGCACGGAGTTGGCACGGCCTATACATTGAACAACAGGGGCATCTATATTAATTTCATTGGAGCATTTTTTAGATTCAATTTCTATAGAATTTTTTAGATTACTCACTTTTGCACCTCCTCTAGTATCAGAATATGTACTACATGTCTATATTGCTACTGGGTTCAATAAGTTTAGACTGAAGTTTCATGGAAAGGATATTATTTTGGCACAATCATGAAATAAGGTATATAATAGATAAATAAAATAATATTTGGATAGTTTAAATTTATATGCTAAAAACATTAAGAAAGGTTGAGTAACATGTACTTACCAGAAAATATTCGAAATTTTATTAAGGGTATGGAGTTTCATAATGACAACGAAGGAATGTCAAAAGCAAAAGTAATAAAATGTAATGGAGAAAACAAAGAACTATATCTAAAGATAGAAAAAGTATCTGATGAGACAGAGAGAGAATATGGTATTTATAAGTGGCTTCAGGGGAAACTTCCAGTGCCAAAGGTCATTTGCAGGGTTATTGAAAACGGTACTTCGTATATGCTGATTGAAAAAGCAGAAGGTATTATGCTGGAAAACAATCTGTATAGAGACAACCCTCATTTGTTAATTAAGCTTGCAGCAGATGGAATAAATAGATTACAAAGTATAGATATATCTGAATGCAAATTTGACAGCACAATTGATTATAAACTAAAAAAGGCAAAAAAACGTGTAGATAATGGTCTTCATCTAGAAGTGGATCATAATAAATACACTGAGGGCATTGAAAATACAGATGAAGCATATGAGTATTTAGTGAAGAACAAACCAAAAGAGACATTGGTATTTAGCCATGGTGATTATTGTTTTAATAATTTCTTTACTGATGGAAAAAACATAACAGGATATATAGATATGGGACGCGGTGGTATTGCTGATAGACATCAAGATATTGCATTGTGCTTGCGTGAACTTTTAGATTTTCCTCCGGAATATACAGATAGATTTTTAAAAAATCTTAAATTTAAGCCAGATATGAATTTAATAAGATATTATATATTACTTGATGAATTGTTCTGATTATGAACATACTTGGAAACTATTGATATATACAAAAGAAAACGCATACGTGTACAGAGGAAAGACATATACCTATAAAGGGAAATACATAGGGTTGCAAAATGAAACAAGTATAATTATTTTTATGTTCTGTCAGCACATAGCATAGGAAGACAGGTATTTACTTCCTAAATATATTAACATTAGATATGAAAGGAGAGGGGATATGGATTGGTTAAACTCTATGAATAAAGCAATAGATTATATTGAGGACAATATTACGGAAAAAATAGAGATAAAGGAAATTGCAAAAATAGCTTTGTCCTCAGAATTTCACTTTCAAAGGATGTATTACATGATAACAGGGGTTACAATAAGTGAATATATAAGGAGAAGAAGGTTGTCTTTAGCCTCACAGGACCTATTTATGGGGGCGCGGGTAACTGATGTAGCTTTTAAATATGGATATGAATCCTTGGAGTCATTTTCAAAGGCATTTAAGAAAATGCATGGAATAAATCCGTCTAAGGTAAAAAAGCAAGGAGTAAAGCTAGTTTCTTATCCTAAGCTATCCTTTCATATTTCAATTAAAGGAGATAAAAGTATGGATTATAAAATTGAAAAGAAAAAGGGGTTTAAAGTAATAGGTAAGCAGAAAAAAATTAATATGAATGGAGGAGAAAACTTTAAGGCTGTTCCTATGTTTTGGGATGAATTAATGAAGGATGGAAGTTTTAAATTTTTTGATGAAAAAGCTGGGCAAATGGGCGTTTTAGGCGTATGTAAGGATTTTGATATGATTAAAAATGAGTTTAATTATATGATTGCTATAGAGGATACAATGGAAGCTTTACCCAAGGGGTATATAAAAGCTACTATCCCTGATGTAACATGGGCTATATTTGAATCAATAGGACCACTGCCTGAAGCTATTCAAACTTTAACAAGAAGAATATTCACAGAATGGCTGCCTTCATCTGGTTATCAACATGATTGTGCACCGGAGCTTGAAGTTTACTATAGTGGCGATACTAAATCAGAAGATTATAGATGCGAAGTGTGGATACCAATTAAAAAGTAAATATTTATCCGATGACTACCTGCCGTAACACTCCCACTTCTAACAAAGTGGGAGATAACGGCAGCTACGTCCCTGGATAACGATCTCTAACCTTCAGTTGGAGTAAAAAACCCATCACAAAAGCGTGATGGGTTTATATATTTTATGCTTATAAATTCTTTATAAGCATGCAGCATTAGTAATTCTTGATGAACCTACAGCAACTCTTGACCTATTAAGTGAATATGATATATCAAAGATTTAATGATAAATTAAGTTAACGGAGGAAAGATTATTATGAAAAGTGTAGCTTTTATTTTTCAGTATATAATAAACAATTTAGAGTATAAGGCATTTCTTTAGAAAATCTTTAGAATTACCACAACTATATCTTAAAAAAATAGATATAGAATGGATTTGTAGAATAAATAAGGGGGGAATGCAGTAATATGAATGCAGAATTATATAAAAGCTATGATATTATATATTTATGACATTAGGTACATGAAAAGAAATAACAATTCAAAGATGTTAGTCTATTTTGTGTCAGGCAAGGAAACAGGTTCTGTCTTTGTTAGTACTATAGGCGAGTTCTGCTGACGCAGTATGACGCAAAATAGACTAGCATACTGACTTATTATTTATTTGAATGTGCCTTAACACAGAAAGAGGTAAGGAAAATGAATATGTATAATATTTTAGTTTTAGAGGATGAAAAAGATATAGCTATGGGAATAAGGACTTATTTGGTAAATCAGGGATATAAAGTTTTTATTGGAGAAAATGGAGTTCAGGGATTAGAAATATTAGAAAAGGAAGAAATTCATTTAGCTATAGTTGATATTATGATGCCTAAATGTTAAACGTCAAATTTCTCCTAATTTAAACGTCAGTTTATTTCTATAATTATAGTACAATTTACGTCAAATTATTTCTACAAAATCACTTTATTTTTAATGAAAAATCATTTTGCACCTAAAAGAAAAAGGAGCTAGCGCTCCTTGTGATTTTAATGCAGTGATATTTCATTGGCGGCAGCCATTATTATATCAGTATCGATTACGTTTTTTTCGTGCTGCGCACCTATTATTAAAGCCTTAGTTAATATCATATTTAAGCGTCTTATAGAGCCAGCACAGCTTCTATATGCAGCCAAAACAGCATTATTATCAAATATTTCTGGCGAAGCCCCTGCTAATGATAATCTAGAATTAATATATTCTAAAGCTTCAATTTCAGAAAATCCTTCAAAATTATAATTTATTATTATTCTTTGTTTTAATGCCTCGTGTATCTGCTTTTCTAAGATATTATTTAACACAGGTTGTCCTATCAAAACTAAGGAAAAGCAATCTTTTGAGTCCATAGAGAAGTTCATAAGTAGCTTTAAATCCTTTAAAATATCATTATTTAGATATTGTGCTTCATCCCAAACTAATATATAATGCACACGTTTATCTGTACTCATACTTTCCATATAGTCTTTTATGCTCTTAAACATGTCAGATTTACGAGAAGAAGGTTCAATTCCTAAGGAGATGCAAAATTGCCTATAGAACTCAGTAGTAGTTACAGTGGTAAAGCAAAGATATATAACCTTTGTTAAATTAGGGTTTACTTTTTTAGCAAAGCACCTTAAGGCAAAGGTTTTTCCACTACCTGGTGAAGCTGTAAATAAGCCGATTCCCCTAGCTTCATTAAGATACTCAAGTCTTGATATCATCTCTTTTAGATCATTTGACATATAGGCATCTTTTTCTTTTATGCCTTTTTCAAATGGATTCATTGTCATACCATAAAATTGTTTAAACATTTTTAACACCATCCTTTGAATAGTCTATAGTAAATGCATTCCTGCGTTTGGTTTTACCATTTTCAATCTTATTTGTTTTTCTAATGCTGTATTTAGCATTTTCATAATATACATATGCATTATCCATATCATCAGGTAAATATCTTACTTCAACTTTCTGTCCTATAAATTGCATAGGTACATCATAAGATATTTTATCAATGCTTATGGTTGAGTCATTATTAACTCTTCGTTGTATGCGATTCATAAAGCAATTATCCAGCCACTCACTATCAGTAGCTACCTTAACATGAGCTAAATCGCTTTTATATCTATCGATCGGACGTTGAGATGTAGCTGAATGTACTGTTACATTATGCTTGTTTATATATGCGAATAGCTCATCATTTAGCTCCGCTAAGGAGGATATAGATTCTACATCTAGAGTGTTTAGCCATCTACTTTTTAATGTTCTAAAATTTCTTTCTACTTTTCCTTTGGATGCTCCATCCCTTACCATAGTGTGCAGTTCTACTATTCCAAGAGATCCACAGATAAGACTTAATTGCTCATTTTTATAAGGAGAACCGTTGTCCAAGTAAAGTTTATTAGGTATGCCATATCTAGCGATAGCTTCTTTAAGTACCTTTTGAAAATTATAAGAGTTATCATTGTAAAAGAATCTTCCGCCAACGATAAGTCTTGATTTATCATCAATTAGCATAATTAGATATGTTCTTTTACGTATGCCATTTTCAGTAATATACGGGCCATAGCATGTATCACCTTGGTACATGCCAGTTGCAAACTCTTCTTCAAAGGCTTTTCTATCTTTCATATTTATGCATCTAGCAGATTTAAGATCATTATTTTTTATAAATCTTTGAACTGTAGATAATGATATATTTTTTTCATTGATAAAGCCATCTTCGATAAGTTTATGATATATAAGAGTAGCATTAATTTTAGGAAATGCATTTTTTAGCATATATATCTGTTCTATAGCTACATCATTTAACTTTCTGGTTTTCCCTATGTCGCTACGCGTCTTCGGTAGAAGGGCATCAAAACCAAACCTATTATAATCTGATTCCCAATTAGATAGTGTTCCAGGACTATATAAAACTGACTTACCGTTAGGTAATTTTACAGGAGTAGCAGCAACACGTCTATAGTAAGCAATTTTCGAGCTTTCAGTATAAGTATTATTTATAGCTGGAGCTATTAGTGCTAGTCTAATAGAAGCTATTTCAATCATTTCTTTGTTATTCATTTCAACATCACCTCTATAAAAATGCTATCATGGGGAAATTATAATATCCATTATCGTATTAAGTGGTATATATAAAATAAAATAAAAAGTATATAGCTATAGCTTAATTATGATGTTCCTTGAAAAAAGGATAAGCCGTTTCTATTAAAAAAGTTTGTTATAAAGGTTTCAATTTCAATAAAGGTACTATTTATAACACGCTGTATAAAACTTAGATTAGAAATAAGCTTGTCTTGTAGAAGTCCAAGCCATAGTTGTTTATGTTTTTTGAACTTATTTAAAATTCGATAGAATGTGGATATTGCTATACAATAATGTTCACACATAGCTTCTACAGAGGTAAATTTATGTACAAGATAATCATGAATAATAGACACAGTAAATTTAAAGCTAAATGACATGTAGGGCACAATTACCGAAGGTAGGATAGCATGAGTATGTCCACATGACGGGCAAATATATCTATTGATAGTTATTATATTATCGTGAACTTCATTATTATCATAAGTCACAAGATGGCGTTTATAAGAGGCAAATAGGGATAGATCGTGTTTAGATCCGCAGACTGGACATACCAAAGCCTCTGAATTAACCGTTTTCATATACTCTTCAAAAATATTTATCTCATTTTCAAAAGAAATTTGTTTAAAACACTTGCATAGTTGTGAAAATAATCTTATCATAATAATAGGTTGTAAGAGCTTACGCTCTTATTTTTAGGGAAGAACCTTCGCTTTGCACGGCTTGGGGTTCTTCCCTTTCCTTTCTCTAGTTTTTATAATAAGCTTAAAATAACCTCCAAATGATGTCAAGTCATTAGGAGGTTTTATTTAGCAATAATATGATTATTTAAAATGCATTTAATTACTGGATAGTTATTGGAGTTATAGTTATAATTTGACTTAGAAATGCAGTTTTCAAAAGCTATATTTTGACGCACTACAGCATATCCGAATACTCGGCGCGAATGGAATTAAAAGCGTCCTCCTGCGCCGGAATGTCGATAGCCTTTTGTGCTTCGCCGCGCTGCGTCCCTTGATTGATAAAGGAAAGCTGCACCGATACGGAAGCGTCAAAATAGTTTAAGAAGTCGCACCAGTTTTCAAAAATGCCCGTCTTTTCGTCTGCCTGTGCAAGCTGATAGTTAATATCTTCAAACGAAAGGCTCTTTGAATACCGTTTTTCCGTTACCCTGCATATCCCGTCCGGGTACATCTGCAAGTAGGGAATAGTCTGCTGCGCGGTGTGCGCCTTTCCGTCGCCCTTTGCCTTTTGGATAAGGGCGGCAATCTGTTTTTTCTCGGCGCGGGTCAGCTTGCGTTTAGCCTTTGCGGGGCTTGCCCCCTGCGCCTTTTTTGTTTGTGTCTTTGACAATAGCCGATACCTCCTTTTCAAGTTTTCTCTGCCGTTCTAAAACGGCGTATAGGTTATCTGTCTGATAGGGTCGTTCCTTTGGTCTTATAAACTTTGTCTGAATGATGTTTTTTACCACCACTTCAAGGGGCTGTCCATGCTTTTCATACATGGCAAGGAGAAAGCAGGGAAGCATGACGACAATCATCACCATTGCCGCAAGGCTCGTCCCTGCGCTGTCTTTGAGTAAAAAGAAAAGCGGCAGTCCTACAAGGAGAGCCGCCGAAAAGCAGACAATCTGCCGCTTCGTAAGGTTTAACGCCACCTTTGTCTTGACTTTGGATAAGTCTTTGGGTACGGGTACATACGCCAAGCGATAACCTCCTTTCTGCCCTTAATGGGCGTTAAAAATTGACTTTGCAAGCGCGCCGGATTTGAACAGGGAGAAGCACAAAATAACGGTATAGGCTGCAAGGGAAAAAATCGCGCTGTGCAGATTGTCCGCTATAATCATGCTGTTTACCAAAACCGCGTAAATGCCGACGCATACCATAATCAAGAAGCCTTGAAAGCCGAGGGCGATTAGAGCTTTGAGGTAGTTGTTCCCTATCTGCCCCCACTCCCTGTTAGTCATTGTTGCGAATGGGATAGGTGAAACCGAGCAATAGCAGTATATTTCTATCATTCTGCCGTATAGGATTACCGTTATCAGCACCGACATGATTTTCATGCAAAGGCTAACTAAAGACGTTTCCATAACAAGCAGTAAAAGTTCGGGGATTTCCATTGCGTCAAGCCCCTCCTGCATGGCTTCAAGGGCGGCGGCGACATCAATATTGGTGTCGCCGCCGATTACCCCCGCCGCGCCCGATACGACGTGCTGCGCCATATCGAACACCGCCATAGTGATAGTAAAGGTGTTCGTCACAAGGTAAACAGCGACAAATGCCTTAAAAAACCACTTAAAGAACATGAACGTGTCAACGTCGTGCATATTGTTCTTTTCCGTTACCATGCTGATTAGTTCCACGCATAGAACGTAGGTAATGACAAGCCCCGCAATGGGTACGATTATGTTTTCCGATAGGGTCTGTATCATGGAAAAGATATTCGCGTTCCACCCCTGCGGGGTCTTGCCTACCTCGGCGGCGATTGTGCCGACTTTCTCGTTTACGTCCCCGAACATAGTTGACAGATTACCGTTAATGGCTCCGATTAAGATACCTTTTATCCATTCGTTAATCGCGTCAAGTATGCTCTGCATAGGCTGTTACCCCGCTTATACGGTGAACAGGCCGGACAGAAGCGGTACAAGCACCATGCCGATAAGGGCAACGCCGCCGCCTGCCATGAGCTGTTTCATGCCCTGTGATTTTGCTTATGTGTGATAAAGAAGTAATAGAAGTGTAAAAAATTTTGCCGTTCCTATCCGGCACTTGCGCAGGGTGTCGGATAGGTCGGGCTTTATTCTTCGGGTAAGTCAATCTTGCCTACAAAGCTGTAATAAATATCAATGCGCTGGCGGCGTACTTCGTTCTCGTCATACTCACATTCATAAACAACGATTTTCTCCACCATTTCACGCAAAAGAGTGTGTGTCAGTTCTTCGATAGAAAGGTACTTGCGGACAACGCTCATAAACTTTTCAGCGTTTACCGTGGCTTCCTGTGCCTTGTCCAGCTCGCCCTGCAAAGCGGCGGCTCTGTCTTTCAGTTCCCGCTGCTCGGCTTCGTAGTCTGCGGACATTTCCATGAAACGCTCATCACTGATTTTCCCGTTTACATTGTCCTCATACAGACGCTTGATGTAGCGGGAAAGTTCTGCAATGCGGCTCTGCACCTGTTCAAGCTGCTTGGCTGCCGCCGCCAGCTTCCGCTTGCCGCCCATTTCATTCTGCTGGATAAGCAGCTTCACGAACCGGGCTTCGTGCTTCTGTGCATAGGCGGTCACTTTCCGCAGATTGTCCAGCACACCCGCCGTCAAAAGGTCGGTGCGGATGAAGTGCGCCGTACAGTCGGCGGTGCGCTTCTTATAGCTGCCGCAGATGTAGCAATCCTGCTTTCTCTTGTCGGTCTGATACCGCTGCTGGTACATCACATGACCGCAATCGGCGCAGAACAGCAAGCCGGAGAACAAGCCCACATCATCGTAGCGGTTGGGGCGTTTGCGCTGCTTGCGTAACTCCTGCACCCGTTCCCATGTCTGCAAGTCGATGATTGGCTCATGGTGGTTCTCGAAAATCGCCTGTTTCTCAATGGGATTGTCTACGCTGTGCTTCATCTTGTAGGATGGTTTTTCCGTCTTGAAATTCACAAGACAGCCTGTGTACTCCCGGTTTTCCAGAAGATGAACAACAGTATTGGTCGCCCACTTACATTCATAGCCAGGGTGGTAGCGGCGTGTGCTGCCTGTGCGCTGGTATTCCAGCGTCCCCGGCGTGGGGATTTGCTGCTCGGTCAGCATACGGGCTATCTTGGTAGGCCCGTTTCCGGCAAGGCAGAGTTGGTAAATCTGCTTGACTACCGGGGCGGCTTCCTCGTCAATGATGAAATTTTCGTCCTCGTCCATGAGGTAGCCGTACACGGGCTTGCTGGTAACAGGCTTGCCGCTCATGCCTTTTGCTTTCTTAACTGCCTTAATTTTTTTGCTCGTATCTCTCACCATCCATTCGTTGAAAAGATTACGCAGCGGGGTAAAATCGTTGTCGCCCATTGCGCTGTCCACTCCGTCATTGATAGCGATAAAGCGGACGCCTTTCTGCGGGAAAAGCATTTCTGTATACATTCCCACCTGTAGATAATTTCGCCCTAAACGGGACATATCCTTGACGATGACTGTGCCGACTTTCC
Source organism: Clostridium sp. KNHs214 (assembly GCF_000744935.1). Classification (GTDB taxonomy): domain Bacteria; phylum Bacillota; class Clostridia; order Clostridiales; family Clostridiaceae; genus Haloimpatiens. The sequence continues at coordinate 396,605 of NZ_JQMW01000011.1, read as the reverse complement.
CGGCTTCAATGTCTGCAAGCATGGCTTGAAATCCGGGTCTTTGGAAGTTCGCACCACTATAACCGTCATCCGTGTACCAGCAGAGGTTGGTAAAGCCGTTCTGTTTGGCGTAGGATTCCAAAATCTGCTTTTGGTTGGATATAGAGTTGCTTTCTCCTTGCAGTTCATCTTCATGGGATAATCTCGGATAAAGGGCGGTAATAAGGTTTTGGGTTGTCTGTCTTAACATGGTTTCCTCCGTTTCCGACAGCCAGCCCCACTATTCCGTACTGCGATTGTACCATACAGCGGGGCGGCTTGTATAGCGGCAAAGTGTAAAAAGTGCTTCTTTACCGCCCGTCATATTGCCGATTTTTGTGTAGCAGCTTCCGCTTCCAGCACCTTAGCCATTTTGTCGGCTGCGGTTTCCGTGGCACTCTGCTTGAAAAAGCCGGACACCACAAGAACAGAGTTCCCTATGCGGATTTCCGTCACGCAGTCGGCGGGGGCGGTACTTTTCATGCTGTGCTTGGTATGCGGGTTCTTATCTGTCATAGGCAAACTCCTTTCAATCGTTCATCAGCTTTTTCAGCCGTTCCATTTTCTCCTGTGCCTTTTCTCTGCGGAAGTTCACGCCGGAGAAGCAGACAGGGGTACACATTTCTGTTACCCGGTCATAAATCCGCTTGTGGGCGGTGTCCGGGGGATTGTTCAACTCGTCAAGGCTTAGATTGGTCGTGACGATCAGCGGCTTTTTGCTTCGGTAACGGCTGTCAATCACATTGTAGACCTGCTCTAAGCCATACTCTGTGCCACGCTCCATTCCAAAATCATCAAGGATAAGCAGCGGATAGCGGCAGAGGTTGGAAATATATTCGTTCCTGCCCTCAAAGGTGGCGGCAAGGTCATTAAGGACAGCGGCAAAGTTCGTCATTTTCACGGAGATTTCCTGCTCCATGAGGGCGTTTGCAATGCACCCGGCAAGATAGCTTTTCCCTGTGCCGACGCTGCCCCATAAAACCAAACCGTGGTTGCCCGCCTGCATTTTCTCCCATTTCGCAACATAGCTATGCGCCGTTTTTATCTGCGGGTTTCTGCCGTTGTCATTGGCAAAAGTCCATTCCCGCATAGCCGGGTCGGTAAAGCCCCGGCGTTTCAGTTCTTCTACCTTGTCCCGATGTTTGCGCTGCTGTTCAGCGGCTTCACGCTCCATGCGCTGCGTCCGCTGGCAGTCACATTCTGCCGGGTGGCGGTCACGCCCAAACAGGGCGATTTTATCCGCCGGGAAATAGGCTTCTTTCGGTGTCCGGCACTTGCCGCAGTAGAGCAGACCGTCCTCACCTGTGTAGTCCTCCGGCTCGGCGGTGGTTGCTGGTATCTGTAAATTCATATCTTCAAAAGCTGGTTTCATAGACTTTCTCCCTCCTTGTAGCTGTAATCGGGTATGCCCTGTTTCGGGGCAGCTTTAGCGGTATCGTCAGCCGCCCATCTGCGGATAGTGGCGGCATGGTTCTTGTATTTCCTCCCGGTGGAAGCGATATAGCCGGATAGCCGGTCAATGTAATACTCCCACTTGCCGGGAAGTTCTGCTTGCAGTTCGGAAAGTTCCATCTCTGTCAAAATCACATTTTTGTATCTGCCGTAAGCGGCGGGGGCGGCTCGTCCCTGTTCTGACTCTCTCTCTTTTTCTATCTCTATATCTATCTCTTTCTTTATCTCTATCTCTGGTGGACAAATGTCCGCTTTTGCTTCGGACACTTGTCCACTAAGCCGTTTTTGCTCTGAAATCTTCATTCTTGCCCTGCGCTTACGCTCCCCCTCGGTAGAGGACTGACCGATGAAAAGCTCGATATTGCTCATATACAAAGCCCCGTTGTCCAGCGGTTCAACAAGCCCCAGCTTCATAAAGATTTGCAAAGCCCTCTCGACTGTGCCGACCTGCTGGCGGGTAATGGTGGCTATCATTTGGGCGGTGTAGGGGATATTCTCGTCAAGCTGCAAAGTGCCGCCGTATTTCAGCGATTTTAAGTACAGCTTCAAGAGGATATTGGAATACAGCATACCGTCCTGCATACTTTCCAGCAGCACGATAGCGTCATCGTCAAAATAGCTTTCTTTCAGTTTGAGGTAATAATATTTGCGGTTATCTGACATAATCTTGGTTCTCCTTATCTGTGGGGCGGGCTTTCCATCTCTTTGAATAATACCGGGGGCAGAGTACCACGATAGCCCTAAAACTCTGCTTGCAGTCATGGGTACAGCCCCGGCAAAGGGCATTGAAAGTAATGCGGTTTCGCTCATTGAGGAAGAACGCCCATTCCAGCCGCCGCTTCTTGCTCATTCTCGGCATGAAAAAACGCTCCTTTCTTCGGTTTGGTCGGGTATGAGGGGACAGGGGCAAAATCTGTATGTTCCCGGTGTCATTTTCGGGAAAAATCTGCCCTGTAAGCCCCGTTGGAAAGGTCAGGGGTATTGCGGATAGGGTAAGCTATACCCCCAGACTTTTGTATGGTTTCGGTATCATTTCGGGGCGGTTTTTAACGGTCACGCCCCGGCTTTTTATCCGGGTACAGACTTCCGCAGCATACGGCGGCATGGCTGCGGATTTTAGCTTCTCCCCGCTGTTCGCTTGCCTTTGCGTTCTTGTAGCCCTCGTCAGAGAGGAAAAAGCGGTAGCGTTCCCCCTTGTACCCAACGGGGCTGTCATTGCTCAAAATATCAACCACAATCATGTGCCGGGTCTGTGACAGATAGCGTTCAAAACCCGTAAGGTCATGCCCCTGCATAATCGGCTCTTTCGCCTGTGCCTTTGCTTCGGCAAGCCGCTGCCGGATAGAGTTGTCCCGTTCTTCAAGGAAACGGGCTTTGGTATCAGCGATAAAGCGGCTGCACTCCGGCTCCGGGATTTTTTCCAGCTTGTCTATGGTGTTTTCCACGATTGCCTTTGTGAGAGGGTCTTTGAGTACGGGGACAATCTCTGCAAGCCCCGCAACGGTAGCCGCCCGGTCAGCAGCGGCGTACTGGTAAATCATTTCTAATTCGCTTCTTGTGAGTTTCATGGTGCATCCTCCTGTTCTTATTCGGTATCAATTCGGGGCGGTTTATCGCTCCTGTTCCTGTTTTTTCTGTCGGCTCGGTGTGCCGTGTAGTATCTGCTCTGCGTTCCGTTTGGCGGTGGCAAGCTGCTCATACTCGGCTTTTGCGGTGCGGTAGGTGTTGTAAGCTGCGTTTTTCTCGGAAATGAGGGCTTCAATCTCCGTATGCAAATAATATAATAAGAATGTAGGAAAAATACAAAATAAAAATGTATAAAAACCTACATTCTTATTTTGTATTTTGGACATAATTGCTATACTTCTACATGGAGGTATAACAACTATGATTAACAACTTACAAGGAGAGCTATTTCTAATGAATAGCATAGGAATTAAACCAAATTACGCCCAACTGGCAAAAAAATATGGTATGGATTGGAGGACTGTAAAAAAGTATGATCAAGGCTACAAAGGGAAACCAAAAACGAGAATTAAGAAAAGCAAGCTTGACCCATATCGTGTAGAAATTACTGATAAGTTAGCAATTCGTAGGATTACAATGAAAGGTGTTTATGAATTTATGGTGGATAAACATGGGATTAATACTATAGGTACCTATTCAAATTTCATCACTTATATCAAGAAAAACAAGTTACTACCTAAACAAAGTAATACTGGCCATCCACGTTATGAAACAAAAATTGGAAAACAAGGGCAAGTTGACTGGAAGGAGGATATAACACTTACTTCAAGATCTGGGGAAAAATACACTATAAATATTTTGCATGTAACACTTAGTTTTTCAAGATATAGCTACTTAGGACTATCCATTCAAAAAAAAACAGATGATGTTTTTAGATGTCTTATTAATTCCTTTGAAGCCTTTGGAGGAATACCAGAAGAGCTTTTGTTTGATAACATGTCCACTGTTGCAAATGTACATGGAGTAAAGAAAAAGATTACTGAAACAATGGGTAAGTTTGCAAAAGATTTTGGATTTAATGTCAGATTGTGTGGGGCAAGAAAGCCTGAAACAAAAGGGACTGTTGAAGCAAAAAATAAGGTAATTGACTGGATTCGGGCATATGATGGTGAATTTGATACATTAGATAATTTATTAGAGAAACTAAAGGAAATTAATTTAAAAATGAATATAAATATTAATACGGAAACAGGCATGTCGCCAACCGCTCTGTTTTATAAGGAAAAGGAATATCTGCATTCTTTACCAAAAGCTTCAATTATTGATACCTATCTATCACCAAATAAATATAAAGTTTCAAATGAAGCACTAATTAGATTTGGAGAGAGCAAATATTCCGTACATCCTAAGCTTATTAATGAGGAAGTTAGCGTTGATATCCTCGACAATAAACTATATATCTATTATAAAGGAAAACTTGTAACATTTCACTCAATTAATAAAAATCCAATTAATTATGTTCCAGAACATTACACGATACTTATGAAAGGGAAGGTTAAGGCTGCAGATTTAGAGGCTGTAGCTAATGAAAATTTAAAACTTATGGATAGATTATTAGAATCAAGAAAAATAGATATTTCAAATATAGAGGCTACAAAGTCACCCGAAGCATTATTAGCATATATGAATGGGAGCCCCTATGGTAACTGGATTATAGGGCAGTATGCCCATATGTCAAAAGAAAATCGAAGCACCTTTATTAAAGGAATGAATTTAGTACTTCCTTATGTAAAGAATAAAGAAATCTTCATGTCTAATTTAAAATTTTCAGTTAAAAACAATTGGTGTAAGCAATTAGATTATGATTGCTGGATAAATGATTTTATGGCAGTATGCGATGCAGAATGCATTCTAACAGATGAAGGATATAAAATAATTCATAATAAATATGAAAAAGAAATACAGGAGTTTACCTTAGGGCAGGCTCCAGGGATCGTGAGGATGAATTGCTAAATGAACAACTACAATACCCTTATTAATAACCTGGACACACTTGAATTAGTGCGAATTAGAGAGAACATTGATAGATACATAGATATGATGACAGACGGTAGCAAAACACCTGTTGATGCCTTATATGAATTAAGCCAATTAGAAATAAATTTCAAGAAGGATGCTGTAATAAAAGGGAATGTAAAAGTTGCTAATTTTCCGTTTTTAAAAGAAATTGATCAGTTTGACTTTGGATTTCAACCCTCAATAGATAAGGGAAAAATCATGGATTTTATAACACTTAGATTTTTAGAAAAGACGGAAAATATAATATTTTGTGGAAGTCCAGGAGTTGGGAAAACAAATTTAGCTGTATCAATAGGTATTGAAGCGGCTAAGCAACGTAATTGTGTGTATTTTATCACATTCCAGGAACTTATATCACAACTAAAAAAAGCAAGTGAAGAAAACAGGTTAGAAAGAAGAATAAAGTGGTTTTGCCGTTATAAACTTCTTATAATAGATGAACTGGGATATCAAAAGATGAATAATGAGTCTGCCAACTTATTCTTTAATCTTATAGCCAAAAGGTACGAGAAATCTTCTACAATAATAACAACTAATTCTCCCTTTTCAAAATGGGGTGATATTTTTCAGGAGCCAGTATTAACAAATGCTCTTTTGGATAGATTACTGCATCATTGCTCAGTTATCAATATAAATGGTCCATCATATCGCCTTAAAGATCAACTTCAATCAATCACTGCTGAGGAGGGGTAAAAGTACTAAATAAAAATGTAGGTTTTCCTACCATATTATTTTTGAAAAAACCTACATTTTTATATTGACATTTGCACGTATTCAGCTTGGAAGTGGCGGGCAGCTTCTTTCCCGGTGCAAGCACCTTTAGCTGGCGCAGGGCAGCTTCATAGATGATAAATTCCGCTTCGTGGGACTGGCGGTAGTTCTCCGCTTTTCTGCCGGACAGCTTTTTATGAGCATCAATGGTGGGGCGGGTGCGGCGGTAATCGCTGACAACCTTTCGCAGATTTTTCTTGTCGGAAATGCTCTGCTCAATGCCCCGCAGACTTTCCCTTGCTTCAGACAGGGCTTTCCGGCTGTCCTCCACGGCTGCACCCAGCTTGTCAAGGTCAAGCAATCCATTCTCCATGAGGAAGTTGTGGGTAGCCGCCATCTGTTTGAGGTTGTGCAGGGTAGCCCAGCGGTCATAGCCTGCGCCCTTGCCCTCGGCTCGTTTGGCTTCCCGGTCAACCATACGCTGTAATCCGTCCTGTTTCGGGGCGGTTTTGGCGGCTTTTGTCCGCTGTAAATGCCCCATAATGCTGTCGGGGTATTCGGGTATGGCTGCGGTCTTTTCGGCTGCTCTGTGGGCGTTCTGCTCCAAAATGGCAAGTACGGCAGTACGGTCAAAATCGTCCCCCAGCTTCCGGGCAGTAATGGGCTTGGTTCTGTCCGGCGTGAGATAGGACAGCCGCCCCCGGCTCTCTTTGACGGAGATTCCCGATTGTAAAAGCAAAGCTGAAAATTCGTCAAAGGTGGTGGCTTTCTCCAACGCTTTCCGTATGGTCTGCCGCAGCTTTGCTTTGTCGGTTTCAAACTTGGTGGGCTTGGTAGGAAGTCCGGCTTCAGAAAGAGAAGCGTTCTCCCGGTCAAGGGCAAGCTGCCCTTTCTTCTGCGCCCAGTATTCACGCTCGGTAATGCGGTTCTTGCTGCCATGCAACAGGTCAATCTGATAGAGATTTTCCCGGTGGCATAGTTCCATGACTTCGGACTTGAAATATTCCATAGCTGCGTCTGTGCAGCGGTGCTTGCAGCCGTCCTTGGTGTCCGCTGGTCTGTCCATGTAGGGCAGAAGTGGAACGGCTTCAATCCGCAGGGAATTGATAACGATATGCACATGAATGTTGCCGGAATGGTTATGCCCGTCCGGGTGGGTGCAGACAATGGCTTGATGTCCGGGGAACTGCTCTTTGCAAAATTCCTCGCCCAGCGACTGCGCCTTATCAACGGTCAGACCGTTGTCCGTTCCGTCCCGTGGGTCAAAGCTGATAATATAGTGGTGGGACTTCACATCTTCTCGTTTTTGGTTCTTGCCATAGCGGAGATTGGAGCGCATACACGCTATGGCAAAATCCTCATCACCGCAGTTCAGCGTGGCAAGTCGGTAGTCCTCACGGGGGACAAGCCGCCCGTTTTCATCAAGGGTAGGCTTCATGGTAAACTCGTCATGCTCAAAGGTAAGGTACTACTCGGCTGCCCCGTAGTCGGCATTTTTAGAGCTGATATGTTTGAATGTTGCCAACGGCTTCACCTACTTTCTGCAAGACTTCAAACTTCAAGGCTGCAAGGTCGGAAATGGCGGCTCGGACTTCGCCGGACAGGGCGTTGTACGGCACACCGTATTCGTTCAGATACCGGGCAATCTGATTGAGGTTGCCGCCGATTCTGCCATATTCGGCGGTCAGCTTCCCGACTGCGGCAAGCAGTTCATCATTGACCGGGGACACGGTAACAATGGGGCGTATGGTTGCCCGTGTAATGGCTTGCCGGATAAATTCAGACTGGCTCATACCATAAGGGGAAAGCCGGGCGGTAAAGTCGGCGTATTCTTCCTCGGTCAGCCGGGTTTTGATTACCCGGCTGCGGTGGGGCGTGTTGTATCGTTTCGGCATGGTTATAACCTCCTTTCGTTTGCCGCATGACAGCGGCAGGGATAAGCGGCAAAAGCCGCATAAGCAGGGTTTGGGGAAGGCACTCCCCAACAAGATTCCCGCAAGGACAAAATGAGCGAACAGCGAAATTTGGTACTGCGGTAGAATCTTGCTCTTAGTAACCTAAAATCCTGTCCTGCCTTTGTTACTAATACGATTGAAAATCCCGAACAGGCAAAGTGCGGCGGCATTTTTTGTAAATTTCCCGTCATTTCCTACAACACCACAAAAGGAAATTTTGCCAAACCTGCGGTGGTAGGAATTGAAATTTTCCCGTTCACTTCCTACAACACCGGGCAAGGCAAAAAAGACGGACAATAGCAGGATTTTTTTCTTTGTTACCCTCCACGGCTAAAATGGGATTTTGCCAAATCCGGTGGCAAATTTTCTTTTGTTTTTAATACAGGTGATTTCTAAAAACGCCAAAATGGGAACGAAAAAAGCAGCAAATCCATTGAATAGATTTACTGCTTTCGGTTGCCGACAAAGCGGTGGTTATTCAGTTGTAGACTGCGGGGCTATCCCTCAAAACGAAACTTGAAAAGTGCGGTAAGCAGCGTTTGGGTTATATAGTCCTCTGTATCTTGGTCTATCTGTCCGTTTACAAGGGCGGCATATCGTATGTGGCTGCGGTAGTGCTGCAATACGGTGTTGACCGCTTCCGGCTCCCCGCTGGCGGCTTGTACGATTGTTTCATAGGGGAGAAGTCTGCTATTCCTCATACGCCATTCCCTCCATTTCCGCTTGTAGCTGCCGCAGGGCTTTTCGGATATGATAGCCCGCTGTGCTGCGGCTGCGCCCGTACCGTCTGCCGATTTCATGCTGCGGCACTTTCTGGAAAAAGGACAGGTAAACCATTTCCCGTTTCTTTGTGTCCAGCCGTGACAGAGCTTCCACAAGTAAGGCGTTACTGAAAATGACGGTATCGCCGCAAAGGGTAAGCGTGTATTCCTCGTCCGGCTCCGGGGCTTGGAAATACTTATCTGCTGTGCTTAAAGGGTAGTGATTTTCTTCTGTGAGGTATTCAAGGGATATTTCTCTTTTGTACTTTCTGCTCCTTGCCCTTGCTGCGGTAATCGTTGCGTTGCGGATAACGACTTTGCAAAAGGCGTGAAAGGTATACTCGATATGTTCCCGGTAATCTTTTGTGCAGGTCATGGAAATTCCCCCTTTCCTCCTAAAAGGGTAGTGCATGATTGATAGTTGCTTTTATAATGTAAGAGGCGGCAGCACTTTTTGCTGTCGCCCCTTAGCTGCCTAAAAGCAAAGACAGGCGGGGCTGTCAATAGCGGACGTAGCCCGTTCATTTTACTGTGGACTAATATGTGTTGCATTTTTTTGCTTTCTTAATTCTGTTCCCACTAACACAATAGATAGCACAAACGCTGAAAAATCAGCAACAGGCCCCGCTAGCAATACTCCCATAATTCCGAAACGAAGCGGGAGCAGCAGGGTAAGCGGAATCAAGAAAAAGGTCTGCCTTGTTAATGCCAACAGAGCACCTTTTAACGCTTTTCCTATTGCGGTAAAAAAGCTGGAAGAAAGCAACTGCACACCATTTACCAACACCATGAAAAGATAGGTACGCATGAACAAAACAGCAAATTCAAAACACAGCTCGTCCCCGTCTCCGAATAGTGAAATGATAGATTGCGGGAAAAATTGAAATGCGATAAAAGCAATAGTGGAAACAACAAGATTCCACTTTACTGCAAGCATGTAAGCCTCCCGTACCCGATGATATTGCCTTGCTCCATAGTTGAAACCGATAATCGGCTGTGTCCCTTGCGAGATTCCTACAACAATCGCAAGGATTATGGCATTTGTTTTCATAACAATTCCGCAAGCTGCCAAGGGAATATCCGTTCCATATTTTGTTAATGCGCCGTAATAAGTCAACGAATTGTACTGAATGATTTGAATCACGGTAACTGCAATCTGATTTGAGCTGCTGCTTATCCCCATGCTGCAAATTTTCAGGCTTTCTTTAATGTCTAATAAAAACGACTCTTTTTCAAAATGGATTGTTTGGAAACGCCATAGATAACGGAGTGCGAGTATGAAAGAAAAAATTTGCCCAATAACCGTTGCCCAAGCTCCGCCGGCAATTCCCCAATCGCAAACAAAAATAAAAATGGGGTCAAGAATGGTATTGATAATAGCTCCCACAACCATGCAGACCATTGAATACTTTGGTTTTCCATCTGCTCGAATCAAATTGCTCATACCATTCGTTACAATGAGAAACGGCATTCCAATCAATGTTATGCTGGCATACTGCTTTGCATATGGAAATACATCTGTCGTTGCCCCAAATGCCTTTAGGAGCAAAGACAGAAAAGTTTCTCCAACCAGCAAATAAATAATTCCGAAAATTCCCATCAGAACAATACCATTTCCCGCTGCTTTGGCGGCAGCTTTCGGCTCTTTGCGTCCAAGACAGAGGGAAACACGGGAAGCACTGCCAATTCCGACCAGTAGTGCAATGGCAAGGCAGATGGTAGAAAACGGGTAGGCAACATTGGTTGCTGCATTTCCCAAATAACCGACCCCTTGACCAATAAAAATCTGATCCACAATATTGTAGATTGAGCCGACAAGAGACGCCACAATACTGGGAACAGCAAAATTTTTCAACAGCTTTGAAATTTTTTCATAGCCCAGAGGATTTTCAGTCATTGAACTCCTCCCCCCTTCTCTCTATATGGAGTTCCGATGTGATATTTCTGCCCGCCTGTATTAAGAAATCCATAAAAAGGTTCTGCTCGGATTCGCTCATACCCTGCAATAAAAGAGCTTCTGTCTTTTCGCATATCATCTGTATCTCGTCAATAATAGACAATGCTCTTTCTGTAGGATACAATTTACATGTCCGCTTATCCTTATCATTGGGAGAACGTGTAATCATTCCCTGCTTTTCCAATGTCGCAACCGTCCGTACAATATTGCTTGGATGAACATAGAACATATTCAACAAAGAATCTTGTAGAATACCGGGCGAACGACAGATTTTGATTAAGAACATATATTGACTGTTGTTGATTCCATAGGGGGCAAGTTGCTTGTCCAAATAGATTTTGTAAAATCGGCCTGTTACGGAAAGCCATTTTAATAGTTGCATAGATATATACCTCCAATCAGAACGTATTATACATCAATATGCGTGCGCACGCAAGTATTTTTTCTGCCAACAAATATTTCCAAATTAAGGTATTGAATCCTTATCGTGTTTTTGTAGATAGGTATGAGAGGGATTCCGTAGTAGTCGGCATTGTGGGAATGTGTATAACTGGCTGTCTTATGGAGTTGTGGGTAACTCTGTTTGCAGAATGTGGGAAAGCTGCACTTTAGCTTTTCCATGTTCTGTGAATAGAGTTATCCATGATTCCATAGCCTGTTATGCACATTTCCACAATGCTTGTCTTTTGGTCTTTGTTTTCTTTGGTTCGGAATAGTGTGGTGCTGGCGGTCTATCTCTTGTTTTCGGTTGCTTGCTTCTTTACCGTACATGAGCACTTGACAAGGGATTGTATCAAAAGCGTGGTGGGTTTATCTATTTTATTCTTATAAATTCTTTACGAGGATTTAGTATTGGTAATCCTTGATGAACCTATAAAACAGGGACAGTTAACAATTTTTCATCAAAATATTGCTAAAAAGAATTAACCGTCCCCAGGTATATCCCCAGGTATAATTCCACCGCATTGTACCTTTTGTGGTTTAATAATACTATATATTTCTTAATATATAACTTGGAAAGTTATGGAATTGAACAGGCAGTTTGTGGCTAATAGATTTTAGTTACTATTTATCTTTTCCTACTGGCAATAGAAAGCCTGATTTCTTTAAAAGTGGCAATATAGCATTATAAATTAAAGCTACTAGTATTACAGATACAACTGCGTTAAAAAATGTAGCAAATGCGCTTAATTTAGCTAGGATTGCCGCAGCCTTTTGAGGTTGTCCTAAAATATATTGTTTATAGAAATATCCTACTACAGGATCGAAAATTACATTAAAACCTAGTCCACAAATTGAAGCGATAATGCTCCATTTAAATATATAACCCTTATCATTGCTCTTGCTTATTTTTCCATACTTATGAGCAACTAATCCTGTTATTAAACCGATACATAATTTCAATACAAATGTTTTTGGTGCTACTAAAATATATACAGGATCTAGTAAATCTGCTATGGTCATTCCAATAGCGCCAGCCAATCCTCCATACCATCCACCAAGAAGTAAAGCAGCTAATACACAAAATGCATTACCTATGTGCAATGAAGTAGCATCTCCCCCTGGTACTGGAATTTTAATTTGAAGAAAAGTAAATGATACAAAGCATAATGCCGCAAATAATGCAGTTTGACATAATTTTAGTATTTTTAAATTTTTATTTTTCATATAATCCCCCCGCTTACAGCTAATATTTTCCCATAAAATTACTAGGCCTACTATAATAAATGTTATTTATCCGATGACTACCTGCCGTAACACTCCCACTTGTAACGAAGTGGGAGATAACGGCAGCTACGTCCCTGGATAACGAGCTCTAACCTTCAGTTGGAGTAAAAACTCCATCTGAAGCTAAGAGCTCTGTTTATAAATTCTATATAAATGTTATGTATGGAACATATGTAATTATAGTACATACAATAATTTTATATATTATTGGCCTTCTATGGTGCTAGGACTATTATATTGCTGAAAAAATATTTTGGCAATTGTATGGATACAATTATTACGGCGTTTCTGATATTTTTACGATATGCTGGACTCATTCAAGCATTCCTGTTTTTCTTTAAGGCGTGGCCAAATTGTAAGCAGCATTGTTATATAGCAAGCTAGTCCTCCTAAGAAATTAGAAATTGGCTCGGCCAAGAATACTCCATTAGTGCCTAAATTAAACATTTTAGGTAGCATCAATGTAAGTGGAACCACGATAATTATTTTACGTAGCAGTGAAAAGAATATTGCCTGCTTGGATTTTCCAAGGGCGACGTAAGTAGATTGCCCTGAAAATTGTAAAGACATCATAAAGAACCCGAAAAAGTAGATATTCATTGCAGGAACTCCTTTTTTGATTAGTTCAGGATCATTACTAAATATTCTTATAAAAAATTCAGGAAAAGTTCTTAAAATAAGCCACAGTACAAATGTATATATTATGCAAACTACAGACATAAATTTAATTCCACTTCTAACTCGACCATATTCTTTTGCACCGTAATTGAAGCCTAGAACCGGTTGAGAACCGTTAGTAATTCCCCTTACAGGCATTATAATAATTTCACGAACAGAATTAATAATAGTCATGATACCTATATATAAATCTCCACCGTAAATTTGCAAAGTAATATTACAAACAACTTGTACAACACTATTGGTAAGAGCCATAATAAAACTAGATAATCCAAGAAAAACAATCCTCTTTAATATTGAAAAATTTATTTTCAAATTTTTATATTTAAGCTTAAGAATTGCATCTCTGCCAGTTAAAAATTTTAAAACCCAATAACAGGATAAAAATTGCGATATTACAGTAGCTAATGCCGCACCTTTAACACCCATATGGAATAAAAATATAAAAATAGGGTCTAATATGATATTTGTAATAGCACCTAGTAAAATAGTCATCATGCCTATTCGTCCAAATCCTTGACAATTAATAAAACTATTCATTCCAAGGCTTATCATGACAAATATGCTTCCAATTAAATAAATTGTAATATAGTCATTTGCATATGAAAATGTAGAACTGCTAGAACCAAAAAGAAATAGCAGAGGTTTCTTAAAAATTAATCCTAATATAGTTAGTGCGGCACCAAATATAATTAAAAGCGAAAAAGAGTTTCCCATTATTTTTTCAGCTTCTTCAATATCACCCCTACCCCTAGCGATAGAACAAAGTGGAGCACCACCCATTCCAAAAAGATTAGCAAAAGCCATTATTATTGTAATAATAGGAAGTGTAATACCAATACCCGTAAGAGCTAGAGTGGATGCCCCTGGAATTCTACCAATATACATACGATCCACAATATTATAAAGAATGTTTATAAGTTGCGCTAAAGTCATTGGTAAAGCAAGACTTAATATGCGTTTTGGAACACTTCCCTTAGTAAAATCATTTTTTTGTCTCATTCTTGTTCCCCCCCACTGTTAAGTATACACCAAAATAATGGGGACGGTTAAGAAGTTTTAGTTATGAATCAAAAATAAAATAAAAAATACTGGGGACGGTTAAGCTATTTTAGCTATGAATTAAGCTAAAATAGCTTAACCGTCCCCAGTAATAGGATTACTTAAACCGTGCAAAATAAAGCTTTACGACGAATTTACAATACTATAGTGGGAAAACGCGGTAAATAAGGTGTAAAAAGGAATAATCGATGTTTTTGAAGAAATTTAGAATTATTGTCTGAGAGTTATGTTATAATTAATAATAGGGAGGGAGAAGAATATGGAAAAAATTTCAAAAATGTTTACCGCAAAGGATATGACTGAGGGCACACCATGGAAAAGAATTGTTGAATTTTCTATACCGATGCTAATTGGAAACGTAGCTCAGCAGCTTTATAACACAGCTGATTCTATTATTGTAGGAAAATATGTAGGTGATAATGCTCTTGCTGCAGTTGGCAGTGCAGCTCCAATACTAAATCTTTTACTTGTGCTTTTTGTTGGAATTGCAACAGGAGCAGGCATTATGGTTGCTCAATATTTTGGAGCAAAAAAACGTAAGCAATTATCCCATACCATTGGTGTTTGTATGACACTTACTGCTATTGCTTCTGTAATAATAATGATTGTAGGACCTATTGTTACACGTCCACTGCTTTTATTATTAAAAACACCAGCTTCTATAATTGATTGGTGTACAAAATACCTTATAATTTATTATGTAGGTATTGCAGGCTTTGCTTACTATAACATTTTAGCAGGAGTTCTTCGTGGACTAGGTGACTCTGTATCTGCACTTGTATTTTTGATTATTTCTACAATTTTAAATGTTATATTGGACATTTGGTTTGTTGCAGGTATGGGCTTGGGAGTCCCAGGAGTTGCCATTGCAACTGTTGTTGCTCAAGGAATATCAGCGGTGCTTTGTATTATTAAATTATCAAAAATGAGGAGTGTATTTGACTTTAATTTAAAAATGTTGAAAGTTGAGAAGGACTACTCTCTTCAACTTATAAAACTGGGATTACCATCTGGATTAACTCAGGCAATATTTTCCCTTGCCATGATAGTTGTACAATCTCTAACTAATAGTTTTGGAGAAATGGTTATTGCTTGTAATGTAATAGTTATGCGTGTAGATGGATTTGCTATGATGCCTAACTTTACTTTTGGAACTGCTATGACAACTTACGCCGGTCAAAATATTGGAGCTAGAAAAATGGATAGAGTAGAAAAGGGAACTAAGGATGGTACCATGATTGCAGTTGGAGTGTCCACTACTATAACAATTCTAATTTTGATTTTTGGAAAATATCTTATGGGAATTTTTACTGATACAAAAGAGCTAGTTGATTTAAGTATGCATATGATGAAAATTCTTGCCCTAGGGTATATTGCAATGGCTGTAACCCAAAGTTTATCAGGTGTTATGAGAGGCGCAGGAGATACAATGACACCTATGTGGATTTCACTAATTACTACAGTTATTATGCGTGTTCCTGTGGCTTATGGAATTGCTTATCTTACTAGAAGCGCAGCATATCCTACAGGAAGACCTGAATCTACATTTATTTCACTGCTTGTCTCATGGACACTAGGAGCTATTATAACTACAATTTTCTTTAAAAAGGGAAAGTGGAGAAATAAGGGTTTTGCTGAAAGTTTAAAGTAATATCATAAAACATATACAAAAGATTAAAAAAGAATCCAGTGGCAAACTTAATTGTTGTGCCTACTGGACTCATATATCAACAAATTACAATATTTCCAATACTTCTACTGAATATTTTTCTCCTGGAGCGTTAACTTCAACTACATCTCCAGCTTTTTTACCGGAGAGAGCTTTTCCTAAGTCTGATTCTATACTTATGTGCATATTTTCAGGATCTAAATCCATAGTAGTTACTAATGTTATAACATCTTCAAAATCATCATCTATGAATTTGATTCTAGCTCTACTATTAACTCCTAATATTGATTTATCTACATTTTCATCATCTATTACAGTTGCTGTAGAAATCATGGTCATTAAATATTGAATTCTATTATCATTTTCTCTATAGTTTGCACAAGCTTCTTTGTACTCTGCATTTTCAGACCTATCACCATGGGCAGCAGCTTCTAATTTTTCTTTTGCAATTTCAGCCCTTTTTACAGTCATTCTATATTCTAATTCTTCTCTTAATTTTTTTATATTTTCTTCTGTCAGTTTATTATTCATAAAAAAACAAAGCCTCCTAAAGTATATTATCTTAATATATTTATTATATAATATATATATATAAATGAAAGATAAAAGAGAAAAAATAGAAATCATTTAATTTGAATGAGGTTTTATTAAATAAATAGAAGAAAATAAGAACTACTCATGCTCTATGATAATAGGGTGAGTAGTTTTTACGGTAGAGTACTTTATGGTTCAGGTTCCTTATAGCCCCAAGCATAAAAATAATTAAGGTCAATATCTTTCATAATTAAATCATGATCTTTTATTTCATAGGTGAAGTATTTGAAGTGGGTTGTAGTTACTGAACCAATTATTTTTACTTTATAACCATAAGGTTCAATAAAAGGGTTTATTATTTCCATTCTTTCTATACTTGGTGGTGAAAAATAGAAAGGAGTATCGAATTTAACAATATAAACTCCAGGGTGTTCATGGGTAACTGTAAAACCATCTCCCTTTAGAATTCTTCCATCAGAAGCTATAGAGCCATCTATTTCTCTAACTTTGCTATTTTCTCGTAATTTTTCCATGATCATAATCTCCTTTCAGTTATATTATAATCTTATTTAATTTATTTTTATTAAAATAGAATTAAGTGTTTATAGTTATTTAAAATTCAAAATTAATATACATATTACAGTATCTTAAGTTTAATTCTTAAGACCCTTAGCTGAAAAATTTATTTCTAAATCCTGTAAATACATATCATATGGTTCTATTTGAAGGGTAAAGTATTTAAAGGCGTTTAAGTTTTTATCAATTACCATTGCTGTTGCACCTTGTGTTAGTCCAGATGCTTCTATGGTGATTTCAGGCGCTTGATAGAAGAAAGGATGGTCGAATTTAACCACATATACTCCTAAATAAGGATGGCTAACTGAAAAACCATCTCCTTTTAAAATCTTTCCATTATCACTGATGGTGCCTTCTATTTCATATTCTTTTGGTAGTATTATATCGCTTGGCATTGCTATATCCCCCTTTTGGATTTTGCTTTTTATAAAATAAATAATAATGATTAAACCACAATAAGGTATAATGTGATGGAATTATGAAATTTCTCCTCCATGACTTGTATAAGAGCTCGGAACAATAAATTTAATTTAAGAAATTCTAATCTTTTAGCCATATAAAATTATCTAACGCTCACATTCAGCGTCCTGCCTCAGGTTCGCTAGCCTGGCGTCCTTTTAAGGCTTACGATAATTTTATCTGTCTAAAAGAAGAATTTCTAAAATTAAATTTAAACAGTTCCTTCGCTTCTTATGCAAGTCATTCCAGAGAAATTTCATAATTCAGGTAATGTAATGCTTTTTGTGGGATAATCATAATAATATATTAAAGTTGTTTTCATATTGAAAATTTATAATGTTTAGGTAATATAGTATATGTTATTTAGTTTTTTTGGTGAAGAGTTATAATATTACTGGATAAGATATGTTATCTTAGGATAAATGATAAAAGCAATTTTATAAGTTTGTTAGTGTAAATGGAAATTAAACGGAAACTACTTTAGTTAATAAATTAAGTATTGTAAAATAAGTATATATAAATATTTAAAGGTTGTGGTAATTTTGTATAGTATTATGATTATAGAAGATGATAAGAAAATGGCTGAACTTATAAAAAATCACTTAGAGCGATATGGATATAAAGCATTTCTAGTTAAAGATTTTTCAAATATAAAAGATGAATTTTTGGAGTATAAGCCGCATCTTGTTTTGATGGATATAAACCTTCCTTTTTTTGATGGTTTTTATTGGTGTAGTGAAATAAGAGTTGATTCTAAAGTACCAATAGTGTTTATATCAGCTAGAGATTCGGATATGGATCAAGTAATGGCAATAAATAATGGAGGAGATGAGTTTATAACAAAACCATTTTCTTACGATGTGCTATTGGCAAAGATAAAAGGTGTGTTGAGAAGAGTATATGGCAGCTATGCTAAAAATCATATGGATTTTTTAAAAATTGGTGATTTTATATTACATACAGATAAGAATCTTTTAGAATATAAAGGCAAAAAAACTCAACTTAGTAAAAATGAGTTTTCTCTTTTATTGCATTTTGTGAAAAACATAAATAAGATTGTTTCAAGAGATACTTTGCTGGAGATTCTTTGGAGTGATACTGATTTTATTGACGATAATACTCTTTCTGTAAATGTTACACGACTTAGAAAGAGGCTAGAGGAAGTAGGGATTACTAATGCTATAGAGACAAAACGTGGTCAAGGATATATGCTTACTAACAATTGGTAGAGTAAAGAGTGGGTGACTAAAATGAAATTTATGGATTTTTTAAAAGATAGAATAGCTTATGTAATAGTTTATTTCATAAGTATATCTTTAGTTATTTTAATAATGCATTTGACCTTATTTATAAAGATAACAGATTTCCCCATAATAAATATATTGTATGCATATTTTATTTCCATAGTGATACTTATTATATTTTTGTTATATGAATATACCAGAGTGAGAAAATTTTACAAAAGTCTCTATAAAGCACTAAGCTCTGAAAATATTGTAGATGACATTATAAATGTAGGAGAAGCTAGAAGCATAGAGCAAAAACTTTTTAAAGATTTATTGAAAAAATTACATAAATCATATGAAGGTAAAGTTTATAAATATGAAGAACTCCAAAAGAATTATTCAAATTTTATAAATCAATGGGTGCATCAAATGAAGACACCTGTATCTGTAATTAATCTAATACTTCAGGAACAAAATGCATGCGGATATAAGGTGGTTTTTGACAGTATTGGCGAGGAAAATGAAAAAATATCACAAGGGCTTAATATCATGTTATATAATGCAAGGATAAATGAATTTAACCATGATTTTAATGTGCAAGATATAGATATATTATTGATTTTAAGAAAAGTAATAAATGATAATAAAAAATTACTTATTAAGAATAAAATATTTCCTGAAATAATAGGTCAATCTACAATTGTTCAAACAGATAAAAAGTGGATATATTTTGTTATAAATCAAATTGTTATCAATGCAATAAAATATACAATTGCAGCAGAAAAACATAAAAAAACCATAAACTTTAGAATAAAAGAAGAGATGGAAAAAGTAGTTATAACCATTGAAGACAATGGCATTGGTATACCAAAAGAAGACTTAGGAAGAGTATTTAATATTTTCTTTACAGGTAAAAATGGCAGAAAGAGCTCTGAATCTACAGGCATGGGCATGTATTTATCAAAATGTATTTGCACTGAGCTTGGAAATGAATTATACGTTGAATCAGAAGAAGGACAAGGAACAAAATTTTATATTGTTTTTTATAAAGGAAAAAATATATTTAAATTGTAACCTTTCAAAATTGTAATGTTAATACTCAAAATGAAAGAGAAATCGATACTAAGATTTCTCTATTTTTTTTATAATAAAATCATAGTCCAAAAGAAGATACAAAGCAGGAGGTTTTTATTATGTCAATTTTAAAAGTTGAAAATATAACAAAGATATATGGTGGAAAAAAAGGTGGGATGACCTTTAAGGCATTAGATAAATTTAGTTTGGAAATTGAAAAAGGTGAATTTCTTGGGGTAATGGGACCATCTGGTAGTGGTAAAACCACGTTATTAAATATAATGGCAACGATAGATAGTCCTACATCAGGAGAACTTTTTATAAATGGAACAAATCCTACAAAATTAGATGAAAAAAATATTGCTTTATTTAGAAGAAAAGAATTAGGTTTTATATTTCAAGATTTTAATCTTCTAGATTCTTTATCTATTAAGGAAAATATAATATTACCACTTGTATTAGAAAAAGTTAATGTAAGGGAAATAGAAAATAGAGTGGAAGATATTGCAAGGCTTTTAAATATTAAAGATATTTTAAATAAAAAACCATATGAAATTTCAGGAGGTCAGCAACAAAGAGCAGCTTGCGCTAGAGCACTTATTCATAATCCTTCTATAATTCTTGCGGATGAGCCTACAGGAAATCTGGATTCTAAGTCTTCACAGGATGTTATGGAAACTTTGACAAATCTCAATAATAAAAAAGAAGCTACTATAATGATGGTTACTCATGATCCTTTTTCCGCAAGTTTTTGCAAAAGAATAATTATGATTAAGGATGGAAAATATTTTTTAGAAATTGTAAATGGAGGAAATAGACAAGCATTTTTCAAAGAAATCATGGATTCTCTTTCGCTTTTAGGAAGCAGGGCAGACAACTACAAAATGTAGAAGAGCTTTTAATGCAAAATAAAAATAACTTTAGATGCTAAAAGTGAATAGTAAGAAAGGGGGAATTTAGTAAGAGCATGGTGATTATCTCACACTCTTGCTAAACATAATAAATGAAAATTAACAATATAGCTATTAAAAATATTAAGGGAAATTTAAATAAGTATGTTATGTATTATTTAAGTAATGTAATAGTTGTAACTATATTTTTTATATTTGCCAATTTTATATATAATAAAGGTGTGAGTAGTGGAAATATTGGTGATGCGACTATTGCCACTGTATCTAGTCGGTTGATGTATTTGTGTGAATTTGTAATAGTAATTTTTACTTTTATATTTTCAAATTATTCAATAACAAGCTTTTTAAAGTCTAGAGAAAAAGAGTTCGGACTTTTATCGATGTTTGGATTGACCAAAAGCCAAATAAGACGATATGTTATGTTTGAGAATATAATAATTTCCATTGCTTCTATTATTACAGGGCTGTTCTTTGGAATTCTATTTTCAAAATTATTCTTTTTAGCTGTGTCTGCAATTTTAGATTTAAACGCAGAAATTCCATTTTCAGTATCAAGTAAAGCTGTAAAAATAACAATAGTAAGCTTTTTTATACTTCTTAATGTTATAAGCTTTATTACAAGTTTCAAAATAAAAAATAATAATATTGCAGAATTACTAAAAGGTGAAAGAATACCTAAGACTACACCAAGGTTCTCTAAAATAAAAGCAGCACTAGCAATAATACTTATTGTATCTGGATATATTGTAGGCGTACTTTCTAAAACAGCTATTGTAGCTACAATGATTCCAATACTTATAGTTGTAATAATAGGAACCAAACTTTTGTTTTCACAATTTAGCGTGTATTTTGCAAATAAACTACAAAATACAAAAAAAGTTTATTATAAAGGTATAAATCTAATAACCTTATCTCAAATTATATATAAATTAAAAGATAATGCAAAAGTATTATTTATTACATCAATACTTAGTGGAATTACTCTTGCATCAGCTATATCAGTTTATTCACTACAAAAGATTAGTTTATCTTCAATGGAAGAAAATTGTCCACAAGATATAGGAATTATAGAGCAGGGCGTAAACTCCTATAAAGTTATACCTAAGGGTAAAGTTGAAGATATATTAAATAAGCATAAATTTGATATAAAATATAAAAACAAAGTAGAATTAATAAAAGCGAAAAATAATGATAAGGTAGTAGAAAATAAGAAAAGTACTTATGGTATAAAAATAAATAAAACTGATTTTAACATAATGTCAGAGGAGAGTTTTAACGAACTTGCAAAACATTATAATAAGAAATCTTTAGATTTAAAAAATAGACAAGTAGCAATATATACTTATGATTTAACTAGCAATATAGCTAATCAAAAAACAGAGCTTCCTTTTAAGCATCAGAAAATTTTAAATTTAAACATTGAAGGTTCTATAAGCAACTTTAATATATTAGGTAATATAAAAGGTGGAATTATAAATGCAGATGAGAAAAATACTAGTACTATAGTGGTCAGTAATGATGATTTTAGAAAATTGTGGAACGAAGTTTCATCTAATAGTAAGTGCACTTATTATGGATACAACATTAAGCATAATTTAAAAGCTTCTAATGCAGTAAAAGAAATAAAAAATTCAGTTACAAAAGGTAAAGAGAGTTTCTTTACTGAGAGAGTGTTAGGTGCAGCATCAATGATGAAAGTGTTATCTATGCTTTTATTTATAGGAACATTTATTGCAATGATATTTTTCATTGCAACAGGAAGTATATTATATTTTAAAATGTTTAATGAAATTCAGAAAGATAAACAAGATTTTATAGGATTAAAAAAGATAGGTGTCACACAAGAAGAAATAAAAAAAATAGTTAGTATTCAAAGCCTTATAATGTTTTTCTTACCGCTTACGGTTGCAACTCTTCATGCGGCTTTTGCAGTAAAATCTGTGGGGCTTTTGCATATTAAGTATTTTGCATTTATTGTTGGAATATATTTAGTCCTACAAACAATATATTATCTATTTGCTAAATGGATGTATGTTAAACAAATTAATAGCTGGAATATTTAATATAATTGATTATTGTTCACATTTTGCTTTTAGAATAATGTAATATATTTTAGGAACTTCAAATAAACAAATTAAAAAAATCATTGGAATTGAAAATGTATTAATTAGTTCTGTATCTGGAATATTTGGAGTTATATTAGGGCTTATTTTTTCGAAAATATTTTTAGTTGCTAGTGGAAAGCTATTGGGCTACAATGCTTTGAAATTTTATTTTCCAGTTAAAGCAATGATAATAACTTTAATAGCATTTGTTTTGATGGGAATTTTAATTTCAATTTTTGCGGCATCTATTATAAAAGAAGATAAAGTTTTAAATTTACTTAAGGGAACCCAAAAGCCAAAAAGTGAGCCAAAGACTTCATCTATTCTTTCACTAGTATGTGCAGCATTATTGATTGGAGGTTATTATTTTTCTATTACATCAACTGTGAATAGTATAACTAATAGAATTATACCTGTAACAGCGGTAGTTGTCATTGCAACATATTTGTTATTTTCACAATTTAGTGTTTTTATCATAAAACTTTTAAAAAAGAATAGGGAATTCTATATGAATAAAGTAACTGTATTATGGATTTCAAACCTTTTATATAGAATAAAGGACAATACGAGAATGTTGTTTTTAATCACAATAACTTCTGCTGTAGCCTTTACATCCATTGGAGGAGTATCTGCCTTTTGGATAAATAAGGAGTATGAAGTTGATAAAAACTTTCCTCAAGCATTTTTTTATGCCTCACATAAAGAAGATTATGAAAGAGTGGGTTTTATAGAAGATTCTTTAAATAAAGAAAAATGTAATTATACCAAAGTTCAAGGAGAAATTAAGTCCGTATTACCTAAGGAAAGTATTTCACCTATAAATATAATTAGTGAAAGTACTTATGGTAGATTAGCTAGAGCTTCTGAGCAGAAAACCATAGATATAAAAAGTAATGAGGCAATAGCAGGTACGATATTACTTAAGGAGAAGAAAGAGCATGTGCTTGTAGATAATATGAATATAAAAATTGTTTCAAAACTAAATGAGAGAGTTATTCCTGCATTATATGATGACTTGTATATAGTAAAAGATGATGAATATAATAAAATTAAAGGTTCCACTGTTTCATTTTCAGCATTTCAAGTGAAAGATTATAAGGAAACTTTAGCCATCTGTAAAAGTTACAATGAGAGATTTAAGGAAGATAAGTATAATGAGGAGCATGTTATTTTAATGAAAGCTGATATATTAGAAGCACATAAAATTGGATATGGAGTGGTAATGTTCTTAACTATATTTATAGGCATAATTTTCTTTGTAACTACAGGAAGTTTCTTATATAACAAATACTATATGGATGTTCAACAAGATAAGGTGAAGTATGAGCAGTTGAATAAAATAGGATTGACCTTTAAAGAAATAAAAAAGGTGTCAACTATTGATATAGGGGTGTTATTTTTATTTCCTTATATTGTTGCAGTAATACATTCACTTTTTGCATTAGAAGCATTAAAAAATACCTTTGGAATGGAAATAAATACTGCAGCATTTCTTGTAATGGGAAGCTTCCTAATTATACAAATAGCATACTTTTTAATTATAAGAGGGAGCTATTTGGTAGAGATAAAAAGGAGTTTATACGAGGGCTATCTACCGTAATACTCCCATATTCTATGAAAGTGGGGGATAACGGTAGATACGCACTTAGAAATTTATTTATGAAAGTGAATAGATAAATAATTATAAAAATAGTAGCCTATTCATTTTCCATGATTTAGGCTACTATTTTTTTATCTTCATTCCATGAAGATAATATTAATTAAAATGATAAAAATCCAATAAGGCATAAAATTGTTGTTATAATTGAAAATATTAAAACTATTTTAGTCTCATGCCATCCACATAGTTCAAATGAGTGATGGATGGGTGCCATCTTAAAAACACGTTTTTTTAATAATTTAAAGGATGTTATCTGAATTATTACTGAAAGTGTTTCAATAACATATATACCTCCAACGATAATAAGGATAAGTGGGTTTTTAAGTATCATGGCCACTGCTGCAACAACACCCCCAAGAGCTAAAGAGCCAGTATCACCCATAATTATTTTAGCTGGATAAGAATTATACTTTAGAAATCCGAGTAAAGAGCCTGCCACACACCCGCAAAATATTGATAATGAGTAATAACCCATATTAAAACTTATGAAAATAAAAAATGTTATTATAAGCAGTGTTATTGATGTAGCAAGGCCATCTATGCCATCAGTTAGATTTACTGCATTGGTTGTTGAAACATAATAAAAAATAATAAATGGTATGTAGAGTATTCCTAAATCAAATGATTTTTTAGTAAAAGGAATTATAATTAATGAACCAATTGAAGAATTGTAATATGAATAAAAGGCAAAGAGCGTTGAAACAAAAAGTAATAATACCATTTTTTCAATTTGAGTTAATCCTTCGTTCTTTTTATGCCTTTTCTTTAAAAAATCATCAATGAAACCTATGAATCCAAAAGCTAAAAAAGCGGATAAAACAAGTAGAATTTCTTTGTTACAGTTCTCTATAAAAATGAGCGTTGTAATTATTGATGAAAAAATAAATATAATACCACCAAATGTAGGTGTGCCAGTTTTCTTATTATGACTTTCGGGGGCTTCTTTTTTTATGTTTTGCCCCAATTTGAATTTATTAAATAATGGAATGAGAATCAATCCAGTGATTGAACATATCAAAAAGCTTAATAATATAGCAAAAATAATAGTAATCATAAAAATCCTTTCTAATTTAATATATTTTTAATATCAATTAAATTTTTAATTATGTTGTAATTTCTATGTTTTAATCTTATTTTTATCAAAAGTTTTTCCGTAAATTTTATGCATTGATATCCTCCTAATTTTTTAGAATTTAAAGATGTTTTTATAACTTCATGATTATGGTAATATAGTAATTAACTTATTACAATAACTATATATAAATATCAAATCTAATTGAAAAGTATAAAATATTAAGTTGAATATAATTCAAGTAACTTGATTATAACTATATTATAATTAGGTGGGGAACTTATTTTTGGGGTTATAAAAAATTATGAAGAAGTGAATAAGAATTAATAACTAAGGATGAATAATTAGAAATAAATAACTAGGAATAAATGCTTAAGAATAAGCGAGTATGCTAAATAAGATTAAATACTATAGAGAGAGGGATAGGTTTGAAGAAGGAATTATATGAACTTAAAGAAATAAGTGAGAAGGTAAAAAATCAATTGGAATATGTAAAAAACAATGAGGGCAGTATGTCCGTTGACATCAATGTTGTAAAGGGTTTAAAAAATAATATATATGAAAAGACCGCTAAGACGTTTATATATAATCTAAAAAAGTTTATTAGCCTAGAATCAACACAAAAGAATCTTGCTAAGAAAATAGGTGTTTCAGAAGATCTACTTTCTAAATATAAGTCAGGAGAAGCTTTTCCATCCATAGAAACTTTAATATATATTTGTGAGGTATATAATATAAGTATAGATAAACTTATTGGAAGTACATTAACAGCACTAGATATTGAAATTTTAGAAAATAATCAAGAAATTAAGATGAATATATTCGAAGAAAAATATTATGTTTATTTTTTAGTTACCAATATAGCTAGGGAAGGAGCTATACACGAAGGAATTGTTGATATTTGTAATGATGACGTAATATTTAAAATTCTCTCTGATGGTGAAATTGTTAAGTACTTTAAAGGCAATTACAGTACTTCGGAGAAACTTCTATTTTTTAATTTGCAAAGTGCTAATGATGGTACTGCCTATATAAATATGATTAAGCCTAATGTAAATAAAAATAAATACACGGGAGGACTAGCTATGCTTATGCTTCCTTCAGATGCAAATAGCAAGCCCTGTGCTCAAAAAATTATTTTCAGCAAAATTAGATTAGACAGGGATTTATATTATAATAAACTAAAGGATCTTTTGAATTTTTCTATTGAAGGTGTAACTTTGGAACATGTAAAGATATCACAAGCTGAAGATGAGGAAGTTTATAATTTTGTTAGAAAACTGATTTAATAATCTTATATGCAATTTAGGATTATAAAGGGTGAAGCGTACCTATAGTAAATGAGGTTTTTAGCTTTAGGCATTGGGTTTATTTGGTTAAAGCTATTTTTATTAATAAAAAAGCGTAGCATAAAAAATGCTGTATTTTCAAAGTGTGATATAATTAAAAGGGTGAGTAATTTTTAGTATAAGATTATAATAACTTGTAGTGGAGGATAAAATTGCAATGAAGAGTATTTTTCAAAATGATAAATCTTATAGCAGTAATTTAAAACTGTATACCATAAAAGACGGGCTGCTTTCCTTAACTCTTTTTGGAATTTTTATTTTTATGAAAACAAATTCATTATATGGAGCAATTATTCCACACTGGATTTCAAATCTAGCTTCAAGCATAATTGATAAATAACAACTTGCCAAATTACTAATTTGTGTAGTAGTTACTATTTCTATGTATTGGATTTGATTAAAATTATATAATATATAGCGAAAGCCATTGATAATAAGGACTTTTGCATTGTTCTCTCAATTATCAACATTTTACTTAAACATAGCCTTTTCATTTAATAAATTAATAATTTCTCTAGATAATTTATGAGGGAGTAATAACGATGATAGAAGTTAGCTATTTGAGTGAAAGTGGTTAATTTAAAAATAATACTTGAAATTTTTCTGGATATTGTGTATTATTAAATGTAATAATTTAAAAGCAATGAAAGAGAAGAGTAGGTATAGGGATTTTTTCAGAGAGTTAGAGGATGGTGAAAATCTAACAGATGTCTATATTGAACGCAGCTCTTGAGCTTCTGCTTGAACATTACTATAGCTTTTATAGTATTAGTAGAGTAAGACGTTTCCTTACGTTATAAGGGCACAGTATGATAGTACTGGTAGAGTGAGCATTAATATGCTAATTAGGGTGGTACCACGGATAATATCTCTTTCGTCCCTTTTCGGGATGAAGGAGTTTTTTTATTTAGTGGTTCTTTTATTTTTAATTATAATGTAGGAGGGATTTTTAATGAAGGCATTAGAAATAAGAAGAAAATTCATTGAGTTTTTCGAGAAAAATAATCATCAGGTAATTAAGGGAGCATCATTGGTTCCTGAGAATGATTCAAGTGTTTTATTTACTACCGCTGGGATGCATCCATTAGTTCCATTTTTGTTAGGGGAACCGCATCCAATGGGTACAAGACTAGTTGACTATCAAAAATGTTTAAGAACAGATGATATTGATGAAGTAGGTGATGATGTACATGTAACTTTCTTAGAAATGCTAGGTAATTGGTCTTTAGGTGATTATTTTAAGGAGGAGTCAATTAAGATGAGCTACGATTTTCTGGTAAACCATCTTAATCTTGATGTAAATAGATTAGCAGTTACAGTATTCGCTGGAGATGAGGATGTACCAAGGGATGAGGAATCTGCAAGTGTATGGGAGAGCCTAGGCATCAAGAAAGAAAATATATATTATTGTGATAAAAAACATAATTGGTGGGGACCAGCTGGCGTTACAGGACCTTGTGGTCCAGATACAGAAATTTTTTATGATAGCTTGAAGCCTAAATGTTCCGAGGGGTGTGGCCCTGCTTGCGATTGCGGTAAGTATTGGGAGATATGGAACAATGTATTTATGCAGTATAACAAGAATGAAGATGGTACCTTTTCTGCTCTAAAAAACAAGAATGTAGACACTGGTCTTGGGTTAGAACGAATGACAGCAATAATGGAGAATAAAGATAGTGTATATGAAACAGAGTTATTTTCTTCTGTAATAAATGAAATTCTTTCTATTGCTGTAAAGCCAAATGAAAACAGTGTTAGAATTATTGCAGATCATGTAAGAGCTTCATGTCTTATACTAGCTGATGGCATTGTTCCTGGGAATGTAGATCAAGGGTATGTTCTTAGAAGACTTATTAGACGTACAGTAAGACACATGAGAAAAATAGGTATGAGTCCAAAATATTTAGAAACCTTGGTTTGGGCAACTATAGAAAACCTCAAAGATTTATACGAAGAATTAGTAGTTCATAAAGAATTTATTTTAAAAAATATTTTAGAAGAAAAAGATAGATTTATAAGTACTTTAGAAAATGGTGAAAAGAAATTTAATAAAACTGTAGAGAAGTGCAAAGCTAATAATATGACACTTATCGATGGAAAAACTGTTTTTAATTTATACGATACTTTTGGATTTCCTCCTGAAATTATTGCAGAGTTAGCTGAAGAAAAGGGAATGCAGATAGATATGGGAGAGTTTGAAAGACTATTTAAGGGGCATCAAGAACTATCTAGACAAGGTGCTGCTCAGAAATTTAAAGGAGGGTTGGCAGACAATACAGAAGAAACCACTGCTCTTCATACCGCTACTCATATTTTGCATAGGGCACTACAGCTTGTGCTAGGAGACCATGTTATACAAAGAGGAAGCAACATTACTAAGGAAAGATTAAGATTTGACTTTTCTCATAATCAGAAAATGACTACGGAAGAGATTCATAAGGTAGAAGAATTAGTAAATACAATTATTAAAAGCTCATTACCTGTTATATGTGAAGAAATGTCCGTTGAAGAGGCAAAGGAGAACAATGCTACAGGGGTATTTACAGAAAAATATGGTAATGTAGTTAAGGTGTATTCTATAGGAGATTTTAGTAAGGAAATATGCGGAGGACCTCATGTTGAAAATACGTCAAAGTTAGGACATTTTAAGATTATAAAAGAGGAGAGTGCAGCTGCAGGAGTGAGAAGAATAAAGGCTATTTTAGAGTATGGTAGCGTTGATAAGTTCTAATATTTCTTAAACATAAAGGTCAAGATAGTATTTATATGGTTGGGGGGAGACATAATCAATGGATAAAGATATAAAGTTAATAATACTAAGAGGTAATTCGGGAAGCGGTAAAACCACAACAGGTAGAGCATTACAAAAGAAATTTGGGCATGGTACAATGTTAGTTTCGCAAGATGTTGTTAGAAGAGAAATGCTATTTGTGAAAGATGGACCTGATACAGAAGCAAGTCAATTATTAAATGAACTTGTACTATATGGTAAAAAACATTGCAGTATTGTAATTTTAGAAGGCATTTTAAATTCAGGGTGGTATAGAAAACTATTTGAAAATTTACTTAATGAATTTGGTAATCAAATTTTTGCATGTTACTTTGATATACCTTTTGAAGAAACATTAAATCGTCATAAACAAAAACCTAATGCTCATGAATTTGGAGAAAAAGAAATGAGAAAATGGTGGAATGAAAAAGATTTATTAGGCATTATTCCTGAGATACTTATACACAAGGAATTAAGTTTAAATGAAATAGTGGATATGATTTATCGGGATGTTATAAGGTAAATAACAAATAAATGTGATATGTACAAATTTGTAAAATCATAGGAAAAATATTTATATAAGGTGGTGCAGAATAAATTTGAAAATTCAAAATAAAAAGACATATCTAGCAGTGATTATTTTAGTAACAATAGATCAGGCTATTAAAATAGTAATTAACAACAATTTTTTTGACGAAAAATTTCGTATATTGCCTCCTTTGCTATATTTTGAGCCTATGTTCAATAGGGACTATTCATGGTTTAATTCTATGTTACAATTAGGTATCGGTAAATGGATACATATTTCAATAGTAGCAATTATGAGTATATTAATATGTCTGTTTTATCAATATCTAAATAATCAATTTGGAACTAACAAGATTATTAATATTATGTATGCTTTTATATTTTCTGGTGCTATATGTTCATTAATTGATAAAATCTTTTGGAACGGTAGTTTAGATTACATATTAGTAAATGTTTTTTTTACATTTGACCTAAAAGATGTATATATCAATATTTTTATTTGTTTGCTAATCTTATCATTACTTTTAAAAAATAAAGTTTTAAACCAAATTGATGATAATATAGTGGAAGATTTTATTACATATGTAATACGAAAATTATAATATTGAAAGAATAAGAATTACTAACGGCTGTAATTAAGTGACATTATATTCTTTTTTGATGAAGGAAATGAAACTCTTATGAAGATAGTACATGGAGGTGAATTGTATGTCAGAAGGTAATAGCGTAAAAATACTAGAATGGAACATTCATGGTGCTACTGACTTCAATAATTATTCTATACCCATATTTGTTGCTGGTGAAGTGATGAATCAAGATGCAGATATAGTTGTTTTTACAGAATTTATTATTACCGTCGGCTGGCATTACGTTAAAAGTGTTTTAGAAAAAAAGTACATTTCACTTACTTCATATGTAATAAGAATTTAGATGTTAAGAAAAATAGTAATGATGCTGTGAGCAGGAGGAAATGTTATAGTATGTTTGTAAAATATGACTGGAATTTCATCAGTAAGAAAAACGGATATGGAAGCTTAACAGCAAAAGATATAAAAACTATAGCGATTGGATTACCAGAACATGCAATTCTAACGGCAGAATTTGCCATGGAATAAATTTATATTGTGAGCATAATACGAAGAACAACAAATTTCAATTTAAGGTTGAGTAAATGTAAATAGTAAATTTACTGGGGGGATAGTTATGATTATACTTACAGAACCAAATGAAAAGTACTTGAAATCATATATTGAAGCATATGACGAATATGAGGATAACCACGTCACAACATATGCATTTGATGATGCAAGGTCCTATGATATATTTGTAAAATACAATAATTACAAAAATGAGCGTAATCTGCAACCCAATAGGGTTGGTGCGAATTATTTTTGGTTGGTTGATGATGAGAAAGACTTCTTTATAGGCGAAATCAGCATTAGACATAATCTCACGGATGCACTACTACGATATGGTGGTCATATAGGGTATGGTATTCGCTATTCTGAATGGAATAAAGGCTATGGAACTTTTATGCTTAAACTGGCGTTAGAAAGAGCAAAGAAAATGGATATTTCAAAAGTTCTAATCACTTGTGATGATGATAACCCTGTTTCTGCCAAAATAATGGAAAAGAATGATATGGTACTCCAAGATAAAGTAGAGAACCTTATAGATGGACAGAAAATAATAACAAGAAGATATTGGAAAACTTTATAGGCGTTAAATTCTAATTTGACGCACATCATCAACAAGGAAAAACTGAAGATTTTTTCGAGTCTTGGATGTTAGAAAACCACAAGTTATAAGGATTCCACCTATATTCGCATAATAAGGGATAGACCTTTTGATACTTTGCAAGTAAGATTTTAGTATCAAAAACAAAGGAGTGTTAAATATGAACCAATTATCTATAGGCAAATTTATTGCACAAAAGAGAAAAGAACACAATATGACACAGGAGCAACTTGCAGAAAAAATAGGCGTATCAAATAAGTCTGTTTCAAAATGGGAAACAGGAAAATGCATGCCTGATTACAGTGTGGTGCAAGAACTATGCAAAGAGCTTGAAATAACAGTTGCAGAACTAATTGACGGAGAAGAAATTGAAGAAAATAGTGTACGCATATACGATGAGAAACAGATTATGGACCTGTTAAAAAGGACGCAAGATTTAGAGCAACAAAAAAATACTATGTATGGGATTTTACTAATTGTAATGGGGATTGCTTCCTTGGCTGTTTCTCATAGTATTGGTGGTTCTGATATAAAAGATTTTTTTGCTGGATTACTTTTGGGGTTATCTGTGGGAGAAATGCTGGTTGGTGTTTATTGTCTGGGAAGAAGTTTAAGCAAAAGATAAATTCCAAATTTGTAGAGTTAAAGTAACATAATTATAGTATATGTACAGTTATAGGAAATAATAGGGCTATGTTCATGAAGCGTGCTACATAATAGTAGAATATTATGATATATGAGAGGCGTAAAACAATTCAGTAAATAGTAATTGTCGAGGAGATATCTTATATAACGGGAGGGGTAAAAATGTCAATAATTAAAGGTTTAGAAACCACATTTAACTCTGTTTACAGTGAATACGACAGGTGGCGTCCTAATTATGTTGAAGAGTTATATGATGATATTTTTAATGTACAAGAAATTTAATCTTGATAATTAACTTAGAAATAAAAAGATTATGTTTTAAAACTAGCCTAATAATATAGATTGTAGCAAAACTTGTTACCATTAATTCTAGCATATCTAATGCCCCCTAGCTATAGTGAAATAATTCACCGATAGACCAGAAGGCAAAAAAGTATGTAAATGCACCTTATCCCTTGTAATTATTTGAGATATAAAGAGGAGTAAAGAAAGATGGCAAACTTTATCTTTTAAAATTGCTACTTTTCTTTACTCCTTTTTATAAATTAAATCAAATGTTCTAAGCCATTAACTGTAGTTTGTTCATTCTCATTAATAGGAATAACTATGCATTTTTGACCATTAATTATTTGAGATTTTATTTCAGGTATTTTTTCAGGTTTTACTTGAAGTATAACGTCATAGTCAGAAGCAGCTTTATTATTTTCTGAATTTGTATCGTCAGCTTCTTCTAAGACCACATTATCATCATTAATTTCTGTAGACAGGTCAGCTTCATTATCTACAGCTGCCTCTTGTTTAACTTCTTTAAGTCTAGTTTGGAGTATTTCTACTTGCTTTTCAAGATGTTCTTCTTTTTTTCTTTGAGCATTTGCCTTAAGTACTTTTTGGTCAATTAAATTATCTGCTAAAGGCAGGTCATCACCAAAGCTTTCTACATAAGATTTTTCAATTTTAGTAGTAACTTCTTCAGGAACTCCGCTTTCTATTAAAAGATTTTGCATATCCTTTTGTGTTAAGGTTATAGGTTCGGCATCTGTATCATCATACATTTCATTGTATTCATCTATCATAGTATTTAGGTTTTCTTGTATTTCCATAAAAGTTTTTTCAGCTTTTTTTTCATCAGTGCTAATATGATCTTTAATAATTGCTTGGAAGGTTTCCTTTTGTATAGTGGAAGTTTGTTTTGAAGAACAACCTAAAACATTTTCCATTAATTCAGAATGTGGGTCCTTTGCATTTTTAGTGTAGTATATAACAGAGTTAACGTCTGAACTACGATCAATGAAAGCAGGAAATACAAAGCCAAGGAGAGGAGTATTCACCACCCAATCTCTAATACGTGCCTTTATTTTCTTTTCTTCTTCAAAGTATCTAAGTCCGGGATCTGAAAGTGAAACAGGACATATTGCACATAGAATATACTCGTAAATTTCTTCAGATTCATCTATCTTAGAATTATCATTAGTTTTAGTAATAACATCATAAGCATCATGAAAAACTAGTATTAAAAAATTGCCGGTATAATCATAATTATCTATAATAGATTTATAAAAATCTTGAAGTAGAGCATCATCTTTTAATTGACTTTTTTTAAGCTTAATAAGAGAAAGTTGTTTTT
The DNA here is from genome assembly GCF_000744935.1 of Clostridium sp. KNHs214. Taxonomy (GTDB): domain Bacteria; phylum Bacillota; class Clostridia; order Clostridiales; family Clostridiaceae; genus Haloimpatiens. The sequence continues at coordinate 362,798 of NZ_JQMW01000011.1, read as the reverse complement.
CATTTTCAAGATTCTCATTGAGTGGAAAATTAAGTTCTAAAATATTGTTGCCAATACTTCCAGATAGGACTTTTTTAGCAATTTCTAAATACTTAAAGTACTCATCCTCATCTAAATTTAAAAAATTTTCTCTAAAATTTAAAACAATATTTTTTTCACCATTAACATAGCAACCGCACAGTTTAGTAAAGGTGCAATGATCTTTCTTTAAACGTTTTTTTAATTCAAGTATATCTTTTCTTTTCATATATAAACCCCTCAATCTAGTTTTCCCTATTTATAGATATGATTATCCCACAAAAAGTATTAAATTACTTGAATTATGAAATTTCTCTGAAATGACTTGCATAAGAAGCAAAGGAACTATTTAAATTTATTGTTTCCAGCTCTTATGTAAGTCATGGAGGAGAAATTTCATAATTCCACCACATTGTACCTTTTTATGTTTTAATCATAGGTATTGCTTACTATACTATTATTAAGTATAATATTTTTTTTATATTAATTAAAGATTTTATTAGGAAAACTTAAGGAAAAAGATACGCAAACCATAAGCATTAAATCTTCTTTTAATAAGAATGATTGGGTAATATGTAATTTTAAGCAAAGTATTGCAATGAGCTGTAAAATGCATAAAGATATTAAAGTATATAAAACGAATATAAAACGAATATAAAACGAATATAAATCTTTTGTTACTATAAAAACCGTAATACATATTTGTAATACGGCTTTTATACATGAAGTTGTTACTAAATTAGTTAATTTATAATAACTTTAGTTAGTTGTTTCTTTTTTTAATCTCCACATGGCAAGTAAAAAGCTTAGAGTACACATTACTATAAACAATAAAATTACAGGTAATATATCTAAGAATAATATGGTATTTCCAAGTATTAAACTACGCAATGCATTAATAATATGTGTAAAAGGATTTATTAATACAATTGTTCGTAAAGCACCGGTTAAACCTTCAATAGGAAACAATGCTGTACTTAAAAAGAAAAATGGTAGTACAATTGTATTCATTATTGTTTCATAAATTACTTCATTGGGGAGTAGTAGACTTATAGAATACGAAAGTCCTGACATGAAAAATCCAGTCATGAAGATAAGTAAAATAATTAGTAATAGTCCAGTTAACCCTGTTTGAATTCTAACAGAAAAAAAGAGGCTTGCAATGCATAAAATGGCTACTTCTAAAAGGGAAACTAATACTGCCTCCAGCATTTGCCCTAAAACAATTGATTTTCGGCTAATAGGAGCAATTAAAATTCTATAAAAACTACCATTAGATCTCATAATAAAATTCATAAATCCGCAGCTACAACAAGCACCCAATGTAACTAAAACAATGATTCCAGGAAGTATAAAAGCAGTGTAATTTTGAATTCCTAAATTTTGCATTGTATAATTGGCAACTGTACTATACATAACTAACCATATAAGAGGTTGTATTATAGTAAAAACAATTGATAAAGGATTTTCAAAACGCCATTTCATATTTCTCCATAAAATATTTAACATTTCGATTCCCCCAATCTATGTTTATCTGAATTTGTTATTATAAGAAAAATATCCTCTAAGCTTGGTTCTACCATTTCAATTCCATTAAATTTTATATGATTTTCTAAAAGCCATTTATTAATTTCAATAAAAGCATTAGGAGTGTCAGCTAATCCTATAAATAAAGATTTATTTTTTAAAGTGGTAAATTTAGTGTTGAGCATATTGATTAAAATATCTTTATACTTTTTAGCGTCTTCCTTAGTAGAAAAAATAATACGTAGAACATTTTGTTTTATATAACCTTCTAAGTCCTCTCGTGAACCTTGCACTAATATTTCCCCTTTTTTCATAATGCATATGGTATCGCTTAGAAAATCGGCTTCCTCAAGATAATGAGTGGTAAGAAAGATTGTTGTCCCTAGCTGATCACGAATTTTAAGAAGCATTTTCCATAATGATGCCCTGGATTCTACATCCAATCCTACTGTAGGTTCATCCAAAAATAAAATTTTAGGTGAAGAAACTAAATTCATGGCGATGTCAAGTCTACGTTTTACACCACCAGAATAGGAGGAAGTAGGATATTTTAAATAACTAGAGAGGTTAAAAATATCTATTAATGTTTTTATTCTTTCTTCAGCTTCTTTAGCAGCAACCTTATATAATCTACTTTGAAAAATCATATTTTCCATTAGAGAGAGATGCTCATCTATTGAAATTTTCTGAGAAACACAAGCTATTTGACTTCTTACCCAATGAGGATTTTCCTGCAAGTTTTTTCCTAAAACACTTATTGTACTAGAAGTAGCGTTATAAAATGTTGTTAAAATATTAATTAGTGAGGATTTCCCAGCCCCATTGGGTCCAAGGAGAGAAAAAATTTCTCCTCTTTTAACCGTTAGACTCAAATCATTTAAGGCACTAACTCCATTTTTATAGCACTTATTTAGATTTCTAATTTCAATTGCAAGCATTTATTCCACCTCTTCTATTGGAAATATAATTTCAGTTATATATTTGTTTGGATTACCTTTAAAAAATAATCCAGGCCCTTTAATATAAACTTCACGGTAAGGTGATTTTAAAGAAATAGAATGTTCCTTAGCATACTTATATACTGCTTTATATGCAAGAAATAGATTTTCATATGAACCAATATGAGTAGTACAAAGTGATTTTATTTTAGGCATTTCTTTTATTGATATACCATTTTTATTTGGCGTTTCAGCAGTGGGAACACAAAGTTCCAATTCACCTATTTTGGTTTGCTCATCAAATGCATAATAGGAAATAAAAGGGGCTCCATTTGCCTTTCCATTAATTGCTTTAAAGACATTTGGAAAGAATTTATTTGCCTCAGCAACAACTCCATTATATTTCATATAAGCTACTCTAATAGGTTCAATACTCTTAATTTTCATACTATAATTCATTTTTTTCTCCTTTATAATTATTTTTTATTCACTTACTTTATTAATTGCTATCCACACTTCTGAATATCCGGAAGCAATATGGGATTTGGATATTGGATATATTTCTATATCTGGCAATCCTGCATACTCATAGTTTGAGAATGGAAGCCATTCTGTAAGAAATTTTTTAAATATGGTTTGAATAGATTCTTTAAAATTACCATTACATTCAAAAATAACCCAAGTTGCGGATGGAATAGTGTACTCTAGCATATTTTTTGGAGCATTCTTATCTGTAGAAGTAGCTATATAATAATAAATTTCTTTAGGGTTTTCATATACTGTTAAACCAAGAATGCCCTTAAGGGATTGATTGTTTAAGTTACAAATTTTAAAATAGTCCTCCTTTTTAAGTGTTTCATTCCAAAATTCAGGTACTACTTTAAAATTGTATTCAAAATTTTCTTGTAAACCAGTTCTTATTCCTACAATTCGAATAGGTCCTTTTTTTTCTATTCTATACTTCATACTTTCACCTCCACTAACTGATATTGAAAGACTGATTCGTGGATATGCTTCTAGTAGAGTTCCTTCTGACCTAGCAAGAGTTGGTGCTACACCATGAATACTTTGAAATGCACGATTAAAAGCAGTTGGTGAAGTATAACCGTACTTTAAAGCTATATCCATAATTTTAATTTCTTTAGTTTGTATTTCAAATGCAGCAGCTGTCATACGTCTACGCCTTATATATTCAGCTAAAGGAATACCTGCAATATAACTAAACATGCGTTGGAAAGAGTAAATGGAACAGTCGGCTATTTTTGATATTTCTTCATAAGAAATAGTTCCATCCAAATTGTTTTCTATATAATCTATAGATTGACTTAGTCTCTTTAACCACTCCATATCATCGCCTCCTAAACAAAGTTTAACATTATAAAAAATATATATCCTCTCTTTTATTGCCCAATTTTGTAAGGTAATGCTTTTATAAAAGCTATTATAAGATTTAGAAAGTCAATTATATATCCGTACATAGTTCTTTTAAACTTTAGTTTGCAAAAGAATAAGAGAAAAAGTATAGTCTACCAATTCATATGCTAAGTACAAATAATCAAAGCTAACTTAAAACATTATTCCACTAATGATATAATTAAATCATATGAACTTAAGCAAAGGGGGTATATAACTTTGGAAAATTTATTATTGAAACTACGCACACTTGAACATGTAAAAACCTTTTGGGAAAAGTCCCAGGACCAAGAGATAGAGAGGCTATTTCCATTTAACAGGGGTACATTAAGCGATGCAATCAAATTATATGAGGAATCATTAAAGCCTGGTGCAAGGAGTTTTGGAAAAGTTATCGATATAGATGGTAAATATATAGGTGATGTCTGGTGTTATGGAATAGACGAGGATGATAAGAAGGAGGCATTCGTAAGCATAGTCATATTTGATAAAACATGCTGGGGTAAAGGGATTGCCAAACATGCATTAAAAAAATTTTGTCAACTTGTTTTTGAAAGATATGCTATCAGTAAATTATGTGCATTTACTTATAAAGATAATAAAAGGTCTATAGGTGCTTTGGAAAGTGCCGGATTTAAAAAGGTTGAGGAATTTGAAGAAGATGGTATGCTTTCATGTTATTACGAATTATTAAGATTGTGAAAAATCTATAAATATATGTGGAAAACATAATGATTGACTAGTATATAAAATATAGAAAAGTATTTAAAGAAAAATAAAAACAACCATATTATGTCACCAGCAGGATATTGCAGAGATTTATTTCTACATGTGAAGGATGAATATTTGATAGAATTAAAGTCCATTCTTCAAGAAAAGTTACAGGGAGTAGCAAGTAAAGCTGAAATGGAAATACCATTTTTATTTTATATGTTTAAATAATATTGAAGCTTAAATGGCAATTTACTTAGAAAATCTAAACAAAAAGGATTTCTAAATGAAAGGAATATAAACTAAAAACACACAAAGATAAGTGCTTATATTATATTTGGAGGGCAAAATGATTAAAAATGTTGTATTTGATATAGGAAATGTTTTACTAAGGTTTGATCCTAAAAATTATCTTACTAAAAAATTTAATGATAAGGATAGGGTTGAAAAAATACTAGAGTTAGTATTTAGGAGTGATGAATGGTTAATGCTGGATAGAGGAACTATCACTGAAACTGAGGCAATAAAGGTACTTAGTGAAAGAAATACCTTTTATAGTGAATCAATAAAAGATACTTTTAATGGTTGGTATGATTTATTAACACCAATGGAGGATACTATAGAAATTTTAAAACAATTAAAAGAAAAAGGGATTAATACTTATTATTTGTCCAATTTTCATCACTTAGCTTTTGAGCATGTAATAGAGAAGAATGAATTTTTTAAATTATTTCAAGGTGGCATAGTTTCTTATAAAGAAAAGTTATTAAAGCCTGAAAAAGAAATATACATGAGATTATTAGAGAAATATAATATAAAACCAGAGGAAACTATTTTCATTGATGATACTTTAGATAATATACAGGCAGCAGCCAGCGTTGGAATTAACACAATACACTTTAAAAACTCACAAGACTTAATTGCTAAACTTAATGAGGTAGTTTATTAACCCACAAAAAAGTATTACATTATCTGAATTATGAAATTTCTCTGGAATGACTTGGATAAGAAGCAAAGGGACTATTTAAATTTAATTTTATATGGCTAAAAGATTAGAATTTCTTAAATTAAATTTATTGTTTCGAGCTTTTATGCAAGTCATGGAGGAAAAATTTCATAATTCCACTACATTGTACCTTTTTGTGGTTGAATCATAAAGTATTACTTAATTGGAATATATACGTCAAATTCTCCATTGTTCATGAATCTCTCATCATATAATTCAAATTGAGGTCTATAATCTATTTCATGTCCTGAAGTTGGAAGCCATTTTGCAAATATGTTGTTGTAAAACTCACAAATATCCTTTATAGCTCCTTTATAAGTATACACCAAGTAATTACCCTCTGGAACAACCTTTGTTACCATATCTGCTGGTATATCCTCAAAGATATCTACTTCTGCACAAGCAGTGTAGGGAAATCTACCCTGGGAATCTGCTTCATCATCACAGACACCGTAACAGAGCATAGATTTACTTTTTTGTTTTATATCTTTGTAACGTTTGTTAAATGTATTCCAAAGATTTGGTATTTCTCCATTTTTATTGTTACCAAAGTAAGTCATACCTACAGCTTTGAATCCTTTGATGGTTAATATTTTTCCTTCCATGTTAATATCTCCCTTCATATTTGTATTTATAGATGGACTAACAAATTTTAAATTAGTATATATTAAAATTTGTTAGCTATATTTATCACATACCATTTAATGGTATCTATTTATTAATTGTTTCCTCATATTTATTTGAATTTGCATTAGGGAAACAACAAATTACTGTATCTAGATATTCAATACCACAAAAATACTCACATATTGAAGTATCTTTAACTGCACATTTATGTTTATTTGATCCGTCTTTTTTATTCCAAGGACAAGCACTTTGCTTCCAATCAACTTTGCCATCACTTGTTAGATCTATGTCCATATTTGCCCCTGAAAGTTTTTTTATTTTTTCTTCCATTATCCCTCACCCCTTCAATTAATGTTATATCAATTATATCAATAAATCCCTGACAACATTATGTCAGGGATTTATTTAACTTTATATAAATTTAAGATTTTATTGATTTTTTCTAATATAAACTCTCTAAGCTCCATAGGTTCTAGAACTTCTATTCTATCACTAAAAGTAAATATTACATTGCAGGCAGTTTGAAAACTAATCATATCTATATCATAAACCCAATGGTCTTTTAACTTCATGGAAGAAAGCACATGAAAGCCTTCAAGAAGTTTTTTCTTTTCCTCATATAATTTGACCTTTACAGGGTATGCGTTATGCTCTATTTTAGATGAGGCCTGCTTCACAAATTTTTGTTTGTTTTTTTCCCAGAATTCCTCCAGATAAAAATTCTCGGACATATGGAAACTTTCACTTAGAACTTCAGTATTTTCAATTCTGCTGCATTTAAAAATTCTAATATCATTTTTTAATTCACAAAAGGCTGCCACATACCACTGAGAATTTTTTACTATTACACCATAGGGTCTTATAATTCTTTCTGATACCTCTCCATCATATTTTTTATAATATATTTTTATCTTTTTTAAATTGAGCACTGATTTTTTAATTATATCTATGTACTTATTTTGTGCCTTTTTACCCCACCAGGGTTCTGAATCAATAAAAAATTTTTCTTTAGCCTTAATAATTTCTTCTCTATGTTCAGTTGATATACTTTTTTCAAGCTTAATTATGGCATTTTGTAGCTGTTGAGCTGTTTCGCTATTTTTTTCTGGTCTTATGCCCATACTTGAAAGTAAAAGATTAATAATATCTCCGCTCTCAAAAACATTTGAATTTATTTTATAATCCTCCATAAAAGAGTAGCCGCCATTAGGACCTGGAAGTGACATAATAGGAATACCCGCTTCACATAATATATCAATATCCCTATATATAGTTCTTTCTGAAGTTTCAAGTATTTTAGCTAAATTTCCTGCTTTCATTGTTCCTCTTGAATCAAGCAGCATAATAATTCCTAAAAGTCTGTGAAGTCTCATAAATTCACACTCCGATCCTAAGCTTTTATAATTTAATAAAAAAAGAAAATATTGTATAAACGTATAAATTTATAACTTTTTAAAGACTAAATACTGGATAGTATTTATACTTATTATAAGTGATTACACAAATTAATTGAAGAAGTTTTGGAAAATCAAAAATATCTATATAAATACGATTATTTTAAATGCAGTAATAATTACATCAACGGGGCTGTCGCACTAAAAATAAATACTACAATATATTGTGTTAAGTTTAAACTTGCAAAACAGTATATTGTATGTAAACTTTTTAATGCCACAGCCCATATTATAATTTTAAGCAGGAAGATTAGTTAACATTTTTGCCCATTCAAAAAATTTATTTTGGAGATATTTACGATAAAGAGGGTCTTTTTGCCCTACTACTTCAATATGATCTATATTTTTAATTTCTCCTAAATAGTTCCACAAACCTCTTTTAGGTGCAATATTAGGATTGTAATTAACAATTTTATCTTCAGAGCCTTCATGAGGCTTTATAGCTGATCTAACACTAACAATACCGTCGTTTCTCCACCAGCTGCGATCAACTTGTACTTTACCAGGAATAAAACGTGTGTATTGCCCAAGGTATTTAGAACTTTTTAAAAGAATAGGATTCATATTAATATTAGGTACTTGGTGATCATTTAGTAAATTTTTATGTGTGTCTACGCAGGATATAGAAAAATAGTAAATAAATGACAAAATTAATCCCCATGCTATGCATGGGAGAATAGGGTAAGCAGTAGCGTTACATGGAATAATACAAAACCTCCTATGTTATAATGATATTGGTTTCGCAGGCCATATCAAAAACAGAGGAGGCGGTCCAAATGGACAATAGTAGTTTATCACATTGTAGATGGAATTGCACGTATCACATAGTTTTCATACCAAAGTATAGGAGAAAGATATTATATGGCAATATAAAAAGAGATTTGGGAGAGATATTGAGAAAGTTATGTGAAATGAAAAGAGTAACATTGGTAGAAGGGAAGATATGCAAGGATCATATACATATGTATGTAAGTATTCCACCCAAATTAAGTATATCAGAATTTATGGGTTATCTTAAAGGTAAAAGTGCACTTATGATATTTGATAAGTACCCAAATAAAACATCAAAGTGGGATAGACATTTTTGGGCAAAAGGGTACTATGTTTCAAGTGTAGGTAACGTAGACGAGGAAACAATATTAGAATATATAAAAAATCAAGAGGAGAAAGATAAGCAGGAAGATGGTTTAAGATAATACCTCTTTAGAGGTTGTAAGTACCATGGCCTGTGAAAGACACCTTTAGGTGTGGCTGGTAAAAAGCCCTTATAGGGCTGAAAATAAACCACCACTTGGAGTGGTGGTTGTTAACTTATCATCTTGAGCTTTTACCCAACTATTTAGTTCTTTTGCACCTTCTAGTGATAAATCCCAGATGCTTAAGTCCTTTGTTTTCCCCCAGATGTTACTATTAAAAACTCTTTTATAATAATTATCGTAGGATTCATTTGGTTGTTTTTTTAGCCCCCATTGCTCTAACTGAAAATCAAAATGAGGATTATCAGAATTTTTTATTTCAGCACTACTAGCCATAGCAGCAAAAAAATCATGAACAAAAGGTTCTAGATTTTGTTTCTTTTCATCTTCTTGACTTCCGTCATGTGGAGTGCAGATAGTTGTAATACTATCTATCCAATGATGATTTCCTTCAAATAGAGGACTGATATTGGTTTTAGTACAATTTATTTCATTAGGGTCCCCATTTTCTAATAATTGAGCTAATACTCTAATGGTTTGTCCACCCATACTGTGACCAATTAAGTGGATCTTTTTTAATCCATTAGCATCTGAAGTTCCCAGTTGTGGATAAACTCCAGGATAAGTTCTTCCATAACGTGCATGTCCAGCTTTTTTTGAGTGGAATTCTCCGTAATCCACTGTACCACCTTTTAAGTAAGCATATAATTCACAGGCTCTATCCCAATTACTAGATATAGGACCTATAGTAGGAGTGAAAACTGTATAGCCTTTTTTATTTAGCATATCTTTTAGACTATTTTTTCCACCCCAATAGTTAATGTCATAGAGTTCGTCATTTCCCCAACCAAATAATCCATGAACCATTACAATAGGATAATTGTTATTTAATTTAGGTAATGATGAATTTGTATTAGAATTTCCACAGGAAGCAGATGAAGCTAAGACGTTAGGAGTAAAGTTTAATGTTAATAACATAAAGGATAGAACTAATAAAAAAACTTTTTTAAAAACTTTATTAAAAGTTTTTTTCATAATAGAACACCTCCATTAATATTTTATAACGATAAAAACATTATACCACTATTTTAAAATAAAGTATAAAAATGTAAAAAAATAATAAAGAATAAATAAACATGTTTTAATCAATAGTACAAGCAGAAAGCTTTGAATATCTCAATAATAGTAATTTTTAAGAAGGATATAAGGGATAATTGAGCTATTTTTAACATAGATTTATTTTTTAGCAAAGTTTATAATTAAATAAATTGACAATGTGATATATTATATTCTAAATAAATATGGTGTAAATAAAAAAGGATGAGTAACAAGGGGGATATTTTGTGTGAATATTGAATTAAGAGATTTACAATCGTCAGATAAGGAGTATTTTTTTTCATGGATAAAAGATAAAGAAGTAATAAGATATTCTTTATCTATATTTCAAAAAATCAAAAATAATGATGAAATATCCAATTGGTTCCATAAGATGTTAGTAGATAAATCATCTTATAATAAGGCTATTATAGATAGTTCAAAGAAAAATCTTATTGGATATGCTGGTATAGTTCAAATCAGTGAAACAAACTTGTCAGGAGAATACTTTATATTTATTGGAGATAGAAATTATCATGGAAAAGGTGTTGGTACATTTGTAACAAAAGAGATTGTTAAACGTGGATTTCAAGATTTAGGTCTTAATAGAATAATGCTTACTGTTTCTGAAAAAAATATAGGTGCAATTGGAGCATATACTAAAGCTAATTTTAAAACAGAAGGTGTTATGAGACAAGCATTTTACAGAGATGGTGAATTTCATGATAAAATTATTATGAGTATTTTAAAAAAAGATTGGCTAAACTTATAATATTACGCATAAAAAGCTATGATCAAATTTTAGATCATAGCTTTTTATTATAATTTTTAGATAAAACTTTATAAATTATAATAAAAAAATTCTGCATAACTAAAAATTTTAATTTTTCATTGAACTTTTTTGAAATTAATACGTTTAATAAATGAAATGAATAAATAAATGAAATAAGTGTAATAGCAAAAGGAGTAAAACATATGAATCTTCAAAATCAAAATGAAGAAAATTTAATCACAAGAGCTAAGAAGGGGGATAAATATGCCTTGGAAATATTGATTAGTAATAATTTTTCAATTTTAAAGGGATATGTATTAAAACTCACTTGTAATAAAGATTTAACTGAGGATATTGTTCAAGACACCCTTTTATCAGCTGTTATTCATATAGAGTCCTTTACTCCAAAGGCAAAGTTTTCTACATGGTTAATAAAGATTGCAACTAATAAATATAAGGATTGCTTAAGAAAGGTTAAGGAAACAGATATACTATTAGATGTTTTGCCATCCTCTTATAATTTGGAGGAAGATATAATTATAAAGGAAGATTTAGAGGAGGTTTTGAAAATATTAAAAGCCATGTCTAATGATAAAAGAAGCGTTTTTATACTAAAGCACTATTATGGATATAGTTATGAAGAAATAAGTGATATATTAAACTGTCCAATTGGTACAGTACGTTCTAGATTACATTATGGAATAAAAGAAATTATTTCGAAATTTAAGGGAGGTAGCTAATATGAAATCCTTTGATGATTTAAATAAAAACATTGATAAGTACTATGAGGGGTCACTAGATGGTGCTACCTCTGATGAATTTGAACTAAAATCTATTTTAGATAAGATGTCCATTACAAATGATATGGAAAATAATATACCTGTTTCTATTGATATAAGTTCTATAGTAGAAAAGGGACAGGAAATAGGTTTTAATATTAAGCTTCGAAAGGCTACAATTAAATTCTTATTGGTAGCTACTTTAATGTCTATTTTCATTGGATTTATGTGTACAAAGGTTTCAATAGTAGCGATAGTGGAAGTCCAATTTGTATTACTTATACTATTACTAATAATAAATTCATTTATTATTAGAAGAAAAGCAAGGAGGGAAGGCTAGTGACAGGAAATACAGTACTTATTATATTGCTGCTTATACTTGTGACTATTCAAGGAACTATTATTTTCAGAGATGCGATGAAAAATAATATTCCAAATCCTTGGCTTTGGGGAATAATTGGGTTAATGAATGTGCCTAGTTCAGCCTTAATTTATTTAATATATAAAAAAATATATTTTAAGAAGAAAAATAAGTAATTTGTAGCTTATAAATAAATGCAAATAGGAAGTAAAGGAGTGGATATTGTGACTATAGATTTTACATTATTAATACCAATATTAATACTTCAAGCTATTTTTTCAATTTACTGTTTTATAATAATAGCAAAAAGTCCAGTGAAATTTATCCCAAAATGGGCGTGGACAATACTATGTTTTAATTCTATAGGATGTATTGCATTTTTAATAATAGGCAGAAATGAGGATTAGAAAATATGAAACAAATGTAAGGGAAGTGATGAAAATAATGATATTAAGAAGTAACGAAAGCAGTAATTTTAGAAAAATGAAATTAATAATTATGGGAAAATGAAATTAGTAATTTTATAAGGGAATTAAATAATATTAGGAAAGGATGAAGGCCAATGAATATATGTGAGGGGGACAATGATTTTACTTTAGAACTTATAAACTTAAATAAAAATTATGGCAATTTTAAGGTACTTAAAAATATAAACTTAAAGATTCCACAGGGGGTTATTTACGGATTTATTGGTGAAAATGGAGCAGGTAAAACTACTACTATGAATATAATATGTGGTTTGAAAAAAGCTTCATCAGGACAGGTAATCTTTTGTGAAAAAGAGCTTAATTATGATGATGAGAGAAAATCTATAGGGTATCTTCCTCAGCAACCTAAATTTTATAACTATATGAGAGTTAAGGAATATTTAGATTTTATACTAAGCCTTTCTCCTTCTAAAGATTCTAGTTTTTCTAGAGATGAATTACTTTCAGTAGTTGGTCTAAAAGAAGCATCAAATAAAACCATAAAAACTCTTTCAGGAGGCATGCTTCAGAGATTGGGGATAGCTACTGCTATATGTAATAATCCTAAGATAGTTATACTGGATGAACCTACCTCAGCATTGGATCCGGAAGGTAGAAGAGAAGTTATGAATATAATTAGAAGTCTCAAGAAAAGAGGTATGACAGTATTTTTTTCAACTCATCTTTTAAGTGATGCAGAAGATATATGTGATTATATAACTATAATTCATAAAGGTGAAATTGTTACTTCAACTACTCTTGACTCACTTAAAAAGCAGTATTCATCCTTTTATTATGAAGTGATTTTTGATGGCTGTGTACAAAAACAAAATTATCCACAATTTATAAAAAATATAAAACAAAATGAAGAAATAATGTTAATTTATGTGGATAATACTTTAAAAGATGAATGTGATTTATTTAGATATTTAGTATCTTTAAATACTCCTATAAAATCCTTTACTAAAAAAGAAGTATCATTAGAGGATATATTCTTTAATCTTGTTAAGGCAGGTGTTTGCAATGACATTTAAGGCATATATAAATAAGGAATTTATAGAGGCTAAAAGAGAACATAAACTAATAATATTATTTATGGGATTCTTTTTCTTCGCGCTATTAACTCCTCCTATGCTAAAAGTCACACCAAAGCTTTTAGAAAAACAATATGGAACTGATATGTCAAGTCTTTTTAAAACATCAGCAATGGATTCTGTGGCAAACTATTTAAGTAGTACCTTACCTCAAATTTGTGTATTGATTTTATGTCTTACACTTAGTGGAGTTTTATGCAATGAAATTTCTAAGGGAAACATAATATTTCCTATAACAAAAGCAGCAAATAAGGCATCAATTGTAATATCAAAATTTTGTTTTTATGGGGTTGTAGTATTTATAATAAGTACGCTTTCTGTAATCACAAACATATATTATTCTTTTATTGTATTTAAGCAGGATTTTCCTAATATAAAAACTGTGTTTATATGTTCTTCTAGTGTATATATTTATCTATTGTTTATTCTTTCATTGATATTTTTGTTTAGCAGCTTGTTTAAAAAATCTATGGCGGTTGCACTGTTATCTATGGGAATAAATATCTTGTTAACTCTTTTAAATACATTTAAATATTCTTTTAATCCTTTTACTCTTATAGCAGAAAGCTCGAAGCTTTCAAGTGAGTTCTCCAGTAAACCTCTAATAATAACAGTTATAATAACAGTCTTATCAATAATTTCTTCTATATTATTATTTACAAAAAGAGAAATTTAAAGTAAGAGGACAGTGTAGCTATCTGAAGCATGCAGAAAGTATCTTAAATGGGCCTAGTTGTACTGTTTTTCACACTCTGTAATTAATTTGATATCAATGATATAATAGTAAATAATGGTTAAAAATAATAGTTTTAAATGGGGTGAATTAATTGGGGATAATTAACGAAAAGAAGGTACTTGATTTTTATATTAATGAGATTGGTAAGGATTCAATAGCGTTTTTGAAGAATAAACCATGGTACAAGAAAGATATATTAAGGGAAATATCAAACTTAAGAGAAGCTGATGAAATGCATAATAAAATTAAAATTTGCAAGAAACTTTGGAAACTTCTATTTGAGGCATCCATGAGCTTTATAGATTCTGATAGAAGAGGTTATGATGATTTATTTGCATATTTTGATGAATATGTAAATTTTGAAGAGCTTATATTTGCATCGGATTCTTTTTATAGAGATCATACTATGCACTGTCTATGGGTATATTTTTTAGGTGAATATATTATAAAAAATCATGAATTTAAGATTTTTTTTAACAAATACGGTAAGGAAGATGAACAATTAAGGCAAATATCCGATGTGTTTAGAAAAAGTAAATATTCAGAAGTATTTCAGGATGTAATTGAGTTAGATGATCTTATTAAAGAATTTGAAGATTATAATGATTCCGTAAGATGTTTAGGAGCTTTAACTCATGATCTTGGCTATCCTATAAAGAAAATAAATTCTATAAATAAAAATATAAAAAGTATACTGCCTCATTTTGGAATAAAAGACTTTAGTGAATTTGATTTTAGTTATTCAGATATACACGATAATTTAATAAAAGATTTCATAAATCTTATAAGTTATAATTTTAGTTTTTTACGAAAATCAGGTGAAGAGTCAGAGCAAATTATTAAAAAGATATTTAAATTTAATGGATATAGTGGGGAGATAAAGGGAGTAAATGAAGAAGCAATTTTAAATTTAACAGAAGAGGAGAGTAAAATTTTAAAAAATAATAAACTTAAAATGCAGTTGTACTTTAGTTATTCTAGGCACATTAGATATTCAAAGGATTTTGAAAACTACCAACATGGAATAATGAGTGCTTTTCTTTTGTTTAGAAAATTGTCCGTATTTAGTAATAGACCTTTTAACTATTCAGATTACAAAACATTAAATGTAAATAAATATGATTATGTTAAGACAATGGTACTTGTATCAATACTTATGGCTATATCTGATCATACTAGTGAAGGTTTTCAAATGAAAGGAATTATTGATGATTCGTCCTTTTTGACCTTTATAGATGAGCTTGAGGAATTTTCGAGAATTTCTAGAGCTAATCAAAATAGACAATATATAAATGAGTTCTGCAAATCAAACATATATGCTGAGGATGGATATCTAAATATTGATTTTATCTTTGATAACACTGAAATAGATAATCTTGATCCTGAAGAAGCTTTCAAAGGAAGATGTAAAAGATTTCTCACTCTATTTAATATAAGTGAACTGGATGATAATTTTAAACTTAGACTGAGATGTATTGGAAAGCTACCTTATGACAATAATGTGTACATGCTAGAATTAAGAAGGAAATTTGCTAATATAACTATAAATAATGAGGAAAAGAACATACCTGAATATCTTAAGACAAAGCAGTTTTTAACAAGAGAAGCTTATGCTTTAAGCAGAGGAAAGTAAAGAAGTAGGGGGACGGTTAAGAATTTTTAGATAAAAGTTCTTAACCGTCTCTATTTTTATCTTATTTTTCTTAAAATAAATTATTTCTAAATTTCTTCTTTATTTCGTATTTCTACTGATTTCTACTATTGACAATATTATACCGTATAGTTAATATTATCTTGAACATGTTAATAATTTAATAATAAAATATGGGTTTCGTTGCTGAAGAGTTATTTATTAAGATTTAGCAATGGATTAAAAGGGAATCAGGTTAAAATCCTGAACGGTTCCGCCACTGTAATAGAGGAGTTTAAGAATATTATGTCACTGGGTAACTGGGAAGACATTTTTAAATGATGATACTTAAGTCAGGATATCTGCCTATATTTTTCACCAAAGTCTCTACGATTAATAGGGGGGTGTTAAATGTGGAAATGTTTTCATATTATTTATTCGCTGTCTTTTAACCTCGTGTTAGAAGATTTTTTTATGTGATTTTTTAAAAGTTTATGTTGTATACTTACTAGTTTTAAAGTTACATAAGGTACATGAAAAGAAATAACAAGTTAAATATACTAGCATACTGACTTATTATTTTTAAATTCAAACTGATGTATTTAAATTTAACTATATTAATAGAATTACTAAGTTTAAAATGGAAATTTACAGCATTTTAAAATAATATGTACTATATCTTAAATCAATAAATTAAAAGGTGTGTGAAAAATGAAAAAAAAGTTAAATATATTTAAACATTTTTTGGCCATGGTAATTATTATGGCTATGGTATTAACGAATTTTACCAGTGTATTTGCTGAAACGAAAAAAACAGATAAGTTAGTAGAAGCTGGTACTACTTTAAACTGGCCACAATTTATGGGAAATTTAAAGCTTCAAGGAGTATCTGATGCCAAAACCCCAAGAAATGGTGAAGAAATGGAATTAAAGTGGAAATATACTGAATCTAAAAGCGATTCGGATTGGGTTACTACTCCAGGCACTCCTATTATAGTAGGGAACTATACTTATTGTTATATATATGAAAAACTTATTAAATTTGAAACTAGTACTGGAAAAGTAATAAAAACTGCACCAGCTCCAGGAGATGCCGCATTTTTTATAAATTTGGCTTATGGTGATGGTAAGATTTTTGTTCCAAGACATGTTACAAGAAAAAACGGACAGCCAGGGAAAACATATTTAATCGCATATGATGCAAATACTTTAGAACAGTTATTTGTTACTGCTTCAATAGCAGAGGGTGCACAAATTCAAGCACAGGTATTTTACAATGATGGTTATGTATATACAGGACCAAGAGATCGTAATGGAAAATATGCTGCTTTTAAAACTACAGATGTAGATCCTTCAAAATCAGATGAAGTGGTAGAATCAGCATGGACTGTAGAAACTAATACAATGTTAGGATTTGGAACAAATGCGGGTCCTGCATTTGTAAATGGAGCAGTTATATTTGCAGATCAAGGTAAAATTAGAAGAGAGGGTAGTGTAGTAAGATCTGTTGATGCAAAAACAGGAAAAATAATTGATTCCATGGTTTTACCAAATAAAGAAGTGGTTTCATCCACTATTGTATATTATCCAAAGAATAACCGTATATATATATCTGCTAGCGGTGCTGGAAGTCTGGGAGCTGTAGTACGTTCATATGAGATAAATAGTGATGGGTCTTTTAAAAAAGAGAGTATGAAGGCATACATTTCTGATGTTGATGGTGGTGGAACTCAATCAAGTCCAGTAATTTATAATGATAGATTATATCTTGGTGGTGGTGGACATACTATGGGAAGTAATGAACCATTCCACGTAATAGATGCAAACACTATGGAAGAGATTTATAGGATAGATGAAATTATTACAAAAGGTACTCCTATATTAACTACAGCTTATGCCACAAAAGAAAATAATCAAGAAGTTTATTTATATATTATTCCTTATGCACCAGATAAGGAAAGTGACAGTTCAGTAATGTATATTGTTAGAGATAGTATAGGACAAACTAAACCTAAATATGAAAAGGTTACTAATATAGGAGAAAAACAATACGCTTCACAAAGTGTAGCAATTGCTCCTAATGGAGATATGGTTTTCTACAATGATGCTAGAATACTTTACAATTATGGAAAGAAAAATAATACTAATATAGGTGTTGCTGATATCATAAATCAAATTGAAAGACTACCAGACCCAGCTGGTTCTCCATATTATAATAGTTTTGAAATTAAACGTATATTTGAACGTTATGATGCTTTGAAAGATCAAGAGAAAGCTAAGGTTACTAATTTTGATAAGCTGCAAAAAATATTAGAAAATGTTGATCCAATAGAGTATTTAATAAAAGGTATTGATTCATTGCCAGAATTAAAAGATATAACATTAGATGCCCAGGGTAGAGTTCTAGCTTTAAAAGCATCTTATGATAGGTTATCAAATGAAGAAAAAGCTAAAATAACAAATTCAAATAAATTACTTAAGGCTGTTGCAAAAGTAGAAGAATTACAGAATGCTGTTTCAGCAAAAGGTGTTATGGAAGCAATAGGTAATATAAAACCAGTGGACAAAATTACTTCTGTAGACAGTGCTTCCATCGTATCTACAAGAGCAAGATATGATGAATTAAGTGATGGCGGTAAAAAATTAGTTACAAATCTTTCTAAATTAGAAAAAGCTGAAGAAAAATTAGAAAAAGTATTAAATCAAATAAAAAAAGTAGACGAGCTTATTAAAAATACATTAATTGGTGTAGCCATTAATACTAATAGTAAGTCGTTAATAGATAATGTAGATAAAGCCATTAATGGACTTACTAAAGAAGATTTAGCTACTATTACTAGTTATGAGCAGTATTTTATTCCAGCGAAGGTTGACTTTATAAATGCATTAATTAATGAAAAACTTATGGATGGAGATAAAAAGATTACTGTAGATAAGAATAATGTAGATGAGATAAAGAATATTATAGATGAAGTAGAAACTAACTATAAATCTATACCAGAATCAGAGAAAAAATATATTGAAAATTATAATATTATTCCTGAAATATCAAAAGATGTAGAGAAAATTAGTAAAGAGAAAGAAAAATCATCAGATAAAAATTCAATTAAAGACAATGCAGATAGTGATAATAAAAACTTAAAGTCTGATAAACAAAATAGCAGTGAATATAAAGAGGATAATGATACCTTGCCTAAAACTGGTTCAAGAAATTATCCAGCTATTATTGCAACAGTTTGCATATTAATAGGAGTAATTCTATTTGTATATAATAGAAAAAAATCTGTTAAAGTACAATAGGTAAAAAATCAAATAGAATAATCAAAAGGGTAAATAGCAAAATTAAAAAGAATAATTAAAGGTAAGGGAATGGAAGTATAAAATAATAATTACAAATGAGAGGTTATAACTATAGAAAAATAATTAAACAGTGAGAGATCATATAATGTGGTCTCTCCAAATAATTTATAAGGGGTTTGGTTATGAAAAGAAAAAGGATAAGAAGGATAATACTCATCAGTATATTGGCCTTTTTTGTAATAGGTGGACTTTATAAATTGTCTATCGAACCATCGGATTATAATAAAGCTATTTCTACACAGATAAAGAAAGCAAATACATTATTAGATAAGGCTAAGCTGGGAAATGACAAAGGCGATTACTCTAAGAATAATATTATTAAGATAAAAAATGCTATTGCTGAGGCTGAAGTTTTAGTTGAAGAGGAAGCACCAGATATTGATGATATGAGAAAACAATATAAGAAAATTAAAGCTGATATTAAAGAATTCAAATCTTCCTCTAATAAAAATTGTCTATCAAGTGAAGAGTTAGAAAAGATAAAAAAAGAAAATAAAATCTTTAATAAGGAAATTAAGGTAGGATCTAATAAAAAAGTAGAGTGGAATATATTAGGAAGTAAGGGTAAGGAGATACATCCAATAAATTTAGATATAGAAACTGATACAGTGTATGAGGAATTTATTAAAATCATTGCTAAGGACAATAGCATGAAAGTGGACATGTTGTCTTTCCGCCATAATAATAAATTGCCTCTAGAGGTAGACATAAAACTTCATAATCCATCTAAGGAAAAAAAATATCTATATAAATATAATGAAGCTTCTAATCATTTAGTTTATAAATCTGAAATACAGTTTAAAAACAGCATGGCTTCATTTAGCATAGATGAAGGTGGAGATTGGGTATTATCTGATGTAAAGACAGAAGTAGCAAAAGTAAAATTTGATGAAGTAAAACCTAAAAATGAAAATAAGGATGAATCATCTAAAGCTGAAAAGGATAAAGCAAAAACTTCAGAGATTGCCGAAGATAAAAATAATACAGATAAAAATAACTCAGATGAAGTAAATAGTAATAAGGATAATGCTAATAAAGAAAACAAAGATGTAAAAAGTAGTAATAAAGAAATTAATAATAGATATGTAAGCAATAAAGCAAATAATAATACTAATAATAAAACAGTAGCAAGTAAAGAAAGAACTAAAAGTACTTCTGCCAATTCAAGAAGGACTAAAAAGAGATACTGTACTATAGAAATTCGTTGTAATACAATACTTAACAATATGGATAGACTTCCAAAAGGAAAAGCCTCTTATATTCCTAAAGATGGTGTGATTTTGCCACCTACGAAAGTCCAAATAAAAGAGAATGAAAATGTATTTGATATATTGAAGCGTGCAACTAGAAGTAAAGGGATTCAAATGGAATTTAGGAATGATCCATTATATAGCGGAGCATATGTGGAAGGAATAAATCATCTATATGAATTTGACGGTGGAGAGTTGAGTGGCTGGATGTATAAGGTAAATGGTTGGTTTCCTAATTATGGCTGCAGTAGATATAATGTTAAAGAAAATGACTATATATCTTGGAATTACACCTGCAATTTAGGTAAGGATGTAGGAGATCAGGATTACTCTAAATATAATAAGGACTAAAGGAGGGTGTGAATATGGAGACAGGATTTAAAACATATCATCCTATTGTGAATTTTTGTTACTTTTTAGCAGTGATTTTGTTTACGGTTTTTTCTATGCATCCTTTATTTCTTATAATCACATTAGTAGCATCCTTTACTTATTCTGTTGTTTTAAATGGAATAGCATCATTGAAGTCTAATTTGAAGTTTTTAATACCGATGCTAATAATTATGGCTATAATAAATCCATTATTTGTTCATAAAGGGGTAACTATACTTTTTTATTTAAATGATAATGCCATAACTTTAGAAGCAATAATATATGGTGTAGCTTCAGGAATTATGATGATAAGCGCTATAATGTGGTTTAAATCTATTAATTACATAATGACTTCGGACAAGGTTATATATCTTTTTGGAAGAATAATTCCCTCACTTTCTTTAGTTTTATCAATGACATTTAGATTTGTACCATTGTTTAAGAAAAAATTAAAGAATATTTCAGAAGGTCAAAGGAATATTGGAAGAGGTATTTCACAGGGGGGAGTACTTAAAAGGGCTAAACAATTTATGAGAGAATTTTCTATACTTATAACATGGTCAATGGAAAATTCTATTGAAACATCAGATTCTATGAGAGCTAGAGGATATGGCCTTCCACATCGTTCAAGCTTTAGCATATACCGTTTTGACAGAAGAGATGCAATTACTTTAACCATCATAGCTTTTCTATCACTGATTGTTTCAATGGGCTGCTATTTTGGTATGAATAATATAATATATTATCCAGCTATCGGCATTGAGCATATAACAATAATGTCTGTAATTGTGTATTTGGCATATTTTATTTTACTTATGATACCTGTAATAATTGACCTATTGGAGGAATATAAATGGAAATCATTGAGTTCAAGAATATGAGTTTCACATATCCAGGATGTGAAAAAGAAGCAATTAAGAATTTAAATATTAAGATATATCCATCAGAGTTTGTTTTAATTTGTGGAAAATCTGGTTGTGGCAAGAGTACTTTTCTTCGCCATATGAAGCAAGAATTAGCACCGGATGGAGATGTGTTAGGGGAAGTGCTTTATAATGGTATATCTATAGACAAGCTAAGTGCCTTTATTAGTGCATCAGAAATTGGATTCGTTCATCAAAGTCCAGATAAACAAATTGTTACAGATAAAGTCTGGCATGAGCTTGCTTTTGGACTAGAAAGCTTAGGGATGAAGACTAAATTTATAAGAAAGAGAGTTGCTGAAATGGCAAGTTTCTTTGGTATACAGAGCTGGTTTAGAAAAAGTGTTTTTGAATTATCCGGAGGACAAAAACAGATATTAAACCTTGCTTCAGTTATGGCTCTGCAGCCAAAGGTTCTTATATTAGATGAACCTACTTCACAGCTTGATCCTATAGCATCTGCAGAATTTATATCAACTTTAAGAAAGATAAATCTAGAATTGGGTACAACAATTATATTATCGGAGCATAGATTGGAGGAGGTTTTTCCCATAGCTGATAAAGTTCTTGTAATGGAGGATGGACAAGCTCAGATTTATGACAATACATTAAAGGTGGGAAATTTTCTAAGCTCAAAAGGAAAGAGACATCCTATGTATGATGGACTTCCAACGGCTATGAAGGTTTATTCTGAAGTGAAATCTGAAATGAATCATGGAATGAGTTTTCAAGTGAATACTGGAGTGAAATCTAAAGTAATTTCTAAAATGAATCTAAAGGCAAATTGTGGGATGAATTTAGAAACAAATTGCAAGATGAATTTACAAGGGAATTTTAGTATGAATCTAAAAGAGGATTCTAGGATGAATTCAGAAATTAATTTTGAGACCAACTGTCCTATAACAGTACGAGATGGAAAGATGTGGCTTACTAATTTATTAGGGAATAAGCCAAGGATTCAAAAAATCGATTGTAAAAATAAATCTTCTATAGATAAGTCCTGTATAAATGAATCCTATGCAAATATAAAGAAACCTATTATACAAATAAAAGATTCATGGTTTAGATATAGTAAGGAAGGTAATGATGTTATAAGAGATTTATCCCTTACTGTAAACAAAGGAGAGTTATTTTCTATAATAGGGGGAAATGGAGTGGGAAAGAGCACTCTTTTAAAGCTTATTACAGGTACAAAAAAGGCTTATAGAGGCAAGATAATAATAGATGGTAAGGAAATAAATAAATATAAGTATAAAGAATTATTTACAGAAAATATATGTATGCTGCCTCAAGACCCTAAGGAATTATTCACAGAGCCAAGTGCTTTTGAGGATTTATTAGATATGGTTCAGGATATAAATGCTACAGATGATGAGAAAATAAGTAAAGCTAATGAAATGTTAGAGATTTTGGGTTTATCCAATTTAGGTGATTTACATCCCTATGATTTAAGTGGAGGAGAACAGCAAAGGCTTGCTTTAGGTAAAATTTTATTGTTAAATCCTAAGATATTATTATTGGACGAGCCTACAAAAGGACTAGATCCTTTTTATAAAAAAGTCTTAGCTAAAATATTTAAAAAACTTCAAAAAGAAGGAGTAACTATAATTATGGTTACTCATGATATAGAGTTCTGTGCCCAGTATTTTGATAGATGTGCCATGTTGTTTGATGGAACTGTTATTTCAGAGGATACACCAAGGGAGATTTTCAGTAGCAACAGTTTTTATACCACAGCGTCAAACCGCATGTCAAAACATATATTTGAAAATGCAATAACCTGTGAGGATGTGATTCAATTATGTCAAGAAAATATGATCCAAAACGTTATGAATTAGCATTTAGGAAAAGAACAGCTGTATCAGCATTTATAATATTTGTAATAATTCCTATTACTATATTTATAGGAATTAAATATTTAGAGGATAAAAGGTATTTACTCATAGGATTATTCATAGTATTTTATACAATGCTACCATTTTTCATGGTGTTTGAAAAAAGACGTCCAAGAGCTAGAGAGATAGTAATGATAGCAGTAATGTCTGCTTTAACTACTGTTGGAAATTTAATGTGTTTTATGATGACACCTTTTCAACCAGGGACTGCAATGGTTATTTTGTCAGGCATATCTCTTGGACCAGAAGCAGGATTTTTAGTAGGTGCTATTTCAAGATTTGTTGTTAACTTTTTTGCAGGACATGGTCCATGGACACCATGGCAAATGTTTTGCTGGGGTATATTAGGATTTTTGTCAGGGTTAATATTTAATAAAACCCAGGTGGATAAGGTAAAATCAAGAAGTTTTCAAATTATAGTAGGTCCAGTATTAAGTATCATAATATCCGTATCAATAGGTTATGTGATATATCTTTATACAAAGTCTACGGGGACTTTTTTTGGATGGTGGCTATACGCATTTGGAGCAGTAGGACTTGTGCTTGGACTTTTTATACAAAGAAAGAGATTGCCCATAGATGACATAACTTTATCTATATATGGTTTTTTTACAACCTTCATAATATATGGTAGCATAATGAATATGGCTGCTATGGTCATGGCCAGTTCAATACCAGCTTCAAATGTAACTATAAGTTTTAAATCACTAGCTATGCTTTATGTTTCAGGTGCTCCCTATGATGCTGTTCATGGTTTTGGTACAGCCTTTTTCCTATTTGTATTTGGAGAAAAGATGATAAAGAAAATGGAAAGAGTAAAGATAAAGTATAGATTATATGTTTAAAATCATGGAAACAATATGAAAATGAGATGGCTTTTACGTTTTTTTTGTTTGCAATATTATATAGGTAATATTATCCTAATTACTATTATGCTTGGGGTTGCATCAAATTTTTTTGGATAAGACTTTTGGAACCATGGTAAATATTTAGTTTGGGATAATAGAATTTTTTTCATTTCTAGTAATGTAATTTTTAGAGCATAAAAGATAAATATTTCAAAATATATTGTATTATGGATACATAAGATATATAATACAGTTGTGTGATTAAATTTAAACAATTGAAATTGAATAATTATTAGATGTAGGGTTGTACATTCAAACGTACATTAAAAGGGAATATGGTGAAAAACCATAACAGCCCCCGCTACTGTGAGAAAGACGAAAGCTTATAGAAGAACATATTTTAATGTTCTTAGTCACTGGTAAAACTGGGAAGACTTTAAGTTAGTAGGATGATTTCAAGTCAGGAGACCTGCCTTATGTTGTTATTTAAGCAATATCGGTGGGATTTTAGCTTGATTATTTTAATGCAAGTAATAAGTATTATTAGTAGTACTTATTGTTTACAATTAATTTTTTAATAATCTGTTTAAAAGAGAACCGAATTGTGGTTCTCTTTTTTTATTTATAATTTAGATTTTTTATAGGGGGGAATATGAAATGAAACTTAAGAAAGTTGTGGCGCTGTTATTGTCATTGTTCATGATGATGATAGCAGTTCCACCATCAGTCTATGCGGTTGAAAAAGGGCAGATTTCTTTAGAAACAACATTAATTGATGGTGCTACACTAAAAGGTAGTAAAAAAACCTTCGATGTTGTTGCTAGATTGGATGGCAAAAAAATATCAAGTGAGGTTACCTTAAATGGAGAAAAGGTAAATCCAAATTGGGATGACGAAAACAAAACAAGCTATACACTTAAATTTAGTCAAGAGGGTAAAAATACAGTTGTTGTAAGAGCCTTTTCTGGTGATATTGAAGCAATTAAAACCTATAACATTATATATGAAAAAGCTGCCAAGGGTGAGTTAATTGGTTATGCCACTTGGACAGTAGAAGCATTAACAATTGGTAGAGGTTTTATAATTGAACCCACACAAGTTCCAATTTATGAAGGTGAAAATGCGGCACAGGCACTAGATCGTATTTTGACTGAACATGGTTATTCATATGAACATACTGGAAGATTGGAGGATAGCTTTTATTTGTCTATAGTAGGAGATGGAGGGGTACTTGATCATGGATGTACAGATCAAGATAAAGCACAACTTTTGAATGCTCCTGTCAATATTGAGGATAAAGTACCACAAGGACTAAAAACTGTTTTAGAGAGTAAAGGTAACTGGCCACCAGATAATTTAAATGATGCTAGTTGCTTGGGAGAGTTTGATTACACATTTATGTCTGGTTGGATGTATGCTCTAAATAATGTATTCCCAAATGTAGGTTTTGCTGATTCTTATCCAGCCGATGGAGATGTGATTCGTGTGCAATTTACTTTATATGGATATGGTGCCGATATCGGTGGCGGATATGCCATGGGTGGTGAAAATACCGACTTTTATGAAGTAGCCAATAAAGATAGATTGATGACATTACTTTCTTCTATAAATTCTGCTAAATATAAAGAAGAAATATTAGCAAAAAATTGGATTAAGTCAGTATATGACGAGGCAAATAAGATAGCTGCTCAATTGGATGCAACACAAAAGTCTGTAGATGAAATTTATATGAAATTAGATAAAGTTATAAAACAATTTGAACTACAAAAACTTGTTATAAAAGATATAGATAATTTACCAGAAAATATTACATTAGATGATCAAGAAAAAGTTATGAAAGTAAAGGAAAATTTTGATAGACTAACTGCTGATGTTCAGAAAGAGATAACAAATATTGAAAAGTTAAACAATGCAATTAAGAAGATTGAAGAAATAAAAGAAATTTTACAAAACGTAATAAAAGATATAGATAATTTATCAGAAAGCATTACATTAAAAGATGAAGAAAAAGTTATGGAAGTAAAGAAAGCATTTGATAAATTAAGCAGTAGTGATCAGAAAAGGGTAACAAATGCTGAAAAATTAGATAATGCGATTAAAAAGATTCAAGATCTTGTAATAGAAGAGATAGATAAATTACCAGAGAATATTACATTAGATGACGAGGAAAAGGTTATAGCAATAAAGTCCAATTTTGACAATCTAACCAGTGATATTCAGAAACAAATAACAAATGTTGAAAAATTAAATAAGGCAATAGAAAAGATTCACCAAATTAATGGAGCTTTACAAAATGTAATAAAAGAGATAGATAACTTACCTAAAAATATTATATTAGATGACCAAGAAAAAGTTATGGAAATAAAGAAGCAATTTGATAAGTTGAGTAGTGCTGATCAGAAAAAAGTAACAAATGCTGAAAAGTTAAACAAATCAATAGAGACCATTGAAGAACTTAATAGAAATTTACAAAAAATAATAAAAGATATAGATAGTCTACCAGAGGATATTACACTAAAAGATGAAGAAAAAGTTATGGAAGTAAAGAAAGAATTTGATAAATTAAGTGTTAATGATCAGAAAAAGGTGACAAATGCTGAAAAGTTAGATAATGCAATTAAAAAGATTCAAGATTTAAAGATTCCTTTGACTGGCATATCACTTAATAGTACATCTTTAGTATTAGAAAAAAATGCTCAGGAAAATTTAATAGTTAGTTATAAAGAAGAAAATACCACAGATGATAAAACTGTACAATGGACAAGTTCAGATGCTACAGTTATAAAGGTAGAAGATGGAAAGATTACAGCGCTAAAAGCGGGAGAGGCAGTTATTACTGCAAAAGTTAGTAATTTAACTGCTACTTGTAAAGTTACAGTTCCTAAACTAAGCACTAAACCAGTAGAGAATCAAGACAAAGATACTGGAATTAAGGTAGAAATGCAGTCTAATGTTGTGCCAGTGGATACAAAACTGGTAGTAGTACCAGTAATAGAGTCAAATGCAACGGTTTTCAATAAGATTAAAACAGCATTAAAGGGTACTTCGGAAAAATTTAAATCCTTCGATATTTCACTAGAAAGTGAGAAGAAAAAAATTCAACCAAATGGTAAAGTGAAGGTTACAATGAATATACCTACTGATTATGATCACAGTCGAGTACTTGTGTACAGAATATTAGAAGATGGTACTCTACAAGATATGAAAGCAACTATTAATGGTAATACTATATCTTTTGAAACAGATCACTTTAGTTTGTATGCTATTGCAGAAAAAGCTAAAGCTACTTCAGAGAAATCAAAATCAGGGGAAACATCAGAGAAACCAAAATCAGGAGAAAATGCAGAGACAAATAAAACAGAAAAAGCTACAGAAACATTTAAAGCTGCAGATGTTGAAGATACACCTAAATCAGCAGAAATTACGGAAACACCTAAAACAGGAGACAAGTCACCTATTCTCATGATGAGCATTGTAGCTATTACAGCTTTAGCAACATTAGTAGTGTTGATTGTTTCAAAAAGGAAAAAATACAATAAAAATATATAAATTCATAATGAAAACTTTGGTGCCCTAAAGAAATATAGAGCAAAGATTTTTGATTGTTTTTTGAGAAAGGGGTTAAATATGATATTTAAAGTAGAGGTTAAGAAAGGAAGGAAGATACTATTTTTAATTGCACTAATAGCTTTTCTCTTTTCTACAGCGAGCCTTGTTTATATGGGATATAAATTTTACTATAATAAAAAATTAAATGATAATTTATCCAAAAAGCTTTCTCAAATAATCGAAAATGGATCAAGTAATAATAGTGAAAATAGAAATATTATGCAAAGTTTAATTGATATAAATAGTGACATAAAAGGGATTATAAAGATTAATAACAGTAAAGTTAATTATCCAGTAGTCCAATGTGCAAATAATGAATTTTATATTAAACATGATATTAAAAAGAATAAAAGTAAGTATGGCACTATTTTTATTGATTACAGAAACAAATTAAACAATAATAGTCTAGCTGGACAGAACATAATTTTATACGGACATAACATGAAAGATGGAAGCATGTTTGCAGACTTAAAACTTTTTAAAAATAAAGAGTTTTATAAGAATAATCAATTAGTAGACTTAGCTATTCTTCCTAAAAAATATAAATTTGAAGTTTTCTCTGTTTTTGTTGTAAATGCAGACTTTGATTATAGAAAAATTTATTTTAATAATGATGAAGAAGTGAGCAATTATTTAAAGTTAATCAAAAGCTCCGCATTGTATTTTAGAAATGTTGAATTTAACTGTAAGGATACAATGATTACTTTGTCTACCTGTGCATATGATTGGGAAAATGCTAGGCTTGTAGTTCAAGGAAAGTTAATTAAAGTTGAATAATAGAGCATAATTAATACAGTTTTATGTTGACATAGTAATAAATTAGAGGGGAAGTGTATATTTTGAAAATTAAAAAAAGGTTACTAAGTATTATACTTTCGATATTTATGATACTTGGAATGACCACTAATGCTTTTGCAGAGGAAGTAAAAGTAAATTCTATTTCCAATGCAAAGCTAGAAGAAACCATTGAAGGAATAATAAAATGGGCAAAGCAGGGAAATGAAAAGTTATTAAATCCTGAATTTTTAACAATGGCAGGAACCACACCAGGTGATTGGTTTCCAATAGGTGTTGGAAGATATGGATATAAAGATGATTATGCTGCATATCTTTCTGCTATAGAAAAAAATGTTACTGAAAGATACAAAGAAAAAGGTAAATTGCATGCTGTTAAAGGTACTGAGTGGCATAGAATTTCTTTAGCAGTTCTCGCTATGGGAGGCGATCCTACAAAGATTGGAACTGACCCAGAGGGTAAGCCTATAAATCTAATTGCAGATGGAACTTATAACTGTGTTACAAGAAGAGGAATTAAAGGACAGGGTATAAATGGAGCTATTTGGGCACTTATTTCTTTGGACAGCATGAAATATGAGGTTCCAGAAGGAGTTAAATATACAAGGGATGATATTATTAAGGCAGTACTTGAAGAACAGATAGCAGATGGTGGATTTGCTCTTTGGGGAAATGTATCTGATGTAGATATAACAGGTATGGCTATACAAGCTTTGGCACCATATTATAACAGTGATAAGGTGTACACATATAAATCAAAAAAGATTAAGGACGCACAAGGAAATTATATAGAGTGTAATAAAACTATAAAACAAATTATAGATGAAGGTCTAGATTTAATGGGTACAAGACAGAATAATGATGGGGACTTTACTAGCTGGGGAACTGAAAATGTAGAAAGTACAATTCAAATTCTTACTGCATTGTGTTCTATTGGAATTGACTGCGAGAAAGATTCTAGATTTATAAAAAATGGAAAAACTCTAATTGATGGAATAATGAAATATAGAAATGAAAGGGACGGGGGATTTTTACATTCATATAAGTATGATCCTGAAAATCCATCTTCTAAACCTGATGCATCAAATAGTATGGCAACAGAACAGACTCTTTATGGATTGGTATCTTACTGGCGCTTAAGAAATAATATGAGAAATTTATATGATTTTCGTCCAGAAACCAATCAAAAGGAATTCATTATAAAAGGTAATGGAAATAATTACAACATAGCTTTTGATAAAGATAAGCAAAGCTATTCTCTTGAAATCCCATCCAATGTAAAGAGTTTTAGCTTTGTAAATATACCAATGGGTGCTTATGATACAAGCAGTATACCACTAAACTCTGAAATAAAAGCTGTGGATGGAGATAAAATACAGATTGAAATAAAAAATAGAAAAAATGAAGTAAAAAAATACCAAATTAGTATCACGGTAACAGATGAAGCCATGATAAATGATGTAATAAATTCTATTAAGAATCTTCCAGAAACAATTACCTTAAATGATGAGAAAAAAATAGTAGAAATAAATGAAAAATTTAATAAACTAAGCGATGCTGATAAGAAAAAGGTAACAAATATTGAAAAATTAAATAATGCAAATAGCAAGCTTAAGGAACTTAAAAAAGAATTAGAAAAAGAAAATCTTGCTAAGTTAAAATTGATTTTAGAAAATATTGACAGATTACCAAGTGATATTGGACTTGATGATAAAAATAATGTTTCTCAACTTTTAATTGCTCTAAAAGCATTACCAGATTTACCAGATAAGAAAACTGGCTGTGAAAAATTAGAGTCATTAATGAAAAAGATAGAAGAAATTGAAGCTAAGGTAAAGAAAATTGATGATAGAATTTTTAGTGAAATATATCCTATGAATATAACTTTAAAGGATAAAAACACTGTTTTAGAGTTAAAGGCTGAATATGAAAAACTTAATGAAAAGGATAGAAAGCATGTTAAAAACTATAAGGATGTTTTATTTGCAGAAAAAGTAATTAATGAACTTGAAAATAATAAGACAATAATAAGTGATGTATTTAAAAATATAATTGGTTCTGACGAAGTGTATACCTTTAAAGATAAGACTATAGAAGGTAAGGACTATTCAATAAGCTTTAAGGGTAGTGAAATTACAGATCCAACTATTAGTTTTAATACAAAGATTTCATTTACATCTGAAAATTATGGAAAAATTAAAAGTATTGCAAAAGATGCTACTATTTTAAGTTTTGATCATGAAGGTAAGCTACCAGGAAAGGCAAAAGTAACTATAGATGTTGATTTAGCAGATGGAGATTATTTCTTATACTATTTTAATGAAAAAACAGGTAAAAGCGAATTAGTTAATGAAATTTCTGTTAAAGATGGAAAAGCAGTATTTGAAATTGATCATTGTTCAGATTATTTTATTAGTGCAAATTCTAAGCTTGGCATAAAGGATGAACAATCATCATCAAATAACCAGGGTGAAGATGAACAAGGCGCATATGCATTGGGTGGAGAAGTACAAGATGAAAATGCACAAATAGAAAATGAAAATATGTCAACTCCACAAACAGGAGATAATTCAAAAACTATGCCTATTGTTATTTTGTTTGTTTGCAGTGCAGGAATATTGTTTGTTCTAAAAAGAAAATAGGAGATTATTAAAAAATATTAAATTGTCAAAGTAGGTGAAATGTTAATGAAAAAAAATACAATGACAAAAAAGAGATTGTCTATAGTAGCTTTTGTGGCTGCAGTATTTATGTGTATAAGTGTGACGTGGGTTCGCGCTAAGGTAGAAACGCCAGATGAGCATGCTGAAAATGCTTCTAAAATTGTTCAAGTAGCGGAAAAAGGAAAATCTGAAGTTTCCAGTGTTCCAGAAGAGAGTAAACAAGATCCAGAGAGTAAATCAAAACCAGTTGACAAAGAGAAGGAAAAGGCTGAAGAGAAAAGTAAAAGTGAGGCTAGTAAAGCTGTAACTAGTAAAGGAACAACTAGTAAAGCAGCAGATAGTAAGTCAGCTTCAAACCATAAGTCATCAAAAAAAAGTAAAGTAAGACCTAAATTTAAAAAAGATGATCCAAATAAAGTAGATAGAAGTTTAGTTCAAAAGCCAACTTCAGGGGTAAGTACTAGTGATAGTAATTATGCTAGGTTAGTTGCAGAGGCTAATAAGCATACAGATTCTAATAAAAAAGATAAATATATGACAGACCCTACTCCTAAGGGAATGCCAACGCCTGTTGAACCTCAAGATGTAAAGATAGATCCTAGTAGAGCACATTACTGCATTTTATCTGTAAGATGTAATACTATATTAGATAATATGGAAGATTTACGTAAAGGAAAAGAATGTATGGTTCCACGTGATGGAGTAATATACAAGAGAAGAAGAGCCGTGTATTATGAGGGAGAATCTGTGTACAACGTACTTTCAAGGGAAATGGCAAGAAACAGAATACACATGGATTTTGAGTTTACCCCAATGTATAACAGTGTTTATATTAAAGGAATTCATAACTTATATGAATTTGACTGTGGACCTTTAAGTGGTTGGATGTACAAAGTAAATGGATGGTTTCCAAACTATGGATGTAGCAGATATCTTCTTAAACCTGGAGATAATATAGAATGGGAATACACATGTGACTTAGGAAGAGATGTAGGATGTGAATGGATAGGTGATAAATAATGTGTGATGCATTTTCAAGATTACATCCTATAATTAATTTTACGTATTTTACTGCGGTTATTCTATTTTCAATGTTTTTTATGCATCCTGCTTTTCTTGTAATATCATTGATATGTAGTTTTATATATTCAGTGTATTTAGGAGGCAGTAAGGCAGTAAAATTCAATTTGCTTTCTTCTTTGTGTATAGGATTAGCTATAGCTATACTAAATCCAGTATTTGTTCACCAAGGAGTAACTACATTGTTTTTTTTTAATGATCATGGAATAACCTTAGAATCAATGGCATTTGGAGTAGGTGCAGGTATAATGTTTGTATCAGTACTTATATGGTTTTCTTGTTACCATAAAGTTATGACATCAGATAAGTTCATGTATTTATTTGGTCGCATTATACCAGCACTATCCCTAGTGCTGTCTATGACACTAAGATTTGTGCCTAAATTCAAAGCTCAACTAAAGGTAGTGGAAGAAGGACAAAAATCTATTGGAAGGGGGGCTTCCCAAGGTACTATTTTCAGTATGATAAGAAATGGTGTAAAAGTAATATCTATAATGATAACTTGGGCCCTTGAAAATGGTATTGAAACATCAGATTCTATGAAAGCTAGAGGATATGGATTAAAGGGTAGAACTAGCTTCTCTTTGTATAGATTTGATTCTAGAGATAAGAAATGTTTAATCTACATAACTTTAAATATATTAATTATATTAATTGGAGCATATTTAGGATTTAACACAATAATGTTTTTTCCTATGATAAAATACAAAAGTATATCCATAGTAAGTGTTTTGTTTTATATATCATATACTTTATTGTGCATTTTTCCAGTGATAGTAAATGTAAGGGAGGACATGGTATGGAAACGCTTAAGGTCAACAATTTAACATTTGCCTATTCAGGTAGCAATGAAAATGCTTTAAATGACATTAATTTTTCAGTAGAAAGTGGAGATTTTATAACCATATGTGGTAGATCAGGATGTGGAAAATCAACACTTCTAAGGCATCTAAAACCAGCTTTAACTCCTGCAGGTACTGTAAAGGGAAATATATTATATAAGGGTAAAAATATAAAATCTATAGATTTACGTAGTGAAGCTAGTAGTATAGGGTATGTACTACAAAATCCAGATAACCAAGTAGTTACTGATAAAGTATGGCATGAATTGGCTTTTGGACTAGAAAGTCTTGGATATGACACAAATACCATACGCTCAAGAGTAGCTGAAATGGCCTCATTTTTTGGAATACAAACTTGGTTTACAAAATCAGTTACAGAATTATCTGGGGGACAAAAACAGCTTTTGAACTTAGCTTCTATAATGGTTATGCAGCCAGATATGCTACTATTAGATGAACCTACGTCACAGTTAGATCCTATAGCTACAGTAGATTTTTTAAATACCATTAAAAGAATTAATATAGAACTTGGTACTACTATAATAATAGTAGAACACCATTTAGATGATGTATTACCATTGTCTGATAGAGTGATAGTAATGGATGAAGGAAAAATTGTAGCAGATACTGTTCCAAATAAAATTGGTTCAATTATTTATGGTGAAAATGAGGCTATGTTTAATGCTCTTCCAATACCAATGAGGTTGGCTGTAACTTTAGGTAGTAATGGAAATCCTGTTACTATAAAAGAAGGTAGAAAATGGCTTAGCTCATACCTAAAAGATAATAACTTAGATAAGAATACATGTGATGTAGCTGCAACCACAACTAAATCTACACCGATACCGATACCAGAGGTTTCTAATGTAAAATCCTTAATAAACTTAAAAGAGGTATGGTTTAGGTATGAAAAAAAAGGTGATGATATAATTAGGGATTTATCATTACAGGTAAATGAGGGAGAAATTTATTCTATAGTAGGTGGTAATGGTACAGGTAAAACCACTACTTTAAGGTTAGTAGCTGGATTATGTCAGCCATATAGAGGTACTGTAAAATATAATGAATTAGATGTATTTAAAAAGAGAGAAAGCATACTTGCTAACAGTGAAATAGTTTTAATGCCTCAAAATCCACAGGCACTATTTGTTAAAAAAACAGTTGAATTAGATTTAAAAGAAGTACTAAAAGGTAGAGGAATTAAAAAAGCTAAGATAAATGAAAAATTTCAAGAAATAATAGATTATTTTGGCATAGAGTCACTTTTAAAGAGACATCCCTATGATTTAAGTGGTGGGGAACAACAAATAGTAGCTATGGCAAAAATCTTAATGCTTAGTCCTAAGGTTTTACTTTTAGATGAACCTACTAAGGCTTTGGATAGCTTCTTTAAATACAAACTAGGGGAAATAATTAAAAAGTTGAGACAAGATGGAGTTACCATTATAATCGTTTCACATGATTTGGATTTTTGCGCTAAATATTCGGATAGGTGTTCTATGCTTTTTAATGGAAATATAGTTTCAACAGATATACCTAAAAAGTTTTTTAGAAATAATAGTTTTTACACCACATCATTAAATCGTCTGACAAGAGGAATATTAGATGATGTTAGCAGCTACGAAGAGGTGATATCCATATGTCAGCAGATGGTATAAATAATACCGGCAATACAAATAATCGCAGTAGTTATGCTAATGGCAGTAGTTACACTAATGATGATAGTTATGGAAATAGTGATAGTTCTAAAAATGAGAGTGGATATGGAAATAGTAGCAGTTATACAAATAGCGGTGTTGAATATACAGAGAATAGTAGTGATGATATAAATAGTAGTAATACAGAGAATAACGGTACAAGTAACAGTAATATAAAGAAAAAGGTGCCCAAATTTAATATACAAAAATTAATAACATTTTTTATAATAGTAATACTTATACCGTTAACTATTATTTTTGGTATATACAAATTAAACGATAGAAAATATTTTTTTATTAGTATAATGATAGTTATTTATACCATGATACCATTTTTTATGAAATTTGAAAAAAGGAAACCTCAACCTAGAGAACTTATACTAATTGCTACCATGGCAGCTATAGCTGTTGTTGGAAGAATGGCATTTTTTATGTTGCCTCAATTTAAACCAGTGGTGGCAATTGTTATAATAACGGGTGTTTGTTTTGGCCCAGAAGAGGGATTTTTAACAGGAGCTATGGCTGGCCTTGTATCAAATTTTTTCTTTGGACAAGGTCCATGGACCCCATGGCAAATGTTTAGCTTTGGTATAATTGGATTCATTGCAGGAATTGTATTCAAAAAAGGAAGACTAAAAAGTAATCGCATTATTCTATGTATTTTTGGAGGATTATCAACATTTTTGATATACGGTGGAATAATGAATATATGTGCCATAACTATGATAATGCCTAGATTTACGCTAAAAGCCCTATTATCTACTTACGCAACAGGGATTCCCTTTGACTTAGTACATGCTTTTGCAACGGTTGTATTTTTATTTTTTATTTCTCAGCCTATGATAGAAAAGTTAGAAAGAATAAAAGTAAAGTATGATCTATTTTAAAAAGAAAAAGAGAAGAAAATAACGGTTTGTTTTAAAAAGGTAAAAAAATAAATTAATGGGATAGTTAAAGAATTTTAACTATCCCATTTTATTTTTTATCCATGTTTTCTATGATTTTTCTATTTTATTTTTTTCGAGGAAAAATGATAAAAAATTAACATATAAATATCTTAATTTTAAATAGTTTACATAAAATGGTCTTGTATCGGTTATTTAAAATTTCGAGGAAAAATGATACTTTGTGAAACTAATGCATTTATAAATTGCAAAAATAATAAATATACATAATGAAATTATATAGTACAATATTTTAAATAATAAATGAATATTATCATATTGCTATGTTTTGACTATAGTAAATACTATAACAGTTATCTATAGAAAATAAACAGTTATAAGGGCATAAATGGGAATTTTGACTTAAGTGTTGATTTGAACATTCAAAATGAGTGTTAAAGAAATATCTATTTTAATACTAGAATATACCAAAAAAAATTCTATTTAATCATGTACATAATA
The DNA here is from genome assembly GCF_000744935.1 of Clostridium sp. KNHs214. Lineage (GTDB taxonomy): Bacteria > Bacillota > Clostridia > Clostridiales > Clostridiaceae > Haloimpatiens. The sequence goes on along the minus strand of NZ_JQMW01000011.1, from coordinate 326,234 downwards.
TGAATCTTTAAAGGGGAAAAAATTATATTAACAAATATTTAGAAAAATGATATAATTGAAAAAGGCCATATAGGTATATAAAAATATGGTAAAAGTTAAAGAAATGATAAGAAGAGATTGTTAATAACTTATCAAACAGTGAATTGAGAATTAATTTTTAAGCTTTAATTCAAATTTTTAATTTAAAGCTATGAAGCTAATGAAATTAATAATTAATAAGACATTAAATAGTAAAACTACTAATGGTGAATTTATGACGAATATGTATAACTAATTTATTAAGAGTGTATTTTAGCACAGACAATTTAAATTCAAGGATAGTGGAAGGATGGGATATAAATTGTGTACAGGCTGTAATAACTGTTCAAAATTTAAGGAATTAGAAGAATTTATACAAAAACAAGATAATAAAGAAGCGGCGTTAATAGCTGTATTGCATAAGGCACAGGGACTTTATGGATATTTGAGTAAGGAGGTTCAACAGTTTATTGCTGATAAATTGGAAATACCTGCTTCAAAAGTATACGGGGTAGTAACCTTTTATTCATTTTTTACTACTGTACCTAAGGGCAAGTATGTTATTAGTGTGTGTACAGGTACAGCTTGTTTTGTTAGAGGAGCAGGAGAAATTCTTGAGGAGTTCAAGCAAAAGCTTGGAATAAAAGAAGGAGAGACCACAGAAGATGGGCTTTTTACTCTAGATGTATTGAGATGTGTAGGAGCTTGTTCTATAGCTCCAGTGGTACTTGTGAATGATGAAGTTCATGGTTATTTTAAGAAGGAACAAGTAGAAACTGTTTTAGAAGGGCTAAAGGAGTGATAAATAGTTATGGAGAGAATAGTAGACTATAATAAATTGCTACAAATAAAAGAGCAATATAGCAAAATCGTTAGTTTGAGATATAACCAAGAAGGTAGTGACATCAAAGAGAGCAAGGAAATTAAAGAAAGACAAATATTAGTATGCGGTGGTCCAGGATGTAAATCAGCTAATTCACATAAGATAATAGAAAAGTTAAATGAGGAAATAAAAAAGGCAGGGATGGAAGAAAGTACCAAGGTTATAATGACTGGGTGTTTTGGATTCTGTTCAGAAGGACCTGTGATAGAGGTAGTTCCTGATAATGTGTTTTATGTTAAGGTTTCACCTGAAGATGCAGGAGAAATTATTAAAAGTCATATAGTTGGAGGGAAAGTAGTAGAGAGACTTTTATATGATGAACCTGAAACTAAGAAAAAAGTAAGAAACAAAAAAGACATTCCTTTTTATAAAAAACAGGTAAAAATTGCGTTAAGAAATTGTGGTGTAATAGACCCAGAAAATTTTGAAGAAGTTCTCGCTTCAGGAGCTTATACCGCTCTTGGGAAGGTGCTTACTGAAATGACACCTGAGGAGACTGTAAAAGAAGTAACAGATTCAGGATTAAGAGGAAGAGGGGGCGGAGGATTCCCTACAGGTAGGAAATGGCAAACTGCCCTAAGAGCTAAAGGCGACATTAAATATGTTATATGTAATGCTGATGAAGGCGACCCAGGTGCTTTCATGGATAGAGCCATATTAGAAGGAGATCCTCATAGTGTATTAGAAGCTATGGCTATTTGCGGATATGCTACAGGTTCTAATAAGGGATATATATATATAAGAGCAGAATATCCTTTAGCTGTTCACAGATTAAGAATAGCTATAAGTCATGCTGAAGAAGCAGGGCTTTTAGGAGAAAACATATTAGGTACAGGTTTTGACTTTAGTATAGAAATAAAATATGGTGCAGGAGCATTTGTTTGTGGAGAAGCTACAGCACTTATTCACTCCATAGAGGGACAAAGAGGAGAACCAACCATGAAGCCACCTCGTACTTCTGAGAAAGGTTTGTGGAAAAGACCTACTTGTGTAAATAATGTAGAGACCTTTGCAAATATTGCGCCTATAATCAATAAAGGAGCAGCTTGGTATAGTTCCATAGGAACAGCTAAATCTGCTGGAACTAAGGTGTTTTCATTGGCAGGTAAAATAAATAATGTAGGACTTGTAGAAGTGCCTATGGGAATATCTCTAAAGGAAATTATATATGAAATAGGTGGAGGAATAAAAGACGGTAAAGAACTAAAAGCTGTGCAAACTGGAGGACCATCTGGTGGATGTATACCTAATTCATTTATAGATATACCTATTGAATATGATACTTTAACAGAAATAGGTTCTATGATGGGTTCTGGTGGAATGATTGTTCTTGATGAGGATAACTGTATGGTTGATGTGGCAAAATTCTATTTGGAATTTACTGTAGATGAGTCCTGTGGTAAATGTACACCTTGTAGAGTAGGAAATAAGAGACTATTAGAATTATTAAATAGAGTTACTGAAGGCAAAGCCTCAGAAGAGGACTTGGATAATATGGAGGAACTTTGCAAAGTCATAAGAGACACTTCACTTTGTGGTTTAGGAGTATCAGCTCCAAATCCAGTGCTAAGTACATTACAGTATTTTAGAGATGAATATGAAGCTCACGTGAATAATAAAACATGTCCAGCTAAAGTTTGTAAAAAACTTTTGGCTTACAAAATTACAGATAAATGTATAGGATGCACAAAATGTGCTAGAACTTGTCCGGTAGGAGCTATACAGGGTAGTGTCAAAGAAAAGCATGTAATAGATAAAGAGATATGCATAAAATGTGGAGCTTGTTATAATGCATGTCCAGTTAAGGCTATAACAATTGAGTAGCGTAGGGAGGGAAGAAAAATGGATATGATTAATTTAGTTATAGATGGTGAAAGAGTAGAAGTGGAAAAAGGCACCTCCGTATTAGATGCAGCTAAGAAATTAAACATAAATATACCTACTCTTTGTCATATGTATATGAATAATGGTAAAACCAGAAATTGTAAAGGAACTTGTAGAGTTTGTGTAGTTGAGCAGGAGGGAAAAGGCAAATTAATTCCATCTTGTTCTGTAGAAGCTACAGAAGGAATGGTTATTAAAACTCATTCACCAAGAGCTATTAAGGCTAGAAGAACTATAGTGGAGCTTTTATTATCTGATCATCCCAATGATTGTTTGCAGTGTGAAAGAAATGGAAAATGCGAACTTCAAAAAATAGCAGCAGATTTAGGTATAAGAAAAAATAGATTTCAAGGTGAGATATCAGAATATGAAATAGATAGATCTTCAAAGGTAATAGTTAGGGATATGGATAAATGTATTTTGTGTAGAAGATGTGTTACCATGTGTAATGAGGTTCAGAAAATTAATGTCTTAACTGAAATTGATAGAGGATTTAATTCGGTAGTATCAACCTTTTTTAATGAACCTTTAGTAGACACTAACTGCACTTATTGTGGACAATGTGTTGCGGTTTGTCCTACAGGAGCTTTAAGTGAAGAGAGAGATTACGATAAAATATGGCCTTTATTAGATGATAAGAATAAACATGTGGTAGTTCAAGTGGCTCCAGCAGTAAGAGTTGCATTAGGAGAAGAATTTAATATTGAAGCTGGCGTTAATATAACTCCTAAGATGGTAGCAGCATTAAAGAAAATGGGCTTTAATGGAGTTTATGATACAAACTTTGCAGCAGATATGACTATTATGGAAGAGGCTACTGAGTTCATAGAAAGATTTACTAAAGGTGAAAATCTTCCGCTTATGACCAGCTGCTGTCCAGCATGGGTTAATTTTGTGGAAAATCAGTATCCAGAAAACACAAGATTCTTATCTAGCTGTAAGTCACCACAACAAATTTTTGGTGCTATGGCAAAAACTTATTTACCTAAAAAGTTAGGCATAGATTCTAAGGATGTAGTGGTAGTTTCTATAATGCCATGTACTGCTAAAAAGTATGAAGCTAATAGAGAAGAAATGGCCAGAGAAGGAATGAAAGATGTGGACATAGTAATTACCACAAGAGAATTTTCACAAATGTTAAAAGAATCTGGTATAGATTTAAAAAATTTAAAAGATGCAGAATTCGATAACCCATTAGGAGAATCTACTGGAGCTGGTTCTATATTTGGCACTACTGGCGGTGTTATGGAAGCTGCTTTAAGAACTGCTTATGAATGGGTAACTGGTGAAACTTTAGAAAATGTAGACTTTAAAGATGTAAGAGGTCTTAAAGGTATAAAGGAAACTACTATAAGTTTAAACGGAAAAGATGTAAATATAGCAGTAGCTAGTTCACTAGGTAATGCTAGAAAAATTATGGATGATATAAAAGAGGGAAAATCAAAATATCATTTTGTAGAAATCATGGCATGTCCAGGCGGATGTATAAATGGTGCAGGACAACCATACAGTAAGTGCGATACTGAAATAGTTAAGAAGAGGATGGAATGTATATATTCCGTAGACTCCAATAAAATCATAAGAAAGTCTCATGAAAATCCAATGATAAAACAGGCTTATGATGAGTTTTTCGAGAAACCAAATAGCCACATAGCGCATGAGCTACTTCACACTCACTACAGAACAAAGTAAATCAACAAAAGAATATATTACGAAGCAAGTGTTGCAAGAAAAATCTGTCTTTAAGTCCACAATAAATATATTTTATTAGACTGTTCGCAATACGCCAAGAAATTCTAATGTTTTCAAATTTTAATACCCTAAAGCTTTCAAACTCGCTTCTAACGGCGCTCAAACATGAAAGCTTCTTAACGGGTATTGAAATTTGAAAACAAAGAATTTCTAAGGCTAGCTCAATAGTCTAAAAAAATATATTTATTGTTACCTTAAAGACAGATTTTTTGGTTCATATGTACATTACTTATGGGAGAGACAGCCTACTAAAGGATGATTTTTCTCCACTACGTTACGGAAAATCTTTAATTGTTAGATAAATAAGAACTTGTAGATAAGTAATAGGTAATAGCTAAGAAGTAATAGTTATGGTGAAAATTCAGCTTTGCTGAATTTTTTCAAGAGCTCTTACTTCTAACTTATTACCTTTTACCTGGTCTACCCTACAAATTTAAGATTTATACAAATTAATGCCTTAAGGCAAAATATATTAATTATTACACATTAATGCATTTTTATAATCAATTATTTACTAGTACACAATCAAAGTTAACAATTATATTTCACGATTAGTCAAAATAATATTTGTAACTATTAATTAGAGACTAAACGAAAGGCTTCGCCTAAAAAATATTATGAGCACCTTTATATTTATTTTATGAATTAAAGATTTTCCATAGCGAAGAGGAGGAAAATCATCCCTTAGTAGGCTTCTACTCTAAAACCACATACATATTAAACTAAAAATCTGATTTTAATGTAGTAATAAATGTGGAATTTGGGACTATTGAACTAGCCTTAGAACTTCTTATGTCTCACAGTTAAAGACCCGTTAAGAAACTTTCATGTTTGAACGAGGAACGAGTGAGTTTGAAAGCTTTAGGGGCTTTAACTGTGAGACATTTAGAAGTTCTTGGCGTATTGTGAACAGTCCCAAATTCCACATTTATTACGGAATTAAAATCAGATTTTTCTTCAATGTATTGCTTCGCAATATTCTCATAACATTAATATTTTACCATATGATTATTAAAAAAATATGATATAATGCAGTATATCATACAGAAAGCTCGTATATCATCGGTAATATGGACCGAAAGTTTCTACCTGCTAACCGTAAATTAGCAGACTACGGGGTATTGTTTTTTAATAATTAGATGGAATTTATATCTGTTTATTTTAAAATCAACACCTCATATATTATATGTATATTGAGGTGTTTTTTGTTTTACAAATTTGCCTTATAAATTTGTTATATAGCTATGTTTTATATAAATAATTATATGACTTTAATCATATCCATTACGAAGCTCCTTGTATGATAGAAAATATTTTTAATATAAGTATTTTTAACAAGAGAGGAGTAAAAAAGAATATGAAAAACAATGAAGCTCAAGTGCAGTTGAACTATGGAGTTGATGATAAACCTAAGATTCCAGCTCAGATTCTACTAGGATTCCAGCATATATTCGCAGCCTTTGGTGGAATTATTGTAGTACCTATAGTTATTTCAGGAGCATTGGGATTGGATGCTAAAATATCCACAGCTCTAATTAGTGCTGCAATTTTAATGGCAGGGGTTGCCACTGTTATTCAATCTAAGGGAATAGGTCCAGTGGGAGCTCGTGTTGCTTGTATAATGGGAACAGACTTTACTTTTGTGGCACCAGCCATTGCTGTAGGTTCTCAATATGGACTAGCAGGTATTTTTGGTGGTACCATTTTAGGTGCAGTTATAGTTATTATGCTAAGTTTTTTTATTAAGCCTTTAATGAAATTATTTCCTCCAGTAGTAACAGGTACAGTAGTATGTTTAATTGGACTAACTTTATTACCTGTTTCTATAGATTGGGCCGCAGGAGGGGTTGGGTCTCCTAACTATGGAAGCTTAAAAAATATTTCTATAGCTCTATTCATAATGATAGTTACACTACTTTTAAACCATTATGGAAGGGGACTTACGAGCAGTGCATCTATACTAATTGGTATGGTTTTGGGATATATTATTTGTATACCTATGAATATGATAGATTTCTCATCAGTAGCTGAAGCAAGTTGGGTATCTATGCCTAATATTTTTGCATATGGTGTTAATTTTAATATAAAATGTTTACTTCCATTTATTCCAGCATATTTTGTAACTATTATAGGAACAGTAGGATGTCTTAAAGCTATATTGGAAGTTTCAGGATTAAAAGAAGATGAAAAGCGAGTTGGAGCTGGTGTTTTATCAGATGGAGTAGGTAGCATGATTGCAGGATTTTTTGGAGGACTTCCTAATACGTCTTTTAGTCAAAATATTGGATTAATTCCATTAACAAAAGTAGCTAGTCGTCATGTAACCATGACTGCTGGAATACTTCTAATATTTTTGGGGTTATTCCCTAAAGTTGCAGCACTTATTAATATAATGCCACAACCAGTGCTTGGAGGCGTTGGAATTGTTATGTTTGGAACAGTAGCAGCAGCGGGAATTCAAACTTTAAGCAAAGTGAAGATAAATAACCGTAATTTATTAATAATTGCCACAGCTATTGGGCTAGGATTGGGAGTTACTTTTAGACCAGAATTTATAGGTAAATTACCAGAAGGCTTGAAGATGATTTTTTCCTCAGGGATTTCTACTGGAACTATAGTGGCACTCATATTGAATGTGTTATTGAAGGAAAGAGATTAGGTACATTTTTAACACGAAGCCCCCACTTCAACGAAGTAAGTGGGATGCAGTTCACATATTAGCAAATAAAATAGTTCCGTGTAACCATAGGATACATGAGACAGTGCCATATTTTAACCAGTAAGCCCCCACTTCAGCGTAAGCAAGTGGAGGGTGAGTTTCACATAAGGCAAAGCCATAAGCTAGTGAAATATAGCCTAAGCTACACGAGATATAGAATAGAGGAGATATACAAATGGAGATTTTGCATAAGAAAATTTTACAAGAAGGGCATGCATTAAATGAAAATGTATTAAAGGTTGATTCTTTCTTGAATCATCAAGTAGATCCACAATTAATGTATCAAATGGGAACTTATTTTAAAAACTATTTTCAGGATAAGGGTATTACAAAAGTATTTACAATAGAAAGTTCAGGCATTGCTCCTGCGGTTATGACTGCTATGCAGATGAATTTGCCTATGGTAACTTTAAAAAAGCAATCGTCAAAGATTTTAAAAGATGATGTATATCAAACTACAATTCACTCTTTTACTAAAGGAGTAGATTATGAACTAACCTTGTCAAAAAAATATATAACAGCAGAAGATAAGATACTAGTTATAGATGATTTTTTGGCTAATGGAGAGGCTGCTTTAGGTGCTGCAAGATTAGTAGAACAGGCAGGAGCAGAAGTTTCTGGTATTGGCATTGTTGTCGAAAAATCATTTCAACCAGGACGTGATAAATTAAAAGAAAAGGGATATGATGTTTATTCTTTGGCACGTATTGGTAAACTAGCAAAGGATTTAATAGAGTTTATTGCTGAATAGAAAAAATGAAAAAAGTATAATGATTAAACCACAAAAAGGTACAATGGGATGGAATTATGAAATTTCTCCTCCATGCCTTGCATAAGAGCTGGGAACAATAAATTTAATTTGAGAAATTTCATAATTCAGGTAATGTAATGCTTATTGTGGATTAATCGTATAATGAAAAAATATAATGAAAAAAATTATAATTTATAAGGTAATACTCTCAAGTTAAAATTTGGGGGTATTAATTTTTGATCAATAGTTGATTATAGAAAATTTCTATAATTATAAAATATTTTATGGCATTAATAAACCCTAAGTCATATATGATAAGCTTAAAGGGTTTTTTTCGAAAATAAAGAAAATTTATATATTATATTTACTGCCTAAATGCTATTTACATTATGAGAAAACTATGCAATAATGAAATGTCAAAGAAATTTATTGAGTTAATATTTGTATTTTATATTTTAAAATCTATTAGAATTTTTATTAGAGAATCTATTAGAAATTCTTCATTAAAATCTGTTTATTCTTTTTAATTTATGTATCCTTAATTTGGATACAAAATTTTATATATTATTCAGGAATGTTGCATTCTTATTAATTTATGTATCACTATAACAATAGGAATTATAATCAATTGGTTAATTAAAATATATTTATTCTTATTAATTAGTTTCTACTATAGAAATTACATTAGAAACTACAATAAGGCTAAATATATTTATTTTTGTTAAAGGCATTATTTAAACTTATAAAATTATTTTAGGATGGTGAAGCGTAAACATGCGTATAGGATTTGATCACAAAAAGTATTTAGAAGAACAATCAAAGTATATCTTGGAAAGAGTTAACAACTATGACAAATTGTACATAGAATTTGGAGGAAAACTTCTATTTGATCTTCATGCAAAGAGAGTTTTACCTGGATTTGATGAAAATGCAAAAATAAAACTTCTACACAAATTAAAAGAAAAAGTTGAAATAGTTATTTGTGTATATGCTGGAGATATCGAAAGAAATAAGATAAGAGGTGATTTCGGAATCACTTATGATATGGATGTTTTAAGACTTATTGACGATTTAAGATCCTATGATTTAGAGGTAAATAGTGTTGTTATTACTAGATACGATGGACAACCAGCAACTACTGTTTTTATAAATAGATTAGAGCGTAGAGGTATAAAAGTATATAAACATAGAGCTACTAAGGGATACCCTACAGATGTAGACACAATTGTAAGCGATGAAGGATATGGTAAAAATCCATATATTGAAACTTCAAAGCCTATAGTTGTAGTAACAGCTCCAGGTCCAGGTAGTGGTAAATTAGCTACATGTTTAAGTCAGCTTTACCATGAATATAAAAGGGGGAACGTGGCAGGGTATTCAAAATTTGAAACCTTCCCAGTATGGAATGTTCCATTAAAGCATCCTTTAAATATAGCTTATGAAGCTGCTACAGCAGATCTTAAAGATGTAAACATGATCGATTCATTCCATTTTGATGCTTATAATAAAGTAGCTGTAAACTACAATAGAGATATTGAAACTTTTCCTGTGCTTAAAAGAATTATAGAGAAGATAACAGGTGAAGAGTCTATATATAAATCACCAACAGATATGGGGGTAAATAGAGTAGGCTTTGGAATTACTGATGACGAGGTTGTAAAAGAAGCTTCTAAGCAGGAGATAATAAGAAGATATTTCAAAACTGGATGCGAATATAAAAAAGGTTATACAGATAAGGAAACTATGCAAAGAGTTAAACTTATTATGGAAGAACTTAATTTAAAACAAGAAGATAGAAAAGTTGTTATACCTGCAAGAATGCGTTCAGCTGAATTAAAGGAGAAATCTCATAAAAATGAAATTTGTCCAGCAGTAGCATTAGAACTTAATGATGGCACAATACTTACTGGTAAGGGTTCAAATGTAATGGATGGAACAGCAGCGGTAATTTTAAATGCTGTTAAACACCTAGCTAATATATCTGATGAAATTCACCTTATTTCTCCAGTTATACTTGAACCTATAATAAACCTAAAATCAAAAACTCTAGGTATTAAAAACACTGCTTTAACTTGTGAGGAAGTTTTAATTGCTCTTAGCATATGCGCAGCAACAAATCCAACTGCACAAGTGGCTATGGAAAAACTATCCATGCTAAAAGGTTGTCAGGCTCACTCTACTACAATCATAAGCACAAATGATGAGCAAACCTTCAGAAGACTTGGCATTGATATAACTTGTGACGCAGAGTATCCAACAGAAAGCCTTTATTATTAATAAGGTGCCAGGCACCTACCGAATTATACCGAATTATGCCGATTTGTGTCTAATATGTCTAATATGTTTAATGTATATAATGTATCTTGTAACTGGCATATGCGTTTAATATATAAAATAAAAGCTATATTCCCCATGGAGTATAGCTTTTATTTTATTACAAAATTAGTAAGTAAAATACTCTAATAAAGTTCAATTATAGATTTAAAAAGGTCACCATCAAAATCCACATACATTTTTCCTCCATGCAGCTCTACTATGCTTTTAGCTATAGCAAGACCTAATCCATTGCCATCTATATGTGAATTTCTGGATTCATCCCCTCTGGTAAATCTTTCGAAGATTTCTTCTTTGTCAAAATCTAATGCGGTAGAGGAGATATTTTTAAAGATTATTTTAATTCCGCCAAATGCATTAGAATTATTTTTAGTGTCTTCATTGCCAATAGAATTATTGGCATTATTATCATTATTGTTATTGGTAGTAGTATTATTGTTAATATTGTTATTGGTATTATTGGTAGTAGTATTATTGGTGGTATTATTGGTAGTATTATTAGTATTGTAATTACTAGAGTTACTATAATCATTGACAATGCCACCAGTATTGCTATGTCCATTATGATTAAGGGAATTGCTACTATTTAGAGGCTCAATATCCACATAGACCCGAGTATCTTTCAAAGAATACTTTAGGGTGTTATTAATTATATTTTCAAAAACTCTAGACATTTTATTTCCATCTAAATTCATTTCTATATTTTCTTTAAAAGGCCTTATAATAAAATTTAAGTTCTTATTATTGTAGATGTCTGTATCAGAGTATTCAGCTATGGATTGATTCACTAGCTCTAAAACATCCACATTTTCCTTGTTTAATTCCACTTTACCACTGTTAATTTTTGATATTTGAAATAAATCTTCTATAAGTTTTTTTAGTTTTAGGCTTTTTCTATGGAGAATTTTCAAATATTCTTCTCTTTCTTCCACTGAAATATCTTCTCTTAATAATATATCGGTTGAATTTATTATAGAAGTAAGCGGAGTTTTTAAATCATGGGATACATTGGCTACTAGCTGACTTTTTAATCGTTCGTTTTTTATTTTATCCTCAATGGACACCTTAAATCCCTTATTAATTTTATTTATATTATGAGCTAATTTTTTGAGAGATTTATCTCCCTTTTCAGGAATAAGATAATTTAAATTTCCACTGGTTATGTTGTCTGAGCCCTTTATTATATCATTTAGATATTTCAAAAATTTAATCATCCTAGGCAATATAAATATAAAATATATAAATGTCCAAGGTATAAATAAAACTAATAATCCTATAATACTTGAATTTAAAGCAAATAGGCTAATAAGGTATATAAAGAATGTAAATACAGTGGATAGAACAAAAAATGTAACTTTAAAAATAACACCTTTATTTTGAAATTTATTATCTATAGATTTTGCAGCTCTCCATAAGAAGTTATTTTTTATGCCCCTAAGAATGCGGGTTTTTCCTAAACAATAAAGAGCAAACAAAATTATAAAAATTAAAATGCAACAAATAACTATTGCTACTTTAGCTTTAGTTATATCATTTTTCATTCTTACAATGTTGGATTTTAAAGAAGTTACTTGAGAAGTTAAATTTTGTTTGGATTCATTAAATAATTTTTCAAGTAATAAGTTATCTTCTCTAGAATATTCATAGTCTATTGGAAACCAATATGCCTCAACAAAATTTCCAGGGTTGTGTATAATAATATTTGAATTGTTAGAATTTGAATCATCATAGTTGTGTGCAGGTGCCGAAGAAGAATTATAGGACAAATTGTACCACTTGCCTTTACTGGAAACATAATTATAAAACTGACCATCTTCTTGAGAAAATGCTTTAACATTGTTTTTAATAAAATCTATATTATCCATATCGTTAGTGATAAATGTAAGCTTGTTTTTATCAATTACTATAAACTTTACTAATCGACTATAATCATTTCCAGCCCATGTAGGTTTTAAATTTTTGCTTAATTTAGTAAGTTCTTCTTGAGATTTTTCAGAGAGTATTCTCAAATTATTGGTTTTTTTATAAACAGATAAATTACTAGGTGTTGCGCAATGTAGCATCCAGGCGTTGAAATCTATCAAATTAATATCTATTTTACCCTTTTCATAGTTTTTTACAGTATCAATTTTTGAATTTATTTGCGTTAAAGAACTTTCTGTAGAATTAATGTCTTCTTTTTTATAGTGAATAGAAGACATATTGGAATTTATTATAGTAAAAAGAATTATAAGCGCTATAAATAAAATAAGTATAAATCTTTCTAGAAAATTGCACAAACTTGAGTTATTTAGGAGCTTATTTTTCAATTTTGTATCCAACTCCCCACACCACCTTTACATATCTAGGCTCTTTAGGATTTATTTCGATTTTTTTTCTAAGCCTTCGTATATGCACTGATACGGTATTTTCTGTCTTAAAGGAAGGCTCATTCCAAACCCTTTCATATATTTCATTAGAAGGGAAAACCCTGCCTCGGTTTTCAGCTAAAAGCAGAAGTATATCGTATTCTATAGGGGTAAGCTTTACAGAGCTTCCATCAACAGTAACCTCATGTCTTGTTTTATTTATGACTAGTCCATCTATAACTATTTGATCATTAGAGTTTTTAGGGAAATTCCCAAAATTTATATATCTCCTGAGTTGAGATTTTACCCTTGCCACTAGCTCCAATGGATTAAAGGGCTTAGTTATATAGTCATCAGCGCCTATATTTAGTCCCAAAATTTTATCTGTATCCTCACTTTTAGCAGATAACATTATAATAGGGATATTTCTTTTTTCTCTTATCTTCATGCAGGTTCGTATGCCATCCAATTTAGGCATCATTATATCTAAAAGTATTACGTGAACCTCATTATTTTCTAGAGCATCTAAAGCATCTAATCCATCCGCTGCTTTTATTATTTTTATGTTTTCCATACTTCTTAAGTATACTTCAATAGCATCCCTAATTTCTTTTTCATCATCCACTACAAGTACATTATAAGTGTCCTCCACGTCCATCCCCCCGTATTAGTATATTTTAGTATCAGCCTGTTTAGTGGTTAGAGTGCAATCGACAGCTATTAGTGCACAATCACTAGCTTTACTGTTTTAAATGTATATAATAAGTATAGAAATTATTTTTTATACATAAAAAAGCTAAAAGGTTCCTTAACGTTTTTACCCATCTTTTCTGCTTTTGTTATGTTTCTTAAATGATATATTTTGCCATTATAATCTTTAGCTTGATTGTCACAAATATAGGCATAATCATAATTTCCTTCTTTTTTCCATCCCATAAATATATAGGTGTGGGTTGGAGTTCCATTCTTATTCAATAATTCATCAGTAGTAAAGCAAATATCTCCTGGCTTTAACTTTTTATAATTTCTTTCTATTTTCCAGCCGTCCCTTTTCATTATATCTAAAATTTTAGCAGTATTACAAACACTAACATCAATTTTTTCGCCACTCATTCTTAAAACCTCAGCTAAAAAATATACGCAGGTATTTTCAGAATAGCCGCCATTGAGATATACAGCGCTGACATAGGCCTTTGTTCTATTTTGTTTATCATTCATTGATGTATATATTTTTTTACCTAATTTATAATTGTAATTTTTATCATTCATTAAATTACTTGAAAAATAAATTAGGAGGATGATAATAAGCAGGGTGAGGAACATTATTTTGTATTTAAATCTATTAATCTTAATATTTCGTTTTTTTAATTTTTTTCTCTTGTAAATTTGATTATCATTGCACATGCCTTCCATAATAACCTCCTTAAATATCAGTGATATAATATCCATATATGGATTAGCTATTTTAGTACTTTGTTTATAGAATTTAGTGTAAAAACTTGTGGTTCGAGCAGTTTAAGTTAAATTAATATTATAATTTAATATTAAAGGAAACATATTACAAAATGCATACTATAAAAATGAAGAATTTCTTACGAAAATGTTAATTAACTAACTTTTTTTTCAATTAATTTGGATTTAATGGAGTGTAGTTAGATTAGGGAGCAAAACTAAGGGAAAGGCACTTTTTAACTTCCATTTTTAAATAAACCTTAGTAGAGGTAAATTCCAGCCATTGACAGTACAATACAGTATTTGATATAAAAGATTGAGGCTTACACGCCTTACATATATTTGATTTAAAACCCACTGAGATGTAAGAAAATCCCTAAGTAGGGTTTTATTATTTTATGGAGGAGGTGAACTGTTGTATTAAATCTACCAAAATATAACGGAATGTAATATAAATTCACATGTATATTTTATCTTATTTTGTGTATAATATTAATTAGCTATTGTGAATCCCATACATTGCGAAAGTGGTGTAATCATAGGGTAAAACCTAGAGGGGGTTAGTGTATGAATAAGACTACTTGCGTAAGTAGTTAGCGACAACCAAGCAAAATAAGTAAATACAAGATATTACACTTAAACGTAAACTTGTATATGTACTGTGCGTTGTGCAGGAATTTAAGCCTTTGGAGCAACATATCAAACTGGAGTAGTCTTATGACGAAACAGGTTGCGTTGAATAAGGAATAAATCTCTAAATATTAGCTTTTAGTAGATTTTATACAACAGGTATGCAAAATGAATGGTAAGGTGCAATTGCGTCAGGAAGTGTTTAAATCAGATGCTTGGATGATCGTAGATTGGCTAAAAGATTATGAAGTTACGCAATATTTAAATGAAAGACAAAATGTTAGTAAGAGTATTGAACAAGTAATATACAGAGTTAACATGCCAATTTTAACTCATTTATTTAATCAAGATGGAAGTTTTTTTATGGTAACTACTAAGGAAGAAGAGCCTGTTGGCTTTTTAAGACTTGTTCCTAAAAGCAGTGCAGCAGAAATGGTAATAGTAATTGGCGATAAGGAAAAGTGGGGCAAGGGATTAGGCACTAATGCAATATTTGAAGGATTAAAACATGCATTTTTTCAATGGAGAGTTGATGAAGTGGTGGCTAAAATTAATTATAAAAATAGACGTTCTCAAAGGGCGTTTAAAAAATTAGGTTTTACAGAGGATAAGGAATTACCAAAGGAAATTCAATATTCTATAACTATGGATGAATTTTTACAGTTAGCATCATAAGAAAATTGTGAAGCAAGTGCAATAAGAAAAATCTGTCTTTAAGTCCAGAATAAATATATTTTCTTAGACTACTCGCAATACGCCAAGAAATTCTAATGTTTTCAAATTTCAATACCCTAAAGCTTTCAAACTCGCTTCTGACGGCGCTCAAACATGAAAGCTTCTTAACGGGTATTGAAATTTCAAAACAAAGAATTTCTAAGGCTAGCTCAATAGTCTAAGAAAATATATTTATTGTTACCTTAAAGACAGATTTTTCAGTTCATGCATAAAATGAAAAAGGGAGCTGTTGCATTAAGGAATTCACATGCAATATATTGTTTTGGAAGTTTAAAGTTAAAACAATATATTGTAGAATTTATTCTTAGTGCAACAGCTCCTTTTCTCTTTAGCGCTTTAAAAATCTTTTATTGGGCGGTAGCCAGCGTAAATATGTAGGTATGATTAGGATTTATATATAATAATATATAACTTTAATTGTTGGATAAATAAGAACTTGTAGATAAGTAATAGGTAATAGCTAAAAAGTAATAGTTGTGGTGAAAATTCAGCAAAGCTGAACTTTTTGAAGGACTCTAACTTTTACTAACTGTTCTCTTGTTACTTATTCATAAATTAATTACTTTAATTCTGCAAAATAAAAAGTTGAATTGGTACTATTACCAAAAAATAAATATGGTACACTGACTTTTTCCGTGTTAAATATAAGTTACAACACAAATATTACCTGGAGGTGGTCAGTATGCCAAATAAATTTAATAATATTATATCCATTAATGATGAACTTTACAATTACTTAAATGATGTAAACTATGGAATGAATAAGCCACAATTTCATCATGTAATCACTATTATTAATGGATTAATAAATTTAGATGGCACAAAGTCTTTACTTAAAATCTCAGAACATATACTAACTGCTAAAATTAGTAGCTCAATATATAGATTTTGAGTCACTTAAAGTGGGACGATAGTCTCATTGATAGAAATCGCATTAACTATTTAAATTTACATTTCAATAAACTCATAAAATAAAAAATTTCTCCATTAGGAATCACAATGCAAATTAAGGAATTCGCTAAATATATAAATCCATCAAAAGCCTAGCGGCTAAAGAACTAGTATATTTTGTTTATGAGCAAGTTAAAAAAGATATACCTATAGAAAAAGTACTTACCGAGCTAAAGTTAGCCTGTTAGAAAATTTTATTTGATGACTAAGGATTTATATTAGTCCCAAAATGATTTAGTGGCAGTTCTTAATTTTCAGGCGGAGTTTATTTAGGCTGGCTATGGCCAATAAAAGATTTTTAAGCCCTTAAAGAAAAGCTATAACTACTCCATTTAATGGAACAGTTATAGCTTTTTGCTATCCCATTTATTTAATTAAAGATTTTCCGTAACATAGTGGAGGAAAATCCTCCTTTAGTAGGCTTCTCTCTCCAACTATAAACAAATTAAACTAAAAATCTGATTTTAATGTAGTAATAAATGTGGAATTGTGAACAGTCCCAAATTACACATTTATTACGCAATTAAAATTAGATTTTTCTTCAATGTATTATGTCACAATATATTCTTTAAATAGCTTTAGCTTCGCAGCTGACTTCTTCAATAAACACTTTATGCCATAAAATAAATGTAATTATTGTCCACAGCTTTCTGCTGTAATCTATATGACCAGTTTTGTGTATTTTTAGCATTTTCAAGGTATTTTCCTTATTTATATATTCATCTGCCATGCTATTTTTAATAGTGGATTCAGCCCAAGAATAAAGTTCGTTTTTTAGCCAGTGGCGGATAGGCACTGGATATCCTAGTTTTTTTCTAATTATATTATCCATAGGCAAATCATCCTTGAAAGTTTCCCTAAGAAGATATTTAGTGGTACTATTATGTACTTTATCAGAAGTCATAAGGCTAGAAGCAACTTTAAACACTTCCTTATCTAGGAAGGGAACTCTTAATTCTAAGGAATTAGCCATGGACATTCTATCAGATTTTATGAGAATATCACCTTTTAGCCAAGTATTTATATCTATATATTGCATTTTTGTAATGTCATCATAATTTACAGCGGCTTCATAAAGAGGCTTTGTAACCAAATTGTATGTGAAAGCTTTGTTATAATTCTTAAGAAAATCCATTTTCTCATAGTCCTTAAAAATCTTAGCATTTCCAACATAGCGTTCTTCTAAAGGAGTACAGCCTCTTTCTATAAAGCTTTTACCTTTAACCCCTTCCGGACAAATATAAGCAATATGTTTTAAAGCCCTTTTAACAGAGGCCGGTATGTGAGAGAACATTTTCAAAGATTGTGGTTCATGATATATTCCATATCCCCCAAAAAGTTCATCGGAACCCTCACCAGATAGTATTACTTTCACATGTTTTCTGGCTTCTTTTGAAATATAGTATATTGGTATAAGTGAAGGATCTGCCACTGGCGAATCCATGTGCCATACTATTTTTTCAATGTCTTTTATAAATTCATCACAATCTATGGTTCGGCTTATATTTTCAAGTTCTAATTCTTCTGCAGTTTCTTTAGCTAAATCTACTTCACTATAACCATTTCTATTAAACCCTATGGTAAAAGTTTTGATGTGAGGATTAAATTTTTTAGCTAGCAAAGCTATTATAGTGGAATCAATACCACCAGATAGGAAACACCCAACTGGAACATCGCTTCTCATATGTATTTTAACAGAATTCTCTAAAACGGTTTTTATTTCCGATATTTTTTCGTTAGTGTCTTTAATTATAGGATTAAACTTAGGATACCAATACTTTGTAATATTAATTTTTTCATTTAAGCTTTTTTCTAAAATACATCCTGATTCTAAGAGTTTTATATCATTAAACATGGTGTTAGGTTCAGGGACAAACTGAAAGGTTAAATAATTATGTAGTGAATCTTGGCGGATTTCATTAGAATATTTATCAGTTATGCCCGTGAAACTTTTAAGTTCTGATGCAAAATAAAGGCTATTATCATTATCTATATAATAAAAGGGTTTAATACCAAAAGGATCTCTAGCACAGAAAAGTTTTTTATTAACTTCATCCCATATGGCAAAGGCAAACATGCCCCTAAGTTCTTTTACAAAGTCTCTACCCTTGTGTTTATAGAGTGCTAATATAACTTCTGCTTCTGTATCTGTAGAAAACTCTAGACCTTCATTTATAAGCTTTTCCTTTAATTCAATATAATTATAGATTTCACCATTAAAAATAATGTGGTAATTGTCATTGTTATAGGAAAAAGGCTGTTTACCTGAGTCTAAAGCTATTATGCTTAACCTTCTAAAAACTAACAAAATATTATGACCATAGTATATACCTTCATCATCAGGACCCCTATGCTGTATCTTGGAATTCATCTTCCTTATATTTTCAATATCAGTATTTTTAACTTTTTCATTAGTGAAAAAACCTACAAAGCCGCACAAAATTATCTCCTCACTTTCTTTTGCTTACTATCTAAATGATAAATAGTGCTATAATATAAATTTCACAAAAGTGCTATATATAAGTTTCTATTATTTAATTAAAGCTTCTTTGTTATATCTAAAGATTATATTCTATAAATGTTTCAATATAAGGCTAATTTGTATCTGATTTGTAACTTTTTACATATGCATCCTGTAATAAAATTTAATATGGGTGATATTTATGGAAACAAAAAAAATTCTCATTATAGAACCGGAAAATTTAATATCCAAAACTATTTGTGAAGCACTTCATAAAGAAGGCTTTAATGCCATTGCTATTAAAGAGGGCAAGAAAGCCATATATTTTTTGCATAAATACAAACCAGATATGTTGGTTTTAGATTTGAATATTCCAGATATAAATGGAATTGAACTATGCAAAGTTGTAGCAAGAGAGTTTATAATCCCCATAGTGACCATAACTGATGCAAAAGATATTACTGAAGAAATTTTAGCCATTGAACTAGGTGCAGATGATTATATACCAAAACCTTTCGATATTAGAGAATTTACAGTTAAAGTTAAAGCTATTTTTAGAAGAATAAAACTTTGTGCAAAAGATAGTAATGGAGAATTGTGTCAGGTATTGAATTTAAAAAAACATATAATTATATACAAAGAAAAAAGAAGAGTATTAAAAAACAGCATAGAAGTTAAGTTAACCAATAAAGAATTTGATTTATTAGTATTTCTTGCAGAAAATAAAGGCAGAGTATTCTATCGGCAAGAACTTTTAGAAAGAGTTTGGGGGTTTGATTTTATAGGCGATACTAGAACTGTAGACATACATGTTCAAAGAATAAGAAAAAAACTCAAAGAGAACAAAGTAAACTCAATAATAGAAACAATTTTTGGAGTTGGATATAAAATGATAGAATAGGTGACAGTCATCGACAGGTGACTGTCACCTACCGTATTATGTCGAATAAATACACAAAAGGCGTGATGAAAAATTGTCACGTCTTTTGTGTATTTTTATAGATAGAAAAGCAAATATTAATATATAGGTAGGTATATTTTAAACAAGAAGCTCCCATTTCAGCGTAAGCAAGTGGAGGGAGAGTTCACAGGGTGTAAATTCATAGATAGATTAATAATGATTAAGGAGCAATTAGTGGAGAGTGATATAAATGAAAAAAGCATCTGTATATGTAGCTACACTTTTATGTATTGTATTAGTTGTAGGTCAAATGAGAATTTTAAAAAATGCTATTTTCCCAGAAAAAATAAATTTAAAAAATGAGAGGGTTCATTTAAATACAGGAAATACCGTACGAGTTATGGGAAAATCTAAGGAGGATATAGGCATAAAAACTGCTGATATTTTATTTCCAGTTGGGGATTATAAAAGTAAGCCTAATGGATTTATAGTAATTAAATCAGATGAATGGCAACAGGTTTTGAGTTTAATGCCATTGGTAAAAGAGTACAATAGCCCTATTCTACAAATAAATAGCAGCAATAGAGAGAGTATTTTAAATTACGCTAAGAGTACACTTCCCAAGGGTATATTATCTTTAGATAATTCACAGATATTACTTTTAGGATCAAATATAGAAGATTTAAGAAAAGACTTTGAAAATACTGGACTTAGAGTGAAGGCTGTAAGCTATGAAAATACAAATGAACTTTTATCAAAGGTGTACGAAATGCAAAACTTTCAGAATGGAAATGAATATAATCAAGAAAAGTATGGATTTATAATCTCAGATAAAGAGCCTTTGATGGCTATACCAGTAGCACCTTGGATAGTTAGAAATGGAGGACTATTACTATACTTAAATAAAGATAATCAGCTTTATAATGCATCAAAACAGGCAATAAAAGATGTAAAGTTAGATAAACTATATATATTAGGCAAGAAGAATAATGCTGGAGAAGATTTTGTACAGAATTTAAATAAAAATTTAAATACACCAACTAAAGTTATTTCAGGGCGCAGTGCAGATAGCTTTGCCATTAATTTTTCCAGGTTCTATGATAATGAGGAGGGTGTTGGCTGGAATATAAATAGAAGTAGAAACGACAATCACCAAAGCTTTATGATTTGTTCAAGGCAAGAACCTACTATGGCTATATTAGGTAGTCAGCTTTCTCTGAAGGCCAAAGCAGGGCCGATTTTATGGACGGATAAAGATAAATTGTCTACTTTAACAGAAAATCATCTGTGGAGAAATAAGCCTAATTATTGGGTTAATCCTACAGAAGGACCATTTAATAATATTTGGGTAATAGGAAATGAAGATGTAATAGATTTTTCTGTTCAGGCTAGAGCAGATTACTCTCAAGAAATACAACCATATAAAACATTAGGACCTCAAGGAGTTAGCGGAGTAGATGTAATTTCTATAATACTCAGTTTAATCTCATTAATGGGGGCTCTTTGGACCGGACTACATGCTTTTTACAGGATGAAAAGATTAAATACTTTAACTAAAGTTATGTGGATATTGGCAGTACTGGTTTTGGGACCTGTGGGATTATGGCTTTACATAATATGTTATATAAACTCCCCTTGGATGAAAATGAACCAAAATGCAGTTTGGCTAAGACCATTATGGAAGCAGGCTGCTGTTGCCACAATTATGAGTATAGCTTTTGGGGCATCGGCAATAATAGGAGTTAACTACATATCTACTTATGTAGGATCACCTTTAATATCTTTCTATGGAAGATACGGTTCCTACCTATTAGGTAATCCTATGATTTTAAATATGATAATATCTTTTATAATTGCTTTTTTGTTAAATTTATTCGTATTTATGCCAGCTATGATAGCTGAGATGAAGGGAATAGAACATAAGGAAGCAGTTAGGGAGAGTTTACCTCTTACAATTATTTCTATCATTGCAGTTTCAGTGGGTATGTTCATAAGTATGTGGTGGCTTCATAGGGTATATTTACCAGTAATTCTAAGTGAAGAAAATATATCTTGGTTTGGATTTATGCAGTTTTCAGCTTTTATAGGATTTTTAACTTCATACATACCAAATTGGATACTTGTTAGGAATGGTAGAAAAATAGGTATTATGTAAGGAATTATAATACAACTGATGGAAGAAAGGGATTATTTATGACTAATGAAATTTTAAGAAAAATATATAGAGTAGTTTTGACAATTGCATTAATTCTTTTAGCTGTAGCTATATATTTCTTGTTCATATACAAACCTTATTATCATAGGAGTAAAACAATTTTAAAGGGAAATTCTATAGAGCAAAAAGTCACCAGTAATACAGTAAGAATTCAAGGGAAAACTTTGTATGGAACTACAGTAGCTATAACTCAAGTGGCCTATCCATCCTCATTTAAGTATAACAGGCCTAATGCAGTTATATTAGTGAGAGATGATAAAATGAAGGATGCCATGTTGGCAGCTAGAATTTCACATGAACCTATAAATGCTCCAATACTTTATACTAAAAAGGAGCATGTACCAGAGGAAACCTTAAAGGAGATAGATAGACTAAAGCCTGAAGGAATATTTCTAGATGGAAATACGAAAATCATTGTAATAGGAAATGTGGATGCTAGTGTATTAAAAACTCTAGATAATAGGAAACTTAAGTATAGGCATATAAATGGTGATAACGTTTTTGCTTTAAGTTTAAACATAGATAATTATTTAGCAGCATTAAATGGAGATCACAGAGATGCAGTAATAATAACCTCTATTGAAAATCCACAGTATGCATTACCACAAGCAGCATGGAGTTCTCATTCAGGCGATGGTTTCTTTTTTATACAAAAAGATAAAATTCCAAAAGAGGTTGAAAAAGCTCTAAAAAACAGACACGGAAAAGCATATATATACATTTTAGGAGGGCAAGAACTTATTTTAAATTCTACAGAAAAGCAACTTTCCAAATACGGTCATGTGCAAAGAATTCCATTAGGTAATGATGTATACAGTACATCGGTAGGATTTGCAAGCTATAAGGATTTAGGTAAAAATTTTGCTTGGTGGATAGGAAAAAGACCTAGAGATTTTGGATGGGGTATTTCGGAACCTGGACATAATTTCATATTTGTAAATCCAAAGCAATGGCAAATTGCTGTAACATCCACAGTTTTATCTCATAAAGGTAAGCATGCACCAATACTTTTAGTTCAGGAAAATGAAATACCAGATGTGGTGAAAAATTATCTTCAAGTAATAAAGCCAGCCTATAATTCACCACAAGAGCATGTATACAATAGTGGTTGGATAATAGGTTCTGAAGATGCCATAAGCAATCTTACTCAAACTAAAATAGATGAGTTATTAGAGATAAGCATGCCTTCATTTCAAATGAAGTAACTGGATACAGGTCGTTAACTCATTAGAAGTTTAATATTTGTCTTACAGAAAATCTTATAAGTTTGAATTAAGTAAAGAACAGTTATAAATTTTTAAGTTGTTAAAAGTGCATAAATAAAAAATAATAAAAATAAAAGAATTTTACAAAGAGGAGAAAAATGTGTAGAGAAGAAAAAAATGAAAATGAGCAAATAAAAAATAATATAGATAAAATAAGAAAAGAAAATATAGATAAAATAGGAAAAAATAATGCAGATGAAATAGGAAAAGAAAATATAGATGAAATAGGAAAAGAAAATATAGATGAAATAGGAAAAGAAAATATAGATGAAATAGGAAAAGAAAATATATATAAAATAAGAAAAGATAATATAGATAACGTAGAGAAAAATAATGAATTAAAAATGGAACAAAACCTAGATGGGGTAGAATATAAAGGAAAACTTAAAGTAGAAGATAACAAAGAGGTGATAGGAAAAAAAGAAAAAGTAGAAATTAAAGAAGAGTTGAGAAGAAAAGAAAAAATGAAAGAATTAGATAGGAAAGTTAAAGCAAAGATAGACCAGGAAGAAGCTCAAAATGCATTACATGAAAAGATGAAGAATAAGCTGGAGAACATTCCTAGGTACACCTATAGAGTTACAAAAATATTTTCTAAAAAAGAGGAATTACAGGGAGCTATTGATGACTTTAATAATAATGGAATCTACAATTTAAACAGCAAACAGCTTACAGATAATTATGTAGAGGAAGTATCCAGTACTTGTATTATATTCAAGCGAGAAGTAAAAAGTATTTTAAAAGCAGCGGTCTGTGGAGGCATAATAGGCGCTCTTATAGGATTATTTCATGGGAATTCAGTAATACCCATGCCTATTTTAAATCCTATTTCGTCAGGAGGTTCACTGGTATCTACTATTTTAACGTCAGCTGTATTTTCTATAGTGGCAGCTATAAGCACAGCCATAATAATGCTATTCAAGCCTATAGAAGAAGTGAACAAGGGATATTACATGCTTACAATATATGCAGACCGTGAAGATAAACAAACAATAGATGCAATCCTAGGAAGATATATAACTTTTGATATATAAGGAATTGAGTCTTTCTAATGCTTGGTGTATCATTCTACCTTTGAATAGTAATTTCATATTAATTTTCAACATCCATTTAAGACAGAGGTAAAAAATAAAGGGGCTGTTGCACTAAGAATAAATTCTACGGTATATTGTGTCAACTTTAAACTTGTAAAACAATATATTGTAGTGAATTCCTTAATGCGACAGCCATTTATTTTAGTTCACTTTAAATCTTTTATGACCATAGCTAACTAAACACTATAGTTAAGACATATAAAACCAGTGTCTTATGGAGGAATATACTAAATTTTAGCTGAGTGGCAGACTAGCATAATTAAGCCATAAGGTGCTTATTAATTTATATTTACTGTTGTTGATTTTCAGCTTGTATTTGTTGGTCAATTTGCTTTTGTTGTTCTTGAGGTTGATATTGAGGTTCTTCACTCATAATGTAGTTAACTCTACTTTGAAGCATACCTTCACACATCTTTAAGTTTTCAGCCACTTGATTAAATAATTTCTTTGCTTGAGGATCATCTGTATCCATAGAAAAAGTTTTGCAGCTGGATTCTGATGCCTTAATCATTTCTAAAGTTTGAGCTAATTTATTTACAACGGTCATTCTATAAAACTCCCTTCAAATTAAATTATTTTTCTATAATAGTATTTGAATTAATGAAAGAAAATATTCAGGTGTCAGGCACCTACCGATATATAGGGAATATAGTCGAAGTTTGATATATTAGAAATTTATGAAATTGAGATAATCTATAGATAAAATATTGTTTATAAATAATCCATATTGGAATTGTGGATGGTTGGAGAATAGAATATAAGATGAAGTATAATATATATAAGATTTGGAGGTTAGAAGTATGTTTATGGACAATGATACTTTAAAAGGTTTAGAGGCACAGCAAAGAGAAAAAATAATGAGAGAAGAGCTAGGCCATGAAAAGTGCAAAATACTAGATAAATACAATCTTCATCCAAATGAAAGACTTTACTGGGTAAGACTTCAGGAAAAATACCCGGATCAGGAATATTTTAGTCACAGATTTGCAAAAAAGAGTTCAGCTTTGGGAATGATTTTTCATATATATAGATTATGTTTTGCTAAAACTAAATATTTTGAAAATAACTGGGATAACTTTGTACCTTGTGTATATAATTATAAAAAAGGTTTTGTGGAAACACCAATATATAATATGGAATGTATAAAACAAAAAAGCACAGGCATAGTTTTAGATTTAAGAGAACTTGCCAAGATTAAGTGGATTCAAGACTTTAAGGATATATGTAATTACTTAGAGGAAAAACAAAAAGATGCAGAGGAACACTATGCTTCTCATAAAATAGTTTAATAAATGACATTTTGTAAGAAAATTGTGACGTAAGTGGCGTAGGAAAAATCTGCTTTTAAGTCCACAATAAATATATTTTTTTAGACTGTTCGCAGTACGCTAAGAAATTCTAATGTTTTCAAATTTGAATACCCTAAAGCTTTCAAACTCACTCGTTCCTCATTCAGGCAATGAAAGCTTCTTAACGGGTATTCAAATTTGAAAACAAAGAATTTCTAAAGCTAGCTCAATAGTCTAAAAAAATATATTTATTGTTCCCTTAAAAGCAGATTTTTCAGGTCATGCGTATATCGTCACGGGGAGAGAACAGCCTACTAAAGGAGGATTTTCCTCCGCTTCGCTATGGAAAATCTTTAATTTATAAATAGGAAAGCGCTCATAATATTTTTTAGGCGTAGCCTTTCTAAAAATTATATGATACTTATCAAAATAAGATAATGGCTAAAATTTAATTCATTTTGCCGTGAGGCATAGGGTTGTATAAATTTTAGTTTTAGTATTTTCGCTGGCTATCGCTAATAAAAGATTTAAGTTAAGCCAAAAAGAGGCTGTTGCATTAAAGAATTCACATACAATATATTGTTTTGCAAGTTTAAATTTAGCACAATATATAGTAGGATTTATTCTTAGTACGACAGCTCCTTTTAAAATTGTAAAATTTTCATAATGCAATGAAGAAAAATTATCCTTTACTAGCCCTCTAGCCCACTGGCTAACTAGCACACTTAAGCCATAAATTGCGTCGCAATTTATTCTTAGAGTATATTGGGGGATATTTTATTAGGAGACTCCTTGTAGTGGTTTAAATCTCTTGTGGCAGGACCTTCAATTACGTGTCCTTCGTAGGAAAATCTTGAACCGTGGCAAGGACAATCCCAGGATTTTTCTGCTGCATTCCAGTTTAAATCACATCCCATATGTGTACAAGTAGTATCAACTATATGAAGATTTTCAGTGGAATCTCTATAAACACCATACTTTTTGCCGTCTATTTCGACTACCGTACCTTCACCTATAGAGACATGAGCGTCCTTTTCACCTGCAGTTAGCTTCCCTTTAACAAGATGTTTTGCTGTATCGGAGTTTACAGTTATGAAGTTTTTCGCGGAGGCTGTAAAATTAGTCCGTGAAGGACTATATGCATTCTGCCATGGACTCTTACCGTTTATTATCAAGTCTCTTATAATCATAGCGGAAGCTGTGCCGTTGGTCATGCCCCATTTTCTAAAACCTGCGGCTACATATATGTTTTTTTTCGAAGAGGTTAAATTTCCCACATAAGGTATATAATCAAGAGTTGTATAATCTTGTGCGGACCAACTATAAGGAAAATCTTCTATTTGGAATAAGGAGTTTCCGAATTCCTTTAATCTTTCAAAGTGGTTTATAGTATTTTCTCCATGAGCTGTTCTGTGATTTTCTCCTGCTATAAGAATTAACTCACCGTCATTATGTTTTTGGCGTCTAAGGGAACGAGTGGGGGTTTCGGCATTTATAAACATTCCAGTGGGAAACTTATCTTTAGATTTTGCACATACTATGTAAGATCTTTCAGGCTTCAATCTAGCGAAATATAATCCAAAACCATCGTAAAATGGAAAATGTGAACATAGAATTACTTTTGAACAAGTAATTTTTTTCCCTTCTTTTGAGGTTAGAACACAAGGATTTCCATATTCAACATCTACTATGGCAGTGTTTTCAAATATACTACAATCGTTAGTGGAGTTGCCACTAGATATTTCTTTTGACAAACCCAATAAATACTTTCTAGGATGAAATTGGTACTGGTCTTCAAAGCAAATGCCTGCTTTTATAGGTAAGTTAAGAGGAATTTCATTTACATAGCTAGCTTTCAGTCCTAAATTTACAGCAGCGCCTACCTCATCTTCTATTTTATGTATGTAATTTTTATCTTCAGTGTACACATAAGCAGGTAACTTCTCAAGATCACAATCTATTTTTAAATTCCTAGAGAGTTTATTTACAAGTTCTATGGCTTTTTCGTTAGCATCAGCATATTCCTTAGCTATAGTATTTCCAAGAGAATTTATTAACTTAGAATATATAAGGTCATGCTGAGACGTTAATTTAGCAGTGGTGTGCCCAGAAGTAGATTTTGCTATCTTATCGCTATCTATTAGAGCAAGTTTTACACCTTCCTGCTTTAAAAGATAGGCACAGGTTATTCCACTTATACCTGCACCTACAATTGCTACATCTACATGAATATCTCTATCTAGTGAAGGAAAGTTTGTGTCCTCTGTGGAATCTATCCAATAGGATTTGGTATTTTTCTCATTCATATTTATTTTTAGTGAGAAATATAAGAATATATTTTCTCAAATCTCCTTTCTAACGTATTATGTTCATTAATTATAATTTAATTTTTATAATAGATTTATGTATTTGGGAAAAGCATTGTAATTACTTTATTATTTTTAGTAATTGCATACAAAAATATTCATAAATCCAAAGCTTATAATTAAAGAGCTAATTTATTATTTAACTAGAAAAATAAGTAACTGGTTGAATATGGACTTCAAATTAAGTAATTAAGAAAAAAAGTTTAAAAATTAAGCGGAAAAATTCAAAAGTTAAGTAAAAAATTAAAATGATAAGTAAAAAATTAAAAAACTAAGCAATTAAATAAGCAGAAAATTAAAGAATTAATTACAATGACAAAAATAAAACTAGAGCAATACTTTTAAAAAGTAAAAACTCTAGTTTTATATAAACAAGCAATTTTATGAAAAATAGTTTAGTTGATGTATATATAACTGATTAATCCACAATAAGGTACAATGTGGTGGAATTATGAAATTTTTCCTCCAGGACTTGCATAAGAGCTGGGAACAATAAATTTAAATAGTCCCTTCGCTTCTTATGCAGGTCATTCCAGAAAAGTTTCATAATTCAAGTAGTGTAATGCTTTTTGTGGGTTAATCATATAACTAAATTTTACGTATTAATTACAAAAGTTCCCTTATGCATTTCACAATATAATAAACGTCTTCTTCCTTAATCCAGTAGTGAGTTACAAACCTCATAAGGCCATTTTCAGGAGGATTTATCTTTATACCTTTCTTTAACAGTTCATCTTTTAGTTTTTCCCCAGATACGCTGCTGTCCTCCATGCTGAAGAAAACCATATTTATTTGAACATCATCTTTGAAAACTTTAAATCCAGGTATTTTAGAAAGTTCATCTGCTAAAATTAAAGCATTTTTGTGGTCATCTGATAATCTTTTAGTCATGTCTTTTAAAGCTAACAATCCAGCAGCTGCAAGAATTCCACTTTGTCTTAATCCTCCACCCATTAATTTTCTCTTTTTCTTAGCTCTATCTATAAAATCCTTATCTCCAGCTACTATGGAGCCCACAGGAGCACAAAGACCCTTTGAAAGGCAGAACATCACTGAATCGCAGTATTTAGTTAATTCTTTAGGGTCAACCTTTAAATAAGTTGCAGCATTGAAAAGTCTAGCACCATCTAAATGAACCCTTAAATTATTTTTTTTAGCTATGGAAAAAACCTCTTCCATATAAGTAACAGGTGGAACAATACCATTAGAATAGGCATTTTCAATACATATTAAGCTTGTACCAGGATAGTGTATGTCTTCCTCAGCAGTTCTAATTTTTCTTTGAATTTCTTCAGTATTCATCATGCCTTTATGGGTATTAATTGTTCTAAGTTGGACTCCAGCAATAACAGAAGCAGCTCCCACTTCATGCATTATTATGTGGCAGTCATCCCCTAAAATGACTTCATCTCCTCTATTGCAGTGTGTGAAAAGACATAGCTGATTTCCAAAAGTACCACTGGGAACAAATAGAGCGGCTTCTTTTCCCACAAGTTTTGCAGCATATGCCTCTAGTTCTTTTACAGTAGGGTCGTCACCGTAAACATCGTCTCCTACTTCAGCAGAAAACATAGCTTTTCTCATTTCTTCTGTCGGGTTTGTAACTGTGTCACTTCGTAAATCCATGAATTTCATATTCAATACCTCCGTATGATTATTATATTTTAATTATATATCTTATAAATGGGTAAAATCTATAACATAATTTTACAACTGATAATTAAAACTCAAATATGTATTTCAGAGAAGTTTTTAAAATTATATTTAGAATATATATTTAAATTAAATCTTTACAAATAAGTTATTAATAATTATAATTAAATAATAATGAATATATTAAGTCCATTTAAAAATGAATTTTTATTCTAGGA
The DNA here is from genome assembly GCF_000744935.1 of Clostridium sp. KNHs214. Lineage (GTDB taxonomy): Bacteria > Bacillota > Clostridia > Clostridiales > Clostridiaceae > Haloimpatiens. Next base: position 296,315 of record NZ_JQMW01000011.1, on the reverse strand, counting down.
ATATGTACTTGAATACTCCTATTATCTATAAAAGTTAGGTATGATGGTATATTGACTCTGAATAACAAGTTCTATTTAATTTAATATGAAGGGAGGGAATGCTAACTTAATTAAGGTTAGCCATTGCCATGTTAAAAGAATTTAAAAAATTTGCTTTAAAAGGGAATGTAGTAGACTTAGCTGTAGGTGTTATCATAGGAGGGGCTTTTGGTAAAATTGTTTCATCCTTAGTAAATGACATAATAATGCCTATAATAGGAAGCTTAGTAGGAAAAGTGGACTTTTCTAATTTATACATAAACTTAAGTGGACAAGAATTTAACTCATTAGCAGAAGCTAAGAAAGCTGGAGCAGCCACTATAAATTATGGATTATTTTTAAACAATGTAATTGACTTCTTAATAATTGCCTTTTCAATATTTATAGTTATACGTCAATTTGATAAATTTAAGAAAAAAGAGGCACCTGTTGTAACCACTAAGAAATGCCCATACTGTTGCACTGAAATAGATATAGAAGCAACAAAGTGTCCAAACTGTACTTCAGAAATAGGTGCCTGACACCTCCCGGAAAATGTCGAAGATTGCTGATGAATTTATGTATCAGCAGTCTTTATTTTTTGTAATAATATACGAATTAGTATATGGGGGATTATAATGAAATAAATCATAATTATAGGAGTTTTAGAATAATAATCATATTAAAAATGATAAATTTAATTAATCTACTACCTATCTCATTTTCTACAAAACATATGAAAAGTATGTAATATTTTGACGTATGTTTTATAATGGTATAAGAGGTATTGTGTAGATACGTTGTTTGGCTATAAGGGGAAATTGAAAGAAAGGGGTATACCATTATGAAACTTTTTCAATATAAAAGGCGAAAAAACATAGTAAAATATTTATTGAGAATAATGATACCCTCATTTTTAATATTAGTTATAACTATATACTCTGTTTATTTATTGCAAATTAAAAATGAAAGGCAACTAATAAAAATAAAGCAGCAAAAGGATGTACAATTACTGAAATATGATTTAGAATATACTCTTAATTCAGTGGTTACTGATTTTAAAGTAATAAAAGACTCCAACGAAGTAAACGATTATATAAATAATTCTAATGGTGAGAATATAAATAATATGCAAAAAATGTTTGAAAGATATGCTAATAATAAAAAAATATATAGAAGCATAAAATTTATAGATTCACAAGGGAAAACGGTGGCTTATTTTCAAAAGAAAGAAGATTTAGCCATAGATAAAGCTTTTATGGAATTTAAGATAGATGTAGAAGATAAAAATAAGCAAAAGGTGGGACAATTAGTTTTTGAATATGAATCTGAATATCTTTGGAAAAAATTAAAGGGATATATTAAAAATAATGGAGATTTTGCATTTGCACTTCTAAGCCATGATAAAATAATATTTACTCAAGGAAATTATGTGAGTATACCGGATAATAAAAAGATAGGAAATGTGGAAAATAATAAAGGCATATATTGTATAGAAAATGTTGAGCCAATTAGAATAAATGAAGAAAATATTTATGTTTACGGAGATAATGTACGAGACAACTGGACGTTAGTATGCTATTTTCCAAAGAATAAATTGAATTTAATAAAGGAAAGTTGGTTTAAAGGTGTAGTAGGCATAATAATAATATTTACAATAATAATAGTATTGTTATCATACGTAAGTGCTGTGATAATTTATAAGAGAAAAAGGACAGTTAGAAGATTAAAACTGGTTATGAGTATTCTTGAAAATTCAGGAGAAGCCATAATTTTTACAGATGCACATACAAATATAATATATGTAAATAAAACCTTTTGTAAAATTACAGGATATTATGATAAAGAGGTGATTGGCCTTCAGACATCCTACTTTAAATCAGGAAAGCATAGTAAGAAATTCTATAAAAAGATGTGGGCAACAATTATAAACGAAGGAAGATGGCAAGGTGAAATATGGGACAAACGAAAGAATGGTAAAATTTATCCAAAGTTACTCACTATAATAGCTGTAAAAGGAGATTACAAAAAAGTTAGTGGATACATAGGAATTTTTAGGGATTTATCTGACATAAAAAATAAGGAAGAAAGTATAAATAAGCTTAAAAATTATGATACTATTACATCTCTGCCTAATGCAAGTTTAATGAAAAAGATATTTAATCGTAGATTTTCAGATGCGAATAAATTAGATGGAAAAAATATATACATAATATCTATAATTATAAGTAATTATGATACTATTAAAAATAGCTTAGGTGTAAATACTATAGATAATTTAATGCTTCAATTTACTGAAAGAATTAGAGAAAACTGCAAAGAAGAATGTATACTTTCTAGGATGAGTAGCGATGAATTTTTAATATTAATAAAGGAAGAAAATAATGAAGATATAATTCTTCAGTTTTCGAAATTAATAACTAATTCTTTAAAATTACCTTTTACTATAGAAGAGCAATTTGTATATTTAAAAGGAGATATAGGAATAAGTAATTATCCAAAGGATTCAAATAATATAGATGAGCTAGTAGAAAAGGCTAATATAGCTAGAGCTTATGCTAAGGATATTGGAGAATACAATGTAGTTATGTATGAGCAAGGACTTAGAGATAAATATTTAAAAGATATAAATATAGAAAATCTGCTTAGAAGTGCTATAAAAAGAGGAGAGATCTACTTAAACTACCAGCCACAAGTTGAATTAAAAAATGAAAAAATAGTTGGTGCAGAAGCACTTATTAGATGGAATAGTCATGAAATGGGAATGGTGTACCCTAATCAATTCATACCTATAGCAGAAAATACGGATATGATAATTCCTATAGGAAAATGGGTTATAGAAGAGTCTTGTAAAAATCTAAGCCTATGGAGAAAAGAATATAATAGGGATATAACCATTGCAGTTAATATATCACCTATACAGTTTAAGAAATCAGATATGTATAAAACCATAAAGGAAATTTTAGAAAAGTATAATTTACCAGGCCATTGTTTAGAGATAGAAATTACAGAAGGAGTCTTAATAGATAATATAAACAATATACAAAAACAGTTAAAATCTATTAGAGAATTAGGAGTGAAAATGGCTATGGATGACTTTGGAACAGGATATTCATCTTTAAGTTATTTGAGAAGATTCCATTTTGATAAAGTAAAAATAGACAGGGAATTTGTGAAGGATTACCCAGAAAAAGAAGATGGAACTTTGGCTAAAACAATAATAAACTTATCCCATAGCTTAAAACTAAAAGTATTAGCTGAAGGAGTTGAAACAGAAGAGCAAATTGAATTTATGAAAAAAAATTCTTGTGATGAGATACAAGGTTATTATTATAGTCCACCAGTAACAGAAGAAAAATTTCAAGAACTACTAAAAAAAGACATGTAGAAAATATAAGAATATTGTGAAGCAATACATTGAAGAAAAATCTGATTTTAATTCCGTAATAAATGTGTAATTTGGGACTGTTCACAATACGCCAAGAACTTCTAAATGTCTCACAGTTAAAGACCCTAAAGCTTTCAAACTCACTCGTTCCTCGTTCAAACATGAAAGCTTCTTAACGGTTCTTTAACTGTGAGACATAAGAAGTTCTAAGGCTAGTTCAATAGTCCTAAATTTCACATTTATTACTACATTAAAATCAGATTTTTAGTTTAATATGTATGTGGTTTGGGAGGCGAAGCCTTTCGTTTTAGTCTTTAGTCTCTAATCCCTAGTCATCAATCCCTAGTACCAAAGGTTTTTTAGGTGCTGGGTTATAGGGATTAGATGCTAGAATCCGTTGTTATAATCTATATTTATGTGTTTCAACCTATATCTCGATCACTCATTATAAATCAACGGGCTCACGCCAAAAAAATTTTAAGCGCTAAACTTCTAGAATAATAAATAATTACTTATTTATTAAAATAAAAAAGTAGAAAACGTTTAATATATTTTGATGTAAGGTATTGTTTTATATCAATCTTAGTTTTACTATTTAGCCTGGCTGCCGCCAATAAAAGATTTTCAGTAGCGCAGCGGAGGAAAATCATCCTTTAGTAGGCCGTATTCTCCCCTAGATAAACTATGCATGAATCGAAAAATCTGTCTTTAAGGTAACAATAAATATATTTTTTTATACTATTGAGCTAGCCTTAGAAATTCTTTGTTTTCAAATTTCAATACCCGTTAAGAAGCTTTCATGTTTGAGCGCCGTCAGAAGCGAGTTTGAAAGCTTTAGGGTATTGAAATTTGAAAACATTAGAATTTCTTGGCGTATTGCGAACAGTCTTAAAAAATATATTTATTGTGGACTTAAAGACAGATTTTTCTTATGGCACTTGCTTCACAATATATTCTCACTCCGTTATATCATTTTCTTTTTTAAAGTGATCCTCCACTTTGTCTACAAATAAATTATTATTATCATCTAAATAAGCAAAAAATACATCTTTTATGTCTTTTACGCCCATAAAGCTCAAATTATCTAAAAGCCACTTCACATCTAAATTTCGCTTTTTTAAATTTTCATATATTATATTACCTGTAATTACAACTTCTTTTTGCAAATACATTTGGGAGTCATCATTTTTTAGAATACTTATTTCTCCAGTAGTTTCTAAAATTCCATATTTAACAGTATTTAAATCAAATATATCTTTTTTTCGAAGAAGATGAGTTAAGTCATCTGCAGTATAGTGGAATTTTGATAAATTACCTTCTAAAATTTTACCATTTTCTATTACTATAACTGGTTCTCCTTGAATTATTTTAGAAGCATTTCTATTTTTCATACATATATAGGAGAGTAAAAAAGTTAAAGAACCAAAAATGAAAAGTCCTATAAGGTGCTGCCAAGTTTTTTGATTGGTGTCAGTGGCAAGGGTGGCAGCTATAGAGCCAAAGGTTATGCCATTTATATATTCAAACACAGTAAGTTGAGCTACTTGCTGTCTTCCCAGTATTCTAGTTATAAAAAGTATGGAAAAAAAGGCTAAAAGGGTTTGTATAGTTATTTCAATAAATAATTTCATATATACATCTCTCCATTGAATAAATTTTCAATAATTAGCACATTAATAATATGATACATAATTTTGAAATTATACATTAGATATTTATTCATATATAGATAAATAAATTTAGTAAACTCCCTAAATTGGCTAAATGTCATTATTGAAGGACAGCAATTTAAAAATACTAATTCAAATATACCAGCTAAAAATATTATGAAAATAATTTTTTAGCTAGTATATTTGAAAGTCAATCTATATACAATTTATTGTTGGAGGAATTAGAAATGGAGTTAATAGCAGAAGGAATATTTACTTTTGTGTTTATAATAGTTGGGTTTATTATCATAAGACATCTTCATAAAAAAGGAAAGATATAATAGTGAAAATTAAATTTAACGTTGTTTCATCACCATAGCATAACCTAGGGATTGTAGAATATTTTTTGTAAAAATACACAATATATAATGTGGTTAGAAAAATTGTGGGAAACTGGATTAGGGTGGTGATTTCATGAAATTTAAATCTAGTGTAATTGAAAAAAAACAAGAAGAAATCAAAGAACTTTTAGGAAATCCAGCACAACTGGTTATAAAGGATATATTAATTGGGAAGGATGAAATTGAAGGTAAAATATTCTATATAAATGGATTGGCAAGTAAAGAAACAATAGATAGAGATATATTGAGGCCCTTAATGTTGGGTACAAATATAAATTTGGGTGATATAGATAAAATAGAATATATAAGTAAAAAATATATAACAGCATCTGATACTAAAGTGCTTTCAGATTTAGTAGAGATTGGGAAGAATTTAAAAAGAGGAAAAACTGCTATAGTAGTAGATGGTTTCAATGAAATTATAGTTGCAGATACTGTAGGGGGAGAGTACAGAGGCATAAGTGATCCTGAAAATGAAACTAGTATAAGAGGCAGTAGAGAAGGATTTGTAGAAAATATTGAGGTAAATATAAGTATTTTAAAAAGAAAGATAAAAGATAAAAATTTAAAGATGGAGAATTTTACCTTGGGAAAAAGAAGCGATACAGATGTTGTTATAATGTATATTGAAGATATTACAGATGATAAAATCCTAAGCAGTATTAGGGAAAGAATAAAGGCAATAAATGTAGATAAAGTTTCAGGTGCAGGTATAATAGAACAACTTATAGAAAAACATACTTTTTCTGTATTTCCACAGGCACTAGTTACAGAAAGACCAGACATAATTGAGGCAAACTTATTGGAAGGAAAAATAGCAGTTTTTATATCGGGAACTCCTTTTGTAATGAGCATTCCTAGCATTTTTATAGAATTTTTTCAAGCTGTGGAAGATTATAATCAGAGAACAATAGTGGCTAGCTTTTCCAGGCTTGTTAGATTTCTATCTGTAATTATAATAATAAATTTACCAGCGGTATATATAACATTAATAAAATTTAATATAGAATTAATACCCATAGATTTTATAAAGGGCATATTACAGTCAAGAAAGGGCATAGCATTGACACCTTTTATGTCAATCATATCAATAAATTTAACTGTAGAGTTTTTAAGAGAGGGAGGCCTAAGACTTCCAGGTAAAGTAGGCCAAATATTAAGTGTGGTAGGCGGTATTATCATAGGGGATGCAGCTATAAAAGCAAAAATAGTTAGTCCCACGACACTTTTAGTAGTAGGTATAAGTACTGTAGCTACTTTTTTAATACCGAACTATGAAATGGCTTTATCCATAAGAATGATTTCTTATCCAATGCTGATCTTAGGAAATTGGTTAGGAATGTATGGAATAGTTTTAGGAAATTTCTTTATAGTATCTTATTTATCTTCATTGGATAGTTTTGGTGTAGCATACTTCTCATTTAGGAAAAAAGACCTAAAGGACAGCTTTATACGTGCACCTATTCCAGAAATGAAAGAAAGACCGGAAGTTATACCACTAAAAGATAGAATTAGATTAAAGATGAAAAAAAATACGTAACCGTAAATGCAAGAAAGGAGTACCGTTGTTTTCGGTATAGCGTTGTAAATCAATGCTATTATGCATATTTATGAAAAAAAATAGCGAAATATACTTAACTAACCACCAGTATACATTAATACTCATAGGCAGTATCATAGGAATAGGTATGCTTAGTTTACCTAATAGTGTAGTAAAAATAGCAAAACAAGACGGATGGATATCTGCGGCTATAGGAGGAATATATGTAATTTATATGGTCTTAATAGGAAGCTATATGTGTAAAAAACATCCAGACAATAATATATTGGATTTAAGTAAGATATATTTTGGAAATTTTTTAGGCACTATACTAAATTTGATTTTTACAAGCTATTTTATTTACTTACTCACAGGACTTTCTTCTGGCATAAGCAACGTGCTTATAATGTACATAACTCCTTTTTTAACTACTAAAAAAATATTAATAACAATACTACTAGTACCAGCATTTATATCATATAAAGGAATAAAAACCTTGGGAAAAATGAACGAAGTGATATTTTATTTAACTTTTATATTTTTTTTAGTACCCATGGTGGCCCTAAAAGACGGAAATATACTCAATATAATGCCAGTATTTTCATCAGGATTTAAAAATATTATTAAAGCTTCTAAAGAAAGTTTATTTTCGTACTTTGGAATAGAAATTTTGTTTTTAATCTATCCATTTTTAAAAGATAAAAAGAAAGTAACATCTTCAGGTATTAAGGCTTCCATAGTAGCTATAATAATATATACATGGATAACTTTTATAACCATTTATTATATAGGTATAAATATAATTCCTAAATTTTTATGGCCTGTGGTAACGGTGAGTGAAAGTATAATGGTTCCTGGAATAAATTCATTTAGGTACATAAGCATGTCGTTATGGACATTGATGATTTTTAAAACCATATCTATAGACTATTTTTCAATTGCTTACTGTTTAGGTGAAATATGGAGAAAAATTAATATGAAGACTTGGATATATATATTGTATCCAGTGCTTTTTTATATATCTGGCATTTATGGTACACCCACTAATAGGAGAGATATTATAATAAAACTTGGAAAAATGTATGCAATATTTAACCTAGTATATGTAACATCCATTGCTATACTAATCATGTTAAAAAGAGGAGAAAAAAATGTTACAGAAAATAAAAAATCCTAAAAATATAAGAATTATTACATTAATAATAGTAATTATATTGTTTATTTATTCATTTTTAGGAAATGAAGGTGAACTGGTGGAGAATGTTAGTATACCCATGGCTGTAGGATATGATATAAAAGAAATGGATGGTAAAGAATATGTAGTTCCTATATTAATGGCAGTGCAAGACCAGCAAGAAACTGGAATAATTCAAATAGGTGAGGGGAATAGTTTAGGTGAATCAAGAGAAGACAGAAGTAGCAAAATGGATAAAAAATTAATACTTGGAGTAGAGAGATCATACATAATAAGTGAGGCACAGGCACGTTTAGGTGTAAGAGAACTTTTAGATATATTAGTGAGAAATCCCAGAACAAATGACAGAGGATACGTGTCAGTATGTTCTGGCAAAGCTTACGACATACTTAAACAAAAAAATATTAAAGGAGTGAATCCAGCAGAATATACAGAGAATTTAATTAAAAATTTAAATGAAGCTTATTTTTATGTGAAAAATTTTACTGCAATAGATATGATAGTTAGGGTAGATGCGGAAGGAAGAACCTTAGTACTGCCTTATATAGAGATGAAAGATGGTGGATTGCAAAACACAGGATTAGCTATATTTAAAGGAGAAAAAATGATTGGAGTGGCTAATCTTAATGAAACAAAATTTATAAATTTAATGAAGTTTAACGGTGGAAAAGGGATGATCACAATACAAGAAAATGTAAAGGAATATATCAATTTTTACGGCAAATCTAAAAGAAAGGTAAAGTGTTTTAAAGAAAATGGAAAGTATAATTTTATAATAAATATAGATTTAAAGGGAACAGTAGTGTCCAATGTTCTATATAAAAATTTAGATAACGACCCTAAAGAAGTTGAAAAATGTCAAAATGAAATTGAAAAGGAAGTTGAAAGCCAGTGTCAAGATGTAGTAGAAAAGATAAATAAAGAATACAAAACTGATGTACTGGGTTTAGGTAAATATGCAGTAGCGAAATATGGAAGAGATACTGGACAGGATTGGAATGATATAGTGCCTAAATCAAATATAAAAGTGAAGGCAAATGTGACGTTAGAGTCCCAAGGAAGAGCAAATTATACAGAATATGTTTCTAATAGAGCGGAGAACTTAGGCAGGACTCAGCAGCAGAGCGGCGTCCAACACTAGATGTATATTATTTCAAAGATGTGAAAAATTTCAGTTAACACTATGAAAATTTATATGAGGAACAGAGAAAAACATAAGGAACAGATGAAAACATAAAGAATAGGGGAAAACAAACAAGAAGCCGGTTAAGAAATTTTTGTCGTAAAAAGAATGTAAATTTCTCAATCGTCTTCTTAAAGGTTCCTTTAAACTATAGAAATATTTTAAATAAAAGTGGAGCCAGAAATACTGTTAAAAGTCCAGCTATGCCTATAGCAAGGCTACTCATGGCACCTTCCACTTCACCTATCTCCATGGCTTTTGTGGTACCTATGGCATGGGAAGCGGTACCTAGGGAAACCCCAAGGGCCACGCTATCTTTGATTCTGCAAGCTTTACATACAAGAGGACCTATTATGGCACCCATAATTCCAGTTATTATGATAACTGCTACGGTAACTGCAGGAATACCTCCCAGCTGCTTAGATATTTCAATACCTATAGGTGTAGTTATAGATTTTGGCATCATGGAAATGCTCAATTTTGTATCTAAATTAAATAATTTGCAAAGATATATAATGCTAACTATACCAGCAATGCTGCCAGTAGTTATGCCAACTATTATAGGCATAGCATGAGCCTTTAAAAGATTTATCTTCTTATAAAGAGGCACCGCCAAAACTACTGTAGATGGAGCTAAAAAGAAATTTATTATACTTGCTCCCTTATTATAAGACTCCAAATTTATAGAGAAAAATTCCAAAAATAAAATTATTAAAGCTACAGAAATAAGTAGGGGATTGAAAAAAGGAATTTTTGTTTTTTTATAAATAAAATTACCTATTTCAAAAGCCATCACTGAAATTATTATCCCAAATAGGGGATTATTAAAAAGATTTTCCATTATAAAACTCCTTTAAATAAGTAATAAATAAGATTAACCCACAAAAAGCATTATATTACTTGAATTATGAAATTTCTCTGGAATGACTTGCATAAGAAGCGAAGGAACTGTTTAAATTTAATTTTAGAAATTCTTCTTTTAGACAGATAAAATTATCGTAAGTCTGGCAAGGACGCCAGGCTAGCGAACCTGAGGCAGGACGCTGAATGTGAGCGTTAGATAATTTTATATGGCTAAAAGATTAGAATTTCTTAAATTAAATTTATTGTTTTGAGCTCTTATGCAAGTCATGGAGGAGAAATTTCATAATTCCATTACATTCTACCTTATTGTGGGTTAATCATTAGTATTAATTTTTAGTTTTTTACTCTCACAGGCTTTCTTTAAAATTTGTATGGTAAATCCTGTTACTATTATGACTACTATAGTTGATAAAAGGCATACCATCAAAATGGCGCTCCAGTTTCCATTTAATATAGACATACAAGAAATAAGACCAACCCCTGCAGGTAAGAAGAAAAAAGCTAAGTTCTTGAGGAAAAAGTCGCTTATTTCCTCTATAACTTCTAATTTAAGCACTCCCGTGCATAAAAGAATCAATAATAAAATCATACCAATTACATTGCCAGGTATGGATGTTCTCAAAACTAAATGAATTATCTCACCAATAAAGTTTATAAATAAGATAATGCAAATTTGTCTTAAAATTTTCAAAATATCACCTCGATTTTTTATATTTGCTCAAAAGTTCTCATTCATCAGTCCATTAATCCACAGTTTCCAATCATTAAATAAAATTTAGTTAATCTTAAATAAAATTTCATTTAACTACCAAATAAGATTTTACTTAAACACTAAATAGAGATTAGTGATTGGAGACACAAAAAAGAATTATTTTACCCAATATATAATAGTGCTAAGTTCGCAAAATAAGTACATTATATATAGCAATGTTAAATTCGCAATATAATCACATTATATATAATAATACTAAATTTGCAATATAAGCACATTGTATGAAAAGAGAAAATTTTCTATTCAATTAGCATTGAATTAGCATTATTTGTAGAATTCACAAGTTACTTGATTTAAAAGCTGGTTAAGGGTAAGATATAACATATGTATATAGCACTTTGGGGTGTGATTTTCTAGTTGTCAATTATTAAAAATTACAGCCTTAGAGATGATCGAGAGGATTTGAGTAAAATGTTTGATATAGAAACTTGTGTGGCATTTGTAACTAATAGAGTGGCTAAGGAAATAGAAATATTTAAAAAATATTGGATAAAATAGTCATAAATGCTAACTAAAGTACTATAGTAACTTGAATTTTAATAGGGGGAATTCATTTTGCATAATAAAGAAATTATTACCAATATAGTAGTATCCAAAAGCATTAATCCATGGTTTAATTTAGCTTTAGAAGAAAAATTAGTGAAAGAAGCAAAAGCTAATGAAATAATACTATATCTATGGCAAAATGCAGATACTGTAGTCATAGGCAAAAACCAAAATCCATGGAAGGAATGTAAATGCAGAGAATTAGAAGAAGACGGTGGGAAGCTGGCTAGAAGACTTTCTGGGGGAGGGGCAGTATTCCATGACATTGGGAATTTAAACTTCACCTTTGCCATGGACAAAGGACTCTATAATTTGGAAAATCAATTACAAGTCATATTAAAAGCAGTAAAAAACCTAGGAATAAATGCGGAATTTTCAGGAAGAAACGACATATTGGCAGATGGAAGAAAATTCTCAGGAAATGCCTTTTACTTCGGAGATCATACTTGCTATCACCATGGAACTCTTCTTGTAAATGGAGACATGAAAAGGCTTGTTCAGTACCTTACAGTTTCAGAAAAGAAAATAAAATCCAAAGGTATAGATTCTGTAAAATCCAGAATAGTTAACTTAAAAGAAATAAATGATAAAATATCCATAGAAAAATTGATGGAGCAGTTAGAAAAAAGTTTTCAGGAAGCTTATGGAAGAGTTCAAGGGAAGAAAATATATACTGAAAAAAATTCTAATGAAATGCAGCAACTTTATGAAAAGTATTCCTCTTGGGAATTTAGATATGGCAGTTCACCCAAATTTGACATATGCTTAGAGGAGAGATTTCCTTGGGGAGGTATTGAATTTAATTTAAAGCTTAAAAATGCAAAAGTACTGGAGGCTAAAGTTTACTCAGATGCCATGAATGTAAAATTTATAGAAGATATACAAAATTCATTAATAGAAATTCCATTTAAGCAGCAAGATATAAAGGAAAAACTAATGAGTTTGGCAAATACGGAAGAACAAAGAGGAATGGTACAGGATGTGCTTAGCATTTTTAAAGATATCTAAGGCACATTTAAATAAATAACAAGTAAGTATACTAGTCTATTTTGGGTCATATTGCGTCAGTAGAACACGCGGATAGTCCTATTAGAAAATCCAAAAGAAGGGGGGAATATCTTCTTTTGGATTTTAGTATTACAAGAGTGAATATTGCATAAGTGAAATTGGTTATTATAAAGTTTTATCTCCTTCGCTCCAGTCTACGGCGCACATACCTCCAGTTTTTAAAGCCTTAAGTACACGTAGGGTTTCATCTACACTTCTGCCTACATTTAAGTCGTGAACCACACTATATCTTACTACTCCTTCAGGGTCTATTATAAATAAGCCCCTCAATGAAATACCCTCTTCTTTAATTAATATACCATAGCTGTCAGATACGGACTTCGTAATATCAGAAGCTATAGGAAATTTAATTTTCCCTAGATCACCCTTAATCCAAGCTTCATGGGAATACTGACTGTCGCAGCTAACTGCAAGGAGCTCAGCGCCTACTTTATTAAAATCCTCATACCTTTTACTAAAACCTGTTATCTCAGTTGGACAAACGAAGGTAAAATCTAGTGGATAGAAAAACATAACTAGCCACTTGCCCTTGTAGTCCTCAAGACTTACTTGTGTAAAATCACTGCCGCCACCCTTTACAGCATTCATTGTGAAATCAGGTGCATTTTTACCAACTAATCTTTCCATAAGTAACATAACTCCTTTCCAAAACATTTTATTTAATGATTAACCCACAAAAAGGTACAATGCGATGGAATTATGAAATTTCTCCTCCATGCCTTGCATAAGAGCTCGGAACAATAAATTAATTCTCACAAAGCTCAGATTATAATCCTAAAGCTTCATCAATAGAATCTTTGTCAAAACCAAGGATTACCTTATCATCAATTTGAACTACAGGAACTCCCATTTGATTTGAAATTTGGAACATTTCCTTTCTTGCAGCGGCATCTTCAGCCACATTGATATCTTGAAACTCTATATTATTGCTTTTTAAATAATCCTTAACCTTTTTACACCATGGACATGTTGGTGTTGAAAAAACTTTTACCATAATTATACCTTCTTTTCCATAATATATTTTTCAGCTGTTAAGGCTGAAATGGTTCCATCAGATACAGCAGTAGTTAACTGTCTAATGGTCTTTGAACGTAAATCTCCGGCAGCATAAACGCCTTTTATGTTGGTTTCCATATTCTCATTTGTAAGCACATGACCCCAATTGTCTAATTTTATATAGTTTTTAAATAATTCAGTGTTAGCAATTCTACCAATGTATACGAAGACACCATCAGTTTTTATCTCTGAAAGTTCTCCAGTTTTAACATTTTCAATTTGTACACCCTCCACTGAATTTTCACCTAATACATGGCGAATTTCACTGTTCCATATATATTTAATATTAGGTTTTGTGGAAAGCTCTTCTTCATTAGTTTTATTTGCTTGAAGATAATTAAATTGATGTACAATAGTTAAATTTTTTGCAAATTTTGATAGCACTATGGCTCCCTCAATAGCAGAGTTACCGCCGCCTACCACTATCAAATCCTTGCCCTCATAAAGTGCACCGTCGCAAAGTTCACAGTAGTGTACTCCGTTACCATGAAATTTTGTTTCCTCAGGTACAGGAAGAAGTCTATTATTTGAGCCTGTGGCCAATATGATTGCTAGTGGTTTATATATTTTTTTTGAAGTTTCAACTATTTTTTCATCACTGCTTAATTTTAGTGATATTATATTGTCGAATTCATCAATCTTGGCACCGGAATCTAAAGCATGTTGCTGAAAGTTATTTGAAAGATCTGCTCCTGTTATATAAGAAAAACCAGGATAATTGTCTACTCTATAGCTGTCTCTCACTTGACCACCTACTATTTTGTTTTCCAAAACCAAAGTGTCAAGTTTTGAGCGGGAGGCATAAACTGCTGCTGCTAATCCAGCAGGACCAGCACCTATAATGATTAAATCTAAAGATACTGTTTGTTTTTCCATAGGATATACCGCTAATTAACGGCACTTTTTCACTTCCTTTCTAAAATAGAACGAATAGTATTGTAGTTTTATAAGATGATTATCCCACAATAAGGTACAATGTAGTGGAATTATGAAATTTCTCCTCCATGACTTGCATAAGAGCTCGGAACAATAAATTTAATTTAAGAAATTCTAATCTTTTAGCCATATAAAATTATCTAACGCTCACATTCAGCGTCCTGCCTCAGGTTCGCTAGCCTGGCGTCCTTTTAAGGCTTACGATAATTTTATCTGTCTAAAAGAAGAATTTCTAAAATTAAATTTAAACAGTTCCTTTGCTTCTTATGCAAGTCATTCCAGAGAAATTTCATAATTCAGGTAATATAATGCTTTTTGTGGGATAATCATAATATATTAAGTAGATGAAATTTATTATTTATAATAATGGATGAAAGTTTCTATTTCATTAAAATGATTATTATTGTATTTATATTATACAATAATAATTATTAATTGAAAATAGTTTTCTTGAAATATTACTTTGTTTTAGCAAAAGATATAAATTTGTAAAAGATATTACAATGAATAAAGAATATATATTAAATTATATAAAAATATTTTATGCAAAAATTAAAATAAAATACTAAAGAAGCTTAAAAATAAAATATATAAAAAACTGATTTTATGCTATATGTAAACAATTTCTATAATGAAAATATATAACCAATAAATGCATATTTGTTTTAAAAATATTCCAAAAAAGAGTAATATTTTTTCTTTACTTTTTGTTTTCAATATGATAAAAATTATATGTAAGCGGTAACATGTAGTAAAAAAATAGTGTTTCCATAGAAAGTATTTTAAATTTTCAAGCTTTTTTCAAATTTACAGTTATTATATGGAGCATTGAAAGGTATAAAGTTTTTTCATAGGAGGTAGCTAAATGATAAATAGAGTCATATGGATAGTACTAGATAGTGTGGGCATGGGAGAAATGCCAGATTCAGTAAAGTTTGGAGATGTGGGCTGCAATACTATAGGGAATGTATCTTCTAAATTAGGGGGATTAAAACTTCCTAATATGGAGAAATTAGGACTTGGAAATATAGAAGGCATGAAAAATATAAATAAGGTAGAAAATCCAATAGGGTGTTTTGGAAGATTTGCTGAAATGTCAGATGGAAAGGATACTACTACTGGACATTGGGAAATGTGTGGAATACAGTTAGATAAACCATTTCCAACATATCCACAGGGTTTTCCAAAAGAAGTAGTAGAAGCATTTGAAAAAGCTATAGGAAGAAAAATTCTTGGAAATAAGCCAGCATCAGGTACAGCTATTCTAGATGAACTAGGAGAAGAACATATAAAAACAGGATGTCCAATAGTTTACACTTCAGCAGACAGTGTATTTCAAATAGCCGCTCATGAAGATATTTATTCAGTGGAAGAGTTGTACAAAATCTGCCAAATAGCTAGGGATATGCTAGTGGGAGAACATGCTGTAGCTAGAGTTATAGCAAGACCTTTTGTAGGAGAAGCTAAAGGAAATTTCACAAGAACTTCAAACAGAAGAGACTTTTCATTAAAGCCAATACATGAAACAGTTTTAGATAAATTAAAGGCTTCAAAGTTAAATGTTATGGCAGTAGGTAAAATAGAGGACATATTCCAAGGCGCAGGCATAACAGAAGCAGTGCATACAAAGGACAATATGGACGGAGTAGATAAGACCTTAGAATACATGAAGGAAGATAAAAATGGCCTTATATTTACAAATCTTGTGGACTTTGATATGAAGTGGGGACACAGAAACAATGCAGAAGAGTATGGAAGAGGATTAGAGGCCTTTGATGTGAGATTAGCAGAAATAATGGAACAGATGAAAGATGATGACATACTATTTATAACAGCAGATCATGGCTGTGATCCAACTACAGAGGGAACAGACCATACAAGAGAATACGTTCCATTTTTAGCTTATGGGAAAGCGCTTTCAAAGGGTAAAGACCTGAAAACAAGAAAAACTTTCTCAGACATGGGTCAAACTGTAGCAGATATATTTAAAATAGAACCAATAAAGAATGGTGAAAGCTTTTTAGAATTGATAGTTAACCACTCTAAATTCGCTTAATTACGACAACGGACTTGTGAGTGGATAATTATTGGTCAAAATACCAATGATAATTTAAATTAATTAAATAAATATTGAAAATTGTATGACAAAATAACCGTAAAGCATAAAAAATGTAGAAAAACAAAACATAAAGATTATATAAAAACAAAACAAAATAAATTATAAAGAAAATAAAATAGAAATAAGACAAAATAGATTAGAGATAAAATAAAGCAAATTATAAATAAAGAAAAGTATAAAAATAATAAAGTGAGTTAGGAATAAAAATCATAAAAAAGGGAGAATAAGAAAAGTGAACAGATTTATAGGTATTATAGGTTTAATTGTACTTTTAGGTATCTGTTACTTGATTTCCAATAATAAAAAGAAAATAAACTGGAGATTAGTAGCAACAGGTATAACACTGCAATTCATATTTGCACTATTTATATTAAAATTTCCTCCAGGAAGAGCTGCCTTTGAGGTTGTCAGTGGACTTATCACAAAGCTTTTAGACTTCACTAAAGAAGGAACAACATTCTTATTTGGAGGACTTATGGACACAAATAAGGTAGGATATGTATTTGCACTTCAAGTACTTCCAACAATAATATTCTTTTCAGCTTTAATGAGTGTATTATATTATCTTGGAATAATGTAAAAATTAATATCTGTACTAGCTAAAGGAATAGTTAAACTTCTTGGAACCAGTGGAGCTGAAACGTTATCAGCTGTGGCTAACATATTTGTTGGTCAAACAGAAGCGCCACTTGTAATAAAGCCTTTTGTAAAAACTATGACAAAGTCAGAACTTCTATCCATAATGGTAGGAGGAATGTGTACTGTGGCCGGCGGAGTTATGGCAGGATATGTAGCTATGGGTGTTAGTGCTGGACATTTGATGGCAGCCAGCATGATGGCTGCACCAGCAGGACTTGTGGTTTCAAAAATAATATGTCCAGAAGTAGAAGAGCCAGTGACAAAAGGAAAAATTCAAATAGAATTAGAAAATACTAGCTCAAACGTAATAGATGCAGCAGCTACAGGCGCTAGTGAGGGGTTATCTCTTGCGCTAAATGTTGCAGCAATGCTTTTAGCCTTTGTTGCTATGGTTGCCCTTGTAAACTCATTAATAGCTTGGGTAGCAGGTCTATTTGGGGCACCATATATAAACCTTGGATGGTTATTGGGAAGAATATTCGCTCCACTAGCTTTCGTAATGGGAGTACCTGCTCAAGACATATTAAATGCAGGTAACTTAATAGGTACAAAACTTGTGTTAAATGAATTTGTTGCCTACGCAAACTTAGCTCCAATGATAAAAGCAGGAGCATTACAGCCAAAAACAATAATGATATTAACTTACGCTCTTTGCGGTTTTGCAAACATAAGCTCCATAGCTGTTCAAATAGGAGGGATTGGTGGTCTTGCACCAGAAAGACGTTCTGACATAGCTAAGCTTGGAGTAAGAGCATTAATAGGTGGCTGCGTAACTACATTCATGACAGCTACTATAGCGGGACTGTTGTTTTAGTCCCAAACCCCTAGTTTATAATACCCAATCTTTAATCCATAATACTCAATCTTTAATTTACCAATCAACCCAAAGGCGTTCTGCGCCTTTTTTTATTTTGCAACCTTTTTGTAATAATTTTTTTTATTAATGTGTGTTATTATAAAAGGGGATTTTACATTTATTATCATAAAAGTATTAAAAAATCATCATAAATACCAAAAAGTTGTAACGAAAATTTATAAAATGTATAATTAGGTGTAATAGGGTATATTTAGGTGCTATCTACTAGTTTCTAGGAATATGGGCTAGCACTTCTAAACTAAATAAAAATTTTTATAAATAAGATTTTTGGTGATTGGATACTGGGGACTAGTGGATTGATAATTAATTAAGAAGGCTAGCTATGAATCCACTTAATAACAATGAGAGGAGTTAACATGAAAGAGGTATTTTTAAAGGCAAAAAAGATTTGGAAACTTGCGAAAGATTTTAAACTTACTGGCGATATAGGAGTAATTGTAGTATCAGTTATGATATTAATAAGAGGATTTTCGTTAGTATTATACTCCATATTCAGTGGAGATAGTATTATAATGGAAAGATTTCCCGTAGTAGAAAAGTTTAAAATAGGATGCATAATGTTTCTGATGTCAATATTTATAGGCATAGGTCTTATAGTTTTATCCATGGAAATATTTTTAAGACTTAAAAAAAGTTATAGAACAACACAGACATTTCTTATTTTAAATCTAATTTTATTTTTATCACTAGGATTAGATTACGTAGATATAATGCTAATACTTTTAAGTATTTTACTTTTAAGAATAATAAAAGGTCATTTGTACAGAGAGTGGGCTTCGTTTAGAAAAAGAAAATATGGAATTTTAATTGTTTTATCTTTTATATTTATATTAATGTATATGATGGCGGCACCCTTTTTACAGGAGAGCTTTTTATCAGAAAGCATTATAGAAAAAGGTTTATTTAAAAAAGGAAGAAGCTTTTTATTTGCAGGATTATTCGTATATTTTATAACGTGGACATTTTTAATATTAAGAAGTCTAATAGTATTTAGAGATAGAATAAAAAATAAAACCTCAGATGAAGAATTAGCCAAAGTAGAAGAATTTTTAAAGGAAAATAGGGGAGATGTGAACACTCATCTAATATTTTTAGGAGATAAAGCTTTATTTTGGGGTATGGATGGAAAGGTACTTATACAGTACGCTAAGATAGGAGATTCACTAGTAGCTTTAGGAGACCCTGTAGGAGATGAAAAGTATATAGTTGAAGCTATAGAAGAATTTCAGGATTTTGCTAATAAATTTACTCTAAGTACTGCTTTCTATAGAATAGACAGAGATAAATTAGCTCAATACCATGAAAATGGATATCACTTTTATAAATTAGGAGAAGAAGCGGTGGTATCCCTGGAAAATTTCGATTTAAAGGGAAAGAAAAAGCAGAGCTTGAGAACTGCAAAAAATAAATTTGAAAGAGAAAATTATAGTTTTCAAATGGTATATCCCCCATATTCAGATGAATTTTTAAAGAAACTACAGAGCATATCTGTACAGTGGTTAAATGGGAGAAAAGAAGACAAGTTCTCCATAGGTTGGTTTCAAAAAGAATATTTAAATAAGTCTTCTATAGGTGTAATAAAAGATCAACAGGATGAAATAATAGCTTTTGCATCCACTGTTCCATATTATGATGGAAAAGAAACCATATCTATAGATCTTATGAGGTTTAAAAAAGATAGTCCTAATGGCATGATGGATTTACTCTTTTTACATTTAATACTTTGGGCTAAGGAAGAGGGGTATAAAAACTTTAGCTTAGGCATGGCACCACTAGCCAACGTTGGAGTAGCAGACCACTGCCACACTGGAGAAAAATTTGCTAAGTTCATATTTAACTATGGCAACCACTGGTATAACTTTAAAGGACTTAGATATTTTAAGGGGAAATTTGACCCTGATTGGAATCCAAGGTTTTTAGCATACCAAAAGGTTGTATCACTACCAATATTGGCATTGAGCATTAATAGACATATAGGAAAAGGAAACAAATAAGAATATTGTGATGTAAGTGGCATAAGAAAAATCTGTCTTTAAGTCCACAATAAATATATTTTTTAAGACTGTTCGCAATACGCCAAGAAATTCTAATGTTTTCAAATTTCAATACCCTAAAACTTTCAAACTCGCTTCTAACGGCGCTCAAACATGAAAGCTTCTTAACGGGTATTGAAATTTGAAAACAAAGAATTTCTAAGGCTAGCTCAATAGTCTAAAAAAATATATTTATTGTTACCTTAAAGACAGATTTTTCGGTTCATGCATAAGCTATCAAAGGAGGGAGACAGCTAACTAAAGGATGATTTTCCTCCGCTATGCTACAGAAAATCTTTAATTAAATAGAAAATATATAAACATAATAATCTAATAATAAAAGCTATAATTATGTTATTAATGGAATAATTATAGCTTTTTCTTTTAAGGCTTTAAAAATTTTTTAATGGCGATAGCCAACATAAATAATATAGCTAAGACGCATATGAAAACATTACTTTACGGCAAAATGTATTAAATTTTAGTTATTTCCTTATTTTTATGTGTAGTATAAAATTTACCGAAAGGCTACGCCTAAAAAATATTATGAGCGTTTTTCTATTTATAAATTAAAGATTTTCCGTAACGTAGTGGAGGAAAATCATCCTTTAGTAGGCTTCTCCGCTGAAACCACATACATATTAAGCTAAAAATCTGATTTTAATGTAGTAATAAATGTGGAATTTGGGACTATTGAACTAGCTCTAGAACTTCTTATGTCTCACAGTTAAAGAACCGTTAAGAAGCTTTTATGTTTGAACGAGGAACGAGTGAGTTTAAAAGCTTTAGGGGCTTTAACTGTGAGACATTTAGAAGTTCTTGGCGTATTGTGAACAGTCGCAAATTCCACATTTATTACGGAATTAAAATCAGATTTTTCTTCAATGTATTATGTCACAACATATGTTTTTTATGTTAAAATAAGATGTGCATGAATTATAAATTTTCAATATTAGGAAGAAAGTAGGGGTAAGGATGTTAAAGACAATAAAAGTAAATTTGGACGAAGTTGAATCAATGCTATATTTTTGGCAGGCTACTAGTGAAAAGGAGAGAGTTTCAGAGCAGTACATGGTAGATGTAGCTGCAATGAAAGGGATATCTGCATCCTATGATGAAGAGTTTGATGCTGAATCTGTAAGAAAAGTTTTAAGTTCTATAACAAATAAAGAACTTTTATCTAAAAAGACAAAAAAAGAAGGAAGATTTTGGAATTATAACATGTGGGTAATGGAAGACTTAGAGTATACTTTAAGCATGGTGCAACCAGTTAAACAATTAAATTTAGACTCTTTAGTAGAAAAATTAAAAGATGTAGATTCTAAATATGAAGAGGTAGAAGTTAGATTCTCACCATTATCATTAGAAGATTACATAATAAAAGATAATTCTTTAATAATAAACTTCTTCAAAGTTAAACCAAGTGATTTTGATGATAATACATTCATAGATGGAGTGGAAATTAAAGAGTATATTTGTGAAAAATTAAAAGAAGTTATAGCTAAATAAGCTTAGGGAATAGAATGAGAGCATATGTGGAATTGTAAATCCATATATGCTCTTAATTTTGTTTAATGAATAATTGTGCAAGTATATAGAATATAACTAAAGTAATTAATTACAGGGGTCGAATGAGGTAAAATATAAATTTTTTGATAATATTTACAGTTTTCTAAGACCAGCAGCTTAAAAAATGGTATATTCATATTGATAGAAAATTTATTTTTGGATTACAGGAAGAGGAGGATAACGGTGAGTGGATTATTTTTACAAGGTGGTGGAGCTAAAGGCGCTTTTCAGGCAGGAGCTCTTTATGCCTTATGGGAAAAGGGCGTAAAACTAAGAGTGATAGCGGGTACTTCTATAGGGGCTGTAAATGGATACTACTTATACACAGAAAATCTAGAAGCCATGAAGGAGTTTTACACAAATTCAGGAGAGCAAGGGGAAGCTTTATTAAACAAGAAGATTAAGCTGAATAAAGTTGTAGATAATAGTATTATTATGAACATATTAAATGAATTGAAAGGAAACAATGCACAAATAAAGGCTTTCTATGTGAATTATGTAGAAGTTATGGGGATAAATATTAAAGAAAAAGTGGTTAATATTTGTAATTTACAACAAGAACAAAAACTGGATGCAGTAAAGTTCAGTTCGCTTTTGCCTTATGTATCCCATGAACAGGAGGAAAAAAATTTTAAACAGTTGTGGAGAGAATTTGTATCAGGAGAACAAATAGAAAAATTTAAGGAATGTCTCATAAGTGGAGAATACCATGGATACAATTTAGATGGTGGAGTTCTTAACAATTGTTTTTTGACACCTTTTGTGAAAAACAAAGTAGAAAAGTTATATTTAATGCCTTTAAGCAATAACTTTGTGATACCTGAGTACATAAAAGAAGAATACAAAGAAGAAGATATAGTTTTGATAAATAGAGAGAAGGGTTTCAATAGTCATGATACATTGAATTTTCAACCAGACTTTCTTAAAGAACTTTTTTATGAAGGGTACCATACTTGCATAGAAAAATTAAATTTAAATAGTTCCTTTGCTTCTTATGCAAGTAATTACGGAGAAATTTCATAATTCAAGTAATGTAATACCTTTTGTGGGATAATCATAATAGAAATTTATATTATGGAGCTGTCGCATTGAGAAATTTACATACAATATACTGTTCTGCAAGTTTAAACTTAACACAATATATTGTAGTATTTATTTTTAGTGCGACAGCCCCGTTTTAGGTACATTCAAATAAATAACAAGTTAGTATGCTAGTCTATTTTGTGTCATATTGCGCAGCAGAACCCGCCGATAGTTCTACCAAAGTCGGAACCTGCTTCCTTGTCTAACACAAAATATACCAGCATCTTTGACTTGTTATTTTCTTCATGCACCTTATTAGTAGGTGAATGTTAATTGTACAAAATCATCTAGATAAAACTTACAAAAGCTTCTTGACAGCAAACTTAAGTTTGGATATACTATAATTACAGTATTTACCAAAATACAAACATTCCCGGGAAGAGTAAATTAAAAAGGTTAGTATGTATAAAAAATTAAACAAGTATTTAACTTACAATTTGGTATTTAAGTAAGAATTAATAGGTAAAAAGTAAGAAGTAAGAAGTAAGAATGAAAAGGTAAGAACTGACTACTTAACTACAAATTTTAAATTGTAGTTAATTTCTAAAAGGGCTTTATTCTTCATTTAAAATTTTATATTTTTATTTTATAACTGCGAAAGTTGAATATATAAATATTGAAGTACTAAATTGAAGAATATGCTTGTTTTATATTAAGGTAGATACATGGTATAAAAGCATAGATACACACAGGATTAGAAAAAAAGAAATGGGGTTAAAAGAAAGAGGGTAATGTTTATGAGAGGAAAAGTTAACGTTAAGAAAAACATGAGAGAAAGGGAACAGGAGTTAAATCAGTTGGTATCTATGGCTAAAGAGGGAGACAAAAATGCTTTACAGAAGATTATGGAGAAATTTATGCCTTTTATAGTTAAAATAACAAAAAGTGTATACATTAGAGGGATGGATGATGATGATCTTAAGCAAATAGGATGTATATCTATAATGCATGCAGTGGAAAAATTTGACCTAGAAAGATCAAAAAATTTCACCACTTATGTGACCACTGCTATAAGAAATAATTACTATTATGAGATAAGAAAGAAGGCAAATGAACGATTTAGTATAAGCTTAGATGCTCCCATAGAAGATGGACTTACGTTAGAGGATATGCTTCAAGGGGAGATAGATTTAGAAGAGGATTACTTAGAAAAGGAAGAACGGGAAAAGCTTCAGGAGTCCATAAAGCATTTATCTTTAGAAGAAAAGGAATTACTGCTAATTATATATAAAAATACTAAAGGAGCATTAAAGGAGTATGCTAAAAGGAAAGGGCTATCCCAAAGTGGAGTTTATAAAAGAAAAACTAATTTATTTAAGAAATTGAGAAAACTACTAAAAGCTGAGAATAATGAGTAAAAAATATAATTGTGAAAAATGAAAAAAGGGTAAAACTAAACTTGAGGATTAAATGTGAAATCTACAAGTGTAAGTTAAAAATTGTAGTGCAAGATTTTTAAAGTTAGAATCATAAAATTAAAATTATAAAGTTAGAATCGAAATTTAAAAATTAAAAATTTTAAATAGAAGCCTTACAGAAAAAGTTGTGAAACCCACTGTA
This sequence comes from Clostridium sp. KNHs214, assembly GCF_000744935.1. Lineage (GTDB taxonomy): Bacteria > Bacillota > Clostridia > Clostridiales > Clostridiaceae > Haloimpatiens. The sequence goes on along the minus strand of NZ_JQMW01000011.1, from coordinate 271,819 downwards.
AGGTTTCTTTTTTGGTTTGTATTATGGATTTAAATAAAAAAATAGAAAAATAAAAAAAATTAAAATATTTTTGCTCAAAATAGAAATAAAAAAAGAGGAAACTTATGTCGAAAATGAATAAATTGTTAACAAAAAAATGTAGAATGGGATAGATTTTAAGGACATATTGAAAAAGATGTATAAAAATAAAAAACATATAGGAAATTTAATACAAATAAAATCATGATTATAAAATTTAATTTAATAACAAGAAAATATTTACAAAATATTACAATGCGTTTATTATATTTACAAATTATATGATTCGTTGTAATATTATTAATATTGGTAATAGATAAATTTAATTACTATAATAGATAAAGTTTATTATATATGATTTATTTACTTATTAAAGTAATATTTTAAGCTAGTTTTTTACTTAATATTAATTATTGAATACTATATTAAGTTTAAAATGTAAAAAATTATCCATAACATTAGTTGTTTGAAAGTTATATATAACTCAACTTTTGTACATGAATTTCAAGTTCTACATTAGATGAATAAACGTTTTTAATTTTAAATTTTAAAAATTAATTTAAAGCAGGTTTACTTCATTCTAAATTTTACATTTTTATTTTATAACTGCGAAAGTTGAATTAGTATAGAAATGTTAATATTTTGTTAAAGTATAATTAAACTTAAACGAAAAAAATATATGGACTATAATGTTATAAACGGAGGATTAAAATGCAAGAAGAAGTAACATTAGATTTAAGAGAATTCTTTTGGATTTTGAAGAAGAGAGTTAAATTAATAGTGAGTATAACCCTTTTATCGACTATAATTGCAGGGGTTATAAGTTTTTTTGTACTATCACCAGTTTACCAATCAAAGGTTAGTGTAGTTATAGGAAAGACTGGAGATAAGAAGCAAAATGAAAATTATCAATATAATGAAGTTATGATGTACCAAAAGCTTGTAAAAACTTATGCAGAAATTGCAAAGCTTCAATCTGTGGCAGAAGACACTATTGAAAAGGCTAATTTAAACATTACACCAACGCAATTAAAAGATATAGTAAAGGTTACACCACAAGCGGACACTCAAATATTGGACATAACAGTAGAACATAAAAATCCTAATAAGGCTAAAGTAATAGCAGACATATTTACAGAGGAGTTTATAAAAAAATCTACTAAGGCAATACAAGGTGGAGAGGTTGAAATTTTAGATCCGGCACAGGTTCCTGAAAAGCCTATAAAGCCTAATAAAAAATTAAATATAGCCATAGCGTTTTTTCTAGGACTTATGGTATCCATAGGACTTACATTCTTATTAGAATACATGGACAACACTATTAAAACCGATGAAGATGTGTTAAAAAGTTTAGAAATACCTGTTATAGGCGTAATACCAGAGCATGAATAAAAGGGGGAAAGGTAAATGCTTGTTATAGAAAAAAGTCCTAAATCCGTACCAGCAGAGGCGTATAGAACTTTAAGGACGAATATACAGTATGCATCCTTTGATAAGGAATTAAGAAGAATATTGGTAACCAGTTCAGGACCAGGAGAGGGAAAATCAACTACAGCAGCTAATTTGGCTCTTTCTATAGCTGAAACAGGTAAGTCAGTACTTCTAATAGATTGTGATTTAAGAAAACCTAGTGTACATAAAAAATTTAAAATATCTAATGAAAAAGGTGTAACTAATTTCCTTTTAGGAGAAGTAACTTTTGAGCAGGCTACTAAAGTCTATAAAAATAAACTATTTATAATGACGGCAGGAACTATACCTCCAAACCCAGCGGAAATGCTTTCTTCAAATAAATTGAAGAACTTTTTAAAAAAAGTTTCTGATCAGTTTGACATGGTTATAATAGACAGTCCACCAGTAATGGCGGTTACCGATGCTCAAATACTTTCTACCATAACTGATGGGGTTATTTTAGTAATTACTTCTGCACAAACTGAAAAGGCCATGGCAATAAAGGCAAAGGAATCACTTAAAAAGGTAAATGCAAACATCCTAGGAGTGGTTTTAAATAGAATCAAAGAAGAAAATGGCAAGAGTTATGGATATTATTACTATTATAATGAAGATGAAAATGGAGAAGTAAAAAAGAAAAAGAGAAAAAAGGAGTAGGATTTTATGATAGATATACATTGTCATATAATTCCTGATATAGATGATGGGTCAAAGGATATTTCTTGTAGCATAGCAATGGCAAAAATGGCCTATGAAGATGGAGTGAGGAAAATAATAGCCACTCCTCATTTTTATCAAAATCATTATGAAAATTCTTTCTTAAGCATAGAAGAAAAATTAGATATGCTAAATACAGAATTAAAAAATAATAAAATAAACTTAGAAATTTTACCAGGACAGGAAATTTTCTTGGACAACCATCTGTTAGACTTATATAGAAAGGGAATTATAAACACTCTCAATAAAAATAATAAGTACATGCTTTTGGAAACAGATTTTACTAAATGCCCCAAGGAGCATATAGACTTAATATACGAGCTAAGAATCAAGGGTATAAGAACCATAATAGCTCACCCAGAAAGATATGCCTACGTGCAAAAAAATTTAGAAAGTTTAAATTCATTTATAGAGGAAGGCTGCTTATTCCAGCTAAATGCTGGCAGCATCATGGGTATATACGGCAAAGAAACTAAAAAAACTGCAAGACTTTTAATAGAAAAAGGTCTATGTGATTTTGTAGCCTCTGATGCCCACGGCATAGGCAAAAGAAATCCAAAGCTAAGGGAGTGCTACGATTTCATACAAAACAACTATGAATACATATTTGATGACATATTAGAAAATGCAGGGGCTGTGGTGAACGGATTTGATATTCATAAGGAGCATAAGGTTATTAAGCATAGGAAGAAGGGATTCTTGGCTATGTTTAGATAAAAATTGAGAATGATTAAAAATATTACCATTTAAGCTTTCGTAAGAATATGTCCATACTTTAGGAATATATGAAAAATATGTTATGATTAAACCACAAAAAGGTACAATGCGATGGAATTATGAAATTTCTCCTCCATGCCTTGCATAAGAGCTTGGAACAATAAATTAAATTTAAACAGTTTTTTCCCTTCTTATGCAAGTCACTCCAGAGAAATTTCATAATTCAGGTAATGTAATGCTTATTGTGGGTTAATCATATTATGAAAAATGTATAAAATTACATTATGAATAGATGGAGGTGAGAAAAATTAAGGATTTAGGGAAATGGAAAAAGCCCATATTGATACTAATAGATGCAGTACTTGTAAATCTATCGTACATATTAGCTCTATACTTTAGATATAACTTTAGTACATTTAAAAATTTTGCCAGCAATTATAAAAATATAGCGATAATAGTTACTATTATATATTTAATTTGTTTCTATTTGTTTAAGCTCTATGAAAGTATCTGGAGTTATGCCAGCATAGATGAATTTATGCTAGTTATAGGGGGTTGTTTAGTAGCAAACTTAGTAACCATGATATTTTTACATGTTTCTTCCTATGGGGTTGCCTATGGGGTAAGCATAATAGCTTGTGCCTTTAGTATTCTTTTTATAGTAGGATTTAGAATATCTTTTAGAATATATGGCAGATTTACCAGTATATTAGATTGCAACGCTAACAAAAACAAGTTAAAGAGAGTAATGATAATAGGAGCAGGAGCAGCAGCTTCTATAGTCATAAGGGAAATGAAAAACAACAATCAAAATAAATACTTACCAGTAGCCTTAATTGACGATGATAACTATAAAGTTAGAAAAAATGTTTTAGGTGTAAAGGTAATGGGTACCAGAAGTGATATTCCTAGAATAGCTAAGGAAAAAGCAATAGAAAATATAATAATTGCTATTCCATCCATTAGCCAAAAGGATAAAAAAGAAATACTGGATATATGTAAAGAGACAGGGTGTAAAATTCAAATTATTCCAAGTGTATATGAAGTAATTGATGGTAAAACTTCGCTAAATCAAATTAGAGATGTGGATATTGAGGATTTACTAGGAAGAAAGTCTATACAGCTGGACATGAAAGGTATATCAGACTATATAAAGGGAAAATGCATCATGGTAACAGGAGGGGGAGGCTCTATAGGTTCGGAACTATGCCGTCAAATCTCCAAGTTTAAACCAAGGACACTCATTATTTTCGATATATACGAAAATAATGCTTATGATATACAAAATGAGCTTAGATACAAATACCCTAAATTAGACTTGAAAGTACTAATAGGATCTGTTAGGGATCACAAAAGATTAAGTTATATATTCAATAAGTATTCTCCAGAAGTGGTATTCCATGCAGCAGCTCATAAACATGTACCCCTTATGGAGGACAGTCCAATGGAAGCTATAAAAAATAATGTGTTTGGCACCTTTAATGTAGCTAGCTGTGCAGATAAGTTTGGTGTAGAGAGATTTGTGCTAATATCTACAGACAAGGCAGTAAACCCAACAAACGTAATGGGCGCTACCAAGAGAATGTGTGAAATGATCATACAGTCCATGGACAAGGTCAGCAGTACTCAGTTTGTAGCTGTTAGATTTGGGAATGTGCTAGGTAGCAATGGTTCTGTTATACCACTGTTTAAAAAGCAAATGGCCCACGGAGGACCAGTAACAGTAACCCATAAGGAGATAACAAGATTCTTTATGACCATACCAGAGGCATCTCAACTAGTGCTTCAAGCAGGAGCCTTTGCAAAGGGTGGAGAGATATTCGTACTAGACATGGGTGAGCCTGTTAAAATATACGATTTAGCCTGTGACTTAATTAGACTTTCCGGCTTTGAACCTAACAAGGACATGCATATTAAAATCTCCGGACTTAGACCAGGAGAAAAGCTATATGAGGAGCTTCTAATGAGCGAAGAGGGATTAACTAACACAAAACATGAAAAAATATTTATTGGAAAACCAACCTTCAGTGACATTCATGAGCTAAAGGCCCATATAATGGAGCTAAGTAGCATCATAGAGGGAGACGATGTGGAGAAGCTTATATTGAAAATTGGGGAAATTGTGCCCACTTATCAGAGGAAGGTAGAGGATGAGGTTGCAGTGAGTTTGTAAGTTTAATAAAGGATTAGAGCAAAATAGTATTTTAAAATTTAGATGTAGTATATAAAAATATAAATTAATAAGAAATTGGTGGTATTGTAATGAATAATTTATTGATATTAGGTGCAGGAGGCCATGGAAAAGTTATAGCTGAAGCCGCAGAGCTTCAGGGTAAATGGAATAAAATTGCCTTTCTGGATGATAGGGAAGATATAAAAGGCATATATAATTCCCCGATTGTTGGTAAGGTACATGAATACGCCAGCCTCATTAATGAATATAGATATGCCTTTGTGGCAATTGGAAACAATGAAAAAAGATTAGAATTGATAGACAAGCTTATAAGTGCAGGTTTTAATATACCAATAATTATTCATTCTAGAGCCAGTGTTAGCAAATATAGCAATATAGATTTAGGTACAGTTGTTTTGGCTGGAACTGTAGTTAATGTAGGGACAAGCATTGGTAAAGGATGCATTATAAATATAAACGCTACTGTGGATCATGACTCAGAAATAGGCTCTGGAGTTCATATTTCATCTGGAGCAGTGGTGAGAAGTATGGCAAAGGTAGGAAGACTGTCCACCATTGGAGCTGCAGCTTGTGTTAAATCTTCTACTATATTAAAGGAAAAATTTATATTACCTGAAGGAAGTGTTATTTAAAATATTTTGGGATTGGGGGGCAAAGGTATATGAAGAGGTTTTTGGATGTATTGTTTAGTGCAGTATTATTAATTATACTGTCACCGCTATTATTAATAATAGCCATGCTAATAAAGTTAAATTCCAGAGGACCAGTATTCTTTACTCAAATGAGAATAGGCAGGAAGAATAATTTATTTAAATTTTATAAGTTTAGAACCATGCGAGTTGGAACTCCCAATGTGGCAACAGACAAGCTGGGAGATGCAAAGAGCTATATAACGTCTGTTGGAAAAGTATTAAGAAAAACAAGCTTAGATGAAATTCCACAATTAATCAATATACTTAAAGGTGATATGACCTTTGTGGGACCAAGACCAGCTTTGTACAACCAGTACAATTTAAAAAAACTTAGAACAAAGGCAGGGGTACATGCATTGGTACCAGGAGTTACTGGATGGGCACAAGTTAATGGAAGAGATCACAACGATGATTTTCAAAAAACAGAGCTAGACAGGTATTATTTAAATCATAAATCATTAAAATTAGATTTGAAAATATTATTTATGACAGTGTTTAAAGTGCTTAGAGCTGATGGTATCCTTGAGGGCGGAAATAAAAATCCAGAAGTTGAGGAACAGGTGGCTGAGCACAAGGAAAGCATGAGCGTATAATCAACAAACAAAGGAGCCACTGCATTGAACCTGCAAGGTAGAGAATGTTGGTATGTATTATTTGTAAATTCCAACCAGGAGGAAAAAGTAAAAGAAATTCTCCAAAAGAGAATGGGAGAGAAATACAAGTTCATGGTTCCAACTAGGGAACTGAGAGAAAGAAAAGATGGAAAGTGGCGTAAAGTAAGAAGAAAGCTGTTTCCAGGTTATGTTTTGATAAAGGGAATTATGAATGTAGAGGTTTATTATAAAATAAAAAAAACACCTGGAATAATAAAGCTACTTAGAAGTGAAGATGAAGTTTTAACAATTGATGAAAGAGAACTAAGGCTACTAAAGATACTCATAGATAACGATGATAACAATATAGGAATTTCTAAATTATATAAACAAAATGACAGCGTAAGGATAACAGCAGGCCCCTTGGTAGGAATGGAGGGCCAAATATTAAAAGTGGACTCAAGAAAAGGCAGGGCAAAGGTGTGCCTTAGCTTTATGAATGAGGAAAGAGTAGTGGAACTTGGTGTTGAGTTGGTGGATAAAATCTGATGTGGACTTTGGGTGTTTCGGCCCCGGAGGAGGCTTAAGAGGTTATAGTTAGCTTGGAGGAAGCATAATGAATTTTATAGGTTATGTGAAGGGGCGAAGCTATAGCCGGAAGACAGCGGAAGGTTATAGTGTGATTATAAAATTTGTGTAATGTTGGTTTAGAAATAGGACTAAATGGAAAGCATTTAAAGTGATAATAAAGCCTATTTTAAACAACAAATACAGAGGTGATATGATCATGTTATTAACTAAGTCAAGCAATATAAAGAAAAACTATAATAAAGGTTTTACTTTGATTGAAATTATAGTTGTTATTTCGATTATAGCAATTTTATGTGCTGTAATTGCACCAACTTATTTTAAATATACAAAAGATGCTAAAGAAAAAGTTTGCAATGTGAATTGCTTACAGTTAGAGAGAAGCTACAATTTATATTTGGAAAAAGAAAATATTGAGCACAGTGATGTTGTTTTTGAACAGTTTTTGCAAAATCAAGGTAAGAATATATGTCCAGAACATGGATATATGATTTATGTGGATGAGAAAGTTCAGTGCAGTGTTCACGTAGGGGATGATGTAAAGAAGGAAAATGAGGATGAGGTGCCGTTCTTGGAATAGTGGTTGATTGAATGGTGAGGACGAAGTGAGAATGGGGAAGGGATTAGAGGTTAAATAAAAATAAATAACTTTAGGAAGGAAGCTTTAAGTTATGAGAAAAGTACTTGTTACAGGTGGTTCAGGTTTTATTGGAAACGCTGTTGTTGAAAGGTTAAAAAATAAATATGAGGTTATAGTACTAGATAATTTTTCACCACAAATACATGGGGAGAATTATGAAGAGTCATATTTATATAAAAATATAAAAGATAAATGTAAGGTAATAAAAGGTGATGTTCGTAATTCAGAGGATTTAAAGGCAGCATTAGAGGGTGTGGACTATATAATACATTTAGCAGCAGAAACAGGAACAGGACAATCTATGTATGAAATTAATAGATATACTGATGTTAATATAAAAGGTACATCTAATTTATTAGAAGTAGTTTTAAAAAATAAATTGCCTATAAAGAAAATAATACTTTCTTCATCACGTTCTGTTTATGGGGAAGGTATGTATTTTTGTAAAGAACATGGAATAGTTGTTCCAAAATCAAGAGAAATAGATGATATGAAAAATGGGGACTTTGAAGTTAAATGTCCTATATGTGGTAGTGAAGTTGAATTAAGATACACAACAGAAGGTTGTGAGTTAACACCAATTTCTTATTATGCATATACAAAGCTTGCACAAGAGAAAATGTTAGAGGTTATGTGTCCTACAATGAACATACCATATACAATTTTTAGATATCAAAACGTATATGGTGCTGGACAGTCTCTTAATAATCCATACACTGGTATACTTTCAATATTCTCTAAGTTGTTATTGAAAAACCAAAATATAAATATATTTGAGGATGGTAAAGAAAGCAGAGATTTTGTTCATGTAAGTGATATTGCAGCAGCTACATGTAGTGCACTTGAAAATGCATCTACTGACTATCAACATATAAATGTAGGTAGTGGAGAAAATATTTCTGTTATTCAAGTAGCCGAAACTTTAAAGAGATTATATGCAGCACATTCAGAAATAAATATTTCAGGAGATTTTAGAAAAGGTGATATTAGGCATAATATTGCAGATATAACTAAGGCAAAAGAGTTATGTGGATTTAAGCCAGTTTATACATTTGAAGAGGGAATGAAAGAATTTACAGAATGGGTAAAGAAGCAAAATGAAGAACAAAGCTTAGAAAAATCAGGAGATCTTTTTGAACGTTCATTATTTGAAATGAAAGAAACTGGGATGCTAATTCAAGCTAAGGAGTAAATGAACATGAGTAGAAAAAAAGTTTTGTATATCGGAACCCCAATATTTAATTATCATAAGAAGATTATTTCAGAGTTTGAAGCTAAGGGGTATTCCGTTGATTTTTATAATGATAGACCAAGCGAAAATTCATTTATAAAGGGTATGATAAAAATAAAAAAGAGTCTACTTAATTCTTTAATTCAAAAATATTTTGATAAGATTATGTCTGAAACCAAAGACAAAACCTATGATTTGGTGTTTATTGTTAATTGCAAGGTATTTACATCGGAAATGATTAAGCAGTTGAGAGAAAGTCAAAAGTCAGCAAGATTTGTATTATACATGTGGGATTCATTAACTCTTTATCCTGACAGCAGAAAACTAATTCCATTGTTTGATACAGCTTATTCTTTTGATTTAGATGACTGTGAAAAAATAGAGAAACTTAAATTTTTACCATTATTTTATTGTAAAGAATTTGAGCAAGTGGGTCAAGTACAGGATAGTCAGATTGATTATGATATTGTAAGTGTTTGTACAGCTCATCCCAATAGATATAAAACAATGCATAAACTATTTCCGGAGTTAGAGTCAAAAGGAATTAGAATATTCTCATATATGTTTTTGAATAAGCTTCAGTATTTATATAATATAACATTTGTTCCTGAGTTTAAAGGAAGTAAAAGAAGTGAATTTAAATTTATACCATTATCAGAATCGGAAAATCTGGATGTATTGAAAAGAGCAAATAGTGTATTTGATATGCAACACAATAAACAGAGCGGCTTAACCATGAGGACTATTGAAACTCTTGGAGCTAAAAGAAAATTGATTACCACTAATAGAAATATTAAAAGATATGAATTTTATAATGAAAATAATATATTCGTAATGGATGAAAATAATTTAGATAAAATAGAAGCTTTTATTAAAAGAAAGTATGAACCCATTAATGATGAAGTATATAAAAAGTACAGTATAAGTAGTTGGATAGATACCATTATTAATGATAATAAGTATTTAAAATAAAAATTAGATAGGAGTAGACTATGAGTTTAATAAAATATATATGGGCTCTTAGGGCAATAATATATAAGTTGCGATTTAAATCCATAGGTAATTTTTCTTACATCGGAAAACCTACTTTCTTGCTTGGTACTAAAAAAATAAACATTGGTGATAAAGTAAGAATATATCCAGGAGCAAGAATGGAGGTGCATGGTGATGATGGAAAAATAACTATACAAAATAATGTTTCTATAGGACAAAATTTCCATATAACATCTAAAGATATGAATTTAGTAATAGGAAAAGATACAACAATTTCAGGAAATGTTTTCATTACAAATATAGATCATGATTATATGGAAATCGGAAAACATATTATGGAGCAAAAATATATTATTAAAGAAACGATTATAGGTGAAAACTGCTTTATTGGTTATGGAGTTGGTATACAAGCTGGAACAGTATTAGGAAAACAATGTATCGTTGGTGCAAATGCAGTGGTGAGGGGTGAATTTCCGGATTATTGCGTCATTGCCGGAGTTCCAGCGAAAATTTTAAAACGTTATAACCCGGAAGCAAAGGAATGGGAAAAATATTCTTATTGAATGAAGGATGATAGATAATATGGATATTAATGATATAAGAAAAGCAAAGGAAGATAATAATTATATAGTTGGAAATATTAATTATGCAAGAGTAAATGCTATGAGAATGTATGATACTAGCTTAAAAGGTTTATTAAAAGAGGCTATTCTTTTGTTTTTGTATGATTTTGATATTATTTATAATGATGTAAGTTATTCGAAAAAATATTTAATATATACTTTAAGAAGTGCACAGCGACATGATTATGATGAAATAATTGAAATGTTTCAAAAAATTAATCAGGATTTTACTTTAATTGAAGTAATACAAGTAAAATCTTTAAGAAATATTTTCGTGAAGTTATTAAAGTTATTGAAGCATAGTATACATTTTTTTAGTAATCGAGTAAAAAAACCATTTCAAACTGCAATTACAACTACAAAATATAATTTACTGTACGATAGGTTGCATAAAGAGAGATTTCTTAATGATGCTCAGATTATAGTCACGTTTTGTGATGCATACTCACCTGATAATCTTATTACTCAAATAGCAAAATTAAAGGGAATTAAGACAGCTACTTTGCAGCATGGTCAATACAGAGTTTTATCAGAGGGTAATGAAAATGCTGATTCAGAAGCATATGAAAATTTTATAAGCGATTATCTATTTACATGGGGGCAGGCAACGGTTGATGAGTTTAGTAAAGTTAATATATGTAAAGAAAAATTAATAAAAACTGGAGCCTTAAGAAGTTTTACATTTAATAATCGAAGAGTTATTAGTATGAATAAAAAAATTTTTGGAGTTGTGTTATGCGGCGAAACTTATAAAGATACAAATATTAGAATGATAAAACTAGCAAATGGTTTTTACGAAAAATATGGATTAAAATATTTTTTAAGAATGCACCCGAGAAATCCACAAAAGGATTATCTAGCGCATGTTAATAAAAAAGCTCTTTATGGATTTTCAAATAATATTGGAAATGTTGATTATGCTAGTATTGTAGATTTTAGCTTGATTCACATGACCGGAGTTTTTGTTGAATTGCTAAGTATTAATACACCTCTTGCAGTTTATAAAGATGATTTTTTGGAAAAAATATTCCAAATCGAGCCGTATTGTATATCTGATTTAGACGGTTTATCAAAATTTTATGATGATTTACTAATTAATACTAAAAAAATTCTGGATGACCAATACAATAAATATCATTACTTTAATGAGCCTAAAGAAAAGTTGAGTACAAATTATAGCATGGCCATTAGTAAAATATTGAATGAAATTGAGGAATAAAGCTTTAATATTTCCAATATCGTCAATAATTGTATTAGTATGGTGACTGGTGTACTAGGTTAAAAATGTATTCAAATAATAATTATATAAAGCAGGTGATTAAATTTATGATATATTTACTTCATTCTGGTTCTGAATTAATTGAAGAAGCTATTAATAACTGTAAATATAAAGATAAAATTGTATTAATTAATCCAACATTAAATTCTAAAATCTTGAGAGGAATTAGAAAAGCCCACAATATGACAAATTTAAGAACCAAAAAAATATGGGTTGATTATTTATTAAAAAAACAACAAGTAGATAACTCAAAATTAGATACAGTTATTGTTTTCGATACTCCACTTTGGATTGACAATATTGAATATATTCGAGAGAGATTTAGTAATGCTAAAATTATTTTTTGGTTTTGGAATATTATCAAAGATAAGACAAAAATAAATAAGATTAAAATGAATTGTAATAGCATATTTATATTTGATGAAAATGAGGCGAAAAAATATCAGATTAAATATCATCCGCAATTTCATTGGATAACAAAAACATCAGATGATAAAATTAAAAATGATATTTTCTTTGTAGGTCGAAATAAGGGAAGATTATTTATATTAGAGAATTTTTATGAAAAGTGTATGCAAGAAAAACTTACAGTTAAGTATCATGTTGTAAAAGACAAAAAAAATGATTTTTCAGAGGTGGTTAATTTGAAAAGTCAATCGATGGTATATGAAGAAGTAATTGAAGAAGTTAAACAAAGTAAATGTATATTAGATATCAATCAAGAGGGACAAGCAGGATTAACTTTAAGAGCTTTAGAAGCATTATTTTTAAAGAAAAAATTGATGACAAATAATAAAGATATAGCTAATTATGATTTTTATAGAGAAAATAATATTCAGTTTTTGGATGAAAATAATATTTGCATTGATAAAGAATTTATAAGTAGTAAATTTCAAGATGTTGATAATGAGATTATTGAGAAATACACTGTTGATCATTGGCTTGAGACATTGATTTACTCAGAGTAATAATAAAAAAGAATGGATGGAATAATATGATAAACCCTTTTTATATGTCAGCGTTTTCTTTTATTGGCGTTTTGCTAATATTTTCATTAAAATGGTCTGGTTACTATCAAAGTTTACAAGTTGGAACTTATATATTTGTTTTTTTGAATATTATATTTAATTTATTTATAGGTTATTTTTTTAGAAAAAAATTTGTGTTTAAAAAAACAAATATAAATATTTTTAGTTCTAAAAAAATGATTACTATAATTTTTTTAGGATACGTGATTAATTTTCTTTATTCTAAAGAAGTGCCTTTAATAAATTCAATATTTGGAATAGGTACATATTATAAAGATATTGCTACAATACCTACATTTTATCCACTATTAAATTCTATGAATGTATTTTTTGTTATATATAATTTTTATTTATACTTGAATTTAAATGAAAAAAGACACCTACATACATCTATTATATTACTGATACCGTTTTTAATAACTATGGGACGTGGTCTCATAGTTATGGCAATCACTCCCTGTGTATTGATGTACTTATCACAAAATATTAAACGATTTGTAAACAAGAAAACATATAAGGTTATAATATTTTTGCTAATATTTACATTTTTGTTTGGTTATCTAGGAAATTTAAGGACAACTCAATCTCATCTCAAGAATATTAGTCCTACTGAAAGAATTCTTTATGTAGGTAATGCAACAGAACAATTTTGGAATAAACCTATACCAAAAGAATATTTTTGGGCATATATTTATGTTGCTAGTCCAATTTCTAACTTTGATAATTTTACACAGTATGATTATGAAGGAAGTACATTTGGTGGGTTTGTAGCGTATAATTTTCTGCCACAGTCGATTAGAAAAAGAGTTATAGATGAAAATTCAATTGACAAGAAAATATATCTTATAGTTGATGAATTTAATGTCTCCACAGCATATGGCATTCCATTTTATCAATTAGGTTGGATAGGTGTTCTTTTGTATCAATTAATATATTATCTAATATTTATTTTCATGTTTATTATTGTTCAAAGATCATATTACCAAACAATATTTCTAAGCTTGTATTCAATGACTTCAATATATTCACTTTTTTCCAATATATTCGTATTAGACATAGTAGCTATTCCAATAATTTTATGTGTACTTTTATCAGTAAAAAAGCGAATTGTATTTAGGAGAAGATTTGTGGTATAAAAGCATTGATATATAATAACTAGATTTAAACAACTGTTATTTATAAAGCACAATAATTATTATTAAAAATAATTAAACTTAGAATTAGTAGAATCATTATGTTTAAAAGATTGTAGTAATTCAAGCAATACATTATAGTCAATTGGATGGTAGGAGGTCGCATATGAACTTATTAAAGAGCAAAACTACAATAAATATTATACTGTCAATGTTCATTAAGGTGCTAGCTGCATTACTTGGAGTTATTACAAGTATTATTCTTGCAAGGGTATTAGGTCCAGAAGATTTAGGTGTATATCAACTAAGTATAACCATACTTACTACATGCGTAATTGTTGCTAAATTAGGCCAAGATAATGCATTGTTAAAATTTGTATCATTCTATTTTTCGAAAGTAAATTGGAGTAAAATCAAAGGGTTACGGAGAAAATCATTTTTATTGACTATAATTTCTTCATTATTTATTACAATGTTGATTTATTTGTCGTCGGAATATATAGCAAACATAATTTTTAAACAACCATTATTGGCTTCAACATTAAAACTTATTTCGATCGCAATTTTTCCCCTTTCATCATTGCATTTGCACGCTGAAATGTTAAAAGGAATTGGAAAAATAAAATCAGGAATGTTCTTACAAAGTGCGTTGATTACATCTATAAATATTATTATAATAATATTTATATTTATTTTTATGGATACTAATTTAAAAGCTATGGTAATAAGTTATTCAACTTCAATAATAATAGCATATATATTTAGTTTATTAGTATGGAAAGTTAATTTACCATTGAATTACAAGAATATTACTGCAGAATTTGAAACAAAGGCTCTCTTAGAAACTAGTCTACCACTTATGTGGGTAGCTTCTCTTAATTTAATATTGAGTTATATGGACATATTTATGATAGGGATTTTTCTATCAACTAAAGAAGTTGCACTATACAGTATAGCTGCTAAAATTGTATTAATGAGCAGTATGATATTAGTTGCGTTTAATGGAGTGATAAGTCCCAAATTTTCGATTTATTTTGGTAATGGTAATCATAAAAAACTAGAGCTATTAGTACAAAAAAGCACATTAGCACTATCGGGTATCTCTTTAATAGTGTATATATTTCTTGTTGTTTTCAACAAAAATATTTTGGGGTTGTTTGGAACTGAATTTATAAAATCGAGTAATATATTTCTACTTTTAGCAACAGGACAATTTTTTGTTTTGGCAACAGGTCCTGTAGGAGCTTTACTTATGATGAGTGGACATGGTAGGTTTCATAAAAGAAATATGATTATAAGTGCGTTAATAAATTTAATACTTAATTTAGTTTTAATCCCTACAATTGGTTCCATAGGAGCAGCTATTGCAACGGTGATATCTTTAGTGGTTAAAAATATGTTAGCCGTGATTTATGTTAAGCGTACACTTAATATAAATGTGTATTCAAATTGGTGGGTAATTTTGAAAGGAGTTTTCGGCAATGATGAAAAATCAAATTAGTTCAGAAATTCACTTGTTTATACTTTGGGAAAATGCAAGATACAAAGAATGGCAAATAATTGAAGATATAAAAAATAATTTTAAAATATTGGGATTATATGAGATTAATTGGAGTAAAGAAAAGTTTTCAGAAAATCTGTCTCGATTCTATGGAAGAAAACTCCCAGTAGGTTCCAATAAAGAAAAACATTGCGGGGTCGGACCGTTCTTATTAATTGTTGTTGAGGATTATTCTCCGAAATATATGCAAAGAAAAACGTCAAAAGGTGTTGAAATAGTAAATATAAAAACTTTTGATTCTAAATCAAAGTATAGAGAATGGACTGGGGGTGGTCATAAAATCCATTGTACAAATTCAAAGAAGGAAACAGATCATGATCTGACTTTATTGCTAGGTGTAAATTCATGTGACTATAAGAAGAGTAAAAAAGATTTTAGTAGTAAAGAAGTAATAAAATTAAATAGTGATATTGTTGGTTCCAAGGGATGGAAGAATATTAGAGAACTCTTTTATGTACTAAATAATACTATTGAGTATGTTGTGCTAAGAAATTTTGAGTGTTTACCAGATCAATATAACATGGAAAATCATGGGGATATTGATATATTGTCAAACAATTTAATAGATATGATATGGATAATGAATGGTGAAAAAGTTTTTAGGCCGAAGTATAGAGTTCAATATAAAGTGAATATAGGCGGAGAAGTTGTTCTGTTTGATTGTAGATATGTAGGTGACAATTATTATGATATTAATTGGGAAAAAAACATTCTTAATAATAGAGTAATTGTAGAGGATACATTTTATGCTCCTAATACTTATGAGTACTATTATTCACTTTTATATCATGCAATTATCCATAAGAGAAAAGTTCCTTCAGACTACATTTTTCAATTATGGAAAATGTGTGAAAAGGTTGGAATAAATGAATTAGATATAAAAGATTTTTCAGAAATTAAAAATATGAAAAATCAACTAGAATTGTTTATGGAAAGTAAAGGTTATAATTATACTGAACCGATAGATTTATCTGTTTTCTTTAACAAAAATATTATCGGAACAAAAATTTCACTCAATCGCTGGATTAATGAGAATATATTTAAGAGAATAAATTCATTAATTAATAAAGTTTGAACTATTAAATAATTTTAAATTCAGGAAGAAGATAAAAATATGAAAAAAATAATATATTATAAAAATAAAACTATGAAACATATAAGAGCTTTTATATGGCTCCTTTTAAAATATAGTAAATTCAAAAAAATATTAAATGAATATGGAATTTCGAGAGTAAAGCCGTATAAGTTTTTCATATGGCATCATGGTTCTCATTACTTCACAGCGTTCACAACTGAAGATAATAAGAAAGTATTCATTAAAACTGGAGGGAAGTATAACTTAATATATAGAGAGGCTAGTGTTCTCAAATATATTCAGAAAAACAAAGATAAAAATTCAAAATGGAGTATACCTAATATTGTTCAATGTTTGGAAAAAGGTGAATTTTCGTTTTTAGCAATCGAGTATATTGATGGACTTAACTTGTCTAAATTAATTGAGGATAATGTTCTAACCCCAAATAATCAGATAGAATTGTTGCAACAATTTAATGAGATTTGTGATTTCTTTTTTGAGCATAAACTTATACATCGTGATATTAGACCGGATAATATAATTATTAATTTAACACCTACTTTTTTGCAAGTAATTTTAATTGATTTTGCATTTACTGTAAGTGATTTTAAAAAAGAGTACAATGAACTTCAAGTAGTTAAAGAATCTAATTTGCTTTACAGGTTAGGAGCAGGATTGAATCCAGAACCTTTTGTATGGGATGATGCATATTCATTTTGTAAAGTTACTGAGCAAGTTAATAACTTGCAATTTGATGATACTCCGGAATTAAATTTATTAAAATCTAAAATAGGAAGATTGAGATATATATGTGAGGGTTGTAAAAAAAAATAAGTTATTTACTTTAGTTCTGCAAAATAAAAAGTCAAATTGGTAATGCTACCAAAAAATAAATATGGCACACCGACGGTTTCCGTGATATATAAAAGTTATTACTCAATTAATCACACGGGAGGTTGTCAGTATGCCAAATAAATTTACTAACCATATTATATCCATAAATGATGAACTTTACAATTATTTAAATGATGTAAACTATGGAATGAATAAGCCACAATTTCATCATTTAACCACTATTATTGATGGATTAATAAACTTAGATGGCACAAAATCCTTATTAAAAGTTTCAGAGCATATATTAACTGCTAAAAGCAGCAGTTCTATATATAGATTTTTGAGTCACTCTAAATGGGACGATAGTCTCATTGATAGAAATGGTATTAATTATCTAAATTTGCATTTTAATAAACTCATAAAGCCAAAATCCGTAGGATTTCTGGTGATAGATGATACTGTGAATCCTAAGACTCAAGCAAAGAAAATGCAAGGCTTAAGCTACAATCACTGCCATACAGAAGGCAAAACTCTTTGGTCTCACTGTGTTGTTACCTCTAATTTTGTTGCAGGGGATATGTCTATCCCTTTAAACTACAAGCCTTATTTAAATGAAGAAAACTGTAAAAAACACAATAAAACTTTTATGGGCAAAACAGATATAGCTTTAGATTTTATTAGCTCTTTTGAAAAACCCACTAACTGTGACAAAATATATTGTCTTGTTGACAGTTGGTATACAAGCGAAAAGCTAATCGAAGGTTCTCTGCTAAAAGGTTTTAACCTCATTGGTGCTTTGAAATCTAACAGAAAAATCTCTCCATTAGGAATCACAATGCAAATTAAAGAATTTGCTAAATATATAAATCCAGCTACCTTAGATGTAGTTACCATCGAAGGAACTGAGTATAGAGTATATAGATACGAAGGTAAAGTTTCAAAGTTTGAAAACGCAACAGCGTTAATTTGCTATGAAGTTGATGGAGATACTTTCAAAGACCCTGTGTATCTAATGTCTACAGATGTAGAACTTAGCAACGAAACTATAATAAAATACTATCTAAAAAGATGGAGCATTGAAACGAACTACAAATATCTTAAAACACATTTAGGCTTTGACGAATATAAGGTTCAAGGTATACTCTCTATCGAGAGATACTTTCTGCTTACATTCTTAGCAATCAATTTTCTAGAAATTTATAGGTTGCATCATCTTAAGGAGCTTCAGACCATTGGCGACACTATAAAATCTGTTAAAAGCCTAGCGGCTAAAGAATTAGTGCATTTTATTTATGAGCAAGCTAAAAACAATGTACCCATAGAATTAATACTTGATGAGCTGAAATTAGCTTCTTAGAAAAATTTTCAAGTTATTTATAGGACAAATATAGTGTGAAACACTGTAACTATATTCCTGTCAAGGAATTTGAATCTACAATTGGTATTTCAACTTCTTAAATTAAAGAAGTTAAGTTATTTATTAATATTATGAATTTTAAAATACTAACTTATGTAATATATACTTAATCTATGGTTAACTGTGAAAAATGCAATTAGAGATATATAAATGAATGTGAAGAAATATTCATGATAACAATACTTATTATAAATGTATGTTTTATATTGTTAAATATTCTATGATAAAATTTTAAAGACGAGAGGTGTAATAAATGTGTAATATAATTGCTATCATACCAGCAAGATATCAGTCATCTAGATTTCCAGGGAAACCATTAGCTTTAATAAATGAGAAACCTATGATTCAGTGGGTATATGAAAGAGTGAGTAGTGTTGATAAGATAAAATCAGTTTATGTTGCTACAGATGATCAAAGAATATATGATGAAGTAATTAATTTTGGAGGAAATGCAATTATAACAGGAGAACATAATTGTGGGTCTAATAGGTTAGCAGAAGCAATAAATAAAATAGATGGAGATTTTGACATTGTATTAAATATTCAAGGTGATGAACCAATGATTAAGGTAGAAATGATACTTGATTTAATAAGTGCTTTCGAAGATGAGAATGTGTATATGGCAACCCTAAAAAAAGAAATTAAAGAAGATATTGAGATAAACAATCCTAATATAGCAAAATTAATTACAGATAAAAATGGATATGCTATCTATTTTTCTAGAAGTACAATACCATTTAATAGAGACAAAATTGATAATATTAAATACTACAAGCATATAGGGGTATATGGTTACACTAAAGAATTTTTGAAGAAGTTTGCTAATTTACCGCAGACTTCTTTAGAAATTACTGAGCAACTTGAGCAATTAAGAGCTATTGAGAGCGGATATAAAATTAAAGTTATTGAAACTAAATATCAAAGTATAGGTGTAGATTTACCAGAACATATAAAAATAGTAGAAAAAGAAATGAAAAAAGAAGGAGTTAGATATTAATATGCCTACTAAAACTATTAATGTTAAAGATATTAAAATAGGTGGAAATAATCCATTTGTATTAATTGCTGGACCGTGTTCTATAGAATCAGAAGAGTTGGTCATGAAAACAGCTGAGAAAATAAAACAAATAACATTAGATTTAAGAATACCTTATATATTTAAATCGTCTTTTGATAAGGCTAATAGAACTTCTATAAATTCATATAGAGGACCGGGATTGGAAGAAGGTTTAAGAATTTTAGAAAAAGTTAAGAAAGAATTTGATTTACCTATTTTGACAGATATACATTTACCAGAACAAGCGCAACCTGTTTCAGAAGTAGTTGATATAATTCAAATACCTGCTTTTTTATGTAGACAAACTGATTTATTAATAGCTGCAGCAAAAACAGATAAATGCATTAATATTAAAAAGGCTCAATTTTTAGCAGCATGGGATATGAAAAACGTAATAAACAAATGTTTAGAGATTGGGAATGACAAAATAATGTTGTGTGAAAGAGGAACAACATTTGGTTATAATAACTTGGTTGTTGATATGACTGGTTTAGTAGAAATGAATAAATTTGGTTTTCCGGTAGTATTTGATGCTACTCATAGTGTGCAGAAACCGGGTGGCAAGGGAAATAGTACTGGAGGAAATAGAGAATATGTAGAATATTTATCGAGGGCAGCTATTTCAATAGGAATTGATTCTTTGTTTATGGAAGTACATCCGGATCCGGATAATGCATATTCGGATGGTCCTAATATGGTTAAATTAGATCAGCTAGAAGAAATTCTTAAGAGATTAAAATTAATTGATGATCTAGTTAAAACTTATTAACGGTGGAGGGGAGTTAAGTGAATATTTTAGAAGAAGGTAAAGAGGTATTTGATATAGAGATTCAATCGTTAATTTATTTAAGAGATAAATTAAATGGTGAATTTGTGAATTTAATTAAATTAATTCAACAAAGTTCTGGAAGAGTTATCATTACAGGAATGGGTAAGTCTGGGCATATAGGAAGAAAAATTGCAGCTACAATGTCAAGTTTAGGAACACCATCGTATTTTTTACATCCGGCAGAAGGATTGCATGGTGATTTGGGACAAATAACTAAAGATGATATAGTAATTGCATTAAGCTACAGTGGACAAAGCGATGAGGTTATTGGGCTTATTCCATCTATAAAAAAAATAGGAGCTAAATTGGTAAGTATCACAGGAAAATCTAATTCATTATTGGAGGAATCAGCTGATTTAAGTATAATATTACCAATAATCAGTGAAGCTTCTACATATAAGTTGGCTCCAACAACAAGTACTACTGCTACTTTAGTATTTGGAGATGCTTTAGCTGTGGTTTTATCAAAGTTGAATAATTTTACGCCAGAGGATTTTGCTGTATTTCATCCTAATGGAGCATTGGGGAAAAAATTATTATTAGACGTAGATTCATTGATGAATAAAAATGGGGATAACCCAATAGTAAATTATGATGCTAACCTTAAAGAAGCAATTGTGGTTATGAGTTCAAAAGGTTTAGGGGGAGTTAGCATAATAAATGATGAAGGTAAATTAGTTGGACTATTAACAGATGGCGATTTAAGAAGAATTATTGAAAAAAATAATCAGATTAATATTTTTAATATAAAGGTTAAAGACGTAATGAATGTAAATCCAATAGCAATAAATAAAAGTGAAAAAGCTGTAAAAGCTTTAGAAGTAATGGAAAATAGGAAAAGGCAAATAAGTATATTACCAGTAATAGATGATGAGGGATATTCAATAGGAATGATTAGACTCCATGATATAATAAGGGCAGGTATAGTATAAAAATGAAAGAAAAATATAAAAAAATAAAGATGTTAATAATGGATGTTGATGGAACGTTAACAGATGGGAAAATATATATCGGAGCTAGTGGAGAAGAATTTAAAGCTTTTAATGTTAAGGATGGTTACGGAATAAAATTATTAAAATTGAATGGAATAATTCCGGCTATAATAACAGGAAGAAATTCCGAATTTGTATTAAGAAGAGCTGAAGAATTAGGAATTGAAGAAGTATTTCAAGGAATAGAAAATAAATTACAAAAATATGAAGAATTAAAAATGAAATACGATCTTATTGATGATGAAATAGCATATATTGGTGATGACATTAACGACTATGAAATATTAAAAAAAGTTGGAGCAAAATTTGCAGTTGCCAATTGTGTTAGGAATTTAAAAACTATTGTTGATTATGTATCAGTACTTAATGGTGGAGATGGTGCAGTGAGAGAAATTATAGATTTAATATTAAGTAATGACATATAAGAAATTTGTTTTAATGAAAAAATAAAAAAGTTTTACAGTCATCAAAAGATAAATGTGAAAAATAAAATCTAAGGGGGCAAAATATGAAAGGTATAATTTTAGCCGGAGGCTCTGGCACAAGACTTTATCCAATTACTAAATCCGTTTCAAAACAAATATTACCTATATACGATAAACCAATGATTTATTATCCATTATCAGTTTTAATGCTTGCAGGTATTAGAGAGATACTTATAATCTCAACTGAAAGGGATCTTCCTTGCTATAAAGAATTACTTGGTGATGGCAGTGAGGTTGGTCTTGAGATTTCTTATGCTGTACAAGCTGCACCTAATGGATTAGCAGAGGCTTTCATTATAGGTGAAAAATTTATAGGGAATGATAAGGTGGCTTTAGTTTTGGGTGATAATATTTTCTATGGCTATGGCTTTAGTGAAAGACTTAAAAATGCTGTAGAAAGAGATGAAGCTACTATTTTTGGGTACCATGTAAGTAATCCAACGGAGTTTGGAGTAGTAGAATTTGATGAAAATAATAATGTAATTTCTATAGAGGAAAAACCTCAGTTTCCTAAATCTAATTATGCAGTACCAGGATTATATTTCTATGATAATGAGGTAGTGGAGATAGCTAAGAATGTTAAGCCTTCTGCTAGAGGGGAACTTGAAATTACTTCTGTTAATAATGAGTACTTAAAAAGAGGTAAGTTAAAAGTTGAGCTATTTGGTAGAGGTATGGCTTGGCTCGATACAGGAAGCCCTTCAGGCTTATTAAATGCTGCAAACTTTGTTGAAGCTGTCCAAACGAGGCAGGGACTTTATGTAGCATGCATAGAAGAAATTGCTTATAAAAAAGGCTTTATAACTAGAGAGCAGCTTCTTAAATTGGCTCAACCTTTGATGAAAACAGAGTATGGAAAATACCTAGCTCAAATTGCAGATGATTATAAAGAAGCTCAAGCTGAGGTTGCAGCAACAGAAAATATTTAAAGCTTGGAGGTAACTATGGGAAAGTTTAAATTTATAGGAACTAAAATAAGAGATTTATATATTATAGAACCTACTATTTTTGGTGATAATAGAGGCTATTTTATGGAGACTTACAGCAAAAAAGATTTTCATGAGGCTGGACTTACTATGGAATTTGTTCAAGATAACGAAAGTAAGTCTAAAAAAGGAGTACTTAGGGGTATGCATTTTCAAACAAAGCATACTCAAGGTAAACTTGTTCGTGTTACAGAAGGAGAAGTTTATGATGTAGCAGTGGACTTAAGAAAAGGCTCACCTACTTTTGGACAGTGGAAAGGTGTTCTTTTGACTGCTGAAAATAAAAAGCAGTTTTATGTGCCAGAAGGTTTTGCACATGGATTTTTAGTTATGTCAGATACAGCAACTTTTAATTATAAATGTACAGATTTTTATGCACCAGAGTATGATAGTGGACTTTTATGGAATGACGAAGAAGTTGGTATAGAGTGGCCATTAGAAGGTATAGAAGAAATATTGTTATCAGAGAAAGATAAGGTACAAAAGAAGTTATCAGAGTTAGAAGTACCTTTTATATATGAAGAAAGAAAGTAGGGGAATAACAATTATGAAAACTTATTTGGTAACTGGCGGAGCTGGTTTTATAGGTTCAAACTTTGTACTTTATATGCTTAATAAGTATGAAGATATAAAAATTATAAACTTAGATAAGTTAACTTATGCAGGAAATTTAGAAAATCTAAAAGATATTGAAAAGGATGAAAGACATATATTTGTTCAAGGTGATATATGTGATAATAAGTTAGTATCAAGCTTATTTGAAAAGTATGAAGTAGACTATGTGGTTCATTTTGCAGCAGAATCTCATGTTGATAGAAGTATAAAGGAACCAGAGATTTTTGCTAAAACTAATGTGCTTGGAACAGTTAACTTACTTAATTGTGCAAAAAATGCTTGGGAAACAGCTGATGGATGGAAAGAAGGAGTAAAGTTTCATCATGTATCTACTGATGAAGTCTATGGTTCTCTTGGTGAAACAGGATTCTTTACAGAAACTACACCGCTAGATCCACATAGCCCATATTCAGCAAGTAAAACTGGTTCAGATTTAATGGTTAAAGCTTACTTTGATACATATAAGATGCCAGTAAATATTACAAGATGTTCAAATAACTATGGCCCATATCAATTCCCAGAAAAATTAATACCACTACTTATAAATAACTGCTTAAATCATAAGGATTTACCTGTTTATGGTATTGGAATGAATATTAGAGATTGGCTTTATGTTGAAGATCATTGCAAAGCTATAGATATGGTTATCAAAAATGGTAGAATAGGTGAAGTTTACAATGTTGGTGGACACAATGAAAGAACTAATATAACTATAGTTAAAACTGTTATAAACTATATCAATGAACATGTAGATAAAGAAGTTACTGAAAACTTAATTAAATATGTAGCAGATAGAAAAGGTCATGATTTAAGATATGGAATAGATCCAGCTAAGATTAAAGACGAGCTTGGATGGTATCCTGAAACAACTTTTGAAGTGGGTATAGTTAAAACTATACAATGGTATTTGGATAACCAAGAATGGATGAAGAATGTAACATCTGGAGAGTATCAAAAATACTATGAAAAAATGTATCAATAAGTAAATTTTAAAAACTCTCAGAGTGACTGTAGGGGTAAGGTATAGTAGTAAACTATGGTCTTATCAGCAGCAGTATGTTCTGAGAGTTTTTTTATAAGGGGTGGAAAAAATGAAGGTATTAATAACAGGCGCTAATGGACAGCTAGGGAGAGAATTAACAAAACAATATAAAGAAAACAGTAATGTAGAATTAATACTTACTGATGTAGTAGATTTAGATATAACAGATGTAAAAGCTGTATATGAATTTGTAAATAATCATAGGCCGGAAGTAATTATAAACTGTGCAGCTCATACTGCTGTGGATAAATGTGAAGCAGATGTAGATATGGCATATAAAATTAATACAGTAGGACCTAAAAATCTAGCAGCAGCTGCAAATGCTATAGGAGCTGAAATAGTACAAGTATCCACTGATTATGTTTTTGATGGAGAAGGGGATAAACAGCTTACAGAATTTGATGAAGTAAATCCACAAACCGTATATGGAAAGACTAAGTTAGAAGGTGAAAAATTTGTAACTATGCTTAATCCTAAGCACTACATAGTAAGAACTGCATGGCTTTATGGTGACGGAAATAACTTTGTAAAAACAATGCTTAAATTAAGTGAAACTAATAAAACTTTAAAAGTAGTTGATGACCAAAGGGGAACTCCTACAAGCACTGTAGACTTAGCTAGAGTGATAATAAAACTGATAGAAAATAAAAACTATGGGATATTCCACTGTACTTGCAAAGGCGAATGTACGTGGTATGATTTAACTAAAGAAATATTTAGAATAAAGGGTATAGATACAGAAGTTATTCCTTGTACTACAGGGGAGTTTCCAAGACCAGCTAAAAGACCTAAGTATTCTGTGCTTAGAAACTATATGTTGGAATTAAGCATTGGAGATATAACTAGGGATTGGAAAGAGAGCTTGGAGGAATATTTAAATATTTTGATTTAATATAGTAGAGTTTGATTATAGATTAATATATCTAGTGTATACACGTGATTTTCGTGAAAGGAGGTGATTATTATGGGCGAATTTAAAGATAGAAGTGATTTAATATATGATAATTTAATTGAAAGATTAGAAGAAGAAGGATATATAATTTCAACATCTGAAAACAACAAAATTGTAGGTTTGATTAGAGATGAACAACTAGAAGATTCTGATGCATTTGAACAATTAGTAAATGATGCAATAAAGACTATAAATTATATTAGAAGCGAAAACGTATCTGAAGGATTTCAATGCAGTGAATGTGGAGAAGAAATAACTTTTGGAACCAATGCTGGTACTGGTAGATGTATTAATTGCGAGAGTGAAGTTGATTAGATGTTTTTTAGTTAAGCATCTATTGAACTTGGGTGGACTGCTAAAAGAGGTATATTAGAAATGTGTAGGGATGCTTGGAGATTTGAGAAGAACTACACTGATTAAGGGGGGAAATTAATGGAAAAGGATTTTAAATACGTAATAGATGGAAGTCCTATTGATTATTTTTATACTACTTTATCAAAAGAAGATTTAATTCAGGCTTACCGCAATGAATATTGTTGCAGTGGGGAATTTGTAGAAAATTTAAATGCTAACTATGACTTTATTGTATCAACGGTGGAAAGACTCGGACATGAAAAGCCTCATACGGTTAGATATTTTTCAATTCCTCGATATGGATGGTGTGATATGGAATTGTGTGCTGTAGCAAAGATAGATAATAATGGGACAACATTTATGTTTACAAACAATAGAGAATTTGCGCAGTTTATAAGCGAAAACAGTGGATATAGTTTTGACGTAGAAACTTTAATATAGATTATATTAATACAGAGAATAATAAAAGCGGAGAATTACAAAGAATAATAACAAGGTCATTACCTTTGCAAGCTTATAAAGTTGCGAGGTGATGGCCCTTTTTTATAATATTAAAAGATAACTTAGGAAGGCTAAATGTAATATATTAACTAGCACATAGGGGATAAGAGCAAGGTTAATTAGCCTAATGGTAGCAAACAAAAAAAGTCCTCCGCTTCGCTACATCCTTTTTTTGTCAGCACCCCTGGGGTGTAATTTTTACCAATAATTCAATAAAAAAACAAAAACACATGAATAAAGCAAACTAAACTTTAATCTATGTGTTTTTTATGCTATTGATATTATTTGAAAAAATACCTGCTAATCTCTAGGAGACTGGTATCTGGTTATCCAAAATTAGCAAACAAAAAAAGTCTTCCGCTCCGCTGCAGCCTTTTTTTGTCAGCACCCCTGGGTGTAGTTTTCTCCAATAATTATATAATATATTTTCAAATATTAACAGAGGAAATTCTGGGTAAATATCTTCACTATATAAAAGACAGTAAATATAATTCAAGTTTTATTATTTGTTTTCAAAAATTTTTTCTTCCTCACAAGCAATTTTTAAAGATTCTAAATATAATCTTTTTGAAATCCTATAACCTTCTTCAATAAGTATATCTAAATATAACTTGATTTCAGCAATTTTTCCTAATTTCTTTGCTAATTGTAGAATTCCTATGATTCCTATAGGTTTAAGCAACATGTCTTTGGCTCTATTTCTAGCAGATCTATCATCAATAATAACTTTATTAATATTTAATTCTTTAGCAGCCTGTATTACCTCTAATTCTCCACGATGTAATCTTCCAATCATTGATTCTACTATTTTATTATTTTTTATCTTATAAACTGTTATTTTTCCCTCATTAACGGCCTTTTTAAGTTCCTCTTGTCCATAATGTTTGAATTCATTGTTTTGAGTAATCTCTATATATACCTCTTCAGTTATATATACTTGGTTAAAAATTTCCCATAATAAATTTAATTTATTAATTATACTTAAGCCTATAATGGGACTGGAATTGCACACGATTTTAGTCATTTTTGTTATACTCCTTTAGTATATCCTTTATTGCCATTTCATCTTCTTTTATATCTTCATCTGTGTATTCACCCCAAGGAATATTTTTGAAATTAAGTATATATATAAAATCATTTAGTGAAAGTCTAGCAATTTCTGCCGCTCTAGCTAAGGAAACACTTTTAGCAACAAATAAACTTATTGCTATAGATATTCGTACATTTTCATCTAGGGAATCACCGTGAGCTAAGTCATCTAATAATGGAAGTATATCCTCTGGTATAACTACAGCATTATTTTTTCTTAATTCCATTAGCTTCAACCTCCTTTTTTATTATTATATCATGTATATATTATTATTATTGAACAATTTCAAATTTAAATGTTTATTAATTTTTAATTAAAATATGAAAAAAGCTTTAAAGTCTTCCGCTCCGCTACATCCTTTTTTTGTCAGCACCCCTGGGGTATAAATTTTACCAATAATTCAATAAAAAACAAAACACATAGATAAAGTAAACTAACTTTAATCTATGTGTTTTTTTATGCTAATTTCCCTTTATTCAAGTTTTTATAAATAAAATAAAGCAAATTAATGTGTAAAATTTATAGAAATGGTCATAATCAAGAATAGTGATGAAAAAGGAGGGTGCTGTTTTGCCTACACCAAAAGTACCTTGGTTTCCCGGAAGCAGCTGCCATATAACTGCAAGAGGCAACCATAGAAATGATATATTTAGAGATGGAGAAGATTTTCAATACTATTTAATATTGATAGAAGAGGCACTAGACCACTTTAAATATGATGGATATAAGATAATTTGCTATTGTTTGATGGATAACCATGTACACATATTAATAGAAACAAAGGATAAACCACCAGGTAAATTTATAGGGAGGGTAAATGCCATGTATGCAAAATATTTTAATAAAAAATATAATTACATAGGCCACTTATTTCAAGACAGGTATCATCCACAGTTTATAGAAACAGATGTCCAAATGCTTGAGGCTAGCAGATATATTCATTTAAACCCATTGAAAGCTAATATGGTTCAAAAGCCAGAGGAGTATCAGTGGAGTAGCTACAGCATGTATATAGGTGAAAAAAAAGAAAAAATTATATGTTCTGACAAAATTCTTTGTTATTACAAGGAAGCAGATAAAAGAGAGTTATATAAGAACTTTGTGGAAAGTGGTATAAAAGTTAAAATTGATGCATGATGGATGCATTATGAAATTGATCATAGTTTAATTTTAAGGAAAAGGAGATGAAATCTTTGGCTTCAGTTGTAAATAGTTTTGCCATAAGTGGAATAGATGCATATACAGTTAAAATAGAAACGGACACTATTTACGGTAAACCAGCTGTTTCTATTGTAGGCTTAGGTGACACTGCCATAAAGGAAGCGAGGGAAAGATTAGAAGCAGCTGTTGTTCATTCGAAATATGAATTCCCTAAAATGAAAATAGTAGTGAATCTTTCGCCCTGTGACGTGAAAAAAAGCGGTTCGCACTTTGATTTAGGTATGGCTATAGGTCTTCTTATACAATCTAAACAGTTGTGCACAGGGGATTTGTCCATCTTTGGATTTATAGGAGAATTATCATTGAATGCAGACTTAAGACCATGCAGTGGTGTACTGCCTATGGTTATTGAGGCAAAGAAAAGAGGAATCACTAATCTAATAGTTCCAAAGCGAAATCTAAAGGAGGCTTCACTTGTAAATGGTATAAATATATTTGGATTTGAAAATTTGAAGGAAGTAGTAGAATTTATTGAGGGAACTAATACTTATGAAAATGTAGAAAATTTTAAAGATGATCATGTGGTCAGAAGAAAATATTTTATTGATTTTGAGGATGTTCAAGGGCAGGATGAAGCCATAGAATTTATAACAGTAGCTGTAGCAGGAGGACACAATATACTGCTTTCTGGTTCACCAGGATGTGGTAAATCTATGATTGCAAAGCGAATTCCAACTATATTGCCGGCTATGACAGAAGAAGAGGCTTTAGAAGTAACTAAAATTTATAGTGTAGCGGGGCTTTTAAAAAACAGAGGCAGACTTATAACAGAAAGACCTTTTAGAGCGCCACATCATAATGCTTCAACTAATTCTCTTATAGGGGGAGGCAATAATGCCATGCCCGGTGAAATATCTCTTGCTCACAATGGAGTGCTTTTTTTAGATGAAATAGCAGAGTTCAATAAAGGCACTTTAGATGCTTTAAGACAGCCATTGGAGGATAATAAGGTTACTATTTCTAGGGTTAGGTTTACAAATACTTATCCAGCAAATTTTATGTTGGTTTCGGCAATGAACCCATGTCCCTGTGGTTACTATGGGGAAGATAGGTGTCATTGTACTGATTATGAGGTGTTAAAGTATAGGCAAAAGCTTTCAGGGCCCATATTAGATAGAATAGATATACAGAAAAATGTTCAACCAGTAGAGTTTATGAAGCTTTCTAAGTATGAAAAAGGTATATCCTCTCAGAAAATCAGAGAAATAGTTGAGAGAACTAGGAAAATGCAAATGGTTAGATTTAAAAATTTAGAAGGAGTAAATTGTAATGCTCAAATGACACCTTCTATGATTAAGGAATTTTGTGTATTAAACAATGAGTGTATTAATTTGCTTCAAATGGCTTATGACAGATTCAAATATAGCGCAAGAACTTTTCATAAGTTTTTAAAAGTAGCAAGAACTTTTGCAGATATGGATGGAACAGAAAATATTTTAAAGAAGCATGTGGCAAAAGCGCTTATTTGTAGAGAATTTGATAAGGAGCAAGCCAATATGATGGTGGTGTAAAGGAGAGTCTTAAATAGAAATGAATGTATATTGGATATGGTTGAGTGAAATAAAGGGTATAGGTCCAGTTATGGGTAAGAAACTTTTAGAAAAGTTTAACGTACCAGAAAATATATTTAAAGCTTCCTATCATGAGCTAATTAGCGTAGGGGGAGTAGGTGACAAAATTGCTAAAACTATAGTAGAGTCTAAAGATGAAACTATGAGTAGAGCAGATTTTATAATAAAAAAATGTATTATTAATGGTATAAAGATACTTAATATAAATGATGAGTTATATCCAATAGAAGTTAAGAAACTTAAAGATTCCCCCAATCTTTTATACTATTTGGGCAATATTAGAAAAAATCCTTTAGGTGTAGGTATAGTTGGCTCTAGAAGATGTACTGATTATGGGAAAAGAATAGCTAAAGAAGCAGCTGAATTTTTATGTGCGAATAACATAACTGTTATAAGTGGTATGGCAAAAGGAATAGATGGCTATTCTCATACAGCTTGTATAAATTTAGGGGGATATACTATGGCATTTTTAGGATGCGGTGTTGATGTAGTTTACCCTAAAGAGCATAAAAAACTTATGGAGAAGATTATAGAAATAGGAGCAGTGGTGTCCGAGTATCCTCCAGGTACCGAGCCAGATGCTAAAAATTTTCCAAAAAGAAATAGACTAATTAGTGCCTTTAGCAAGAAACTTCTAGTAATAGAAGCTAGCCGTAGCAGTGGGTCTCTTATAACAGCAGAATTTGCTAAAAAATATGGTAGACAAGTATTTGCTGCACCTGATAATATTTTTTCAAAAGAAAGTATAGGAAGCAATGAATTAATATTAAATGGCTCAAAAATATATATTTCCCCAAGGCAATTGCTGGATAAGTCTATTAAAAAAATTGAAAACTATGAACAAAATAATCAAGTACAAGCTACTAATAGTTTTAAAATAGATTCTATAGAAAAATTAATATTAAATTCCATACATAAAGAACCTAAAACCATAGATGAACTAAAAACTATTATAAATAATACCAGAGTAGACATTCTAGAAAAATTATCATTGATGGAATTGCAGGGAAA
This sequence comes from Clostridium sp. KNHs214, assembly GCF_000744935.1. Taxonomy (GTDB): domain Bacteria; phylum Bacillota; class Clostridia; order Clostridiales; family Clostridiaceae; genus Haloimpatiens. The sequence goes on along the minus strand of NZ_JQMW01000011.1, from coordinate 240,328 downwards.
AATAAAAATTTTTCGAGGAAAAGTCCAAACACTCTAGAACAGGTAGCTAGCAAACAAAAAAAGTCTTCTCCTCCGCTCTATTCTTTTTTTGTCAGCACCCCTAGGGTATAATTTTATGTATATAGGAAAAGTAAAAGAGAAAATTATTGAGAGTGAAAAAATAGATGAAGCCATCGCAGGAGATGTGTATTACCTTGGGAGCTTTTTATTTTGCAGGACTGATGGCAACCCCAAAAAGTCTTTTGTTTAGCCCCAATCTTTTTCTGGTAGCGCCCCTGGGATGTAAATTTTAATAATTCAATCTACTCCAAAACCTCCTCATACTCAAAACTAGCATTACCCAGTAGTGCCTTTTCTAGCTTACTAAAATCATATTTTCTTTGAGTATAATCGTTGAAGGTATTGGTTTTATAGCTTTTTTTGTGATTTTTGAAGGTATTGCTATGGCCGTTATTACGGATATTACTGTAGTTACTATAAGAGTTATTACTGCAACTATTGGTATTATTACTAATATTATAATCAGTGTTGTGAATATTCATAGATGATTTATTAGCATTACTTTTTCTAGTTTTTAATGCAGCCCTAAAATCGCTGCATTTTTTTTGTATTTTTTGAGCAGTTTCCTGTACTTTTTTATTAAGTTTCTTTGGCAATATGTACAGATTGCTGGTAGAGCCACGTCTTTTTATTATAACAAGGCCTAGATTTTTTAGAGTTTTTAGGTATCTCTGTATTGTTCTTATGCTTTTATTCATTCTAGTAGCTAGAGTATTTTGAGATGGAAAACAATCTTTTTTATCTCCGTAGCAGTAGCTTTCTAATAGGCAGTATAGTTTTAAAGCTTGTCCATCTATATTAGTATTTAAAATCTCAGAATCAATTGATATAAAGCTCATATTCAGTACCTCCAGTTATTTTATTAAAGTCTAAGGCTTAAAGCTTAGAGTTTGTCCTTCTAATAACTAGATATGTATTTTTGAATATAATTCCACTTCAATTTTTAAGTTTTTTTATTATTTTAGAGAAATTAGTTTATATTATGTAATAGAAAGTTATATTAAAAATTCGCATTTAAAATGTGTATCAAAAAAGTTATATCTTAAAAACTAATTGATTAAGAATTACTATAAATATACTTAGTTTTTATTTATTCCCTTGTATTTATTATGGTGAAAGCAGATGTCGCATTGCAGAAGACAGGGCATGTCGTATTAGATGTGACAAAGAATGATTACCACCCCAGGAGTTCATTTTTTAAATTGAATACATAAGTTTTCTTGTAAATAAAAGTGCGTTAATGTATAATTAAGGTATGATATGTATAATATAGATAAAATGTAATATTACTAGAAAGTTTGGGAATTAGGCCTCAGATAAAAATATTAAACCAAGACATTGAGTTTTTCTTAGGAGACTCAATGTTTTTATTGTATTTTAAATTATGTAAATTAATATAAAGAATAATTATTATATGCAAATGTAATAATTTGATATAATGATTTTATGCATAAATACTAATGTAAAGGAAGAATGTATATGAATAAAAAGATTATTGGAGTTTTAGTTTTTATAATAAGTCTGATTGCTATTTTAATTTTATTATTTAGTGGTAGCAATAAAAGAAGTTTGAGCAAGGCTAATGAATATTTGAATAATGGACAAACTTCTAAAGCAATTGATATATTTAAGAAATTGGAGAATGATAGTAAACTAGGCATAGAAGCTAAGTTTGGCTTAGCTAAATCTTATATTAAAATGAATAATTATAATGAGGCTGAAAAAGAACTTGTTAGTGTAATAAATAATAAGCCGGATTACTATGAAGCTAATATTGAACTTTATAATTTATATAAGAGAGGTAATAGAATAGAAGATGCCTATACAACAGTAAAAAAATACTATAATTTAACTAAGGATAAAAGGGTTGAAAGACTTATAGATGAATCAGAAAAAGAAATTAGAAAAACGTTAGTAATAAATGTTAACCCTAAGGGCGGAGAAATGCACTTTGGTGATTATATAACAATAAATGCACCTGAGAATTGTAGTATATATTATACAATGGATGGCACGAATCCAAATAAAAATTCGCAAAAATATAATGAAAAGATTAAATTAAGTAAAAATGGTAGCATAACTTTAAGAGTTATGGTTATTAACAACAAAAATAATATAAGTAATGAAATAACCTATAAGTATAATGTAAAAAACAAGGAGATAATTCTTAATCAAGAATTGCAAAGAAAGTTTAATATTTTTATGAGTAATTTTGCGGAGATTCCATATGATATGAAATTTGCGGAAGGTAAGATATCTAATGAACAACTAATACTATTTGGTTTTTGGCATAATTATAGAAACCATTACAGAGGAATCTTTTCAAAAGGAGCTAATTATTTTGAATTTGAGAATCTTCACGATAAACTTAAAAAGGACTATATTGAATCTGCAGTGAAAAAATATTTTAATATAAATAGTATTAAACATCAATCAATACAAAAGGCTTATAATGATATATATGAATATAAAAATGGATATTATTACAAAATGCACGGCGATGGCGAGTGTCCGATAGATTACTCTGTTGTTTACAAAATGGAGGATATAGGAAATAACCAATATTATATATATGCTAAAAATTATCATACTAATGAATATAATCAAAAAATTGATTTGGATTACGATTATTATTCATTAAATTTTGATAATGCAGAAAAAATCTACAAAGATAAGTTTGACGGAGATAAAATAGAAATGGTTAGAGCAAAGGTTAAAAAGATAAATGAAAATGGTAGCGAGCGATATATTTTGTTAGAGTATAAATAAAAATGTTTTGGAAAAAATTCAATAAAAAACAAAGCCAATAATGCGTAGAATTTACATAACTGGTAATAATTCAAAAATATTATATATTCAAAGAGTAAGTATATTGTTTATTTAAGTTGTCAATATGGTAAAATATAAATAAGGAGAAATAAGGTTTAGTGTCAAAAATGGATGTATCAATGAAAAGACTTATGCAAAGTAGATTAAAACATTGGGTGAAGCATAATATAAAAATAATACAAAAATAGTGAAAATATAAAAAATAATTTAAATAAACACAACAAAGTTAGGAGTGTGAGTAGAATTATGAAAAGAATACCTTATGGTATTTCTAATTTTCAGGTTTTAAGAGAAAAAAACTATCTATATGTAGATAAAACTTCATATATAGAAATTTTAGATAGATATGCTCCTTATCAGTTTTTTATAAGGCCAAGAAGGTTTGGAAAGAGTTTATTTATATCTATGTTAGAAAATTATTATGATATAAATAAAAAAGATAAATTTCAGGAATTATTTGGGGATTTATATATAGGAAAAAATCCTACAGAAGAGAAAAATAAGTTCCTTATTTGGAAAATTAGTTTTGCTGGAATAGATGCAGGTCATGGTGAAGAAGAGTTAAGAAATAGTTTTAATTCAAAAGTTATTGTTTCTGCAACGAAATTTGTAAACCAGTATTCAGATTTATTAGGAGATAGTATTATTCCAAAAAAGGTAAACAGTGCTGAAGTAATAGTTCAATATATATCCCTGTTAGCTAGTAAAATAAAGATGCCCGTATTTGTTTTAATAGACGAATATGATAATTTTGCCAATGAACTAATCACAGGAGGAAAACAAAGTACTTATGAAAGTATTCTTCATGGTGAAGGATTTGTTAAGGTGTTCTATAAGGCTTTAAAGGATGCAACCATGGATAATTTTAACAGGATATTTATGACAGGTGTAAGTCCTATAATGCTGGATGATTTAACTAGTGGATTTAATATAACTAGAAATTATACATTAGATGAAAATATTAATGCAATGATGGGATTTACAAGGGAAGAATTATCATGGATTATGGACGAAATAAATATAAAGGATACAGAGCTTAGAGAAAAAATATGTACTGATATGACTACTTATTATGATGGATATAAATTTAATGAAAATAGTAAATCAGTTTTTAATCCAGATATGTCCATGTATTTTTTAGATAATTATTTGATGTATAATCGTTATCCAAAAGAGATGATAGACAATAATGTAAAAACGGATTATGGAAGAGTTAATCAGCTGGCTTATAATTTTAATGATAGGGGAGCTTTAGAGGAAATAATGAATAAAGGAGAAACCTCTACTATGCTAGTGGATAGATTTAATATTCATACTATGTATAGTGTAAGTGAAAATTTCAAATCCCTATTGTTTTATTTAGGTATGCTTACAATAAAGGGTCAAGGACTTAGTGGTACTATACTTAAAGTACCTAATTACGTGATAAAAACAATTTATTGGGAACAGTATTTCCAAAGGATGAACTTAGAATATAATATACAAATAAAAGATGTTAGAGATGCAATAACTGAAATGAGAGCTTATGGAAACATAGAACCTTTGGTGGAAATTATAAGTAAAATACTAGAGGATTTATCCAATAGAGATTTAATGCAAATGGATGAAAAGCACATTAAAATGATGTTTTTAACCCTTTTAGGCATAGATGGCACTTATTTCATACAAAGTGAAGCGGAAAACAACAAAGGCTATGTAGATATAATGCTTAAGAGAAAAATTCAATTTAAAGATATAACAAAATTTCAGTGGATTATAGAATTAAAATATATAAAGGAAAGTGAAAGAAACACCCTAGAGAAAGTAAAAGAAGAGGGATTAAACCAGCTTAAGGGTTATGCAGAAAGCAAAATGGTTAAAGAACAACTTGGAGAAGATGGCTTAAAGACAGCTCTTATTATTGTGGTAGGTAAAAAAGATATTTATACTGTAGAAGTATAGCCTTTTTTGGTAGCACTCCTATAGGTTGATTTTCACCAATAATACAACAAACAAAAACACAAGACTACATAGATGAAGTAAACTATATTTTAATCTATGCGGTCTTTTTTTGTGGCTTTTTTTATGCCAGTTAAATAATTCCTTATTCTAAAATCTTCCCATACTCGTAACTAGTATTACACAGTAGTGCCTTTTCTAGCTTAGTAAAAGCATATTTCCTTTGAGTATAGTCGTTGAAGGTATTGATTTTATAGCTTTTTAGGGGGTGTAATTTTTATTAACCATATTATACCTTTGATATATTTAAAATTCCAATATATGAATATTAATGTATTTAATATATGTATTAGAAATTTGTTTTTTTATATTATAAAATGTAATTTACTACGGATTATAAAATCTTATGAATAAATATGAATTTAAAAGCAAATGACATGGAAGGGGAAAGTAATGAAAGAAAAGGTAGTATTGTTAGCACATTGTATATTAAATAAAAGTTCTAAGGTGAAATATCATGGAGAAAAAAATAATTTAGAAAGAGATGAAAAAAAGAAACAGTTGTTAAAAATGCTTGTTGATAACAACATTTCTATTGTACAGCTTCCTTGTCCAGAAGTAACTTGTTATGGAGTTAATAGATGGGGACATGTTAAGAATCAGTTTGATACACCACATTTTAGAAATCACTGTAAGAAATTGTTCTCTATATATTTAGAACAAATAGAGGAATATAAAAATAATGGTTATGAAATATTGGGTATTATAGGAATAGATGGGAGTCCATCTTGTGGTGTAAATAGAACCTGTGTTGGTAAGTGGGGTGGAGAGCTTTCTTCTAATGAAGAACTTCAAAGTGTTATTGATAGCATAAGTATGTCAAATGAAGAAGGAATATTTATTGAAGAAATCAAAAAAATGTTAGAAAAAAAACATTTAAATATAAATATTATGGGTCTAGATGAAAATAATATAGAGGATATATACAAGGCTTTGCTTTAGGATGGTGATAAAGTGAATTTAAAAATAGATAATTTAACTATAAAATTTAAAGATGTGACAGCTGTAAAGGACCTAACTTTGCATATAGAAGAAGGGAGCCTTGTGACTTTATTAGGACCTAGTGGATGTGGCAAAAGTACTACACTCTTTACTATAGCTGGGTTGTACAAGCCTTGTAATGGAAATATATATTTTGCTCAGAAGATTGTAAATGATTTGGAACCTGAAAAAAGAAACATAGGTATGGTTTTTCAAAATTATGCACTATATCCTCATATGACTGTATACAAAAATATAGAATTTCCTTTGAAAATGAGAAAAATCAGTAAGATTCAGTTAAAAGAAAAAGTTGAAAGCATAGCTAAATTGGTTAAAATAGAAGATTTACTAGAAAGAAGACCTTATCAGCTATCTGGAGGGCAGCAACAGAGGGTAGCTATTGCCAGAGCACTGGTTAAAGAGCCAGAAATATTGTTGCTAGATGAGCCCTTGTCTAATTTGGATGCTAGACTTAGGATTGAAATGCGGGAAGAAATAAAAAGAATACAGAGAAAACTTAACATAACCACTGTATTTGTTACACATGATCAAGAAGAGGCCATGAGCATGTCTGATAAGATTGCTTTGTTAAGTGAAGGGAAGCTTCAACAATATGATAAACCGGAAAATTTATATATGAAGCCTAGTAATTTATTTGTGTCCAAGTTTCTAGGAAATCCACCTATAAATATTTTTGAAGTGGAGATAAATAGAGAAAATAATACCATGAGGTTTTTGAATAATAATTTAGTAATGCCATTAAATAATTTTATTGATAATGAAAAGATAAAAAGTGGTAAGTATAGAATAGGTGTAAGATGCGAAGATTTTATATTAGAAGAAAAAGATTCTGCAGCTATAAAGGGTAATATTGAAATTGTAGAAATGGTTGGAAAAGATACTATTGTAAAAGCACGAGTAGGTAATGATTATATAAGATGCATAATGCCTTATGATAATTTAAATAAAAATGAAAAAAATATATATTTAAATATAAGAAAAAATAAAATACATTTATTCGGTTACGAAGATGGTAAAAATGTATGTATTGAAGGAGAAAAAGGTGAGTAATAATAAAAACTTTAAGTCTTTTTTAAAAGGTATTATGTATGTATCACCTGCTCTTATAATATTAACGATTTTTAATATTTATCCTATACTAAAATCTTTTGATATGAGCTTCTATACTCATTATAACTACTATAAAGATATAGTTTATACTAGAGGATTAGATAATTTTTATTACATATTTAATGATAGGGAATTTTTATTAGCTGTAAAAAATACTTTTATATATGTGCTTTATGTTATGCCTATATCTATTGTTTTATCTTTGTTTGTAGCAATTTTGTTAAATTCAAATATAAAATTTAGGGGTTTTTTTAGAACTATATATTTTATACCCTTTGTAACATCAACAGTTGCTATATCAATGGTTTGGAGATGGATGTATCATGCAGACCATGGAATTTTAAATTATTTATTAGAATTAATGGGCTTGAATCCAGTAAAGTGGCTGACAGATGCTAAGTGGGCCATGCCTAGTTTAATTATATTAAGTGTATGGAAAAGTCTTGGATATAATATAGTTATATTTTTAGCAGGTCTTCAAAATATAGATGAACAATATAATTTTGCTGCTAAGATAGATGGAGCTGGTAAGTGGCAAAGAATCAAAAATATAACTATACCACTTTTATCGCCAACTATATTTTTTGTGTGTATCATGACATTGATAAGTTCGTTTAAGGTATTTGGTGAGGTGTTTGCATTGTTTGACAAGCAGCCAGGACCTTTAAATAGTTGTCTTACAATGGTTTATTACATATACAACAAATTTTATAACCAATATCAATATGGTATTGCGTCTGCAGCGGTATTTATTTTATTCATAATAATAAGTTTATTTAATTTAGTTCAATTTTATATAGGTAAGAAAAAAGTAGAATATCATTAATTTATAAATTTGAACCGTATTTTATAGGGAGATTGTATTATGATAAAAAATATTTTAAAGAAATCTTTCATTTATATGGTATTAATACTAGGGTGCATTATCACTGTAATACCTTTTATTTGGATGATAAGTACATCATTAAAGCCTTTTAATGAAGTATTTTTGATGCCACCTAAATGGATACCATCTAAAATTATGTGGGAAAATTATGTAGAAGTTCAAAATAAAATACCTTTATTAAGATATTTTTTAAACAGTGTACTTATAACTTTAGGAATAACCTTAGGCACTGTTGTCACTACTGTTTTGGCAGCCTTTGCTTTTTCTAGGGTTAAGTTTTGGGGAAGAGATATAATATTCTCCATATTTATTGGAACCATGATGATACCGGGAGAGGTTATATTAATACCTAATTATATAACTATATCTAAAATAGGATGGATGAATACCTATAAAGGGCTTATTGTACCATGGACTGTAAGTGTATTTTCTATATTTTTACTTAGACAATTTTTCTTAGGTATACCAGAGATACTCTATAGTGCAGCTAAATTAGATGGATGCAGTGACTTTAAGTTTTTGTGGAGGATAATGGTTCCAATAGCCAAACCGGCCTTGATAACTATAGCCTTATTAAGGATTATAAATAGCTGGAATGAATTTTTGTGGCCACTTATTGTGACAAATGTGCCAAATATGCGAACACTTCCAGTTGGACTTATGACATTTACCTCAGAAGCAGGGGCTGATTATCATTTATTAATGGCAGCAGTTACCATGATAATAATTCCAATAATTATAGTGTATTTTGTATTGCAGAAATACATTATATCAGGTATGACTAAATCTGGAATAAAAGGTTAAAATCAAAATTTTAAGGGAAGAATAAAGTTCTTTTAGAAACTAACTATAATTGAAATTTCCAGGTAAGTAATAGGTAATATTCATAAAATAAGTAATAGGTAAGAGTTGAGAAGTAAGAGTTAAGGATAAAACTCAAAGAGTTTTTTAAATTAAAGACCCTTATTAATCTAATGGAGAGTTTAAACTTTATGTGTGAGAGTTCAGTGATTAATTTATTATGTATATCAATAAAATTTATATAAAAAAATATATACAACTAAATAGGAGGTAGCAAAATGAAGTTTAAAAAATTGACAGCTATTATCGCAGCTTGTACTCTAACCTTGGGATTAGCAGCTTGTGGTAATAAGCAAGAGGATGCAGCAAAAAATAAAGAAGAGAAAGTATCAATAGCAACAGAAATAAAAGATTCTGTTACTATCGAATTTTGGCATGCAATGAACGGTGACAATGAAGCGGCACTTAAGGAAATAACAGAGGATTTTAACAAGAAAAATGAAGGGAAAATAACAGTAAATTTGGTGTATCAAGGACATTATAAAGAATTATTCTCAAAATTAGATGGTGCTGCAAAATCTAAAAAATTACCAGCATTGACTATGATATATCCAAATAGATTAACAGCTTATGTTATGAATGATTTAGTGGAAAACCTAAATCCATATATAGAAAATGAAAAAGTAGGATTTGATAAAGAAGTATGGAATGATATACCACAGTTTATAAGAGATAACGGAATGTGGAATGGAAAACATTATTCACTTCCATTTAATAAAGGTACATATCTTCTTTTCTATAACGAAGATTTATTAAAAAAACATAATGTAGAAGTTCCAACTAATTGGGATGAATTAAAAGAAGCATCTAAAAAATTAACTTTAGATACTAATGGAGATGGAAAAAATGACATATACGGATTAGGATTAAACAAATCTGTAGGTATAGATTCAAGCTTTTGGGTGGAACAAGCTGGTGGACATTTAATAAATGAAGAGAAAGACCAACTTCTTTTTAATTCAGAAGAAGGTGTAGCAGCTTTTGATTTCTTATCAGGATTAATTAAAGACGGTTATGCAAAAGTAGCTAATGAAGAAAAATACATGACAGGTGCTTTTAGTAGAGGAGAAGCAGCAATGGGTATCTCTTCTATATCCGCACTACCAGATATAATAAAGGCTTGTAAAGGAAATAACGTAAACTTTAAAACAGCGGTATTACCAGAAGGAAAGAAAAAAGCAGCATTATTTTCAGGTACAGATGTGGCGATATTTAATACTCCTTCATCAGAAGAAAAACTAGCAGCTTTTGAATATTTAAAATTCTTTATGGAAAAAGAATCACAGTTAAAATGGGCTACGAAGTCAGGATATTTACCACTTAGAAATTCAGTTATAAATTCACAAGAATTTAAGGCTTATGTAGAAAAAGAAAATCCAGCCAAAGGGGAAGCATCTAAGGAATTTGAATATGGTTACTGTGATCCTAAAGTATTAAATGGATATGCTATACACGATAATATGGCTAAGGCATTAAATGAAATAATATCAGGAAATAAAGATACAAAAAAAGCATTAAGTGACGCAGAAAAAAAAGCTAGAGAAGAATTAGATGAAGCAAAAAAAGCATTCGGTAAATAAGAAGTACCCCGTTCGTTCAATTTTTATTAATAATATAATAAAAATACAAGACCACATAGATGAAGTAGCCTATAGGAGACTTTAATCTATGTGGTCTTTTTACCTTCATTTCTATTTGTATAAAGAAAATAAAACAAATTATGTGTGTAAAATTTGTAGAAGTGGCAATAATGAAAAATATTATATATGCAAAGAGAAAGTATATGGTTTATTTAAGGTGCCAATATGGTAAAATATAAATAATGAAGAAGTGAAGTTTTAGTGGCAAAAATAGATGTACCAATGAAAATACTTATGAAAAGTAGATTAGAAGATTGGGTGGAGTATATATAAGAAAGATGCTAGTAAAAGACCATTAGTAATACCAATAAGAAAAGATAGAATAATGCAAGTGCCTACAAAGATAGTCATGGAATCAATATTTAAAACATCATATAAAAATAATACAGAAATATAGAAATAATATAAAAATAATAAAAATATAGTGAAAACATAAAAGGTGATTTAAGTAAACACAACAAAGTTAGGAGTGTGAGTAGAATTATGAAAAGAATACCTTATGGTATTTCTAATTTTCAGGTTTTAAGAGAAAAAAACTATCTATATGTAGATAAAACTTCATATATAGAAATTTTAGATAGATATGCTCCTTATCAGTTTTTTATAAGGCCAAGAAGGTTTGGAAAGAGTTTATTTATATCTATGTTAGAAAATTATTATGATATAAATAAAAAAGATAAATTTCAGGAGTTATTTGGGGATTTATATATAGGAAAAAATCCTACAGAAGAGAAAAATAAGTTTCTTATTTGGAAAATTAGTTTTGCTGGTATTGATGCAGGTCATGGGGAAGAAGAGTTAAGAAATAGTTTTAATAAAATTGTTAATTTATCAGTACAAGAATTTATAGATAATTATTCATACCTATTTGAGGATAAAAATATTTCAAAGGAAATGAAAAGTGCAGAAGTAGCAGTTAAATATATATCAATTTTAGCTAATAAAATAAAAATGCCCGTATTTGTTTTAATAGATGAATATGATAATTTTGCCAATGAACTAATTACAGGAGGAAAACAAAACACCTATGAAAGTATTCTCCATGGTGAAGGTTTTGTTAAAGTGTTTTATAAAGCTTTGAAAGATGCAACTATGAATAATTTTAATAGAATATTTATGACTGGTGTAAGTCCTATAATGCTGGATGATTTAACTAGTGGATTTAATATAACTAGAAATTATACATTAGATGAAAATCTTAATGCCATGATGGGATTTACAAGGGAAGAATTATCATGGATTATGGACGAAGTAAATATAAAGGATACAGAGCTTAGAGAAAAAATATGTACTGATATGACTACTTATTATGATGGATATAAATTTAATGAAAATAGTAAATCAGTTTTTAATCCAGATATGTCCATGTATTTTTTAGATAATTATTTAATGTATAATCGTTATCCAAAAGAGATGATAGACAATAATGTAAAAACGGATTATGGAAGAGTTAATCAGCTGGCTTATAATTTTAATGATAGGGGAGCTTTAGAGGAAATAATGAATAAAGGAGAAACCTCTACTATGCTAGTGGATAGATTTAATATTCATACTATGTATAGTGTAAGTGAAAATTTCAAATCCCTATTGTTTTATTTAGGTATGCTTACAATAAAGGGTCAAGGACTTAGTGGTACTATACTTAAAGTACCTAATTACGTGATAAAAACAATTTATTGGGAACAGTATTTCCAAAGGATGAACTTAGAATATAATATACAAATAAAAGATGTTAGAGATGCAATAACTGAAATGAGAGCTTATGGAAACATAGAACCTTTGGTGGAAATTATAAGTAAAATACTAGAGGATTTATCCAATAGAGATTTAATGCAAATGGATGAAAAGCACATTAAAATGATGTTTTTAACCCTTTTAGGCGTAGATGGCACTTATTTCATACAAAGTGAAGCGGAAAACAACAAAGGCTATGTAGATATAATGCTTAAGAGAAAAATTCAATTTAAAGATATAACAAAATTTCAGTGGATTATAGAATTAAAATATATAAAGGAAAGTGAAAGAAACACCCTAGAGAAAGTAAAAGAAGAGGGATTAAACCAGCTTAAGGGTTATGCAGAAAGCAAAATGGTTAAAGAACAACTTGGAGAAGATGGCTTAAAGACAGCTCTTATTATTGTGGTAGGTAAAAAGAATATTTATACTGCAGAAGTATAGTCTTTTTTGCATAAATCCTATGGAGTAATTTTTACCAATAATACAACAAAAACACAAGACCACATAGATAAAGTAAACTATATTTTACTCTATGTGGTCTTTTTTTATGATTATTTAATAAATCGCCTACTCTAAAACTTTTGTCACCTATATATTAAAGCTTTTCAGAAATTTAGTAACCTTTGAGTTTTTACATTCCTTAAAAATATATGCTGGTGTTCCCTGTTCAATAATTTTACCTTCATCCATAAAAATAACTTTATCCGCAACTTCTCTTGCAAATTTCATTTCATGAGTAACCACTATCATAGTTATATGCTCTTTTGCTAATTTTTTTATAACCTCTAGAACTTCCCCTACTAGCTGTGGATCTAAAGCTGAGGTAGGTTCGTCAAATAAGATTACCTTTGAATTTGCTGCCATAGCTCTAGCTATACCTACTCTTTGCTGTTGTCCTCCTGAAAGCTTACTTGGATAGCTATCTTTTTTTTCCTCTAAGCCTACTTGTTTTAAAAGCTCTAACGACTTTTTATAAGCTTCCTCCTTACTGTACTTTTGCACAACTATAAGAGGTTCCATTATGTTTTCAATTGTAGTTTTATTCTTAAAAAGATTATAATTTTGAAATACCATTGAAGTTTTTAGTCTAAGTTTATATATATCTTCTTTAGTACAATTTTCAAAATCTATTTCTAGATCATCTACAGTTATTTTACCCTTATCAGGTTTTTCAAGGTAATTTATACAACGAAGTAAAGTAGATTTTCCTGTACCAGAGGGTCCTATAACTGCAATGACTTCACCTTTTTTAACCTGAAGATTAATCCCTTTTAAAACCTCTAATTCATTAAAACGTTTATGTATATTTTCTATATCTATCATAACTATCACCTTATTAATACCATTCATTTAATTTTAGTTCAATTTTTCTTTGAATAAAAGACATTATTAAAATCAATATCCAATAAACTATTGCAATATCTGTGAAAGCCTCAAGATATCTGTAGCTTGAAGTAGCCTCCATTTGCGCAGATGCCATCATTTCGGTAACTCCTATTGTAGAAGCTAAAGATGAACTTTTAACTATGTTTATAAAGCTATTTGATAAAGCTGGTATGGCAACTCGTATTGCCTGAGGAAGTATTATTCTTTTCATTGCTTGTCCATAAGTCATGCCAATGGATAATGCTGCATCCATCTGGCCTTTATCTATTGAGGAAATAGCTCCTCTTATGGATTCAGACATGAAAGCCGAAGAATTTAAACTTAAAACAATAAAAGCTGCTTGAAATGAACTCATACCTCTAAGGGAAGGCATAACTTGCACAAAACCAAAATATACCAAAAATAATTGTGCTATTAAGGGTGTTCCTCTAAAGAAAGACACATAGATTTTCAATATGGGGGTTAATATCTTGATTTTTTTATTAAAAACTAAAGATATAATCACCGCTAGTACGACACCAAATATCATAGATAATCCCGATAAGAGCAAAGTAACCTTAACATATTTAAGCATTATTGGGATAAGCTTAATAGCATACTGAACATCAAATATTGTATTCATATAATCACCACTTCTAATTTATTTACAATTTCCTTAGGTATAAAAATGGTGCTGCCGCATTAAAAAATTTACATACAATATACTGTTTTGCAAGTTTTAACTTAACACAATATATTGTAGGATTTATTTTTAGTGCGACAGCCCCATCCTTTATTTTTTAGGTTTGGCGGTTGTATCTAGTTTAAACCATTTCTGTGATAGTTTACTCAATGTTCCATCTTCACGCATTTCCTTAATTGTTTTAGTTATAGATTCAACTAATTCCTTGTTTTTTTCATCCTTAGTAAATGGATAAGCATTGGTTTCAAATGCTAATTTAGCTCCTATAAGTCTAAGTGGAAGGTTTCCTTGTTCGATTGTTGATTTTGTCTTAACTTCTCCTTGCCAACCAGCTTCTACTCTTCCCATTTCAACTTCTTTTTCAATAGGTGCTCCGTCGTATGTTACAATTTGAAGATTTAAATTTTTTTCTTTATTAACATCTCTTAAAGTTTTTTCTCCATTTCCACCTAACCAGCAAGCTACCTTTTTACCTTTTAAGTCTTCAAAGGATTTTATAGAACTATCATTTTTAACAGCAAAATCATAGTAGCTGTATGCATAAGGTTCAGTAAAATTGTACTTTTCTAATCTTTCTTTAGTAATTGACATTTGATGTGCTATTGTGTCGATTTTACCTGCATCAAGCATTCCTATTAAACCACTAAATTTTGAAGTTTTGTACTCAATCTTATAATTATTTCTTTTTGCAATTTCACTCCATACGTCAATTTCATAACCTTGAAGTTTATCATTTTTCTTAAATGCCCAAGGATAATATTCTCCTGAAGTACCTACAGTAATAGTCTTTTGTTCTTTAGCTTCTTTTCCACTTGCTGCTGTTTTAGTATCTTTTGCTTTGCCACAAGCAGCTAAAGGAAGTACTAGCATAACACTTAATAATAAAGTAATTATTTTCTTCATTATTTTCCTCCTTAAAGATTTAATTTGAATTTATAACAAGTATATACAATAATATACTTGTTTATAAATATTTTTCACATGGATACAATTATAGTTTAAGTATTTTGTATAAATTTGTCTAATATAAATATTCTATAGATAATTATGGAACTATTCCCAATTAAAATAGTAAATAAAATTTAACTTCAATTATAAAAATCAATGAAATAAAGCTTCAGAAAGTAATTGCATACTACAAAAAGTGTAGGGTGGCAACACTTTTTAATAAAAATTTTGCTAATTATGTAATAAAAACGCAGAGATACATAGATAAAATAAACTATACTTTGATTAATGTAAATATTAATAATGCCAAGCAAGAAAGTTTTGGTGTAGATGATGAATTAGAAAAAAGAAATTACTAATTTTTTTAATAAAATATAGCATAATATTAATTGATGAAAATATACATAAGGTACATGAAAATAAATAACAAGTCAAAGATGCTGGTATATTTTGTGTCAGACAAGGAAGCAGGTTCCGCCGCTAGTAGAACTATTGGTGGGTGCTGCTGACGCAGTATGACGCAAAATAGACTAGCATACTGACTTGTTATTTATTTGAATGTGCCTAAAGGGTCAGCAGAGTATTAAATAAAAGGGAGTGGTATGAAGGTGTTTTGTCCTAGATGTGGGAGTGAAAATGAAAATGAATGCAAATTTTGTGAAAAGTGTGGGCAGAGTTTGAGTGAGATACGTAATATACTAATGGAGAATAACAAAGATGATTTTATAAGAAAATCAGAGAATGTAACTCAGGTAGAGGATATAACGCATGTAAAAGTGCCGCAAGCTAATGTTACTTCAAATGAAAGAGATGACTATCAAGAGGAAAAAAAGGTTATACCTTCAGATAAAAATGATGATGATTTTGAGGAAGAAAATACTAGATCTGGGGAGAGAAAAAAGAATGTTATAATAATATTTTTAATAATTATAGCTTGTATAGCTGTTTTTAGTGGAGCATACTTATATTTTTATAACAAATATTCTACAACTTCTGAAAGCATGATTCAAAATAAAGATAAGTCTAATAATCAATATGAAAGTAGAACATACTTCAATTCATGTGGCCTTTTTTATATTTATACAATCCATTGAATTCATGTGTAGAGGATAGCATATATAAGTACAGTGGTTTTATTTATGTTCATATTAAGTTAAGCATAGAGAATTAACTGGAGAGGAGGATATTATTGAAAGAAATATGGAGTCATATGGAAAGGGGCAATTATCTTTTTTGTAGGATTATATTGTTGTAAAGTTTATTAATAATATAATAGAACACAAGAATACAAGACCACAGATTAAAGTAAACTATACTTCAATCTGTGGCCTTTTTTATTTTTTTGATTTTATTTTATTTTAAATTTGTTTATTTTATCCTGAAGCTCTAAAGTTAAACCACTTAAATCATTTGCAGTTCTAGCAACCTCTTGAGAAGAGGAGTTCATTTCTTCAGAAGAGGCTGCAATTTCTTCGGAAGATGCAGATACTTCTTCTGATACAGAAGATGCTTCCTCTACTTTATCAAATATATTATCTTTTTCTTTATCTATAGTCATTGCAGAATTATTTAAGTGATTTATTTTAGGAATTACATTGTCTATTGAGGTAATAATGTCTCTAAAGGAAAGGAGAGAGTCATTTATTACTTCAGAAGAATCTTTTAGCTTTTCATCTATATCATTGGTATCATGTATTATATTTTCAGTTTCTTTTGATATTTGACTTATGAGATTGCTTATATTATTAGCTGATTCCTTACTTTGTTCAGCAAGTTTTCGTATTTCATCTGCAACTACTGCAAATCCTCTTCCAGATTCCCCAGCACGAGCAGCTTCTATAGCAGCATTTAAAGCTAATAAATTGGTTTGTTCAGCTATAGCATTTATGAGTAAAGTTATCTCATCAATTTTAGTTATTTCATTTCCTAAACCATCAATTTTAAATATAAATTTTCTAAAGGATTCTCCAACAAATTCAAAAGATGTATATAAGTTTTTCATTTTGTCACTGCTTACGCTTGCAGTGGATTCTATTTCATTAGAAATAGAATTTAAATTATTTAAGTTATTAGTCATTTCTTTAATAGCATGTCCAAAATCATTTAATATAGTGCTTATATCAACTAAGCTTTCAGCCTGCTCTCCAGTTCCTTTTGCTACATCATTTATAGCAGTGGATACATTTTCGGAGGAGGATGCCATTTCCTCTGAAATAGCGCTTAAATTTTCAGAAGATGTGTTTATTAATTGACTTTTTTCCTTTATTTCTCGTATTATATTTGAAAAGCCATTTACAGTGTTTTGTATATATTTTTTCATTTGTTCAAATTCATTTTTACCTGTAGATTTAATTTCTATATCTAAATTTCCATAGGACATTTCTTTTAAAATGTCATCTATTTCTTTTAAATAGCTTTTCAAAACTCTTACAGTTAGCACAGACAATATGGTAAAAATAGAAATACATAATATTAAACTTATAATTAGAGTAGTTCTGTTTGTACTATATACTTTATTACTTTCTATTTTATCTCTTTCAGACCATTCTGTGTCATATATACGTAAATCATCTAAAGCTTTTTCAATTTTATTTCCTAGTACCGTTAATTTTTCGTCTTCTTCTTTTGGGATAGGTTTACCTTCTTTAGCATTTATGAGGAATTGTTTTGATGTATCTAGATAAATTTTATAGTTGTCCTCAAATATTTTTAAATATTTTGTTTCGGTTTCATCTGATGGTGTAGAAGTATATGCTTTATATTCTTTCATTACTTCTTTATCACACTTGTCTATAAGTTGTGAATATTTTTCATTATAATTTGCAAATGCATTGGCGCTGTGTAATCTTATGTATAAAAAATTCTCTCTCATTTTTGATACATTTGAAATTGGTAATAGTGCATCGTCATACATAGTTGTTACATTGTCATTAATTTTAGATGCAGCTTTGGTTCCTAAAAGGCCAATGCATAAACTGAAAATTGTAGCTATAGAAGCTAAAAGAATTATGATGTTTGAAATTTTAAGATTTTTGAATTTTTTTTGCAACTTAATCCCCTCTTCTTTTATATAATTTACTAATAACGTAAATGAATTAAAAGTATATCATTTACTAATAGTATGCAATAATTAAAAAAGATCATTATTTAATTAAATGTTAATAATAAGTAGAAACTTAATTATTGGAATTTTCCGAAAATTAACAGGATATTATGCATATATTGCAATAATGTATAATAAATATTTCGAAGAAAAAGAATATTTCTTTATAGGTAACTAATATATAGATGAAATTATTTTAATTTTAAGAAAAAACAAATATAGATATTTGCTATCTGGATAGAAATGTAACAAACAAAAGTCTACACAAGTAAAGTAAAATGTACTTTACCTGTATAGACTTTTTTACCATGAGCAATGTCTGCCATTCTTCTCTTGGCGATTGCCAATCTACTATAATTAGGTAATTCTCTTATTTCTTTGGTTGGTACTGCTGATTCCTTCACTTTTGTTTCATAGTTTTCTAGTAAAGGTTGCAATTGGCTTCTAATCATTTTGCTTGCGGCTTCTTCTGTTTCTGGTAATTTTGATAAGATAGATTTTAATTCTTCAGTTTTATCTTTAGATGAGTTTGCTTTTTCTATGGCATCCCAAATATTGTGTATTGCTTTTTCTATATCATTTGCTGATGAGTTTATTTTATTGGCTACAGCTTCCCCTTCAACGATAGCGTTTTCAATGCCTTTATAGGCTTCTGATGAGTAATCTTTTGAATTTAATGTTTGGGCATATTTAATGGTTTTTCTTAATATGTCAATTGGTGTTGTGGCAATGTCATCTTCTTTAAAGCTGATGGTATAAGTAAGACCATTAAGGCTTCCTCTAAAAAATTTACCTTTTAAAGAGTTTAAGGTAACTTCATTAAGGTGTTTTTTGTTGGCTAATTTTATAAAGGCGTTGCAAATATCTCTATTGCAGTTTGCATCAAATATATTTACATTGGAAAGAGAGATTCCCGCTATATTTAGAGTAGATAACTGAATAAATTCTCCATGTTCCCTAACATATTTGAAGTAACCTTTGCTTTCCATTACTTCACCAAGTAGGTAGTTTCCATCCTTTATGATAATATCCATATAGTTATTGGCATCTACATCTTTTATCTCTGCGGTGCCACCGAACATATATCTAGCCTCTAGAACTAGTTTTTCTCCTTGAGTTCTACTGGACATAACTTCCATGCCATTAGGAACTCCTGCTAGTACAGTCATGCTAAAACAAATTAAAATCAAAAAAGTAATACTAGCACTTAATTTAAATTTTTTCATTTTGTTTCTCCTTCTTTCTTATAAAATTTAATGAAAATAAAAAACCACAAAAATTGAAAGCTGTAATTACGATTACAGTATCAACCTTCGTGGTTGCTAATCATATATTTTAAATTTTTAGTTTATGGATAATAAAATAGCTAATGACAATATTGCAATTAGTTAACTACCATATTTTATATTGTATTACAAAAAATATATTTTGTAAAGATGTAGTATATTTAGTTTAAATTTGTAATAAATATTGGCAGTTCTAGCAACTTATTTGAGCTTTTCCTACATGATGTTATTTGTTTGTTACTTTTTCATTATAGATTTTATGATAAAATTTTAAAAGTGAGTAGTATGGGGAACTGCAGCATATATTTAAAATAGGGGATTTTTATTAAAAAATATAATTAAAATTTTTCAGGAGGAATTATGCAGACATTAAGTTATTTAATTACAGGAATTTTAATAGGTCTTATGGATTATTTTTTCTTTGAAAAGAATACGGGTGTTTTATCTGTTGTAAAGAAGATATTAACATGTGTTGTGATATTTAATGTAATATCATTAAGCATATTAAAATTTTTACTTAGAAAATCCTATGTACTTAAATCTTCTACATATACAGGTGCATTTTCTATTAAATATATAGCATTTACATTGTTATGTGGAATAGTATACTTGTTAATAAAAGGTATTAGAAGCTCAAAAATTGTTTTTGTACCATGGAAATGTAGAAGTAATTGGAAAAGTGTGCTTAATAAAGTACTATTAGTTTTATTTTTTGCAATAGGTATGCTGTGCATATTCTTTTCAACATGGTTTATTAATTTCTTCGGTGAAATAACTCCAGAACAGTTTTTGTTTAATTTTAATTCACCAATTAAAGGGACGAGCTCTAACATGATTAAAGAAATAATCATGTCACCAGTACTTTGTAGTATAATTTGTATAGTTGTATTTTCAATATTTATATGTGGTCATTATGAGATTTTATTGAGGAAAGGGGAAACCCATAGAAAAATATTAAGTCGTAAAGGAGTAAAAATTATATCCTTTGTAATTTCAATTGTTTCTTTTGTTGGAGGAGCATCATATAGTGTAAAAAAATTACGCTTACAGGAAGTGTATAAGGCATATGTTTCTGATTCAAATTACATTAAAGATAATTATTCAGACCCGCGTTCAGTTCCTATGGCTTTTCCAGCTAAAAAGAGAAACTTAATACATATATACTTAGAATCTATAGAAAACTCATATCTTTCTAAGGAGTTAGGCGGATATATGGAGGAAAATTTGATGCCGGAGCTAACGGAACTATCAAAAGAAGGAATTCACTTTTCTCATTCTGATAAATTTGGTGGTCCATATCAAACTTATGGTTCTAGCTGGTCAGTTGCATCTATGATAAATATGGATATGGGACTTCCACTTAAAATTCCTATGCAAAGAAACGCTTATGGTAAATCAGGGACTTTTTTACCAGGTGCTGTGGGTATTGGAGATATTTTAGATGCGCAAGGTTATGAGCAAACAATAATGTTTGGTGCAGATGCGGATTTTGGTGGATTGACTACTTACTTTACTACTCATGGTAATTTTAATATTTTTGATTATAAAGCAGCAAAAAAGAAAAAACTTATACCAGAGGATTATAAAGTATGGTGGGGATTTGAAGACGACAAATTATATAAATATGCCAAAGACGAAATAACACGCTTATCTAATACAGGAAAGCCATTTAATTTTACTATGGAAACAGCGGACACTCATTTCCCAGATGGATATTTATCTAAAAATGCAGCTAAAAAATATGATTCACAATATGCAAATGCTATTGCTTATTCCACAAAAGAAGCAGTTAAATTTATAAAATGGATTCAAAAGCAGCCATTTTATAAAGATACTACTATTGTAGTTACTGGAGATCATTTAAGTATGGATAAGAAGTTTTTTAAGGATTTTGATAAATCATATCATAGAACAGTTTTTAATTTATTACTTAATTCAGCTGTTACAACGGATAGAGTGAAAAATAGGAAGTTTTCTAATTTTGATATGTTTCCAACTATTTTATCAAGTATGGGTGTAGAAATTAAAGGAGATAAGTTAGGACTTGGAACTAATTTATTTTCTAATAAGAACACACTGATTGAAAACGATGGATTAGAAAAAGTAGAAGATGGATTTGGACAAAAAAGTAATTTCTTTAATGATACATTTGTTTCTAAAAAAAGGAATAGTAAATTTAATAATAAATTAGTAACTGAAAAAAAATCACTTGGCGCTGAAAAGTAAAAGTGAAAGCCATATAGTTAAAGTAAAATATACTTTAGCTATGTGGCCTTTTATATTTTAACTAAGAAGCCCCCACTTCAGTGTAAGCAAGTGGAGGGAAAGTTCATTTTATTGCATAAGTTTCATTACTACATCTATTAAGTCACCAATTTCAGGTTTACTTAATTGAGCATTAGCACCTACAGATTCTCCTTTGTGTTTTAAATTATCTGTAATCAAAGAGGAGAATATTACAACTGGAAGCTCTCTTAAAATAGGATCTTCTTTAATTTTTCTAGTAAGTGTATGACCATCCATTTGGGGCATCTCAATATCTGTTATAAGTATCTGCACATCTTCTATAAATTTATCTTTCTTTTTATCTGAAAGTTCCATTAGATAATCGTAAGTTTCTTTTCCGTTATTGAAGAATTTTAAATTTGTGAACCCTGCCTTGGTTAATGTGTCATGTAATAATTTTCTTATTAATGGAGAGTCATCAGCTAATGCTACTTTAACATGTGACATATCTTTATAGTCTACATCAACTAATTTTTCTTCACTGATGCCTGTGCTAGGATTTATGTCAGTAACTATTTTTTCGAAATCTAAAAGAAGTATTATTTTATCTTCGAATATTATATTTCCTGTAACTAATGAATTGGAGGATAAATCATCTGGTCTCACTATTTGGTCCCATTTGATTCTATGAATTCCCACAATTTTGTCTAGATTAAAAGCCACTTTTATTTTATTAAATTCACATACTATTATTTTAGATTTATTAAATTCCTGTTTCCTACCGTCCACAATATATTTTAAATCTATTAAAGTTAGTATTTCCTCTCTGCATAGTATTAATCCAGCTATAGCTTCATGTGATTGAGGAAGTTTCGTTAAATTATCTATGTCTATTACTTCCCTAACCTTTATGATATTTATAGCATAGTGCTTATCATTTATGATAAACTCTAGTATTTCTAATTCACCAGTACCAGATTCTAGTAAAATACTATTATCCATAATATCACCCCTATTTTATGTTGTAATAAATACTTCGAATAAAAAAAACAATTCTTAATAGAAACTAGAGAAATATAGCTGTAACTTGTAGGAATATGCAACTTTACATACATTTTTGTACAAAATATGCTATAATATTACTTGGTAAAATTAAAAAAAGTAGGTTACTGTCATATTAAATTGAATAAAATAGAAGAGGAGTGTTACGAGGTGTTTTGCCCTAAGTGTGGAAGTGAAAATAAAGATGGATGTAAGTTTTGTAGAAAATGTGGACAAAGCTTTAGTTTTTCACAAAACAAGCAAAGTAAGAATAATAAAGGTGGTTTTATAGAAGAATCAGGGGATGTAACTCAAGTAAATATGTCACCAGTCAATATTGCCTCTGGGGAAAGAAATGATTATAAGGAGCAAACAAAGGTTGTATCGCCACAGAAAAATGATGATTTAGAGGAAGAAAATATTAGATCTAGTCGTAGAAAAAATAATATTTTTATAATAATTGGAACAATTTTAGCGGCTATAGCAGTTTTTGCTGGATCATACATATATTTTTCTAAGCCAAACAAGCCTAATGATTCTAAACCTACTGAAAGTATAACTCAAAATGAGGATAAGACTAGTAATAAAGTAGAAAGTAAAAATGATGATTCTGCAAAGAGTGATAAGAGTAAAGATGATAAAACTATGAAGAGTAAAGATAGTAAAGCTCAAAAAGAAGAAAAGAATGAAGAAAGTGTACTAACAGAGGAATCTTCAAATGCGTCTTCAAATTTATACAATTTTAAGTGTAGAGATAATGAATATATTTGTTCTGCTTTAAGCGAAACCTATTTAGCTGAGGGAGACTTTTCAAAGCTAAATAAACATCAAATTCAATTATTAATAAATGAGATTTATGCTAAACATGGTTATAAATTTAGTGATGAGGAATGGGTAAATTATTTTTCAAATAAAACTTGGTATGTGGGAGTAAAAAGTGATGTTAAAGAAAGTGATTTCAATGATTTTGAGAAAAGCAACATTGAAATCTTAAAGAACATAAGAAGTGCAAAATAATATAATAAACATGAATATAAATACATAATAGAGGAGGCCAACTTATGAATGTATGTAAATACTGTGGGAATAACTTAAATGAAGATGATGTGTTTTGTACTGCATGTGGGAAAAGAGTAAATGAGGATAATGTAAATACTTCTCCTAAATTTCTCAAATATGGAGCGTTGGATTATGTGGCTAAATTGATTTCAAGACCTTTTACTACTGCTTGTAAATTTATAGATGAAGGCCAAAAGGATTCAGCAATGATAGTTACTATTGTAGCTATAGTTCTACAGGGTCTTTTAGGTATATGGAAATCCAACCAGATAGTGTCACAATTGAGCGGTTTAATTTATACAATTATAGATAAAATTAGATCTACAAGCATTTTGTTTGGCAAAAATATGCCTGAAATGTCTCCTGATGAAATGAGAGAATTACAGCAGCATATAATGAGTATAAAAAATGTAATGGATGTGCCTTACGGTAAAATATTTTTTCAAAATTGCATATTAATTATTACAGCTATTATAATATTATTTATAAGTTTGTTCTTAATTTATAATTTAATTAATAAGGAGAAAGTAGATAGTTTTAATATTTATAAAATAAGTATAATATCTGTATTTCCATTTATTTTTATGGAAATATTATCAGTTCTAGTTTCGTATATTAATAATACTATTGGCATTTTTGTACTAATAGTAGGAATAGCAATTACTATATCAATTTTAACTTTACTTATTAGAAACTACTTACTACAAAGTGGAGATGTAGCAGTTTATGTAGTTCCAATCATAAGTACTATAGTAGTATTTATAATATTAATTATATTGGGATCCTTTGTAAGAAAGAATTTACAAGATTTAATATTAAATTTAACTACATTATTAAAGAATCTACACATATAATTAGAAACACTAGAGTAACTGTTATATGAAATAAGTTAGAGGGTTTGGATAAAATGGTATAAAAAGACCACATAGATTAAAGTATATTCTACTTTTCTATGTGGTCTTTTTTACGTTTTTAGGTTTGTTATGAAAATGAAGTTAAGTATGTGTGTGAACTCACTTAGCACAACTTTATATATATATAGGTAAAAAAATATTTAATTAAAAAGGGTAAGAGTCATAAGAAATCTATGTCGAAAATTAATATAGTGTTTATGATAAAGCATGTAGAGTATAGTAGATTTTAAATATACATTAAGAAATATGTATAAATATAAAAAGCCATAGGAAAGTTAATGAAAATAAAACTATTATTATAAAATTTAATTTAAAAATAAAAAATATTAACATAATATTACATAAAACCATGCTGTTTACAAATGAAAGTATATATTGTACTATTAGTAATGAACTGATAAAGGTGCGGGAAAGGGTTTAAACTATTATACATTATTGTATTTATATTATCCAAAAAACTTTAAATATTTAAGTATTATAAAATAGTGCTATTTAATATTATGATAAATTTGAATCTAAATTTAAAAAATATAGGAAATATATTGCAATAAGATAAATAAAATAAATGGATACATAACATTACACTTTAGACAAGTATTTTCAATAAATTTTATGGGGGGCATAGTACCAAAATACAAATAAGGGTTAGGGGGAAAGATATATGCTTATTATAGAAAAAGAGCCTAAATCAGTACCAGCAGAAGCTTTTAGAACTTTAAGAACTAATATACAGTATGCATCTTTCGATAAAGAAGTGAGAAGGCTTCTGGTGACAAGTTCAGGACCAAAAGAGGGGAAATCTACCACTGCAGCTAATTTAGCTCTTTCTATATCAGAAACAGGAAAGTCAGTACTTTTACTAGATTGTGATTTGAGAAGACCTAGTTTGCATAAAAAATTTAATATATCCAATCAGGTAGGTATAACCAATTTCCTTTTAGGGGAAGTTAACTTTGAACAAGCTATTAAAATTTATAGAAATAAATTATTTATAATGACAGCAGGGATTATACCTCCAAACCCATCAGAAATGCTTTCTTCAAATAAATTAAGGGATTTTTTACAGAGAGTTTCTCAGCAATTTGATATGGTGATAATTGATAGTCCACCAGTAATGGCAGTTACTGACGCACAGATACTCTCAACTATAACTGATGGAGTGATTTTAGTAGTTGCCTCTGGAGAGACAGAAAAAGCTATGGCCATAAAGGCAAAAGAATCACTGAAAAAAGTAAATGCAAATATTTTAGGTGTAGTTTTAAATAAATTTAAAGAAAAAAATTCTAGAGGTTATCACTACGGATATTATTAGTGAGTACCACACATGGACTAATAGTGTAATAGAAACAAGAGACCACATGGAGTAAAGTGAAATACACTTTGCTCCATGTGGTCTTATATTGTGTTTTTTAGTATTTTTTATTGTTCAGGTTTTTTATTTTCTTTTTTCTTTTTTTTAATATTTATAGAGGCTAGGATGGCTATAATAACTCCTACAATAGCTGTAGCAGTTATAGGTAATACGTTTTTACTAAAGAAATTATTGTTAGCTTTATTATTTTTAGATTTATTTTTTAAATTTGCTTTAGTACTAGTTTTGCCCACACTGGATGAACTTACTTGGGCAGCATCATTGGTTATTGAGAATTTATAAATTGCTTCACTCGTATTAGAAACTTTATCGGTGGCAATTATTTTAAGTTCATACTCTCCAACCTCAGAAATTTTACTTCCATCATAAGGCTTGCCATTTAAGAATATTTTTAGCTTAGCATTTTTAGAAGCAAAAATTTTAGGGGTTATTGGTCCAGTATATACTTTACCATTTTCTAAACCTTTCACAGTTATTTGTGGTAACGTGGAGTCTACAATAAAGCTAATAACTTTTTGGGCAGCATTGCCGGCTAAATCAATAGCACGGACTATTAGAGTATATTTACCGCTATCTGTTATAGTAAAGCCTAAATATTCTTCTCCATTTAATAAAGAAGTAATCAACGCTTGTGTCTCATTGGCTGTGATTAATGGTGTAACAGAACCGCCATTAACTTGATTTTCTAAAACGCCTTTTATTGAAATAATAGGAGCTATTTTATCTATAGTAAATGGTATTTTAATTTCAGTTGTATTTAAAGCTCTATCAGTAGCTTTAATAACTAATTCATAGATACCATCATTTTTAATATATGCACCATTATAGCTAGAACCATTTAAATAAGCATATAATTTAGCATTTGGGTCATCAACAGTGAATTTAGGTAAAACATTTTTGTTATAGTATTTATTATTTATAACGTCACTGGTTGATATAACAGGGAACACCGTATCTAAAATGAAGGTCTTTTCAAATTCAGAGAAATTTCCCGCATAATCTTTAACTCTAACCTTATAAGTATGCTTGCCGTTACTTGAAATTGTTGAACTACTATAGGTTGAATTATCTAAAGTTATATTTCTAGCGGATACATCTTCACCATTGGTGTCAGTTACAGAAATTTGTGGAGTGATGTTTCTGTTAATATAAAATTCTTGATCTTCTGGAGAGGTAGTTCCATTAAAACCATCAACCTTAAGTTTTGGAGAAACTCTATCAATTACAATACTATAACTATAGGAAGATGTATTTCCAGCATTGTCAGTTAAACTAAAGGATACAGTGTATTTTCCATCTGCAGAAATATAGTTATTTGGAACAGATGTATCACTTAGTTTGTAATTTGAACCATTTATAGAAACGGTTTTTATTAAATCACCAACTTCAGTGTATTTGTCATAGGCATTGAACTTAATATTTGCGCTAGGTGCATTGGTGTAGAATATATTATTTACAACTTTACCATCCCCCATGTTTAAATTAAAATGGGATAAGCTAGGAGCTGTTTTGTCTACAATAAAATTCACAACATTCTCTTTTTTTCCACCAACCTTACCAATTATGGAGTATTTAAATGTGTAATTTCCTTCTAAAGTTTTGTTTTTAGGTAAGCTAAAAGATATATATCCTCCTTTATTTACACCACTAAAGCTTGCAGTTAAGAAATCTTTTGTTACATCAACTCCATCTCTAATTAAGCTATATTGGCATTTTTCAAAACCAGAGTAGTGACCAGCTACATTTAGTGAAAAATTCATGGAATTATTATAGTACTTTTTATTTAAATTGAAAGAACCATCATTACTTTCAAGATTTACATTCACATTAGTAGTATCTATAGTGAAAAATGTGCGTACTAATCCTTCAGCGTTTTCACTATAATCTTTTGCGGAAGTTTCTATATAGTAATATCCATTGCCAGAGTAAGGAATATCAGCCACATACCCTTTCATGATATCATCGTAATGAAATTTTATGTCCATAGCAGGGGAGGAAAGTACATCCTTTTGTGGGTCATTTGAAATAGTTTCAAGGTATCTTACTTTAAAATCATTTTTTATATCATCAATGTTTAAATTGCTATCATTTACTATAAGTTTAATATTATTTGGTATGGCATCAAAAATTTTGTGTTTATTGCTGGTAATATCAGTGCCATTAACAGATACAGTGGTTTTAGGTGCAGTTGAATCTAAAACTAATTTGCATTTAAATTCTTCATTATTTTCAAAAATTGTATTTCCAGCTTTATCAGTACCATTAATAATCAAGTGAAATTTGCATTGATTTTTATTAGAAATATTTTTCTTTAAAGAGTTTAATGTATCTAATAAATTCTCATTAAATTTATCAGCAGAAGAGCTATAATGTATTCCATTTACACTATAATTAATAGTTATAGTATCTAGAGGGGTGGCATCCGTTATAACAAAATTTGGTTTAAAATTATCTTTGAAGTAATGAGTTGTTTCTTTGGTTAAAATAGGTGAATTTTTAAATTCTATACTAGGTTTTGTATGATCTAAATAGTATTTTATATTTTTAGTAAAAATGTTGTTTGCAGCATCAGTAGATTTAATAATAATCTGGTAACAGCCCTCAGTAAATATATTAGAATTTATAATCCTACTATTTGAATTAAAGTTGCCGCTTTCAAAAATAGTTTTATTTGAATCAGATTTTTTCACAATAATACTATTTGTAAGTTTGCTAACGTCAGCTAATGATTGATTAAATTTAAATGAGTTATCATTAAATTCTATCTTTAAAGAGGTATTTGAATCTTTATTAAAGCAGTTACCCACAGAATCCATATTGAAATTAGTTTCAGTACCGTTATTTACAGCTTTAATGCTGTAAGATGGCGAATTTGTATCGTATGAAAAATTAAAACTTTTATTTATACTATTTTGGGCATTGGTATTTACTTTGTAAGAAACCATATAAACGCCATTTTCATTAAATATAGTGCCGGGTTTTAACTTAATTTCAAATTCAGAACAATAATCAGTACTATTAGATTTTATAATTTCAAATTTATCGGAAACGTCAATCTCACTGTTGTCAGCATTTAATTTTTTCATAATAAATGATGGAGTATTCTCCTTTAATGAGGAATAATTTTTGCTCACATTAATTTTAAATTCAGGAGTAGTGTTAATATAGTTAACTTGATTTTCTGTAGGCAAGTCATTTAAGGTTGCACTGACAGCTGGTAAATTTTTTTCCAAGAATATTTTATTGTGTAAAATTACATCTTCACCAAAGAAACTGGAAAAAGTAAAGTTATAATTTATTTCTCCATCATCAAGATTTATAAATTTAAATGCGTTATCCACATTACTGCCTAATTTGTAGTAACACTCACCATATTCATTAACATGGTTAGTGACAGTAAAATCACTTTCATTAAATTCTTCTGTTTGTATATTATTAGAATCATCTAAGTAGGTTCTAGTTATATTACACTTCTTTAAATTACCATTTAATAAGCCTTCCACCTTAATAACAGGAGAAAAATCATTTTTAGTGTATTTCACATCTTTCAAATATATAAAAGTACCGTCCTTATCTAAATAACCAAAATTTATTTTTGGAGTAGATACTACAGCTAAGGTTATTGATTGTTCTGTTTTATTTCCAACCAGGTCTTCAAAGTGATAGTTAATAGTATACATTCCCTCTGTAAGAGTTTTAGAGTAGCTATTAACAGATATAGCATCTAAATTGATGTTTTCGACTTCTTCTGATTCTGAATTTGGCTTTAGCTTACATATGGTAATATTACCTTTTTTAAAGTTTTTTTCGTCAATTGAAATGTTATAGGTATTTTTCTTATTAGGATTTAGTGGTTTAGAAGTAGTTGTATTTATAGTAACTGCTTTATCAAATAAATAATAATTTAGATTTCCAATGCTAGCTTTATCTTTGAAGTCCTGCTCATTTGTTGTAATTTTAGGTTGGGTTTTATCTACTACAAGGGTATAATCTTTAATTGTAATGTGGCCAACTTTATCAATTACCTTAACACAAA
This sequence comes from Clostridium sp. KNHs214, assembly GCF_000744935.1. GTDB lineage: Bacteria > Bacillota > Clostridia > Clostridiales > Clostridiaceae > Haloimpatiens. Next base: position 210,152 of record NZ_JQMW01000011.1, on the reverse strand, counting down.
GTTTGTATTCATCATCCTTAAGGTTTAACTCATCAATGTTAAATTTTAATTGTTTAGGGTCAGCTTCAATGGATTTATCAGAATCAAATAAATTAATATGGGGGTTTTCAGTGTCCGTTAGTGATACATAAATGGAATTAGTTTTATCTGTATCTATACTTGAATATATTGATTTACTAAAATCCATATAATTATCATCAAATTTCAATGTAAAAACACCATTTTTATAATAATATCTATGATTAAAGGCATTAGAGTCATTTTCAGAAGCATCAATTGATGGAGCATCACAGTCCAGTGAAAATTTAGCTTCATTTAATGTACATTCATTTCCAGCTTTATCTCTACAGTAAACAGAAATTACATAATCTCCACTGGTGTTAAGTGTGGAGTCAGAAATTTCTAGTTTTGAATTGTCATCCATTTTATATATCCTGTAGTCTAAACTATGGAAGTTATTGTCTTCAACTGAAATTACTTTTTTATCATTGAATAATAATGAACTTCCATCCTTTTTAATTGATATTGAATCTTTAAACAAAGTAGTAGAAAAATCAGATTTTATAACAGGTGTAGTATTGTCTACTACTATTTTTCTTAAATATTCATCGGAGGAATTATATACGTTATCAATATACTTGCATTTTAAAGTGTATTCTCCATCAGGAAGATTTAAAGCCTTTACAGAGCTGCTAAAATCAATGGATAGCTTTCTAGATAGTATATTTATTTTAACTGCATCCCTAGGCAAAGTTAAAGCCACAGCATTAGAATTTTTGTCTAATATTTCATAGCAGAAGCTGTTTTTCACGTTACTAGAAAAGTCAGAGGTTAAATTAATTCTTCTAGGTATAAATAAACTATCATCCCAAACATCTATTTTTAATTTATCAAGTCCAGAAAGATTTAAAAATTCAGTACTGGAAATTTCAGAGTTTATAATAGGATTAACAACGTCTATATTTATTGATATATTTGAATTTATAACTCTATTGAATTTATCTAAGTATTTAATTGAAATACTAGAACAATTGGATGATACATCATTTATAATAAGTTCATTTTGGTCAATGCTGTAATCTAATTGCAAAGCTTTTTTATTAATATCTAAAGCTTCTATATAGAGATTTTCTTTAACTAAATCCTCAGGATAATCAGTTAACTTTGCTTTTAAATTTAATTTTTTATTAGAATTAATTTCATAGTTAGATTCATCTAATTTGTTCACACTGCCCCGATCAGCATCTATATTAAAATTATAATTTTCTGTCGCAACCTCTACAGTGAAATATAGTTTTGCAGTATAGCCAGATTTATCCCTAGCTGTTATAAAAATTAAATTACTGCCAGCATTTAAAGCTAAGTCTTGAGTAAAATTTGTAGACTTATCTAAAACAGACTGATCATTAACTGTTATAGATAAGTCTTTTAAATCCTTATTTCCAGAAACATTTATAGGAAATACATTTTTTCCTTTGTCAATGGTTGTTCCATCATAATAAATTGTATCCCCATTCTTTATTTTTTTATTAATAATAGAATCAGTGTCTACAGTGTGGTCAAAGGTTTTATATATTTTTGATTTATATGTTGTATTATCCAAAGTCAATGGTTTATCATCATAAATATAGTTTTTAGTAAAAGTGTAACTTTCATTAGAAATTAATGTTACTTTAAAAGTTACTTCATAAGTTCCAGCCTCAGGTATTAAGATATTGGCTGTGGTATTATTACTGTCTAAAGTGAAATTATCTTCGTTACACTTAACGGCAACGTTTTTTACATTAGAGTTAAAAGGAAATTTAATTGTATATTTTCCATCTATAATATCATCCTTAATTAAGGTTTTATCACTGTAGTCCATGTGAGGCAATGCTAAAAATTCACCTTGCATATCCCCTGTTTGATAAGTTGAATCACAAGTTAGTATATGAAAGATATTTTTGGATGGTAAATTTTGTATTGGAATATCACAATAATACGAATTTTTTAAATTAGATTTTGTAACATCTAGTAGATCATTGTTAAAATAAACTTTTTTATAACTGATTTCATCAAATAAATTAGTATCTGATTCTTTCCAAGAAATACGAACTATTGGCTTGGAATTTTCTACTCTGTACTCTTTTTTTATATCAGTAATGGAAGGTTCTTTCTCGTCCTTTATAAAGGAAAACACTTGCTTATATATATTTGTATCATTTTTGTATTTTATTAAAGCATAATTAAGCTGAGTATTAGAATCTAAATTTAATAATTTATAAAAAGAGTTTTTGTTTAAATTTGAGTAGTTTACAGATTGTCCAGTACTTAAAAATAAGTTTAAAGTTTCTATATTTTCAGCAGGAGCAATAACCAGTGACTTTTCCTTGAAAAAGGATTTTGTGGGTATTGAGAATTCTTGTTTGTCAGAATTTATAGTAGGGCTTACAAAGATACCTTTCTCATTTTCCCCAAGAAATAATTTAATATTTTCCTTATTATTTTGCATAAGAGCACTGGCTGCATCTAGATTAGTTGAGCTATTCTCAGCAGCAGTAAAGTCAATAGTTTGTAAGTTAAGTTTGTCTTTAATAAAGTTTTCATACATATCTCTAGGAGAATGTGCCTTATAAATGACATTTGAAAAAGCTTTAACAGGTTTAGCAAATGTTACATTGGAATAACACAGGCTCAATGTTAAAGCTATAATAGCTTTTAGCTTTTTTCTATTCATGTTTACCTCCATTATTATACATAATATCAATATATTATATTTTATAGTTAAAATTACATAATATCAATACATATTTGAAAATTTTGAAATATATTTGAAGATAATTGAAATAAAGTATTTAAGATGATAAAATGTAAATGGTTACTTTGTATAAAAGTGTAATTTATATAGATATAAAAGATGATAGTAAATCTACTGAGGGGTTTAAAAATGAAAAATTTAAAATTTCATGTAGGAATTGCTAGTGATATAGGCAATATAAAAAAAATTAACGAAGATAACGTGTTAGTTGAAATTGGTGAGCATAGGGAGGAAGAGTTTGGATTATTTATTGTTTGTGATGGGTTAGGAGGCTTATCAAAAGGAGAAATAGCTAGTATTACAGCAGTTAGATTATTTAAGGAATGGTGGGAACAAAAGTTTAGCGGAGTGATTAAAGCTGGTCATGAAGCAATATTGAATTCATTGGAAGAGACTATTTTACTTGCCAATAAATCAATATACAAATATTCTAAGGAAAATAATATTAAAATGGGAACAACTATAACAGTGTTGTTTATATATGAAGGAAAATATTATATTGCCAATGTAGGAGATTCAAGAATTTATAAAATAAATAGGAGGATAGTACAAGAAACAGAGGATGATTCCTATGTGGCTATGAAGGTTAAAAACAAAGAGATGACAGTAGAAGAGGCTAAAAGAAGTAAAATGAAGAATGTACTTTTACAATGCGTAGGTGCCAAAGAGAATATAGTAGTTTATAAAAAAATGGGATCAATAGGGGATACCAATGCTTTTATATTGTGTAGCGATGGCTTTTATAATAAATTTCAGGAAGAAGAAATGATAGAAAATGTTAATAAGCTCTTAAAGGGTAAGGACTATGGACAATGGGATTATAGAAATAACAAATTTAAAGGAAAGCACTATAAGGGCAGGAATTACAAAGGTGGGCATTACGAAAGTAAGAAATACCAAGGTGGGCACTACCAAGGCAAAGATTATGTAGATAAGGATTATTTATATAAGGACTATGGGGGCAAAAATTATGATATAGAGGTTCAAAAATTAGCTTTGGATATGATTCATACAGTAAAGTCCAGAGAAGAAAGAGATAATATATCCGTAATTATTGTATTAATAGAAAATGAAAAGAGAAAAATGGGGATTTTTAATAGATTATTTGGAAGATAATTTTGGAGGAAAGGTATGTCTGAATACAAAGGGAAGATAATAGATGGTAGATATAAACTTATAGAGATATTAGGTAAGGGCGGTATGAGTGTAGTATATAAAGCTGTAAGCATAAATTTTGAAAAGAATTGGGCTGTAAAGGAAATTACTCTCAATAAAAATGCTGATATAGATTTTCTAGCTGAGCCAAACATATTAAAAAATTTAGATCATCCAGCGCTGCCTAGGATTGTGGATATTATAAATGAAGAAGAAAAAATATATATATAGTTTTAGATTATATAGATGGGACAAGTTTAAATATTCTATTGAATCAGTGTATATCTTTTCCAGAAGAAAAGGTTATAAGTTGGGCCAAGGAGCTATGTGATGTATTGAAATACTTACACAATCAGAAGCCAAATCCAATCATATATAGGGATATGAAGCCTGGAAACATAATGCTAAATAAAGAAGGAAAAATAAAACTTATAGATTTTGGAATAGCAAGAGAATATAAAAAAGATACTGCATCAGATACTGTAATTATAGGAACTAGGGGATATGCAGCACCAGAACAATATGGCAATCATCAAACAGATAATAGAACAGATATTTATAGCTTAGGGGTTACTTTATACCATCTATTGACGGGACAAGGACCCAATGATCCACCCTATGAACTTGTACCAGTTAGGACTATAAACCCAAAGTACTCAGAGGGGATAGAACATATAATTTCAAAATGTATTCAGCAAGACCCTATTAACAGATATCAAAATATAGAGGAACTCATTTATGATTTGAATAATATAGAAAAATTAAGCTATAGTTATAAAATTAAAAAGAGAAGAAGCAAAGGCAAGTATTTTATAGCTGCTTTATGCATTGGAGTGGCAATAACGGTGTTTGGTGTTTTTAAAATAAATAATCTAAAAAACAATGATTACATGTCACTTTTAACTAAGGGAGAACAGTATCAAGAGGCAAAGCAATATGATGATGCTTTAAGGGTTTTTAATAGTGCTATTGATAATTTGCCTGATAAAGATGAGGGATATTTAGCAGTGGCCAATTTGTACTATGCTCAATTAGACTTTGACAAAATGCTCAAGTATTTAAAAGTGGAAGCTGTTAGTGAAAGACCTGAATTAATCCAAAATGATAAGTATAATTATTTTTTAGGTCTGGCGTGTTTTTCAAAAGCAAATTATAAGGAAGCTATCAGTTGTTTTGAAAAGGTTAAAGATAAAAAATTTGAAGGTGTTAATTATTATTATGCTATATCTAAGTCATTAAATAAACCAGGGAAGCTTACCAAAGACGATGAAGCTATAAAAAATGTTGACGAACTAATTAAATATATAGAAACCATAGAAAATGAGGAAAAGAGATTAAGAGGCTATATAATGATAGCTGATATATACAGAGATAATTTTATGATATTAGATGAGGATTATAATAAGCAAATAGATTTATTAGAAAAAATCAATTCTCAAAGTAAGGATAAAGGAAATACGGCTATTTATGAAAGATTAGGCGCTGCATACAATGCAAAGGCTATGTTATCGGATAATGAGGCGGAAAGGAAAAAATATTATAATAAGTCTTTAGAAAATTATTTAATGGTTAAGAAATTAGGAACAGATACTATGACTCTTTATAGTAGTTTAGGCAATGTGGAGCTTCAATTGCGAAACTTTGATGAAGCTGAAAAATACTTTAAAGTTTTGATTAATAAATATCCTAATAATTCCATAGGATATGCTAAGTTAGCTAAGTTATTTTATTTAAAGCAAATGACAAAGGCCAAAGAGCAAAGAGAATTTTCAGATTTTTTCAAAAATTACAAACTGGCTGAAAAATACAGTACAACTCAAAGTAGCAATGACATACAAGCATTGAAACAAATATATAAGGAACTTCAAAACCAAGGGTATGTAAAATAAGGGGGTTTTTATGAATATAGGTTGGGTAATTTTAATAATTGGCATAGCTATATCGGTAGTTTCAATCATAGGTATATTATGGTGCTACTTATCTAAAGCATCTAAAGAATTTAAAGGATCCAAAGGAGCACTTAATAAATACTCTAACAATAAAAAACTTAAATTAACTATTAATGAAGAAAAGGTAGATAATAAAAATCTTAATGGATTACTCCAAAATAGTGATGATAATAAACTTTTTGATAAGAGTAAAAAAGCTAAGTTATTCAAGGACAGCAATGAAACAGGATTGCTGGAGAACATCCCGGGTACTGAGGTACTCCAGAATGGCGAGGAAACAGAATTGCTGGAGAACAGCCAGGTCACTGAATTACTTCAGAATGGTGATGAAACAGAATTGCTGGAGAACAGCCGGGGTACTGAGTTACTCCAGAATGGCGAGGAAACAGAATTGCTGGAGAACAGCCAGGGCATTGAGTTACTTCAGAATGGTGAGGAAACAGAATTACTGGAAGATAGCCAGGAGACTGAATTACTTTAGTTTAGTGAGGGGACTAAAGAACTCTAAGGTAGTGAGAGATTTTAGCTTATGAAGATAGTTGAGAATATGATGAAATTGAACCATTGTTTTGAGGAAAAATATAGATAGAAAATATTTTAAGGGGGAGTTATGGTTGAATTCTCTTATTGAAGAAAATAGATATAGCACAAATATAAACTATATACTTAGTCAGGAGAGTATTTTTTACGAAGTTGGATATAAGGTATTACAAAACCAAGTGAATAATGGTTTGGTGAAATGCGTTAAAGTCATGCATAATGGAAAAATTAAATTGGTTTATGACATTTCAAAATATAAAGATTTAGAAACTGTAATACAAAATAGTGGCGTAGACATATTTATAAAAATAATAAGAAAGTTACTGATAGTGGCCTTAAATGTAGAAGAAAACGGATTTATAGAATATAAAAATATTAATACAAACTTAAATTCTATATTTGTAGATACCAACAATCTTAATATTTATTATATATACATTCCAGTAATATATGATAACGGAAGAACAGAAAAGACATTTAGTAATGAATTAAAACAAAATATATTAAAAGCTATTGATAACAATAAAAAACTTACAGGAAGCGCCATTGATAACTTGTATTCTAATTTAAATTCAAGCAAATCTTTAGAGAATATTTTCAGGGAGATTAACATTAGTACTGCAAATATTAAATCAGAAGTAAAAAAAGAGTCTGGTGTAAAAAAAGAAGTTAGGCATAAGCTTAGTGAAAATCATATAGATAGTGAAGATCATGGGGGTACTAGAGATTACAAGGACACTAAAAATAAAAAGAGATATATAGGACCATTTAGTAGCATATTTTCAAGAAAAAGAAAAAATAAAGCTGAGGAGCATAAAAGTGGACACAATACATCAAGTTTTCGCACTAAATATGAGCACTACAATAACTGCCATGATACAAGATTATTAGAGGATGATGGTACAACTTTGCTATCTGAAGAGCAAAGTGCAAAAATAGCGTTAACGGGAGTAAATACTCCAGAAAAAATAACAATGGTTATAGATAAGCCGGAATTTATAATAGGGAGTAAGGATGAATATGTAGAGGGATTAATTACATTTAATAAAGCTATAAGCAGGAAGCATTGCAGTATTTTAAAGGAAAATGAAAAATACTATATGGTTGACCTTGGAAGCTCCAATGGTACATTTATTAATGGTAGAAGGCTAGAAAAAGATGTAAAAGAAGAGATAGTGCCAGGGGATATAGTTACCCTTGCCAATAGTGAATTTATGATTGTTGAAATAAGGCACATTTAAATAAATAACAAGTCAGTATGCTAGTCTATTTTCCGTCATACTGCGTCAGCAGAACCCTACGATAGTCCTACTAGCGACGGAACCTGCTTCCTTGTCTGACACAAAATATACCAGCATCTTTGACTTGTTATTTATTTTCATGTACCTAACATAATTTATTTTTATGTAAAGGAGAAACAAATAATGAAAAATATAGTTATTATGTTGGTTGATAGAGATGAAAAATATTTAATGCCTATTGAATTAAAATTAATACAAGAGCTGGGTGATAAACTTGAGCTCATAGTGATTTCCAATGAAGATTATTTGAAGGAGTATTTCAATTTACCAAGACATATAGATATATTGATAATAAATGAGGAATTATATGATCCAAAGCTGCAAAAGCATAATATAGCAAATACATTTATATTAACAGAACAAGAAGAGTTAAAGGAAATAACCTGTAGCTTAAGTGTACACAACATATATAAATATACAAGTGTAAAGGAAATTTACAATGAAGTAATGAGTAATAGTTCTATAGAGCCAGTTAGAGAAAATCATAAGTCAAAGGTAATAATGGTTTATTCTCCAATAGGGGGAAGTGGTAAAACCACTGTGTCTATAGGTATAGCTGCAGCTTTAAAACATTTAAATAAAAGAGTATTTTATTTAAATACGGAAAGTATACAAAGCTTTGATTTTATAATTGGAAATGATCAATATTGCACTTCAGGCTTTGATAGATATTTGGTGAATAAGGATGAGAAAATTCTTAATCATTTAGATGATGCAATGGGTAAAAAACCTTTTGATTATTTATTACCTTTTAAACAACCTGTGTCTTCATTAAATATAGGTATGAAGGAGTTTGGATTTTTTATTGAAAAACTTAAAGACAGTGGTAAGTATGACTATATAATAGTTGACACATCTAATGAGTTTAACAGTGAAAAGTCTATGCTTATGGGTTATTGCCATAAGGTAATCATATTAACAAAGCAGAGCAAAGTAGATGCAATAAAATTAAATAATTTAAGGGTTAATATAGATTGTTCAAATCCAAATAAGTTTATATTTATTTGCAATAAGTATGTAGACACTAAGGAAAATTATTTAATTAAAGATGATTATATTAGTAATTGTAATATTTCCGAATATATAGATTGTTTTAGAGAAGAGAATATTACAATAGATTTTTTAGCAAAGAATAGATGCTTTAATAAGATTATATATATGTTTAATTAAGGGACCCTAAAATGATTTTAGATTCTAGCGGTTATAAAATAAGACTATATATGTTTAATTAAGGGGGCAGAAATGAATAAGGCAATTGTAATATTAAATATACCAAAACTTAATAAGAAGGTAGATATAGAAGTACCTCTAGACATTACAGCTAATGATTTGGTGATAGCTATAAATAAGGCCTATGATTTAAAAATTAACACTGATAATATTATGGAGGTTTATGCAAGGTCTGAAAAGCCCATAGCTTTATTAAAAGGGAATAAAACACTAGAGGAATTCAATATTAGAGATGGTTCTATTATAAATATTTTAGAGTAGGGGAGATAAAGTCATGGGAAAAAATAAATATAAAATAATTATATTTGGCAAAAATATCTATCGAGAATATTCTCTTTCAGACTTTGAAAGCAATATAGTAAAAGTAGGAACAACAAAAGGATGCCAAGTTAGATTTAAAAAAGAAAGATTTTTTGAGGATTTTGAATTTGAACTTTTAAGGCATGTCGATGGCTTTGAAATAAATTGTACTAATTCAGTGTATTTTACAATAGATGGTATTATGAAATTATATAATAAAGATTTGCAGCATGGTGATGAAATAATTATAAAGTACGAAAATTATAATGAAACAGTTTTTAAGTTAAACTTTTTAATTGATTTTGACAGTATTCAAAGAAATTATGATAGAGTAATAGATTTAAAGGAAGTTAAAAAAGTTACAATTGGTGGAAGTGAAAAAGATACTATATATATACAGGATGATTTGCTGAAGCAGGGAAATGTAACTTTGTTTTTAAGGGACAATAAATATTACATAAAGGATAACAATACAAAATACGGGGTTTATAAAAATACCCAGAAAATTAATAAGGAAACTCAGCTTAAAGATTGTGATTTCCTTATAATTATGGGGTATTATTTTTACTTTAAAAATAATAAGTTATACACAGATAAAAATGAAAATATGCACATATTGGGACTTAAATTTACTGATAAGATATATACCAATAAATTAAAATATCCTAAATTTAATAGAAGCACAAGAATAAAGTATATAACACCAAACACAGATATAGAAGTCTTACCTCCGGAAAAATTACCAAACCCACCTAAAAATAATATATTGATTACACTGATTCCTGCGTTAGCTATGGTGGCATTACTCATAGTTTTAAGAGGAGTTATAGGCAACGGAGGCAGTTTTGTAATCTATAGCGTTGCTACAATGTCAATAGGAATAATTATGTCTATAGTAAATTCCATAAATACAAAAAAAGAATACAAAAGAGAAGTAGAAAAACGAAAAACTAATTATCTTAAATATATAGAAGAAAAAGCAAACTTTATAGAAAACATGAGAGAAAAGGAATTAAAGGTATTAAAGAAAAAGTATATTTCCTTAGAAGAAAATGTAAAAAATGTACGAGAATTTAATAAGGAGCTTTTTGACAGAAGCAAGGAAGATGAAGATTTTTTAGAGGTTACACTGGGATATGGAACAGTAGCATCCCGGTGTGAAGTGAAGATAACTCCACAGAAATTTAAAGATACCACAGATGAATTAGTGGATAAACCAGAAGAAATAGAAAATAAATATAAATTTATTGATAATGCACCAGTTATTTTGAAATTAGCTTCAGCTAATGCTGTAGGTATACTAGGGAATTATAAAAACTTATGTAGAATGCTTAAAAATGTAACTGTAGATATTATAGGAAGACATTTTTATAAAGATGTAAAGATGTTTTATGTATTTAATGAAGAGAATAAAGCTGAATTTCAATGGTTAAGGTGGATAAAACACATATACAATGAGGATATAGGTGTAAGAAATTTAATATATGATGAGGAAAGTAAAAATTCATTGTTTGAGTATTTATATATACAATTGATCAAAAGAGAAGAGGAAATAAAATCTAATAAGGGAGATTTCTATACACATTTTGTTATTTTTGTAGTAGATGATAAGGGCATAAAAAACCATCCTATATCAAGATTTATTAAATCTAGTAGTAAACTTGGCACTACATTTATATTCTTTAATGAGAGTCAAGAACTGCTTCCTATGGGCTGTAGTGAAATAATAAGGCTTGATGAAAATGGTACTAGTGCAGAAATTGTAAACTGTAATAATGGAGAATGCATTACTGGTTTTACCTATAAAAATATAGATTATGTAGATTTAAATGAACTAGCTTTAAGATTAGCTCCAATTTATGTAGATGAGGTAAGTTTGGAAAGTCAGTTGACCAAAAATATATCCTTATTTGAGCTTCTTGGAGTAACCGTAGTAGATGAAATAGATATTGAAAAAAGATGGAAGGAATCTAAAGTATATAAGAGCATGGCAGCTCCACTAGGAGTAAAAACCAAAGGACAAATCATATACCTGGATTTAAATGAAAAAAAACACGGTCCCCATGGATTGGTAGCGGGAACCACAGGTTCAGGTAAAAGTGAAATATTACAAAGTTATATATTATCTATGTGTACCTTATTCCATCCATATGAAGTAGGCTTTGTGATTATAGATTTTAAAGGTGGTGGAATGGTTAATCAATTTAAAGATTTACCTCATTTAGTTGGCTCAATTACAAATATTGATGGAAGGGAAATTAACCGTTCGCTATCTTCAATTAAAGCTGAGTTAACTAAGCGTCAAGCACTATTTGCTGAATATGGGGTGAACCATATAGATGCATACATTAAGAAATTTAAAAGCGGAGAAATATCTAAGCCCCTACCACATCTGATATTGATTGTTGACGAATTTGCAGAGCTTAAGAGTGATCAACCAGAATTTATGAAAGAACTAATAAGTGCAGCAAGAATTGGCAGAAGCTTAGGAGTGCATTTAATACTTGCAACTCAAAAGCCGTCAGGAGTAATAGATGATCAGATATGGAGTAACTCAAAATTCAAGCTTTGCTTAAAGGTGCAAAATCAAAGTGATAGTAATGAAGTATTGAAATCACCTTTAGCTGCAGAAATAAAAGAACCAGGAAGAGCGTATCTCCAAGTAGGTAATAATGAAGTGTTTGAATTATTTCAATCAGCTTATAGCGGAGCAGAAGCCCTAAGAGATGAAATGGGTAATAATAAGGAATTTGAAATAAATGAGGTAGCTTTATGGGGAAAGAGGACTACAATATTTAAACGGGAAAAGAAAAAAAATAGTGGAACTAGTGCCACTCAGTTAGAGGCATTAGTTAAATATATTAATGAATACTGTTTAGAAAATAATATTGAAAAACTTCCGGGAATATGTTTACCACCATTGCCAGATGTAATACTTTTAAAGGAGGGTGAGAAACTTCATAAGAATAACACCTGCGTTGAAGCTTTTATAGGTATATATGATGATCCAACTAAACAATTGCAGGCACCTGTAAGAGTAAATATTTCAGAAGGTAACTTATTTATTGTAGGTTCTTCACAATTTGGTAAAACAAGCTTATTACAAACAATAATAAGAACCGTGGCAGAAAGTTATACACCGGAAGAAGTTAATATGTACATCTTGGATTTTGCTTCTATGATTTTAAAGAATTTTCAAGGGCTTAAACATGTAGGTGGTGTTATTACATCCTCAGATGATGAAAAGCTTAAGACTTTTACCACCATGATGCTTAAAGAAATAGAGCATCGTAAATCAGTTTTATCTAAGCTTGGTATAAGTTCATTTGTATCCTATAGGGAAGCTGGTTATAAGGATATGTGTCAGATAATTATTTTCTTAGATAACATGACTGCATTTAAAGAAATGTATTCCGAGAGAGATGAAGAGTTATTAAATATATGTAGAGAAGGAGTAGCAGTAGGAATAACAGTAATTATTGCCAATGCTCAAACCACTGGAATAGGGTATAAATATATGACTAACTTTTCCAGCAGAATAGCACTATATTGCAATGATTCAAGTGAATATGGAAGTTTGTTTGACAGATGTAGAATGCAGCCAAAGAATATTCCAGGAAGAGGACTAATCTCAATAGATAAGGATATTTATGAATACCAAAGCTATCTAGCTTTTATAGGTGAAAAGGAGATAGATAGGGTTAAAGACATGAAGAGCTTTATTGAGCATATTAAGCTTAAGTATCCAAATATGAAGGCAAAAATAATACCTGAAATACCAGAGGTTTTAGACATGAAGTTTATAAAAGAAAACTATGGTAAAAAACAATTAGCTGCATATGAAATACCAATAGGATTAAATTATGAAACTATTAATTTAGAAACTATAAACTTGTTAAAAGAAAGCTCTATGGCAATTATCGGTAAAGAAAATAAGGGCAAGAGTAACTTCATTGCTAGCATTGCCCAAAACGTACAAAGAAAAATATTAGAAAATCCAGTGCAAGTCTATGTAGTGGATAACATAGAGAAAAAGTTAAGCTTTATGAAGGAGTATGGGTTTGTAGAAAAATATTCTCTATTATTTAATGATTTAGAGCTGATTATTGAAGAAGTATATGATGAATTAGAATATAGAAGCGAAAAGGTTGCAGAAAATGGAATGGAAATTCTTAAAAATGAGCCTTTAATTGTAATAATTAATAACAATAGAGATGCAATGAATAGCTTAGGAGCTAATAAGGAAGTAATGAACAAGTATAAAAAAATTACATCACAATTTAAAAATTTAAAGGTATGCATTATATTCAATGATGTTGAAAATTCTCAAGTAGGATTTACAGCATCGGAATTACTAAAGTCCTTAAAGGAAGGAAACAATGGCTTCATATTTGATGACGTGGGGGATAATAAATTCTTTGATTTGCCAATTAATATTAGTAGAAACTATAAAAAACCATTGAGCTTAGGGGATGCCTACTGGATAGATAGTGGAGAATTTAAGAAGCTTAAGACCATATTAAAGGATTAGGGGTGTATCAAAGAATTAGTTATGAGAATTAAGAAAGTATTAAAGTGATGGAGTTGTAATAAAAGTATTAAAAGATTAAGGGGTGAGTCTATGGCTTCAAAAACTTCGGTAGAGTGTATAGGAAGTATTACTAAGCTTAGCACTGAGGAGATGACAGAAGCAGTAAAGGAACTTAGAGATAATGTTAAGGAGTTTCAAAATTGTAGAAATAAAATAGAAAGCATAACATCGGAGTTACTTTCAACCTGGATAGGTAATGCTAGAAATTCTTATGAGATAGAATACAATTTACTAAAAAGAAATTTAAAGGACATTGAGGATGATTTATATGATTTATATGATGGCATTGTTGAGAGTATAGCAGCTTATATGGAAACGGATGAGAAGATAGCAAAAAATATAGAGGGTAATTCTTAGAAAAATATGTTCATGAAGGAGAATTCTCAGAAATATATATTCGTAAAGGGAAATTCTCGGAAATATATGTCCGAAAACTCAGTTAATTATATTTCATTATAATAAATTGGTAATGTGGAGGTGTATATATGGCTGAATCATTGTACTATGTTAGGTGTAGAATTAGGTCTATAAGAAATGCAATTAGAAATAAAAAACAGTATATTAGACAAAAAAACAGAAGATTAGAAGATATTGATGAAGCAATTAGTTCATTTTATAGAGTTAATAATTGCATTATGGATATAAATGGGCCCTTATATAATGGTTTTAGTTGCTTAAAATGTGCAGTAGCAGTAGATGGAAAATGTGCAGTTTCAACAGATTCAACTTCTTTAAAGGAAAAAAGCACTAATTCTGATTATAGAATTAGTGTTGCAATAGATAAATTAAATAAGGAAAGAAATGTGGTTAGAAATGAAATTATCTCAGCTACAAATGAACTAAATTCACTAAATTATAGGTTAAGTACATTCAAATAAATAACAAGTCAGTATGCTAGTCTATTTTCCGTCATACTGCGTTAGCAGAACCCGCCGATAGTCCTACTAGCGACGGAACCTGCTTCCTTGTCTGACACAAAATATACTAGCATCTTTGACTTGGTATTTCTTTTCATGTACTTTAGAGGAATTAAAAGATGAAGAAAGACGTTTAGTAAATAAAAAGATTTTTGGAGGTGATTAATATATGTCAACACTTAAAGTGACTTATAGAGAACTTTCACTTGGAAGTAAATATATTAAAAAAACAGCCAGCGAACTTGAAAATTATGCTTCAAAAATGGAAAGAGGGGTATCAAGGAAAATTAGCAATATCTCAGGAGGTCAAAGCTGTAGGACAAATGATGCCTTTTATGAAACTCAGCTGAAGATAAAAGAGTTAAGAGAAAAGGGTGAAAAGTTCCATAATTATGCTGCCCAAATTGATAATTTTCATAATAAAGTTAAAGAAACTGATAAAAACGTTGCAAAACAGATAAAAGAAGCTACAGCTGACTTTGCTAATAGAAATGGATTTAAAATAGGAAAAGTTTCAGCCTTTTTTGAAAACTTAGCCGTTAACTCTATAAACTCAACTTCCTTAGGAAGATGGGTAAAAACTGTCTACAACAAAGTGGAAAATAAAGTTAATGACTGGAAAACTGAAATAAAGCATTGGTTTAGAACTGGTGGAGGAAAATATGTAAAGGATATTGCTCTATCAATATTGGCAATAGGAGTAGCCGTTTTTACTATAGTAACTGCAGGAGTAGGGATACTAGCAATATTAGCTGTAGTAGGAGCAGTAATAGCAATATCAAATGGGGTAACAAATATTATTGCAAGTGGTTTGGCATATGGCAAAAACAAAGAAGATCCAGCATGGGCTCATAGATATGGGAAAATAGATAAATTAAGTGATTTCTTACGAAAAGAAGGATATGAGGAACCAGCAGCTATATTGGACATAACGGAAGGTGTTACTACAATAGTAACAAGCATTACATCAATAGGACAATTAGGCAGAAAGTTAACAGATTCTCTAGGCAATAAAGGTTTTATATCTATTAAGAATTTATTTGGGAACAGTACTGATGAGACAGTAGGAATATTAGGTAATAAATTTATGGTCAAAGGAGATAAAAAGTTTAAAGTTACAATAAAAAGTTTCTATAAAGGTTCGAAATCAATTTTTACTGATAGTAATTTTAGAAAAGCCATAGGTGAAAATAATAAGTTGTTTAAAGATGAGTTAATAGATACGTTTAAATATATCAAGATGAACACGAAACACAGCGGATATGTTTTAAAGGATTTAGTAAAAGAAAATAAATATCAAAAGTTACGTTCAAAAAAAATAATATCAAATTTTATTAAGAATGATATAAAAAATGCATTTAAAAATAAAGGATATAAAATAAAGAAAGAGATTATTCCCGATTTTTCCAAATTGGATAAATTAAACAATGCAAATATGTTAGGCATAAAATTAAAATTTAATTCTAAAATAGGAAAAGGATTTAAACATGCAATAATTGGATTAAATAAAGCAGATATAGTATATGAAACAGGAAAAAATATACGTAATGGAAATATATTTATTCCTAATATTGCCTCGTTCCATTCTAATTTAAATAAAATAAGCAAATCCCTTAAAGATATAAAAATTAAACGTTATAAACTTGTATTTAATTAAAGAGTGAAGTAAAAGAAAGGAGAAAATTTATATGAAACAATATTATCCTGATCCAAAATTAAAAAGAAAATTACAAAGGACACAATATAAGAAACATCCAAAGTGGCATAAGAGGAAGTGGGTAAGAAGAATACTTTTATTGCTTGCACCAATAGGGGGTATACTATCGTTTTTTCGTTACAGGTTTGAAAATGGTATGTTTGCTCAAGATGGAGTTGACGGGATTGTAAGAGTTACCACTGCAGTAAGCATGGGGATTTTTGCTAGTATACCATACTTTGTGTATCGGAAAGCATTAGAAGGAAGCTGTGAATGCGTAGTAAACTATAGAGAACATGATACCGTGGTAATTACAGATGAAGATATAAAATATATATACCATCCAAGTAATCGAGATAATATAAAGTTGTTCCATCAATTTGAAATTAAGTTTAATGATATAACAAAGATGATATATAACACATATCATCAGAGGGTAGATATTTATGGTAAACAAAAGGAGATATATTATAGTGATGTTACGACAGGTGAGATAGGTAGGACAGAAGAGGTGGATAAACCAGATGAGAGAATAAGACTATACCTATACTTTGAAGGCAATGAAGAAATTCTAAAAACATTAGAAGAAAAGAGCGGAGTTCAGATGGAAAAGAGGGATTATCCAGAGGAGTAGATAAAAAAATATATATGAGCTAATGGTGCAGAAGATATATTAGTAAATTAATGAGAGGAAAAGAAATGATAAAAGAATATAAAGTAGATAAGGAAAAATTTCAAGAAATATATGATACTCAATATAAAAAGCATCCTAAATGGAAAAGAACAGCATGGATAAGGAAAGGAATCATTATAATGACTATAATAAGTCCTATTTGCATAGAAATTTATGGGTATAGGGTTATGGGAAGATTCAAGTTATTTTCTGATTATTTTTTTATAGCAATAGGAGTTATATGGACATTACTAATGATATTAGTTGGGTATATAAGAATACTTAGGTTCAAATGTGATGACATAGTTAATTTTAAACTAAATGAAAGCTTAATTTTAAAAGACGAGTATTTTGAAAATGGGTACAAACCTAATGGGGAAGGGATTTCAACAACATATGATGTAATGCAAGTAAGGTATGACGAAATAGAGAGGTTGGTTTTAAATAAGTATCACAATAGGTTAAGATTGTACGCAAATATAAAGGACACAAGATATGATGATTATGAAAAAGGAGAAAAGGATTATTCAGTTAAAGAAAAAGCTAGAATGGCGTTTTATTTGTACTATGAAAACAGCGAGGAATTTGTGAGAACTCTTTCGGAAAAAAGCGGGGTAGAGATTGAAATAAGGGATTATTCGGAGGAATAGAGGGGGGAGTTTATATGAAACAATATTATCCTGATCCAGAATTAAAAAGAAAATTACAAAGGACACAATATAAGAAACATCCAAAGTGGCATAAGAGGAAGTGGGTAAGAAGAATACTTTTATTGCTTGCACCAATAGGGGGAATAGCATTCTTTTGCTATTTTAATATTGGTAGAACTGTAAGAGTAAATGAGGATAACTCTATCTATAAGCATGGGGATTTTTGCTAGTATACCATATTTCGTATATCGCAAGGCATTAGAAGGAAGCTGTGAATGCGTAGTAAACTATAGAGAACATGATACCGTGGTGATTACAGATGAAGATATAAAATATATATACCATCCAAGTAATCAATATAACATAAATATATTTCAACAATTAGAAACACGATATGAAAATATAACAAGGATGATATATAGCACGTATCATCAAAGGATTGATATTTATGGTAAAAGGAGAGAGATATGGTATTGCGATTATAGTAAAGGAAAATATACAAGAAATAAAAATGTTAATAAGCCTGATACTAGAATAAGACTATACCTATACTTTGAAGGCAATGAAGAAATTCTAAAAACATTAGAAGAAAAGAGTGGAGTTCAGATGGAAAAGAGGGATTATCCAGAGGAGTAGAAAAAATATATTAGTAAAAAAAAGTAAAATATTATGGAAAAGTGGTGAATATATATGGAATAAATGTTAAAATAAAGATATTATAGAAGAGTGTTGCAAATTAATGAAAGGAAAAGTAATGATAAAAGAATACTTAGATTCAAAGGTGATGACATAGTTAATTTTAAATTAAATGAAAGCTTAATTTTATAAGACGAGTGTTTTCAAAATGGGTATAATTTATAAAATGTTGTAGCAAAAGACTTCAATGCATATAGATATCATTGGTTAACAGATAAATAAAGGAGGAAATGCGAATATGGAAATACCAGAAATATCAGAAGCTATTGAATTAAATCAGCAGGGGAGTATGCTACTGGCAAAGGAAAAATATCAGGAAGCTTTAAAATATTTCGAAAAAGCAAGAGAAATAGATCCCATGGAGGTAGAAACTTATTTTAATTTAGGAAATCTCTATGCCAATATGGAGCAATACGAAAAAGCTGAGGAACAGTTTAAGAAGATAATATTAATAGATAAGAAAAATGGACTAGTCTATTTTAACTTAGGTAATATTAGTTTTCTTAGAGATAATATTGAGAAGGGAGTAGAATATTACAATAAAGCAGTGGCTAATGGCTATGAAGAGGCAAATCTTTATTATAATTTAGGAATGGTTTATGAAGAAACAGATAATTTTTTATTTGCAGTTAGAAATTATTCAAAAGCAATTGCAAAGGAGCCGCTAAATCCTGAATATAGACTGAAACAAATTTCGTTATATATAAAAAATGATAAATTAGATGAAGCGTTAGAGGCATTAGAAGAATTAAATCAATATTGTCCGGATATATTTGAGGGATATCACTTTAGATTTGAGATATACTGTGCTCAAGGAAAATTTGAAGAAGCAGAAAAAGTTATTAATGGAGCTATTGAATTATTTCCAAAGGATGTTTCGTTATTCTACAACAAGATTAGATTAATTAATATACAGGGGGATTATGAAAATGCCTTAACAATGATAGAAGAAGCTGAAAAAATGGAAGGTTTTGAAGTAGAGGCAAGAAATTTAGATTTTGAAAGAGCAAAAATATATGCTCAAAAAGAAGATGTTGAAAGTACTATTAATTATTTGGAAAAGTGTATTAACTATGAAGATGGAGAAATAGATTACGAAGTAAGATACTTTATAATGAATGCTTATTTAGCAGCTAACAATTATGAAAAAGTACTTGAGAATGCAGAGGTATTAGCAAAAGAAGAAGATGGAGAAAGTTCATATATAATGTCAGCTATATATTATAGAGCTTTAAGCCTTAAAATGCTAGGCAGAGAAGAGGAAGCAAAAAAACACTATAAAGAAGCATGCAAACTATTTAGAGCAATTACTATATCAAGTCCTAATAATCTTGACGCATATATGTTCAGAATATTGTGTCATAAAGATTTAAAGGAATATGCTAAGGCATTGGAGCTTTTAGATTATGTATTATTGTTAAAAGAAGATAGTGGAGAGGTATATGCTATTAAAGCTTCTATTTATAAAGAAATGGGTGATGAGAAAAAGGCAGAAGAAAATATGGAAATTGCTAAAAAGTATAATAGTGTGTTTGATATGAATTTTAATTAAAAGGGTGATTATATGGAGGATTTTAAAATAGATACAGATGCTTTAAAAAAAGCTGCAGGAGAATACGAAAAACAATTAGAAAATTTAGAAACCATAAAATTGAAAATAGATAGAATTTTATTTAGCTTGAAGTATAGTGGGTGGGATAGTGAAGCAGGAGAAGCTTGTATGAAAAAATTTGATGATAAATTAGCTAAGGAGATTGATAAGTATATTAAAGTGGTTAATTTTTTAGATGGTGTTTTAAGCGGTTCTCAAATCCAGTTTGAAAGTTTAATAGAGGAAGCTAATAAATTAAAATCCATAGGTTAAATCCGCTAAGCGGTTTTAAATATTAAATTTTTGGGAGGTATTTTATATGTCACAAATTAGAATTACACCACAGGAATTATATGACGGATCTAATAAGATAAAAGGAATAGCAAATTCTATAATGCAGGATTTAAAAACATTAAAGTCTACAGTAGATCAGGTAGCAAATAACTGGGAAGGTGCAGCTCAGAGTAGTTATGTACAAAGCTTTGAACAAATATATTCAGAGTTTGTAAAAACATTCCCGCCAACAGTAGAAGGATTAGCAAATCAAATGAATGGAGCAGCAGAAAATTTAGAACAAACAGATGCAGAATTAGCAAAAATTTTTTCATCAAAATAAATTACAAAGGGCATGTTGCATTAAGAAATTTCATAATTCCACTGCATTGTACCTTATTGTGGGTTAATCATTATATTTAAAAATGGCTTGAAACTGTATTGTTTCGTTTAGAAAATTTTAATATAGATTTCAAATTACCAATTGCAGCTGGCATAATATATTGTAGTGTTTATTCTTGGTGCAACAACACTCCCTATGTAATTTAAAAAGGAGAATGTTCAATGGAAAACCAGGTAGTAGAGTTTATAAGTAAAATATATACAGAAGGAGAATCGCCACATCCAACCATAAGAAAACTAACTAAAGGTACATTAATTATAATTGGTGTACTTTGCTTATTTGAGATATGGCTAGGTGACTTTTCATTAGATCGAACCAAAATAACAGCTGTAATCTTATGTATATTTGTATTAACTAGAACAAGACCAGTTGCTGGATATAAGAGTATAGTTACAAAAGTTGAGTTGAATGAGGAGGCAATTACAATACTATATGATGGTTTAGATAGAAGCGATAAAATGGGACCAAGAGTAGAGAAGACAAAAGTGCAATATGAAAATATAACTAAACTTGAGTATAGCACTCCATTAAGATGTTTAAACATTCAAGGATTCCCAATGGAATCAATAAGATACTTAAAACAACCTAGTGAAAAAGAATTTGTAAAAGATTATTTTGATAAAAAAGAAGAAAAAAGGACACTTCTATATGTTGCAGGCCAAGAAAAAGAAAAAATAGTAAATATTCTTAAAGAAAAAACAGGAAAGAAAATTACTGAGTTAAATTAAGGAGGGAACATCCATAGATTTGTTTACATAAACCTATGGATGTAACTATAAAATGTGAAATAAAAGTTAAAATTCCCAAAAAAATTTTTATTTAATTTTTAGTTGTAAATTTATATCTAGGAAAGTTGAATATATAAGTTATTTGTAGAAAAAAGATAGTAGTTTATCTATTGTACTTGTAATTCAATCTATAAAAGTGTTGTTAACATCACTACTGCATAAATAACATTTATTATTCCTGAAACCAAACCAGCAATAGCAAAGCCTTTTCCTTTTTCATTATTTGTTTTGATTTGTGATAATGCAATTGATGAGAAAACAATGGCTAGTGTTCCAATGATTCCAAAAAGGTTTAAAAACCAAGAGATTATACCTAAAACTAAACCAGTTATAGCAAATACATTTGTTGATTTTGGTTGGAAATTTTGATTATCATTCCAAAGTTTGTTATTATTATCCACTTAAATGCCTCCTTTTTAATTATACCTTAGTCATAGAAAAACAATACTTTTATATTCTTATGAATTTTAAAATTTTATTATAACCTTCTTCATTTTTCATTTTGGTTATTTTAGACACATTAAAATAAATAACAAGTAATTATGCTAGTCTATTTTGCGTCATACTGCGTCAGCAGAACCCACCTATAGTCTACTAGCGGCGGAAACTGCTTCCTTGTCTGACACAAAATATACTTGCATTTTTGACTTGTTATTTATTTTCATGTACTTTATGAAGATAGAATAAATAAAAACAAAAGCCACATAGGTAAATTTTAATATTTTTTAACCTATGTGGCCTTGTATTTATTGTAGTTAAACTATTTTGTTTAACTTATTTTTGTTTATATTTATTTAACTTATTTTTACTCATATTTATTTGTATTTGTATTTTTTGTCTGTATTTTATGGAGAATTTGTGAAAACCACCGTTGTTTATCTCGGTGCTAGTTCACATAAGTAAGACATAATTATTAATAATGGCAAATAATTGGAGTTCCAGCTTTAATATTTTCAAAAATAGTTTTTGCCAATTCATAAGGACAATTTACACATCCATGAGAACCTTTTTTTTCATATATTTTTCCACCAAATTCTTTTCTCCAAGTAGCATCATGCATACCAATACCTCCATTAAAAGGCATCCAAAAACTAACTGGTGTGGCATAATCCTCTCCTTTTAAGGTAGCATCCTTTTCTTTATAACTTAATTTATAAACGCCTTCTGGGGTAATGGTTTTTTTAACCATACTGCCAGTAACCACATCTCCATCTATTACAAGAGCACCGTCTTTATAAAACCATAAATGCTGTTTTGTTAGGTCAATTTCTACATAGGAATTACCTATTTCATTAGGGGCACTACTACTTGGTATTTGAGAATATGAAGGTTTTTTATTTACAGCTTTACCTTCTTTTATAGCTTGTACTAAATTTTCTACTTCTTTTGACCTGTTAATTTTCCAGCCGTAGTTTCCGCCGTTTACTTTTATATGTGTACCTGATGCGGTAACAAAATCTTTTGCTTTTCCTACTGTATCGTAAGTATATGCTAAATTATTTATATATGTCCATATTTTTTGCTTGTCTATAGAAACATTAAAATTTTCATCCACTTTGATTAAATCTTTTATTATAGAGTTATCAAATACCTCTTTATTTCCTCTAATGTCAAAGGTTACTGTTGATTGCAAATATTTATTCATGGTCTTTTGAGCGTCTACAACTTCTTTTGACTTTGAAGTATATTTTGGATTTTCATAGCAATTGCTTTTTTCTAAATTTATAACATTTTTATTATTAATTATTGCATCTTTTATTTCTTTATATAGTGTATCTTTAATAACCTTATTTCCCATAGTTTCTTTTACAATTTTATAGCCCTTGTCAGTATAGTTTAAACTTGCATTTTTAGGGTTTGTTATTGCATTTTCATTAAAAAAGGACATTTTATCAATAAATTCTTTTAATAGTTTTTCATCATAAGAAATAGTCCTAGATACTTCATATTGTTTTCTTTTAAAAATGCCTCCAAGCAAATTAAAGGGATTTTGATCTTTTTTTAATTTTTTAATTTCATCATTAGGATTATATTTAAGATTAAAATCTTTTGTTGAAATCTTCTCCTTAGTTCCATTTCTCCCTTCTAACTGTAATGTATAATTTTTTACTTCAGTTTCTAGTTCTTTAGTGACCTGTTCTACAGTTTTATTGGAAGCCTTAACACCATTAATAGTAGTTCTTAATTGAAAGTGATTTCTAAAATATAATACCGTACATAAATAGATTATAACTACGCCCAATAATATAAAACTAGGTCTAATATGATTTTTTCCTTTGCGTTTCTTTTGTCTACTCATTCAAAATATGCCTCCTAAACATTAATTACTATTATAATATATAACATTTCATACTAGGTTATCAATGAAAAAGGTGGCGGTTAAGAATTTTATTTTAAAAATAGAGAAAAACGTAGAAAAATTAAGTATAGCTTAGCTATTATCTGATTATGGCGCAAAAGGGAAATAGAAACATGGTTAAGTATTATTTTGCTATTATTCTCCTGCTTAAGATATAACAGAATCCATCTAAAGGAAATCTTTCTTGCTCTAGATTATTCATGCCTGAGGATAAAATGGAGGTGCCTGTTTTTATTATATCTCCATTTCCTTTATATCTTATTCTAGAATAGGTTAATGCCTGTTGACCTGTTAGAGTGTATGTGCCAGGAGATGATATTTTAGTGGAGTTATATGCGTCTTTGTTGGTTTTAGATATAGTGTCTTTTCCTACCTTACCTAAAAGTGATATACCGTAAGCGCCTACAAATACTATTATTGCAACAACAACTGCAAATACGGATATAAGTATCTTTGTACTCTTTTTCATTTTTTTCAAGTTTAACACCCCTTTGAGTTTTAAATAAGATAAGCTATTTTAAACGTTTTTCAAATGTACATGGTTAATTATAGCATTAATAAGCAATACAAGAGTGAAGCTTTTGGAAAGTTTTAGAGAGTTTTATAGAAAGTTTTAGGGACGGTTAAGAAGATTTCTATATATTAATTCCTGAAGAAATATAGAAATTCTTAACTGTCCCTATTAAATCTTTTACATTACTTCTTTTATGAATTAATCGTGCTAGTAAACTCTATCAGTAAATTTCTTAGCAAGTTATCACTGCTAATTTAATTTTTTTCATCTGGAGTGTTATTAAGTAAGCTCTCTGCAGCAGCTATTAATTGTGATACATAATCTTTGGAAATATCAGCATTGTTTCTAAAATCCTCGGATATAGATAAGGTCTGTTCTGCATTGCTAGTGGTTTCTTCAGCAATGGCAGTAAGGGATTCTAGGGAATCTAATATGATTTTAGCGGAAGAAGATATTTCGTTGATTCGTTCATCTACTTCATCTACTTTACTGCTAACGGTGTTTCCGTCAGATTTTATTATATTTAATATTTTTTCTGTTTCATCCACTAATTTATTTTGTTCAACATTAATATCTAAAAGTTCATTGATAAATTTAGAAGATTTAATAACTTCATTATTTAAATCGGATATGATGTCAGAGATATTGTTAGTGGCTTCTTTACTAGCATCTGCAAGTCGTCTAATTTCTTCTGCCACTACTGCAAAGCCTCGGCCACTTTCTCCAGCTCTAGCTGCTTCTATAGCTGCATTTAGTGATAATAAATTTATTTGTTCAGCTATATCTGTTATCATATTTGTTATGTCTTTGATATTTTCAGCAGAATCTTTAAGTTTAACAGAACTATTTTGTACCTGTGAGTTTTTGTTTTCTATAAGTTTTGCAGTTTTAGAAAGTTCATCTACTATTTTTAATCCTTCTATCAGATTTTTATGGTTTTGGTCTGTACTTTCTTTTACCTGCTGTGATATTTTAACTGTATTGTCTATCTTGTCCTCAATAACTTCTATAGATCTACTTTGCTCTTGAATATTTTCAGTGGTATTTTCGGCACCAGAAGCTATTTCTGCTACAGCGTTATGAACAATGCTAGATGAACCTTTGATTTTATCCATTATTTCATTTAAATTGCTGGAATTTTTGTTGATGATTTTAACCATTTGTATTATATCTTCTATGACTTTTTTTTGATCAGTATTTACCTTATAACTTATTTCTTTTTCAGCTTCTACCTCTTTAGCTTTGTCTCCCCCAAATTTAGTAACTATAATGGTTATAAATATAAATAGGCATAATACTACTAATAAGAAAGCTGCATTATGGAGAAATTCAGGTTCGGTTTTATGAATTACCACCCATATAACATTAGATATTAGTGTGCCTATTATTGGAAATACTAATTTTTTTACATCTAGGTATAAGCTTAATGTTATTATTAAAGGTAAAACTAAAATGTTGGAATATTTTAATTGCGATGCTAGAAGTATTATTAAATAAGATATGGAAAAGCATACAGAAATAACATGGCATAGAATATAGCTTTCCTTGTTTCTTAAATATATAATACTAGAAACTATTAATGAAACAACAAAAAAGCAGCTTCCTACTATTGTGTAGTTCATAGAAATTAAATTTCTAGAGTTACATACAAAGAAGCCTAAGGTATAGAACAAACCTATAACCCAAGTTGAAATAAGGAAATATTTGTTTTCTTTACTGGTAACTTTACGTTTTGATAAATTCATTTTTATCCTCCTCAAAACTTATGACAAAGTATTTTGATTAAATGGTAGAGTGTTAATATATAATATTATAAATATATATTTATTTATGATTAACCTACAATAGAGTACAATGTAGTGGAATTGCCAAATTTAAACAGTTCCTTTGCTTCTTATGGAAGTCATTCCAGAGAAATTTCATAATTCGAGTAATTTAACACTTTTTGTGGTTAATCATAGTTAAACATATGTTTAAAGTAAAATATATGTTTAAACAAAATAAGGTGCAGTAGTAATAATCGGCAAATCATAATGGTTAATACAAAGTGTATTAGTGGAAACATTTATTATGAAATATATCACTGTTAATATAAAACAAACAGTTAATACAAAATAAAGTATTTATATAATAAATTGATTATGAGTCTAATGTTTTAGAAGAATCTTTTTACTAGTGTTTTAGAGTAAGATGCACATTCCTCAAGGTTTGAGAAACTCATAATTTCTCCCGCATAGAATGTATTTAAGTTTCCTTGCTTTCCTTCTAATTTTTCGTACCACCCATTTTTCATTTCTGTAGAATTTATGTGTGGGAAGTATCTCCAAGTTTTATGTAGTATAACATCCCTTAGGTTAATATTAAATTTACGTAAATCTTCTTCTAGTAGTGCCCTGCATTCTTTATCTCCTATGTTTTGAGAAGAATCCCCTAGAATGTAAAAGGTAAGTATTTGTTCTGGATCATCTTTCCATCTACTTAGGTAAAACATAACATGTCCAGCTCTAGATTGTACCATGTTTTTTGGATAATAGCCTGAGTTTATAGAAAAGTTTTCTACAGTACAGGAATATACGTTATATTGATTAGTTATTATTTTTTCAAAAAGTTCTTTTTCATCGTCATCTATATCCACATAATCATGTAAATCTTGTAATGGAGATGTGAATATTATTTTGTCATATTCTTCTTTACCAAATTCAGTATAGATGTAAACTTTATTGTTTTTCCTTTCTATTTTACTTATAGAGGTGTTTAATCTAGGTCTTTGATCTAAGCTTTCTGCAATTCTTTCACAGAAAATTTCAGTGCCTTCACTCCAAGTCATTATTTTTTTACTAAACATGGATTCCACTGTATCCCAATCTATATATTGAAGCACGTAGGCAGCAGGAATTAAATTAAAATATCCATATCCAAAGGATGTGAAAGGATTTAGCCACACTTTTAAACAGAGAGGTACTTCGTTCATCATGCAAAAATCATAGAAGGTTTCTTTTAAATCTTCGTGAGTATTAGCATGGCCAGGAAGATTATATCCTTTATATTTTGTTTCTAACAAATGTTTCATCTTTGCTAATTGTGCTTGGAATAAAGGCTTTTCTTCTTGAGTTATGCCTACTAATTCTTCACCATTAATATGATTAAATATTTTTGCATTTAGCTTAGGACCGTCCCCTTTAAAATTTAGTTTTTCCATTATATCTAAAATAGTATTGTAATTTATTTCGTCGCCCATAGCTGCGCCCATTTCATATGTACGTCCTTTGAATCTAGGAGAGTGACATTTTCCACCTAATCTTTCCGATTTTTCTAATACGGTTATGTTTTTATAGCCCTTCTCTTTTAAAAACCATGCAACACTCAAACCGGATATGCCTGCTCCTACTATGCATATTTTTTCTAAAAAATTTCTACTCATATATTACTCCTCCTCTAATAAAATATCATAAAAATTATAAATATTCCAAATATAATATAATATTCTATATTTTATATTCGTTAATATGTTTAGGTTACTTTAGGAAAATAAGGAAACTATTAATATGTTTAGGTTACTTTAGGAAAATAAGGAAAATAGGGACAGTTAACAATTATTTAGTTGAAGTCAGAAAAGAAAAGAGATTAGAAAAATAGATAAAAGGAGAGAAACTGTCTTATGACCAACCATGCTCATTTTATAATTGATCCTAATGGTGCGGACATATCAAAAATAATGCATGGTTTAAACTTCAAATATGCTATAACATTCAATAAAATTCATCAAAGGGTTGGAACATTATTTCAAGATAGATTTAAAAGCAAAGTGGTAGATACAGACAGGTATTTAGTGGTCTTATCCGCTTATATTCACAATAATCCATTAAAAATAAGGGGGTATGAGCAACATCCAGAGAAATATAGATATTCAAGTTTAAGTGTATATTTGGGCTTTGAAAAGGAGAAAACAGGACTTCTAGATGAAGAAAGTAATTAAGTGTTTAAGATGAATAAACAGAAAACTAAAGGGACTTTATTACATAAACTCTAGTAGATAAGATGCATATATACATCTAGTAACCGTCCCTTTTCCTTAAATTAACTAAAAATTAATGGTCCCCAATTTTTCCTTTTTTACTTTAGGTATGCTTGTAGTATATTCATTCCATTATTAGCATATACGCCAATTCTTTTTATACTATATATGCCGTCAGATTTTTTGCCAAGCCTACCGCCAGTTGCGAATGCCATGGTGTATCCTGCTTCTTTAGCTGCCTTTATGGTATCTTCATTGTATTTGCCGCATGGATAAGCTATACAGGTTATTTTTTTATCTAATAATTTTTCTAATACTTCTTTTGACTGTTTTAAAGTTTGTAGTTGGTTTTTATAAGGAACCCTATGTAGCTCTTGATGATTTGTAGTATGACTTTGTATATCTATTCCGTTAGCTTGCAATTCTCTAATTTGTTTTGAATTCAAGTAGGAGTTATCTCTGTCTATACAGTCAGTAATTACAAATATAGTAGCATTTATGCCATATTCTTTAAGTACTGGATACGCATTAGTATAGTTGTCTACATACCCATCATCTAGGGTTATAACTACGGATTTCTTAGGTATAGGCTTATTTTTTTCTAAAAAATCATATAATTGATTAAGTGTAAGAGTAGTATATCCTTGATCTTTTATATATTTCATTTGTTCCTTAAATTTTTCCTTAGGCATTCTTAAGTTATTGTTTTTTTCATAGTCGATAGAGTGGTACATAAGTATACATATATCCTCATTATTGTGCTTTAGAGGAATGTTTTGTGGAAAAGCTTCTTCATTGTTTTGATGATTTTTTATATTTTTTTTGGCAGTATCTTCAGTGTCTTTTTTTAAATCTTTAGAATTATTATTTGATGTATTTTTTTCTTCTTTTGATTTCTGAGACGTTTCTTTTTTTATTTCTTGATTATTATATACAGCCTCATTATTCTTTTCTTTACAACCATATAGCCCTATAACCATTGTACATAACAATATCATAAGAATTTTTTTAGAAGTTTTCATTTGTTCTCACCTCATTTTTTATATTTAAAATCCAAGAGTATTATAAACCCAATGGAACTATTGTGCAAATTATTCCATTTAATCGTTTATGTCAAGTTCTAGTGTCAAATTTATTCTTACAAAAACTTTAATTCGTAATATACAATTTATACACTAAATCTACATAGGTTTTTGGATAAATATTAATTGTAATAACACCCTAAAACCGTATTATTTCGTTAAAAAATTTGGGGATGAGTTTCAAATTACGAATTGAAGGGTTAAGAATTTTTCTCTTGCATTTAAACAATAAATGTGATAGTATATTTTTTAATAAGTTTTAAAATTAATAAAATTAATAAGATTAAAATTAAATTATAGTTAGTTACCTAGGGTAGAGGTGCTGTGTCTAATAGTAATTATTTAGAGCTGCAAGCTTTGAAGAATAATGAAAGGAGGCATGGCCGAAGAAAGTCATTAGCAAAAATGCTTTCTGGTTTTACATAAAATATATGTAAGACTGTCACTTAGTAAGAGTGGAGAACTACAAGGTACACAAAGTTGCTATTTTTTTGAGTTTGATGCAATGAAGGTGTTCCTTCATTGCATTTATTTTTTGGTAAATTAATAAAAATAATTGTAAAGTTAATTTAAAATAATTAATAATGCAAGTTATAAAAGTTAAGTGCTAAAAAGTGATTATGGGAAATTAATTGTTAAAAATGAAACTTAAAGAAAAGGCAGACATCCTGTGGTGACCTAGTCAACTAACAAATTGTAGGAGGGAACATAAATGAAAACTTTTAATGGAATGAGTGTTATTGATAACCAATTATTTATCCAAGGAATAAGTTGCAAAAAGTTAGTTGAAAAATATGGTACGCCTCTTTATGTTATGGATGAAAATATGATTAGAAGTAATTGCAGAGAATTTTATGACAATTTTAGAGTTAAGCAAGGGAACAAAGTGGCTTATGCGGGAAAGGCTTTTTTGACTATTGCTATGTGTCAGATAATTAATCAGGAGGGCCTTTGTCTTGATGTAGTATCCGGTGGCGAACTGTATACTGCATTTAAAAGTGGATTTCCTATGGAAAAGGTTTATTTTCATGGCAATAATAAAACTAATGAAGAAATACAAATGGGTATAAAATATGGTGTTGGAGCATTTGTAGTAGATAACCTTTATGAAATGGAAAAAATAAATTATATAGCTAAAAAATATAGCATAACTCAAGATATTCTTCTTAGAATAACACCCGGAATTGAAGCACATACTCATGATTATATAAAAACAGGACAAGTTGATTCTAAATTTGGGTTTACCATAGTAAATAATAGTACAAGGGAAGCTATTGAAAAAGCAATAGAGTTGCCTAATGTGCATTTAAGAGGATTACATTGTCATATAGGATCACAAATTTTTGATTTACAGCCTTTTGAAGATGAAGTAGAGATAATGTTAAATATTATTAAAAATATAAAAGAGCAATTAAATTTTGAAATAGAGGAGTTGGATTTAGGAGGAGGCTTCGGAATTTATTATACAGAAGGTGATGAACCTAAAACCATCCAAGAATACTGCAGTGCTATCATAAATAAAGCAGAACTAATCTGTGAAAAGTTAAATATAAAAAAACCAGTTCTTGCGATAGAACCTGGTAGGAGTATAGTTGGAAATGCTGGAACTACTCTTTACACCATTGGAGCTATAAAGAATATACCAGATATTAGAAAATATGTGTCAGTGGATGGGGGTATGTCGGATAATATAAGACCAGCTCTTTATAATGCACAATATGAATGTGTTATTGCAAACAATGTGGTTGGGCAAAATGAAGAAACTGTAACTATATCAGGAAAGTGTTGTGAATCAGGTGATATTTTATTAAGTAATGTGCAAGTACCTAGGGCTGAAAGTGGAGATATATTAGCTATATTTTCTACTGGCGCCTATGGATATTCTATGTGCAGCAACTACAATAAAATACCTAAAGCTCCAGTGATTCTTGTAAAGGATAAAGAAGATAGAATTATATGTAAAAGACAATCCTATGAAGAATTAATTTCTAATGAGGTATAGGTGCCAGGCACCTGCCGATATTTGTCGATATTGCTGATATTATAGAGATTAATTTAAAACAAAAGGGCATAAGTAAGGGGGATATATATAAGGGACGGTTAAGAATTAACAGCTAAGAATTAATTCTTAGCTGTTAATTCTTAACCGTCCCCGTATTTTCCTTATTTTCTACCCATATTAATTTATTAAATATATACTATACAATATTCCACAATACTATTTTATAAGTTTGTCCTTTGAAATAATGTGGTTAGTTATCCAATCAATTATGAAATCTAATATATCAAGTAT
The DNA here is from genome assembly GCF_000744935.1 of Clostridium sp. KNHs214. Classification (GTDB taxonomy): domain Bacteria; phylum Bacillota; class Clostridia; order Clostridiales; family Clostridiaceae; genus Haloimpatiens. The sequence continues at coordinate 178,339 of NZ_JQMW01000011.1, read as the reverse complement.
ATATTTATCTTGATTTACATCAATTTTATTAAAATCAATCTCTTTAAATTTGCTTATAAAATACTCATGTTCTATTTTTTGAGAAAAAAATTTATTATAACCTATTTTTGTCATATATTCTTCTTCTGAATTAAAATGATATATAGTATAGTCCTTTAGTTCTTCTAGTATAGAGACAATTTTATCATATTTATCAATACAAAATTCATCTCTTAAAAGTGAATATGCTTCATTCGCTATACTAAATAATTTTTTATGTTGATTATCAATTGATTCAATACCTATGTTATATTCTTCCTTCCATTTAATCATATTCATATTCCCCCTTGTAGAATTTTTAAATTTCCTTAATATGCATACCTATTCTTAGATATTCATAATTTAAATAATAAAGTCTTTTTTTAATATGCTTTATGTTAATTTAAATTGGTATTGTAATTTATATTAAAAAATGTTGAAAAAATAATTTATACTATTTAATAATTATTATTGTATACAATTGATATTATACACATTTTTATAATTAAATCAACGTTATTTTTGAAGTATTCAACTTTAGTCATTTTTGGAATGACCAACTTTCGTAGTTATAAAATAAAATTTAAAATTTAAAATTTAAAGGTAAAACTCATTTAGGAGTTTTTGATAAAATATAAATTCAAGAAATGCTCTATGAATTTCAACTCACATTCTAAATTTAAATTTAAAATTAAAACTATACTTATATTTCCTTTATTTATGTAATGTAGGGCTTAAAAGTTATCTGTAAAAGTTGATTGAGGTATTAATTACTAGTATATTTGTCCATTGAAATTGTACTCTGAGTTTAGAGTATGTTATACAATAAAATATTAATTTGTAATTTTAAATAGTTATTTAGATGTTTATAAAAAATACTGGAAATAACACTTTGTATTATTTCCAGTATTGTGAAGAGAGATTTTGCACAACTAAGTATTGAGTTTTTAGTTTGAACTTTGTTTGCAGTCATGGAGGAAAAATTCCATAATTCCATCACATTATACCTTATTGTGGGTTAATCACATTATTCATAACTTAATGACTCAACTGGGTCTAATTTTGAGGCTTTTGCAGCGGGTATTATTCCAGCAATTGTAGATATAAACATTGCAAGAACTATGGAACCAAGTATTAACCAATATGGAGTTATGAATAGAGTTTCTATATCAACAGGACCTTTCTTTTTCATTATATTAAGTACAATGGTATTTACGGTGGAAGAGGTGAGTAATGCTAGAATAACTCCGAGTATTCCTCCCAAAAATCCAATTGTTCCAGACTGTACTATAAATAAAGTTTTGATATTTCTTTTAGAGCCACCTAAAGCTTTCATAATTCCAATGGATTTTGTCTTTTCAAAAACAGACATTGTCATGGTGTTTATAACCCCAATGGAAGAGACTAGTAATACGATAACACCACCTATCATAAGAAGTACATTTAAAATTTGATTTTGCTTTTGCATATATTCAATGGTATCTATTTTTGAATTGACACTATATCCTGTTTTCTTAACTTGATTGTAAATATTTTTAGTATCATTTATATTTTTAGCATCAATTTGTAATAGTGAAGGACCATATTTATTGAAGTAATTTTTTTCTCCAGAAGTAAATTGTTGTATTTCTGAAGATATGTCTATAGGAGTTATTATTGAGCTAGAATCATCATAAAGTTTATTTATAACTCCTGATATCTTAACCTTTTTTATAAAAGAAGGCTGACCAGGAATGTCTATTTTTAATTCCATTTCTTTTCCTATAATATTTTCATAATTACTTTTTATACCTATTCTATTTAAATATTTTTCTCCAACAAGTACTGAGTTTGTATCAGTTGAGTTTAATGATTTACCTGCAATAATAGGTTTTGTATTTTTACCTTTATTTTTCTTGTCGTTTGTTATAATGTTTACTGAGGAGTTAGAAAAGAGAGTATAATTTGTATCTACACCTATAATACCTACTTTTTTTCCGATTTTATCTCCAATTTTTGTACCGGTAATATTAGAAGCTAATTCTATACGTATGGAGTCTACACCATTTATTTTTTGTATTTTATTAATAGTATCGGAATCTATTTTTTTTAAGGCTAGCTCTTGTGAATATTTATTTTCTTTAATTAATTTCTCTCTTTTATTTGCATCTTCCGGATATACAGAAACCTGTTTTAAATCGTGCACAGTATTTAATTTTTGCTGAGACCATTTTTGTAAACCTTGACCTAATGCACCCATAACTACTACTAGCATTACGCCTATACCTATAGAAAAGCAGGTTAAGAAGGTTCGAATTTTTCTATTTTTAAGGTCGTTTATGGACATTTTTATACTATCGCCTAATTTCAATTTATTTCATCTCCATCCTATTTATTTACAATTAAGTAATATACAATTTTCATAATGAAAAATTTAATTAAATGTAATGGCTATTTTATATATGTTGTGTAGAAGTATATGGTAAATACTCATTCTACTGAATTTAATATCATTCTGCTAAATCATGATGATTATATGCAAATGTCTAAATCAAGCTGATTATAGGCATTTAGTATTTTATGTTGCACAATATTAATTAAATAGCCAATGTAATTTTAATAAATACAATTTTATAATATGTCATTTTAGTAATATACTATTTGGAATTAAGGGCTTCTATTGGATCAAGTTTTGCTGCTCTAGAAGAAGGATATAAACCTGACAATACTGCTAATACTATAGCAAATACTAATGAACCCCATACAAGCCAATTAGGCATATAGAATTTAATAACCACGTCTGTTGCTTGCTTACTTTTTAAATAGGTACTTATGGCGAATTCTATGATTTTACTGTTTATAAAACTAAATAATAAACCCATTATTCCACCTATGAAACCTATAGTACCTGATTCTACAACGAAAATGTTTTTTATATTGGTTGTAGATGCGCCTATGGATTTCATAATTCCAATTGATTTTGTTCTTTCATAAGTAGACATAATCATTGTGTTTATGATTCCTAAAGCTGCAACGAATAATACAATTATTCCAAGGGAAGAAAGGATACCTTTTAGTACAGCAAATACACTTTTAACTTGTTCTGCAATTACTTCATAGGATTCATATTGGTACCCCAGTGTCTTAAGGGCTTGTCCTACAGTTTTCACACTATCTTCATCTTTGGCGAATATATTTATGTCATTGTAGCCTTTATTTTCAAAGAAGTTGCTATCGAAAGTTTCATAGTTTTTGAATTCTAGTGATGTTTTTAGTGGTACTACAATTTTTCCGCTGTATGCATCGATTTTTTCATCAATAACACCAATGACTTTTCCTGTTTTATTTAGTGGTTTTAGTTTCATTCCATTACTAGCTTGATTTGATATTATAGTAAACTCTTTCCCAACTACTGATTTATAATCGGTTATGCCCATTTCTTTTAGGACTCTTTGAGATATAATCATAGCATCTTTGTCATTTGCAGTTAGGTTTCTACCTGCAATTATAGGTTTAAAATCTTTATTTTTTAATTTTAATGCATTTATTTCATTGTTTAAAAATATTTGTGCATCTTTATATCCAATAATAGATAAATTATTTTTTTGTTTTTTATCTCCAATTTTTATTTCTGAAATTCTACTGAAAATCGAAGCAGAAATTTCATTTACACCTTTTAAGTTTTTTATTTTATCTACTGTCCTGTTGTCTATCCTTTTAAAGTTCTTTTCCATCATTTCCTCGTAATCCATATTTTCGTCAGTAGATTCATTCATCATTTCGTCAAAACTTTGATATTTTTGAGGAATTACATTTATCTTTTTTATGTTGCTATGCTTACTCATCTCATCTAAAATATATTTTTCACCAGTTGAACCTAGTCCCACCATGGTTACAATTAGGGTAGTACCTATTGCTACGGCTAAAGCTGTTAAAAATGTCCTGCCTTTTCGTTTTTTTAGATTGCTAAAAGCAAGTTTTATGGAATCACTAAATTTCATTTTTATCAACCTCCTGAATTTTACCGTCTTTGATTCTTATTACTCTTTTTGCTTCTATTGCTTGCTCATTGTTATGTGTAACCATTATTATAGTATAACCTTTAGAATTTAAGTCCTTTAATAAGTCCATTATTGCGGCGCCAGTTTTTGAATCAAGATTACCAGTAGGTTCATCTGCAAATATTATTTCAGGAGAATTTACTATGGCTCTTGCAATACTAACTCTCTGTCTTTGACCACCAGACATTTCCATAGGTCTATGCTTTACTTTATCGGAAAGGCCAACTAAATCAAGTGCTTTTAATGCTCTTCTTTTTCTTTCACCATTCCCAATTCCTGAAAAAATCAGTGGCATCGTAACATTTTCTAAGGCGGTTTGAGTATTTTCTAAGTTAAAGGCTTGAAATATAAAGCCAATTTTTTCATTTCTATACTTTGACATAGCTTTGTCCTTTAATTTACTTATGTCATTGTCTTCTACATAAATACTTCCTTTTGTTGGTCTATCAAGTCCACCTATTAGATGCATAAGAGTAGATTTACCAGAACCAGAAGGGCCTACTATTGCAACAAATTCACCAGATTCTATTTTTAAACTTACATTATCTAAGGCTATAACCTCTTCTTTACCCATTTTGTAAATTTTAGATACATTTTTTATTTCGATCATTTTATATTCCTCCCATGAAATTATTAAATTCTATTTGGTTTGCCGAATACAATTATATACTAAATTTTTGATAAATTTCTTTCATTAGTGTCACATAACTAAAAATCAATCTTACAATTTTGTCACTATGTTTTAATGTTGTAATATTGACGTTCAGAAATAGATAGGGATAGCTATAAATCTAAAAGGTAAGAGAGTTAGGAACACAGATTTTTACTTGTTCCAGTTTCCCTTAAATATACTTTTAAGTATCACCATAAATGTTGATAAACAAGTGATAAAAGTTATTAGATGATTAAACCACAATAAGGTATAATGTGATGAAACTATGAAATTTCTCCTCTATCACTTGCATAAGAGCTCGGAACAATAAATTTAATTTAAGAAATTCTAATCTTTTAGCCATATAAAATTATCTAACGCTTACATTCAGCGTCCTGCCTCAGGTTCGCTAGCCTGGCGTCCTTTTAAGGGTTACGATAATTTTATCTGTCTAAAAGAAGAATTTCTAAAATTAAATTTAAACAGTTCCTTCGCTTCTTATGCAAGTCATTCCAGAAAAATTTCATAATTCAGGTAATGTAATGCTTTTTGTGGGATAATCATTAGATAAAAAATAAAAGATACTTTATAGTAGAAATTTTCACGCAAATTTCTTATTAGAGAGGCAAATAGGCAGGTTAATTATATATACACCTGCCTATTTTTTATCAAATTTATTTGTAGTTTTAAAAGGATTTTACTTTGCAACTCTGTTATTGAATATAAATCGCCGAAAAGTGGGTGTACTGTAGCTTTTGATAAAAGTTCTGTTTGACTACTGAAATTTATATCTTCTATGGTGGCCTTTTTTAGATGTAATTTTATTTTAGCATAGTCTTTTAGTAATGGGTAAGGGAATTGAATACAGCAAACGGTTTTGAAAGGGACTGCTTTTATTAATTCTTTTACGGAAGTTTTAATAAATGAATCATTTATGTCTTCGCAACAGGAGTATTCTATGTTTCTTGTTAAAACCCCATCTATAAAAATATTGCATTTACTATTAGAAGTATTAATACTAGTGTGATCGTCTGATGAATCATTATAGCTAATTTTATTTTCACATAGAATATGGTATTCAGTAATAGCAATTAAATTTTTGATTTTTCTTATTTTTAATACTTTTTCTTTAAATTGTAAAGTATGTTCTAGGGGGATCTCTAAGATATATTCACCTAAAATTATTGGAACATTGCATAGAGTACGAGGCATATTCGTATCACAATTATTATTTATATTATTAAGTACATTATTATGATAGTCATTGTTATTACTTAAGTTATTACCTAGAGCATGAGCTGAACTATTATTAGTTAATTTATCATGAGAGGAAGTATTATCATTGGCTGTATTATTAGTTAATTTATCATCAAGGGAAGTATTATAATTAGTTATATTATTAGCTAGGTTATCATGAATGGGATTATCAATAGTTACATTATTAGGTAGATTATCATTATAATTAGTAGATTTATCGCTATTATTTACATTTCTATCAAAGTCATTTACATTAGCTGTACTATCCTTTGAATCAGGGGAAGAGTTATTGGTATTACATGCATTATTAGTTACATCATGGGTAGAACTATTGCTATTGGTTACACTATTGGTGATGTTATGAGGTAATTCCTTGTTATTAGCTATGGTATTCCTTATATCACAAGTATCATTACATACTTTATTAGTATGTACAGGAGTATTAAGACTAGAAGAATTTTTACTGGAGTCACTTGCTTTACTGGAATTTATACAAAAATATATTAAAGCATAATAAATATAAGAGTAGCAAAATCTTTTATGAATTAAACATATTATTTCTATTAAAATTAAAAGAGTAAGCATTGATGTACACTCCTTTCTGATAGCTATAATACCTCTTTCCTATATAAATAAGCCAAGCATAAAAAACTATTCCAAATGCAAACCAGTAATGATTCCCTTTTAATCTAAGATAGGCCCAAGCTTAAAACTTGGGCCTAGGAATTGAAGAAAAATATTAAATCACATTTAAGATTATTTTTAATGCTATTACATCTATATTGCAATTATAAATAAGAAAAATTATTAAAGAACGTTAACTTGTTGAAGTTGAAGAACTTTTAAAGTTAAATATATTACCATTTTTTCTGTTAAAGCGTTGTATTCTACTCTATCAGGAAAATTATTGTTTATTGGATCTGGATTTCTATTTATATCATATTCAAATATTCTTGCACGAATTAGCTCGCAGAAAGGTTTTTCGTTAAAAAATAATGTTTGGTTAAATACTTGTTCACATGGTGTTCTGCCTAAAGTTGTATTTTCACATTGACAGGTGTTTTCAGGACAAGTAAAATCTAGTGAAGTTTCTACATTAGAGAATGCGAATACTGGTGGTCTTATATAGGTTATTTCGGTAACACATTCAAAATCCACGTCAGCACTTATATCTCTAAGAGTTCCTCCTACGACACCTTCACTTACACAGTCAGCACGTACATACTGAATATTTTTTCTTACAAAACCTGCTAAGAACAACTTTCCTGTAATTGGAACGCCATTTTGAATAACTCCTGTGCCAGGAATTATTTTGCATTGGGTTAAATAAACATCCTTTGTAATTCTTTTTATTTCAGAAAATGGTTCTTGAAAATCTATTCTAGCTTCTGTATCTATTTGAACTTCAACTTCAGATAACACTACTGGTATTTTAGCTACTACTGGTCCAGTTATAGCAGTTGGCGTTACTGGAGTATTAGTACATCTACACAAAGTTTTAGGATCTGTTACTGTAGTTTGACATACTGGCATATATGATAAACCTCCCTTATATTCTAAAAGAAATATTAAATTTTAACATAGCGGAGACTTTGTCCACCTAATATAGTGTATTAACAAATAGACATAAGTGTTACTAATTTAATAAAAAAAAATAGGGTGCCAGGCACCTGCCGATATTTGTCGATGGTAATTGCATTATCTATAGGATATACTATATTATTGAGCAGTAGTATTCGACAGGTGCCTGGCACTTGTTGGGGATGTAGTTGGCACTAATAATTCTGTGGATAAGGTTTATAAAATCGGAAGAGAATTTTATAAGGAGCATCAGTTTATTCATTTTAATGTGAATAGCACTGATCAATGTAATGATGTTTTGGATTTGTGTGAAGAACAGGCAGATGGAATAATATTTACTGGATTAGGGTTTGTTAAGGTTATAAATGGGTTTAAAAAAATAACTAAGCCGCATTTTTTTATTTCAAGAGACGGAACAAGTATAATGAAAGCATTTTGGAATATAAAAAGAAAAGGATTAAATCCCAAAAATATAAGCATAGATGTGGTTGATGAATATTTGCTTAAAGATATATGTGAAGAATTTCAATTTGAATTTCAAGATATGTATATATATCCATTTGATTCAGAGAAAAAAGAAGCAGTGTATAAGGAAAATCACAGGGAATTATGGAAAAGTGGAAAAATAGACTTGGTTATTACAAGTTACGGATGGATATATAATGAGTTAAAGAAAGAAAATATTCCAGTGGAAAGATTAGAGATAACCAATACGCTTATTAGACATTCAATTGATTATATAATATATAAAATTAAAAACAATACCGCAAAGAAGTCACAAATAGCAACTCAAATTGTAGATGTTAATATAAAACAGGATTCTAAAAGATATCAGTATGAGGTTTTAAAGAAGATAATTTTTGTGGAGAATCAGCTTGTGGATTATATTTCTACTATACAGGGAACTATGTTTAGAAGTGGCGATACTCAGTTTACTATAGTGAGTACTAGAGGTGCTATTGAAAATGGTGTTACGGAGCAGTTTTTTTTGAATATATTATTTGGTTCTAAAAGAGAAAATATTGAATTGTATACGGGTATTGGTTTCGCACATATCGGTGCCTGTCACCTACCGATTTTTGTCGAAACTGGATACTTAATGTGTGAATACATATTTAAATATTTCTGTACAATTTATTTATACAGAGTTATTATATATAATATTGATAATTTTAGCGCTATTATAATATGTAAATATAACCAGATATATAGATGATAGAGACCAATAGATATATTGTTGCATATGCTGGCACATACGTTTTTATAACTGGCAGATTTTAATCAGAAAACTAGAGAAGAAACTACTGTTTTATTAAGTTGATTTTTAAAATTAGTATTAAATTGTATTAGTTAAATTAAGTTGTGGATTGTGGTAAATTTAGAAATTTGTTTAGTTACAAGCCGAGAGTTAATTTTAAAAATAGTAGTAATAAACTATAAGAAAAGAGGGATTAATATGGCTGAGATTAAAGTAAAATACGGAAGAGAGAAAGTAGAAGTAAAGGTACCAGATAATAATTTAATTAGCGTACTAGAAAGTAAAGTTGTAACTAATGAAATAGGAGAAGAGCAAATAATAAAGGAAGCTCTTAAAAATCCTATAGGCAGTAAAAAACTTAAGGAAATAGTTAAAAAAGGAGAAAAAGTGTGCATTGTGGTATCAGATATTACAAGAGCATGGCAAAGAATGAGTGTTTATCTTCCTTATATAGTAGAAGAATTAGAGCAAGCAGGTATTAAAGATGAGGATATATTATTTATATCTGCTACAGGTTCCCACAGAAAACAAACACCGGAAGAGCACCGCGTGCTTTTAGGAGATAAGCTTGCAGAAAGATTTAAAATTATAGATCATGTGTCCACTAATGAAGAAGATTTAGAGTATGTTGGAACTACTTCTTTTGGAACTCCTGTTCATATAAATAAATTAGCTCTTAAATGTGATCATATAATACTTACAGGATCAATAATATATCACTTTCTAGCAGGTTGGGGTGGTGGAAGAAAGTCAATTCTTCCTGGAATCAGTGGTTACAAAACTATAATGACAAATCATGCTCTTTCCTTGAGTCCGAAAGTAGGTGGAGGAACAAAGAAAAATGTTAAGAGTGGTTCTGTAGAAAATAATCCTATACATCTTGATATGATGGAGGCAGCTGCTTTTGTTAAACCAACATTTATGTTTAATGCTTTGATGGGAAGTAACGGAAAGATACGCGCTGCAGTAGCTGGGGATTATATAAAGGCTTTTGAAAAGGGATGTGACATGGTAGATGAATATGATGCAGCGGAAATACATGAGTTAGCTGATATAGTAGTAGGTTCAGCTTGTGGATATCCAAAAGATATAAATCTTTATCAAACTTCAAAGACATTTTTTAATGTTAGGGAAACTGTAAAAAAGGTGGAACTATTATTATAATGAGTCAGTGTAGCGAAGGATTTGGAAATGAGGAAATGGAAAACATAATGATAAATTATGATGACAATTCTAAAAGGGAGGCATCTTTAAGAGCGGATTATTCTATTGCTAAACACATAGGCTATATAATGTGTGAAGCAGCAGTTAACTATAATATGATATTAGTTTCAGATATGGATCCAGAAATACTTAAAAAATGTAATATAAAAGTGGTGAAAAGCGTTGATGAAGCATTAGAGATAGCATATGGACTAAGTGGAAAAGATGCAAAGGTATATGTTATGCCTAATGGTGCTAACACACTACCAAAAATGAAATAAAGGTGCCTGTCACCTACCGATTTTTGTCGATAGAAACACTTAAAAGTCACAGTGACTTATAGGATTTTGTGGATAAACTCAAAGGTTAGTTTACTTATAATATGAATTTAAGCAAAAGTATATATTAAAAATTAGGGATTAGTAATTATCAAAGACCTAAATTGTAAAAGTTTTTGATATTATTAATCCCTAGTTTTGATTGAAATATTTTAGTATTATTTTAATATTAATAAGTTAGTGTAGTTGGTGAGTTGTTGAATTTATTTTTAAGTTTTATGTGTTTTTTAATAAGATTTTGTCAAGAGTTATTATGCAGCGGTTTCTCCATTTTTATTATTGTTCTTTTGAGCAATTTTAGGAAGAATCAATCCTAAACCAATAAGTACAAATGGAGTTAATAAGTTAAGTGCAATTTGGAAGTTCCATTGTGAAGAAAAAGCAGGAACATCTTTTGGGAACATTCCCATTATGCATGCAAAAGCTGTGAATGCAAAGCACCATAAACCTACTATGAATCCAGCTTTATTTCCTTTAATAAATTTATATTCTGAAGAGTAGGCTTGTCCATGAGTGGATTTTAACATCATGTATGCAAGGAATACCCATAGGTATCTTAGTGGCATAATTATAGAGTTAAGATCTAATAACCAATTAAATAATGTATTCATATCTCCAATTCCTATAGCGGGTAGTATTATTAAAATACCAACTAATACGGTGGTCATTTTATATCCATTTATTGGAGCACCATACTTATTTGTTTTATTTAAAGATTGTGGAATGAAGTCTTTATCTCCATCTGCAAGTAAAACTTTTAATGGAGCATCTATAGAAAACATTAATGCAGAAATTTGAGCTGCCATGTTAGCTATAGCGTATATTATTAATAAACCATTTCCAAGTCCATAATATTCACCAAGCATTTTAAAAGCGTAATATTGGCCATTCATTTTTAGGTCTTTTGGGATAGCATTTGAGTTAAACATTAATCCCATAGCGTAAGAACCTAATATAGCTGAGATAGCGACCATTATTGCAAGAGCTATCATCCCTTTTGGAAATTGTTTTGATGGGTTTTCTGTGTTATTAACATAAGGAGAAATTTTCTCACATCCTTCTACAGCAAACACTAGCATGGATATAGTTGTGAAATATCTAAAATTAAAATCAGGCATAAAATTTTTTAAAGTTATATTTGGTGTTGCTGGTTTTAAGCCAGTAATTGCAGGAGCTGCAAGTACTAATAATATATAAAGAATAGACATTACAAACATTGATGTACCAGCTATGGTTCCAATTCTTTTTAGCGAAGTAATTCCTCTTGAAGCTACCCAAACAAATAGTAGAAATACTAATAAAGTTACTGATTGGAGAATCAAAGGGTTCATGCTTTTTATAAGTTTACCATTTTGGAAAAATACCCAGCTTAAAGAAATTAAAACTGATTGAGATTTTTGCGCTAAATAGGGTATATGCACAACCCAATAAGTCCATCCAGCAAGGTAAGCAAGTTTTCTATTAGTAGTGTTTCCAATCCAAGCACTAACGCCGCCTTTGGAGTCTTTAAATGTTGAGCCTAGTTCACCAACCATTAATGCATAAGGTACAAAGTACAGGGCAAATATTAAAAACCAAGATACAATTACTGGCAGCCCTTGGTTGGCGTAATTGTTTACAACGTTACCAAAACCCCAAACCATAACGAAAGACATTAATGCTAGGTTGTACCACTTAAGCTTTTTTTCCTCTAAGTTATTACTCATGATGAGTCCTCCTTCTCAAAATTATAAAATATTAAAGCTTTTTTTAAATGAAACAAAACTTGTAAAGAGGTATAAAAACTCATATAAAACTTATGAATAAATTAATACAATAATTGACGAAATTCTCAAATAACACAGAATATACAACAAAAAGTATATCAAATATGGCCAAAAATGTGTTATTGCATTTGAAATCATATAGAATTTATCATATATTTTAATTTAATTCAATATTAGTGTTAAAAAATATGAATTAAATTAATTATAAATAAAGTTAAAATAGGCAGGTGACAGGCACTGATCGACTTTTGTCGAAGTTGATCATACCCTAGGGGGGTTGTTAAAAATAAATTTGTAATATATAATATTTATAGATGGATAATAATTATTTGTTAATTTTAAACATTTGTAGTTTCGAATTTTTATGTGGGGTGTTGTATATGTTTATAAAAAATTTGCTAAAGGGAAAAAATATAAGACTTACTTCGGTAAAGGAAAGTGATTTGCAAATATTTGAACAATGGTATAATGATTTGTCTTTTTTAAGGGTATATGATACCGTAGCTGCGTTTCCTAGAACTGAAGAAGAGTTAAAATTTATGATAAAAGAAGTAAGACAGTCTAATGATAGTTTTATTTTTGCAGTTAAAGACATGGAAAATGATAAATTTATAGGAGTTACGGGATTTGAAAATATACAGTGGAATAATGGAGTTGCTGTAATATATATAGGAATAGGTGATGAAGATTATAGAGGTAAGGGTATTGGTAAAGAAGCGTTGGCACTTACTATGAATTTTGGATTTCAAGAACTTAATCTTCATAGGATACAACTTAATGTTTTATCATATAATAAGCCTGCTATAAATTTATATGAAAAGCTTGGTTTTAAAAGAGAGGGCATTTATCGTGAATTTATTCATCGAGATGGAAAGCGATATGATATGTATCTTTATGGTGTTTTGAGGTTTGAGTGGGAAGATGTGAATCGTGCTAATGATGGTTATTAAAAAAAATACGAGGAGGAATGTGTATGTTAGAATTTAAACCACTAAATATTGATGATAAAGACATTTTTTATAAATATTTGAAGAGTTATAAATTTGCAACTAGTGAGTATTCTTTTGCTAGTCTTATAATATGGAGAAAAGGTTGTGATATTCAATATGTAGAGTTCAATGATGCACTTATTATTAAGAAAAGAGATTTCAATGGCAAATATCACTTTATGCAACCTATAGGATACACTAAGGAAAATCTTAAATATATAATAGAAGAATTAAAGAAATATAGGGAAAAAAATAGTATGCCATATTTGTTTAAAGATGTAGAAAATTTATTTATTGAAGATTTAAAAGAAATATATGGTGAAAAAGCTCATATTTGTGAGGATATAGATAATTTTGATTATATATATGATAGTGAAAAACTAATAACTCTTTCGGGAAAAAAGCTTCATTCAAAGAAAAATCATTATAATTTTTTTGTGAAGAATTATAATTATGAAGTGAAGGATTTTTTGGAATCTAATGTTAAGCAGGACTGTGTAAGAGCTTCAGAAATTTGGCATCATCAAAAGGATGCGCAAAATGGTGAAAATATATATATTGATTATGAATTAGAGGGAATAAAAGAAATTTTAACACATATGGAAGGGCTTAATCTTAAAGGAATGGCAGTTTATGTAGATGGAAAAGTAGCAGCATTTACTATAGGGGAGAGAGTAAATGATGAAATGGCCATTATTCATATTGAAAAGGGAATTGCTGATATAAGAGGAATATATGCATTTATAAATAAAACTTTTGCTGAAAAATATTTAAATGATGTAAAATATATAAATAGAGAACAAGATTTAGGTATCGAAGGTCTTAGAAAGGCGAAAAAATCATATAGTCCTTTAAAATTAGAAGAAAAATACTGTGTAAATATATAATGAATGATGCCAGGCTTCCTGTTTTCGACAGGTGCCTGGCACCTGTCGTCGTAACGATGGATTATTTCATTACAAACTGTTAATATTATTACTTTAATTATAAATTCCAAACTTACATAATAAAAATACATTGTTTTTGATTACTTTACAATATTCATTTGGGGATTATAGTAATTTAAGGGGGAAAGGGGTAAAAATGAAGAAAAAAACAGTCATTATAATTATTTTATTAATTATAATGTGCAGTTCTAGTGCTATTGGGGTGGCAAATTACAAGGAAGGTAAAACTAGGGAAAAAATAGCTGGAGAAAAATTATTGGCTAAGGGAAAAGAGGGACAAGTTAGTAGCGATGATAAAAGAGTTTTAGAAAAAAAATTAAAGGATGAGGAAAAACAGAAACAAGAAAGAAATAGAACTTTAGAAGAGGCTAAGGTGATTTTGCTTAAGCAAGGTGATTGTGGAGAAAAAGTAGTGGAGGTTCAAAAGAAACTTTACAATATAGGATATAATCTGGAAGTGGATGGTAAATATGGGGAGACTACTGCTACTGTAATTAAACGTTTTCAAAACGAGAATGCTCTAGAAGAAACAGGAATATATAATAATGAAACAAAGCAAGCTTTAGAAACAAAACAAAATTTAAGACAATATGATAAGGTTTGCGAAGAAGATGGTTGGTATTTAGAAAGTGATTATGAAGGGTTATCTCTTGAAGAAAAAATCAAAAAATATTTAGGTGAAGAAATAGACAAAGTAGGTTTTGTATATTATGATTTAACTTCTGGTGAAAAAATAAGTATTAATGGAAATAAAATATGTACAGCTGCAAGTACATATAAAGTTGGAATGAATATTGTGGCTTATAATAGGGTCAGAGAAGGAAATTTGGAATTATATGAAGGTCTAAAATACAGGTCTTCCATGTATGAATCTGGAACTGGTATCCTACAAAATCAAATGAATACAACACTTAAAAAGCCAATTTCAGTACAAAAATTATTGGATTTATCAATTATATACTCAGATAACATAGCCACTAATATGTTATCACGTCGTCTTGGTGGGGTACAAGCTGTTAGAAAAAATGTTTCTGACATTACAGCAATTCATATAGACACAAGAGATAATATAATAACTCCAGAAATGGAATTTATCTTATTAAAAGAATTGTATGAAGGTAGAAATGAAAAATACAATGCACATTTAATAAATTCTATGAAAAACACAGTGTTTCATGATAGAATAGATAAATATATTCCTAAGGATATAGTTGCCCATAAAATAGGAAATTATGGTTCATATACAAATGATGTAGGCATAGTATTTACAGAAAATCCGTATATATTTGTTATGTATTCAGATGGATTAAGTAATGCATCAGAAAAGATAGCAATACTATCAAAAATAGTATACAACCATCATAACGTTGCCAAGTAACTGTCTTCGACAGGTGCCTGGCACTTGTTATTTTTTGTCGAAAAGGTCTTATGCTTAGTTTACTAAATTGAGAGCAATTATTTTTTATTTATAAATATTTTTAATGAAAGAACTAATATTTCTAGTGTATATTTCTATGGAAGATTGATTATAGGTTAATAATTATAAAAGATTTAATAGAAAAGTGAATTTTACTAAAAAGTTATGCCGGAAGTTGCCGATATATATTGGTGGCACTATATTTCTTGTTATGTGAAAAAGTAACATATAAATATTTATTATGATTTTAATTACGGAGGTTATTATGGAAGAAGAAGTGACTTTAGATCTTAGAGAATTTTTTTGGATCTTGAGGAAGAGAGTAAAATTGATAATTAGTATTACGTTAGCAGCAACTATTATTGCAGGAGTTATAAGTTTCTTTGTTATATCACCTACATATCAATCTAAGGTAAGTGTAGTAGTGGGAAAAGGGAATGCATCAAGTAGTGTAAGTAAAAATTATGACTATAATGAAGTTATGATGTATCAAAAGCTTGTAAAAACCTATGCTCAAATTGCAAAACTGGATTCTGTGGCAGAGGAAACTATAGAAAAAGGAAACTTGCAGATAAGTGTAAAGAAACTTCAAGAAATTGTTAAAGTAACACCTCAAGCAGATACACAAATATTGGACATAACTGTGGAAAATAAAGATCCTCATAAAGCTAAATATATATCGGATATATTTACAGAGGCTTTTATAGGAAAGGCTACAAAGGCAATACCAGGTGGAAATGTTCAGGTTTTGGATAAGGCTCAAGTGCCAGAAAAACCCATAAAACCTAAAAAGAAACTTAATGTTGCAATAGCGTTTTTCTTGGGACTTATGGTATCTGTAGGAGTTTCATTTCTTTTAGAATATATGGATAATACTATAAAGACTGATGAAGATATAACTAAAATTTTAGACTTACCTGTTGTGGGGGTAATTCCAGAACATAATCAAGACTAGGAATATGTGTATTTACAAAACCAAAAGATACCGTAGGACAGTCTCATTCGACAAGTGCCAGGCACCTGTCGAATGAGACTATTTAGTTTAAAGAAAAGTCCAACAGTTTAAAATATAGCTGATGGACTTTAGATTATTTTTTGAGTATTTGTGTTCATTTATTTTGGAGATGGTTACCAATAGTGAATAATTAAAAAATATTAGTACAAGTTAAAAAATATTTAATATATATATAATAGTGTAAACAAACAGTAAAAAAGTAAATTTCATAATTATAAAAATATTTTAAAAAATAAGAAGGAATTTTAAAATAAATGCAGAATAATTTAAGTATAATATAATATTTTTCATAAACGGGCAAAATATGAATAATGTATATTATGATTTATTAAAAACATTGGGGGTGTTTATTCATGAAGACAAAAAAATTAATGTCGGCTGTTTTAGCAGTTACATTAATGGCCTCGGGGCTAATGGTGGGATGTGATAAAAAATCTGGAGATAAAGGAGGAAGCTCAAGCAAGGCTAAGATGGATAAGGAGCACAGGGCAAACGCATATGATTTTTTGGCGCTAGCCCTTTTATTTTGTTGAAATAATGCTTATAATTTAAATTGTACAAAAGATAGAAAGGAAGATTATTATTAAACCAAACATGTTTGATATTGAAAGTATAATATTTGATGCATTTAATGAGGTCGAAGACCCACGAGGCGATAACAAGAGACATAAATTTATAGATATAATCGGTATAGCACTATGTGCTGTAACCAGTGGAATGGAATCTTATAATGAAATTGAAGAATTTGGAGAGTCAAGTGAAGAGTGGCTAAAGCAATATTTTGAGTTACCTAATGGAATTCCTTCACATGATACATTCAATAGGGTATTTTCCCAAATAAATCCTAAACAATTTCAAAAATGTTTTAATGAATTAATGAAGAATTTAGCTGAATTAGTAAATGGAGAAGTAGTATCTATAGATGGTAAAACAGTGAGAGGATCATCTTGTAATAGTTCAAATCAAAAATCAATTCATATGGTTAGTGCTTGGGCAAATCAGAATCAGGTAGTTTTAGGGCAAATCAAAACAGATGATAAATCAAATGAAATCACAGCAATTCCAAAATTAATTGAACTATTAGAATTAAAAGATACTATTGTTACAATTGATGCTATGGGAACTCAAAAGAAAATAGCAGAAGTTATTATAGAAAAAGAGGCTGACTATGTGTTGGCATTAAAAGAAAATCAGAAAACTCTTCATGACAATGTTGAATTATTTTTTGACTCTATATTGAGATATAAAAGTACAGATATAAAAGTACAAACCCATACTACTCATGATAAAGATCATGGGAGAATTGAAGCACGAAAATACTTTTTAGTTAATGAAATTTCATGGCTAGATAATAAAGAAGACTGGAGAAACATTCAATCTATAGGTATGGTTGAAAGAAAACGAATTGTAGGAGATAAAGAAACTTTTGAGCGAAGCTACTATATAACAAGTTTAGAGTCTATAGAGTTATTCTCAAATGCAGTTAGGCAACATTGGGGTATAGAAAATAAGCTCCATTGGGTTTTAGACGTATCTTTTAATGAGGATAAATGTAGAGCTAGAAAAGATAATTCAGCTGAAAATTTGGCTGTCTTACGACATTTAGCCTTAAATCTACTTAGACAAGAAAAAACTTTAAAGAAAAGTTTAAATATAAAAAAAGTTAAATGTGCATTAGATAAAAAATATCTAGAAAAAGTTATTTTCGACCCTCTACGAGGTAAAGAATAAAGAATATTAAAATACCACTAGGGAAAGTCTATGAATAGTTTTTTCAATATTCACTTTATTTATAGTAGCTCATTTATTTTACATATTTTATAAAAACGCATCTTTATATTGAAAGAAATACAATATAAAGATGCGTTTGCCCTGATAAGGAGCAGTATATCAATTGCAATTTAGGAGCGGAACCTAAAACATTGGATCCATCTAAAGGTACAGATATATATGCTTCACAAATATTGACAGAAACCGTAGAGGGACTTACTAGACTTGAACAAGAAAATGGAAAGGATGTAGTTAAAGCAGCAGGAGCAGAAAAGTGGGAACATAATGAAGAAGGAACAGTTTGGAAGTTTTACTTAAGAGACTACAAGTGGTCAGATGGTAAAAAAGTAACTGCTGAGGATTTTGTTTATTCAGTTAAAAGAACACTAGATCCTAAAACTGGAGCTCCTTATGCTAACTTATTATATGTTATCAAAAATGGAGCAGCTATAAATAAAGGTAAAGCGGCAGTAGATACTTTAGGGATGAAGGCATTAGATGAGAAAACTTTAGAGATAACTCTTGAAAAACCTTGCCCATATTTTTTCCAAATAACTTATAACAAAACTTTTCTACCACAAAGAAAAGATATGGTTGAAAAATATGGAGATAAATATGGTTCAGGACCAGAAACTATGGCATATTGTGGCCCATTTACAATAAAGAGCTGGACTCATAATAGTGAGATGGTGTTAGAAAAAAATGATAAATACTGGGATGAAAAATCTGTAAAGTTAGAAAAGGCTAACATGAAAATTATAAAAGATGAATCAGCAATGTATAATTCACTTTACAATGGAGCATTAGATTTCAGTGGTGCATCTAAAAAAGAGTGGATTGAAAAGTTTGATAAGACCGGTAAATTTAACAACATAAAGGGATATAAACCAATTTCAGATTATATATTCTTTAATACTAAGAATGAACTATTTAAAAATGCAAACGTTAGAAAAGCGTTTTCTATAGGTGTTACAAGAGATGACTTATGTAACGTTATATTTAAAGGACGTCAAAAACCAGCTTATGGTTGGGTGCCACCAACAGTTTTAGTAAATGACAAAGAATTCAGAGAAGAGGCCGAGGAACCAATTCAAAATTTAATAAAGGAAAATGCAGATCCAAAAGCATTATTGGCAAAAGGATTAAAGGAACTTGGAATGAATCCAGATCCATCTAAATTAACAGTTACATTTTTGCAATCAGGTACTGATCAATGGTATAGAACATATGCAGAATACTTACAAGATATGTATAAAAAAACATTAGGCATAACATTAAAGGCAGAATATGTTGAATGGCCAGTATTCCAAAAGAAAACTGATGATGGGCAATTTGAAATAGCAAGTATGACTATGTCGGGAGATTATAATGATCCAAACACTTTCTTTGATGGATTTATATCTGCTACAGCATATATTCCAACTTTTTGGAAAAATGCAGAATATGACAAACTAACTACAGAAGCTCAAAATACTATGGACGTAGCTAAAAGACTTGAAAATTATAAAAAAGCTGAAAAGATATTGCTTTATGATGAAGCTGCTATAGCTCCAACAGGATTCCCAACAAGGAATACCTATGTATATAAATATGTAAAGAATTTAATGACCCCACTATTTGGAAGTACTGAGCTAAAATATGCTTATACAGAAGGTAGAAGCAAATAGTAGTAAATAACAAATATTGACAAAAATCGGTAGGTGACAGTCACCTACCGATTTTTTTTTGGAAAAATGTCACAATAGTAGACAGTTTTTATGACTGGTGGTAGAATGTTAATTATAGGTATATACATATAAATGTCTATGAACAGCTATATACAAGTGGTTATATAAGTGAATGAGAATGCCGTAATGTTTATAGCATAAAAATGGTGAATTCGATGATTATTTATAACAAAAAACGTTAGTTAGAGGAGATGGAGATGTGAAAAAGAAGAGTAAGGCTTTAAAAATAATATTAACAGTAGTTTTAGTTGCTGTAGTCTTTTTAGGTGGAGTTTTTGGATATATTTACTCTAGAATAAAAAATGTTAAAAAAGTAGATTTGGTAAAGGATCCAGTAGAGTTGGCGGTAAATGAAGAAGCTGAGAAAAAATCTAAACTTAATGGTATTACTAATATAGCTTTTTTTGGTATAGATACTAGAGAAAAAGGTGGAGCAGGTCGTTCAGATTCAATAATGGTTGTTACGTTGGATGGTAAAAATAACAAGATAAAAATTTCTTCTATAATGAGAGATACATATGTAGATATAGATGGATATGGTAAAACTAAACTTAATCATGCGTATGCTTATGGAGGACCTAAACTTGCGATAAAGACTATAAATGAAAATTTTGGTCTTAATATAAAAGATTTTGCAACAGTAGATTTCTTTGAATTAGCGGATATTATTGATAGTTTAGGCGGTGTAGAAATAAATGTTGAAAGTGATGAAGTGAAATTAATAAATAGTCATGTTGTTGAAGTGGAAAAAGTAACAAAAAAATCTGCAGGAAAAGTACAAAATCCAGGTAAGCAAACACTATCAGGAGCTCAAGCTGTAGCATATTGTAGAATAAGGCATACTAGTGGTGGAGATTATAGAAGAACTGAAAGGCAAAGGACGGTACTTAATGCAATAATTAATAAGGCTTTAAAGATGAATAAGAAGGAGCTATTAGGTATAATTCCAGATATGGCATCAAAAGTGCAAACTAGCATGAGTACAGGTGAAATAATGAAATTAGCTACTCAGGTAGTAACTTCTAATATAACTTATGTAGAACAAAAAAGATTTCCTTTTGAAGAACATTCCAAAGGTCAAATGATAAATAGTATATGGTATTTAGTTACAGACATACCAGCCACAAAAAAAGCAATGAATGAATTCATTTTTCAATAGAGGTGCCTGGCACCTGACGATTGATGAGAGATTTTGTAGAAAAATTTTAAAAAGTCTAGTGATGTAGCAAATCACTGGATTTTTTTTTGTTATTATGTACATTTTATTTTTATCAATAAAAGATATCTTTTTAAATCAGTATATTTTAATTAGTGAAAATAATGTTTAATAATTTTGTATTATGACAATAATTATTTATAATGATATAAATTATAAAATGTAAATTAAAGAACATTGATGCTAGTATATAAATTGCATAATATAAATTGCTAATGAGAATTACTAATTACCAATACAGGTTATAAATATAAATTAAAAGTAAATTTATAAATTAAAGCGGTTATTTAATAAATGTTGTGTAACATGTTGTACAACATTAAATGGTAAATCTTCAATTCGTAATATACAATTTATACACTAAATCTACATAGGTTCTTGGATAAATATTGATTGTAATAACACCCTAAAACCGTATTATTTCGTTAAAAAATTTTGGGATGAGTTTCAAATTACGAATTTAAATGGTAAATATATGTTATTGGCTTGATTTATCTATTTGTATATAATTACTATAATTAATGGAAAACACATCAAATGAAATAAAATATGTATTTACGGCATATTACCAAACGGCATATATAAAACGGCCATTAAAGTATTAAAAATAAAATTTAATTAAGTAGTGCATCAAGTAAAATAAATATATTAATATTATTTAGAAAGGAGAAGAATATGGGAAGAAAAGGGTTGATATGGTATCCAGGAGCGATATACCACATAACCACAAGGGGAAATCGCAAAAGTAATATTTTTATGAAGAAATTAGATTATATAATTTACTTAAATATATTAAAGGAAGCATTAGAAAAGTATAAAGGTACATTATATTGTTACTGTTTGATGACAAACCATGTACATTTGTTAATACAAACAGGAGAAATAATAATTAGTCAAATTATGAAAAAAACAAATGAAACATATGCTAAATATTTTAACAATAACTATAATTTGGTGGGACATTTGTTTCAAGAAAGATATGGGTGGAAAATTGTGCAGGGTGAAAAATATATTTTAGATGCCAGTAAATATATACATCTGAATCCAGTAAAAGCTAAAATAGTAGAAAAACCAGAGGAATATATTTGGAGTAGTTATGCTATGTATATAGGTGAAAAAAAAGAAAAGCTCATACATTCTAATAGGATACTCTCTTTTTTTACAGAGAAAAATTGTAGAGAAGAGTATAAACAATGGTGCCAGGCACCTACCGAAAAATGTCGATAGGTGCCTGGCATATGTCGATTATTTTTTCTTTGGTAAGAATACAGTAAATATAGTACCTACATCTTCGTAGCTTTCCACGGTTATTCTTCCACTATTTTTATGAACGATAGATTTAACAATAGGAAGACCGTGACCATGATCATCACCTTCTTTTGTGGAAAAACCCACTTGGAAAAGTTTACTTTGAACCTCTTCTGAAATAATTGGAGAGGAATTTGTTATGGATATGGTGTATTCTGCATCCGTTTGGCATATGGAAATAGACAGAATTTTTTCTTCAGCCTCGGAGTTTTCTAGTTCATATATAGCATTGTCAATTAAGTTAAATAGAATTTTACATAAGTCCAATGAAGGTATTTTTATATTTTCTAAGTAAGAATCTATGTATAGTTCAACTGTAATTCCGCTATTTTCTGCTATAGCATATTTTCTATAAAGAAGCGCTGCCACTTCTACATTTTTAATTTTTGATATGGAAAATACTTCATTAGTTTTTCCACATATATTAAAAGTGTATTCTAAGGCTTTTTCTGGCTTGCCTAATTGAATTAATCCAGATATAACACTTAGATGATTTTGAAAGTCATGTTTCTGTCCACGTAAGGCCTCGATTACTTCTTTAGAATTATTTAATTCTTTTATTGATTCCCTTTCCTCTTTTATTATATTCATAATAAAATAAAGGCATATAAAAGAACAAAAGCTCAGTATTAACATTATTAGCCAAATGCTTATAGGATATTTGAAACTTGAAGAACTAATATTTTCCCAAATTAGTATAGCATTATTGGATACAAATAAAACTATTAAATTTTGAATTAGAATTAAAGCGATGAGGATATACGCTTTAGAATTTGAATTCATAAAAATCATCCTCACAATCATTTTATTTATTTAAGTTTATTATAGTTTTCTTAGTTGAGTAGTTTATAAAAAATGAAATTATTAAGAAACAGTGGGATATAAAAAATGCAATAATTGCTAAACCAAACTTCTTGTATAACCTTGGTATAATTCCCTTTAAAAGTGGTATAAAAATACCTTCACCCAAAAGTACTAATGCCAAACTTATTAATATAGAAATAATTGATTTTAATAAGGATATTTTAAGAAATAATGTTAAATACAATATAATTATTATCATGATTATGAATGTATGGGAGCCTAGTGGAATTTTATTATTTAAATAGATAATTCTAATAAAGTACAGAATTATTCCATTAACTAAGCTAGTTTTTAAAAGAGTCTTAAAATTTAAGTAAATACCCAAAAAACTTAAACCAGTACCTATTACAAAAAAACATTCAATAATAGAACCTATAAAAATTTCCAATTTAATCATAATAAAGCTCCCACTTAAGAATATCTATTAAAATTTAAAATCCATAATAGAATAAAATTATATTATAAAAGTAATATAGTCTTCTAAAGTTAAAATTAATATATAATTATTAAATACTTAATGTTTAATAATTAATATATGTGTATAATTTTATGCATTAAATATACCATTACGTAGTATACTAATATACATATAATAATAGCATAAAAATCTATTGTTATCCACATAAAACAACAAATGTATTCAAAAAATGCAATAATTATATAAATAATATGATATTTTTGTTAAAAATTTTGGATTTTTAATAATAATCTTTTTGATAATATGAATTTATCTTAGGAATAACAATTAAAATGCTCTTTAAAGTCAAAAGCTAGCTTTGTTTTTTCAGCTAAGGTACATGAAAAGAAATAACAAGTCAAAGATGCTGGCATACTTTGTGTGAGACAAGGAAGTGGGTTACGGCGCTAGGAGTACTATCATTGGATTTTGATGACGCAGTATGACGCAAAACTAGCATACTGACTTGTTATTTATTTGAATGTGCCTAAGTAAAGGAGCTATACAAAATTATAGATTTTAAATTTTACTTAAGAGGTAGATAAAAATTAGAAAATAAAATAAGAGGAGCAATTTCTGATCCTCTTTATAGTAATTAATTTCGTTCTTCGTTATGATTACCTTTAGGTTCTATATCATTGTATATAAAATCATGAAGACTATTTTTAGTTTCTTCTATATCAGTAACTAGATACCAAATTCCGTTTATTTTCTTCCCATCACTACTGGAATCTAAAGGAAATCTAGCTTGCTTAACATTTGTAATATTTGAAATAAGAACATCTTTTCCAATAGACATAATTTCATTAGAATCTAAATTTGTTTCTACAAGAGGAAGAAACTTAGATATTAATGATGGATATTCTAATTTGTTCTTGTTCTTTACTTTATCAATAATAGCATTTAATACTGCTCTTTGTCTTAAAGTTCTTTCATAGTCGCCGCCAGCGGTGGAACGAATCCTAGCATAGGAAACAGCTTGTCTTCCATTTAGCACTTGAACTCCGGAATTTGTAAGAGTTGGTACAGAATCGTGAAGTATTTTTGAAGTTTCTCCCATGAATTTATTTATATATTTGATTTCATTTGGTTTTACGTCAATTTGTACTCCGCCTAGTATATCTACTATTTTTTCTAGGTTAAAGAAATCCACTGTAGCATATTTTTTTATGTTTAAATCAAAATTATTGTTAAGCGTCCACAAAGCTAGCTCTGGACCTCCATAAGCATAGGCATGAGTAATTTTAGTTTTATCATGACCTTTAACTTCAACAAAAGTGTCTCTCATTACGGATGAAAGCTTTATGTCTTTATGCTTTTCATCTATGGTTAATACCACTATGCAATCAGAGTGTTTAGGGTCGTTTTTTTCTCTTGTATCTACTCCAAATAGAGCTATATTGATAATGTCGTCCTTTGCTTTTTCAGTTGCAACCTTCTTTATCCCCAAATCAGAATCTTTTTGAGATATTTCTTTTTTATTTACTTTACTAAACAAATTGTGAGTATACAAATAAGCGCAGGATCCAACTATAATTAGCACTATTGGAAGCATTATGAGTATTTTCTTAAATATACTTCCAGATTTATTTTTAGTTTTGTTTTGTTTTCTTGTCAATTTTTATCCATAAGATAAATTTATAAAATTATTTACAATTTATATATCTTATGGTACCTCCTTTCATAAGTACTTATTTTAATAAAACATTTCAAATTATATCACTGAGAGATGGATTAGTTATGACAAAAAAGTAACATAAAGTTTAAATAAGTTTAAATAAGTTGTAAATTTATTATGAAGAAAAAGACGTGAATTTTCTATAATGTAGATATAGAGTGTTACTACAGTGGATAAATTCTTATGATATTCAACTTTTGCAGTTTAAAATAAAAATTTAAAGTTGGAAATTTAAGGATAAAGTTTCTTTAAAAGTTCTTAATAAAATAGGCTGCTGCATTAAAAAAATTATATTCTGTTTTCTAGTGAATATGATAAATAATAAGGTTTTATAAATTCCATAGAAAATTAGATGTTTTTATCAACTGAACTCTGAAATAAGGTACATGAAAAGAAATAACAAGTTAACTATGCTGGTATATTTTGTGTTAGACAAGGAAACTGGTTCCGCCTTTGGTAGGACTATCGGCGGGTTTTGATTGCACGGTATGACGCAAAATAGACTAGCATATTGACTTGTTATTTATTTGAGTGTGCCTAAGTTAATAATTGCTTTATAATAATGAAATTAAAAAAACATATTGAATTAATAGAGTATATTGTTTATGATTTATTTGGAATATAAAATAATAACATACTATAATACTAAAAAGAAGGAATGTACATATGAGGCGAATAAATGGAGTTTTTTATGCAATGCTTTCTGCAGCAGCATTTGGAGTTATGCCTATACTTGCTAAGATTGCTTATAAGGGGGGAGTTAATGCTGTAACTGTTTTAGCATTTAGATTTTTATTTGCAGCAATAATGATATTTCCGCTTATGATAGTCAAAAAAATAAGCTTTGAAATAAATAAAAAGGAATTAAGAGATGTATTTATATTTGGTGGTGGAAGTTATGCAGTAGGGTGTCTTACTTTATTTTTAGCATACAATTATATGTCTGTTGGACTAGCTACCACTATGCACTTTATATATCCTATAGTAGTGACAATTATTTCTGTAATATTCTTCAAAGAAAAACTAAAAAAACCAAAAATATTTGCACTTATTTTCTCATGTATAGGCATATATTTATTGGTAGGAGGAGGAAAAGAAAATTTAGCTCCTGTAGGAGTATTCTTTGCTATTATTTCAGGAATATTTTATTCTTTTTATATAATATCAGCTGGTCATAGCTCTATAGGAAAGATGGATGTGTTTTGCGCAACCTTTTATCTATCTATTGCATCTTCATCTATACTTTTCATAAGTGCTATATGTACAGGCAGTCTTGTTACAGCAATAAAAGCTCAATCCATAGTAGCTATTTTAGGGATTTCATTTATATCTACAGTTATAGCACTCATGGCTTTTTTAAAAGGTGTTAAGATAATAGGAGCGTCTAATGCAGCAGTGTTAAGCACTTTAGAACCTATAGTTAGTCTTATTTTAGGAGTAATAATTTTAAAAGAAAAACTTACTCCAATTATTATATTTGGAAGTATACTAATACTTATTTCAGTGGTTATAATAACATTAGGAGAGAAGTAATATAGCTATCTAGTTTAATAGTTCACTAGTATGCTAGAGGAAAAAGGTGGGAAACCGCTAATTATATAAAGAGGTGATATAAAAATGAGTAGAGTATTAGAAAATTTAAATCCAAAAGAAGTATTTTTATATTTTGAAGAGCTTACCAAAATACCTAGAGGTTCAGGAGATGAAAAAAGAGTAAGTGACTACTTAGTTAGTTTTGCTAAAGAAAATAATTTAGAAGTAATTCAAGATGAAACTTTAAATGTAATAATAAAGAAACCTGCTACAAAGGGATATGAAAATGCTCCAACAGTTGTTATTCAAGGACACATGGACATGGTGTGTGCTAAGGAACCAGGTTTAGAACATGATTTTAAAAAGGAGCCACTAAAGATTAAAGTAGATGGAGATTTTGTAAGAGCAGAAGGAACTACCTTAGGAGCTGATGATGGAATTGCAGTGGCTTATGGACTTGCAGTACTTGCATCTTCAGATATTCCTCATCCACCAATAGAATTATTAGTTACTACGGATGAGGAAACTGGTATGGGTGGAGCGCAAGGATTAAACCCAGCTGATATTAGTGGAAGATTACTTTTAAATATAGACTCAGAAGAAGAAGGAAAACTTCTTGTAAGCTGTGCCGGTGGACTTAGAGATAAAATAATTCTTCCAGTGAAATTTGAAAAGGTGGAAGGTTTAAAGACTGTAGAAGTTAAGGTACATGGATTAAAGGGTGGACACTCAGGAATGGAAATAAATAAGGGAAGAGGAAATGCAAACAAGTTAATGGGTAGATTTTTAAATGACCTTATGAATTCTATGGATCTAAAAGTAGCGTCTATAAATGGAGGAGAAAAAGATAATGCTATTCCAAGGCAAAATGTAGCTGTAATTCTAATTAAAGAAGAAGAAATGGATGCTTTACAGCAAAAAGTTAATCAATGGACAGAAAGATTTAAGACAGAACTGGAAAATGCAGATAAGGATGTAGTCATAAGTTTAACTACTTCTAATAAAAATGTGGAAAAAGTATTTTCAAGAGATACTTTAGAGAAAGCTATAAATATATTACTTTTAATACCAAATTCAGTACAAACTATGAGCATGGCTATAGAAGGACTTGTAGAAAGTTCAAGTAATATAGGTGTAGTAAATACTTTAGCGGATTCCATAGAATTTATAAGTGCTACTAGAAGTTCTGTAGATTCACTAAAAGAAGAAATACACCAAAGAGCAGCTGCTATAGCTAAAGCTTACGGAGCTAAAATAGAAACTTTTGCACCATATCCAGCATGGCAATACAAAGCAGATTCAAAATTAAGAGAAATATGTGTAGAAGCTTATGAAGGAATATATGGAGAAAAGCCAGAAATAGCAGCTATACATGCAGGGCTTGAGTGTGGATTATTCTCAGGAAAATTCCATGACATGGATATGATATCCTTTGGACCAAACATGTATGATGTTCACACACCAAAAGAACACATAAGCATATCTTCTACAGAAAGAGTTTGGAAATACTTATTAGAAATACTTAAGAGAGTTAGATAATGATTAATCTACAATAAAGTACAATGTGTTGGAATTATGAAATTTCTCCTCCATGACTTGCATAAGAGCTCGAAACAATAAATTTAATAAATTCTAATTTTTTAGCCATATAAAATTATCTAGCGCACACATTTGGCGTCCTGCCTCAGGTTTCCTAGCCTGGTGTCCTTTAAAGGCTTACGATAATTTTATTTGTCTAAAAGAAGAATTTCTAAAATTAAATTTAGAAAGCTTCCTTTGCTTCTTATGTCAGTTATTACAGAGAAATTTCATAATTCAAGTAATGTAATGATTTTTGTGGGATAATAAGAGAATAATTAAAAATTAAGAGTTAATAACTCAACTTTGGCAAGTAAAGTTCAAGCTCTACATTAGATTAATAAGGGCTTTTAATTTAAAATTTAGAATATAAAATAGGAATTTGTAGAGTAGGTAAGAAGTAAGAAGTAAGAAGTAAGAAGTAAGAGTGAAAAGGTAAGAACTAATAGGTAAAAGGTAAGAGTTTCTTTAAAAAATTTAGCAAAGCTGAATTTTCACCACAACTATTACTTATTACCTGTTACTTACAAAGTAATTATAAAAAATTCCTTGAGTTTTATCCTTAACTCTTACTTCTTAGCTATTACTCATTACTTACCTGCAAATTTCAATTATAGTTAGCTTCTAAAAGAGCTTTATTCTTCATTTTAGACATAGTGAACAGTGATTATTAACTGGGCACTGAGGATTAGGTATTAACTACTAATGGGTTTTGATCACCTGTAGTAGTTAGATAACAGTACCAAACAAATATTAGGGACTAACTACTGATAGAATTTGATTTACAAAAATAAGGGGAGATAGCAGATGACTTTTTATGAACTTACTTTAATAGCTTTAGCACTTTCATTAGATGCTTTTGGGGTGGCTATTAGTCTTGGTATATGCAATTTAAAATTTAGAAAAAGTGTGCCATATATAGTTTCTTTTGGATTTTTTCAGTTCTTTTTTGCTTTTGTGGGAGCTTATGCAGGAATTTTATTTAACTCATATATAGCAGAAATGCCAAAGGTTATTGGTGGTATAATAATAGTTTTGGTGGGAATACTTATGCTTAAAGAAGGGTTTCAACATGAAGAAAATAAGTTTATAGATAGTACAAAGGCTTATTTTATACTGGGAATGTCTGTGAGCATTGATGCCATGGTAATTGGTTTTACAGTTCTTAATAGCATAAAAAGTAATTGGTTAATTTTAAGTGATTCACTTTACATAGGATTTATAACTGTTATAATGACTAGCATAGCTTTCAGTATGTGTAGGTATTTAAAAAAGATAAAAACTGTAAGTGCTTATGCGGACTATATAGGTGGAGTAATACTTATAATGTTTGGACTTAAGATGGTATTTTTTTAAAGGGATGATTGTATGGAAAAATATAAGTCTATTATGAAAAATAATAATATGAAATGCACAAGAGCAAGATTCAGTATTTTAAAACTTTTAATTGAGGAAGAAAAATCATTAAGTGCAGATTACATATATGAAACTTGTAAAATGCATGGTATAAATGTGGATTTATCTACAGTTTATAGAACACTAGAACTATTTTATGAAAAAGATTTAGTACAAAAATTTGATATAGGTAAAGGAAAGTACGAGTATACTTTTAAAGAAGATAATCATAAGCATATATTAAAATGTGAGCTTTGTCATAAGCAGGTAGAAATAGACTGTCCTATACCACAAATAAAAGAAATGGTAAAAGGTAAGACAGGCTTTGCAATGGTTGAATTGGAAGATGATATTAAGTTTAAAGGTATATGTGAAGAATGTATAGGTAAAAATAAAAAGAAATAGAATAGGGGCTATGGATTTTGGTAGAATTTTTTAAGTTTCCATAGTCCTTTTTTATTTTTTTCTAAAAGCATTTTATAGCTAATTAAATCATGAGGAGATTTTTTCTTAAGACCTTTCACGGAGACTATGCACATATTGCCATCGGAAAACTCCACTTCCCAGTTGTCCAATCGGTACAATTTATATTTATTAAATATACCAGTAGTACTGTATTTTTCAACAGCTCCACCTATGTTTTTAGTTTTTTTTATGGAGTAAATATTTAGAAATATAAATATTGTAAAAAATATAATACATATAAAAATTAAAAATTTTTTCATAATAACACCTCGATTTTAATCTACCGTTTTAAATGCCTAATTCATAGTTGTGGTACTTGATTTTTAACATTTAATTTTAAATTTATATTAGCGTTATTCATATATTAGTATCAAATAAAGTAAATAAATAAAGTTTAGAAATAAGATATTCGGGTGATTGATAATAAGTTTTCTTATTTATATTTATAATACCATAAAATGTATAGTATGCAAAAATTATCATTAAAAATGCAAATAATTTAAAAGAATTTTTTAATGATTTATAGGAGTAAAACTTAGGAATTGTGTTATAATATTACTAAATTGTGCTTTTTTATAATTGTTTTTTAGGTATTTTTTAAAGAGAAGGGGGTGAAGCTGCTGATAGTTTTGGGCTATGGCAGCAGGTAATGGCAAATGTTAAAAAGTTAAAAAACAGAGAAGAAATTTCAGAAAAATACAAGTGGAATATTAAAAAGGTTTATGGGGACTTAGAAGCT
Source organism: Clostridium sp. KNHs214 (assembly GCF_000744935.1). Lineage (GTDB taxonomy): Bacteria > Bacillota > Clostridia > Clostridiales > Clostridiaceae > Haloimpatiens. The sequence continues at coordinate 147,128 of NZ_JQMW01000011.1, read as the reverse complement.
TGGGAAAAGGATTTTAATGTGCTGAAGGAAAAGGCACCAAAGCTTTCAAATTATAGTGGTAAGTTATCAGAGGGAAAGGAACTTCTAAATTTCTTAAAACTTCAAGAAGAAGTGTCAAGACTTCTAGAAAAGTTATATGTTTATGCTCATTTGAGAAGCGATGAAGACACAGCAAATAATACTTTTCAGGGAATTAAAAATAGAATAGATGCGTATCTTGCAGAGGTTATGAGCTTTGGAGCTTTTTTTCAGCCTGAAATATTGTCCTTAGAAGAAGAATGTATTTCAAAATCCATGAAAGAAGTGACAGAACTCAACATGTATAAATTCTATTTGGAAGACATATTGAAAATGAAACCACATACTTTGGATAAGAAGACTGAGGAGATTTTGGCTTCTCTTTCAGATTGTCTAAATGCACCAGGAAATATAAGAGGAATGTTAGCTAATGCAGACATGAGTTTCCCTTATATAAAAGATGAAGAAGGAAACGATGTGGAGCTCAGTGAAGGAAACTATGTTAATTTCTTAAGAAGTAAAAATAGACAGGTTAGAAAAGAAGCTTTTGAAAAGTTATATGAAAATTATTATAAATTCAGAAATACTTTTGCTACAGCTTTAACATCTTCTATTAAGAACTTTATAGTCACTTCTAAAACTAGAAATTTTGAAAGTTCTTTAGAGAGTTCTTTAAAGCCTAATAACATACCTTTAGAGGTTTATAATAATGCAGTAGAAACCATAAATAAGCATTTAGATTCTCTTCATAGATATGTTAGAATTAAAAAGAAACTTTTAGGAGTAGAAGAAATGCATATGTATGATTTGTACGTGCCAGTAATAGATACTCCAAAGGCTAATATAGAATTTGAGGAGGGTGTGGAAATAGTTAAGGAGGGTTTAAAACCTTTAGGGAAAGAATATTTAGACATATTCCAAAGTGGAGTGGACAATGGTTGGATAGATGTATTCCAAAACAAGGGTAAGAGAAGTGGAGCTTATTCTTGGGGATGCTATGATACTATGCCTTATGTGCTTTTAAACTATAACTATGGTTTAGATGATGTATCCACATTAGCTCATGAAATGGGACACTCAATTCATTCTTATTATTCAAGAAAAAATCAACCTTTTATATACTCAGATTATGTACTATTTTGTGCAGAAGTAGCTTCTATAACCAATGAATGTCTATTAATAAAGGATCTTATAGATAAGGAGAAAGATGAAAAGAGAAGACTTTATCTTATAAACCAACAGTTAGAAGGAATTAGAACTACAGTGTTTAGACAAATAATGTTTGCAGAATTTGAAAAAATAACTCATGAAATTTTAGAAACTGGCAAGCCTCTTACTAGTGAAGAATTATGCAAGATATGGAAGGATTTAAATGCAAAATATTTTGGAAAAGATATGATAATAGATGAGGGGATAGAGATGGAATGGGCTAGAATACCTCATTTTTATTCGGATTTTTATGTATATCAATATGCTACTGGTTATGCCGCAGCTAACTCCTTTAGCACTGCTATTTTAAATGAAGGAGAAGAAGCAGTGGAAAAATACAAAGGTTTCTTAAAAAGTGGAGGGTCTGATTATCCTATAAATATTTTAAAGAGAGCTGGAGTAGATATGGCTACTGCAAAACCTTTAGAGGATACTATTAGGAGATTTGATGAACTTTTGGATATGCTAGACAAATAAAGCACTTAAAACATTATCTTTGTATACGATAATAAATAAAGAAATAAATTTATTTATCTTATGTGGTGCCAGCTGTAACCTTTGTTTTTGCCCAATGGAGTGTTACAGCTGGCACCATACTGGATAAGCTCTTTTAAGTTTCACCAGAATAAGATATTCTTTTTAAGAAAATTACTGATGAATCTAAAAATAATTTGATTAAGTCATATGATATGGTGTGTTTTATGTAGAAAATCACAAATTTTCATAGTGAACTAACACTAGTATGACTGCGCAAGTAAAATTTTTACTAACGAGGGGTGCAACATGAGGTTAGAGTGTATAGATAATGTAAAGGAAATGGAGATATTAGGGAAAAGTATACTAGGGGATGATGGACAGATATTATTAAAGGCGGGCATAACTATTACGGATAGATATTTAGAAAAACTAAAGAATTTAGGTGTGTACTACATATATATTAAAGATGAAAGACTTGAGGATATAAAAGTAGAAGATGAAGAACTTACAGAATTAAAGCAATACGCCATTAAAAGCTTGTCTAGAGTTGTTAAAAATGTAAGTTTAAATGGAGAAAAGGAAGTAAGAGAGAGTGTAGAAAAGGTTCAGAGCCTAGTGGAGTATATACTAGAGAATAAGGATGTGGATAAAAGTCTTAATGATATAAAAACTTATGATAACTATACATATATACATTGCTTAGACACTAGTATAATGGCAACTTTTTTAGCGGCCTCCTTAAATATTGAAAAAGACAAAATAAAGGAGCTGGCTACTGGAGCGGTGCTTCATGATGTGGGTAAGACTAAAATTTCTAATAAAATTATAAATAAAACGGGAAGGCTTACACAAGAAGAGTTCAATGAAATAAGAAAACATCCCATATATGGAAAAGATATATTAGAAAAAAAGTTTTACATGTCAGATATTGTGTTGAATACGGTATTACAACATCATGAAAGAGTAGATGGAAGGGGATATCCCTATGGATTAAGTGGAAATAATATTTCTAAATATGGAAGAATTGTTGCTATTTGCGATGTGTATGATGCAGTTAGTAGCGATAGATGTTATAGAAAAAGATTTTCCCCTAGTGAAGCTTACGAATTAGTATTAGCAGGCAGTGGTAATGCTTTTGATGAAAACATGATTGTAAAGTTTAGAAATACCTTTTCTGTTTATCCTTTAGGAGTAAAGGTAGATTTATCTAATGGTTTATCAGGATATGTTTCTGGACAAAATTCAGGTTATCCAGATAGACCTATTATAAGAATATTTGATGACTACAACCAATCTTCATATAAAGAATTAAATTTATTAGAAATTACTAATGTCACTATAAGAGGCTTAAGCTAAAATAAATTATTAGGAGGAAATATGAGAAAAAATAAACAATGGTTTATTACATATTTTTTAATAGCTGTAAATATAATTATGTATTTAATAAGCGCATTTCTTTCAGAAAATATATTTGACATAGATATAAGAGTGCTAGTTTATCTAGGGGCAAAACTTAATTTATTGATAGATGCGGGACAGTATTATAGACTAATAACATGTACATTTTTACATGGTGGACTTATGCATATAGCGTTAAATATGTATGCACTTTATGCCATAGGACCTTTAATAGAAAGTACCTATGGAAAGTTAAAGTTTGCTTTAATATATTTTGTATCTGGAATTACATCGTCCTTTTTTAGTTATAAATTTTCAAATGGAGTCTCTATAGGAGCTTCTGGAGCTATTTTTGGGCTTTTAGGCGCTGCTTTAGTTTTGTCAATAAAGATGAGAAAAGTTATAGGTGAGGAATTTAAGAGAAATATTATATCTGTAATTTTAGTGAACGTAATAATAGGATTATCCATTTCTAACATAGATAATTTTGGGCACCTAGGTGGTCTTATAGGAGGAGTACTAGTGAGTATGTTATTATTTAAAAGAGAAGATACACTTTAAGTTGTATTTTCAGTACGTCGTATTTAGTGTGCTAGGGGTCTAGGGATTAGTGTGCTAGAGTGCCAGAGTGCTAGGGATCCAGAGATTAGTGTACTAGTGTGCCAGAGTGCTAGGGGTCTAGTTAAGGTGAATTTTTCGCTGTGCGAAAAATTTTTTAATTAAAAAAGGGGATAGAAAAGCGAAGCTTTTCTAGCCCACTAGCCCACTAAGGTCTTCATAATAAAGGGTTTCTTTTTCCATTAGAAGTTCTGAAATATCGCAAAGCTGTTGTTTGTTTTGCACAAGTAACTCCTTTGTTTTTGTGTAAAGAAAGTCCACTAAATCTCTACATTCCTTAAGAATTTCACTGGTATTTTCCCCATTAGATGAAAGATTACTAATGGAAAGCAAGCCTAAATTTTCTCCCATTCCGTATCGGGTAACCATATTGAAGGCTATTTCTGTACACTTTTGCAGGTCATTGTATGCACCAGTGGTTATGTGATCCTTTCCAAAGGTTATTTCTTCAGCAGCTCGTCCACCTAGAGCTACCATGATTCTTTTATATAAATAATCTTTACTTTGATACATGTTATCCTCTGGAATACTTAAAGTATAACCGCCCGCGCCTTTGGTACTTGGTATTATAGTGACTTTTGAAACTTTTTCTTCTGGAAGAACGTGCATTGAAGTAAGGGCATGTCCTATTTCATGATAAGCAGTGATGGTTCTATCTTTTTCTTTTATAAAATCTCTATTTATTTTTTCATATCCAGCTAAAACAATGGAGTATGCCTTGTCCATATGAATGTCTTCAATATTTGTACTATTATCTTTGCAAGCAAGTATGGCAGCTTCATTTACTAAACTTTCTAGTTTTGCTCCAGAGAAGTACGCTGTTTTTTTAGCCCATTCCCTTATCTTTATATTTTTGCAAGGTTTATTTTTAAGGTGAAGATTTAATATCTTTTCTCTAGCAGAAACATCGGGAAGAGATACTTCTATATGTCTATCAAATCTACCAGGTCTTAATAAAGCTTCATCAAGTATGTCTAATCTGTTTGTAGCAGCTATTACAACAATACCCTCTTCTTCTTGGAAACCTGACATTTGAGTAAGCAGGGCATTTAAAGTTTGATCTCTTTCTTCGGCACCACCGGAATTAGAATCACTTCTTTTTTTACCAATGGCATCTATTTCGTCTATAAATATTACAGCTTTTCTGTGGGCTTTGGCTTTTTTAAATAAACTTCTTATTCTTCCAGCCCCTACTCCTACATATACTTGTACAAAATCTGAACCAGACACAGGGAAGAATGGAACCTCTGCTTCACCGGCTATAGCTTTTGCCAAAAGAGTTTTACCAGTACCAGGATCCCCGTAAAGTATTATTCCTTTTGGTATTCTTGCACCGTATTTTTTATATTTCTCTGGGGACTTTAAAAAGTCTACAATGTCCTTTAAACTTTCTTTAGCTTCTTCATTTCCAGCTACACTATTAAAATCACAAGATATTTCTTTTATAGCTTCTGTATCTATGGAAGAAACAGAAAATAGTCCTTTTTTACCAGTTCTATTAGAGTTTAAAAGAGTCAGTCCAATAACTCCAGCAGAAAATAAAATTCCTAGTGAAGGTATTAAAAATTTTAAGTCTATTAAAGATTCTTCTTTTACCTTTATGCCTGATTTTAGAAGTTTTTCTTTAAAATCTTCCTTTCTAGGGTTATCTGTTTTATATATTTTACCATCCCTTAGTTTTACACTTATAATTGGTGATGTAGTGTCATAAACACTCTCTACTTTATTTTGCGAAACATCTTTCATAAATTCTAGATAGGTTTTTTCAGAGGCGTTATTAAAGGGAAGTTTAAAATATATCAAACATGTTAATGATAAAATTCCTAGTATAAGTGGTAAAAATATTAGTTTCTTCTTATTTTTATCCATAAACTCATCCTTTCTAATTTCACAATGTCGAAATATGTCGAACAACATTATTATACAAAATTAATAAGCTAAAGTCCAATATTATAGATAAAATTTTATAAAGTAAATGATGGAAAAGAGTTTGCAATTAACGCATAAGTATAATCATAGCATCAATAACTTTGTTTATGCCGTGATTACCTACTGTTGAGAAGGTAAAATATGAAAAATTCGTGGAATTGAGAAGATAAGTGTAGTATTATTAATGTAGGAAGTTTAAAAACCAAATAACAAAGTATGAAAACCAAATAATAAAGTATGAATAACAAATAACAAAGAAGGAGTATTTTCAGTTTCTGCTGAAAATGAACAATATTTAAATTTTGATATTTGTATAATAAACATACTTATAAGTGGCAAGTAATAATCTCTAAGTATTAGTTATTTTAGGGATTAGGTACTGGACGCCAGGTATTATAATTAAGAGATTAGGGGGAAGTAGATATGAGAATTTCTTCAGTAAATATTGTATTAAGCAGTGAGGATTTGTTGAGTATATTAAAGGATTTGGTGGGAGAATTTTTGCCTAATAAGGGTTTAAATATAGATGCAGTGTTGCTTAATGAGGATATTATCATAAAGGCAAGTTACAATGGAAAAATTAAGATGTCTTTTGTGGTAGTTTTACAGGTATGCTCTGTTGTAAATAATATGATTAAACTTCAAATAAAAGAGGTTAGACTAGGTAAATTTAAGGTATTTAATTTTCTTAAAAATTTTGGCATAAAAAAAGCTATGTCCTCTTTAAAAGAGTATGGAATTTTTGTGGACAAGGATTTTGTGGTGGTGGCAATGGATAAATTAGAGGAACACATACCAGGTGCTAATTTTAATATTTTATCCATAAGTGTAGAAAAAAATATTAAAGTAGAATTAGAAAGTTTAAATATTAATTTAAAAGAATTATTAAAAGAGGATAAGGATTTAGATTCTAAGGAAACACAGGATGATGATGAGTTAATAGTTATAGAAAAAAAGGAAGATGGATATACTGAATTTAGAAGTAATGTTATAAAAAAGGTGCCAGATAAGTATAAAAATATAGCTAAATATGCTATGCTTTTGCCAGATATAGCGGCTCTTTTTGTAAGATTATTTAAAGATGAGAGAGTTAGTAAAAAGGTAAAAGTACAATTAGGACTTATAATAACCTATTTAGGTTTCCCAATAGATATATTTCCGGATTTTATTCCTTTTATAGGTAAAATAGATGATGTAGCAGTGGCTTTCTTTGGGCTTAATAAGATTTTCAATGACATTCCTCAGGAAATAATACTTGAGAATTGGCAAGGAGAAGATGATATTATAGCTATAGTAAAAGATGGAGTATACTATATGTCAAATATAATGGGAGCAGAAAGAGTATCAAAACTTTTATTTGCTTTAAAAGCCTCTCAGAAAGAAAAAAATCAGGATGAATATAATAAAGATATAAAGGTGAATAAAAAGGATAGGTGTAAAGATGGAATGGTTAAGTAGTATAAGGGACAAGTTCCAGTGCTATGAATATATGAAGGACAAGTTCACTTCTAGGAGATGGCCAGTGGAACAGTATAAAGAGATAAATTACGGTCTTCAATTTGGAGTTAATATTAATGGAATGAGAGAAAATATAAGAGTTTATCATAGTAAAAAAAAGGGCATAACTTGTGATTTTTCAGGAGTAAAGTCTCAGGAAAATGAACAACTTATAAGAGAAACTTTAATGGGATATGACGGGGAAAGTATAAATAATAGTGAATATGTAATAAACAATAAAGGAATAGAGAAAAATGAATGTATAAAGAAAAATGAAGGAATGTTAACTAATGAAACTACAGAAGGATTAAAGCCTCTTATAGGTACTGATGAGTCAGGAAAAGGAGATTTCTTTGGCCCTTTAGTAATAGCAGGGGTATATGCAGATGAAAATACCCAAAGAATACTTAGAACTTTGGGAGTAGATGATAGCAAAAAACTTACAGATAAAAAGATATCTTCTATAGCAGAAGATATAAAAAAATTATGCACCTATTCTATTGTGGTGGTAGGTAATAAGAAGTATAATATCATTTACGAAAAAATAGGAAATTTAAATAAACTTTTGGCCTGGGGGCATGCTAGAGTGATTGAGAATGTTCTTGAAAAGGTAGAATGTGAAAATGTTTTATCAGATCAATTTGGAAATCCAAATCTTATAAAAAATGCTCTAATGGAAAAGGGAAGAAATGTGAATTTACAGCAGAGACCTAGGGCAGAAGAAAATGTTGTGGTGGCAGCAGCAAGTATATTAGCAAGGGATGCCTTTGTGAAAAATATGAAGCAAATGAGTAAGGAATATGGAATAGAATTTATAAAAGGAGCTTCAAATATGACCATAGAAGTGGGCAAGGATTTTGCTCATAAGTTTGGTAAAGGTAGGCTTAATGAAGTAGCAAAAATTCATTTTTCTACATTTAAAAAAATTTAACATGGATTATTTTTTATAAATTGCACATCATAATAGTAATAATTATTTTTATCCGATGGCTGCAAACTGCAACACTCTCATCTTCTATAGATGTGGTAATTAACAGTAGTTATGCCCTGGATAATAAGTTCTAAGTTTTGAGGGAGTAAAACTCTTTGAGCGAAGAACTTTATTCATGCTATGAATGAGGAATGAAAGGTGGTGTGTAATTTGAAGGGAAGAATGATGAATAAAATGACCGTTGGAGCTATGATCGGTATTGCAACAGGACTTATTGTGGCTTCAAACATGGATAGGAGCACCAGAAAAAGAATTAGAAAAGCTGGTAAAAGAATGAGAAATACTGCAGAAGACTTGTATTACAATATAAATGGACGTATGCATTAATTGAAGTGGAAGGCTACTATCAATTTATTTTTGATAGTGGTCTTTATTTGTATTTAGAATGTATCTACATAATTATTTACTAGCAGCTTTGACTTGTTATTTCTTTTCGCGTACCTTAATTTTTTTTATATTTAAATAAACATTAAAATTATTAAAACATATTTTGCAGAAAAGATAAAAAATATGGTATAATAAAAGATAATTTAAGGAACTTTTGCAAATAAATAAAATATTCTACATAAGTGAAGGAAGATAAGGTATGGAGATATTATCTTTGGGAGAAAAAATTAAAAGAAGACGTAAAGAATTGGGTATGACCCTTAAGGATTTGGCAGGGGAAAGAATTACCCCAGGACAAATAAGTTTGGTAGAGTCAGGTAAATCTAATCCAAGCATGGATTTACTTGGATACTTAGCAAATAGGCTTAATATTTCTGTGGAGTATATAATGGAAAGTGAAGAAACACAAGCAGAAAAAATATGCTTATTTTACGAAAATATTGCTGAGACTTATATCATAAGCAATGATTTAGTACAAGCAGAACGTAATATAGAAAGTGCTCTTTATTATGCTGAAAAGTATAGGCTGGAATACAGAAAAGCAAATATTTTATTTTTGAGAGCAACTATACATATGTTAAAAGGGGAAGAAGTTTTAGCACAACAACTTTTTTTATCTGCTAATGTAATTTTTATTAAAAATAATTGTTATGAAGAAGTAATAAGAACATTTATAAAATTGGGAAAGATAACCTTGGATTTAAAGGCATATCACTCTGCGGGAAGCTATTTCCAACAAGCTGAAAAGGTTTTTATGGATAATAGAATTGGAAATGATTTTCTTATCGGGGAAATATATTATTATACCGCATTGACTTTTTTAAAACTGGAAAATATAAGTAAGTCTATAAATTATACTTATCTTGCAAAGGAAAAATTTGTTCAAATAAACGACAAAGAAAGATATGCTAAATCCATGATGCTTTTAGCTGAAGAATACAGTAAACAAGGGGAGTTAGAAGAAGCTATAAAATATTCTAAAAAGAGCTTGGAATTATTTAAGGAAATAAATAATGTGAACTATTTAGGAAAGATTGAAAATGACATGGGTATACTCTTTGCTGATTTTCAAAACATAGAAGAGTCGTTTATTCACTTAAATAAAGCAAAGGAAATAAGAAAATTAAATGGGGATAGAAGTTTAATAGAAACATTAATAAATATATGTGAAAATTACATAAAATTAAAGGATGTTTCTAGTGGAAAAGAAGTTTTAAAAGATATTTATTCGTATATTGAAAAAGATGAAGGAGAGCAATTAGAAAATAATATTGATTTAATGAATTACTATATGTTAAAACATAAGATAGATAGGATGGAAGATGATTTAATAGAGGCAGAGAGATCACTTTTTCAAGCACTTAATATAGCTAAAGAAAATGGTCTTAAGAAGAAAGTTGGGGAAATAAACATAGTGTTAGGTAAGTTTTATGTAGAAACAGGTAACGAAAATAAAGCTTCTGTATATTTAAGTGAGGGGGTTGAATTATTCAAGGAGCTAGGAATAATAAAAGATTTTTAAATTACGGATAGGTGATTATATGGAAATATTGAGCAGGGGAGAAAAAATAAAGAGAGCAAGAATATACAAGGGTTTGACTTTGAAGGATGTATGTGGGGATAAAATTTCTGTTTCTAAATTAAGTTGTGTGGAAAATGATAAGGTAGATGCTGAGGAAGATATATTAAAATATATAGCGAAAAAGTTAGAATTAGATTTGGAATATTTAAAGCAAGGTGTGAAAGAGCAATTAGAAGAAAATTTTCAGATGTTAAAAGGTAATACTAATTTAAATGAGTATGAAGAAAAGCTTAGATATAATTTAAAAGTAGCTATAAATCACAAGTTTTATGATAACGCTTTTAGTTTTATGCATACACTATTTAATTATTATATAGATAAGAATACTTTGGAAAACATACAGCTTATTACTAGTGAATTTTATGATTTATATCAAAAGGTTTATAATGACAGAAATAGAATAATATATTATTTGGATATGTCTAGATATTGCTTTGCAAATAAGGAATATAGACAAGCCATAAATTTCTATGAAGATGTAAGAAAGTTTTTAGTTTTAGATGAAAATTTAAAGCAAGAATACCTAGTAATAACAACATATAATGAAATAGTTTGTAATATTATGCTTAAGGAATATGAAAAAGCTTATGAAGTTTCCAATGAACTTGCTGAAATAGTTGAATTAGAGAAAGACGAAAATAAAAAGGCTGAAATTTATCATTTGTTAGCAATGATGTGCTTAAGAGAAAATAAGGAGTGCTTTAAAAAATATAAGCAGAAAGCAAATGAGCTATATGGCGATAATAATGAGAAAAAGGCTATTGCTATGTACAATTATGCAGTTACTTTGTTTCGTTTGAAAGAAAAAGAAAAAGCAGTTGAATATGTAAAAAAATCTATAAAGTATTTTCCAAAGCACGATAAGTTCAATTTGGTGTATTTTATGCTTGGGGTAGTAGAGGAACTTTGTAACAATGATGTGTTGGATTTTGGTAAAGAAGTATGTAATGAGGTTTTAGACTATGCTATAGAAGTAGACAAATTAGAGTTTATAGAAAAGGCATATTACTATAAGGCAAAAATTTTAAGCAAGTTAAAGGAAGAAGATCAAGCTGAAATTTGTATGAATTTATGTTTAGATGCTTTGGTTAAGTTTGGGAGTAATAAAGAATTATATGAGAGATATTTAGAAATGGGACATATGTATTATAATTTAGGAAGTATAGGAGATGCGTTGAAATATTTTGATTTAGCGCTTAAAATGGAGAAAAAAATATAGGTAAAGGTGCATTTAGCATCTTTATTTATTTTTTTGGTGATTTTTAAGTATCTGTTGGGTGAAATATACTTTGACTTTCTTTGACTTTTATAATATTATTTAAATATAAAATTGGTAATAATATAAGAGAGGTGAATAATATGGATATAGATAAATTGACATTAAAAGTTCAACAAAGTATAAATGAGGCACAACTAGTAGCCGTGAAATATAATCATCAACAATTAGATGGCATTCATCTTTTTATGGCGCTTTTGTCACAGGATGATGGGCTTATACCTAATATATTTTCAAAGATGGGAATAGACATTAGAAGTTTAAGAGAGGACACTCATAGAACTTTAGATAATATGCCTAAAATAACTGGTGAAGGAGCAGAGTCAGCGGGGGTATATGCTTCTAGAAGATTTGAGCAAATATTTTTAAAGGCGGAAGATATAGCTAAGGATTTTAAGGATTCTTATGTTAGTGTGGAACACGTAATGCTTTCTATGATGGAGGTTTGCAGTGGAGGAGATTTAGGAAAAATATTTTCTAAATATCATATAAATAAAAAGAACTTTATGGAGGTTTTAGCTCAGGTGAGGGGAAGTCAAAGAGTTGATACACAAGATCCAGAAGGTACTTATGAAGCTTTGGTTAAGTATGGAAGAAATCTAGTGGAAGATGCTAAAAAGCATAAGTTAGATCCAGTTATAGGAAGAGATGAAGAAATAAGAAGAGTTGTTAGGATACTTTCAAGGAGAACTAAGAATAATCCAGTTTTAATAGGCGAACCTGGTGTAGGTAAAACAGCTATAGTAGAAGGGTTAGCTGAGAGAATTGTAAGAGGAGACGTACCCGACGGATTAAAAGATAAGACTATATTTTCTTTAGATATGGGAGCTTTAATTGCAGGAGCTAAGTTTAGAGGAGAATTTGAGGAAAGATTAAAGGCTGTATTAAAAGAAGTAGAGAACAGCGATGGAAGGATAATTCTTTTCATAGATGAGATACACACCATAGTAGGAGCAGGAAAAACTGAAGGCTCTATGGATGCGGGAAATATTATAAAGCCAATGCTTGCTAGGGGAGAACTTCACTGCATAGGAGCTACTACCTTTGATGAATATAGAAAGTATATAGAAAAGGATAAGGCCTTGGAGAGAAGATTTCAGCCGGTGGTTGTGGATGAGCCTACTGTAGAGGATGCCATATCTATATTGAGAGGATTAAGGGAAAGATTTGAAATACACCATGGAGTTAGAATTCATGATTCTGCCATTGTAAGTGCAGTTAAGCTTTCTCATAGATATATAAGTGATAGATATCTTCCAGATAAAGCAATAGACCTTATAGATGAGGCAGGAGCTATGATAAGGACAGAGATTGATAGTTTGCCTACTGAGCTGGATCAAGTTAAGAGAAAATTATTTCAACTTCAAACTGAGAAGGAAGCTCTTTTGAGAGAAAAGGATGAGGCTTCTAAAAAGAGATTAGAAGTTTTAGAAAGGGAATTAAGCGAGTTGAAAGAAAAGGACAATGAAATGTCCTCTAAATACCAAAAGGAAAAAGATCAAATAGTTAAAATTAGAAATTTAAAAGAAAGTTTAGATAAAGCTAGAGGAGACATGGAGAAAGCAGAAAGAGAAGCAGACTTTAATAAAGTGGCTGAAATTAAATATGGCTCCATTCCTAAAATTGAAGATGAAATAAAGAATTTTGAAAAAGAAATAAGGGAACACTCAGATACAGCTCTTTTAAAAGAAGAGGTTACAGAAGAAGAGATTTCAGAAATTCTATCTAGATGGACAGGAATACCAGTATCTAAATTAGTAGAGGAGGAAAGGCAAAAGCTTGTAAAATTAGAGGAGGAGCTTTCTAGGAGAGTCATAGGACAAAAAGAAGCAGTAAAGGCTGTATCAAATGCAGTTATAAGGGCTAGAGCAGGACTTAAGGACGAAAAAAAGCCTATAGGTTCTTTTATATTCTTAGGACCTACTGGTGTGGGTAAAACCGAGTTAGCCAAAACTTTAGCTAGAACTTTATTTGACAGTGAAGAAAATATAATAAGAATTGATATGTCTGAATATATGGAGAAATATTCAGTTTCAAGACTAATAGGAGCGCCTCCAGGATATGTAGGTTATGAAGAAGGAGGTCAACTCACTGAAGCAGTTAGGCGTAAACCATATAGTGTGGTTTTATTTGATGAAATTGAAAAAGCTCATGATGATGTATTTAATATATTCCTTCAAATATTAGACGACGGAAGACTTACAGATAATAAGGGAAAGGTAGTAGACTTCAAAAACACTATAATAATAATGACTTCTAATATAGGAAGCAGCTACCTCTTAGAAAATAATAAAACCGATGGTATAGATGAAAACATAAGAAAAAAAGTAATGGAAACCATGAAAAATAGATTTAAACCAGAATTTCTAAATAGATTAGACGACATAATAATGTTCAAGCCACTTACAGATGATGAAATTCAACACATAGTGGAAATATTCTTAAGGGATATAAGAAGAAGACTTCAAGAAAAGAATATAAACTTGGAAGTTACCAAAGAAGCTATGAGGCTTATGGCTAAAGAAGGCTTTGATGGAGTATATGGTGCAAGGCCATTAAAGAGATATATAGAAGGAACTTTAGAAACTGAAATAGCTAAGGGCATTATTAAGGGAGACATTAAAGAAGGTGATAATGTTAGGGTCGATGAATTAGAGGGAGAGTTGAGAATTGGCAAATGAACAATAAGAAATGAACAATTACCAATGAGAAATAAGAAATGATGAATAAGAAATGAACACTGAACAATGATCATTGACAATTGATCATTGTTCAGTTGTTTTTCCTTGAATATAAATATTAATCTTGGAGAAAATAGTATTAGTAAAATTGCAGGGAGATGAGATTTATATGTCAAGGAAAAGACCTTTGGTTCCTAATGCTGCTGCAGAATTAGAAAGCTTTAAAATAGAAGTGGCAAAGGAATTGGGATTAATTCATAAGAATTCTCCAGATATGGACTCTGGAGATCCAACTTTAAATGTAGGTGGTGAAATGGTTAGGAGAATGGTGAAAAAAGCAGAAGAGAAGATGACGGAGAAATAATTAGTTTGCTAGATATTAGTGTGCTAGGGGGCAGAGATTAGTGTGCTAGGGTGCCAGAGTGCTAGGGGTCCAGTTAAGGTGAATTTTTCGCACAGCGAAAAATTTTTTAATTAAAAAAGGGGCTAGAAAAGCTTCGCTTTTCTAGCCCACTAGCCTCTGCTTTGGTTCTTATTTTCTCTTTTTACTATAAATTCTTTTGCTTTTATTTCTAGAGAGTTATCTAACTCTGGAAAATTAAAGGTTTTGTATTTGTTTTCTAAGGCAGTGTATAAAAGTCTGTCGGCTAGTTCAGGATTTTTTGAAAGCAAGGAGCCGTGGAAATAAGTACAAAAGGTATTTTTGTAAATACAACCTTCATATCCATCTTCACCATTGTTTCCGTAACCTATCTTAACTTCACCTAATGGTTTTAGAGCTTTGCCTATGTAAGTTCTTCCTGAGTGATTTTCAAAACCTACGTAAGTTTCTTTAAATATAGGGTTATATATTACAGTGTTTCCTATAAATCTTGTATTTCCTGCCTCTGTGTATATATCTAAAATATCAAGACCGTTTAATTTTTCTCCTGTAGGAGTGGTGTAGTATTTACCTAAAAGCTGGTATCCACCACATATGGAAAGAAATACTTTGCCGTCTTCAATATAGTCTTTTAGAGCATCTTTTTTATTTTTAATAAGATCCTCAGAAACGATTGATTGCTCGTAATCTTGACCACCGCCGAAGAATACTATATCATAATCATTTTTTTGAAAAGTATCTCCCATAGAAACATTTAGTACGTTAACTCTAATGCCTCTTTGTTCAGCTCTGTGTTTTAATATTAATATGTTTCCCATATCTCCGTATACATTTAAAAGGTCTGGGTATAAATGACAAATGTTTAGTTCCAATAAATCCACCATCTTTCTAATAAATAAGGTAATAGTTTTTAGTCTCAAGTATCCCAGTACTAATACTTGGGTATAGTACTGGACATTTTAACTGTGTTTACAATATAAATATTAAAGTTAAGATATTAAATATGAAAATTACCACAGTTTATTTATATATCCTTTACTGTGAAGGAATTTTCTAAAATCAATCATGGCTGTGTAAGTAGCTAAAATGTATACTTTGCTATTTGGAGAATTTTTTATGTTTTCAAGTAGTTCTTCTCCAATTTCACATAGTGCAAATTTATTTTGGTCTAAACCAGCTATTTTTAATCGTATGGCCATATCGTAAAGTCTTGAGCCGGATATGAAAATTTTTCCTATGGACAAGTCTTTAAGTTTTTCAAAGTTTACATCCCAAATCCAAGATACATCCCTTCCATCTGCATAATTATCATTTAAGAGGAAACACATATCTAAGGAAGTCTTATTTAAAATTATGGTGTTAAGGGCTTCATCATAACCAGCAGGATTTTTAACTAGAATAATTTTAATTTCCTTGCCCTCTATATTTATTTCTTCTTGTCTTCCAAAGGAGCTTTGTTGATTTTTCAAAGAATTTATTATGTTATCTTCTTCTATTTCCAATTCTCTACATATAGAGTAGGCGCAAAGACCATTATATATATTATAGGTACCAGGCTGATTTATAGAAACTTCCTTTCCGTTTATATTTACTAGAGAATAGGAAGGTGTTATTTCTGAAAACTCATCTACATAGTATTTAAGTTCAGGTCTTTTAAATCCGCAGTTGTCACAATAGTAATCTCCTAAATGATTGTAAGTTATGAAGTTATATTTGTATGGAGCTTTGCATTTTTTACAGAACTTAGCATCTGCGTTTACATCTATTTTTTTGTTTTTATCTAGTGCTGTTTTAAATCCATAGTATATTACTGGATTTTCTAATTCTAAATCTCCAAGTAAAGATTCATCACCATTTAAAACAAGCTTTGATTTAGGTGAAAGATTAACTCCTTCAAGTATTTTATTTAAAGTAGTATACACTTCACCATATCTATCTAGTTGATCTCTAAATAGGTTTGTTATAGTTATTATTTCAGGTTTTAAATATTTAGTTATGAATTTTACATTGGCTTCATCCACTTCCATTACAGCGAATACATCTTCATTTTTTCTTTTGAAAGAAAAATTTTCTACAAAACACGCCACTACTCCAGGTAACATATTTGCTCCCGTATTATTTGTAATTACATTTTTCCCAGAAGCCTCTAATACATTGTGTATCATACTAGTAGTGGTAGTTTTTCCATTGGTACCAGTGACTATTATTACATTATAGCCAGCACCAATGGTTTTTAAAATATCAGGACATATTTTTAATGCCACTTTTCCTGGGAAATTACTTCCCCCTTTTAAAAAAGTTTTGGAAAGTTTTAGAACTATTTTTGAAATTATTATGCTGAAAAATTCTTTTGTCTTAATTTTAAACACCCCTTTGTTTATAGGAATTTATAATTCCGTGGATATATTTTCTTTAGTTTTAATTTATTATTGTTTCATAATTATATAAAAAGATCAGAAGTAAAGCATTGAATTTACTTTAAATTTATTACTGTTTGCTGCTTGCCACAGAAAGAAATTCATCTTTTATATTATTTTTATAAGTGGGGGAGAGATTTTTAATTTTATTTAAAATTCTTTCCTTTTCAGAACCTTTAGCTGGTGTTGGACAGTAGTCATTGATATTGCTTTTTGAAGATATGCTGCAAGGAATAATTTTAGTTTCGTAACCCTGAAGCTTATGGTCTTTAAATTTAAATTTGGTTCCTAATATAAATGTATCTTTATCACTAGGGTTGGAATTTCCACCAAAGCAGAAAATTCCCATGCTATAGCATATTATTTTATTCTTATACTTTTCTATAGCTTGAATCACATGAGAATGATGGCCTATTATAAGGTCAGCACCGTTGTCTATGGCAAAATGAGCTATATTTTTTTGAGTAGCATTTGGCTCATATTGTCTTTCTGCTCCCCAATGAAAATTTATAATAACTGTGCAGTTTTTACTTTTTAATTCATTTATGTCCTTTTTTAATTTATTTAAAAATTCTTTGCTACCTGACCAGGCTTGATAACCAAGAAGACCAAAATTTTCACCTTTAATATTTTTAATAACTTTTTCGCCTTCTCCAAAGTAAAGTATTTGTTGAGTTTTTAGGGCTTGTTTTGTATCTTGAAAACCCTTATCTAAATAATCATATATATGATTATTTGAAATATTTACAGATTCAATAGAACCTAATTTTAGCGCTTTGGCATAAGAAGGATCGGCTTTAAAGTTAAAATTCTTTTGTTTCTTAACAGTGGCATTAGTAAAAGTAGTTTCTAAATTAGCGATAGTAAGATCATCGTTTTTGAATATGCTAGATACATTTTTGAAAAAGTAGGAAAAGTCATTATTATTTTTTTCTAGCATGCAAGGAAGACTAGTGCTATATGCAAATTTAGTATCTGTACCTATAGTGCAATCTCCCACAGAATTTATTAAAACTTCTGAATAAGTATCCTCTTTATTTTCTTCCTTTGATGCTTTTTTATCCTTTGAGGAGGTTCCTTTTTTATTAGTTTTGTCTTTATTTTCTGTGGAAATACCCTTATTTCCATTAGTATTTTTAGAAACTTTTTTATCTCCTAATTTGCTATATATAACTGCAAAAATCAATATAAGTATCAATAAGGATAAGGCTGAAGAAAGAAAAAATCTTTTAATATTTTTTATTTTTAATTTATGCTTTCTCCTAGTTTGTCTAACTCCCATTTTTATCCCCCTTTATTAATAAATGATTACACTAGTATTATAGAATTAAAAAGAATTAGTATTCTATATAAACAGAGCTCTTAGCTTCAGATGGAGTTTTTACTCCAACTGAAGGTTAGAGATCGTTATCCAGGGACGTAGCTGCCGTTATCTCCCACTTTGTTAGAAGTGGGAGTGTTACGGCAGGTAGTCATCGGATAAATTAAATAAAATTAGCATAAAGTTCAAAAAATCATCTATGACTACAGCGTAGAAATTTACTAGTGACTATACAAATATAATTTTATAATATTAACATATAAAAGTCTATGTAATAGTGCCCTTTATTGTATAGTAATTTATAAATTTTTATTTACATGTTCATTATAATTGAACTTTCGCAGTTAAGCACATTCAAATAAATTTTTAGGTACATTCAAATAAATAACAAGTCAGTGTATGCTAGTCTATTTTGCGTCAGCAGGTTCCACTGATAGTTCTATTAAAGGCGTAATCGGCTTCCTTGTCTGACACAAAATATACCAGCATCTTTGACTTGTTATTTATATGAATGTACCTTACCAAATTTGAAACTTATTTCAATCTTCAATTTAAATTTTGCATTTTAAATTTCACATTAAAAGGTTATTATTGAAAAATCTATGACTTTGTTGAAATTTTCTGATAAAATAATAAAGAGGTGAGTTTTATGATGAAAATTGGAAAAAAGCAATGGCTTGCTCTCGGAGCTGCAATACTATTAATTTTAATAGCTATAAATATAAGGGAAGTTAAATTAATTAAAAGAGAGAAGAAAAATGCACAAAGTTTATTTTTGCAGGGAAAATATGATGAATCCATAGTAAAATATAATGATTTAGCTAATAAAAAAAAGAAGGAGCCCTTATATTATGCAAAAATAAGCAGGATATATTACATAAAGGGCGATGAAAAGAAATCTAAAGAATACATGGATAAAGTGAAAGCCATGAAATATACAAAAAATCAAGAGGCACTTTCTTATGTAATGTCCAATTATTTCATAGAAGGAAAATATAAGGAGGCTTTAAAAGAAGGAGAAGAAGGGGTAAAATTATACCCTAAAAATAAAATAATATTAAATCATATGATAACTTTATACCATATGGAAGGGCAAAGCAATAAAGCTAGGGAACTTTTAAATAATTACCCTATAAGCAAAAAGTATTCAGAGGATTTAGCTGAGTATGGTAAATTATGCATAGCTATTGGAGATGTGGATAAGGGAATAGATAGTTTAAAGGAAGCTTATAAAAAAGATAAGGATAATATAGTAATTTATGATACTATTTCTCAAATGGCAACTTCTAATTTTACTAAAACTGTAAATAAGATAAATACTCTTAAAAAAGGGACTAAAGAAAAAGAAGAAAGTATTATGTACAAACTTTGGCTTGCGAAGGTTTATTCTTTAAAACCTGAAAACTGTGAAGAGGCATTAAAACTTTTAAGAGATGAGAATATAGATAAAGAAAGTTTAAGCTGTAATATGATAAAGTTATCTATATATAGTAATGTAGGAGATTTTCATAATGCGAAAAAGGTAGAAGAAAAACTTAAAGAAAAGTACAAGGATAGTTATGCAGCTAATCATTCCATAGCGTGGTATTATTTAAAAAAGGAGCAAAAGGATAAAGCCAAGGAGTACTGCTTAAAATCCATAGAAGAAAATCCTTTATATACAGATAATTATGGATATTTAATGCCAGAAATACTAGGTGAAAATAAAAATAGCAACTCAGTTGTTGCACATTACTCGGAAGCCTTTTATAGAGAGCCTTTTAACCACAATATAATGATGAATGCAGGAAATTATTTTTGGTCTGTTCAAGGCGACATGGATAATTCTATAAAATACTACCAGATTGCAGAAAAATTGAATAAGGACAATAGTGAAATTAAGTATAATATTGCCACTATATATTTAGATAATAATAATTCCAAAGGTGAAGAAATTTTAAAACAGTGTATTAAATTAAATCCAACAGAAACCAAATATTACAGAACTCTTTCAGTTTTTTATTCTTATAAGGGAAAATATAAGGAGGCTAAAGAATTTTTAGACAAGGCTTATGCTGAGGATAAAGAAGATCTTTTAACTTTAAATAATATAGCTGTTTATTATATTATCGGAGCATCAGATGTAGAAAATGGATTTTCTACTATGAATAAGGCCTACGAAGGAGCAAAGAAAATTAAAGGATACCCATCAAGTTCCTTTGATATTATAGAAAAGAACTTCCAAAAGATCAAGAGACTTCACGAACAATATAAAAGTGCAAATAGCTCTACTATTGAAATTCCTGAGTTAACTTTATTTTATTAGGAAAGTAGGCATAAAATGATAGTGAATTTGCAATACAAGTATAAAAAATATATTATTTAATAGGTAGTATTTTAATTAGTATAGTTTAGGAACTGAGTAATTTATATATACTCAGTTCTTATTTTTTATTTATTTAAAGATGTATTTAAAAAATCAATAAAAATAGAGTAAACAATAGTAATTTGTAATAAGAATTGAAAGTAATAATTTATGTGCTAAAATTCTTGTTGCGGGTATGTAAAAAATAAATATAATTGATAGAAAAATGTCTTAATTAAAAAGAAAATATAAATTAATGGTAGTTTAACGTGGTTTTGTAAAGTTATTTTTTATAAAAATCAAATTGTAATA
Organism: Clostridium sp. KNHs214; assembly: GCF_000744935.1. GTDB lineage: Bacteria > Bacillota > Clostridia > Clostridiales > Clostridiaceae > Haloimpatiens. The sequence goes on along the minus strand of NZ_JQMW01000011.1, from coordinate 126,289 downwards.
AATAATGTCATTTAAATTATTTATTATAAATTATATTTATAACTCATATTTAGGTAATCCATATAGTAGTCTAGAAAATGCCTACAGGATAATAAAATTAATTTACTTATATACAACAGGTGCTATAAGAGACATGGAATGGAGTTGATAAAATGATTATAGATACACATATTCATGAGAGTAAGTATTCTTCTGATAGCAAAATGACATTAGAAGAAGTTATTGAACAAGCTAAAAAAATAGGATTAGATGGAATTTGTATAACAGATCATGATAATGATTTTATTAGGAAAGAGGCTAAAGAAGTAGCTAAAAAAATGAACTTTACAGTTATAGTGGGTGCAGAAATATTGACCCACGAGGGAGATGTTTTAGTTTTTGGAATGGATAAGTTACCAGAGAAAAAAATTCATGCTTGGGAACTTACAGAGATGGTTCAAGAAAAAGGTGGAATAGCTATAAGTGCTCACCCTTTTAGAAATAATAATAGGGGCTTAGGAGAAAACATAAGAAGAACTAAATACTTAAATGCCATAGAAACTTTTAATGGAAGTACTTTACCACATCATAATCTTCAGGGTTTTACTTTAGCAGTAGAGTTAGGAATACCTTGTGTTGGAGCTAGTGATGCACATATTATAGATAAGATAGGAACTTATGCTACAAGATTTTTAACAGACATTAAGGATGAAAAAGATTTTATTCAAGCAATAAAAGATGGCAATTTTCATCCTGTTATGAAAACAGAAGAGGGATTTAAGGATATAGATTTATATATGGGCTACAATAAATAGAGCTCTTAGCTTCAGATGGAGTTTTTACTCCAACTGAAGGTTAGAAATCGTTATCCAGGGACGTAGCTGCCGTTATCTCCCACTTTGTTAGAAGTGGGAGTGTTACGGCAGGTAGTCATCGGATAAATAAATTTATAAAAGTGATGTAAAATACAAAAACCATGCATAAATGAGAAAATAAATTTCTTTATGTGCATGGTTTTTAATTTACTTGTAGTTCGCAGATTTATATTTCAGTAGATAATTAAAAATGAGTAGCACTCAATGCTTAATATTAATGTACACTACTTGTTAATTGCATTTCTAACTCTTTTGTTGAAAGCTGTTCCTTTGAGAAAAGTGCATATATGGACAGACAGTATGGTGGAAGAGAATCTCCTGTAAATATTATCTTATCCTTTAGAATATTTTCTGTTATTGAAGAAACTTCAAAGCCTAAGCTTTCTAGGGAATATCTTAATTTATCCTGGTGAAGGCAAGGGCTATTTTTTTCTCTTGCACACTCATTGCATAAAGTGCATTTACCCCCTAAAAGTATTTTTGAATCATTATATAAGTTTTCCATAGAAAACATATTTTTATCCACAATTCCCCTAAGTTTATAGTAAATATCTGTTGATATGTGAATATTATCCATACTATTGCAAATAAGTTTGTCTACATATTCTCTTATGTCACTGTAATTTAGTTTAGCACCAATTATATACGCAAATTTATAATTGTGTATATACTCTTCTTCCGAAAAATCATAGGGAGGACAGGACCAAACCTTTTGGAAGTTTGGACAATTTTTGCAATAGCCACGTATAGTAGATTTTTTAAAGAATTTTAAAAGCTTATCTATGGTAGTTTCTGCTACCTTATAATTTATAGGGAAATCATTCATTTTAAATCATCCTTTCTATATAATATTTAATTTTCTATTAATATTTTTTAATTGTGCAGTATTTTTTTGTTGTAAATTATAATTGGCTAGATGCTAGATGTTGAACGCTAATTCTCAGTTATGTATTTAAAATATAAATGTCAAAGTTTAAATATTAAATTTATGGAGAATTTTTATAGTATATTATTAAGTATACTATTTTATATATATAATTAAAGAGCTTTTAAGGGGATTTCTATATATGAAAAGGCCACTAGGTAATAGGTTTAAAAAAATCAGAGATTTCGCACCTAAATTCCAGTAAAAATTTTATTTTTACTGGAATTGTATTTTTTTACACTTAATTAAAGGGCTGGTAAGCCCACAGACCGATAGGTCGCAAAAATAGCTACACTTTCCCCTACCCCATGAAACCTTAATAAATAATTTCCAATTTTATTTTTATTTTAAGTTTTCACAAAAAGTGGGTTATCCCAACTATCTTCTATAATAAATCTTTCATCTCTTATGTCTTCAATAATATCTACCTGAAGCATAAATCCAAATAGTACCACGAAGGTAATTGTTTTAAATAACTTTTTCTCATTTTATCAGCATCCTTTTTGTGTTTGTTTTAAGCAAAACTATTATAAAAAGGATGCTTTTATTTTGCAAATTTTTTCTCTATAATTTCCAGTAAAAATGGGAATTTATGTTTTTCAAGATAAAACTCAATCTTTCATTATAAATCAGTGGCTTACGCCAAAAAAATTTTAAGTGCTAAACTTCTGTAAAAAAATAAAAAAAACTTGACATAACGGGAAAAGCTTATTATAATCAACCCATAGGTAAATGCATTTACATAAGTTCTAATTAAAAACATATATGATTATTTTTAAGTAAATATTTGTGAAAATAGAGGTGCGGTGTTTAAGAGTACTGCTAATGAGGTAAGCACTATGAAGTAGCAGGAAAGGAAATATCGCCGAAGCTTGAAGAGGATGCTTTAAATCTTCAATGCTGGGGATGTATAAAATATATATATCACTGTCACAAGTAAGCAATTATTTGTGGAGAGCTATTGGTCAACAATGTTTACGCGTTAAGGAATTTTAAATGAGAACATTTTATATTGCTTTGCAGTATGTAGTTCTCTATATATCCTAATGTGTATTCGGCCTTGAGTTTAGCTCAAGGCCTTTTTTAGTTGTTCACTAGTTCTCTTCCAAAATTAACAGGAGGAGAAGAAAATGAGAAGAAAAGGATTTTTATTTGTACTAATTACATTTATTATGATTTATTCAGTAAATTTAACTGTTTTTGCTGAGGAAGTGGACAAGGCTGCTTTAAATGCTCAAAGATTTGGATTTTGGACATTGGTTCCACCGGTGGTGGCAATAGTCCTTGCATTTATGACTAAAAATGTAGTTTTATCTTTATTTTTAGGAGTATTTTCAGGAGCAATTTTACTTCAACTAAACGGAGTTAATCTTATATCTGTAGTACCAACTGCATTTTTAATGGTGGTAAATCAGATTTTAAAATCTCTTGCAGACCCTTGGAATGCAGGAATAATACTTCAGTGTTTAGCTATAGGAGGGCTTATAGCTCTTATATCTAAAATGGGGGGGGCAAAGGCTATAGCAGAATCTTTATCTAAAAAGGCAAAATCCCCTGTAAGTGTTCAAATTATTACTTGGATTTTAGGAATACTTGTATTTTTCGATGATTATGCTAATTCTCTTATAGTAGGACCTATAATGCGTCCAGTAACGGATAAGATGAAAGTATCAAGAGAAAAATTAGCTTTTATAATAGATGCTACAGCAGCACCTATAGCAGGTATAGCTCTTATATCCACTTGGGTAGGCTATGAGGTTAGCTTAATAAAAGATGGTTTTCAGCAAGTAGGTGTAAAGGCTAATGCATATAATACATTTGTTTCTACAATACCATATAGATTTTATAATATATTGATTTTGATATTTATAGTATTTACAGCTATAACTCTTAGAGAATTTGGGTCTATGCTTAAGGCTGAGAAAGATGCTAGAAATGGAATTAACAAAGAAGATTTAGATAAAATAGATTCTAAAGAGTTAGAGCCTAAGGAAGGTATTAAGTTAAATGTTTGGAATGCAATAATACCTATTTTGGTATTGATATTAGGAGCTTTTATAGGATTTTACTTAAATGGTTATTATGCTATTATGGCAGGAGAAGATAAAGGACTTATAGAGTTATTTAATACTGCACCTGTATCTTTTGCAGCTATAAGAGAGGCTTTTGGAGCATCCGATGCTAGTATAGTTTTATTTCAATCAGCTCTATTTGCAAGTATCGTTGCTATATTTATGGGTGTAGTTCAAAAAATATTTACAGTTTCAGAGGCAATAGATACATGGGTTGAAGGAACAAAAACTTTGGTTATAACAGGAGTTATACTTCTTTTAGCTTGGTCATTAAGTGCTGTAATAAAAGATTTAGGAACTGCTAAGTTTTTAGTTTCCATGCTTTCAAATAAAATACCAGTATTTTTACTTCCAACATTAATATTTATAATGGCGTCTATAATATCTTTTGCAACAGGAACTTCTTATGGAACTATGGGAATACTTATGCCACTTACAATACCTCTTGCTAGTGCTATGGCTTCAGGGGATTTTAGATATTTAACTATCAGCATAAGTGCAGTTTTAACAGGGGCAATCTTTGGAGATCACTGCTCACCAATTTCAGATACTACTATATTATCTTCCATGGGAGCTGGATGTGACCATATTAAACACGTTAAAACACAAATGTCCTATTCACTATGTGTGGCATTTATTACAGGAGTATTTGGCTATATACCAGTTACTTTAGGAGTGCCAGTTTATATAGTTCTTTTATTGGATTCACTTATTTTGTTTGCAATTGTTAGATTTGTAGGAAAACCAGTAGAAGGGGATATTTAGTGTGCTAGTTTTATAATAATAGGTGATAAATAATGGGGATTTGATATTTGAACTTTGATATTTATATTCAAATTTCTATTTTAGATACTAGGAAAAGCAATGAATAACCAATATAATCCCCAGTGTTTAATTTCAAGCTTCCAATACTTATGGTGGTGATTTGGAGCGTTGAAATTAGAACTGGGGATTAAATTTATTTTATTCTTCTATTTCTCTTCTATCTCTGCCAAAGAAGGAAATAGCGTAAAGACCCGCTATACCTACAAGGGCATATACTATTCTTGAAAATGTGCTTAAGTTACCAAATAAAGCAGCAACTAAGTCAAATCTAAAGAATCCTATAAGGCCCCAGTTAATTGCTCCAATCACTACTAATAAAAGAGCAATATTATCTAATGTTCTCAAAATTAAACATCTCCTTCTAATAATAATTTTCATAGTTATTATTTACATTTTTCAGAGTTTTAATACGGAAAACAAATATTTAATTACATATATGATGAATTTTATGATAAAATTATTATTATGAGGCTTATAATTAGGACTTAAGGAGGTGGTACAAATGAAAATATTTATGGCTATACTAAAAATATTAGTTTTTTCTATTATTATGTTGATAGCTTATAATTTGCTAAAAAAATATGTTTTAAGAAAAGTTAAAATAAAACATAAATGGATAGTGTTAGTATTAGGCCTATCTACCATAGTTCTTCAATCGTTTCTAAGGGTAAATCCTTATGGTATTTTGGGTATTGCATTATCAGGTTTAAGTATTATATTCTTATTGTGGTATATGGATTTAAAAGGATTCATGAAGGGCTCTGAAACTATTCAATCTGATGATACTAAAGGGCGATATATAAGTCCTTATGATAAAAAGAAGAATAATAAAAAAGATATAATAAAGCCAAAGGCTAAGCCTAATAAGGCAATGAAGAAGGAAGATAATTAGATAAGCGACTATTGATGTAATGGTAATTTTATGTCAATAGTCGTTATCTGTATCTCTATTTAATAGATCCATATATGAATTTATAAGCTCGTCTAATTCCATGCTAGCTTTAAGGATAAGCTTGTTATTGCCTAAATTGTCATCAGCGCAGATCACGGAGTTGTTTAGTTTATTTTGTAAATAGGCTATCTGTTTTTTTAGTTTTGCTCTTTTTTCTGAAAGATTCATATTATCAACTCCTATAATAAAATTTTTATCTCAGTGTTATATACTAATACTCCAAATTTATATGGAGATATTAGATAATTATAGTTATGTTTTTGGATAACAATTTTTAAGTTTAAATGGGGTAAAAAGTTCCCTCTGAAACTTATAAATTAAACTATATGAATAAATAAACATAAATTATGAATAAATTCAAAAAAATAATTATGAATAAATTTTAAATAATATGCATAAATAAATGTAAAAGTATTAATTATTAATATATTGAATATATTAACAATTTAATTATATTATAATATATTCTATGAATCAATATACATTATAAAAAATTTACACAAAATATAATATTGTAAAAAAATACACATAAATTTTAATTACTATAAAATTTGGTTTTGAAAACAAAAGAAAAGTTTTTATTGTTTTATGCATAAAAATAAATTTATAAATGAAATAGTTTAAGGAAGTGAGTGAGTATGAATAGTTATTTTTTAGGAGGAGCTGGAGAAGTTGGTGCTAGTTCTATACTTTTGAGAATTTGTAATAGAAATATATTATTGGATTGCGGAATAAGGCAAAGCGCTAGTAAGGATCCATTGCCAGATTTTAGAACTATACAAGAAAAGGGTGGTGTAGATGTCATTGTCATAAGCCATGCTCATATGGATCACATAGGTTCCCTTCCAATAATAAGTAAAGAATATCCAAATGCTAGAATATATATGAACAATATGACAAAGGATTTAACAAAGGTTCTACTATATGATAGTTTGAAAATTATGAACAGCAGGGAAAGTGAAATACCTCTTTATGCACAAAACAATGTAGAGGATATGCTCAATAGGATATTTACTATAAATTATGGAGTGGAATTTGAAATACTTCCAGGCATAAAAATTATATTTTACAATGCGGGACACATAGCTGGGGCTTCTTGTGTGTATATAAAAAGCAATGAGGGTGCATTATTTTATTCGGGAGACTTTTCATTATTTTCCCAAAATACAGTGGAAGGAGCTAAATTTCCTAAATTAAGACCAGATGTAGCTATTTTAGAATGTACTTATGGAGATAAGCTTCATTCTAACAGGCAGGTAGAAGAGAAAAGGCTTATAGAATTAGTAAAAGAATGTATAGATATAAAGGGAAAAATGCTTATTCCGTCTTTTGCTCTGGGAAGGGCTCAAGAAATTATATTAATACTTAAAAAGGCTATGAATAAAGGAGAAATTAAGAAGGTAAAAGTTTATATAGATGGGATGATTAAAGATATAAATACTGTTTATAAAAGAAACTCCCTTTATCTTAAAAATTCCTTAGGTAAGAAAATATTAAGGGGAATAGAGCCTTTTTATGATGATAATATAATTGCTGTAGATAATAAGGAGATTAGGAATGAAATAATAAGTGATAGTGAAAATTGTATAATAATTGCCAGCTCCGGTATGTTAACAGGTGGTTGGAGCCCTGTTTATGCAGAAAAAATTTGCTCTATGGAAAATGGATACATAGTTATAAGTGGCTATCAGGATGAAGAGTCTCCAGGAAGAAAACTTTTAAATTTGCTAAATGAACAAGAAGATAAAAAATTGGAAATTAACGGTAAAATCATACCTGTTAGGTGTCATGTAGAGAGAGTAGGTTTGTCTGCTCATGGAGATAAAAGTGAAATTAAAGGGGTTGTGCAAAGAGTACAACCTAAGGAACTTTTTTTAGTTCATGGTGAAAGAAAAATAATAGGAAATTTTGCAAAAGAACTTATGTTGGAGTTTAAAGGAAAATTATATACACCAGAAAGCGGTGAAGGATATACTATTGATGTTAAAAACAAAAGAAAGCAACTGCAGAGGATGCCTTTAAATTCTATGAAGAGATGTGAAAATTTGGAGGAAAGTAATATAAAAGAGCTTTGGGAATATACAACAGAAATCTATGGAGATAGACTTTTTACAGTAGAAGAGCTTTATTATATTTGGAGTGGTAAAAAAATATTTGTAGAAGAAGAAATATTTAGTACGCAAAAAATTATATTAAATACGCCTTATTTCGTATCCGATGAAAAGAGAATGTTTTTATTTAAGGCTGAAAGTTTAGATAAGGTGGAGAAAAGTTTAAAAAATGAAGGATTAAAACCTAATGAAATATCTGAACTTATAAAGGAGAGGTTTGAAAGGTTTAATTATAAAAAAGCCGGTCTTATGATGGAAGAAAAGAAAGTTGTACTTTACTTTAATTTTCCAAAGAGAGTTCCTGAGGATATATATCCATTAATAGAAGCTTTTCAAGATGAATTTTCTTGGAAGATAACTGTAAGTAATAGTTTTAATACTAATGCAGCAGAGGGGCTTTTAAAAAGTTTATTTGAACCTACATATATAAAGAAAATATCCTATAAATTAGACGAGGACAAGGTAATAGTGGATTTATATAAAGAAGATTTATTTAGTGAGAAATATAATAAGCAAGACATTGTAAATAAAAATGAAGAATTTAAAGAGAAGACAGGAATGACATTGGAAATAAAAACTCAATTACAGAGTATAGATAAATTTAACTTTGAAAATGAAGATATAATAAAAACTTCAAGGAAAAATGAAATGGAGCAAAATACAGCTATAAAATATTTAGACGATAGATTTATGTATGAAGAATTTAGACCATATAAAAAGAGCATAAAAAATATATCAAAATATAAGTATATGGAAGTTTCCTTTATAACTCCTATGGTGGGAGAAAGATATATAGAAAAATTAAGAGATATTTCAGAAAATATAGGTTGGGACATAAAAATATCTACTTCATGTAATCAAAATCAAATTATTAATTTAGCATTGGGACTTTGTAGTGAAAGGGGAATTTTGCTAAAAAAGAATCCGTCCTTTAGTCCATTTAATTTTTCAGTAACATTAAAGCCGAAGGAAGCCGTAGAGCCGGAAGTACTTGAGGAAATTAAGAAGATATTTGAACATAAAACAGGATGTGGGATTTGTTAATAAGTAATAAGTAATAAGTAATAAGTAAGAAGTAAGAAGTAGGAGTAAGAGGTAAAATATCTTGAAAAATTCAGCAAGCTTAATTTTGGACATAACTATTACTTATTACCTGCCACTTACAAATTAATTATAAAAAAACTCTTTGAGTTTTATCCTTAACTCTTACTTCTTAGCTATTACCTATTAGTTCTTAGTTACCAATTTTACGAGCATCCAGTGGTGGAGCCACAGTCAAGGCATACTTTACAGGTGCCATTTTGCACCATACGTGAGCTGGAGCAGTTGGGACAAGTTTCTGTGTAAAGTCTCTCTCCTTCAATTTTATTATCAAAAGGCTTTTCAGACTTTATATTTTTATTCTCTGCAAGATTTGTACTTTCAAAGTGCATGTTATTACGGACTTTGCTAGTCTCTATGTTTTTAAATTCATTATTTTTTGTATCTGAGATGGATTTAGATTTGCCTCCAAGAGTATTTAAATCCAAGTTTCCGAGTAAACCCTTAGTAGCTTCAGTGGTGTCGTTGGTTAAATATTCTGGTTTCACTTGGCATCTGCTGTAGTCACCTACTTCTATATCTATTACTTTGCTTACTAAATCTGAAATTGAAGACACATATTTTATATATGGATGCTTTTGTACAAAACCATAAGGTTCGTATATCTGTCCTCTTAACATTGCGGAGATGTCTTTTGGTGGTACATGATATTGAAGCATTACAGATAGTGATTTTGATAAGGAATTCAAAAGTCCCATTATGGTAGTGCCTTCTCTATCAGTGGTTATATATATTTCAGATATTTCCCCATATTCATTTCTGTTTACTGTAGTGTATATTTTTACGTTATCTATTTGAGCAGGATGAGTTCTTCCTTGGCGTATTCCATAAAGTTTATGTCTTGTGGAATATCGATGTTCATGTTTTAATGTATCCAATTCTTCAGTTAATCCTTTGGCTTTTTGTAGTAGCTCTTTGTAATTTAAATCTTCTAAAGACTTTTCTTTAGAATCTGTTAGAGTATTATTAAGAGGTTGACTTACCTTTGAAGAATCTCTATATATGGAAATTCCTTTTACTCCAAGCTTCCAAGATTTTAATATTACATTTTTAATATCTTCCACTGAAGCTTCCTTTGGAAGGTTAACAGTTTTAGATATAGAGCCAGAAATAAGTGGAGTTAGGGCTGCCATCATAAGTACGTGACCCTTGTAGGAAATATATCTCTTTCCACTGCCGCACACGTTTGCTGTATCAAAAATAGGTAAATGCTCTTCTTTAAGATGAGGGGCACCTTCTATTTTCCCATCCACTATTTTTTCATATTGAAAGTCATTTTCTATTACTGTTTCTTTTCTTAATATATAATCTATAATTTCCTTTATTTCATTAGTTGAATAACCTAAATTTTTAAGGGATTCTTCTATAACAGGGTTTACAATGGTCATGTAGCCGCCGCCAGAAAGTTTTTTGTATACAAAGTGACTGAAATAAGGCTCTATGGAAGTGGCGCCACAATCCATGGCCAAGGATATGGTTCCTGTAGGGGCTATGACAGATACTTGAGCATTCCTATAGCCATATTTTTCACCACAATCTAAAGCTGATTTAAAGCTTTCTTTTAAACTATTGCTTAAGTAATCTAACCCCATTTTTTCTAAAATGCTATGGTCAACTTTTACAGGAGTGTAGTTTAAGCCTTCAAAATTATCATTTAAGGTACTGGCAACTCTGCAGTGATTTCTTATAACCTTAAGCATGTATTTCTTGTTTATTTCATATTTGGGGAAAGGTCCTATTTTCTTTGCCATTAATGATGATACGTAATAGGAGTGTCCAGTTAATATGCCTGTAAGGGCAGAGGCTAAAGCTCTAGCTTCTTTTGAATCATAGGGGTAACCCATTACCATAAATAATGAAGCTATATTTGCAATACCTAGCCCAGTGGTTCTGAACATATGAGTTTTTCTGGCTATGTCCTCTGTAGGAAATTGACCCATATTTATTGAAGCTTCTAGCACTAATTGTGTAAGACCAACTAAGTGAAGATATTGATCTATTTTAAATTTATTTTCTTTGTGGTCATAAAATTTGTATATATTTATGGAAGCTAGATTACAGGAGGTATCGTCCAAAAATGCATATTCACCACAAGGATTTGTAGAATTAATTCTATTGTGTTTTGCACCAAATTTTTTATCTTCTCCTGCAGGGCATGTGTGCCATGCGTTGAAGGTATCGTCAAATTGGGAGGCAGGGTCTGCACAATCCCAAGCACATCTATTAAAAGAATTCCATAAATCTTTAACTAAAACTTTTTTATTTACAGAGGTATCAACTCTGCCTTTTAATTCTATAGTTGCATCTGGATTATTATTTAAGTTTTCAACTTTTTGCATAAAGGAATCTGAGAATCTTATGGAGTTATTAGCATTTTGACCTGAAACTGTTTCGTAAGCTTCACCTTCAAAACTAGTATCATAACCCATCTTTCCTAAATCTCTTACCTTTTGCTCTTCTTTTGCTTTCCAGTTTATAAAGTCTTGAATTTCAGGATGGTCTATGTCTAGGCATACCATTTTTGCAGCACGTCTTGTGGTGCCACCAGATTTTATAGCACCAGCATTTCTATCTAAAGCTTTGAGAAAACTCATAAGACCAGATGAAACTCCTCCACCAGAAAGATTTTCATTTTTAGCTCTTATATTAGAAAAATTTGTTCCTGTACCAGAACCGCCTTTAAACAACCTAGTTTCAGTTATAAAATGATCTGAAATAGAATGCTTTCCTAAAAGTTTATCTTCTATAGATAATATAAAGCATGCAGAGGCCTGGGTTCTAGTGTAGGAATCTTTGCTTTCTACAACTTTATTTGATTCTTTATCGAAATAATAATTTCCTTGCTTATTTCCAGTGATTCCATAGCATAGTGATAAGCCAGTATTAAACCACTGAGGAGAATTTGGAGCATACATTTGGTTTAGAAGGCCATAAACCATTTCATCATAAAATATAGAGTATTCTTCTTCTGTTTCTATAATTCCATCATCTTTTAAAGATTCACACCAAAAGTTCACTAATCTATGGGAGAGCATTTTCATGCTGTTTTCATAACCTATTTTATTAGGAACTCCTGATTTTTTAAAATATTTTGAAGCTATAATATCACAGGCATTTTGTGAATAGTGCATGGGAAACTCTAAATCCTTCATCTCTAATAATATTTTACCGCTTTTATGGTCTTTTAAAATAACATCAGTTTTTTTCCACTGAAAAAGGTCGTAAACAGTTTTATCATTTTGATTTTCTAAGTCTCTTGTAAATAATCTTTTAAATAAATCTTTTATATCATTCATATAGTCGCTGGTAATACCAGCTTTTTTCACCTCCATGTATTATCTTTATTATACCCTTAATATATACTATATATAGTTAATAGTATGAAAAAGTTATACCACATGTTGTATTATAGAATAAATATAACCTAAATTCAAATTATCCGGATTCTATTTTACAGGAATTATTTATGAATTTCTAGCTTTACCTTTTCTTTTTAAATTATTTATGGATTAAAGTATATAATTTGCATCCAAAATAAGAAAATGTAAATAATGATTATCCCACAAAAAGCATTACATTACCTGAATTATGAAATTTCTCTGGAATGACTTGCATAAGAAGCGAAGGAACTGTTTAAATTTAATTTTAGAAATTCTTCTTTTAGACAGATAAAATTATCGTAAGCCTGGCAAGGACGCCAGGCTAGCGAACCTGAGGCAGGACGCTGAATGTGAGCGTTAGATAATTTTATATGGCTAAAAGATTAGAATTTCTTAAATTAAATTTATTGTTCCGAGCTCTTATGCAAGTCATGGAGGAGAAATTTCATAATTCCATCACATTATACCTTATTGTGGTTTAATCAAATAATTATTTAAATTTATATATGTAATTATATGTTATTCTGTTATAATTATAATTATATATGAATTAGGAGGTAATATTTTATGAAAAAAATAAAATTAGTCAGCTCTATGTTAATTTTAGCTTTAGTAACATTTTTGCTGGGAGGATGTGGAGCTAATGATAAGTTATTTAAGGCTATTGATAATAACTCAAATTTAAAATCATATGGCTTTAAAGGGGATTATAAAGTAAAGATTTCAGGAAAAGAAGCTGCCTCTGCAGGTGGTTTAGAAAATTTAGATATGAAAATAGGCGGAAAGGTTGTTACGGAAAAAGATAAAAATGCAAAGATGGATATGAATGTTGATTATAATATTATGGGTGAAAAATTAAACATTAATATGATATCTTCTGTAGATTTAGATAAGGATGATTATAGGATATTTATAAAATTACCTGAAGAGTTAAAAAGTCAAATGCAGTTAGCTAATAAAAGTATAGAATATATCTATATGGGAAAAGATACTGTAGAAAAAATGAATAAAGAAATGGGAACTCAAGCTGGAGCTATGCCTCAAGAGGATATAAAAGGTATGACAGAAAGCATGACGAATTTGCAACAAGGATTAAATGAATTCGTAAAAGGTTATGTAGAAGAAAATGGAAAGAAAATGCTAACAAAACAGGGTAAAAAAGATATAGATATAAATGGTAAAAAAGAAAATGTCGATGTATATGAAATAAAAATGGATGATGCAGGGCTTAAGAAATTTTTAAAGGCCTTCCTTTCAGATAAAAAGAGAAAAACTCAACTAGAAACAGTACTAGATAAAATACTTGTAAAAGATGAAAAAGGAAAAGTAGATTATAAAAAGAGCTTGGAGAATGTAGATAAAATGCCTAAAATCATAGGAGATAAAGGGGCTACTTTCCAATTTGGAATAAAAGATGATTATGTTGTAAGTGAGAAGGTTAATATGGATTTAGTATTAGAAGGATCACAAGTAACTTATGACATAGATATGGTACTTTTCGATTTAAATAAAAAGATGGATATAAAAATACCAGAGAAAAATGATAAAGTTAAGGATCTTTACGATTTTATGATAGAAATGATTTCTAATTTAGCTAAATAAACAGATTTTTTAAGTTTTAGATGAGATTTTATTCCAATGAAAACTTAGAATTTGTATGTCTATTGTTAACTCTTATTTTTAAAAATGAATATTGCAGTAGCTGCACTATAGGATAAAGTGGGAGTGAAGAAATGAATATAACTCAGGAATCAGATTATGCAATAAGAGCAGTACTTTGTTTAAGTATATTAGGAGAAGAAAAGATTTTAGAGGCTAGGATTATATCTGAAAATCAATCCATACCTATGAGATTTTTATTAAAACTTTTAAGAAAGCTCAAGGCTACAGGTATAGTTAAATCTTATAGAGGTGTAAAGGGTGGATATTCTTTAGGAAGAAGTCCAGAAAATATCACTTTAAAAGATGTTATAGAAGCAGTAGAAGGCCCTATATGCATAAATCGATGTACTTATTCTCCAGAGGAATGTAATGCAAACAAAAATGGAAAATGTGCAGTGCATCATGCATTGATGAGAGTTCAAAAAAAGCTCATAGAAGAGTTGGAAGGAATTAATTTTAAAAAGCTTAAAGAAGAAACGAATATAAATTGTTATAGGTAATGAATTTAAATAAGGTAAGAAGTAAGAGGTAAGGTGGATTTTCCTTCACTATGTTACGGAAAATCTTTAATTAAATAAAGAGATAGTAAGAAAAGCTATAACTTTTTCATTAAACGAAGTAGTTATAGCTTTTCTTTTTAAATGCTTAGAAAGTTTTTTTGACGTAAGCACGCTGATTTATAAAGATTTAATAAAAATAAAATTGAAAATTATTTATTAAAGTTTCATGGAAGAGGGGGAAGTATAGCTATCCTGGAATTTGTTTACAAATTAATTATAAAAAACTCCTTGAGTTTTATCCTTATCGCTTACTTCGTACATTACTTATCTAAAAATTATAATTATAATTTTTAGTGATAAATTATACATTTTTTTATTGACATGAAGCACTTTACTGTGATAAATTTAGCATGTTAATTTTTAAATGCGGAGGTAGATAAACTAAAGATGAAAAGGGAAATATCACTTAAAAAACAAATGGGTCTTTTAACTGCTACCATGTTAGTGGCAGGAAATATGATTGGTTCAGGAATATTTATGCTTCCAGCCACGTTAGCAAACACAACAGGTCCAGGTGCTACTATAATGGCTTGGGCCATAACAGGTATGGGTTCTATATTTTTAGCTTTATCCTATGCAAATTTAGGAGCTAAAATAACTAAAACAGGTGGGCCTTATGAATATCCCAAAGAGGCTTTTGGAGATTTTATTGGATTCTTAAATGCATGGTTATATTGGAATGCTTCTTGGATAGGAAATGCAGCTATAATAACATCTGTGGCCAGTTATACTGGAGCTTTAATACCAGCAGTAGCGGGAAGTCCATTTTTATCCTTTATATATACCAGCAGTATTTTATGGATATTTACTATAATAAATATAATTGGAGTTAAAGAAGCTAGTACCATTCAAACAGCCATTACTATATTTAAGATAGCTTTATTTTTTGGATTTATAGTTATAACTGCTTACTATTTTAATCCAGAATTTTTAACACCAGCTTTTCCAACAGGAAGAGGAATTAGTACTTTACCGGCAGCTATGGTGTGTACACTTTGGGCTTTTACAGGCTTTGAAAGTGCTTCTGTAGCAGCAGGAGAAATAAAAAATCCAGAGAAAAATATTAAGTTGAGCACTATTTTGGGAATTGCAATAGCTATAGTTGTATATATGCTTATAAGTGTATGTGCTATGGGAGCTATACCACAAGAGGAATTAGCTAAAAGTTCAGCACCTATTATAGAAATATTTTCTAATTTTTTAGGTAGCGGCATTACTAAATTTATATTAGTAGCTTCTATAGTAAGTGTTCTTGGAACTACTACTGGTTGGATTTTTGCAACAGCGCGCGTTTCCTATGCAGCAGGTGAGGGAGGAATATTCCCAAAAGTATTTGCAAAGGTTCATCCAAAATACAATACTCCATATGCATCTTTAATAATAGGGTCTGTACTTACAAATGTACTTTTGCTTATGAATTACACGAAGTCCATGCTTTCAGCGTTTAATTTTATAATGTTATTGGCTACAGTGGCATATCTTCCTGTTTATGCCTTTGCAGCAGCATCAGAAATAAAGCTAATGCTGAGAGAAAATAAGTCAATGAAACTGAAAATGATCATCAGAAAAGGCATAACACCATGTTTGGGATTGATATATGCATTTTGGGCTATGGCAGGCTCGGGTATTGAAGTATGTTTATATGGATTGCTACTTGCAGTTATGGGAATTCCTTTTTACATTTATGTAAAAAAGAAAAAAAGAATAAGAGAAACAGCAGATTCAGCAGTCACTGATTGCTAGAGATGGTATTTATTTAAAAAGATTAAATTAATAAATATGACTTGCGAAGCTAGAGTGTTACTTTATATAATACTCTAGTTTTTATTATCTTGTAAAATATTTTTGTATATATTAGAATTAGTTAAAAGATTAAAAGAGGTGGAATGTATTATGTTAACTAATTTTAAGGAAAAAAGGCCTAATATAAATGATAACACTTTTATAGCTCCTTCTGCGGATATAATAGGTGATGTAATGTTGGAATCAGGAGTAAACATATGGTACGGAGCAGTCCTAAGAGGAGACACTAATAAAATTCACATAGGAAAAAATACAAATATACAGGATAATTCTGTAGTTCATGTGGATGTAGATAAACCTTGTATAATAGGTGATGGAGTTACAGTGGGGCATAGGGCTATAGTACATGGATGTATAGTAAAAAATAACGTTTTGGTGGGCATGGGAGCTACCATATTAAATGGAGCTGAAATAGGGGAAAATACTATTATAGGAGCTGGAAGTTTAGTAACTCAAAATAAAAAGATACCTTCAGGAGTTCTATGCATGGGAGTACCCGCAAGAGTAGTAAGGGAACTTACACAGGAAGAAATAGAGGAAATTAGAAGGTCAGCACAGCATTATGTGGAGCTTTCTAAAGAGTACGGAATTTAGTATTTTATATGAAAATTTATATGATGATTAACCCACAATAAGGTATAATGTGATGGAATTATGAAATTTCTCCTCCATGACTTGCATAAGAGCTGGGAACAATAAATTAAATTTAAACAGTTCCTTTGCTTCTTATGCAAGTCATTCCAGATAAATTTTATAATTCAGGTAATGTTAAGGCACATTCAAATAAATAACAAGTCAGTATGTTAGTCTATTTTGCGTCATACTGCGTCAGCAGAACCCAACGATAGTTCTATAGCGGTGGAACCTGCTTCCTTGTCTGACACAAAATATACCAGCATCTTTGATTTGGATACATTCCAGTTAACGCTATAGTTAAAAGTGGTACAGTAAGTCAAAAAGCAGATAGATATTTTGTTTCAATTTTAGTTGAAGAAGCTATTAAAGTAGATAATAAACCTTACTCAGAAGGAATAGGCGTAGACCTTGGACTAAAGAATTTTGCAATTTGTAATAATGGTTTAACTAAAAAGAATATTAACAAAACTAAAATAGTTAAAAAAGCAGAAAAGAAACTAAAACGTGAGCAAAGAAAGCTTTCAAGGAAATATGAAAGTTTAAAATTAAGAAATAAAAAAGAGAAAGGAGAAGCTACTCGTCAAAATATCCAAAAACAAATAGTCAAGGTACAAAAACTTCATCAAAGACTTACAAATATAAGAACTGATTATATTAATAAAACAGTAAATGAGTTAATAAAACAAAAACCAAGTTTTATAACTATTGAAGAATGTGTACCCAAGGCTATTTGGGGAATTAACGACTGTGGAGTGCTATACAAACTGTAGTAGCCTCGGCAAGACAGAGTACATTGAAGCAGTAAGAATCTCAATATGGATACATTTGACCATATTTTGAGTAGCAGGTCACGGCAATGTTTAAATTAGATGGAATCGAAAAAATGACTTTGGAACAGAAATATAAATATATGGTTATGTTATTAAAGGGACAAATTAGTTCAGAACAGGATTTAATAGCTAACTTATCCAATGCTTCAGCTATAATTAATGTTATATTAGATAGAATAAACTGGGCAGGATTTTACATAATGAGAAATGGTGAATTGGTTTTAGGACCATTTCAAGGAAGACCAGCATGTAATAGAATAAAAATTGGCAAGGGAGTATGCGGTACAGCAGTGCAGGAAAAGAGAGTTGTAAGAGTGGAAAATGTACATGATTTCCCTGGGCACATAGCCTGTGATTGCCAAAGTAATTCAGAAATAGTAATTCCTATAATGAAAAGCGGCGAAGTGTTTGGAGTTCTAGATATAGATAGCCCGGAGTTAAATAGATTTGGAGATTTAGAGGAAGAGTACCTGAGTAAGCTTGTGAAGGCTTTAGAGGAAAGCGTTAACAGTTAACAAATGAAAATTTAAGGGCAAAAATCCTTTGGAATATATTTAGATTTGAGAATTGACGGTTGAGAATCAATAATGTAGAGCTTGAAATTTATGTGCGAAAGCTGAGTAATTAATAATTAAAATAGGAAATATATTGTGCGGGTCACCTTTAAACATTTATGGTTATGTTTAGTAAATCTAGCAAAATATATTTCCTATTTCTGTTTGTTAATTAATATTTTATTTTTAAGCTTATGCTTTTAACACTAAATATTTAATATTTGATTCTTATTATTTTTTAATTGTGCTTTACTAATTGCTACTGGTTACCTTCTAGCTCTTTTAAATACTTTAGCTATTTCGTTAACTAGTAGAGGTATTATACTTAGTATGGATACAAATAGCCAATCTTTAGCGTTAAGGTCATGTACTTTAAATATATTAGCTAGGAAAGGAACTGTTATTATAACATCTTGTAGGAATATGCCTATAAGTATTGAACCTATTAAAAGTTTATTTGTAAAAAATCCTATTTGGAATATGGACTTAGTTTCATTTCTCATATTTAATGAATGAATTAATTGGGATACACTTAAAACAACGAAAGCCATAGTTTGAGCATGTTCTAGTGCATCAGGATCAATAACATCTGGCAACAATGGGAATAAAACTCCGGATTTAGTATAAACTTTAACTCCAACTACAAAAGCAGTTAAGGTTAATAAACCTATAAGTATTCCATTTCCTATTAAACTTACAGTAGAACCTTTAAACAAGCTGTCCTTTGGGTTTCTAGGTTTTGCATCCATAACTCCAGGATCACCAGGGTCAACACCAAGAGAAAGAGCTGGTAGAGTGTCAGTTATAAGGTTAACCCACAAAATGTGTATTGGTATAAGCGGAGTAGGCCATTTTAAAAGCACTGAAAGGAATATACTTATTATCTCACCTATATTACATGAAAGTAGGAACAATATAGATTTTTTAATGTTATTAAATATATTTCTACCTTCTTCAATAGCCTTGACTATGGTAGAGAAGTTATCATCTGTAAGTACCATATCAGCAGCACCTTTGGCAACGTCTGTACCAGTTATACCCATAGCCACACCTATGTCAGCAGCTTTTAATGAAGGAGCATCATTTACACCATCACCAGTCATAGAAACTATATTTCCTTTAGACTTAAAGGCTTTTACTATCATAACCTTGTGCTCAGGTGAAACCCTTGCAAAAACTCTCAAATTAGCTACTTTTTCGTTTAATTCTTCTTGAGATAGTTTATCCAATTCCATACCAGATATAGCCTCATTTTCATCTGTAGCTATATCCAATTCCTTAGCTATGGCAAAAGCAGTCTTTTTATGGTCCCCAGTAATCATTATGGTCTTAATACCAGCGCTTTTACATAGTGCAATGGAGTCTTTAACTTCTAGTCTAGGAGGGTCAATCATTCCTACAAGACCTATAAATGTTAAATCTTTTTCTAAATCTTCTATGGATATATCAGGGGAGTCTATAATTTTATACGCAGCTCCCAAAACTCTTAAAGCATCCTCAGACATTGCATAAGAAGCTTTTATTATTTGGTTTTTAAGATCTTCAGTAAGAGTTACAAATTCACCATTTATATAGGCTTTATCTATTATATTAAGTAGATTATCTATAGCACCTTTAGTCATTACATAATATTTGTCACCGTATTTATTTACAGTGGTCATTAATTTTCTATCTGAATCAAAAGGAATTTCATTTACCCTTGTATGAGAAGCTTCTAAATCTTCTTTAAGTATATTAAATTTATTTCCTGCAGCTAGTAATGCTATTTCTGTAGGATCACCTGTTTCTGACTCAACAGAAAAAGTGGCATCGTTACATAAGATTAGATTTTCAATAAGAAGTTTTTGTACAGGATTTTCTGGATTTAAATCTTCAATATTATACAATGAATCGTCTGCAAAGAATTTTGTAACGGTCATTTTATTTTGAGTTAAAGTACCAGTTTTATCTGAACAAACTATATTTACAGAACCTAAGGTTTCTACTGCAGGTAATTTTCTAACTATAGCATTTCTCTTTATCATCTTTTGAACGCCCATAGCGAGAACGATAGTAACTATAGCAGGAAGTCCTTCTGGAATAGCTGCTACAGCCAAACTTATGGAGGTTAAAAACATTTCAAATATAGGCCTTTTTTGAAATAATCCTACAAAAAACATAACTCCACATATAGCTAGAGCTCCTATACCTAAAACCTTTCCTAATTCCTCAAGTTTCTTTTGTAGAGGAGTTTGTTCATTTTGACTTTCATCAAGCATTTTTGCTATTTTACCTATTTCGGTGTTCATTCCAGTTCCAACAGCTATCCCAAGGCCTCTACCATAAGTTACAAGTGTGGACATAAAAGCTGAGTTCTTTTGGTCACCTAAAGGCACATCTTCATTTAGCATTAGTTCTGCATTTTTATCTACAGGAACAGATTCGCCTGTAAGTGCAGATTCTTCAACTTTAAGGTTTGCAGTTTCCACAAGCCTTAAGTCACAAGGTATGAATCTACCAGCATCAAGTACCACCACATCTCCTGGTACTACTTCTGTAGAAGATATTTCTTTTACTTCACCATCACGCTTAACTAGAGCTTTAGGTGTGGAAAGTTTTTTTAGGGCCTCAAGAGCTTTTTCAGCTTTTGATTCTTGAATAACTCCTACAACTGCATTAATTATTATAACTATTCCTATTATAATAGAATCACTTATTTCCCCTAAAAAGCCTGAAGCTACAGCTGCTGCTAAAAGTATGTATATTAGTATATCGTTTAATTGTTCAAAAACCATTTTAAAAAGGCTCTTTTGCTTTTTAGTAGCTAATTGGTTTAGACCATACTTTTCCTTTCTTTTTTCTACTTCTTCGGAGGAAAGACCAGTATAAATATTTACATCTAAATCTTTTATGGTTTCCTCTTTACTTTTTTTGTACCACATTATAATTCACCTCTTTCATATTATTTAATATAATTGCATAATTTATTATAAAATTTTAAAAGAACGAAAAATATAATAAATAAAAAGACCTTTGTCCTAAGGAGTATTAGGACAAAGGTCTTGCAAACTCAATTACTAGAGTAAACTGTCCGGGCTAAGCCGTAATGACGAACAGTTTAAAGCATTTATATAGCTTTTGCTACTCCCCTTTGTGTATAACAACTTAGGTAATTATAACACATTATGTATATAAATATCAATACTGACCAATGGAAATTTAAGTTTATAATTCACATTTTCAAATTAAGAATTAACAATGAAAGATTAATAGAAAAATTAGTGGAAAAAGTACTATTGGAATACTTATGAAAATTATGGACTAATATGTAATATAATTACATATTAGTAAGTTTTAATTGAATAAATATTTCACAATGAATGAAAAATATCTAATTTTTTTTAAAATTTTTTATATAAGTTAATATTTCTTGTAAAAAAGTTG
Source organism: Clostridium sp. KNHs214 (assembly GCF_000744935.1). GTDB lineage: Bacteria > Bacillota > Clostridia > Clostridiales > Clostridiaceae > Haloimpatiens. Next base: position 104,601 of record NZ_JQMW01000011.1, on the reverse strand, counting down.
TAATAAATTCGCAAAAAATAACAAATATGCAATACATAGAATTTTATAATTCAATATTATAGCAGTAATATTTTTGAAATTATTGTAAAAAATATAAAAAGTACTTTTGTGTAATTTCAGCATATAAGAAAAAAACGTGTATTTCAAAGGAAAACAATATAGCATATATATGTGTCACATGCGGAAACGGAATATACAATTTTTATTTAAAATTATAATATTTTTAGAAAAAAGCATGTGTCTAACTTTGTAAAATCAATTATGCTACTATTTGACAAAGTGTTGCTTTTCAAAACAAAATATATTATATTGTAATTGATTTCAAAGTTCACATTAGGGCCCAGTGTGGAGTTATGAAAATCATTATGCAGTTGAAATTATTTTAATAAATCCTTTAATATGAAAAATTTATACATAAACTAAAAACTTGTTATCCAAGGGAAATCTAATGTGAATTTCCACTTGCCATGTAAAATGGAAATACTATGTTAGATAGCCATGGAATAAATGTTTTAAGATATTAATCTTTTAGATTAATCGGGGGGGAGCAAAAAAACATGGAAATGCAAAAGAGATCTATTTTTAATAGTTGGATGTTTATAATAGCATATATATTCATGGGAGTGCTAGGTGGAGTAGCTCTTGATACAATGGTTACTTTTCTTGATGCATCAGCAGCTACAAAGGGAATAGCAGCTAGTATGTCAATAATAATGGGAATAGGTTTTTATGGTGGTGCAGCGCTTTTATTAATAGTACCTAAACTTGGTTATAAAAAGGTTTTAGCATTTTCACCTATAGCTTTTATAGGCGGTACATTTTTAATAACTAAGTCAAGTTCAGTTATGTTAGTAGCTATAGCAGCATCAGTAATAATGATAGGTGTATGTATGTTTGACGCTATATTATCACCATTCTTGAGTTGTTACACTACTGAGGAAAACAGAGAAAAAATATTTTCAACAACTTTGTGGACAAACATATTAGGTATGATTGTTGGAACATGGTCAGGTGGAAAATTAATATCTCATAGATTTGCTTCAAGATTAGGTGTTGGATATGCAGAAGCAAAAGTTTTAACAGAAAAAATAGCAGACTTTAACCCAGCACAATTGCAAGCTTATGTAGGAGCTCACAAAGATGCTTTATTGATATACGCTATAGTAGCAGCAATGACACTTATACCAATATTATTAATAAAAGAAATTCCTCAAGACTATAGAAAAGTTAAAAAAGAAACAAAGGAAAAAATGAATTGGAAAGCATTCTTGAATAAATATATAGTATTATTCGTACTTTTCGCATTCTTAATAAGACTTGGAGCATCATTAATTACTCCTTACTTCTCAGTATTCTTAAGCAGAATGGGAATAGATAGAGCAACTATTTCATCACTTATTTCTTACCAATACTTTGCAATGGTTATGTTCATATTTGTATCACCATGGATTGTTAAAAAATTAGGAAGAGTTGTGTCACTAGGTGGACTAGCTTTAGTATCAATACCATTTATGTTGATCATAGCAAATGGAGCAGCTTTTGGAAGTCACATGGTAATGGCAGTAGGAACAGGTTTATTCTTAAGATCAGGATTTATGAATGCAGCTATGCCGGTACAACAAGCTTTACCAATGGAGTTTGTAAGTAAAGAAGCTAGACCAGCATACAATGCAGTTATATATGTAGCTCAAGGTATTGCACAAGTTGTAGCTGGAGTATTAGGAAAACAATTTATATTCTCACTACAAAATGGATATGCAAAAGCTTATTATGTTACAGGAGTTATATACATAATAGCGTCAGTAATATTATTAGTAGTATTTACTAAGAAATATAATAGACCACAACATGGAAAGAGTGAAGAAGAACAAGCAGCATAATTATATATTGTGAAGCAAGTGCTATAAGAAAAATCTGTCTTTAAGTCCACAATAAATATATTTTCTTAGACTGTTCGCAATACGCCAAGAAATTCTAATGTTTTCAAATTTCAATACCCTAAAGCTTTCAAACTCGCTTCTGACGGCGCTCAAACAATGAAAGCTTCTTAACGGGTATTAAAATTTGAAAACAAAGAATTTCTAAGGCTAGCTCAATAGTCTAAAAAACTATATTTATTGTTACCTTAAAGACAGATTTTTCAGTTCATGTGTACATTGCTTTTGGGGGAGACGGCCTACTGAAGGATGATTTTCCTCCACTATGTTACGGAAAATCTTTAATTAAATAAATGAGATAGCAAAAAGCTATAATTATTTCATTAAATGGAATAGTTATAGCTTTTCTTTTAGGGCTTTAAAAATCTTTTATTGGTGACAGCCAGCCTAAATACATAGGCATGATTAGGATTTATACAAACCAATGCTTTACGTCAAAACATATTAAATTTTATTTACTGTTTTATTTTTATAATTAATTATTTACGTATACATAACTTTAACTGTGGAATGTATTTAAAAATTAAATTATTAAAAAATAAAACCTTGAGACATATAATATCCGAAGGTTTTTAATATTAGTTTTTATTTTATAATAAGAATATATTGTGACATAATACATTGAAGAAAATCTGATTTTAATTCCGTAATAAATGTGTAATTTGGGACTGTTCAATACGCCAAGAACTTCTAAATGTCTCACAGTTAAAGCCCCTAAAGCTTTCAAACTCGCTTCTGACGGCGCTCAAACAATGAAAGCTTCTTAACGGGTCTTTAACTGTGATACATAAGAAGTTCTGAGGCTAGTTCAATAGTCCCCAATTCCACATTTATTACTATATTAAAATCAGATTTTTAGTTTAATATGTTTATGGTTGAAGATGGAAGCCTACTAAAGGAGGATTTTACTTCACTATGTTACGGAGAATCTTTAATTAAATAAATGGGATAGCAAAAAGCTATAACTGTTTCATTAAATGGAGTAGTTATAGCTTTTCTTTAAGGGCTTAAAAATCTTTTATTGGCCATAGCCAGCCTAAATAAACTCCGCCTGAAAATTAAGAACTGCCACTAAATCATTTTGGGACTAATATAAATCCTTAGTCATCAAATGTTTTTTAGTACTAGGTTCTAGTTTCTAGATGTTAGAATTTGTTGTTATAATACATATATGATTAACCCACAATAAGGTACAATGTGGTGGAATTATGAAATTTCTCCTCCATGACTTGCATAAAAGCTCGGAACAATAAATTTAATTTAAGAAATTCTAATCTTTTAGCCATATAAAATTATCTAACGCTCACATTCACCGTCCTGCCTCAGGTTCGCTAGCCTGGCGTCCTTTTAAGGGTTACGATAATTTTATCTGTCTAAAAGAAGAATTTCTAAAATTAAATTTAAACAGTTCCTTCGCTTCTTATGCAAGTCATTCCAGAGGAATTTCATAATTCAAGTAATATAATGCTTTTTGTGGGTTAATCACATATATATGTTTCTTAACATATATGTCGATCATTCATTATAAATCAACAAGCTCACGCCAAAAAAACTTTATAAAGCACTAAATAAGGCCTAATATATTTTGCCGTGAGGCATTGATTTATATAAATCTTAAATTTGTAGTGTAGACCAGGTAAGAGCTCTTACTTCTTATCTACAAGTTCTTATTTATCCAACAATTAAAGTTATATATTCTTATATATAAATCCTAATCATGCCTACGTATTTACGCTGGCTGCCGCCAATAAAAGATTTTCCATAGCGAAGCGGAGGAAAATCATCCTTTAGTCAGCTGTGTTCCTCCTCTGATAACCTATGCATGAACTGAAAAATCTGTCTTTAAGGTAACAATAAATATATTTTCTTAGACTATTGAGCTAGCCTTAGAAATTCTTTGCTTTCAAATTTCAATGCCCGTTAAGAAGCTTTCATGTTTGAGCGCCGTTAGAAGCGAGTTTGAAAGCTTTAGGGTATTGAAATTTGAAAACATTAGAATTTCTTGGCGTATTGCGAGTAGTCTAAGAAAATATATTTATTGTGGACTTAAAGACAGATTTTTCTTATGGCACTTGCTTCAGAATTTTCTTATATGCTGTAGAAGATTACTCCTAGTACCGCTGAAATTACAATGATTAAAATTGGATGAAGTTTTGTCTTAAAAGATAAAAGGGCAATTATAAGTCCTATTATAATTGCCTTTATTTCTACATAAGAGTCTTTACCAAGCTGAATAAAAGCTGCAATTATAAGTCCCACTAGAGCAGGGCGCATACCTAAAAGGGCTGATTTAATAATCTTTGAGTCTTTGAATTTCATAAGGTAATGAGTTGCTATAGTAACTAGTATAAAGGAAAAGGTTATAACACCTAGAGTACCCAGTAAACTTCCTTTTATTCCTGCAACTTTATATCCTACAAAGGTAGCTGAATTTATAGCTATGGGTCCAGGAGTCATTTGAGATACACCTATTATATCCTTAAATGTGTTGAAATTGATCCATTGATGTTTTTCTACTATTTCCTTTTGAATTAATGGAAGCATTGCATATCCGCCACCAAAGCTAAAAGCACCTATTTTTAAAAAAGTTAAGAATATGTCTATTAGTAATCTCATTATTCCACCTGCTTTCTTAAAAAAATTATTCCGTATAGTGCAGAACACACTACCACCCATATAGGACTAAATTTAAATATGGTTATAGCAATAATGGATAAGATTATAATTATATAATTTATGTAGTTTTTTTTTACTGATTTAAATAAACTGCTTATGGCTACTAATATTAGAACTGGTACTGCAGCACCTATGCCTTTAAATATTAAATCTATTATGTAGTTGTTTCTAAATTCTACAAAAATAGCAGCTATAGCAATTATTATAAAAAACGAAGGCATTATAACTCCTAAAAGAGCAAGTATAGCACCTAATATGCCGCCCATTTTATACCCTATAAAAGTTGAACAATTTACTGCAAGAGCCCCAGGAAAAGATTGAGAAATTACAATTATATCTACAAATTCTTCTTTAGAAATCCAATTTCGCCTAGTTACAACTTCTGCCTCTATAAGAGGTATCATGGCATAGCCACCTCCAAAGGTAAAAGCTCCTATTTTGAAAAAGGTTAAGAACATAGTGAAAAGTTTATTCATGTTAACACCTCCAAACTTAATTATAACTTGCAGTTTTCATATGTGCAAATAGGAGAATTTTCTTAGAATATGATATATAATAAATATATATAATAAATGTACTGATTGAAGAAATTAGTAATTATTACGAGTATTATCTTAGTATAGGATTATTATTGTAAGAGCCCATTTAGTGGCGCAATGCCGTTATTTGGACCAAAATAGAAGAATAGGCAATATGGTATAGTCAAAAGATGAAGTGTTATTTTATAAAGAAAAGAATTAATATATAAAGTGAAATAGAGGTGCAGTTGTGGAGATAAATAGAATTGGAAGAAGTTTGGGGATTCCTCAAGAAAAACATGAGATTAAAAGCAAAAAGGATTTTTCACAGAATTTTAATTTTGCAAGGCAAGAAAAATCTCAAAAAGAAATGAAGGAGATGCTAGATAATATAAAGAAAAAGGGAAATAGGTTAGCGATTACTAAGTCCTATAGAGATGTGAAGGCTTATAAAAATCTTATAAAAGAGTATTTGCAGTCAGTTTTAACACATATGTATAAGGTGGAAAAGGATATAAGTTTTTGGCAAACTCAGTATTTTATAACTGTGGAAACGGTGGATGGAAAATTAGAAGAAATTACTAAAGCTATTTTAAATGAACAAAGTGAAAATTTAAATATAGCCAGCACCATTGATGAAATAACAGGCCTAGTGGTGGATATGTATAAATAGTGGGCCAGAATTAGTGTGCTAGAGGGCTAGGTTGGTAAAGAGACTTGCCTTTTCCATTTATGGTTGAACGGAAAAGGCAAGGGTGGTTTTATAAATTTTAAAGTTTAGCTAATAGCTATAGAAAGCTGTTAAAGCTGGCATCAGATGGCATTCTCCAATCACCTCGTGGTGAAAGGCTTATAGAACCTACCTTTGGACCATCAGGGAGAGCAGAACGTTTAAATTGTTGAATGAAAAATCTTTTTATGAATTTTTCTAGCCACAAAATTATAGTTTCTCTATCATAGTCTTTTTTAAATGCATTTTCTGCAAGGAATAGTATTTTTTCTTTAGTAGCTCCTGTTTTTATGAAATGGTATAGGAAAAAATCATGAAGCTCATAAGGGCCTACTATATCTTCGGTTTTTTGAGTTATTTCACCATTTTTATCTTTAGGAAGTAATTCAGGACTTACAGGAGTATCAAGTATGTCTATAAGTATATTAGAAATATCTTCAGATACTTCATTTTCAGCTACATATCTTACTAAATATCTTACTAATGTTTTAGGCACAGAACAGTTTACGGAGTACATGGACATATGGTCTCCATTATAAGTGCACCAACCTAAGGCTAATTCAGATAAATCACCAGTGCCTATGGATAGTGCACCTTCCTTATTAGCAATGTCCATAAGTATTTGAGTTCTCTCTCTTGCTTGCACATTTTCGTAAGTGACATCGTGATTTTCCACTAGATGGTTTATATCTTTAAAATGTTGTAGGCAGGCATCTACTATATTTACTTCTCTAAAATTTGTTTTTAATTTTTTACAAAGGGATACTGCATTGTTATAGGTTCTATCTGTGGTTCCAAAACCAGGCATAGTAATGGTTATTATGTTTTCACTTGGAAGATTTAAAAGGCGGAAAGTTTTTACTATTACTAAAAGAGCTAATGTGGAATCCAATCCTCCTGAAATACCTATTACAACTTTTCGGCTATGAGTATGAGTTAAGCGTTTTGCCAGTGCTGAGGTTTGAATGTTGAAAATTTCACTACATCTTAAGCTTCTTTCTAGAGAATTTCCAGGTACAAAAGGATGCTTATCTATATATCTTGTAAATTCTCCTAAGTTTGAATTAGAAAATTCAAAAGAAATCTCTGAAGCTTCAAAAGGGCATAATTTAACGCTATCCCTAAAGGAGATGTTTTTAAGTCTCTCAGCTATTAATTTATCTAAGTCCACTATAGAAGTTACTACTTCATTTTCTCTAACAAATCTATTATTTTCATTTAATATATTTCCGTTTTCACTTATTAAAAGATGACCACCAAAAACTAAGTCTGTAGAAGATTCAAATACTCCAGAGGAGGCATAGGCATAGGCACACATACATCTAGCACTTTGATTTGAAATTAAGTTCTTTCTATAGGTTGCCTTGCTCACTAATTCATTAGATGCAGAAAGGTTGCCTATAACATTAGCACCAAGTAAACTTAAATAACTACTAGGAGGTACTGTTACCCAAAGATCTTCACATACTTCCACCGCAAATCTGAAAGCTCCACAGGTAAAAATTAAATTTGTTCCAAAAGGAATATTTTTTTGGAATTTTAAGTTGAGCTGTTTATTTATTATTCCAAGGCCTTCCGAAAACCATCTTTTCTCATAGAACTCAGAGTAATTTGGTATATAGCTTTTAGGCACTATACCTAAAATTTCACCTTTAAATATAACATATGCGCAGTTGTAAAGACATGAATTATGGTATAAAGGAGCGCCTACAGCTATTAATATATCTTTGCCTTTAGAAAACAAACATAAATTTTCTAGAGCTTTTTCGCTTTTAAGTAATAAATTCCTTTGACTAAATAAATCTCCGCAGGTATAGGAGGTTATGGATAGTTCAGGAAAAACTATTAATTTAGAATTATCTTTTAAAGCTTTCTCTATACATTTTTTAATATTTTTTAAGTTGAAATCTATATCTGCCACATTGGTTATAGGACAGGCAGTAGATAATTTTATAAAACCATTGTACATTGAACTCACTCCAATTCTATAGATAAATATTAATTCTATTCATTAACAAGTATTTTTATCAATTCTTTTTTTATTATAACATGTAACTAAACAAATGAAATATATTATAGTATTTCTATTTTAATGGAAAAATGAGAAAACATAAGAAAAAAGCACTGAGGATTATTTAAAACATTTTAAACAGTAATAATTAACGTATTTTAGAATGTAAATAAACTTTTAATAATTTGATTTATACCATATAATATAAACAAGCTTAAAAACTTTCAGGAATATTCCTAAATAAATATCATAAATTTTTATATATCATAATATATTAAAGGATATAAATTAACGATGCAGAATATATAAATAAGAAAAACTGTTAATATATCCAGACAGAAGCTATAGTAGACTGAAAATATAATTATAATATTGAAGTTAGTTTAAATATTAATAAAAGGGGGCGATTTTGTGGATTGGTTTCTATTAACTGTATGGCTTATAGTTGGAATAGGCACATTGCTCATAGATATAGCCACTAGTGCATTTTTATTTGTATGGTTTACAGCAGGAGCTATAGCAGCAATAATATGCTTAACATTAGGGTTATCTTTTAGTATACAAATTATAGTATTTAGTATAGTTAGTGTTCTGTTTATGGCTACAGGTTACCCAATTATTAAAAAGAATGTGAAGAGAACTGTACCTAAGACAAAGACCATGGAAGAAGGGTATATTGGCAGAGAAATGATTAGTGATCAAAATATACGGGATAAAGGAAATTTAAAGGTGGATGGTATATATTGGACTGTTGAAAACAAAGGTGAAGATATAGAAATAGGAAATAAAATAAAAATAATAGGAATACAAGGGAATAAGTTAATTGTAGAAAAAATAAAATAAAAATAATTATAATTAAAGGAGTGTGTTTTTATGCCAGGTAAAATTTTAGTAATAATTCTATTAGTAGTGGTCATGACAATAATATTAAGTTCAATAAAGGTTGTAAATACTGGTTATGTATTCTTAGTTGAGAGATTTGGACAGTTCCACAGAATATTGGAACCAGGTTGGCATTTAGTAATTCCATTTGCTGACTATGTAAGAAAGAAAGTATCTACAAAACAGCAAATATTAGATATACAACCTCAAACAGTTATAACAAAGGATAACGTAAACATATCCATAGATAATGTTATATTTTACAAAGTTTTAAGTTCAAAAGATGCAGTTTACAATATAGAAGATTATAAATCAGGTATAGTTTATTCAACTATTACTAATATGAGAAACATAGTTGGTGACATGTCATTAGATGAAGTCTTATCTGGAAGAGATAGAATAAACAACAAGCTATTAGAGATAGTTGATGAGATCACTGATGCTTATGGAATAAAAATACTTTCAGTAGAAATTAAAAATATAATACCACCAGCAGAAATACAAAATGCTATGGAAAAGCAAATGAAAGCAGAAAGAGATAAAAGAGCTACAATTTTACAGGCAGAAGGACAAAGACAAAGCCAAATAGAAAAAGCACAAGGTGAAAAGCAAGCTAGTATACTTGCAGCAGAAGCTGAAAAAGAAGCTAATATAAGACGTGCAGAAGGTCTTAAAGAGTCTCAACTATTAGAAGCACAAGGTAAGGCAGAAGCAATAAGAGCTATAGCAGAAGCACAATCAGAAGCAGTAAGAAGAGTAAATGCAGCTATTATTGAATCTGGAACAGATGAAAGAGTAATTGCTATTAAACAAGTAGAAGCTCTTCAAGAAATGGCTAAAAACCCTGCTAATAAGCTTATACTTCCAAATGAATCTTTGTCTTCATTAGGAAATCTAGCAGCTATAGCAGAAACACTTAAAATGAATAAGTAAGATATAGTGTGACATAATACATTGAAGAAAAATCTGATTTTAATTTCGTAATAAATGTGTAATTGGGGACTGTTCACAATACGCCAAGAACTTCTAAATGTCTCACAGTTAAAGCCCCTAAAGCTTTCAAACTCGGTTCTTGCGGCGCTCAAACAATGAAAGCTTTTTAACGGGTCTTTAGCTGTGAGACATAAGAAGTTCTAAGGCTAGCTCAATAGTCCCCAATTCCACATTTATTACTACATTAAAATCAGATTTTTAGTTTAATATGTTTATGGTTGGAGAGGGAAGTCTACTAAAGGAGGATTTTCCTCCACTATGTTACGGAAAATCTTTAATTAAATAAATGGGATAGCAAAAAGCTATAACTGTTTCATTAAATGGAGTAGTTATAGCTTTTCTTTAAGGGCTTAAAAATTTTTTATTGGCGATAGCCAGCCTAAATACGTAGGCATGATTAGGATTTATATAAATAAATATATAACTTTAATTGTTAGATAAATAAGAACTTGTAGATAAGTAATAAGTAATAAGTAATAAGTAATAAGTAATAAGTAATAGGTAATACATAAGAAATAATACCTATTACCTGGTCTAAATTACAAATTCTGATTTGTACAAACAACTGCCTTACGGCAAAATGAATTGAATTTTAATTATTATTTTAATAGGTACCATATAACTTTTCGAAAGGCTCCGCCTAAAAAATATTATGAGCGCCTTTCTATTTATAAATTAAAGATTTTCTATAGCGAAGCGGAGGAAAATCATCCTTTAGTTAGCTGTGTTCCTCCTCTGATAGCCTATGCATGAACTGAAAAATCTGTCTTTAAGGTAACAATAAATATATTTTCTTAGACTATTGAGCTAGCCTTAGAAATTCTTTGTTTTCAAATTTCAATACCCGTTAAGAAGCTTTCATGTTTGAGCGCCGTCAGAAGCGAGTTTGAAAGCTTTAGGGTATTGAAATTTGAAAACATTAGAATTTCTTGGCGTATTGCGAAAAGTCTAGAAAATATATTTATTGTGGACTTAAAGACAGATTTTCTTATTGAACTTGCTTCACAATCTTCTTAGTTAGTGATTTTCAGTTCCTTCATACTTCTATACAAGAAAAATGCTGTAAGTAAGAAAGCAATCACGTCTGCATAAGGCTGAGACATCCAAAGACCGTCTAATTTGAAGAAAGTAGGAAGTACTAATATAAGTGGAATTAAAATAACTACTTGTCTAAGAAGGCTTAGGAACATAGCAGTTTTAGCTTGCCCTATGGCCTGGAAGTAGTTAGAACCTACAATTTGCATACCTATTATAGGCAGGAAAAGTAAGTCTATTCTAAGACCTCTAGCACCTATATTTAAAAGTTCTATGTCATTTTTTATAAATAATCCTATTAGCGCTTTAGGGAATACTTGAACGCATAAAAAGCCCAAGGTAGCTATAGTAGTGGCAGCCAGTATGGCTAATTTTAATGCTCTTTTAACTCTGGGATAATTTTTAGCACCATAATTATATCCTATTATAGGTTGTACTCCTTGGTTGATTCCAAACATTGGCATAAAAATAAGCATTGCTATACTGTTTATTATGCCCATGGCAGCTACAGCTTTAGTACCTCCGTAGGTGTAAAGGCCGCGGTTATATAAAGTTACCACTACACTGGAAGCTATTTGCATGGCAAAAGGTGACATACCTATGGCGAAAATAGCTTTTATAATTTTGGGATCTAATTTTAAATTTTCTTTTTTTACTTTTAAAATACTTCCACTTTTTTTGCTAGTAAAATAATACATAACCCACAGTGTATTGAAGGTTTCAGAAATTACTGTGGCGATGGCTGCACCTTTAATTCCCATTCCGAATACAAATATAAATATGGGATCTAGTATAATATTTATAAGAGCTCCAAATATCATTGTAAGCATTGCCATTTTAGGATTTCCCTCGGCACGAATGCTGTTGTTTATACCAAATCCTATATTTTGAAGAGGTGCACCTAAAAGTATTATAGTTATGTAGGCTTTAGCGTAAGGAATGCTTTCTTTACCAGTTCCAAATAAAATTAATAATTTATCAAGAAATATAATTCCTAGAATCCCTATAACTAAAGATATTAATCCGTCAAGAATTACTGCATTACCTAGTATCTTTTCTGCTTCTTCCTTCTTTTTTTCTCCAAGCTTTATAGAAATTAAAGCAGAAGTACCTATACCAACTAGCATTCCGAAGGCTAGTATAGCTGTGGATATAGGCATGGTATTAGTTAATCCTGAAAGGGCATCAGTGCCTATTTTATCTATATGGCCTATATAAGCCCTATCAACTATGCTATATAGAGCATTTACAAGCATACCTATAATAGCTGGTATGGAAAATTTAACCAAAAGTTTTCCGATACTTTCTGTACCTAATTGTTTAGATTTATCCATAAATTTACTCCTTTCACAATAAAAAATATATGAATCAATCTTCATTAAAATAAAGACATAATATATTTATATCATTTTATCACCTATCTTTGCAACAAAGGATTAGGATTTTTACGAAAAAAGATTATTTAGTGTATAATATAATTATAGTCAATAGTCAATAGTTAATAGTTAATGATTAATAGTTAATAATTATTAGTTATTAATATGTAGCAATATTTCTAAAAGAAGTCGGAGGTGTTTTATTTGAAAAAAGAATTTTGGAACAAATTATGTTGGTGTGGTAGTGGGAAGAAATATAAGGACTGTCATTTAGATTTAGATATGAGATTGGAAGCTTTATCTGCAGAAGGCCATATAGTGCCAGATAGGGAAATGATAAAAACAGATGCGGAAATAGAGGGCATAAGAAAAAGTGGTAGATTAACTAAAGCCATATTGGATATGGTAGGAGAAAAAATTAAAGAGGGAGTTACTACTGAACAGGTGAACACTTGGGTTCATGAATATACGGTAGCACATGGCGGGGTACCAGCTCCACTTAATTATATGGGATATCCTAAAAGTGTGTGTGTTTCTATAAACGAAGTGGTCTGTCATGGTATACCTAATGAAGAAACAGTTTTAAAGAAGGGCGATATAGTAAATGTAGACGTAACTACTATATTGGATGGATATTATTCAGATTCCAGCAGAATGTATATAATAGGGGAAGCTGATGAGGAGACAGAAAGATTAGTTAAGGTGGCTAAGGAGTGCTTGTATGAAGGTATAAAACATGTTAAACCCTTTGCGACTTTAGGAGATATAGGATATGCAGTGCAAAGGCATGCAGAGAAAAGTGGATATTCTGTAATAAGAGACTATGGTGGACACGGTATAGGACTTGGTTTTCATGAGGAACCTTTTGTAGCTCATTGTGGAGAGAGAGGAAGGGATATGGTATTATTTCCAGGCATGGTATTTACCATTGAACCTATGGTTAATCAAGGAACCTATCAGTATAATGTTTTAAAAGATGGATGGACAGTAGTAACTAAGGATAAAAAACTTTCAGCTCAATGGGAGCACACGGTTTTAGTCACAAGAGAGGGATATGAAATATTAACTTAATGTTTAAAGTATCCACAAAATGGATATGACTATAGGTATAAAGTAAAATTTAGGAGGGGTTATATGGATATATTGGATATGAGAAATAGTGGTGATACAATATTTAATCCAATAGAGAAGGTTAACAACAAAATAGTTTTTGAAAAAATAAAAAGAGTAGGACGCATGTTTCCAGATCACAGGGTATTTGGTTATTATGGCTATGATTTGGGAATTAAAAAGTTAAAGAGGTTAACTAGTAATTCTCACAACCTGTATAAAGGCGTAGTTTACAATAAGTTTATAGAGGGAGAAGATTGCATATATTACGTAACTAGAGAGAGGGAGAAAACGAAAGACTTATACACTCTTTATAAGGTTAAGCTAGAAGGGGTAGAGAAGGAATATCCTATATTTAATTTTTATATAGAAAGTGAATATTCAGATATAGAATTCGAGATGATAGATGATAATTATATATGTGTTTTTGCCAAAAAACCTGATAATATTACTATAAATCCGGAATTGAATTTTAAATATGATGAAGAAGAGTATGGTTATCAAAAGGGCTATGTTTTTAATGTAGATTCAGGTGAAGAATATGAGATAAAGGACAAAGATTTTTTAACAGGATTTAGACAAGTTTTCTTCAGAACAGAATTGGCAGGAGAAAAATGTATTGTTTATGAGGAAAATTATTTAGGTGCATCATTAATTGAAGATATATATAATACAGTATATAAAAAGAAATATAAATATGTAAAAACTGATGACATAGAGAATATAGAGGATGAGTTTTATCTTAAAGATCATTTAAAGTATACTTCTGTAGAGGAATTTATTGAAGAGATAAAAGAGGGAAAAGAGAAGTTGACTTTTAAAAGCATAGCTTATAAGGGTTTTGATGGTTATGAAATATTTTCTGGAGTGGATAAGGAGAATATATATTTTGTAACAAAAGATTTTGAAAAGTCTAATGAAGAAATAGCAATCTTCTTAGATAGAAAGACCATGAAAAAGACTATGTATACCATAAAAAATGACAACAAACCAGCTGAAGATAGTCCCAATATAGATAACGTAACAGATACGGTAGAGATAGATTATAGTTTAGTAGGGAAAAATAAAAATATATTTGTTTACAAATATATGGAAAATGAAAACTACTATGTGAAGGAATTATTAAGAGGAAATGTAGAGTATACTTATCCAAACAACTTAGGAAGGGTGAAGGATCTTATAGAAGATAGATATTTAATAACCTGTGCAAGTAGTAGGGCGCAAGATGAAACTATTAATGTAATAGACATTAAAGAGAATAAAGTAAAAAGTTATAAAAGTTTCTTTAAAGTGATTGATGATACACTAATTTTATTTTAGTTTATTTATATAAAAATTTATTATACCGAAAAGCATTGTTGTGCTATATTATTAATAGAGTATTTATAAATTATCATTTCAACTTTAGCAGTTATAAAATCCTAATCTAAAATTACAAATTTTAAATTAGAAACTACATTTTATTTTTTTATTCATATGATATAGAACTTGAAAACTATGTGTGAAAGTCCAGTTATTAACTAGTTAAATTTAATAGGCAGGAGAGAAAAAATGAAGGTATTGTATTACGATTGTTTTTCAGGTATTAGCGGAGACATGAATTTAGGTGCAATGATAGATTTAGGTGTAGATAAAAATTATTTAATTAAAGAACTTAAGAAATTAAGTATAAATGAAGAATTTGAAGTGGAAGTAAAGAAAGATGAAAGAAAAGGTATAAGTGGTACAAAAGTAGAGGTGATTTTAAGGGAATCACACCACGAAAATCACCATCATAGAACTTTTAGAGACGTAGAAAAAATAATAAATGATAGCTCATTAGAAAAAAGTGTTAAGATTATGAGTTTAAGCATATTTAGAAAGTTAGCAGAAGCGGAAGGAAAGATTCACAGCAAAGATTTGTATGAAGTTCATTTTCACGAAGTAGGCGCAGTGGATTCTATAGTGGATATAGTAGGTGCAGCTATATGTTTTCAGTATTTGAATGTAGATAGAATTTTATGCTCACCAGTACAATTAGGCGGCGGCTTCGTGAAATGTGCTCACGGATTAATTCCTGTGCCAGCTCCAGCGGTTAGTGAACTTTTAAAAGGTGTACCTGTAAAGATAGGAGCGGTTCCTTTTGAAACAACCACTCCTACAGGAGCGGCTATATTAAAGACTATGGTTAGTAAATTTACTGAAGAAAAGGAATTTATCATAGATAATATAGGCTATGGTGTGGGAAATAGGGATACAGAAATACCTAATTTATTGAGAGTCTATTTGGGAAAAGTAGAAAAAAAAGAAAGGGTTTATTTTAAAGAAGAGTGTTTTATATTAGAATGTAATATAGATGATATGAACCCTGAAATGTATGAATATGTGTACCAGAAGCTATTTTTAGGGGGAGCCTTGGATGTGTTTATTACATCTATAATAATGAAAAAAGGTCGTCCAGGTGTAAAATTAAGTGTACTTTGCCACAAAGAAAAAAAGGAAAAGCTTAAAAAGGTATTATTCAGAGAAACTTCTACATTAGGAATTAGGGAGTGTAGCATGGTCAGAGATATTCTAAAAAGAGATTTTTCTGTGGTTAAAACTTCCTATGGAGAGATTAGAGTAAAGAAGGCTTATGTAGATGAGAAAGATTTTAAGGTAAAACCTGAATATGAGGATTGTAAAAGGGCTGCCTTGGAAAATAACGTACCTATAAGAAAAGTATTGGAGGAAGTTTATAATAGCATAAAGTAAAGGGGCGATATTAGGTTGGAAAATTCTTTACAAGAAAAATACTTAGAGCTTTTAGAATACATTAAAACTTTAGATAGCTGTGTAGTGGCTTTTTCAGGAGGCGTAGACAGTACTTTTTTGTTGAAAGCGTGCACAGATGCTTTGGAGAATAAAGTTTTAGCAGTAACTATAGACACCCCGTATATTCCTAGATGGGAAATAAAAGAGGGGAAAGATTTTGTAAAGAGATTAAAAGTAAAACATAAATTTATAACTATGCCTATAATGGATGAAATAAAAAATAATCCTATGGAAAGGTGTTATTTATGTAAAAAGGAGTTATTTTCTGCTATAAAAGAGTTTGCTATTGAAGAAGGATATAGTTGTGTTGTGGATGGCACTAATTTTGATGATACAAAGGACTATAGACCCGGAATGAAAGCTTTAAAGGAATTACATATAAAGAGCCCACTTATGCAAATGGGTTTTACTAAAAAGGATATAAGAGATTTATCAAAGAAGTTAGGATTGCCTACTTGGAAAAAACCGGCATACGCTTGTCTACTCTCCAGAATACCTTATGAAAGTTCTATTAAAATAGAAGATCTTAAGAAAATAGAGAAGTCAGAAAAGTATCTTATGAATATTGGATTTAAGGCTGTAAGAGTTAGATGCCATGGAGATTTAGCTAGGATAGAAGTAGATAAGAAAGATTTTAAAAATATATTGGAAGAAGAACTTTTAGATGTTATAGGTGATAAGCTTAGAGAATATGGATTTAAGTACGTTACTTTAGATGTAAAAGGTTATAGAATGAGTGGATTAGAATTAATTTAGTTATTGGTTTTTAAGCAATAATTGTATATTAGCCATATTCAAGTGCAGGGTGATAGGAAGTGGTTAGTACTGTAACTATCTGTCATTTAGTTTAGTTACCAAAAGGTTTATTTATATTAATAATTAAATGTAGTACCTAAATAGTAAGTGACGAGTATAGATATAATTTGGAATTGATTATTAAGAAGTTTTAAAAACTAATATGGAAAGGAAGTTATTTCATGAATGAAGATGAAATAAGGAATTTACTAGAAAATGTAAAAAATGGTGAGTGCGCAGTAGAAGATGCATTGGATAGTTTGAGAGAGCTTCCTTTTAAGGATTTAGGATATGCTAATATTGATAATCATAGAGAAATAAGAGTTGGATATCCTGAGGTTATATACTGTGCAGGAAAAACTGTGGAGCAAGTAAGGGGTATAGTAGAATTTATGAATACTAAAAATAATAATATATTGGCTACCCGTGCCACAGAGGAAATGTACAATGCTGTTAAGGAAATTTGTAGTGGAGCAGAGTACAATAGCATGGCTAAAATAATAACTGTCCAAAAAAAAGAAATTACTAAAAAGGATACATATATAGCAGTGGTTACTGCAGGAACTTCAGACCTTCCTGTAGCAGAGGAAGCTGCAGTTACAGCAGAATTTTTAGGAAATAGAGTAAAAAGAGTAGTAGATGTGGGAGTGGCAGGAATACATAGATTGTTTAGCAAAATGGATATAATAAGGGGTGCTCAGGTAGTTATTGTGGCGGCAGGTATGGAAGGAGCTCTAGTCAGTGTTGTTGGGGGTTTAGTAGACAAACCTGTAATAGCACTGCCTACCAGTGTGGGTTATGGAGCTAGCTTTAATGGGGTTGCAGCTCTTTTATCTATGTTGAATAGTTGTGCTAGTGGAGTTAGTGTAGTAAACATAGACAATGGATTTGGTGCAGGATATTTAGCTAGTATGATAAATAAACTTTAATTGTTATTGACATATTTATATGAAAAGGATATAATTATAATTGGTAAAGATAAAAATTTCTATGATATATTAAATAGGTGTTATTATAGTTACCGTTAAAAGGAGCAAAAGAAACAAAAAAAGCAGGATGATATGTTGGCAGCGCTCACTCCGTAAGGAGTGAGCGCTTTTGATATACTTTATTTTAAAAATCCTAGTTTGAAATCCTTAATTCCAAGTTTAATTGATATCTATATAGTTATGATTTGGGTATTAGTACTAAATAAATGTTATTATAAATAAGGCACATTCAAATAAACAACAAGTCAGTATGCTAGTCTATTTTGCGTCATACTGCGTTAGCAGAACCAGCCGATAGTCATACTAAAGGCGTAACCTGCTTTCTTGTCTGACACAAAATATACCAGCATCTTTAAATTGTTATTTCTTTTTATGTACCTAAGAATTTTTGAGGAATGAAGCTTAAGAATTAGGTATTTAATAAAAATGGGAGGAAATTATGTTTGAAATACAAGAATTGAGATGTGAAATAGATGACATTGATAAAGAAATCTCTGAACTCATAGAAAAAAGAATGAATATAGTTAAAAAAGTAGCTTTACATAAGAAAAGTAAAGATGTTGCTCTTTTAGATGGGAAAAGGGAAAAAGAAGTTCTAAACAAAAATTTAGAATACATTAATAATAAGGAATTTACTTCCTATATTAGCGAAATATTTATAAAAATAATGGAAGAAAGCAAAAAATATCAAGATTATTTTATTAAAAATAAAAGCTTATATGGACTTATAGGAGAAAAGCTAGCACATAGTTTATCACCAGATATACATGAGCTTATATTTAAAGAAAAATCCATGAATGGGAACTATGAAATTCTAGAGATATCTAAAGAAAATATCTCTAAAGTTTTGAATGAATTAAATAAAACTAGCTTTAAAGGGGTTAATGTTACAATTCCTTATAAGGTAGATATTATGAAATACATTAATGAAATAAGTGAAGAAGCTAGGAAAATAGGGGCAGTAAATACTATAAAATTTTACAATGGAAAGACAATTGGATATAATACGGATTATTTTGGATTTAAAAAGATCTTAGAAAAATGGCATATAGATGTAAAAGGTAAGAAAGCCGTAGTGTTAGGTAGCGGCGGAGCTGCCACCATGGTTTATTATTGTTTGTTAAAAAAAGGCGTAGATGAAATAACCATTGTTACAAGAGATAAGAAAGCTCAGCACAAGAAAGATGTTTTTCCTAAAGCTCATATATTAGAATATGAAAATTTAGATGAATTAAAAGATAAATATATTATAGTAAATACTACTCCATGTGGTATGTATCCCAATATAAATGAAGCTCCAGTGCCTATGGAGTTTTTAGGTAATTTTAAGTGGGCAGTAGATCTTATATATAATCCAGAGGAAACTTTATTTTTAAAGTATGCTAGGGAAAAGGGTATAAGTTATGTAAACGGACTGTATATGCTAGTAGCTCAGGCTGTAGCTGCAGAAGAAATATGGAATGAAACAATACTAGGGGAAGAATTAGTAGATAGAATATATGAGTCTCTAAAAGAAAATATAAATTTAAAATTTAAAATGTATAGTGAAATTTCAAATCAATATCATCATATATGAATTTCTTAATGCGACAGACCCATCTTTAAATTTTTATTTTATAACTACGAAAGTTGAAAAATTAAGAAATAGGTGTTTAAAATGAAAAAGAATATAATATTAATAGGTATGCCTGGTTGTGGAAAAACTACATTGGGAAAGAGTCTTAGCAAAAATTTAAATATGAAATTTTATGATTTAGATGAATACATAGAAAAAAGATGTAATAAGAGTATAAAAGATATATTTAAAGATGGAGAAGAGGTCTTTAGAAATATAGAAAGTGAAGCTTTAAGGGAAGTGTGCAAAAATGAAGGGTGTATAATAGCTTCGGGAGGCGGAATAATAAAAAAACAATCTAATATAGATATTATGAAAAATAGTGGTGTAGTTATTTTTATAGATAGGCCATTAAAAAACATATTGCAAGATATCAAAATAGAAAATAGACCTGTTTTGAATGAGGGAAAAGAGAAATTATGGGAATTATATAATAAAAGATATGCACTTTACATGAAAAGTTGCCACTATAGGCTAGAAAATTTAAAAGATGAGAATGAAGCTTTAAAAGGGCTTTTAGATATAATTTCTCAACATATTAATATCTTTGAAATATAATATTGTGATTAAATCACAAAAGGTACAGTGTGGTGGAATTGTGGAATTTATCCTCCATGATTTGCATAAGAGCTGGGAACAGTAAATTTAAACAGTTCCTTTGCTTATTATGAAAGTCATTCCAGAGAAATTTCATAATTCAAGTAATTTAATGCTTTGTGGGATAATCATATTGTAAATTATAAAAGTTGGAGAATAATGCTTAACTAAAGTGTTTAAATAAAGGTCGTTATAAATGAGATATTTCTAGGAGTAAACACTGAGAGTTGGGAGAAAGGAGATTTCCGATGAATATTTTAGTAATAAATGGACCTAATATAAATTTTTTAGGTATAAGAGAAAAACAAGTGTATGGGAGCACTAATTATAAAGATGTATGCCATTATATAGAAGAGCAGGGGAAAAATCTAGGGTTAGAAGTTCATATAGTTCAAAGTAATATTGAGGGAGAAATTATTAATTTTATTCAAGAGGCCTATGGAAAGTATGATGGTATAGTAATAAATCCAGCAGCGTACACTCACTACAGCATAGCCATAATGGATGCTATAAAAGCAGTAAATATAAAAACTGTAGAAGTACATATTAGCAATATATATAGTAGGGAAGAGTTTAGGAAAAAATCTGTTATAGCTCCTGTTTGTATTGGTCAAATTAGCGGATTTGGTATATATGGATATATAATGGCGTTAATGGCTTTAAAAAATTGTTAAGGAAGTACATTAGGAAAAATCTGCTTTTAATTCCGTAATAAATGTGAAATTTTGGACAGTGAACAATACGCCAAGAACTTCTAATATTTGTCCATTTAAAGCCCCTAAAGTTTTCAAACTCACTCCGTTCCTCGCTCAGGCAATGAAAACTTCTTCTATGGTTCCAAAAGGATTTAGTGGCAGCTCTTAATTATCCTATTACAACTATAAATACTAATTGTCAATTGCCCCTAGCACGTTAAATTCCAGTCTTTTGACACACTAGTCCACTAAAAATTATGACAAAGTCATAATTTTTTTGATATTGGGCATAATAAAATATATATAAAGTACACACATTTATATATTAAGTTCCATGATAAAAGGCTAATTAGATGCTCTGATTAGCCTTTTATACTATAAAAATTAATATAGAGGATGGAATAACCTTCATGGCGTGGGTAAACTTGTTTCGTTATAAATATTGACCACGAAGCCGCCAGCTTCTATAAGTGTTGGTAGTTCACTTAAAATTAAGAGGAAGGAGAAAATTACTAATGAAAAATAGCCATTATGAAGTTTCAGGTCTTGCAAATTCACAGGATAAAACTAAAGTATTAAATGCATTAGACAAACTAGAAGGAGTTCAGGAAGTAGCAGTGGACTTAGGGAGAGGAAGTATAGAGATAGAATACAATAGTCCAGCCACCAAAGAAAAGATACTTAAGTGTATAGAGAATACAGGATATACAGTAAAATTAGATATGTTAAAATAAGCATATTTTCAACTATGCAAATAGGAAATGTAGGTACTTGGAAAATAAGTAAATAAGGAGCTGTTGCAATAAAAATAAATACTAGAATATACTGTGTTAGTTTTAAAATTGCAAAATAATATGCAAAACAATATATTGCAAGTAAATTTCTTTATGCAACAGCCACTTGACTACAATTTTATTGCTTACTGAAATTTTTTTAGTTTGATAAACTCTTAAATCCTTCTCCAAGGGTTTCATGGACATTGTAAGTTATTATAAAAGCTTTATTGTCTGTTTCGTGTATAAATTTCTTTAATTTTATGAATTGCTTTTTATCTAATACTGTGTTTATTATTTCTTTTTCTTCATTGGTATAGGCACCTTTTCCAATATATAATGTGGCACCTCTATCTAATTCTTCGATTATGAATTTCTTTATTTTTTCCCCTTCACAGCTTAATATTTCTACTTTTTTGTAGTCATTTAAACCACTGATTACTACGTCTATTATTACACCGAGTATTATTACTCCTAAAAGAGCATACATACCTTTTTTAATTCCAAAAGTATAAGCAGCTAATAGGGTTATTACTAAATCCACTAATAAAAGAGCTTTTCCTAGTTCAAGATGAGCATATTTATTAAGAATTTTAGCTACTATGTCAGTACCACCAGTAGAAGCGTTTTGCTCAAAAACTATTGCTATACCAATAGCACTTAATAAAGAACCAAATAATAGCTCTATCAATAAATCATTGGTGAAAGGTTGAGTTATAGGTATAGTTTTTTCCATAATCCATACTATAAACGAAAATGTGAAACTAGCATAAATGGATCTAGCTCCAAAGCTAGAATCAATAAATACAAAGCCTACCACAAATAAAACCAAATTCATTAAAGTCATTAATAAACCTATACTTAATTTTGGCATATAGGGCTGAATAACCATGGCAAGACCACTAACTCCGCCAGCTGCAATGTTGTTTGGAACTAAAAAGAAATAAGTACCAGCAGCAGTTATAATAAGTCCAATGTGGAGCCAAATCATTTCTTTTAAAAATTTCTTCATATTAAAATCTTTTTTCACAATTAAAACCTCCCTTTATATTGTTGTATTTAAGAAGTATATAATACTTTATATTTTGTGTATTTTTACTAAATTATTTAAAATACTAATACTATATTATTTACCATAAAAAAATCTCTTAACCAAAGGCTAAGAGGTTATAATCAACAGACTTTATTTGTCCCGTATCTTTTATTCTTAGTTTATATTTTTATTTTAGTCTATATTTACAAATTACAACTATATATTACAATGTTTTTAGAAAAATATCAATACTTAGTTTTAAAGCGCTAAATAAAGTTTAAATATTTTAAATATTTATAAAAATATAGTGGATAAAATAAATTTGTTTATATAAAATATTGAAATAAGGAAGTATATATATTATAATTAATTTACAATTGATAAAAAATTAATATTGTGATAAAAAATTATCACCAAGGAGGAATAAATATGAATAAATCAGTTATTTCAACAAATGCAGCACCTGGTGCTATAGGACCATACTCTCAAGGAATAAAAGTAGGAGAATTAGTATATACTTCAGGACAACTTCCAATAGACCCTAAAACAGGTGAAATGCCAGCTACTATAGAAGAGCAAACAAAACAATCATTAGAAAACGTAAAAGCTATATTAGAAGCATCAGGTAGTGGTTTAAGTAAAGTTGTTAAAACTACTGTTTTCTTAAGTGATATGAATAATTTCGGAAAAATGAATGAAGTTTATGCAAAATTCTTTACAGGGGATTATCCAGCAAGAAGTGCAATTGAAGTAGCTAGATTACCTAAAGACGCTTTAGTTGAAATAGAGGTAATAGCTATAGCATAATACTAGGGCACATTCAAATAAATAATAAGTTAGTATGCTAGTCTATTTTGCGTCATACTGCGTTAGCAGAACCCGCCGATAGTCTTACCAAAGCCGGAGCCTGCTTCCTTATCTGACACAAAATATACTAGCATCTTTGACTTGTTATTTCTTTTCATGTACCTAAGCTATTAAAAAATTAGTGATAATATAAAAGTTCAACATAAAATTGGGTTATTTTAAGTTTCAACTTAAAATGACCCTTTTTACGAAACTTGGATAAAAAGTTCTTGTGTTTAAATTGCAGATGAAGAATGGTTATTTGAAATGCAGCATTTCCAATACTAGATAGTGTATAAGGAGATAAAATAATGAACAGTAGAGATAAATTAAAGAAATACGTTCCCTTAGTAGAATTTATGGGTAGAGTTTTGGGGAGTAATTCTGAAGTGGTTTTACATGATATAAATAATCCAGATAATTCTATAGTGGCCATAGCCAATGGGCATATAAGTGGCAGAACTATAGGCGGTCCTGTTACAGATTTAGTTTTAAAGATATTAAAGGATGAAAGTTATAAAGATAAAAACTACATATGTAATTATAAGGGAAGTTCTAGGGATAATAAAGCATTAAAATCTTCCAGTTATTTTATAAAGGATGATAATGAAAAATTAATAGGAATGATATGTATTAACACCGATATTACTGATATTATAAAGGTAAAGGATATATTAGATGCGTTTGCATCTATTGGAGAAGAAGATACTAAAGAGAGTATAGAACAGTTAGAGGAAATATCCGTATTTGAAAATTTAGATAAAAATGCTGAGGATGTAATTAGTTCTATAATAAATAGTGTAATGGGAGAGTATTCAATGCCTCCAGAGAGAATGAGCCTAGAAGAAAAAATGCAAGTAGTTAAGAAGTTAAATGAAAAAGGCGTATTTTTATTAAAGGGTGGAGTAAGTGAAGTAGCCAAAAACTTAAAGGCCTCAGATACTACTATATATAGGTATATAAACAAATTAAAGTAGTTGAATAATCAGTTTCATTTTTGTATTATAAGGATGAACTGATTTTTTTATATAAAAAATTATAATATAAAGGAATATGATTAATCCACAATAAGGTACAACGTAATGGAATTATGAAATTTCTCCTCCATGACTTGCATAAGAGCTTGGAACAATAAATTTAAACAGTTCCCTTGCTTCTTATGCAACTCATTCCAGAGAAATTTCATAATTCAAGTAATGTAATACTTTTTGTGGGTTAATCGTAATATGTTTATTTTAATGAGAGGTTGGAAATATATTTAATTGATTAGGATATAGGGAACAATATTATGACAAATTAAAAGGGGGATGAAAATGGCAACAATTTTATTAGTAGAAGATGATGAAGCTTTAGCTATGGGTATAGAATATAGTTTAAAAAATGAAAACTTTGATGTTCTTGTGGGAAATACCATAAAGGAAAGTAAGAAAATCTTTATGGAGAATTCAGTAGATTTAATATTATTAGATGTAACCCTTCCAGATGGAAATGGCTATGAGCTATGTAAACACATAAGAGAAAAAAGCCAGGTTCCTATAATATTTTTAACTGCTTGTGATGATGAAGTAAATATTGTATTGGGATTAGATATGGGAGGAGATGACTATATAACGAAGCCTTTTAGATTAAGAGAAATGATATCTAGAATAAAGGCAGTTATGAGAAGAAAGAACATTGTAAGTAATGAGAAGATAGTGGAAGAAAAGAATACTATAATGCAGTCAAATGGCATAGAAATACATGTATTAAAGGCGCAAGTATTTAAAGGAGATAAAGAAATTTTTCTTACTCCTATGGAGTACAAACTTTTATGTTTATTCATGCAAAATTCAAATATAACTTTGAAAAGAGAGGTTATATTAGAAAAGCTTTGGGATTCTTCAGGTGAATTTGTAGATGACAATACTTTGTCTGTTTATATAAAAAGACTTAGGGAAAAAGTAGAAGATAAGTCCTCTAGTCCAAAATCTATAGTAACTGTCAGAGGTATAGGATATAAGTGGGAGCATAATGCAGCTGATTAGTTTAGAAAAGCTTTAGTTTATAATAATATGGGAACATAAAGGAGATTATTTATGAGTGGATTTTATAGGAACTATGAGGTTAAAAAAATAACTACAATACTTATTATATTAAATGTAATATTTTGTGTAGGTATATATTTTTATACTGTAAATATAGTAAAAGATTTTTCTCGTAAAATTGTAAATCAAAATGCTGAAGTGGTAGGGGTTGTACTTCAAAAGCATCCTGATTTAGAAGAAGATTTGATTAAATGTTACACTAGAGGAGTATCTAAAGATACATATATTAAGGGAGAAAAATTATTAGAAAGTTATGGATACAGCATAAAAGCTCCTTTAGAAAATATGCCTGTGATTAAGGATATGCGTAGTATTTTTCCAAAAATAAATTTATCTATTATAGTATTACTTTTCATATTCACAATTATTGTAATAATGATAGAATACAAATGCATGTTTAAAAAAATAAGTATAATATCAAAAAGTGCTGAAAAAGTAGTAGAAGGAGATTTTACAGCAAAAATTATAGAAGGAAAAGAAGGCGAATTTAATATATTAGCCCATCAATTTAATTTAATGTCTGAAAGATTAGAAAATAGTATAGAAAATTTAAAAAAAGAAAAAGGGTTTTTGAAGGAGATAATTTCAGATATATCCCACCAGTTAAAAACACCTCTATCATCTCTTATGCTTTTTAATGAACTTTTTATAGAAGGTTCTATAAAGAATGAAGAAGAAAAAAATAAATTTTATATTAAAAGTAAAAGTCAATTGGAAAGAATGGAGTGGCTGATTAAAAATTTATTAAAAATAGCCAAGATTGAAGCTAATGCTGTGGAATTCGAAAGAATATATAATCCTGTTTTAACCACAGTAAATAAGGCTTTGGAACCTTTAAAAATAAAGTGGGAAGCTAAAAATCAAAAGATAAATATAGATATAAAAGAAGATATAAAACTGAAGCACGATGTTAATTGGACGGCAGAAAGCATAACTAATATAGTTAAGAACTGTATAGAACATACTGGCGAGGATGGAGAAATAAATATAGTGTCATCAGAAACTCCTATTTATACAAGTATTGTAATTAGCGACAATGGTCCAGGAATAGTCAAGGAAGATTTACCTCATATATTTAAGAGATTTTATAAGGGGAGGAGAAATAAGAACAGTGATAGTGTAGGCATAGGACTTGCACTTTCCAAAAGTATTATAGAAGGACAAGGTGGAAGTATTGAGGTTAGAAGCGTTGAAGGGGAAGGCACCGAGTTTACAATAATTTTTCTTAAAGGAATCATATAGGAAGATTGTGAAGCAAGTGCAATAAAAAAATCTGTCTTTAAGTCCACAATAAATATATTTTCTTAGACTACTCGCAATACGCCAAGAAATTCTAATGTTTTCAAATTTCAATCCCCTAAAGCTTTCAAACTCGCTTCTGACGGCGCTCAAACATGAAAGCTTTTTAACGGGCATTAAAATTTGAAAACAAAGAATTTCTAAAGCTAGCTCAATAGTCTAAGAAAATATATTTATTGTTACCTTAAAGACAGATTTTTCAGTTCATGCATAGGCTATCAGAGGAGGAACACAGCTAACTAAAGGATGATTTTCCTCCGCTTCGCTATGGAAAATCTTTAATTTATAAATAGAAAGGCGCTCATAATATTTTTTAGGCGGAGCCTTTCGAAAAGTTATATGGTACCTATTTAGGCTGGCTATCGCCAATAAAAAATTTTTAAGCCCTTAAAGAAAAGCTATAACTACTCCATTTAATGAAACAGTTATAGCTTTTTGTTATCCCATTTATTTAATTAAAGATTTTCCGTAACATAGTGGAGGAAAATCATCCTTTAGTAGGCTTCTCTCTCCAACCATAAACATATTAAACTAAAAATCTGATTTTAATGTAGTAATAAATGTGTAATTGGGGACTATTGAACTAGCCTTAGAACTTCTTATGTCTCACAGTTAAAGACCCGTTAAGAAGCTTTCATTGTTTGAGCAATGTAAGAAGCGAGTTTGAAAGCTTTAGGGGCTTTAACTGTGAGACATTTAGAAGTTCTTGGCGTATTGTGAACAGTCCCAAATTACACATTTATTACGGAATTAAAATCAGATTTTCTTCAATGTATTATGTCACAATATATCTTCTTTCTTACGAAATTGTAAGAAAGAAATTCACTTATATGTAAGAAATATCTGATATTATAAAAATATAAGGTTAAGAGAAAATAATAAGCAGGAGGAATATATATGGAGATTTTAAAAACTACAGGTCTTACCAAGACATATGGAAAAGGGGAAATAAAGGTAGAGGCTTTGAAAGAAGTTAACATATCCATAAATAAAGGTGAATTTGTGGCAGTGGTAGGGGCTAGTGGATCTGGAAAGAGTACTCTTCTTCATATGCTTGGGGGAGTAGATAAGCCAACATCTGGAGAGATAATTATAGACGGAGTTAATATTTCAAAACTTAAAGAAGAGCAATTAGCTATATTTAGAAGAAGAAAAGTTGGATTTATATTTCAGTTTTATAATCTGATACCAGTTTTAACAGCGGAAGAAAATATGACTATGCCACTTTTGTTAGATTATAAAAAGCCAGATGAAAAATATATGAATGAACTAATAGAGATATTGGGATTAAGAGATAGATTAGAACACTTACCATCAGAATTATCGGGTGGTCAGCAGCAGAGGGTTTCCATAGGAAGAGCACTAGCTTATAAGCCTTCTATAATACTTGCAGACGAGCCTACGGGAAATTTGGATAGTAAAAATTCTAAGGAAATTATAGAACTTTTGGAGTTTTCTGTAAGAAAATATAATCAAACTCTTATAATAATAACTCATGATTTAAATATAGCTTCTCAAGCAGATAGAATTATTCATATAGCAGATGGAGTTATAGTTAAAGATGAGGTGGTAAGACCATGAAGAGCTATTTAGACATAACTAGGAGATATCTTAAAAATCAAAAGAAGAGAACAATACTTACATCAGTAGGGATAATACTTTCAGTTGCTTTAATATGTGCAGTTGGAACTTTATTAGTTAGTTTTAAACAAAGTGAAATAGAAGCTGTTAAAAGAGATGATGCTAACTACCATGTAATGTTTGGCAATGTAAACTATGAGCAAATTAAAAAGATAAAAACTCATATGGATACAGAGAAAATAGGTATTACAAGTGAAGCGGGAGAAAGTAAAATTTATGAGTCTACAAAAGAAGAACTTCAAGAACCAGGAATACCTAAATATAAATATATACAAATTCAGGAATTAGATAAAGAAGCATTGAATATGCTGCCTACTAAATTGAAAGAGGGAAAACTTCCTACAAAGTCAAATGAAATCGTTCTTGAGCAGTGGGCTTTAGAGTATCTTCCAAAGGGAGTAAAGATAGGAGATAAGATAACTTTAGATTTAGGTCGATTTCTTGAAAAGGAAAATGCTTCCAAGAAGAAAGAAGGAGAGGAATCTGAAAAGAAATATAAAGAGGGAATTAAAAAGGATTTTATATTAACGGGTATAATAGAGGATAAATATTATTCACAATACAACGAAGTAGCTAGAGGAATAACCTTTATTGATAACTATGGAAAAGATAAAAAATACAATATATTTACGCAGGTAAATGAAAAAAAAGATATTGAAAAATATGTAAGTGAGGTTAAGGAGAACTTAAATTTGTCTAGTAAGGATAAAGATAAGTTAGATGTGAAATACAATAACTATTTATTAACTTTAGAAGGAAGAAGTAAAGATAAGGGTATGGATAAATCCTTATTCAATATAGCTGCTTTCATAATTTCTATAATAGTTATATGTACTATATTAGTTATATATAATATTTTTCAAATATCTGTTATAGAGAGGATAAAACAATTTGGGATATTAAGATCTATGGGGGCTACACCTAAACAAATAAGAAGGATTGTTTTTAAAGAAGCAGTGGTTTTAAGTGGCATATCTATTCCCATAGGACTTGTCAGTGGAATATTTGCCATGAAAATACTATTTATTGTAATTAGGAGAATTTTAAATGATATGTTAAATGTAGAACTTATAATTATGGTATCACCTAAGGTAGTGATTATAAGTTCATTAATTGCTTTGGTAACTGTATATATATCATCAATTAAACCTGCTTTAACTGCTTCTAAGATATCACCACTAGAGGCTATAAGAAATAATTTAAGTAATAAAAAAAGAAAAATGAGAAGAGTAAAAAGTAATTTATTAGTAAAGAAAATATTTAAGGTAGAAGGCGAAATAGCTTATAAAAATATAAAAATAAATAGAAAGAGATTTGTAGTGACTATAAGTTCGATGGTTATAAGTATAGTTTTATTTATACTATTTGGCAGTATGTTGCATTTTGAAGAAAAATTTAATAGTTTTAAAGAATATTCTTATAAAGACTATACTTTAAGTAAACATGGCCCAATAAATAAGGGTTTTTCAGAAAAGGATTATGAAAAAGTTAAAAGTATAAAGGGAGTAGATAAAGTATATAGGTTATTTACAGATGGAAATTATTTTACAGAAATTCCAAAGGAAAAAGTAAATGAAATACGTATAAAAAATCTATCTAATGAAGATAAAAAAGGCAAAAATATAAAAATGCGTGCAGAATTTAAGGGATTCGACAGTGAACAGTTAAAGCTTTGTAAGGAAAAATTAATTAGTGGAAAAATCAATGAAGAACTGATGAATAAAGACAGAGGAGTATTAATAGTACAAAATTCAGTTGTATATGATAAAGACGCTAAAAAAACTTCTATGATTAATATTTCTGATTTAAAGGTCGGAGATGAAATAAAAATAGGAGAAGATAAGGGGGAAAAATCTAACGTTAATAACAAAGCAAAGGTAGTTGGAATACTAAAAGAAAGTCCTATGGGTAAATTTGTACCAGATGATTCCATATATGTAATAGCTACAGAAGAATTGTTTAAGAAAATTCAAAAGGATAATAGCTTTGAATATATGGATGTAATTTTAGATAAAAATGCTGATAGAGATAGTGTAACAAAAAATCTTAAAGAATTCACTAAAGGGGACAAAAGAATATCTCTTATGGATACTAAAGAGGTATTAGAAGGTATGAGAAGAACCACATTAACAATGAAAATATTCTTGTATGGTTTTATAACTGTAATAGCTTTGATAAGTAGTTTAAATATAGCAAATACCATAAGTACAAATTTAATGCTTAGGAAAAGGGAAATTGCAGCATTAGAAGCCATAGGAATGGCCGGAAAGCAAGTAAAGAAGATGGTTTATTTAGAGGGAGTGCTTTATGGTATTATAAGTGCCATATTAGGATCTTTAATAGGGAGTGGACTAAGTTACTACTTAGGAAAAATGATAGGAAATATAAGAGGGTTCCAATGGACAATACCTTGGAATTTTATAAGTATAGCTGCAGCGGGATCTATGCTTATTGCTCTAATTTCATCGTACTTCCCTCTTAGACGCATAAAGAATGAAAGCTTAATTGACAATATAAGGATGGAAGAGTAATTTTAAATATACTACATTTAAGGCATAAATTTTATTGGATTTATGCCTTATTTTATAAGCAATTATTATTTAAATAAAGTTTTTTAGTTATTTAAATTTATTGTTCCCAGCTCTTATGCAAGTCATGGAGGAGAAATTTCATAATGCCACCACATTGTACCTTTTTGTGGGTTAATCATAGAAATAATATAGATTAAAATTCATAATTTGTATCATGTCTAAAAAGAGGGTGAAAAGTAGGTGAAAAATTATTCTCATATATCTTATAGATATTTGGAAAATAGTAAAAAAAGAAGCATTTTAACCTGTATAGGAATAATCCTTTCTGTAGCTTTAATATGTGCAATAGGTACTTTGATAGTCAGTTACAGAGAAAATGATATGGAGCAGACTAAAAAGGAGAAGGGAGAATTTCATGTAGTATTTGAAGGAGTAAGTGAAAATAAAGTTAGAAAGATAAAAGGTCATTTGGACAGTGAAAGAGTTGGTGTATTAAGAGAAATAGGGAAGAGCAAAATATATGAAGCTAACCCAGGGGATATAAATGTAAAAGACATGCCTATGTACAAATATATAGATATAGTATCTTATGATAAAAAAGCCATGGAGATGCTTCCGTTATCTTTAAAGGAAGGAAATTTACCCAAAAATGAAAATGAAATTACAATAGAAGAATGGGCTTTAGAGTATATTCCCAACCATCCAAAGGTTGGAGATAAGATAACTTTACCTTTAGGTGAATTTACTAGGAAAACCATAGAACATAGTAAAAAATATGATGAAGAAGAATGTATAACAGAAGAAAACTTTGGAGATGGTTCAAATTATAAATATGATGAGATGGAAAAAAAGACTTTTGTTCTTTCAGGTATATTAGACAGTAGATTTTATTCTCAATATAATATAAGAGCTAAAGCTATAACTAGTCCAACGTTAGATATAACATCGAAAGGTAAGTGTAACGCCTATGTTTATGTAAATAAAAAAAAGAATATAGAAAAGTATATAGATGAAGTTAAATTAGATATGATTCTAAGTGGAAATAAGGAAAATATGAAAGTGGATTTCAATTATGATTTATTAAATTTTGAAGGAAGGGGAATAGATAAAGAGTATAATACAACTGTATTTTTAATAGTTGCACTTATAATTTTTATAATAGTTATGAGTACTATAATGGTTATTTATAATATTTTTCAAATGTCTGTAATGGATAGGATAAGGCAGTTTGGAATACTGAGCTCTATTGGAGCTACCCCTAAACAAATAAGAAAAATTGTTTATAAAGAAGCTGGAGTATTAGGTTTTATATCCATACCCATAGGTCTTTTAAGTGGAGTTGCAGCTATGAATATAGTTTTCTATATTATTAAAAAAATATTATCTGGGAATATAGATTTTGAATTTAAAGTTGTGGCATCGCCTTATGTGTTTATAATAAGTATAGTTATAGCATTAATTACTATTTATATATCCTGTGTTAAACCAGCATTTATAGCATCAAAAATATCTCCATTGGATGCTATAAAAAGTAATTTTGGGATAAAAACTGAAAAGGTGAGAAAAGTAAAAACTAATATATTGATGGAAAAGATATTTAAAATAGAGGGAAATATAGCTTACAAAAATATAAAGAAAAATAAGAGAAGATTTTTAGTAACCATAAGTTCTACAATTGTAAGTATAGTACTTTTTATAGCTTTTAGTTTTATGATGTCTATGGGAAGTACAATGGATTCAGTAAAAAAACAATCCTATAGGGATTACGAGTTAAGGAAGGTTCCTGAGTCTAATAAAAATTCTGGTTTTTCTCAAAAAGATTATATAACTATTAAAAATATAAGAGGTGTAGAGAATGTATATAGAATATTTGAAAGCAGAGATTATGTAATTTCTGTTCATAAGGAATTAATAACTCCGGAGTATAGGAAAATATTAAATGAACGAAATCCACAAACTTCAAAAGAAAAAAATGAAAATATACCTTTGCTTTTAAAGGGATATGGCAGAGAAGAATTAAAATTATGTAAGAATAAACTTTTGAAAGGCAACGTAAGTGAAGAAGAGTTAAAAAATCAAAAGGGGGTACTGTTAGTACAAAATGGCAGTGTTTTTAATACTAAAAGTGATAAAGCATCAGTAATAAATTTTACTAACTTTAAAGTGGGAGATAAAATTCAAATATGTAAAACATCTAGTGAAGGAAAGGAAATAACTAAGGGAAGTTTTAAGGTGCTTGGAATATTACGAGAAACCCCCATTGGAGATGCTAAATCTGATAATGGTGAAATTTATGCTGTAACCACAGAAGAGTTATTTAAAGATATGACTAAAGATAAAACTTTTTATTCCATGCATATACTAGTAGATGGAAAAGCAGAAAGAAAAAATATAACTGCGCAATTGAAAAAATTTGCAGATACAAGCAAAAAAATTATTCTAGCAGACACCAAGGAGAAATTGGAAAATATAAAAAAAGAATCTATAATACAAGGTATATTTTTATATGGTTTTGTGGCCGTAATAACTATAATAGGTTCTTTAAATATAATAAATACCATAGAAACTAATTTGATTCTTAGAAAGAGAGAATTAGCGGCAATGCAGGCCATTGGTATGAGCAGCAAGCAGGTAAATAAGATGATATACTTAGAAGGCGGAATTTATGGGATAATAAGCTCTACATTTGGTGGAGTAATTGGGACAACATTAACCTATGTTATATATAGAATATTCAGTAGAGTTAGAGAGGTTAAATGGTCAGTGACATGGAAATATATAATCATAGCTGCCATAGGAGCAATTATTATTTCATTATTATCTGCATATTTTCCATTAAGAAAAATAAAAAAGGAGAGTATTGTTGATAATATAAGAATGGAGGAATAAACCTCAATGCCCGTATAACGGGTTGAGGTTTATTCCTTAAGTTCTATCCCTAATTTTTTATAAAATGTAGAATTTATAATGTTAGATATAGGGAGTTTATGATCCTTTTGAAACTTATGAACTATTGCTTTCATTCCCTCGCCATAAATGCCATCAGGATTTCCATTATAGTATCCCTTTTCTTTTAAAAATTTTTGAACTTCATAAACATCGGAGCCCCTCATGCCAGGTTCTAGAGGCCTTAAATAGGAACCAAAATTTCCATAAGGGCCGCCATTAATTATAACTTTAGTACCATGAGGAGTTATTTTATAAAGTTCTTTTACATCATTATTCCTCATTCTTATGCAGCCATGAGAAGAGCTCCAACCTATGGACCCGGGCTTATCGGTACCATGTATTCCATATTTACCCCAGGGAACATTAAAACCCATCCATCTTCCACCGAAGCCCTCTCCCCAAGTATCTTTGCTTATTATGGTCCAAGTGCCTATAGGAGATGGAGTAGAAGGTTTACCACCGGCTACTGTATAGGTTTTTAATAATTTATCATTTTGAAAGACTCCTAAAGTGTTAGCTTCTAAATCCACTAGTATAACTATGGTTTTTTTAGAGTCGTAGCCTTTTATATTTACACTAAAAACTTTTTCGAAATTTTCTCTAAAAAATATAAAAAAAGCTAAAGTTATAATTAAAATTATAATTATAAATACAGAAAATTTTTTTAGTTTATTCACAGAAAACACCCCCATATAATTATATGAGAAGTTAAAGGGTAAAATTATAATTAACTGAACTTTATCACATAAATTTTAATAAACCTACGTTGTTTATATATTTGAGGACGAAAGGGCATTAATGCAGCATTATAGAAATGGAGTTTGTCAATTTTTAAGTAGTTTTGATTTTATAATAAATTAGGTTATGATTAAACCATAATAAGGTACAATGTTATGGAATTATGAAATTTAATATTTTTTGTGGGTTAATAATTTTATAAATCATAAATAAAGAGTTTATAAAATTACCATAGGATTTATTGAGGTATTGGATTATAATATAAATTGAACTTTCGCAGTTAAAATTTAAAATTGAAAATTTAAAATCAAGGATAAAACTCTTTTGGGAGTTTTTTAATATAAATTTAAGAAATTCATTAGGAATTCCAACGTTAATTCTACATTTTAAATTTTAAATTAAAAAATAATCTATAGTTTGAAATTTATGTGCGAAAGTTGATTAAATAAAGAATTGTGAGGTTGTATTATGAATTTAGATAGTATGGATGTGGCAAAGGCTGCTATTGAAATGAGTATATCTAAAAGAGAAGAAGAAAAACAATTAGAATATGCGTTTAGAAAAAAAGATATATTAACTACAGCTGTAAATATTGGTGGTAATATAAATAATACCATGTCTAAAATTATAGAGAGAGCACTTGTAGCTTCTAAAAAGGGTGGCTTAATTTCAGAAAATTCTCATCTATATGATGGGGCAGTAATAGGTGCTACCAAGGAAGCATTGATTCAAGTACTTCAAAAAGCTAGTGGATTAAATGTGGGAGGAAAAATAGGCATAGCAAGAAGTGGAGAACATTTATGTGTGACTATATTTATGAGTATAGGGCTTCTGCATTTAAATGAAATTGCTATAGGACTTGGACATAGAGCAATACCAAAAGAACAGTGAAAGTCATTTAAGAACTAGTAGATAAGTCTAACTATATAGTTTACGATGCAAATATTCCAAGTTTTATTTGAAAAAAATATATACATGTAGATAATTATATAGTTTACACTTTAACATCAGTACATAGTTTAAATTTTGATAGTATTTAAGAGATTATTACTTAGTTGTTAGAGAAGGATTCTGAAAAGGCACCCAATAATAGCAAAAAAAGAATCTTAGCATGTAAAAATATAAAACTTGTAAAAATATAATATTGACAATTGAATACCAATATTATAAAATAATAAACATAATTTTTAATATTGAAACCATAAATATTAAATAGTGTTATTAATTATTGAGTAATTCTAGTAGATTAGTGTAGGGGTTTAGTATATTAGTTTATGGGTTAGATATAAATGATAAATTAATATAGAAATTATTAAGTTAAATGTAGGAATTATTAGATTAGTTTAGTATTTTTATACAATAGAACTGTAGGATTGTAGGATTGTAGGAGAATTTATTATTTTAGTATAAATGCAATAAAACATCTAGAAAATAGTGTCGCTACTGAGATGTAAAAATTGCAATTAAGCCCTTGAAGCATAGGGTTTATTTAGATATGGTAAATAAGCTCTCTATTGAGGGCTTTTTTTATAAAAAAATTTATATTTGGAGGATGGTAGTATGGTAGGAAAGAAAAAATTTTCATTTCTTATGGCTCTTTTGGTGAGCCTGTCATTTTTAGGGGGATGTAAAAAAATAGGGGTCTCTCAGTCACAAAAAACTTTAAAGGATAAAAAGGTTATAAACATTGGCATTTCTCAATTTGTGGAGCATACAGCTTTAGAATCCGCTAGAAAGGGATTTATGGATGCGTTGAAATCCAAGGGATATGAGGAAAACAATAATATCAAAGTGGATTTTCAAAATGCTCAAGGAGATATAGCAACCACTCAAACTATAGCACAGAATTTTGCATCTAAAAATGAAGATTTAATATTTGCAATTGCAACGCCATGTGCACAATCAACATTTAATGTTATAAAAGAAAAACCCATATTAATAACTGCAGTTACAGATCCTGTACAATCGGGATTAGTGAAATCTCTAGAGAAACCTTCAACAAATGTAACAGGTACTTCTGATACTGTATCTATAGATAAACAGTTACAGCTTATAAAAAAAATAGTTCCAAATGTAAAGACTGTTGGTGTTGTATATAATACTAGTGAGAAAAATTCAGAGCTTCAAGTGGAAAATATAAAAAAAGCCGCAGAAAAATTTGGATTTAATATTAAAACTGCTGGTGTAACTAATGTAAATGAAGTGCCTCAATCACTAAATTCATTAGTGGGAAAGATAGATGTTTTATATGTGCCTACAGATAATACAGTAGTTTCGTCTATGCCTTTAGTGGTAAATGAATGTTATAAAAGAAATATACCTATTATAGGAGCAGAAAGCGCTCATGTTAAAGCAGGAGCTGTGGCTACTAATGGCATAGATTATTATAAATTAGGTTTTCAAACAGGAATTATGGCAGTGGACATTATAGATGGTAAAAAAGTACAGGAAATGCCAATACAAACATCTAAAGATACTAGTATTGTAATAAATAAGGATGCTTGTAAAAAACTTAATATCAGTATACCTAAGGACATTGAGGAAAAAGCTCAAATGGTTACTGGAGGTGTGCAATAATGGATTTTGTAATAAATATTTTAGAGCAGGGGATTATCTTTGCCATAGCATCTATAGGTGTGTATATAACATATAAGATTTTGGATTTTCCAGATCTTTCTGTGGAGGGTACTTTTCCTTTGGGGGCAGCCATAGCAGCAGTGGGGATTCTTAAAGATATAAATCCATTTTTAGCTTGTATTTTAGCTACTTTAGGTGGAATTGCAGCAGGAGCTGTCACAGGTATACTTCATGTGAAATTTAAAATTACTAATCTTCTATCTGGAATACTTGTGATGATATCTCTTTATTCTATAAATTTGAGGATAATGGGCAAGTCTAATATACCTTTATTCGGACAAAAAACTATATTTAATCTATCCTTGGCACCAATATTTATAATTTTAATATTGGCAGGAACAACTAAATTACTAGTAGATTTGTTTTTAAAAACTAAGTTAGGATTTATTTTAAGAGTAACAGGTGATAATGAACAATTAGTAACCTCATTAGGAGTAAACAAGGATTTTATTAAGATTGTGGGACTCGTGATTTCCAATGGATTAGTATCTTTATGTGGAGCTATTACTGCTCAGTATCAGGGATTTTCAGATGTAGGTATGGGGACAGGTATTGTGGTTATGGGATTAGCTTCAGTTATTATGGGAGAAGCTATTTTAAAGAAATTTAATTTTGTAAAAGGAAGTACTATGGCAATACTAGGGGCAGTTTTATATAAGGCAGTAATAGCCTTAGCATTAAAATTAGGGCTTCCACCTACAGATTTAAAATTAATTACTGCTATTATTGTAGTAATAGCTTTATCACTTAACAATATCAATGATAGAAGTTTCGGACCAGTATTTGGCTTAACAAAAGCATTTAAGTCTAAAAAAGGAGGTGCCTCTAATGCTTCAGATAAAAAAACTATACAAAGTATTTAATAAGGGGACAGTTAATGAGAATACATTATTTAATAATTTTAACTTAGATGTAGAAGAAGGAGAATTTATAAGCATAATAGGAAGTAATGGTGCAGGTAAATCAACTCTTTTAAATGTAATATCTGGGAATATAGAGGCAAGTGAAGGCTCCATAACATTGAGTGGTTCAGAAATTTCCAGATTACCTGAATATAAACGTACTAAACAAATAGGAAGGGTATTTCAGAATCCGTTACTAGGCGTATCGCCAAATATGACCGTATTAGAAAACATGTCCATGGCGTACAATAAAGGGGGAAAATTCAATTTATCCTTTGCTATAAATAAGAATCAAATAAATATGTTTAAGGAAATTCTTTCAAAATTAAATATTGGCTTGGAAAATAAATTACACAATAAAGTAGGGCTTTTATCTGGTGGTCAAAGACAAGCGCTGTCTCTTATAATGGCAGTAGCAACAAAACCTAAACTTTTATTATTAGATGAACATACAGCAGCCATAGATCCAAAAACATCAGAAATAATAATGGACATAACAAAAGATATAGTGGAAAAAAATAAAATAACCACTTTAATGGTAACACATAATTTAAATGATGCTATAAAGATGGGGAACAGGCTAATAATGATCCATAAGGGACAGGTAGTTATGGACATAAAGGGAGATGAAAAGAAAAATTTAACTACAGATAAGCTATTAAGAGAATTTGAAAAACTTGAAAACGCCATAAGTGACAGTGTTTTGTTTGCATAAACACGGTATATTATATAAAATTAGTTAAGGTAATAAGTAATAAGTAATAAGTAATAAGTAATAAGTAATAACTCAACTTTCGCATATAAATTTTAAGTCCACATTATACAAGGTAAGAAGTAAAAGTGAAAAAGTAAGAGATAATAGGTAAAAAGGTACTGTCGCATTAAGAAATTTACATACAATATACTGTTATGCAAGTTTAAACTTAACACAATACATTGTAGAAATTATTTTTAGTGCGACAGCACCTTATAAATTAATTATAAAAAACTCTTAGAGTTTTTTCATTAACTCTTACTTCTTAGCTCTTACCTATTACTTACCTATAAATTTTTTCAATACAGGATTCTTCTGAAAAACCGCCAATAGTGGCAAGCCTAATCCATAACAACAAAGGATTTCACCCCAGGCAACTTCCAGAGATATAAGCCATAGTGGCATATCCGGTACATATAAATATTTTAGCATAAGACCTATAATTATAGCATTGGATATAACCGCTGGTAAGGGTGCCAAAAGTTTTTTGTATTTAAGATTAGTTTTACCTATATAATAGGTAGCTATAGCGGCAATTAATGTGGCAAAGGTTCCTAGAATCATATCCACAGTGCCTACAGGGCTAATAATATTGGAAATTAAACATCCAATAGTTAGTCCAGGAATAGCATATGAAGTTAAGAAAGGTAAAACTGTCAGACCTTCAGCGACTCTATATTGTACCACTCCAAAGGACATAAAAGATAATGATATGGTAAGTACTACATAAATTGCAGCAATTACTGAGGCAAATACAATGCCCCTTACTTTTTTCGACGAATTTTTTAACGAATTCATAATTATTATTACCTCCGTAGTTTTGTTTTTAGACAGGTCGCTACGAACTGTCCCGTATAAATTTAGCACATAAAACCTATTAAGTCAACGGGACGTTAATTTTTAAAAATAAGTCAATGGGACAATTAATTTTGGGTTGATTTTTAAAATAAAATAAGACGGTTAATTTTAATAAATTGTTTACTTAATATGATTATATATTTTCTTAGCTTCCTCTAGTTTTATAGCTAAAAAGTTCTTAATTGTCTCATAACTTCATACATTATATAAAATAATATAAAAGGAAAGATAATGTTGAATGGATATGTTTTTGTAGTGATGGCCTTTATAATAGAAAGTACTTGGGAGACTTTGAAGAATATTGTTGTTAAGGGGAAGGTATCAAAAGATAGGATAGGCACTATTATTATAGCTTTAGTTGTGGTGTTTGTAGGCAATTTGGATATTATTAACTTTTTAGGTGTTAATATGAGTTATGGAATAGGTAAGATATTAACAGCAATTTTAATATCTAGAGGATCTAACTTCACGCATGATATTGTGAGTTTAATAAGCAATCAATACCAATATAAAAAGAATAATATAGAACAATAAAGCGTAATAGAGAAAATAATAAAAATTAATAAAGAATATTAATATTAACATTAAAGGGACGATTTTCATGGAAGCTTTTGGTGGTCATCCCTTTTAATTTGTGCGGTTATAAATTATAATAGTTTTATGTGTAAGAAAATTAAAAGATAAATTTAATTTTAGCCCCTACCTATGTGGTGGGGGTAAATTTACAACTATTGATAAAGGATTATAGAGGTGACACATGAAAAAATATTTTGATATTAAAGAGACCACTTTTCATAATGGTCTAAAAATAATAAGTATAAAAAAAGATACTAGAATTGCTAGTATTAATCTGGCAGTTAAAATAGGTTCACTATATGAGCATAAAAATGAAAAAGGAATATGTCATTTTATAGAACATATGCTTTTTAAAGGAACCACTAATAGAAATAATGAAAAGTTAAATGATGAATTAGAGCAGTTAGGCGGGGAATATAATGCCTATACAGATTATACTAGTACTGTTTATACGGTTACTTCTCTTTGTGAAGAATTAGATAAAGCTGTAGAACTATTATCTGATATGACTATGAATTCAATTTTTAATGAAGATGAATTAGAAAAAGAAAGAGGAGTAATACTGGCTGAAATAAGGACAAGCAAAGATGACATAGAGGACTACAGTTTCAGAAGAATAAATTCAATGGCTTTTAAGGAGAGTCCTATTAAATATGATACTATTGGTCAAGAGGAAACTGTAAAGAGATTTTCTAGGGAAGATCTTATGAATTACTATAAAAACTATTATGTACCAAATAATTCATGCATAGTGGTGGTGTCTTCTTATGAGCATGAAGAGGTGGTAGAATTAATTGAAAAGTATTTTAATGAATGGAGAAGGAAAAAAACGGAAAAAAGCGAAATAGTTATAGAGGAAAATATACCCATGAGGGAAATTTCAACCAAAAAGGATATGGAACAAAGTACTATAATGTATTTATACACATTTCATAAATTAGAAAAGAACAAAGAATTAGTTTTAAAAATTTTAAATCACAAACTAGGAGAAAGTTCTAATTCTATATTGTTTAGAGAATTAAGAGAAAAAAGAGGATTGGCATATGATGTGTATACTAATTTGGATTTAACTAAAGGAGTAAAAAACATATATATATATACTTCAGTAGCTAGAGAAGATGTAAAGGAAGCTCTACAAGTAATAGATAATTGCATAAATGGAATAAAAGAGGAGAAAATAACTTTTGATAGTAAAGCTATAGAGTTAATGAAGAAAATATTAAAAACTTCTGTAGCAGCAACTATTGAAGATTCAGCAGCATTATGCTCTTATGTATTAGGACAAGTTCTAGAAGAGGAAGATGTGTATGAATTTGAAAAAGATATAAATAATTTGGAGAATATAGTTAAAGAAGATATATATAAGGTGGCTAGAAATGTGTTCAATAATCCAACAGTACATGTTTTATTAAGTGAAGGTGATGATTAGTGAGTTCAGTAATATCAAGTATAGAAGTGCAAAAAAGAGATAAAAACAGGGTGAATGTATATATAGACAATGAATTTGCCTTTGGATGCAATGCAGAATTAGTTTATATTTATGACTTAAAAAAAGGGAAAAAGGTAGATTTAGAATTTTTACAGTCTGTAGCTGAAGAAGATAATTATTTAAATGGAAAGAATTATGCATTAAAAGTAATAGAAAAAACATATAAGACTGAAAAAGAAATTAGAGATAAATTATATAAAAAGGAGTATGGATATAAGGCAGTAGATAGAATAATAGCTTTTTTAAAAAAATATAAATTTTTAGATGACTATAAGTATACAGAGACTTTTATAAAAGATCGCATTATCAAATACGGTAAGAATAAAATAAAATTTGATCTTATAAAAAAAGGTATAGAAGAAGATTTAATAATAGAAAAATTAAATGTTATAGATTATGAAAAAGAATATGGCAGTGCATATGCATTAGGTGAAGGTAAGTATAAGCTTTTAATTAAGTCTGAAAAAGAAGTAAGCAAAGATATATTTAAAATATATAAAAAAGTTTGTGATTTTCTAATTAGAAGAGGTTTTGATTACAATATAGTAAATAGTGTAATAGAACAATTGAAAGATTCTCAAAAGTTAAATGGTGATGAAAAAGTTTTAAAATATAATGAAAACATTATAGAAGATAATGAAAAGGAAGATTTTCATAAAAAGCAGGATTTATATTTAGAAAATAAAGAAGATAATGAAAAAGATAATTATGAAAAAATTAAAAATTTAGCTTTAAAAAGATATAAGATAATTTGCAAATCAGAAAGTGATGATGTTAAGATATTTAGAAGATTATCCTCATATTTAATGCGAAGGGGATATTCTTATGAAGAAATAAAAAGGGTTTTAAGAGATATAGTTGAGTAAATATATATCTAAATGTGTGAGATATTTGCAGTGAAGTAATTTCAAGCTTATAGGTTTCAAGCGATATAATTAAATAAATATGATTAATTTGATTTTTTATGATGTAGAAGGAAAGGGGGATTATGGTGTATAAGGAGTTTTTACAAAATTTCATTAAAAATAGAAACCCTATAAATATATTGATTTTTGCTATATTTGTATATCCAATTTTAAAGGGCTTTATAGTTAAGTTCTCTTCTAAAAATTTAAAAAAAGAAGTAAATGGCGTGGAGACGAATATTTCTTTTGTAGTGTCAATAATTTTAGGAATATATTGGATGAAAAATATATTTTTTAATCACAGTAGTGGTATATATAAAAGTATATATGATATTATCCCTAAAGAAGCTAAAATGTATGCTATAAGAAAACCTATAGTTATTTATTTAGTGGCAATTCCCATAGCGGTGTTTATTATTCATAATTTAATTATGCTTATAATTGGAGGTATAAATAAAATAACCATGTATCCAGTATTTGATGGTATAGAAAAGAAAATAAGAGAAAAGGGAAATGGAATTAGAAGATTACTAGGAGCTATATTTCAAATACCTAGAGCTATATGTTATGTTATATTGTTGACTTTTTTATTGAATTTTCTATCCATAATAAATATAAAACCTAAGATTAATACGTATTTAGCAGACTCCAAATACTATAATTATATATGCAAAGCTGTAGTAATACCTATAAACAACTCAAAAGTTGCAAAAAAGCTTCCAAGTATAGTTAATAATTCTTTTAAAATAGTTATAAAAAATGACAGCAGTCCAGAGGTCAAAAAAGGTGATTCTAGGACTATAGTTTACTATAATGGAATAACTTTAGAGGAAGGAATAAAATCTAATGAAGATATAAATAAATTTGCTAGAAAACTAGTGCAGGATCGG
The DNA here is from genome assembly GCF_000744935.1 of Clostridium sp. KNHs214. Taxonomy (GTDB): domain Bacteria; phylum Bacillota; class Clostridia; order Clostridiales; family Clostridiaceae; genus Haloimpatiens. The sequence goes on along the minus strand of NZ_JQMW01000011.1, from coordinate 60,944 downwards.
AGTACAGATAGAGAAAAAGCAGAAGTAATTTATAAATGGGTTGGAAAGAATATAAATTATGATAATGAAAAAGCTGAAAAGGTGTTTAAGAATATATATGATATTAAATCAGGTGCCATTCCAACTTATTATTCTAAAAAAGGTATATGCTTTGATTATTCTTGCTTGTATGTGGCCATGTGTAGAGCCAACAATATAAAAGTTAGGCTGGTAACAGGCAGAGGATTTAACGGCGTAAGTTGGGTTGGACATGCATGGAATCAGGTTTATTTAAAGGAAGAAGGAGAATGGGTAAATGTAGATACTACTTTTGCAAAGGGTGGAAATTATTTTGATAGCAGCAGATTTTCCATGGATCATGCGGATAATAATATTGCTGGAGAATGGGGAGAGCGCTAGAAGAGTAGTGGTGGTTTAGTATGTCAGCTGGATGGAATATTTTATGAGGGATTTTAGTGTGTTATTTGTTAATTTATTAGAGAAAATGAAAATTAGTTGATTAATTTTCTGTGGTTAAACTAATCAACTAAGCTTTGGCTATTTAATTAATGTTGTGCAACATAAGATGGTAAATGTCTATAATCGGACTAATTTAGCGATTTACATATAATTACTATAATTTGGTAAAATGACGCTGGATTCAGTAGAAGAGTCATTTACCATATATTTTTACACAATATATATAAAATAGCCCAAATTTTTTTATTTTTTGTATTGATTTAATATAAAATTTATGGCTTTTTCACAGTCTTTGTCTTGATGATTTAATGCCCAAGCGGTATTAAAGTATATGAGAGCCTTTTGGCTATTCTTTAACATGGAATAGCAATAGGCTAAATTAAAAAAATACTTACTTTGAGCATCTTTTTCTATGGCACAGGATAAAAATGAAATAGCCCTTTTATAATTTTTTAGTTTAATAAGACATACTGCAGCATTATATAGGGAAGAGGCTTCATTTATTTTTTCGTCTGCAGCCTTTTTATACATATCTATAGCTTTTTTATAATTTTGGCTGTTGTACAGTTCATTACCCTTTTGAAAATAGTTCATTAATATACCTCCTTGTATAATAATGATGTAGTCATTAAGACTACTCATCTCAATTTAATTGTTTCTATAATAGATAACAGAAGAAGGATTTCTTCCTTCATCAGATGTTATCTTAGTTAATTATCATGCTTGACGGTTCCTATATAGACTCCAGACTTTTCATAAAGTATAATCTTCAAGGATAGGACAAATAATGTTTTCCTCCTTGGGAAGTCAGTATCTGCTGACTCATACCCGTGATTTAGTCAATTAGTCCATTCAATGAGGTTTTATGATTCGGCTGGTTGGGAGCCTCAGGCCATACCTGTATAACTCGCAAGGTTGTGTACTCATTAGATGGAAATGGATTCCTATCGGAAAGGAGCTTTTGCTCATGTCAAACATTTTATTTAAAAATTTATTTATCTCGGTCGGTATTGATGTTGGTGCAGATTTCAGTTGGATGTCTATCGCACTTCCTAACCAGACCTTTGTTGGAAAGCCTTTTAAAATACTACATTCAAACATTGATTCCCTTGAACTCGCTGTTTCTAAAATAAAAGAAGCAGAAGAGTTGTATTCTTTGGAAAGTCGCATTTTCCTAGAATCCACGGGAATTTATCATTACCCACTCTTCTGCTATCTTCGTGATACTGGATTTAATGTTAACCTAATTAATCCTATCATCACTAAGAATAGCACAAACATTAACATTAGAAAAGTGCATAATGACAGATTTGATTCAAAAAAAGCTGCCTTAATAGGCTTAAAGCCAGATTTAAAAGTATCTCTTATGCCATCAGATCTTGCTCTTGATTTAAGAAATCTTTCAAGAGAGTATTATGATTTGATGGACAACCGTTCTGCTTATGTGAACAAACTTCAAAGTGAACTTCGGATGGTATTTCCAGAATACCTTAAAATTTTTTCAAAAATAACTACTAATACATCATTAACCTTATTAGAAACATACACATCTCCAGATGCATTTTTAAATGCTTCCAAAGAAGAGATTATTGATTCTATAAGATCTACAGCTCGTTTTGGGCTTACATATGCTAATAATAAGTATAATGCCATTATAAAGGCTGCCAATGATGCAAAGACCTTCGGTTATTCTGTAAGTAGTAATTTTAAGCGTATTAGATTATACATAAGCTTTATTCGAAAGTATGATGAAGAGATTTCTTCTATACTCTCTGAAATGCATAAGCTTGTTGATGAAAATGAAAATACTGATTTTGTAAAGCAAATTCACTTGATTGAAACATTTAAAGGTGCAGGTTTTCTTTCTGCTGTAAGCCTCATGGGAGAAATCGGAGATTTCTCTGCGTTCAACTCACCAAAACAGCTTTTTGCTTATTTTGGTTTAGATCCAGCAGTAAAGCAATCTGGCAACTTTAATGGCACAAAAATCAGTATGTCAAAGCGAGGCTCTCGAATTGCCAGAAGAGTAATTCACACTATGGCATTAATCAGCATAAGCAAAAACAAAGATGGCTCCGCCAAAAATCAAGTACTTCGAGAATACTATCTTTTAAAGTGCCAAAGTAAGCCTAAAATGATTGCTCTTGGGGCAGTTATGCATAAAGTTTGTAACATATTATTTGCCATTCTTCGTGATGGGAAAGAATTTGAAATAATTACACCAGAAGAACACCAAAAGAATTATCTCAAAGCGAAATGCGGCTTCGCTGCGTAGTATAATTCCATAAATATAATTTCCGTTTTTTGTTAGTCTAACAAAAGTTTATTAAGGTTACCCTTTTTTAAGATAATAAAAATATTAATTATTTTTTTAATTCTTATTGACATTTCTTAGCTGGACTAGAATAGTCTTGTAGACTTTTTTATCTCATGGCTGCCTACTGTAGTATTTCAATATCTATGTAAGTGTAGGTTAAAGGTAAGCATTCCATGGATAACAGTTTCTAAGTTTCAAATAGAGTAAAAGTAACTTTATTTGAAACTTAGAATGTTGTTTATTACATTAATATCCATGAGGTTATATAAATATTCATTTATTCACATAATTTAATATATTTTCTTATTAAGCTTTTTCTCAAAAATAGCTACTACTTCATACATTGCATAAGCAAGAATGCACAAAATTATAATGCTCATCATGACCATATCTAACTGAGAAACTTGACCACCATATATTATTAGAAAGCCAAGCCCTTCCTTTGCCACCAGAAACTCTCCCATTATAACGCCAACCCAAGACAATCCCACATTTATTTTTAATGTAGAAACTAGGGTCGGAACAGAAGCAGGGAGAATTAAGTTTGTTAAAATTTGAGACTTACTTCCACCAAAGGTTTCTATAAGTTTAATTTTGTCTTCATCAATGGATTTAAATCCTGCAAGTACGTTGATTATTGTAACAATTATAGATATTAAAAGTGCTATGACTATTATAGAACCATATCCATTTCCAGCCCAAAATATGATTATAGGGGCAAGAGCAACTTTGGGTAAAGCATTTAATACTACTAAATATGGATCTAAAACCTTGCAGGCAAAGTCTGACCACCATAGGAGAATTGCTATAATTGTACCTAGTACTGTGCTAAATATAAATCCTAATATAGTTTCAATACAAGTTACCCATATATGCTTAAATAGTGTTCCTTCGCTGAAAATTTTCATTAAGCTTTTTAGCATTCTAGAAGGAGTGCTGGTTAAAAAGGGATCTATCCATCGTAAATCACCAGCTATTTCCCAAAAAGTGAAAAAACAGATGAGGATTAAAATTCTTACAATTGAAATTTTATTTTCTCTTTTTTTTACAGCTTGTATATATTTTTTATGTTCATCACTGTATCCTTTCATGAATTTAACTCCTTCCATATAGTATTAAAATAGTATCTAAAGTTAGGTGCTTCCCTACGCTTAAGAGGAGAATTATATTCTTGTTCAAACTTTACTGGAATAAGTTTTTTAATTACTGCAGGTCTTTTAGAGAGAATAAGTATTCTATTAGACATAGAAATAGCTTCTGAAAGATCATGAGTGACCATTATGGTAGTTTTCTTTTCTTTTTTTAGTATTTTAAATACTTCATCGTTAAGGTTTAATCTGGTTTGGTAGTCAATGGCGGAAAAGGGCTCATCCAATATTAAAACGTCAGGGTTTATGCTTAAAGTTCTTATTAGAGCAACTTTCTGCCTCATGCCACCAGAAAGCTGTTTTGGATGATGGTCTTTAAATTCCCATAAACCATAACTATGAAGAAGATTTTGCACATTTTTTAAATTGTCTTCTGTAACTATTTTTTTTATTTTAAGACCGAGAATTACATTATCCCATACCGTTAACCATTCAAATAAATTATCCTTTTGAAACATATAGCCTATTTGAGGTTTCTTTTCGTTTATATTCACATTATTAACCAGCACTTTGCCAGAAGAAGGGGGGAGAAGCCCAGAAATTATATTTAGTAAAGTAGATTTACCACAGCCAGAAGGACCTACTATACTTAAAAATTCACCTTCTTCTATATTAAAAGATATATTCACCAAAGCCGTAGTTTCATTTTCTAAAGTATGATAATTCATATATATATTTTCAATTTTTAATTTGCTCATTTATTAACACCCCCTTGTATAATTTAGTATATGAAAAAGTATGTTATAGTGTTATTAAATAGATTATTAATGATATCTAGTATGATAAACGGTGATAATGGAGATTTATATTGAAATATCATAGGAATTTAACTATAGTATTAAATTCTTAAAGTTGAAATTTTTATAGGTGTGTACTAAAATGATATAATCATGGATAAGTATAATATATAGATATAAAAGTAATAACTGTAAAATAGTAAATTAGTAAAATAGTAATGGAGAAGATAATTATGAAAAAATTGTTTCATTTAGGTCTGGATGTAGGTTCTACCACAGTTAAATTAGTGATTTTAAATGGACAGGATGAAGTAGTATATAAAAAATATCAAAGACACTATTCAGATATTAAAAAAACTATAGTAGATATAGTAGATGAAGCTTATGAAAGGTTTAAAAATAGTTACATAACCATAAAGGTAACTGGTTCTGGAGGATTAGGTGTTTCAAAATGGTTATCTATAGGTTTTATACAGGAAGTGGTAGCTAGTACTAAGGCTATAAAAAAACATATTCCCACTACAGATGTAGCCATTGAACTAGGTGGGGAAGATGCTAAAATAACGTATTTTGATTCTGGCATAGAGCAAAGGATGAATGGTACTTGTGCAGGGGGAACTGGTGCTTTTATAGATCAGATGTCGTCTTTGTTGCAGACAGATGCCATGGGTCTTAATAAGTATGCAGAAAATCATAAGGTGATTTATCCCATTGCAGCTAGATGTGGAGTGTTTGCTAAAACAGATATTCAACCTCTTTTAAATGAAGGGGCAGCTAAAGAAGATATAGCTGCGTCTATATTTCAGGCTGTAGTTAACCAAACTATAAGTGGGCTTGCTTGTGGAAAACCCATAAAGGGCAATGTAGCTTTTCTTGGAGGACCATTGTACTTTTTACCAGAGTTAAGAAATAGATTTACAGAAACTTTGAAATTGAAAGAAGAACAGGTGATTTTCCCGGATAATTCTCAATTATTTGTGGCGCTAGGGGCAGCAATTTCGTCTAAAGAAGAGAATAAAATATTAGCAGAAGATTTTATGAGAAAATTAAAAGCAGAAGAATTTGAAGGTGGACAGGAAGTTCAGAGATTAAGACCACTTTTTTTAAATGTTGATGAATTAGAAGAATTCAGGAAAAGACATGAGGCAGCAAGGGTTGAAAGAAGAAAATTAAGTGAATATAAAGGAAGATGTTTTTTAGGAATAGATGCAGGTTCTACTACTACAAAAGCAGCACTTATAGATGAAGAAGGGAAGCTTATTTATTCTTACTACGGTAGTAATGCTGGAAATCCACTACTTTCTACTATAAATATATTAAAAGATTTATATGGTAAACTACCAGAGAAAGCTCATATAATTAATTCTGCTGTAACAGGATATGGAGAGGGACTTATAAAGGCAGCAATGAAAGTGGATATAGGAGAAATAGAAACAGTTGCTCATTATAAGGCTGCGGAATTTTTTCTACCAAAGGTAGATTTTATATTGGATATTGGTGGACAAGACATGAAGTGCTTGAGAATTAAAGATGGAGTTATTGATAGTATAATGCTAAATGAAGCTTGTTCATCAGGTTGTGGTTCTTTCATTGAAACTTTTGCACATTCTTTAAATATGTCCGTACAGGATTTTGCCAAGGAAGCTCTGAAGGCAAAGAGTCCAGTGGACTTAGGATCAAGATGTACTGTATTTATGAATTCAAGGGTTAAACAAGCTCAGAAAGAAGGAGCTTCTGTAGGAGATATATCTGCAGGACTTTCTTATTCTGTAATTAAAAATGCCCTTCAAAAGGTTATTAAAATAAGAAACCCAGAGGAAATGGGAGAAAGAATCATAGTGCAGGGCGGAACTTTCTACAATGATGCGGTTTTAAGAAGTTTTGAACTTATTTCAGAAAGAGAGGCTATAAGACCAGATATTGCAGGTATAATGGGAGCATTTGGAGCTGCTATAATAGCTAAAGAAAGATATGAAGCTGGAAAGGAAAGCACTCTTTTAAAAGCTGAGCAATTAGAAAGTTTTAAATGTGAAGTAGAAATGAGAAGGTGCGGCATGTGTGGAAACAACTGCATGCTCACTGTAAATAAATTTTCAGATGGAAGAGAATTTATATCAGGAAATAGATGTGAAAGAGGAGCAGGCATAAGCGAGAAAAAAGAACAGCTTCCAAATTTATTTGATTATAAATACAAAAGAACATTTTCATATGCTCCTTTAAAGAAGGAAGAGGCAAAAAGGGGAGTTGTGGGAATACCTAGGGTTCTTAATATTTATGAAAATTATCCATTTTGGTTTACATTTTTAACGGATCTAGGATTTAGAGTAGAATTATCCTGTCGTTCAACTAGAAAAGTATACGAAATGGGCATAGAAACTATTCCTTCCGAATCCGTTTGTTATCCTGCAAAGATAGTTCATGGTCACATAATGGATCTTATAAACAGAGGAATTGATACAATATTTTATCCATGTATACCTTTTGAGAAGAAGGAAATAGATGGAGCAGACAACCATTATAATTGTCCTATAGTTACATCCTATGCTGAAGTTATTAAAAATAATATGGACATTATAGAAGAAAAGCATATTAAATTTATGAATCCGTTCTTTTCATTGGATGATAAGAAAAAACTGGCTAAACGATTGTATGATGAATTTAAGAGTTTTAAGATAAGTAAAAAAGATATAAATGAGGCTTTGGATAAAGCATGGTTGGAAAGAGATAAAGTAAAAGAGGACATAAGAAAAAAAGGTGAAGAGGTATTAGAATATTTAGATAGTACTGGTAAAAAGGGAATTGTACTGGCTGGAAGACCATATCATATAGATCCAGAAATAAATCATGGACTGCCAAATTTAATAAATGAATATGGAATGGCTGTTTTAACTGAGGATTCTGTATGCCACCTAGGAAGTATAGATAGACCTTTAAGAATTGTAGATCAATGGGTTTATCATTCAAGGCTTTATGCTGCAGCGAGCTTTGTGGGAGAAAAAAATAATTTAGAGCTTATTCAGTTAAACTCCTTTGGTTGCGGATTAGATGCGGTAACTACAGATCAAGTGCAAGAAATATTGAATTCTCATGGAAAAATATATACTGCAATAAAGATAGATGAAGTTAATAACCTAGGAGCCGTTAGAATAAGAATTCGATCCTTAAAGGCTGCTATGGACGAAAGAAATAAAAATGGATTTAAAGTAAAAAAAGCATCTTCTGCATTAGAAAAAGTGGTGTTTACAGAAGAAATGAGGCAAAAGCACACCATATTAGCACCACAAATGTCTCCTATACATTTTCAATTTTTACAGGAGGCTATGCGTTGTGGAGGATATAATTTAGAAATACTTCCAGCGGTAGACAATGAAGCTATAGAAGAGGGTCTTAAATATGTAAATAATGATGCATGTTATCCTTCTATAATAGTAGTAGGTCAAATGATTAAAGCTTTAAAATCAGGAAAATATGATTTGAACAATACTTCAGTGATAATATCACAAACTGGTGGAGGATGTAGAGCTACTAATTATATAGGTTTCTTAAGAAAGGCTCTTAAAGATGCGGGATTTGCACATATACCTGTAATATCACTAAATTTTGTTGGATTAGAAAAGCAGCCAGGATTTAAACTAGATGTGTCTATGGCTAAAAAATCTATGATGGCTTTGATTTATGGGGATTTGCTCATGAGAGTACTTTATAGAGTAAGACCTTATGAAAAAATAAATGGTTCTGCAAATCAATTATACAATAAATGGGTTGGAAAATGTAAACATGCTATAGACAAAGGTGATACTAAGTTATTTAACAAGTATGTTTATGAAATAGTAGAAGACTTTGATAATTTAGAGATAAAAGATATTAAAAAACCAAGAGTAGGTCTTGTAGGTGAAATATTAGTTAAATTTCATCCAACAGCAAATAATAATATAGTGGATATAATCGAAAGTGAAGGTGCAGAAGCAGTAATGCCTGACCTTACAGATTTTTGCTTATATGTGGCATATAATTATCAGTACAAAAGAAAATATTTATCAGGAACGAGAATGGCAGAGTTCTTTGGTAAAATAGGTATAAAATATATAGAACATTATAGAAAACATATGAAGAGAGCTTTACAAAAAAGTAAAAGATTTACTGCACCTACTACTATTGAAAAGATGGCAAAGAGTGCAAAAGAAATACTTTCTATAGGCAATCAAACAGGAGAAGGTTGGTTTTTAACAGCTGAAATGATAGAGCTTATAGAAAGTGGAGCTAAAAATATAGTTTGTATGCAGCCTTTTGCATGTTTACCAAACCACGTAACAGGTAAGGGCATGATAAAAGAGTTAAAGAAAAGATATGAAGGTGCCAATATTGTAGCAGTAGACTATGACCCAGGTGCTAGTGAAGTAAATCAATTAAATAGAATTAAACTTATGTTGTCCACTGCTTTTGACAATTTAAAAGAGCAGGAAAAAATGGATAAGGTAGAATTCACCCATGAGGAAATAGCTGCCTCCAATGAAAGATGATAAAGATATATTGAGACATAATACATTGAAGAAAATCTGATTTTAATTCCGTAATAAATGTGTAATTTGGGACTGTTCACAATACGCCAAGAACTTCTAAATGTCTCACAGTTAAAGCCCCTAAAGCTTTCAAACTCGCTTCTTACATTGCTCAAATAATGAAAGCTTCTTAACGGGTCTTTAACTGTGAGACATAAGAAGTTCTAAGGCTAGTTCAATAGTCCCCAATTACACATTTATTACTACATTAAAATCAGATTTTTAGTTTAATATGTTTATGGTTGGAGAGAGAAGCCTACTAAAGGATGATTTTCCTCCACTATGTTACGGAAAATCTTTAATTAAATAAATGGGATAACAAAAAGCTATAACTGTTTCATTAAATGGAGTAGTTATAGCTTTTCTTTAAGGGCTTAAAAATCTTTTATTGGCGATAGCCAGCCTAAATACGTAGGCATGATTAGGATTTATATAAAAATATATAACTTTAATTGTTAGATAAATAAGAACTTGTAGATAAGTAATAAGTAATAGGTAATAGATAAGAAGTAATACCTCTTACCTGGTCTAAGTTACAAATTCTGATTTGTACAAACAACTGCCTTACGGCAAAATGAATTGAATTTTAGTTATTATTTTATTTTAATAGGTACCATATAACTTTTCGAAAGGCTCCGCCTAAAAAATATTATGAGCGCCTTCCTATTTATAAATTAAAGATTTTCCATAGCGAAGCGGAGGAAAATTATCCTTTAGTCAGCTATATTCCTCCTCTGATAGCTTATGCATGAACCGAAAAATCTGTCTTTAAGGTAACAATAAATATATTTTCTTAGACTATTGAGCTAGCCTTAGAAATTCTTTGTTTTCAAATTTCAATACCCGTTAAGAAGCTTTCATGTTTGAGCGCCGTAAGAAGCGAGTTTGAAAGCTTTAGGGTATTGAAATTTGAAAACATTAGAATTTCTTGGCGTATTGCGAACAGTCTAAAAAATATATTTATTGTGGACTTAAAGACAGATTTTTCTTATTGCACTTGCTTCACAATATTTTTATTTTGTGTTTTTCATTACTTTTTCTGCAAAACTGTTATTAACTATTTTTTCAAAAGGAGGCCTTTGAGGTATTAGGTCTGATTTATATGATTGAATAATGTCCATAAGTCTATTTAAATCTCCTTTTTCCATAATTGGTGTTTCCGCAAAGGCATTTATAGATCTATAATTTTTAATGACTTTAGCAAGAATTTCTTCATCACTGCCTGGAAAAAAACTTTTTATTGACTTAGCTACTTCTTTATCATTGTGGTCCTTAACCCATAACTGTCCTTTGTGAATAGCTTTTGTAAATTTTTCTACTATTTCAGGGTTTTCTTTTATATATGATTTAGTAGAAAAGTAACAAGTATATGGTATGGTGCCAGCACTTTCTCCAATAGAAGCAACAATATGACCTGAATTATCATTTTCTAGTAAACTTGCAGTAGGCTCAAAAAGAGCTACGTAATCGCCAGTGCCAGACTTAAAAGCCCCAAATGTTGCAGTGAAGGCTAGATTTGTAACGAGCTTAACATCTTTATTTGGAGCTATACCGTGATTTTTAAGAACATATTCAAGAGACATTTCAGGCATACCACCAGGTCTACCGCCTATTATGGTTTTTCCCTTTAGAGATTCCCAATTAAAATTCTCTTCTTTATTTCGACCAACTAAGAAAGAACCATCTGTTTGGGTCAATTGTGCAAATAATACAGGATAATCTTCTTTGTTTTGATTATAAATATATATAACTTGTTCTGGCCCACAAAAACCTATATCTGCGCTTTTACTTAATACTTGCTGCATGGTCTTATCAGCACCTTGTCCAGTACTTAACTTTATGTCTATTCCTTCTTCCTTAAAGAAGCCCTCGTTAATAGCTACATACATTGGGGCATAAAAAACCGAACGCACTACTTCATTTAGTTTTACAGTGGTTAAATTTTTATTTTTTTTACTGCATCCATAAAGACAGGTAAAAGATAGGATAAAAACAAGTGTGAAAATTAAATATTTAGAAATACTTTTTCGCATGTATATCCTCCTCGTATGCGTTAATGATATGTTTTATAGTATGAAGTAGAAGAGTATTTTGTCACAGTATTTATAAATTTCAAAGTAGGTACCATAAAAAAACTTATAATATAAAAGACGAAGACTCTAATTTTACATGGTATGTGAAATTAGAGTCCTTATTGTTAGTTATTCTTAAATTTTTTATTAACGACATCTAGACTAAATACTATTTAGTGGCTTTTACAGAATAGGTGATAGTAATCTTGTGATGGATTCAAATATTTTACTACGAAGGGGTCTACTTTGGAAGTTTTGTAGAGTAACTTCGGTACAGTATTCCATATCCTTTAAAAATTGTTTTTCCACAGTAGTGCATATATTTCTATTATATATGAAAGCATTAGTTTCAAAATTAAGTTTAAAACTTCTTATATCCATATTAGCAGTACCAATACTACATACGGAACCATCAGCCATTATGGTCTTGCAGTGTATAAAACCATTATTGTAAAGATATACCTTTATGCCGCAATCTAACAAAGTTTTAATATATGCATTAGCTGCCCAACCCATAAATATATGATCGGGATTTCCTGGTATCATAATTCGTACATCTTTCCCAGAGAGAGCACATATTTTAAGTGCATTTAACATAGAGTCGTCAGGTACAAAATAAGGAGATTGTAGGTAAAGAGTGTTTTTAGCATGATTAATTATTTTAATATATCCATTTCTTATATGTTGTTCTTTAAGGTCAGGTCCGCTAGAGACTATTTGAAGGCCAACATCAGGTTCATTAAAAGTCTTAGAAATAAAATATTTAGAATAATCATCTATATATTCATTAGATGCATAGGTCCAATCTAATAAAAATCTTTCTTCTAAGTCATTTATGGCTTCACCCATTATTTTAATATGGGTATCTCTCCAATATCCTATTTTAGGGTCTTTACTTATATATTCATTTCCTATGTTAAAACCCCCTAAAAAGGCAACTTGGCTATCTATTACAACTATTTTTCTATGATTTCTATAATTTATCCTTCTATTTATAAAGGAAATTTTACTAGGGAAGAAGGAAAAAACTTTTCCACCAGCTTCTATAAGTGGTTTAACTATACTTGGAGTTATTTTTCTAGAACCCATGGCATCAAATAACAATTTTATCTCTACGCCTTCCTTAGCTTTTTCGGTAAGGGCATTTATTAATTTTAAACCAATGGTATCTTTTTGAATTATATAATACTCTATATGTATAAATTTTTTAGCGTTTTTTATTTCACTAAACAGTGCTTCAAATTTTTCTTCTCCATCAAAATATAATTGTACATGATTATTTTGTGTAAATATGGAACCAGAGCTTTTATAAAGCATTCTTATAGTATCAGCATTTTCTATAGCGTCTATATCGTATTTGTAAGAAAATCTTAGTTTTTTAAGATATGTACTTTTTTCATTATCTTTAATAATTTTTTTATTAAAGATCTTTTCTCTACTTAAATTTTGACCAAAAAATAAGTATACAATAAAACCTACTATAGGAAAAAATATAAGAATAAGTAGCCATGCCCAAGTGGTAGAAGGGTTTCTTCTTTCAAAAAAGATTAAAAATATTGCCAGTAAGATATTAACTAAAAATATTATTAAGCCTAAATTTCCAAGGGATATATATAATCGCATGTATAAAAGTCCTTTCTATAGATTTTTTATGTTTGTTAGTATTAGTGATTTTTATAATTAGTATTACAATTATAAGTACATTATTATTTTATCGTAGTTTATATAAAATACAAATATTTAATAATTAGGTACATGAAAAGAAATAACAAGTCAAAGATGCTAGTATATTTTGTGTCAGACAAAGAAGCAGATTTCGATTTTGGTAGAACTATCGGCGGGTTCTGCCGACGCAGTATGACGCAAAATAGGCTAGCATACTGACTTGTTATTTATTTGAATGTGCCTTAATTGACATATTATTAGTAAGTTACCAATTTAATGAATTTTAAATATCCCCTTGACATATAGTTAAATAGTATTATAATGTTAGATATATTCAAAATCAAATAGGTAAAGACTATGAAGAAGAGGAGTAAAGCATAAGGAATATTAAGAGAGGAAGATTCATCGGCTGAAAGATCTTCTATATGAATTAGCTTGAAGGTAGCTTTTGAGTCTCTTTGCTGAAATAGTAGTAGGCAAAGACGGTAAATTCGTTAAAAATTTTAAGAGCTTATAAATAAGCTAAATAAGCTAAGCAGTATATTAGTTTGTTCTATTGAGTAAAAGCATTTCATATGGAACCGAGAGCTTTGTTTATAGTATAAATTATTTATAAGAATAAAGGTGGTACCACGCACTGTCGTCCTTTGGGATTGCAGTGCTTTTTTTATTGACAAAAATGATAATTAAATGCAAAAGGAAAGGAGAAAATAGCATGGAAGAAAATAAAAATATAGCAAAAACTTATGACCCTAAAGAATTTGAAGACAGAATATATGAAAATTGGATGGAGAAGGGGTATTTTACTCCAGAAGTGGATGAAAATAAAAAACCATATACAATAATAATGCCGCCACCAAACATAACAGGACAATTACACTTAGGTCACGCCCTTGATGATACATTACAGGACTTTTTAATAAGAGTTAAAAGAATGCAGGGCTACAGTGCATTATATCTTCCAGGAGAAGACCATGCCAGCATAGCTACAGAGGTTAGGGTTGAAAAGGAACTTTTAAAACAAGGTCTTAACAAAAAAGAAATGGGAAGAGAGGCTTTCCTAGAAAAAGTTTGGGATTGGTCTGATGAATACAGAAATAGAATAAAAAATCAAATTCAAAAGCTAGGTGTTTCTTGTGACTTTACAAGAGAAAGATTCACCATGGATGAAAATTTAAATAAGGCTGTTAAAGAAGTTTTCGTTAAATTATATGAAGAAGGACTTATATATAGAGGAAACAGAATTACTAACTGGTGTCCAAAGTGTCAAACAGCTCTTTCCGATGCAGAAATAGAATATGAAGAGCAAAACGGAAGCTTTTGGCATATAAAATATCCAGTAAAGGACAGCGATGAATGGCTTGAAATAGCAACTACAAGACCAGAGACTATGCTTGGAGATACAGCAGTTGCAGTAAATCCTAAAGATAAAAGATATGCTCATTTGGTAGGAAAAACACTAATACTTCCATTAGTAAATAGAGAAATTCCAATTGTAGAGGATGATTATGTAGATTTAGAGTTTGGTACAGGAGCAGTTAAGATAACACCAGCTCATGACCCAAATGACTTTGGAGTAGGTGAGAGACATGATCTTCCGCAAATAATGGTTATGAATGAAGATGGAACTATAAAAGAGGGTTATGGAAGATATTCTGGTATGGATAGATATGAAGCTAGAAAAGCTATAGTTGAAGATTTACAAAATGAGGGCTTCTTAGTAAAAATTAAAGAGCATAGCCATAATGTTGGATGTCATGATAGATGTGGAGTTACAGTAGAGCCAATGCTATCAAAACAATGGTATGTTAAAATGGAAACTCTTGCAAAGCCTGCCATAGATGCAGTAAAAGATGAAAAGATTAAAATTGTTCCAAAGAGACTTGAAAAAATATATTATAACTGGATGGAAAATATCCAAGATTGGTGTATTTCAAGACAACTTTGGTGGGGACACAGAATCCCAGTTTGGTACTGTAAGGACTGTGGAGAAGTTATAGTAGCTGAAGAAGAGCCAAACAACTGCACAAAATGTGGAAGCGCAAATTTAGAACAGGATAAAGATGTACTTGATACTTGGTTCTCATCAGCACTTTGGCCATTTTCAACTTTAGGCTGGCCTGAAAAATCAGAAGATCTAAAATACTTCTATCCAACAAATACACTTGTAACAGGTAATGACCTAATATTTTTCTGGGTTGCTAGAATGATATTCTCAGGACTTCATAATATGGGTGATATACCATTTGAACATGTATTGATGCATGGTATGGTAAGGGATAGTCAAGGGAGAAAGATGTCTAAGTCACTAGGAAATGGAGTAGATCCATTAGAGATAATTGATAAATATGGTGCGGATGCTCTAAGATTTATGCTTATTACAGGAAATGCTGTTGGTAATGATATAAGATTCTATGAAGAAAAAGTTGAGGCAGCTAGAAACTTTGCAAATAAAGTATGGAATGCTTCAAGATTTGTTATGATGAATTTAGACAAAGAGCTTATGAAAAAATATAAAGATTGTAAGGAGTACACTATAGCTGATAGATGGATTCTTTCAAGAATGAACAACTTAGTGAAGGAAGTTACAGATAATATAGATAAATTTGAACTTGGAATGGCCTCACAGAAGGTTTATGAATTTATGTGGAATGAATTCTGCGATTGGTATATAGAACTTGTAAAACCAGTACTTTATGGTGAAGATGAAAAAGCAAAAGGAGTAGTATTTAATGTACTTCAAGAAGTTCTAGTTACTGGACTTAAACTTCTACATCCAGTAATGCCATTTATAACTGAAGAGATATATACTCACTTAGATGAAAGGTTAGAAACTATAACTACATCTAATTGGCCAGAATATAGTGAAGAACTTAATGACATAGAAGCTGAAAAGAACATGAATTATATAATGGAGGCAATTACAGCTTTAAGAAATGTAAGAGCTGAGATGAATGTTCCACCTTCTAAAAAAGCTAAAGTTATGGCCTATGTAACAGAAGGAAGAGAAGCCTTTGAAGAAGGAAAGATTTATTTTGAGAAACTTGCCTCAGCTTCAGAATTTGTATTCTTAAATTCTAAGGAAGAGGCGGAAAATGCAGTTTCTACAGTTACTAAGGGAGCAGAATTATATATGCCTTTACTTGATCTTGTAGATATTGAGAAAGAATTAGAAAGATTAAATAAAGAAAAAGGAAAACTACAAAAGGAAATAGAAAGAGTAGAAAAGAAACTCTCCAACGAAAAGTTTACAAGCAAAGCTCCTGAAGCCGTTGTAAATGAAGAAAGACAAAAGGGAGAGAAATATAAAGAAATGTACAATGCAGTTATAGAGAGATTAGAATCGTTAAAAGAAATGAAATAAAAGAATATATTGAGACATAATACATTGAAGAAAATCTGATTTTAATTCCGTAATAAATGTGTAATTTGGGACTGTTCACAATACGCCAAGAACTTCTAAATGTCTCACAGTTAAAGCCCCTAAAGCTTTCAAACTAGCTTCTTACATTGCTCAAATAATGAAAGCTTCTTAACGGGTCTTTAACTGTGAGACATAAGAAGTTCTAAGGCTAGTTCAATAGTCCCCAATTACACATTTATTACTACATTAAAATCAGATTTTTAGTTTAATATGTTTATGGTTGGAGAGAGAAGCCTACTAAAGGATGATTTTCCTCCACTATGTTACGGAAAATCTTTAATTAAATAAATGGGATAACAAAAAGCTATAACTGTTTCATTAAATGGAGTAGTTATAGCTTTTCTTTAAGGGCTTAAAAATTTTTTATTGGCGATAGCCAGCCTAAATACGTAGGCATGATTAGGGCATGATTAGGATTTATATAAAAATATATAACTTTAATTGTTAGATAAATAAGAACTTGTAGATAAGTAATAAGTAATAGATAAGAAGTAATACCTCTTACCTGGTGTAAATTACAAATTCTGATTTGTACAAACAACTGCCTTACGGCAAAATGAATTGAATTTTAGTTATTATTTTATTTTAATAGGTACCATATAGCTTTTCGAAAGGCTCCGCCTAAAAAATATTATGAGCGCCTTTCTATTTATAAATTAAAGATTTTCCATAGCGAAGCGGAGGAAAATCATCCTTTAGTCAGCTGTGTTCCTCCTCTGATAGCCTATGCATGAACTGAAAAATCTGTCTTTAAGGTAACAATAAATATATTTTCTTAGACTATTGAGCTAGCTTTAGAAATTCTTTGTTTTCAAATTTCAATACCCGTTAAGAAGCTTTCATGTTTGAGCGCCGTCAGAAGCGAGTTTGAAAGCTTTAGGGGATTGAAATTTGAAAACATTAGAATTCCTTGGCGTATTGCGAACAGTCTAATAAAATATATTTATTGTGGACTTAAAGACAGATTTTTCTTATTGCACTTGCTTCACAATATTCTTATGTTGAGAATTATACAAATATAGTATATTATTATATTGTATTTTATTTGTAGGGGGAAGATGGATATGGATTACAAACAGGTTATGGACTATGTGAATAATACAGCACGTTTTGGAACAAATCTTGGATTAAGTAGAACAGAGAAGTTATTAGAAATTTTGGGAGAGCCTCAAAAAAAATTAAAATGCATACATATAGCAGGTACAAATGGAAAAGGGTCTACTACTGCTATGCTAAATCAAATATTAAGAGAAGCGGGATATAGGGTTGGAATGTATACATCACCTTATATTGAGGAATTTGAAGAGAGAATACAAGTAAATGGTAAAAATATAAGTAAAGAAGAACTAATAAATGTAATTAGTAGGGTAAAAGAAGCTGTAGATAAAGTTATAGAAATGGGATATGAGCATCCAACTCAATTTGAAATTATAACCTGTGCCATGTACCTGTATTTTTATGAACAGGCGGTAGATTATGCAGTTATTGAAGTTGGCATGGGAGGAAGACTTGATTCAACTAATGTAATAAATCCTATTTTGACTATAATTACTTCTATAAGCTTTGATCATATGCAAGTTTTAGGAGATACTTTAGATAAAATAGCTAGGGAAAAGGCAGGTATAATAAAGGAGAATGTCCCTTTAGTTTTATATCCACAGGAAGATTTAGCAGAAAAAGCTATAGAAGAGGTTTGCTATAAAAACAATAGTAGGATTATAAGAGTAAATAAGGATTCAGGTAAACATATAGAAAATATAAAAGTTATAAAAGAAAATGGTGTACAGGCATTAATGCAAAAGTTGCAGATAAATACCAAAAAGCATACATATAATTTAAATTTATCTCTTTTAGGAAAACATCAAATAATTAACTGCGCAGTGGTGATAAATGCAGTGGAGGAATTAATAAAATTAGGACTTAATGTAACGGATGAAGCTATAAAAATAGCTCTTGAAAATGTATCTTGGCTTGCTAGGCTTGAAATAATGAAAAATAAGCCTACAGTGGTCATAGATGGGGCTCATAATATAGATGGGATAATCAATGTTACAGAAAGCATAGATACATATTTTAAATATGATAATTTAATATTAATTCTAGGTATATTGGCAGATAAACAAGTGGATTCTATGATAAAGGTCATAACTCCAAAAGCAAGTAGAGTCTTAACTGTAACTCCAAACAGTGAAAGAGCAGAACTCAGTGAGGATTTAAAGGAAGAAGTTTTAAAGTATAATAAAAACTGTGAAGCATTTTTAGATTATGAGGATGCATATAATAAAGCTCTATCTTATTGTGGAGAAAATGATTTACTTCTCATATGTGGCTCACTATATATGGTAGGAGATATGAGGAAAATAATTCGAAAATAGAATATATTGTTACATAATACATTGAAGAAAAATCTGATTTTAATTTCGTAATAAATGTGTAATTGGGGACTGTTCACAATACGCCAAGAACTTCTAAATGTCTTACAGTTAAAGCCCCTAAAGCTTTCAAACTCGCTTCTTGCGGCGCTCAAACAATGAAAGCTTTTTAACGGGTCTTTAACTGTGAGACATAAGAAGTTCTAAGGCTAGTTCAATAGTCCCCAATTCCACATTTATTACTACATTAAAATCAGATTTTTAGTTTAATATGTTTATAGTTGGAGAGGGAAGCCTACTAAAGGAGGATTTTCCTCCACTATGTTACGGAAAATCTTTAATTAAATAAATGGAATAGCAAAAAAAAGCTATAACAATTTCATTAAATAGAATAGTTATAGCTTTTCTTTAAGGGCTTAAAAATCTTTTATTGGCGATAGCCAGCCTAAATACGTAGGCATGATTAGGATTTATATATAAAAATATATAACTTTAATTGTTAGATAAATAAGAACTTGTAGATAAATAAGAGTTGTTGAAAAAATTCAACAAAGCTGAATTTTTACCACAACTATTACTTCTTACTATTCACAAATTAATCATAAAAAAACTTCTTGAGTTTTATCCTTAACTCTTACTTCTTATTTTTTACCTTACCTGTTCTAACTTACAAATTCTCATTTATACAAACAACTGCCTTACGGCAAAATGAATTGAATTTTAGTTATTATTTTATTTTAATAGGTACCATATAACTTTTCGAAAGGCTCCGCCTAAAAAAGATTATGAGCGCTTTTCTATTTATAAATTAAAGATTTTCCATAGCGAAGCGGAGGAAAATCATCCTTTAGTCAGCTGTATTCCTCCATAGATAGCTTATGCATAAACCGAAAAATCACACTTTAAGGGAGTGAAACAATTGGAATTTGGGACTATGGAACTAGCTTTAGAACTTCTTATGTTTGCAGATTTCAATTCCCGTTAAGAAACCTTCTTGTTTGAGGGACGCAAGGAGCGAGTTAAGGTTTTAGGGAATTGAAATCTGCAAACATGTAGAAGTTCTTAGCGTATTGTGATTAGTCGCAAATTCCAATTGTTTCACGGACTTAAAGTGTGATTTTTTTTATTGCACTTGCTTCACAATTTTCTTATATGTATTTTTTTAGTGCTTTGGCTAGTTGGTCTGGGCAAGAAGTGAACTTAGGGCCACAAGTAGTTCCTTCTAGTCTTTTAATAACTTCATGTACATCCATGCCTTCTATAAGCTTAGATATACCTTTTAGATTTCCATCACATCCACCTAAAAAAGAAACGTTTCTAACTTTTCCATCTACAATATCAAAAGTTATTTCTCTAGAGCATACGCCTTCTGTCAAATAATTAAACAATAAAATCAGCCTCCTATAAAATGATTATCTATGTTGAATTTATACAAATATAGTGTTTTGCTAATGTATATATAGCCTGAATACATAGGGTATATATACACCTAAATAAAATTATATTTTACAAAATAGTAGTTTGTCCAGTGAAAATAGAAATTTACAAATTTTAATTAAAAAAAGAATTATATTATTACCAAAATGCTATGCTTCACCATAATATATGATTATGAGGGGGTGAACAGTTTGAAATATTTATATGTGTGTAATACTTCATCAGATTCAATTTCTAAAGTAGATTTGGATAGTTTTATTCAAGTGGATAAGATTTTGTTAAGAAGCGATTCAAAAAGGATTGGTCCACATGGAATTTGCATAAATAGGAATGAAATTTTTACTGCTAATAATTACACTAATGATATAAGTATCGTAGATATAAATAATAAGAAAAATATAGAGAATTATACTATAGGAATGCATTGCAATGATGTGAAGATTTTAAATGATACAGCTTATGTTATATGTGGTAATTCTAATATTTTAGCAGTTTTTAATTTGCAAGAAAAGGGAATACAAACTCAAATTCCATGTGGAAGTTTGCCTCACAGTATGCATATTGATAAGAGAAAAAATATAATGGTAATAGCAAATATGAATGATGATAGTATAACTTTAGTTGATTGTAAAGATAATACGGTAATTAAAAATATAAGAGTTGGAGCTTATCCTACAAAAGCGGTTTTTTCACCTAATGGGGATTATATATATGTTTGCGAGAGTAATTTAGGATTAAATTATAAAGGGAGTATATCAATAATATCATTAAAAAATTTTCAGATACTAAATAGAGTTAAGGTGGGCAACAGTCCAGTAGACATGTATCTAGATACAAGCTTTTGCTACGTTTCTAATTTTGGAGATGGAAGTGTAAGTATTGTAGACATGACTAATGCTAAAGAAGTTAAAGTTATAAGGGTTGGAGGTATGCCTAGAGGTATAATAAGATTAAAAAAAGATTTATATATAGGAGATAATTATAATAATTTACTTATGAAGATAAATATAGAAAGTGAAAATAAAAAAGTCATATCTATAGGCGGAGAACCTACAGGAATGACTTTAAGTTAATTTTTCTCATCTATAAGCAGTTCAATTATTTTATTGTATAGCTGGGAAGAATGCTTTTTCCACTTGCTGCATAGTTCTCTAGCTTGTTTGTTTGAGGGAACACCAATTTTTATGTCTATAAGTGTATAGTCGGATTCAGAAGCTTTTAAATTTACTATAAAGTTATCTGAATTTTCTATAGTGTAATCAGCAGTTATAGTTAGTTCTTTCTTTATATTTCTTATTTGTTTTTGTAAATAATCATCTATTGAACTAATTTTTTCAACAGATATTCTCTTTTGAAACAGCGATAGGACCTTAGAACCTTTTTCGGTTATGATAAGTCTGTGCTTATTACTTTTTTCTGTTTCATTTATAAACTTAGAAGATAGTAATTCAGAGAGATATTGCTGAAGGCTAAAATAGTTCATAAAGTTATTTTCTAGCACTATATTTGTAAGTTGCATATTGGATATAGGTAGATGAATTTTTTCTAATATATATAACAACAATAGTTTATTTTCTGCTAATTCAAGGGTATCATCAAACATATTTGCAGCCTCCTTTTAGGTAACTATACTCATTATAACATAAAAGATAAAAATATAGAAAGCAGTGATTTCACTACTTAGTAAAAAATTTCTAAAGAGTTTTTCATATTATCTCTTTATTTGGAATATAGATTATAAGAATGACTGTGGTATGGAGGATTTAATGCTTAGATTAAAAAGAATTAGGAATAATCCTATGGGAATATTTTTGTTGATATTTTTTATTTTTTTATTTTTATTTATTGCAAGCTATTTTTCAAAATCAACATTAACTTATTTTAATGGAAGTAAAAAAGCTCCAATTTATTCAGTGGATACTCAGGAGAAAAAGGTTGCTATAACCTTTGACTCAAATTGGGGTGAGGATAACACTGAGGAAATACTAGAAATACTAGATAAATATAATGTAAAGGCTACATTTTTTTTAGTGGGAAAATGGATAGATGACTATCCTGAAAAGGCGGAAAGGTTATTTAAAAAAGGACATGAACTAGGTAATCATTCAAATACGCATGCTGATTTAACTAGAGTATCTAAGACTAGAATAATTCAAGAAATACAATTAGGGGATAATAAAATAATGAATATAACCGGTGAAGGTCCTAAATTATTTAGATGCCCAGCAGGAGCTTATAATGATTTAGTTGTAAATACTGTACAGGAAAACAATCATTATTGCATTCAGTGGAATGTTGATAGTATAGATTGGAAGGAACAGGGAAGCGATATAGAGTATAATAGAGTTATAAAAAAGGTTAAGCCAGGATCTATACTATTATTTCATAATAATGCTAAGTATACTCCTAAAAACTTATCTAGAATAATAGAAAACTTGCAAAATCAAGGATATACTTTTGTAAAAGTAGGAGATTTGATTTATACGGAGAATTATTATATAGACCACTTAGGAAATCAAATTAGCAAATGAAATTATTTAATTAATTATTTATTTTGCAAAATAACTTTCATTTTTTAAAATATACAGTTAAAATTTAAGTAATGCCTTGAAAAATATATAGCATCTGTATTATAATGGCAATAAAAGTCTGGTAGCAAAATTATAAAAATATAATTTTATATATAAATAGTAATAATATAGGTGATATTAGAATATTTTATAGTGTATAAAACATAAAAACTAAGGGGAAAGAGGGATTGTGATGGATAATTTAATGATGAACAACAAAATATATTTAGAGGGGACTATGGCTAACCAGTTAGAATTTAGTCATGAAATGTATGGAGAAGGTTTTTATAACTTTATATTGGAAGTTCCAAGATTAAGTAATTCGAAAGATATTCTTAATATTACTGTTTCAGAAAGACTTATAACAGGTATGAATTTGGAACCAGGTTCTGAACTATGTGTAGAAGGACAGTTAAGATCTTATAATAAGTATGTAGATGGATCTAATAGACTTATATTAACGGTTTTTGCTAGAGACGTAAGATATTGCTTAGAAAAAAGTAAAAATCCAAATATAATATTTCTTGATGGATATATTTGCAAAAGTCCTGTATACAGACTTACTCCTTTTGGAAGAGAAATATCAGATATGCTTCTAGCAGTAAACAGGCCTTATAATAAATCAGATTATATACCTACTATAGCATGGGGAAGAAATTCTAGATTTTGTAAAACACTAGAAGTAGGAGATAATATAAGGATTTGGGGAAGACTTCAAAGTAGAGAGTATCAAAAGAAATTATCTGAAAGTAAAGTTATAAACAAAGTAGCCTATGAAGTGTCTATATCTAAAATGGAAAAGGTTAATAGTGAAAATGAAATTGTTGACAGTAGTGAAAACGATTTAGGTGAAGAGGATGCTATTTAAGGTTAAGCTATAGTGAAATCCCCTATCTACAATTGCATTAAATTGTAGATAGGGGTGCTTTATTATTTTCTTAAATCATCTAATATTTGTGTTTTATCTTTAGTATTTTGATCTACTGTTTTAACTATTTTAGCAGGGGAACCAGCAACTACTACATTTTCTGGTACGTCGCTTACAACTACTGAGCCTGCTGCTACTACAGCGCCCTTTCCTATTTTTACTCCTTCTAAAATAACTGCATTTGCACCTATTAAAACATTATCTTCTATAATGCATGGTGACTTACTAGGTGGTTCTAAAACCCCAGCCACAACTGCCCCGGCTCCTAGATGAACTTTACGTCCTATTTGAGCTCTAGCGCCGACTACAGCGTTCATATCTATCATAGTTTCTTCACCAATTTCAGCACCTATGTTTATAACTGCCCCCATCATTATAACAGCTTTATCTTTTATAAGGGCTTTGTCTCTTATGATAGCACCTGGTTCAATTCTAGCATTTACATTTCTAAGGTCTAAAAGTGGAATAGCGGAATTTCTTCTATCCTGTTCAATTTTTATGCTTTCTATCTTATCTTTATTTTTTTCTATAAATTTAGATATGTTTTCACTTTCACCAAATAGTATATGTAAATTGCCACTAGAAAAATCTTCAATATCATCAAAAGAGCAATTGCTTAAATCTCCTTTAATATATGCTTTTATAGGAGTAGACTTTTCTGCTTCTTTTATATACCTGGCTAGTTCATATGGATCTGTTAAATTATAAGACATTTTAATATCGTTATGCAAAAACCTAAAAAATAAGTTTTGCTAACGATTCACCTCCTTTATTATAAATTTAAATATACATTCTTCTATCATACCATTATAATAAATAATATCTTCAATTTAAAGAGAAAATATACCAAATTCATATATTCA
This sequence comes from Clostridium sp. KNHs214, assembly GCF_000744935.1. Lineage (GTDB taxonomy): Bacteria > Bacillota > Clostridia > Clostridiales > Clostridiaceae > Haloimpatiens. The sequence continues at coordinate 36,393 of NZ_JQMW01000011.1, read as the reverse complement.
ACAATGGTCAATTATCAAAGAGCAATGATTAATTAAGGATAAAGCTCCTTTGGGAGTTATTGAAAATGTAAAGTTTAGAATTAAAAAATAAAGGATAAAATTCTGTTAGAAGTTTTTTTACAAAATATGGATTTGAAGAATTCCTTGGGAATTTGAACCTTCATTTTACATTGTACATTTTAAATTAAAAAAATAATGTAAAGCTGTGGAGCTTGAATTTAATTTACCAAATTAAATTAATAAGTGTTTTACATTTTATATTAAAAGATATTGTATAATAAGTATAACGATAAATAGCTGTGAAATAAAAAACATAAATTTAAAATTTAGAGGTGATTATAATGAAAGATATTATAGCTGAAAATGTTAGTAAAATAGAAATTTCTGGTATAAGAAAGTTTTTTAATAAGGTATCACAATATGAAAATGTTATTTCGCTTACATTGGGACAGCCGGATTTTAAAGTTCCTAAAGTGATAAAAGCGGCTATGATAAAGGCCATAAATGAAGATAAAACTACATATACACCCAATGCAGGTATTAAAGAATTAAGAGAAGAAATAAGTAAATACTTAAATACTTTAAAGATAAATTATAACTCAGACGAGGTTTGTGTAACTGTAGGAGGAAGTGAAGGATTATATGCGGCCTTTGCAGCGGTAATTAATCCTAAGAATAAAGTATTAATACCTTCTATAGCATATCCTGCTTATGAAAGCTGCGTTAATCTTTTGGGTGGAACAGTTTTAAATTTTAAATTAGATGAAAAGTTTAATATTGATATGGAAAATTTAAAAAGAATAGTAAGGGAAGAAAAGCCTAAAGTATTAGTATTATCATATCCATCTAATCCTACAGGTGCTGTGCTTACAGAAAAATTGAGGGAGGAATTATATACTTTAATAAAGGAAAATGATATTTTAGTCATAACTGATGAAATATATAGTTCTATATGCTTTAATGAAAAATATTATTCTATAGCTTCTTATGAAGATATAAAGGAAAAAATAATTTTTGTAGGCGGATTTTCAAAAATGTTCTCCATGACAGGACTTAGAATAGGTTATGTATGTGCTTGTAAAAGTATATTAGATAGCATAATTAAAGTACATCAATACAATGTGTCTTGTGCTACATCTATAAGTCAATACGGAGTTTTAGAAGGACTTAGAAGTTGTATGGAAGATGTAGAATATATGAAGAGTGAATTCAAGAAAAGAAGAGATTATGTATATAATAGGCTTTTAAATATGGGATTAGAAGTAATTAATCCTGAAGGAGCAACTAATAGTTGTATAAAATATAAACATATGTAGGCAATCAAAGTTAAATGTATATATTTTATTAAAAAGCTCCCTACATTCGTAAAGAGTGTAGAGTGGTGTTTAATAAACATCCAAAACTCCTTTAACTGCTGGAAGTCCCTAAAGCTACATTAACCACAACGTAAGAATGAAACAAGTCTAAGCGTGAAGGTGACGAAAGTAGAAAAAATAATGTAGATAGTGCAAGGTTAAATCCTAAACACAGTGACAATGGGTAATCAGCAACCAAGTTCCGAACAGGAAAAGGCTCAACGACTAGAGAATAATCTCGTACCTTCAAGTGAGGGGAAATGGGGAGGATCCTAAATAATTAGGATTGTGATATAGTCTGTGCTTATATGAAAGTATAAGAAGTTCATAAACAGAGCTCTTAGCTTCAGATGGAGTTTTTACTCCAACTGAAGGTTAGAGATCGTTATCCAGGGACGTAGCTGCCGTTATCTCCCACTTTGTTAGAAGTGGGAGTGTGTTACGGCAGGTAGTCATCGGATAAAAGAACTGCATAGGAGTAACGACCTTATGTGAACACTCTAAAAATATTACAAATGTGCATTAGATAATTTATTAAAACAACCGTATTTTAAAATTTTATAATATAACGAATAAAAGGTTTCAAAGGGGGTATAATATAATAGAATATTTAATCACAAATGTATGTACCCTATGAAAATAGAGCATATATTTTATCAGAAATGAGGGTTAAATAATTCTTTCATTGTAAAATTTTAAAATACGGTTGTAGGATAGTAAATAATTTTAAATTGAAAAATTTAAAAGATTTTACGAACTGGTACATCCAAGACTTTAAGCCACCATAAGGTGTGATAAGTGCGAATTATCTAATATGAGTACATTTGTACTTGTTTTTAGGACCAGCTTTTTATATATTTCCCTCTATTAAGAAATTCAATATATCAAGTGAAGAGTTTTGCGATAGACTTCTTAGAGAACAAAGAGTTGCTATAGTACCGGGATCTGCCTTTGGAAGTGGTGGAGAAGGATATATTAGGATTTCTTATTGCTATAGTGAGGAAGAATTAGAAAAAGCATTAGACGGACTTGAAAAGTTTATATGCAACATGTAAGAATATTGTGAAGCAAGTGCAATAAAAAAATCTGTCTTTAAGGTAACAATAAATATATTTTTTTAGACTATTGAGCTAGCTTTAGAAATTCTTTGTTTTCAAATTTCAATACCCGTTAAGAAGCTTTCATGTTTGAGCTCCGTTAGAAGCGAGTTTGAAAGCTTTAGGGGATTGAAATTTGAAAACATTAGAATTTGTTGGCGTATTGCGAACAGTCTAATAAAATATATTTATTGTGGACTTAAAGACAGATTTTTCTTATGGCACTTGCTTCACAATATATTCTTATTTTGTATTTAAAACGTGATCCATAGAATAAAGCCCTGGTGTTTTGTCACACATAAATTTACATGCTTTAAGGGCTCCAACTGCAAAAACTTCTCTAGAAAGAGCTGTATGTTTAAGCTCTATAACTTCACCATTGCCTGCAAATATAATCTCATGTTCTCCTACTATAGAGCCACCTCTTATAGCATGAACACCTATTTCTTTTTCTTCTCTTTTAGAAATACCACTTCTGCCAAATTTATATTGGGTTTCTTCTTTTATGGCTTCTCTTATGGTGTCCCCTAAAAGCAGGGCAGTTCCGCTTGGAGCATCCACCTTTTGATTATGATGTTTTTCTATTATTTCTATATCGAAATCCTCATAAAGTAGGGCACTTATATTTCTTAATACATTGTTTATGACATTTATGCCTATGGACATATTAGCTGAGCGAAAGAGAGAAATTTTTTTACTCCATTCATTTATTTTATTAATTTGTTCTTCTGTGTATCCTGTAGTACATAAAACTAATGGTTTATTTTTTTCTTCAGCATAGTTTAATAGGGAATCTAGTGCATCTGCTCTAGAAAAATCTAAAATTACATCAAAATCTAAATTACAGTCATTAATATTACCGAATACTGGGTAGCAGCAAGTTTTCTCAATATTTTTATCTATACCACCACATATTTCTAAGTCTTTAAAATTAGTGATGGTTTGAGAAATCATTCTGCCCATTTTTCCATTACATCCGCTTAATAATATTTTTGTCATTTTTATTCCTCCTTTAAAGTAAGTCCATAAGATGTCATTGATTTTTTTAATTTATTTAAATTGTTTTCATCCATTTCACATAAAGGAAGTCTTAAAGGGCCTGCGTTCATTCCTAAAAGATTAACAGCCATTTTTACAGGAATAGGATTTGTCTCTATAAACAAAGTATTAGCTAAATCTAAAGAGTTTATTTGAATATCTAGGGCTTTTTTTACATTGCCATTTAAATACTCATAGCACATATTATGAACTTCTTTTGGAATTACGTTTGCAAGAACAGATATTACTCCTATACCACCTAAAGATAAAATTGGAATTATCTGATCGTCGTTACCAGAATAAATATCTAAGTCATCTCCGCAAAGAGCTTTAATTTTAGCTATTTGACTTATATTTCCGCTTGCTTCTTTTACAGCAGCTATATTTTTGTGTCTACAAAGTTTCTTTAGTGTCTCAGGAAGTATATTCATGCCAGTTCTTCCCGGAACATTGTATAGTATTATTGGAATGTTTACACTGTCTGCAATAGCTTCAAAATGCTTTACAAGACCTTTTTCAGAGGTTTTGTTGTAATAAGGAGTTATTACAAGAAGCGCATCTACACCAACGCTTTCAGCCCACTTACTCATTTCTATGGAAGCAGCAGTATTATTATTGCCTGTACCAGCTATTACTGGTATTCTTTTATTTATTTTATCTACTGTAAATTTTATAGTGGCTTTTCTTTCCTCGAGGGTCATTGTGCTAGCTTCGCCAGTGGTACCACACACGATTATAGCATCAGTACCATTTTCTATGTGCCAATCTAATAATTTGCCTAAACTTTCAAAGTCTACACCTTCTTTATTAAATGGGGTTACTATTGCTACTCCTGAACCTTTAAATATACTCATAGTTATGCCTCCTTACTGATATTTATATAAACTAAAAAATAGTTTATATATTAATATATTATAATCTATTTAAAATTATTTTGTACTATTTAATTACTAATTTAACTTCTTTATATAAATTTTAACTATAAGCATTAGAAATAGAAATATAACTTTTAATTTAAAATCTAAAATGAAGGTTAAAATTCTGTAGTAATTTTTTTAACTTATATTTTAATTAAAAGCTCATAAGGAGTTTTTAATTAAATTTAAGTCTTAAGGTACATTTAAATAAATAACAAGTCAGTATGCTAGTCTATTTTGAGTCATACTGTGTCGGCAGAACTTAGCCACAGTCCTACTAGCGACGGAACCTAATTCCTTATCTGACACAAAATATAATAGTATCTTTGATTTGTTATTTCTTTTCATATATCTAAATTGTGATTTTATAAATGCTAAAGTTAAATATATAATTTTAGATTACCAAATAGAAAATTATATATTTTCAGTAAAATGTGAATGAATTATTTCATAATTATGTAAATCATGCTATGCTAAGTTTCAAATATAGGCAAAATATTTACTATGTAGCATTGAAATGGAAACAAATGTACGCATTTTTAGCTAAAATCAAATTATTTAAAAAAAACAATAAAAATAAATGTAAAATTTCCTAATAATTTATTTTACATAGTTGACATATATTTGAATAGATGGTATATTGATAATAATAAATTTCAATATATTTCAAAAGGGGGCATTAAATTGAAAGGTAAAAAATTGTTAGCGGTAGTACTTGGGGCAACATTACTAGCAACAACAGCTTTAGTAGGCTGTGGTGAGAAGAAACCTGCAGAAGGTGATAAGGATAAAGGAAAAGCAGTAAAAATGGACAAGGATCAATACTTAAATTTAAATTTACAGTATGAACCAAAATCATTAGATTTATCTAGATCAAATGATATTTATGGGGCACAAGTTTTTACAGAGGTATATGAAGGTTTAACAAGAGTTGAACAGGACAAAGATGGTAAAGACGTTATAAAAGCTGCTGGAGCAGAAAAGTGGGAACATAACGAAGAGGGTACTGTTTGGACCTTCCACTTAAGGGATTATAATTGGACAGATGGTAAGAAGGTTACTGCAAAGGACTTTGAATTCAGTATACTAAGAACACTAGATCCTAAAACTGCTTCTGGCTATGCATTCTTGTTATCTCCAATAAAAGGAGCAGACGAATACAATGCAGGCAAAGGCTCTAAGGATGCAGTTGGTGTAAAGGCCGTAGATGATAAGACTCTAGAATTCACATTAAAACAACCATGTCCATACTTCCTTGATTTAACATACTTTAAGCTATTCCTTCCTCAAAGAGAAGATATAGTAAAAAAACATGGTGAAAAATATGGTACGGAAGCAAATACATTAGAAGTATACTGTGGACCATTTGTAGTTAAGGAATGGAGCCATCAGCAGCAAATAGTACTTGAAAAGAATGATAAATATTGGGATAAGGATAGTGTTAAACTTCAAAAGGTTAATTTAAAGATGATAAAAGAAGCTAATGCAGCTTATGGTTCATTATTAAATGGCACATTAGATACTGGTGGAGTTAGGAAGCCTGAATGGATAAAGAAATTTGACCAAAAGAAAGATGAAATGGAGAATATAAAAGGATTTAGACCATCTACTGGATATATGTTCTTCAACCAAAAGGATAAATTGCTTAGTAATGCCAATGTAAGAAAAGCATTTTCCGCTGCATATACAAGGGATGATTATGCTAATGTTATAACTTATGGCATAAATGCTCCTGCATATGGGTGGTGTCCACCAACAGTTCAATTGGGTGGAAAGGATTATAGAGAGCTAGTGAATGAAGAACCTATTAAAAAAATGGTAGAAGAAAATAAAGATCCTAAGGAACTTTTAATAAAAGGATTAAAAGAATTAGGAATGGATCCAGACCCAAGTAAAGTAACAGTTACAATTTTGCATGGTAGTACAAGTGCAGATACTAGGAAGGCAGCAGAGTATGAACAAGAGATGTATAAAAAAGCATTAGGTATTAATGTAAAAGCCGAATACATGACATTTGATATACTTCAAAAGAGAACTGATGAAATGGATTATCAGATAGCTGGCATGGGATGGACTGGAGATTATAATGATCCTAATACTTTCTTTGATATGTGGATGAGTGGAGCAGGAATAGTTCCAACCGGTTGGTCAAATAAGAAATATGATGAGATTTTGAAGAAAGCTATGAGCACCATAGACCAAAAGGAAAGATTAAAACTTTATAAAGAGGCTGAGAAAATTCTTTTAGTTGAGGATGTAGTTATAGCTCCTACAACCTATGATAGAAAGAACACTTTTAGATATAAATACGTTAAGAATCTAATGACTCCTCTATTTGGTTGTGATTTCGAATTTAAATATGCTTATACTGATGGAAGAGGAAAATAAAATCTATAAAAAAAGAGCGCTTTATAAAAAAAGTGCTCTTTTTTTATTAGCAAAAAGTGAATAACATTTGGGATTCTTTGTAGTTTTAAGTAACGGAAAATAAATAAAAGTAAAAAATGTGTTTAAAAGTTGTAAAAGAAATTTGACAAATGTAAATTAGTATGATATATTTATAAAAAATGAATCAGCAGTTAATAAATCTTTCTATTGAAAAATAATTCTATTAATAATAAATGTTTGAAAAATAAAAAATAAAATTAATTAGATTCAATAAATTAGGGGTTAAAATTAATAATAATAATTAGATTATTAATTTTATAAATATATACATATATAAATATAAATAATGAGGGGGCATTAAAATTGAAAAGTAAGAAACTAATAGCTTTAGTGTTAGGAAGTACGCTTTTACTTTCATCTGCGATGATTGGATGTGGAAACAAAAAAAGGTGCTGATGGTAAAGATTCAGCATCAGCAGAAAAAATGGATAAGGATCAGTATTTGAACTTTAACTTGCAAGCTGAACCAAAATCTTTAGACCTATCAAAATCAAATGATACATATTCTTCTCAAATACTTTCAGAGGTATATGAAGGATTAACAAGAGTTGAACAAGATAAAGACGGTAAAGACGTCATAAAACCTGCCGGAGCAGAAAAATGGGAACATAATGAAAATGGTACAGTTTGGACATTCCATTTAAGAGATTATAACTGGTCTGATGGAAAAGCTGTAACAGCAAAAGATTTTGAATACTCAATGAAGAGAACTTTGGATCCAAAAACTGGTTCTAAATATGCATTCTTATTATCACCAATAAAGGGTGCTGATGAGTATAATGCTGGAAAGGCAAGTGCTGATCAAGTAGGTATTAAAGCAGTGGATGACAAGACTTTAGAATTTACATTAAAACAAGCATGTCCTTACTTCTTAGATTTAACATATTTTAAATTATTCTTACCTCAAAGAGAAGATATAATTAAAAAACATGGTGAGAAATATGGTACAGAGGCAGATACATTAGAAGTATATTGTGGACCATTTAAAATAACAAACTGGACACATCAAAATCAAATAGTTGTGGAAAAAAATGATAAATATTGGGATAAGGATAAGGTTAAACTTTCAAAAGTTAATTGGAAAATAATAAAGGATGAAAATGCTTATTACAATTCACTATATAATGGAGAATTAGATTCACATGGAGTTTCAAAACAAGAATGGATTAAAAAACTTGATGCTACTGGAAAGTTTGAAAATATAAAGGGATATTTACCTACTACAGGATATACGTTCTTTAACCAAAAAGATAAAGTTTTTTCAAATGCAAAGGTTAGAAAAGCATTTTCTCTTGGGATAACAAGAGACGAGATGGCAAATGTTATATATAAGGGTAGAAATGAAGCCGCTTATGCTTGGTGTCCACCATCAGTTCAATTAGCAGGAAAAGATTTTAGAGAAACTGTTAAATCAGAACCACTTAAGAAATTAGCTGAAGAAAATAAGGATGCTAAAGCGCTATTATCTGAAGGATTAAAAGAACTTGGTATGAACCCAGATCCAAGTAAATTAACAGTTAACTTATTAATGTCAGGAACAGATCAATGGTTTAGAACTTATGCAGAGTATCAACAAGATATGTATAAAAAGACTTTAGGTGTTAATGTAAAAGCTGAGTATGTTGAATGGCCAATATTCCAAAAGAGAACAGATGAAATGCAATATCAACTAGCTGGTATGGCATGGACAGGGGACTATAATGACCCTAACACATTCTTTGATATGTGGATAACAGGTGCTGGAATCGTTCCAACAGGTTGGTCTAATAAAAAATATGATGATTTAGTTAAAAAAGCTATGAGTACATTAGATGAAAAAGAAAGATTTGATGCATATAAGGAAGCAGAAAAAATATTAATACATGACGATGCAGTTATAGCCCCAACAACATATTCAAAGAGAAATACTTATAGACGTAAATATGTTAAAAATTTAATGACACCATTATTTGGTGTAACAGAATGTAAATATGCTTACACTTCTGGTAGAGAGTAGAATAAAAATATAGCATTAAAAAGGATAGTAGAAATAATCTACTGTCCTTTTTTAATATCTAAAAATAGAATGAATAGATAAAATATATTTCATAAATTATATTTTTATTAGGAGATTTCATTGAATTAATATTCTTTATAAATACTGAAAGATGAAAGTGTTTTTTATATGCAAACAGAATGAAAATCCGTATAAGCTTAGGTAATATAAGTATATCCACATTAAGAAATCACTAAACCTATCTAAATTCTTTATGAATCAGTATGAATATAAATGCATGTGTATAGCTTTACAAAGGTAAAGTGTAAATTTGACATTTGAAAAAAATTATGATAATATGTAAAAAATGAAAAAAGAGACTAAACTAAATTCAAATTTCTAATTGTTTTCTAAATTTTTAATATATGACTCGGAGGTTTGAATTTTATTCTTGTGGTATTGAAAGTGCTGGAATGGCTTTTGAAAATAACATCAATTGACTAAAAATTTCAAAGATTAAGTGAAATCTAAATAAAAGTGCAATTCAAGAAGGAATTTTATATACTAAAATTGAATGTATATAGTATACTTATTAAGGGGATTAGATAAAACAAAATAGTACATAGATAGATATAATAGAGAAATAAGGTAGCTATATGCTACATTATTAAAATATAAACTGCAAAATAAATATATATAAAAAAACCATATTAAAGGGGGAACTTAAAAGTGAAAAGCAAGAAGATGTTAGCTTTATTAGTAACAGCTAGTGTGGTTGCGTCAACTGCATTAATTGGCTGCGGTTCTGGCAGCAAGGATAGTGCATCTGGTTCAAAGATGGACAAGGAGCAATATCTAAACTTGGTATTACAAGCAGAACCAAAAACTTTAGACCCATCAAAAGGATCTGATACATATTCTTCAGTGGTTCTTACACAAGTTATGGAAGGACTTACAAGAATTGAACAAGATGAAAATGGAAAGGATGTTATCAAGCCTGCTGGTGCTGAAAAATGGGAACATAACGAAAATGGTACAGAGTGGACATTCCATTTAAGAGACTATCAATGGTCAGATGGAAAAAAGGTTACAGCTAAGGATTATGAATATGGAATAAAGAGAACACTAGATCCTAAAACTGGATCAACTTATGCATTTTTGTTATCACCTATTAAGAATGCAGATGAATTTAACAAGGGAAAAGCTGCTGCAGATACAGTAGGTGTAAAGGCAGTAGATGACAAAACTTTAAAAATAACATTAAAACAACCTTGTGCTTATTTTGTAGATTTAACTTATTTCAAAGTAATGCACCCACAAAGACAAGATATTATTGAAAAAGCAGGAGAAAAGTATGGTTCAGAAGCAAATACAATGGTATTCTGTGGACCATTTACTATAAAAGAATGGACACATCAAAATCAAGTGGTTTTAGAGAAAAATGATAAGTATTGGGATAAAGATAAGGTTAAATTGTCTAAGGCAACTTATAAGATAATAAAAGATCAAAATGCAATGTATAATTCATTATACAATGGGGAATTAGATTCAGCAGGAGTAAGTAAACCAGAATGGATAAAGAAATTTGATGCTACTGGAAAGTTCCAAAATATAAAAGGATACGTTCCAACGACAAATTATACATTCTTTAACACTAAGGATAAATTGTTTAGTAATACTAATGTAAGAAAAGCATTCTCACTTGCAATAACAAGAGAGGATATGGCAAATGTAATATTCCATGGTGTAGCAGAAGCTGCTTATGGATGGTGTCCACCATCATTACAAATAGGTGGAAAGGAATTTAGAGAAGCAGTTGGAGAACAACCAATTAAAAAGTTGGCTGCAGAAAATAAAGATCCTAAAGAATTACTAGTAAAAGGATTAAAAGAACTTGGAATGGATCCAGATCCAACTAAATTATCAGTAAAAGTACTTGAAAGTGGTACAAGCCAATGGCAAAGAACTTATGCTGAGTATGAACAACAAATGTTCAAAAAAGTATTAGGTGTTAATGTAAAAGCTGAGTATGCTGAATGGCCAGTATTCCAAAAGAGAACAGATGAGTTAGATTATCAAATAGCTGGTGCAGCTTGGACAGGAGATTACAACGATCCAAATACATTCTTTGATATGTGGGTAACTGGAGCAGGCGTTGTACAAAATGGATGGTCTAATAAGAAATATGATGATTTGATTAAGAAAGCTCAAGCTACAATGGATGAAAAACAAAGACTTGAGGCATATAAAGAAGCAGAAAAAATTCTATTAAGTGATGAAGCTGTTATAGCTCCAACAATTTATCAAAGAAGAAATACATATAGAGCTAAATATGTGAAGAATTTAATGAGTCCTCTATTTGGTACAGGTGATATAAAATACGCATACACAGAAGGAAGAAATAAATAGTTTATAAAAAGTTATTACAGCAAAGCTTCGGCTTTGCTGTGGTAAACTTTATTTTTATATTATGTGGAGGGGATGAAAATGCTAAGGTATATCTTAAAAAGAATTGGCTACATGTTAGTTACCCTTTGGATTATCATTACTATAACTTTTATGCTTATACATGCAGTTCCAGGGGATCCGCTAGCATCAATGGCAAGAAACTTGCCAGAACAAATTAGAAAGAATTTCTATGCTAAATACGGGCTAGATCAACCGCCTATAGTTCAGTATGGAAGTTTTATGAAGAGACTTGTATTAAAAGGGGATTTTGGTGAATCACTAACTTACCCAGGCAGAAGTGTAACAGAAACAATAAAAAAATACGCTCCTACATCAGCTAGATTAGGAGGACAGGCACTTTTAATAGGAATTGTAATAGGAATTACATTAGGAATTATTGCAGCATTTCATAGAAATACTTGGGTAGACTATTTAGTTATGTTTATAGCTATAATAGGTGTAGCATTACCAGTATTCGTTTTGGCTGCGTTATTACAGTATGCTTTTACAGTAAAATGGCAATTACTACCAACAACAGGTTGGGGATCATTTAAACACACAATATTGCCAACTATAGGTATGAGTTTTGGTACCATAGCTACTTATGCTAGGTATATGAGAACCAGTGTACTAGATGTAGTTGGACAAGATTATATATTGACAGCAAAGGCAAAAGGTGTTTCTAGGGTTGCATTGGTATGGAAACACGTTTTGAGAAATGCATTATTACCTGCTATAACACTTTTAGGACCTCAAATAGCTGGTATATTTGGAGGAGCTTTCATCACAGAAAGTATATTTGCAATTCCAGGAATAGGATTTAACTTTGTTGAATCTATAAATAACAGAGACTATACAATGATAATGGGACAAACAATATTTATGGCAACATTGTTCATAGTAGCATTGTTAGTAGTTGATATACTATACTCTGTAGTCGATCCAAGAATAAGAGTAGATGGTGAGAGTAGATAGGAGGTAAGGTTATGGCTGAGTTGTCTAAAGAAAAGTTTCAGATAGTTGGATGCGAAAATTTCGATTCCGAAGAAATACTAAGACCCAATGTGACTTACTGGCAGGATGCTTGGAGAAGATTAAAAGAAAATAAGGTTGCAATTGTATCTTTGATAATATTAGCTATATTGGCAATTATGTGTATAATTGGACCATTTTTGACTAAACATAGCTACCAAGCAACAAACTCTTCAATAATAAATATGAAACCAAATGCTCAACATTGGTTTGGTACTGATGAATTAGGAAGAGACCTTTTTGCTAGAGTGTGGAAAGGTGGAAGAATTTCTATATTAATAGGTTTACTAGGAACTTTAGTAGACGTGGTAGTAGGTTCTATTTATGGTGGTGTGTCTGGATATTTTGGAGGCATCGTTGACGATATAATGATGAGAATAGTAGAAATCTTATCAAGTATACCATATTTAATAATAGTTATATTAATATCTTTAATAATGGGAAAAGGAGTATTATCTCTAGTTGTTGCTATGACTATCACTGGTTGGGTTGGTATGGCAAGACTTGTAAGAGGACAAATACTTTCAGTTAAGGAGCAAGAATATGTTCTTGCAGCACAAACGCTAGGTGCAAGTTCATCAAGAATAATAGCTAAACACTTAATACCAAATATAATGGGTATAATGATAGTTGCAATAACATTTGACGTACCAGGATTTATATTTGCTGAAGCTTTCCTAAGTTACTTAGGACTTGGTGTTCAATCACCAAATACAAGCTGGGGTGCTCTAGCATCAGCGGCACAACAAAACTTAATGTTCTACCCTCATGAACTTTTCTTCCCATCACTGATGATAAGTTTAACAATGTTATCATTTAACCTATTAGGCGACGGATTAAGAGACGCATTAGATCCAAGACTACGTCAATAAGAGGGAGGAATAATCGATGGAAAAAATACTAGATATAAAAGATTTAAAAGTATCATTTCATACTTATAATGGGGAAGTACAAGCAGTAAGAGGGATAAGTTTTGAACTTAATAAAGGTGAAACTTTGGCAGTAGTTGGAGAATCTGGTTGTGGTAAATCTGTAACATCTAAAGCTATAATGAGATTACTTCCAACACCACCAGCAGAAATAAAAGAAGGTTCTGCTATTGAATTTGATGGTAAAAATGTATTAAAGATGTCACAGCAGGAGCTTAGAGAACTTAGGGGAGCAGAAATCAGTATGATTTTCCAAGACCCTATGACTTCTTTAAACCCAACTATGACAGTAGGAAGACAAATAGCTGAAAGTTTACAAATACACAGGGGTATGAATAAACAAGAAGCTTTTAATGAAGCTATAAAAATGCTTAAATTAGTTAATATTCCAAATGCTGAAAATAGAGCAAAACAATATCCACATGAATTTTCAGGTGGTATGAGACAAAGAGCTATGATAGCTATAGCACTTGCATGTAATCCAAAGATTCTTATAGCTGACGAGCCTACTACAGCTCTAGACGTTACTATTCAGGCTCAAATCATGGATCTTATAAAAGATTTGCAAGATAAATTAGGTACAGCAGTTATATTGGTTACTCATGACCTTGGAGTGGTAGCTGATGTTGCACATAGAATTCAAGTTATGTATGCTGGACAAATTATAGAAAGAGGAACTAAAGACGAAATATTCTATAATGGACAACATCCATATTCTTGGGCACTTTTAAGATCTGTTCCAAGACTAGATTTAGGAAACAAAGCAGAGCTTTATTCATTAAAGGGAACGCCACCAGATCTTATACAGCCACCAGTAGGATGTCCATTTGCTGCAAGATGCGAATATTGCATGCCTATATGTAGAGAGGAAATGCCTCCAGTAACTAAACTTAGCGAAACACATGAAGTTGCTTGCTGGTTAAATCACCCTCTTGCACCAAAGGTAGAAAGTCCTATAAAGGCAGGAGGTGTTAAGTAATGGAAAAGGATGCAAAAATTTTATTAGAAGTAAAGAATCTTAAGAAATATTTCCATGTGGGAAAGGATGCTACTTTAAAAGCAGTAGATGATGTTAGTTTTTTCATAAGAAAAGGTGAAACTTTAGGTCTAGTTGGTGAATCTGGTTGTGGTAAAACTACTTGCGGAAGAACTGTTATGGGAATGTACTCAGCTACTGGCGGAGAAGTACTATTTGATGGAGTAGATATTCATAAGCTAAATAAAACTGAAAAGAAAGAGTTCACTAGAAGAGCTCAAATGATATTCCAAGACCCATATGCTTCATTAAATCCAAGAATGACTGTTGGTGAAATTATTGGAGAGGGTATTGATATCCATGCTTTATATACCGGACAAGAGAGAATGGATAGAATATATCATTTATTACAAATTGTAGGATTAAATAAAGAGCATGCTACAAGATTCCCTCATGAATTTTCTGGTGGACAAAGACAAAGAATAGGTATAGCAAGATCTCTAGCTATTGAGCCAGAATTTATAGTTTGTGACGAGCCTATATCAGCTCTAGACGTTTCTATACAAGCTCAAATAGTTAACTTACTTGTACAATTACAAAAAGAATTTGACTTAACTTACTTATTTATAGCCCATGACCTTTCAATGGTTAAACATATTTCTGATAGAGTTGGTGTTATGTATTTAGGATGCTTAGTGGAACTTGCAAGCAGTCATGACTTGTACGAAAAACCACTTCACCCATATACTCAAGCATTGCTTTCAGCAATTCCAATACCTGACCCAGAAATAGAAAGATCTAAGAAGAGAATAAAACTTGAGGGCGAAGTTCCAAGTCCTATTAATCCAAAGCCAGGATGTAGATTTGCTGAGAGATGTAGATATGCAAAACCAATATGTCACGAGCAAACTCCAGTGCTTAAGGAAATAGAAAAAGAACATTATGTTGCATGTCATTTATTTGACTAAGGTGTCTTAATTTGAAATATAAAAACATGTAGTGAATTATCACTACATGTTTTTTTACGCTATTTATTATATGATTAAACCACAAAAAGGTACAATGCGATGGAATTATGAAATTTCTCCTCCATGCCTTGCATAAGAGTTTGGAACAATAAATTTAATTTAAGAAATTCTAATCTTTTAGCCATATAAAATTATCTAACGCTCACATTCAGCGTCCTGCTTCAGGTTCGCTAGCCTGGCGTCCTTTTAAGGCTTACGATAATTTTATCTGTCTAAAAGAAGAATTTCTAAAATTAAATTTAAACAGTTCCTTCGCTTCTTATGCAAGTCACTCCAGAGAAATTTCATAATTCAGGTAATGTAATGCTTATTGTGGGTTAATCATTATATATTTAATTTTTGAATATAAACTTCAATTTATGTATTAAATGAATAGGAAAATGAAATTTTATTTTCAATTTAGAATGTAAAAATAATGTAGAATGAATGTTGAAATTCCTTAGGAATTTCTTTAATTTATATTTCTAGATTCTGAATTTTCAATTCTCAATTATATAGTTATGAATATAATTTCCTCATATGCTAATAATAATGTGTAAGATATGCATTTGAAATAAAAATTGTATATTTTACAGGAGGGTAACAAAATGGGCAAAACACCTTTAAAGAAAATAATAAAATCTAAGTTAAAAGCTAAAAAGGAATTAACACCTTTAGAAAAAATAAGGGAAGAGATGAAATATGAAATAGCTGAGGAATTGGGACTTAAGGAAAAGGTAGATAAATATGGATGGGGTGGTCTTACAGCAGAGGAGACGGGAAGAATAGGGGGTATAATGACAAAGAGAAAAAGAAAATTTAATATACCTAAAAATGAAGAGATTATAAAAAATGATTGTAAAAACAAGTATGAAGGTTAATCTTTGGTGTCCACTATTTGGTGATTACTCAACTTTTTCACATAAATTTTAAGTTGTACATTATTTTTTAATTTAAGATTTAGAATGCAGAATGTAAAATTAATGTTAAAGTTTCTAAGAGGTTTCTTCAATTTATGTAATAAAACTTTCAAAGGAGTTTTATCCTTCATTTAAGATTTTAAATTCTACATTTAAAATTCTTATTTCATAATTGCGAAAGTTAAATTAGTTAACATATCATTAATGCCTCAAAATAAAATTATTTTACTAATATCCTTCTATGTTGTATTATATATATACGATTATATAAAAACCTATAAAGAATGAAGGGGAATTTTATGAATTGCTATAGAAAATTCGCACGTATATATGATGAATTAATAAATGAGGATATAGATTATCAAAAATGGTGTAATAAGATAATAGACATATGTAAACAAAATAATATTAAGCGTTATAGCTATTTAGATTTAGCCTGTGGCACAGGAAATGTTACAGAAAAATTGGGAAAGTTTTTTAATGAAATATGGGCAGTGGATTTATCTACAGATATGCTTGTGGAAGCAGAAGAAAAAATGAGAGTACAAGGTATAAAAGCAAATTTTGTATGCCAAGACATAAGTAAACTGCAACTTAATAGAAAATTCGATTTGATTACTTGCTGTTTAGATTCAACAAATTATTTATTAGAAGAGGAACAGCTTATGGACTATTTTAAGGGGGTTCACTCTTGCTTAAAAGACGAAGGATTATTTATATTCGATATAAACTCCTATTATAAATTAACAGAAATTCTAGGAAATAATACTTATACCTATGATGGCGAGGAAGTTTTTTATGTATGGGAAAACGAATTAGAAGATGATACCGTTCATATGTATCTTAACTTCTTTATTAGAGATGGACAAGTATATAGTAGATTTGATGAAAATCATATGGAGAGAGCTTATAAAGAGGAATACATAGAAGAAACTTTAAAAAATGCAGGGTTTAAAGTAATAGGCAAATATGACAATTATATTTGTGATAAAATAAAAGATAATACAGAAAGAATAGTTTATGTGGTTAAGAAAAATATATAATGATTAAACCATAAAAAGGTACAATGTGATGGAATTATGAAATTTCTTCTTCATGCCTTGCATAAGAGCTCGGAACAATAAATTTAAACAGTTCCTTCGCTTCTTATGCAAGTAATTACAGAAAAATTTCATAATTCAGGTAATGTAATGCTTATTGTGGGTTAATCATATAATTAATATTAGAATGAAAGGAGGAAGCCTTTGTGAACTAGCACAAAGGTGAAGATATGGCAGATAAATTGGTTAGAGCTGTAGCAAAGGATGGACAGGTAAGAATAATAGGGGGAGATACTACGGAGCTTGTAAGTGAGGCTGTAAAGATGCATGAATGCGCAGCTACTGCAGCAGCAGCTTATGGAAGAATGCTTACCTGTGGAAGTTTAATGGGTACTATGTTAAAATCCTCAAAGGATACTTTAACACTTAAAATAGATGGCAGAGGACCAGCTAGAGGTATAGTGGTTACTGCATATAGCGATGGTCACGTAAAAGGTTATATAGGAAATCCTAATGTAGATTTGGAACCTAATAGCTTAGGAAAGCTAGATGTAGGAGGAGCTATTGGCCGGGATGGAGAATTATTAATCATAAGAGATATGGGACTTAAAGAACCTTATGTTGGGCGTGTTCATATCTATACAGGAGAAGTGGGAGACGATTTAGCATATTATTTTACTGTATCAGAGCAAACTCCATCAGCAGTTGCAGTGGGTGTTTTAGTTGATAGAGACTTGAGTATAAAATCGGCAGGTGGATTTATAATTCAAATGATGCCAGATGCAGATGAACTTTTAGCAGATTTAATAACTTATAGATTAGAAGAAATTCCACCTATAAGTAAATTGCTTTCAGAGGGTAAGACTGTAGAAGAGATTTTGCAGTTAATATTTGAGGATATGGATCTTAAAATATTAGAAGAGATTCATCCAGAATATAAATGCGATTGCTCAAGAGAAAAGGTGGAAAAGGCTTTAATAAGTATAGGTAAAAAAGATTTAGAAGAAATATATAATGAAGGTAAGGAAGAAGAATTGGTTTGTCAATTCTGCAATAAAAAGTATAAGTTTACTCATGAGGACGTTGGAGAGCTTTTGAAGAATATCATTTAATTATTAACTCAACTTTCGCACATAAATCTTAAGCTCTATCTTAGATAAATAAATGTTTTTAATTTAGAATTTAAAATTGGAATTTGTGGAGAAGGTAAGAAGTAAAAAGTAAGAATTCTTACTTATTATCTATTGTTTATCTGCAAATTTCAAATTATAGTTAATTTCTAAAGGAGTTTTATACCTGTAAACGGATGAAAATAGGAATTCTTGTCAGTTAAATTGAATATATTATATAGTGATTAAACCACAATAAGGTATAATGTGATGAAATTATGAAATTTCTCCTCCATGACTTGCATAAGAGCTCGGAACAATAAATTTAATTTAAGAAATTCTAATCTTTTAGCCATATAAAATTATCTAACGCTCACATTCAGCGTCCTGCCTCAGGTTCGCTAGCCTGGCGTCCTTTTAAGGGTTACGATAATTTTATCTGTCTAAAAGAAGAATTTCTAAAATTAAATTTAAACAGTTCCTTCGCTTCTTATGCAAGTCATTCCAGAGAAATTTCATAATTCAGGTAATGTAATGCTTTTTGTGGGATAATCATATAGTAGTAAAAAGAAAAACGAAATATATGGAAGAAAATCGATGTATTATTAAAATAATTAGTATTAAATAGTCAATTTAGAGTTGACATACTCTCTGAAATTGTGTATTATAAATATGCGAGTTAATTAAAGCACTCGCTTATGTGGGCGCATAGCTCAGCTGGGAGAGCATCTGCCTTACAAGCAGAGGGTCACAGGTTCGAGCCCTGTTGTGCCCACCACATAATATGGCCCAGTGGCTCAGTTGGTTAGAGTGCCGGCCTGTCACGCCGGAGGTCGAGGGTTCGAGTCCCTTCTGGGTCGCCATATTAGGCTGGATAGCTCAGTCGGTAGAGCAGAGGACTGAAAATCCTCGTGTCCCTGGTTCGATTCCTGGTCCAGCCACCAGTAACATGCGGAAGTGGCTCAGTTGGTAGAGCGCCACCTTGCCAAGGTGGATGTCGCGGGTTCGAGTCCCGTCTTCCGCTCCAATTAAATATGGCGCTATGGCCAAGTGGTAAGGCAAAGGTCTGCAAAATCTTCATCCCCGGTTCAAATCCGGGTGGCGCCTCCAAATAATCAATTTAATATTGATACAATGGAAAGCTCTTGATTTCAAGGGCTTTTGTTGTTTTTTGAAACAAATCTTAGTGCAATATTTTAAGTTTTGTGTTTGTAATTATAGACTTTTATATTGGAAATGCACACCCCTGTGGATTTTTATTAGGGGGGTGCATTTTTTAGATGGTGTGTGCACAATTTAGCGGAAATAAAAAAATATGATAATATTAATACTGTGATTAAACCACAAAAAGGTATAATGTGATAGAATTATGAAATTTCTCCTCCATGACTTGCATAAGAGCTCAGAAGAATAAATTTAAACAGTTCCTTTGCTTCTTATGCAAGTCATTCCAGAGAAATTTCATAATTCAGGTAATGTAATGCTTTTTGTGGGATAATCATACTGTATATTTAAAAATTTATGAATTTAATAAGGAAGAGTAAAAATAATGGCTGTTACAATTGAAAAATTTAATGATAACTATATAATGGTAAGCTTTAATTATAGCTATGATAATGTTTCGGCAATCAAAAAAATAGAAGGCAGCAGATGGAATGAAGGGAAGAAAGCATGGATAGTGCCCAATACTAATAAAGCTCTATATGCAATATCTGTAGCTTTTTGTGACGAAGATATTATATTTGATTCATCAATTGATTTGTTTGATTTTTAGTTGTTAATTTTTAATAAGAATATTCAAAATGTAATTTTAGAAAATTACATTTTGAATAGTTGCAATAAACTTCCTTGTGTGATATGATTACATCATGGTAAATAAAGTGATTTTAGAAAGGTAAAATATTTTATGGAAAAGTTAAGCGAATTAGTTGAGTTAGTAAGTGGATCGCCTCAGTTTAGAATTACTGAAGTGTTTGATGAAAAAACACCGCTTTTTACTTATTATAGTCAAACAAATTTAACAGATGATTTGGTAGGTATTATTTCAAAAACTGTGGACAATAAACAAGTCAGGACCAATGATAAACTAAATACCTTATGTGATGGTGATGTAGTATTTAGTTTAATCACGGGAATTGCAACGATAGTAAGAAAAGAGCATGAGGGATATATTTATACGCAAAACTACGTTAAGTTATTACCTAGCCATAAAATTGATTCAAAGTTTTTGGTTTATCTTATTAATGAAAACAAAACAATCAAGAAACAGTTTGTGCTGGGATTGCAAGGTTCCCAAGTTTTAAAATATACTCTAAAGCAACTTAAAGAGCTTGAAATACCGAAAATACCTTCCATAGATAAGCAAAAAATTATAGGACAAGTCTATTTTAATCAGTTAAGGCTACAAACTCTTAGAAATAGAGCAGCGGAACTTGAAACAAAAATTAGATTATCCAAGTTAGAGGAGGCATGGGGGAGATGAATGAAGAGCAATTTGAAACTGAGTTAATACAGTATATTACCAGTGGAACCATAACTAAACCTGAACATCTAGAAGGAATCAGCGACTTTATTGTTAGAGAAAAAACTGCTGATTACTTTATAAAAACAAAACTGTGGAAGTATGAACCAAAAATTAAAACTACAGAAAAGCTTTGGAATAACTTCAAAGAGATTCTTGAGAGGCACAATCAAAATACACTTGATCATCCTTTAAGTACTGTAGAATTTAATCAAGTCAAAAAGATTATATCTAATATTCAAACACCATATGAAGCTGGACAATTTTTATATGGACTTAATGGTGTATCGCAAATCGAAATTGATTTAGATGACGGTCGTCACGTGTTTTTAACGGTTTTCGATCAAAAACAAATTGGTGCTGGAGATACAGTGTATCAAGTAGTTAATCAGATTGAACGTCCTGCAGTTATCACTGGAAAACAAAATCGTCGTTTTGATACTACACTTCTTATTAATGGTCTACCTATAATACAAATTGAAGAAAAACGTGATACACATGATGTCAATGAAGCACTAAATCAAATGCATCAATATTCTCAGGAAAACCAATATCGGGATATTTTTTCTACTCTACAAATATTGGTGGCAATTACACCAAATAACGTGAAGTATATGGCTAATACCACATCAGATAAGTTTAATAAGGACTTTGCTTTTAACTGGCAACGTAAAAGTGATAATACGATTGTACGTAATTGGAAAGAGTTTGCTGATTCAATGTTAAGTATTCCAATGGCACATCAAATGGCTACTAATTATATGATTTTGGATGGCACAAAAAACAAACAAACGCTAAAGGTAATGCGTCCATATCAAGTATATGCTACCCAGGCTGTAATTGAAAATCTAAAACAAGTTGATTTTGAGCTCGGCACAAATAAAGTAGGGTATATTTGGCATACTACTGGTTCTGGTAAAACTATCACTAGTTTCAAAACAGCTTGGCTTGCAAGTCGTATGCCAAAAGTTGATAAAGTTGTATTCGTAGTAGATAGAATTGCTTTAACAAAACAAACAAATGAAAGTTATAGGGCCTATGATCCAGATGCTAGTGAAGATATGATTGGAAGTGTTCAAAATACTTATAATACTAATGATTTAAGTCGTAAACTAAAGAGCAAAGATAATAATATTATTGTTACTTCTGTTCAAAAGCTTGATACTTTAGTGAAACGTAAATCTTTTAAATCACCCGACAAAAATATTGTATTTATCGTTGATGAGGCACACCGTTCAACTGGTGGTGAAAGTTTTGAAAAGATACAAAAGGCTTTTAAGAAATCTGCTTGGGTTGGTTATACGGGAACACCGATGTTTGACGAAACAACTAATGGCTTACGCACTGAAGATATTTTTGGACCATTGTTACACGCTTATACCATTCGTGAAGCAATAGCAGATAGAAATGTTTTGGGCTTTAAAGTTGATTTTGAAACAACAATTGATGAAAAACAAATGAAATTAAATTATCTACCAAACTTTTACAGAGAACATTATCCGAAGTGGACTGAAGAAAAAATTATAGAAAAGATTAATAATCTAAGTCAAGAAGATATGGATGATGCAGTTGAACCAAGTTTTTATGATGAAAATCCTGAACATATCAAGTTAGTAGTTCAAGATATTTTCAAGAATTGGCGAAATCGTTCAAATGAAGGTAAGTATAATGCACTCTTTACCACTCATGTTGGTGGTGGGAAAGCTAGCACTCCAATGGCAATGATGTATTTTAATGAATTTCAACGAGTAAATGATGAGAACAAGAAAAACGGTGGACAAACATTAAAAGTAGCAGTTACATTTAGTCAAAACTCATCTAATAATGATAGTATGCTTGCCACTAATCAAGGCTTACATGATGCTATTGATGCATATAATAAAGAATTTGGTACAAGCTTTGGCATGGATGATGTAGCAGGATACACACAAGATGTTACTAGTCGTTTGAATAAAACTGCTACAGATAAGAACTTTTTAGATATTGTGATTGTGGTAGATCAACTTTTGACTGGATTTGATGCACCAGAACTTAATACCCTTTATGTAGATAGAACACTTAAAGGGGCTGCACTTATTCAAGCCTATTCAAGAACAAATCGTATTGCTGATATGCAAGAAAAACCTTGGGGGCGTATTGTAAATTATCGTTGGCCTGCTCAAAATGAGAAGTTGATGAATGAAGCTCTCGCAATTTATGCTAATAAGGCTTCCGCAATTTTATCAGAAGATGAGAAGCGTACATCTAACCAAAAGGATGGTATTATTGCTAAACCTTTTGAAGAGGTATTTGAAGAAGTTAAAGAGGTTGTTAAAAAATTAGACAGTTTAACTAATGAGTTTCAAGAATTACCACCTTCTGAGAAGCAAAAAGAATATATGCTTGATTTATTGCGTGATTATAATTTTGGTATGGCTAAATTAAAACAATATGCACCTGAAGAAGTTGATGGAAATGCAGTAGGTTTCAATTACGAAAATCCTGATGAGTTAGTTGAAAAATTAGGCATGACAAGTGAAGAGGAAACTATGCTTACTACAGTTTTAACCAATGAGCTTAAACAACATATATCAAAAGAAAAGAAAATTCCTTTTTATCAAATTGAGTTAAAAATGACTCATGTGAAAGATGTAAAAATAGATTATGATTATTTAACTGAATTGGTAGAACAATTATTAAATCAAGTACATGAGGGTAAGAGCCAAGAAGCACAAACTACAAAAGAGAAAATTCATCAATTTGCCAACGGTTTAGAAGATAGAAATTACGCTATGAAGATTATGAATGCAGCAATGGCTATTATCAAAGGGCATTATCCGCCGGAGGGTGCTAATCTTAAATATCCAGTGAAACTTAGTGATAGTGAGCAAATTATTCAAGCGGCTAACAATGTAAGTCTTGATAGACTATTCTTAGATTTTCGAGTAAAATGGGGAATTACAGATATTATCACAAGTGCTCAGATGCGTGAATTATTTAGTCGCCATCGTTATGGCTTACAAGATTTAGATGATACTGGTCAAATTCGAGATATAATTGCCAAAGCAAGCCTGGATTATAAGACGCTAGCACATAGCGAAGATGTACAAGCTTTGTCTAAAATCAAGTACCGCAATGGTTTGCGTGAGGCCATTTATGAATTAGCTGATGATAGAGCTGAAAGTTAAATTATATTTAATGATACTTTTAAAAATTAATTATTGAACTGTCGACTATGAATTGACAGTTCAGATAGGAGATAAAATGGATAAAAATAAAGTTAATGTACCTAAAATAAGGTTTCCAGGATTCACTGACCCTTGGGAACAGCGTAAGTTATCTGAGATAGCTGACTTGACCTCAAGTAAAAGAGTTCATGCTGAGAACTATGTTGAAAGTGGAATTCCTTTTTATAGAGGAAAAGAAATATCAGAATTAAGACAACACAAGCAGGTTTCAGAGGTGCTTTATATAACTGAAGAAAAGTATGAGAAAATATCAAAATTATATGGAAGTCCTAAGCTAGGTGATTTACTGATCACAGCAGTAGGAACCATCGGAAATACATGGGTTGTAGACAATGTGCCATTCTATTTTAAAGATGGAAATTTAATCTGGTTTAAGAACATAAAATGTAATTCTAAGTATCTTGATTTTGTTCTTAGTTCGACTTATGGACAGAAAAAAATAATGGATTCTGCTATAGGGTCTAATCAAAAAGCACTTACTATGGTTAAGTTAAATGAGTTACATTTTATGTTTCCAAAAGAAGCAGAACAAGAGAAGCTAGCAGAGTATTTTTCCAATATCGACAATCTTATCACCCTTCATCAGCGTAAGTTAAATCACTTACAAGATAAGAAGAAAAGTTTGTTACAAAAAATGTTTCCCAAAAATGGCGAAGATTTTCCGGAACTTCGTTTTCCGGGATTTACTGACCCTTGGGAACAGCGTAAGTTGGGGGAAGTTGTACATTATATTGTTGATAATAGAGGTAAGAATCCGAGTTATTATTGTGAAGAAGGAATTCCTGTTATTGATAATTACATGATAAAAAATACATTGTATCCTGATTTAACAATAGCAAATAGATTTATAAATGAAGATCAATTTAATAACTTCATAAGAAAATATAATAAAGTTGATGATATTTTAATTACTTTAGTTGGTAACGGAATTGGTAATATATCTTTATTGTTAAACGTCAAATTTCTCCTAATTTAAACGTCAGTTTATTTCTATAATTATAGTACAATTTACGTCAAATTATTTCTACAAAATCACTTTATTTTTAATGAAAAATCATTTTGCACCTAAAAGAAAAAGGAGCTAGCGCTCCTTGTGATTTTAATGCAGTGATATTTCATTGGCGGCAGCCATTATTATATCAGTATCGATTACGTTTTTTTCGTGCTGCGCACCTATTATTAAAGCCTTAGTTAATATCATATTTAAGCGTCTTATAGAGCCAGCACAGCTTCTATATGCAGCCAAAACAGCATTATTATCAAATATTTCTGGCGAAGCCCCTGCTAATGATAATCTAGAATTAATATATTCTAAAGCTTCAATTTCAGAAAATCCTTCAAAATTATAATTTATTATTATTCTTTGTTTTAATGCCTCGTGTATCTGCTTTTCTAAGATATTATTTAACACAGGTTGTCCTATCAAAACTAAGGAAAAGCAATCTTTTGAGTCCATAGAGAAGTTCATAAGTAGCTTTAAATCCTTTAAAATATCATTATTTAGATATTGTGCTTCATCCCAAACTAATATATAATGCACACGTTTATCTGTACTCATACTTTCCATATAGTCTTTTATGCTCTTAAACATGTCAGATTTACGAGAAGAAGGTTCAATTCCTAAGGAGATGCAAAATTGCCTATAGAACTCAGTAGTAGTTACAGTGGTAAAGCAAAGATATATAACCTTTGTTAAATTAGGGTTTACTTTTTTAGCAAAGCACCTTAAGGCAAAGGTTTTTCCACTACCTGGTGAAGCTGTAAATAAGCCGATTCCCCTAGCTTCATTAAGATACTCAAGTCTTGATATCATCTCTTTTAGATCATTTGACATATAGGCATCTTTTTCTTTTATGCCTTTTTCAAATGGATTCATTGTCATACCATAAAATTGTTTAAACATTTTTAACACCATCCTTTGAATAGTCTATAGTAAATGCATTCCTGCGTTTGGTTTTACCATTTTCAATCTTATTTGTTTTTCTAATGCTGTATTTAGCATTTTCATAATATACATATGCATTATCCATATCATCAGGTAAATATCTTACTTCAACTTTCTGTCCTATAAATTGCATAGGTACATCATAAGATATTTTATCAATGCTTATGGTTGAGTCATTATTAACTCTTCGTTGTATGCGATTCATAAAGCAATTATCCAGCCACTCACTATCAGTAGCTACCTTAACATGAGCTAAATCGCTTTTATATCTATCGATCGGACGTTGAGATGTAGCTGAATGTACTGTTACATTATGCTTGTTTATATATGCGAATAGCTCATCATTTAGCTCCGCTAAGGAGGATATAGATTCTACATCTAGAGTGTTTAGCCATCTACTTTTTAATGTTCTAAAATTTCTTTCTACTTTTCCTTTGGATGCTCCATCCCTTACCATAGTGTGCAATTCTACTATTCCAAGAGATCCACAGATAAGACTTAATTGCTCATTTTTATAAGGAGAACCGTTGTCCAAGTAAAGTTTATTAGGTATGCCATATCTAGCGATAGCTTCTTTAAGTACCTTTTGAAAATTATAAGAGTTATCATTGTAAAAGAATCTTCCGCCAACGATAAGTCTTGATTTATCATCAATTAGCATAATTAGATATGTTCTTTTACGTATGCCATTTTCAGTAATATACGGGCCATAGCATGTATCACCTTGGTACATGCCAGTTGCAAACTCTTCTTCAAAGGCTTTTCTATCTTTCATATTTATGCATCTAGCAGATTTAAGATCATTATTTTTTATAAATCTTTGAACTGTAGATAATGATATATTTTTTTCATTGATAAAGCCATCTTCGATAAGTTTATGATATATAAGAGTAGCATTAATTTTAGGAAATGCATTTTTTAGCATATATATCTGTTCTATAGCTACATCATTTAACTTTCTGGTTTTCCCTATGTCGCTACGCGTCTTCGGTAGAAGGGCATCAAAACCAAACCTATTATAATCTGATTCCCAATTAGATAGTGTTCCAGGACTATATAAAACTGACTTACCGTTAGGTAATTTTACAGGAGTAGCAGCAACACGTCTATAGTAAGCAATTTTCGAGCTTTCAGTATAAGTATTATTTATAGCTGGAGCTATTAGTGCTAGTCTAATAGAAGCTATTTCAATCATTTCTTTGTTATTCATTTCAACATCACCTCTATAAAAATGCTATCATGGGGAAATTATAATATCCATTATCGTATTAAGTGGTATATATAAAATAAAATAAAAAGTATATAGCTATAGCTTAATTATGATGTTCCTTGAAAAAAGGATAAGCCGTTTCTATTAAAAAAGTTTGTTATAAAGGTTTCAATTTCAATAAAGGTACTATTTATAACACGCTGTATAAAACTTAGATTAGAAATAAGCTTGTCTTGTAGAAGTCCAAGCCATAGTTGTTTATGTTTTTTGAACTTATTTAAAATTCGATAGAATGTGGATATTGCTATACAATAATGTTCACACATAGCTTCTACAGAGGTAAATTTATGTACAAGATAATCATGAATAATAGACACAGTAAATTTAAAGCTAAATGACATGTAGGGCACAATTACCGAAGGTAGGATAGCATGAGTATGTCCACATGACGGGCAAATATATCTATTGATAGTTATTATATTATCGTGAACTTCATTATTATCATAAGTCACAAGATGGCGTTTATAAGAGGCAAATAGGGATAGATCGTGTTTAGATCCGCAGACTGGACATACCAAAGCCTCTGAATTAACCGTTTTCATATACTCTTCAAAAATATTTATCTCATTTTCAAAAGAAATTTGTTTAAAACACTTGCATAGTTGTGAAAATAATCTTATCATAATAATAGGTTGTAAGAGCTTACGCTCTTATTTTTAGGGAAGAACCTTCGCTTTGCACGGCTTGGGGTTCTTCCCTTTCCTTTCTCTAGTTTTTATAATAAGCTTAAAATAACCTCCAAATGATGTCAAGTCATTAGGAGGTTTTATTTAGCAATAATATGATTATTTAAAATGCATTTAATTACTGGATAGTTATTGGAGTTATAGTTATAATTTGACTTAGAAATGCAGTTTTCAAAAGCTATATTTTGACGCACTACACTTTATTTCCTGACTCAAAGGCTGTAATTATACAGAATACGTTAGGGTTAAGAAGTTCAGAACATAAAAAATTTTTATTTTTCTTATTAATGGCAAAAAATAAAGATATTGTAGCATTGGACAGAGGAATGGCACAACCAAGTATCCGCCAAGACGAAATACTTGACATAGATATTTTAATTCCTCAATATAAGGAACAACAAAAAATTGGAGAATATTTCTCAAGCCTCGACCACCTTATCACCCTTCATCAGCGTAAGTTAGAGCATTTACAACAACAAAAGAAGGGACTTTTACAACAGATGTTTATATAAGGCACAATCAAATTAATAAAAGAGAGGAAGTAAAAATAATGAGCAATAATATACAATCAATTACCAATAAATTATGGGCAATGGCAAATGAATTACGTGGAACCATGGATGCAGCAGAGTACAAAAATTATATATTGGCATTTATGTTTTATAGATATTTATCAGAACATCAAGAGGAGTATTTGTTAAAGAATAATGTTATTGATGTTATAGAGGGGGAGTCTATTAATGAATCCTATAATTCACAAGTAGATGATTCGGAGCTTGAAGATTATCTACAAGATATTTCAGCAAGCTTAGGATATGCAATTGCTCCAAAGGATACGTGGCAGTCATTGATTGATAAAATTAATGATTCACAAGTTATTCCTAGTGACTATCAAACTATTTTTGATAACTTTAATAAAAATGCAGAATTAAATAAAGAAGCAGTAAAAGATTTCCGTGGAGTATTTAATGATATTAATTTAGGAGATTCTCGTCTTGGAAATTCTACAAATGAACGCGCTAAATCACTTAACAACATAGTAAAGTTAGTTGATAGTATTGAATACAAAGGTAATGATGGAAAAGACATTTTAGGTGAAATATATGAATACTTAATTGGTCAATTTGCAGCTAGTGCTGGTAAAAAGGGTGGAGAATTCTATACACCACATCAAGTAAGTAAAATTTTAGCTAAAGTAGTAACAGAAGGTGTAGAAAAATCAGATGAATTATTTAGTGTATATGACCCAACAATGGGATCGGGTTCTTTATTACTTACTGTAGGTCAAGAATTACCAAAAGGCATTCCCATGAAGTACTTTGGTCAAGAATTGAATACAACTACATATAACTTGGCACGTATGAATTTAATGATGCATGGTATATCTTATAACAATATGATATTAAGTAATGCCGATACTTTGGAAATTGATTGGCCAGATGGTCCAGATGAAAAAGGTATTGATCAGCCACGTAGCTTTGATGCAGTTGTTGCAAATCCACCATATTCGGCAAAATGGGATAATGATAAAACTAAATTAAAAGACCCACGTTTTAGTGAATATGGAAAGTTAGCACCAGCTTCAAAGGCAGATTATGCTTTTATATTGCATAGTATATATCATTTAAATAAGACTGGAACAATGGCTATTGTTTTACCTCATGGAGTGTTGTTTAGAGGTGCAGCAGAAGGAAAAATAAGAGAAACTTTAATTGGTAAAAATTACCTTGATACAATAATTGGATTGCCAGCAAATTTATTTTATGGAACAAGTATTCCAACTGTAATTTTAGTGTTAAAGAAGAATCGTGAAAATAAAGATATATTATTTATTGATGCAAGTAATGATTTTGAAAAGAATAAAAATCAAAATAATTTAAGAGATGAAGATATTGATAAAATCATAAAAACATATAAGGAACGTAAAGACGCTCCTAAGTATGCTCATTTGGCATCTATTGAAGAAATTAGAGAAAATGATTTTAATTTAAACATACCACGTTATGTTGATACTTTTGAGGAAGAAGAACCAATTGATTTAGAAGAAATAAATAAGCTGTTAGAACAAGATAATAAGGAAATTGCTGAGCTTGAAGCTGAGATTAATGAACAATTGAGGATTTTAGGCGTAAAAATTTAAATTTGTTGTTAAAGGGAAAGTGAGGTATTCACTTTCCCTCATTTGCTTGGGAACAGCGTAAGTTGGGAGAATACGCTAAATATAGGCGTGGTTCATTCCCTCAACCGTATGGAAATGAAGAGTGGTATGACGGAGATGGAGCAATGCCATTTGTGCAGGTAGTCGATATAACTGATGATTTAATGACTTGGGATTTATTTAATAAAAGAATAAAATTATACAGGTGAAGTACGGGGGCGTAGCCCACTAGCCCACTAGCCCACTAAACATGCTTCCCCTATCCACCAAAGGTCCTTTTCTAAGAAAAATAGGCTTAACATTATGCTTTTCTAAAAAAGACATAACTTCCTTTCCATATTTATAGCAATTTAAATCTCCATAAAAGGCTAAAATCCCCTTTTCCAAAAGGCCACAAGTTCCTCCAATGAAGCCATAGTTTAAACCTGGTAAAATTATATTGCCTGGTGGTAAGAATAATACATCTTTGCTTTCTTTTACTAATGCATTTTTAATAGAAGGATCAGAGGTTATAAAGGCATTAGAATTTATAATTGCAGTGGAACACTTGGTGTATCCTTGCTTAACATTTAAGATTTTTTTATCATATATATTATGGATTATGGCTGGATCTGTATATTTTGTATAATGGACAAATATATCACCTATGTTAACTGCATTTAAGCCAATGTTGTAGGGATAACTTTTCTCTAGAGAATTTTTTGAAAGTATAACTTTAATATTAATTTTTTTTAAGAAATTTATAAAATTTAAAGGAGCATCTTTATGTATTACTAAAGTGTCTTCCTTCAAAAAGTGTAAAAGCATATCTGGATGCCCACATACTGCAGTATATAGTGATTCGCTAGGAGGACAACTAAGGGTTTCATAACCTAGCTTTTTTAAATTTCCCTTTTCTTCTTTATTTATTCTAAAATCTACAATAATAAATTTTTTCATAAAAATCACCTTTTCATACATAAATGAATTTATTTTGTAAAATATAAATTTATAACTTATATTATCACAAGGATTAAATTTGTAAAGAATAAATTCAAGTAAAAGTGTTCTCACTATAATGAAAGTGGGTGATTTTAATGTTGTTACTTACAATAGTTTTTAAGGGAGAAAGCGAGGAATTTATATATAATATAAATGAACTTGAGGAAAGTTTAAAGCACAAAAACATAAATATAGGAATATATGAGGAGGTAGACAAGGGTTGTAATGTAATAAAAATATTTTCTTCAGATATTGAAGATATACCTAGGGAAAAAATTGATATTGTTTATTTCAACTTAATGGAAATTATATATGAAGTTATAATACTAGAATTTTATTACATGGAAGTGGATTGTATACTCAATGAAGAATATTTCTTTTTGGGAAAAGAGGAAATAGAAGATATAAAGATAAGCTTATTTAATATACTTACTAATTTACAAGGGATAAACGATGAAAAAGCAGTTTATTGCTCTAATAGGATGAATGAAATAAAAGAAAATATTTTAAATGTTATGAAAGAAAATGCTTTAATAAATATTGAAGGATATTTACAATTTAGAGCACATGAAATTAAAAAGAAAGTATGTTTAATAATAGATAAAATAATTGAAAGCCTTATGGTAGAAAGGGAATATGATGAATTTATAAAGTTGCTTAAATATTTTGTTGGTATGCAGGAAAGCAAAATAAATAAAATTCATATATTTATAGAAAATGGAGAGAAATACGTTATAAAGGATGATATAGGAAATGATATGAGTAAACAATTTAAAAAAGGAGCATTTGTAGAGGGAGTTAATGAAAAAATAGGTATAGAGGAGATAATAATCAGTGGCCTTGTAACCAATTCACCTAAAAATATTGTAATACATGGAATGGATAATTGTATGAATAAGGAATTTATAAACACAATAGAAAGCGTATTTGAAGATAGAGTTATAATATGTAGTGGATGTGAACAGTGTAGAAATTTATTAAGTAAAAAAATATAAAAAAATTATTAGCTATTGACTTTTTAAAATAAAAGTAATATACTTTAATAAATTTAGAATATATTACTTAAAATACTGTGAAAAGGAAGAGTAAACAGTATACTGTTCTAAGAGAGAAGGGTTCATAGGCTGCAAAATCCTTTGAATAAGAACTGTTGAAAACCACCTTTGAGTAGCGTGCTGAAATTAGTAGGCATTGCCGTTGCCAACGTTAAAGGCTTCAAGTGAATGATAAATATTTATTTTATTATTAATTTGGGTGGAACCGCGAGATACTCGTCCCATTTATGGGATGAGTTTAGTTATTTTTTGTTAAAATATTGTTTGGTTTTAAAATAATAATCAACATAAAAATTTATTAATATAAACTTATTAATTGTTATCCAACGGTGTAACTGTCTTTATTCTCCACATTTATAGAAGAAGTTAGCGTAGCCATGGAATAAATAAGGAAAAGGAGGAGTTAAAATGATTAAGGTAACATTAAAGGATGGAAAAGTTATAGAGGTAGAAAAGGGAACCAAAGTTAGTGATATTGCTATGAAAATAAGTCCAGCTCTTTATAAAAAAGCCCTAGCTGCTAAAGTAAATGGGAAGAAAGCTGAACTTATGACTGAGATAAATGAAGATTGCACTTTAGAAATAGCAACTTTTGAAGACGAAGATGGAAAATGGGCTTTAAGACATACTGGCTCACATATTTTAGCTCAAGCAGTAAAAAGACTATATCCAGAAGTAAAATTAGCTATAGGACCAGCGATAGATACAGGGTTCTATTATGATTTTGAAGCAGATTTTTCTTTTACACCAGAAATAATGGAAATATAGAAAAAGAAATGAAAAAGATAGTTAAAGAAGATTTGAAATTAGAAAGATTTGAACTTCCAAGAGAAGAAGCTATAAAATATGTAAAAGAAAAAGGAGAGGATTATAAAGTAGAACTTATAGAAGACTTGCCAGAGGATGCAGTAATTTCGTTCTATAGACAAGGTGAGTTTGTAGATTTATGTGCAGGTCCTCATGTACCATCTACAAAGAAAGTAAAAGCTATAAAATTGTTATCTTTAGCTGGGGCTTATTGGAGAGGCGATGAAAATAAGCAAATGCTACAAAGAATTTATGGAACAGCTTTTACAAAACAAAGCGAATTGGATGAGTATATCCATATGCTAGAAGAAGCTAAAAAGAGAGATCACAGAAAACTTGGTAAAGAGCTTGGATTATTTGCAATACATGATGAAGGTCCAGGATTCCCATTCTTCTATCCAAAGGGAATGATTTTAAGAAATATACTTGAAGATTACTGGAGAGAAGTGCATAGAAAAGCAGGATATGATGAAATTAAAACTCCAATAATATTAAATGAAGCTTTATGGCATCAATCAGGACATTGGGATCACTACAAAGAAATATGTACTTTACAAAATTGACGAAGAAGATTATGCAGTAAAACCAATGAATTGTCCAGGTGCTATGTTAGTTTATAAGGATGGAATGCATTCTTATAGAGATTTACCTTTAAGATTAGGTGAACTTGGACTTGTTCACAGACATGAGCTTTCTGGTGCATTACACGGACTTATGAGAGTTAGATGCTTTACTCAAGATGATGCGCATATATTTATGACTAAAGATCAAATAACTGATGAAGTACTTGGAGTAGTTAATTTAATAGATGAATTTTATAAAATGTTTGGATTTGAATATTTTGTAGAGCTTTCTACAAGACCAGAAAATTCTATGGGTAGTGATGAAGATTGGGAAGATGCAACTAATGGATTGAGAGCTGCTCTTGAAAAGCAGGACTTGAGTATAAGATAAATGAGGGCGATGGAGCTTTCTACGGTCCAAAGATTGATTTCCATTTAAGAGATTGCATAGGTAGAACTTGGCAGTGTGGAACAATTCAGCTAGATTTTCAGCTACCAGAAAGATTTGATCTTTCATATATAGGAGCGGATGGGGAAAAGCATAGACCAGTAACAGTACACAGAGTTGTGTTTGGTAGTATAGAAAGATTTATAGGTATATTAATAGAACATTTTGCAGGAGCATTCCCAACATGGTTGGCGCCAGTACAAGTTAAAATTATGAATATAACTGATAGAAGCTTAGAATACTGCAAAGAAATAGAAACTAAATTAAAGAAAATGACATAAGGGTAGAAACTGACTTT
Organism: Clostridium sp. KNHs214; assembly: GCF_000744935.1. Classification (GTDB taxonomy): domain Bacteria; phylum Bacillota; class Clostridia; order Clostridiales; family Clostridiaceae; genus Haloimpatiens. The sequence continues at coordinate 2,143 of NZ_JQMW01000011.1, read as the reverse complement.
AGAAATGAAAAAATAGGATATAAGATAAGGGAAGCACAACTTCAAAAAATTCCTTATATGCTTGTAATTGGAGATAAAGAAATGGCAGAAGGTAAAGTAGCAATCAGAAGCAGAAAAGAAGGAGATTTAGGAACTGATACTATAGAGGAATTTATAAGTAAGATAAAAGAAGAAATAAGTAATAAGGTAAACAGTTTATAATAAAGTGTTGACAGAGGAGTATTAATGTAGTAGAATAACATTGTTAACTTAATAGTGAGTTTTATTACAAGTAGAAACAGCCGTTTCTCACCTTACAGCACAGCTAGTAAGGTAAGTTATGATTACATTAATGTGATATATAAAGGACGGCATGTGCCGTCCTTTTATTATATGTTTAATAACACCAGGAGGTGAATATTATTAGTAAAGATAAAAAGCACTTAGTAAATGAAGACATAAGAGCTAAAGAAATAAGAGTTATAGGCGATGATGGTTCACAATTAGGAATAATCTCATCTAGAGAAGCTTTGACTATAGCAGAAGAAAAAGAAATGGATTTAGTTATGATTTCGCCAAATGCTAATCCACCAGTATGCAGAATAATGGATTATGGCAAATTTATTTATGAACAAGCCAAGAAAGAAAAAGAAGCTAAGAAAAAACAAAATGTCATAAATATTAAAGAGGTAAGATTGAGTCCTAAAATTGAAGAGCATGATTTGGAAGTAAAAGCAAAGAATGCAAGGAAGTTCTTGGAGGCTGGAAATAAGGTTAAAGTAACAGTTAGATTCAGAGGAAGAGAAGCTGACTATTCACACATAGGACGTAAAATATTAGATAACTTCTACAAAATATTAGAAGATATTTGTGTAAAAGAAAAGGAAGCTAAATTAGAAGGAAGAAACATGATCATGGTTTTAGCTCCAAAAAGAGCATAATTGAGAGGAGGAGTTTAGTATGCCAAAAATGAAAACTCATAGAGGCGCAGCTAAAAGATTTAAAAAGACAGGAACAGGAAAATTAAAGAGAGCTAAGGCTTTTAAAAGCCACATACTAACTAAAAAAAGCTCTAAAACAAAGAGAAATTTAAGACAAACTTCATACGTATCTGAATCACAAGAAAAAGTAATGAAGAAAGTATTACCATATCTATAGTTTAGAGCTTAAAGCAGAAGGAGGTTTTTGAGATGGCAAGAGTTAAAAGAGCGGTAAATGCTCGTAAAAAACATAAAAAAGTATTAAAACTTGCAAAAGGATACTACGGTTCAAGAAGTAAATTAATTAAAGTTGCTAATCAATCAGTTATAAGAGCATTAAGAGATGCATATAGAGGAAGAAAATTAAAGAAGAGAGATTATAGAAAGTTATGGATAGCAAGAATAAATGCAGCTACTAGAATGAATGGTCTTTCTTACTCTAGATTTATGAATGGAATAAAGCTTGCAGGAATAGATATGAACAGAAAGATGCTTTCTGAAATAGCTATAAATGATCCAAAAGCTTTTACTGAATTAGTAGAAGTAGCAAAACAAAGCTTATAATATGAAAATGCGGCATGGGGTCGCATTTTTTTTATTATATAAAGGAATAAAAGTATATATTAGGATTTTGACAAAAATATATTAAGTGATATAATGGTAAAATAATTATTAGCTCAAATTAATTTATGGACATAGAATTGGGGTGATACGATGTCAGAAATATTAAAACATAAACCTAAATTTACTCCTGTACAGATACTAGCTATTGGATTTGCAATAGTTATATTTACAGGAGCTATTCTTTTGAATTTACCCATTGCATCTAGAAGTGGGACTAGGACGCCTTTTATAGATTGTATATTTACATCTACTTCAGCAGTATGTGTTACAGGACTTGTAACATTAAATACAAGTACACATTGGACTTATTTTGGTAAAACTGTAATAATGCTGCTTATAGAAATTGGTGGACTTGGTTTTATGTCTTTTGCTACAATGATAGCATTGATATTAGGTAAAAGAATTACTTTAAAAGAAAGATTAGTAATGCAGGAAGCTATGAACTCTTTTTCATTGCAAGGTATAGTGAAGCTGGCTAGATATGTGCTTTTCTTCACCTTTTTTGTTCAATCTATGGGTGCACTGCTTTTATCTACACAATTTATACCAGATTACGGTTT